>NZ_CP147647.1:0-3016664 GCF_037290055.1 Lactiplantibacillus argentoratensis
TACCCCGGCATTCCCCTGCGCGTGAGCCGCCACCGTCTTGCCTTTATGATGGGCCTCAGCAACGGCTGCTTGAACTTCTTCAAAATTAAACTGAATATCATCTGGGGTCTCGCCGTTTCGAAGGACCCCACCGGTAACCATCATCTTGATATTATCGACGCCCATTTTAAGGGCCTGGCGAACACCTTGAACGACCGCATCCACACCATCGACTTCGTGGCCGCCATCCGCACCATGACCACCCGTAATTGAAAAGGCCTGGCCAGATGTCATCACGCGAGGGCCCGCAATCTTTCCTTCTCGTTGCATCTTTGAAATCGCAACGTCAATATCATACTGGGCGCCGACATTGCGGATATAGGTTACTCCATGGTTCACCATATCCTGCATGTTGCGGATCGCGTACATGGTATTATATTCACGCGACTCCGGATGGCGGTCTTCCTGGCCATCACGCCACCAATATGTCGGAATACTGGTAATATGCGTATGAGCGTTCATGATACCTGGCATGACGTATTTTCCTTGCATATCTGTCGTTTGTTCAGCAATCGTGTCCGGGGTCCCCGTACCGACCGCGATAATTTTTCCGGTTGCGTCGTCAACGGTCATGAATTGATTATCGATAAAAGTTTGCTTTTCTGAACTGTAGATTGAGGCATTGATATAGTTGGTTTTGGTCATAATAATGACTTCCTTTCATTTTGGCAGGTCGCACCCCGTTCATTAACGGTAACGGACCATCATTTTCATCACTGCATTGTTGGTTCTCTAACTGACTATTCACCACGCCTCACCACCTTTCATGACAAAGTCTTATTTCCAATAAGCATATTGAAGTTGACTGGATGTTCCAGAAAACTCATCCCACTGCAAGCCACCAACATCCTTGCTGACCAAAAATGCAGAGGAGGCTTGGTAGGTGGGAATCACGGCATCGAGTTTCATCAACCGGCGATCGGCTTGCTTTTCATAAGTCCAGCGTTGCGCGGCCGTGTATTTCGCCGTATCAGATACTTTGGCCATCAACGCATCATACTTCGCATCTTTCCACTGAGTAAAGTTGATGCTATTCGAACTCTGCATCCCATCCAAGAAGTTTTGGGCATCCGGATAATCCGGCCCCCAGCCAACTGTGACGAGGTCGAAGTTCCCCGTAAAATCACGCGATACGTGGGTCGCGTGTGGGACCGCAACGATCTTGATCGTCACGCCTTTCAAATACTTTTCGGCCACGCCTTGGACGTATTCAGCGAGTTTCTTCTCAGTATCCGTATCGTCACATAGAAAGTTCAAAGTCACATTTTGCTTACCAAGTTCCTTTTGGGCCTTCTGCCAATACTGCTTAGCTTGCTTAATATTAGTCGGTGACAAGTTTCCAACTTCCTTAACGAAATCCTCACCAGTAGTCGGGTCACTCGCATAGTTTTTCGGCACAATGTTCGTCGCGGCTTGTGAGCCATCTTGCAAGACATCTTTTGCCAACGTTTTTTGATTAATGACCAGGCTTAGCGCGTGCCGGAAATTCTCATTGGCCGTTACGGACTTCTTACTATTGAAATAGATGTAATTATTCCGGCCAGTTTTAGTAACCGTCATTTGACTATTATTGGCATTATTCTTCACGTACTGCCCCGAAATGTTGGTCACTTGGACTGTGCCAGCGTTGAAGAGGTTCTGCGCCGTATTATCATCCTTAGTGACCGTGACTTTGATACGCTTGATCTTAACGTTCTTGGCATTCCAGTAGTACTTATTCTTAACGTAATACCAACTATCATTAGAACCTTTCCACCCCTTAATAACGTAGGCGCCGTTCGCCACCGTTGTCGCTGAATCACTCCCTAACTTCGACCCGTATTTCTGGACTGCCGCCGTATTGAGCGGGTAAAAGCTCGTAAACTCATAATTCATATAAGGTACCGGCTTGCTTAACTTTATGGAAAATGTCCGCTTGTTAATGGCCGTCACACCTAACTTACTAACAGCCATTTTTCCGTTATTGACGGCATCAAAGTTCTTGATGTAACTAATAGCATCCAAGTTTTGGGACTTCGTTGCCGGATTAGCTTGTCGCCGCAACGCCGTCACAAAGTCTTGTGAAGTGATTTTGGTTCCATTTTGCCAGCGCGCATTTTTACGAATCGTAAACGTATACCGGGTCTTGTTTTCAGTTGGTTTGACCTTCTTCTCGACCACCCCCGCAACAATCTTATTATTCGCGTTTTTGCGGTAAATCCCTTCACCAGTCTGCGTAATTACAGCACCGCCGTTCGTTTCAATCGAAGTCGTCGGATCAGTCGTCATCGGTTCGCCAGGAATCGTGATGCCTAACGTCTTATTCTGATCAGCCGTACTGGTCGTCTTCGAAGAATTAGAGACCGCTCCCAAACAGCCGGTTAATAATAAGGCGCTCACCACTCCTATAATGCTATATGTATACTTTGCCCGCATCCCTAATCCCTCCATTATGTTTTGATTTAACCAGATCAGCCGGCGTCCTACGACACAAAAAGACGCCCCACTAAGCTGTTATGCTTAAAAGGACGTCTTCACGCGGTACCACCTCATTTGTGAGCCAGTTAGACTCACCACTTACATACGGCCAAATTCATTGACGATATGTTGGTACGTTATCGGGTACACCCGGAAATTGCTTCACACAACTTCTCACTAGTAATCGACTTTTAGCTACCAGTTCAGATCGCTTTTCATCATCCGCGACTCGCTGTAACTGACTGATAACCGACTCCTCGATTGCCGTTCGCTTAATCTAATTATTTTTTAATGTGATTCACATCTTAGCGGTCATTTTTCAATTTGTCAAATCTTTTTTGGGATTTTTTCTTCCGCCGAGCCACTATACTTTTGGTCACGCCGTTCTAATGGCGATTGGTCAAGTAGCCATCTCAAGCTGCGGCAGGCCGTTAAAAACATGGGCTCAAGCTAGTCATTTTATGCGCGACTTTATTTCCAGATAATTACCAGTATCCGGTCGCTTATTACAATTTCTATATTGCAGTCTGACCAGTGGGCGCCGATAACTGTGCGTTCGCATCCTAACATCTCGGCCAGACCCTATGTTGACTGTTTGGTAAAAATGATGCGAGCTCACAAAAAAAGACCCACCACACATGGCAGGTCTACTTGTATTTAACGTTTATGATTACGAATCGCGCGCTTTCTAGCTTTTTCAAGCGTTCGCTTACGATCACGTTCAGCTTGCTTCTTAGCTTCCCGTTCGCGATTAATCTTGAATGGGTTTTGTAATAACAAGGTTTGACCAACTTGGAACGCGTTGGAGATCACCCAGTACAAGGACAACGCTGATGGCACGTTGATGGCCGTAATCAAAATAATCACGGGCATCAAGTACGTCATGGAAGTTGTCATCCCGTTTTGTTCTGGCTGCGACTTCATCGCTAACCAGGAACTAGCAAACGTAAAGAGCGCCGCTAGAATTGGCAAAACGTAGTACGGGTCCTTGCTACCTAATTGCAGCCATAAGAACGAACCGGTCTTCAAGGCTTGTGTCCGCCAGATTGCTTGGTACAACGCAATCAAAATAGGCAACTGAACTAGTAATGGCAACATGCTGGCCATTGGATGCACACCATGCTTGGCATACAACTTCTTCATTTCCGCCTGGAGCTTTTGCTGAGTTTCCATATCGCGTGACGAATACTTCTTTTGTAAAGCCTTCATCTGCGGTTGGACTTCTTGCATGGCTACCATGTTGCGGGTTTGGAAGATCATCAATGGCAAGATAATGACCCGGATAATCAACGTGAAGACGATGATCCCAAGACCATAACTATGACCAAACAAGTTTGATAACCAAATAATCGCCCGTGAGAAGTTCAAGATGATTAAGCCATCCCAAAATCCGGTGCTCTTATCCGTGATTGGGGTATTACTACACCCACTCAAAACTAGTACGATCGCTAGTACGGCCAGCATTGCCAGTATTTTTCTGTACTTTTTCAAACGAATGTCCTCACTTTAATCATTGTCCAGCAGGTGCGCTAGCTTTAGCGCATGGCTTAGATAAGCTTTGGTTTCGGCTTGCGACTTACCGGCAACGGTTGGTCGGGCAATGACGAGAAAGTCCGCATCTTGCTTAAGCTGCGGCTTTAGCTCGGTGATTGATTGCCGAATCCGGCGTTTGACCCAATTACGTGCAACGGCGTTTCCGATCTTCTTACCGACCGAGATACCGACGCGAAAATGGGGTTGCCCCGGTTTTTCCAAAACGTAAATGACAAATTGACGATTGGCATACGAGTTGCGGGTCTCAAAAACTTGTTGGAACTCAGTTTCCTTTTTTACCCGATATGATTTTCGCATAATCCATCTCCATGTGTGCGCTCAAGCTCTTGAGCGAATTGCTACACAACTTTACAGCCCTAAACACCTGGTCTAGGACTGTAAAGAAAAAGCCACTGATTATCAGTGGCCTATGCAGACAATACTTTTCTGCCTCGTTGGCGTCGACGGGCTAACACTTTACGGCCATTGCTGGTGCTCATCCGTTTGCGGAAACCATGTACACGTTGACGATGGCGCTTCTTTGGTTGGTAAGTTCTCTTCATCATGACACCTCCTTCTCCATAATGACATGAATCAATTCGATTAAGTCGTTATTTTCAAAACGCAGTTTACATCTAAACGCATTTCCTGACTACTATAGCATATTTTTATTTGTTTGAAAACCAGTAAATTAAATTTCTCCGCAGTATTTCGGGAACGAAAAATTATTTAATTGCGGATTTCTTTGTGGATTGTCCCCAGGTAACTTTCCGTTATTCGCAATTTACCCACAAGTTTTTCGACAAATTAACGGGTTGTTATTTAGTTATCCACAGGACGTATTTGTTGTGTGTATAACTCCAATAAACGCTTTTATTGCGGCTTTAGTTTTAAACTCGTTTTTGTGGATAAGTGCTGTTTTATAAAATTCATTCCTAGTTTTCGACAAGCTGTGTATATTCAAATCCCAGCCTGTGAATTCTCTTAACTTTAACTTGTCCACTTGTGGAAAACTCTATATGTTCATGCTAAAATAGAATTACGTTTTTTAAGAAAAGGGGTATCCACGTGCTGGAACGTAATGACTTATGGAATCTCATTAAGTTCTCTATGGAACAAGATCTGTCCAAGATCACGTTTCAAACGTTTGTCGAACCGGCAAAACCACTCCAACTCGATAAAGCTCAAATGACGATCGAAGTCCCAACACAACTTCATCGTGACTATTGGGAGAAAAACTTGGCCGCAAAGTTCACGGACATTGCGATGCAAGCGACTAACGAGCAGATTCGGCCGGTCATGATAACGGAAGAAGAACGTCAGCAACTTACGAGAGACAAGGACTCGCAAGTGACTACCGGTAACGTTGCGGGACAACAACCAACAACCGCAACTACCCCCACATTTATGCGGGAAACGAAACTCAACCCGAAATACACTTTTGATACTTTCGTGATCGGTAAGGGCAATCAAATGGCCCATGCCGCTGCGTTAGTTGTGTCGGAAGAACCCGGCACGATGTATAATCCGTTGTTTTTCTACGGGGGCGTTGGTCTGGGCAAAACCCACCTGATGCACGCTATCGGTAACAAATTGTTAGAAACCGATCCGACTAGTAACATCAAATACGTCACTAGCGAATCTTTCACGAATGAATTAATTAATGCCATTCAAACTAAAAAACAGGAAGCATTCCGCGAAGAATATCGGAACGTTGACCTATTATTAGTCGACGACATTCAATTTTTTGCTAATAAGGAAGCAACGCAAGAAGAGTTCTTCCATACATTTAATGCTTTATATGAAGACGATAAGCAAATCGTGCTTACGTCCGATCGCTTACCGAACGAAATTCCGCAACTCCAAGATCGCCTAGTTTCTAGGTTCAAGTGGGGCTTATCCGTTGATATTACCCCGCCTGATCTCGAGACGCGGATTGCTATTTTGCGCAATAAAGCTGATCTTGAAGGAATCGAGATTCCTGACGATACGTTAAGTTATATTGCCGGACAGATTGACTCAAACGTCCGGGAACTCGAAGGCGCCTTAGCGCGCGTGCAAGCATACTCGCGACTGAATAATTCACCAATTACCACCAGTTTAGTGGCGGATGCGTTGAAGAGTTTGCACCTTAGTAGTAAGCTATCAGAGGTCTCGATTCCCGTTATTCAGGAAAAGGTCGCCAAGTATTTCCACGTTACGATGGCCGACCTTAAGGGAAAGAAACGCAATAAACAAATCGTCATTCCGCGCCAAATCGCTATGTATTTATCACGTGAACTGACTGAAAGCTCACTGCCACGCATCGGTAACGAGTTTGGTGGCAAGGATCATACAACTGTGATCCACGCCCATGATAAAATCACTAAAGCTCTTAAAACCGACGCCGAATTACAAAAAGCCGTGGGTGATTTGACTGGTCAGCTCAAATCGTAGTGTGGATAAAAAAGAATAACTTGAAAAGTTTTCCACAACTTATGCACATGTGGAAAACTTGATAACACCGAGTCTTTTCTCGGTTTTCCACAGTACCCACTGCTCTACTATTACTACGAACTTTTATTATTAATATATATCTAGTGCCCGTCGCTAGAATAAAGAGGGGATTAACTTATGAAATTCACGATCAATCGATCTGCCTTCATCAAAGAATTGAATAACGTCCAACGGGCCATTTCTTCAAAAACGACTATTCCAATTTTGACTGGTCTTAAGTTAGACGTTAATACTGACGCCATTACCTTAACTGGTAGTGATGCTGATATTTCTATTGAGACCACCATTCCAGCAAGCGATGACAACAATACGTTAGTCGTTGAAGATGCCGGTTCAATCGTTTTACCTGCCCGTTTCTTTAGTGAAATCGTAAAAAAACTACCAGAAGATACCATGACCGTTAACGTGGTCGACGGGTTCCAAACCCAAATTACTTCCGGGGCCGCTTCCTTTACGATCAATGGCCTAGACCCTGAAAACTACCCACACTTACCAGAAATCGATATGACTAACACCATTACTTTAGCCGGTGATGTGTTGAAAGAGCTGATTGGTCAAACTGTTATCGCTGTTTCCAACCAGGAAAGTCGGCCAATCCTGACTGGGGTTCACTTTATCTTAGCTAACGGGGAGTTCTTAGCGGTCGCAACCGATTCGCACCGGCTAAGCCAACGCCGGATCAAATTACCGGAAGCCAATAACGCCAATTATGACGTGATTATTCCAGGTAAGAGTTTGACAGAACTGTCCCGGATGATTGGTGATGATAATCCCGACGTCCAGATGCGCTTATCAGAAAACCAAGTCTTATTTGTGCTGGGGAATACGTCGTTCTATTCGCGCTTACTCGAAGGAAATTATCCCGACACGTCGCGGTTGATTCCTAAAGAATCCAATACGACAGTTGAGATTTCAGCACCCGCACTTTCTGCAGCCATCGAACGGGCGTCCTTGTTATCACATGAAAGCCGCAATAACGTGGTACGCTTCTCCGTTAACCCAACGGACAAAACAATTACGATTTTTGGTAATTCGCCAGACGTTGGGGAAGTAACCGAACAACTTCAGCCCACTGATTTGTCAGGTGACGAACTCGAAATTTCATTTAACCCGGACTACATGAAAGAAGCGTTACGTTCATTCGGACAAGCGATGATCAAGATTTCATTCACGATGGCGTTGCGCCCATTCACATTAGTGCCAACTGAAGAAGGCGAAAACTTTATTCAGTTGATTACGCCAGTTCGGACGTTCTAACTAGCTGAATAAATATACAATTCTGAATAAAAGGCCCGCATTTCACGTTGAAATGCGGGCCTTTTTTGACGGCTGTAACGAGCTGATAACAGGGAAATGGCTTGCTAATGACGGTGATGTAACTTTTGAAGTTTTTGCTTATGCATATTTTGTTTGTTGCGCGTTAATTGGCACGCTGCCATGCAAAATTCCTCTTACTAAGAGCTACTGATGTGATGAACCACGTTTAGGAACCTTGGCTCGTCATATTAGTAAGCTCTTGTTCGTGACTAATGGTAACGACTTTAGGCAACCTTTTAGGTAAAAAAACAAGATATTTTATTAAAATCCGCAAAATCAGGGAATTTCAGCAAATTTACCCCCGGGCTAGTATCCCGATATTAAAAAGGCCTAAATCGGCTTAAAATGGCTCTGAGTGCGGCTATAAATTGAATTTTCATCAAAAAACAAGTATAATATAACCTGTTAGGAGTGTGTGTAGCACGCCAGACAGTCGTTTAATAGCTTGTAATCAGATAGGCAGGTGACATTGTGAAACAGCCAATAGATATCAAAACCCCATATATGACGTTGGGGCAACTCTTAAAAGAAACGGCCATCATTGGATCGGGTGGTCAGGCGAAGTGGTTCTTAAAAGAAACAACCGTGTTAGTTAATGGTGAACCAGATGATCGGCGGGGTCGGAAACTTTATCCAGGCGATACGATTGAAGTTGAAGACAACGGGTCATTTTTTATTCGCTCAAATCAAGAAACGACTGATTAGATGTACTTAGAAAATTTAGTCTTGCATGATTTTCGGAACTACGCGGATTTGACCATTAATTTCAGTCAGGGCGTTAATGTGTTATTGGGTGAGAACGCTCAAGGAAAGACGAACCTATTAGAAGCCATTTATGTATTGGCGTTAACGCGTAGTCACCGTACCGCTAATGATAAAGAATTAATTCGGTGGCAAGCCACCACGGCAACGTTGCAAGGCCGGTTACATAAAAGTACCGGTGCGGTCCCTCTAGAACTTGAATTGGGACGGCGGGGCAAACGAGCGAAAGTCAATCATCTTGAGCAAGCCAAACTATCCCAATACGTAGGAAATTTGAATGTGATCGTGTTTGCACCGGAAGATTTATCCATCGTTAAAGGGGCACCCGCGGTTCGCCGTCGTTTTATGGATATGGAATTTGGTCAGATGAGCCCTAAATACCTCTATAACCTAAGTCAGTACCGCACGATTTTAAAACAGCGTAATCAATATTTACGGCAATTAAATCGGCAACAGGCTAAGGATAAGGTCTATTTAGGCGTCTTGTCTGACCAATTAGCCGCGTTTGGCGCAGAAATCATCCATAAGCGACTACAACTGTTGCAACAACTCGAGAAGTGGGCGCAGGCTGTTCATAGCGAGATCACGCAAGGACAGGAACAGTTGACGTTTCACTATGTTACCCAAGTACCCACTGCCGACCAAACGTCGGTCGATCATATTTATCAAACGCTACAAGCCTTATATCAGCAGCAACAGGCCAAAGAAATCTTTCAAGGGACGACCTTATTAGGGCCCCATCGCGATGATTTGCAATTTGGCGTGAACGGCAAAAATGTGCAGACTTTTGGCTCCCAAGGTCAACAGCGTACAACCGCTTTGTCCGTTAAACTTGCTGAAATTGATCTGATGAAAGCTGAGACGGGGGAGTACCCGGTCTTATTATTAGACGATGTCTTATCAGAGTTAGACGCTGCGCGGCAGACGCATCTGCTGACAGCGATCCAAGATAAAGTGCAGACCTTTTTAACCACGCCAAGTCTTGACGGGGTGGCCCGCAAATTAATTAACGCACCAAAAGTATTTGAAGTTAGCCATGGCACTTTACATGAGGAGGAACCGCATTGACCGAAAACGAAAAAGAAACCAAACTTGAACAAGCTCGCGAATACGATGCTAGTCAAATTCAAGTTTTGGAAGGTTTAGAAGCTGTCCGGAAACGTCCCGGAATGTATATCGGTACGACGAGTAGCCAAGGACTCCACCATTTAGTTTGGGAAATTGTTGATAACGGAATCGATGAAGCCTTAGCAGGGTTCGCAAACGTGATCCACGTGACCGTTGAGAAGGATAATAGTATTACGGTTACCGATAATGGTCGTGGGATTCCCGTTGATATTCAAGAAAAAACGGGTAAACCAGCGCTTGAAACGGTTTATACGATTTTGCATGCCGGTGGTAAATTTGGCGGTGGCGGTTATAAAGTCTCCGGTGGTCTTCACGGGGTCGGGGCTTCCGTTGTTAACGCCTTATCATCGACGCTGGACGTCAAAGTAACTCGGAATGGTCATGTTTATTACATGGACTTTGAGCGTGGGAAGGTTAAGACACCAATGAAGATTATTGGTGATGCGCCTGATGATGCTCATGGTACGGCGGTTCATTTTGTTCCGGATCCTGATATTTTCCGGGAAACGACCACCTATGACATTAATATTTTGACGACTCGGATTCGCGAACTCGCTTTCTTAAATAAGGGCTTACGGATCACGATTCGGGATAACCGTCCTGATGAACCCACTGAAGATGACTTTCTCTACGAAGGTGGGATTCGCCACTACGTTGAATATCTAGATAAGAATAAGACCGTTCTATTCCCAGAACCGATTTATGTGGAAGGCGAACAGAATGGCATTACGGTGGAAGTTGCGTTGCAATATACCGACGACTACCACAGTAATTTGATGACCTTCACCAACAATATTCATACGTACGAAGGTGGGACCCATGAAGAAGGGTTCAAACGAGCCTTGACGCGGGTCATCAATGACTATGCTCGTAAGAATAACTTGTTGAAGGAAAGCGATGCGAACTTATCGGGTGAAGATGTCCGTGAAGGGATGACGGCCGTTGTCAGTGTTAAGCATCCGGACCCTCAATTTGAAGGTCAAACGAAGACGAAACTTGGTAATTCCGATGCTCGGGCAGCCGTTGACCGGTTATTCTCAGAACACTTTAGCAAGTACTTGATGGAAAACCCCAGTGTGGCCCGTAAAGTGGTCGACAAAGGGTTACTTGCTTCCAAGGCCCGGGTCGCTGCTAAGCGTGCACGGGAAGTTACGCGGAAAAAGAGTGGCTTGGAAATCAGCAATTTACCAGGTAAGCTGGCAGACAACAGTAGTAAAGACCCTGAGATCAGTGAATTGTTCATCGTCGAAGGGGATTCTGCCGGTGGGTCAGCTAAGCAGGGTCGTTCCCGGTTGACGCAAGCGATTTTACCGATTCGGGGTAAGATTTTGAACGTTGAAAAGGCCAGCATTGATAAGATCTTAGCCAATGAAGAAATCCGGTCATTGTTTACGGCAATGGGCACCGGCTTCGGTGGTGACTTTGACTTGAGTAAAGCCAATTACCACAAGTTGATTATCATGACTGATGCCGATGTCGATGGGGCCCATATTCGGACCTTGTTATTGACGTTGTTCTATCGGTACATGCGGCCACTAGTTGACGCTGGCTTCGTATATATCGCTCAGCCACCGTTGTATCAAGTCCGGCAAGGTAAATTTGTGAAGTATATTGATTCGGATGAAGAATTGAGTGAGGTCATGGGGCAATTGGCACCGTCACCGAAGCCAGTTGTTCAACGATACAAGGGTCTTGGTGAAATGGACGCGGAACAATTATGGGAAACGACCATGGATCCAGACAAGCGGCGCCTATTACGAGTTCGTGATGAGGATGCTGCGGATGCCGATGGGGTCTTCTCGATGTTAATGGGGGACCAAGTTAAACCACGGCGAGAATTTATTGAAGATAATGCCAAGTTCGTCCAGGATCTGGATGTTTAGTGTGTCAGTTTAGTCATTTCGACCTAAGAGCTGAGGCGCAGGGCGTCAATCACACTTAGGGACGTAATGGCACGGTGGTCGTCTTAATGACGACTTTTACTTGAGACATACAAAGCTTAATTAAGCTTTAATAGCGGCAAAACGGATGAAGGAGGACGAATATTTTGGCTGATTCAGATTTATCGAACAATCGTATTTCGGATGTGAACCTTTCGAAGACCATGCGAACGTCATTCTTAAGCTACGCCATGAGTGTTATCGTGGCACGGGCGCTACCGGACGTACGTGATGGGTTAAAACCAGTGCACCGGCGGATCCTTTACGGTATGAGTGAATTAGGTGTGACACCGGATAAGCCGTATAAGAAGTCGGCCCGGATCGTCGGGGATGTTATGGGGAAGTATCATCCCCATGGTGACTCCGCAATCTATGAATCAATGGTGCGGATGGCCCAAGATTTTAGCTATCGCTACATGTTAGTGGATGGTCACGGGAACTTTGGCTCTGTCGATGGTGATGGGGCTGCCGCGATGCGGTATACCGAAGCTCGGATGAGCAAGATTGCGGTCGAGATGCTCCGCGATATTAACAAGGATACCGTTGACTGGCAACCAAACTATGATGATACGGAACGGGAACCAGCAGTTTTACCAGCACGTTTCCCGAACTTACTCGTTAATGGTGCCACTGGGATCGCTGTTGGGATGACGACCAATATTCCGCCGCATAACTTAGCGGAAGTCATTTCAGCAATCCATCTGTTGATGGACAATCCCGATGCAACGGTTGCGGACTTGATGGAAGTTTTACCCGGACCAGATTTTCCAACTGGTGGGATCGTGATGGGTAAGTCCGGTATTCGGAAGGCTTACCAGACTGGTCGTGGGAACATTATTGTTCGTGCGAAGGTTGATATTCAAGATCAAAAGAATGGTAAGCAACGCATTATCGTGACCGAACTCCCATACATGGTCAACAAAGCTAAATTGATCGAACGGATTGCTGGTCTAGCTCGGGACAAGGAAATTGAAGGCATCACTGATATCAATGATGAAAGTGACCGTGAAGGGATGCGGATCGTCATTGATGTTCGGCGGGATGCCAGCGCCTCAGTTATCTTGAATAACCTTTACAAGATGACGCTGATGCAGACTAACTTTGGTTTTAACATGTTAGCCATCGTTAAGGGTGCGCCTAAAGTCTTGAGTTTAAAGCAAATCTTAATCTACTACTTGGAACACCAAGAAGACGTGATTCGGCGGCGGACGCAATTTGACTTGAAGAAAGCCCAAGCACGGGCTCATATTCTTGAAGGTTTGCGGATCGCGCTTGATCACATTGATGAAATCATTGCGATCATTCGTCAATCACAAACGAGTGAAATTGCCAAGAATCAATTGATGGACAACTACGGCTTGTCTGATAAACAGGCCCAAGCCATTCTTGATATGCGGTTAGTCCGGTTAACTGGTTTGGAACGCGAAAAGATCGAGAGCGAATACCAGGACTTGTTGAAAGCCATTGCTGACTACAAGGAAATCTTAGCTAGCAAGGATCGTATTAACCAAATTATTTACGAAGAATTAATGGAAATTCAACGTAAGTTTGGTGACAAGCGCCGGACCGAATTGATGGTCGGTGAAGTCCTCAGTATTGAAGATGAAGACTTGATCGAAGAAGAAGAAGTAGCCGTTACTTTAACGCACAATGGCTACATCAAACGGTTACCAACGACTGAATTCAAGTCACAACACCGTGGTGGTCGTGGGATTCAAGGGATGGACGTCCATGATGATGACTTTATTGAACATCTACTGACGACGTCGACCCATGATGTCCTACTCTTCTTCACTAACGCGGGGAAAGTATACCGGATGAAGGCTTACGAGATTCCTGAATACGGTCGGACGGCCAAGGGAATCCCAGTGATTAACTTACTCGGTGTCAACTCTGGTGAAAAGATTCAGGCGGTCGTTAACGTCACGGGCGACGCGAGCGCTTCTGATAATTACCTGTTCTTCACAACCGTTAAAGGGGTCGTTAAACGGACACCGGTTCAAGAATTTGCCAATATCCGTAGCAATGGTTTGAAGGCCATTACGCTCAAGGATGATGACGAATTAATCGGGGTTACGATTACGGACGGTCACCAAAACGTGATCATTGGGACGCACGACGGTTACGCCGTCAGTTTCGATGAGACCACGGTGCGGTCCATGGGCCGGACAGCTTCTGGGGTTCGTGGGATTCGCTTACGCGATGACGACTTCGTGATTGGCTTTGACGTGTTGAAGCCTGACAGCAATGTCTTCATCATCACGGAAAAAGGTTATGGGAAACAAACGCCGGCCGCCGACTACCCAATTAAGGGTCGTGGTGGCAAAGGAATCAAGACCGCTAACGTGACTGAAAAGAATGGTCATTTAGCTGGCTTGACGACGGTTGATGGTCAAGAAGATATCATGGTGATGACGAACCAAGGGGTTATGATTCGCTTCAATATCGCGACCGTTTCCCAAACTGGACGGGCAACCTTAGGTGTTCGTCTCATGCGGTTGGGCGATGATGGTCAAGTCGCAACGATGGCCAAGGTCGATCCAGAGCCAGAAGCCGATGAGACTGCTGCAACGGATGCAACGACGGAGGCACCAGTTGACGATCAAACCGTCAAAGCGGATGTCACGGCAACCGAACCAACAACTGATGAACCAACGACTGATTCAAACGATTCAAACGAATAAGCCGACACAACAAGCACAGTAGACAATTTTGTCGACTGCGCTTGTTTTTTTGATCTGAGTCCCCGTTTTCAGTAGCTACAGATCTGGTGGCAGGAGGGGCTGTTCGGTAGCACGGGGAGTTCAGTTTTAACCGCAAAAAAGTCGATACTCAAATGACAAAGCGACGGCGGTAGCTAAGAATAGATTGACGACTGAGTCTTGGCCACACACCTTGTCATGTTTCAGGAATAGACAGACCCAATTAAGTGAGATTCGGACTACTGCAATTAGTTTGTGGTGACCTTGAGGATTTAATAGTGATGCGTGTTAGCTTAACGTCGACTTGTTCTCAATGCTGTTGTGTGAAAATGTAAGTGGAAGCGGGAATTTCAGAAAAAAAGAAATATTTCCCGGGAAATAAAATGGAATAGCGCTCAATTGACGTAATTGATTGATGTAACGGATTCAGGATCTTTTTGTAACAGTCGGCCGCTTCAACCCTTGCAACAAACTGATTTAGATGCTATACTTTAAATTCGTGAGTATCTAGCATTAGCTAGATTACTTTCCTTGCTCTTCAAAAAGAAGGGCCTGAAGTCCATAAGGAGGTGCAAATTTCATGAGTGAATCAAAGAAATATGAAATTACTTACATCGTACGTCCCGACATCGACGATGCTGCCAAGACAGCTTTAGTTGATCGTTTCGACAAAATCTTAACTGATAACGGTGCGCAAGTAATCGATTCAAAAGACTGGTCAAAGCGTCGTTTCGCATACGAAATCGGTGGCTTTAACGAAGGTACTTACCATATCGTTAACTTAACAGCAACTGACGATGCTGCTTTAAACGAATTCGACCGTCTTTCAAAGATTAATGATGACATTTTACGTCACATGATCGTTAAACGCGAAGACTAATAGACAAAATTAATTTCAAGAGAGGAGCACTTCTGCATGATTAACCGTACAATTCTTGTTGGCCGACTAACAAGAGATCCGGAATTACGTTACACGAATGGTGGTGCCGCCGTCGCGACGTTCACTATTGCCGTAAACCGTCAATTCACGAATCAAAATGGGGAACGTGAAGCAGATTTCATTAGTTGCGTCATTTGGCGTAAAGCTGCTGAAAACTTTGCGAACTTTACTCATAAAGGTTCACTTGTTGGTATCGATGGCCGGATTCAAACCCGGAACTACGAAAACCAACAAGGGGTACGTGTTTACGTTACAGAAGTTGTCGTTGAAAACTTCTCATTATTAGAATCACGGGCAGAATCTGAACGTCATCAGGCTGCTAATGGTGGTAGTGGTAATAACAATTACAACAATGGTAATTCGAATTACAACAACAATAATAATGGGTATAGTAATCAAGGCCAAAATGCGGCTCCTCAACAATCATCAGCGAATAACAATAACCCATTTGGTAATGGTAATACTGGTAATGCCAGCAGTGCGGCACCATCAAGCAGTGCTAACAACAATAATCAGGCTGATCCATTCGCTAACAATGGCGATCAAATTGATATCTCGGATGATGATTTACCATTCTAGTCTAATTGCTTAGACAGATAACGAGGAGGGAAATATCAATGGCACAACAAAGAAGAGGTGGCCGTCGTCGTCGTAAAGTCGACTTCATCGCCGCAAACCATATCGAATACATCGATTATAAAGATACTGACTTATTACGTCGTTTCATTTCAGAACGTGGGAAGATTTTGCCACGTCGTGTAACGGGGACTAGTGCTAAGAACCAACGTTCTTTAACTATCGCCATCAAGCGTGCACGGATCATGGGCTTATTAGCCTTTGTATCTGAAGACTAATTTTTAGTCATTCAAAAACCACAGACTTCGGCTCTGTGGTTTTTATTTACCCTTAACTTGACCAGATAGGGTGGTGGCCGTTCGATGAAGCGTTTACGGTGATTGACACGAAACGCTGAAGCGGACGGTGGTTTGTGATAAAATATAGTCATTACTGAGAAGGCTTGAGGGATTTTTAATATGAAAAAGATCTTTTCGCGTGAAAAAATTCCATTTTTCCTACAAAATCAGCAGTTACGGCTCTTAGCGTTGGTTATTTTTAGCCTGTCGTTAATTATGCTCGTCACTGGTTATTTAATGAACTGGATTTTTGGGACCGTCGTCCTCATCTTGATTGTGATGGCTGGGGTGATCTCTTATAATACGTTGATCGAGCTCAGTTCGAGTGCCAACGAATATATCTCGGACTTGTCGTATCGTATTAAGCGCGGTGAACAAGAGGCGTTGATTCAGATGCCAATTGGGGTGATGATTTTTAATTCTGATCAGACTATCGAATGGATCAACCCCTATCTCCAACGCTATTTTGGGGATAAGGACGTCTTAGGATATCGATTGGAAGATATTGAGCCAACCCTGGCAGCGACGCTGAGCGCGCATCAAGACGAACCCGCGACGATTCGGTGGCAAGACTACCAGTTTGATGTCCGGGTCCAGCAGAGCACCAATACGGTCTATATGATGGATGTGACCAAGTATGCTGAGCTGACGGATCAATTCGAAGACGAAAAACTCGTGATTGGACAAATCTTTTTGGATAATTACGATGAAATCACCCAGTCGATGACTGATACGGATATTTCCAACCTGAACAATTACGTGACCAATGAATTGTCTAAGTGGACCCAGATGTTTGGGATGTACCTGAAGCGCTTGGATGATGATCACTTCTTCTTGTTGGGCTATGCTAGTAGTTTACGACGTGTTGAAGAGAATAAATTTCGCATTTTAGATCGAATTCGGGAGTCGACTTCTAAGCAAAATTTCCCACTAACATTGAGTATTGGGATTGCTTATGGTGAACGGAACATGAACAATTTGGCCGATTTAGCACAGAGTAACATGGACCTGGCCTTAGGGCGGGGTGGTGACCAAGTTGTGGTGAAGTCTGAGGACGAACCTGCTCGTTTCTACGGTGGTAAAACCAACCCGATGGAAAAACGGACGCGGGTCCGGGCCCGGATGATCAGTCAGACGTTACAAGAGTTAATGAATCAATCTGACCAGATCTTTGTTCAGGGGCACCGCCAACCAGATATGGATGCCGTTGGGGCCTGTCTCGGGATTCGCCGAATTGCTGAAATGAATGGTAAACAGTGTTGGATCGTCTTGGATGAGCAAAATGTGCATTCAGACATTCAGCGTTTACTGGACCAGTTGAAGTCTGATGAGAACATCGAGTCAGCGATTATCTCGCCGGAAGAAGCACTTGAGAAGGCCACTGACCAAAGTTTATTGATTATGGCTGACCATTCTAAGCCAAGTATTTCAATGTCACAGGCCCTTTATGAGCGGCTCGAAAATCGCGTTATGATTATTGATCACCATCGACGGGGCGAAGAATTTCCAGAAAACCCAGTTTTGGTTTATATTGAACCGTATGCTTCGTCGACTTGTGAGCTGATTACCGAGATGTTTGAATATCAATCGCACGATGCCGAACCAATCAATAAGATTGAGGCAACCGCAATGTTGACAGGAATCGTTATCGATACGAAGTCGTTTTCATTACGATCAGGATCGCGGACGTTTGATGCTGCTAGTTATCTACGATCAGCCGGTGCGGACTCGTTACTCGTTCAACAATTTATGAAGGAGAACGTTGATAGTTATCTACAACGCAATCATCTGATTGAAACCGTTGAATTTGTTAACCAGGATATGGCATTATGTGTTGGTGAAGATGATCAGGTCTATGACCCAGTAACGGCGGCTCAAGCTGCTGATTCACTATTATCTATGTCTGGTGTCGACGCATCATTCGTGATTACACGTCGTGAAGATGGACGGGTCGGAATTTCGGCACGATCACTTGGCGAGATCAACGTACAAGTTTATATGGAAAAATTGGGTGGTGGCGGTCATTTATCGAATGCCGCAACCCAGATTGAAGGGCAGTCAGTTGAAGCCGTCAAACAATCGTTGATTGATTTGTTAACGGCAACTGATGAGCCGACCACAGAATCTAATTAGGAGTGAGTCTAAATGCAAGTTATTTTTTTGAATGATGTCCGTGGTAAGGGCAAGCGGGGCCAAATCAAGAATGTCCCGGATGGTTACGCACAGAACTTTTTAATTAAAAAGGGATTGGCCAAGGAAGCCACTAAAGCGGCAATCAATACGTTGAAGGCTGAACAGAAGTCTGAAGCAGCACGTGCCGCTGAGGAATTAGCCGAAGCTAAGCAAGTCAAGACAGTTTTGGAAGCTGATGAAACGGTTGTTGAATTGAAGGCCAAAGCTGGTACTGATGGTCGGTTGTTTGGGTCAATTCCTAGCAAACAAATTGCAACGGCGTTAGCTGACCAATACCAAGTTAAGCTTGATAAACGTAAGATCGAATTACCAGAACCAATTCGGGTATTAGGTTACACAAACGTGCCTGTTAAGTTACATCCAGAAGTAACGGCGAAAATTCGCGTGCACGTTGTCGAAAAGTAAAAGGACGGATCACAAATGAACAACGATGTGCTGGATCAAACCCCACCACAAAATATTGAAGCTGAAAAGGCAGTCTTGGGGGCTATTTTCTTAAACAGTGATGCCCTCGTGGAAGCGATGGAGTTTGTCGAAGCGCAAGATTTCTATCGGCGCGCACATCAGATCATTTTTGCCAGCATGGTGACTTTAAATGACCGTGACGAGGCTATTGATGCGGTGACCGTTAGTGATTTATTAACGGCCCAAAATCAATTGGATGATGTTGGTGGGATGAGCTACATTGCTGAACTAGCTGGGTCCGTGCCGACTGCGGCTAACGCTGGCTACTATGCGAAAATCGTGGCGCAAAAAGCAACGGTGCGGCGGTTGATCAAGACGGCCACGGAGATTACGCAAAAGGCCTATACGGAAAATGATGACGTGACCACGTTATTAGATGACGCGGAACGCGATATCATGAACGTGTCTGAACAGCGTAACCAGAGTGGGTTTAAGTCGATTTCAGATGTGTTGAACGCGTCGATTGAAGAGATTGACCGCTTGTATCAAAATGACGATGACATTACTGGGTTACCGACTGGCTTTGCGGAGCTGGACAAGATGACCGCTGGCTTGCAACCAGATAACTTGATTATCTTAGCTGCTCGACCTGCCGTTGGTAAGACGGCCTTTGTCTTGAACATTGCCCAAAATGTGGCGACCAAAACGGATACGACAGTGGCCATTTTCAGTTTGGAAATGGGTGCCGAATCCTTAGTCAACCGGATGCTGTGTGCGGAAGGTAGTATTGACGCTGGCCATTTACGAACGGGACAATTGAACGAAGAAGAGTGGGAACACTTGGTGGTTGCCATGGGTAGTTTGTCCAAAGCGAGCATCTTTATTGATGATACTCCCGGAATCAAGATGTCAGAAATCCGGGCCAAAAGTCGCCGCTTAGCGAAAGAACAAGGTAACCTCGGCTTGATCGTGGTCGATTATTTACAATTGATCGAAGGTAGTAATACGGAAAGTCGGCAACAGGAAGTTTCCGAAATTTCGCGGCAAATGAAGAAACTGGCCAAGGAACTAGGTGTTCCAGTCATTGCCTTATCACAGCTATCTCGTGGTGTTGAACAACGGCAAGACAAGCGACCGGTGCTGTCCGATATTCGTGAATCGGGTTCGATCGAACAAGATGCTGACATCGTTGCCTTCCTATACCGGGAAGATTATTATGACCGCGAAGGCGGCGACGATGATGATGGCGGTAATTTTGGTGGCGGCGGTGGTGACTTTAAAGGCGGTGATCCGCGGGACGACGATGCCTCCGAGGATGTCGGTGAAGTTGAAGTAATCATCGAAAAGAACCGTGCTGGGGCGCGGGGAACGGTCAAACTATTATTTGTGAAACCATTTAATAAGTTCTCCTCAGTCTCTTATGCGCAGGATCCGCAGGCTTAATTGGCGCTAAACAATAAATCTGTTATCAAATCCCTCTTAAACTAATTAAGGGGGATTTTTTGTTTATCACGTACCGCGGACGTTTGTTTTCCGCCAATTGATTGGGCTAATACAATCGATTTTGCCGTGATAATGATGAGTCAGAGACACAAATGTCCCTGTTATTTTAAATAAAATTTGCTATGATGAAAAGTAGACAGATTTAATAATGGTGGTGATGGCGTGGCACAAAAGCAACTCATTAAAACGCCGTGGCTAATTGCCGGGCAATTTATGAATAACATTGGTATGAGCTTTATTTGGCCGTTAACAACGATTTACATGCACAATGTGTTAGGTAAATCGTTGACGGAGACTGGGATTGTCCTGATGCTCAATTCAGTCGCCAACGTTTTGGCAAGTACGATTGGCGGGCGTGTATTTGACCGCGGGAATCCTTATCACCTGTTACTGATGGGGATTACGTTGAACGGACTCGCGAACTTTGCCCTGATCTTTTTTCATGGATGGCCGTGGTATCCGATATTATTAGTCGTGACCGGGTTTGCTAGTGGCTGGCTAAACACGATGTTTAACGCTTTGGCCGCCAGTGTGCCCCGTGCTAAAGTGCGGCGCACGTTTACGTTGATGTACCTCGCTGCCAATCTTGGAGTCGTCTTCGGTACGATGCTGGTTGGTATCGTGTATAGCATGGGAATGGCCTTACTATTCTCAATGACTACGAGCCTCTTCGTGATTTTCTTGATTATTGCATTATTTGAATACAATGTGGACTCGTCGAATGTGACGGGGGTTGATCCGCGCCAAGGGCAAGATGTGCACTTGCCACGGGCCAACTTTCACATTGTTTGGACCTTCTTTATTAGTTTATTTATTATCTGGTTGCTGTACGAGCAGTGGGTCAGCAATTTATCCGTCTACATGACGAATCTAGGGATGCCGCTGCGAAATTACAGTTTTCTATGGACAATCAATGCAGGTTTACTGGTCCTTATTCAGAGCATTTTAAGTTTGCTAGGGGATCGGATTAAGAATTTATATAACCAGTTCTTCTTCGGCATGCTGTTCGTGGGCTTGTCATTTCTATCGCTTGTGATTGCACATGATTACCCACACTTTATCTTTGCTATGGTTTTATTGACGATTGGTGAAGCCACTTGGTCACCGGCCATGCCAACGCTAGTGAGTCAGTTGTCACCAGTTAGTGCTAAGGGGCGTTATCAGGGACTAGTACAAGCTTTTTGTGCGTTAGGGCGCTCGCTAGGACCGCTATTTGGTGGTGTGATCATCGACAATTGGTCTTATAAGGTACTGTTTTTGTTGGCATTTGTGGTCTTATTGATCGTTTTAGCAGTTAATATCGGCGTCGTCCGCCTTAATTTACGCAAAGCCGTCAATTATATGAAGACGGACGTTCAGACCGATGTTTCACGTGAAACAAAATAATTAGAGAAGTTGGTGGCAGTAGTGAAAGTGATGCGAAAACTAAAGGCTAAACGGGTCGTGATTAAAGTCGGAACAAGCACGTTAGTTTATCCGGATGGATCGATTAACTTACGGGCAATCGACCAATTAGCCTTTGTCATTAGTGCAATGCGACATCGTGGCCGTGAAGTTGTCTTAGTTTCATCAGGGGCAATCGGTGTTGGCTTGAATTATATGGGACTCAAGCAACGGCCAAAAGCAATCCCTGAACAACAGGCGATTGCGGCGATTGGGCAAACTGAATTGATTTCGATTTACAAAGAGCGCTTCGCCATTTATGAACAAAAAATTGGCCAGTTATTATTAACGCGTGATATTTTTGTGTATCCTAAGAGTCACCATAATGTGTTGAATACATTTGAGGCGCTATTAAAACAAAACGTGGTCCCAATTGTTAATGAAAATGATACGGTCGCGGTCGATGAATTGGATCATGAAACCAAGTTTGGTGATAACGATCAACTATCCGCAATCGTGGCCACGAATATCGGGGCGGATCTGCTAATCATGCTATCCGACATCGATGGCTTTTACGATGGTAATCCCAATGCGGATGCCCGAGCCCAATTATTAGGGCACATTGAGCAGGTTGATCAGCATACTTACGAGCTAGCTGGTGGTAGTGGCAGTCGGTTTGGTACTGGTGGGATGGTCACTAAGCTAAAAGCAGCAGAACGGATGATCGATGCGAATGGTCAAATGATTTTAGCCAATGGTGCGGATCCCGCAATTATTTTTCAGATTCTAGCAGGCGAACCAGTCGGAACGCTATTCGGTTAAGTTGAGGAGGTTATCAAAATGGCAGATTTAGAACAGTTGGGTCAACAGGCTCAACAAGCTAGCTATGCGCTGGGGTTACTTTCAACGGCGCAAAAAAATCAAGTGTTGACCGCAATGGCAACGGCGTTAACGAGCCATCAAGATGAGATATTGGCAGCTAATGCGCAGGATTTAGAGAACCCGCAAGTACCAGTTAAGTTTGTTGACCGGCTCCGGCTAACAGCAGACCGCATCCAGGATATGGCGACCGGACTCAAACAGGTCGTGAGTTTGCCAGATCCAATTGGAAATGTGGACCGCGCGTGGCGCAACGAGGCCGGGTTGATGATTGCCAAGGAACGGGTACCACTAGGTGTTATCGGCATGATTTTTGAAGCGCGCCCCAATGTGACGGTGGATGCATCAGCACTGTGTTTTAAAACCGGAAACGCTGTAATCTTACGTGGTGGTAAGGAAGCCCTTCACTCTAATCAAGCACTTGTCCAAGTCTTACGTGGTGCATTACGGGCCGAAGCGGTCGATGAGAATGCGATTCAACTGATTACGGATACGTCGCATGCGACTGCGGCTAAGTTCATGCAGCTCACTGATTACGTGGACGTCTTAATTCCGCGCGGGAGCGCCCGTTTGATTCAAACGGTGTTGGCTAAAGCAACGGTGCCCGTTATTGAAACGGGAGCCGGTAATTGTCACGTGTACGTGGACAAAGACGCGCAATTACAAATGGCCACCGATATCGTGATCAACGGGAAGGTTCAGCGGCCATCGGTTTGCAACGCCACTGAGAAGCTTCTAATTCATCGTGCGGTCGCGGCCGATTATTTACCTAGCATGATTCAGGCGCTTCGTGAACAAGGCGTAGAAGTACGCGGGGATGCCGCAACTCAAGCCATTGTTCCTGATGTGGTTCCGGCAACGGATGCGGACTGGGGAACGGAATATAATGATTTAATTATTGCGGTGAAAGTTGTTGATTCAGAAGCAGCGGCCATTACGCACATCAATCGTTACAATACCCAACATTCCGAAGCGATTGTGACGGATAATTATCAAGCTGGGAAGCTCTTCCAGCAACGGGTCAACGCAGCGTGTGTTTATATCAATGCTTCCACCCGGTTTACGGATGGCTTTGAATTTGGGTTTGGCGCTGAAATCGGGATTTCAACGCAGAAGTTACATGCCCGCGGTCCGATGGGATTAGCGGAATTAACATCTTATAAATACGTCATTGATGGCAATGGTCAGATTCGCCATTGATGAGCAAGTATCGTTATTAGTCAGTATCGGCTAATAGCGATTTTTTTATGGTCAATCACAGACGCGGCTTGTGGCGCGAGTCCGTAGCCGATATTGACTTCTGAGTTTAAAATTCCAACATAGCTGGGCTATTTTTGAGCTCGCGCACCGGGCGCTTGGAATTAAAAGCAGCAAACCAATTTCGGCCTGAATAGTGAAGGCACGATACCATGGTGGCTTAGCGTGCTGAGCGAAACTTTTAGTTGACAGATGTAAACTTAAAAGCTAATCTTATCTTAATTAGTCTTTAATCTAAGGGGAGGAATCATGATGATGAACGCAGGATCACAAAACGTTATGGTAGTCGTGAAAACCAGTAATTACCGGTTTACCACGGATAACGGAGGCTTACCGTTGATGTGTTGTTGTCGGCGCCAATCGAAGTATCGTTGCCAGTAACCGACATCATCGTTAAGTTAGGAGTCATCATTCATGAAAAAAAGAGTATGGATCAGCAGTATTGGTATTGTAGCCCTAGGATTAGTCTTAACTGGCTGCGGTAGCCAGCAGAGTAGTCAGCAGAAGACGTTGAACGTAACGGCGACCCAGTCGATTGCGACCGCCGATCCTAATAAGGCCGACGATATCGCTAGTCAGGCCGCTATTGCTCAGTTTATGGAAGGGTTGTACACGACTAACCAAAAGGGGAAAGTCGTGCCGGCAATTGCCAAGAAAGTCGTCAAACCGACTAATAATGGGAAGACCTATACCTTTAACTTACGGCACAATGCCAAGTGGTCGAATGGGAAAAAGGTCACGGCCGCTGACTTCGTTTATTCCGTGCAACGCCAGGTCGATCCGAATACCAAGTCACAGGAAGTCGGCCACGTTGCTGAAATCAAGAATGCAACGGCAATCACGGCTGGTAAGAAGGCGGTGAAGACTCTAGGCGTCAAAGCGTTGGGCAAGTATAAGTTACAAATTACGTTGCAACAGCGCGTGCCGTATTTCAACTATCGGTTAGCCACAGAAATCTATCCGTTAAATAAACAATTTACTGAGAAATACGGGAATAAGTATGGGACATCGTCAAAGCGGACCCTCTCTAACGGTCCCTATGTCTTGAAGAGCTGGAACGGGACGAATGACACGTGGAAATACGTGAAGAACCCGTATTATTATGATCGCAAGCAGGTTCGAATCAAGAATGTTAAGGTACAGACGGTCAAGAATAACAGTACGGCCGAGAACCTCTTCCAAAGCAATGGCGTTCAAGTTACCCAGATTACGGGTACCCAGGTATCGGCGGCTGAGCAAGGGTCACTAAAAAAACAGATGAAGATTACGAAGCTGAACCAACTCTACTTCATGTTGTGGAACCAGAAGCGTTCAGCATTGCAGAATACTGATTTACGGCGTGCTGTGAGTTACGCTTTGAATCGCCAGTCATTGGTTAAGAACGTTCTCAAAGACGGCTCAGTAGCGGCGACGTCATTAGTTCCTGCTGGCAATACCAAGAACCCGACAACGGGGAAAGATTTTAATACGGATACCGGAAATTTGTATCCATACAGTCCAGCAAAGGCTAAACCGTATTGGCAGAAGGCTCAGGCGAGCTTAGGAAAGCAAAAGTTAACCCTGCAATTATTGACGAACGATAATGATATTAATAAGTCGGTGGCAGAATATATTCAAGCTGCAATTGAGAAAAATCTTAGTGGTGTCACGGTCAATGTCAAGTCAGTACCACTGACAAATGAGATTTCAACCTTAAGCAAGGGTGACTTTGACTTTGCCACGTTGTCGTGGTCGAGTGATTTCCAAGATCCAGTTGATTTCTTGAATAAGGCTTCGATAACTAATTCTGTCAACTTTGGGAAGTTTAACAATGCGAAATATGAGCAATTAATCTCAACGATTACGGCCGATAAGCAGTCAACTAAGGCCCGATATCAGACGATGCAGCAAGCGGCTAAGCTAGTCGCTCAGCAACAGGGGGTCACACCAATTTATCAAACTGCTGCTGCTCACTTGATCAGTAACAAGGTTGGTGGGGTTCACTTCACATTGTTGAGAGACGCCCTTTATCGCTATGCTTACTGGAAGTAATCAGTCAGATAAATATTATTAATTTGATAGAAATGTAATTGAATAAATCAACTAGCCCGAAAAAACGCGTTTTTTCGGGCTTTTTTTGATGTTTTGGCAAACGGCGCAATAAAACGGATAACCACGGGCTTAACTGTGAATAGTTGTCCTGAATCAGTTTGCAGCGTTCTGGGTGACCAGTCATAATAATCGTTATCTTTTAGGGGTTTGTGCCCTGTTTGACCACTAAGTAAGGCGACCTTATCAAGGATAGGCAAACACCCTGTCACCTTCTTATAATAAGATTAATTTTATAAGCTGCTCAGTTAATCACATAGGGGGTGTGATGCTTTGGTTAAACAAACTACGGAAATGAATGATGCAAGTTACTTATTTAATACCGGCGCAGGATTTAATAGTCAGGATTACTTAGGCTGTCATTTGGCCGCATCTGGTCGGGCGGTATTTCGCGTCTGGGCGCCGCATGCTAAGGCGGTCGGGGTTGTTGGCGATTTTAATGACTGGCAACCAAGCGCACTAAAGTTATTAGGGGCGACTGGGATTTGGCAAGGACAAGTTCCGAACGTTCATGCGGGTCAGTTATACAAGTTTCAGATCACAACACCAACTGGCCAAGTGCAACTAAAGATTGACCCGTTTGCACAACAGTTCGAACGAAAACCGGGGGATGCGGCCGTAGTTGTTGCGCCGATGACGATGCGTTGGCACGATAGTTTGTGGCTAGCTCGCCGGAAGAAGTCGCGCGCTGCCAATCGGCCAATTAACATTTATGAGGTGCACTTAGGTTCGTGGCGCCGACATCTTGATGGTAGCTACGACACTTATGCAGAATTAGCCGCTGAACTGATTCCCTATGTGAAACGACTGGGTTATACCCACATTGAATTAATGCCCGTGATGGAACATTTGCTGGATGCGTCGTGGGGGTACCAGCAATTAGGGTACTTTGCGCCAACCAGTCGTTTCGGCGATCGCGACAGTTTTCTCAGCTTTGTTGACCAGTGTCATCAAGCGAATATCGGGGTATTCGTTGATTGGGTACCGGGTCACTTTATTCGCAATTATGATGCGTTGTACCAGTATGATGGTACGCCGACATTTGAATACGCTGATCCTGAGCGCGCGGATAACCGTCGTTGGGGCGCGTGGAATTTTGATCTCGGTAAGACGCAGGTTCAGAGTTTTCTGATTTCAAGCGCCGAATATTGGCTCGACCAGTGTCATCTAGATGGTTTGCGAGTGGATGCTGTCTCTAACATGTTGTATTGCGACTATGATGAAGGGCGCGAAGGGCAGGTTAATCAATATGGCGATAATCGTAATCTGGAAGGAATTGCGTTCTTAAAAAAGCTGAACACCACGATTTTAGCCCACCATCCCGATGTCTTGATGATTGCGGAAGAATCGTCCGCCTACCCGCAGGTTACGGGTTCGGTGGCCAATGGCGGATTGGGATTTAACTATAAGTGGAACATGGGGTGGATGCACGATACCCTGGATTTCTTCATGATGGATCCGTTATATCGGCACGACCACTTTAATCTACTGACATTTGCATTCGTGTACATGTTTGATGAGCGGTTTATCCTACCCTTCTCACATGATGAAGTCGTGCACGGCAAGAAATCCCTAATGCATAAGATGCCGGGGGATCGCTATAATCAGTTTGCTAATTTGCGGACGATGCTAACTTATATGGCTGCCTTCCCGGGAAAACAACTGAATTTTATGGGCTCAGAGTGGGGTCAGTTTCTAGAGTGGCGGGACTGGAGCGCGCTGGAATGGGTTGACTTAAAGGATGATCTCAACCATCGGATGCAACAGTTCACAACGCAACTGAACGCCATCTACCGGCACAATCGGCCGTTGTGGGAACAGGACCACGATCCTGCGGGGATTATTTATACGCATACCGATGACCCCGATAGTTCAACTATGGGATTTATCCGGCAAGCCAAGCGGAAATACAGTTTTGTCGTGGCGGCCTTCAACTTTGTCCCCGTCGAACGGCAAAATTATCGAATCGGCGTGCCGTATCGTGGCCATTACGAATTATTGCTCAATACTGAGGCACAGGCATTTGGCGGCACGTGGACGAAACTAGAGACGACGTTTACGGCGGTCGATGAGCCGTATCGGGGGCAACCAGCTAGTTTTACCGTGACCTTGCCGGCGATGGGTGCATTGTTGATTCGACCAGTTAAAGTGATAGGGGGAGTTAAGCATGCAAGATGAAATGTTAGGGATTATTTTAGCGGGCGGTCAGGGCACCCGGCTTGGTAAGTTGACGAAGGATACGGCTAAGCCCGCCGTGCCATTCGGCGGTCGTTATCGAATTATTGATTTTACACTCAGCAACTGTGCTAACTCGGGTGTGAATACCGTTGGGGTTATCACGCAATATCAACCCCTAGAACTGAATGCACATATTGGTAGCGGTGCGAGCTGGGGCTTTGATAGCTTAAATGGTGGGGTGACGGTTTTACAACCATACTCGTCTAGTGAAGGTGAGAAGTTCTTTCAAGGGACGGCGCACGCCATTTATCAAAATATTGAATATATTGATCAACAAGACCCCAAGTACCTGCTCGTCTTATCTGGCGATCATATTTATAAGATGGATTATGACGCTATGCTGAAATATCATCAGGAGAAGAAGGCTTCGTTGACCGTTGGGGTGATCCACGTGACTAACGAAGAAGCCAAACGCTTTGGCATGATGAATACGGATGCGACGGATCGAATCATTGAGTTTGAGGAAAAACCGGAACATCCTAAGAGTGATAAAGCCTCGATGGGCATTTATATCTTCAATTGGCCGACTTTGCGGGATTACTTAGTTAAGAGTTATGCTACCGATAAGTCACTTGAAGACTTTGGTAAAAATGTCATTCCATCATACCTAGCCAATAATGAATCCGTTTACGCTTATGCTTTTAAGGGTTACTGGCGAGATGTTGGAACGATTAAGAGCCTGTGGCAAGCCAATATGGAATTCCTATCGCCCCATAACCGGTTAAATATCGGCGATCGTTACTGGCGAATTTACTCTAAAGCAGAGGTGCTACCACCGATGTTTTTGACGGAAACGAGCCAGGTCAATAATGCCATGGTCGTTGATAGTTGTTACGTTGCGGGCGAAATTGATCATTCAATCTTATCGCAACGCGTGTCAGTTGGGATGGGTAGTCGCGTGGTTGACAGTATGATTATGCCCGGTGCAACGATTGGAAAAAATGTGGTGATTGACCACGCATTGATTGGCGAAGATGCAGTGATTGGTGATGATGCCCAGATTATTGGTACGACTGATAAGATTGCAGTTGTTGGGTATCACGAAACGATGGGGGTGGAACAACCATGAGACGTGAACAAGTGAGTGCCATTATTAATTTACTGGAACCAAGTGACGCGTTACAACCATTGACTGCAGTTCGGCCAGTTGGCATGTTACCCTTTGGTGGTCGTTATCGGTTGGTTGATTTTCAATTATCGAGTGTCATCAATGCGGGGATTCAAAATGTGATGGTGACGGTCCCGCGGTCAGGGCGTTCCGTGGCTGACCATTTGCGTAGCGGGCGTGACTGGAGCCTGAACACAATTCGCGGCGGCCTATTCTTGTCCCCATACAATGACTTGAAATTAGTGGCGCCAGAAAAGAAGGCCGCATTACTGCACCATTACTATGATAATTCGATTCAGTTTCTGAAATGCAGCCAGAGTGAGTACTCGGTAGTGATGAGTACTCGCAATGTCGGTAATATTGATTTAAAGGCGCTACTACGGTATCACGAGGAACGTAACAGTCCCGTGACGGCGGTTTATAAGCGCGTTGATCCAGCTAGTTTGATTCCCGAAAATACAATCTTACAATTGACTGCTAAGGGAGAAGCAACGGCGGTCGTTCCGATGAGCAAGGCCAAGATTAGCCCGAAGACGAAACAAGTTGCCAAGAGCATGGCTATTTACTTGATGAGTACGGTCGATTTAATCGAATTATTGCAGTCGGCCAATCAACGGGGTGACATGATCAGCCTAGAGGAATTGATGCGGCAAGCAGTCATCCAACATAACGCTAATGCTTTTGAATATACGGGCTTTCAGGCGAATATTCATGATATCAACAGCTACTTTGCGGCCAATATGGCCGTTTTGGATGAAGCTAATTTCCGAGCGTTATTCTACAGTTCGCGCCGTATTTACACCAAGGTCAAAAATGAAATCCCGACGTTCTTTGCGACTGGTTCACAGTGTCGTGATAGTTTATGTGGTACTGGGGGCTATATTGAAGGGCAACTTGACCACTCCGTCATCTTCCGGGACGTACTGATTAATCGTGATAGCCAAGTTAAAAATGCCATCATTATGCAGGGGGCCCGGATCGGTGCCGGTTGTAAGCTAGAAAACGTCATTATCGATAAAGACGCTGTAATTGGGCCCAACTTAGTGCTTAAAGGCACTTCAACGACACCGTTAGTCATCAGCAAAGGGCAGCACGTCTTTCAACAAGCGGAGGTGGCCGTACATGACTAGGGTATTATTCGCGGCGGCAGAAGCGGCCCCTTTCTATAAGACTGGCGGTTTGGGTGACGTTAGTATGGCGTTGCCGCGCGCCTTGCAAGCAGAAGGAATCGAGACGCGCGTCGTGATTCCGTATTACCCTCACCAGATGCCGACCGAATATCAGCAGCAGTTAGTGCCAGTGACGCATTTTACTGTTCAAGTGGGTGAACGTGCAATGTATTGCGGTATTAAAACTCTGACAGTCGCGCACGTTCAGTATTATCTAATTGATAATTTAGATTATTTTGGCCGGGACGGATTGTATGGTTATTGGGATGATGGTGAACGCTTTGCCTTCTTTCAGATGGCGGTTTGTGAAATGATGGAGCGGATCGATTATATTCCGGATGTTTTACAACTCAACGATTGGCATACGGCGTTTATTCCTGTCTTGCTAGCCGAAAAGTACTATTGGATCGAAGCGTATCGTGATATTAAAACGGTGCTGACGATTCATAATTTACAGTTTCAAGGTGTCTATGATCCGATTATTTTGGACAGTCTCTTTCGAATCGGCACTGAGACATACACCGAAGCTGGCGTGGCGTTTTACGATCAAGTGAATTGGCTGAAGGGCGGTATTAACTTTGCAGATGCCGTTAATACCGTGTCACCGACCTACGCACAAGAGATCCAGACACCAGCTTTTGGGGAACGCCTCGACGGGGTGCTGCGTGCCAATCGGTACAAACTGAGTGGGATTCTTAATGGCATTGATATGCAATTATACGATCCCGCAACCGACCTGGCACTAACGGCGAATTATTCGGCTAAAGATTTGAAACCTAAGCGTCAGAATAAACGTGCCTTACAGCGCCGATTAGGGTTGCCTGTCAAAAACGTGCCGGTATTGGCAGTCGTTTCTCGGTTAACGAAGCAAAAGGGCATCGACCTCTTGTTAGATGCATTGAATCCATTCTTGCAGCAACAAGATGTGCAACTCATTGTTTTGGGAACGGGTGACCCAGCATTGGAACGCGCGTTACGCACCTATCAGTCGGCGTATCCGCAAAAGGTGGTCGCCGCGATTCAATTTGATACCCAGCTGGCCCAGCAAATCTATGCGGGCAGTGACATTTTCCTCATGCCTTCTGCCTTTGAACCGTGTGGCTTGTCGCAGATGATGGCGATGCATTACGGGACGTTACCAATCGTGCACGCGGTCGGTGGATTACGGGACACGGTCATTCCGTACAATCGCTATACCGGTCAGGGAACCGGCTTTAGCTTTGACGACTACCAGCCAGCGGTCCTACGTAAAATTATGGTTCTAGCCGTGACCTTATATCGACAGCGACCACTGGTTTGGCGGCAGCTGCAACACCAAGCAATGACTTGTGACTTTGGCTGGGAATATTCTGCACAGCAGTACCGTGCGACTTATCAGAAGCTAATGCGTTAGGTTTGATGGGGGTGTGAATTTGAAATTAACGTGTGCGCAATTTAAAAAGGATTTTTTAAGTGAAATTGAGACTTTGTATTCAACATCGCTGAGTGACACCTCGACGATTGGGCAATTTATTGCACTGGGACAGCTAGTGCGGCGCTATAACAGTCAGAGTTGGACCCGAACAGCTAAATTTTACCGTGATCATCATCAGAAACAAGTCTATTATTTTTCCATCGAGTTCTTGCCGGGACGCTTGCTCGCTTCTAATTTGTTGAATCTCAACTTATTGACGACGGTCAAAAAAGGGTTAACGGAATTAGGCCTGGACTTTGAGACAATCAGTCAGGCGGAACCTGATCCGGCGCTTGGTAACGGGGGCTTAGGTCGCTTGGCAGCGTGCTATATGGACGCGATGGCTAGTTTGAAGATTGCCGGCAACGGTAACGGCATCCGCTATCGTTACGGCTTGTTCAAGCAAGTCTTCATGGATGGCTATCAAGTCGAATTACCCGACGATTGGCTCCATCATGGCAACGTGTGGGAGACCCGGCGCGATAACAAGAGCTGCATCGTCCAGTTCGGCGGCAATGTGTGGTTACAACCGCAAGCGGATGGTAGCTTACAACCGCAATCTGAAAATACGGAAGACGTGCTAGCGGTTCCTTACGACGTTGGGATCGTCGGGTATCACAACGATATTACGAACACCTTGCGTTTGTGGTCCGCGGAGTTACCACCTAGTGCGACCTATTCTTCGCAGGATCAGCGTGATCGAATCAGTGAGATCACCAAGGTCTTGTATCCCGACGATTCTAATTCGGCCGGGCAACAACTGCGATTACGCCAAGAATACTTTTTCTCTTCTGCGGGTGTTCAAAGTATCGTGCGTGATTTTTGTGCGACGCACCATGGCATCAAATTATTAGGCAAAAAGGTCGCAATTCACATTAATGATACGCACCCGACGTTAGTCATCCCTGAAATGATGCGGCTATTAATGGATGAACACCACTGTTCATGGGAAGTCGCGTGGACGTTAACGACGCAAGTCATGAGTTACACGAACCATACGATTTTACAAGAAGCCCTCGAGACTTGGCCAATCGATATGTTTAAAAACCTGCTACCTCGGATTTATCAGATTATTGCGGAAATCGACCGGCGCTACCGGGAACAACAAACGCCGATTTTTGGCAAAGCGCTCGTTGATCAGACGGCGCCTTTAGGCAACGGACAAGTACGGATGGCCTACCTAGCTGTGATCGGGAGTCACAGTGTGAACGGTGTCGCGCCACTGCATACGGAATTACTGAAAACGGATGTGTTACGGGGCCTGTATCAAGTTTATCCGGAGCGGTTTAATAATAAGACGAATGGCATTGCAACCCGCCGGTGGGTTCAATTGGCGAACCAGCCGTTAGCACAACTGATTGATCAGACGATCGGAACGGACTGGCGGCGACAACCGGATTTATTACAGACACTATTACCGTATCAACAAGATGACCACTTTTTGTACCAGTTAGGGCAGGTTAAACTGACTAATAAACAGGCTTTAGCTGCGTACGTTCAGCGTACTATGGGGATCAAGATTCGCACCGATGCGATTTACGATGTTCAAATCAAACGGTTGCATGCTTATAAGCGGCAACTCCTACACGTCTTTGAAATCTTGCGCGAGTATTTTGCCATTAAGGATCATCCGCAACAGCCAGTCGTGCCGCGCGTCCACATTTTTGGGGCGAAGGCGGCTCCTAGTTATCACTATGCCAAGGCGATTATCAAACTCATTAATGTCGTCGCTGACATGGTGAATCAGGACCCGGCGATTGGTGATCGGTTAAAGGTCGTCTTCATTCCCAACTACGGTGTCTCCATTGCCGAACTGATCATTCCCGCCGCTGACGTTAGCGAGCAGATTTCAACGGCCTCTAAGGAAGCGTCAGGGACTAGTAACATGAAACTGATGGCCAACGGTGCGTTATCATTGGCAACGTATGACGGTGCCAATATCGACATTATGCAAGCGGCGGGTGCTGAAAATGAATACCCGTTTGGGCTCAAAGTCAACGAAGTGTACGACTATTATCATCGTGGTAACTACCATGCCACCGATTTTTACAATGCTGATCCTGAATTAAAACGGCTCTTAGATAGTTTGGTCGATGGCACGATTCCGGGAATTCCAACGGTTGGCCGGGAGATCTATGATTCATTACTGCGGTATAACGATGAGTTCTTTGTCTTAGCTGATTACCGGGCCTACGTCATCCAACAGCAGCAGATCAGTCATGATTTTCAAAATCAACCCACTTGGCAACAGCGCTCGTTAGCGAACATTGCCGCTTCGGGACACTTTGCCGCGGACTTAGCAGTGGCGCGGTATGCCGACGATATTTGGCAAGTGCCCCACGAACGACTGAATTAAGAAAGGAAGGGTGACGGATGCAGGTAACGTATAACTCATTTTTACCCACGTATAAGACGCCCTTTGGTGCCGTGACCTGTCAGACGCCCGTTCAATTCACGCTCAGCGTTCAGACGGTAACGCCGGTTAAACAGATTGATTTGTGTGTGGCCCATGATGGTCAGTGGGACGACGAACAAGCCTTACCGCTACACCCGATTAGTCCCACGATGTACACGACGACGTTTATACCGACCCAGGTTGGCCTGTACTTTTACTATTTTCGAATCGAAACGGCGACCACGACTGCTTATTATGGTTGCGTAGACGGTGGTTATGGTGGCCCGGGTGTCCAATACGTCCTGCGTGAGCATGTTCAAATGTATCAATTGACGATTTTAAAGGCGGTAGAGACGCTGCCAAAATGGTATCGTGAAGGGGTCGCTTATCAGATCTTCGTTGACCGCTTCAATAATGGCAACGCGGATGGCCACGTCAATGCCCCCAAGCCGAATAGCTTTATTTATGGGCAGTTAACGGACCGGCCACTATACGTACGGGATGAACACCGAGCGATTTTGCGCTGGGACTTTTACGGTGGCAACTTGCGGGGCATTATTGCTAAGATTCCATATTTACAGCGGCTCGGTGTGACAATTATTTATTTGACGCCGATTTTTGAAGCTAGCAGTAATCATCGGTATGATACGGGTGACTATCTGAAAATCGATCCAGTCGTCGGCGATTTGACAGATTTTGATGACCTGGTCACGGCTTTACACCAAGCTGGCATGCGGCTGATTTTAGACGGCGTTTTTAACCATGTCGGGGTGGATTCTAAGTATTTCAATCAAGCGGGCCATTACCCAACGGTCGGTGCAACGCAGTCGATTACGAGTCCGTACTATTCGTGGTTCACGTTCATTCATTATCCCCACGACTATGATAGCTGGTGGGGGATTCGAGATTTGCCGACCGTCGATAAGGACGACCCGACATACCGCGACTTTATCTTTGGTAAACCCGATTCGGTCATCGATTACTGGACGCAACGCGGGGTGGATGGCTGGCGCCTAGATGTCGCGGATGAGTTGCCAGACGATTTCATTGCTGGAATTCGACGGACGCTTGACCGTTACCCAGATAAGGTTTTGATCGGTGAAGTTTGGGAAGATGCCTCTCATAAATTAGCGTATGGGATGCGCCGGCACTACTTAGAGGGCGGCGGCTTACAGGCTGTCATGAACTATCCGCTCCGCCGCTTGATTATACGGGTTTTAAACGGTACGCTAACGCCAGCGGAATGGTGGCGCGAATTAATGACGCTCAAGGAAAACTATCCCGCTACCACGTTTCATTTTAACTTCAATAACATCGGCAGCCATGATACGCCTAGAATCCTGACCATGTTGGCTGAAGATCGCCAACGCCTGCGCCTGGCCGTTCAGTTACTCTTGACCCTTCCAGGTGTACCATGCCTATACTACGGTGATGAGGCGCTGATGATGGGGGGGAAAGATCCCGATAACCGGGCATTCTATCCGTGGCAGGATGCGGATCAAGCGCAAGTTCAGTTTGTCGCTGACTGGGCGAATTGGCGGCAGCGGCACCCGTGGTTAAATACGGCCCACTTTATCCCGTTTTACCTGGCGGATTATGGCATTGGCTACCTTTATTGGCAAGCTGATCAGACCGTCATGGTAATCGTCAATGTGACTACTGAGCCGCGAACCATGACGAGTCACGATTTAAAGTTGAGTGGTGTGCCATTGAAGTTAGCGCAAGCGATTCAACACTGCCTTGTCACGCAGATGCTAGGTGGTACACAATTGCGCCTTATTGAAAACTTTACCTAATTTTTACAAGAACTTGATGATTGTTCGTTCGGTTCAGCCGTATAGTATAATTGTACTTTTTAATAGCACCCCGCTATTGATTATGTATTACGAAGTACTCATCGATCCTTAATGAGACGTAGGAATATTGGTGCGTGGCTTTCCTTGATTGGTCACGCATCTTTTTTGCGCTCATAAACAGAATGTCTGCGTTGTTCAGATGAGGTGCTTATAATAAAAGTAAACACTAACGCTCTTTGGTGGTGATTTTAAATTTACGCCATTATGAAGGCAGTTAGGGTGTGGGCAACGCTGGTTATTGGCCAGTGACTGATTAATTAGGAGGTAATTGGTTGTATCAAGCAGTAGTGTTTTTTGATTTGGATGGAACGTTAATGCAGGACGATAAGACGGTTGCAACTAGTAGCGTGCGGGCAATCCAGCAACTACGAGCTAATCATATCTTGCCCGTCATTGCCACGGGTCGCAACGTATTCGAAGTTCAAGACGTGATGGCAGCGACGGGGATCGATTCGATCGTCAGTGCGAATGGGAGTTACGTTGCGTACCAAGGGCAGTTTTTGAGTGCACACGAACTGGATAAGGATCTTCTGACCGATATTACTCACTTTGCCAATCGTCAACAGAATGCGCTAGCTTATTATAATAACGCCGGTTTTGCGTTAAGCCATCGCGATGCATTGACGACTAGCAATTATCGGGCGCTCAGACAAACGGCCCGGGTGATACCCAACTTTTATCAACATCAACATATTAATTTCTTACTGACGTTTGATTCGTTGAACGCAGCGCAATATCAGCAGCGGTATCGAGGCCGACTACACTTTGTTCGGAATAATCCACGGGCGCTGGATACTATGCAATGGGGCGTCTCCAAGGCGGTTGGAATTCAGGATATCTTAACCAAGGCGCATTTAACTAAGGTACCGACCTATGCGTTTGGTGATCAATTAAATGATATTGAGATGTTCCGCATGGTCCAGACACCGATTGCAATGGGCAATGGTCATCCGCGGGTCAAACAACTCGCGCGCTACGTGACCGCTGACAACATGCACGACGGGATCGCTAAAGGATTACGACATTTTGAGTTGATTTGAGAACTGGCCGCCAGCTGAGTCTTGATGAGGCTTCAGTGAGCAATGTACCTGATAGGCCGGCGGGATTAATAATCGATTGAAACAAAATAAACCGGATTTGGTAACCATGACGTGGTCACTAAATCCGGTTTATTTGTGCTGAATTTAATCGAAATACGTTATTAGTCTAGTTGTGTCTTGATATTGGCGAGCGTGAGCTGAGTTGTATCGGTAAAGTTGATATCTGCCGCCGCTAAAACGGTCGGGTCACCAATACCGATGGCGGTTTCGCCAGCACCTTTGATCGATTGTACGCCAGCCGCCGCGTCCTCGACACCAATACAGTCAGCTGGATTAAGGCCTAAAATCTCAGCACCGCGCCGAAAAATCTCGGGATCAGGTTTACCGTGTTTGAGACTAGCGGGGTCGACGGCCTTCGTAAAGTAGTCACTAAGACCGAGTTTACGTAGCACAAGCGGAGCATTTTTTGATGCTGAAGCGAGGGACAATGCGTAGCCAGCCGTTGTTAATTCAGTCAAAAAGGCGGTGATACCCGGTAGAATGTTGGCTGGGGTCATTTGGTTAACGAGCTGCAAATAATTGGTGTTCTTTTCCGTAGCTAGCGCTTGCTTTTGGGCCGGTGTGACCTCATTTTCTCGGTGCCCTTGAGCTAGAATGAGGTTGAGTGAATCCATCCGACTGATGCCTTTGAGTGCGTCAGCTAATTGGTCATTCCAACTGGCCCCGACTTTATCGGCAATCTGGTGCCAAGCTTGGCTGTGAAAAGTAGAGGTGTCCGTGATAACGCCATCGAGATCAAAGACAAAGCCCTTGATTGCTGCAAATTTAACCATGTTGGTTGCCTCCTAGATTAATCGGTATAAGTGACGGAAAGTGGTTTCTTAGCTTGTAATTGGTATTGCTGTTTTCCAATCATAATCGTGCTGGGTTGGTCCGCAGTGACGGTTACCCGTTGATGATCGATAACGAAGACGTAGTGAACGCCCCGAAAGAGATGCTTGAATTTCAATGTTTGCCAGTGTTCAGGTAGCCGTGGGTTCACCTGTAAGTGGGCACCTAGTGGATTGACCCCGCCAAAGTTTCGTGTCGTCAGGTTTAAGGTCGCACACATGACGCCGAGGTGAATCCCTTCAGCGGTCGTCCCACCTTGAATGTCGTAATAGTCGGATGCGAGGGCCTCTGAGAAAAGCTTCCAGGCATCATCGTCGTTATCGTCAAGCTGATTCAAAACGGCGTAAACGATCCGCGAGAGGGTGGAACCATGCGTTGTGCGCGCCAAATAGTATTGAATGTTATGGGTCAGATACTCTTTAGGAAGTTGATACCCCATCTTTTCAATAATCTTCTGAACAGTTGTGACATCGAAGTTATAAAAGGCCATCAAGGCGTCTGCTTGTTTGGCCACTTGGTAAGCATCGGGTGTCTTAGACTCTGCTTTCAAGATCCGGTCCATCCGGGCGATGTCACCGTACTTTTGCCGGTAAGCTTGAAAGTCAAGCGTCGGTAGGTTGAAGTACCCCTCAAATTGAGCAATGATTCCCCGACGGTTGATTTCAAGTGTTAATTGATGACTGATCGTCGTTAACGCTTGCTCAGCCGTTGAGTCAAATTGTGCGGCCTGAGCTGCCGCTTGAAAAGCAGCTTGGGGCATCTGCGCCCGAAGCGTGGTAATCGTGTCAAAGAGCCACGCAACCATGATATTGGTATAGGCGTTATTCTTCAATCCAGCGGTCGTGCTGTTTGGATAGTTTTCATGGAATTCATCTGGTCCCATGACCCCACTAATGTTATAACGGCCATTAGCTTGGTCATAATCTGCTTTACTGATCCAAAAGGCTGCGATCGATAGCAACATTTCCATCCCGTAATGGGTTAAGAAATCACGGTCCTGAGTAACGTGATAGTAAAACCAGACGTTGTAGGCAATATCTAACGAGACGTGCCGCTGGAGCCGGCTATTATCCGGATCCCAGGTTTTAGTAATGGGATTTAAGTGGGTGAATTGCGATTGTTCATCACCCTTGGATGCTGATTGCCAGGGGTACATGGCCCCCGCATAGCCTTCTGCTACGGCATTTTTACGCGCCATTGGTAGTCGCCGGTAACGATAAGCTAAGAGTTGTTTGGCTAGTTCCGGTCGGTGCAACGTGTAGAATGGTAAAATGAACATTTCGTCCCAAAAGACGTGTCCCCGGTAAGCTTCTCCGTGGAGCCCCCGAGCACCAACGGAAGCGTCTAATTGGCCGCTTTCAATTGCGGCAGCGGAAACGAAACTGTGGTAAATATTGACGCGCAGTAAGCGTTGGCTTGTAATATCGCCACGGATCTTAATATCTGTGGCTCGCCAAGTCGTTTCCCAATAGTCCTTGCTAGTGGTTACCGTATTGTCAAAACTGGACTGGTCGAGCTCGGCTTGGACGTGGGTCAACTGGGGATCACTATGGTCATTACTAGTTGCAATGACGACGTTCTTATCGAAGGTATACGTTTTACCAGCTTCTACCGCTAGTGAAACGGTTTGCTGAACGCTCTGCGGTTGTTGCGTGCTATTAAAGTTCTCAATGGCAGGAATGTCTGGGCTAGTTAGTTTGGCCCCAATCGTGTAATTGATATGTGATGATTTGGTCTGACCAGAAAGGTAGACGGTATTAGCAGCCGTTTCAATGCCCATGGTCTTCAAATGATGCTGATCGAAGACGTTATAGCGGCTAACGTTGCCATTCACGACGCTACCATCGATTTCGGTATAGATTTGTAAACTACCCGCAAAGTTGAGTGGGGTGACTTGGTAACGAATGCTGTAACGGTGCCAATCGCGCATGTTGGCGACTTTCTGCGACCGGATTCTGAGTTGATGTCCGGAAGCGAGCTGAATCAATTTAGTGGTCGTCAAGAGTCCCGTTTTCAAATCAAGGCTCCGATAAGCGTCTTGTAAATCATGTTCGTTGAGTGTAAAGGGAGTCTGATGATCAATACCGAAAGTCATGAACTGAGCGTTTGGTAAATTGACTAAATCTTCATTCTTAACTTGGTGGTCATGAACCGTCGTGGTGGTTTGATCATAGACCCCGGCAACGTATGTCCCAGGATAATTGTCCTTGTCGGCGTGACTTTCCAAAAAGGCGCCCCGTAGACCAAAATAACCGTTACCAATGGTCAACATGGCTTCTTGACCATTATTACGGACACCGTGGTATTGGCCGTAGTAATCCAAATGCCATTTTAAATAGGCACTTTTAGCTTTAACTGCGGCTGCTAGTCCAAGTTGATCAACGGCAGCTTGGCTAACGACTGGGATATTAAGCAAATTAGTCAAAGCTAGCCCGACATCAATGCGATCATAGTTGACACCGACGATTGTGTCTGAGAATGGATAGGACAGTCCGTTTTCAAGAATAGCAGCATCAAATTGAAGCCCGGCCAAACGAACCTTGATGTTCTCTAGATTCTCACCAATCGTTTGATCAGAATTATAGGCAATCAGGTAATGAGCCGTTGCGGCTTGCCCCGATACTGGATGATAAGCGATATCCATCGCGTCATTTTCAATTCGCAATCTAATAAGTTTCATAAGTCCACACTCCTTAGTTCGGTCATTAAAAATTGCAATAAAGCAGTCATAAATATAAAAATACTAATCATAACTACAGCCTAGTCTCTTTTTACAAGACTCGCAAATATTGGTGATGAAAGTGGGGGCTGGCGGGGCTGAAAGTGGCGTTGCTTCTGAAGGTGAATGAACGAAGTGTTTTGGCTTGTTTTGATGGTGATCGATTTTTAATGTTCGTCAGAAATGGCGGGCTGTGTCGGTGTTCATGAGTTGCTTGAAAGTGGTATCACGTTTTGAGCCATGACCGTGGTTAGGTGACTAAAGCACTAAGCGCCGCAACTAGCATGCTAGTTGCGGCGCTTAGTTTAGGCCTTCTGAGAAGGGCTAGTTTTATAATGTCTAGTCTAAGTGAGCAGCACTGTCAGTGGGCTGATCAACGAGTTCGAGATGGTCGATCGTCATCATCTGACGAATCTTGATTGAACTGGTCTGAAAACTGAGAATGACGGGGTCTTTGTAATTTAGTTGCTGCTGAAAGTCCGTTAGTTCAGCCCGCCAATCTTGTTCAAAAACGTTGGTACCGACTAATGAGAGTTTTCCCCGAAGCATAATTGACGCATAGTCTGACAGTTGGTAATAGAATAAACTCGCTTGACGCCAGTTTTGAATGTTCTGCGTTGTTGAAGTTTGACGACTAGTATAGAAGTAAAGTTCTTCTAGGCTCCGTTTGATAGGTAAGGGACTGAGCGCTACCATGGTCGGAAAGCCGTCCGCATCAACAGTTGCTAACGTGAAGACGGGGGCGGTTTGGATCATATGTAGGGCTGCCTGACGAGTCGTGTGTTGCATACTTAGTCACCCCTTTACACCTCAGTATGCAGGAATCATGGAGGAAAGTCATACGTTATGCACACCGTTTTCAGCGATTAAAAACTAGGGATGTGATATACTTAAGCCACTTAACGCGTGGAACGTTATGATTGATTGGCACTCCCAAGGTTAACGATGTTGTTACTGCAGTCAGTTCTGAGAGGACTTATCTAATAATGAAGAATGGTACAGTAAAATGGTTCAATGCGGATAAAGGGTTTGGTTTTATTACGGGTGAAGACGGTACCGATGTCTTTGTTCATTTTTCAGCGATTCAAACTGATGGCTTTAAAACCTTAGATGAAGGTCAAAAAGTAACTTATGATGAAGAACAGGGCGATCGTGGCCCCCAAGCAACGAACGTTCAACCACAATAGTAACTGTTGGGCCGAACCATTATCATTAACTGGTTCGGTTTTTATTTGAAGTGACGGGTTGTCAGCTAAACAAGAAAGCTAAGTGGTCGGAATGGATTTTGTAGATGTTTACGGCATTAAACATGAGAATTGTACGTTAGTTGCACCTGCGCGTGAATATCAGCGGGTCGTTATTTTTATGGACGCATTGGGCCGGCGCTTTGTTGCAATGGGACCGGATCCACAACCAACTAAATATGGAAGTAGTAGCCAACATTGGCATCAAGCACAGCCGAGTGCAGCTCCTGAAGGTTATTTTCATATTGATCAAGAATAATCCTAGCAATTGAGTTACTTAGCTACGCTGATGGTAAACATTAGATCGTTAGAAAAAGCCCCAGGGACGTCACACGCACTTTGCGTTGTGCTTCCTGAGGCTTTTTTGTGGGAATAAAAAAATCAGCTTTCACGGTGGATTATCACGGCGTGAAAACTGATTAGTGTGGTTATATGATGGGCAGTCAGGGGATCGAACCCTGGACCCACGGATTAAGAGTCCGTTGCTCTGCCAGCTGAGCTAACTGCCCATAACTCAACAAAAAATATAATATCATGAATTTTGAGTTCTGACAACACTATTTCGAAAGTTTTTTTAAAAAAAGTGCTTTTTTGAGTAATTAATTGGTGAAAACGGTTGCTTGAATTGGCAAATGATTTCCCGGGAAATACTACGGCCACGCGGATTAGCAATCAAAGAAAGCCAACTACATTTGTGATATACTAAAACCAGTGTTGAATTTAGTTTCAACCAACCCTGACACGAGAAAGGACCTGTTTTCTCGTAATATATCGCGAATCACCCTAAAAATTGAAATGTAAACCTGTTTTCCCCTAAGGAGGAAGAATCGTTATGAAAAAAATCTTAGTAGTTGATGATGAAAAGCCCATCTCTGATATCATGAAATTTAATCTGACTAAAGAAGGCTATGAAGTTCACGTTGCAGCTGACGGAGAGGAAGCCTTACAAAAAGTGGATGAAGTCCACCCTGATTTGATTTTATTAGATTTGATGTTGCCTAAGATGGATGGCTTGGAAGTTGCTCGACAAGTACGGAAGAACTATGATATGCCAATTATCATGGTAACGGCAAAGGACTCTGAATTAGACAAGGTGTTGGGCTTGGAACTGGGCGCGGACGACTATGTGACTAAACCGTTCTCAAACCGGGAACTCGTGGCTCGAGTCAAAGCAAATCTGCGGCGGCAAGGTGCACCAAGTGCCCAACCAGCTGAAGTTGAAGAAAATTCAGACATCGAAATTGGCGATCTGGTGATTCATCCAGAAGCTTATATGGTTTCCAAACGCGGTGAAAACATCGAATTAACGCACCGTGAATTTGAACTGTTACATTACTTAGCCCAACATATCGGCCAAGTCATGACGCGGGAACACTTGTTGCAGACGGTCTGGGGCTATGATTACTTTGGTGATGTCCGAACAGTTGATGTGACCGTGCGGCGGTTACGTGAAAAAGTTGAAGATAACCCGAGTCATCCAAAATGGCTGGTGACGCGGCGGGGCGTGGGTTACTATCTCCGCAATCCTGAAAATGAGTAGAGGTTGCTAAACCGTGTTGAGATTTAAACGGAAAAATTTTTTTAAAACAATTAATTTCAAAATTGCGCTCGTGTTTGCCCTTCTATTATTGATTACGTTGGAAATCGTGGGTGCAATCTTTGTGAAACAGTTGGAATCAAAGAACATCCAGGATTTTAAACAGTCGGTGCAAATTCCAACTTATATTGATAATTCGTTGTCCGAACAATTGACCGTCAGCAGTACGCGCAAGGCCAACGGCCAAATCAAGACGATTTTGTCGAACTACAACAATACGAATGTTGATGAAATCCAAGTTGTTGACAGCAAAGGAACAATTCGTGGGACGAGTGATGTTAATGATCAGTCAGTAGTTGGACAAAAAACGACCGATCGAAACGTCAAGAATGCGATCTATAATAATCGAACTTACACTAAAAGTACCTATGACACTCAGAATAATGGACGCTACTACGTTTCAATCGTGCCGCTATATAGCTCTAATTCAGCGGGTAATAGCAGTCAGTTAGTTGGGGTACTGTATGTACGGGCAAATATGAAGTCTGTCTACAGTACGATTAACAACATTATGGGAATCTTTGTGATTGCGTCACTTGCTGCGATGGTCTTGGGACTGGGAATTGCAATCATTATTGCCCGGGCAATAACTCGTCCAATCGAAGAAATGAAGCAGCAGACGCAACGAATTGCCCGTGGTGATTATGCGGGGCAAGTCCGAGTTTATAGCGATGATGAGTTGGGCCAGTTGGCTAAAGCCATTAATAACTTGTCGATTCGAGTGGAAGAATCGCAAGAGTCGACAGAAGCTGAGCGGCGCCGGTTGGATAGTGTGCTCTCACACATGAGTGATGGCGTGATTGCCACTGATCGCCGGGGTAATATTACCATCATCAATGAAACAGCCTCGGACTTTATGGATGTTACGGCCGAAAAGGCAATCGGTAACTCGATTTTAGATATTTTAAAAATCCGTGATGATTATTCATTGCGTGATTTGATTGAAAATCAAGATGAATTGATGCTTGATTTTTCTTCGAACGAGCGTGACCTAATCTTGAATGCCTACTTCTCGTTAATTCAACGGGAGTCTGGGTTTATTAGTGGGTTAGTCTGTGTGCTCCACGATGTCACGGAACAACAAAAGATTGATAATGACCGGAAACAATTTGTTTCGAACGTGTCTCATGAATTACGGACACCACTGACTAGTTTGCGGAGTTATATTGAAGCACTGAGTGATGGTGCGTGGAAGGATCCTGAAGTGGCCCCAGGATTTTTGAAGGTCACTCAAGAAGAAACCGATCGTATGATTCGAATGATCAATGAACTCTTAAGTCTATCACGGATGGACTCAGGGACCACTCGGGTCGATATGGAATTGGTCAATATTAACGAGATGTTCAATTACGTGCTTGATCGGTTTGATATGATCTTAAAGAAGGATGATAATCCAGCTAAGTATTACACTATTAAGCGCGAGTTTACCAAGCGTGATCTGTGGGTTGAAATTGATACCGATAAATTCACTCAAGTATTGGATAACATTATGAATAATGCGATCAAGTATTCACCTGATGGCGGTGTCGTGACTTGTCGTCTGTTAGAGACGCATAACCAAGTGATCATTAGTATTAGTGATCAAGGCTTGGGTATCCCACGGGCCGACTTAGGACACGTCTTTGACCGATTCTTCCGAGTCGACAAGGCGCGGTCACGGGCCCAAGGTGGGACGGGCCTCGGTTTGGCGATTTCAAAAGAAGTTGTTCAGATGCTCGGCGGTCGTATTTGGGTTGATAGTGTTGAAGGTAAGGGGTCCACGTTCTATATCTCCTTGCCATACGAACCTTATGAGGAGGAGGACCTTTGGGATGACGACTCACAAGCTTAGACGCTTTATTTTACCCATTTTATTGACGATTCTGATCTTATTGAGCGTGGTTTTATCCATGTATATCTGGTTGAATCCGTCACGCTATGAGCATGAAAGCAAGGTTAGTACGACGTCATCGAACTCTTCGTTGACAACTCGGACAATCGATGATATTTATTTACCGACACAATTAATTCACACTAACAGTCAGGGTGGCCAATCCCTGCTGATTAATAAAAATGTCAGCTTAGTCAGTCAATTTAGTGAGCAGTTACGCAAATGGGATGCGCGGAGTATCTCTAAAGTTCGCATTACATCAGCAAAAAGCTACCGTGCGCTCTTAAATGGAACTGATTCGTACGTATTGAACTTTCCTGACAGTATTACTGTCAGTATGTTTAATACGGTCTTCAAGCAACATCTCAGTAATTTTCGCTCCTCGGAATTTAGTCGGATCGTGATTCCAGTCAATGATACGAATCACATCTACTTTTTGAATGATGACCATCATGAGATTTATAGTGTTCGGTTGAAGAAAAAATCTCTGTCGTCGTTGAAAAAAGTTTTGGCAGTCGACAAGGTCAAACGGATTGCTGTCAAGATGACCTATGAGGATAATACAACGTATATTGATTATCCAAAGCAAGTTACGATGCAACATTATAGCTACTTGATGAGTAAAGCGGCCGCGAGTGAGATTGCCAACCGATTACTAGATGCGGATGGTAATTCGACCGTTTCAGTGCATAATCGCAGTGGTAAACAGGAGTATACAACGGGTAGTTACAAGCGCATGACGGTGGATTCTAAGCTAGGAACAGTGTATTTCGAAGATTATAGTGATTCAGGAACCACGCGGAACCTATCACTGACTAATCAGCTAAAGAAGAGCTTCAATTTGTTAACTAGTCTCGGTGTCCCAATGGATAATATCCGCTACTACGGTTTTGACGCAACGAGTAATAGTGTCATTTACCGGAGCTATGTTGAAGGGTTCCCGATCTTTAATCAGACCGAAAATGGCGATGTCCGGATTCAGCTCACTTCTAACGGGTTAGACCGTTACTACTTCTCACTGTACAGTTTGCAGGTGCCAGTACCAACTACTGGTCAGAAGCAAGCGGTGACCTTACCGAGTTCGACAAGTGTGTTAAAACGTCTGAAGGCCGCTGGTTATAAAGACAGTAAAATTGGCAGTATTGAACTTGGCTACGAATGGTCACAGAACAAGTCGTCCAAACTCGTGATCGACCTGACGCCGACGTATTATGTCTACTATAATGGCACTTGGCGGACATATACGTCGATGTTAAGTGGATCTTAGGAGGTGGCCGCATGAATTTTCGGAGAATTGAGTGGATTTTCCTACTAGCATTTGTTGTTCTAGATATCTTCTTGGGTTTTATGTTCGTGCAAACGAGCTCTAAGTCGACACAAACGACTGGTGATACGGCGACCACGATAATTCGTGAAATGCGCGCAGATAATATTAGCTTTAAAAACCCGGACACGAGCGAAGGGACGGGTTACTATATTGCGGGCAGTAACGAGAGTGGTCTCAAACAATTGTTGAGTCAGTTAACTGAACAGACAGCCCGGGTGCAAAGTGGCGGTAAGCTCGTGAGCACACTACGGGCAACCACCACTATCGATACCCGCAATCCTAAAGCGGACTTGACGACGTTTATGAGTCAGCGGACCAATGTAATCCATGGAACCGAGTACGTCTACGATGCGGATTTGTCGTCTAACGGCGATTACGTTTTTGTTCAAAAGGTTGCGGATGGCGAGATCATGACTGGCGCTGGGCAAGTCCACCTATTTGTTAATAAAAACAAGCAGCTGACAAGTTATACTCAGACGTACGTCAATCACGTCAAAACTTTACGCGAAAAGGCTGTTACGATCAGTGAAAAAAAGGCCCTGGTTGCGTTGTATCAATATAATCAGGTGGCAAGTAGTTCCCGGATCGTTTGGGCGAAGCTTGGGTATTCTCGGTTATTGAAATTGAAGGATAGTAGTGTTTACGTCCCAACGTGGATCTTTGCGGTCCGGGGTAAGAATAGTTCTAACGTTACACTGCACCGTATCAATGCCTTTACTGGTTCTTCAATGAAGAACGGTAGTACAGCTAGTGATACGAGTAGTTTAGATGCGACGGTCGGAATGATGTGGAATGCAATTGATTAGTGAAAACCAATTTAACGACTAGGTGTCGTTGTCGAATAACGGGTGCTGTGAAGAAGGGTGTTTTTCCTAACAGGCCCGTTTTTTGGTGACTAGATTTTTGACTAGTTGTGATACGCCAATGTCGAGGTGGCATGACGTAGCGTGGATTGTTCAGCGTTGATGTTCGCGGTTTCGTGTGAGTTTAATGGCCGGTAAACTAGTGCGCGCATACACGACAGTAAACGAGATTAACCGCGTGATGGCGATAGTCGTGGACGTTAAGTTTGAGCACTTGCAGGTGGCTTGCTTTTCAACCCCGCTAAAAGCGTGTATCATATGAAGATAGTAATGGATTTCAGAGATAGGAAGAGCCTAAATAATGGTATTAAAATTAGCAACGGATGATATGAAAGTAAGCATTCTGGCATCGGGTAGTACGGGTAACGTGACGTACATCGAAACGCCAGAGCACAAAGTATTGGTTGATGCGGGGCTAAGTGGCAAAAAAATTGCTAATTTAATGGCGTCGATCGATCGTGATATTAATGAAGTCGATAGTTTATTTATTAGTCATGAACACACTGATCACTGCCATTCTGCGGGGATTTTAGCGCGGAAGTATGGCATGGATGTTTATGCTAATCAGGGGACCTGGGACGCAATGGCGCATAAAATCGGCAACGTTCCTGCCGAATTATGTCATGTCTTTGACCCGAACACGACGCTTGGACTAGGTGATCTCGACGTGGAATCATTTAGCGTGTCACATGATGCGGCCGAACCACAATTTTATGAACTACATCATGCCGGAAAATCGTTTGTCATTATTACGGATACGGGCTACGTTTCAGAGCACGTTGAAGGTGTAATCAAAGACGCTGACGGCTATTTATTTGAATGCAATCATGACTTAGAAATGTTGCGGATGGGTCGGTATCCATGGCCATTAAAGCAGCGAATTATTGGTGATGAGGGCCATCTATCGAATGAAGATGGTGCGAACGCCTTGATGGATGTGATTGGCCGGCATACCAAGCGGATTTACTTAGGGCATCGTAGTCAGGATAATAACTTGAAGTCCTTGGCGCATTTAACGGTTGCTTCCATGATGACGGAACGAGATTTTGGCGTTGAGCATGATTTTCAATTGTACGATACGGAGCCAGAACAAGCGACTAAGTTAATCACGTTATAGGTTAGCTTTAATGTTTCACAACGCTTCAGTCATAAAAAAATCACACTTTTTCGCTAAAATAAACTTAAAATAAGCATTAGTAGGGAGGGATCGCGTTTCGACGCGCAATTATGGCTAATAAATCATTAATCAAAGTCGCAGTAACCGCACTAGTAGCTGGTTTAATCGGTGGTGGTGTTGCTTACGGCGGTATTAATTATTTCCAAAACAATAACATCGCAACGTCATCGACCAGTGTACCAACTGGTTCTAATAAATCGGGGTCAACGTCAACGACGAACGTTAAGGTCAATGTCAGTTCACAGGCGACCAAGGTGTTTGAAAATAACAAGGCGGCCGTTGTATCGGTCATTAATCTCCAAAAGAAGAGCTCTTCAAGCAGTTGGAGTGGTATTTTGGGTGGCGATGACTCGTCTGGCAGTGATAGTTCATCCAGTTCAGATTCTAGCTCTAGTAAGCTGGAAGAGTACAGTGAAGGTTCTGGGTTGATCTATAAGAAGAGCGGTGACGCGGCTTATATTGTAACGAATAATCACGTGGTGAGTGGTTCAAGTGCCATTCGAGTGATTATGAGTGATGGGACTAAGTTGTCAGCTAAAATTGTCGGAACCGATTCTGTGACTGACTTGGCCGTTCTGAAAATCAATTCTTCTAAAGTAACGAAGACGGCTAGCTTTGGTAACTCAGATAATATCAAGGTTGGTGAAACGGCCTTAGCCATTGGGTCACCGATGGGCTCTAATTACGCAACGACCTTGACGCAAGGAATCATTTCAGCGAAGAAGCGGACCGTGGCGACGACGAATACATCTGGTCAAACGACGGGGTACGCGACAGTTATCCAGACAGATACGGCGATTAACTCCGGGAACTCTGGCGGTCCGTTATTCAACATTGCTGGACAAGTTATTGGGATCAACTCGATGAAGTTGGCTTCAGATAATTCTGGGACTAGTGTCGAAGGGATGGGCTTTGCAATTCCAAGTAATGAAGTTGTGAAGATCATCAATGAATTGGTTCAAAAGGGTGAAGTCGTTCGGCCGGCTTTAGGGGTTGCAACCTATGACCTATCCAATATTTCTTCTAGTGATCAGAAGTCTGTTCTTAAGTTACCAACCAGTGTGACGAAGGGTGTCGTCATCATGAAGACGTACTCAGGTTCACCGGCTAAAGCTGCTGGGTTAACGAAGTACGATGTGATTACGGAGCTAGGTGGCAAGAAAGTGACCAGCTTAGCCACGTTACGGAGTGCCCTGTATGCCCATTCGGTTAATGATACCGTGACGGTGAAATACTACCATAACGGAAAACTCAAGACAGCCAACATGAAGTTGACGGAAACTACCAAAACGTTAACTAAACAAAGTAACTAATAAATGAGAATTTCATAAACGTCCCTGACTGGATAAAGCAGTCGGGGGCGTTTTTTTAGGTTAGTAGCCGAAATCATGAAAAAACGAAGAATCGATTTTCAATAATCGACTAAATTTGCGAAAGCTGGCAATGGTTGCGACAAAAGCCGAACAAACTGGTTGAAATAGCAGAAAGCATTTATTGTCGAATTTGATGGTGTGCAAAAGTGTGGACAACTTTGGTGATAAATTTTAGCCGCGTTAGTCGAAATTTATGAACAGCCGGAACCACGGGGTTGAAGCTTGTTTAAAAGTTATCCACAGGTGCTGGACTGGCCTGTGGATTTAATTTTAAAAAGTTATTTTAATAGGCCTCGGTTCTTGATATAATAGGATTTGTAACCGGAATCCACGAACAAGTGTTGCTGTGAAAAACTGTGGATAAGTCGGAAGGGTCTTGACAAAACGAGGCTAAATAAATATTGTGGCGAACTGGTGTTCAACACAATATATTGATTATTGAGTTATGCACCTGTGGATAACTATGTTAATAACTTGTGTAAAGGCGGTCAATTATGAACATCAAAATTATCTGTGTCGGGAAATTAAAGGAGAAATATTTCAAACAGGGGATTGCGGAATATGCGAAAAGAATGAGTAAATTTGCAAAATTCCAGATTGTTGAAGTGCCAGATGAAAAGGCTCCAGAGTCATTAAGTAACGCAGAGATGGAAAATGTAAAGGTCAAAGAGGGCCAACGGATCCTAGAAAAGATCAAGGATCGCGATTACGTATACGCGCTAGCAATTTTGGGCAAAGAACGCTCGAGTGAAGAATTTGCGGCGGAAATTGATAAGTTAACGACGTATGGTCACAGCGATATTGATTTTGTGATTGGCGGTTCGCTGGGGTTATCACCGGAAGTGCTGAAGCGCGCGGATACTCAGATTTCGTTTGGGCGTTTCACGTTACCTCACCAATTAATGCGGTTAGTGCTGTCGGAGCAGGTTTATCGGGCGTTTATGATTAATGTGGGAAGTCCGTATCACAAGTGATGCTACAATCTTCGATAAGTATAGAAACACTAGGAATGTTTATTTTAAATAAAGAGGAAAATAAATGGTTAAAAAAATTGATTTTCATATTCATACTATATCTGATCCTAATAAGGATACAGGATTCACTTTTTCAAGTATATGGTTAAATGATTATATTAGACGGGCCAATCTCGATGCAATTGCAATCACGAATCATAATTTATTTGACGATATTCAGTACAAAGCTATTTCTGAAGCTCTGGAAATTCCTGTTTTTCCAGGAATGGAGTTAAGTTTAGAAACAGGACATGTAAATTTAGTGTTTAATAACGAAAAAGAAAATTTAGAACGATTGTCAGAAATTAGTAAAAGTATTGATTTGGGTGCTACCGATGGTTTGAAAATAGAAGAATTTAAGAAACTATTTGGTAGTATAAAAAACGGTATAATGATTTTTGAGATGGGAAAGAGTAATACCCTTAACATTGGGGAAGAATTCTCCGATCCTTTCTTTAAAGATTTCACTTTTGTACTGGGAGTTAATAATCAATGGAAATTCCAGAAAGTTAAGTCCTCAAATACTGACTACACGCCAGTATTATTTAGCGATGCACATGCAGCTGCTGACGATTCGGATCATGAAAGGAATAATATTGAGCATTTAAAGTTGAAAAATACTTTTATTCAGACTCATGATGTAGATTTCTTTCAAATAAAACGAGTTTTATCGTCTTCAGATCAGGTCAGTATAGGAGGAAATTTATCAGATGTTGTACAGGTTAATGTTGATAATCAAATTGTTAATGTGTCAACCGGACTTAATCTGATTGTTGGGAGACGTGGGAGTGGTAAAACTTATTTTCTGAAAAAGATACTGGATCAATATCACGATGAAAACATCATGGAAATTGCACAATTTGAGTCTGCTAAAGAAACTCAAAAATATTTAAATGAGAAAAAATTTAGTCAGCGGAATGAAGTTAGAGATATTTGGAAACAAAGGAATCATAAACAATGGAGTGAAATAAAAAACATTACGAAAATGATGTGGAGGACACAATTGACGCGTATCTAAAAAAATTAAACAAATATGCAATGCAAGTTAAGGAAAATGGATATGCTGATAGAGTTACTTTATTTAGAGAAAATGAGTTTGAAAAAATACAACATCAAAGTTTAGAGGATTCGTTTAAAAAGTTAAAGGATATCTTAGAAACAAAAGATGTTTGGGATGTTGTCGATGATTCTACCAAACGTGAGATATTTGTTGGAGTGTACGACCAGGTTAGACATAAACTTATTCAGATAAGGGAACTTGATAGAATTTATGATGAAGCAAATGGAATAATGCAATCGATCAAGGAAATAGTTGAAAAGCATACAGGGATGATGCAACCCCCACGATTATTATTGCAGAATATCTTTAAATATAATTTTGAAACTGAGTTGATTAATGACTTTATGAGGAATGCAACGCAAAATAGAATTGAAAAAGAAGAACATATTGGTGGTTACGTTGTTAGGACGCTAAAAAGATCATGGGAGAATGCAAATGAGTTTAAACATCAGTTTCCGGCACCTCGAGGAACTTCTGTAGATAAGGATTTAATTAAACCATATGTAATGAATGATTTTGATGTATTTTTTAAAAATTTGTTCAGTTCCGAATTTTCATCTAAGTATTCAATTGCCTCAGCTGCAGATGTTGTTAAATATTCTGTGAACTTTGAAACAGAGCTTAAAACTGAAAATGGTGCTACAGCTTCTGGTGGACAAGAAGTGGCATTTGGGCTGATGCTGAAATTAAATGATGCTAAAACAAAAGATATTGTATTAGTTGATGAGCCAGAGGCTTCGTTAGACAATGTTTTTATAAGAGATGAATTAGTGCCTCAGTTGAGAAGTCTATCCAAAGCAACTACGGTTTTTGTGATTACACATAATTCAACGTTGGGAGCATTACTACAGCCTGATAGATTGATTGTGACCAAGCATGATGAACAAAATGACCAATATACGATACTTTCAGGGGACTTTACCTCACATAGATTAGAAGATGGAAGTGGTTGTGAAATAGCAAGCTACGATGATTTTGTAGATGCAATGGAAGCGGGTATAAATACGTATAAGCAAAAGGGGAGCCAATATGAAAATCTTAAAAATATGTGAAAACCATGAAACACACTTAATGATAACAGAGAAAAAGGAAGTATCTATTGTTGAACTTAAACGAGAAGATATAGTAGATATTTTAGAGCATATTTATTCAAATAAAGAGTATTATAGTGATTTAGATAATTGTGATATTGAAAGTATTAAGAATACGGTTGAAAAAGCAATGGTTGAACAGATTATTTCAAAATTATGCGACTTTAAGAAGAGTGTTGAGAGCATAAGGAAAGAGATTTCTGCAAGTTTTCCACCCTTTGAGGAATAGTATGAAATTTATTGGAACAATGTATACAATTAAGGATTATAGCTACATAAACCTTGATTGTGTTTTTTGTATTACTAAGTACACTATCAATTACAGGATTATTGGGTGGGTAGGAGTCTAATCTGTTTGGATGGTCGTGGTATTTATAGCAACTAGATGTGATATTGATCTGTATCATAAGGAAGCGACTTATTTATAAATTAAAGCAAAATTTTGATCAACTAATAAAATGGATGCTGTATAAAAGGGGGCGATTGCAAAGTATTGTTTAGTCAAATATTAATCAAAAATATAGTTATAGAAAAACTTAATGAACTATTAAAGTATAAATTTATTGGGTATTTAAGTTCTAGGGAGTGGGCTATATTAACATGGATTTTTATAGTGCTTCTCGTGATGATGTTTCATGCTAAGCTACGCAGTAACTTGATGGATGTCTTAAAAGCAATTGGACGGTTGGCAATACAACCAGTATTTATTGTATTTCTTATATATCAACTTATGTTGATACTTGGAGCATATTACTTTCGTGTACACGGAATTACTGTATCAGTAGTGAAAGATTACCTGATACTATTCTTCTTTACAGTTGTACCGTTTTTAAGTAAGGTAAAATTTAATATGTTTTGGAGAGCCTTAATTCAGAGTATTGGTTTGGGAGCATTCGTTCAATTTCTTTTATCGACTTACACGTTTTCGTATGTTTGGGAATTTATAATAGTTCCCGTAACAGCTATTATAGCTATGCTGGGTGTTCAAGCAGAATATGAGAATTCGGGCCGAGTGGTAAAGCTTTTAAATGGCGTGTTAGGTGTCATTGGTATATTTTTCATTATTCATGCGGGATATAATCTTATTAGCGATATTAAAATAATTTTTCAGTTAGATTTTTGGGAAGGATATGTAATCGAACCGATTACGTGGTTGGCAAATATTCCCTTAGTAATTTTGGCAATACCAATGGTTCAGTTTGATGTTATTGACAATTTTCGGGTTAAGAAGAAAAGTGTTTTTCGACTTTTAGGACACTCAATCAGTTTTATAGTTATAAGATTTTTTTATTTGGGACTTGTGATATTAAATGTCCGACGTTATGTCGTACATGCATATTTCGGTGGCCTTATGCAAAGTAGAATCCAGATTTTCTTGAAACAAGGTACTTCAGAACAGCAAGCCAAGATGGTCCAATGTCTCTATCAATATATGTTAGCTCCACACGCAGACTATCCTGATAAAAAACGCCTAATACCAATTAGGATAGAATGCCGAGTGGTAGATGAAATTAATTTAAAAATCCCTGCATATGAGATAGATAATTTATTGGCCGAATATAAGCTTAATTAAAAGGGATAAATAACAGTAGTGGCGTTTGTGTGGGATACTGAGATTGTCTTACCATAAATAGCGGCTAGATATGATATGGATCTCCGTGCCGCAAATGAAGAGAAAGCCACTCGATTTGCTTAGATGATACAAGTCTTAGGCGTGCCAGAAAATCGGCTGTTCATGGTATAAACAGCTAGCGAAAAGAATAAAAAGCTTGTTTTGTATGTCATTTAGATTTGACTATCTAAATATCTGAAAGCAGAAAGAAAGTATGCTAAAATCTAATATAGATGATTTGGTGAAAAAATGAATCTGAGCTATTAAAGAAGTATGCACTCTCGACTTGTAAAAATCTTCAGACCGACCATGACTATCCCACGTCTCCACAATGACCATTTATAAACTGTTGGAGAAGTGGAATTTATTGCTCTAAATTAATGTATGATAATTTGCACCGAGTCCTATTTGGAAGGCTCGGTGTTTTAGTGTCTGAGCGATTTTTAAAATTGGCATAATCAATACTTCTTTTCACTCAAGCGGTGAAAGATATTTAAGGGCGATTAGTGCTAGGGAACGTGCTATAAATCACATGTACTAGTGCTTGTTCGTCACAAGGCATCGCTATTGGTAACGGCAAATCGCACAGTGTATAATGTAAGCGTAAAAATAAGAATTATAAATTATTATATGAATGGTGGCCAGATGTATGTTGAACTAACGATACCGCCATTTTGATTTCTAAGACTAAAAACGAATCGCAGGTGCATCCATATCACAACAATCAAAGAAATTACGGAAGCTATCAAGGCTGATCCCGATAACGCTGAATATACGGCGAAGGGGTGGGACCCGCTATTTCATGTTTTACCGACAGCCACTATTTTAGTGATCAGTCAGGCGCCGGGACGTATTGCCCAGAATACCAAGACGTATTTCAATGATGCGAGCGGCGACCGACTTCGGGATTGGATGGGCGTGACGCGGGAGCAATTCTATCAAAGTGACCGCATTGCAGTTATGCCACTAGATTTCTACTATCCTGGTAAAGGCAAAAGCGGTGACTTGCCACCGCGCAAGGGCTTCATGGATAAATGGCATGAACCGCTGCTAGCAATGATGCCTAACGTTCAACTGACGTTGCTTGTGGGCCAATATGCAATTAAGGCTTATTTAGGACGTTCACGGCAAAAGACGTTGACTGCAACGGTTCAAAATTATCAGGATTACTTGCCTGATTATTTCCCATTAGTGCATCCATCGCCCCTAAATTATGGCTGGCAAAAGAAGAATCCATGGTTCCAAGCGACCGTGGTGCCAGATCTTCAACGACGGGTAAAGATTGCATTAAAATAAAGTCTACGATAGCCTTGTTAAAGCCAGTGTTCATGGCTTGTTGACTGTAACTTCAAGGGCCTGATTTGGTTAAAAACGTGGTAATACTGAGCGTGAATGCTACGGTATTACCACGTTTTTAGTTTACCAATTTATGACGATGAGCTTAGCTAGCCAAGCTTTCTCACTTGGAAAAGATAGTACTATCTTTTATAATGATATTTATTCTCTTTGTTCATCACTATTTAAAATATAGGAGCTAAAAATTCATGGAAACAATTAAAGCGATTTACACCCGGCATTCAGTACGGGCTTTTAAAGACGATCCTATTGAACCACAGCTTTTAACAACGATTGTTACAGATGCTCAGCAAACCCCCTCGTGGGGTAATTCACAACCATGGCAAGTCTATATTGCAACGGGGCACGCACTAACTAATATTAAGCAACATTATGCCACTGCCGCTGATCAGGGGATTGCGGAAGACGCTGATTTCTCCAAAGCACACCGGGGCGATTTTTCGGCGGTTGCTAGCCAAAATATGGGGCACTGGGTCGGAACTTTTCGGCCCGTGATCGACTCAGACCCGACCACTTATTGGGATAGTCGTGCTAATCTTTATCGCGCACCGGCGATTGCCTATCTCGTGCTCGACGCTAACCCTAATAGTTGGTCAATCTATGATTTAGGTGCTTTTTCGCAGACGTTAATGTTGGCCGCAACTGCTCGCGGAGTACAGTCAGTACCATCTTATGAATTGGTTAAATATCCGGCCATTGTACGAAATACACTCGGGATGCCTGCGAATAAAGTAGTGGCGATGGGGATTGCTTTAGGCTATGAGAAGCCTGAAAAACCGTTAAATCAATTTCGAACTGACCGAGTTGCTACGCCGCAAGTCTTGCACATCATCAACTAATTTAGACTCACTTTTGCAGCAGAAACCAGCTGTTTACCAGCAGACACTATTGCCAACCGACACCGTTTCATCTAAGATGGAGGGTAACTTGAACCTGATAGGGGAGGCTGGGCAATGACGACTAAACAACGAACGTACAAAATTAAGTCCTATGTCAACGCTAGCCATGCGGTGCGGTGGGCAACTGGCTCCGGAAAAAAGCACACGCACACGTGGGAAATTGTTTGTGAATTGCACACGGTTGATGCGATGGTCGCTTTTTACGATATTGAAAAAAACTTGCATCAAGCGTTGGATGAATTGTCAGGTAAATTTTTGAACGACTTACCTGAATTTAAAACTGTTAATCCGACTGTTGAAAATGTCACGGAGTATTTATTTACCAAGATTGATAAGACATTGCGAGACAACGGGGCGCAACTGTTGCGAATTGAAGTTAGTGATTCGCCAACACGTGCTTATTGTATTAGTGTCACCGAATAAGATTAATGAAAGGGGCCACCAAGAACGGCAGTTGCAGCTGTTCTTGGTGGCCCTGATTTTTATTTAATTATCGTTTTGGACGGACAACTGCTAAAAAGTCAGCTAAAGCCTGCGGGTTGGTCAATTGCCGATTACACTGATTGCTGTCACGACAAATGTAATTGCCGTTACGCGTGTAAGGTCCGAGACCAGATGACTTGGTTGTCGACATAAAGAGTGCGACGTTGCCAATTGTTTGGCAAATGGCACAGACGCCCTTGACTGTTTGTGGTGCTAAATCTCCCTGGATACCAATGAGACGATCATGATCCGGGATTACTAAATACTTTTTCTGGTTACCACCATCATTCCAACCTAGGTAAGTCAATTCGTGTAATGCTAATTGTGACCATACAGGCTGCTTCAACTTTTTGACCTTGCGAAACAACTTGCTTAGTTGCTTTGTCGTCAAGGATGGAAACGGAATAATTAGCGGAATTAGCGTTTCAAGTAGTTGAGGGGCCTTGGCACGGGTTAGCCGGTCCGTTTGCAAATGGGACAAGAAATTAGCGGTGATTGGATTGTCACTAGGAAGCAGTGGCGTAATCCGCTCGATAGCTTGTGCCCGTACGACGGCTCTAATTTGAAGATCGTTTACGGCGAGCTCGGCGCTAATTAACTGATTGACTTGCTGAGTAATATAACTGTATTGATAGGTGGTAATTGTCGGTTGCATAATATAATTCCTTTCAGATTCAAACCAGACACTTCTCTGAAAGGTTCTGTCGAAAAGTGTCGCTAACGAGCAGCACTTTTGCGTACAGATAATGATGCCATCATCATTAATCATCTCCTTATTGTGGCCGATTATAGCCACAGCGATAAACAGTATAACGGATACTGCTGATTTTGGCAATAGATGGTGTCTGTTTTGATAGGCACCTTGCATAACTTATATTTGGAAATCAAATACCGTAAGTCCTAAAATGTTTCACGTGAAACTTTCGCCACGGGACACTAAAACATCACGCAACTCGTGAGTTACGTGATGTTCTCAAATACATATTCGCTTTGAATTGTGCTTAATTCGTGACTGAATCTTTGACTTGTTTCAGCGCATTTTGGACCGCTTCTTTAATAGCTCGGCTAGATGCAGAGGCACCTGAAACGGCGTCAACGCTAGTGGAGTTGGCTGCCACAATTTCTTGTGGAATTTGATCGATAGCGGTTAAACCAACATCTTCACTTTCATGGTGTTGAATAACATCGACTGCTTGAATTTTATGGTCGTTGTAAGTCACACGCACAATAACTTTGCCACCTAGCCCGGCATTGGAACTGCCGAGATATTGATCAGCGGCCAGTTTAACATTAGATGCTGTTTCGCCATCAACAAGGTCATTAATTCCGTTGGCTTCGTTGGCGGTGACAGATTCACTATCTACCTTTGGACGAGCAGCGTTTTCACCGGCTAACTTACCAAAGATCAAACATTCGGCTAAATTACCACCACCTTGATAGCAGTTTGCAACGATACCGCCTAATTCACCAGCGCCGAACAAGTGTGGAATAGGTTCGTCATTGACGTTGAGAATTTGGGCATTTTCATTGCGTTGTGGCCCCCCTTGCGTGTTGAGGACGTCATTGGTCGCAGCAATGGCATAGTAAGGGCCATCGTCCAGTTGACGCATCGTTTGCGGATCACGACCAAATTCAAAATCACGTCCCACTTCTGTGTAGTGATTAAAGTCAGTTACCGTCTGTTGTAGATTATTAGCAGGAACTCCCAATTTGGCGGCCAATTGTGCAATCGTTGGCGCGGAAACGAGTTTGGTCATGAATTTCGGATACGGTAACTGACCAGCCTGACTTTCTTCTTGTTTGAAGGCATCGTACTGGGTTTGATCAAAAATTAAGTAGGGGTGCTGATTATTCATTGGGATTAGCCAAGAGCCATGTGTGTAGACGTGTCCGTGACGGTGCTTAGCGTCTTCTTGGAAGTAGCGTGTCCCATCATCAGCGATAACGAAAATACTACCGTTCTTTAATAAAGGCCAGTGTTCAATTTGACGGCCCCGTTCATTGGCGTCTTCTTTGAAGGTGATTCCAGGTAAGATACCGTGAGATTCATAATTGGTCATGTGCCACATTTTAGCATCAACTTCTTGAGCCATTTTGATACCATCACCGCGGTTATAGAGCGTCCCAAGTGGTGTCAGATTATCACTGTGCAAGTAGGTTTGCTTTAACTCAGGATTGTTTTCAAAACCACCCATAGCTAAAACGACGCCATTATTGGCATGGATATTAAGCAGTCGTTCGCCCCGTTTGATTTGGACCCCTTGGATCACTTTAGTATTAGGATCTTGGATCAAATGTTGTGCCCGTGAGTCCAACCAAACGTCAATATTGTCAGCTCGTTCAAGGACTTTTTGCCGGAGTAGTTTCCATAATGCAGCGTCTTTATCACGTTTGTGAACGAGGGCAAAGTCAATCGTATCACTTCCGGCTAGTTCTGGGTATTCCGCCATGGTTTTCTTGATGGCAACGGCATCACCGGGTTTAATATCATGTTTCCAACTAACGGCTTTAATCCCCAGATATTTTTCAAAATATGCTGGAATTTTACTCATACCGCTTAAATAGGCGTTGAGTGTCTTAGTAGGGGCACTGAATGGCGCGCCCAGTGCTTGATAATAAGCGGTTAGTTTATCTAAGCTTTCACCCGTAACGACGTGTTGGGCGGAGTAGCGGGTGTTGCCACCTTCACGGCCAAATGGTGCCGCATCAACTACTAGTACGTGGGCACCATTATCAGCAGCAAAACGAGCCGCTGAAGCACCGGCACCACCAAAGCCTAAAACGATAACGTCGTAGTTACCGTGCCAGTTCACATTGAGCGCGGGCGTGCCGTTGAGTGCCTTAACGTATTTTTCAAAGTTATCGAAGCACCGTTCCAAGAACTTGATAGAAGGGGCATCGGTCATTTGACCATTCTGATCAAAGGCTTTAGCAGCGTAGCTTAACATGTATTCATTGCCAGGGAGTACCTGAGCATCAACTCCGGGCGCATTGAGAATATTGCGTAAGTCACCTTGAGCACGGCACGTCCCCTGTACGCCAAGGGAAGTACCAACTAACATGACCGGTTTATTAGCAAAGGGGTGGAGCTGGTAAGAAAGCCATTCAATAACGTTCTTGAGTGCGGCCGGAATGGCATGATCGTATTCGGGTACCCCGATGATCACCCCATCGGCCTGGCTAATTTTATCATTTAAGGCTTGAACGGTCGCCGGGATATGATTTTGAGTTGGTTCATTAAAAAGGGGAATCCCTGTAATTTCATTAACGTCAATGGTAGCCCGTTGACTAAAATGATGCTTCATAAATTGTAATAATTCACGGTTGTAAGACTGTTGTGCCGCCGTACCAATCAAGGCAATATATTTCATAATTAACATTCCTTTATTAGTTTTTTAGTTGGATAAGTACACGGATTGTTTACGCTTTCAATATAAATAGTTACCTAGAAAAAACAACCGTTAATTTTAACGAAGCCAACAGAATGCTATTGTGACAAGGATAACAAGCTGTGATTAATTTGACGGGTTGTCGAAACTTTAGTGAGAATTAAGCAAGTGGCAAACTTTATTTTAGCTTTTTATAAATTCTATTTATAAAAGTGTCCGATAAAAGGCACTAGTTGCTATGATAATTTCAGGTATTTTTAATCGCAAACAGGTCCCTGTAGGCTGTATATAACGGGTTTTATTGCGACACCTCAAGCAACTACAACTAAATTTAAATTGACAGACTTATAAATTAAGTTATGGTGATATTGAAAAACGTCAAACAACCGTTAATGGCAAGATATGTGAAAATCTTAACAATTATATGAAGATTAGGAGGAAGTGCAGATGTTGAGTGAAATAAAATGGAAGGGCTTTCTGTTACCGCTAATTTTTGGAATTGGGTTATGGCTAGGTACGCCACTACGACCAGTAGCAATTAGTATTATGGCGTGGCACTTATTTGCAATTTTTGTGGCAACGATTATTGCTTGTATTACCAAGCCATTACCGATGATGGCCGTCACGCTGATTGGGATTGTTGTCGCGACGTTAACGGGTGTTTTTACGATGGACGAAGTCGCTACTGGTTTTGGTAATTCGACGGCGTGGATGGTTGCCATGTGCATGTTCATGGCTGCTGGTTTTATTAAATCAGGACTTGGCAAGCGGATCGCCTATCTGTTTGTCAGTTTATTTGGCAAGCGCACGCTGAGCTTAGCATACGCCTTATCCTTTGTTGATGCCGTATTGGCGATTGGTATTCCTAGCAATAATGCGCGGGTCAACGGGATTATGTATCCCATTATTGATAATCTTTCTCGTGAAATGGGATCTGATCCGAAACAGGGCACACAGCGAAAATTAGGCTCATTTCTAGTTTTTAATGAATATGAAGTTAATAATATTACATCAGGCTTGTTTTTGACCGGTTTAGCTGGCAACATGGTGGCTATTGGTTTAGCTAAGATGCAGGGAATCACGGTAACTTGGATGCAATGGTTTATGGCTGCTTGTGTCCCAGGTATTTTATCGCTACTAATTATTCCATGGGTACTATATAAAGTCTATCCCCCTGAGGTGAAACAAACGCCAGACGCGCACCGCTGGGCAACGACGCGTTTGGCCGCACTTGGAAAAATGACAGCTAGTGAAAAAATTATGTCAATTACCTTTATTTTAGCGATTGTTTTATGGTTGATCGGGACTAAAATTGGCATCGATGCGACCGAAGTAAGTTTTATTGCAGTTGTTATTTTGCTGATTACGGGCGTGTTAACGACTAACGATTTGCTCAATGAACATTTTGCTTGGAATATTTTAGTCTGGTTATCGATCATCATGATGATGTCTAAGAAGCTAATGACACTAGGCTTTTTCCCATGGTTTTCCAAAACGTTAGGTCATTTACTGAATGGTATGAACTGGATTAGCGTGCTCATTATCCTGTTTTTAGCTTATTTTTACTTACATTACATGTTTCCGAGTGTTTCAACACAGATTTCGGCGTTATATGCTGGCTTTTTATCCATCGCCATTGGTGCCGGTGTTCCCCATGTTTTAGCGGTGTTACTATTGGCATTTGCTGGTTCAATCAACTTGTCAACGACGCCGTACTCGGCCGGGCCCGCGGCATTATTGTCAAGTACAGGCTATGTGACTAGTGCGGAGTGGTGGCGATTGAGTGCAATTATTGGGGTTATTTTTAACGTCATCTGGTTAGGTGGGGGCTTGCTGTGGACCAAGTTATTAGGCTTTTGGTAAGACTAACTGAGCAATATAGATGCGGTAAGTCGTGATTGATCCTGACCACGATTTGCCGCATCTTTCGTGTTAAAATTAGGTATTAAATAGATTGAATGGGGGCGTTGACGTGAATGAACGCGATTTAAAGTACTTCTGTTCATTAGTTGAGACGGGAAATTACACGGCCACGGCGACCAAGTTTCACGTCACACAACCGGCTATTTCTGCAGCTTTACGACGATTGGAAGAAGAATACCAAGCAGTATTACTAACGCAGGCCAACCATCGGGCCCAACTAGTAACGACGGCAGCGGGGCGGACCTTGTATATTAAGTCTAAGCAACTCTTAAAAGACGTTGCGCAGATGGCACTGGAAGTTCATCACGCTAATGAGCAGCAAGTTCGGCTCGGATTTTCCAATGTTGCGGGTGGTATTTGGCTTCCCCGGGTGATAAAAAAATTTATCTCAGTTGATTTATTAGACCAGGTCACAACGACCGTTGCTGATTCAGAACAATTGTTAGTTGACTTGCGGCAAGGCAAGTTAGACGCAGCGGTTTTTTCAACTTTGGTCCCAGAACGCGCCACGGATTTACGGGTGAGCATCTTAGAGGAACATCAGATGCAGGTCTTGGCCAATGTCAATAGTCCATTAAGTCACTTAAAAACGATTCGAGCAACTGACTTACAAGGAGTGCCTATCATCGCTCGTCCTAAACACGCATTACCACGGTTAGCGTTAGAACAATATTGTCAGCGCGGCCACATACAGCCTAAAATCGTCTACGAGGCAGCTACCAACGCGTTAGTCGAAGGTCTAGTCGCTCAAAACGTTGGTGTTGGGGTGGTCATTGCGGATTCCGTAGTGCTAAGTGATCAGGTTGTAGGGATTCCACTAGCTGTCCAAGAGCAATTACACTGTTACATGCAACTGGCGGTGCGGAAGTCCTTTTTGCCTAACGCTAATCAGCAGCGGTGCATTGACGTCCTACGTCAAATTAGACGGGCTAATTAGGTCTTCAGCACTAATCCAAAAATAGCGCTCGCATTGACTTTTTCAGTCAACGCGAGCGCCGTCAAATCATTATTGAGCTAACATTTTTTGAGCGAATTCCTTAACGAGTTCAATCTGCTCATCTTTGAGCTTGCCGCCAGCACTGCCGATGATTTTCATTCCTTTGCCACCCATGACTTGGTGGAAGTGGCCGATGACGGGAATGCCCTTTTCGGTGGCAATCTTTGTCAGGGCTTTGTCTGAAACCATTTCTGGTCCGCCAGAAGTTGTGAATAGGGCGATTTGTTTGATCTTAGTCGGATCAAGGTTCTTCATAAAAGCAGATGCGGTTTTGTCGGGTTTCATAAAATAAGTACCGCCGCCAAAAAAGAGTGTGTCAGCTTGTTCGACAGGTGTATCGATGGATTGTGCTGGAACACCTGCCACGCTAGCGATTTGTTCGGCAAATGCTTGTGTATTGCCATTGCGAGTTTGATAACGAATTGCTACTGTCATGGAAAAGACCTCCGATAAATTAGTTGAAATAAGACCGTTCTCGCGATGAGTAACTGCTCAGGGGGGACTGGTTATAAGTTTAGAATAATATTGTAATATCAATTCTAGTATAAATCGTTTTGAAATCGATTACAAAAATATAGTGAGCGCATGCTTGAGGGTTAAGGCTAGCTTATTCGATTGCTGGAATAGTCACAGCGACCTATCGCGGTTACGCGCATGACGATGTTGTATCTTAATGGTTATTAGCGGAGCAAGCGGGATTCTTGCGGGCATAATATTGGTGATGATACGCGATTAGTGTCGTTATCATCAGTAATTTAGGAGGACGGCGAAATGCCAAAAATATATTTTTTATGTACGGGCAATGCCTGTCGCAGTCAGATGGCAGAAGGCTTTGCACAGCAATTATTGGGACCAAACTGGCAAGTTGCTAGTGCTGGGGTGGAGACACATGGCCTGAACCCACTAGCTGTTCAAGTAATGAGCGAGGTGGGTATTGATATCAGTGACCATGTTTCTAAATTAATCGACCTGACCTATCTTAATCAGTGTGCAGTCGTGGTGACGTTGTGTGGTGATGCACGGGATCGCTGCCCCGTCACTCCGGCAACGGTGACCAGGCTACACTGGCCATTGCCTGATCCGGCTCGCACGACTGGCAGTGTTAGTGACCAATTGCTAGTATTTCGACAGGTCCGAGATCAGATCAAAGCACGAGTGATTGATCTGGCAAGGACCTTGAATGTTTCGGCAACGTAGCCGTGCACAATGAACGGTTGCAGTATTAAGAAAATAAATCCAATTATAATGATGCGCATGTAAGCTAAGAAGGGCTGGCATGCGTTTTTATTAGCTAATTAAAGTTGGAACCACACTTTAGTTAGTTATAATTGTGAACCAACACACATGTATAAAAGCTACAGTTTAATCGTCGTAAGACTAGTACTTTTATCCATTACTCAAACAAATTTAGTGGGTTAATATGAAAGCGTAGTCAAGATAAATGACCGGTCATCAGGTTAATGTTTACTGATAAGTTAATAGAATCACAATTTCATCGAGGAGGACGCAAAACATCATGAAAGATTTTAAAGATAAAGTTATGTTTATCACGGGTGCGGCCCACGGATTTGGTCAAGTTATTGCTGAAGGCGCCGCGGATCGGGGTATGAAGCTCACGATTGTTGATATCGACGAACCAGCTTTGAAGAAAACGTACCAACATATTCTCGACAAGGGTGCCGAGGTGTTGATGGTTACCGCTGACGTTACAAAGGAAGCTAGTGTCGACGATGCGGTTGAGCAGGCCATGGAAAAGTTTGGGCGGATCGACCTACTGATTAATAATGCCGGGATCGCGCTACCTGGCCGAATTTGGGAATTGCCGACTCGTGATTGGGAATGGATCATGCATATCAACTTAATGAGTCAAGTTTATGCGATGAAGCGCGTTATCCCAATTATGATTCAACAGAAGACCCATGCGGATATTCTTAACGTGGCTTCGATTGCCGGCTTAGTTGATACGCCCGGAATGCCTTCTTATCATGCTAGCAAGTTCGCTTCTGTTGGGATGACTGAAGCGACCGCCTATGACTTACAACGGGCTAATATTGATATCGACATGCACGTGATGTGCCCTGGCTTTGTTCAGACGGATCTCTATCACACTGAAAATCACCGGCCAGCGCAATACAGCGACCCAACGGACCCGTATTATCAAAGTGAAGCGTACTTAAAGGGACAACAATTTGCGAAGTATGTCATTACCAACGGGAAACCAATTGATACGATTGCCGATACCGTCTTTAAAGCCTTAGAGGATAACCGTTTCTACATTTTGACCCATCCAGAATATAATCCACTGATTGAAGACCGAGTTAAACGGATCGTGACGGATGGTGCACCAGACGTGCACATCATGGACGGTATCATGTAAGCTAGTCACGCAAACAAAGGAGTGTTTTACCATGGCAAGTTTTATTGCAAGTGATCAGGATGTTAAGAACTTTTTGACAGCACCAAGCATGAATGACCAGGAAGGTATTGGGTTTGCTTATGCCACTGACGAAGCGGTGCTTAAGGCTTTAATTCCAGCACCATTAAAATTAATGGCACCGGTGGTTTGCGGTTATGTCGTTCATATGGGAAAACCGACTTTTAGTGCCCCATACCTTGAAGAAAGCCTATTTGCGTTAGTTAGCTACAAGGATAAAATGATGGGCGCTTACCCGATTAACCTCTTACTCCACGGTCCTGGGGCGGAGAGTGGTGTGATTGCAGGTCGGGAAGGTGCTGGGATTCCTAAGAAATTAGCAGATGCCATTGAATTGCGCCGGAATGACAACAGTGCGACAGCCACGGTCGAACGCCATGGCAAGACATTACTGAACGTTTCGTGGACGGCCGGTGAACTGAATGATCCGTCAATTATGAAACAATTTGCGGGGCAGCTCGCGTTAGGTAAGGAAGCCGAAATGAATAGTTTCTTCTACAAATATGACATTGATCAACATGAAGATGGGACGAACCATTTTAGTAATGTCCAATTAGTTGCGACTCAATTACGGTCCTTAGCTGATCAAGTTGAACCTGGGAACCTAAGCATTCAGTTGGAGTCAACCGATGATGATCCATTTGGCGAATTGAAGGTCTTGAAGCCACTCGGTGCCGCTTGGTTCCACTTCGACACGTCAGTTATGTTCAACACACTGAAGTTGGACGAAGTTGATGCTGCGACAACAATGCCAAAGCTCTTAACGGGTCGGTATGACCGGAGTTTCTTCAATCCCAAGGCAGCGACTTACATTATTTAGGCGGATTACGAAAGCGAGGAATAGCTGATGTCAGAAGCAGTAAAAAATTTGGTGAACAATGATTTAGCAGACGTGATGTTTAACCGCCATTCAGTTCGGCAGTTTGACCCGAACGTTAAAATTGGACGTGATGAGTTACAAAAGATGATTGCGGAAGCAGCCACCGCGCCATCGGCATGTAATTTACAGTCATGGCACTTTGTCGTCGTGGATACCCCCGAGGCAAAGGCTAAGTTCAAACAAGCCGTGATGAAATTCAATTACCCACAGGTCGACAGTGCATCGGCCATCGTCTTTATTGCCGGTGATACCCAGTCGCATTATGTTTATCGCAATGTCTGGAACAAAGTTTATGAGGATGGGAATATTACGAAGGAACGCTTGGATCAGATTCTGGGAACCTTCTTACCATTATATGAAAATGCCACACCAGATTTCTTGAAATTCGATGCGACGATTGATTGTTCCGTTGTCGGGATGCAGTTGCTGCTAGTGGCACGGGCTCATGGGTATGATGCCAATGCGTTCTCCGGAATTGACTTTGAAAAGATGATTCCGACGCTGGGTCTTGATCCTAAACGATACGTGCCAGTAATGGGAATCGCAATCGGGAAAGCAGCGCAAGAACCGCTTCATACGACTCGGTACGATGCCAAAACACAGACTGATTTCTTAGCCTAATAGGTTTATGAAAAGAGCGGGATTCCCGCTCTTTTTTGTCCGAATACGGGCCTAAGAAAGCTGAGGGCCTTTCGAGTGGGATAGGGGGGTTGTCAGTAGGTTCCTTTACAAAAGCGCTTACATTATTTATGATGAAGGCGACAAGCGTGAATAAGGAGGTTACTTGAGTATGCAATTAAAACCGTTATTGCGGCAGTTAGCCACAACGTTTGTGGTGACTGTCGATCCAACATTTACACATAATCCCGAAGTTACTCACGTCCAATTTGTTGATCCGGCAGAAGCGTTAGCAAGCCACCGGTTATATTTGTCCCCCGAGTCCAGTCAGCTAGTTCGGCTTGCCTATAGTTGGCACGGCCATCGTCAGTCGGTCGGACTAGTCAATCTGGGAACCGGTCTGACCACGATCATTGCGGCGCAAAACCAGTTATTGAAATTATTAATGACACTTGGTCAGTGTTTACACCATGACATTCAAATTCAACCGGCCATCAATCAGCTCGCTATTCAAGCAATTACGGCGGATTTTGATACCACGTTGGCCCAAGCAGTACGCTTATTAGAGAATCCACTGGCGATTATTGATCTGAACGGGGAGATTCTGACACGGTCGCATACGACGCAACTCAATGGGACTAGTATTCACGCTGCAGTTGAGACGAATCGCGTCGGACGCTGGCTGTTAGACCACGGATTTGCACCGGATACGCCGGGTTTTTTAACGCAAGTCTACGTGGCGGAAGATCAGTTGTCGGCGGGGCCCATGCTAATTACGCCGTTAGCAAATGGCACCGAGCCGATCGGTTATTTGGTAATGCCAGCACTCAATAAACCATTGAATGATCGACAAGCACTACTGATCAATTCGATTGGTCAGGTTATCGCCGGCTCGTTAGTTAAAAATCAGATTATGCCAACAGCTGAATCGCAACGGGACCGGTTATTAAACTTATTATTGACGGAACATCAAGGGGGAACGTTTGCTGATCAGTTTGCTGAACAACACGTGCAATTACCGACAGCCATGGTGTTAATCCGCTGCGAACCACTAGCTGATCAAGCACCGATGATTTTACAGCAGCGACTACAGTACTTGATGATGCCACGATTCAAACAAGTGTTGGTTTCGACGTATCAGCAACAATGTGTGGCACTGATCCCAATTAGTCTGGTCGCATATAATCAGAATCAATTTAAACTAACGTTGCAGCAAATTACGAAGCAAGCGGATTGCCGCTTGATCGTGTCTCAGCACTACGTTAATCCGGAAGATACCTTTGCCGCGTATACAGTTTGTGAACGAACGGCGCAACTGAAGACTGGCCGTGGTCGGGTGATTTTTTGTGAAGACCAATTCTATAACCTTGCGTTGGCACGAGTTAATCACCTTGAGATCTTACCGTTCTTTATTAATCCAGCCCTACGTTTGTTGTTAGCCTATGATCAGCAAAACCATACAGAACTGGTACCAACATTAGATGTCTACTTACGGGCGACTTGTAATTTGACCCGCACGGCTAAGCAATTATACGTTCATCCAAATACACTGCGTAATCGACTGCACCATATCACAACACTGACCGGATGCGATTTACGGGATGCGGAAACGTGCTTTAAATTGGCTGCTAGTTTTAAATTACGGCAATTTTTAACCCAGCATCAGTACCAGTATCGACTGGATATTCCAATTCCGACCCAAGATTAAGCGGGGCGTAAAAGCGTGCAACCGTTTGTGGAAAAATGGTTGGATCAGTCATTATTAGTAAATCCGTGAATTCAGGATGGACGGCAGTAATGGGGCCGCCATTGCGATTTGATCGGCGGCAGTCGTGTGATTGGCAACAGTCGTCATTAAAATTGTTATGCAACCGGTTGCATTGAAGCTGAAAGCGTTTTATAATGTTAAGTGAACAATAACGGTGTGCTTCAAAACAAGACGGGTAGCCGTCACTCTTGGCGCATCTATTGATGATTGCGCAGTTGTCCGGTACCCAGCAATCAATTGTGCTGGTAATTAACGAGGAGGAACCATTAATGAGTAAATTTGCAGATATTAAAGGGTTTGTATTTGATTTAGATGGTGTGATTGCGGATACGTCCGTTTATCATTCACAAGCTTGGCATCAATTAGCTGACGAGTTGGGCGTTGCCTGGAGTGAAGAACTTGCCGATAATTTAAAGGGTGTTAGTCGAATGGACTCGTTGAACTTGATCTTAAAAACGGGTGGTAAGGAAAACGACTATACGGAAGCTGAAAAAGTGGCTTACGCAGCCAAGAAAAATACTAATTATCTGAACCTGTTGAAGGGAATGGATAAAACTGCAATTTTACCTGGTATCGAAGACTTCTTGGCTGATCTCGCTAAGCATGGGTATCGTTTATCCTTGGCCTCAGCTTCTAAGAATTCACCATTGGTTCTGGAACAGTTAGGCTTGGCGCATTACTTTGAAGCCCGGGTGGATCCCGCAACCTTGAAACATGGTAAGCCAGATCCAGAGATCTTCGCACGTGGCGCGGAAGTGCTTGGCTTGAAGCCTGAAGAATGTGCGGGCGTTGAAGATGCTAAGGTCGGTATTCAGTCAATTAATGGTGCTGGTGAAACGTCGATCGGGATTGGTGATCCTGCCATTTTGACGGGTGCGGATGTTAACTTCACTTCAACGAGCGAATTAACCTTAGCTAATCTAAAAGCCGCGTTAGACTAAGTTTAAATAATACGAAAAGCTTGCATCACAAAATCAACTAGATTTGTGATGCAAGCTTTTTTGAGTTACTGCTTTTCTGAAAGTCTTAATGGGCCGCTGGCAAGGTGGCAACATCGGGAGTTAGTAATTGGACGTGTGGGGTGCGACTAAGGACGTATTCTAACGGAACGGTCTGTTGTTCTAATAAATGATCAGTTAAGTTAACTTGCTGAATCACTCCCGGATTTTCGTACAGTTCTAGTGCGTACGTTTGATGATTCAAGTCCATGTAGCTACGGTACTCAGTATAGGTTGCTTGGCCGTTGGCGGCTACTTTGGCGCCCTTGGGAATAGTCACAGCATTCAAGATGTGTTGAAGTAAGTTGACTGTATCTGTTGTTGTCGCTGGCACTTGCGCATAGTGTTTCAAGAAGACGGTCCGTGCGAAGCGAGACATCGAAGTATAGTCACCAGGTAGACCTAAGGCACCCGTACCAGGTCCCTGTGAACCAGGTTGGTAGTTAATGAATTTATTTAGTGGCCGCTCGGTGTTAGTCAGGGTGCCATACTTACTTAAGTTTTGTAGCTGCCATTTGAGGTTCGGTGAATTGGTCAGGACGCCGACTGGGTTATTAATCAGGCGAAGCTCGCCACTAGTTGGTTCCAAGACGGCGGTTTCACCGGTTTGGTCACTAATGATAAAGTGAAGTGGTGGAATTTCGTTAATTAATTCTGCCGTGCTACTAATCAATTGAACGTCTTTGACGCGCTCACGTAGGTCAGAAACACTGGTGATTTTTCCGAGTACCCAGGCGACGAAATCGTGGGGTGCGAGATCGATTTTGTCTTGGTTACTGTGTGGCTGGTAAATTGCATGATTCGGAAAGTAGAGTGCTGCGATGCTGACACCACATTCGTTAACGCCGTCCGTGAAAATTTCATGGTTCAGTTGGCGACCCGCGCCAATAAAGCCATAAGTCGTGGTGAAATCACCAAGGTCACCCGTCACGCGGTAATGTCGAGGCATGAACATAATACGGGTCTCAAAGTCAACATTAAAATCCATTGTACGAGCTAAGAAGTGGCCTCCATGACTATTTGTATAAGTTAGACTAGTGCACATACAAATCGCTCCTTTATTAGATGATAACGGTAACTTATCATATGATTGCGGATAGCGGCGAAAATTGTGACGCTTAAATTAACGAATGGTAATCAAGTTTACTTTTGAGGGGGTAGTTCAATTAACAAGCTGGGGAAACTCATCATGAGGCTAATGTTTCACGTGAAACATTATGCTTTTAAAATGACAAAATCGCTATCATAAATGATGTTAGTAGCCTAAAATAAGGGGGAAAGCTACTAACATAATGGACGATCTAAGATGGAGGAAGAAATGAATAAAGAGCGTAAGTCGGTGATGCCGCTGTCACAACGACATCATATGACGATTCCATGGAAGGACTTTATCCGTAATGAAGATGTTCCCGCTAAGCATGCTAGCTTACAAGAGCGAACATCAATTGTTGGTCGAGTTGGCATTTTAATGTTGTCGTGTGGGACGGGAGCGTGGCGGGTTCGTGATGCGATGAATAAGATTGCTCGCAGCCTGAATTTAACGTGCTCGGCAGATATCGGGTTGATTTCGATTCAGTACACGTGCTTTCATCATGAACGTAGTTATACGCAAGTATTATCGATACCAAATACTGGTGTAAATACGGATAAACTAAATATTCTTGAACAGTTTGTCAAAGACTTTGATGCGAAATATGCACGGTTAACGGTGGCACAAGTGCATGCAGCAATTGATGAAGTTCAGACGCGTCCTAAACAGTATTCGCCACTGGTTCTTGGGTTGGCAGCTGGCTTAGCCTGTAGTGGATTTATCTTCTTACTTGGTGGGGGTATTCCCGAGATGATTTGTTCCTTTTTGGGCGCGGGTCTTGGTAACTATGTTCGGGCGCTGATGGGTAAACGGTCGATGACGACGGTTGCCGGGATTGCGGTCAGCGTTGCGGTAGCGTGTTTGGCTTATATGGTTAGTTTTAAGATTTTTGAATATAATTTCCAAATTCTTGCCCAGCATGAGGCGGGGTATATTGGTGCCATGTTATTCGTGATTCCGGGTTTTCCGTTCATTACGAGTATGTTGGATATCTCTAAGTTGGATATGCGCTCAGGACTGGAGCGCTTAGCTTATGCGATTATGGTTACCCTGATTGCAACCCTCATCGGCTGGCTGGTCGCGACACTGGTGAACTTCAAACCAGCTGATTTCTTACCACTAGGACTTTCACCGTTAGCGGTACTTTTATTACGATTACCAGCTAGTTTTTGCGGCGTTTACGGGTTCTCAATAATGTTTAATAGCTCGCAAAAAATGGCCATTACCGCGGGATTTATTGGTGCCGTTGCGAATACATTGCGCCTCGAACTAGTCGACTTGACGGCAATGCCACCAGCCGCAGCCGCCTTTTGTGGGGCGCTCGTTGCCGGCTTGATCGCATCGGTAGTTAATCGTTATAACGGCTATCCCCGGATTTCATTGACGGTACCTTCAATCGTAATTATGGTTCCGGGATTATATATTTATCGTGCAATTTATAGTATTGGCAATAATCAAATTGGTGTCGGTTCACTATGGCTGACGAAGGCCGTGTTAATCATCATGTTTTTACCGCTCGGGCTATTTGTAGCGCGTGCGTTGTTGGATCACGAATGGCGACACTTTGATTAATTGAGTCGATAAAGTTAGCGGTTAACAAGTCATTTAGTCACTAGATCAGTTGGGTCTGGTGACTAAATGACTTTTTTAAATGGCCTTTGACTGAAAATTTAACGGTGACAGTTTACAATTAAGTTATCAATCTAGCAGGGGGCTTGGTCATGGAAGGGATTACTAATTTACGGTCACTAGGTGGTTATCGCAATAAAAATCAGCAGGTAATCAAAGATGGTTTAATTTACCGGTCAGGACAATTGGATCAATTAACACCGGCACAGACGCAGTATCTAGCAACCACGCTTGGCATTACGCGAATCGTGGACATGCGTAGTGCTGATGAGCGTCATCAATTTCCAGATGCGACATGGCCACACGTCCAGTATCACGTGCTGGATGTGCTAGCACAAGTCATGACGAACGATGCAAGTTTACAATCGATGATTAGTAGTACGGGGGCGGTCCATGACCGCATGGTTCAGTTATATGAACAGCTAGCGTTAGATCCTACTGCCCGTCAAAGTTATCGTCAATTTATACAGCTACTACTGGTTCCAGATCAGCCACTACTGTTCCATTGTTTTGCTGGTAAGGATCGCACCGGCGTCGGGGCCGCCTTATTTCTAAAAATTTTGGGCATTAGTGACGAGCAAATCATGGCTGACTATCTGCTCACAAATCAAGCACGTGCAGCTGCTAATCAACAAATCTTGGCGACGATGGCGTCGCAATTATCTGAGGAGCAACAACGGGCCGTGAACCAGGCATTATTAGTAGACACTGATTACCTGAGCCATTACTTTGAAGTCATCAAGGCCCGGTACGACACATTTTTAAATTACTTGCAGACGGGTCTAGGGCTGACCTCAGCGGAATGTCAACAGTTACGCGAATTATATTTGACTAAATAGTCAATAATCTAAAGACGCAAAAATCACACCAATACTCACTTAAGGACTAACCTGGGTATTGGTGTGATTACTTATTCATGGGTGTTTGCGTTGTCCGCTGACAATAGTCGGTCAATCATCTGATTGCCAGCCTGTAAATCGGCACGTTGATAATGTTGGGCACGAATACGCATTGGATCACCACCATGATAGTATTCGTACATCAATTGGCGCTGACCAAAGCCAGAACTTGTTAAATCGAAGGCTAAGTTCAACAAGCGCTTGCGGGCTTTAGCGGTGGCTCGGTCCGTCGTGAGTGCCTGGTTGAGGATTGTCGCATTATCGCCGTCAAATTCCGCAAAACTTGGCACGCCAACCATGGAACCGGCCGCTAAGTGTTGAGTCACGCGCAAGGCCTCGTCATAGTATTCGGGAAGGGTCGAGCGAACCGCTTGCAAAGCTTGGAGACTGGGCGTATAGATACCGAATTCGTCCAGATGACCGTTGTCTTCTGAACGGGTGATGGTACCCTTGATGAGTTCCAGATTAGCGGTTAACCGACCGAGTTTTTCTTGGACACCTAAGAAACCATCTAATCCTAAGATATGAGCAATCCGAAGCGCTAAACTGGTTGCTAACTCAAGCTTAGTAATACCTCGAACCTCATCTTGATGGGAAGTGTGGCTAAACATGCCTGAATCGATGAAGAAACGATTACTCATTTCAACATTATTTTCAACAAATACTTTTGACCACGGAATAAAGGCGTGATCAAAGACAATGTAGGCGTCAATCTCATCAAGGGCGTTGCTGAGTGGGTAATCCGTAATGGAAGCGGCGGGATGATTTAATAATTTGCGACAAATGATCTTGACGCCCGGATTATTGAGTGGCGTAGCAAAGGCGACAGCATAACTACTATCGCCGTTTTCTAACAACAGTTCCGGCGGATTAAAGATCAGGAGGTCATCAGCAATTGGGGCCATCGTATTGACCATTTTGGCACCAGAAACAAAGATTCCATCTTGATTACGTTCAATGGTATGAACACCCGCGTATCCAGACGGAATGGCATTGATGGCTTTTTGACGGTTGAGTTGTGGGTTTTGAAGCGCATGGCTAATGAAGATATCGTTAGCTTTGACCGCCTTAGCGTAATTGCGGGCATTAGCTGCAAAATCAGTATATTGATTTTGCCCGAGGAAGGCAGCGCGTTCTGCTAAGACGGCCATCCCAGTATTAAGAAAATCCGGTGTGCGGCCTAACATGCCGCTGTTACTTTGCGCAATTTCTTGATAAGCACGGTGTTTTTGTTGTAAATCAGCGACGGTGCGTGGCACTTTGAAAGCAATATCGTAGCGGTGACCATTTTCCTGATAAGTATGTACTTCGGGATGGGTGTGTTGCAGGTCATAGTACTGATTATTGAGTGCTAAAGTTTTACGAAAAATGGGCACATCGGCGACATTGACGCGGTGACCATTTAGATAGACCGCGCGCCCGTCATTGAGTTGTTCGATAGTATGCATGTGTCGTTCCCCCTAATGAAAGTTCTATTCCAATATACCACTAATGGAAACGAATTCACCAGTGCTGATTGGAACCCTATTTTTACTGAACGGGATAAACGACGTGGAAGCGTTCCAGAACCATTTGTGCAGTATGGGGATCAAAGCGCTGATGCTCGCTTTGGTACTCCTGCTTGAAGAAGGCATCATGAACACGGCGCCAATAGGCATAAGTACGATCGCCTTCACCTTCTAAGTAAGCGTGGGTTGCATCGATGTCCAAGTAAGGCGTAATCATGACTTGATCGGTCCGGGTCACACAGACAGGCTGATTATGAGCATCTAAGATGACGTCATAAGCGCCCACTTTTGGCAGTGGTTCATCAGTTTCGTATAGGTCATAAGCGCTGGTGGTAGCCGTTTTTGTGCCAGTTAGTACGAGCTGTGCGAGTTTATCAGGCTCGCTGCCAAACTGATAAGCACTTTGTAATGGGGTACTTTGTGTCAATTTGAGCGTCGTTTTAGCTTGTTCGAAAAAAGATTGGATGTCCATTATTATCACCTCTTAATTAGGATTGGCTTTAAGTTTAACATAATTGCCCATGGCTCAAGTAATTAGCGTGGTATAATGACTCTATCTTGGGTAATTGCAGGCGATACCCAGACCAAACATTGCCGTTGTGGAAAGGACTAATCATGCGAATTAATGTGTTGCAACATACCCCCAATGAGGGCCCTGGAATGATTGCCGATTGGGCGCATGCCCATGGTCATACCATGTATGTCTATCACCCGTATCAATTCGGTGTTCTCCCAACGGCGGATGAGACGGAGATGCTTGTTATCCTCGGCGGACCGATGAGTCCCAACGATGCGCTGCCATGGATCAAGCAGGAACGAGACTTGATTCAACAATTATTGGACCGCGATATCCCAATGTTTGGTGCGTGTTACGGCGCGCAACAAATTGCGAAGACCTTAGGATACCCTGTCACTAAGGCGCCAGCTAAGGAAGTAGGTTGGGCACCGATTTACCGACAGAGTCCTGTGATTCCGGGGATTCCAGCAAAACTGTCGGTCTTGCATTGGCACGAGGAGATGTTCACCGTTCCAGCCGAAGCAACGCTGTTGTTCTCTAGTGATCGTGTGACCAATCAGGGCTTCGTATGGAAGCATCGGGTAGTGGGGTTACAATTTCACTTTGAGCCGGCTGCGGACAATGTTAGTGAAATGGTCGTCAATGACTATCAGTATATTGCGGGGTCGGTCCTAAACCAAACCGCAGCAGAAATTTTACAAACGCCGGTACCACGAGAGAATCAACAAGTTCTGAATGCAATTTTGAATTATATTACGGCTGAATAAAACAGTTAAGAAGAGAATAAGCAGGTTAGTAAAAATGGGGCTGTGACATAAGTCTCTAGAAACAACGCAGGTCTGGAAAAATCTTCGGATTTTTCCAGACCTACTTTTGATATAATAGAAAATAAAAAAAGAGCATCGGTCGCACCCGATACTCTACGAAATTATCCTCGAAAGGACATTCCTAATATGCAAGATTATTATAACATGAATCAAACCACTTTGAGTATCGCCTTGGATTACCAACCAGAAGAGCATCATCCTGCTCGTTACATCAACCAGCTTGTTGAGAGTTTAAAACTAAAATATGATTACCAGTTTGGCCGTCCGCGGGAATATAACCTCGGTGCCATGTTAAAACTGGTCCTTTTAGCATACAGCTATGGCATTTTCAGCAGTCGTAAAATTGAACGGTTTGCCCGTGAAAACAAGCCAGCTGGGTGGTTAATTGCCGACCAAATTCCGTCCTACCGGACGATTTGTCGCTTTAGAATTTCTGATGAACTGGCCACTTTGACAACCGATAGCTTATCACAACTAACTCAATATCTTCGTCAAAATGGCATGATTGATGATGTTTCATTTATTGATGGAACTAAGATCCTAGCCGACGCCAACAAGTATAGCTTTGTTTGGAAGAAGAATACGATACGATTTGACAAGATGAATCGCGAAAAACTCGTTGACCTGTTAGGCGAGCTTCATGAAGCTAAAATTGTCGGTGAAATTCCGGCAGGATCAGAGCTGACTCCCGAACTATTGGATATCATGATTAGCAAGGTTGAGGATCACTTAGTGGTCCTTAATGAAACCGTGGAAGCAACTAAGCAGGTTTCCCCGAACCCAGCCAAACAGCAACGCCGGACTGTTAAATCACAAAAACGTAAGTTGGATAAACGACGTGATAAAATGCGTGAACACCAAGCACAGCAAGCTATTTATGATCAACGTAACAGCTACTCTAAGACGGATCACGATGCCACCTTTATGCGGGTCAAGGAAGATCCGATGCAAAACGGTCAATTAAAACCTGCCTACAACGTTCAAATCGCCACGAGTAATCAGTTCATTACGGGATATCGGCTTTTCCAAAATCCAACCGACACACGAACCTTACAACCGTTTATTGAACATTTAAAGGCCAACAATGTGTTAGGTCACACCATCGTTGCCGATGCCGGATACGGTTCCGAAAGTAATTATCGGTACTTGGAAGATGAATTCGGTCAGCATACCGTTTTAATTCCATACGGCACAATGCTTAAAGAGAATAGTCGAAAATGGCAAAGTGATGACCGTAAGGTTATGAACTGGGACTATCATGAAAAAGATGATTATTTTATCAATCCACAAAACGTCCGGTTTAATTTTAATGCTTATCGTCAACGGACTGATAAGTATGGTTTTACCCGTGACTTTAAAGAATACATTGCCGAAAAGTATGATGAAAATCATCAACTAATTTCCGCGGCACTAACACCAAAAGGATATCTTAAAAGGATTTCCGTGAACGAAAATTGGGAATATTTCAAATCGAAACAACGAGAATTACTTTCAGCTCCAGAAACTGGTCAGATCTACGCTCAACGTAAGATCGATGTTGAGCCAGTTTTTGGCAAGATGAAGGCTTCTTTACATTTCAATCGATTCTCGGTGCGAGGTTTCGACAAGGTCACCAAGGAAGCCGGAATCGTAATACTGGCGTTAAACATTATGAAACTGGTCACGGTAGGGACCAGCTTTAAAAATCAAAGGCGTAAACAAATGGGACGAGAAACCAAAATTCGGTTTCTCGTCCCATTTACTTATACAGAGGCTAGTTATGTCACAGCCTCATTTTTGTTCAGAAAACCAAACGTTAATAGAAGCCTTGAATTTGCTGCAGTTCTTGCAGATAGGCAGTTTTTAACGCTTCCGGATAAATAATTCTAACGTTGCGGCCAAGTCCCAGTAAATAGTCGACCATATAGGCTAATTCATCTTGATTATAACCACCAATGAGATAATCTTGGTCGTTCTGATGTGTTAAGTGCATATTAGGATAATTATTCTTTTGTACATGTTCACGGCCTAGAGGTGTTAGTGCGCATTTATAATGTATATTGTGATGATGGTGATCGTAGGACCGTTGCCGTTGCGCGAGCTGTTTCCAAGTATACCGTGCTGGTTGCTCACTGGTTTGAAATGCTTTGATCGTATCTCGGCGATAGATGCCCCAAGCATTGTTATCGAGATTGACGCCACTGAAAAACCAAATACCATGCCGATATAATAAATCAAAAATCTGAAACCCAGCTGTCACAGTAGTCATCGTTAACTGGACAACATTTTCATCAAGGATAGCCGTTAATAAATCACTTAAATGGGTTGGTGCATCCAAGTTAGGAATTGAGTAGTAGTTAACCACACGTTGCAATTTGGCGACCTGGCGCTGGTTGCTTAAAGATAGTGTTGCCATGAGTTTTTTGTAAATTGTTTTGAGCGTTTTTATGATTAAGTCTGAAAATGATTTTAAGGTATCGGTAGTTGTAGGCTACGGATACCTTTTTTGCGATACTGCACGGGAAATGGGTCACCACTACTTTAAAGTGATTGCAACTATGGAAAGTAATCAGCCTGATTTTGGTGATTAACATTGGACTAAAACACGCCGAAATTCATGCATATTTAACGTTAGTGGCAGACCTTTACTAGCCGTTCAGTGCTGAGAACCGGTATACTGGAAGCAGTGATTCACTAATCATGAAGGGAGCCCAATATGAAACGGATTGTAGCGGGAATTATTGCCCACGTCGATGCCGGTAAAACGACGCTGTCAGAAGCATTACTATACCGGTCTGGCGCGCTACGGCAATTAGGGCGCGTCGATAATGGCGATGCTTTTTTAGATACGGATGCGCTTGAAAAACAGCGTGGTATTACGATTTTTTCACACCAAGCTAATTTACAATATAAAGACATTAATTTAACACTCTTGGATACCCCGGGCCACGTTGATTTTGCGACCCAGACTGAACAAGTACTGTCGGTTTTGGACGTCGCAATTTTAGTTGTTTCAGCGACTGATGGTGTGCAGGGGTACACGCGGACGTTATGGCGATTATTAGCCCGTTATGACGTTCCTACCATTCTATTTGTAAATAAGATGGATGCGCCGGGGACGGATAGCGACCAATTGATACAACAAATTCAACAGACATTATCGCCTGGTTGTGTGGCGTTTAACACGCCGGGATCCGGGGACACGTTGGAAGATCGGCCAGTCATACCGACTGCGGCAGTTGAAGATATTGCGATGCAAAATGACGAAGTGTTAACGGATTACTTAGAAACAGGGACGTTAAGTGATGCCACGATTCGGCAGATGATTCAACGGCGGGAAGTTTTTCCGTGTTATTTTGGCGCGGCACTTAAGCTGGACGGGGTTGATGCGCTAATGGCTGGTCTTGATTATTGGACGACGCCACAATTAACGCGTCCTGAATTTGGCGCGCGGGTGTTCAAGATTACGCACGATGATCAAGGTGAACGGCTTACTTGGATTCGGATGACCGGTGGCACCTTACGACCTAAAGATATCGTGTATGATGACCAAAAAGTCAATCAGTTACGGGTTTACAACGGGACTAAGTATGCGACCACGTCCGCGCTGACGGCAGGATCCGTTGGTGCAATTACCGGTCTAACGGGAACGCGGCCGGGGCAAGGATTGGGACAGGCAGCAACTAGTCTACAACCCGTCATGCAGCCCGTACTGACTTACGCACTTGATCCTCAGCGTGAGGAGTTACACACCTGCTTAGCAGCCTTGCGTCAACTTGAAGATGAGGATCCGCAATTACACGTGACTTGGTCAGAACCACTCCAGGAATTGCGAGTACAGGTCATGGGAACGATTCAACTGGAAGTTTTGCAACAAATCTTGCAGGATCGTTTTCAACTGACTGTAAAGTTTGGAACGGGGAGTATCTTGTATCAAGAGACGATTACCCAAGCTGTTGAAGGCGTTGGGCATTTTGAACCGTTACGACACTACGCGGAAGTACATTTGTTGCTGACGCCCGCACCGCGGGGAAGCGGGCTTCAATTTACGACCGATTGTTCATTGGAAGTGCTTGGCCGAAATTGGCAACACCAAGTCGTGTCAAACCTCCAAGCCAAAACACAAGTGGGTGTCCTGATTGGCGCACCACTAACGGATGTTAAGGTAACACTGGTTAGTGGTCGGGCTAGCAATGTTCATTCGGTTGGTGGTGACTTTCGTGAAGCGACGTGGCGCGCGTTGCGTCAAGGCTTGATGATGTTAAAACAACGTGGTGATTGTCAGTTATTGGAGCCGTGGTATCGGTTCCGTCTAGAAGTTGGTCAGGAACAAGTTGGTCGGGCGATGACTGATATTCAGCGGATGAATGGTCAGTTTGACGCACCGGTCGCTAATACAAGTATAGCCACGGATGGGACTGACCTGACGACAATTACAGGAACGGCGCCAGTAGCAGCGATGCAGGACTATTCACAGACGGTTCGAGCTTACACGCATGGGCAGGGGCAATTGGAATGTATCGTGGATGGCTATCGGCCGTGTCATAACGAGATGGCTGTTGTCGATAAGGCCAAATATGTCCCCACAGCAGATTTAGAAAATACACCGGACTCGGTCTTTTGCGCACATGGTGCGGGTTATCCGGTGGCTTGGAATCAAGTGCCAGAGATGGCGCACGTCCCGTACGTTTATTCGAATACGGAATTGGCACATTTTAAGGCGCCATCAAAATAGAAATTGAGGAAATTCAGATGATGGATGTGACGTTTAATTCGACGTTCGCGGTAACCTTGCAACATGAGTTGCACCAGCCAGTATTGAGTTTGCCATTGTCGCTACAAATCGGTGATTTAACTCGATTGACAACTGATGATCCAGCACAGCTTGCTATCATGTCACACAGTACCGATGCCACGGTTGTCAAGCAAGCGTTGGTAACATTAAAGTCTCAAGTTGAGTAGGGGGGCGTGCTACGAGTATGGTGGTCTACCATGCCCGATGATTGGTTAGGATACGACTGGTTGTGTCAGCAGTTAGCAGACACAGACGCGCAATTGAGACAAGTGATGGTACCGCTAAGTCAAGTGATAACTCGGCCAGGTCTAGCTTTACAGACTTTGTCGGATTTATCGGAAGTATTGCCAGCGGATATTGCGCATTACTTACAGTTGGCACAAGACGTTTCTGAGGACGAACAGCGTGCTCATAGTTATGAATGGCAAGCGCTCGTGGTAGAAAATGCGCCGTTACGGGTCAATCTTAACGGGCACTTAGTCAGTGCCCCAGCGGACTTTTATGACAGCTTGTTAGAACGCCAAATACAACCGGGACGCCCAATTGTGCAAATTATTGGTGAGATGCTGATGCGCTACTCACTGGGCTTGCCAGACTGGTGGTATCGTGCCCGGCTCCAACATATCTTGTCAACGAGAGGATGATTAATGTGAAGAAAATTGCGCCCCTGTTCGTTGGCTTAGGGGCCATTAGTTTTGGAATTCCGGCGTCACTATTTAAAATTGCGCGTCGGCAGGGGGTTGTCAATGGGCCATTGCTATTCTGGTCCTTTCTGAGTGCGGTTGTGATTTTAGGCGTGATTCAAATTTTACGCCGTGCGCGTTTGCGTAATCAGCAAACGAATTGGAAGCAAATCGGACTGGTAATTGCGGCTGGAACGGCTTCGGGATTTACCAACACCTTTTACATACAGGCGTTAAAGCTTATCCCAGTTGCTGTGGCCGCGGTAATGTTGATGCAGGCGGTCTGGCTGTCGACATTACTAGGAGCAGTGATTCATCATCGGTGTCCCTCCCGACTGCAGGCGGTTAGTATTGTTTTGGTATTGATAGGCACGATGTTAGCTGCTGGTCTGTTTCCAATTACGCAGGCGCTCTCGCCGTGGGGCTTGATGTTAAGTTTTTTAGCGGCATGCTCGTATGCTTGCACGATGCAGTTTACGGCTAGCTTAGGCAATAACTTAGACCCGCTATCGAAAACGTGGTTGTTGTGTTTGGGCGCTTTCATACTCATTGCCATCGTGTGGGCACCGCAATTAATTACGGCACCTACCACGCCAGCAACAGTCGGCTGGGGAGTACTGATTGCACTATTCTCAATGGTTTTCCCACTGGTTATGTATTCATTGTTTATGCCATACTTAGAGCTTGGCATTGGCCCAATCCTTTCTTCTTTAGAGTTACCAGCCTCGATTGTTGTTGCATTTGTATTGCTTGATGAAACTATTGATTGGGTGCAAATGGTTGGCGTGGTCATTATTATTACGGCCGTAATTCTGCCAAATGTGTTAAATATGCGACGAATTCGGTCATAGTTCAGGTCAATACCAAACTCAAAATGAACATGTTGTACTGGATTCATTTTTAATTTTTGAGTGTACTGTGTTTTTTGTTTCACGTGAAACATTCATCTAATTGATGCTCTTTATGAATAGTTGGTGGATACCTTATTTATATAAATGATTAAATGCGTCCCACTTAGGGACAACTTGAATTGAAAGGTGGTCAGGCTGATGGCGCTAACCTATCGGATCGTCCGCGCTGAAGCAGACAGTGATTTTGGAAAAATTCGACAGTTATATTATGAGACCTGGCAATCAGCATATCGTGATTTGATGCCTGCAAGTTATTTACAGCAATTGACGCCAACAACTTGGCGGCCAGAACGGCGGTGGCAAAATATGTTGTTGGCAATGACGGCTGTTGGTGAAGTTGTGGGTGTTTGCACATTTGGTCCGGCCAGACATGCAAATTATGAGGGGTGGGGCGAACTGTATTCACTATATGTTCACCCGAACTATCATCATGGCATTGGTCAGCAGTTAATAATCCAGGCCCATCGTCGCTTGAAGGCGGACTATCCACAGAATTGTCTACTTGTTCTGGCAAATAATGCTGTGGCCCATCGTTTTTATCAACGTAATGGATTTCACGACACTGGTCAGATTTATGTCGATCATGCGCCGTTTGGTGTTTTGCATGAGCGGATTTTTGAAGATTAACGCAAAAAAACGAGCCTTGTGCTTGTTTTTTTTATAGTTTAGCAATCAATTGGCGTGCGACCGCGCGTGCTGAGAACGGGTTTTGACCAGTAATCAATTGGCCGTCAGTAATTGCATATTCGCGATAAAATCGATGCTGACTAAAGATGGCACCGTGAGCAGTAGCTCGTTCACGGTTAAGGAACGGGACGACTCGTTTTTTGCCGGCAATCAGCTCTTCAGTTGCGGTAAAGCCCGTAATGGTTTTGCCAGCAATCAAGTATTGGCCCGTTTGGTCTTTGATGTTTAGGAGGCCAGCAATTCCATGACAAACGGAAGTCACATATCCACCATGTTGATAAATGGCCAGTGCGATGGCTTGTAACTCAGGGTTGTCTGGAAAGTCCCACATCACACCGTGGCCCCCGGTATAGTAAATAGCAGTGTAATCATCGGGATCGACCTGACTAGGCTTGAGCGTGTTCTTAAGGGCCCGATTAATGAAGTCAGAATCTTCATACACGGCCATTGTGGCGGCATCGGTATATTTCATACTACGCGGGTCAAGGGGCACGAAGCCACCATTAGGACTAACATAGTCAACGGCAATTTGAGCTTGCTGCATTTCATCGACGAACTCAGCGGCTTCACCTAACCAAAGACCAGTCGGCTCATTAGTTCCTTGGTAACGGGTGATATTGGTTTCGACAATTAGAACTTTTTTCATTGATCATGACTCCTTAAAAAGACTGATTTGAAGTATATTAGTTAGCTAATTAGGTTGAATACTGATAATGATTTTACCGGTAGCGTGACCGGAATGCGAATATTCTAACGCGGCGTTGATGTCGGTGAGGGGAATAATCCGATCAACAACCGGTTTAATAACGCCCTGTTCAATTAGTTGTCGCAGGCGCACAAGTTGCTGGCCACTAGGTTGCATGAACAGAAACGAATAGGTAGCCTGGGCTTGTTGTTCCAGTCGACTCAGTTTCCGCGTTGCTAGACCCAATAACCATTGTTTCCATATTGGCAGTCCGTAATCCTTACCAAAACGCGCGTTTGGCAGTCCGGCAATGCTGACAATCTGACCGCCTGGTTTGATAATCTGAAAAGCGGCCTCGAGGGATTGCCCGCCACGAGTATCTAATACGGCATCGTAATGGGATAATACATCAGTAAAGTCTTGCTGATGATAGTCAATGATTTTATCAGCACCTAGTGATTGAACGAGGTCAAAATGTTTCGCACTGGTAGTGGTTGCGACGTAAGCGCCGAAATATTTAGCCAGTTGAATGGCAATAATCCCAATGCCACCTGAACCGCCGGGAATGAAAACCTTTTGTCCCGGCTGGATGTTCATTATATCGTGTAGCGCTTGGTAACTGGTTAAACCTACTAATGGAATTGCAGCGGCTTCTTCAAAATTAAGATTGGCTGGTTTCAGTGCAATGGCTTGATGATCGATGGCGATAAATTCGGCAAAGGTTCCAATTCGATCTTTGGGTGCGCGACCGTAAACAGCATCACCAACTTTAAAGCCCGGTACTTGGTCGCCAACGGCAGTAATTACACCGGCAAAGTCACTGCCCATAATTAGTGGCATGGTGTATTGTAGTAACAATCTCAGATCGCCATCTTTGGTTTTCAAATCGATTGGGTTGACACTGGCGGCAATGATTTTGACGAGAACATCGGTGGGAGCTATTGTCGGAACAGGGACTTCTGTCACCATGGGGGTTATTTGCTTGTATTTAGTAATAATGGCAGCTTTCATAGTGGACTCCTAACATATTGGTTTAAATGTTTAACATCTTGAACAAACCATGCTGTTGATTCTAGTCGCTTACTTACAAAAAGTCAACGATTAATTCTTGACTTTCAATTTTAGCAAGCGTTAAATGGTTTAAGAATACGAACCGTAATTGGAAAGGTGTGATTTTTTGGCAGAACGAACGATGGCAATATTTAAGAAGGGTGTTCCGATTTTTACAATTCTTCAAGACGAAAATCGGCAACGAATTTTGGTGATGCTGTGCCGGACTGATCAGATGACGGTTAACCAAATTACAGCGCAAATCGCCTTATCACGGCCGGCCGTATCGCACCATTTGAAGTTGATGCTGGATGCCGGCATTTTAGCTGTTAGCAAAACAGGTACTGAACGTTATTACCGCGCTAACATGACGGCGACTCTAAAACTATTGAAGGCACTCACTGCGTCATTAGAAGCCGATTTAGCCCATACTCAGTCTGTAGACGAATAAAAAAATGAATCAGAGTGAAAAAAGCTGGTACTTTTGGAATGACGCCTCTCATTCCAAAAGTACCAGCTTTTAGTTCACTTATGCAGTTCAGCGCACTGAATCACCAGTACCTGAAATGGATGGCGCCATTTAATGATTATCAGTGAGCTAACGACATGATATCGTTATTATTAATTTGAGGATGGTACTTGAATATCTTTGAAGGTGTGCCGATAAAGTAACCAGCCAAGTAAGCACGTTAAGACATCAGCGACCGCTTGAGCCCAAATAATACCAGTTAGTCCAAAGAACTGTGCCAGAATAACGATGGCGATACCTAGTAAGATTGCTTGCCGCGAAAGCGCCATGGCTAGGGCACTCAAACCCGCACCGACTGATTGAAAGACGGTCGTGAACACGAGGATGAAGCCCACTAATGGTGTCGTAATCAACATTGCTCGCAACATTTGTGTACCCATAGTGACAATGACTGGTTGATTCATAAATAGTTTAATAAGTTGAGGCGCAAAAATCATTAGAATAATCGCACAAATGGTTGCGTAGCCACCTTCGACTTTTAAATCGAAGCGCAACGTTGCCCGTAGTCTTTGCCAATTTTTAGCACCGTACGTGTAACCAACTAAAGGCTGGGCCCCAAAAGCAAAGCCGACCATGACCATCATAACGACCATGTAAACTTTTTGAACAATTCCCATGGCCGCCACGGCTTGGGCGCCGTATGCGGCTAAGTAGCTGTTTAAGATCATCATGCCAAAACTCTGGGTTAGGTTAGTCAGTGAGGCTGGAATCCCAACCGCGACGACGGCTTTAAAGGTTGGTCGCGAGATATGGGCTAACTTTGGTGCTAAGGAGAGCGTTTTGGCTCGGCGCATAAAAAAGACTAACAGACTGGTGTTGACCGCGTACCCCAAAACGTTGGCAAAAGCAACGCCCGAAGCACCCCAGTGAAAGCCAAATAAGAATAAGGGATCGAGAATAATGGTCAGAACCGTCCCACTGATGGTCGCAATCATGGAAAGTTGTGCCAGACCCTCCGTTCGGATAATGTTACCGGGAACCAGTGAAACAATGATAAAGGTTGATCCTAATACCAATATACGATAGAAGTCCGCAATGTAGGGACGGGTAGCTGCAGTAGCACCTAGCAAGCCTAAAATTGGGTGTTCGAATAGTAATAATAAGGCTGTCAGTACTAAGCTAAGTGCGATCGCAATGTAAAAACAAAAGCTACTGATACGTGCACTTTGGTGATAATCATGACGACCAAGGACTCTTGAAATAACGGCACTCCCACCGAGGCCAAAAATATCGCCAACTGCTAACATAAACGAAAATAGCGGACTGCCGAGGGCAATACCAGCAACTAAATCAGCATTACCAGTTTGAGCAACAAAAAATGTATCTGCTAAGTTATAAATCATGCTGGCAACCATGCCAAGAACCACAGGAAAGGCTAAATGGAAATACGCTTTGGGAATCGGGGCCTTCTCAAATAAATCATCCATAAAAATAAGTCACTCCTTCTCTGAACGGTCGGTCGAAGCGTGACTAGACGAACAGAAAGATAATATAAGTTAATGATACGCTTGACTGTCAAGCTGCTCAATGCACCAAACTGATAAGGACGGTCAGCTAAAGGAACGACAAAAAAAGCATTGCCCAGTGTTTCAGCGGCAATGCTAAAAATTAACGTGAATTTTTAAGAGATTAACGTAAGTCGATTTGGTGAAGGTTAGCCGGCATCTGACCAACATGATGGCCGACCGTTCCTGCGTGCATCGCTTGTGCGCCATTGATAAAGTGCACACCAGTGGCTGCAATTAATCCCATTCCTAATACTGTAATAATACTTAATACCATCATTATTCACCCGTTTCTGATTATTTCTGCACTTCTATTGTAGCGCTTACATTACTATTGTCATTTGAGTTGTATTAGAATGGAATTAAGTTTTTCACTTTTTCAGGTGGACATTAGTATTGGGATAGAATAAGTACGCATTGTGCGAGTTAATTTGTCATCAATCTTGATTAAAATGTGCCATTTTTTAAATTCAAAAGCAGCCAGCTTAGGTTCGCTGGGAACAGTTCGAGTTAGCATAAACTTTCCTAGGGTGCGCGTCCTACACCGACCTCCAGGCATTTCTGCCAATTGCCGGAACGTGGTGGGCACAGATTTAAGCCGAAGCCCACGTCTTAAATACTGGCCTTTCACTAACCAAGCAAAAGACGCTTGCTAAGTGAAATTTCACCACTGGGCATTGTCAGAAACGCCTTCCAGTCGAGATGGTATTCGAATGGCAGACAGTGAGGCACCCAACTTTTGATGAATTTGTCATTGTTCTTCATAAACAGTAATTTTGTCGAGCAACTGTCAGGTAGAAAATGACATTGTGATAGCTCACTATTTTGGAATCGCCATAGTAATAATCGAACGTCTCAACAAAGTGGTTAATGTAACCCTAACGTCTCGTTTAAAGTTCCATTATCAAAATAGTCCGCGACCAATTGTACCAAGTTCAGTGGCTGTTCATCAGCCATTCGAGCGGGTTCCCGACTGGAGGGGCTGGGTGACAATGCTCAGTAGCCAAATTATTCTTAGCTGGAAGTGATTTTCTTCCGGCTTAGAATAAGACTCGTATTTGAGATGACGCGGGTTGTGCGTTAGCTCAAATCGACGTCGGCTTACGTTCCAGCAATTGTCACCCAGCCCCGGAGGTCGGAATAGGACGATCATTGTTGACGAACAGGAATCCATCTGTTTGGCACGTTTTAATCAAGGTTAATGCGAAATAGTAGCTAGCATAACGCGTAACAAGTAAAAAATTAGTAACGAAAGTGAGTGATATTTTGGACGTGCAAGAAGGATACATGCCATTTAATGGTTATCAGACGTATTATCGAATCGTAGGGGATCGGCAATCAAATAAGACACCGTTAGTTTTGTTACATGGTGGTCCAGGATCAACGCATAATTACTTTGAAGGATTTGATGACCTGGCCGTTCAAACGGGACGACCAATCGTCATGTATGATCAATTAGGCTGTGGGCGTTCATCGATGCGTGATGATGATCAATTATGGCAAGCCGCAACGTGGGTGGCAGAGTTGCGGGCGTTACGTACGTATTTAGACTTACCCGAAATTCACTTACTAGGGCAGTCCTGGGGTGGTATGCTAGCTATTATTTATGGTTGTGACTATCGGCCACAGGGGATTAAAAGTTTGATTTTAGCCAGTACTTTGTCTTCAGCCCGACTGTGGGCTCAGGAACAGCATCGGATGATTCGGTTAATGTCCCCAGCGGATCAGTCGGCTATTGCGACAGCAGAACGGTTACAGGATTTCACAGGTGCTGCCTACCTGACTGCTAATCAACATTTTATGACGCAACATGCGTCAGGCCCGATTACTGCTGATGATCCTGAATTCCTACGGCAATCAAAACGGGTGGGGACCACGGCTTATAATGTCGCGTGGGGTCCCAATGAATATAATCCGACTGGTACGTTAGCGGATTATGAGTATACCGACCGATTACAGTATTTGCAGATGCCAACTTTAGTCACCAGTGGAACGGATGATTTGTGTACGCCATTAGTCGCTAAGACCATGGTCGACCAGTTACCTCATGCGACTTGGACGTTATTTCCCCGTAGCCGTCACATGGCGTTTATCGATGAAACCACGGCCTATATGACGCGATTGAGTCACTGGTTGGCAGCCCATGATTAGAGAAATGAGCGTGATCATTTCCCGGGAAATAATTTGCTGAATAGCTAGATTGAGAAGTTTATCAGCGTGCTCTGATTTTGTTTGGCTGTCACGATAATGGTTATTAAAAGGTTTAAAGTAGACCAAAGCGCCTGTAGAAGTTAGCCTTCTGCGGGCGCTTTGGTGATTGCTGTGATGATGTTTAATGTTGATAGATAAAGACGAATCGATTGGCCGTCGAGCGCTTCTCGTCAAATTGATAATCGGGATGGTCAAATTTGCGAATGGCCGTCACATCATCGATTTGATGTTCAGCCAAAAAACGGACCATGGCCCCACGTGCCATCTTAGCTAATGTGGCTTTAGTTTTGAGTTTGCCGTCGATAAGGCTTGCAAAGACAATATCAATCATTGATTGATGCGGAGCTAGATAAGGTGCAATGGTCTTAGCATATTCTTGAGAAGCAAGATTGATAATTGGTTCTGGCCGCGGCGTCAGTGCCTGATAGAGGCGATCGCCCCAAAACGCATAGAGGTTCTTGGCTTGACCAACAGCCAACCGTGCTTGCATTTCTAACCGATAAGGAACGATACCATCAAACGGTCGGAGAATGCCGTAAAAGCCTGACAAGATTCGTAAGTTTGCCTGAATATAGTCAAGGGCTGGCTGGGTAAAGACGTCCGGGGCCATGTAACGGTACTGAATACCGCTGTAACTGAGAATAGCGGGAGTCAGATTGCGGTTCAGGTCAATTTTTTGAAGCCAATCATAATTAGGTTGGGCTAGTTTGTCACTGCAATGCCATAAGGTCCTGGCCTCAGGATAGGTGAGGTGTTGCAGTTGAGCCAGTAATTGTTGCGTCTGATCAAGATAGATTGGTTCAGTTAGAGCTGGAAAGGCATCTTGGTCGATAATCATTTTTTCCGCAGGTGCAATGATGATTTTCATAAGGTCACTACTTTCGAGTAATACAGAGATGGAATGAGGTTGATTCCGTCTGTTACATATATAGTATCGTTTACGACCTGTTTTGTCATTTTCGCCCCATAACTCGCTAGCCTCAGGTATAGACGCATCTGAGGCTTTCACTTATACTTAGGCTAATAGCGCCATACAGAAAGTGAGGCGAACCGTTTGGCCGTTAAAATCTCAAAACCATTGAAACAGTTATTGAAGGCAAGTGTTTTAGGTCGCAATAAAAACCACCCGTTAGCTGGTTGGAATGTCTTAACGATTCTTTACCATGATGGCAGCAACGGGACGCCATTAACCCTAAATTTTTTGCTCGATAAGTATAATCGAAATTATTTAGAGACCGATGAACGTCCCTTGAGCGATGTGGTACTGAAAGAGGTTTTACGAGTTATCAGTGAAGATGCACGGTTGGTAGACGTCGCTCCCCGTAAGATTCGGATGCAGATGCGTAACGGCGGTTTCCATATGCAACAGTCGCATGTTTATAAGATAACTAGCAGTGGAATTGAATACTTATCTATGATGCAAAAAGTAGTCGATGCCGAAAGTACGGTCACCGCTAATATTACACGAATCAATGAGTTTTGCGATTTAGTGCATACGTTGAACGCACCCCAAGAAGATTTGGTCACGACTAGACTCTACAATGATTTTCAGAAGATGGTCACAGCCTATGAAGATGTCATGAAAGGGATGCATAAGTTAGACGAAGATTTGGACGAATTGGCGAATAATTTGGCGTTTGAGCATGGTAGCCTTGCAGCTCAACGGTTAAAAGCGATGTTGAATGATAAAGCGATTCCGGCATTTAGTCAGTTGCTTAATCAAGGGCCGTTAGTACGTGAATTGACCGATTCAGAGCGGTTTAGTAGCCAAGTTGCTCACAGTCAACAAGGTAGTGATGATTTGAATACGGCCAATGCCATTGGGGATAGTAATGAACTAGCAATCCGTTATCAGCGCACACGTAACTACGTTCAGCAGCGGTTGAGTCAGCTTGCGCTGAGTTTTGATGCTAGTACGAGTGCGATTGATAGTAGTTTGGATAGCTTATACTTATTATTTCAAACGATAATGGGCGCCAATGACCGGTTAAGCCAGGAATACGATGCGATTCAAAGCCAAACAGTAGACATTCAGCAATTGACCAAGCAAATCGATGCCTTACTACCACACTATCAAAAGCTTGTACTCGACCGGCCAATTCCACGACATCTAGCACAGGATCGCGAGTTAGATGACCAGGCTGACTTTTTAGAAGCAACAACGATGGGACCAGTAAAGTACGCGGCTAATCGCCTTCAACGGGTTGTTTTAACTGAAGCGGACAATCCAGACATCGCGGTCGAAGAAGTCAATGATGATACTGACGCGGTCATGGAAGCCGCTTTGGCAGAATTCAAACAATTAGTCATGCGGGATGCGACGCATGGAGTAATTGATCACGCGCTTGATTTTCATTCACAACTAGCTCGTGATGAAGTCGTACGCTTATATAGCGCTACTGGCTATGATCATTACGATAGTTTCGCACCATTTGGTCGGAAAATTGTGCGCGTGAAGTTAGTTGCAGGTCATACGCCAATCTCGTTACATTTAACGGGTGAAGATTATCGGGTCTGGTTACCACAAGGTTTTGAAATCTGGTTTGAAGAGGTGCAAGCTAATGCCTGAATTACACCAAAATGAACGTCTGATTATTAATCAGTTAATTGATCAAAGTGTGTTTACTAGCACGCTTCAAAAGAACATGACCAACCGGACCAAGGAGGCTATTCACGCACTTAAACGCCCCCAGGTGCAACAGCGAGTAAATACGTACTTACGTGATCTAGTTGGTGTGCTACCCGAGAATTACCAAGAAAATTTAGTGTTCTTGTTCGGACGACCGAAGCTTGAATCGGAAACCGTTCATCTATTATTGGCAACGTTAAAAACTGTTATCAACTTACCGGAAATGCAACCAGGCGCCTCACGAATTGTTTCTACACAAACCATTGTTCGACTTGTGCATAGTGAAGTCGTTGCGTTGGACGAGCGTGAAGTACTACGGCAAATCACACATTTGTTTGTTGATCGGTTTAAACTTTTTATACCGGATACGCCGGAAGTACAAAATAACGAAATCACGCAGGAAGTGACAGAGTTTTGGGATATTAGTCCCGACTTTAACTATGTTGCACAGGCAATCGTCGATTATTTAACACAGCAGCGACTCGCACCAGACTTGACGCCTGTTCAAATGGTTAATCGTGCATTATTGGTTCAACAGTATGTAAGTCGGACACAGCAACCTGACTTATTCCAGTCGTTAGTAGACCATCGTGACACGATTGCTGCACAATGGCAGCAGTTACAACGATTTGATCTGGAAGTTGGCGAAGATTACGGGTTGTTGCTTGATAAGACGCGGCAACCGGTGACAGCTCGAGCCTTTGTGGTGGGGATTGCGGTTGCACAGCAACTTGGAATTGGGTTACCAGATAATGAACTCAATCAACTTATCCGGACCGTGGCACCAACGGTTATTGGCAAAAGTACGGTTAATCCGACCGAGGTCAAGAAGACATTACTCGCTAATAGTTTAGTTGAAGAAAAGGATGGGTTTTATCATCCAACCGCATTAATCAAGCGGTTTGACGTTGCAACTGAAAATGAGGAGGACGCGGTTCATGCCACTGAATGAACAATTAGTACCAGTTAGCTTTCATTTGCGCAACTTTAATAAGTATCTCAAACTTGATTTACAAGCGTCACAACGCGGAAACCTAACATTGATTGGTGAAAATGCCGTTGGTAAAACCACGTTAGCCAACTGTTTCTTTCCAATGTTAATTGATGGTTCGATCGCGACACCGTCTTTTAATGCCGCTAAGGGAACGGATCGACTAGATAAAGCGGCCCGTAATAGCGCCCAGGATGCTCGGAACTTTGACAGCATGCTCTTAGGATGGGGACCAGACGCCATGAAGGTGCGGACGGGTTATAGCTATATTCATTTTAAGTCCGCTCGGCGCCAAGCGATTACGGGAATTGGAGCGACCAGGACGACGGGCAATCCCAGTAAACCTACTTGGTGGTTCCTAATTGTTAATAGTGATCCGCAAGCGGCACTGGATGTCATCACAACTGATCATGACGGTAAGTGTCTGGATAAATCAGCGTTCAAGCAGGCTAACGCCGCATTGGGTGATCAGCTGCAAATCTTTGATACTGCGGCCGCATATCGTGATCAAGTCGCGACTGTCATTTATGGGTTTGATGGCGGTCAGGCACTTAGTAAGTTGGCTTCAGCGTATCGGTTATTAGCATCGCCGATTCTGACGGCAGGTAATGCCAAGTTCACGCCTATTATTGAAGCCCTAAAAAATGCTCAAGAAGGTATCGATCCGCAAACAATCAGGCGTATTGCTGATAGTCAACGTGAGGTCAATTATACGAACGGCTTATTAGAACGTTTAGGCCGTGTATATAAGCGACTAATCAAAATTCGTAAGGATATTTTCTGGGGAAATTTGAATTTTTTAGATAGCCAAGCGCTCACTAATTATGCGGATACGCAACAGCGATTGACGAAAGCTCAGACAACGTTAGATGAAGCGCATCGTGAAATTGAAGCTTGTGACCAGCAATTGGTCACGATTCAAGCCAGTTTGAAGACAGCTAGCTTACAAGTAGATGCATTGCGTGAACAGCAAGCCGTACAAAAGCTAATCAAGACTCAGCGCGCACAATTACAGCAAACGATTGCCAGTTTGAATCAACGGCTGGCCACGTATCAGGCACAGTTACAACAGCTGGATGATGCCAAACAGCAGTTAGCCGATTGTGTGGCCAAGATTGAAGAAATCGACCACCAGCGTAATGGGTTGAAGACGAGTGAACTCAGTCCGCTGCGGGCTAAGCTGGATCAATACTCTGCGACGCTGCCCGAGTTACGTGAAGTGATGACGGCGCTTGAGTTAGTTGATTTGACCGCGCAACTGCAGCGTTACGTTCGCCACCAAAAGGGTTATCAAAAACAGTATCAAAGTTTAGTGGATCAGATTAATCAGGGAAGCCAAGATGTCCAAATCGTTGGCAAGATGAAGGGACGGATGGATCAAGCTATCGACCAGCACGCCCAAGGACCATTAAGCGGCCGGTTACGTGATAATTTGCACCAAGATAACCATCAGATTCACGATGATGGTGCTAGCGAAATGGACCAGCGGATCAAACAAATAATTGCCCAGCGAGACCAGTTGTTGACAACGCATCCCGACTTGAAAGTCATATTGGCAAACGAAAGTCTGTTAGGTGATCTTGAAGCATTGCAAAAGCAACTCCAACAAATTGTTACTCAATTGGCGGCCTATGATCAGGATGAACAACAAGTACATCAGCAACAAACGGCGGTAAAAGCACAGATTGACCGGTTGCAGGCGCTAATGGAACCAGCATTTGACCCGGCTGCGATTAAACGGGATATTACCACGTCTCAGCAGCAATTAGATGAATTAGTGATTGATCCACAGCTGGATCAAAAAGTCGCCCAGGCGGTTACCCACCAACAAAGTTATGAACGGACGACTCGTGAACTTGAGACGCGTAAGAGTAAGAATCAAGGAAAATTAGATTCGGCCAAAGTCGAAGTTGAAGATTATCAGGAACGTTTGGATGATTTGACGGTGCGGATTACGCAGAATTTGAAAGTTTTACAGCCATATGTTCCAGCTGACGAAGCACTGGATGATGTTGAAGATGTCCTGGCTTTTGTCCATCAGAATCGTAGTATCGTGAAGGATAATGCGTATACTGATTTAGTCGATAAAATTAGTAAGGGAATTCACCGGAACGGCGACGACGGTGTTGACCATAATGCAATCGATACCGTTTTTGAGGAACGTGGCCATGGTGCAGAGGCGAGTCAGATGCGGCAGCAACGGTCAACACGCGATCACGAGATGATTGTGGTAGCGTTTGACATCAACCATGCCATTGCACTGATTATGACGGATCAAGAACACGTCACGAAAAAGCTAGCCCAGCTTCAGCAAGGCAATGACGTTGCCCAGAGTACTTACATTGCGGCAGCGGTTGATCGCATCGATAAGCAATATAAATTAATCGAGCAGTACAACGTGATGCTTTCGCAAGGCACGCAACGTGCGCAGAGTATTAAATTAAAGATTCGGCTTACACCCACTGAAGTAGCCGACGTGGTTATTGCGGAAGCCCGTAATGCATTTAAGGAAGCTCGACCAAACTTAGTAGCGGAGGTCCAACGGCGATTGAATTTATTGGCTAACAACACAACGTTAGCGGATGATGAAGAGGCATTTAATGTGGAGGCGCAAAAGTTACTAGATACGCGTCAATGGTCGGCATTCGAAGTCTTGATCAAACGGCGGCAGAGTCGCGATGATGCCTATGAAGTTGTGGATGATAAGTTTGTTCAATCCGGTGGCTCTGGTGCTGAAAAGGCTCAGGCAATGGTTCTACCATTGTTGCTAGTACCTAAGATGGTATTACAACAGTCTAATTTGAAAGATACGCCGTACTTAGTGATGTTTGATGAATTTGCTGATAAGCTTGATCCTGAGACCGCGAAGTCGTTTGCACGGACGATTGCCAATTTTGGCTTTAACTTTATTGCGACCATGCCAAGCGGGGCGCAGAATAAAATTTTGGCAGATGGCGTTGACAATATTGCCTATGAAGTGCTATGAAGTGTTGGCGCCAGCCCAGCAGGGTGATGGTAGGTTCCATGCGAACCGGGTACGACCAGCATTGATCTGGCAAAAAGAGGCTTATGATGGATCGTTATCTTGAAGCGTACCAAACAGTAACGGGTAAAACGCCACCAGTTGCCGCAGCAAAGTTGACACCGCTATTTGATCAGATGCAGGCTGGTCAGGTTGTACCGCCGCGTGGGCAACAAGCTGTCGAGCTCGGGTTTACAGCCCATACGTTCAATGATCGGCGGGAAAACCCAGCAATGTACGATTATTACCAGTGGGTGACGACGCACGTCATAACTGGGCCGATTAATGAGCTGACTGCTAAATTAATTGGAATGGCGTTTACGAGTACCAATGTTATCGAAAGCAATCTACCACAGCCGCTCACGCTTAATCCGTGGCAAATCACACAACTTGAAACAGCACTAATTACGGCCAAGCAAGCGGTAATTGTTGAAAATAATGGTATCTTTATTTGGCTTGCCCATCGGCATCCTGAGTGGCCGCTTATTAATCAAAGTGGCAATGACTTTAACGAGTCTTCCGTCCAGATGATTCAAAAAATTGAACAAGCTGGCGTTGTGTTAACTTATCTGGGTGATCTTGATAGTACTGGTATCCGGATTGCAGCGCAGTTATTCTCGGTGCTAAAAAAAACACCAGTTGATCAATTTATGGTACTACAAACGCCACAGCGGGTCGTTCAATGGTTGAGTCTCTATGGAAAAGTCAGTTCTGAGCGAACACGTTCGGTAAAGTTGGAACCGCAACTATTTCAGGAGGAAGTAAATTCGATCCATGTTTTTGGTCGGTTTGTAGAGCAAGAGCAGTTGATTGAGCCATATGAACAACTGATTGCAGATTGGCTGGTATAGTTACGGGTGGCAAACCTATGTTCTTGTTTGGCGCAAATTACGGTATAATAGATTTATAAATCTGATTATCGAAGGAGTCTATGAGCATGGATATTTCACTATTAAAACAAGTGGTTCAATCAACTAATAAGATTGCCCTCAGCACGGCCGTCAATAATGAAGCAGATGTTAAAATTGTTAACTTTGTCTGGTACGAAGCACAACCAGATACGCTATACTTCTCATCAGTTAAGACGAGTCCCGCTTTGAAGGTTTATGACCAGAATCCGGATATTGCATTCATTACGATTCCTAATGATGGAACAGCGGGCAATCCATATCTACGAGCCCAACACGTTAAGTTACAACGGTCAACTAAGACGATGACCGACTTGCTACCCCAATATTTAGAAACAGTTCCGAATTATCAACAAGTCTGGGATGCTATTGGATCGACACTCGTTGTTTTTGAATTAAAACTAACTGATCTTTTTGTTGACGCGGGTGTTGGTGGCGAGAAGCAAACACTGACTTTTAATTAACACTGGATTCCTATACTAAAAGCGTTTCAAGGCCGGCTTAGGTTAAGCTATGGTCTTGAAACGCTTTTTGGTCGGGTAATTTTAGGAGCAACTATGAGGCGTTACTTCACATATGCGGTCCGATAATTGGCGGCACCGCTGAAATTATTATAGATGACGCCCTTTAAGTGCGACTTAACGAGCAGATGGGAACGGCCTTCGTAGAGTGGGGTCACAGCCTGATCAGTTAGCGCCGTTTTAGCGGCTTGGACTAAGTCTTGATAGCGCTTGGTCGCGTTTAAAGCATCGGGACCCTCGGCAGCTTGCATGGCCTGGTCGTAAGCCTTGCTTTGATAGTGGCCCATGTTGGAGTTGCTGTCGCCAGTCAAAATTGTTAATGATTGTGAAGGGTCGGCAAAATCCATACTCCAGCTAGTTAAATTAAGCTGGAAGGCTCCCTTGGAAACTTTACCTAGCATTGCGGTAAATGGCATTGCCTTGATTGTTACCTTTAGTCCGGGGAGGTGACTGGTCAATTGTCCCTGGATGAATTCAGCGACCTGATGTGAGTTGTCATCATCACCACAAGTAATCGTTAACGTTAGCGATTTTTTGCCCAATTGTCGTTGTGCTTTATGATAGGCGGCTCGAGCCTGGTTGAGATTATAATTAACAGTACCATCAACGGTCGCATCATTGACAAAATCGGTACCAGTTTTAGGATTCTTAGCCATATTGCGCACACCAAAGCTTTTGGCGGGAAGCGAACCATTTTCTAGAACTTTGTTGGTCAGTTGCGACCGGTTGATTGCTAAGGATAAAGCGGTGCGGAGTTCACGGTTGGCTGCTACATGGTCATGGTGATTGTATTGAATAAAGCTGATTTGACCACCCGCAAGTGTTTTGAGTTCTTGATTATTTTTATTCTGGACACTCTGCTCGCCATTAAGTGTTACACTATCTAACTTATTAGATTGATACAAATTATAGGCAGTCGTATTGGACTTAATAACCTGATAATTGATTGGGTGCAGTTTCACCAGTTTGTGATCGTAATAAGCTGGATTTTTCTTTAAGGTCCAAGTATTATTAGTCCCGGTCCAGCCAGTAAGCGTAAATGGCCCGTTGTAGACGGTCGTCGCGGCTGAAGTCCCGTACTTCTTCCCGTATTTGTTAACAGCATTTTGATTGACCGGATAAAAGGTCGAAACAGCTAAAATCTTTTTAAAGTAGGCGACGGGTTTGCTTAACGTGATTGTTAATTGATAGTCACCATTAGCTTTGACACCAAGGGTTGATGGCTTTTTCTTGCCGGCTGCAATGGCGTCGGCATTTTTAATGTTCGTGAAGACATAGGTGAATTCGGATTTACTTTTTGGATCAAGAGTTCGTCTCCATGAATAGACAAAATCGTGAGCGGTCACCTTGTTACCGTTACTCCAGCGCGCATCGTGGCGTAATTGAATGGTATAGGTATGACCACCATTGGTGACAGTTGTCTTAGTAGCCAAAGCGTTGACGGGTTGGCTCTGACTGTTCAACCGATAGAGTCCCTCGTCAACTTGGGTGACTTGGCTATTAGAAACGCTGTCCGTCATTTTAGCGGGATCTAAGCTCATAATTTCTGAGCCGGCTGATAGATTGATAACTTGTGATTGTTTAGTCGTAGCTGGGTGCGAGTGGGCGTTGACGGTAAACCCGATGCCGCCAATAATAGCCACGCTGCCGATTGTTAAAATTAATTTGTGTGTTCCGGATAAACTCATAATTAAATCCTCCAAAAATATAATTGTATTTGGTTAGTTTGATCCATGAGTTTTGCCATCGTTTCGTGACCATTTATTTTACCCCGTTTTTATCGTCAAAAAAACCGTCCTTATCCAGCCAATGCTGTGTTAAGGACGGTTTGATAACCGCGGTGCCACCTTAATTGAGTGTTCGCCAATTTAGCGATTAAATCACGCGTACACTCCTACTCCATAGGAAACTAACATTTCCCTGACAACTGACGTATGTCGCACGTCTTTCCGTACTCTTAACTGGCGTTAATTTCGGCAAAGCCCTCGGTGGTCCATTTAATTACCTGCGTTCGGCCATACTCTCAGCAACGATGACTCTCTGTGCGGGCACGATAATCTTGATCTCCACCTCATTGGTTTATAAGGACGATATTTTGTTGAAGTGAGTATACCGCTTTTGAAAATCAGTTGTCAAGAGCTGGAAAAACATTGTTCAACTATAAATTTAGTCAAACAGAAAACGATGTTCGTAAATAAACCGAGGATTAATATAGTGTCGCGTGGCATTGATTGCGTGGCGTTTAATAACGGCTGCAAGCATTAATTACTTTCATTATGCGCGAATAAAAATTATAATGACATCAATAATGTAAACGGATTCAATATTGCGGTGACAAGATTAAGGAGGGCTAAACATGAGCTTTAGAGTTGTAGCCGGTTATTTCGGTGAATTTAGTGATGAAGCGAAGCGGGCCAATCAAGACTTAGGTGTAATCGGCATGTCGTTTCAGTATCAATGTAATCTCGTTTATCCAGAAGGGGCGGGGCCCAACTTTGGTTTTCGAACCGACGCGCAAGCGATTGATGTGTTCGATGCGTTAAAAGTTGGTTACGATGGTTTCAAAGTGCAAGCTGGCCTGATTAAGGCGATGGGACTAGTTGATTATCAATTGGTTGGTGGTCGTTACGAACTAGTCGGCCATGATTTCCGAGAATTACCTTTAGCTGAGATCAATGCGAACTTGGAAACGATGCCCGGACTCTTGGCTCAGGGACCGATGCCAGTTCGATATGTGACTTATCGTCGGACGGATGACCCTATTGACGCGGTTGGCTTTAGTGGCAACTGGGCACTAGGAGATAGCGGTGGCTTTCGACAGTTAAGTGAGACGTTGGCAGAACCAATGCAAGCACCAGTGGCGGCGCTAATTAAGGCAATTGATCAACTTGGTTTAACGTTACAACAAATTAATCTACCCACACCGCAAAGTTCAACGGCTTTGCCGACACATTTGAGTGATGATGTTCATCAAGCGAACGTTGACGTGTGGGTGGCGTTAACACAGCCACAAGGTGATGAACAACAAGTTTTGCAGACCATTCATAACGCTCAAGAGTGTAATGAAAAGTTGTGCGAAGCACTGACTCGTGTTTATTTGAAGTAGAATGTTTCACGTGAAACATCTGGCACTTGGCAGTCCGTTATTTTCTTTAGTGCGTTGTATGATATGATACGCACGAACCGTAACACATCTTCACGGGAGAAAATATGTTATTAGAAACTTATCAGCATCGCTCATTTATCAAACAAACTGGCAATATTTTAACGACACCGCGATCGCGCGAAACACCTTTTGATATTGGCTGGGACACAGAGATTCGGGCCTATGAATGGTTACGTCAGCAGTATCAGCACCGCCGGGTAAGATTAAATGCCCAACATGCGTTGATTTGGGCGTGGCCACAATCAACGATTGGTTGCCCAATTGTTCCACATACCGACCGCCGGGTAGCCATTGTGCATTTGTGGCTCGATATCCCTGATGACTTGGTATTGTTAATGAACTTTGAGGCCTGGACGATACCGATTATAGGCGCGCGATTTATGGAGAACGACACTATTTCTATCGAACGTGATTGGGAAAAGCTTTTCGATGAAGCATGGTTGATTAAGCATGAATATGCAGCTAGTGATGATTGGCTGGATCATCAGGCGGTTTTTCCTTACGTTGATCGTGCTTGGATCAAGCGCGTTAAGTATCTTCGTGGCTATCGCTAAGCTCAAGACTTAGAGGGGAGTGGTTTGATGATGACATCAACACCACGGTTATTACAAGCCATTCAACAAACGACCACCGCAATTTTAAAAACAAACCTTGTTGGTATTTACCTGTATGGATCCTATGTTTTAGGCTCATATAACGAACAGGTGAGCGATTTAGACTATCTGATCGTTGTTCGGCGTTCGTTAACATTAGCTGAAAAACGGCAGTTAATGACAGCTACCATAACGCAATTGTGGCCATTAGCGCCACACAAGGGATTGGAGTTTCACGTGCTGTTACTGAGTGCAACCCAGCATTTTGTGCATCCTTGCCCATTCGATTTTCATTTTTCAAAATACCATTATGAGGATTATCAACGGGCACCGCTAGCCTACCTAAAAGCGATGCACGGCACGGATCCTGATCTTGCTGCCCACTTAACGATTCTCCAAGCAGCGGGACAAGTCTTACTTGGGCCAGCTATTACAACGGTCTTTGGCCCCGTTCCTGCGACGGCCTATTGGGACAGTATCAAGTCTGATATCGCGAATGCTGAAACGGCGATCGTTCAGTTACCAATGTATACGGTATTAAACCTTTGTCGAGTTCGCGCTTACCAGCAAGATCAGTTAATTATTTCTAAGCAGGCCGGGGGTGAATGGGGGTTACAACAGCTGCCAGCACAGTGGCAGCCATTGATCAGGCAAGCGTTAGCAGCCTATGCTGGTCAACAGGACGAACAGGTTATACGATGGTCACGTCCAAACTTAGTGGCGTTTGCACGAATCATGTTAGCCGAGTTGGGCTTAAAATCAGAATAGTTTGTGAGTTTAACAAAAAATGCTTACTGGCGATCATCCACCAGTAAGCATTTTTGTCACCACCAACTTAAAGTCGGCTGTTATAAATCAAGAAACTAATGTAGCAGTTATCGCCATCAGGTAAATCATAGCCAGTGTTTTCGTTGCTACCGTCATTTTCGTGTAAAACAACGAATTCACCAGAACCATAATCTTGGTCGTTTAAATACTTTACTAAACGTTCATCACATTCAGCTAAAGTCTTACCGGTCACAACGCGCCGGTTCCAACCACGATGGATCTCAGTATTTGGATTAAGCATCTCTTCTCAACTCCTCTTAATTATAAAGTCATCAATTGCGCTTGCCAAGCGGGTTGCTGATCAAGATCAGCGCGCGTTAGGTCAGCGTCGACTTGGTGGGTACTGTTAAAAATAATGAAACGTTCACCAACGGCTTGGACTTGCTGGTAGTTATGGCTTGCCATAATGATAGTTTTGCCGGCAGCTTGTAGCCGTTGCAGTAGGGTTAGCATTTGCTGCTGAGCGGCAATTGTTAAGCCGTTCAGCGGTTCATCTAACAATAAAATTTCAGGGTTCAAGGCGAGAACGCTGGCTAGTGCCACGCGCTTCTTTTCACCACCTGAAAGTTGGTAAGGGACCCGGTCTGCTAAGTTAGCACAGTCCGTTAATTGTAAGCAGTCGGCGACGCGTTGCGCAACCATGGCTGCTGATAAACCGAGTTGTCGGGGACCGAAAGCGACTTCCTCAGTGACCGACGTGTTGAATAGTTGAACATCAGTATTTTGAAAGACCATGCCGATCCGCTGATGAAGTTGTTGTCGATTTTGGGCATCAGCGAGATAAGTGGTCGTAATCGGCTGATCGTGAAACTGATAAGTGCCACTAGTTGGACTAGCTAATCCACTCAATAGTCGTAAAAGGGTCGATTTACCAGATCCATTGGGCCCCATTAGACAGACAAAGTCGCCTGAGTTGACCGTTAAGCTGAGGTCCTTCAAGCCACACGTATCAGGATAATCATAGCAAATATTCACCAATTTAATCAATACCACGTTAATGCCTCCAAAAAATAAATAATATCCAGACAATAATCGCTGGGCTCAGGGCAAGATAATCGCGCCAATGGGTACGACGCCCGGTTGAGCGCGCGTAATGACCATTGAACCCGCGTGCTTCCATGGCAGCGTATAGTTCTAGCGCATAAGTGTAACTTTTAAGATATAAATTACCAAATAATGCGCCGATTAAACGGTATGGATGAGCCGTTGGGGCGACCGTCCGCAATTCTAGTGCTTCCATCGTCAGCAATAGATGTTGGCCGAGCATTCGTAAGTACGTGATGGCAATGGCCAAAGTCATAATTAATAGATCAGGGCAATGGAGTGCCTTCAAGCCAGCCAATAAATCTTGAAACGGCGTGGTTAGACGGTAATATTGAGCGTTTGCCAGCATTAGACTGGTTTTAAGGCCAAAGAATAATAGCGTGGTGGGACCGGCTAACCAGTAGCTCGGTAATACGAACAGCATGGCCATCCCAACACTGATTAGCCAGCTTCCCATAAAACGGCGCAGTTGGCGTGGAGGTAACCATAATAATTGGCACCCAACTAATAGTGCTAGGCCCCATAACAGAATGAGATTATTACTTAAAGCAATTAAAATGACGAGCAACAGGAGCTGAATTAATTTGAATTGCGGTGCAACGCGCCAATGAGACGTTGCCGTGACTGGCGCTGGCTGTGCTAGTCGACTGAGTAATTGGCGTAGGTGACGCTGATTACGTTGCCAAAATTTCGCTTTAATAGCAGGTGTTGGCGTGGTGGTCGTAGTTTGCAGCCAAGCTGGAATATCAGTGTTGGGACGTGTCGGTTTCATGTTGAAGACCTCGAATCAAAAGTAAGAAAATCAAAACAGCGGTAATGGCCGATAAAATATAACCCACACTGACCGGTAAGCCCGCGATGGCGTAATCACTGAACAGGGCCTGAAAATGGAACCCGTGGACCATTCCTTGAGGCGCGTGAGTACTGATATGTTGTTGCGCTAGCCGTTGCTGTAATTCTTGGGGGCTCCATTCGCCCCAAGCCGTATTGCTAGCCAACAAGCCTAATGGTGATAACACCGCTAATCCGAGTAGCAGTGCGATCCACGGCCGCTGATTGCGCCGAGTGGGTGTCTGATAGAGGTTAGTCGGTGCGACTCGTTTTACAAATTGAAAGACAAGCAGTGTGAAGACGACTTCGACCCAGCCGGCGACTAATAAGTGAGCCGTCAACATTGCGGGTATCGTAATGTTGAGGCCGTATGGGCAGTAGAGCGGCGCACCACTTGCCGTATGAGCCAGTATGGGTTGTAACCCGAGCTCGATACCAGCAACTAGCGCCGCCATATTAATGCCTAAGTAAGCACCAATTGCGAGCCCCAACTTTTCATGGTGCCATTTTTGACCTAGGCGATAGCAGGCGTAGCCGACAAACGGCATAATGACCGCCATATTCAACGCGTTAGCACCAAAGGCTAGGATACCGCCATCACCGAATAATAAGGCTTGTAGTAGTAACGTCACGGTCAGCGCAAGACACGCCGCCCATGGGCCAATCAAGACAGCTAACAGGGTTCCCCCGACAGCGTGAGCCGTGGTCCCACCTGGAATCGGCAAGTTGAACATCATAATTAAAAAAGCCAATGAAGCGGCGATGCCGAGCATTGGCAGGGTTTCATGATGTTTTTTGATTTGAACTTTAACTTTTAAAACGGCGACGGTCCAGACGGGAGCCATCGCGGTGACCAACGTTCCGCAAGTTGCGGGACTTAAATAATTATCCGGAATATGCACGGATGAGCACCTCACTAATTTGCAATTTGATCTAAGAGGTAACTAACATCTTGAATAATAAATTTGTGATTTTTGACCGTAATGACGCCGTCTGTTCGTAATTCCTTGAGCATCCGGTTGACACTGCTCCGGGAGCTAATACCACAGAAACCGGCAATGTCGTCATTGGTGACCACAAAGTCAATCAGAATCCCTTCGTTAACTTTTCGTCCGAACAAATCAACAAGACTATAGATAAAGGCACAAATGGCTCCTTTTTTACCGTTCATGACCATCCGTTGCAGTCGAAGAATGTTTTCGGACAACTTTTTACGGTAATAATTTTTAACGTAGTTTTGCAGTTCAGGCGTACTGTTGACGTACTTCCAAAAAGCGACCCGGTTGACCTGGTAAAAAGTGGCGTATTCGGACTCAATACGGACGTTAAACGGTTGGTCCGTAGAACGAGAAACTTCATCACGCAGCAGGGAGATCACGTCGGGCTTGGCAATATAAGATAAATTATATTCGCGACCGTCTTGTAAAATAATGCTGTTTTTGATGATGCCGTCCTTTAAGACGTACGTATAGTGTTCGGCTAAACCATGATAGGTCAGGTAAGTATGCCGCTTTTTTTTGATTGTCGGCACGTGATGGGCTTCCAAATAACTTAGTAAATATTCAATATCAGTTAATACCATCTTAGTTTTTCAGTTCTTTCGTGAATAATTTTTAAGGTTGAGGTCAGTAAAAATAGCGATTCTCAACAGTAATCACGACGATAACGCTACTTAAGCATAGCGGTTTTCATGATTGTGACAATCGCATTTAAAGTATACATTTGTTAACTATTTTTGAAAACTTAAAATGTAACGGACAAGTTATCCGTCTTCTAGTATAACAAAACGTGCATGTAAAAATTAGTTTTTAGAGAAAGAGGATGGCTAAAAGTCATGGTTGCAATTGATTTACCATATGACAAGCGCACAATTACGGCTCAGATTGATGATGAAAATTACGCCGGTAAGTTAGTGTCGCAAGCTGCAACATATCATAACAAATTATCAGAACAGGAAACGGTCGAGAAGTCGCTGGATAATCCAATCGGCTCCGATAAGCTGGAGGAACTTGCTCGTGGGAAGCACAATATTGTGATTATTAGTTCCGATCACACGCGCCCAGTTCCTTCACATATTATCACCCCGATCCTATTGCGGCGGTTACGGTCAGTGGCGCCCGATGCACGGATTCGGATCCTCGTAGCTACTGGTTTCCATCGGCCATCAACCCACGAAGAATTGGTGAATAAGTATGGTGAAGACATCGTCAATAACGAAGAAATCGTGATGCATGTCTCAACCGATGACAGTAGTATGGTCAAGATTGGCCAATTACCATCTGGCGGCGATTGCATTATTAATAAAGTCGCTGCTGAAGCAGATTTGCTAATCTCTGAAGGCTTTATCGAATCACATTTCTTTGCTGGTTTTTCAGGTGGTCGGAAGTCCGTTTTACCTGGGATTGCTTCATACAAGACGATTATGGCGAACCATTCCGGCGAATTTATTAACTCACCGAAGGCCCGGACCGGTAATTTAATGCATAATCCGATTCATAAGGATATGGTGTACGCTGCTCGGACCGCTAAACTTGCCTTTATTATCAATGTTGTTTTAGACGAAGATAAAAAAATCATTGGGTCATTTGCCGGTGACATGGAAGCCGCCCATAAAGTGGGCTGTGACTTTGTCAAAGAACTTTCTAGTGTACCAGCCATTGATTGTGACATTGCGATTTCGACGAATGGTGGTTATCCGCTTGATCAAAATATTTATCAGGCCGTTAAAGGAATGACCGCTGCTGAAGCAACAAACAAAGAAGGCGGCACGATTATTATGGTTGCCGGTGCTCGTGATGGTCACGGTGGTGAAGGGTTTTATCACAACTTAGCTGACGTTGATGATCCTAAGGAATTCCTGGACCAAGCAATCAACACGCCACGGCTTAAAACTATTCCTGACCAATGGACGGCCCAAATCTTTGCTCGAATCTTAGTTCATCATCACGTGATTTTTGTGTCAGACCTCGTTGATCCTGATTTGATTACGAATATGCATATGGAACTAGCCAAGACGTTAGATGAAGCCATGGAAAAGGCCTACGCACGCGAGGGTCAAGCCGCTAAAGTGACGGTTATTCCTGATGGTTTAGGCGTTATTGTGAAGTAGTATGGCAACCACAGCAGAAATATTGCAACAAGTGGCGGCAGGGCAATTAAGTCCGACGGTGGCTGCCCAACAGTTAGAAGCAGGCAAAACAGCGGCATTAGGTTTTGCCAATGTCGATTTAGATCGTCAACGCCGCAATGGCTTTCCTGAGGTCATCTACGGTGCTGGTAAGACGGCAACCCAAATTGTGGGTATCGTGCAAGCCTTGTCCCAACAGACGTTACCGATTTTAACGACCCGGTTATCCGCAGAAAAATTCGCGGCACTCCAACCAGCGTTACCAACGGCTGTCTATCATGCCACTGCGCAGTGTATGACGGTCGGGGAACAACCCGCACCGAAAACACCAGGGTACATTGCCGTGGTGACGGCGGGGACCTCCGATCAACCGGTTGCTGAAGAAGCAGCAGTAACCGCGGAAACTTTTGGCAATCGTGTTGAACGAGTCTATGACGTGGGTGTTGCGGGAATCCACCGACTGTTTGCCAAGTTGGATGTGATTCGTGGTGCCCGGGTGGTCATTGTGATTGCGGGCATGGAAGGTGCGCTGGCCAGTGTCGTTGGTGGACTAGTTGATAAGCCCGTGATTGCAGTGCCGACCAGCGTTGGTTATGGTACTAGTTTTCAAGGTATGACCGCGCTATTGACCATGCTCAATAGCTGTGCGTCGGGGATTACCGTTGTCAACATTGATAACGGCTTTGGTGCCGCTTACTCAGCTAGTATGATCAATCAAATGTAAGATTCAGTTAACTGAACAAGGAGAAGATAAATGCAAACACTTTATTTAGATGCTTTTTCGGGGATTAGCGGTGATATGTTTCTGGGCGCGTTACTCGATTTAGGACTTGATTTTGAGCAGTTAAAAACCGAATTGGCTAAGTTACACGTGCACGGTTATGAATTAACGCAGCAACGGGAAGCCCAGAGTAGCATCTATGGCACGAGCTTTGATGTTCAGGTTGCGGGTGGTAAGGACCATGGTTTTGTGGAACATCACCATCATCAGCATGAAGCTGGGCATCATCATGATCATGAAGCGCGTCATTTAGCTGATATTGAGGCGTTAATTGACGGCAGTGACTTATCAGATACCGTGAAACACCACGCGAAAGCGATCTTTATGGAAATTGCGCAAGCGGAAGCAGCGGTTCATCACATGCCACTAGCTGAAGTTCATTTCCATGAAGTGGGCGCGTTGGATTCGATTGTTGATATTGTGGGCTGCTGTATTGGGTTGGAATTGATGCAGATTGATACCATCATGGCTTCACCGTTAAGTGATGGTAGTGGTTTTATTAACGTTGCCCATGGTCAGATGCCAGTTCCCGTACCAGCCGTGATGCAGATGCGAGTTGGTAGTGCCATTCCGATTCAACAACGGTTGGATGTGCATACTGAATTGATTACCCCCACTGGGATGGGCTTGGTCAAGACGCTCGTACGTGAATTCGGACCGTTACCGGAAAATGCCGTGCCAACTAGAGTTGGTTATGGGTTTGGTAAACGGGACACGGGTGGTTTCAATGCACTGCGAGCCGTATTATTCGAAAAAAAAAACTAAGTCAGCAAATCGTTAACCGGACGGCTGATGCTGTCTTAATGATTGAAGCTAATCTGGATGATCAGACGGGTGAAGGACTGGGGTACGTGATGAACCAGTTATTAACGGCGGGCGCATACGATGTGTTTTTCACGCCCATTCAGATGAAGAAAGATCGGCCGGCGACAAAGTTAACGGTTTTGGGAAACGTTAACGATAAGGACTTACTGACTAAGTTGATTTTACAAGAAACGACGACGATTGGTGTACGTTACCAGACGTGGCAACGTACTATTATGCAACGGCACTTCCTGACGGTCGCAACGCCGTACGGTGACGTTCAAGTTAAAGTGGCGACATATCAAGATATTGAGAAGAAGATGCCGGAATATGCGGATTGTGCCCAGCTGGCGCAGCAATTTCATATTCCGTTTAGAACGGTCTACCAGGCAGCCTTAGTGGCGGTAGATCAATTAGATGAGGAGGCGTAATTTTTTGGTACATCAGTTGATTGCTGAATTTATGGGCACAGCCCTAATGATTATTTTTGGGGTGGGTGTTCATTGTAGTTCCGTATTAAAGGGAACCAAGTATCGGGGTTCCGGTCATATTTTTGCCATTACAACTTGGGGTTTTGGGATTAGCGTTGCCTTATTCATTTTTGGCAATGTTTGCATTAACCCGGCAATGGTTTTGGCGCAGTGTCTATTAGGAAACATCGCATGGTCCTTATTTATTCCGTATTCCGTTGCGGAAGTGCTTGGTGGGGTCGTGGGCTCAGTGATCGTTTGGATCATGTATGCTGATCATTTTAAAGCCTCAACAGATGAGATTTCACCCATTACAATTCGGAACTTATTCTGTACGGCACCAGCCGTTCGTAACTTACCACGGAATTTCTTTGTGGAATTATTTGATACATTTATTTTTATTTCGGGTATTTTAGCGATTTCTGAGATTAAAACGCCGGGAATCGTGCCAATTGGCGTTGGCCTACTTGTATGGGCCATTGGGATGGGACTTGGTGGTCCAACCGGGTTCGCAATGAACTTAGCTCGAGATATGGGGCCCCGGATTGCACACGCCATCTTACCAATTGCCAATAAAGCCGATAGTGATTGGCAATACGGTATCATTGTGCCAGGAATTGCGCCCTTTGTCGGGGCAGCAATTGCCGCTTGGTTTATGCATGGCTTTTTTGGAATTAATTAAATTAAATAGAAGAAGGGTTTTATTATGGCAACATTGGCAACAAAAAAAGCAACGTTAGTAGCAGCATTAAAGGATTTACAACGGGTCACCGTGGCCTTTTCTGGTGGGATCGACAGTACCTTAGTTTTGAAGATGGCCCTCGATGTTTTAGGCCGTGACAATGTGACCGCTGTGGTTGCGAACTCTGAATTATTTACGGATGAAGAATTCGATAAAGCGATGAGTTTAGCTGAAGAACTAGGTGCTAACGTTCAAGGAACTACGCTAGACTACTTGAGTGATGACCACATCAAGAACAACACACCTGATAGCTGGTACTATGCGAAGAAGATGTTCTACAGCCGGTTGAATGACATTGCGGCTAATAATGGTAGTGCAGCTGTCTTAGACGGTATGATCAAGAATGATGAAAATGATTATCGTCCTGGTTTGAAGGCCCGTAGTGAAGCGGGAGCTCGGAGCTTGTTACAAGAAGCTGATTTCTTTAAGACTGACGTTCGGGCCTTGGCACAAGAACTTGGTTTGACGAACTGGAACAAAGTGGCGTCATGCTCTGTATCTTCACGGTTCCCATACGGGACGACGTTGACACATGACAATATTGCTCAAGTGATGGCCGCCGAAAAATATTTGCGTAGTTTAGGTTTTCCAACGGTCCGGGTTCGTTTCCACAATGATATTGCGCGGATCGAATTACCAGAAGCACGAATTGGTGATTTCTTAGTCTTTAACGACCGCGTTAACCGTCAATTACAATCACTTGGATTCCGCTACGTTACCCTTGATTTAGGTGGCTTCCGTAGTGGTCGGATGAATGATACGTTGACCAAGGCACAATTGGCCACTTTCGCCTAGGCCTAATCAAATTAATGATAGTGGTGTCGGGATTAATCGGAGATGGGCGGCTGAACGGCGGTGATCATGGTTCATTCGCCCACCCGATGATAATCGTAACCCCAGCCGATACGCACATGTTGCGATTATCGCCTGACACCCCAAAAAGCGCAGTTCAAGGCCGCCCTTGAGCTGCGTTTTTCGTATCTTCATTTTTAGATCAACAGGCGTCAAAAGTCACGACGAGTTTACCAACGACTTGACCAGCTTGGAGTTGTTGTAAACCAGTTACAAGTTGGTCACGGTGCAAGACCTGAGTAATTAGTGGGTCGACCTTGCCAGCTTGGACCAAAGCTAATAAGGCGGCGGTCATTTGCCCAAGATCAGCAACTTGCGCTGGGTTACCGCTACGGTGGGCACCACCGAGGTCCAATTTACTGATAGTTACCACTTGATTACTTGGAAAGTGGTCCGGAGTTGCTAATACACAGACAAGCTGGCCATTGTAAGCTAAGCGCGGTAAGTCCGCATCAGCATGACCAATGGTATTAATGATCAGATCAACACCGTGCTGCTGCGTTAGGTCTTGAATGCGTGTGGTCACATCTTCATGATGGTAATCGATTTGAGCATCGGGATGCAGCGGTGCCACGAAGGCTTGCTTGGCCTTTGAAACGGTCGTGAAGACGGTCTTGCCAGCAGCCTTAGCGAGTTGAATAGCCATACTGCCTACACCGCCCGCACCTGCATGGATCAGCACAGTTTGCGCGGCATTTAAATTGGCTTTGCGCAGGAGGGCCTGATAAGCCGTCAATCCAGCGCAGAGACTAGCGGCGGCTGCTTCAAAGCTCACAGTCGTTGGAATCTTAGCTAGCACGGCTGCTGGTAAACTCACGTATTCGGCAAACGTCCCATTATTGGCGAGATTAGCGTGCCCACAAACTCGTTCGCCAGGCCGAAAATTAGTGACCTCAGCGCCAACCGCCTCCACGATTCCAGCTGTGTCTAGTCCTAGTGTGTGTGGATATTGCCAGGCGGCGTTACCCGCCGCAACTAATTTAAAATCTACCGGATTGAGCCCGACTGCTTGGGTCTTGATCAACACCTCAGTTGGCCCGAGGTTGGGCATGGGCCGTTCTTGCCATTGAAGCTGTTCCATAGTTTGAGCGGATGGATCTGGCACAACAAGTGCTTGCATCTTCAATCACTCTTTTCTTAAAGGCATATTTGCTTTTTATTATAACCGGTCGCGGCGGTGAATTTAAACTTTAATGCCTAATTAATTAAGTAGCAATGAGGGTGATTCGGCTAACGGAAAGATTGACGTTAGCGGTTACAATCGTTAGACTAAGGTTAGTAATTGAATATTTTTAAACACTAGGGGTGTCCAAAAATGGGCTGAGATGGTGCTGTAAGTACCGATCCCTTTGAACCTGTAAGCTCAAACTTGCGTAGGAAAGTGTCACAGCTAATGTTAGCGGCCACTGGATCAATGCATGTTGATTGGTGGCCGTTTTTAATTGGCGTGACGGTCAATGAGGAGGAGAATTGCTATGGAATTACAATTATTGAATACTTTACGGGATCACAATCCGATTGTTTTTAACATTGCCAATTTTGTTACGGTTCAAGACGTTGCCAATGGGCTAAACGCGTTAGGGGCCTCGCCAATTATGTCAGCTGAAGTCCAAGAAGCGGAGACGATGGTCCAAATTGCCGGGGCAGTTTGCATTAATTTAGGAACCCTGACCACCACCCAGATTGATCAAATGCGGGTGGTTGGTAAGCTTGCTAATCAGTATCATAAGCCAGTCGTTCTTGATCCGGTGGCCGTCGGGGCGGTCCCTTATCGTAAAGAAGTCGCGCTAGGCTTACTATCTGATTTTCAAGTCGATGTTATTCGGGGCAATGCTGGTGAAATTGCGGCATTGGCAGGCATGGATTGGCAAGCGAAGGGCATTGATGCGGGAAGCGGTCAGGGCGACCTGGTTGAAATTGCTCAAGCTTGTGCACAGCAATTCCAATGCTGTGTCATATTGTCGGGGCCTACTGATGTTATTACGGATGGTCAGCGCGTAGTTAAAGTCGCTAATGGTACCCCGCTCTTCCAACGTCACGTGGGCTCGGGCGATTTACTTTCTAGTATCGTCGCGGCTTTTACAGCCGTTAGTTCAACCGATGTTTACCAGGCGGCGCAAGTGGCTTGCTTAGTCTTAGCGGGAGCGGGGGAACTTGTCGCCAGTCAGCTGACGGCCGATCGTCCCGCCACATTTGCCATTGATTTGATTGACCGGTTGAGCTTAGTGACAGTGTCAGAAATTCAAACAATTGCTAAAGTTGATTAAATATAATGAAGGGTCGCGAGATTTAATGAATGAATTTCCACAAGTGGCAACGATTGCTGGTACGGACAGTGGTGGCGGTGCCGGTGTCATGGCCGATTTAAAAACGATGCAGGCACGTCACGTTTTTGGTACCGCGGTAGTCGTTGCCGTGACAGCTCAAAATACATTGGGGGTCCAAGATTTTATGGCAATGCCAACGAAGCTCATTGACGAACAATTTGTTTCGTTAGCAGCTGACTTAGACATTCGCGCTTGTAAAACGGGGATGCTTGCGGATGCTGAACATGTCCATGCCGTCGTTGAGAACTTGAAACGAGTTGATTTTGGGCCGCTGACAGTTGATCCAGTCATGATTGCGAAAGGCGGGGCGGCGTTATTAGCCGCGGATGCGATTAAAACGGTTCGCGACGAACTGCTCCCGTTAGCGACTGTTGTGACGCCGAATTTGCCGGAAGCGGAACGATTAACCGGTCAGGCAATCACTAGTAATCAAGCGATGGTTACAGCTGGACATGCGCTACAGGGGTTAGGCGCTGACAATGTCATTATTAAAGGTGGTCATGGTGATAATCCTGATTTAGCTAATGACTTCGTATTGTTGGCTGACGGGACCGCCTTTTGGCTTTCGGCTCCACGGATTGATACGGTGCGGACCCACGGCACGGGAGATACTCTATCGGCATGTATTACCGCCGAATTAGCCAAAGGACGGTCAATGGATGCGGCCATTAAAACGGCTAAGGCGTACGTTGCTGGGACGATTCAGGATGGTATCCAGGTCGGGCATGGTCATGGCCCGTTGAATCATTGGGCAACCCCAAGTGAGCAGGTGATCGTTCATGACGCTTAAATTTGAACCCACACAATTACGTGCTTATTTTGTGTGCGGGACACAAGACGTGCCGGGACAGGATCTAAATATGGTCGTCCAAACGGCCTTGGATGCAGGCATCACGGCATTTCAATACCGAGATAAAGGCAATAGCCAGTTGACTACGGCTGAGCGTTTTGCATTGGGGCAGCAGCTGCGGGAACGCTGTGCGCAAGCGCACGTTCCCTTTATCGTCGATGATGATGTCGAGCTGGCACTCGCACTGCAAGCAGATGGGGTCCACGTTGGTCAAAAGGACGACCGGGTGACACAAGTTATTCAACGGGTCGCTAATCAAATGTTTGTCGGTTTGTCTTGTTCAACCTTAGCTGAAGTGCAGATTGCTAACCAATTGGAAGGCATTGCCTATCTTGGTAGTGGTCCCATCTTTCCAACGACATCTAAGGCCGATGCGGATCCAGTAGTCGGTCTGACGGGGTTGCGACAATTAGTCATGACTGCATCCTGTCCCGTTGTCGCCATTGGCGGAATTACAGTCGCGCAATTGCCAGCTATTGCGGCTACTGGTGCGGCTGGTGCTGCGGTGATCTCAATGTTAACGCGTAGTCCCGATATGGCTGCCACGGTCAAGGCGATGCTAACGGCTACGGAGGTGCACTGATGAAACATGACGGGATTTTTCGGAGCCAATTTTTACTGTGGCTCGGTGCGGCTATCTCAATTGCCGAAATCTTAACAGGTACGCTGATGGCACCACTGGGGCTGACACGCGGATTGGCTGCGATTGTATTGGGGCACTTGATCGGCTGTGGCCTGTTCTTGGTTCCGGCCGGCTATTTGGGGGCTAAATTACACCAGTCCGCGTTAGCGTCAGCCCAACTGGCTTTTGGTCGCGGCGGAGTGTTACTAGCGTCAGGACTCAACGCCTTGCAACTCGTTGGCTGGACGGCGGTGATGATCGTCAATGCTCAGTTAGCCATGAACAGTATTAGTGGAAAGCTATTTGGCTTTCGAAGCCCGCTACTAATGGCAACCATCGTGGCGATTTTGATTATTGCCTGGTTGCTCATGGGTAGTCAGTTACTGTTCAAAATCAACAATGCCGTTGTGGGCTTGTTGGTGCTCGGGACGGTGTTAATGCTCGTCATGGTATTTATGGCACCGACAACTAGTCAGTCGATATCAACGACTAGTATGACGTTTGGGCAAGCAGTGGAATTGAACGTTACGATGGCACTCTCATGGTTGCCACTAATTGGTGATTATACCCAGCGTGTTGATCGTCCTTTACCAGTCGCACTAGTCAGCGCGGGTGGCTATATGTTAGGCAGCTTAGTGATGTTTGTGACGGGGCTATTAGTTGTGTTACGGACAGGGCAAACTGATATCACGGCATTGCTGACGCGGTCCGGTTTAGGATTGGTTGCATTGCTGATTATCGTTTTTTCAACGGTGACGACGACATTTTTAGATACTTATTCGGCCGCCACGAGTTTGGCTAATCTGACCGGTAGCCGCCATGTTAATCGATTAGCCATTGGTGTGACGGTAGTTGGGCTATTGATTGCGCTGACGGTTGCCATGACGTATTATCAGAACTTCCTGTATTTGATTGGTTCGGTCTTCACACCGCTATATGCTATTATTTTCGTCACGTACTTTGTGCGGCACGCTACGTTACCATACTGGTTGAACTTTTGCTGGTGGGTTGTGGGGATTGTCGCCTATTATCAGTTACAGGCCATTGATTTCATTGGTGGCACGACGCTATTAGTATTGGTTGGGCTGAGCATCGCCGTCTGGTTGACGGGAATTGTCGTCAAGCCAACCGAGCTCGGATATCGCGAGCTTAGTCATTGACAATTAGATGTAAAAAGTAAATGATAATCCCATTGGTAATATGCATGTTACCGTGGGATTTTTTTGAGAGAGGGCGACAGAATGGTTAAACCGATAATTGGAATCGCACCAGGCGTTGTGACAGTGAACAGCCAGATGTTCCCGGGGCGGGTCCGTGATTATGTGAATCGTGATTATTTGAAATCAGTAACGGATAATGGCGGTGTGCCATTGGTATTACCGGTAACGACCGACGCAACGACGATTGAACGGTACGTTGGAATGATCGATGGTCTACTACTTTGTGGTGGTGCAGATGTGGCCCCATTGACGTATGGGGAGGAACCCCAGCCTAAATTGGGTGGGGTAGATCCGGAACGGGATCAGTATGAAATTGCACTGATTCGTGCCACCCACGCCGTTGGTAAACCGGTTCTCGGTATCTGTCGGGGCTTACAAATCTTAAACGTGTGCTATGGTGGCAATCTTTATCAGGATATGAGTGAACTACCAGCTGGTCAGGGTACCTTAAAGCACATGCAAGGACAATTGGCTGCTTACGGCATGCATCACGTGAAGGTCGTACCTGGTACGACCTTAGCTGAATATTTAGGCACCACTAGTGACGCAATCGCGGTCAATTCATTTCATCATCAGGCCGTGAAACAGGTGGCAACGGGCTTTCAGGTGGTGGCCCAAAGTGCGGATCAGGTTGTTGAAGCAATTGAGGCGACAGCTGGTGGTCTACAGTTGGGTGTCCAGTGGCATCCGGAAATGATGCAACAGGTAAACTCCATGCAGGCGCGGTTATTTGCAGCGTTTGTGCTGGCTTGTGTGGCGTAGATAGCATTGACTAGCAAATTGATAAAATAGGGCGTGGTTATTCTGAATTGTAGGATAACCACGTTTTTAATGTGCAGCCGCAAAACTAATGAATGTTTCACGTGAAACATCTGAAATGGTGTTGGCAACTAGATAACTAATCCAAGATATTGTAAGCTGACGTGTAAAACAATTCGTAAAGCTGTTAATACTGGCAACGCTTTCGTATAATGGAATAAAGTTATTGTTAAGGGGGTGACCGTTATGGAACGAATTGAAGCTGGCATGAGCGTAATGACGTTGAAGAAGCAGACCTATCGGGTTATCACTGTGATTAATCAGGGGCAAGAACTGTTAGTTCGCGCCCACGAACCAGAAACAGCTGACATTGAAATAATTCCAGTGACCACAGTTGTTCGAGTAACTGAACAAAATTCAACAGGCGATGCAGCCGTCGCATTGGATACAGTCACGGTCGTTGGCGAACGGTATGTCGATGATATTGTGGCAACGTTAACGACGCTCAGAGTGGGTATGGCGGTGTTGCTCCAGCGAGAAAGTGGCAATCAATACGATGATAATGCCATCTCAGTGTGGACGTTGCAACATGCTAAGTTAGGCTACATTGCCCGGTATCAGAATCAGCCGTACGCGGCACTGATGGATCAGGGACAACGATTGTACGGCATCGTGACGGTATTAGATCAACAAAAACAGCATCTTGAATTGATGCTATGGCGGACTACTGCAGTCCCAAGTCCGATTGAGGCGTTGCAAATCCGCCAACGATTGGCTAAGCCGAGGACAAATTTAGGGGCGGTGCCAACGCATTCGTTACAGACACCGTTAGGAACAATTGTCATGATGTGCAATGGTCACCCGATTAAGTATCAGCAGGTTCCGTTATCGCCATGGTTGACGCCCGCTGATGAATTACACGTCACCAAACGTTATCTATTAACGCCTGATTGGTCACAAGTGCCGCCGGACAGCCTCATTACTTGTCAAGTGACGGCGAAGGCCGACGTGGTTCAGCGGTGGCAAAATGAACACATTTCAGCAGCGGTCTTAACGAACGCTAGTAGCTTTTATGTAGTTGGTATCAGTGCTCAAACCAAGACGGGGCTGAATGATAACTTGGTCGATGATGCTGCGCAACCCGCGGTTATTTACCGAGTTGGCCAGGTTAGTGCACATATGCAGGCCGGCTTCATGGTCAGCTGGGCGCCGTTTGGTGATCCACGCGTGCAACCAGCACTGAAATTAGCATTGCACTTCTCCTCACAACCGCTAGTTCCTTACCATCCAGTAACACCTAGTCGCACCAACGCGACGTTTACGCAGCAAGAGTTGGCAGCCTTGTTAGTCTCCGCATTACCAAATTATCAGGGTGGTCAACGCTTAGAACCAAGTGTGACAGCGATAACGGTAGAAAAATTGCGGCAGACGTTAGGTGATCAGACGTATCATGCGCTGGCGAATTATCAGCGTCATGTTCAGCTAGTTGCGGGTAGTACGGAAGGCGTCAACGAGACCTTGTTACAGGCGTTGATTCATGCAGTCACGTATCATGAGTTGACGACCATGCACTACTACCAGCCGACTGTAGGGATGGTTGACCAGGTTATTTATCCGATTCAATTATTTAGCACCACGACTAAGGATGAGGATGATGTGCAATTAGTGGGTTGCTTAGCGCTTTACAATTACGAAACGTTTGAAATCCAACAGGTGCCGCTGACGGCAATTGCTCGTATCGCGATTATTGCCGATCCGGAGCATCCCCAGACAACACCGGAGACGGAAAGTCCGGATTGGTTACGCATATTTTTACATGGGTGGAATGACGATTTTTGAACGAACAGTCAAAAATTAATTTGCTTACGACTTATAAGTATTCGTGATACAAGCCAGATTGAATTCGATAAAAAATCCCGCTGAGGCTTTAAACTCAGTGGGATTTTTGGTTAGGTTATTTGGTTGCCGAATGGGTCTGTAAATATTCCTGGGCGGCGTGAATCATATCTGCATTTTGTTGATTTAACAATGGCGGCAAGTTGTCGAAGTCAAAGTAGTCGAGTTTGAGTGTTTCATCAGTGGCTTGGGTCAGAACGTGGCCGCCAATGGGTTCTACAAGAAAGAGTGCACTGATTGTTTGAGCTACATCGCCATTAGGATAGGCCGTCTCGCCTTTATCAAAGATGCCGATGCGATCAACAACTTCGACATCAATGCCACTATCTTCCTTATATTCCCGCACGCAGGCCGTGGCATACGTCTCACCGTATTCTAGATAGCCACCGGGTAAACTCCAGTTATGCGTATCGGTACGAAGGTTCAGCAAGACTTGTTGCTGATCGTTGACTAAAATACCAGCGGCCGTATTCAAAATGATTGGTTTGTGACCAACCAAAGCCCGAATTTCTTTAATGTAATTTGCCATGACGAAACCTCGTTTCTAGTTTAATTACCCTTATTATACCGATAATTCTGACTGAAAGCTGTTTGTTGATAAATTTATACGAAGCATGCTCGAACCGCGTTAGAGCAAGTGCATACTGACTATGTGTCACTAAATCCGTTTGCGTCGGTGCACTTTTTTAGCTAAGATAAAAGCTATATACTGTCAGCCGTGATAGTGTGAGTTCTTTGATTTTATGAAAAGAGAGTAATTTATGCAGAGAAAATTAAGTACGGGCCAGATGCAAATGATTGCACTGGGCGGCACGATCGGAGTGGGCCTATTTATGGGATCCAGCTCAACGATCAAGTGGACCGGGCCGTCAGTGCTAATTGCGTACATCGTATCAGGGGCCTTTCTATACCTGATTATGCGGGCACTAGGTGAGATGCTGTATGTCGATCCGAATACCGGTTCGTTTGCCAAGTTTGCTTCTGAATATATTCATCCCGTTTTTGGATACTTGACGGCTTGGAGCAACATTTTTCAGTTCGTCGTTGTTGGGATGAGTGAAATGATTGCATTAGGCGGCTACTGCCGGTATTGGTGGCCGAACTTGCCAGATTGGATTCCGGGCCTAATTGCCATTGTATTCTTATGTGCGGCCAACCTTATCTCGGTTAAAATGTTTGGGACGCTGGAAACCTGGTTCTCACTTATTAAAGTGGTGACGATTATTCTGATGATTATTGCCGGTTTAGGTCTGATTATTTTTGGTATTGGTAACGGCGGTCATCCAATTGGAATCAGTAACCTGTGGACCCATGGTGGTTTCTTCACTGGTGGGGTGAAGGGCTTTGTCTTCGCACTAGCAATTGTGTTGGCGTCGTATCAAGGGATTGAATTGATTGGAGTCACAGCTGGTGAAGCTGAAAATCCACAAAGCACGATCGTTAAAGCGATTCGTTCAACGGTTGCCCGGATTTTAATCTTTTACGTGGGTGCCATCTTCGTAATTGTCAGCATTTACCCCTGGGATAAGTTAAGCCAGATCGGTTCACCGTTTGTACAGACATTTGCCAAAATTGGGATAACCGCTGCGGCTTCGATTATCAACTTCGTGGTTATTACGGCCTCCTTATCGGGAACAAATTCTGGAATTTATAGTGCGAGCCGAATGACTTACACGTTGGCGGAAAGTCACCAGTTACCAAGGAAGATGACTTTATTAAATCGTCATGGCGTACCATTTTATTCCGTTATTGCGATTGCGACCGGAATTCTAATTGGAGTCGTCTTGAATGTTGTGTTACCAATGTTTTTCAAGGACGCTGGCGAGATTTTCGTGATGGTTTACAGTTCGAGTGTCTTGCCCGGCATGGTACCGTGGTTTGTTATTCTAGTGAGTCAAATTGCGTTCCGTAAGCAAAACGCAGCCAAGATGGCGAACCATCCTTTTAAAATGCCATTATCACCCTATTCAAATTATTTAACGTTGGCCTTCCTCGCGTTAACACTGGTCTTCATGTTTATTAATCCGGAAACGCGCTACTCAATTTTAGTCGGTGTTGTATTTCTAGTCATCATGACATTGATTTATTTCCGTAAATACGCCGGTAACAAGGAAGAAACGTTGTAATCAAGAGTACTTGCCAGTAAATGGTAAGTGCTTTTATTTTGGGCTTTTATTGCGTTAAAATTAGGTATCAATATCAATATCAATATCAATATCAATATAATTATCAGGAAAAGTGGTGGCACGATGGTCAAGCAAGGACATTATGCAAAAGTCAGTAAACAGAAACGGTTACGACAATTAAAGCAACGACGTCAGGCCCAGGAGAAGCGGGCGATTATGCCAGAAATGGTTAGCGAATTTTTGCAAGTGCGTTACCACCTGACGCAAGCGGCAAAACAGCGGCCGGCGATGCGACAGATGATGCAACGTTTTATGGCACAGTGGTTAGCCGCAGGGCAAGCAGAATTGAGCGACAATGGTCAGACAACGTGGTCAGTAGTGGCATTGACGAAGCAAACGTTACAGACCTTTAATCGGCAGTTACCGTGGCAGGGGTATGCCTTAGTTGACCAGGAAATGGCACGCTGGACGGCTTTTCTGAACAAGGAAGTGCCGGCTGTGCCGTTAAGTGAGCGGATTACGTTAACTGAGGCACTGTCCCCAGCGACGTGGCAGGCCTGCCTATCAGAGCAATTAGCAATCAATGCCCTATTAGCATTAACTGGTGATTCACGACAATTGGGCCAAATAACGACTGAGCAAGTACGACAGCTACAAACCAGTATTCAAACAGCGACGGGGATTGATTGGGAAAAGGTTGCTCAGTTGCTTGATTCGACAGTGATTGCCCAGAATACACTTTCCGAAGCTGGGCTGGATGACAAAACGCGCCAATGGCTAGAAAAATTAAAGAAGCTAACGCCACAAGATTTTAACGACCATGTTGAATGAATAGTCAAAAAGGAGGATGGTGAAATGCGTTTTATCACGTCAGATCACGTTCAGTTAGATTATACGGATGAAGGCCAGGGGCAGCCAATCGTTATTTTGACGGGATTTGGTGGCGCTAAGGATATTTGGCGCGCTCAAATCCCGGTACTGATTCAGGCGGGCTACCGGGTCATTAATTTAGATGGGCGGTGCCAAGGTTTATCCGAGCACACGGCGAAAGGCTTACGTATGAGTCGTCGCGCGGTGGATGCGCATGAATTGATTGAAAAATTACAACTCGAACAACCAATTTTACTCGGTAATTCGATGGGGGCCGCGACTTGGTTTGCGTACGTGTCATTGTATGGTGATACAGGAATTAAGGCCCTGATCGACGTGGATCAAACGCCGCGGATGATCAATACACCGCACTGGCAATATGGGTTCAAACAGGTTCAATGGCAGGATATTCCGGACTATTTTAGAATGCCGCTGGGACACTCGACGTTTAAGCACATCGATGATGCGACGTATGCGCGCGTCAAGGCAGTAGAAGCGCAGGCACCGTTCGATGCGAAATTAATGTTTCCATTGTTGGTTAACCACGCGGTTCAGGATTGGCGGGATGTGATCCGCCAATTGACCGTACCGTTCTTGATCATTGCGGGCGCCAAGTCACCGTTCTTCAATCCCGACTTTGCGGCAGTGACTGCTCAAATGGCACTACGAGGACAGAGTGTGGTCATTCCGGAAGCTGGTCATATCGTGATGGCGGAACAGTCGGCAGCATTTAATAAGGCGTTGTTGGAATTTTTGGCGACGTGCTAAACGAAAAGCACTTTTAACACCTGTATTAAAGGTGATATTACAGTCTTGAATAGTAGTCATATCAAGCAGGTTTAGAATAAAATAATGTATTATGTTGTCTTGAATAACGGCCACATCAAAAACAGTTTCACAATACTAAAAAAGGCTCACCAACTAAAACAGGTTGGTGAGCCTTTTCGATTTATTGACTAATTACTAATCAATCACGCCATCTTTTCCCATCCATCGGAACCGAATAAACTTCCCGACCTCGGTCACAATCAAGACGACGATCCCACAGATAATCGGGATGCCCCAACCATACCAGAAGTTGATGCTAGTCGTATGGAAGACGGATTGCATGAATGGTAGGTAAATGATTCCCAGTTGTAAGAGAATCAGAATACCAATGATGTAGAACGCCATCTTATTTTGGAAGAAGTACTTGGAAATAACGGGGTGGTCATTCCGCAAGTTGAAGAGGTAGAAAATCTTACCAAAGATGATGATGTTCAGTGACATGGTACTACCGACGACGTTTGGTAACCCAAGCGCGGTCAAGTAGTCGTAGGCGAAGATCCCCAATCCAGAAATTAGGAAGGAGACGTAGCCGATTTCAAAGTAATCTAATTTTGACAACAACCCAGACTTAACATTCCGGGGACCCCGCGCCATGATGCCAGCTTCGGGTGGCTCAAAGATGAACGCAAACTGGATGGTCAGCGCAGACACCATGTTGATCCATAGTAATTGCGTCGGGTACAGCGGAAGTTCGTGGCCCATTAAAATACTAATGATGACAACGAGGCCTTCCGCGAAACTAGTTGGGAGTAAAAAGCGAATCGTCTTACGAATGTTATCGAAGACGTGGCGCCCTTCACGAACGGCGGCGACGATATCAGCAAAGTCATCATCGGCCAGGACCATATCGGCGGATTCCTTAGCAACTTCGGTCCCCTTGATTCCCATAGCAACCCCAATATCGGCTTGCTTGAGGGCCGGGGCGTCATTGACCCCATCACCAGTCATCGAAACGACGTGATTATTGGCCTGTTGGGCACGAACAATCCGTAATTTGTTATTCGGTGTTGCCCGTGCGAAGACGTTATAATCGTCGATGTGTGCTTGTAACTGCTGATCATCCATCGCGTCGATTTCAGGACCAGTAATTGCTTTGACATTGGCGGCCAAGTTCAACTTGTTGGCAATTGCCATCGCCGTATCAGGGTGGTCCCCCGTAATCATTTTAACTTGCACGCCCGCTTGCCGTAATTCGGCGATCGCGGTAGCCGCTTCTTCACGAGGCGGGTCAATGATTCCGACTAAGCCAGCTAAATGCAGCCCACCAATGGCTTGTGCATCAATGGTAGTCACGTCATCATCGACTTCTTGGTAAGCCAGCGCCACCACGCGCAAACCATCGGCGGTTAAGTCGTCCATGGCGTCATCCCAGTATGCCGTTTGGTTAGCTTGGTCAGTTAAACGCAGGACAGTCGCGGGTGAGCCCTTGACCATTAGTAAGCGTTGACCATCTAAGTCGGCCAGGCGAGCAGAAAAACGGAAGGCGGAATCGAATGGTAGCGAGTCAACTTCTTCAACCTCAGGATCATGACCAGTCATTTTACGATACAGCGTCGTCAAGGCACCATCGGTTGGTTCACCGGTCAGTTCCCAGCGATTGTTTTCGAAGTGTAGCTCGGCGTCGGTCGTTTGGCCGGCAATCTTAACGAGCCATTCCATCGCGTTATCTTGGTGCCAGTCGACTTTGTTGCCATTGAGCTTGAGATGGCCATCGAAGTTAACGCCACCATTATCATCATAACCGACCCCCGTCACATCAAACGTATGCTCAGGCGTCACGACCTTAGTGACCGTCATTTCATTTTTCGTCAACGTCCCAGTCTTATCGGTGTTAACGATATCTACGGCACCTAAAGTTTCCACGGCGGGTAGTGACTTGACAATGACATTTTTCTTCGTCATCTGCCGGGTTCCCATGGCTAAGACCACCGAGGTACTAGCGGGCAGTCCTTCTGGCATAGAACCAACGACCATCGTAATAACCGCAATTAGTAAAGTTGGCAAACTATAGGTATCCATGACCATTCCTAATAGGAATAATAGGACGGCCGCCACCACGATGGCGATGGATAAGCCGACCCCCAGTGAGTTCAGATTACGCATCAGTGGGGTAGTGGTTTGTTTGACGTCACTAACAGACTGCTGGATATGACCGATTTCGGTATCTTCGGCGGTAGCCGTTACGATTCCGACGGCCGAACCGCTAGTCACCGCGGTTGACGCGTAAACCATATTCTTACGGTCAGCCAAAGCCGGCGTGGTCTCTGTCATCGGTTCTTCTTGTTTCTCCACGGGATTAGTCTCCCCTGTCAGCACGGATTCTTGGACGTTAAAGTTGTCCGCTGAAATCAAGCGCATATCGGCAGGAACCGCATCACCGGCTTCTAAGTTGACTAAGTCACCAACGACTAATTCGCGGGCGTCAATTTCCAGTTTTTTTCCATCACGGATGACGAAATTCTTTGAAATCAGCATTTCACGAATCCGTTCTAGCGCGTTGCCAGCTTGGCGTTCTTGGACATAACCAATGATGGCATTGGCAATAATAACCAGTCCAATAACGATAGAATCGGAATAGTGGTGCATGAAGAACGTTAAGACCGCTGCTGCGGCTAAAATGTAGATAATACTGTTATTAAACTGCTTGATGAATTGGACGAACCGAGACGTACGCTTGGTCTCCAGTTCGTTGCGACCGTTATGTTGTAAACGCTCGGCAGCTTCAGCAGTGCTCAATCCATTCTCAGGATCGGTGGCGTACTTTGCGGCTAAGGCTGATTCATCAAGCTGCCATAAGTTATCCGCATCGGGAGGGTTCTGGGTGTCGTTTTGCTCTTCAGTAGAAGTTAACGACTGATTGTCATCTTTTATCATTCAATTCGCTCCTTAAAAATAAAGTTATTACCGGTGAGGTTCTGTAAAATCACGACGTTTATTGCGTGTTAAGTAGGCCAATTTCGCACATCCTTTCTTAATTAGCGTTATTATAAATAATATTATATACGAACAATCTAGGTGAATGCCATTAAAATATTTGACAAATTCATGACAAATTATTGCGTTAGTTGCAATAATATATCAGATTTTGGCTAGCTTGTCGCTGAAAATGACTGGTTTTCCTCGAATTGTTGGGTAAATTAAACTAGAGCACTATGATCCGCGACATTGGGGTGCGGGCGGTGTTCTTGCTGCCATTGAACTAGCTGCGGAAAGTTTGGCCGCATATTAGCGAATAAAAAACGAGCAGTCGATAACTGTTCGTTAATAGTGGCTAATCCTTGATGGGGTCCTTCATTAATAACCAGAGAATCAGGTAAGCGATGATACCAGGGAACATGGGTGTAATTGCTAAAACAACAAATAATAGCCGGGTAACGTCAGTATTCCAGTTAAAATGTTCGGCAATTCCACCAATGACACCGGCAATCACCCGGTCCGTTGCGGAACGATGAATATCGATCTTCATAAGTTAATTCCCCCTTAATAATGCTAACTATAATGTAGCAGGTTTGATTCAATAACGCTACTAATTTAATCGGTTGGAAATGGTGTAGTGGTAAGAACCGTGGTATAGTAGGTGATTTCGCTCAAAGCTTGGTGAAGTGCATGATCGTAGCGTTTGCTCAGGGGCGCGTTAGCGATAAAGTGACCGTTACTTTGAAGGGTTTGTGGTACGTTACCAATGGGCGTTGGTTTAGGGAGGACGACCATTCCTAATCGTTGGAGAACTGGAACTAGTGCGGCCGCTCCAAATTGACCGCCGCGCATATTGTCAGAATATGAGATAATCTTAGCCGGTTTACGGGCGCCTTCGAATGCCAAAAAATCGAAGGCGTTTTTCAATCCAGCTGGCATCGCGTGATTGTACTCGGGTGTCAGGATAATGTAACCGTCCGCACTAGCCATATCGGTGAGCCATTGCTGCTGGTTAGCAGGTAGCTCGCGGTGCGGGTTCGCCATCGGTGGCTCGGGTTCATCGAAAAAGGGAAGTTGATAGTTGGCCAAATCTAAAAATTGGTAGTGAATCGGAGAATGAGTCGGTAATTGGTCAATGATTAATTTTAAATGATTAAATAAAGCGCGGCCGTTAGCCTGTGACCGGGTACTCCCTAAGATGATTGCAATTTTAAACATAGTGGGACCTCCAGATATTTTTATTGATTCTAATGAATACAAAATGATAGTATAGACTTAATAATATTGGTATGCAAGTATTTATTCACTTGAATTAAAAAGGAGCTATTTAAATGACAACACCATTAGTTAGTCAGTTGATGACGGAACTAAATCAATTTTTGACGCAGGATAGCGTTGATGATCAAGAAAAACGCTGGGCCATGCAACAAACGACTGATCCGCAATTACAAGCGGCATTAAAACAACTATCGACGACGGATATTAAAATTATGGCGTATCTGGGACAGCACGGGCCAAGTCGAGCTAAGACACTGCCGGTACCAACGGGTCTCTCACAAGCAACGATTTCTCGTGGCTTGACCAAATTAGCCCGGTTAGAATTGGCGACTAAGTATCGTGATTTGACCAATAATAAAGAAGTTCTCGTACGATTGACGGCGCTGGGTGAAGCGGGTGCCGAGCTGCATACTCAGTTGGATGCGGCGATTGCAGCCAAGGCACAAGCGATTGCCGATGACTACTCTGACGCGGAACTGACACGCTTTGTTAGCCTCATGCGCCGGATTCGTGAAATTAAGCTTTAGCACTTGATGTTACCGAGTGCTAAATTGTTGCATTCCCACAAAATGGTGTTAGTATATATATCGAAGGTCAGGAAAGGTCAAACGAAGATTTGAATTACTGACCAGTATTAATAGCCAAGTGAAATTTTGAAAGGGGATTGTTAGTATGGCTAATACTTTAATGAATCGGAACGATTTCGGCATGTTGGATCCGTTTGAACGGATGGCACGCTCCTTCTGGGCACCATTAGAAAACATGGATCAAGTATTGAAGACCGACATTAACGAAACTGATGATCAGTATCAAGTGAAGGTTGATGTCCCTGGTATTGATAAGCAGGATGTGAAGTTGGATTATCGTGACAATGTGTTGTCTATCAAGGTTCAAAAAGATAGCTTTGTGGATCATGAAGATCAAGACCAAAACATTGTGATGAATGAGCGTCATACTGGCACCTTGCAACGGCAGTATATGTTACCAAACGTTGCGGCGGATAAAATTACGGCATCCCAAGCTGACGGTGTCTTAACGATTACGTTACCTAAGACCCAGCCGAGCGCGAATGACGGTCAAATCGAAATTCAATAATTAAATCATCAGTAACAAGTGAGCGGCCCACCGATAATCAAATCGGTGGGCCGCTTTTGACATCAACAATCGGTATGAATTATGACCGGTGGTTGGTAAGCTGTTGGTTTAGCTGGATGACTTTGATGTGGGCGTGTGCCATTTCGATTAACCATAGACCGATATAGGCTCCGGTGTATATCAAGGTAAAGAAGCCAAACCAGCGAACGTTTAATGGAAACCAGCCACAGAGAATCGCAAGTGGGGTCATCCCTAGGTAAGCACCAGTGGTTGTTTCACAATAAAGTCGTTTATTGGCAGTGTAAAAACGTGACACCGATTGAAGTGGCAGCTTAATGAGCAAGCGATTTTGATAATCTTATTGTAGTGAAAAATGCGGCTTGACACTAGTGCTTATTGCTACTTGGTCAACTAAACGGGCTAACTGGTCAGGAAATATGACAAAAAATTTCCCGGGAAATAATTGTCACTGGTGGTCGCTAAATATGATAAGCTAATTAACGGTATAATACTTACTGAAAATTAGTGTCAGTTAGATATGGAGATGACGAGCGTGGATGACGCAGAACGTGAACGCGGACCATGGCATCGTAATTTGATTGTTTTATGGTTTTGTACGTTCGTTGCGGGAATGGCATTTAGCGAAATTATGCCATTTCTTTCATTATTTGTTAGTCAGTTGGGTGATTTCACGAAGGCCCAGATTACATTTTATAGCGGATTAGCTTTTGCAGCTGATTACGCGATTTCAGCAATTTCGGCACCACTGTGGGGCATCATTGCTGATAAAAAAGGTCGTAAGATCATGCTATTGCGCGCGTCTCTAGGGATGGCAGTTGCGATGGGGTTAATGGGCTTTGTAACGAATGTCTGGCAACTAGTTGCCTTGCGCGCGTTACAAGGTGTGTTTGCGGGCTTTATTTCTAATGCCCAAGCCTTAGTTGCGTCCCAAACGCCGCGTAAATATAGTGGACGGGCGTTGAGCACTTTGATCACTGGTGCCGTTAGTGGTCAATTGTTTGGCCCAGTAATTGGGGGCTTGCTAGCCCAATTGTTTTCGATTCGAAACACGTTTTTTATTACGGCCGGATTATTAATGGTGGCGTTTTTGTTGAGTCTGTTCTTTGTACAGGAACACTTCAAACCAGTCGCACATCATCGTGAACCAGGTGACAGTCGCAATCCTTTAGCAGCGTTTCAAAATCCGCGCTTGATTATTGTGATGTTATGTTCGACGGCCATCGTCCAATTTGGAAACGCCTCGATTGCACCAATCATTAGTTTATACGTGCGTGAATTAATGCATTACCGTGGCCCGATTACGGTTGTGGCCGGAATTATCGCAGCTTTACCGGGTATTTCAAACATCTTTTCAGCACCGCGCCTTGGACGTTATGGTGATCAGCACGGTTCTGGTAAGGTATTGTTATTTGGCTATATTTTTGCGGTGATTATGTATTTCCCACAAGGCATTGTTACGAGCGTCGTGGCCCTCGGTATTTTGCGGTTTGCCATTGGGATTTCCGATGGCGCACTATATCCAGAGATTCAAACGGTTTTGACTAAGAATACGCCAGTACATCTTACCTCAACGATTTTTAGCTATAATCAATCTTTTCAAGCTATTGGCAATATGTTCGGCGCCTTGCTCGGTGGTTTGGTGGCTGGTTGGTTCAATTACAACGCGGTATTCATTATGACGGCGTTACTTTTGTTAATTAACCTAGGTTTAATTTTGTGGTTAGTTCCTGATATTTGGAAGAACGGCAAACGGACAGTTTCCTAGGTGTTTGGTAGTTAGTCTATTAAATTGGCTAGCTGCCTTTTTTGTTACTTGTCCTTGAACATGATGTTAATTCGGTGTATTGTTAGTTTCATGAATATCGAAATAAGCAAACAAGATCAGGCTGATCAGCAACGAGTGGCGATTTTCAAAGCACTGGCCGATGCTAACCGATTACGGATTATCCGGGTGCTCTATCAAGCACAACGGGAAATGACTTGCAGCGAAGTGGGGGCGCAATTAAATATCAGCAAGTCAACCGTCTCTTATCACTTTAAGGCCTTGCGGTTAGTGGGTCTCACCAATACGCGACGTGAAGCACAGACGAAGTATCTATCCTTACAATTAGCGACCTTTGACCGGTTTTTACCGGGGTTCTTAGCAACGCTTTAGTTTTTTGCTTTTTAGTTCGACAATTATCGAACTAAAGTCTTGGAAAGAAGATGTCAACTACTTATGACCACAACACATCAACATAGCCGCTATTTAACACTTGGAATGATGTTAGCGGCAACGAATATGCGTTTACCAATTACAATGATGCCGGGATTAATCAGTTCTTTGAAACGGACACTGGGTTTGCCGAGCTCGATGGCGGGATTACTGACCACGATTCCATTATTGACGTTTGCCATTATGTCCCCATTGATTGCACATTGGGGGCGGCGATTTGGCAACGAACTGACAATTTATGTCATGTTGATCTTTCTAGCCGTTGGGAGTTATCTGCGGGTCATCCCAACGATTGCGGCCCTTTTCATTGGGACGTTACTTGTCGGGATTGGCGCGGACGGTGGCAACGTCTTGATTCCAGCGATTATTAAAGATAATTTTCCGACGAAGATTCCAGTTGCAACTAGTCAATACACGCTCTCAATGCTATTAGTCGGTTCACTGGGAACAGGACTTTCGGGAGTGTTGGCGGCACACTGGTCGTTACCACTAACGATGGCGGTGCTATCGGTGATTGGACTAATTAATTTGGTCGTCTGGTTGCCAAACTTGAAATACAATCATCGCGCACCAACAGTTGCGATGACCGCGAGTGATGGGCAGTCAACGGCAACTCACGGGAGTGTTTGGCGGCGGCCGTTAGCGTGGGTCGTTACGGCCTTTTTCGGCTTGCAAGCACTAGTCTACTATTCATTACTGACTTGGTTACCAACGGTATTTGTTGCCCACGGCTTCTCCTTGATTGTGGCTGGCAATTTAGTTACGGTCATGCAATTGAGCGGCCTACCGATGTCATATTTAGTGCCAGCGACTTCTGGTCATCGGCGCGGCGTTTGGGCAATGATTATGGTGGTAGGTGTCGGTTTTATTGCGGGAATTGGTGGTATCTTACTTTCCGGAACGAATTTTTGGGTGGCAGCACTGTCCTGCGTCTTACTAGGATTAGGCTCTGGAGCAGCCTTCAGTTTGGCAGTCGTCTTCTTTACGCAAAAAACGACCAATGGGTTTGAAACGGCTGACTTATCTGGTATGGCCCAATCCGCGGGCTATTTGTTAGCTGCAGTGGGGCCCGTACTATTCGGCTGGTTAGGCGGTCAATTAGGCTGGGGACCAGTACTCTGGTTAGCTATCATTCTTTCCGCGTTACTAGCATTATCCGGCAGCATCATTTTCCAGCATGCAACGATTTATGAGTAATTAATATCACAATAATGCAGAACGAGATTGGCCCAAGTCAATTTCGTTCTTTTTTGAAACTTTATCTTTGCCTTAGAGTTACTCTAAGGGACTACACTAATCTCTATTCAATTAAGGAGGCCACAGTAATATGGCGGTTATTCAAATTCTAACGGTCGTCGGCGTGGCGATCATCGGGGCAAGCCTTGTAGGTGATCCTACTCAGCAACGACAGTCAAAACCAGTAAAGGAGCAAAAATAAGATGACAGTGTTAACAACGATGTATCAACTAGCAAATGGTGTCAACATTCCCAAAGTCGCATTCGGAACTTGGCAGATACCTGGTGGTGAGGCAACGTATCAAGCCGTTCGTGCGGCCTTAGCAGCGGGATACCGGCATATTGATACTGCACTGGCCTATCAAAATGAAGCAAGCGTTGGCCAGGCGATTCGTGATTCTGGCATTCCGCGTGAGCAAATCTTTGTGACGACTAAATTACCGGCCGAAACGAAGTCATATCAAGGTGCACTAAATGATTTCGATCGCTCACTGAAAAATTTGGGCTTAGACTACGTGGATCTCTATTTGGTACACGCACCTTGGCCATGGGGGCAAGTCGGTCGAGTTTACGATGAAGCTAACCTCGATGTTTGGCAGGCAATGGAAGCTATTTATCAAAGTGGCCGGGCGAAAGCGATTGGTGTCTCTAACTTTGCTGTTCGGGATTTGAAGAATATTCTTAACCAGGCGACGATACCACCAATGGTCAATCAAATTCAATATTACTTGGGCTTCACGGAACCTAAGATCACCAAGTTTTCTGAGGAACATGCCATGCTTGTAGAAGCATACTCGCCATTAGCGACGGGCGGGGTCCTCGATAATCCGCAAGTACAGGCCTATGCCGATAAATACGGCGTCAGTGTGGCGCAGTTAGCGTTACGCTTCGTTTTGCAAAATGGGGTCTTGCCATTGCCCAAGGCTGTTAATCCAGCCCATATTGAGGCGAATACGCAATTGGACTTCGCAATTAGTGTGGCCGATATGCAAGCCTTAAACGACTTGCCAGATGCGGCTGGTTCATACATGCACAACCCAACCCAAGGTTAACGAACAAAATGTTTGACCGCACTTGGGTCGATAGGAGTAAACTGAACATAATTAATGAACGATAAGGAGCGATTTGATGACAATGATTAATGCAGCTAACGCGGGTACTTACGCGTTTGATGATCAATTCAAAGTTAACCGGATGGGTTATGGCGTCATGCAGTTAACGGGTCCTGGGACATGGGGACCATACGCTGACCCTGAAAATGGGGTCAAGGTAGTTAAGAAAGCACTGGAATATGGCGTTAATTTCTTTGATACGGCTGATTCATACGGTCCATGGTTTGCTGACCGGTACTTAGCGGCGGGCTTGAAGGATGCCACTAATCGTGATCAGATCTTCATTTCTGATAAGGTCGGTCAAACGCGGCAAGGACCGAATGTGTGGACGCCACTTGGTGAGCCACGGTATCTGCGTCAGCAAGTAGAAGTTTCGATGATGACACTGGGGATTGACCATGAAGACCTAGTATTCTTACATCGAATTGACCCTCATTACTCGATTGCAGATCAAGTCGGTGAACTCAAAAAGCTTCAGGATGAAGGTAAAATCAAGCATATCGGTCTGAGTCAAGTGACTGTTGATCAAATCAAGGAAGCACAGCAAGTCGCTAAGATTGATGCCGTTGAAAATCTCTATAATGTCGCCAATCACGGTGATGATGACGTTGTTGACTACGCGGCCTCACAAAAGATGGCTTTTCTGCCATGGTTCCCATTAGCAACGGGTGAACTGGCTCAGGCTGGGAGTGTCCTCAGTACGATGGCCCAAAAGTATCAGGTGAGCCCAGCGCAAATTGCCTTGGCTTGGCTATTGAAGCGGTCTGATAATATCATACCGATTCCAGGAACAAGTTCTATTGAGCATTTACGGGACAATGTGGCAGCCGCCAACGTTGATTTAACAACGGCCGATTTTAATGGATTAAGTCAATTAAGTGTTAAATGAGTATTTAGGTCGGGAATTCCCGACCTTTTTGTTTGCCTAAAACGAGCTAAACGACGCTTGAAATTCATGGGGTTGACGGTTAAAATGAATAAACATTGAATGAGAAAGAGGATTGAGCAAATGAGTACGCGTTTGATGAGTGATGAGCCAACAATTTATTTAGCAGGACCTTGGTTTACTGAGGGCCAACCAGAACGGCTAGCTAAGATCGAAAAATTAATGGACGAGTTAGAATTGACTTATTACAGTCCACGGCTAGACGGCATCGATTTGACGCCGGATGCGACCGAAGCTGATCGAAACGCGGTATTTACGGACAATGTGGACCATTTAAAACGGGCCAAGTTAGTTGTCGCCGTGGTTGATGGCTTTGACACGGGAACTATCTGGGAAACTGGAACAGCATATGGTTTAGATATCCCCGTTGCTTACTATGGTGAAACGTTAGCTGATGGCACGTTTAATGTGATGCTGGCTAAGTCCGGCAAAGCGGTTATTGAGAACATGATTGATTTGAAGGCTTTTCTACAAGATCCCACTGCCGATGATTTTCAATATACAGGAACTATTCGTTAATTTGAACGGTTAGTCAAAATAAAAAGTGAGCCGTCTGCATTTGTCAAGGCTCGCTTTTTGCATACATAAATGGCAGAACTTGTGGTGGGAATGAGCCGCTTGAAAAAATGTAATATTTGTTAAAGGCAATGTGTTTAATTGGAGAAAAGTCATCAAATGGTGTTACGCTATGGGCAGAAATTGGTTGACTGCGCAAATATTAAGAAAGCGGCAAGAAAACAAAAAAGTTCAGTTCAAACTAGACAAGCACTATCCAAGTTGTATAATGTACTTGTAAGCGTTATCAGAACCTAATTACCTATTTTGGGGGCGTTATTTATGGTTAAAAGTAAAGCAATTATGATTGGTGCCGGGCTATCAAATATGGCTGCGGCGGTCTACTTGATTCAAGATGGTCATTGGGATGGTAAGGACATCACATTCTATGGTGTTGATATGCACGGTGCGAATGATGGTGGTGCCACGACTGATTTTACCAATGAGTATTGGAATAAGAATCATCCGATGGCTAACACGACTGGGTACGTTGCCCGGGGTGGTCGGATGCTGAATTACCGGACGTACGTTGACTTAATGGATTTATTGGACCGGATTCCATCGGTAACTGAACCGGGGATGACGGCGGCCGAAGATACGCGTGATTTTGATGCGAAACATCGGACGTATGATATTGCCCGCTTGATGCAGGGTGGTAAAGGCATTATTAATGCTGGTAAGTTAGGATTCAATAATAAGGATCGGACTTTGCTGACTAAGTTGATTATGATGCCAGATAGTGAAGAAACGAAGCTCGACAACGTTTCGATTGCTGAGTACTTCAAGGATGATCCGCATATGTTCCAAACGAATTTCTGGTATATGTGGGAAACAACCTTTGCCTTTAGAACGCAAAGCTCTGCTCAAGAACTGCGGCGTTACATGCATCAAATGATTTATGAATTTACACAAATTGAACACTTAGTTGGTGTCAACCGGACGCGTTACAATCAATTCGAAAGCATGATTTTGCCATTAATTAAGTACTTGCAAGGGCAAGGTGTGACTTTCATTGATAATAAGATTGTTAAGGATTGGCAATTTAAAGACACGCCAATGCAAGATGAAATTACGGTGACTGGCTTAGTCATTGAGGATGCGCAGACTGGCGAAACGGAAGAAGTTGAAGTTGATGAGGACACAGCGGTGATCTTCACTAACGGTTCAATTACCGATTCTGCAACGATGGGTGATTACAACACGCCTGCTCCTGAAAATATGGATTATGGTGTTAGTGCTAGTTTGTGGAAGAAGGCTACTGAGCGGTTCTATAACTTAGGGACGCCAGATAAGTTCTTCAACGATCGGAATGCTAGCGAATGGGTCAGCTTCACGTTGACGACTAAGAATCATTTATTCTTAAATGAAATCGTTCGGATCACCACCCAGGAACCCGGGAATGCGTTGAACTCCTTCTTATCAACTACGCCAATTACGCCGTTGAACCAAAAGGATGTTAATATGTCGATCGTGGTGCACCACCAACCACACTTTACGACACAGCAACCAAACGAAACAGTTCTGTGGGGCTACTTCTTGTATCCACGGCGTCAAGGTGAGTTTGTTAACAAGCCGTATATCAAGATGACGGGTAAGGAAATGGCTCAAGAATTAATTGGTCAACTTTCCAAAGTAGATCCGGGTCCAGGTAATATTAAAGACAAGGAAAAGGAAATTTTGGACAGTATCGTGAACAATATTCCGGTATACATGCCATATGCTTCCGCACTCTTTAATAACCGGGCTAAGTCTGATCGGCCAGAAGTCTTACCAAAGCACTCAACGAACCTAGCCTTTACGGGTGAATTTGCGGAACAACCATACCAGATGATCTTCACGGAACAGAGTGCGGTCCGCTCTGGTGAGATTGCCGCTTATCACTTTGCTGGGGTCCCAATGGATAACTTGGTCAAGACACCACGGTACGATAAGGATCCAAAGACCTTGCTCAAGGCAACTAAGAAGATGTTTGATTAATTAAATGCTGGCCTGTCAGTGGTTAATGCTGATGATGGCATGATTTAAAAACGCTCCCCATGAAAGATGACTTTCATAGGGAGCGTTTTAGTGTGCATCACGATCAGTAGTAACGGCTCGTTGAGACGCCGTCATTAACAGGATCAGGTTGCTAAGCAATTTAGTGGTTGATCAAATTTTAGCAGCTGCTTTAGGTGTTAATTTAGACGGTGTGTGTTTAGTAGTGGCTTTGACTGTGAGATGCTTTTTGGTTGCAAGTTTGGGCGCCTTTTTAGCGTTTTGCTTGGCGGTCTTTTTGATTAATTGTGGTGCCATCTTCTTAGTTTTCGTTGGTTGGGCTAACGTTTTTTTAGTGGCGAGAGTCGTTACCTTTTTAGTTGGTTTGATACTTGCCTTAGGGTGTTTGATCGTTAGCTTCGTTGATTTTACTTTGGTGGTCGTCTGCTTTGCCAATTTGATTACCTTTTTAGAGGCTTTGATTTTAGGCGTTGCTTTCTTAGTACTGGTGGCTTTAGGTCCAGCCTGCTTGGTGGTCTTCTTAGCAATTGTCAACTTAGTCTTCGGGGTTTTCTTGGTCGCTTTTAATTTAGCGGTCGGGGCGTTCTTCTTAATCATCGTGGTGGCTTTAGCCCAGCCGAGGGCCTTACCGTGTTCACTAATGAGGTAATATGTGGCCGACGTATGTTTGCCGGTTGCTAAAGTAATCGTCTTAGTTACCGTGTAAGTCTTTTTAGTGCTGAGTTTTGCTTTGGCCGGGCTAACAAAGGCGATTGCCCGATCGGCGGCAAAGTGAATTGTATTCAAAGTCGTGGCGGCCTTCGCGTGCATTGTGATGGCGGGGAAGTGGGTCGCTTTAGTGAGTGCATGGGTAGTGGCTTTTGGGGTTACCGTGGCGGCATTAGCCGTGGTGGTCATGGCAAACGGGCTGGCAGCCAATGGTAATGCCAAAGCAAGTGTTGCAACGACTGATGTTAATTTTTTCATTTCAAAATCCCCCTTAAAGTGAATCTTTTTTTGATTCGGAGATAGTTTAGCACCTTGACTGCTTTGCAACAATCGTAATATCAATAAAATTATCAAAAAGTGGGTGAATTTGAATGCAATCAATAAAGGCTTGATAACAAACGAACCGCGGTGGGAGTAACCGTTGGGTTAATGAGAGTGACCGAGATTTTAGAACTAACGTTCGCACTGAATGGGAAAGTTATGGTATGCTAGAACGGTATTTTTACTGAAAGGGGTGGGCGGCATTGCCGGCAGCAACAACTTTAATAACCCCCGCTGAAAATCGTTTCTTTCTGTTAAGTGAACGAGCTCGACGGCGGACCACGCTCCAACAAATTAGTGCGTTATTACGCGCACACGTAACGGTAAAGGCTGACAGTGATTTCTTGAAACCGACTGTTCGTAACTTGATTTTACAAGATCATGCACAGTGGTTGACCGACTGTAGTCATGAGTGGCAACTTTTGGCGAGCTTGCCGTACGTTGTTAATCCGAATGAAAGCCGACAAGCATGGCATCATTGCGAATTGTGTCATAAGCCGGTTCGTTATGAGTACCATGTTCAAAACAAGCATAATCATCGTGAGTTGATTGTCGGTTCTGAATGCGTCAAAAAGTTCATGAACGCCGAAACACGTTACTTGATGGTGATTACAACAGAAGATAACTTTTATGCGGTGGCCCAGTATCAGACGCTGACTACCGCTGTACCAACAGTGCCAACGATCATGTTTGCTCAGCCATGGCTACCACAATTACCGGCTGAGCAAGCCCCCCAAGCACGCAAGTTGCGACAAACAACGACGCAAACCGTCACGACGTACCTAAAACGTCGTACCAAGCAACTACCATTACAGGAACTAAAGCCCGCTGAACAAACCTATCAGCGGTTAGTCCATGATGAACAAGCGGTGATCGAAGCGGCTGAGCGGGCGGCCCGTCAAGCAATTGTGACCAATCAACAACAACGCCAGGCACAAGCGCAGCAAAGTGCTGTGAAGGCCGAGCAAACCTTGCGCCAGAGTCACGCCTATCAACGTTATTTACAGCAGCTGGCGGCCATTATTGTGATGCATCCGGAACGACCGATGGCGAAGCAACAGTTTGAAAAAATCACGCCACCAGCGACCGAACGCCCTTTGGTGAACTCTTATCAATTCGGGCAAATGGTGACTGAATATCGACAGACTGGGAAGATTCAAGTTCGGCGCCTAGCCATGCTTGATCATCAGTTCGTTGCCGCACTTAATCAGGTGACTCAACAGCTAGATGAACAACAAACGACGCGTTTTTATGACGATGTCTTCAATAGTTGTTGGGGCTGGCAGTATCATCAGCAGGCGACCCAACGTGCGGATTGGGAGCACTTATTGACGACCCGGTGGGGCCAATCATTGTCGCTGGCTTGGTTTGAACAATTAGCCATGCAAACGACGATGCCACAAACTCAACAGTGGCTTGCGGACAATGCGGATGCCGGTATGCAAGCAGCACTACAGCAACGTTTAGCTGCGCATGAAGACCGCCAACCGATTGCCCGTGACCGGATGACTAGATCGGAATTACGACAGTTTTGTTTGCGTGAACAGCCAGTTGCGCCGACATTAGAAGCATTTGAACAGGTCTTTGACCAACAGTATCAATTGCCCGTCGACCGGCAAGCAACGGCCCATGAAACGTTAGCCTATTACTATATTGCGCGTCAATATCAAGGCGACCATCAGCGTGCGTTACAACAACTGAATTGGTTATTGAAAGTCTAAATGTTTCACGTGAAACATAAAAACGTCCACTGATTTTTTCAGTGGACGTTTTTAATTCGGCTGACAGGTTAACTATTAATGACGCTGTGATAGCGCGAGGCTGCAAATTCATACAGCGGACGGCTAAGTGGTGTGACCTCAACGGCTTCTTCAAATGGTGCCGTAACCATGGTGTCGTCAGCGTTTTTAGCGAGTTTGACGGCCCAAGTTGGATCATAAAGTAGTTGTTGGCCCACTGCGACTAGTTCGGCAGTTTGTAACACAGTCTTGACATCGTCGCGGGTCCGGACGCCACCAACACCAACTAGCGGCAATTTACCTTGTAACGCTTCGTGCACATAGGTCATGATGGATTTATCTTGATACTGCGGGTCTCGTGAAACACGGTCATAGTTGTTGAGTGAGACATGAACGTAATCTAATCGACTTTCCCGTAGTTGTGAGAGTAACCAAAGGGTATCTTCAAAACGAATACCTGGTTCTTCGAATTCTTCTGGTGAGAAACGATAGCCAACGATGAAGGGCCGGTCCGCATATTGGTCAACAGCTGCAAAGACGGCCTTTAATAATTCATCAATAAAGCGGAACCGTTCTTGTGGCGTGCGACCACCGTATTCATCGGTGCGGCGATTACTATGTGGTGAGAAGAACTGTTGGATCAAATAGGTATTGGCACCGTGTAATTCAATCCCATCAAAGCCGACTTGAATCGCGCGCCGAGTTGCTTCACCGAATGCCGCAATCGTTGCGTGGATCTCGTCAATCGACATTGCGCGTGGGGTCTCCGCATCGTCACGAAGGGCTGCAACGGCACTGGCAGAGACAATCTGTTCGCCATTTAAGACGGCTCGATGCGTCATTCGACCGGCGTGGAAGATTTGAACGATAGCTTTGGTACCTTGACTTTGAATGCCATGAGCAAGTGCACTTAGACCGGGCAGCATCGTGTCATGCGCGATACTAAGCTCGCCATGCCACCCCTTACCGAGATCTTCGACGTTGGCAGCACCCGTAATCACGGCACCTAAGCCAGTAGCTCGTTGTGTGTAGTAGTCGATTTCGTCATGGGTGATACTACCATTGTAAAAGCTTTGAGTCGTCGTCATGGGCGACATCATTAGGCGGTTGCGTAGTGTAACGCCAGATTTGAATTTGAGTGGTTCGTTAAAACTAGTCACAATAAAACATCCTTTCAAGCTAGTTTTGCTTACTTTTTGTAAGATCTAGTTTCAGTTTAGCGGTTGAAATTTGTTTTTTCAATTTTAAAGTCGCTGGTTTTAGTTAATCTTGGCATAACAGGATGGTGCGTGTGGAATAAGGGGATTGTTGCTGTTGTTAAATCAGGTGAGGCTTGATAGGTAGATGCAAACAAAAAACTTCATCGATAAGCATGGTCGACGAAGTTTTTTGGAAAATTATGATGCAACGTTATGCCTTAAACGGATTCCAGAAACGGCCACCGTTGACCTTAAAGAGGGCGATGCCGAGGATGATCAGCAAAGCAACTAACGTTAACGCCAGATAGTCGTTACGTTTAAAACGTTGGGCCATGTACCATGTGCGCCGTTTTCCCTTACCGAAGCGCCGCAATTCCATCGCCTGACTAATGGTTTCAATTCGATCTAAGCTTGAAAAAATCAATGGAAGCAGAATTTGGATGCCGCCACGAATACGGGTCATAAAATGCGCTTTTTTCGACATTTCAAACCCCCGAGCCTGTTGCGCCAGACTGATAGTACGGTAATCAGCTTGAACGTCTGGAATGTAACGTAGTGCAATCGCTACGGAATAGCTGATACGATAGGAAATACCAATCTTATTGAGACTCGCAGCAAATTCGCTGGGATTAGTCGTCATGAGAAAAATCAGGGCGAGTGGCACGGCAAACGTGTACTTTAATAACAAATTAAATTCATAAAATAGTTGTTCGGCTGTCAAGTTAAAATAGTGATCAGCAGATCCCAGTAGTAAGTGTTCGGTACCATAAATCGAGACGCCATAATGAGGCGCAAAGACGTACACCATCACTAAGTTTAAAACGGAAAAACCAATAATAACGTTAAGCACGAACGCGATATCGCGGTAATGAATTTTTGAAAAGCGGAATAGAATCAGCGAAAAAATCATCACCCCGATTAAGTAACGCGTGTCGTAAGTCATCATCCCGATAACTGATAAGCCAACAAAGCAAAGCAGTTTAGTGCTACCGCTAAGCCGGTTTAGAAAAGTATGGCGGTCGTTGTACCCGATCAATAATTCATGTTGCATCTTAGCGCGCCTCCCGTTCAGCCTGAACAAATTTTGCGACGAATTCTGTCGGGTTTAAATGGTGCGCTTCCGCTAGGGTGTATAAACTTGTCTTAGCTAAGGAAGCTTGCTGAATAATGGCTGCGTTGGTCAACACATCGGCTGGGCGAGCATCCATCAAGATGTTGCCGTGGCCCAACACAATCGTGCGATCCGTGTATTCTAGCATTAGGTGCATATCATGCGTGATCAACATAATCGTCATGTGTTGTTCCTGATTGATCTTAGTTAAGAAGGTCATCATTTCAGTATAGTGCTGCAAGTCTTGGCCCGCAGTAGGTTCATCAAGAATTAGCATGGCTGGTTCTAATACGAGGATGGCCGCAATCGTGACCCGTTTCTTTTGACCGAAACTGAGCGCAGAAATAGGCCAGTGGCGAAACTCATAGAGACCACAGACCTTCAGAACGGCCTGGACACGGCGCTTTACTTCATCGTCAGCGACACCTCGGAGGATTAAACCGGCAGCAACTTCATCAAAAATCATCGTTTTAGAGATCATTTGATTGGGGTCCTGAAGGATATAACCAATTTGGTCGGCACGTTCTTTGACTGATTGGTCAGCTAGGGAACGACTGTTAAATCGCATTTTGCCGGACTGTGGCATCAAAAATCCAGTAATCAGATTGCTTAATGTTGACTTACCAGTCCCGTTTTGACCCACCAGACTAATCATTTCACCCTGATGAAGCGTGACGGTGACATCGTTGATGATTGGTTTGGCGGGATCATACCCGAATGTCAGGTGCTCAATTGCGAGTAACGGTTGGTCATGAACGACGGGCGCCTGTAGTTGTACGCCGGCGGTCCAGTTTTGCAACGTCGCGGTGAGGTCGGGTACTTGTAAGGCTTGGAGGTTATCCAAGTGTTGGCAAGTTGCTAGATCAACACCGGCTAGTTTGAGCGCTGAAAGGTATAATGGTTCGCGCAGCCCGAGTTGAGTCATGAGTGATTGCCGCAAAATCGTTTCCGGCCGGTCGTTAGCGACGATCGCGCCGTCTTGCATGACAATCAGCCGGTCGATTGGTTGTTGTAACACGTCCTCGATGCGGTGCTCGATAATGATGACGGTCAGGTCCTGCGTATGAGTCAGTTGATCAATGAGTGCCATCGAGGCCTTACCCGATGCCGGGTCAAGACTCGCTAGCGGTTCATCAAATAATAGGATTTTACTATTGTCGATCAGAACACCAGCCATGGCGACCCGTTGCTTTTGCCCACCAGATAATTCCTGCGGGCGGTGCGTCAATAAGTCCTGGAGGTCTAAAGTTTGGGCCCACTGTTCAGTTGCTTGTCGCATGGCCGGTTGGGTCTGCTGATCATTTTCCAATGAGAAAGCCATATCTTCGACGACGGTCAGACCGACGAACTGGCTATCAGGATCTTGCAGTACCGTGCCGACGTCTTGGGATAATGCAAAAATGGAGCTCTCAGTGATGGTTTGACCAGCAATCATTGCCTGGCCCGTCACTGTTCCTGGATAGGATTGCGGAATCAAGCCGTTCAAACACCGGCCTAATGTAGATTTACCGGAGCCAGAAGGTCCAGCAATCAACACTTTTTCACCGGGATAAATATCCAGATTAATATCACGTAAAGTTGGTTCCGTTTGGCTATTATATTGAAAAGAGAAATTTTTAAAGCTAATGATGGGTGCGCTCATGTTATTAACGTTCCTTTGTTAAGCTCCCACGTTGGGTCCGCGTCCGGGCGTACAAGACTAGTAGGATGGTCCCAATGATGGCAACTGAGATGGAATCGGCGATCCAAGTAATGACACCTTGAAGGTAAACTTTGTTGGCCGGTTCATGATAAATAATAATATCACCAGTTGGTGCTAAAAGCACCCAACCAATAAAGTTGACGATGATTTGGTAAATGTTAAACCAGACTAATTTTGCCGTTCCTAGTACGCCATTTTCAATCTTGAGCCGATTTTTAGCTAGTCCGAAGGCAACCCCAATCAGACCATCAACGATGACCCAGGTCCACCAAGGCGAACCATAAGTTACGAAGTCGTTTAAGGCGTGACCGATGAACACGGCTAAACCAGCTGCAACGGGACCAAAGATGGCACCTAGTAAGGCTAAAAACCCCATCGCGACGTTAACCTGGGTATTCGGCACACCCGTTGGAATGGCGACAAATTTCATGAGAACAAAAATAACGGCGGCGCCGATCCCGGTAGCCACGACGGTACGAATTGAATTGGATTGCTTGTTTTGCATAGTGTAACACTCCTTAAGTATTGAGAATGAATAAGTTCTAATAACCATTAATAAAAGCGAACAGGCGTTAATTTCAGATCAGTTATGGTCATAAAAAAACGCGCCTAAAAGCGAATGCTTTCTAGGACGCGTTTGCGTGTTACCACCGAGATTTTCCCACAGGGACTTATCATGATCGTAACGGATCGCTCCGACTGAGATGGCCCCAGTAGCTTCTTCAAGACCATCTTCAACTAACCACGTCATCGTTTTGCACCAAAAATACGACTCTCTAAGCACGAGAATTAGCTTACTCATCTTGTCACAGCTTTTTCTAATCTGAATTTAACTATTAAAGCATACGCCAAAGTCTGTGGGGGTGCAAGTAAAACCGAACGGATGTAGCCGGTTACATCGAGATTGAACGGGAAAATCGGGAACAGCTAATTAAATGGTGGTCAAATGCACTGATTCATTCGGCTATACGGTCAGTGACGGATGCTGATGATTAGTTGGATTGGTCGTTAATTAAACAAAGCCAATAAAAGTATATACAAATGATTTCAATTAGCTACTAAAAGGGGTAAACTAGTTGACAAGACCAAATGATGAAGGGGATGTGAGTAGTTTGGCTTATAAGTATGAAACGATTGCGGATAGTCTGCGACAAGACATAAAATCCGGTAAATATACGCCGGGTGAATTGATGCCCGACCAGAATAAATTAGCTGAAACTTTTGATACGACACGAATTACGATTCACAAGGCCATTCAATTACTGATTATTGAAGGGATGGTTTACTCCAAGCGTGGCGCGGGGACCTTTGTTCGCAAGGACTTTGGCTTGACTGAACGGCGCCAAGAAACGCTGGTAGACAAGCCCCTGGGAACAACGCAAACGAATGCCGGTAAAAAGGTGACGAGTAAGGTGTTGGAATTACAAGCTCGCTTGCCTACTAAGCGGGAAGCGGAACAGTTGTTAATCGATGAGATGGATCCGGTGTACGTTATTCGGCGGACCCGCTACGTTGATGGTAAGGTGTGGGCGTATGAGCATACGATTATGCCAACGAGTATCGTGACGTTGACGAAGCAAGTCCTCGAAGGCTCGGTCTACGGTTACTTAGAGCAACATAGTGGCAAGAAAATCGCGGGTTCACATCGTATTATCTCGGCAGCCCGAGTGACGGCTGATGACGTTGCCGCAATGGGCGCGACTCTGAATGATCCCGTGTTGGTCATTAATCAGATTAGTTACATGGATGATGGTCAACCCTTTGAAGTCTCCGAATCACATTTCCCATACGAGACAAGTACGGTCGTAGCGGATGTTCAAATTCATTAAAGCAATCGGTAACCGCGTTAATCAGTGGCTACCGATTTTTTGTGGAAATTATTCTGGAGAGTTGCATTCAAGAAAACGGTGGCCCATAATTAAATTGATTGAAAAAGAAAGCGCTTCAATAATCTGATTAAGGGGGATGGAAATATGCCAGCTAACTTTTATCAACGATTAATTGATAAGTATGAACCAATGACGGAAGCAGCGTTCTTAGTGTTAGTCAGTGTTCGCCAGCCGATTACCAGTGAAGCGATTCCGGCAAAGATCGCTGAAATGACCAATAATCAACTACAGCTAGGATTAGGAACCTTATTTACGAATTTGCATGCCATGACGAAGGATTATTTAATGACGGAACGAGTCGACGAAAATGACGTGCACACCTATGAAATCACGGGGAGTGGTGAATCGGTTTTGGCGGCTGAACGAAAACGACTGCAATTATTGAATCAGATTTGTGAGCAGGCGGGATTGTAACGGGCTAATTTAACGGGGAAGTGAGTATATGTGGCGTTATCAAATGGCGGTCAAAGGCTCAGAGCAGGAATTGCGGTGGCTCAATCAGCAGGCACAACGCGGGCAATTACTGCGGCGTATCAGGGGGAACTGGTATCAATTTCAAAAAACAGCAACTCGGTATCAAGTCTTTAGTGAATATGTGAGCGGTAATGTTGCAACTGAAATCGACGACCAGCACACACCGTTCAAATTGTTAGCACGGCTACAATTGACGAAACCAGCCGTACAGGTGATTTATACGGGCACGGCTCAGACTGATTTGCAGGGGGCGCGAGTGGATCGTCAGGACGCGCCGTTGCAGTTGAAAATTGCACTGGCGCAACGGGGACACTTGTTAAATGTCATGAATATTAGGTTAGTAGTTGGTCTGATACTAGCCGTGATCGTGATTAGCCTGAATGTGAATGATAACGTGGCCAGTTGGGGAATGTTTGCATGGTTGCTATTTACCTTCTATCCCGCATGGCAAGCAAGTCGGCTGCATAAGCAGGCGAATGCGCTGCGAGTCATTACGCAACAATATGATGATGCTTGGCGGCCAACGATGCACGTTTTCTTAAAAAACATGCCCACTGAGTTGGACACAGAAAAAGTGGCTGGTCTAGGGGTGTGGGCTTACGTCGGTCAAGATCATCACGGGATGTACTGGTACGACTTGAAAACACTGGCCAGCGCTGCGGAAATCAAGCAATCGCTACAGCCAGTTGTGGGAGATAGCGTTTCTGTATCGATTGTAAGCTGGCTGGGATTGGCACCAATTGGGTTTGTTTAAACTTTTAAAATGGAAGTGGTAGGTATGTGGCGGCATCGGTTTTTGATCAAAGGTTCTGAACAGGAGTTGGCGTGGCTGAATGCGCAAGCGCAGCGACATTATTTATTGATGACCATTCATGGAAATTGGTATCAGTTTAAAAAAGTGCCGACGATTTATCGGGTCTTTAGTGAGTATGTGCCACAAGCAATCGCGGCTGACATGAGCAACGGGAACAGCGCGTTTCAAGTTCTCGCCCAAGTGCAAGTACAGCAACCAGATGTTCAGATTGTGTATACCGGCAGCGATCAACCAGCATTACAGCAAACGACAATGGCGCCAACTGATCCTAAGATTCGTTTGCAAGTAGCTTTGCAGTTACGTGATCAGGCGATGAATACGATCAACCTCAGTCTTTATGCAGGGGTTGTGGTATGGGGATTATTTTTGATACTGATCCTTCATCAGGGTGATAAGGGTTTAATAGGCGTTTGGATGCTAATGCTGTTAGTAGGACTTCTCGCGGTATTAGGACTGTATCGGACGGCACATCGTTTGCAGAATCAAATCAGCCAGTTACGGCGTGACACTGAACAGGACGACGGGGCCTGGATGCCGACGATGCACGTTTTTGTGAGCGCATTGACTGCGGATCTTGACACCGAGGAACCGGCATTAAAGTCGTTAGGTCGGTGGACCTTAGTTGGTCATAGTAAAAGGGCCAGTATTGGTATGATCTGCAAACGCTAGCCAGTGCGACGGAGATCAAACAGACTTTACGACCGTTCGTTGCGACTGACACTAACGTCAACGTTCTGAGCTGGTTAGGGCTCGCGCCACTGGGCTGGTTTGTGTGATTGGCAATAATTGTTTGTACAATTAACATATAAAACGTTAGACTATTCTGAGACTAACGTTTTTTTTGTGTTTACCGGTCTGATGATAATATAAATGATAAAAAGTGACATATAATCATAATAGTAGTATTCTAAATAAAAGACAAAGCTGGAATAGGTTGAGTGTTAGTGAATCAGCTGTAAATTAATGGATATTGCGCGAATTTTACTATAAAAGTTTTTTTATTCGTCACAAATATTTCATATAATCGGGTTAACTTAAATAGTACAAGCTCGATTGTGTTGAAGACAATTGAGCTGATTACACAGAAAGCTTAGTGAGGTGATTTTGATGCGACTTAAGGATTTAACTGGTGAGACTTTCAGCCGTTTGACCGTTATCGAACGGGCTGAAAGTGCGCCGAATGGTAATGCACGGTGGTTGTGTCAGTGTTCATGTGGACGACAAGTAGTTGTCGATAGTTATCGGTTACGGAAAGGGATTACGAAGAGCTGTGGCTGTTTACGGGCAGATGTTAGTCGAAAGAATATTTTTGAAAATCCGCAAACCCGTAAAAATATGGGACGTAGTGATAACTTACCGCTTTATCAAGGAACTTCGGTCGATCGATTGAAACCGAATAGCCGGAATCGGAGCGGGGTCATTGGGGTTTCCTTTGACCGATGCTCACAGAAGTGGGTCGCACGGTTAATGTATCGGGGCCGCTTAGTTTTGAATCAGCAGTTTGCTGATATGGATGATGCCATCATGGCACGTAAGCAAGCAGAACAACGCTACGTTATGCCAGTGTTAGAAGAATATGCGAAATCAAGCGCGGATTAAGACGCGTACATAATTAGCACGCCAGGAGACTGGCGTGCTTTTTTGCGATTATTACCCGGGAAATAATCGAGTTAGATTAATACTCGTAAGGACCGATTATTTGTGTTTATGGATCGAACTAGCTAAACTTAACAGGCAATTTAAATTAGAACGGAGGAACTTTGAGCATGGAAATGGGATTGGCAGGAAAACGGGTCTTGGTCACTGGTTCGACTAAGGGAATCGGACGGGCAATTGCGGTAGCTTTTGCCGAGGAAGGCGCGGATGTGGTCATTAATGGTCGCCGCGCAGATACGGTGGCCGCGGTCGTGGATGAGCTCGCAGCGGCATATCCAACAACTCATCCAGTGGCGGCACCGTATGATATTAGTGATCCGCAGCAAGCTGACAAAATGTTTCAACAAATTCCAACGGTTGATGTACTGGTCAACAATATGGGAATCTTTGGGCCAATGGCTTACGATGAAATTGACGATGCAACCTGGGAACGGTTCTTTAAAGTGAACGTGTTGTCTGGCAATCGGTTGGCGAAACATTATTTACCTGCAATGTTAGCACAAGATTTCGGACGCATTATCTTTATTGCGAGTGAAGAAGCAGTTATGCCTTCGGGGGAAATGCCTCAATATTCGATGACTAAATCGATGAACCTTTCTTTAGCGAAGAGTCTGTCGAAGTTAACAGTTGGTAGCCACGTAACGGTCAACACGGTTATGCCCGGCTCAACATTAACAGAAGGTGTTCAGAAAATATTGGATGATATGTATGCTGGTTCAGATTTACCAAAGGATCAGTGGGAGCATGACTTTATGATTAATCATCGACCACTATCACAGATTCAGCGGTTGATTCGGCCGGAAGAAATTGGTCGATTAGCCGTGTTTGTCGCTAGCCCGTTTGCTAGCAGTTTTTCTGGTGAAGCATTGCGGGCGGATGGTGGGTTAGTCCCAACTATCTTCTAGTGGCTAATGAAGGCGATATATCTTGCTGGTTCTGCCATAGAAATTCAGATGTCAAAAAACTGTTTTAGCGAGTAAAGTTTATCGCCAAAACAGTTTTTTTGTTGACCTGCCTAGCTTCAAAAGCCGGTTTCAAGCAGATTAGATGCTTGAAATGATGTTTTTAACCGATTGACTGGCTAGTCATTGACTTATTAGTCAACGGCGCCTATGATTGCAGCATCAACAATAAGATGCTCGAATTTGAAGGATGGGAGTGAGTCATATGGATAAAGAACCGTTATTAAGGATTAGTCACTTGCAAAAGCATTTCGGAAAGTTTCAGGCGCTCAAGGATATTAATTTTGAAATCAACGCGGGGGAAGTTTTTGGCTTTATCGGTCCGAATGGTGCTGGTAAATCAACCACCATTCGGGTACTACTTGGAATTTTAAAAGCTAGTGGTGGGCAGGCGACGATTTTTGGTCGCGATGTCTGGCAGGATAGTGTAGCGATTCATAAGCGAATTGCTTATGTGCCAGGCGATGTTTATTTATGGCCTAATCTAAGTGGTGGGGAAATTATTGACTTGTTTCTCAAACTAAACGGTGGTCAGCATACGGCTAAGACGGACGCGTTGATCAAACAGTTCGAACTGGATCCGCGTAAAAAAGCGCGCGCTTATTCTAAAGGTAATCGGCAAAAGGTGGCCTTGATTGCGGCACTCTCAACGGATGCTGAGCTCTATATTTTTGACGAGCCAACGTCCGGGCTAGATCCGTTGAATGAGCAGACGTTTCAAAATGAAGTGTTGGCTTTAAAACGGCAAGGGAAGAGTGTCCTATTATCTAGTCATATTCTGTCAGAAGTGGAAAAAATGTGTGATCGCATCGGTATTATCCGTGAGGGGCAGATTGTTGAAACGGGGACGTTAGCTGAGATGCGACACTTGACCCGAACCACGGTCGATGTGCAAACCCGACTGCCTTTGACTGACTTGACCACCCTAGCTGGTGTTCACGGGGTCACAGCGCGCCACGGAGATAACCACGTCAGTCTGGCCGTCGATGCTGACCAGTTGACGCCGGTAGTGCAGTACTTGGCGAGTCGGAAACTGATCAGCTTAACAACGACTCCACCAACGTTAGAGGATTTGTTCATGCGCTATTACACGACCGAGCAACAACCGGTGAAGGGGAAGTGATGCTGATGGCAACACAACTATTTGCTCGTACCGGATTACTGATACGGTTTAACTTACGACGAGATTGGAAAAAGTTGCTCATTTGGGTCGTCGTGTTGACGGGACTCTTCACGGCTATCGCCGCGAAGTTTGATGGTATTTATGGCACCCAAACTGCCTTGAATGAAATTGTTAAAACGCTTAAAACACCCGCGATGATTTCCCTATTTGGTGCGTTTTCGGCCAAATCGCCATATACGACGGCCAAGGTGTTTGCAACTGAAATGGTGGTTTTTATGGCCATCGTCATGATTGTGATGAATATCATGGTGGCCGTGGTTACGACGCGCGGGGATGAAGATGATGGCCTGCTAGAGCTAGTGCGTGCCCACGCGGTCGGTCGGTTAGCACCACTATTCGCCGGGGCAGCTGAGTTAACGGCGCTAAATGGTTTGATTGGTTTTCTTTTTGCCCTCGGGCTGACCGTCGCCAAGCTTCCGGGAGCGACGACGCCAGGTAATTGGTTAATTGGTCTGGGCTTAGGAGGCTTAGGCTGGGCTTTTGGAATGTTGACGCTGTTACTTGCACAGGTAATGACTAGTGCGAGTGGTACGACGATGCTGAGCTATTTGCTACTGGGCGTCATGTACGTTGCACGAATGGGCACGGATGTTAACCGTCCAGACCTGACTTGGTGGATCCCCTTTGGTTGGATTGAAAAATTAGATGCGTATCAAACCAATGATTGGTTACCAATCGGTCTGTACGTATTACTGGGTCTTGGTTGTTTAAGTTTGGCTGCAGCTCTTAATGCTTATCGGGACTTGGGCGCGGGCTTAGTCGAACCACGGCGCGGTCGGCGACAGGCTAGCGGTTTATTGCGGGGTCCCGTGACCCTATTATGGCGGCAGGCACATGGTCTGATTATTGCATGGCTACTAGGGAACTTTATCTTAGGTGCCGCGTATGCGTCCGTCTTTAATACGATTGGCGATTTGGCAAAGAGCAACCCAATGATCAAACAGTTGCTGGGCGCGTCAGCTTTAGCAGCAGCGAACCGTTTGATCGTCAAAAACTTCATTGCGGTTCTGGCCATTGTCATGGTAATCGTTGCCCTGATTCCAGCAGTTCAGCTAATGCTCAAGCTGGTCAATGATGAACAAAAAGGCTATCTACATCAAGTTTATGCGACGGCCACATCACGGTGGCACGTGTGGGCAAGCTATACCGGTTGGGCGATCGTAACGGGACTGCTCGTTTTACTGGCCGGTCTAAGCGGCATGTATTTGATGGGCCTGAAGAGTATGGACAACCCCATTAGCTGGGTGACCTATTGGCACGTGTTTGCGGCCTATGCACCGGCGATGTTAGTGATGGTCGCGGTGACGAGTGCGCTCGCGGGCTGGCGTCCTAAATGGCGGTACGCTGCGTGGGCCTGGGTATTTTACGCCTTCTTTTCATTATATCCGGGTAATTTGATTGATTTGCCAAAATGGGCCCGCCGTTTAACGCCGCTTGGCTTTGTTAACAAGGTACCAATCAAGCCCTTAGATGGGACGACAAGTAGCTGGTGCCTGTTATTAACTGTGCTAATATTAGTAGTAGCAGCACTAAGCTATCAGCGGCGAGACCTAGCTCAGTAAACGAAAGGAGTGCGCGTCATGGCAGCAAAACAATCAGTTCCGAAAGACCCTGCGAAGGTCGAGCGTATTATGCACGCGGCCATGCACGCTTTTGCCGTCAGTGGCTATCGAGATGCAAAGACGGATGTGATTGCGTCCGCGGCTGAGGTGTCTAAGGGCCTGGTATTTCATTATTACGGCAGTAAACAGGGCCTGTACTTGGCCACTGTTCAGCTCGCCACTGACACAATTATTGCCACCGTTAATCAACAAGTTTTCGATGTTCCAGACGACCTGGTCACATTGATGGTGCGGAGCGCGCGTTACAAGGCGGCGTTTGGACAAGACCACCCGGATGAAATGAAGGTCTTGATCGACGCGTATGGCGCGTTGGAGCGTCTGCCTGCAAAGATACAGGCACAAATGAAGATCCTGTATACTAAGTCGATGACTATTTCCCGGGAAATGATTAGTCGGGTGCTGGATAAAATGTCTCTGCGTGCGGAGGTTGATCGTGAAGCGACGATTGACCTGATCATGGGTGTTTACAATCAAATTTTCACGGAATTTCAAGCCTATATGCGCGCAGATCATCAAGTCGAATCGATGGCCGATGTTGAATGGGTGGTCAGTCGGGCGAAAACTTACATGGGAATCTTAGAACACGGGTTTGTCGCGTCAAATTTAGATAATCAATAGTAATCATAGCTATTTTAGCAGTCGACTGGTGTTCAATCCGGGCGACTGTTTTTCGACCAATGGGTTGGGCAACGTTCAAGCGTGATAATGTTTGTTCGCTTTTTTCGTTGGTCGGCTAAAAGTGTGGTAAGTTAGACTTAATAGATGACGGACGAAGTGAGGGATTAGGATGGAATTACATTTAACGGCACGACAAACGGGATTGTGGCAGCGACTAATGGCACTGACACGGGAACAGCTGATGGGACTCGTAATGCAGATTGAGTCGACTGGGACAATCGAGCGACCTACGTTAACAACCCTTGCCCAGCAATTGACTTTAGACGATCCACTACCGGATGACCGTCTGAGCCAACGTATCCTAAGTGCACTAGCACTGGCTCAAAGCTCAGCCGGGCTTGCCATGAGTTTTGCTAGTAGTTGGCAAGTTGAGGATGCAATATTGACGTTTGGAACCCCGCAACAGCGCCAGCGGTATGGCGGGCAACCCGCAGTCTTTGGCCTCGCGGCACTACCAGAGCAAGTCACAGCTAGCAGTACCGTTAAAGCAACGCCGGTGACGGCTGGTTGGCAACTGTCTGGTACCGTTAAAGCAGTTTTGAATGTTACACAGGCCACTGAGTATTTAGTCCTCGCACAGACACCACCGGATGCTGCCGGAGCCTTTATTATCGCTGCCGATAAGCCGGGTGTAACAGTTGGCCAACCGATAGCTCCGCTAGGGTTACACGGATTGACTATCGCAGATATTCAACTCACCGATGTCCCAGTAACAGCCGCTGATCAAATCGGTCAATTGGGACAAGGACAACGAGTAATGCAACGGGCGCAAAGCCTGGGACAATTATTTGCCGGGGCAATCACAGCGGGAATATGGCAGCATGCTACGGACCAAACACGACAGTTAGCGCTGACAGAACAGCCGCCGTTAACAGCCTTGGCGCCAGCAATGGCGATTACGGCCGCTTTACAGACTAGTGTCTATAATGCGGCGCAACAGGCTGATGATGAGCGTTCATTTACAGATGCCGCGCAATTAGCAGCGGTGTTTGCCAGCCAAAACGCCTTGGCACCGTTTAAAATTTTGATGCCACTGATCGGTGATTTGGCCTATACGCAACACTCACCGTTAGTCGCCTTGCAAAATGACGTGGCGACATTGCCGTTGATTATTGGTACGGATGCGCAGTTAGCCCTGACCTTTGCCGCGACGAGTCTGAACGATGAAGTGGTCGACGTTCCGACAGCGGGTCCCCAAACGGCTCCGGAGCACCTAGTCGTGGCTGATTTACATCGGGTTGTAAAACGTTTGAAGCTGACTAAGGATGTGCCGGTCAATGTCGGTAGCATCGCCACGGCCAAGCGTGTCGTGGCATTAGGCCGGGGGGCGATGGAACCCGCAGTATTGCTTCAAGCCCAACAACTAGCCAAGTGGATTGGCGCGGCGCTGGCCGTTACCCAGCCGCTAACGACGATGGAACAATTCAGCATTGAGCAACAAATTGGTGCCTCAGCGGTGACGGTTGCGCCAGAAGTCTTGATCAACATCGGTATCGCTGGTGATGACGATTACTTGGCTGGCATGGCTGGCGCGCAACACGTTCTTTCTGTGAATACGGACGAACAAGCGCCAATCTTCAACCATTCACAACAAATCTTTGTGGGTGGGGCCAGTGAATTCTTGGCTGGCATGGTGGCGGCGCTGAATTAGCTTGAATTTCAGCTCACTGTCATTTGTACGTATGATAATTGATAGATTATTAGAAGGTCCAAGGCTCACAGCGAGATACTGTGGCCCTTGGACCTTTTTTGTGTGCAAGCGCATTAAGTACCAGTGGTCATCACTTAATTAATTAAATAATTAATGACTGCTGTCACTTAAAACGCGCGGTTAGCTGGTTCAGAATCGGAATTTTAAATAGGGCGATCAAGATAACTGAGTAGCAGACGTAGGTCACGACTTCTTGAATCAAGCGCGTTGTTAGCAAAACTGACCACGGTGTTAAGTACATGAGATGGAGCCAGAGACTGTTTAAAAACAAATTGAGAATGAAGACAACGATGAAGTTGGCGATGAGAATACGGGTCAGTGAGGTTTGATGTTGAAAGGCGTACCCAAAGACTAACCCGGTCAAAAAGGCGGTTAGGATGAACCCAGGGAAAAAGGTGAACTTTGGAAAGAGCAACATTCCGAGTAGGTAGGAGATGGCACTACTGCCGGCTGTGACTAGTGGTGAAAACAAACGAGCTGTTAGACCAATAATAATAAATGCGAAGGAAATCTTGGTTAGCAGTAGTTGAATTGACAGTAAACTCCCTAAGACCAGCTGCATCGCAATTAAAGCGCCAAGTAACGGGATGCGTCGAACCGTAAGTGATGATGTCATAATAACTGAAGCCCCCTAAGTGTATTGAGTGTATTTTAGGGGAATTTGGTGAGAATTACTAGGCCCGAATTTGTTGGTTATAAGAGGTATAAAAATATCATTGCGAGAAACGCTACGACCTAACATAGCGTTTCTCGCAATGATCTATTAATCCTGAATATGGCTCCCGTTGGACATGGACCATAGTTATCGCTACAATGTTGATAAAAGGCAGTATGGAGGCGTTTGGATGGCGTACATTACGAAAAAGAAAATTGCACAAGCCTTTCATGACGTCGTCTTAGTGAAAGGGTTTAGTCGGACTTCCGTGACAGCGATTATGGACACCGCCGATTTTAGGCGGCAAACGTTCTATGATTATTTTCAAGATAAATATGAATTATTAACCTGGTTTATTGATGATACGTTGACTGAGACAGTTGAACATAATCTGAATTATTTACCTTGGATCGACATTATTAAACTAGTTTGTTACGAGTTGGATGCGAATCGCCAGTTTTATGCCGAGTGTATTAATACGCAGCATGAAATTGACGTGACGGCGCTTGTCGGGAATCACTTAGCCGCGTTATTGACTGAACTAACGCATGCTAAAACAACGGAAACAGCGGCCTTAATTTGGCTGTTGTGCCTGGGAATTGCGCAATCGCTAACGCATAATATTGTTGCTAGCCATCCTGAAGATTACGAGGTACTTTCTCAGGACGCCATCGCAGCCATTGAAATGACACTTAAAATTTTGAACTAGTTTGGCCAGGCGGCGGTCTTGACTGGTCGGTTTAAAGCAGTTAACCAGGTGGCGTCCGCTAAGTTAAGTAGGGTCAACGACAACCCGTGCATCCCGTTGGCGGTTAAAAACGTCCCCACTTTGTTGAAGTCGATCGTTAATGAGGCTAGGCTGAGTAACTCGTGAACATCATTGTTGAATACCATGAGTTCCATGGGCGTCGTCCCACCAAGTGAGTTAACGAAAACGGCGTAATGGTCGCCAGCATGCCACTTGAAGTTGAGACGTAATTTACTAATTAATTCCTGTGCGAGTCGTTCTGACGATTGGAAAGACTCGCGTCGATAACCGGGCTCGCCGTGAATACCGATACCGTAATAGATTTCACCAGGATTTAAGGTAAATGATGCCGTCGACTGTCCTGGAATACGGGCACCGCTAGCAGCAACCCCAATCGTATGAATGTTTGGCACTAAGGCGGCAGCAATGTGGGCCAATTCAGTGATAGAGGCACCTTGAGCTGCGGCGGCGCCAAGAATTTTGTGCACTAAAATCGTACCGGCGACTCCCCGCCGGCGCTGTTTTAGTGACTCGTTATCTACGGAAATATCGTCTGCCACAATACATAGCCCGGTTTGCCAATGTTCTGCTCGGAGTTGCTGTTGAGCAGCCGTAAACGCGCGAACGTCTGCCGGAAAGTTTTTGACGATAAAGAATGCGCGGCGCTGGTGCGTCACTTGTTTGGTGACTTTAATAATTTCTTGAGGGGTCGGGGGCTGAAAAACTGTCCCCATCACTGCGGCAGTCAACATACCAGCCCCAACGTATCCCCAATGCGCTGGATCGTGACCGCTGCCCCCACCAGCAATCAACGGAATCTGATCATCTTGAAAGTTGCTGTCATAGCATCCCAATGTATTTGGGACCCATGTTAAATTTGGATAGGCCCATTGAATACCCTGAGTTGCTTGGCTCAGGGCATTTTGAGGTTCATTAATGATTTGCATGGGGACACCTTCTTATATTATTGATTTGGTTTTATTATAACGCATCCGAATGACCATGCTTGCAGGAAGCTGGCGGACAAAACAGCGAAACTGTCCATTATTTTTGAAAGCGGATTCATCTACAATGGACTTGTTAATTCGAGAAAGGAAGGGCAACAAGATGAAAAAAATTATTAATGATCCTAAGAATGTCGTCGCTGAAATGGTTGATGGGTTAGTGCGCACCTATCCCCAGTACCTAACTAAATTACCGGATACCGAAGCGATGGTTCGTAGTGATCAAGACTCAATGCAGGGGAAAGTTGGAATCGTCAGTGGTGGCGGGAGTGGTCATGAGCCCGCCCACGCCGGCTTTGTTGGCCCTGGCATGCTCAGTGCTGCCGTGGCAGGACAGGTTTTTACCTCACCGACGCCAGACCAAATTTATGCGGCTATTAAGGCTGTCGATCAAGGTAAGGGCGTTTTCTTAGTCGTGAAGAATTATTCTGGTGATGTCATGAATTTCGATATGGCGAAAGATATGGCTGAATTAGATGATATTCAAGTTAAATCGATTGTCGTTGATGATGACATTGCCGTTAAGGATAGCTTGTATACACAGGGGCGCCGAGGCGTCGCTGGTACCATCTTTATGCATAAGATTCTAGGAGCGGCGGCTGATCAAGGTGCTGACTTGGATACTCTAGAAGAGCTAGCAAAGCAAGTTTTGCCACGGATTAAAACGATTGCGGTCGCATTATCCGCAGCGACGGTGCCGGAAGTCGGCAAACCTGGCTTTGAATTGGCAGATGATGAAATCGAGTTTGGCGTCGGAATCCATAGCGAACCAGGTTATCGGCGCGAAAAAATCAAGCCATCCAAACAACTTGTTCAGGAATTGCTAGGTAAATTAGATGATGAATTACACCTACAGTCAGATCATCAGTATGCGTTCTTGGTTAATGGCATGGGAGCAACGCCATTGATGGATCAGTATGTCTTTTGCCATGACTTGTTGGATGAACTGGCAACCCGGCACATTCAACCGGCCTTTATGAAGGTTGGTAATTATATGACTTCGATTGATATGGCCGGTATTTCACTGACGATATTCGATGTTGCTGACTCTCAGTGGCTAGATTACTTACAGTATCCGGTCAAAACAATCGCGTGGTCATAAGGAGGAATTGAGAATGTTAACAGTTGAGAATACAACCGTATGGCTGAATAAGTTTGCTGAGCAGATTGAACAACACCAAAGTTACCTGAGTGAATTAGATACGCCAATTGGTGATGGTGACCACGGTGGTAATATGGCCCGGGGCCTAGCAGCAGTCAAAGCGGCGCTAGCTACACAACCTACCGATCTAACCAAACTATTTCAAGCGACAGCAATGGCGTTGATTAGCAAGGTCGGCGGTGCTTCCGGACCATTGTATGGAACAGCCTTCTTAGAAATGGCAAAACAAAGTAAGACTGATAGCGATTTAGGTGGCTTGTTGGCAGCAGCGTTAGCTGGAATTGAAAAGCGCGGTGGCGCAACCGTCGGGGATAAGACGCTGATTGATGTGTGGGCACCGGTCGTTCAGGCGGTTCAAGCAGGCAAACTAGCGCAGGCCGTTGTTGATGATGCGGTTGCTAGTACCAAGCCAATGGTAGCTAAAAAAGGGCGATCCTCCTATCTAGGTGAACGTTCAGTGGGACACCTTGATCCAGGTGCTGTCTCAAGTGGTTATTTATTTACAACATTACTGGATACGGAGGGAATCTTATGAGTTTAGGAATTGTAGTTGTTTCACACGTCCCGGAAATTGCTGCGGGTATTCAGCGTTTGTTAGGGCAAGTTGCCCAGGACGTTTCGATTACGATTGCTGGCGGTACGGATGACGATCAAGTCGGAACTAGCCTGGCGAAAATCACACAAGCGTTTGATGCTAATCGTGCGGATGAACTCTTGGCCTTTTATGATCTTGGTAGTGCCAAAATGAATCTGGAAATGGCCATTGAAATGAGTGATAAAACGGTTCATCTATATGATACGGCCCTCATTGAAAGTGCCTACACGGCCGCATCGCTATTACAGGCAGCCGTGCCACTTGCTGACGTTGAAGGGCAATTAGCGCCATTAAAAATCAAGTAGGATGGTGACGGAACATGCACGGTTTTTTAGGTGAATTTTTAGGTACCATGGTGTTAATTGTATTTGGGGTTGGTAGTGGTGCCGCCATGAATTTAAAGGGTAATTATGCCCGTCATCAGAATTGGACCTTTATTTGTTTGGCGTGGGGCCTAGCCGTTACTTTTGGGGTCTATGTTGCTGGGCAATTTGGCTCGGATGGTCATCTGAATCCAGCGGTGACGGTCGGTTTTGCGTTATTCGGGTATTTACCGATGGCTAACGTTTGGCCGTACTTATTGGGCCAGTTCTTAGGGGCCTTTGTCGGCGCGGAAATCGTTATTATTCAGTACTACCCACACTTTCAAGCTGCAAAAACGGCGGCAGATGGCAATCAAGTTGGCATTTTTGCAACTGGGCCAGCCATCAGTAACCCGGTATTTAATTTTCTGAGCGAAACGATTGCGACCTTCTTCTTTATCTTCGTACTATTGAATCTCGGTAACTTTACCCAGGGATTAAAGCCATTGATGGTGGGGCTGCTCATTGTTGTCGTGGGTCAGACGTTGGGTGGGACCACGGGCTTTGCGATTAATCCAGCTCGTGATTGGGCACCACGATTAGCCTACACGATTCTCCCGGTCCCTAATAAAGGGTCGGCTAATTGGGGTTATGCCTGGGTTCCGATGTTTGGCCCGTTGCTTGGTGGTATTTTAGCAGCTGGTCTGGAAACAATTATTAGTTAAATACTCACAACTGTGCCGATTTTCTTGGGCGCAGTTTTTTGTTATAAAGTATAATTAAATAAATAATGCAAGTTTATGCAATCGCTTGCAATAACGATGAAAACGTTTTATATTTAATGAGATGGATTCAAATAGATCGGGGGGATCATGATGGCAACTATCAAGGATGTTGCCCAGCGCGCGGGTGTTTCGCCTTCAACAGCGTCACGTGCAATGCATGGTAGTAAGATTATCAGTAAGCCAACACGTGACAAGGTCGTTAAAGCGGCGCGGGAATTAAATTACGCGCCGGATTTTAATGCACAGAATCTAGCAACTAAGGCCAGTAATACAATCGGGGTGGTACTACCAGTGGACCATCACGAAATCTTTTCTAATCCCTTTTTCCTAGAGATGATTCGGGGTATCAATGAAGTTTGTAGTAAGAATGGCGCAATGACAACGTTAGCAACGGGTATTTCAAGTGACGAACTGGTGCATAATATTGATGTCATGATTGCACAAGGTCATATTAAAACTTTTATTTTACTGTATTCTGAAAAAGATGACCCAGTTGTTGAACGCTTGAAGCAATTTGATGTGCAATACGTTGTGATTGGGAAGCCTTACCAAGACGTCAATAAAACATCGTATGTTGATAATGATAATATCCAAGCCGGAACGGATGCAGCGCAGTATCTCATTGATCATGGGCACCGGCGCATTGGTTTCTTGTATTCTGATTTATCACGGATGGTTCAAAGTGATCGGATACTTGGTTATCAACGTGTAATGATGCAAAATCAGTTACCAAATATTATGTTGGAAGAACGGTTTGAGACTCATGCGGCGGGTGTTAAAACACTACATAAGTTTTTTGAACAGTACCCAGATGTTACCGGGTTTGTGGCCGTAGATGATATGTTGGCGTTGAAATTGCAACAGGTTCTCCATAATGACCCGGAATGGAAAGTTAAACAATTCTCACTGATTGGCTTTAATAATTCGATTTTTTCTGATTTAGCGCACCCGATGTTGACATCGATTGCGGTCTTCCCGCAGCGCTTAGGAGAAGAAGCAGCCAAGATTGCGATGGCTGACCATCCTGCTGATGAACTATCAACGGCAGTGATTGTGCCGCATCAAATCGTGAAACGCCACTCAGTCCACCAAATCAAATCCTTACAGTAGTAAGTGCTATTACCGAATTATAGGGGGGTATTTTGAGTATGATAACGCTAAACGATGTCGCAAAAAAGGCTAATGTGTCGAAAATGACAGTTTCACGGGTCATTAATCATCCCGAACAGGTACGTCCTGAGCTTCGTGAGATGATTTTAAATGTGATGACGCAACTGAACTACCAACCGAATGCGGCAGCGCGAGCGCTAGTAGGGCGAAGAACCCGGGTCGTAAAATTAACGATCTTTGAAGACATGGACACGACGGAACCCTATTACATGATGTTGCTTGCGGGGATTGCGAATGAATTGAATCAACATCAATATGCCTTGCAAATTGCGACGCGCAATAGCTATGAGGTTGGCAAGTGTGATGGTTATATTTTGACCGGCATTCGACAAGCGGATTACGCATGGGTCGAGCGTCTTAATCAACCGGTCGTTTTTTTTGGTAGCAATCGTCAGGGATATGACTACGTAGATACTAATAATTATCAGGCGGTCTGGGAAAGTACGCATTATGCTGCAGAACAGGGCTATACGCATCTCGTTTTTATTGGTATCGCTGTTGCTGAGCCGTTTGAGTTGGATCGTGAACGGGGATTTCGGGAGTACGTCACGACACATCATATTAGTGCTCAAATTATCCGATTGACCAATCACTCACACGTTGCAACTGCATATGTGAAGGCCCATTGGTCTGGCTTTCCCCGGAATACGGCGTTCATTTGTGCCAGTGATCGGTTGGCGATTGGGGTCGAGACGGGCATTGTTAACCAAGGGGGCCAGATACCCACGGAATATGGCGTTATCGGTTTTGATGGCGTGTTATTAAATCAGATTGCAGCTAAACGGTTGACAACGATGAAGCAACCGCTTGAAGCAATGGGACGAGCTGCTGCACGGCTATTGTTGGCTAATATCAATCATACTGATCGTTCCCGTGGGTTGCATGACCAAGAAAAAATCATCATTAATTCACGGTTGTCGGTGGCTGAATCGACCCGTTAAAGAGGAGTCTGGAAGATGAGTAAGCATTGGTATGATCAACAAACGATTTATCAAATATATCCGAAGAGCTTTAACGATAGTAATCACGATGGGATTGGAGATATTCCTGGAATTACCGCGAAGATTCCCTATTTGAAGCAGCTTGGAATAACGACGATATGGTTAAACCCAATTTATCAATCACCCCAAGTTGATAATGGCTACGACGTTTCGGATTACTATCAAGTGGACCCAAGTTTGGGGACAATGGCGGACGTTGAGACGCTTATTAAAACGGTTCACGAGCACGGGATGCATCTTATCTTTGACTTTGTTTTGAATCATACTTCAGATCAGCACCCGTGGTTCAAGCAAGCGCTCGCTGACCCACAGAGTAAGTATCGGGACTACTATTTATGGCAAGATCCCGCAGCCGATGGTGGGCGACCAAATAACTGGGGCTCGTTTTTCGGTGGCAGTGTTTGGGCGAAGGATCCAACAGGTGGCCCACAGTATTACTTCCATTTGTTCGATAAACGGATGCCGGACCTTAATTGGAAGAACCCAGCAGTGCAACAGGCGATGCGTGATGTTGCTGAGTTTTGGGTTGAAAAGGGTATCGATGGTCTCCGGTTAGATGCGTTTATTCATCTGGCTAAAGCGGACTTTCGCCAAACTTATCCAAATCCGACTGGTGATTCGACACCTATCATTAGTGACATGTTTTATGCCCACCTACCGAAAGTGCATCAGTACTTACACGATTTTGTCGCCGCAATCAAAGCCAAGCACCCGGATACGTACGTCGTCGGTGAAGCGTCATCCGCCGACCCACACTTGATGGTCGACTATACGACACCAGGTACGGATGAGTGTGATCAAGTGATTACGTTCAGAACTTTTGCGGACGACAATACTCAGGATGATCCGAGCTTCTCTGATACATTTCAACCCCGGCCGATGGATGTGACGGCCTATAAGCAAAATACGGTCGGCATTCAGGCGGCTTTAGCAGACACTAGCTTGCCAACACTTTACTGGAATAATCATGACATGGCCCGGGTCGCCACGCGTTACGGTGATCCTGATTATCCGCAGGCAAGTGCCAAGGCGTTAGCGACGGCCCTGTACTTGCAACGTGGTATTCCCATTATTTATTATGGCGAAGAATTAGGATTAACGAATATCCGTTATCATGATATTGCGGACTTTGAAGATCAGACGGTACCCACCTTTGTGGCAAGCGCTCAAGCCGCTGGTAAGTCTAAGTCAGAGATTATGCGGATGCTGAATCAAACTCATAAAATGGCTGGGCGTGGCCCCATGCAATGGGACGATACGGTTTATCATGGTTTCTCTGACCACTTACCATGGAAACATGGTGATACTGATGACATGAATGCGCAAGCAGAAATCGCTGACCCAGATAGTATTTATCACTATTATCAGCAGTTACTGCAATTAAAGCAGCGAGCTCCCTTTGTTGATGGTCAGTTCATTATGCTCGGAAGTGCGGAACAGCTCTTTACCTATCTCATTGATGATGGGCAAGAACAAGCGGCGATAGTTTGCAATTTAAGTGCACAAACGCAAACGTATTCATTGCCGTTTGTTGGTGGTAAAGTGTTGCTTGTACAGGGTGGTGCAGCATATAAGGGACGCCAAGTGACGTTACCAGCTTGGAGTAGCTTAGTCGTTAAATCGGCATAGGCAATGTGAGTGCATGATTATCCTGAAATTGGTATATATAAATCATGTGATGTATTTTAATTAACTTATCAATCTTTATATAAATTGGTATAAAGGTTGATGGACCAATAAATCCTAACGTTTTTAAGCGTTAGGATTTATTTTTGGTCTGATTCTGTTAACGTTAACATTACGAAAACGCTTGCGAAAGCGTTTGCACAGATGCATAATAGATTATGGTAAATGAATTAAGATACTTCGCAAGGAGGAAGCACTATGAGTACTTGGAAAAAGTTGGGGATGGGTGTCCTAGCCACTGGTTTAGCACTCACGCTCGTAGGTTGTGGTAATAGTAAATCTTCATCTAGCAGTTCAAAGATGGACAAAACGTTAAAGGTTTCAGCGGATCCTTCATATAAGTCATATATGAAGTCGGTGATTCCAAAGTTTGAAAAGAAGTACAACGTTAAGGTCAAGGTCTCATACAAGGCTATGCTTGATGAAGACGATGCTTTGAAGTTGGATGGTCCTTCCGGTAAGGGTCCTGATGTTTTGATGGCACCATACGACCGGGTTGGCCAAATGGCGTCACAAGGCCAATTGTCAACAGTTAAGTTGGCCAGTGGTCGTTACAACGCAACGGGGAAGAAATCTGTTACTTATAAGAACAAGGTTTATGCAGCGCCTGTAACGATTGAATCTGACGTTCTGTACTACAACAAGAAGTTAATTAAGACTGCACCTAAGAATTTCAAGGAACTTGAAAAGTTAGCTTCCGACAAGAAGTATGCTTACGCTAACGATAAGACTAAGTCAGTTGCCTTCTTGACTCAGTGGACGAACTTCTACAATGCCTTTGGTGTCATCAAAGGTTACGGTGGTTACGTCTTTGCTGATGGCAACACGAACGCTAAGAAGATGGGCTTGAACAATTCTGGCGCCGTTGAAGGTTTAACTTACATGACGAAGTGGTTCACGAAGTACTGGCCAAGTGGGATGCAAAATGTCACTTCTAACGAAAACTTTGTGACCTCACAATTTACGTCTAACAAGACCGCTGCTGTTATTGATGGCCCTTGGATGGCTGCAACTTACAAGAAGTCTAACATCGATTATGGTGTTGCCGTCTTACCTAAGTTGAATAACGGTAAAGATTATCAAGCGTTTGCCGGTGGTAAAGCTTGGGCAATCTCAAACTACTCTAAGCACAAGACTGCTGCACAAGCTTGGTTAGACTTCATCTCTAACAAGACTAACCAAAACAAGCTGTACAAGTCTGCTAGTGAAATTCCAGCAAACACGGCTGCTCGTAAGGAAGCTGCAAGTACTGGTGATGACATGGCCACGGCCGTTTCAAAGCAATACGACAAGGATGTTCCTTTGATCAACTTACCACAAATGTCAGAAGTTTGGACACCAGCACAAACAATGGTTACCAACGCTGCTAGTGGCAAGATGACACCAAAGCAAGCTGCTAATAAAGCACAAAAGACGATCTTAACTAATATCTCACAAAAGTATGATAAGTAATTAAAATTGTAATTTAAGGGGGCTGAAACAAAATTCGTTTTGTCTCAGCCTTTTTAAAAGGAAAAATGCACGACATTTAGAATTTATTTAGGAAAGGGGTGCGGGCGACATGCAAGTAAAAGATGTTAAAAAAGCGCAACGCCTGTCAATTATTCCCGGGCTCGGTCAGCTGTATAACGGCCAGACCATAAAAGGTGTTGGTTTCATCATTATTCTGTTGGCATTTGTTGCTGAGTTCGTCTTCGGCGGTTTCAGCGCATTTGCTAACTTAGTCACATTGGGTTCGGTCTCAATGGAAGACAATTCGTTGTTCATGATGATCTATGGGACGTTACAAATTTTGTTGACGATTGTGTTCGTTGTATTTTATATTGCGAACCTTTACGATGCGAAGCACGTTGCGCAATTAATTAATAATGGTAAAAAGGTTTCCCATACGTTTAAAGAATTAGGTGCAAGCTTAGTGGATGGTGGTTTTGCTTATTTATTAACCACACCAGCCTACTTCTTAATGATTTTCACGATTGTGTTCCCAGTGCTGGTTACACTGCTAATGGCCTTTACGAACTATGACTTTGCGCATATTCCACCGGCTATGCTGTTGGATTGGATCGGATTCAAGAACTTCACCTCAATGTTCTTCTTGAGTAGTTACCGGGCCACCTTCAACGCCGTCTTTGGTTGGACCGTTATTTGGACCGTATGTGCAACCACGTTACAAATTATTATCGGGATTGCCACCGCGGTTATTGCTAACCAAAACTTTATCAAGGGTAAACGCTTCTTCGGAGTGATTTTCTTACTTCCTTGGGCGATCCCAGCGTTTGTTTCTATCATGAGTTTTTCAAATATTTTCAACGATTCGGCTGGTGCGATCAACGTGCAAGTCATTGGCTTATGGAACACCTTAGTTCCATTTGCCCACATTGCGCCGATTCACTGGATGACGGATACGTTCTGGACTAAAGTTGCTATTATTATGATTCAAGGCTGGTTAGGATTCCCATACATCTACGTTATGATTACTGGGATTCTACAAGCGATTCCAGAAGATCTCTACGAAGCCGCAACGCTTGATGGTGCGACGGTGATGCAAAAGTTCAACAAGATTACGTTACCAACGATTTTTGCCATTGCAGCGCCAATCTTTGTGACGCAGTATACGTTTAACTTCAATAACTTCTCGATGATTTATCTGTTTAACCAAGGTGGCCCTGGTGATGTCGGTGCTAACGCTGGTGGGACGGATATCCTAATCTCGTGGATCTACAAGTTAACGACGGGGACGTCACCACAGTACTCATTGGCTGCGGCCGTTACGTTGATTATTTCCGTCTTAGTTATCGGGATCTCATTGATTGTCTTCAAGAAGACCCACGCGTTTGAAATGGGGGACTAGTGTTATGGATAATGCACAAGCAGTGGCACCTAAGAATGCCAATTCAAAGCAAAATAGCGCGCGTCGGCACCGTTTCTGGAAAGAATTCTTTACGTATCTGTATATGGTCATTCTCGGAATTATTATTATCTATCCCGTTTTGATCACATTCATCACGGCGTTTAAGGATGCTAACGTGCAAGCCTTCGTCCTTGATTTTGGTGGTAAGTGGACGTTGGTTAACTTTAAGAACTTATTTACGCAAACCTTGTATGGTAGCTGGTATCTGAATACCATGATTATTTCAGTTTCATGTATGGTCATTCAAGTCATCGTTGTGACGTTAGCCGGCTACGTTTATAGTCGTTACCGCTTTGCGGGTAAGAAATTCAGTTTAACGTTTTTCATCGTGATTCAGATGGTGCCAACCATGGCCGCTTTGACTGCTTACTATGTCTTAGCTAACATGTTGAACGCCTTGGACCACTACTGGTTCTTGACTGCAATTTACATTGGTGGTGGGATTCCACAGAATACTTGGTTGATGAAAGGGTACTTTGACAATGTTCCGTACGATTTGGATGAATCAGCTAAGTTGGATGGTGCTGGTAATTTCAAGATTTTCTGGTCAATTGTCTTACCACTAGTTAAACCGATGATTGCGGTTCAAGCATTATGGGCTTTCATGTCACCAGTTCAAGATTACTTGATGGCGAAGTTCTTATTGACGTCTGAATCACATTACACGGTTGCCGTTGGGCTCCAGACATTCATTAATAACGCGCAAAATCAACAAGTTGTGCTCTTCTCAGCGGGGGCCATCTTAGTCGCGTTACCAATTGCGGCCTTGTTCTTCTACTTACAACGGTTCTTCGTTTCAGGATTGCTCGCTGGTGGCAGCAAGGGTTAATTTAAATATTAGTAGGGGTGAAATTAGATGCAGAGTACGAAAAACAAAACAACCGCCTTTCCGGTCCGGTTTTTTGGTAGCCTCTTCTCACCTCGAAGAATGTTTGCCAACCGAGACCAGTTTAATTGGTTACAGATTATTGTTTTATTTATCTTTTTGACCGCAGTAATGGTCATGCCGATTCCGTTTTACTATAATCACCAAACGAATTTTAATCTGTCACCATTTTTACCACACATTGATAAAATGATGGCCAGTGATCAGATGCAAACGGCAATGAAGTCTGCAAACTACGGTGATCAGCGGTTCAAGGATGTTAAACATCAAGTTATTATCAGAACTAAAGATAATGTTGCCGGCTTTGATCTCACGAACGATGACATGGCAGGACGCAAGAATGTCATTAATTTACATGCTAGTACGTTTCAAGTGAAATCAGTCGGTAGTGAATTTAAAGCCAAGTATGTGCCAGGCCATAATTTAAAGACAAACGCCCATGCGTTTCTGGTTAATTCTTGGTATCAAAGTAATAAAGTGATGATTGGTCTATTTATGCTCATGGCACTTGGATTAATTATCGTGGGGGTCAACCTGATCCTCGTGAATGGGGCGGCGTTCTTCTTGTTCTTGTCGCGACATAATAAGATTACGCATATTCGTAATTTCCGCGAAGGCGTTAACTTAACGTTGATGATGATGGGAATCGGGAGTCTGCTAGCGATGGTGATTGGCTTAATTCACTTTGATGTAACCATCGAATTGACCGTGCAGTCCCTCAGTTTGGCCTTCGTTGTGTTATGGGTATATCTGAAAACAAAATTCAAAGATCCGGAAGTTGACCAAACCATGTTGCTCTAGGTCAATTAGTAAGCATAGAAATGAGGAAGATTAATGGCACGCGATACGCAAACGCAATTACGTAACGAGATGATTTACTCAGTCTTTGTTAGAAACTATTCAGAAGCTGGTAATTTTGCTGGCGTAACTGCTGACTTACAACGAATTAAGGATTTAGGAACCGATATTTTGTGGCTACTGCCAATCAATCCGATTGGTGAGGTTAATCGTAAAGGGACACTTGGTTCGCCATATGCGATCAAAGACTACCGTGGGATTAATCCGGAATACGGGACTTTAGCTGACTTTAAAGCACTCACAGATAAGGCGCATGAATTAGGGATGAAAGTGATGTTAGACATTGTCTATAATCACACTTCGCCTGACTCAGTCTTAGCAACCGAACATCCAGATTGGTTTTATCACGACTCGGATGGTCAGCTGATGAATAAGGTCGGTGACTGGAGTGACGTTAAAGATTTAGACTATGGTCACCATGAGTTGTGGCAGTATCAAATCGACACACTCTTGTATTGGAGTCAATTTGTTGACGGTTACCGTTGTGATGTTGCGCCATTAGTGCCACTTGATTTCTGGCTTGAAGCGCGGAAACAGGTTAACGCGAAGTATCCTGGAACGCTATGGTTAGCGGAGTCGGCCGGCAGTGGCTTTATTGAGGAACTGCGGTCACAAGGCTACACCGGTTTGTCTGACAGTGAGCTTTATCAAGCCTTTGATATGACATACGATTACGACGTTTTCGGTGATTTCAAGGATTATTGGCAAGGGCGCAGTACGGTCGAACGGTATGTTGACTTGTTACAACGCCAAGATGCCACTTTCCCTGGTAATTATGTCAAGATGCGCTTCTTGGAAAATCATGATAACGCACGCATGATGAGCTTGATGCACAGCAAAGCTGAAGCCGTTAATAATTTGACCTGGATCTTCATGCAACGTGGTGTTCCGTTAATCTATAACGGGCAAGAATTTTTGGCCGAACACCAACCGTCATTGTTCGATCGGGACACCATGGTTGCTGATCGTCATGGGGATGTGACGCCACTGATTCAGAAGCTAGTGACTATTAAGCAACTACCATTACTGCGCGCTGCGGACTACCAATTGGCAGTCGTAGAAGATGGAATCGTTAAGATCACTTACCGTGCGGCTGGCGAAGCGTTAACAGCCTGGATTCCGCTAAAAGGTCAGGTCACAACAGTTGCGACTAAGCTAGCAGCAGGTAGCTATCAAAATCTGTTAACGGATGGTCCTACCGAAGTTGTGGATGGCAAGCTGACAGTTGATGGTCAACCAGTATTAATTAAATATGCCACCAATACGGCGGTGACTAAAGTTGCTGACCAGTCCAACTAGCTGATTAACAGCTTTGAATAAGCGATCAAAAAGCAACCGTTTGCGGACGATTGCACGTGTAATAGTAGTTTAGAAGTGAGAAAACAAGGGAGTGGATTTCGATGGTTGAAATGAATCTCGATCACATTTACAAAAAATATGAGGGTAACGATAAATATTCAGTTACCGATATGAATCTTGATATTAAAGATGGTGAGTTCATCTTCTTCATTGGCCCATCTGGTTGTGGTAAGTCAACGACATTACGGATGATTGCTGGCTTGGAAGACATCACTAAGGGTGACTTCAAGATGAATGGTCAGGTCATGAATGACGTGGAACCAAAAAATCGTGATATCGCAATGGTTTTCCAAACTTATGCACTATACCCAAACATGTCAGTCTTTGACAACATGGCCTTTGGATTGAAGATTCGGAAAACTTACAGTAATACTGAAATCAAAAAGCGAGTGGATAACGCTGCTGAGCAACTGGGCTTAACCGATTATCTACAACGGAAACCAGCCAATTTATCTGGTGGTCAACGGCAACGGGTTGCCTTAGGGCGGGCCATCGTTCGGGACGCGGGGACGTTCTTATTGGACGAACCGTTATCTAACTTGGATGCTAAGTTGCGGGTCGACATGCGGACCACGATTGCCCAAATGCATCAACGCTTGAAGACCAACATGATCTATGTCACCCATGATCAAATTGAAGCGATGACGATGGCTGACCGAATCGTCATTATGAATGACGGCAAGATCATGCAAGTTGGGACGCCACATGAATTGTATAACGAACCGGTCAATCAATTTGTGGCTGGCTTCATGGGGTCACCATCAATGAACTTCTTCAATGCCACCTTGCATGATGGCCGTGTGACTGATGGCGAAGGACTTGACGTGGCTGTACCAGAAGGCCAATTAAAAGTCTTAAAGGCCCAGGGCTATGACCAGAAGAAAATGATCGTGGGTATCCGGCCAGAAGATATTCACGCTGAACAAATCGCACTTGAAGCGATGCCTAATTCAATCGTCAAGACGAAGGTTATGGTTTCTGAATTCTTGGGTGCCGAAAGCATGCTTTATTGCACAGCTGGCAAGTCTAAGTTTACCGCTCAAGTGGATGCCCGTGATTATCATAACCCAGGTGAGAATGTGGAAGTTGCATTTGAAATGTCAAAAGCCCACTTCTTTGATTCTGAAACTAAGGATGTTATTCGGTAATTTCGAACGACGGAGGAGCAACAACAATGAAACGTATTTTTGAAGTAGATCCGTGGCACGTCATTAGTCATGAACTCGTACCGACGGATAAGCGACTACAGGAAAGCATGACCAGTATTGGTAACGGCTACATGGGTATGCGGGGAATGTTTGAAGAACATTATTCTAACGATACCCTCAAAGGGATTTATATCGGCGGGGTCTGGTATCCCGATAAGACCCGAGTCGGCTGGTGGAAGAATGGTTATCCCGATTATTTCGGTAAGGTGATCAATTCGGTTAATTTCATCAAAGTTAATATTACGATCGATGGCGATCAGGTTGATTTGGCGAAGGACACGGTCAGTGACTTTACGTTAGATCTTGATATGCATGCGGGGATCTTGCGGCGGTCATTCATTATTACCAAGGGTGAAAAGCGCGTCCAATTCATGATTGATCGGTTCGTCAGTGTGGCACAAAAAGAGTTATTTGATGTGCACTATAGTGTTCACAACTTGAGTGCGGAACCGGTTCAAATAGGGTTTATTTCGCAGATTGATGCGGACGTCTTCAATGAAGATGCGAACTATGACGAGCAGTTCTGGCAAGTGCTAGATAAGAGTCATGCCATCACTGGTGGCAGTATGTTTGCGGAAACGAAGCCGAATAACTTCGGAACACCGCGCTTTACGCTCGGTATGCAGATGCTTCATGAAACGGCTTTTCGGGGGATTAACGTACCAGAAACCGAAAAGGCGGTCACGAATATCTTCCGAGGCACGTTAGCACCGGATGAAACCAAGAACTTTGAAAAACGGGTCCTCGTGGTGACATCACGGGATTACGCGGACATGGCGGCGATGCGGACTGGCTTAGCTGAATTAAGCGAAACGGTTCGCGCACAATCATATGAAGATTTACGGCAGGCCCATGTTGATGGTTGGGCTAAACGCTGGCAATTATCTGACGTGTTAATTGACGGTGACGACGCGGCACAACAAGGCATTCGCTTCAACTTATTCCAGTTATTCTCGACCTACTATGGCGAAGATAAGCGCCTGAACCTGGGGCCAAAAGGCTTTACTGGTGAAAAGTATGGTGGTGCGACGTATTGGGATACCGAAGCGTTCGGTGTACCGTTCTACCTCTCATTGGCGAAACCAGAAGTAACGGAGAATTTACTGGAATACCGGTATAATCAGCTTGCTGGGGCCTTCCATAATGCGAAAATGCAGGGCTTGGCCGGTGCACTGTACCCGATGGTGACCTTCAACGGAATTGAGTGCCATAACGAATGGGAGATTACGTTCGAAGAGATTCATCGGAACGGGTCCATTGCGTATGCCATCTTCAATTACACGCGTTATACCGGTGATGAGACCTACTTGAAGACTAAAGGGATCGACGTTTTAACGGGGATTTCACGTTTTTGGGCTGATCGGGTGCACTTCTCAGAACGGAAGCAACAGTATATGATTCACGGTGTCACTGGTCCTAATGAGTATGAAAACAACGTGAATAACAATTGGTATACGAACTTTATGGCGCGCTGGACGTTAGAATACACGTTAGCGAGTTTGAAGAAAGTCGATGCCGCCAAGCGTGCAGCACTTCAAATCACGGATGCTGAGCTTGCAAAGTGGCAAGATATTGTTGACCGGATGTACTTCCCACATGATGAAGAATTGGGAATCTTCGTTCAACAGGACGGCTTCCTTGATAAGGATGTCAAGCCAGTTTCAAGCATTCCTGCTGATCAACGACCAATCAATCAACACTGGTCATGGGATCATATTCTGCGGTCACCATATATCAAGCAGGCGGATGTCTTGCAAGGAATCTATTACTTCATGGACAAATTCACGGCGGAACAGAAGAAACGTAACTTTGACTTCTATGAACCGCTGACCGTCCACGAATCCAGTCTTTCACCAGCGGTCCACGCGATTCTAGCGGCGGACTTGCACTATGAGGATAAGGCCGTGGAAATGTATGAACGGACAGCCCGTCTTGATCTTGATAATTATAATAATGATACGGTCGACGGCTTGCATATTACGTCGATGACCGGTTCATGGCTCGCAATCGTTCAAGGCTTTGCTGGTATGCGAGTTAAGGATGATACCTTAGCCTTTGCACCGTTTGTACCTAAGGCGTGGACCCATTACCAATTCCACGTTAACTTCCGTGGTCGCTTGATCAAAGTGGATGTCGATCAACAAGGCACGACCGTTGAACTGGTCAGTGGGGAACCACTGACTATCGAACTCAATGGGCAAGCTATCGAGGTCGCTAGCACCGTAACAACTAAGTAAATATGAACGCTTGATTGTGGCCTGGCCGTAACTGACCGCAATCAAGTTTCCACCCTAAGAATGAGCTTAGATTCATTCCAACCTAACTTCTAAATGGGTCCGTATCAGCTGATGCGGGCCTTTTTAGTATATGGACATAAAAAGAGCCCCTCACTAGGAATAGCGATTTCCAAGTGAGGGGCTCGGTTGTTCTATTAAATAGCATCGGGAGGGTTATTTGAGTGTTTGCGTCAATCCTAGCACGTCCATTTCGTAAATCCGAACGGCGGTGTCAGCAACTTGGGTTGGTTTATCAACAACCAACCGGACGTAGCGCGCCGAGGTGGCCGCGAAAGTATTGAGACTAGTGGCCTGTGTGTTATTGTAGGTCCGAGCAACGTCCGTGTAGCGTTTGCCATCAGTGCTGACTTGAATGGTCCAAGCGCGGGTATTCATATCAGCCCCTTCGCCACCAGCTTTAGCGTGTGCTAATTTGACTGCACTCACAGTCGTTTGACGGCCTAAATCCAGCGTCAAGGTATGCGGTGCCTTGCCGGTTGCACACCATTTAGTATCGAGTTTCCCGTCCACCGCCATTTTAGGTGCTTCACTACTGTTCGTGTATCCGGAGGCGCTGGTCTTGGCGTTCTTGGATAGCAAGGTTAAAGTACCTTTGGCTTTCGGTGTAATCGTAATGAGCTTTTTCATTGTAACGTGCCGTTGGCCATCCTTGTTTTTAGCGGTTAATGTGACGTTATAAGTACCGGCTTTACGGTAAGTGACCGTGGGGTTCTTGGCGGTACTGGTCGTCTTCGTGGCACCGTCAAATTCCCATTTATAGCTGGTTGCATTCTTGGATGAGTCGTTTGTAAACTTAATCGTGCTACCGGGAGCTGCCAAGGTCCGGTTAACCGTAAACGCTGCTTTAGGTTTGCGATTGTCCGGCCATTTCAGGGTGACATCAGCGGATGCATCGCCACGTTGGTTCCAGATATCAACTGGAACGACCATCAGCTTGGTTTCGTTGTGTTGTCCATTGCGTTCCAACGCGTTGAGATAGAAATTGGTCGTGTTAGTGGCCCCCAGAAATGAGCGGGAACCGTCATTGTTGACCTGATAAACTTCGTAATGATCCAGCTTGTTTTTAGCGGTGGCTTGCCAACTCAGGTTAACACCAGCATACTTGCCTTCTTCGTCGAACGTCTGATTATCAATTTTGACCCGGTTGACCTTTTCTGGTGCGACTTGCTGCTTACCGGTAATTGCGAGGCGCCCTAATTGAGCGCTGTAGCTAGCATCGGTCTCAGCAGCGCTGATTTTGAGACTAAGGCCCTTGATCGTTTTTTTCGTTAACTTACTAACGTCATAGCTAACGGTCGTCCAGTGCTTGCCGAGTGTCCGGTCACCCGTGATGGTCTTAGTGCGGCCGTCCTTTAAGGTTACTACTAGTTTAGCTGATGATTTACCCGATGCTTTAGCGGTCAAACTAACCCGGGTATTGGCAGTGACGTCTAGGTCCGTGGTATAGAGCTTGATTGTGCTAGCGGTATCCTTACGCATCTTACCGGCTAACTTGATATCATTGCCACCCTCGTAGGCGTCAGTGTAGTCAAAGCTGGCCTTTAACGCATTACCACTGCCGTTAGCAATCAACCAGCGATAGGTCGGGTTGACCGCTTGTAGCGAACGATTGTTCCAATCACGTAGCGAAACGTTTTTCCCTTTAATGAAGTAGTTATAGCCGTTACCTAAGCTGAAATTAGTGACAAAGGGCTGTTTCGTAATGGCACTTTGTTCAACCGCGTATGTTGAGACGCCCGGCCAACGTGTTGAAGTAGTCGACGGAACGCTACGGGACGGATCATTTTGATCATTGACCCACAGTGCGCCCTCCTTGGCCTGAAATTCGTCAACCGTATCAGAAGAAGCGTGGGTCCAGTCCGGCGCGTACAACCCTAGCGACGTGTACGGCACATGCTGCTTATTAGCGAATAGACCCCAACGAACGGGGGTAGCGGTCCCGTCAGCTTGAACATCGATTCCCGCAAAGAGGTTGTAAGGACTAATCCCAAGCTTTTCGGCGCGTTCGTGTGACTTTTTGAGTAATTCTTGACTGGCTAGGCGCTTCTTCGTCCACCAGAAGTTAAGAAACATCGAGTCAGCAACTGGTTTCATATTGGCATCGACTAGATAGGACTGGTTTTCTTTGGTCAACGCGTTTTGCCAATCCATTTTGCCATCCTTTGTCATCGAGTCATACCACATCAGGTCTAGCTTGGAGCCCGCTTTTTGTTTGTATTCTTTGATTAACTGTTGCATTAGTTGGGCGTGCTTTTTACTCAGCCCATTACTAGTTGAGCTGGTTGTGGTCTTTCCGGTTGAAGCTGAATCAAAACTTTTAACTTCGGGATCGGTCTCTTGGTTGATGAACCAGCCGTCAAACCCGTAAGCCTTAGCAACCGCGACTAGTTTATCGGCCATCGGAAAATGCCCGTCAGCGTCTTGTTTTAAGAAGTCATTGAGCCATTTTAACTTACCACCACTAACTACTTGCGGAAAGAAAACGGTTCCAAGAACGGGCACGCCGTTTTTATGAGCAGCATCGATGACGTCTGCGGTCGGTGGCACAATCAAACCTTCGCCTGCCGAACCGCCCCAGTAGACGAGTTGGTCAATATACTGCCAGTTGGAGAAGACATTCGCATCGAACGTATTAATCCCGCGAGGTGCGTTGCCACTAGTTGAACTATTCATAATGGATAACGCGACGACCTTCATCTTGGGGTCCTGAGTCTTGTTAACCGTCGGCAGTTGCCATTTATCGATCCGTTTGGCTAGTGGAACCGAGGCGGTGTTGTATTTGGCTACTTTATCCTTGCTCAACTGCCATTTCAGCAGTTGTTTTGGAAACCAGTACGGCGCTTCGGGCTGATTCTCCATCCCCTTATCAAGGGTGGCCTCAGCCGTTTGACGGTAACTGATCTGCTGATTAGCTGACTGCTTCGAACAAGCTACCAAACCTACAGCAGTCGTCATCAAAGCTAGTGTGCCAACAATGTAGCGATATTGTCCATGTCTCATAGCGATATCCTCCTGTGAATTAAGCAAAATCGACATATCCGCGTTATGTGAGCGATGATTGCATGAATCGTAATTAAGACGTGGGCTTCGACTTAAACCTTTGACCACCGCGTTCTGGCAATTGGCAGAAATGCCTAAAGGTAGGTGGAGGGCGAACGAGCTAAGCCGGTTTACGCTAAGCCGAACGCTTTCCAGCGGGCCCAAGCTGACTGCTTTTGACGTTAATTATTTTGCCTACTTTAATCATGATTCATAACAAATTAACTAGCACAACACGTGAAATACAAAAATTTATATATTGCTGGTATGTATGATATCGGTTTCAGTGACAGATGAGTATAGATAAAATAAAGGAATTTTTCCACAAATTAAACTAATTGATAGGGTCAATCAATTTCAATGTAAGGGGGAATACTGGGTTTCAACTTGCGCGTAATGTGCGAATAGGCGGGGATTTTTGCGGACCGATACAATTTAGCGAATACGAATTTTTGCGTGATGAATGGCATGTAGTATAATAACTAGCTAGGAAGGTGATTATTTATTAAGTATAAAGTTGATAATGGTGAATATCCTAGTGGTAAGGACGCTGTGGATCCTAAGCGAGTTAAATATCTGAAACTGATTAGTAAGTTAGCGACATTTACGTGTATTGCGATGTACGTGTCGTATATTCCACAAATCATTTCGAATTTCTCAGGTGATCCAGTGTCGCCGCTACAACCGCTCGTGGCAATGATTAACGGGATATTATGGACTGGTTATGGCTGGTTCAAGACCTATAAGGATTGGCCCGTGATTATTTCAAATGTCCCCGGAGTGATTTTTGGCTTCATCACTGTTTTAACCGTATATATTCATTAACCGAATGACAAACTGACTGTAAACTAAAAGTCCGCCGATACGTTTAATGCGTATCGACGGACTTTTTTGCAAGGTATTAAGCGTTCTTTAAAGCAGCCTGAGCTAACAATAGGCCACCGGCAATACCAGAATTGTTGCCCAATCCAGCAGGGACGATGTAGTCATCCAGCGGTGGGACTTCTTCGTAGCCATTTAGATAGGCGGCAAACTTTTCACGAATCATGGGGAAGAGTTGCCGTTGATTCATAACACCACCATTAAGAATGATCTTGTCCGGTGCGAAGGCGACGGTGAGGTTGACACATGCCTGTGCGATGTAGTCAGCGATGATTGGCCAGACCGGATCGTCGACGGGAATATCTTTCCCAGCTTTCCCCGTTCGTTTTCCAACTGCTGGCCCAGCAGCTAAACCTTCTAAACAGATGTCATGGTAGGGGCAGCTGGATTTGAAATCATCCCCGGGTAACCGGTTGAGTCGCATGTGACCAAGCTCAGTATGAGTGCGACCATTAAAAATGTGGTTCTGACTAATGACGCCAGCGCCAACACCGGTACCAATCGTCATGTAGATGCTGTTAGGGACGTCCTTAGCGATTCCAATCATTGATTCGCCATAAGCGGCTTCGTTAACATCAGTGGTCCAGTAGAGTGGGATGTTGAAGCGACTTTTAAGATGGCCTAAAAAATCGAAGTCACCCCAGCCGGGTTTGGGAGTCGTGGTAATGTAACCATATTTCGGATCATCGGGATTAACGCCGATGGGGCCAAATGAACCGATACCAATCGCGTCAACGGGATGAGTCGTAAAATAGTCGTCTACCGCAGTCATGGTTTCAGCGGGGGTTGTCGTGGGGATCGAAATTCGGTCGCTAACTTGCCCGTTTTCAGCGCCCGTGGCACAAACAAATTTTGTACCACCAGCTTCAATTGCACCTAAAAGCATAGTGTGCCTCCTGTAGTTAAAAATGTAGTCTTATTTATTAATAGTATACTCTTAATTAGAAATTTTGTTAACGATTACATTAACTTTGACGTAAATAAATTAGCTGACTAGTGAAATCAGCGTTGGTGGGTTTAAGTGGAATTCCCATCGTGTTTAACTGATGCCCCGTATAGCGATTACCTGATGAATCGCTATAAGTTAATTCAGCATCGAGATAGTGTAATGGTAATGGGTGCTGAGTTTTGACAGCAGAATTAAGCCCATTTAAGTAACAGCAAATTGCCTGCTTTTTATCTGCCGTTACTAACAACCACGCAACAACGTGTCTTGTTGTCGGTAGACGATAAAAGTGGGCCTTGATAAAAGTAGACTTCAGTTGCTGATATTTAATCAAGGCTCCTCGAAGAAGTTGCTGTTCACTAGGAGCAAGTTGTTTAGGATTAAGTTCCAATCCTAGTTGCCCGATGCAGGCTAATTGTAATCGAGTTTCAAATGGTGTTATTCGGCCATTTTGCGCATTGGGTGATGCGGTTATATGGTTGCTGAATATCCGTGGTGGAAATAGATAACTAAATCCGTTCTCGATGGTTGCTCGGTCGACTGGATCAGTCAAATCGCTTATCCACGTCTGATTGGTGTATGGTAGCATACCAAAATCAAACCGGCCACCACCAGCTGAACAATTTTCGATAATCAGCTTGGGGCAGGCACGCTTTAAGCGTGTGAGAATATCATAAAGTCCACAGACGTAGCGATAATACAGTTCCCCCTGTTGTGCAGCCGGTAAGTGTGTGCTGCCAACCTGTGTAAGATGGCGATTCATATCCCATTTAAAATAATCGAGTTGGTTATTTTGAACCAAGTTCGTCAGAGTAGTGACTAAGTGGTCACGGACAGCAGCCTGCGAAAGATCTAAGACTAGCTGGTGGCGAGCTGTGATGGGTGTCCGATCAACATATTGTAATACCCAGTCAGGATGTTGTTGGTAGAGCTGGCTGTTAGTGGTGATCATTTCTGGTTCCACCCAGAGACCGAATTTCATTCGATGATGATGGGCTTGTTGGGCAAGGGGTTTCAGACCATTAGGAAACTTAATGGGGTCAACATACCAGTCACCTAATTGTCCATTTTCACCGTTACGGTTGACAAACCAGCCGTCGTCTAAGACAAGCATTTGTAAGCCTAACTGGTGGGCGTGTTCGATTAAGTGTTGAACTTTAGACTCCGAAACGGCAAATGTCAGTGTTTCCCAAGTGTTAAGCACACTTGGAATGTTAGTCTGGGAGGGCATCAGCTGATAGCTAAAGTCGTGAAATACTTGTGACATGCCGTTAAAACCAGTATTTGTCCAAGTTAGCACGGCTTCAGGAGTCTGAAAACTGCTATTTGGTTTGAGCTGCCATTCGAATGTATCGGGTTCAAGACCGATTGTTAGGCGGCTATGTTGATATTGGTCAACTTCGACAGTACTGTCGAAGTTACCACTCCATGCTAGTGCACAACCAATAACAGTCCCAGCTAATTCTGTCGTGTTAGGTTCTGCTAGAGCCATGAACGGTTGGTGTTGTGGTCCACTAGTGCCGCGCAGACTGCGAACCGTTTGTAACCCTGGGTGTAAACGGTTAAACGATGGATTAGCTTCATGTGCATGGGTACCGCTTAATGTCAGCGCAGTATATTGGTCAGTTGGTAGATCTAGTTGAGCGCTGGATAGGTCTGTTACTTGCAAATTAGTAGTGCCGTGATGGCGCAGAGTTGTGCTTCGCAAGATAAGCGGCTGATTTTCAAAAATAGTGTAGTTAAGATCCATCTGTAACTTGGTCACTGAATCGGCCAAATGAATGACTAGGGTTGTTACAGGCGTGTGTTTGCTAACGGTGGGTGGCAATTGGCGCGAGTTGATTGGCTGATCATTCACAGAAAAACCAGTATATTCTAAAATTGGCAGTAATTGATTGTTAGCATCCTTAATAACGTAAGCTGGCTGGCGATAGTCACCACTGCCAATAGTGGAATATTCGAGTGGCAGTGAAGTCACGGAATATGGAAAGCGTTCTGTTGGGTCATTAGCAAAAGCATGGCTACCGGATGGCATCGGCTCAAAGTACGGTTGTTTTGAAAAGTAACGTCCAAAATATCGATGCACTGGGTAACGATGAGCTAAAATTTGAATAACATAGCTAATTTGGTCATTATGAAGATTGATTAAGCCGGTTTTGGGGTCATATTCAACAGGCATGACGTCCTCCTAATAAAGTTTAGACAGTTGTAGCAGCAACTGAGCTAGCTGCCGGTTCAGTCAACGCAACGAGCTGTTCACCAGCTTGGACATTCGTGACTTTGAGTCGTTCAACATTAGCGTAATTGGCCGTATTTGTGACGACTAGCATGACGGTTGGATCATAGTTAGCGGCTTTTAAGGCAGCGACGTCAAACGTTCCGAGTAGATCACCTTGATGAACGGTATCGCCCTTCTGAACGTTAGTAGTGAAGTGTTCACCATTTAAATTGACCGTATCTAATCCTAAGTGAATCAGAATTTCGGCACCAGCAGTTGTTTTGATGCCATAAGCATGATGGCTATCATAAGTGACAGTGATGACACCGTCAGCTGGTGCGACGACCTGATCAGCGCTTGGCACGATTGCGGCGCCTTTACCCATGATTTCGGCTGAAAAAACTTGGTCGTTAACTTGTTTGAGACTTTCGCTAGTCCCCGTTACTGGTGCACTGATAATCTCATCATTAACATTGATGACGGTACTCGTTGGTGCTGGTGATTTTACTTGATCACGATCGTCACCGAGTGTTCGTTTGGCATAGATAAAAGTTGGAATAAATGCGACGACGAACGAGATGACAGCACTGAGCATGAATGCTGGAATCGACTTTGAAGCAATCGAAATGAACCCGATGACTGATGCGGGACCCATCGCCACGGACAGAACGTGGAATAGTCCTAAGAAAGCTGAAGCAATTCCTGAGGCAATCGCTGCAAAGACAAATGGAAATTTCATCTTGAGGTTGACCCCGAAAATAGCAGGTTCCGTAATTCCGAGTAACGCTGAGACCCCGGCTGAAGAAGTCAGGGCTTTTTGCTTTTGGCTCTTAGTGGCAAAGAAAATAGCTAAAGTGGCGGCACCTTGCCCAATGTTGGCCATCGAGGCGACTGGGAAGATAAAAGAACCTCCCGTTTTGGCGACGTTAGCCAATAACTGGGTTTCAATAGCCGGGAAGGTTTGGTGGAGCCCAGTAATGACAATGGCCGAGTAGAGAAGGCCAAAGATACCCATGCCAATCCAACCAGTCGTGTTATATAAGCCTACTAAACCGTTAGTTAATGCGTCGCTCACCGTTCGTAAGACAGGACCGACGATTGTGAAAGTTAGAAAGCCAGTGATGACAATTGCAAACATTGGCGTGAACGTAAAGTCAAATGCACCCTTGATATGTTTGTGGAAGAACTTCTCCAAAGTAGCCAAAATATAAGCAACGGCCAAAACAGGGAGCACTTGGCCTTGATAGCCTGCTTGTGCAACGTGTAAACCAAAGACGTTCCAGTAAACCATCTTGCCGGCAGCCATGGTCGTTGCAACGCTATAGCCGTTAACTAGTGATGGTAAGACCATGATCATGCCCATCGTAGCACCCAGATAGGGGTTGCCGCCGAAGCGCTTCGTTGCTGAAAATCCTAAGAGGATTGGCAAGAAAGTAAACGGCGCACTAGCCATCGCGTTAATCATTTCGGCGATACCTTTGAGGCCAGGGTAAACTTCAACAACTGACTTCGCCATAAAAAGATGCTCGGCAGTCAAAACGTTGTTTAGTGCCATTAATAGACCCCCAGCAACTAGTGCAGGGACGATTGGAATAAAAATATCAGATAAGACTTTGAGGAAGTCCATTAATGGATTTTTCTTTTGACCCGCAGCGGCAACTGCCTTGATGTCATCGGGGGTCGCTTCTTTAAGACCTGTTTTGGCGATTAAGGCGTCATAGACTTTATCGACATCGCCAGGGCCAATAATGATTTGGTATTGGCCGTTAGTTTCGAAGGTCCCCTTAACGTCCGCGTCGTCATCTAAGGCTTGTTGATCAATCTTGGATTCATCCTTGATGACCAAACGGAGGCGTGTCGCACAGTGGGCGGCGGCTTGAATGTTGTTTTTACCAATTGCATTAAGTACGCGGTCGGCAACTTCTTGATGATTCATAATAATTCACTCCCTGAGTCTAAAATTATTTTTAATTTAATAATGCAAGCGCTTTACAGACCCAATAATAACAAGTTTGGAAAATATGTCAAGCGTTTGATACAAAATTGGATTGCTTGATAATCTTGTTAAAAAGTCGAATTTGAAACGCTAACATGAAAATATAATATAAAAATGTCAAACGATTGACATATCGGTGTAAGCGGTTTTATAATGGTGACAATTAAGTCGAACGTTAAAAAGGAGCTCATCGTCATGATATGGAATCGTAAAACCCGTTATACCCCTTATGAACAGTGGCCAGCAACTAAGCTACCACAGCTCGTTGCCCAGGCACGCCAGTCTAAGTGGCGGATGCAACATCATATTCAGCCTACATCAGGTTTGTTAAATGACCCCAATGGCTTTTCATACTTTGATGGTCAGTGGCACCTGTTCTACCAAGTCTTTCCGTTCGGTCCGGTACACGGACTGAAGTCATGGCAACACGTGACCTCTAAGAACTTGGTGGATTGGCATGATGAGGGCTTAGCGATTCGACCAGATACGCCGTACGACTCACACGGCGCGTACACGGGTACAGCACTACCAATTGATGATCAGTTATTTATTATGTATACGGGTAATGTCCGTACTGCCGACTGGCAACGTGAATCGTATCAATTAGGTGCCTGGATGGACACGGATAATCACATTAAAAAGCTGTCCCGGCCACTAATTGCGCATGCTCCGGCTGGGTACACGAGTTCGTTTCGTGATCCGGACTTGATCCGGACTGACCACGGCTACTACGCGCTAATCGGTGCGCAGACGACTACTGAGATCGGTGCTATCTTGGTTTATTTCTCAAAGGATCTGACCACCTGGACGTGTCAAGGCGAGTTGAACGTTCCCGCAAATGCGCGGGGTTATATGATTGAGTGTCCAAATCTGGTCTGGATCGATCAACAGCCCGTCTTATTGTTCTGTCCCCAAGGGTTATCACAAACAACGACCCCGTATCAGAATATTTATCCGAACATGTACCTAGTTGCCGATCAATTGGATCTGGCTCAGGCACAATTCACTGAACCCCACGCCCTGACGCAATTAGATGATGGCTTTGATGTGTACGCCACGCAGGCAATCAATGCGCCGGATGGCCGCGCGTTAGCCGTTAGCTGGATTGGTTTACCTGAAATTGCCTATCCAACTGATCGTGAAAATTGGGCCCATTGTTTGAGCTTAGTTAAGGAACTAACGCTTAAAGATGGGCACCTCTATCAAAATCCAGTGGCGGCGGTGGCTGACTTGCGAACGACGGGACACGACCTAGTCTTTGAGCAACAACGGGCGGCGGTGACGGACTTGAACGGCAGTTTTGAACTTCTATTGACGGTTCCTGCTGATAAAGTGGTCACGGTTAACATCGCTGATCAGCAGGAGAGCGGTCAGTTGCAAGTGACGGTTGATGCCAACCAGGGCCACGTCCTGATTGATCGGCAGCATACGGGGAATCCGTTTGCCGAAGATTATGGTCAGACTCGTCAAGTTGAGTTAACGGCCCATAAGACGATAAAAATCCGGCTAATCATAGATGTGTCAGTCTTTGAATGCTATATTGATAATGGCTATTCCGTGATGACCGGTCGTTTCTTCTTAAACGCTACCCCGAGTCGCCTTAACGTTCAGGGCGACCCTACGGCAGTTACCGGTAAAGTCTGGGAATGGCGCCAATCAGAGCATACTGGAGTCGATAACAATGAAACCAAAATTAAATGATGTTGCGAAGCTAGCGGGGGTCTCAGCGACGACCGTTTCTCGGGTCATTAATAACCATGGCTACCTGAGTAGTCAGACTAAAGAAAAAGTTTTCGCGGCGATGCGCGAACTGCATTATCAGCCGAATAACATGGCACGCTCACTGCAAGGAAAGAATACGCGTTTAATTGGCGTCATTTTTTCAGACATTAGTAATCCGTTCTTCGGTGAACTGGTGTCCCGGATTGAAAAAATCCTGTTTGCTAAAAATTACAAGGTGATTTTATGTAATAGTGCGGATAATCCGCAAAAAGAACGCGACTACTTACAAATGTTGATGGCTAACCAGGTCGATGGGATTATTGCGGGTGCCCACAACTTAGGTATTGAAGAATATCAACAATACGGCTTGCCGATTATTTCGTTTGACCGGTACTTATCTGACAATATCCCCATCGTTAGTTCGGATAATTACCAGGGGGGCTGGCTAGCAACCCAGACATTGCATCAGGCGGGGGCGACTAACGTGGCTATTTTTACTGGTAAGTCACACGCTGGTTCGCCAACGAATGGGCGTCGCGAAGGCTATGAAGCCTACTTAACATCCCAACAGCTCACCCCGCATGTCCATGAATTACCGTTTGAATTGACCCCCGCACTGAAGATGATGGAAATTAAGACGATTATGGCACAGCATCAGTATGATGGTATTTTTTGTAGTGATGATTTGACCGCTTTACTAGTGCTCAACGTCGCGCGGCAACTGTCGTTAGCGGTTCCTGATCAATTACGCGTTGTTGGTTATGATGGTACCGCACTCATGCGTGATTATCATTCTGAATTAACAACGGTAGAACAACCGTTAGCGGATATTAGCACGTTGCTGGTTTCACTACTATTACAGCGGATTGAGGATGCGAATTGTACACTGGAATCAAAATATACGTTACCAGTTAAGCTCAGCAAGGGCATTACCGCGTAACTAAGGAGTTAATCATAATTATGGCAGCAACAATCAAGTGGTGGCAACAAGCCGTTGTCTATCAGGTCTATCCACGGAGCTTTCAAGATACCAATCATGATGGTATTGGTGACTTAAAGGGGATCACGGCCCACCTAGACTACTTAAAGCAATTAGGAATCGACGTCATTTGGCTCAATCCCATTTATCGTTCACCCAACGATGATAATGGTTATGATATTAGTGATTATCAACAAATTGCGGCCGACTTTGGCACTATGGCTGATTTTGATGAACTATTGCAAGCCGCCCATGACCGGGGTTTAAAGATCATCATGGACTTGGTTGTTAACCATACTTCTGATGAGCATCCGTGGTTCAAACACAGTCGCCAGGACCGTACCAATCAATATCGTGATTTCTACTTTTGGCGCTCAGGTAACGGTAAAAAGGCGCCCAATAATTGGGATGCGGCTTTTGGTGGTTCAGCATGGCAATATGATGCGCAGACCCAGCAGTATTATTTACACACGTTTTCAACAAAACAGCCGGATTTAAACTGGGAGAATCCGACCTTACGCAAGGCAGTTTATACGATGATGACCTGGTGGCTGAATAAGGGCGTTGACGGTTTTCGAATGGACGTCATCAACCAGATTTCGAAGTTGCCCGGGTTACCGGATGGGCCGCTGAAACCACACAGTCAATTTGGTGATGCCCGGGTAACGAACGGACCGCGCGTTCATGAATTCTTGCAAGAAATGAACCGAGAAGTGTTGTCAAAGTTTGACATCATGACGGTCGGTGAGACCCACGGGGTGACACCGGCGGATGCGCTGAAGTATGCGGGTGCTGACCAACACGAATTAGATACGGTCTTTGAATTTCAACATCTGCGACTTGATAATAGTCAGCACGGACTTGGTAAGTGGAGTACGCGGAAGCCCCCGTTAGTGGCGCTAAAGAAAGTCATTAGTGACTGGCAAGTCGGACTTGAAGGGCGGGCTTGGAACAGCCTGTTTTGGAACAATCATGATACGCCACGAGCGGTCTCACGCTTTGGTGATGACCGACCAGCATATCGGGTACGTTCGGCTAAAATGCTGGCAACGTGTTTACACCTCTTACAGGGGACCCCGTACATTTATCAAGGTGAGGAACTGGGGATGACTGACGCTCATTTTACTGAACTAGCCAGTTACCGAGATATTGAATCGCTCAATGCCTATCGTGATTTAGTGACTGAGCGCCAGCTGCTATCACCGGCAGATATGCTGGCCCGATTAGCGGCGCGTTCTCGGGACAACTCGCGAACACCGATGCAGTGGGATACGGAGACTAACGCGGGCTTTAGTGATGCGACGCCATGGCTCACGGTCAATCCCAACTATCGTCAAATCAATGCAGCCGCCGCTTTGGCCGATTCGGATTCAGTGTGGTACTATTACCAGCACTTGATTCAATTACGACATCAATACCCCTTAGTGACGTTAGGGTCGTTTGAGCTCTTGTGGGCCGATGATCCGCAGGTGTTCTTATATGAACGGCAATGGGAGGGTCAGACCTGGCTAGTTTGTTGTAATTTCACAGCTGAGACACTGGCGCGACCACTGGATCAATATCTGACGCCCACGGCCAAATGCTTGATTAGTAATTATGGCGACCAGCAGCTAAATAAATTACGGCCTTACGAGGCTTGGGTCTACCAACTCGCATAGGTGTCCGAAACTTGGCGAATTGAGGTGGCGTTTGAAATGCCCAAGCGTTACGATCAGTGCTAACCTGCTAACATTAGCGTGAATTGGGTTGCTTGAAATTCGCGATAGCTCCAGCAAGCGGCCGGCCAACTAAAAAACTGCTTTCAAAAGGATGACTTTTGAAAGCAGTTTTTTTAGCGCGCGACGACCACTTGACCCACGTGGGGTTCATCTAGTCGTTGGTGACCTTGGATGAAGCCCGTGAGGTTAAACGGGAGTCGTTCATCGATCGTCGTGGTCAATTGGCCAGTATCTAGCAACTTGAATAGTAATTGTAAGGCGGCCTGATCAGAAATCACTTCGGTCGGTTGGATTGCTTGGAAACGAATTGATTTACTAGTGGCTGGCAAGTGGCGGGCGAATGACGCGATGGTCGCATCAAATTTGGCCATTGCTAAGTCATCTTTACCGCCAACACCATCGATAGCGACATTGATCACGACGTCACCGCGGTCAGCTAACACGTGGACGGGGTCTTGATGCTGATAGTCGACAAATTGGTCGACTCCCAGTGTCGCAATCAGGTTTGCATAACGGCCACTGGCAATCGCAATGACGCGGGCGCCTAATCGTTTGGCCAACTGAATAATTAACAAGCCGACTGGGCTGCCAGCGCCTTTAACGATCACCGTTTGGTCGGCCTGGATGTCTGCAAAGTAGCGCACCGTTTTGTAGGCAATAATCCCCGGCGTGACTAAGCTGACGGCGGTGACCGGGTCAAGGCCGGTTGGAATGGTCACTGCTAGATCGCTGTCTAAACAAACCTGGTCCGCGTAAGTATGGTTCGTGTGGGCGGCTACCACTGTCCCGACGTCAAAGTCAGTGACAGCAGCGCCAACTTGACTGATCTGCCCAATGACATCATGTCCGGGAATATGCGGTAAGGCAACGCTTTGAATGGTGCCCAGCCGTTCTAAGCGGTCCTCCTCGGTTAGGTTGACGGCCAAAGTCTTGATTAATAATTGATTATCTGCTGGAATCAGCTGTGATTGTGGTAGTTCTTCAAATACGGTAGGTCCCCCAAATTTTTGATACCCGTATGCAAGCATTGTAATCCCCCTCCTCGTGTCTAAGTTCGTGAGTTGATGCGGCATCCTAATGTGACTTATTAACCAATAAATCATGCGGTATCAATTTACGAATGGTTAGACTGATCCAAAAACATGCTCTTGTCTAATTGTAGCGAGTAGTGCGGGCGAATCACAAGCGGGAACAATTATATTCCGGGATTGGTTCGGTCACCGATTAAATTAAAGGCGGTATTTAAAATCCAGTGACTTCACTTTTTACTTTAAGTCGCGGGACTCAGTCGTCAATCGAGCGCCTAAGTATAAATCAGGTGGCCCGGGTTAAATCACGCGGCCTAGTCTAAATCAGCTGCTTCGTTGGCTGGCCGATGCTTCAGGCCCCAGCCTGTGAAACCACTGATAATTGAGAATACCGGTGATAGTAAGCTGAAGAAACAGAATGGCAGGTAAGCTAGGGTTGATACGCCTAGCGTGTTAGCGGCAAAGGCCCCGGCAACACCCCACGGAATCAGGTAATTGATGACGGTCCCACCGTCTTCAAGGACTCGACTGAGAGCTAAGTTAGCCAAGCCGCGCTGATTAAAGGTCGTCTTGAACGCTTTACCAGGCAAGATAACGGAAAGGTACTGTTCGCCGACAAAGATGTTGACGCCGATCCCCGCTAAAATCGCAGCCGTAACAGTTGCTCCGGCACCTTTCAAACGCTTAGTTAAGGGCACCATCGCTGTCTGAATGAGGTTGAATTTCATGAGTAGGCCACCTAACGACAGGGTTAATAGAATCAAGGAGACCGTGCTCATCATGGCACTGATACCGCCGCGCGAGAGTAAGGCGTCCACGCCAGCGTTACCAGTTTTGGCGACAAAGCCAGTCTCAATCATGGTGGCAATCTTAGTTAAGGCAATATGAGGCTGCTCGATAAAAATCATGACGATGGCCAGACCAATATTCATCAACAAGGTCGCAATGGCTGGGACTTTGAGTAGGGCACAGGCAAACATGACGACGAGTGGCAAAGCGGCCCACCAGCTGATGGTAAAGTTGCTGTTGAGAACGGTCAACGTCGTTTGAATCTTGCCCAAATGGCTTTGTGTTGCGGCTCCGGCACCTAAAACGGCGTAGAGTGCTAGCGATACGACGAAGGCGGGAATCGTGGACCACATCAGGTTGCGAATATGGTCGAATAAATCTGCTTCGGCGATGGCCGCCGCCAGGTTGGTCGAATCGGACAACGGTGAAGTCTTATCTCCAAAAATGGCACCTGAGATGATGGCCCCGGCAATCAAAGCCGGGTTGATGCCCATTGTCGTCCCGATTCCGAAGAGGGCAATCCCAATCGTTGAGATAATCGTGAAGGCACTCCCAATGGAAGTTCCGATAATTGCACAAACGAGAAAAACGGATGGGACGAACCACTGCGCAGAGATCAGATGAAACCCAAAGACCATCATTGAAGGAATGATGCCGGCTGCGATCCAAACGCTGATGAGTGCCCCGATGAGTAGAAAAATAAAAATCGGAATAATCCCAGTTTTGATACCATCGATAATGCCACCGTGAATGTCATCCCAGTGGGCACCCCGAATACGGGCCCATAAAATGATGAGGGCAATAACGAGAATAACGGGGGTCTGTGGTGACAAGCCGAACTTAATAACACCAAGTCCCATAATTGCAAGCATAATGAGTAAAACGAGCAAGGCTTCCGGTAACTGAACTGGCCGCCATTTTTTTGAATTAGGCATAATAATTAACTCCTTTTGGGTCGCTAAACTGGCATTGAGTAGCCCAGTACGGACTGCCGCAACGGCGGTTATGCGCCGATAATAGTGGGTGGATATAAAAAATCGTCCCCGTTGCATAATAATGCAACAGGGACGATTGATTAGACCGTGGTACCACCCAGTTTGAGCCACAGTATGACTCCACTCACTAGCAGTTAACGGCTCTAGTTGTTATCCGCCGGGCGTACCCGGACCTCTCCTACCGTATTTCATCGAGATTAACCTGATCGGTTCGCAGCACCCACCGACTTCCTGACGCACAGTTAATTCGCTACTTGAAAGTAAGATTATCGTTCGTTATTTGAATATAAGCGATAATAGCATGGCGTTTTTGATTCGTCAACTAAGATATGGCTAGAATCATGTTAGGCCAACAAATAAATGACGATTTGTGGGTACGCGCTAATGAGCGACAATGGTAGAATAGTTAGTGTTGTAAGCGGTGCCTTTTACGGCTGACCGTAATAAGTTTTTTAAAGCAAATTTTTTTAGGGGGATATCATATATGGCTAATCAATGGTGGCAATCAGCGGTCGTTTATCAGGTTTATCCACGGTCGTTTCAGGATTCAAATGGTGACGGAATCGGGGACTTACCAGGCATTACACAACGGTTAGATTACATTAAGCAACTCGGGGCGGATGTCATCTGGCTCAACCCAATCTACCGGTCACCCGGCGTCGATAATGGCTATGATATTAGTGACTATTACGATATTAATCCAGAATTTGGGACGATGGCTGATTTTGATCAATTATTAACAACGGCCCACGCGAAAGGGCTAAAAATCATGATGGACATTGTCGTCAACCATTCATCTGATCAAAATAAGTGGTTTACGGCGAGCGCGCAAAGTAAGGACAATCCGTACGCGGACTATTATATTTGGCGTGACCCCGTTGATGGGCATGAGCCTAACAACTGGGGTGGCTTTTTCGGTGGCTCCGCTTGGCAATACGTGGCTAGCCGTGATCAGTATTATTTGCATTCGTTTGCGGTCGAACAGCCAGATTTGAACTGGGATAATCCGCAACTACGGCAAGCGGTCTATGACATGATGAATTTCTGGGTCAATAAGGGTGTGGACGGTTTCCGCTTGGATGTCATTAACTTGATTTCCAAGCCTGAGAGCTTTGCAGATGGGCAGTCAGAAGCTGGCGAACCATACGCGGCCATCGGTGGAATTATTGCCAATGGCCCGCATCTCCATGAATACCTACAAGAAATGAATCAGCAAGTGTTTGCAGGTCATCAATTGATAACGGTCGGCGAGACGCCTGGGGCTACGGTTGCTGATGCTAAGCAACTGGCAAGCAGCCAAGGTCAGGAATTAAACATGGTGTTTGAATTTGAACACATGGGTCTGGACGGCAATCCGGATCCGGCGCTAGGTAAGTGGAATGACCAACCCGTCCGACTGGTTGACCTAAAGCAGAGCTTGTCTAAGTGGCAAACGGGCTTACAAGGAACGGCCTGGAATAGTCTCTATTGGAATAATCATGACCAACCGCGAATTGTGTCACGATTCGGGGATGAACGGCCAGTCTACCGGGAACGCTCGGCCAAAATGCTGGCGACGCTGCTGCATTTTCTTCAAGGAACGCCTTACATCTATGAAGGTGAGGAGCTCGGCATGACGAATGCCCACTTTACTAAGCTAGCTGACTATCAAGATTTGGAATCACGGAACGCGTACCATCATTTTGTTGATGACGAACAGGTCGTTCAACCTGAACGGATGTTAGGTTATCTCGCTCATATGTCGCGGGATAATGCGCGTACCCCGATGCAATGGGATGACAGCCAGAACGCGGGGTTCTCAACGGCGACACCGTGGCTAGCGGTTAATGCCAATTATCTGCGGATCAATGCCCAACTCGCACAACGCACACCGGGATCGATTCTGAGCTACTATCAGCGGCTGATTAAGCTTCGACACCAATTGCCAGTCATGACGACGGGTGATTATCGGCTATTGTCACCGGATGATGCGGCCGTTTATGCCTACGTGCGGCACGCGGGAACACAACATCTGCTAGTGATTTGCAACTTTACGGCGTCGACCCAGACGCGGCACTTTGCAGAATTACCTGCCGATGCGCGCCTGTTGATCAGTAATTACGATGAAGATCATCAAGACGTATTGCGAGCGTACGAAGCGAAAGTTTACCAGTTCTAGGTCGTCATTAGCTTCGTAACCGGAGTGGTAAATACGATTTTTAATAGCGGTTGTGTGATAACGAGCGCGAATTAATCGTGTGAATTTAACTATGATGATTTAGTCAAAAATGCGCCCCAATAAGAGCGCCCAACCTATCATGCGAGATAAGTTGGGTGTTTTTATTGGGGCGTATGTGTGATTGTGATCAAGTTCGTGGTTAAGATTTTTGTTCAGCATTGTCAGCTGCGAACGTTTTTTCAATAATGTCGATAACCTGCTTGACCAGGCCAATTGGAAATTGATGGGCCCGGCGAATCAAGTTGATGTGCACGCTAGGAACCTGAACGTCGTCGAACGGGATTTCAACGAGACCATCGTCTTCACCATCGTTAGGGGTCGTGATGTCGGAAATGAAGCCTAGGGCCAGGTTTTCTTTAACTAATCCCTTGATCAAGGTGCTGCTATCAGATTCGAACAGAACTTGGGGTTCAATCGAAAGCTGTTCAGCAAGTTGCCGGAAAACTAGTTTATTTAAGTAAGTTGCATTAAGCAGCACGAAAGGTGACTTTAGCGCCTCGGCAAAGGTCGGGTGTTCAGACTTTGCTAAGGGGTGTTCAGGATTAGCGAGAATACGGAATTTAAATGGCCGTAATGGCGTTACTGCTAACCGTTCATCCAATGTTTGGTCCAAGTTGCCACTGATGGCTAAATCGAGTTGGCCGGCTAACACTTGTTTGACAAGTTGGTTGGCCCCCATTTCAACCGTATGGACACTGCTAAGCAAGTCTTGTTCGATGATTGGCTTTGTTAATGCTGGTAAATAATGCTCACTGACGGATGGTTCGATACCAAACCGCAGTGTATGTTGACGTAAGTGACTGATCGATTCGTTAACATGCTGCCAGTTGTTGATAATGTCGTTGGCTGCGAGCAATAGTTGCTGACCACTAGGCGTTAACACTAGAGCCTTGGTCTTTGCTTGGCGAAAGAACAGCGTCACTTGAAAATGACGTTCTAGTCGTTTAATTGCTTGGGAGATTGTGGGTTGGCTAACGTGAAAATCAGCAGCCGTTTGCGTATAACTTTGAGTGCTGATTAAGCGTTGGAAGTAATACAAGTCTTTAATGTTCATGAAAAATGTAGCCTCCATAAAATATTAATGTTGGTTGCGCAATTAATAGTCGCAGGTAAGCAGGCTCCGACTGATTGATTAAAGCTGGTTATTATACGTCATGTTAATCATACCATTGTTGTAACGAATAGTGTCAGGATAATTCGCAAAAATTAGTTTGGACAATAGTTAACGTGCTTAAACTATAATGATTATTAATAAGAATATTAGTGCTGATTGGTACAGATGCGGCGTTACCGGTAAAATGGCTTTTGAGTCATTATATAATTTTATCAGTTAAAGGGTTGTCACATTGTTTTAATTACCATGTCGCGTCGGCCTGATTAGTCACTGGAAAATAAGTTAAAAAAGTCGTATTGCATTGTTGGTAGCCCATTGGAGATAAAGGTTAAAGTGTTAAAGCGATAAGCGAATGTTATGCAGATTAAGAAGCTTACAAGTTAATAGCAAACGATTAGTAATAGAGGTATAAAAAATACTTATCGGTTAAGGTGCTGTTATATATCAGCTGATAAGTCAATAATTGGTCTATGTGCTGGTGGCAGTGCTATTATGCCCCGTTTTCCAGCATAATTAGTTGATAGGCAACTAAATAAGTTAATGGGTTTAAATTATAAACGAAACGAATGGCGTCATTTTTGCTGTTTGCGATTAGATAGATTTATATTAATCAGCATAAATTATTTTAATTAGCTAACGGCTACCAGAAGCTTGCCAAAGTCAACGAAATGCAACTTTTGTATAAAATATTATAATACTAATATCGATTAATGTCTCCAGAATGTTGATATTACAGTAAATTAATTAAGTGTACATAAATAAAAATTATACAGATGCAAAAAGGCTTTTTGAAACAAATATTGCTAGTCCGCAATTGCTACCTGTGGGCGCTGAATTTCACTAAAAAGGATATTCAAATTTGCAGAATGTGGTTTATAATTAAGGTGTGTAATCGGTTTAAAAGTTTTAACTTATATAGAGAAAGGAGGGGATATAATGCGATTAATCGATTTCAAGACTTGGATAATGGGGACGGCCGCCATGTTGACGTTGGTTGTGACAAACCAAACGGCGAATGCGGCGGATACAGCCACTACCACCGCCACTGAAACAACACAAACTTCTGGTTCAAGTACGCTTGCTAATCAAGTGGTGTTGCGACAAACTACGAGCAGTAGCAGTAGCAGTAGCAGTAGCAGTAGCAGTAGCAGTAGCAGTAGCAGTAGCAGTAGCAGTAGCAGTAGCAGTAGCAGTAGCAGTAGCACGAAAGTATCAGCAACTAGTGCTGCGACTAAAACGGCGACCAGCAAAGCAGTCACCGTGTCCGAGTCATCAACTCAATCATCCAACACACCGGCTACTAGTCAAACGACTTCAAGTATGACCACCGCTCAAGCAACATCGGACAGTACTGATACGACAGCGACATCCCGGGCGGCAGCTAATGCCAAAGCGGATCAACAAGCGGTTAGTGTGAAGGCGAATAACGAGCAAGCAACGACCCAGAACCAGCAACAAACGACTAATATGTACAGTGGTGTCGTCACCAGCCAAAAAGACGCAACGACATCGACAACGAAGTCGGATCAGGCAACTGCGCCTGTTGCGACGCTGTCCAGGATGAGTCGAGCCAGTCTTCGCAGTTTAGCACAACGGGCAACGGTTGCAGTTCAGGGACTCGATGCCGCTGACGCAACGGTGACTGACGATGATGGTGTCACGTATAACGCAACGGATGTATTGAGTCTGTATGCGAACTATATCGCGAAGTATCATTGGTCGATAGCCGATGACGTTACCGTAGCTGCTGGTAGTACGGCCACGGTGACCTTGCCTGAGAACGTTGTCTTTACCAATGGTACGCGGCATATTGATGTCCAAAAGTCAGATGGAACGGTCGTCGGGACTTTTACGGCCGAGACTGGTAGCCAAACTGGGACACTAACTTTTAATGATTATTATGCAACTAGCGATAGTTATAATCGTCAAGGGGACTTAACGTTCTATGTTACCGGGACTAGTGCAACCACTGGCAGTAGTACGACTGGGATTAATAAGGTCGGCTGGGCAGACAGTAGTAGTTTAGATGCCGATGGTAATCCCACCAAAATGATCTGGCAAGTTGTCGCAAACATTAACAGTGAAAAGTGGCAGCAAGTAGCGATTGTTGATCAGCTCGGCCTTTATCAAACACACGAAGGTACTATGACGTTGGAAACTGGTCATTATACTGACGGCGCCTTTGTTAAAGACGCGGCACTGGGAACTTATGATTTTGCGACACAGCAGTTTACCTACGCTGATGGGGTATCAACACCACAAGTAACTGTGACGGTTGTGGGCCAGCAGATGACAATTAATATTGACCAATTAGATACAGCGGTCAATATATTTTATGAAGTTGGCCTGACAGCAGGACACACGTATACCAATAATGCGGGCGTAACGTATGCACCTGTCACTGGAGATGCGACTGATCCAAATGCGGGCAGTTCGACAGGTGAACCAAAGAGTGAACAGTCGAACGCAGCCGTAAGATTTGGTGGTTCCGGAACCGCTAGCGATGACATTCAGAGTTACAGTTTGGTCATTAACAAAACTGATGGTGACGGCCAAGCAGTTGCTGGTGCCACTTATCAGTTGGAGGATAGCACGGGTACGATACTTCGGACTGATTTGGTGACCGATTCAGCTGGACAGCTACGCATTGGTAACTTGTCGGCTGGGACGTACACGTTAGTTGAGACGGCAGCTCCGAGTGGCTACCAGATTGACACGGCCAAGCACGTCTTCACGGTATCCGCAGCCCAAGCAACGGCTAACGTGGTCACAGGTAGTGTGGTTGACCAACGAATTGCTAAGACGACACTGACTGTTAATAAAGTTTGGGCTGACGTGCCGGCTGGTGTGCAAACGCCGACCGTTGAAGTGACGTTACAACGCAATGGTCAAGCTTATCAGACCTTGCAATTAACGTCAGCAAATGGCTATACAGGTACTTTCAGTGATTTGGATGTGACGGATGTTTATGGCGATGCGTATACGTATACGGTGACTGAAACGGCCATTGCTGGCTATATCAGTAGTCAAACAACTAGTGGTGAGACGGTGACACTAACGAATACGTATCAAACCGGAAAATTAACGGTGGTCAAGACGGATTCGAGTGGTGCCAATCGGTTGGCCGGTGCGGTCTTTGCCGTGAAAAATGCTGCTGGAACGCTGGTTGCTCAGTTGACAACGGATGCCACTGGTCAAGCGCAGCTGACAGGTCTGGCACAAGGCACTTATACGGTTAGCGAAATTCAAGCACCGGATGGTTACTTGATCAATACGCAGGCGCAAGTTGTCGTGTTGGATGAGCAAAGCGCTTATCAAGGGCAATTAGTTTTTGCCGACGAGGCTGAACCGAGTGAACCGAGTGAACCGAGTGAACCGAGTGAACCGAGCGAGCCCAGTGAACCAAGCGAACCGAGCGAACCAAGTGAACCAAGCGAGCCGAGTGAACCAAGCGAGCCGAGCGAACCGAGTGAACCAAGCGAACCGAGCGAACCAAGTGAGCCGAGCGAACCAAGTGAACCAAGCGAGCCCAGTGAACCAAGTGAGCCGAGTGAACCAAGCGAGCCCAGTGAACCGAGTGAGCCAGGCGAATCAAATGAACCAGGTAAGCCCAGTGAACCGAGTGAACCAAGCGAGCCAGGCGAATCAAATGAACCAGGTAAGCCAGGTGAACCGGCGCTACCAGGACACACTGACGAGAACACTGATTCAGATCAGGTTGTCACAACGAAGACTGAGACAACTAAGTTAGCCAAGCAAACTAATTTAGTAACCACGGCTCAGCCAACGAAACTGTTAGGACAGCCAACAAAATTAGTAGCAACTTCTAAACCAGTTGTTAAAGTTACAAAAGCAACTAATCGCAAATCGACGCAACAATTGCCACAGACTAGTGAACAATCAATGAATTGGCTAATGATTTTGGGCTGGTTCTTGCTAGGGCTAACAGTTGTTAGTCGTCAACGGCGGTTTAATTAACCAAAAAGGCTACTGGAATTTCGCTTCCAGTAGCCTTTATTTATATCATAGATAAGTGTCGCCACATTACCGACGATTTTGAGATGTGCGTTGGTCATGCTTAATTCTGACTGGTTGAGCAGCGGGAACACGGGCACCAGCGACGACGCCGGCAACAGCAGCTAGTCCGGCTGCGGCTAATAAACCTGCTAATAACATGGGCAAGACCTCCTCAATAGTTGTAAAAACTCGTCTTTTGATACTTGCAGTTTAGGCGACTTATTAACAAAAATCAATTATTTAACCGTAAATTAGTGAGAATTTGAATAACTTGAAATATTCTTAAGTAATTGCCGGTTATTGTTCATTCTGGCAAGGGCGGCCGCATCATTTAAATACTCATGAATTTGATCCGGTTCATCGGATAATTGAGCCTGTAAGAATTTGATGCGCGCTGCGTAATAAGTGACGTGGAATCGCGCACAAATCTCGATCCCGTAGTTTAATAACTGCAAACTCCGCGGTGTATCATTAATGTTGGCGTAAAAAGCCCCCGTGTAATAAGCTAAGTTAATCACGCGCCAAACACTGGCGGTCGTTTCTAGCGGTAGGTTCGGTAGGGCATGGCGGACTTTTTCAAAATAGTACTGAGCTTTATCGTTATCCTGGTTCTGCTGATAAGCGATCCCGATACCGCAGTAGGCCAGCTGGGTATAGATTGTGATGTGGGCCTCGTCCAAATCGGTGATGATTTGGTCGAAATTAAAGATGACATCACTGATTGGGTGGTGGTTAAGGGCAGCAACGTAGCCCTTTAGGTAACAATATTGTAATTTGGTTTCGCGGTCATGTCGCGGCATATCCGCAGCCTTTTCAAGTTGTACTTCGGCATCTTGATATTCAGTTGTAATGAGGTCGAACTCGACTTGTTCCAAAATCTTCAAAACGGCGGCATCAGCGACGCGTTCAGTTGGAAAGACATCTTCCAACTGTAGGTTGAGCCGCTGACAAAGTTGGGCAACGATCCGTATGGCAGGTGCTTTGCCATTATTCTCAAACTTACTTAGTGTCGCCTGAGTACAAATGCCTTCTGCTAGGGCCTTTTGTGAAAGTCCTAGGGCTTTGCGGCGGGCGATGAAAAGCTCAATGTTCATACCATCAACGCTTCCTTTACATATTTAAGTCATAATTGAAACAGCTTTCATTTACCCTAATTAAAAACTTTTTATATAATTTTGTCAATATTTAAACATAATCATGCATATTCTAAAAATATATCTTGACTATATAAAAAACGCTCGCTAGTCGTTGCTAGTGAGCGTCTGTGATTTATCGGACAGTTTATTTCGCCATATAGGCGTCTTTGAAGTTATAGTTGGTACCGGAAGTGTTGTAGATCAGGCCCTTTAACTTAGGGTTGACCATCTGTGCCAGCGTTGTTTGTGTTAATGGTGCAACGCCTTCATCCGTTCCAATGGTCTTTTCCGCTTTGCCTAGAGCGGTCCAACGTGCTGTTGAATCGGTCGCTTGCTCGGCCTGCTTGACAGCAGCATCATAATCAGCGTTCTTCCACTTACCAAAGTTGTAATCATTCGTAGAAGTGAGAATGCCTAAATCAGAGATGGGGTCGGCGAAGTCAGCTTGCCAGCCAGAAATAGCGAGTTGGAAATCACCAGAAGTTTCACGTGCCAGCCGGTTTTTGAATGGCAAGGTAATATCGGTAATCTTTAAACCGGGTAGTTCCTTTTCTAGCTGTCCCTGAACATACTCGGCCGTCTCCTTGGTCTGATCAATATTATCGTGCGTGAGCGTTAAGGTTAATGACTTTTTGCCGGTTTCTTTTAATCCTTCCGCCCACAGTTTCTTGGCCTTGGCGTTGTCTTGAGTTGTGGCCGCACTAACTGCGTTTTCAGTCGCAAAATCTTCACCGGTCGTTGGATCGGTTGCGAGCCCGGTGGTGACAAAGCCCTTTGGAACTGCTGAGCCATCCGCTAAGACGTCCGTGACAAGCTGGTGCCGGTCGATAGTTAAGGACATCGCTTGCCGGAGCTTGGCATTAGCTAGCGCGGGCACCTTTTTCTGATTAAACTCGAGATAGTTCAGGCGGGATGTCTTACGGAGTACTAACTTGGGATTGTTCTTTTCGTTTTTGACTTGTTCACCGCTCAGGGTGGCCATGTCGAGCTTGTTGCTCTGGAACAAGTTGAATCCGGTCGTGGTTGACTTAACGACTTGGTCATTGATCTTTTCTAAGTAAACGTGTTTTTTATCCCAATATTTAGGATTACGGTTCAGTGCCCATGTCGTATTCGTGCCTTTCCAGCCCTTCATGGTAAACGGCCCATCGTAGACCATTTTGGCGGCCGTTGTCCCGTAGTCCTTGCCGTATTTCTGTACGGCGTGTTGGTTCTGCGGGAAGAAGATGGCAAAGCCCATTAGGAGTTTAAAATAGGCCATGGGTTTGTCAAGCGTCACGGTTAACTTGTATTTACCATCAGCCTTGATTCCTAAGCTAGTGGCTTTAGCTTTACCATTGGTGATTTGGTCAGCATTCTTGATGCCAGAATAAAGATAGGCATATTGCGAAGCGGTCTTGGGATCGATGGTTCGCCGCCAACTATACACGAAATCCTGAGCGGTCACGGGATCACCGTTGCTCCACTGGGCATCTTTGCGCAATGTGAACGTATAAGTCTTTTTATCTTTGGAAATAACGGTATGGGTCGCAATACCCGGTGTGATTTTATTATTATTGCCAATACGGTAGAGGCCTTCCATCGTGTTATTGATCATATTGGCACTGATCGAATCGGTGACTAGCGAAGTATCCAAGGTCGTTAGTTCGGAGCCATTTTCTGACCAGTTCAAGACTTGTTTTTGCGCCATCCCCGCGCGTAAGTTTCCCGCATTATCTGATTTGGACTGGCCTTGACTACAGGCAGCTAATAAAAGGCCGGTCGATGCGACCGCAGTAGCAGTTGTCAACATTACTTTCCATTTCATAGTAAAACTTCCCCCCAACTTGAATGGTCACGAGGATACATTAAAGGGGAATTAAAATCAATGTTTCGATTCTAATAATTAAGGAAATTAACAGAAACAAAATGTGTCAATGAACACAAAAAAGGTACCGTAGTCTGTGGCTACGATACCTATTATTGTGAGATTTAAGGTTAGTTTAGCATGAAGTTATGCCAGTTAGGTCACCTTATTTGGCCATATAGGCACTCTTGAAGTTATAGTTAATGCCCGCCGTGTTGTAGACTAGGCCTTTCAGCTTGGGGTTGACCATCTGTGCGATGACATTTTGTGAGAGCGGTGCGACCCCTTGATCAGTCGCAATCGTTTTTTCAGCGGTTGCAAGGGCTTGCCAACGCTTCGTTGTACTAGTCGTACTATTTGCGGTGCTGATGGCACTGTCGAAGGTCTTGTTGGTCCACTTACCAAAGTTGTAATCGTTAGTTGAGGTCATGATACCGAGGTCCGAGACCGGATCGGCAAAGTCGGCTTGCCATGCGGAGATGACCAGCTGGAAGTTACCTGCAATTTCTCGAGAAATTCTCGTCTTGTAAGGAACGGTGAGGCTTTGAACTTTAAGTCCTGGCAATTCCTTTTCCAGTTGTCCCTGAACATATTCAGCAAGGGCCTTCATCTGATCCGTGTCGTCATGAGTTAACGTTAAGGTAACTGACTTCTTGCCGGTTTCTTTTAGCCCTTGTTTCCAGAGCTTTTTAGCTTTGGCGTTGTCCTGAGTAACAGCTGATTTGACCGTATTTGCGGTGGCAAAGTCTTTACCGGTCGTTGGATCAGTAGCAAGTCCGGTCGTAACAAAGCCCTTTGGAGTGACGGAACCATCCCCGAGAACATCGTTGACCAACTGCTTACGATTCAAAGTCAGTGACATGGCTTGGCGAATCTTCTTATTAGCGAGGAACTTAACTTTCTTTTGATTAAATTCCAAGTAATTTAGACGTGAAGACTTCCGGATGACCAACTTGCTATTATTCTTTTCGTTCTTAACCTGTTGTCCAGATAACGTTGCCATGTCGAGCTTATTACTCTGGAAGAGGTTAAAGGCTGTCGTCGTCGACTTCACAACTTGGTCCTTGATCTTAGTTAGGTAAACGTGCTTTTTATCCCAGTAATTAGGATTGCGCTTAAGGGTCCAAGTCGAGTTAGTCCCTTTCCAACCAGTCATCTTGAACGGTCCGTTGTAAACCATCTTGCTGGAACTGGTCCCGTAGTCCTTGCCGTATTTTTCAACCGCGTGCTGGTTTTGCGGGAAGAAGACCACGAAACCCATCAATAATTTGAAATACTGCATGGGCTTTTCGAGCTTGACGGTCAGCTTATACTTACCATCGGCCTTGATGCCCAAGGTACTAGTCTTGGCCTTGCCGCTGACGATTTTATCCGCATTTTTGATGCCGGAATATAAGTAGGCATACTGAGAAGCCGTCTTCGGATTAACCGTACGCCGCCAGCCATATACGAAATCCTGCGCTGTTACTTGATCGCCATTACTCCATTTGGCATTCTTGCGCAGGGTAAAAGTATAAGTCTTTTTATCTTTGGACACGGTCGTTTTAGTCGCAATACCGGGCGTGACTTTACTGTTTTTACTTAATCGATACAAACCTTCTTGCGAATTACTGATCATCGTCCCACTGATAACATCAGTGGCTAAGGACGGGTCAAGGGTGGTCAAATCCTGGCCGTTTTCCGACCAATTGAGGACTTGAGTCTTGGCCATGTTGGCCGTTGTGTTGCCGGCATTGCTTGAACTGGATGAGGACTGACCACAGCCGACGAGTAAAACGCCAGTCGTTGCCGTTAACGTGGCAACTGTGGCAAATAATTTCCATTGCATATATGTACCCCCTGCTTCAAATGATTATGATATGTAGATGAGAATACATTAAAATTAGATTAAATACAATATTATTTTTTTAATCATTAATATTATTAAGCAAATAAAGCCAGTACGACTCGTTAAGAATCGTACTGGCTTAATTAAGAAAACTAACGTTGCCATTGCATCGTATATTCTGGTTGCTGGGTTGCTTGGTCACTAGCCTGATCAATGACGCGGAACCCGTGGTGGTGATAAAAGACGATGGCTGGGCGATTAGCAACATAGACGTTTAATTGTAATTGATGATGGTCAGCTTGGGCAGTCGCCAATAGCGCCGTCCCCAGACCTTGATGTTGAGCATCATTGCAAATGAAAATTCCGGCAATGTAATCGTTTTGTAAGCCTATAAAGCCCAGAATATAAGCTTCAGGTCCGTCGGTCAGTCCGACGATGAGTTCGGCTGATTGTAATGCTTCACGTACTAAGGGGGCTTGTTGACGCCAGTAGTCGGCACTGACAAAGTCATGGGCCGTTAAATTACCACTTAACCAGATTGCCATTAGCTGATCGAGTTGGTGAGTTGTCGGGTGTTGTAAGTGTTCAAGCTTCATTCGACGTTACCCTGTTTTAGTAGGCGAACGCGACTCACTGCTGGAATTTTAGAAAGTTCAGCTATTAGGTCAGCTTGTTGTGGCTGCTGTAGGTCGTCGATGTCAATGATGGTGTAAGCGGTTTGGTGTTTAGCAGCGTTGGCCATAGTGGTGATGTTGAGGTTGGCTGCCGCTAGTTTAGCCGTGATTTGGCTGACCATGTTAGGCACGTTTTCGTGAATGATTGTAAAGCGGTAAGTCGCGTTGAACGGCACACTTAAGTCTGGCAGATTGACGGCCGCATGAACGTTACCGGTTTCCAAGTAAGTCATGATGGTACGCGCAGCCTGCGTGGCACCGTTGATCTCAGCCTCGATAGTTGAGCCGCCGATATGAGGTGTCACGGTAACCGCGGGCTGGTCGGCAAGCTGGGGTTCGCCAAAATCGGTGTAGTAGTGGGCAACTTGTCCCGTGGCTAACGCATTCATGATGGCAGTATTGTCGACGATGCCCAGCCGCGAATAATTAAATAATTGAACGCCCGTTGGCATGGCGGCCAACGCATCTTTATTAATCAGATGAAGTGTGTCGGCATTTTTAGGCACGTGGACGGTGACAAAATCAGCTTGTTTGACCGCATCTGGTAGCGTGGCCGCACGCTGGACTTGTTTGGCAATGTTCCAAGCGGCATCCGCGGATAGATAGGGGTCGTAACCAATCACGTTCATGCCTAGATTCAACGCCGCATTGGCTACGAGCGCGCCAACATGGCCGAGCCCAATAACAGCCAAGGTCTTACCCGTTAATTCGACACCGTTAAATTGCGTCTTGTCGTGTTCGGTACGTTGAGAAATGTCAGCTTCGGTATGTTGGGCTGAATAGGTCGTCGCAGCGATTAGATTACGGGATGCCATAATGAGCAGGCCGATGATGAGTTCCTTAACGGCATTAGCGTTACTTCCCGGGGTGTTGAAAACAGCAGTCCCGTTAGCGGTTGCTTGATCGATAGGAATATTGTTAACACCGGCACCGGCGCGCACAATGACTTTCAATGAAGATGGTAGTGTCTCGGTATGTAGGTTGACCGAGCGAATTAAGTAAGCATCAGGATGCTCAGATTGATTGAGCGTGTAATCGGCAGTAAACGTGTTAAGGCCGGCTGGGGCGATGGCGTTATAGGTTTTAACTTGATACATAAATATCCTCCTTGATTAACGATGATGTGCTTCAAAAGCGGCCAGATAGTCAACTAGTGCCTGAACACCGGCTAACGGCATGGCGTTATAGAGACTAGCACGCATACCGCCAACTAAGCGGTGTCCCTTTAGGTTTAATAATCCGTGCTCACGGGCACCTTGAATGACTGCAGCATCGAGGTCGGCCTGGCCCGTGACGAATGGAACGTTCATGGTCGAACGGTCGCTGGTCTTGACCGGATTAGTAAAGAGTTGGGACTGGTCTAAGAAGTCATAGAGTAAGGCGGCTTTAGCGTGATTGCGAGCAGTCATTACGTTGAGTCCGCCCTGGGCCTTTAACCATTTGAGTACGAGACCCGCGGCGTAAATGGCAAAAACGGGTGGCGTGTTGAACATCGAATTTTTATCCGCAAATAGCTGGTAATCCAGCATACTTGGCAGGTTGGCGACTTGACCAATTAAATCATCACGGACAATGACGATTGTCAAACCAGCGGGACCCAGATTCTTCTGAGCACCAGCAAAGATGAGTCCAAAATCGCTGACTTGGTAAGGTTCACCCAAAAAGTTTGATGACATGTCGGCTACCAGTGGTACTTGACCCGTAGCCGGTAAGCGCGTCATCATGGTCCCTTCAATGGTATTATTAGTCGTAAGATGAATATAATCGAGGGATTGATCGATGGGCTGGACGACCGTTGGCAGTTGGTTAAAATGGTTAGCAGCGCTACTCCCCAGAATCGTGACTTTAGTACCGACCCGTTTGGCTTCATCGGCGGCGCGTTGTGCCCAGTGACCGCTGTCAAGCAACCCGATACGATGATGGGGCGCCAGATTTAGTGGTGCGGCTGTGAACTGTAGCGTGCCCCCGCCTTGAAAGAAGAGTACGTGATAGTTGTCAGGGATAGCCATTAAATCGCGAAGATCTTGTTCGGCATCTTGAAGGACTTGCGCAAATAAATCGGAGCGGTGTGAGATCTCCAAAATGCTCATGCCGGAGCCTTGAAATGAGGGTAGCTCCGCTTGAATTTGAGTGATGACTGGTTGTGGTAGAACGGCTGGCCCAGCAGAAAAATTATAAATTGGCATGAAAAATCCTCGCTTTCAGTAGTTTAATCAGGGTAATAAAAAAGTCCTGGCAGTCGGTTGCGACTACCAGGACGGATAATAACGAGATTAAGCAATTCCACCTGGTAGCGAATGTCTTAGCATCCGTGCTCAGGCTGATTTGCGTACGCAAAATTAGGCCGACACAGATGGGTGTGTAGACCAGGAGGAACTGATATGATGATTGATAGGATTAGTTAGAACCATCAGTTGGACACTCCTTCGTTAAACCGGTGTTGGCACCAGTCGGTTAATTGCGTTGGTATTAATTTAGCAAGCACGGGTCTATTTGTCAAGCTGGATAATGAGAAAGAACTGTGACAAAATTAGTGTAACTAATAATAATTTAATCTTGGAGGCGCACGATGACAACCTTTTACGTGGTACGACATGGACAAACAACGGCTAACGCACAAAATTTAAAACAGGGCACGATTAATACAGCCGTCACGCATTTGAACTCGGTTGGCAAGCAGCAAGCGCAAACGTTGCACGATGCATTTGATATTAGCTTCGCGGACCGGTTGATTTGTAGCCCGCTGGACCGGACCAAGGCGACGGCGGCGATTTTGAATCAAGGCCGACAGCTGCCTGTCAGCCAGGACGAACGATTATTGGAAATTTCATACGGCCAGTGGGATGGACAGGATAATGACCAGCTGCTAGCGGCCTATCCGCAGTACTTTGATCCACTTTTGCAGGACGTTTTGCCAAGCTACGTGGAGGTTGCGACGGATGGTGAGACTTTTGAACACGTGCAACAACGGGTAGCCGCATTCTTGAAGGCCACGGCACAAGCCCATCCAGACGAGCAGATTGTTGTCGTGACCCATGGCTTTACCGTCAAAGCGATGGCCTTAGCGATCCTAAAGCCGACCGATCCGATGAGCCTACCGGAACCGGCTAATACGAGCGTCACCAAAGTAGTGGTGGATGCTGTCCATGACCGCCAATATTTAGCATATTATAACCGCTTGCCCCAATTCTGACGCGCAATGACTTAACGAACGGGCGATTCCGGGCTACAATAGATGATGGTTTGAAATAACCACGCACTGTTGAACCTTATTTCAAATCAAGGTCTAATCAGGCAACAACAGCAGACATCACATATAAACTCCTAAGTGAGGTGGTCCTGGCATTTGGCGAGGATCGCCTTTTTGTATCCGCTTAAGCGTTTGAACAGTACCAATATTACAGGCGCGGTATAATATAAATAGTATTCAAAAATTAGATGAGGTGAGTAATGATGACATATTCAGCAGCATCAACGCGCTATGACGAACTACCGATTCGACGCGTGGGTAAGACGGGGCTACAATTACCCGTTATCTCGTTGGGGCTATGGCGGAATTTTGGGGATGAAGCGCCGTTTGTTAATTCACGAAAAGTGGTTCTGGATGCCTTTGATCATGGCGTTTTTAGCTTTGATTTAGCCAATAATTATGGACCATCGAAGGGATCGGCAGAGCGGACGTTCGGACAAATTATGCAACGAGACTTAAAGCCGTATCGTGATGAGCTCGTCATCACGACCAAAGCCGGATATCCGGCCTGGCCAGGGCCGTATGGGGCTTTCGGCTCACGCAAGACGTTGATCAGTTCATTGGACCGTAGTCTTAAACAGATGCATTTGGATTACGTTGATATTTTCTACTCACATCGTCCAGACCCTAACATCGATTTGTATGAGACTGCCGCGGCCCTTGACCAGTTGGTTCGTCAGGGGAAGGCGCTGTATGTTGGAATTTCAAATTATGACCGCGACCAAACGGCAACGATGGTGAAGTATTTCAATGAGATGCACACGCCGTTTACAGTCAATCAGTACTCATATAACATGTTGAATCAACAGGCTCAAACAACCGGCTTGATTGACTATCTCGGCCAGCATAATGCGGGCTTAGTGGCATATGGTCCATTAGCTGAAGGATTATTGACGCAGCGTTACTTACAAGGAATTCCAGCCGATTTTCCGATTCATCGAACGAATAAATATTTATTTGATCAGGGGACCGCAACCGTGGTTAATCAATTGAATGCCCTGAACAGAATCGCTGAGCAACGGGGACAAACCTTGGCCCAAATGGCTTTGGCTTGGCTACTACGGTCGCAGGTCGTCACGAGCGTCATCATTGGCACGACCAATGTCGACCACTTGCACGCTAATCTTGAAGCAACGCACAATTTAACCTTTAGTGATGACGAAGTAAAAGCCATTACCGCGATTCTAAAGTAAATCGCATTAAAGGCCACTCCCCCAATATGCCGGGGAGTGGCCTTTTTAGCACGTCCTGTTTATTAAGGTCAAAAATAGCTCGCGCTTAGGCTCGTTAGGTAGACGCCTGTTCGGCAGCAATGCTCGCCCTATTTCCGTCCTCCGGGGCTGGGGGACCATTGCGGAAACGTAAACCGAGATCGATTTGAGCCCAAACCCGCCCAGTCTCAAATACGAGACTTATTCTAAGCTGGCGGCTTTTGAACTTAATGACGGTCATGTTTTGAACTGAATCATAACCGTGCGCTAACTTCAACTGACCGAATCCGGGTAATTTTAAAATAATCTGGGCGAATGTTCGGTAACCTCGGTAGTTAATGGTGTAATTAGTTATCCTGTGAAATTACTGATTGGTACAAGTGACCGGTTTATCAACGTCATCAAAATGTAATAGTTTTTATCGAACGTACGTTCTGAAGATGTGCTATGATGGAGCTACTATTTCGATGAGGTGATCTAATGGAACAGCTGAAACCAATTGAAGCGTCGTTATTGCAAGCTTATGAGTTAAACTGCGTGGTTCGGTTAACTTTAAGCGATGGTCATCAACCGAGTGGCTTAATTGCGGCTGTGGACGACCAGCAGCTTTTTTTGAATCAGCAAGCGGGAGTCGTTAAGCCGATTGCGTTGAGTGATGTAACCGCCATTGATTTTCTTAAACAGTCTTGGTGGCAGCGGTAATCCTAAAGGTCGTATTTCACTATGATTTCGTGACGACGGAATTCGGTAATAGCAGTAATCAATTCAAGTGGTAGGGGCTGATCCAGCGGAAACTGGATGGCCCCTTTGCTTGTTTTATAGGTGACTAATTGATCATGAAAAGCCTCAATTGCACTTGGCGTTGGGTACAAGCCAAAGTGATGTTTGAATAAAGCAAAATGGATGACGTTTTCGTGCCAATAGAAGGTCGGCATCTGGTACTTTAACTGTTCTTGCGCCTCTGGTAAGACCGTTGCAATGGTTTGCTGTAAGGCTATTAATTGCGATTGATAGGCTTGTGGTGTGTTAGCAATATAGGCCTCAATCGGCGTCATGGTGAATATCCTCCTGGTCACGTAATTCAGCGGCTAAAGTGGCATCAGGGACAACGGTGATCGTGCGTGCAGTACCACTAAAGGTAACGAGCCCGGCCTTAGCACCCTTGGGTTTACGCATCTGACCAACGGTGAGCACATCAACAGGTACGCGGTTCATCTGACGACCCTTACTGTAATAGGCCGTTAGTACGGCCGCTTCCTGCAAGGTTTGTTCACTCGGATGATTACTGTGAATAACCACGTGTGAACCGGGAATTTCACCACCCGCGTGCATCCAGTAGTAATCTTTACGGGCCGTCAATGTTAGGTGGTCGTTTTGACGACTATTTTTACCAACTTCAACCAGCACGTGGTCGTGCGTGTAAAAGCGGCGGGGATGGGCGGGTGTTGGGGCCTTAGATGAGTGTAAAACGTGGGTATGAATCGCGCCCGCAGCAATCAGTGATTGTTTAAGAGTGGCCACCGCTTCGGGATTCTCAGGGTCAAAGGCTGCTTGAGTCGCTAATTGCTGGTGTAGTTCGGTCTTGGCCGTCGCCAAATTTTGTTGAACGGTCGCTTGACCGCGTTTGCTTTTGTGATAACGATGAAAATAATCCTCGGCATTTTCAATAATTGATTTTTTAATATCGAGTTTAATACTAAGTGGGTGGCCTTGATAGTCGGGCAATTCGACGAAATGATGGTGCCCTTCGATCTGGCTAGCATACGTCTTCAATAACGTGCCCTTGAGTTGCAACTCACTGACATCAGGTAGGTGGTCTAATGCTTTAGTTAATGATTCGATTTGTTTACGCGTGTGGTGAATTAAGTGCGCTAATCCAGTTTGGACTAGGTCGACATCGGTTGTGGTCGTCATGAATTGGGTTCCTCTAATCTGTAAAAGTTAACACCTTAATAATAACATGTTCTGGTTAGTTAACAGTGGAAGATTGGGACTAGCGCATGAATTAAGATGTCAAATGACGCGATTGAAAAAAGTTGAGCAATTTTCAGAAAAGTTCGGTATTCTATTACATGGGAGTTGATTGAGAAATGCAAAAAACATTAATTATTAACGCAGGTAGTTCATCATTGAAATGGCAATTATTTGCCATGCCTGCTGAAACGGTGGTTGCTAGTGGTCTCGTTGAACGGATTAGTATGCCCGGTTCAATTTTCACCATCAAGTATGGTGACCATCAAAAGTTTGAAACGACAGTCGATAATTTAGATCAAAACCATGCGGCGCAGATGTTATTAGCTGAATTACAGCGATTAGCAATTATTGACTCATTAACGGAAATTACGGCAGTTGCTCACCGAGTCGTTGCGGGTGGCGAAACGTTCAAGCAAGCAGTTGAAGTGACGCCAGCGGTACTCGAAGCCATTAAGGGGCTTAGTGACTTTGCACCATTGCATAATCCGATGGAGGCACGTGGTATTGAGACGATGGCGCAGGCTTTACCAGCTGTTAAACAGTACGCGGTATTTGATAGTCAGTTCTTTACCGATTTACCAGAAATGAATGCAATTTACAGTTTGCCTTATGAATTGACCCAAAAATACCATATTCGCCGTTACGGTGAACATGGTATCTCGCATGGTTACTTAACCGGGCGGGCTGCAGAACTGCTGGCTAAGCCGAAAGATGACCTCAACTTGGTGACGTTACATTTAGGTAGTGGCGCGTCATTAGCTGCCGTCAAAAATGGCCGGGCTTTCGACACATCGATGGGTTTTACGCCATTAACGGGTGTCACAATGGGAACGCGCGCGGGTGACGTTGATCCGGCCGTATTGCCATTTCTTATGAAAGCTTTAAAGATCGATGATCCGAATGAAATCATGATGATGCTTAACAATCAGTCTGGATTGTTAGGAATCTCAGGAATTTCACCAGATATGCGTGAAATCCGTGCGCAAGAAGCCACGAATCCCCAAGCCCAACTAGCTGTTGAAATTTTTGTCAATCGGATTGTTAAGTATGCCGGTAGCTATTTGACAGAATTAAAACGGGCGGATGCGCTGATTTTTGCGGGCGGCATTGGCGAGCATAATGCGACCTTGCGCCAGCAAATTATTGATGAACTGAGCATCTTTGGTGTGACCCTGGATCCGAAATTAAATGAAGCGGGTCAAGAAGGACTCATCAGTGGCGCAGATTCCAAGATTAAAGTGATGTTGATCCCAACTAACGAAGAATTAGCGATGGTGCGACAAGTTGCGGCGTTGCAAAATTAAGCTTCTCTTAATTTACGACTGCAATCAGTCTGCCGCTGTATAGCGCGTGCTATACTAACTGGCAAGGTACCCATGATGGGACTTGTAAGGAGGGAAGCTCTCTTCGCAGAGCGCATAGATGATCGGTTTATTGATTGCTTTAGTAATTGGTTTATGGTTGCTCAAAGTTATCTTTAAAATTGGTTTTAAAATTATCGGTTGGGTGTTCATGATTGTGATTGGGTTGTTTTTATTTAAAATCGCATTATGGTTAGGCCTGATCGTCGTGGCGATTGCCGGCGTTGCATTATTCGGAAATGCCACCACGTAATTTGAAAGATAAAGATGAGCGTTGTTAAAACTAGTGTTATCGGCACGCTAGCCGTAAAGGCGGCTTGTTGGAACTAAATAGTCATTGAACGAAACCAGGAAATCTCAGTTAGTTTTGTGAGACTTCCTGGTTTTTGAGTTAGATTAAAGTTCCGAGATAAACCATGACTAGGCCACCGACGAGACTCAAGCCAAAGTATTCCCAGGCGACCCGTTGATGGTGGTTACGGCCGAGCAACACGAGTTCGTTGATCATTGTTGAAAAAGTCGTATAGCCACCCATAATCCCAGTTCCTAGAAAAATCTGCCAGTTGGGCGGTAATGAGCTGGTTAAAATCCAACCGAGCAATAAAGCGCCGCTTAGATTGATAAATAACGTGGCAATTGGTAACGGCCATCGATTGAGAGGTCGTGCTAAGCGCATGATGCCGTAACGACTTAAGGCCCCTAAAGCTGCGCCAACACCGGCCAATCCGACTAGGACTAACATTAAAATTCCTCCTTTGGTAGCCAATAGGTGCTAAGGAAGTTTCCAGCTAGACCCGCCAGCAAGCCCAACCCTAAGCTAGCAGCGACATAACTTAAAGCTAAAACGCTATGGCCACTTTGGAATGATTGTAGCGTTTCAAAAGTGAAGGTGGAAAAAGTAGTAAAGCTACCAACGAGCCCGACACTCATACCAGTGACAATATCTTCAGAGACGGGTAACCGCGCCGGTAACAAGTTAGTAATCAGGCTAAGCACAAATGCGCCCACAATATTAATCAGACACGTTATCCAGAAATGTTGTGGCCAAGTGACGAGCAAACTAAGCCCCTCCCGGAGACCACCACCTAGCATTGCGAAGCCGGTAATGGCAATCATCTTTTTCAAATGGACACCTGCTTTCTGAAAGTAATTTCAGTTTACTGAAAAAGTTTTGAAAAAACAACAACCCTTGCAAATCAAAATTAAACATGCTAATCTACAAGATAACTTATAAAACACGAGGTATTCAGCCAATGCGCAACTAATTAATTCTAGTAACTGAACAGGAACCATGCCTAGCAATAGGGGTGGACTGTCCGTTTTGGGATTAATTAGGGTGCTGGTGGAATCAATTGCCAGCGTTCTCATTTTGAGGACGCTTTTTTGTGCCATAAATTAGTCCCTGCAACTAAGGGGATGCTTATTAATGACAATGATTAATTTAAAAAATATTCAAAAAGATATGGCGGGACGGCCACTATTTTCAATTGACCGGCTAGTCGCCAATGCCGGGGATAAAATCGGCGTGGTGGGGCGAAACGGTGCTGGTAAATCAACACTGGCCCATTTACTAACGGGTACTGATCGTGATTATACGGGGCAAATTATGGTGGACGAGCCAGTCAGCTATGTTGCCCAAATCGCACCGACTTTTGACCAAAGTGGTGGTCAAGCTATGCTAACCAGAATTCGGCAGGCTTTGAGCGCCCACCCAACAATTTTGATTCTAGATGAGCCGTCATCTAATTTGGATGAATCACATCAGCAATGGCTTATTAATCAGTTACAACGTTTTCGCGGGTTGCTGCTGTTGATTTCACATGATCGGCAATTATTAAATGCTGTGACGACACAGACTTGGGCGGTTGAACACCAAAAATTTACCGCATATGCCGGCAATTACGCATATTATCAGACGGTAAAAGCGCAGCAACTCGCAACTCAGGAAGCTGCGTATCAGCGCCAAAACACTCATCAGCGTGAGTTACTAGCAGCGCAGCGTCAACGTAACGAAAAAGCCCAGCGGATTCGAAAAGGTAATCGGCGAATGTCGCAAGTAGAGCGTGCCAAGACGAAAGCGACTAGGGAAGCTACCGCGGCCAAGATGGAACGAACGGCTAAACGCATGGTCGCCCGAGGACAACGGGAACCGCAAGTTGCTAAGCCCTTTACGACTTCAGGCTTTAAGTTAGTCGCGACAGATTTTCCGACGTTTACAGGTAAGACCGTGGTAACTGGTCTTAATGTCACATTGGCTGAATATGGAAAAACGTTGTTAGCACACGCTGACTTTCAAATCAGGCCACATGATCGGGTCGCTATCGTGGGGCCCAACGGTAGCGGTAAGACCACATTACTGCGTGCAATTTTAGGTGGCCGGGTGTCAGGATTACGATTGGCACCGGCGGCACGAGTCGGAGTATTCAACCAAGATATGACAGTGCTCGATGGTAAACAGTCGGTGTGGCAAACAGTGCGGCAAGTCAGTCAGCTACCGGATCAAACGATCCGCAACGTCATGGGCGCGCTGGGCCTGCCAGCACGCTTTTATCCGCAACTGGTATCGGCGTTAAGTGGTGGTGAACTGGTTAAATTACAGCTAGTTCGTATTTTAGTCGGTCAATATAACGTGTTAATGTTAGATGAACCAACCAATTATTTGGATGTGGACGCGCTGGATGCGTTGGCCGATTACTTACAAAATTATCCTGGAACGATAATTTTTGTTTCACATGATGAACCGTTTCGTCGGGCCGTTGCTACTCGGGTGTTGCAATTCGAGACGCACCAATTAGTTGATCCTGACAAAGTTGTTAAAGCGCCGCAACCAGTGGAAACTGACTTAGCAGTACTTCAGTTCAAGTATGATCAATTAATGGCGGACCCGACGTCTTCTACAGCTGATATTCAGGCATTACAGCAACAAATTGATCGGCTGAAAGCATGAATTAAGGTCAACTTGTTGTTAGTTTGTCCGATCTGAGTGGGGAATATTACCCAAAAACAGGTTTTCTCATCATTGAGAAAACCTGTTTTAATTTAGTGTTTATTTAGTTGCATGCTGCTAGCTAGCGCCACGGAATGACGAAAGCGCCGACTTGTAAAAGCAAGACGCCGCTAATCACAATGGTCCAATCCAACTTAGTCAGTGGAATTTGACGATAGTGGGTGCGGGGTGCATCTTCGACAAAACCATGGGAGCGCATGGCCTGGGCAAGGTTCTGCGACCAATTGATAGAGACCAAAATTGCTTTAAAGTAGAGCTGTGGTGACCAGAAGGACAGGACCTGCCCACGCATCAGGCCAGCAGCCCGAATCACTTGAACTTCGTGCTGAATCCGTGGTACCAAGTTATACGCGGCGAGGACGCCATATGCAAATTTGGCGGGTAAATGCCAGTTTTGCTCAAGCGAATCGGTTAATTGTAAGACGTCAGTCGTGAGCGTAAAAGTAGCGCCCGTAAAAACAAACGCATAGATTCGTGTGAACAGGACCCAGGCCATCAAAGTCTTGTCACCGCTACCGTTAATGTACTGGGTACTCCAAAGTCCAATTGCTGGTATCAACGGAATGAGTAGCAACCACCCTAATGTTCGAAGCCGCGTTCGGTGACCGAGCAGGTAAATCAGTGCCAGAATAATCAGAGCTACGTTCAAACTTACAATTGTCGTGAATGAAATTTCGAGCGCAATGATGAGTAGTAATAATAATTTCATGCTAGGATTCATGATCGCACCACCCAATCTAAATGGTGATTTTCAAAGTGTAGCTGATAGTCAATCAATGGCATCAGGCCGGTTAACTGGTGACTAATAATAATCAGTGTCTGCTTAGTTGCCGCTTGGGTGGTCTGTAATAACGCGACCAGGGCATTGATCGAATGCAAATCCAGCCCTTTTAAGGGTTCATCCATGAGTAGCACTGGTGACTGCATGATTAACATGAGCAGAATTTGTAGTTTCTTTTTCTGTCCCTCACTCAAAGTATAGATGACTTGTTCATCACGCCCGGATAAGTTGAGTTGCATTAAGGCCGTTTGAATACGGTCCGCGGTAAAGTAGTCGCCATACGCATAGCGTTTGCTTTGAGCCAGTTCTTCAGCGACCGTGATGTTTAAAAACTGGGTCTCAGCGTCCTGAAAAAGCAAGGCGACGTGGCGAGCGTAGCGTTTGCGTTTTAGCTTGTCGATAGGTGTCCCTTCGTAACGAATTTCGCCAGTATAGGGGTGCAGACGGACGAGGGCTTCAAATAATGTGGATTTACCGCTACCGTTAGGACCCGTGATCAGCGTATTGTGTTGTGCTAACAATTGACGCGTTGTCGGTACTAATAGTTGACGATCACCTGCCTGTAAAGTGACGTGATCAAGTTGAAAACAAGGGCGTTCAACGCGTTGCGGTGCTGACCATGACCGTTGTGGCTGCTCAGTAAAGGCTGCAAATAACTCAGACCAGGTGGTGCGATCAATGAGCTGTAAGTGCTGGTCCTTGATTTGGACGACTTGATCGACGAGCTGTTCGTAACCTGATAGGTCATGATCCGCCAAGATGATTGTCTTCCCATGTTGATTGCGTAGTTCCACGAGTCGGTCTAACAAGACGGCTCGTGCGGTCGGATCGACACTGGCAAAGGGCTCATCTAGTAGGATGACATCGCTATCCATAGCGACAATGATTGCAAGGGCCACTTTCTGTTTCTCGCCACCGGATAAATGATTTAATAGTCGTGACTGTAAATTTCGGATACCAACAAAGTCAAGCGCACTAAGTAAGCGGGCCGGTATTTGGTCACGGGGCACTTGTAAGTTCTCAAGTGCGAAAATTAGTTCATTTTCAACGGTATCCATGGCAAACTGCTGATTAGGATTCTGAAACATCATGGCAACGTGCTGAGCACGCTGATTAGCGGTGCTAGCAGTTAATGACTGACCATCAAAGGTAATGGTGCCGTAATCTGGAGTCAGGGGTAGTAAGCCTGCAATCAGCTTTAGGAGCGTCGACTTACCTGTTCCCGATGGCCCTGTCAATAGGATGAAGCTTTGCCGTGGTAGTGTTAGGTTAACGCGATCCAGAATGGGTGTCGACGCCTGTGGATAGGTGTAAGTTAAATTATTCAGCGCGATACTAGCCATTCGAGAAAGCCTCCATTTTATAAAGTGTATTAATGCGTTGATTTTAAAACATGACTGCGATCAAGTAGGTCCGTGATGGTTTTAGTTAACAGACCCCCGAAAACAAACATCGAAATAAAGCGAACGACCACGTATAAAACCAAGAGCCACAGCTGTAATTTATAGTAACCATTACGGGCAAGGTCCCAGCCAAAGGTGACCACAGTAGTTGTTGCGGCCGCAGCCGTTAAGCCTAACCAGTCATAGTGTTTGTAGCCAGTGACGATATAACCTAGTTCGGCCCCAAATCCTTGCACGACACCAGAAATCAATGTGGTGATTCCCCATTGACCACCGAAAAACATTTCGACGGTTGCTGCGAGGAGCTCACCTAGCGTTGCCGAACCCTTTAGTCGAATGAGGTAGCCAGCTAACATGCCGGGCATGCACCATAAGCCAAGTAGTAGTTCATTAGCCAGACCGCTTAGACCAAATGGTGTCAGGGCCGCACTTAAAATGTTATAAACAAAATTAGTCCCCATAAAGATGGCACCAAAGAAAATACCAATTAGTGCCAGTAAAATAATATCGTTCAAGTACCATGATTTAACCCATTTCATTGTTAAATCCTCCCAAAAGTAGTTTGTCATTCACGCATCCAAGCGACAAAAAACGCCTACCACGATTATCGGTGGCAGGCGGCTAAGTCTGAATTGATGGTTCCCCAAATAAAAGCATTGCTCCCTGCGCTGGCATTGTCCAGATTCAGGTTCAATGGGTATTATCTCAGCCGTGATGGCACCCCAGTTGCTATGAATGATACGTTTAGTGTAACGGATAATGACATTCAGTGCAATCAATTTTCCGGAAACTAAAGCAAAGTATGATGAAAAGTCACAATTTTGTGGTTTACTATGGATAAAGCAATGTATTTGGTTAATATTCTTAGGAGGGATCTCGATGGCAGAATCAGTGTATGATTTTACAGAAACTGAGATGAGTGGTGCGCCGCTTGACTTGTCACAATATCGCGGTCAGGTCTTGCTAATCGTGAATACGGCTAGCAACTGTGGCCTGGCACCACAGTTTAAAGGATTAGAAGAACTTTATCAGAAGTATCAGCAGGAGGGCCTAGTGGTCTTGGGATTGCCATCCAATCAATTTCATCAAGAAAAGGCGGATGACGATGAGACCCATGACTATTGTCAACGGCACTACGGGGTAACGTTCCCCATGACCAAACGGGTGATGGTTAATGGTGATGACGCTGATCCGTTATTTACTTACCTCAAACAGGCGGCGGGACATGGCCGAATCAAGTGGAATTTCACAAAATTCCTGATTGGTCGTGATGGCCGTGTGCTCGAACGCTATGCCCCAACGACCCGGCCGGCAACATTTGAAGCAGCGATTCGTGATGCCTTGGCTGATCGTTCAGAAGATTAACGATAAATTTAAAAATGATTGTTTAATTTAAAAGAAAGAAGTGGCTTAAGTTGGAAACTTATACGTTACGTGATGGTTTAACGGTACCTAAAATTGGCTTTGGAACATATAAACTGAATGGTGCTCATGGTGTGCAAGTGATCGACTCAGCGATTGATCGCGGCTACCGATTATTAGATACGGCCTTTAACTATGAAAATGAAGGGGCTGTTGGTGAAGCGGTTCGGCGTTCATCAGTACCGCGTTCGGAACTCTTGATTTCATCAAAACTTCCTGGTCGTCACCACACCTACGCGGAAGCTATCAATACGATTCAAGAATCATTATATCGAGCTGGCCTGGATTATTATGATTTATATTTGATTCATTGGCCTAATCCTAAGGAGGATCATTATGTTGAAGCTTGGCAGGCGCTGATTGATGCCCAGAAGTTAGGCTTGATTCGTTCGATTGGGGTCTCGAATTTCTTACCAGAACATTTAGAACGATTAAACAAAGAAACGGGTGTTTTACCCGTCATTAATCAGGTCGAATTACATCCGTACTTTAACCAGCAGGCACAACGGGATTATGATCAAGCACATGGTATTTTGACGCAAGATTGGAGTCCCCTTGGCCGGGCCAGTGAGATGCTTCAAAATGAGACGCTCAAAGAGATTGCAGCGCACTACCATAAAAACGTTGGGCAGTTGATTTTACGGTGGGAACTACAGTTAGGGACTTTGCCGATTCCAAAGTCGTCAACGCCGAGCCGTCAAGCCGGTAATATGGACGTGTTTGATTTTGAAATCAGTGCAGCTGATATGGCAACAATTAATGGTTTGAGCCAAGTGGATGGTCGCTTGAATAATCAAGATCCAGCAGTGTACCAGGAATTTTAATATGAATGATATAAAAAGATAGCGACGTTGTGATGATAACTCGTCGCTATCTTTTTATGGACAACTACTTGTTGATGATTGGTTTGTGATATCAGCGTAATCGCAATACATGGTGCAGTAGCGGTTGGCTGTTTTCATCTTGAAAGGTCGTGGTAGTATGACAAATACGTTTCCCACACTAAGAAAGGTTTTCAGCCGTGGTCACTCTACCTGTTTGGTTTGCTTTCTTGCAAATCATTTTGAGCATTGCACTAGCGATGTATCAGGTATGGAACTCCAGAAACAAAAATAGCCACCCCAAAACTTTGGCTGGTATTGGGTGACTGTTCTTTGATTATCTAAATTTAAAGCCAACTGCTCTTAGAGCGGGCCTTGATTCAAGTCGGTATTAACGTACCGGCTTTTTTACTGCCGTTATTTTAACACGTATACGCTTCAGAAAGTGTATTTTTGATTCAAAAAAATAAAGATAAGCTTCCAATCGATTGGCCTAACTATTTTATTACGCGCGCTTAACCGCGATTACCTTAACTTGATAAGCCCCGTTCGGTGCGTTCACAGTGACCACATCGTCAACAGTATGATTAGCGAGTGCTTGACCGATGGGAGATGTGAATGAGATTTTTTGTTGTTCGAGATTGGCTTCCTGTTTTCCAACTAATTGATAGGTGATTTGGTCATGATCATCCAGAAATTCGATGGTCACGAATTTACCGATATCGAGTTGATTGTTGTCAGCTGGTTGAACGATTTGGGCGTATTGCAACTGCTTGTTGAGATAACGCAGGCGGCTTTCTAAGCGACCTAAGTCCCGTTTGGCACTACTATATTCGGCATTCTCAGAACGGTCACCTAATGCCGCAGCCGCAGCCAGAATTCTGATTCGCTCGGGCCGTTGTTGCTTTAAGTCTTCAATTTCCTGTTCGATGGCATGGTAACCAGTCGAAGTCATTTTGTTAAAAGTTGGTTCCATAGCAAAAACCTCGTGTCCGTTGAATTTCTGGGAATAGTGTACCGCAAATGTGATTAGAATGGTACCGTCTAGGTGATATCTGATGTTAATCACGATCGCGCAGGTGGTTGCTATACAGCATGATACCGCTAGTGACGGTGGTCAGGGCGATACCAGCGATCAGACTAATGAACGGCTGATTTATCGCAATCAGGAAGTAGAATAGGGCGGTGAAACCGATTAGTTCAATGAGTGCCCACAGGCCAAGGTAGCGCCATGACCGTTTGGGTTTGTCTTCTATTGGGGTGCTGACATTAACAGACAAAATGATCATGGTAAAAACGGCAATCATCAGGACAATATACAACGGATTGTCGTACGTAAAGGCTTTCTGAAGATTGTTTTTTTGCCAGCCTTGCCAAAATAAAATCAGTAAGATAGCACTATTTTCAATTAACAACGTGGTACGGATGTTCTTGAAATTTTGTAAAATTAAACGTTCGTCACGAATCTTTTTCATGGCAGGGATCTCCTAACTGGGTTCGACCCAAAAGACAGTATCGAGTGTTTGGTTGAGTGCGTGACAGAGGTTGAGGCAGAGTTTCAGTGATGGGTTATAGGTGTCCTTTTCAATCAAACTCAGGGTTTGACGGGTGATGCCAGTCTTGCTGGCGAGTTCTTTTTGTGAGAATCCAGCCATTAACCGGTATTGCTTGACATGATTCGCGGTTAACATCTCCCTTTATGTAATATATATCTTCCATACAAAGCTAATTTTAGCAGTTACCAATTGCAATGTAAATGTTGGATAGTTTGATTGAAATGTGAACAAATAAATGGTTGGCGTAGAGGTATGAGCGCAAAAAAATAGCCAATGACTTTGCAGCCTTGGCTAGTCGTGGAATTTCTCACGTTCCACGGAGTTACGAACATGTTAAGTATAGGCAAAATTATCGAAAAATACAATTAATTTATTAAAGGAGTTTGGCTTGACAGTTTAACAATGATAACGATTGCAAAAAATAAAAGTGAAATATTTCAGACAAACCTCTTGAATTTTAGTCTAGACCAATATACAATTGGACTATACCAAACAAAGAGGGAGTCAGTTAATTATGAAAGTTATCGTAGTAAAGGATCAAGCTGCCGGCGGAAAAGAAGGTTTCAAAGTATTTAAGAATGCTTTAGACAATGGTGCGAAAGTATTTGGGTTGGCAACTGGTTCGACACCCGTTACAACTTACAAAGAAATCGTTAATAGTGACTTAGATTTCAGTGACTGCACATCCGTTAACTTGGATGAATACGTTGGGATTGCACCAGACAACGACCAAAGTTATAAATACTTCATGCAAACTCATTTATTCAATGACAAGCCATTTAAGGAATCATTCTTGCCAAACGGTTTAGCTTCAGATCCAGAAGCTGAAGTTAAGCGTTACGACAAAGTGATTGACGAACACCCAATTGACTTACAAATCTTAGGGATTGGCCGTAATGGTCACATTGGTTTTAACGAACCAGGTACTCCTCGCGATATTACGACGCACGTGGTTGATTTAACTGAATCAACGATTGAAGCTAACGCGCGGTTCTTCGCCAGCGAAAATGATGTTCCTAAGCAAGCCTTCTCAATGGGCTTAGCTTCCATCATGAAGAGCAAGCACTTATTGCTCGAAGCATTCGGCGAAAACAAGGCTGATGCGGTCAAGGGTATGATTGAAGGCCCAGATACCCCTGAATTACCAGCAAGTATCTTGCAAAACCATCCAGACGTTACCGTTATCATTGACGAAGCGGCTGCTAGCAAGTTAAGCAAGAAGTATTAATTTTAATTAAGTTAAAAATGAACTGAAAGCCGTGCTTCATAACGATTGCGTTGTGAAGCACGGCTTTTTAATAAGTACTCATGTAAAGTAAAAAATGATTCGACTACTAGGATAGTTAGCAGTTGAATCATTTTTGGCTTATTCATAGATTTTGTCCTTTTTCCCAAGTTGTTTTCGATAACAACAGCCCTTGCTTAACCAAAGTATCAAACAACGCATGGGTCCGTTTGGAAACTTCAGCGGCAGTTTCGGCGTTGGCATTCGTCAAAAAGTCGGTCGCGTTACCAGTGATGGCCGCGTCGGTTGCGGCAACCCGGCCATGGGCATATGATTGGCACCCGTCGCGATAGGCATTGACCGTTTCAGCAAATTCATGCCAGTGTGGTTCAATCAAGACGGAGAGCGTTTTTGATAACCAGTAGACGTTATCAACGCTGACCGTGCTAGTTGTATTGCGATAATCAATCGGCGTGTCATTGATGTTGGTAAAGAAGGGCACGTATGGGGCGTAAGCGAAGAAACCTAGTGCGATCCATTGAATGGCGGCTTGCTTAGCAGGCACGTCATTCCGGATTTGCAGAATAGATGAGCACTGATTGCGATCCATCGCGATAGACCGGTAACGTGTTTGTTCACGGGCGTTACCAGAAGCGAAAGTGCCAAATGGATCGTAAGGCGTCCCGTTATAGTGTGAAGATAAGAAGAACTGGACGTCTTCAATAGCCAATTTTTTGCTTGGTTGTCGGAATAGCGGCATGTTTTGATCAGTGGGATTCTGTTCGATTTCGGGATTAAATAGTTTTTGACCATACCATGTCCGCGGAGTGTTGTAATAAGCATCCGCTTCACTTTGGGTACCGAAGATTTCGCGGAAATTAAAGTGACCGGGTGTTGGGTTGAGGTGATACTTTTCAACGAAGTCCACCAAATCACTGGCACCTAGGAAATTGTCGGTATCGTTGAGATCCATCTCTTGCACCACGGTTTGGTTGGGAACAATTGCGTAGGTGTCTTCGGGCATCCGAACTGCTCCCCAATGGTGACCACCAGCGGTTTCGAACAACCAGATATCGTCGTGATCGTTAAAGGCGATGCTGTTGCTTTCACCAGTTCCGTATTTTTCAATTAGGGCACCTAAGCGTTGGACACCTTCCTTAGCACTTTTAATGTAAGGTAAAACGAGGGTGACCATGGCTTCTTCATCCACGCCATCATGGACGAGCGGATCGTAACCGAGTACGCGGGCATTGGTGGCAGTGGTTTCGGTTGCACTCATCCCGACATTTAATTCGTTGATCCCAGCTTCCTCGTACTGCCCATCGCTTTGATCGGCTTGGGGGGTTGCGGTGTAGCGGTAGGCATGGTCGGGCAGCGGAACGGTGACGCCGGTAGTTACGGAAGTGTAGCTGGCGTTAGTTTGGTCGTGGGCTTCGTGCACAATAAACTTAATCGGATTAATTGGGCCGTAGCCATCTTCGTTGCGGGCAACGATGGTCGAACCATCCATGCTAGCAGCTTTCCCAACTAATATTTCGGTACAATCAGTGTCTTTTTTCATTACATAGGTCACTCCTTAGTTAATTATAAGTATAGGAGCTTGCGGGGGGATTTCAATGTTAAATCGTATTCATAATCATTTAAATAAGAAAATGATGAGTGAATTGCCTGGCGCTTTCTACATAAAATGCTAAATTCGATTGTGAAAACGCAATCATATCTAACGAGATAAGTTTAATTAGTTTGCTGGTATTGCCGATATAAAAGCGCTTATTGTTACTGTGCCAATTTTTAATTTTGTGAATCAATGAGTTTAATTGTGGCACAGTTTCCTGTGCCACGGGTCTAACTAGAAGTTCTTGAAACCGCTTACCATGATAGATATGATTAAGTTGTTAAGAAAAAGGAAGGAGCTTTACCTAATGAGTGAAAATGTAAATACGAATGCAACCCAAAGCGCTCCTGTTGCGAAAAAGAAACTGGGCGTTAAGGCACGCGTTCAAAAATTTGGGAGTGCACTGAGTAATATGGTTATGCCGAACATCGGCGCCTTTATTGCTTGGGGCTTAATTACCGCCATCTTTATGGCTGGTGGTTGGTGGCCTAATGCTGGATTAGCTAAGATGATTCAACCAATGGTTCACTATTTATTGCCATTATTGATAGCGTTTACTGGTGGGACTTTGTTTGCCGGTCATCGTGGTGGGGTCGTTGGTGCGATTGCCACTATGGGGGTCATCGTCGGTTCTTCAATCCCAATGTTTATCGGTGCCATGATTATGGGGCCTTTAGGCGGTTGGTGCATTAAGAAGTGGGATGACGCCATTTCCGATAAGATTAAGAGCGGGTTTGAAATGTTGGTTAACAACTTCTCCGCTGGGATTATCGGGATGTTACTAGCAATCCTGGGTTACTTTGCAATCGGCCCATTGGTTGCTGGTGCAAGTGCTGCTATGGCTGCCGGTGTTGACTGGATCATTAAGATGAAGCTATTGCCATTAGCCAACGTCTTCATTGAACCAGCCAAGATTTTATTCTTAAACAATGCGATTAACCAAGGTATCTTAACACCGCTTGGGATTCAGGCTGCATCTAGTGCGGGTAAGTCAATTCTGTTCTTGCTCGAACCAGATCCAGGTCCAGGTCTTGGGGTCTTATTAGCCTTTGCCTTGTTTGGTAAAGGGACTGCTAAGGCTTCTGCACCCAGTGCGATTATTATTCATTTTCTTGGTGGGATTCATGAAATTTATTTCCCATACGTATTAATGAAGCCAGCATTGTTCCTAGCTGTTATCGCTGGTGGGGTTACTGGGACAGCCACATTCAGTTTACTAAACGTTGGTTTACGTTCAACACCTTCACCTGGTTCCATTATTTCATTACTATTAATGTCACCAAAGAGTATTTCTAACTACATTGGTTTAATTATCGGGGTAACGTTAGCAACCTTAGCATCATTTATCGTTGCCGCAATTGTCTTGAAACGTGACAAGTCGACCAGTGATGATGACTTAGCCGCTGCTCAAGGTAAAATGAGCGACATGAAGAGTGGCAATGCTGAAGCTGCTAGTGCGACTGACGCTGAACCAGCTGATGTGATTGCTTCATACAAAGATGTTGACCATATTATTTTTGCCTGTGATGCCGGAATGGGATCATCCGCAATGGGGGCTTCCTTATTACGGGATAAAGTCAAGAAGGCTGGCATTAGCATGTCCGTCACCAACACGGCGATTAGCAATTTGAAAGACGAACCTGGTTTATTAGTGATTACGCAAAACGAATTAGCTGATCGGGCGGCTCAAAAGGCACCACACGCCTTACGGTTAGCCGTTGACAACTTCTTGAGTAGTCCAAAGTATGACCAAGTTGTGGTTAACTTAAAGGCTCGTGATCAAGTTAGCGATGCTGCACCTGCATCCGCGGCACCACAAGCAACGACGACTGCACCCGACGACCTACCAGCTAACTTAGATTTGAGTGTTGTTGATGAAATTGTCTTTGTTCACCACGATGGTCATTTAGGAACAGCCACAATGGCAACGTCCTTGATGAAGGATCGGGTCAAGAAAGCCAACAAGCATGTGAGTGTTAAGAACTTAGGAATTGACGAATTGGCTGATAATAATAGTTTATTAGTTGTTTCAAGTGCAGAAGCAGCTAAAAACTTAAAGACCCGTTACACGCAGGTCCAAGTATTAATTACTGACGATCTATTGAGTTCACCTAAATATGATAAGATGGTATCAGAATTGAAATAAAATGATATTATTACCATTATCGTATGAGGTGGCATCATGGTTAAGTTTACACAACGTCAAGATGAGTTGCTACAGCTGCTACTAGCGAATCCCGCCGGCCTTTCAATGAGTCAGATTGAAACCGGTCTCAATAGTAGTCGCCGAACAATTTATCGCGAGTTCAGTAATTTGGAATTGGTATTAGCCAATGCTGATTTGAAAATTGTTAATGAGAAGCATCACTTTCAACTAAGTGGATCACAGACGGCCCTGGCCAAGTTTCAAAGCCAATTGACAGCAGAGCGGAAGATTGCACCGGCGTTTGACTCACAAACGCGGCAAAACGCCCTAGCTTGTCGGTTACTGATGACGGGCCATTCCGTAAAATTAAAAGAACTTGCGCTTGACTTTGATGTGAGCGTTGCAACGATTTCAAACGATTTGACGGCATTAGCAACGCCATTCGCCGACTACGACTTATCAATTGAACGGTTGAAGTCCCGGGGGATTCAGGTGGCGGGGACTGAGGGTAGTATTCGCAATCTGTTTGCCACCATTTTGAATAATGAAATCAACGACTACGAGTTTTTTAAAACAATCGGGAAGTTGAACCAAGGCTTAGCAATATCAGCAAGTGATGAGCAATCGTATTTTTTGAACTTACTGGACGCCCAAACGTTGATTATCTGTTATCAAGCAGTGCGAAGTTTGAAGAAAAAGTACTTTTCTTCGGTGCCGGATGGTCAGCTACAACAGTTGATCATCACGTTGACGACGGGAGTAATGCGGTTACAGCATGAACGTCGGGTCACATATTTGCGCGGGATCAATCGGGATGATTTCTTGAAATACCAACGGATTGCTCTGGCAATTATGACCCAACTACCCGCTGAGATTAAGACGGTGGTGACGGGAGCTGAAATTGATTTTCTCGCCCAGCAAATTAAGGGCTTGACGTTTCGAATCGATCAAGACGCGTCGCTATCGAATTATGATTTGCAACTAACGTATCGGGTCAAAAAGTTTATTGACGCGGTTGCGACTAACTTTAACTGGTCGTTTGGGACGGATGACCGCTTGTTGAATAACTTGACGGCACATATGCAAATTGCCCTACAACGTAACGGTGTTAATGGTCCCGTGCCGCCAACCGCTGAGTTACAAGAGGTCCGTGAACAGTATCCTAAGCTGTATTCGGCGGTGGTGCGCGGCTTCGCAACGATTTTTAAAGATCAGGATTTTACAACTGATGAGTTGACGTACTTGTTGATCCACTTTGCTAGTACGTATGAGCAACAGTTGAGTCACCAAGCACTCAAGGTTTTGGTCCTGTGCCCGAATGGGATGACGACGGCGCGAATCTTGAAAACGCGGCTGATGCGGTTAGTACCTGAAATCACAGCTATCGAGGTTGCACGGATTGGTAATTTAGGCCAAGTTAATTTACAAGACTTTGACATGATTTTATCCACGACAACGTTACCGGGATTTAAGTTGAATTACCGCGTTGTCAGCCCACTGTTACTAGAAAACGAAGTCACTGCCTTACGTGAATATATTCATCAGTATTTTCCAAGCACCAAAGTGATCGATTCACCGGTTGATGAGCCGACGAAAATCAACTTGGATTTTGACACCGTTTACCAACAGATGACGATTGCGAAACAGATCTTAGACCGTTTCACGATCACGCCGATTCGCAACGATGATGAGACGGTGGCCGAGACGCTAGTTAAGATCACGCGGCATATTGATTCGAACTTGATTCATGATCCGCTAGAAGTTGCGGGCCGGTTGTTACACCGCTTAGGACTGGCACCGGTCGGTATTCCCAATACGAACTTGGCGTTGGTGCATACGTTAAGTCAGGAAGTCACCGCACCATATTGTGCGATTTTCGAACTTGACCAGCCATTACCATTTAAGAGTATGGATAACCAATCGATTCGGTTGCAGCGAATCGTCCTAATGCTCGGGCCCGCCAATATCAGCGATTTTGAAAATCGGTTGATGGGTAAGTTAAGCGCGCTAGTCATTGAAAGTCAGGCCAATACGCAGACGTTTATGACTGGCGATCGCCAGCAACTTTATCAATTAATTAGTAAAGCATTTTTGAACGAACTAACGAAATAGCGTAGGTGAAAACAATGGAAGCTTTAGATAAGAAAATGATTGCGTTGAACCAGCAAGTGGCTACGCAAGAAGAAGGCATCCGCTTAGCCGGTCAACTATTGGTCGATGGCGGTTGTGTCGAACCAGAATACATTGATGCAATGCAGGCTCGTAATCAGGATGTCTCCGTATATATGGGTAATTTCATTGCCATCCCCCATGGTACTGAAGATGGCATGAAGTATATTAAAAAGACCGGGATTTCCGTGGTCCAAGTACCAATGGGTGTGAGCTGGGGTAATCCAGATGATAACGATGATGATAAGACTGTAACGGTTATCTTCGGGATCGCTGGGTTGAACGGTGAACACTTGAACCTCTTGTCTCAGATTGCCATATACTGCAGCGACGTTGCCAACGTTGCCAAGTTAGCGGACGCTCAATCTGAAGATGAAATCATAAATCTATTAAAGGAAGTTGATTAGCATGTTAGACGTACATTTTGGCGCAGGGAATATTGGTCGGGGCTTCATTGGCGAAACCTTGGCTGACAACGGGTTTAAGATTACTTTCGTTGATGTTAACGATACTTTGATTGACGAATTAAACAAACGGAATGGGTATACCATTGAATTGGCTGCAGAAGGTCAAAAACACATTGAAGTTCACGATGTTAAAGGTATTAACAACGGTAAGGATCCTAAGGCGGTTGCTGAAGAAATTGCCCAAGCCGATATGGTTACGACTGCGATTGGGCCTAAGATCTTGAAGTTCATCGCGCCATTAATTGCTGACGGGTTAAAGTTACGGCAAGCTAACAACAATACGACACCAATTGATATCATTGCTTGTGAAAACATGATTGGCGGGAGTCAGTCATTAAAGAAATACGTTTATGAATCATTAAATGAAGACGAACAAGCTTGGGCTGACCAGAATGCAGGCTTCCCCAATGCCGCTGTTGACCGGATCGTACCGCTTCAAAAGCATGATGATCCATTGTTCGTTTCAGTTGAACCATTCAAGGAATGGGTTATCGACAAGTCTCAGATGAAGAACCCTAAGATTCAATTAAAGGGTGTTGATTATGCTGACGACTTGGAACCATACATTGAACGGAAACTCTTCTCCGTTAATACTGGTCATGCCACCGTAGCCTATACTGGTAACATGAAGGGCTACAAGACGATTGGCGAAGCAGTCAAGGATGACAGTGTCGTTGACCAAGCTAAGCACGTTTTAGGTGAAACCGGCGACTTGTTGATTCAAAAGTGGGGCTTTGATCCTGAAGTGCACCATGCTTATCAAAAGAAAATTTTGAGTCGGTTTGAAAACCCATATATCTCTGATGATATTGAACGGGTCGGCCGGACACCAATTCGGAAATTAGGTTTCAACGAACGTTTCATTCGCCCAATTCGGGAATTGAAGGAACGTGGTCGCGATTACAGCGCCTTAGTTGATACAGTTGGTGAAATGTTCTTCTTCAACTATCCTAATGATAGTGAAAGTGTTAAGTTACAACAATTATTGAAGGATGAACCAATCGAACAAGTCATTCGCGAAACAACTGACTTGAAAGATGAAGATTTAGTTAATGAAATCAAAGCTGCTTACGAAAAGCACTTAGCTGCAACGAAGTAGTTCGATAAAAAAACTAATTACTAACCGCCATGGTAATTAGCTGCAAAAGGCGCCCAGAAATTTAATTCTGGGCGCCTTTTGCGTCTTGCCTGACAAAGAGTCACTTGATAGCAGCCATCGCTGGGCGAGTTAACTGGAACGATGAACGTGTAGGTAGCTTATTTTTAAGACTGGCAGCACACGTTAATTTGGATGGTAGGTAATGCTAACTGTTGCCCTACCGAAGTAAGTCTAATGAGCAAGTATGTTGACCAGCATACGGCTACTTTTCCCAGAAATGCCACCAAGGTTTGGCCGCTTGACTGGCTTGTTGATCGAGTTGGTCAAGGACTTGGTTTAAGCGGTCACTGAGTGAATCTAAACGCCGGATGATCATTTCTTGCTGCTTATAGAGCTCAGCATTAGTCGGGCCATCTGGTTTGGCCGCTGGTGCCATTTTGCTGGCATCGACGGTGGTTGTCGTGGTGAAGGGCGACTTTGTGGTAGTTGCAGGCGCTGGTTTCTCAGATTGCGTCGTCGTTGCCGCCGGTTGTTTGGGTGTCGGGACCTTAGCACCAAACGCGCGTCCCAGCGCAGTGGCTAACGTTGTGCCTTGTTCGGCGAGTTCGATGGCCGCCTGAAAAGTTTTTAAATCAGCGGCTGTATATAAGCGATGACTGTTATCGGCCGGGCGGAAGCGATTTTCATCGTTAAGTTGTTTTTCAACCATGGTGCTATATTTGCGCAACGTCACGGCTTTAATACCGAGTTGTTCAGCGGCGACGGAAGCGACTAATTCAGAGTCCTGTTCGGGACTGATTGTTTGTGTGGACACAAAAATTCCTCCTTTAGGTTATATCGTTTCTATAACGCTATTATATCGAATTTTTGATTGGTAGAACACCGATATACCAAGATTTTGTGACCTATGTACGTGATTCAGACCCGGAAGTCATAATTTTGTGGGAAAACATGCTATGATAGAACGGAAATCAATTGGAAATGAGGATTAGATATGATCGAACCAGTCGATAAGACGACTTTTGCGACGGTGGCTGATGATACCGCGTTAACTGTGGTTGATTTTTGGGCGGATTGGTGTGGCCCTTGCAAGATGCAGGAACCAGTGCTTGAAGCGTTAGATGAACTGTACGATGGGCAAGTGAAATTCGCTTCGCTCGACGTTGATCAACATCAGGAAATTGCGCAACAATTTGAGATTATGAGTATTCCGGCGTTAGTGATATTCAAGAATGGCCAGCCCGCTGAAAAGGTGGTTGGTTTTCATCCCCAAGCAGCGTTGAAGAAATATCTGGATCAAAAATTAGCCGAAGTGAAGCCTGCCTAACGAGCGTTATTTAACGGTAGCTATTGAAGCAATGCATAAGTCACCCCAGAAACGGTTACCGCTTCTGGGGTGACTTATTTTTTTCGGTGAAGAGTTTACGCGTCATGACGTAATTGATAAGCTGCCCATGTGCTGAAAATGGCAATGCCAAGAATTGCGAGGTTAATGAGAATCGTTTCTGTCAGTGGCTGGGTTGATGGGGAGAAATACCATTGTTCTAGTAAAAAAGTGTACAAAAACACGGGTGCGTAGAAGAAGCGGAGCCATCGTTGCTGGCGGTGTAACCACACCAGCGTAATTCCCGACAACCATATCAGTACTGATATAACAACCGTTGTCAGTGGACTAACTAGCATCGTCAGTGTGGCGATTATGGCTAGCAGATAGGGTGTTGTCATAAGTGGGTTCTTGAATGAGTTCATCAGTAGTGCCTCCTTATTGAAAAAGCTAATGCTCGTCTAAGTATATCGCGATAATCAAAATGTTTGTATTGCCATCATAAAATAAAATATTTAAATAGTGATTTTGACAATAAATCAGTTTAGCTGTCAAGTTAGAAATCGTTAATAGTTTAAGGGGAAGCGCAACTAGAAATGGCGAGTTGGTGCGACTGCCCTATTAATAATTAAATTATTACCGGCTTTGCCAATATAATTAGCTAAGACCATGTTAAATTAAGTAGCGTAATTATGGTAAAGTGGGGGGCTAATCATTGAAAAAATTGATTTGGGCATTACGGGTCGGTATCGTCCTCTTTGGTGCTTGTTTGGTGTGGGAACAAGTGCAGCTTGAACGGCATACAAGCCAGCGCCGGACCTATCATCAACGTCGGCTGCAGCGTAGTACCGCAGCAACGTTTAAGGCAATCCGTCAGCCACAACTTAGTGATTTTCCGGCAGCTAAGGTGGAAGCCGCACAAGTTTGGCTACACCTGAAGGGGACTCGGGTCATCAACGAGGCAACCCCGTTACATATCCGCAAAATTGCGGCCGGACAGCGAATTCAGCCAGACGATCCGCACAGCGCGGTCTATCATCACCAAATGACCCAGATTTATAGTGATGATTTACAAGATGCTACTAATAGTGTGATATACGCGCGGAATGCGGATAATACCGTATTGGTTGCGCATAGTCGTTCGGGGCAACGCTCGCAAGTGGGTCCGGTCGCCCAAAATGTTCACACAGCAATGCCAGCCGCTCAAAAGATGAAGATTCCGGCTAAACCATCCGCGACACTGCTTAAAGTCGTTCAACTGATCATTTAATATGGTTCAATTTAAAAGGCTAACCCACACGGTGGGTTAGCCTTTGGTGCGTGATGCTGGCCAGTTAATAGTGGTCATAGAGTTGCTCAATTAAGTCATCACTATTGGTAATGAGCTGGCGATTTAGTGAAATCAGGTAGTCTGGTTGTGCTGGGTGAATGGCGTTGTAGAGTGTGTCTTCAATGAGACAGCCAGTCAGCGTGAATGACCGCTGCCGGTCTTGAACAATGATGGTGAAGGAACGCCCACGACTGGTTACGATGACATTCAGTCCCATTAAGTGGGTTAGGTTCAAGCCTAACGTTGCAGTTGAATCAATTAATCCTGGTGTGCCAGTGCGTTTGATCAAGACTAGGCATTCGTCAATCCGTCGTAGCGAATTAAACATCGAAAATTTACTGGTGTTGCGCGGGTTCGATCTGATAGCCCGTGGCCGCCGTACGTATGGTCCAACGACTATGTTCATAATGATTCCCCCAAACCATTTAGTTGATTGGTTTAATCATAACTAGTGCGAACGATTAGTGCGAAAATTTCGGCGCGGGTTGGCAGTTAGTTGGGCCAGTTTACGGGTTAGCTTTGGAAGCTTTACTAACGTTGTGGCGGCAAACATCCAGTGTATACAAATTCGCAATTACTGGACGCAATGGCGTTCAAACCATTGATCAGTAATTGCGAATTGCGTAATCGTGATGTTAAAAATGAAACTAGGCTTTTACTTTACTGTCTGTTTTTCGTGCTTTGACGGCTAATTCGGGGAACCAAATTGCAATTTCGTGATGCGCATTTTCACGGCTATCTGAGGTATGGATAATGTTTCGTAAAATACCGTCTGGATATTCATGGGAGAAATCCCCCCGAATCGTGCCAGGTTGTGCTTCGGCAGGCCGGGTGCTACCAGCTAAACGATGCACCGCTTTGACGACGCCAGTACCACTTACGATAATGGCGACGAGTGGACCTTCCATCATGTAGGTCTCGATTTCCTTAAAGTAAGGCTTGCCAACCTTCTCACTGTAATGTTGTTGAAGTTGTTCCGCGGTTGCTTTAATAACCTTTAAGGCGGCAATTTGATAACCCTTGCGTTCTAACCGGGTGATAACCTCACCAATGTGTCCTTCACTGACACCATCGGGTTTAACTAGGACCAATGTTTTTTCAGAATTTGCCATAATACGTGACCTCCTCGCTTTTTGAAAGCGGTATCATTTATAACTTAAATTGTAGGTGACTTTGAGGGGTACGTCAACTAGAATCGCCGTTTTATCATGAAAATTGCTTGTGAATTGGCGTCAGCTGGTCAATAATTGGGACGCGAGAAGCGGGTTCAACTAGCTGAATTATTTTCTATCGTCGGAAGATATCGCTATAATAAAATTAGTAAATCATAAAAGGATTTGATACTCATGCCACCACTTGATTTAACTCATATTCGACAACATCATACGGTTGCTGAATTAATTGCGCTAGGAAAGGCGCGGCGCCAAGTCACCCCATTTGAAAAATTAGGGACATTTACACCAGTGAAACGAAACGCCAGTGATTATCTGAAACATGTGCGGGAGATGCTGGTACCAGAACTATTGCCATTGCGGCGTGAACGAATGTCTGCTTCGGCTTTTGCATTCTTCCGGGGCTCAGTGGAGTTAATGGATTATGATTTGGATTACCAGTCGTCCACTGAAATCCCCGCCGTAGTTTGTGGCGATGCCCATATTGGTAACTTTGGATTCTATGCGTCACCAGAACGGCGACTGGTCTTTGACTTAAATGACTTTGACGAAGCTGGCGTCCATCCGTGGGAATGGGATTTACGTCGGTTATTAGTGAGTGTGTTGCTAGCTGCTCGTGATTCTAACTTTAAACCCAAAAAGGTCGAAAAATTGATACAGGCGGCGAGTGCGAGTTATCGGGAAGCGCTCAAACGGATGTTTGATCAGACGACGTTAGACCGTTTTTATCGCGATAACGAAGTTCAGGCTGTCTTGAACTTCGGTGGTGCTCCCGAAGATACGGCCGATCTAATTGCATCCTTGGTTAAAAAGGCTCAAAAACGTAATTCAGAACAAGTTGTGCGTAAGTTTACGGTCACTAATAGTCGCGGTGAACGGCAATTTAAGGAGAACGCGCCCCGTTCTGTCCATATTGATCGGCAAACTTATCAAGGGCTAAAGGCCGGAATTAGCGAGTATTTATTGAACGTCCGGACCGATGTCGCTTTGCTGTTGTCGCAATATGAAGTTACTGATATTATTCGGCATAGTGTGGGCGTCGGGAGTTTTGGGTCACTATGTTACTTGGTTCTTCTGACGAGTACGGATGGTAGCCATATGGTGTTACAAATCAAGGAAGCTTTACCAACGCGGAAAGTCGGGAGCCAGTCGCGGCCAGCGTTAACGGCCGCCATGGAACTGACGGAAGGACAACGGATCGTCAGTTCGCAACGCATTTTACAAGCGACTTCGGATGCGTTCCTAGGCTATTTCCAAATGGAAAATAAGAGTTTTTATGTCCGTCAATTTCGGGATATGAAGGAATCTATCGATATTCCAACCCTAGACTGGGGTCAATTCCAAGCCTATGCGAATACGTGCGCAATGATTTTGGCCAAGGCTCACGCGCAAAGTCCAACGGCGGCCATGATTCGGGGATACGTTGGTAATTCGGCAAAGTTTGATGAAGCCATGGCTAAATGGGCCACGGCGTATGTTGAACAAGTTGATAATGATTATCAAGATTTCTTAGATGTTTGATGGTTTTAAACGAAGGGCTGATCACATATCGCGCTGCAACGCGTGACGATTAGACGTGTATTGAAAATAAAGGAAGGTCATCGGAGTCATTGATACTCCGATGACCTTTTCTGTCGGTAATTAGACATAGACTAAAATATTTTCTTGGGACATAATCATTGATTTGACAACGTTTTGTGGCAATCAAGCAAGTGATTTTTAAAATTGATAGGCTAAAATGGTTGCACTTTTTCAACAACTTGATATACTTACTATTAGTAAGTGAAATGAAGAAATTAGTTTTGAAAGGATTGTTTGATATGACAAAATATGGTGTAATTGTAGGTTCTATTCGTAAAAATTCTTATTCTAAAGGGGTCGCTGAAGCCATCGTTGCTGGGTTACCAGACGACGCTGAAGTAACGTACTTAAATATCGCTAAGTTGCCACTATATAACCAAGACTACGATGCGGATTCACCCGTAGAATATACAGAATTTCGTCAGGCCGTTGCGGCTCAAGATGCGTTCATCTTTGTCACACCTGAACATAACCGTAGTATCCCAGCAGCCTTGAAGAATGCTTTGGACGTTGCTTCACGTCCATGGGGTCAAAGTGTTTGGGGCGGCAAGCCTGCTTTGGTTGCTTCCCAATCGATCTCTGGTATCTCTGGCGTCTTAGCACACCATGTTTTACGACAATCATTGGTCTTCTTAGACATGCCAACGATGCAACAACCAGAATTGTACATCGGTAATACTGATAAGTTGGCTGATGAAAATGGTCATATCACAAATGAAGGCACCCAATCGTTCTTAGCTGGTGCTGGTAAGCAATTCAGCGAATTTGCAGCGAAGTTTGTCAAATAATTGTGGATAATAAATAAATTTTCAAAGTAACGTAAAAACGTACTTATAAAATCAATTTTGATTTTATAAGTACGTTTTATTGTCGACACAATAACTGATACGAGCGAACGGTTATTCTAAGCCGCAGTTTTGATAAGAATCAAGCTTGATTGCTTGCTGCTTCATGATAAGCATGTAATTGCGTGGCAACTAGATGGGCCGGGTTACCGACCGCAGTAACGTGGGCGGGAACGCTGTCTAAAACAATCGCACCAGCACCAATTTTACTGTTGGCGCCAATCGTAATAGGACCCAAGAGTTGGGCGTTGGCACCAATGAAAGCACCGCGACAAACAAAGGGATGCCGGCGCCCGGCTTGTTCGGTTTTACGTGCGCCTAAAGTGACGCCGTGTAAAATTGTAACGTCGTCTTCAATGACCGCCGTTGCACCAATGACAGTACCAATACCATGGTCAAAGAAGACCCGGTGACCGATTTGCGCGGCCGGGTGAATCAGGATGCCGGTACGCCGAGCCGCATGTTGGCTCAGCAAGGCGGCCAATAAGGGGAAACGGTGTGTTTCGAAATAATGGGCAACCCGGTACCAGGCGAGCGCGTGAATACCAGGATAGGTCAACATAACTGTCCGCAAATTGATCGCGGCGGGGTCACGATTGAGAATGGCACGAGCCGTCTGAAACACTGGCTTAATCTGCCTGAATGCTAGCGAACCCGCGCTCAAGGTCTGCTAACAAATCGTCACTGTCCTCAACGCCGACCGATAAGCGAATCAGTTCGTCTTTGATACCATTCTGTAGCCGAATTGTGTGTGGAATGGCACCGTGAGTCATCAAGGCTGGAATTTCAATTAAACTTTCCAATGCTCCGAGACTTTCGGCGAGCGTAATGACTTGTAAATGTTCAACGAAGGTCTGGGGGTTCATTCCTGGTTGTAATTCAAACGAGATCATTGCGCCGAAGCCATTCATCTGTTGCTTGGCAATCGAAAAGTCGGGATTATCAGGATCGCCTGGATAGTAAATCTTAGCAACCGCTGGGTGAGACTTTAAATACGTAAAGATTTTAGCGGCATTGTTCAGGTGGGCTTGCATGCGCAATGCCAGAGTCTTCATACCACGTTGTAATAGCCAGCTTTCTTGCGGAGCCAAAATACTACCGATGGCATTTTGCAAGTAGCCGATTTTTTCGCCAAGTGCGGGCGTCTTGGTGACAACCAAGCCACCGATAACATCACTGTGACCACCGAGATACTTGGAAGCACTGTGTAAAACAATGTCAACGCCTAAATCCAGGGGCTTTTGGACGTATGGGGAGGCGAAGGTGTTGTCGATGATACTCAGTAAATCGTGTGCTTGCGCGAGCTTCGCAATGGCAGCAATATCCGTAATGTGTAATAACGGGTTCGTCGGTGTTTCCAAATAAATCGCCTTAGTTGTGGGGGTAATTGCGGCTTCAACGGCGGCCAAGTCACGCGTATCTACGGCTGTAAAAGTCATGCCAAAGTGTTTTAAAACGGCGTCGATCAAGCGGAAGGTGCCACCATAGACATCATTTCCCACAATAATGTGGTCACCAGCCGAGAATAGTGAGAAGACGGTATTAATGGCAGCGGAGCCAGAAGCAAATGCGAAGCCAGCGCTGCCATGTTCGAGGGTGGCAATTAATGCTTCGACGGCGGCCCGGGTTGGATTTCCCGTCCGTGAATATTCGTATTGATTTTGACCGATTTTTGTTTGGCGGAAGGTCGAGGCCATGTAGATGGGTACCGAAGTCGCACCGGTAGTGGCGTCCTCACTGATACCACCGTGAATTAATTGGGTTTCAAATTTCATTGTTAAAGTCCTCATTTTGTATAGATTTTTTGACTTAGATAACGCTTACTACTGTCTGGAAAGATGGTCACGATATGACTATTGGCAGGCAGGTTGGTGGCGAGTTGCAAACTAGCGGCTAGCGCAGCGCCGCTAGAACTGCCAATCAGTAAACCGTGGTCACGGGCTAGGTGTCGAACTTGGGCAAAGGCATCATTGTCCGCGATGGTCAGTGTCTGATCGATGCGAACCTGATCGAAAAATGGTGGGATGAATTCGACGCCGATTCCCTCGGTACGATGTGCGTGAGCTGGTCCACCATTTAAAATGGAACCTTCTGGCTCAACGACTACGGCTTTGGTTGCTGAATCTTGAGCTTGAAGATAAGCCGCTACTCCAGCAAATGTCCCGCCGCTACCGGCTCCGGCGACGAAGGCGGTTATAGGTGCAGGCATGTCCGCCAGAATTTCTGGTGCCAGTGTGTGGTAATAAGCCGCGGGATTAGCCGGATTCTTGAATTGCATGGGGACGTAACTGTTGGAAATCGTTGCGGCTAGTGCCTCAGCTTTGCGAATGGCACCTTTGATTCCTTCCTCGCTAGGTGTATGAACAATTTCAGCACCCAATGCTTGCATTAAAACTTGTTTTTCCATACTGAACTTTTCTAGGACGACTAAGATGGTACGTAGGTGGTGCGCTTGAGTTGCTAAGGCTAAACCAATTCCGGTGTTACCAGCAGTTGGTTCAATAATCGTTGTCTTGGCGTTAACCCGGCCCCGTTGCAAGCCGTCTTCAATCAGATAGGCTCCCAGCTGGTCCTTAATACTGCCGCCGGGGTTGAACATTTCAAGCTTGGCATAGATGTGACTGTGATTTGGAACCTCGATGGGTAACGCCATCAGGGGGGTGTGGCCGATAAGTTCTTGAACGTGCTGAATGAGCATATAAATTCCTCCAATCGCTGCGGTGGGGTGCCAAAAGCGACAAAAAAGGCGCGAGAATTCGAATGAATTCCTCGCGCCCAGTACAATATCCAGCCATGCTGGACATTGATTTTTAGGATGACACTCCTCAAAAAGTCAATGCTTAACAGGCCGAACATCGCGATAAGCGCGCAGTTCGGCAACAACAGTTATTCAAAGCACTACTTGTTAATTGAGTCATATCTGATCCTCCTCTGGATTAATTGGGACTAACTATACAAGATGATTTTGAGCGCGTCAAGTGGTGAATGACGATTTGCAATAAGCGGTAAAAGATGAAGATTGGCTGAGAACGTTATTGAATCAGCGTTAGTTTTGCCAAACGGTTGTCATTAAAATAAATATATTAGGTGGTTGAATTAGTTGATTGTGACCGAGGATAAAGGTGTTAAAATTTATCCAATATCAGTTTTTCATGTATTAGAATCAAGACGCATATAACTAGTTTTATTCTGGCAATATCAGTGAACGTGCTGTTAATAATAACTAAAACAATCCCACCCTGATTAGCAAGTGACTAAACTAGGGTGGGATTGTTCGTGATTATAATTTAAATGATATTACTTATTCCATAAGTATTTAGCATCAAAATCATTATCGAATGATGATAAAATCTTAGGACCGTCATCGGTAACGACAAGGGTGTGCTCGTATTGGCAGCTAAGACTGCCATCTAAAGTGCGAACAGTCCAACCGTCATCGGCAGTTTCGCCAGAACGCCAGTCGCCAATGTTGACCATTGGTTCGATGGTAATGGTCATACCAGCTTTTAGACGGGTGCCGTGACCAGCCTCGCCATAATGTGGAACGTCAGGCTTTTCGTGCATCGTCGGTCCAATACCATGACCAATGTATTCGCGTACAACGCCGTAACCCATTTCGTTTTCAGCGTAATTCTGAATAGCCCAGCCGATATCACCAATTCGGTTGCCGACAACGGCTTGGTCAATACCGAGGTATAGTGCTTTATGGGTCACTTCCATGAGTTTTTTAACTTCGGGTGATGGTGTACCAGCAACAAAGGCGTGACAAGAGTCACTAAGGTAGCCATGGTAGTTAATAACGGTATCAACTTTTAATAAGTCTCCATCTTTGACCAAGATATCTTTACTAGGACAGCCGTGACAAATCATGTCATTGACGCTGACACAAGTTGAGTACTTATAACCTTCAAAGTTGAGTTCGCCAGGGGTAGCGTCGTGTGCAACGATGTATTCGTAGGCGAAGTGGTCAACATCCCAAGTCGTAATTCCGGGCTTGATGTAATCTTCAAGGGCGTGAAACAGGCCAACCATTATGTCACCGGCAGCTTGCATCCCTTTGATTTCGCGATCTGATTTAAGCGTAATCATGAGTTTCCTCCAAAAAAATTAATTATATTGTGATGCTAAAAGTTTGTTCCTCTCCAGTATACTGCAAGCATTGTATTGCGACAAAACGCATTGTTTTGACCTGATATTGACAACGCTATCAGTAGGCCGAAGCCAAAAAAATATAAAAAAATCAGCACGCCAAAAATACCAAATTGCCGGGGCGCAGTTGGATTAATTGTAAACAATTCAATATAAACTTGGAATTTTACCCTTTTCATCGGCCAAGATAATGATACAATATATTGTGTTGTTTCAAAAGAAAACACTACATGTAGTGGTGTGACGTGACTGGTTGGCCAACTAGACACCTACAACCGCATATGAAAACGGAAAGAGGAGCATGATTTTGAGTAATTATTTTAAATTCTTATCACACCAACTAAAAGGTTGGCCACAACAAAACTACTATCTATTCTATTTTAGCCTAGGATGTCAAGTAATGACGTTAGTAAGTGCGTCAATTACAGCATTGTCTATTTTAACATTTATTGGGACCACTTTGGGTGTTCTTTGTGTGTTAGCTATTAATGCGGCTAAGTCGGTCAATGGCTTATTAGGCGTCATCTCCGCCGCTTGCTTCATCGTCGTTGGTTTTTCAGCTAAGAACTATTTAAGCATTGGGGAACAATTAGCCTACGTCGTAACGCTTGATATTCCAGTACTATTAAGTGCAAATTGGAACGTCAACATGGTTTCGAAGATTCGGAAGTTTACGGGTAAGACGTGGGTCGTCGCAATTGTCGCAACTTTAGTTGTTTATGCCATCTCCGGCTATCTTATCGGTGCCTTAACTGATGATCCCCGGCCATGGATCGATGCCATTAGTTTTGCAATTTGTTTAACGGCCGGCGTGATTTGCTTCCTCCGTTACAACAACCAGTATTTCTGGTGGATTGCCTCTGGTTTAGCACAAATGGTACTCTGGTTTATCTCATTCCGTCAAGGTTCGGCGACGCTAGCGATGTTCATCAATAGTTCCGTTTATCTGATGAATGATGTCTTGGCTTTCACTGTTTCACCTTGGTATAACAAACATGAACGCGCTCGGTTGATGGCTGAAGAACAAGCAGCCAGTGACGCAGCTAGCGCGGATGCTAGTGATAATCAGGCATTTGGATTGAATCACTAAAGGTCAGCTAATAAATTTACTGAGACTAGTAGCGTTAATATTCTAAATAAGGCGAGTACTGTAATTCTTTTGGATTAGAGTACTCGTCTTTATTTGAATAGCTCCGGATTGTATCAGTTATCAAATATAAGCTTTTTTATTGACATTATAATAAATAATGTTAAAGTTTAATAAACAATATTAAAAAAGAGGGATGCTATGGACTGGTTTGTGAATTTAGAACGTGAGGATCAGGAATTTGTTAAACAATTGGTTATTGCCTCAGGTTCTCTAAAACAACTCGCTAAGATTTATCAAGTGAGTTATCCAACCGTGCGAATGCGGTTAAACACGATTATTCAAAAAATTAACTTTATTGAGGACAACGGTGCAAATACGTTTGAAACGAAGGTTATGAAATTGGTAATCGATGAGAAATTATCGTTAGAGGTAGCAAAACAGATTATTACTGACTTTAGGGAGGAACAACATGAGTGATTTTAAAGGAATTCTGCTTGGTATGTTGGTCGTTGCAGTGCTCTATATGTTAGATCGATACTTACCAAGGTGGTTTGGGGCAATTCCGGGAGCTGGCTTTTTAGGCTTTATTATTTACATTGTTTTTACAAAAGAGGTCTCTTTATTATCAATAGTAACCGTATTGTTAGTTGGCGAAGCCGTGCTGAATGGTATCTGGATAGATGCACTCGTGAACCGAAGGAGAAAAATGAAAAAAGAAGTAGCAACAATGAAAGCGAAAGATTTATTGCGAAAATAGTAATATTAATGAAATCATCAGATATAGAATCGACATTGGTTGGAGATTGCTGTTAGCGCTCTGCGAATGTCGATTTTTTATTATGGTGCGGACTATCCTGCTAGTTAAACCAATACTGTATAGATGCTGGCACTTATTATGAAGTAGTTATTGAATACTGAAATATAAGCTCGAATTTTGTAAACTCTAGACATGTCTAGACTTGATCTGGCTGGTATAATCTACAAATTTAATTGGGTTATTACTTAAATATTGACAACTTGTCTAAACAAGTCTATATTCATAAATGAAAACGATAACAAAGGGGTGGTTGCCGTGAATAAAGCGGCCTTAGTTTATCAAGATTTGCTCCAGAAAATTGATGCGGAGGTTTACCCGATCGGGAGTTATTTGCCGAGTGAACATCAACTTTGTGAGCTATATGGGATTTCACGTGAGACTGGGCGCAAAGCATTAGCGACATTGGCTGAGGATGGCTATATTCAAAAAATTCGTGGTAAAGGGTCCATTGTGATTGAGCATCGACAGTATGAATTTCCAGTTTCTGGCATTGTGAGTTATAAAGAGTTAGCCGAAAAATTACACATTAAGACGCAAAATATTGTTTATGACTATCAACCGGATGCAACGTTACCGGTTGCTGACTTTACGTCACTTGGTACCGAATTGACGGAAGCGCCAGTGACGGCCATCAAACGAGTCCGAGTGATCGATGGCGAACCAGCTATTATTGATAAGGATTATATTTTGAAATCGGTCGTTCCGAAAGTTCCCAAGCAAGCGGCGGAAGACTCACTGTACGCGTATTTTGAAAATCAGCTTGGGTTGACGATCGGTTACGCGACGAAGGAAATTACGATGGCGCCGGCAACTGATGAGGATCGCGAACACCTCGCTATTAGTAAGGGCGCCTATGTGGCAGTTGTTCGAAGCGTGACGAGCCTCACGGATGCGCGAGCGTTCCAGTATACGGAATCACGACACCGGGCGGACCGCTTTAGTTTCCGCGATTTTGCTCGGCGAACTAAGAAATAAGATGTGGCATGAGAGGGATAGCGCATGAAATTATCAGAACAAGTGATTTATCAGATTTATCCGAAGTCGTTTTACGACAGCAATGGCGATGGCGTCGGTGATTTACGGGGTGTTATTGAAAAGATCGACTACCTCAAAAAGTTGAATATTGACATGATTTGGTTTAACCCGTTTTTTGTCTCACCACAAAATGATAACGGTTACGATATTGCAGATTACTACCATATTGACCCCATGTTTGGCACGATGGCTGATTTTGAAGAACTCGTTGCAAAGCTGAAGGCAAATGGTATCGGGGTCATGTTGGATATGGTTCTTAATCATACTTCAACTGAACACGAATGGTTTCAAAAGGCTTTGGCGGGTGATGAGAAGTATCAGAAGTTTTACTATCTCCGTCCTCCCAAGGCTGATGGTAGTCTACCGACCAATTGGGAATCTAAATTTGGTGGTCCGGCCTGGGCGCCGTTTGGTGATACTGGTTTGTACTATTTACATTTATATGATCCGACGCAGGCCGATTTGGATTGGCATAATCCGGCCGTACGACAAGCGTGTGCCGCCGTTGTCAACTTCTGGCGGCAAAAGGGCGTGCAGGGCTTTCGTTTCGATGTCATCAATGTTACCGGTAAGGCTGAGAAGTTGGTGGACGCACCTAAGGGAGTCCCTAGCAAGACGTTGTATACTGACACCCCCGTTGTTCATGATTATTTAAAGGAATTGAACGCGGCAAGTTTCGGCCAGAATGTAGATAGCGTCACAGTGGGAGAGATGTCTTCAACAACCGTTGCGAACAGTGTTGGTTATACTAATCCGGCTAATCACGAACTCTCAATGGTCTTTAATTTCCATCATTTGAAGACGGATTATGTTGATGGACGGAAGTGGTCCCGAATGGCCTTCGACTTCCCACGATTGAAGCAATTATTAGATAGTTGGGCCAGTGGAATGGCAGCTGGTGGTGGCTGGCAGGCGTTGTTTTGGAATAATCATGATCAGCCACGAGCGCTGAATCGCTTTGGTGACGCCGGTCGTTATCGTGTCAAGTCCGCTGAAATGCTGGCGACGGTCATTCACCTCTTGCGTGGGACCCCGTTTATCTATATGGGTGAGGAACTCGGCATGACTGATCCGGACTATGACAATATGGCTGATTACGTGGACATTGAGGCATTAAATGCTTATCGGGCTTTAATTCGTAGTGGGTACAGTCATCACGATGCGTTTACAATCGTTAAGACCAAGGCGCGCGATAACTCGCGGACGCCGATGCAATGGGATGATAGTGCCAAGGCTGGTTTCACTACTGGTAAACCGTGGTTGACACCGACTAATCAGGCGACGATTAACGTGGCCCATGAATTGGCTAGTGGCGAGATTTTTGACTATTATCAACGGCTCATTAAGCTAAGAAAAACGATGCCGATCGTCGCGGATGGTGGTTATCAATCGTGGCGCTTAGATGATCCGCAAGTCTTCGGCTATTGGCGAACATATCACCAACAAAAGTTATTAGTGCTTAATAATTTTTATGGTCAGTCAACAACGGTGACACTTCCGGAAGAAATGGTCGGTGCACAGGTGTTACTTTCCAATTATCAAGATGTTAATGTCACAGCACAATTGACGATGCAACCCTATCAAGCGGTTGCACTGTTGTTAGGTTAAGAATGGAGGAATGGGTATGGCAAAGGCACAAACAGTAACAATTTTGTCGCCGGTCAATGGGGACGTTATTGCGTTAAATAAGGTTAAAGACCCGGTCTTTTCAGCCGGTATGATGGGACTGGGCTTTGGCGTTCAACCTTCAAGTGGGGAAGTTGTTGCCCCAGTCAGTGGTCAGGTCACGATGGTGGCTGAGACGAAACACGCGATTGGGTTCACAACGCCTGATGATCATTTGGAAGTATTAGTGCATCTCGGAATCGACACGGTCGACTTAAAGGGTGCCCCGTTCACGGTCAAAGTGGCCGCGGGCGATGATGTTCAGGCGGGTGACGTGATTGCCACCATGGATTTAGCTGCTATTCAAGCCGCTAATCGTCAGACCACAGTGATTTTAGCAGTGACTAACACTAGTGATAAATTAGAATCGTTGGACGTCGTTACGGGGGCAAAAGCTGCCGGTGACGTGACAGCTACGGGCCGTCTGAACGCCAACACATATAATGCTAAGCGGCAGAATCGATTACCAAAAGCGGGCAAATATGATCAGTTAGCCGCGGACATCGTGGCTAATGTTGGTGGTGCCGGGAATATTAGTAGTTTGATTCACTGCATTACCCGCTTACGTTTTTATTTGAAAGATGAAAGTAAAGCCAATGATGACGTCGTGCGGGACTTAAAAGGAGTCATCGACGTAGCAAAAGCGGGCGGCCAATATCAGGTCGTGATTGGTCCTGCTGTCACGGATGTCTATGATGCAGTTATCAAACAAATCGGGCCAGAATTTTCAAACGATTCGGAGACGGCTAAAGCTGTTGCTGAGACTGCCGCAGCAGCTCAGCGGCCAACGACGCCGTGGGGCAAAGTTAAATGGGGTATCAGTAATTTAATTGGTGTTATCACGGGTTCAATGATTCCCGTCATTGGATTATTAGCAGCCTCTGGTATTTTAAAAGGAATTCTTGCGTTACTTACCACGTTTAATATAGTTAGCCCGACCGCACCAACGTACGTGATTATTAATGCGATGGGCGACTCGGTATTTTACTTCCTGCCAATCTTCGTCGGTTTCACGGCTGGTAAAAAGTTAGGGGCAGATCCGGTAATCATGGGAATTATCGGTGGGGTGCTGACTTATCCAGCTATTGTAACGATGGCGAGTGGTAAAGCGACGGGTACGCTTTTAGGAATGGGTATCAACGCGAACTTCTTTGGCTTGCCGGTACACGTTGCCTCGTATACGTATTCAATTTTCCCGATGATTGCGGGGGCCTGGTTAGCAAGTAAGTTGGAACCATGGTTAAAACGGGTGATTCCAACGGTATTACGAATGATTTTTGTGCCATTATTTGAAGTTGTGATTGTTTCCGGTGCGATTCTATTATTCCTTGGTCCAATTATTACCGTGCTTTCAACTGGATTGGCAAATATTATTGTGTGGGTCTACAATTTGAGCCCTGCGATTTCTGGCTTAATCATTGGTGGCTTCTATCAAGTATTGGTGATCTTCGGGTTGCACTGGGCGGTTATTCCGATTGTGGCCAACGATATTGCAACGACGGGTCACAGTTACTTGAACGCGATTGTTTCAGCGACGATGGTTGCCCAGGGGGGCGCAGTATTCGCAATCGCCTTAAAGTCAAAGCTGGCTAACATTCAAGAACTTGCTTGGCCAGCAACGATCTCAGCCTTCTGTGGTGTTACCGAACCAGCCATGTACGGGATCAACTTGAAGTATGGTCGGGCCTTTGTGACTGCCAGCATTGGGGCGGCAGTTGGTGGCTTCTTGACCGGCTTGATGAATGTCAATATGTGGGGCTTTACGGGTTCACTGATTGGCTTCACGTCCTTCGTTAATCCGAAGGGCTTGGACTTTAGTTTTTATGGTTTCGTGATTGCATCTGCAGCCACGATTGTCGTGTCCTTCGCCTTAACTTGGATGTTTGGTTTTAAGGATGAAGATGTCAATGCCGTTAAAGTAGCGCCTAAAAAACGGCACTTAGGTGCAACTGCCTAGTTAATGGCGGCGTCAAATAATTAATCAACGTTAGGATAAACAAGTATTTTTCCGATTCGGAAAAATGCTTGTTTTTGATATTTAGTCGCCCTAACGAAGCGATGATAAGCGATGGAGATTGGTCTCATTGTGATGATAGAATTTTAGTGGATCATGATTGGACGTGAAACGATCGTCTTAAGGATTTTTGAGGGTTAGGTCAAAGTTTTACATGGGGGATGACGATTATGGGGAAAATCGATGAAGTAGCCATTTTAGCACCAGTTACTGGTCAAGTATTGTCATTGGCAACGGTTCCAGATCCTGTTTTTGCGGCGGGAAAGGTGGGACCGGGATTTGGTATTCAACCGACAGCTGGTCAAATCTTGGCACCAGTTAGTGGCCGAGTCACGGTCGTCGCAACAACCAAACATGCAATTGGCATGGTGACTACGACTGGCCTCGAAGTGTTGATACATCTGGGTGTCGATACGGTGGTACTCAATGGGGCACCGTTTGAAGTTCACGTAAAGGTCGGTGATGAGGTGACGGCTGGTACATTACTAGTCGACATGGATTTAGCTACTATCGAGCAGGCTCACAAACCAATTACGGTGATCGTTGTCGTGACGAACGCTCAGCAGGTACTCACTGACTTGACGCTAGCCCCACTGTCACAAGCTGTCGCGGCCGGTGCAGTCGTCGCAACGGCTCACTTGATAACAGCGCCAACAACCGCGGCACCGGTAGTGTCGTCGGCGCCGCAGTCAACGACGCGTTACTCGGCATTAGCCACGGCAATTGTGTCCAATGTGGGCGGGCAACAAAATATTAATAGCGTGATTCATTGTATAACACGGCTACGATTTTATTTGAAGGATGAAGCACTAGCGCACGATGCGGTTATTGCGAACTTGGACGGCGTCATTGATGTTGCAAAGGCCGGTGGTCAGTATCAAGTTGTGATTGGTCCGGCAGTCAACGATGTTTTTGATGCAGTGATCGCGCAACTAGGGCCTGAATTTGCGGACGGCGTGCCAGTACCACCGGTTCAGGAGGCATCAAGTGACGTTAATTGGCTCAGCCACGTGCGTAATGGCATTAGTGGTGTCATTGGTGTTATGACCGCGGCAATGATTCCAGTGATCGGTATTTTAGCAGGTTCAGGGATTTTAAAAGGAATCTTGGCCGCGTTAACGGGCTTCAAAGTCTTGGCAGTCACGAGTGGGACGTACATGGTACTGAACGCGGTAGCTGATGCAACGTTTTACTTTTTACCAGTTATCCTGGGCTTTACTGCTGCCAAAAAGTTAGGTTCAGATCCAATCGTGCTGGCGATTGTCGGTGCTGTTCTTATCTATCCAAGTCTGATAACGGCAGCTAGTAAGGGAGCCACGGCCCAAATCACGTTCTTAGGTGTTCCGACGCATTTAATGTCGTATTCGGCATCCGTGTTCCCGATGATTGTGGCTGCATGGCTAGGCGTGTACGTTGAGCGGGGGTTAAAACGAATTGTTCCGCTGTATTTACGGAGCGTCTTTATTCCGATTATCGAAGCCCTGATTTTGGCGGTAGTGGTATTAGTGGTGGTCGGTCCCTTAATTACGATTATTAGTAAGGGCTTGGCCAACGGTTTGGTCGCCGTCTATAATTTTAGCCCGGCCTTATCAGGATTGGTTATTGGCGGTTTATACCAGACGATGGTCATTTTCGGGCTCCACTGGGGCATTATTCCCATTGTGATCAATGATATTGCGACGAATGGGCACAGTTATTTGAATGCAATCCTCTCGATTACCATGGTCGCTCAGGGTGGTGCGGTGTTGGCCGTCTTCTTAAAGTCTAAGGATAAGCACCTAAAGGAGATTTCACTGGCAGCTGCAATTTCAGCCTTTTGTGGTGTTACCGAGCCGGCGCTATACGGGGTCAATTTGAAATACAAACGGGTCTTTGTCGTTGCTAGCATTGCGAGTGGTATAGGTGGCTTACTGACCGGCCTGTTACGCGTTAATAACTATGCTTTGTCAGGGTCGTTGATCGGTTTCCCCGCGTTTATCACCCCGGGTGTCGGCATTGGGTCAAACTTTTATGGTTATTTAATCTCCCATTACGGGACACTAGTGATTGCAACGATGTTAGTTTATGTATTTGGTTTTTCGGATAAGTTGTTAGGTCCTAAGGAAAACTTAAAAGTGACTAATAATCAGTAACTAAAATAAGGCTCCTGCTGAACGTAGCGGGGGTCTTATTTTTATGAACTAATCGCTTGCAAGCGTGCTTGTTGTCGAATCGCTTCAACATAAATGCGGACAAAGTCGGTGCCATACAGGACTGCTAGTTGCTGTTCCAGATTTGGTGTGGGTGGCAACACCTTTAGCAAGGGTCGAATCCATTGATTGGTGGGCAATAGTCGCAATAGATGGTGGCTGGTGAACTGTGAGAATAAGAGATTGCGGCCGAAGTATTGTCCAAGATGATTTTGGAAAGCTGGTTGCTTAACTGGCACCAGTTGGAGACTACTGTTATTCATGTTGCCTAGTAACAATTTGGCCTGACCAAAGTCGTCACGAAGGTCAAAATGCTGATTCTTGTAAGCCTTAGCGATTTCAGGTGCTAATTGGACCAACCAAATGAGCTGATGTTGTTCCAAATGCAGAATCAAGCGCAGTGTCATAATATCAGTTGTCGTGAGTTGATAACTGTATTGTTGCAGAGTGGCTGGTGTTAATTCTTGACGCAAGGTCCGTTGAACGGCGTCAAAATTACCAGCCTCCCAACTAATGGTTAATTGATCATGGTTCGTCAGCCATAGCAAATGATCCGCAATCCGCAAGGTCAAGAAGCGCGGGGCAGCCGTCCCCGGCGTCTTTAGCATTAGTAGCCAGTAAGAGCTGGCACTAGAACGCGCAAAATTGCGTGCTAAGACGTGCGCACAGGTTGGCAAGGCCAATTGGACAGCCAATTGTAAGCGTCGCCGGTCAGTAGCAGTATTAACAAACTGGTGTGGGTCGTGTGTGATTCGTCGTTTTGCCATAGACATCCCTCCCTCATTAATACACTACCTTAATTATAGGCCAAAAAGCGTGGTGTGGCGCACTGAATGTTTGGTTTTAGCGAGAAATCATTGTGGATTAGTTTCTCGATGATTTATACGGATTGCGACGTAAAGGGCACGGGTGGATAGATAACAAATTGCAATGACAATTACCGCAATCTGGGCAAGTTATTGCGTGATATATGTATTTCACTTGTTTTAAAATATAAAATATATAAAGTGCGTCTCATTAAGAATTGTATAATGATGGGTGTAGTCAATCTTTTCATGATATAATAGCCTTGTTTACATTCAGGGTGTGTACATTAATTTAAAAAAATTAACGAAGGAATTTTAGGAGGAGTTTTACTATGAAGCGAGTTATTACGTACGGAACTTTTGATTTATTACATTATGGGCATATTGAGTTACTCAAGCGTGCCAAATCACTAGGGGATTACCTAATTGTGGCCCTATCAACCGATGAGTTCAACTGGGACAGCAAGCAAAAAAAGGCCTATTTCTCATACGAAAAGCGCAAGGCATTACTAGAAGCAATTCGCTATGTTGACTTAGTGATTCCTGAAAAGTCGTGGGATCAAAAAGTGAGTGACGTGAAATTATACCAAATTGATCGCTTTGTAATGGGTGATGACTGGACTGGTAAATTTGATTTTGTGGGTGAACAAACTGACGCTGAAGTCATCTATTTACCACGGACTCCTGAAATCTCAACGACTAAGATTAAGCAAGACTTGAATTTCAATCAAAAATAAACGTGTGACGGGGAATTCAATAAAATGGCATTAAAAGATATTATCAGTCAGGTTTATCGCCGACTGTTCAATGTAATTGCGACTGTGTGCCCAGTGAGAAAACACGTTGTTTTGTTTGAGGCGTTTAATGGTAAAGTTCCAATGGATAATCCGTTATACGTTTACGAAGCACTTCAGACCGCGCATCCAGATTGGAAACTAGTCTGGGGTGTTAAGCGTCAGTTGGTTGCGGAAGCCCAGGAAAAGTATCCTAAGTTGAATATTATTCCACGCTTTTCAGCCAAATGGTTATTAGTGGCACCGGTTGCAGAATTCTGGGTCCTGAACGCGCGGATGCCGTATTGGTTGAAGAAGAATGCGAAAACGACCTATATTCAGACTTGGCATGGTACGCCGCTCAAACGTCTGGGGATTGATATTCCAAAAGTTTCAATGCCTGGTACCGATACAAGTCAGTATCGTCAGAATTTCACGACGGAGAGTAAACGGTGGGATTATTTAATTGCACCCAATCAGTTTTCAAAAGACGTTTTTCGACGAGCGTTTGATTTTAACAACCAGTTCTTGGATTATGGGTATCCCCGCAACGATCGGTTAGTGCATCAGCGCCAGGATTATGATGCGATTGCAGCGATTAAAAAAAGAATTGTTGGCAATAAAATGGGCAAAGTAATTTTATATGCGCCGACTTGGCGAGATGACTTTTTTATCCGCAAAGGTATGTATAAAATGAACTTGCCTTTTAGTTTGGCCGCTATTGTTAAAAGGCTTAATAAGGAAGATGTGCTTATTATTCGGCCACATTACCTAGTAGCTGAGTCGATCAATATCCAAGGCTTTGAGGACAATGTTAAATTATGTGTGGATGAAGATATTAATGATTTGTACTTAATTAGTGATTTATTGATTACGGATTATTCTTCGGTCATGTTTGATTACGCTATCTTGAATCGACCTATGCTATTTTATCCTTATGACTTAGCGCATTATCAGGGTGATGTTCGCGGATTCTACTTTGATTACAACAAGGTTCCTGGTCCAATTGTCACCAATGAGCAGGATTTTCTGGCCAAGTTAGATCAGTTCTTGATTAATGATGGTTATCCAAACGAAAAAGCCAAGATGATGGCATTTCGGACACAGTTCACGGAATGGGAGCAAGGAACGGCTAGTCAACGAGTTGTGAAGTTGATTACTAGCATAGATCAGAACGCAAATAATTATACAGGCTAATCCATTAGGGCTAGAGTACTGTAGTCAAGTACAAGGAGTAATGATATATATTATGGGAAAGATGAATACCATCAAACTCGCGTGTAAGTTTGTTGCACGGCCAATTCGGGAGTTTGTAACTAAGCCGGCAATTCGTCAAATTAATGTTTATTTATACTATGTGAAACATAGCAAAGTTCAAGAAAAGGCTGTTTTCTTGGAATCGTATCATGCTGTCAATTTGACTGGAAATGTGTATGCGATGTATCAAAAGATGGTACAAGAATATCCGGATTATACGTACTATTGGGCATACAAAGACAAAGATACAATTCCTGCGGATATTATGGCGGATACCAAGAGACATCGGGTATATTTAGTTAAGTACGAATCACGTCAGTATATGAAAGCCTTAGCTACCTCAAAGTATTTAATTAACGATACTTCCTTCATGCCCTATTTTATTAAAAGGGATGGGCAACGGTATCTGAATACTTGGCACGGGACACCTTTAAAAACACTGGGATTAGATATTAAAGGTTCAGGTAGGGCAGACCATAAGAATATTCAGCGTAATTTATTGGCGGCTGATGTCTTAGCTATGCCTAACAAGTTTACGGCTGAGCATTTAATTACGAGCCATGATTTAAACGGTATTTTTCCAAATGAAGTCTATATTACTGGTAATCCACGAGTTGATAACTTACTAGGGACACTAGTTTCAGAGGATACGCAAGCGTTGAAAGAGCGCTTGGGGCTTCCAGCTGAAAAGATAATCTTGTATGCGCCAACTTGGAAAAAAGATGTGGAATATACTACTGAAGCTGATATTTTACAGTTGTTAAATGAAGTCCAACGATTGCAGGAACGTGTTCCATCTGGCTACAAAGTATTTTTAAAAGTACATTATTTTATTTATGATAAATTAGTTAAAATGGGATATGGTGATCAATTGATTTCAAATGCCATTGATACCAACACATTGTTACGTGGTGTGGATGTATTGATTACGGATTATTCCAGTATCTTTTTCGACTTTTTGCCGATTAAACGGCCCGTTATGTTTTATGTTCCTGATAAGGACAGCTACGCACAGAACCGAGGCTTTTACAAGCCGCTTGATACACTTCCGGGACTGGTCACGGATAAGTTTGATCAATTGCTTAATGACTGTAATCAAAAATACTTTGATTCGTGGGCCAAGACTTACGAACAACAGTACAATGATTATCAAACCGAATTCTTGAGTTATGATGACGGACAAGCGACTGAACGTGCAGTGCAAGTATTGTTTGAAGAGTCGTCATCGGTTGAGCAACTTAATTTCAACAATAATAAAAAGAAGTTATTGATTTATGCCGGAGGTTTCTATAATAACGGGATTACAAATTCTATTATTAATTTGTCTAGAAATTTTGACACTAATAAATATGAATTAGTGTTTGTTGATTATCCGCGGATGCGCCCTGAAAAAGAATATAATATGAGTCGTTTACCCGGCAGCGTACACTTTATTTTTAGTTTTTCATGGGCAACTAGAACATTCTTTGATACTTATAATCAGAACACTAGCTACCACTTCGGATTTAATTCAAAGTTAGTTAACCAAAATAAGATGAAGGCAACGTATCAGCTGAATTTTAGGCGTATCTTTGGTAATTTTATGCCATACGAAGCTATTGACTTTGGTGGCTACAACAAAGCTATTACTGGATTATTTGCTTTATCACCAGTTCCAAAGAAGGTTGTCTTTCTACACAATACTATGTGGGATGAATATAATAAAATTGTTAATGGGCGATACAAGCATCGTAAGAATCTGCGTGTTACGTTTACTTATTATCAATATTTTGACAAAATCATTTCAGTTTCCCAATCAGCTGATAAACAAAATCGAGAAGATCTGAGTCAGTATGCTGATTCTGCTAAGTTTACATGGGTTGAGAATCTAGTTAATGGCGCCGAAATTGAAAAAGAATTATCTGAGGTAAAGCAACAAGTGGATAATGGTGATTCACTGATAGAGCTTACTAAAACAGAGACACCAAGCGGAATTATTACAACTCAATTATTCCATCCTGTAGATCAGAATTATTTTAATTTTGTGACGGTGGCAAGACTGTCTCCTGAAAAGAATCATTTAGGATTAATCCAAGCATTTAAGTTAGTACATGATAATTATCCGAAGACGCGATTATATATTGTCGGGGATGGTCCAATACGACTGGAAGTAGAGCAACTTATTTCCGGTTTAGGATTAGATGAATCAGTGTTCATGATGGGATTTTTGCAGAATCCAATGAAATTTGTGTCATTTACTGATTATGTTGTACTGCCATCAGTTACAGAGGGGCAAGGGCTTGCTATTATTGAAGCTTTGCTTGCACACAAGCCGGTTGTTGGAACAGATGTTGCTGGTATTCAAGATGTAATCAAGGGTGGACGTTTTGGCTTGCTGAGCGGTAAAAATGCCGTAGCAAATCCAAATAGTTTGGCGAATACTTTAGCTCTCTCAATTGAGACCAAGGACAGTATCAAGTATGTAAAAACTGTAAAAGAACCATTGAAAATCTTTCATGCTGAAACTCAAGTTGACGGTCAATGGATTACTAGCTCAGATGACTGGAAAAATCCAGATATTATTTTAGGAAATGATAACAATGGGCGTGCATTCGTTGAAATTAAACACGTTGAAAGCTATCCGAATTACGCGGTGTTTATTGATGGAAAGCGTGCCGCTCAGAACAGTCAACTTGCTCATTATGATGTACAAAGTGATGTAGCAATAATGGTTGTGCTAGATATGGAACAACAGGTTTGTTTTGAACGCTTTGATTGGCGTGATTATAACCGTAATGCTTTAAATGAATTTGAAACTAGGGCAATTCTTTGAGATTCTACTTGTTTATTAATTTTATGAGTGTGATTTACGTTATAGCGCATAGAAAGAGACTCGAACCTTCTCATTTTGAGGCAGTCGTGAGCCTCTTTTTTGAAAATAATTACAAGTAACATTCAGCAAGATATAGTATCAATATTGCGTCTTAGTTTAACTTGTTCCCAATAAAAGTATTTCAGCCCGCTGATTCTATTGAATTTAACCGGGTGTATTCTTTACAAAGAAACTATTAATGTAACTTTCGACTTAGTTACACTAGTTTGGATATATTAATCATATTAGCTAAGGAAGGGCTACGCATGTTTCTCAAAATGAAAAATAGTCGTTACTTCGAAGCAACCTTAACATTAATAATTATTTCTCTATTGGCTCTCATTTCGACTTATCCAGCCTTTAGTGGACATTTCTTTGAACTCAGTAATGACGGTGGTGTTCATCTGGCCCGCCTGGAATCATTATATCAAGCATTTAATGCCGGACGGGCTCCGAGCCTCATCAACTTCATCGGCTTTAACAATCAAGGGGTTGCGATGAATGCGATGTATCCCTGGATAACTTTGTTAATCTATATAATACCTCGGCTCATTATTGATAACCCCATGCTTGCACTAGCTGTTGGTTTCTGGTTGATGAATTTTTTTACAATCCTTAATTCATACTGGCTAGCAAAATCATTGACTCGTAATCGGTTAATCATTTTGTTAAGTGTCTCTATCTATCAATTTAGTGCTTATCATCTTCAGCTAATGTATACTCGTGTGGCACTTGGGGAAGCGCTCGGCTATACATTTCTACCTTTGATTATGTTGGGATTGTTTCAGATTTGGAATCGAAAAAAACAAGGCACAATAGTCCTTGCAATAGGTATGGGTCTAGTTGCCAATTCCCACATCCTTTCATTAGTGCTATTTACAGTCTTAATTAGTTTTCTTGAAATTATTAGGTTACTTTGTCGAAATCTATCTTGGCATGAGTTGCTTCAGTTACTAATCGGCGCTTTTATCAGTATAATTATGTCAAGTTATTCCCTATATAATATTGTTGACTGGCTATTACACAATAAGATGGTAGCACCTGCTCGACTGCTTATTAGTCTGGACCCTTTAACGAGTTTGAATCGCATGTTAACTAATAACATTGGAGAGTTAGCTAGAGGGGCTCATTTAGGTATTATAGTGACCTTTATTTTTCTCTACTTAATTTCACAGCTAATTTCAAATCAAACAGGTTCATGGCGCTATTGGATCATTGGTGCCGCAAGTATTTGGGTGTTATCACAGAACTGGATTGATGGTGATTTTTTAGCTAACACCCCAGTAAGTTTATTTCAATTTACAATGCGTTTTCTAACCATTGTCGTGTTATTACTCATGATTGGTTCTATCTTGTTCTTAGTCCAAATTAACTGGCACTCATACTCAACGACTCTTTTTATCAGTTTTGCTTTAATCACAGTTGGCATGAGTGGCGTAATATCTGCTCATAATCAAACTAAACAAAATTATTTCTGGGCACTGAAACAATCGAAGTCCAATTCACTTGCACAACAACGTCGAAATCAATATTTAACTAATGCTAACTACCAAAAGCGATTAGTCGATACACAAGTGCCTGATTACCATATTAAAAAGGCTGAGTCTGTTCAGTCTTTGAAGAAAGTGAGTGCTGCGCTTAATTTTGCCACAGCATCACGTGCAACCAAAAAAACTGTGCAATTTGATGCTAATAATTCTCAAAAGTTCAAAAACACATTTGCAAATGATCAACTAGTAACTTTTAAATATCATCAGAAGAATATGAAATCAGTTAAGTTACCTGTTATTGGCTATAAAAATGTAAATTATTCGGTTAAGGTCAATGGTAAAAAGAAGAACTTTAAATATTCTGAGGGACAATTAAAAACAGCTTTACCGGCCGGGGACTCTTATATTGATGTCTCTATAGCTCGTCAGTCCAAACACATTGGATTGTTATTGCTAACGGGCATTACGTTCATTGGTAGTCTGGTTTATCTAGCAACTAACTGTTTTAAACCAAAATACAATTAAAACGATTCCAAGGAAAACTTGATTTTCTTTCAAAAAATTGACTTAACTAGTAAATAATTGGAGTGTATTTATGTATTAATAATGTATTTGTTTGATTTTAGTTCACCCATTAGTTGGCTTTTAACATTTAAACTGATGGATATATTCTTTGTAGTTAATATGATGAAACAATTGGTTCGTCGCGGAATGAATAGCCAATTCATCGTCAAGTTAAGTAGGCAAGCTGTATTACGTCTGACTCGTAATCAGCCCTCTTTATTAGTGGCTAATATTCTATTTAAGAATATTAGCCAGTCAAAACTCGATTTGTTTCAACCGATAGTGCAGGTTAATATAAGGATGAAGACTTAATTGGATCACATGTTATTAATCTGTAGAAACGGGGCGATGTTGTCATGAAACGAATTGTTGTGGGAATCACGGGAGCGTCCGGTACGATTTACGCGGTCGACTTATTAGAAAAGTTACATCAGCGGCCAGATGTTGAAGTTCACCTGGTAATGAGTGCGTGGGCTAAAAAAAACTTAGAGTTAGAGACTGATTACTCGCTCGCGCAGTTGACGGCGCTCGCGGATGCTACTTATCGGGCTAATGACCAAGGCGCAGCGATTGCCAGCGGTTCGTTTTTAAATGACGGAATGGTCATTGTCCCAGCTAGTATGAAGACGGTAGCGGGGATTGCGTACGGCTTCGGTGATAATTTAATATCGCGGGCTGCTGATGTCACGATTAAAGAACAACGTAAACTTGTGATTGTTCCACGTGAAACACCGTTAAGCATGATTCATTTAGAAAATCTAACGAAGTTGGCAAAACTCGGTGCCCAAATTATTCCACCGATTCCCGCTTTTTATAATCATCCGCAATCCATTCAGGATCTGGTCAATCATCAAACCATGAAAATTTTAGATGCGTTTCATATTCATAATGAAACTGATCGCCGTTGGGAGGGGGATTAAGTATGGCAACTTTTACGACTGAGCAGGCCGGGTATCAAATGCAAGCAACACTCCAAGTGATTGGATATGACTTGTTGATCGTCGTTACCGGTGGGACCAATCCCCATATTGGTGACGTGACCACACTAACTGCCAGCACGGTTCCCGAAACGGTTAAGTTTCCCAGCCATGATGGTCGCTTCCATAAAGATAACTTTATTTCGGAACGAATGGCCAAGCGGATTCAGCGTTATCTAGCTGGAAGCTGTACAATTACTGCGGGAATTCATGTCAACCAAATTACTAAAGCACAAATAGCAGCTGCGGCACCAATGACGGATGACCTCAGCCGCCAGATTATTAGCTGGTTACAGGCCCATCCCGTCCAGGCTGAAAAGCCAGAATATTATGGACAAGATGAGCAACCGCGGTAGATTCGTGACGCATGGGGTGTCGAAAACAGCGCAATATTGTCTTTTCGCCCTATTGCTGGATAATATGCACCGAGCTGGCCGTTTATTGTTATTAAAGTTGTACTAGATGAAATAATTCAACAAAAAAATTGCGCTTCAGATGTTGATTCTGAAGTGCAATTTTTTGTCTAAGTTAGGCATAAACATACTAGCATGTTTGTATTTAAACGGAGTGGCTTGCAGGGTGAATTATAACTTTAGTATCGACATGCGCGCTGGCTTCCACAATCGCACACCGTCAGCTAATCTGGCAGCTTATTTGTGGGCATCTTTCTTTGCTTGTTCCACTAAAATGTTATCGACCACGTCTTGTAAGCTAGTCTTAGCTAACCGTGCTTCGGCCGCCGTTTGCGCGTCTTGATAGTATTGTTTCAGAACGGTTTGAATATTGCCACCAACAATACAATCCGGATTGGTCTTAGGATCGACGGCGAGTAGCGGCTTATCGCCCTCAATTGCGTAGAAGACGCTGAGCAGTGAAATTTGACTTAAAGGTTTGGCGAGTGCCGGTTGAGCAGTACCGGGCGTTGTCGTAATTAGTCCGGCTTGTCGAAGCTTGCTCATCAATCGGCGAACAACGACTGGACTAGTTTCAATGCTGCGGGCAATGGCGTCACTTGTTAATTTAGTATCTGCGTAAATTTTAATGTAGGCCAGTAAATGGATCGAGTCGCTAAAGCGGGTTGAAACACGCATATAATCACTTCCTGTAACTTAATTGGTTACTATGATTATAAATAAATCCACTTATAAAAGCAATTAACGAGTTTAGTAAAGCTAATGATGTAACTTTTATAAAGATGGTTGTTTTGGGGGACCGAATCAGTTATGATGTAAATGCCAAAATTGAGCAGTTACTGCAAAAAAGGAGCTTATCATCATGAGTGAAATTGAAACCATCCAGGCCTATTATGCGGCTTCATTGGGGAAGGATGGTCGTATTACCCGGACCCAACGGCAAATTTTAGCCGCCGCGCTCGACTTATTTGCAGAAAAAGGTTATGAAGAAGTTGGCACTCGGGAGATTGCAGAGCAGGCCGGTGTCGCTGAAGGAACTTTATTTCATAATTTTGTTAATAAGAACGGTATTCTGGACGTCATTATGCAGCCGATTGTGCAGAATATTTTGCCAACGATGTTGAACACTTTGGACCAAGCAGTTTTAGATAGTCCTAACCAGACTTTGCAAGCATTTGTTGTCGCCCTTGTGCGCGATCGGGTCGCATTTGTCACACGTAACCGAGCCTCCTTAGCCGTCATTTTGTCCCAATTTTTCAATAATGCTCAGGATCGAGCGGCCGTCTTAGGGATGGTCTCACCTAGCATTTTGGCGCAGGCGAATGAAGCGATGGATCGCTTGAAAGCCGCTCGAGAATTAGTTGATTGGCCGAATCGCATGATTTTACAATTGGTGTTTTCAACCATTGGGGGATATTTAGTCGAACAGGTTCTCTACCCACAACTGGATGATTTGAGTGATGAGCAATTGATTCACTATCTCAGTGATTTTTTAGTTAATGGTTTGAGCCCACGGAGAATCCCCTTACAAGATGATAATACCGCGTCGTAACAAGCTTTAGGGATGCCAAAGTAATAATTAATAATAGTTGACTAATAGGTTAATGGTGCTATACTACCAATTGGAATTAAAGTGAGTGCTCAATTAAGGGGACGCACTGTTGAGGATCACGTAGTAGTCCACAACCTGAATTCTAAACCAATAGAAGAGAGGGTTTCATAATGAAATCAGCAAAAACGAAGGATCACGCTAAGATGAAAGCTGCCGAAGAAAAGGCGATTCATTCAACGGGTGCCGATAGTAAGAGCTTGGACGAAGTCAATGGGAGTGTCCGGGTCCCTAAGGATGCCAGCTTCTGGCGAACTTTAATTGCCTACACTGGACCGGGTGCACTAGTTGCAGTTGGGTACATGGATCCTGGGAACTGGATTACATCAATCGCAGGTGGATCACAGTACAAATATGCATTACTTTCTGTGATCCTGTTATCAAGTTTAATTGCCATGTTGCTACAAGCCATGGCCGCTCGTCTGGGAATTGTGACGGGTAAAGATTTAGCACAATTGACGCGGGAACGAACGTCAAAAGGAATGGGGATTTTTCTCTGGATTATTACTGAACTAGCGATTATGGCGACCGATGTTGCTGAAATCATTGGTTCTGGGATTGCTTTGAAGTTATTATTCGGATTTCCATTAATTGTCGGTATTTTGATTACCACTGCCGATGTCTTGATTCTGTTATTATTAATGAAACTTGGTTTCCGGAAAATCGAAGCAATTGTGGCAACGCTGGTTGCCGTGATTCTCTTCGTCTTCCTGTATGAAGTTATTATTTCACAACCTAATATTCCAGAAATGTTAAAAGGGTATGTCCCAACTAGTCGGATTGTCAGCAACCGTTCTATGCTATTCTTAGCACTCGGAATTGTTGGGGCAACCGTTATGCCGCATAACTTGTACTTGGGATCATCAATCTCACAAACACGTCAAGTTGACCGGAGTGACGAAAAAGAAGTTGCCAAGGCTGTTAAGTTCACGACAATCGACTCCAATATTCAATTGTCAGTCGCGTTCGTTGTTAATAGTTTGCTATTAATTCTTGGCGCCGCACTGTTCTTTGGAACTAAGGGGGATCTTGGCCGGTTCGTTGACTTGTACAATGCACTTGGCGATAGTAAGGTCGTTGGCTCGATTGCGAGTCCGTTACTCAGTATGCTCTTTGCCATTGCGCTGTTGTCTTCTGGTCAAAGTTCTACGATTACGGGGACGTTATCTGGTCAGATTATCATGGAAGGGTTTATCCGTTTGAAGATGCCACTCTGGGCACAACGGTTACTAACTCGGTTAATCTCGGTTACACCAGTGTTGGCTTTTGCGATTTATTATCATGGCAATGAAGCGAAAATTGAAGATCTGCTGACGATGTCGCAAGTCTTCCTGAGTATCGCGTTACCATTTGCCATGATTCCGCTAGTCATGTTCACGAGTAATCGGGCGCTGATGGGGAACTTCACCAACCGTGTCTGGGTTAAGTGGACGGCTTGGATCGTGACGGTGATTCTAATCATCTTAAACATTTACCTTATTTTACAGACTATCGGTCTGGTTAAATAATCAAACATTAAAATGAGCTTTCCAGGGATTGCAAAGAATTCCTGGAAAGCTCATTTTGTGTTTTGGGAACAGCTGCAATGCAAGATACCAATTCAAAGCGCCAAGTGCTAATACGTACCAGTAATTGGCGCTTAACCGACTTTGGATGGCCAGTCTTGCTTAGTTGGTATGATGGTAAACGGGGTCGCAGTGATGAGATCCGTGAGGCAGGGGAGCAATCCGGTCTCAAGGTTATATAAATCGTGAACGTGTGCGTTAGTTTGACCGTGCTCAGCCATCTTAAGTAGTTGAGGCTGGGTGAACTGGAGTTGACTGGCTGGTAGAATCAGGTCCGGTTGGCTGCGGCGTGTCAACGGTTGGGCGTGGTCGTGAACCAGGTAAGCAAAATTAGGCGCCGTATTGAGAATTAGCGTTAAAACGCTGATTTCATGGGGATCTAATTTGGTTGCTAACTGGTTCGTTTGACTAGGGGAATAAACCATGGCGGCGTAGATTTGAGGCGCCAGCTCGGGTAATTGGCGGCTAGGCGGTGTCAGGGTGACCGTCAGTCCCAATTGCCAGCTGGCGAGCAACAATCCCGGAATCGTTACGACTTGTGCGGGGCTCAGTAGAATGGCTTGTCCGGCATGCACGTTCTGTTGTTGCAGACTAGTTTCACACAGTGCGAGGTCTTCTAAAACATCGGCCCCGGTATACCAGTTGCCATTTAAATCTTTCAGAACTGGTTCGGCATATTGACGTTGTAATTGGCGGGTAATGGCCTTAGTCAGCTGACTCATCGCGGGGCCTCCTTTAAGGGTTTAAGTGACGGGGCGGGAATTGAGGGTGGCAGGACTACTTTGCGTTAGTGAGATACTTCATCTTAGTGATACTTTGGCTACTAGCATCAATGGTTGCTAACACTTGATTTTGGGTGGATTTAACGGCTAGCTTAGTCGGCTGCGGTGTTAAATCATGTTTCGACTGGTGGGTCGTAGTACCCGTTGCGAGTTTAGTATCACGAGTAACCTTGTTGACGAGTGTGGTGGAGGTCACTTCAGGATTTGTTGTCGTCGTGTCAGCAGAGGCGGAAACGGAAGTTGCAAAGAGGGTTCCGGCAGCCATTAAAGTAAGGGTTAGTTTTTTGAATGTGTTTTTCATAATAATCGAACTCCTTTTAGTTGTTATTATTAGTGAATGATTATTGGGCAGCTGGCATTAACCAGTCGTTAGAGAGTAGTTGATGGAAGTGACGACCAAGTGGGACCCATAATTGCGAACGGCGGATGTTTTTTAACGTGTCCCAGAATAATGGATCTTGTAGTTGTTCATCACTAAGTTTGACTTTAACGAATTCGCCCTCTTCAGTTTTCGCAATCACCAGTGGGTAGGTCACCTTAACCAATTGAACGGCGGTGATATTTTTAATTTTTGGATCAGTATCTAATAACATATCTACATAGCTCCTTAGTTGTTGTGAGTCATTCTGTTTTTATGAGTTAATTTTTAAAGTTGGTTTGTTTAATTGAATGACTATAGTTTACCGGCATATCGCCGTGGGAACTATCGACTTTCCATAAACTTTATCTAAGAAATTCTTAGATTCAGACTTAGATACTGATAAATAGGGTGATGACAAGTGTTGAATTGCCTTAAAAAAGCCAGTTTTAGGTGCATGAGGCGACCTAAAACTAGCTTGGTAGTACTATTTTGAAATTGGCCAGCTGACCGTAAAGACACTCCCGGATGGCTGGTTGTCGGTAATTTTAATGGTGGCCTGATTCAATGTAACTAACTGTTGAACGATTGCTAAGCCTAAGCCACTGCCTTCGATTGCTTGTGACCGAGATTGGTCAACGCGGTAAAAACGCTGAAAGACAGCCTGTTTTTGGTCGTCTGGAATTCCCTCACCATGGTCGGCTACAGCTAGTTCGACTGCTTGATCAGTCTGGTGCAAACTCAAGGTAATCGGTTGATCATGTGGCGAGTATTTATGGGCATTATCGAGTAAGGCCACAACGATTTGTTGTAACATTTCCGCATTACCTTGAACGTGGATGTTCGGATCAATTGCGAGCGTCAATGGTTGATCAATTGATGGCTGGTAATGTTCAGCCAGTGACAACATTAATAGTGATAGGTCTTGGTCAGTTAAGACTAGCTTAGCGCGATCAGCTCGTGAAAGGTGAAGTAGGTTCTCAATCAGATGTTGCATTCTTAGTGATTCTTCATCAATAAACTGTAATGATTCTGGAATCACTTCGGGGTGGGCGTCACCCCGCCGCTTGATTAGACTGAGATTACCGCGAATCGCAGCAATCGGGGTTCGCAGTTCGTGTGAAGCATCAGAAATAAATTGACGCTCATGCTGCAATCGTTGATTTTGCGTGACCAATAGTTCATTAAAGGCCCGACCGAGGTCGTTGATCTCGCGGGGGCTAGCAGGCACGTCTAAGGTGGGCTGGTCGCTATCTGGATTGTTCGATGTGTACTTGGTTGCGTGTAACAGTTTAATGGTTGGGTCACTCAGTCGCAGTGCTAAACGATGGGCCCACCAAGTCCCCAATGCCAGGGCGGCACAAGTGACAGCCAGCATGAGCAGAATCAAAATAAGCAGACTGTTGAACAATCGCCTTAAGCTGACCCATAGTTGGTAAGTGTTATGCCCATCTTTTTCACTATAAGATAAGAAGAAACCAAATCCGCGAACGTAGACTAACGGCCCTACTAGCTTAGTCTGTTGCTTGGTGAAAAACGATTTGGACGATGGGGTAGTGATGATCGTCCGCTTCGTTTTAGTGGCGGTCGTCAAGGTTGCTTTCTTGGTGGTTACCCGGATAAATGCCGGTTGTTTCGTATTGCGTGTCGTCGTATTGTTCCATTGAATAAAACTGGGGACGTCTTTGATATTCGCCTGGTTAAGACTGCTCATCAAGTCACGGGCTTCCCTAGTCGTATTGATCGTTTGCTGAGTGCCGACCATCAGAAGGGTGATCAAGCTAACCAACAACGTAATTGTCAGCATTAGTCGGCGGATGGCCTTATTGATCAGCTGTTCATAGGTCGGAGTGGTGTTATTTTTGGGCATCAGACATCGGCTCCCTTAGTTTATACCCGACGCCGCGCACTGTTTGAATGAGTGGGGAGGCGCCGGTTGTCGTGATTTTATTACGTAAATAACCGACATAAACGTCAACGACATTTTGCTGACCGAGAAAGTCGGCGCCCCAGACCTGGTCAAGCAAGTCATCACGGGTAAAGACTTCGTCGGGATGAGCGAGGAAGAATTGCAGCAAATCATATTCACGGTGAGTTAAGGTAACTTCTTCCTGCCCGTTAGTAACGCGGTGGGCTTTGGTATCTAGCTGGATATCATCCAGTTGGTAGACTTGATTGGGTTCAACTTGATTTTCAATGCGTCGTTGGATAACCCGGATTCGGGCCAATAATTCTTCGATTTCAAATGGTTTGGTGATATAGTCGTCGGCACCATTATCTAACCCGGCGACTTTATCACCGACATAATCTCTAGCGGTCATAATAATGACTGGTACTTGATCGTGTTTGCGAATGCGGCGAAGAACTTCCATACCGTCAAGTTTTGGCAACATCCAGTCTAGCAGGATGAGGAGCAACTCGTTTTGATGCGCTTGGTAGGTTTCCATAGCTGCCAAACCGTTAGCCGCTACCAAAACGTTGAAATCCTCAAATTGTAGTTCTTTAGTCAAGTAGCCAGATAGACTGCCTTCATCCTCAACAATTAAAATCGTGTTTTTCAATGTTATGCTCCTCTCAATAACCCTGGTTTATGTCTAATTATAGCGAATAATTATGACGCTTTTCCGATATTTTGACTTATTTTTATGGATCTGTGTGAACTAAATGAAAGCGTCACCGGACTTATGCTAAAATTGGACTATGAAAATGGAAGGTAAGTGAGTGACATGGGACTTTTTCGTGACGCCATGCAGGCACTGTATCACAGTGGTCATTATGGTTACAACATCAATGTAAAGAAGTCGGCTCCCGCCGTTGATCCGAAGGAAGTACCAGCGATTGCGGCGTTAGGACGTATTAATCGAACGCCCAACTTTAAGACGTGGTCCGTTGATTCGCCATATAAAACGGCCGAATTTACGGCTAAATTAACTGACGCAGTAGCAACTTGTGATTTGGAAATGCAGGATCTTGAGATCAAACCGCAGATCGATGGTCGGTGGGGCGATCAATAAGCGGAATTTGTTCCTATAAATTCTAATGGTCATATTAATTTAATGATAGACCAATTAATCAATAGTGACGGGGTGAGTCAATGTTTTCGTACGATCAGGTCCAACAGTTAAACCGCTTGGAAATTGAAATTTATAAGTATATTGTGGGTCATCCCGCTGAAGTAAGTACTATGACGATTCGACAATTGGCCGACCATAGTCACGTCTCAGCAACGACTATTTTGCGTTTTCTAAAGCACATGGGCTATGATGGCTACGCAGAATTTAAGTTCACATTAAAAGAACAGTTACGGCAAGATGCCACACAACCGTTAGCTCAGACAGTTGTACCGATGCGGACGTTTTTTGACCGCATGAACTTACCTGATATCACGGCTAAACTTCATCGGGTCGCAGAACTGGTTCATCAAGCTCGAATGGTCGTACTGATTGGGTCAGGGACGAGTGCTGGCCTGGCCGCGTATGGCAGCCATTTATTCGCTAACTTTGGTTTATATAGCTTGATGATTAGTGATACGAGTCAGCCCCATCCGGTTCAGCAACAGGATTTATCGGATACCGTCTTTTTCGCACTTTCAGTATCTGGAGAGTCTGAAGATATTATTGAACAAAGCGTTTATTATCGGCAGAGTGGCGCGAAGGTGGTCGCTATTACCGCTAGCAGTCATTCGACGTTAGCTGGGATTGCGGACGTGGTGTTAACTTACGATACCCCGGAAGTTCAAGCAATCAGTGGTGGTAGCACCTTGTCCCAGTTGCCCGTCGTTTATTATCTGGAACAATTAGCTATGATTATTCAGCCATTAACGTAAAGGTAATTCAAACCAATCTTTGGAACATGTTCTAAAAATAGAACAAATTCCGATGGATGGAACAACACCCATTTTAGAGTGAAAGGGTATACATTTTGAGAATGACAGGTATAATGAATTTTGTAGGAAGCGCATTCATGGGTACAAATGTCAGATGACAGGACTACTTTGTAACGGACTAACTCAATTTTATGTAAACGGTTAACTATTGATTGACCGTTAGCTTACTTAAATTATTCTGATTGTTTGAGAATGTTCGTTAAATGAATATGCACAACAAATTATTTTAGGGGGTCACGACATGAGCGAAAACAATAACAAGTCGAGCTTTGTTAATGACCGACTTGTCCCTTTCTTTGGCAAGATTGCTGGTTCTCGTCACTTAATTGCCTTACGTGATGGGATGACATTGGCAGTGCCAATGATTATTATCGGGTCGGTCTTCATGATCATTGCGCAATTCCCTATCAAGGGTTATCAGACCTTTATGGCCAATACCTTTGGTTCGAATTGGGCAACAATCGTCCAATATCCAACTAACGCCTCGTTCCATATCATGGGCTTGATTGCGGTTATTGGGATTTCTTATAACTTGGCAAAGAGTTATAAAGTCGATCCAATCTCTGCCTCAATTGTTTCGTTAGGCGCTTGGTTCTTAACGATTCCATTAAACACCGATAAGGCAGGAGCACTGTGGGTACCATTAACCCAACTTGATTCGGCGGGGTTATTCACGGCGCTACTGATTGGGTTGTTTATTACTGATTTTTACGTTTTCATGGTGCATCGCAATTGGACGATTAAGATGCCTGATAGCGTGCCACCGGCAGTTAGCAACTCGTTTGCAGCCTTAGTACCCGGTTTCGTCATCTTATTCTTGATGTGGTTACTGCGGTTGGCTGTTGAAGCATCACCAATGCAGAGTATTCCTAACGTGATTTCATTCGTCTTAGCTAAACCATTAGGCTTGTTGAGTAACACGTTACCAGGGGCCTTGGTTGCTGAATTCGTTGTATGTATTCTTTGGATTTTCGGGATTCACGGTGCCAACGTGGTTTCTGGGGTCATGCAACCAATCTGGTTAGCTGCGATGTCTCAAAACGCGGAAGCGCTTAAGGCTGGTAAGGCTTTACCAAACGTTGTGACGCAACAATTCTTCGACAACTTTGTCCACATGGGCGGTTCCGGTGCGACCTTGGGATTGGCATTTATGATTGCCTTTGTCTCAAAGAGTGCTGAGTTCAAGACATTAGGTAAGCTGGTTATCGGACCTGCATTGTTCAATATCAATGAACCAATTGTCTTCGGGCTACCAATCGTTATGAACTATCGGATTGCCGTACCATTTATCTTGGCACCGCTAGTTAACGTTACGACGACTTACATTGCAATGTCGACGGGCTTAGTTGCGAAGACGGTTGGGGTCATGGTTCCTTGGACCACGCCGCCAATTATCTCTGGTTACTTAGCAACGATGCACATCTCAGGTGCGGTATTACAAATTGTTAATATTGTGATCGATGGTGCCATCTACTACTTCTTCTTCAAGGCCTTGGATCGTGATAAGGTTAAGGAAGAAAAGACCTTTGCTGCTAAAGAAGCTGCTGGCGAAACGGTCGAAGCTTAAGTTAAATCATTAATGTAGTAATCGTATAAATACCACCATTAGCGATTTGTTGAAAGTCGGTTGATGGTGGTATTTTAATGTCGACTTTTGAGAAGCAAGTGCGAATTAAAGCGAACCAAGTGACTTAGAATTGTCGCCGGGTTCGCCTTTTTTTAACGGGTATGAAATTGTGGGTGTAACATCCGGGGATGACCATGGTCAGTACCCTTGTACTGCAATAGCCAATAAGCGTTTTGCGGTAAAGCGCTACGGGCAATGACGTGTGCAACGGTGTAGCGAATCGTGTCGGCATTAGCGTCAGTCCATAAGCGCCAAGTTGGTAGCTTAGCTGCTTGAACCGGTTCCCAATCGCCCAATGCTTGCTCACTAGTAGTTAGCGCGGTGAGTAAATCAGGCCGTTCGGAACCAGTCAGTTCAATGTAGTAGCAATACGCTTGCGGATGCAGGGTGTTGGGCTGGCTCATGATGAGATTGCTCCTTTGGATGGTTTTAACGAGTTATCGTTGACTTAAATAACCTTATCATCAATCATAGTACAACCGTTTGACTAATTTGACTAGTTTTTTCGCTTACTGTTATTAAAATGTAATATTCAAACTTTCAATTAAAAATATTTGAGTGTTCCCCCTTGACCTGGAACGCGTTTCAGCACGTATATTAAGTGGTGAAAATAACGAGGGGGTGCGGCACGAATGGAAACGGGAATTTTAAAACAGATTGATTTAACAACGACGACGGAACGGTATTTCTTCGTGCAAGTACAACGACTGGCAGACTATGTCTGGATTCGCTCAGTTCAAAACTTTAAGCCGTTAGAGTTAACGGTTCGGGTGAGTGATTTACAGGTGAACAAGCACCAGGCCGTTGCTGACCGGGGGAATATCAAATATGAGTTTAACGACGATACCGGGGGACTGGTGACGCAACTTGCTGGCTGGGTGCACTAAGACGGTGACAGACAAGCAGTAACTGTGATACTTTAGGCAATCAACAACCAATAATACTAATGGCAGCAATCAATTTTAACTAGGCTAGGACTAAATCAGGCGCGCCACTGAAGGCTATAATGCTTCAGTGGCACGCCTGATTATCATTAAAAGATCACTTGGTATTATCACTGTAAGTGATTTTATCTAAACCTTGGGTGTCATAATTGAGATTGGTTTTGCCGTCATACACGGTATTCTTGGCATTTAGCTTGGTTTCCATGTTGGTAAGGGTCTCAGTACTGAGCTCCAGTTGGGTCCGAAGGCGGTCCGACGTTTGTTGCAAGGTCTTCGTACTTAAAATCTGATAGGAACTCGTATTAATCCAAGCGGGTGAGCCAATGACTTGAGTCGACTGGATGTGTTTCATATTGGCACGATCATGCGTCGCTAACCCAATGAGGTCGTTAAAGCTAAGGTCAGTTTGTAAATTACCCTTCAGTGAAGTGAGTAATTGATTGTAGCGACTATAGGTCTTAGTCTCGGCGAGTTTGGCGAGAACCGCCCGCATGACTTGTTGTTGCCGTAATTGACGGCCGTAGTCGCCCCGGGGGTCCTGATAACGCATCCGTGTATAAGATAGCGCCTGTTTACCATTGAGATGGTGTTTGCCCTTGGTTACTGTGATGTGGTCGAATGAAACGTTGAGTGGACTAGTGATTGTCACGCCTCCAACGGCATCCACGATTTGTTTGAGACCGCCCATATTGATAGTTGCATAGTAATCGATAGGCACGTTGAATAGCTTGCTAACACTAGCCTTGGCCATCTTGGAGCCACCAATATTGTAAGCGGCATTGAGTTTTTGAACATTTGTGTCCTGATCACCGACCATTTCTGCTAATGAATCGCGTGGAATGCTGGTAATGAGCGTTTTCTTGGTCTGCGGATTGATCGTAACGACCATAATGGTGTCAGAATTTCCCTTATCAATACGACCGTCTGCCCCGGTGTCAACACCTAGTAGTAAGATGCTGAGTGGCTTAGTCGTATCGATTTTAGTACTGCTGTTTCCCGTATAGATCGTCGACTGGTAGCGCGCCTGTGCCTGGCGAATAATTAAGCCAATCGCCACGAATACGATAACGATAATGATGCCGACCGCAATTAACACTGGCCGTAATTTTGAAGATGCTGAATGCCGCATGTTCAAATCCTCCCTTAATTAAAGGCGTTAAGATGGTTCCCCGGATAACGTCTTTGTCTTGAAATCACTGTTTCTAGCATACCCGGTCAGTACGATCCCGGAAAATACTTATTTTGAGTGTACTTAATTTAAAAAATAGATACCACCTAAAAGAATTAGATTGGAAACTGAGCAAATTAGGAGCGGTCACTTACGGACAGTATTACGGCAGAAAACGGATTCTTGGCTTATACTGACAGTGAACTTAAATATATGAAGTGAGGTTTGGTAATTTGACAGTCTTTCGCGCATTTTCTAACCAAGAAGTTTTAGATTATTTAGCAACGCAAGTCACTGACGGGCAGGTCTTCACTGACGAGGAGACGCTGAAAAAATACTCTTTCAGTCCGCGGTTGACCGATGACGATAGTGGCCTTGCCTTAGCCTATGTTGAAGCACATACGACCAAGGACATTCAAGGAACGTTGAAAACGGCCCGTAAATACCACATCGCAGTGATTCCCCAAGACCAAACAACGAGCACTGTTATCGGTGCGGACGGGTTAACGGACAGTCTGATTCTTTCAACCGCCAAGATGAACCGAATCATCGAAATTAGCAAGGCTGATTCCATCGCCGTGGTTGAACCCGGCGTCGTTAACGGTGATCTGGATAAAGAAGCACGCAAGCAGGGTATGTTCTACGCGCCGGACCCTGGTTCTAAGCCCATCTCTGGGATTGGCGGTAATGTGGCGACAAACGCCGGCGGGATGAGTACGGTCAAGTATGGGGCTACTAAGGACAATGTCTTAGGCGTTAAGGTCGTTTTAGCCGATGGTCGCGAAGTTAAGTTAGGCGGTCGGACGCTAAAGCAGGCCTTTGGTTATGATTTAACGCAATTGATGATTGGTTCGGAAGGCACGTTAGGAATCATTACCGAAGTAATCGTTAAACTGTTGCCGATTCCGCTAGGGACCCCCGTGATGGGCGTCGCCTTTTTCGATAATATGACAGCCTTGGCTAAAGCAGTCACGGCGATTCGAATCTCCGGTGTTTATCCAACGATGCTAGAGGCATTGGATGGCAATACGGTTGCGGCGCTCGATCGTTACGAAAAGACGCACTATGCTAAGAATAGTGCGGCGATGTTGATCTTTAAGCTTGATAATGGTGGTCAGGATAGCATGGCGGTCGTGAAGCAGTTACTAGCTGAACAACACGCGAACGATGTCACGATTACGACTGAGCCTAAAGAACAGGCAGCCCTCGAACAATTACGACGCGACATGTTACCGGCAGTTTTTGCAGGTCAGAACCATATTATGGAAGATATGGCCGTACCATTATCGCAACTAGCCCCATTGATGGACTATATTCAAGACCTATCCAAGCGGTTGGACGTTGACATTTACACGGCTGGACATGCTGGTGATGGCAATGTGCACCCGACCTTAGTGTGGCCAACGTCGGTAACCGAAGTGCCTGAAAAAATCATTATTGCGCTACAAGAAATGTTTAAGAAGACGCTGGCACTTGGTGGGACGATTTCGGGTGAACACGCAGTCGGAATGTTGAAAAATCAATGGAACAATGCCGAATTAGGCGAAGATGTTGATATGTTGCAACATCAGATCAAAGCACTCTTTGACCCGATGAATATTTTGAACCCCCGAATTGTCAAATTAAGTTAGAAATTTTTTAACTGTTCATCTGTAATCTGACTGATGAATGCTTCCAGAGGTGTCTGGTAACCCAAACTTTTTCGTGGGATGTGGTTTCGTCGACTGGCAACTGCTTGAACAAATCTATCTGATAGCTGGTCCATAATAAGATTGTGACGTAAACCATCTTTACGCAGCAGACCATTGGTGTTCTCATTTAAACCACGTTGATTGGGTGCTCCGACAGCGGCAAAGTAAATATTTAAATCAAATTGGTTAGCAATGGTTCGCCAACCGGCGAACTCCTTACCATTGTCAAACGTAATTGACTTAAATAGGTGTCGTGGCAGCTTCGAAAGCCATCCTGCTAAACTACGATTGACATCGTGTGCCGACTTGGTATGCGAATTCAGCACAATTGCGACCTTAGTTTGTCGTTCAACCAGCGTGGTTACCGCACCCTGATGGTTTTTACCTTGAACCGTGTCACCTTCTAAATGGCCGAATTCTTGCCCGAATTGTCAAATTAAGTTAGAAATTTTTTAACTGTTCATCTGTAATCTGACTGATGAATGCTTCCAGAGGTGTCTGGTAACCCAAACTTTTTCGTGGGATGTGGTTTCGTCGACTGGCAACTGCTTGAACAAATCTATCTGATAGCTGGTCCATAATAAGATTGTGACGTAAACCATCTTTACGCAGCAGACCATTGGTGTTCTCATTTAAACCACGTTGATTGGGTGCTCCGACAGCGGCAAAGTAAATATTTAAATCAAATTGGTTAGCAATGGTTCGCCAACCGGCGAACTCCTTACCATTGTCAAACGTAATTGACTTAAATAGGTGTCGTGGCAGCTTCGAAAGCCATCCTGCTAAACTACGATTGACATCGTGTGCCGACTTGGTATGCGAATTCAGCACAATTGCGACCTTAGTTTGTCGTTCAACCAGCGTGGTTACCGCACCCTGATGGTTTTTACCTTGAACCGTGTCACCTTCTAAATGGCCGAATTCTTGATTAAAATTAGGATAGTCCTGATAACGATTCTTTAAATCCCTGCCCAATTGACCCGCTTTCCCACGGCGTTCAATGTAACCATTAGGGTGCCGTTTGCCGTGCATCGGTAAATCTTTGGTCGACAACCCCAAAACACCGCGTTTGAAAAGGCGGTAAAGGGTTCGAACCCCACAGCTGAAAGCCCGTTCTTGGCGATTAATAATGGTATCTGGTTGCCAACCAGCTTGAGTTTTGGCTTGAATATAGGCCAGTTCATCAGGGCGTAGTTGAATTGGTTTACGCCCACAATGTTGTTTATGCTTTCGATAGTGGCATTGGTAATCAATAATCGTACCGCCAGCGTCAAGAAACCGATAAATACGATACACAGTTTCAGCACTCCGATGGAGCGCTGGGGCCACTAGATAAGCCTTTTTACCGAGTTTCCAAAAAGAATAAATTGTGGCAAGTTCGTCTATGGTAAGATGAGTATAGGTCATTTGTGATCAGCCTTTCTTTTGATTTTGACACTCAAAAGTCTATCACAAATGGCTTTTTAAATTTCTAACTTAATTTTACAAACCGGGACCCGAAACGTAAAATCAATTAACCCAACGATTACAAAGCGCTTAAGTTTTGATAGCAGTTGTTGGTCAGATATTGCGTAACTTGGTCATCGTGTCTTATTATTGAGATAGTCCCAAAAATAAGTTGTTGGTTAATGAGTCACTAAGAATGTGCAATGTGGATTAACCGATGCGAAGGAGGCCCCAAGTGATACCTAAGAGTGCGCGAATCCGAATTGAATTTGATGCCGAAGTACTCCGCAACGAGATTTTTGATGTGCATGACTTCGCCAGTTTTCAAAGTTTCTGGCAGCGATTTGAGAATTTCTTGGCCGATCGCATGGTCGTTGGTCACCTGAACGTGTTAGAGGGCCGCGGCCTGATTCCTAGTGATTTTGCAGATGTTGACGGACACTTAGCTTACCAAGTTGGTGAAGATGCGCACCAAATTGCGTATGACCAAATTGCGCGTGAGTGGACCATTACGATCCGTTAAGGTAGATTGAGAGAGAATAGAGTCTTATATTGGAGCGATATTGATTGAGCACAACAAATTCCCAAGCAAGTGCAGATAATGATCAGCTTTTGCCAGCACCCCCGGAACTTTTGCAAGCTGTTGATCAGTTGAAAGCTTATTCGTTACGTTATGAAGTTGCGATGAAGCTCGTTTTAGATAAGTTAGATTATATTAGTCGAGAGTATGAGCTTCGTTACGGCTACGCGTTAATTGATAGCAAGCAGTCCCGGATCAAGTCGCCTGAGAGCATTGTTGGTAAGATGCAACGTAAGCATTTACCGTTAACATTAAATGCGGTGTTTAATAATTTGCATGATATTGCGGGTATCCGGTTGATTGTTCGTTTCCTAAGCGATGTCAAGACAGTCGAGAATTTATTGGCGACTCAGGCTGACATTAAAGTATTACGAGTGAAGGATTATATTCATCATCCTAAAGCTAATGGCTATCAGAGTTTGCATTTAATCCTCGGGGTGCCGGTCTACACTGTTGATGGGCCGAGCATCATTGAGGTCGAACTACAAGTACGGACGATTGCCATGAACTTTTGGGCGTCGTTGGAGCATGAATTAAATTATAAGAAGAACGTTCCGCATCAGGACGCATTGCGAGCGTCATTGACTAAGAAGGCGCAGTTAATTACGGAGCTGGATCAGGAAATGGACGATATCAAGCAACGGATGTATGAACCTAAGACGCCCCCAAAAGAAGTCTAAAAAATGCCCGATTATCAGCAGGTAATTGCTAATAATCGGGCATTTTGGGGTTTTCTTGACGCGAATCAAGTCCATCCATGCACATGACTGGTATCTTATTATAGAAGAAAGTAATTAAGAAGTTAGATTGCTTTTGCAATTAAAGGGTTCATGTTACTTTTAATATGCAAGATAATTTCCAAGGCATATTGATAATAATTAATTTAATGGGAATAGCTAGATTAATTAAACTAACAATCGAATAGTGGGGTTAAATTCAGTGTTCAGCCAAATTTTTGACTGGTTTTCCCCGGTACCACCAGTCGTTGATAAAACTGGCCAGTTCTTCCGGTGATTCATGTAGTCCTGTTTTTAACCAATAACGGACAACACCAACGATACCATTGAGATAATACTCAAACATGTACTCTTTTTCGCGATTGCCAATACCAGTGATCTCAGCTTGGTTATGTGCTAAGATCTCACGCTTAGTTGTTGCGATAAAGCTCATCAGAAAATCCTGGTCGGTTGTTAAGATGAAGGAAGTAACGGCGTGGCGTTTTTTAACCACCTCAAAAATTCCCGTCAGAATGGCTTGTAAAGAGTCGGGATTAAGATGTTTATCAATAACAGCTAGCAGTTCTTCCGTGGCATCTTGTTCCATCTTCTGCATGCAATCTTTGACGTCTTCATAATGGGCGTAAAAGGTGCCCCGGTTGATATCTGCGGCCTTGCAGACAGCAGTGACCGTAATCTCATCTAGCGACTGATGTTGAAGTAAGTTGATTAGACTATCTTGAATTAGGCGTTCGGTCATTTGCGAACGACGGTTGTTTTTAGTACCTACCACTGAAGTTCACCTCATTATTTGAACAATATACTATTGTTTGTTTATTTAATGACGATTTTATGAAAATTGTTGGTTGAAATTACACCGGTTTTCATTTAACATGTTGTTATTATTTAAACACATTGTTGATTAAATGTCACGATGTCGTTTTAAGAATCTGAATTAGGGAAGGGATATAACGTGAAAGGGAGCCGTAGACGTTTTACAATCCAAGCGATTGTTTGGCTAGTTGTGATGGTAGCGGCCATCATCTTCCTGCCAAATATCAGCAGTCTGGTACGTGATAAGGGCCAGACCAAGTTGCCAAGTAGTGCTAAAAGTCAAGTCGCACAAGTCATTCAGAATCATTGGGGGCGTAATCAAAATAATACGCGCCAAGTGGTGGTGGTCTTCAATAATGGTGATTCACCGTTAACGAGTGACCAGAAGCAAGCAATCGATGGGACGATTCAACGCTTCAAAGTGCAAAAATCAAAATATCACGTGAAATCAATGACGGCTGCCAGTGATAATGCTGCTGCCAAAAAGCAATTGATTTCAAAAGACAAATCCACCCAATTACTACAATTAATGGTTGGTAAGAACCAGACCGTCGCGAACATGACCAAGAATATTACGGCCGGTGCCAAAACGGCTGGGGTTAAGACGTACGTGACGGGGAGTGACATCTTAAATGATGACTTCACTCAGGAAACGGAAGCGGGGATTCAGAAGACTGAAATTATTACCGTTATTTTCATTTTCATCGTGTTAACGTTAGTCTTCCGCTCGCCGATTACGCCGTTAGTGTCACTGTTGTCAGTTGGGGTGTCGTTCATTATCTCGCTGAGCGTTGTGATGAACCTCGTTAATAAATTTAACTTTCCATTGTCGAACTTTACCCAAGTCTTTATGGTCGTGGTCTTGTTCGGGATTGGGACCGACTACAATATTCTACTGTTCGATCAATTCAAAGAAGAACTCAGTCATGGCGATAGTCCGGTCGCCGCGACTGGGCGCGCGTTAAAGATTGCCGGACGAACGATCCTATACAGTGGATCGTCACTATTGATTGGGTTTAGTGCCCTCGGGTTAGCGAACTTCTCGATTTACAAGTCAGCGGTTGGGGTTGCCATTGCGGTCGCCATCCTATTGCTCGTCTTGTTAACGTTGAATCCATTCTTCATGGCATTATTAGGACCACGGTTATTCTGGCCAACGAAGAAGTTTGCTGGCGGTAGTACGAGCAAGATGTGGCACGGCATTGCAGCGTCATCAGTTCGTTACCCAATCATTGCCTTAGTCGTTGTTTTAGGTGTCTCATTACCGTTTATCCTAACGTACAACAATGAATTAAACTACGATACGTTAGCCGAATTAAATGACACGATTCCTGCGAAGAAAGGCTTCCAAGTTGTTCAGGATCACTTCTCCAAGGGGACGGCTGAACCGTCAACGTTATATATCAAGACGGATCATGCTTTAAATAATGAAAAAGACTTAAAGGTTATCGACAGCTTAACGAAACAATTACAAAAAGTTAAGGGTGTTAAAACCGTGGCGTCTGTCACCCAACCCGGTGGCTCACAAATCGATCAATTATACGTTGGCAACCAATTAGGCACCGTCACTAGTGGGATGAAGTCTGCTAGCAAAGGGCTAACTAAGATTGGTAGTGGGTTAGATAGCGCCAATAGTAAATTGAAGAGTGCCAATATGTCGGATAGTGCGAAGTCGGCCAAGAAGTTGGCGGATGGGGCGGATGAAGTTTCATCAGGGCTCAATACTTTAAATGGTAAGACTGGAACCCTTTCAAGTGGAGCTAGTCAGTTGGCAAGTGGTTCGAGCTCGTTAGCGAGTGGATTAGTTACTTATACTAATGGTGTCTACACGGTCAATAAAGGTTTGAACCAGTTGAACAGTAAGACTGGAACGTTGGCTAGTGGCGTTAATCAGTTGTCTACAGGTGCCAATAGTCTGTTTAGTGGGACGAATACTTTGAGTTCTGGGTTAGATACCCTGAATGGGTATAAAACAAAGATCTCTAGTGGAACTGGAACTTTAACTTCTGGAGTTTCACAACTGCAAACTGGTGCATCTGCGTTAACAGCCGGTCTTCAAAAAATGCAGACCAGTGTTAACTCTAGTGTCTCAGATGCGACAAGTACTGCTAATACACAAAAATTAAATGACTTACAAAAAGGTTTAGAGCAATTAAATGAGGCAATGAAACCGTTGCTGTCTACTAGCTCGACTTCGCTACCAGATATTAGTGGAATGACAACAACTGCTTCGACTCTGGCGGACAACAGTAAGGCTGTTCAAACCGATGCAGCTAATTTAAAAGAGGCGCTAACTGCTTTGGAAAAAGTGGCCTCAAGTTCTGAAGATGTTAGTTTAAGTAACGATGATATTCAGACGGTGGTAAATGCTGTTAATAAGAACGGTGGAACTGCATTAACTACTCAACAGACTGCTGCATTAACTGCTGCGTTAACTGCCGTCGGAAAACAAATTACTCAAAAGGTTAATAGCGCAAGTTCCTCAATGTCATCAAGTATTACCTCAACTCAGACAAGTGCACAGCAGCTGCAAGATGATTTAGTAGCAATGAGTAAGACAGGTGACACCTTAACCAAGGAGTTGAGTACACTCTCGACATTGAGTAGTGAATTGAAGCAACTATCTAACTTGCAACAATTAGCTAAAAAATCAACGGAGGCCAATAATGGTTCTTTGGAAGTTATTTCAAAGCTGCAATCTGCGATTAGTGGGATGCAACAGATTCAATCTGGTTTAAACGGTACCAATGGATTGGTAGATGGATCTCAACAAATTACTACTGGCTTGAACCAACTTCAAAGTGGGGCAAGTTCCCTAGCATCACAACTAAATACGTATACCAATGGCGTCTCAACAGCTGCGACTGGTGCAACTAAAGTCAATAGCGGTGCATCACAAGTGTCAACTGGTTTGACAAGCTTACAAGGGCAAATTCCAACGCTAACGAGTGCCATCAGTGCGCTTGATTCTGGGACTAACCAATTAGCTGCCAACTCTTCAACGTTAAATAGTGGTGCTTCACAATTAGCCAGTGGGACTGCAAGTTTGAACTCGCAAGTACCAACCTTGGTAAGTGGTGTAAGTAAGCTTAACAGTGGTGCCTCGCAAGTGGCCTCTGGTAATGAACAAATGTACACCAGTATCCAAAGCTTAGTAGGTCAGATGCAGACGCTCCAAGATGGTTTGAAGACTGCCAGCGACGGGACTAAGACGATCAACAAAGGTGTTGGCTCAGCTAACAGCTACTTGACTGGCTTAAAGGATTCCGCGGCTGCGAAGACGTATTACGTGCCAAAGAGCACTTTGAAGGGTAAGACTTACAAGTCTGCTTTGAAGGCTTACATGTCTGGTAACAACCACGCAACGAAGTTAACAATCGTCTTGAATGAAAATCCAAGTTCGAAGTCAGCGATGGATAAAGTAACGGCAATTCAAAAGCAAGCAACGAACAGCTTGAAGGGAACTGCGTTAGATGGTGCCACCATTGCGATTGGTGGTCAAACGTCTGAAACGAACGATACCCAAGCAATTGCTTCTAGTGACTTCGTTCGGACCGCTGCAATTATGTTAGTCGGAATCTTGATTGCCTTGATGGTTATCACGCGTTCTGTCTTACAACCGTTCTACATCTTAGGGACTTTGTTATTGGCTTACATTATGTCCTTGAGTATTACACGGATCTTGAGCAACTGGTTCTTGGGTCAAAGCATGTTAACTTGGAACACACCGTTCTTCGGGTTCATCATGTTGATTGCCCTTGGGGTCGACTACAGTATCTTCTTGATGATGAAGTATCGTGAATTTGATAATTCGGCTGCAACACCAAGTACTCGAATTGTCAGAGCTTCCGCCGTCATTGGGGCCGTGGTCTTATCCGCTGCCTTGATCTTGAGTGGGACGTTCGCCGCCTTGATGCCATCCGGTGTCTTGACGTTGATCCAAGTGGCGATGGTTGTGATTATCGGGTTGATTATCCTGGTATTCGCCATCCCAACGATTATTCCAAGTTTGATTCGGTTAACTTATCCGTTGACCGATCGTATGGAAGACGAAACCACTGCTGAAAAGCAGACGAAACGAAATCGTCAATAAAATAAGTCGGTTATGCGATAATAAGTGTAACCAACTGGCGCCGTCTAACGATTCAAGTTGGACGGCGCTTTTTTTAGAGCGACAGTTAAATTTTAAAACCAGTGTTCGTTTTAATCTGGGCGTATGAGATAGCCGGGGTGGAAAGCGGCAGTAAGGAGATGTTTTTAATGCAACGATGTGCATGGGCGGATTCATCACCAGCAATGCAAGCGTATCATGACAACGAGTGGGGGCGGCCGCAACATAATCAGCAGCGACTTTTTGAACTATTGTGCTTGGAGACTTATCAAGCAGGATTGAGCTGGCAGACCGTCCTGAATAAGCGGGCGGCTTTTAATGAAGACTTTGCGGATTACGATGTTGACCAGGTGGCCGCTATGACGACCGCCGATGTTGAGCGACTACTAACCGACGCCCGAATTATTCGGCATCGCCAGAAATTAATGGCAACGATCAACAATGCTCGTGTGATCCGAGATTGGCCGGCCGGGGAAGACTTCGCCACTTGGTTATGGGCGTTTGTTGATAACCAGCCTATACGCCAGGCGTGGACGTCAATCGATGAGGTTCCGGCAACAAACGACTTGGCGCAACAAGTGTCTAAAGAGATGAAACGCCGCGGCTTTAAGTTTGTCGGGCCGACAACCATTTATTCTTATCTTCAAGCGACTGGTCTCATTAATGATCACGTGGTCGACTGCCCATTTGCTCCAGAAAATTTACCGGCCTAACGCGCTTAATTCCTGGCGCGGTGAGTAAGTGAGCCGTCAATTTAAAACCAGCGCGATGACAACTGTCAGGCGCTGGTTTTTATTAAAATCAATATGTTTTGGTATAAGTGCGATTGCTTAAATTTTATGTATAAATAAATACTTATTATAACTATAAAAATAATTGACATGATGTCGCTTAATTTGCTAAGATACGGCGTAAGAATAGCTGCGGAAGGCAAGTGATGGGAGCGACGTTAGGTGAAAGAAGTAAGGTTTTGGGGACTCTTGTTAGGACTGTTTGTCTGTTTAGGGGCAGTGATACCGTTAGTTAGTAAGGCTGACGTACTTGATACGGCACCCGCTGGACTGAATCTGGAAGGCTTATTTGAACCGGGAAAGTTTGACCGTAATTCGGCCACAATGCAGACTGTTTCAAAGAATGGCCATTCGCAGCATGTTATCGAATTAACAAATGACGATAATCAAGTTGGGGCAATGTGGTCGACCCCTGTTAATCGCTTTAACATGCGGGTCGATAACCAAGTCTCAATGTGGGTGAACTTTGGGGACAAAGCCGTGGGTGAAGGATTGGCCGTTGTTTTACAGAATGATCCCCGCAAAATGAGTGCGATTAGTCGGTATGGAAAGAAAAGCATTATTGGTGAGAACTTGGGTGTTTATGGGACGGATACCTATACACGGCGAACGGCGCCGGCCACGATTGCTAAGACGGCGATTCAAAAAAGTTGGGCGTTGGAACTGGATACCAAAGTGAATGACGGTGGTTTTTGGGGATTATATCCCCGGGGGAATTCTTTCGATGAAAAGCCTAAAAAAATGCATATGGCCACGAGTTACCATGCAAGTCCGGATACTTATACGCAACGGGGTGGTTTAACGTCCTCTTATCGTTTTGAACAGAACCATGGGAGTATCGCTGATAAATTACCACTCGCGGACGGTAACTGGCACCATCTTGTATTGAAGTGGGTCGCCAGTAAACAAATTATGAGCTATACCCTGGATCAGGGACCAACACGAATGACCACAATTGATACGACAGTTTTTGGAAAGGATATCCGAAATGTTACTTGGGGATTAACTAGTACGGCGACAACCGCTAATGCCAGAACACTAGTCGTCTTTGACCGGTTGCCACAACCGATTGAAATCGAGTCAGATTTAAACGTAACCAATCTGACTCAAGAGCGAACTGTCCATGAAGGAGACTGGGTTCATGGTGGGGATGAGTTGGAATATGAGTACGTTCTGAGCTATCTCAATGGTGACAATGAATGGCAACAGGTTAAGGCCAGCCTACCATTACCCGAACAAGTTCACTTTAGTCACGCGAAGATCCGCTATGCGGATGGTACCGAGGAAGAGATCAATTTACCAGCGGACGATAACGAATCGTCGGCGGCCCGCTTACAACACGATTTGCAGCGGACACTATCAATGAAAAATCCACACGCTTATATTACGCTGATTGGTGAGGCTGCCAAGGTCGATCGGGATACTTTTGTTGATGATGACATGAGTTACTTTGAGGGTCACGAGATGAAGACCGCAACGGCCACACCGCACTTCACCATTACGACCAATAAGACCGTTAACCTGACGATTGAACCGTTGACACAAGTGAAGAAAGGCGAGCCCGTCATCATTAAGGGCCAAATTAAGCTAAATGATGGGTTAGACTTTGACAATGATGGCATGCGTATCGAGTACCGGGTCAATGGTGAAGCGGGAGAAGACTATCAGTTGAGCATGGACGATCCGGTTGGTTATGTCGAATTTGAAGTGGATGCCGAAGAACTACAAATCGGTGAAAATCAGATTACGTTACGGGCTCATAGCAAAGATAACGCCTACTCAGAACCAGTGACAGTAACGGTCACGGTCATTGGTGGGGAGTTACAGCTGAAAAAAGTCAGTACTGAAAGTGTGTTTGCACCAATCAAGCTGACGGGAACGGCTCAAGTCAGTCGGCCCGAGGGACTTGAAGTAGTTGTCAATGATGATACGGGCTCGAAAGCCGCTTGGCGCTTAGAGGCGACCGCGACCCCTCTCGTGACTAATCAGGGCCGCACACTAGCGGGAAACTTGTATTATCAGGATGGTGCCAAGCTGACAATGTTGGGAAAGGATGCCGTGGAAATCGCGCGCCAAAAGACGGCCCCAGGGATCGACTATGACGTGACCGCCCACTGGTCATCGCAACAAGGTTTGGTGCTCAAAACAACGCCCGCCGCTGTTCCTGGAAGTTATCAGGGTACGATCACGTGGCACTTAAGTACCGTGCCGGAAGAGTAAGTTTACGATTGTGTGAGTAACGAGTTCAATCAATAAGTTCAATAGTCGCGATAAGAATTAATTACTAATTCTTGTCGCGACTATTTGGCGTTCAGCGAAAGTGTTGATTAACGCATGTAAAAACACCCCCCAGATACGGTGCAATGCTAGTAGTAGCAAGCACAACCAGCTTTTCAGGGGCTTGGCTAGCAAATTAAAAAATATTCAGCTTCAGGCCCATAAATAAACTCAGCAAGTTCACAAATTAGTCAGATTTCCCGTGTAGGTTAAAAGCAGTGCAAAGCAATTGTCATACCAATATTTTATCTGAAGGAGGGTTTAAGCGTGAATTTTTTTAAACGCGCATGGCTCAATCTAACGGCAAAAAAAGGCCGTTCAATTCTATTAGTGCTTGTCACGTCAGCAATCATGCTGTTTGTATTGGCCGGGTTATTGATTAGGAATGCTGCCGATACGGCAACTAGTAATGCCAAGAAAAGTGTCGGGGCGACCGTCACTTTATCTGCTAACCGGGAGGCGGCTTTTAAGAAGATGCGCAGCGCCACGTCGACGAGTAAAAGTAGTCGGCCTAAGTTAACGACATCACCCGTTAAACTGAGTGATGCGAAGAAAATCGCCAAGCTTAGCAACGTTTCAAGTTACAATGCGACCGTCTCAACTTCCGCTAATGCGAAGGGCTTTGATACGATTTCACCTGGGCGGCAGACTTAACATGTAGTCTAGAATAACTAGCTACGGGAGGGAGAAACCTATACCAGTTGGACCCAGATCCAATGAACAACTAGAGGATAGCACGTAACGTCCAAACTATAAAATGGTCTAAAATTGTTTGTTTATATTAAATATACGAGGAGGGGCGGCAATGTTAAAAGTAAATGATCTTGGTTACTGGTATGACCGCCAAGAAAATAGTCTATTTGAGAATGTAAACCTTGAATTTAAGTCGGGGACTTCGTATGCCATTGTTGGTCAAAGTGGTTCCGGTAAGACGACCTTCCTCTCACTGCTGGCGGGTCTAGATAAACCGCGGGCTGGGCAAATTGAACTCAATGGTGAACCAATCAATAAGATTGGTCTGACGAACTATCGGAAGTCCAAAGTAGCAATCGTTTTTCAATCATATAATTTGTTGACGTATATGTCACCATTGAATAATCTGATGACTGCCATGGCAATTACGAACTCGGAACACCGTGGTGACAAGGATTATGCGATGAAGATGTTACGACGGTTAGGTATTACAGATGATCAGATGAAGAAGAATGTTCAACGCTTATCTGGTGGTCAGCAGCAACGGGTGGCGATTGCACGGACCATGGTGTGCGATGCTAAACTAGTGGTTGCGGATGAACCAACCGGTAATTTGGATGAAGAAAATACGAAATATGTGATTGACCAATTTCAAAAAATTGCGCATGAACAAAAGAAGTGCGTCATTATTGTCACGCATGAACCGGATGTGGCGGACGTTTGTGACCACTCCTACCGATTAGAAAAGCACAAATTTGTGGCGGAAACCTAGGGTGCTCTTACGATTGAATCAGACGTGAGTTGACGCGTACAATCGTACTCTTATCAAGATAAGTCACTAAAAATGAGTTCTCAGAATGATTTGATTCTGGGGACTCATTTTTTAATGACTGTGAATTGCTAACGAGACAACAATCGGTTTTGAGGGCGAACTTGCCAGCGAACGATAAAGGCGATGATGATAAACAAGACGAGATAGAGCACCGAGATGCCAATCGCGTAAGCAACCGGAATACTCAACTTGGCCGCGGTGTGGGTATGCGTGGCCAAACTAACGACGACGGATACGTCCGATAAGGCGTGCAAGAAAATCGGCCAGACTAAGTTATTGGTTCGTAGATAAAGGCCGCAAAAAATCAGGCCACCCGCTGCAGCATAAAAGACTTGTGGGATGACGTAGCTGAGGGTCAGCTGGCTGCTGTTAATGAGTAGGTGGGTAAGACCAAATAGTAAACTGTCGATACAAATGGCTAGCATGAGTCGGTGAGGGAAGCATTGTCGTAGTAGTGGCAGGAGCATGCCCCGATAGATATATTCCTCAGTGATCCCGATAACTAGGGCGTAGCCAATATAGAGAATTAACGTTGGGGTCCAAGCAAGATGACATAGCTTGATGAAGTTGCTCGTCATTGGTAGTAATAAAATAATAATTCCCGGGATGAGCTGCAAGCATTGTCGTACGAGTGATTGCGATTGCCACCACTGAATCGATATTTTAAACCAAAAATGATTTAATAGCAGGAAAATAAGTAATACAAGCAAGTCTTGGACCAGCCCACTGTATAAAGTTGGTACTGGTAGCCAGGCAATTAATTTAAAAAGAATTGGTACTAAAATGAAAATACTAATAGCGGCTCCCCAGCCGCGTTTGGTTGATGACATCGAAATCCCCTCCAGAAGTTAATGCTAACTTTAGTATAGGTCACATTGAAGGTGTTGGTTATATTAATTACGAATCGATTAGTTGCTGGTGGTCATTATGACAGCCACTGGTGATTTTGGCGTAGAATCGGCAGTATTAATAGGATAATGACCGCGATTTCGATGATTTGAAAACTAGTCGTCGTTATACCGGGCAAATTGATTGGAGGTGCCATCATGCTAAAGAAGTCATTGACGGTGTGAATCAACAATGGCCATAGTAGCGATGTTGTCTGTGCCGTGATTAAACATAATAGTAGCCCCAGTACGAACGTAAAGCCCAATTGCAATAGGGTTAAACTAAGTGTTTGGTGACCAAGATTGATTAGATGGGTCAAACTGAAGAGGATACTAGTGAAGACTGCAGCTCTACCTACACCCAATGTTGACTGGCTGGCCTGAAACAACATTCCGCGAAAAAAGGTCTCTTCGAACAGGCTGATCAATATGGCAACGAATAACAGGGTCAGGGTGTTTGTCAGTTGTTGGGCGGTTGCTAACGTATATAATCCAATTAGTGCGGCTACGATTAAGGTTGGAATGATGGGCCGGATTTGCCGACGCCAAGTTGCCGATACCCCAAATTTTAAGGTTTGCCGTAGCCAGTCACGATTTAATATGAGTGCAATTGCTAAAAAGAACAGCTCTTCGACCCCAGTTGTTAATGAGGATGGGAGTTGGGTTAAGCGTGGTAGCTGAAAAATCAGGCCAATCAACAACATACTGCCTAACATGCCACCCCATAGTGTGATGACTAATTTGGTTTCGTGGCGCATCTCTTCAGATCCTTCCTCGTATTCTCGCTACTAAGCATACGCCTTTTAAATGAATCTGAGCATAAAAAAACAGCGTAACGACAATTAATGTCATTACGCTGTTCGTTAGTAATCAGTTATTTTATAAAGCCCAAGCAGCCATGCCTTGTGCGTTGTATAAGCTAACGGCAGCGTTAACTTGGTCTTCAACAGAGCCACTGCTGATGTGCATGTTTTGGAATAAACCATAGGCACCAGAAGTACTGTTCTTGACCGTAGTGTTCCAGTTTGATTCACGCGTGATGATCGTGTTCCAAGTTGAAGCTGAAACGCCAGTCCGTGATTGCATTTGGCTTAATACGTAGCTCTTTAAGTTACTACCAGTGTAGCTTGAAGTCGTTGAGGTTGTTGATGATGCAGCTGAGCTAGTAGCGCTTGATGAAGCTTGACTAGTGGTTGCAGCAGAACTTGAAGCTTGGCTAGCAGCTGATTGCGTTGAGCTTGCTGAAGAAGCAGCACTCGTTGCAACACTTGAAGTAGCTTGGCTAGCAGCTGAAGAAGTAGCAGCAGAACTAGTAGCTTGGCTAGCAACTGATTGTGAAGAAGCACTAGTAGCACTGGCACTCGTTGCAGTTGAAGCAGCTGAAGAAGTAGCTTGGCTAGTTGCTGATTGTGGTGCAGCACTTGTAGCAGCAGAAGTCGTGGTTGTTGTAGTAGTACCATTGACTTCAAGCTTATCACCAATGAAGATTAAGTTAACATTAGCTAACTTGTTTGCCTTTTCAATGGCTGAAACTGAAGTGTTGTGAGCTTGGGCAATTGCTGAAACAGTATCGCCGGCCTTAACAGTATAAGTATCAGCGTTGGCAACCGTTGTTGAGATAGCGAATAAAGCTAATGCAGCAGTTGATGATAATACAAGGTTTTTGATCTTCATAATAATTAATACACTCTCCTATAATTTGCGTGTGTTCGATTATTTACATATATTTTCTATTGGTCGAGCAGTTGATGTCTCAACCAATCAACAGTGACTAGTATAACTAGTGAGTGTTGCAGTGCAATAATCAGAACATTACGTTTTTGGGGGGTGCTTGTAATATAAGGCCGTTTTTGTAATGAATTGTAATATTTGAGCCGGATTTCATGTAAAATAGCGCTACCAATCCCGATTAACTAGCTAGAAAATCAATAGCGACAATGATTAAACGGGAAAACTAATGATGGAAATTAGCCGCTTTATCCGATAAAAGTGATCACTTTGGGTCGATTTATGAAAAGTCAACGAGGATTATCGATAATTTTAAGCACTTAACTAGTGAATTTTGACGGGTTAATTTGTCGGGAGGTCTGATTACAGTGACACTTAACTAGTCATTTTATTGCTTGGCGACGTGGTACTGACTAATTATTTTTCGGTAAAGCAGATAATTGATAGAAGTTGCGCATCGTGTCGTCAATTGTGGTCGGTTAACGAAGGCGTCGATTAATTAAGTATTACTATAGTAGCTTTATGCCAAAAGTAGCCCATGACGATCGCTACTAAAACGTTACTGGGTTAGTATTACGCCATAGCTGAATGGTATGTGGTTGTCGTTGTGGACTAGTCGTCAAACTGTCGGGGGTTCGGGACTGTACTTAGTCAGGAAATTAGTTGGATTTTCTCCGTTAAGGTTAGTGAATTGTTAAATAAAAACATGTGGTATTTTGGTTGGGAGAGTGGGTCGTCGATTGGGGGAGACAACTAGCAGGTCTGGATTGTGTCCGTATTAAAGCGGTTGCCAGAATAAGCATATCGCATATCTAAATAACGGGTTGTCAGCATGCTAAGTGCTAAGGCCTATTATAAAGTCACTTAGCAACTGAGTAACTTTATAATGGGTATTGGTGGGGGACACACGTGCTTCAGCACGGATTTAATAGTAGAAAAAAAGATTGCGAATCAGAAATGATCCACAATCTTTGCATTTGTTTATTAATTTAGAGTGGCTTCTTAGTACCAGCCATTAGCAAGCCAGTGACTCTTGGCGTTGCTCCATGAGCCATAACGTGAAGCAACATAACTGTTAGCAACACGTTCTTGGTTGGCAGCGGAGTAGTCACCGTTTAAGTATGAAGCACTTAATTGGTACTTACCGATGTATTGACCGTTACGAGCAGAATATGAACCACCAGATTCTTTACCAGCAATCCAAGCCTTAGCAGCACTATCAGAACCATTGTTGCTGTAGTTTGATGTTGAACTAGACGTTTGAGTCGTCGTCTGAGCAGCAGGTTTGCTAGTTTGTGTTTGACTTGATTGGGTCTGGCTAGCTTGGTTCGATTGAGCTTGCGTTTGACTAGTCTGAGTTGATGATTGTGTCGTAGTCGTTTGTTGCGTCGTCTGTGTTGAAGTCGTGGTAGTGCTATCACCATTTACTTCAAGTTGTTGACCAACTAAGATCAAGTTAACGTCTTTTAAGTGGTTAGCTTGTTGGATCGCATCAATCGTCGTGTTGTGGTCAGCAGCAATGGCAGAAACCGTGTCACCGGCCTTAACAGTTACCGTAGCAGCTTGAGCGGTAGCACCAATGGCAAAGAGACTAGCAGTAGCGGCAGCAGTTGATAATAAAGCATTCTTAATCTTCATTTGTAATGTACACTCCTATTTTTTAGTCCGAATTTGGCTTGGCCCCGCGAATCTTCCAAGCACTCAATGGTACCTAGTATAACTGGCGATTGTGACAGGAAAATAGCAGGAGTTTTACGAATTACCCTAATTCTTGTAATAAACGGCGTATTTTGTAATCTTTTGTAATATAACGCGCGGTGCAATTGTTTCTGAGCGTGTCAATCAAGGCTGTTTACAAATGAAGACGGTGTCTGTTGGTTAACATAATCAAACACGACTATATAAGTTCGGAGCTTGATATTGCTGGGATCGGCAACCGTTGATGTCGTGGCTAAGCTTGGTTAAGTCAATTTACGAGTCGTTTTGGTGGAAATGTAAGCGCTTATTCAAACATAAGCTAACTTACTTTTGGTAACTCGAAGTTAGTCGGCCTTTAATTGGACCAGCCAATTGTCGGTTTGCTTATTGTTAATGAGCGATTGGGGTGCCGCTTGTAGGTCTTCGTTAAGCTTCTGAACGGTACCACTAAAGGGTGTTGGCACCGGATGCGCCCCGTGCTCGTCCGTAATCGTGACGAGCGGATCACCTGCCACGAGGTGCTGGCCCTTAGTTGGTAAAGCAAGTTGATGAACGACACCCAGATTGTGCTGTCCTTGGTCACTTAACCCTAGTAGAAGCCGGTCATGTGATTTGGTCTTCAGCCAAACGTCGCCGTATAACATCGGAGCATGTTGCTCTTCGTAATCATGACGATAGAAATGGATCATTTGTTTCCAAGCAGATTCTTGTTTTGCCATCATTTCTCCTCAATTCAGTGCTAGTAGTCGGTGCATCAATTGAAAGTGGTGCATGATTGCTAATTTCTTAATTATTCCTAACCCTGGGAATTTATCACCCTCAGCGTAGGCCAATAGGGTGGCAAGCGCGGGGGTGCGATTGAGTCCCGTCAGGTGTGCGGGTGCCCAGTCGGTGAGCTTTGTTAATGCTTCAAAAAACTTTTGCTTTTGACCACGCATATTGGCATTGCTGTCCGAAACAAAATGATGGATGCGCAGGTCACCGTTAACCGTAACATAAATAAGATGTAATGCAATTGCGCGTGATGGCATACCGTGGTCAAAGTAGGGTCGGCCCATGAGTGAGTAATCGCCAAAACCATCAAAGCCAACCGGTGTTTGGTGCCAGTTAGCGGGGGCAAAATAGGCGTCAGTTATTTCTTGATAGTCCGCAACGTGCGCTGGGGTTGCCACGGGATCAGTCAATAAGACCGCGTGTTGTGGTAATAGTTGGTGCAAACGCGCTTCATCAGGGATTAGGACATGACCAGCATGCTGTAAAGTGGTCGTATGCTGATAGGCCTTAAGCAACGGATAGTTAGGCGCGATGAGCAAGCTTGTTTGACCAGGACTGGTTGTCAGAAAGTCGCGACTAAAATCAGCCGCAAGAATTGCGCCCGGCCGGTAAAATGGGTAGGGACGCAGATCCGGAAGTGGATGGAGCTTAACGGTATTAAGACCATAGACGCTCACTTGGGGATTCGCAATAATGCTAAATGGTTGTTGGGCTTCAATAAAAGTCGTGACTGTCTGTTGTAATTCTTTGGAGTCACGGACTGGTTCAATTACTGGGATGATGTGTGGGCCAAGTTGGTGTTGCTCGCACAATGTTTTTAAGGCTAACAAATCATACATCCGTCCACGTAGATAGGGGTAGTAAGTGCTCATAACTGGTCACGCAGATCTGGTGCCGTTAGCGCCTGATATTTTAGTTTGAGTGCCTGATATTCAGCATTGCGAGCATCTAATTCTGTTTGTAGCGCAGTCACCGCGTCATTCTGGGTGTCATCGATGAAGCGATCGTACAAGTTTTGTTCAGGATCATAAACGTCGTAGCCGGTGCGGGCTCGTTTGCGTAATTCTTTGAAGAGTTGGTCATCAGAGTAGAGCTGTAGTCCTTTCTTCACACGCTTGGCTTTATCGACCTCACGAAAGAGCGATGTGATAAAGTGACTGATAAGGGGCGTTTGCTCGACTTGTAAGTCTTGGCGTTGGGCTTTCTTAGCGACAGTTAGGAAACCAGGCGTTCGCAACGGTTGGGGTGCGAGCTCTAGGGCCCGCTGATCAAAAGCACGGTAGATCAATACACCAATATGGTCTGGAATTTCCGATTGAACTTCTAGGTAAAGCTGTTGCGGCAAGACAAAGTAATTGTAATGACCGATAAATGACAGTTTGGCCTTTGAATGAAAATCTGCTTTGGTGACTTTCAATTCGTAGCAACGCCATTCAATCTGGCCATCGGGGAGTTGTTGATAGCTTAATGTATCAACGATCCCTTTATCAGCGGGCATCGCAACTTCTTCAACCACGTAGGCGCCCTGTTCTAGACAGTACTGATAGAGGGTACTTTCAAGTTGTTTAGTTAATTTAGTCTTCATTAATGAGTCACCTCCATTTGGTGCCAAAAGTTGGCAATCGTTGCTTCGAGCTGCGGGACTGATTGGATCGTCTGATAGTACTGCCAATGTGCTGGAAATAAATCTGTGTAGCGCCGACTAGCGAAGCGTTGGTCTAACAAGAGAACGATTCCGGTGTCCTTGGCACTGCGGATCAGGCGGCCAGCAGCCTGTAAGACGTTGTTCATGCCTGGCAGTTGGTAAGCGTAGGCGAATCCTAAGCCGTTTTGATGGTCGTAGTAGTCACGAATCAAGTTCGTTTCAGGGTTGATCCCCGGCAGACCGACACTAACGATAGCGACTCCAATCAAACGGTCGCCACGTAAGTCAATGCCTTCGGAGAAGATACCACCCAGTACGCAGAAACCGAGTAAGGTTTGCGAGGGTGCTGACTGAAACTGGTTCAAAAAGGTCTGCCGGGCAGTTGCATCCATCGTCGAGGCTTGGGCGGTAGTTGCCACATCAGGGTAGGCGGCTTCAAAGGCAGTTTTGATCTGCAACAGATAGCCATACGACGGAAAGAACACGAGGTAGTTGCCACGTTTAGCCGTCAACATGGCGTGCAAGCTGGCAATAATCCGGGGCACGTTATGTTCGCGTTCGTGATACGTTGTCTGGACGTACTGGGTGGCGAGAATGGCCTGATGCTTTGGTGGAAATGGTGATGGAAGCTGGTAGGCCAAACTGTTGGCTTCACCGCCAAGCACCCGCTGGTAGTAAGCCATCGGGGTCAGCGTCGCAGAAAATAGGACAGCACCACTGCCGAGCTCTAATGACCGATTAAGAAAGTCACTGGGATCTAGGCAGAGTTCCTTGATCGTTAAGTGATGACCGTCAAGGACGAAGCGCGTCTGGTAGCTGCCATCATATAGGTCGCCAATTTTAACAAAGGTCAGACAGGCGAAGAAATAGTCACGGACGGCGTCGAGCAGTGGCCCCGGCTTTTGTTGCGCCAACCAGTCAGTCACAAATTCATTAAATGTTCTGAGGGTGCGTAATAATTTGTCCGGGGGATCAGGTAGCACCTGTTCCGTTACTTGGTCATCAATCAAGGTTTTACTGATGCGCGTAAAACTACGCCGGACTTTCTTGAGTTCGCGTTGTAAGTCGTCACTTGGCTGACTTTTATCGGGCTTGGCTAATTTTAGCAACGCACTGATTGGCTGGTCACTAACGGCTGCAGAGTACATATCACGGGAGCGACTAACAAGGTTGTGGACTTCATCGACAAGGAAAAAGTTGTCGTCATCACGTTCGCTAAAGAACCGTTGTAAATAGACTAATGGGTCAAAAAGATAGTTGTAGTCACAAATAATCACATCACAGAAGAGCGACGTGTCGAGTGAAAATTCAAACGGATCGACAGTATGCTTGCGAGCATACTGTTCAATCACGGAACGGGTAATCTGGTCTTCATGGGTCAACAGATCCTTGAGTGCTGGTTTAAGTCGGTCGTAGTACCCAATCATATAAGGATTATCTTCCGGAAGTACATCTTGTTCCTCGGGAAAACGAATCTGATCCTTGGCAGTTAGCGTAATGCTTTTCAGTTTGAGTCCGTCATGACTCATTAGCGTGACCGCTTCTTCAGCAACGTGGCGCGTACTTTGCTTAGCGGTCAGGTAAAAGAGGCGCTCAATCACGTCTTCGCCCATTGCTTTGATAGCCGGAAATAGCGTTGAGATCGTTTTCCCCGTCCCAGTTGGTGCTTCGACAAAGAGGCGTTTTTGCAACCGAATTGTCTTATAAACAGCGCCAGCCAATTCATGTTGGCCCGGTCGAAAAGCTGGAAACGGAAATGGCAAGTCTTCAATAGAAGCGTTTCGTTGTCGTCGTAAATCGGCTCGTAATGTCAACCAGTATTCATATTCTGTAATTAAGTCGTGGAAGAATGCGTCTAGTTCAGCCCGGTGAAGGATTTGCTGGGTCTTCGTGATTTTTTCATTGATGACTTGAAAGTAGGTCAGCTGCAACGTGACCTGCTCAAGATCGGGATGTTCTTGCAGTAACAGGTAACCGTAGACTTTGATCTGCCCCCAGTAAAGTGTCAACGTGTTGGTACTTAAGTCCTCGAAGACTTGATCGGATGTTTTGATTTCTTCAATCAACGCCCCATCATCATTTAACTGAATCCCGTCTGCCCGACCCGCGATAATGTAATCAGTATCGTTCATCGTCACAATTTTTTTCAGGTAAACTTCGCTATCATAGTCTTCACCACGACTACTCTGGAGCTGACGATGAATCTTAGCACCGTTCAACGCAGTGTTCTGGCTATTCTTTACTTCATTTAAATCGCCTTGTCGCAAGACGAATTCTACCAATTGTCGAATTCCAATCTTAGTTGCCATCGGAGCATCCCTTCTGAATTTAGTCGCTTCCTATTATAAAACATCTGTTCGTGTTTGTCTGCTGTTGATTGATGATGCCGGGCGGGGCTCTGTGATGTGGCCTTAAATGATGGCTAAGCTGTGGCAGACCAGTATTTAAGACGTGGGCTTCGGCGGCTTGAATCTGGGCTCGTCGTGTTCCAGCAATTGGCGAAAATGCCTGGGAGTCAATGTAGGACGAACTAGCCAGACGGGTGCATGCTATTCCGAATTTTTTCCAGCGAATCTTAGCTGGTCACTTTTGCCTTTGAAAAACTGATACGGGTTAACAATCTGGATTGAAAGCTAAATAAAAAAGCATCGCGATAAGGGCGCCGATGCCCGTTGCGATGTTTAGATTGACGATTTTGATTTAGAAGAAAATGAATCAGACTAGGAAATTAATCGTACCAATGGCTGTGGTGTTGGCGAATCGTCTTACGGAGACTAAAACCGTAGCTGATGATGCCGGCTGTGATAATGGTCGCTAAAATCGCAAGCAACCATGAACCGGACGTGCTAAAGTAGGTGGCGTAACCAAGGCTGAGACTGACTAATGTGATGACGGGAATTAGAATTCTCACAGGGGCTGGATGTAAGAAGACGACACCGGCTAGCCACAGAGCCGCTGCTGTGACCATGGCGTCGACACTGATTGGTGAACCAAAGCTAATACCAAGAGTGATGATAGCAAGAATTGTCCCCACGGTCAGGAGGAGGACAGCAAAGCCGTTACTGACGGACCAAGTAAACGTTTTTTTCATCATGATCGCCTCGCTTTCTATTAACTATATTATAGGCTAATTTCGCCTTATGAAAGAAATAATATGCCGATAATTAAGTTTGCAATGTTATGAAAATTGAAAGTTTGTGAACAAATCCTTGAAAGCGTATCCACTATTAGTTAAACTGACATTAGGCACACTTGATGATGGATGGAGGAAAAATAGTCATGGCAAAAATTTTAGCAATTAACGCCGGCAGTTCAACTTTAAAATGGAAGCTTTTCAGTGTTCCCGAAGAAACGGTAATCGCATCGGGAATGGTTGATCGGCTGGGATTGCCAGATTCCGTTTTCACAATTAAGAAGGCGGATGGTAGTAAATATTCTGAAACTAAGGACCAAATTGATGCAAAAGAAGCCGCTGCAATGGTCTTAACACGGCTGAAGAGCGATAATGTTGTGACTCATCTTAGTGAAATCACTGGGGTTGGTCATCGGGTTGTTGCGGGTGGCGAAGATTTCAAAGACTCTGTCGTTATTACTTCGCAAACCTTGAAAAAAATCAAAGATTTATCTGAGTATGCGCCGCTACATAATCCAACGCAGGCTTATTATATTGAAGTATTCCGTGATTTATTACCAAAAGCGACTCAAGTAGCCGTGTTTGACACTTCGCTGTATGCGGATATGCCTAAAGTTAATTACCTATATAGTATTCCTTACGATTATTATGAGAAATTTGGCGCGCGGAAGTATGGGGCACATGGCACAAGTCATCGTTACGTTGCTAATCGGACGGCCCAACTATTGGGGAAACCATTGGATTCGCTTAAATTAGTGACATTACATTTAGGGTCGGGTGCTTCGATCACGGCTTTTGATCATGGTAAAGCCGTCGACACTTCAATGGGCTTTACGCCGCTAGCTGGGATTACCATGAGTACCCGTTCCGGTGATATTGATGCCTCAATTATTCCATTCTTGATGCGCCATTTAGGGATCTCTGATGTGGAAGACTTTGTGGACATTTTGAATCATAAGTCCGGGTTACTTGGTATTTCAGGTTTGTCACCTGATATGCGTGATCTTGATAAGTCGCAAGACACCCGTGAACGGTCAAAACTAGCAATTGATATTTTTGTTAACCGGGTTGTGAAGTATGTCGGCAGCTATATTGCTGAAATGAACGGAATTGATGCCCTTGTCTTCACGGCTGGTGTGGGTGAAAACTCATGGATGATCCGCGAACGCGTCACTAAAGCTTTAGGATACTTTGGCGTGACAGTGGATGATGAAAAGAATCATATGCACGGTAAGGAACAAATTATTAGCAAAGATGACGAACCGGTAACGGTCATGGTTGTCCCAACTAATGAAGAGTTGATGATTGTGCGTGACGTTGAACGGTTATCTAAAGCTGAATAAATGAGTCAATTAAAAACGCGTGATTCGGATTGTGGTCCGAGTCACGCGTTTTGAGTTTTGGATTCTAATCAGCATAGCGCTAAGTCAGCTCTTGTCCCCGCATATGTGCCGATGTGATGTGCTCAGCTATTGGCGTTGTCGCGCAGGTTTAGTCATTTTGATGTGGGGCGTGTGGTTGAATAGAAAAGGGGTACCGCTCGAAGTGAAGCCGAAATGCTGGTAAAATCCTTGTACTGGCACTTGGGCTTCAATTTGAATTGGCAAATCAGCATAGTGTTCCTGTACGACCTGTTCGATATGGGCCATTAAATCAGCGCCCAAGTGTTGTCCGCGTTGGTTTTTGTCCACCACGACCCGGCCGAAGGAGAGATGGTCATCTTCTGTAAAGATTCGTGCGTATGCAACAATATTTTGATTGACGGTTTTAAAGACATGATAAGCTTTTAAATCAGTATCATCGACTTCCTGATAGATGCGCTGTTGTTCAACAACAAACGTTTTGACGCGCAATTCATAAATAGCGTATAATTCAGTTGTTGTTAGTTCTGAGAATGTTTTAATCGACCACATGGTGATGCCTCCTTAGCATAGTGCTAAGTTTATCATCAAATAATTGCATATGCAATAATAAAAAGGAGCTTCTATGATACCAACATTAAGATTGATGGGCACGTTGTCGCGAATCGTCACGAACGAGGGTAATCAACGTTTTGCGAAATACGGCCTCAATAACAATCAGTTTATTTATTTAATTCGAATTTGTGAGCAACCTGGCCTATTTTTTAGTCAATTGGCTGACCAAATGAAGATGGATCGAACCACGAATTATCGCGCCGTTCAGAACTTAATAAAAAAAGGTTACGTGATTAAGCAGACACATCCAGAGAATAAAAAGGTCCGGTGTTTGTACCCAACGAGCGCTGGGCAAGCGTTGTACCCGGAATTGCATGCTTATGAGCAGTGGTGTGCAGACTTGGTTGGTGAGCAGTTAACGCCGGGCCAACAACAAGTTTTGTTTGAAAGTCTGTCGTTAGTCACGGCTAATGTCACCCAGCATATTGAGTAAGTTTAATCACTAAACTAGATTAATTGTGAACAATTAAAATGGCGTGGCGTTTTAGCTGAATTTTAGGCGTGAAGAGTGTACCATGTAGTTATCAAGTTATAACTGGATTAATGTGATCAACGCAGGTTAGCACAATTGCTGGACAGGCGGCATTAGTCAACAGGAATAATGAAAGGGGTTAATAAATCATGGCAACAACTTTGGTGTTAGGTGGGGGTTACGCAGGGATGCGAGCCGTCAAGTTTTTACAGAAGAGTCTACCAACTGAGGATGAAATCATTCTTGTTGATCAGATACCGACGCATACGGAGAAGACTAATTTACACGAAGTCGCAGCGGGGACGATCGCACCTGATCGAATTACTTATCAGATTCCAGATATTATCGGTAAGCGGGTCCAGTTCGTTCAAGCAACGGTCAAGAGCGTTGATATTGAACAAAAACAAGTGACCTTTGAAGATCATCCTGAAATAACCTATGACTACTTAGTATTAGCATTGGGCTTCCAGTCAGAAACATTTGGGGTAGCTGGCGCCGATGAAAATGCCTTGCCAATGGATGATTTGGCAACTTCACAGGCTGTTTATGAACATTTGGAAGAACGGTTTAAAGCCTACCGTACCAGTAAGGACAAAAATGATTTGAAGATTGCGGTCTGTGGTGCTGGGTTCACTGGAATCGAATTATTAGGTGAACTGACCCAGACGTTACCAAGATTGCAGGCGAAGTATCAAACACCTGCTGCTAAGTTAGTTTGTTTGGAACGGATGCCATCAATTTTACCGATGTTTACGCAGGAATTGCGGGACTACGCTTTGAAGTTTATGGAAAAGAATAATGTCGAAATGCGGTTAGGTGCCGTTATTGAGGCCATCAAACCGGGTGCTGTGGTTTACAGTGACGCGGACAAGAACGAACATGAATTTACGGCTAACACTATTATTTGGACGGTTGGTGTCAGTGGTTCACACGTCATTGCTGATTCCGGTTTTGATCAGCGCCGTAACCGGGTCGTAGTTAAGCCCGACTTATCACTGGAAGGGCATCCCGAAGTATTCATTGTGGGGGATGTCGCTGCAGTGATGGATCCCGAAAGCAATCGGCCATATCCAACCACAGCTCAAATTGCACTGGCAGCTGGCGAACAGGCTGCCAAGAATATTGGCGCTTTGCGTCATAACCAAGCAACGGCGACCTTCCACTATGAATCTAGTGGGACCGTGGCCTCATTGAGCGATCGTGACGGTATTGGTGAAATCTTCAGTAGTAACAAACCGGTTCATGGCTACGCGGCATCAGCATTGAAGAAAATTATTACTGACCGCTCACTTTTGGAAAGTGCGCATTTAGGAACGGTCTTCAGTAAAGGGCGCTTTGACTTATATCACTAATTATTAAATTAATTCCAGTAGTATGATAAATAGCCACTGCAGAAATTCGATTTCTGTGGTGGCTATTTTGGACTAGTTAACCGTCGAATGGCTCAGCTGGTTGCTGATTCGGGCAATTAAGTAACCAGCTGTTGGGACTAACGATACTTTATGGGCACCCCTTACAATGAAGGCATGATAAGGGGGCGGTCAAAATGACGACTAAATCAATACGAACACCAATTCAACCGTGGTTTACCCTAGTGGTAGCGGGCAGCTTACTGATAACCTTGTTTTCTAACACACTTTGGTGGTTGGCTAGCAGTGCGTTTTGCGCGCTACTCATTTTAAACTTACAATTTATCGTCTTTCCAACCACCGCGGATCGTTATTGGCTAAATCGGCTCAGTTTAGGATTGGTACTAGTGCTAGTAGTGCTCGCGAATATTAAATTTTTACTCATTAGTGGTCTGACATGGCAGTAAGCGCCTAGACATTAAAGGACCTGACTTGAAGCACTCTGTTGGGGTCTATAATCTTTAGTGTTGATGGATAAAATTCATCAACACTATTTTTGTGTCGTATAAAGTACGATTTATCTATCAAAATTAGAAACTAAATGGCTGTTGTTGTTAATTCAAGTAAAAGTGCAATGTGTTTCCCACGGGAAACACATTGTGGTATAGTTATTACAAGTGAAAATTCGATTGTGAGTTGGTTTTGAATGTCTCAAGAGGAAGATGCCAAAGCGATTGTTGCTTTGATAAAGTTGAAAAGAAACAACTGGCAAATTAGTCATCGCGCAAAGAATTATTCAGCAGCAGTAACGTTAGGTATGGATTTAGATGGAATTTTAGACAGTATATATCAACAAATTACATGGCGCGATTATGTTAATGGTCCAATGGCGGATAATCACCACCCCAGAATCCCAGGAGATGTGTGGCTCTTTGGAATAGACATCGAAAATATTGAATGTTATCTAAAATTTCAAATTAAGGGCGGCAATATCATATTTTGGATTTCAACTCATCCAGCTGAATACCCGTTGGAATATCCTTTTAAATAATAGACTATTTTCACTTTACGTTCTTGGAGGTACTCATTATGACCAAAAAAACTTTTTACAATGAAGAATTAAATACCACTGAGGAATATTCGGAGGTGTGGAAATACGAACTCATGCGAGTCAAAGACATATCTGACTTGATAGTCCATAATCATTACTGGAAAGATTCTCGAGGAGAACTTTGGTTGGATTTTGATGACCCCAATGAGAATTTTAGAAAGGCCTTTAATGCTTATAGAAATCGAAAAGGATTCATGCAACCAAATGAAATAAAAAAGTTACGAGAAAATTTGCACTTAAGTCAGCGCGTCTTTTCTGAACGATTAGGTATTAGCTATGCAAAAGTATCACAGATAGAGAACAATAAACGAGTTCAAACACTTTCACAAGAAGTCTCTTTTAGAAAAGCACAACAAGATTACGAAAAACAGGGATTCTTGACTTCTTATGATTCAGATACGAGTGATAGTGCCGAATTAACTAAGGTTTTAACTGAAACAGAATATGTAGATACGGCCAAATATTTCTATAAAACTAATGATTCCTCAGAAACCACAATCTTTAAAGTTCAAGAATTTGTTGGAGGTGTTGCATAATGGCAGTTTTAGAATTTAAAAGCTATACAGTTAACGAGCTGAGTTATAGAAAAAACGATTTATATAAGGAAACTAACCAGAATATTAGTATAAATCCCAAAATTGAAATTAAAAATACGCCAAAGCAAGATAAAATTATTGTAACAGTTGATGTGCATATCGGATCGCTGGCGGAGAAGAAAAATCCATTTATAGTTACGGCGAGCGTCAGCGGCGAATTTGTCTATCATGAGAAAGAAGATCATAATCAAGTTGGTATTGATACTTTAATCAAGAAAAATGCTGTTGCCATTCTCTACCCTTATGTTCGGTCGCTAGTATCCGGTATAACTAATGCATCAAACCAATTTCCAGCACTTATTTTGCCCACTATAAACGTTGCACAATTACTTGATGAACAAAGTAATCGTCAAGAAGCTGCTGACTAAGGTTTATAATACAAATAAATCGTATCATATGATAAATATGCAGAAAGTGTATCTAACTATAGGATAGATATTGTTATATGGTTGGTTGCAGTATTCATAATCAAAATATCTAGACAGGAAAACATCTTTGCCACTATTAGTAATTTAGTGACAAAGATGTTTTCTCTTATATATTCCTAAAGGTTAAAAGATTATGACAGTTTTGAAAAGAGCGATTATCAATCCTTTAGAGTAGGCCCAGGTAATGTAGGAAATACTATTCCTCAGCTAATGACTAATATTAAAATGTTTATCAAGAACCGGTAAAAAATTATTTGCCGAATTCGGATTGCATTCAAGACGAGAATCGAAAAAGGATCCAATTCGTAGATGAATTGAATCCTAAATATAACTTCATCGTCTCTGAACAACAGAGTTTCCTTTGTTTCAAATCAAGCCCTTTTAGCTTATAATCGACTGTTCTTTGACGTCACTCGTTCGAAGCAAGTAGGCTGATCCGATTAGTGATGCATCTTAAATTCCAAGTAACGGTCATTATACAAGCCGACTTTGGCTGGCGATAAATCTTGATAGATTTGAAGATGCTTGATTGTGTTATTGTCTGGGTAAAATTGGCGATCGTTGCGAATGGCCTTAGGTAATAGCGCCTTGGCTTTCCGATTAGGTGTTGCGTAACCAATATATTCCGCATTTTGGGCGGCGTTCTTGGGTTCACTCATAAAGTTCAAGAAGGCGTAAATCGCCTTAAAGTGTTTGGCCGTTTTAGGAATGACCAAGTTATCGAACCACAAGTTACTCCCTTCGGATGGGACAACGTAATGCAAGTGTGAATTGCCAGCCAACATTTCACTAGCCTCACCAGACCAATCGACCGCGATTGCGGCTTCGTTTTGGATCATGTACATCTTAATTTCATCCGCCACGACGGCCTTGACGTTTGGTGATAACCGGTTAAGCTTGTTTCGCGCAGCCAATAGCGTGGCTGGATCGGTCGTGTTCATGGACTGATTCATTGATGCGAGGGCGAACCCCATTACGTCGCGGGCGCTATCAATCAGCATGATTTTGTTGTGGTATTTTCGTTGCCACAAATCATTCCAGTGTTGAATACTGCCCGGCTGAACGTACTTGTCGTTATAAATGATACCAAGCGTTCCCCAGAAATATGGGACCGAGTAACGATTGTGTTGATCAAAGGCCAGGTTCATGAAGCGCGGATCGTAATTCTTCATTCCAGTCAGTTTACTTTTATCGAGCGGTAAGAGTAAGTGCGCTTTTTTCATTTTTTCAATCATGTAATCACTAGGCACGGTCAGATCGTAACTGGTGCCACCTTGCTTGATCTTCGTATACATGGCTTCGTTACTATCGAAAGTTTCGACGTTAACGTGATAGCCAGTCTGTTTTTGAAACTTAGTGAGCAGACTAGGGTCAATGTAGTCACCCCAAGTATAGAGGTTCAAAACCTTTTTGCCAGTACTACCAGAGCTCGTCTGCAAGCGTTGCGCGCCAAAGGCCAGTAAGCCACAGACGACTAGTAAGCTAACGATAATGCTTAATAATTTTTTCACTTCCGCCGCCCCCTAACTGCTGGCCGCCGGTGCCGACTACTGTATTGGTTAATGAAGTAGTAGCCAATTACTAACACCAGTGCCATCAGGAACATTAGACCGGACAGGGCGTTGATTTCCAGGTTGATGCCTTGACGGGCCCGTGAGTAGATTTCAACCGACAGCGTGCTAAAGCCGTTTCCAGTCACGAAGAAGGTGACAGCGAAGTCATCAAGTGAGTAGGTCAGCGCCATGAAGAAGCCGGAAAAGATCCCGGGCATGATGTAGGGCACGATGACTTGACTGAGCAATTGCCAATTGTTGGCCCCTAAGTCAGCCGCGGCATCCAGTAAACTGGTGCTCATTTCTTGAATTTTCGGTAGCACCATCAAGACCACGATTGGAATTGAAAAAGCGATGTGGCTTAACAAGACTGAGCCAAAACCAAGCGGGATTTTAAGGGCAGTAAAGAAGATCAAGAAACTGGCCCCAATGATGACGTCGGGTGAAACCATCAAGATGTTGTTCAACGACAACAACGTATTGCGGGTAATCGGTTTGGTCGTACTATTGATTCCGAGTGCCCCCAGCGTGCCAATGACAGTTGCTAATAATGATGATAAGAGCGCAATCAAAATGGTGTCGAGAAAAATGGCAATTAAACGGCTATCCGCGAATAAGTCTTGATAATGTTGCCAGGTAAAACCGTGAAAGTTGTTCATAGTCGTACCTTGGCTGAAGGAGTAAACGACCAGAAAAATAATTGGCGCATACAGCACGATGAAAACGAGCCACAAGTATAAATTGCGCCACTTGAAGTTACGTAAGGTCATTATTTCGTCAACCCCTTTCGTGCGCGCTTTTTACTGCCACCAGTGAGCCACATGATGATGACCATCGCGATAATCAGGACGACCCCGATCGTCGAACCCATGCCCCAGTTCATCGTCGTCAAGAAGTGTTCCTCAATCGCAGTCCCGAGTGTAATCACCTTATTGCCGCCAATTAAACGGGTCAACATGAAGAGTGACAGCGAGGGAATGAAGACGGCTTGAATGCCAGCCTTCACACCGGGGAGTGTCAGTGGAAAAATTACCCGATTGAAGGTCTGCCAATTTGTGGCACCGAGATCCCGACTAGCATTGACGTAAGATGGGTTCAGTTCGCTGATTGAGTTGTAAATGGGCAGGACCATAAACGGAATCTGAATATAGGCCGCGACAAAGATGAAGCTGAAATTAGTAAAGAGCAATTGCTTGGGCCCGATGCCGATGAAACTCAAAAACTGGTTGGCGATGCCGGCTTGACTAAAAATACCGATGAAAGCGTACGCCTTAAGTAATAAGTTGATCCATGTTGGCATAATAATCAAGAGTAGCCACAGCTGCGGATGCTTCGTTTCGTTGAGTAAATAAGCCGTCGGATAACTGATCAATAATGTTGCGAGTGTGATCAAGAAGGCGTACCAGACAGAGTTGAGCGTCATCATCAAGTAGGTATTTGATGAAAAATACGTTTGGTAGTTGCCCAGTGTAAATTGCCCGTTAATGTTGAAGAATGATTGATAGATCAACAATAGGACTGGGGCAATGACGAAGAGGATGATCCACAACATGTACGGGATAAAGTAGGCGGTGTTACGACTTAATCGTTGTTTTGGTTGCATGTTGACACCTCCTAATCATCTTCGTATTGTTCAAGACGAGCATCAAAAGCAGCTTCGCTCTCGTTTAACCGCATGACGTGAATGTCTTGTGGGTCAAAGGTCAGGCCGATCGGTTCGCCTTCTGCGGCAGGATTAGTTGAATGAACGAGCCATTCGTTATGATCGGTATCGTAAGCGACGATTTCGAAATAATTGCCTCGGAATAATTGGGAGTCGACCGTGACAACTAACTTGCCTTGATCTGCGGCCACAATGTCGAGATCTTCGGGCCGAAGAACGACTTCGACAGATTCATTAGGCTGCATTCCCGCATCGGCGCATTCGAATTGTTTGCCGACAAATTCCACTTCAAAATCTTTGAGCATTTTACCCGGGATAATGTTACTTTCACCGATGAAGTTCGCCACGAAATGGTTGATCGGTTCATCGTAAATATCAACTGGGGACCCCCCTTGTAAAATCTCGCCAGCGTTCATGACAAAGATTTCATCACTCATGGCCAAGGCTTCTTCCTGGTCGTGGGTGACAAAGAGAAACGTGATGCCGAGGCGTTGTTGAAGGTCCCGCAACTCATACTGCATATCCTTACGCAGTTTGGCATCGAGGGCCGATAACGGTTCGTCGAGTAAGAGGACCTTAGGCTGCATGACGAGTGCCCGGGCAATGGCGACCCGTTGTTGTTGTCCACCAGAGATCTCACTGATTTCACGTTCCCCAAGATCGGCTAGTTGGACCATCGCGAGTGCTTTTTGGACCCGCGTCTCGATTTCGTCCTTGGGCACTTTGTGTAATTTCAAGCCAAATGCCACGTTTTCCGCGACATTCATGTGTGGAAAAAGGGCGTAATCTTGAAAGACTGTGTTGACTTGTCGCTGGTTGGCCGGTAGGTCGTTGATGACCTGACCGTCAAAGTAAACTTGACCGGAAGTGGCATCCGTAAACCCCGCAATGGTACGCAGAATGGTTGTTTTACCACACCCAGACGGACCGAGTAACGTATAGAATTTACCCGCTTCAAGATCTAAGTTGATGTTTTTTAAAACTTGATGTTCCCCGTAACTTTTGGTGACATTTGTTAATCGAATGATTGGTTGTGTATTAACCGCCAAAGTAAAGACCTCCTTAAAACGTGTACCGTGCTAGTGTAACCTAATACCAGCGCGATTGGTTGTGACATGATTATAAGTAGGACGCGGTCGTAACCAAGGTGAACGTGCAGGACGTGGTGCCAAGATTACGAATCTGATGCGTCTTAGTCGCATGGAAGTACAGCGTATCTCCCGCCGCGGCAGTATATTGCTGAGCTCCGAGTTGTAAGCTTAAAGTGCCGGTTTGAACCATAATAAAGGTCTCTGCCGGCGACGGCTCAAAAGATTTGAAGCGACCACTAGGTGCCAGCGTGACGGTGACCGGTTCTAACTGATTTTCGTTAGACGCGGGTACGAGCCATTTCACACGGTATCCTAAGGCTTCATCGTCATACGTGGTCTGATCTGCTGGATGGTAGACCACTTTGTGAGTGGGCTGCTCAGCCGCAAAGAAATCAGCGGGGGCACAACCGAGTACTTCAAGAATCGCAAAGAACGTCTCCATTGAAGGCGATGACTGATTGTGCTCTAACTGTGATATGTACCCCTTGCTAAGGTCAGTTCGTTCGCCTAATTCTTCTTGCGTGAGTTGCTTTTGAATCCGTAAGTTGCGGATGCGTTGACCAATGTCCATGACATTCACCTCGAATCAGTAGTTTTGTTAAACTAAACAATAAGTTTAGTACGAGCTTTAATTATAATGAAAAATGACGTGGTGACAAGCATTTTTTACAATTGGCAGCTTCTTTTTTTTTAGTCTGCCAGCTTGTCTGGTCAAATCGCCCAGAAACAGTGGTGTTGAGGGGTTGGAACTGTCGTTTGGTTAGTGAATAAATTAGGTGACGCTGTGGGTGAACCTTTCGCGGAGTGCCGCTGAAGCCTGCGCTGGCTAGGCAATGCTCAGCTTCAACCCGCGGCCCCCTCACACTCTAATAAAAAAGCCCAAGACATCCGTCTTAGGCCGTTAGCGTTGTTGATTAATCCGCGCGGTAAACGACTTCAAAAACTTCGCTGACCATCGGTGTGTCCGATGAGAGGTTTTTGCCGTGTTCTTCTAGCGTCGGGGTGAATTCTGCCGTCTTGCGTTTGCGCCAATCGCCAATTGTGCGATCACCGTCGCCCTCATGGTAAGCGTGTTCCGCCGAGATGCGATAAAACGGAATGAGTTCAGACACCACCGTTTTCAGAATCGCGACCGGTTTCATGTCACCATTTAGCAAGACGTTGTAGTCGCCAACTTGTGGAATGGCAATTTGTTCCGCGGTATAACTGTCCAGCGGCGTGGTTGTCGCTGTCTTCGTCCCAGCCAGAATTGCGTCGGCTAAAGCAGTCACTTCGGCAGGGTTATTTTGTTGACCGAACCAACGTGTTTGATAAGAAGCCCCGTTTGTGTCGGTGCTTTCGTTATAAGCATGCCATAATTGTTCTGCTGATTGAGCGGGCATAAAGGTCACCTAATTTCGATTAAAATTATTGAATTCGAATGCATGTAACCGAATTCACAATTCAAGTATAGCATGACATTTCTGAAAACGACACGTTCGACACTGGTTTTTCGGGGAAAATTAAGTTAGTCAACTATTGACCGACATTTGCTATAATATACGTACGAATTGGAGGGCGAAAATCAATGGAAATTACACCTGTTAAAATGCTGGATTTACCACAAATCATGGCGATCGAAAAATCTGGTTTTTCAGAAGCAGAGGCTGGCAGCGAGGCTGCTTATCGCGAACGCATTGAGAAATTAGCGGATACTTTTCTGGTCGCCCGCGATGGTGCGGTCGTACTTGGCTTTATCGTGGGACCAGCTGTCGGTGCCCGCTATATTGAAGATGAGATGTTTGTAGAGACACCGACCAACTTACCGCGTGGCGGCCATCAGCTGGTTTTCACGTTGGCGGTTTCGCCACTAGCACGTCACCAACAGATCGGTAGTCAATTATTGACCGCGCTAGCTGAGCAGGCTCAAGCAGATGGGCGGACAAGCATGGCGTTGACTTGTTTGGAACGACTAATTCCGTTTTATGAACGTAATGGTTTTATTAATCAAGGTGTCGCGAACTCCGAACATGCTGGTGAAACTTGGTATAATTTAGAGAAAGTCTGGGATTAAATCATGAAATTAGCAACATTACAAGCACAATTACCGGATTTTGAGATCCGATTACTAACTTTAGCTGACCAGGAAGCATTGCTAAAGCTGGAACAAAGTAATCCGCGCTATCACCAATATTTCTCACCGGAACCACTAACGATGACTGAGGTACAACATGATTTGACGGCCCACCCGGACGAGTTAGCGGCGGCACAAAAACAGGTTTTTGGTTTTTACTTAGCACACCGGTTAGTAGCCGTTTTAGATGTACTCAATCAGTATCCACAAGAACAATTTTTATTCGTTGGATTACTCATGGTCAATAAGGTTTACCAACGTAAATCAGTGGGCCGAGTTATTGTAACCGGACTGATGCAAGCGGCACTTCAAGCGAATATAACGGCGATCCAACTAACACGTGTGACCGCTGATGAAGGGGTCGCAAGATTCTGGCAGAAACTCGGTTTTGAAGATGGTAACCAGCTGTTCTTACCTTTAAAAGCCGGTGGTCGGTTAGCGGTGACGACGATGACACGGCTACTCCAATAGAATTCTCATCGAACTCTTAGCAATAAGGCCTAGTAAGCGATATCAGACATGTTAAACTCGTGATGACTAATAAATAGAAATGAGGTTAACACGATGATTAAGCATTGGGGAAAGGCCGAAACTGGCATGTTGATTGCAGCCGTATTGTTATTAATGGTGATTTTTACCTTCTTTGAAATTACGGCTAGTTTAACAGTTAGTGTCATTGCTTTTCCGATTAGTTTGATTGTGTTGATGGCGATTATGGAATACGCCGCAACGGAATTACGGCGCAAGTAAGTGACTCGCAAATAGATCGTAACCTAATATCGTGCTTGTTTAGCAGGAGCACGTATATATAGAAGCCCGTATTTACCACGATTGGCAGATACGGGCTTTTTTCGTGACGGCTAGGAAGGACTAAAGGCCGCTGCTCGGATCGGAAAAGTGGCCTGATTTTAACGTTTTCTTAGCTTGTTTATAACTGTACTATACTGTACTATTTAACGTAAGCGAAGTAACGACTGTGTATTAAATGGAGGTGGGCCATGCAAATTGATCATGGAAGCCGACAACCGTATTACGCTCAGATCGTAACCGGTATTGAACAAGATATTGCTCATGGTGTGTTACAAAGTGGCGAACAACTGCCGTCGGTGCGTGAAATGGCTCGTCAACACTTGCTGAACCCGAATACGGTCAGTAAAGCCTATAAGCAACTAGAGGTGCAACAAATTATTGAGACAGTCCCCGGGAAAGGGACGTACGTTAAGGCGGCGGATTCGACGCTAGTCCGCCAAGAATTACGAGCGCAGTTTACACAAATCGTCAGGCTAGCGGGTCAAAGTGGCGTCAGTATGACTGAACTGCACAGCTGGCTTGATCAAATGGGGGAGAAATAATGAGTTTAGTGATTAATCAGTTAAGTAAGCGTATTGACCATCACCAGACGTTAGATGATATTAGTTTTGAGATTGGACTGGGTCAGATCGTCGGTGTTGTTGGCCGTAACGGGGTTGGGAAAACCACCCTTTTTCGGGCAATCAATGGGCAGTACCTCACGGATCATGGTCAGGTCCTGGTTGATGGGCAAGCCGTTGTCGATCAACCGGAAATGCGGACGCAACTGTGTTTTATTGATCCACTGGCAAATTTTTTTAAAGGCGCGACGATTGCGCAAATCCAGTGGTATTATCAAGCTGCTTACCCGGACTTTGATAATGTTAAATTTGCGCGATTGCTAGACCGTTATCATCTGACGTCCAAACAAAAATTACGCCATTTCTCTAAGGGAACGTTTGGTTTGTTTACAATCATTCTCAGTGTTGCGACGCAAGCGCCGTATCTCTTTTTGGATGAGCCGCTAGATGGTTTGGATGTCCTAATTCGAAAAAATATTCTTGGTATTCTAATTGATGAAGTGGCTACGGGAAACCGTTCAATCGTGATTGCGTCACATAATTTGGCTGAATTAGAGGGGGTTATTGACCGCGCGTTGATGCTTAAACACGGTCGCATCGTCAATGACTATCAATTAGAAGCCATGCGACGAAGTGCACGAAAAGTTCAATTAGTGTATCGTGACAAGCAGATTCCAGCCGTTGTTAAACAATTAGGCCATATTGTACACGTTTCTGGTCGGGTCATCGTCGTGGTGTTTGAAGATTATAATGCTGAGGTCCAGGCACAATTGGCGGCAACGGACCCGGTATTTCAAGAAGATTTACCACTCTCATTAGCAGACTTGTTTATGGCTAATCTGACGGATGAAGCCGACTTTGAATTATTATCTTAGGGGGACGATAAAATGACGAAACGAAAGTTATGGCAGTTGTTGTGGCGCCACTATCGCACGTTATTGTTAACGGCGGGCGGTGTCTTACTACTAGTGGGCGTAAAGGAAGGCTACAGTATTGCGCATGATCCGTCACGGTACGTTGCACGAAACGTCAGTAGTTTTGCGTTGATGGAAGCCACTCATCTTCGGATGGGAACGGTGGTCGCCATCATCGTTAGTCTAGTGCTAGGAGTCGCGCTATTCTTAAGCGATAATTTCACGAACTTTAATCAATATTTATTTAGTTTGCCGGTCGCTCGCAAGCAAATTTATCGCCGTAAAATCGGGTTACTTATTGGAATGTTGGTCAGTGCATACATGGTGGCGGAAGCTGTTTTTGGGCTAATTGCTTGGCGCGTGCTCGCTAAGCAGCAGGTGCGGATTGATTGGCTTACGACATTGTATGAAGAACTCGGAATCATGGCCGTAATGTTAGTGTTTGGATTATTAGCCGTTACGTTCGGGTTATGGGTTGGCCATGTCTTTGCGAGTGCGCTTGCGACATTTGTCTTCGTTTGCAGCTTGCCCTTTGCATATGATGGTTTGATCAATCTTGTTGCAGGATTAACGAAGCTTAAATATGAGCAGGTGGATGTTTTAGGTCAGCTGCCGAGCTGGAAACCCGGGGGCTTACTAACCACTTGGGTGATTTGTGGTGTTATCGGTGGCGGCCTGTATTTGCTTAACCGCTGGGCGTTTGAGCATTTATCTTTGGAAAATAGTGGGGATTTTTTCCGCTTTCCGCAGTGGCGCGGAGCCGTCCTGGGCTTTTCAATTATTTATCTAATTGTTGCAATTTGCTGTTCACAATTTGGTAACGGTGTTTTAGGGTTGCTAACGGATAACTATCATGCGCATATGCCATTATCGACTGGGATTATAATGGCACTGGTCGTCGCCTACCTAACTTGGAGTTTGGGGCGGTGGTTTCTGTACCGACCGGATCGTTTTCGCGATGCGTGGACGATTAAGAAGTTGGCTTAATTTGATCATAAACCTAAAATGCGCCCGTTGAAGTTAAGCAGACTGACTTCAGCGGGCGTATTTGTTAGCGGCAATTTTAAATTTATTATCCTGATTGATGAGACTTTAGCGAATCTTAGTTAAGCGTTTTGCAACGGTCTTGATATTTAGCAGATCCCAATCTTCCAAGTTGTGTGAAATCGAGTTATGCCCCCATGTTCCACAACCGAGTGTTAAGGATGGTGCGACGTTATCATATTTATAACCAATGGCACCTTGTGAAGCCGGCACGTTGATCAATGCCCGACAAGCAGTCATTTCTAAGGCAAATTTGTTCATAACAGCTTCGTCAGTCGTATGCAAGGCGGCCGTATGTCCCAGACCGCCAAGTGCTAGGCTGCGTTTCATCAAGTTGAAGCCGGTCTCAGTATCCTTGGCATGAACGACGGCGAGGACAGGTGATAACTTTTCTCGTGATAAGACTTGGTCACCACCGATGCTAGGCAACTCAACTGCTAATACTTTGGTATCAGTTGGGACATCAAAACCAGCCCAATGAGCGATTTGCCATGGCGTTTGCCCAGCTACTTTCGGGTCAACAGCCTGTTTATCCAGGTTCATGACAGTTGCTTCTAAGGCCTTGAAGTTTTCAGTACCGACAAAGTACACACCGTTGTGACTTAATTCACGTTTAACTTGATCATAGATCTGATCAGCAACGATTAAGTTTGATTCGGAAGCACAGATCATGCCGTTGTCGAATGACTTGGAAGTGACGACATCACTGACTGCCTGTTGAATGTCTGCGGTTTGCTCGATGAAGCATGGCACGTTACCAGGGCCAACACCGAGTGCCGGCTTACCAGTTGAATACGCGGTCTTGACCATGCCGGCACCGCCAGTTGCAATAATGGTAGCGACGCCCGGATGGTTCATCAAGGTGTTGGTTGCTTCAAGGCTAGGTGTCTTGATCCACTGAATCCAATCCTTAGGAGCGCCAGCGGCAATAGCAGCATCGCGGATGATTCGGCCAGTTTCAACACAAGATTTTTGTGCAAAGGGATGGAAACCAAAAATAATGGGATTGCGTGTCTTTAATGCTAACATGGCATTGAAAATGACGGTTGATGTTGGGTTGGTAACTGGGGTGACCCCCGCAATGATTCCAACTGGTTCAGCAACTTTCATCACACCACTGACTGGATCGTCATTAATGATACCGACCGTCTTGTCATCCTTGATGTAGTTATAAACGTTTTTGGCTGCAAAGTCGTTCTTCGCAACTTTATCACGATAATTTCCGCGACCCGTTTCTTCGACGGCCATAGCGGCCAGCATGCCACGAGCAGCGTGGGCAGCGCGGGCCATGGCAGCGACAGCCTGATCAACTTGACTTTGGTCCATGACTTCAAGACGGTTGGCAGCTAACGAAGCATTTAAGACTAACCGATCGATTGAACGTGATACGGTTGTTTCTTCCATTTCTTTCAGCATTCACGGTTCCTCCTATGCAAAATCAACTTGTTTCTTATTTCACAATCACTATTATAAATACTTTTTCACAAATGTAAATAGCTAATATTTAATTTCATAAATTGCTTTTAAAACACTATAATTATTGATTTAATAGCGTATATAAATGTAAATAAACTGTTCGCTTACATTTTCACCGAACGGATTGCTGTTATAATATTCACAATTAATTGTTGATTAAATTCGAAGCAACTTTTGGCTTGATCTGTAACTGATTTTATATAAATGGAAGGGTTTACAAACGGGCGGTTGTCAAATAAGCAAGAATTGACGGGAAATCGTTGGTTAATAAATATGACAAATCGGTTATCACTCCTATGTAAAATGTGCTAAAATGAATGTGATTCAAAAATCGTATCTCTTAATTAACCTAGGAGGGTTATTTTATGTCATTTGTAAATGCTGTTGATATGACACAAGACGCATACAAGAACCATTATGCTATTGGTGCGTTCAACACAAACAACCTTGAATGGACTCGTTGCATCTTGAAGGGTGCTCAAGACACTAACACCCCAGTTATTATCCAAGTTTCAATGGGTGCTGCTAAGTACATGGGTGGCTACAAGCTCGTTATGGACTTAGTTGCTGATGAAATGGAAAGCATGAACATCACTGTTCCTGTTGTTATGCACTTAGACCACGGTAACTACGAAGCTGCCAAGGAATGTATCGAAGTTGGTTACTCATCAGTTATGTTTGATGGCCATGACCTACCATTTGCCGAAAACTTAGAAAAGACTAAGGAAATCGTCAAATTAGCTCATGCTAAGGGCATCTCTGTTGAAGCCGAAGTTGGTTCAATTGGTGGTGAAGAAGACGGTATCATCGGTGAAGGTGAATTAGCTGATGTTGAAGAAGCTAAGACTTTAGCTGCTACTGGTATCGACATCTTAGCCGCTGGGATTGGTAACATCCACGGCAAGTACCCAGAAAACTGGACTGGCTTACACTTCGATCGTCTTCAAGAAATCTCAGAAGCCGTTAAGATGCCATTGGTACTTCACGGTGGTTCTGGTATTCCTAAGGACCAAATCGTTAAGGCTGTTGAATTGGGTATTAGCAAGGTTAACGTTAACACCGAAAACCAAGTTGCTTTTGCCAATGCAACTCGTGCTTACATCGAATCTGGCGCAGACCAAATCGGTAAGGGCTACGACCCTCGTAAGTTATTGGCACCTGGTAAGAAGGCCATCGTTGATGTTGTTACATCACGGATTGGCTGGTTCAAGACTCCAGCTGTTAAATAATTGGATTTTTGATTCAGAAAAAGTCGACTCCTCGGGGTCGGCTTTTTTCCTGCGCTTTTTTGGGGAACTTGGGACTGACTTACCACCTGGGAGTGCCAGTGTGGCCTTTTCTGGTTGCTATTATAAATTAGTGCTTTGTCTTTCTAATTGGTATTGTGATCTTTATAGTCTTGATTCGGAAACGATATTACGCGATATTATTTAGTGGAAACTATACAAAAGTATAATATATTGTTATACTAACGTTGTAAACAAAACCTTACTTTTTGTAAAGATGGTGTTACTTTGATTTGCAATAAAATTAAAATGTTACGAGCTGAGCGAAATTGGACGCAAGCTGAACTTGCCCAGCGGCTTGGAATTTCACGGCAAGCGGTTATTTCGATTGAAAAATCTAGATATTATCCATCATTGGATCTAGCTTTCAAAATCGCAACAGTTTTTGACTGTATGATTGAGGATGTCTTTTATCGGGGGTAAAATGATGATTGAACGAGTTGGATTGATAGTAATCATATTGATTTTCATAGGGAGTTATTTGTACGCTACCCGTCGAATGGCAAAGTTACAAAAAGATTATCATAATGATGAGCGCTGGCAATATCTTAAATTAAGAGCAGGTGCCGTTACTAAAACGTACTATGAAGCGTTGATTATAATCATTGCTATTCTGATGATACTGTCATTGTGGACTCCAACGCCAATGTTGGTGCCACTGGATCGTATGCTTGGTATTGGTGCGTTAGTTATTATTGGAGGACCAATTATAGAGTTTTGTGCAATCACACGGTTTGATAGAACGATGTAGATTTGTTTAAATGCTTTGGGATTACTCTTTTTGCTTGTGGATTTGTTAGTGATTCTTATGTCTGATTCATTCGTAAAAAACATGATAAAAAATATGAGGTTAGGTATCCAACTGTTGTTCTGGGATAGCTAACCTCATATTTTTATATAATTAACTAAACATTAATCGCGTCTTGCAATTGCTGCTCATTGTAAAAAATTAATACGATAAACATCACCATGTAAAGTAATAATGGTAACCACGCATAGTTCAGGGTAATCATATGCTGAGTGGCGATATTTTGCGCATGATTGGCGGTGTAGCCGCTTAAATGAAAGAGTCCGGCGGTGACTAGGCCACCAAGTCCTAAGCCGACATTAACGCCGAAGTCATCAGTAGAGGCTAAAATACCTTCTGCTTGTATTCCCAGTGCCGTGCCATAACGAATCGTATCAGCAATCATAATTGAGACCAAACCAATGATGAGACCGTTACCGACAGCGTTGATCAACGTACCACCGAAGACGAAGGCCAGTTGATTGATGGCTGTCCCGAGACCGAGGATCAGTTGCCCCACAGCGGCGATGGCGATACCCGCCAACATGGTATTCTTTTTCCCGTGGTGGTTGGCTAGCCGGACAATTAAGATGACCCCGATCAGTGACGCAAACGTAAAGCCGTTAACGACTGGCACTAAGTCTTCGCGTTGAATCAAGTATTTAAAGTAGTAGATGGTCGTTTGATTCTTGATGGCAGTTGTTAACCAATACAGTAAAATCACGCTGGATAAAATAAACCACGGCTGGTTTTGCTTGAGCATGCCCCACACCGCACTGAGTGATTGGTGCGGACGCTCAGGTTGACTAAAGCGTTCCTTGACTTGGAAGAAGGTGTTGAGGATCAGGACCAACGAAATAATGCCAAATAGAACGATTGTCAGTAAAAAACCTCGTTGCTGATCACCCTGACCAAATAAAGCAACTAGTGGCAAGGTGAAGACAGCGACGATAATTTGAACACTACTACCGAAGAATTGACGAATCACGCCTAGTAAGGTTAATTCACGTTCATTCTGGGAGAGTGCTGGTAAAATCGATGTGATTGGTAGGTTGACGGCGGTATAGAAGAATCCTAACCCTAAATAGGTCACATAAGCCCAGACGAGTTTACCAGTTGCTCCGAAATTCGGGGTCACAAAGGTCAAAACGGCGAACAAGACGTAGGGTAACGCGTACCATAAGAAAAACGGGCGGCTTTTACCGAAGCGCGAATGGGTATGGTCAATCATGACGCCGATAATCAGACTTTCAACGACATCGGCTAAGCGCGCAACGACAAATAAAATCGCCGCTGCACTCGTGGATAGGCCGTAAACATCGGTATAGAAGAATAATAAGTATGTGGTCATCATCTGAAAGACTAAGTTATCCGCGGCATCACTGAGCCCATAACTAATTCGTTCCGGCCAAGCTGTTTGCCAAGTTTGTTTCAATATTAACACCTCTAAGTATGGTTTTGCACAACCTAATTCTAACCTAGTTGCACGCTTAAACCTAACGGAAAGGTTTACAAAATTGATTAGGTCTTAGATTGCTCAGAAAAAAGCCTGCAGGTGGCGTTCGTCAACCTGCAGGCTTTGCATTGTTTGTCCTGATTAAAAGCTACTTAGTTGTTAATTTGCTAACCTTGGTGAGTGCTGGGATTAAGCCCAAGCTATCTAACGTTTGGTTTGGTAAAACAACGGTGTTGGCATTGCCGTCCGCCAAGGCTTTGACAGCTTCCGTGTTTTGGAAGATAAAGTAGTTTTCGGATGATTGTGCCAAGGCTTCGTTTAAGATCCGCGTCCGGTAAGCATCAGCATCTGCTTCAGTTTGAACGGCTGTTGCTTTCGCCTTTGCACTATTCACTAAAGCTTCGTTTTGGGCTTTATTGGTGGCTAATAAGGCCCGGTTATTGGCTTCATTTTCCAGTGTGATTGACTTACTCTTACCTTCAGCAGTTGCGATGGTGGCATCCCGTTCCCGCGTAGCTTGCAGGAGTTTATTCATGGAAGCCTGAATATCTGCCGAAGGGTTAACGGAATCAATATTGACCCGGTCAACATTTAAACCGTAACCCGCCGTAACGGAGGAGATCTCCTTGAAGAGGGCAGCATTGATTTCTTGTGTTCCATTCAGGACTTCATTTAATTCTTTATTCCCAATGATGCCGCGCAGTGCCGCGCGGGTATCTTGAATCATACTACGAACGGAGTCTTCGTTTTTAAAAACGAAGTCTTCAATATTAGTGACGTGGTACTTAAGCGAAATCTTAACTGAGATTTCAGCGTTATCTTTGGTGATAACGACTTGTTGGTTAAGATCAACGGGTGTCTGAGCCGTGTTAACGGTGATGACTCGTGAGATGAACGGTTTAATAAAGTGAAAGCCAGAACTAATGACGCGCTCGAACTTTCCAAATGTTAAGACGACACCTTGGTTCGGTTGGGTGATGATGCGGATGGAAGCGATTAGGACTAAAACGACCAGTAGAATGACAATAATTGCAACGATGATGCCTACCATAATAATTTCCCCCTATTGTTGTGGTGCGATAATCGTTACCGTTAGACCATGAGCACTGACGGCCGTGATTTCAACGGTATCGCCGGTGTGCAGTGGTGTTGCGGCGTGCAAATGGTACAAGATGCCATAGAATGCGACGCCGTCAGTTAGATCGGTCGGTTTGATAATGAAGCGCTGACCGATTAAGCGCTGATCTAAGTATCCCTCTTGCATAGATGACCCACCTTTAATGTGATAATAATTAAATTATATGCTGTTTTTGGTTAGATTGATAGGGCCGTTATAAAATAGTGGGTGAGTTTTGGATTGTTGATAAAGTATGGCGATAAATGGTGAATTCATGCTGCATATCGCCCAGTAACTATTTGGATAAGCTCGTTTTAGAGGGCGGTTCAAGTAATACGGGATTGGTGAGTTAAAGGGGCGCTTGAAGTATTTAAGCCGACAAAAAAACCTTCGTACGGGAATACGAAGGTCAAAAGGAGTAGGTCAGCATATGACGGGGAATCATATGCTGATAACTTGATGAGCGTTTATTCATATAAGCGGGGGGACGTTCACATGCCGCTCATCAAGCTGTCAAAGTTGTTACGCTTTGACGGATTTCATTACTTTGGAGGAGTAAATGAAAAGAATGTTAATTATTATAGTAGCAATCTTGGAGGGGGATCCTTAATTGCTATAGATATATCTTAACAACGAATTGTGAAGAAAATGTGACGATGATTTTTCAAATTTAAGAATTATTGATTAGATTACGAAAAGATTTATGACTATTGATAAATTTATCGGCAATTAAAATTGCGTAAGAATTATCTGTCAGCGCTTTCGCAATGGTGGCTTTTTAAATTAGAGCGTGTATCATTAATAATGATCACGGAAATTAAAGACAGGAGATGCTTGCATGTACGAACAAGCTTGTACCACAATTTTAGTTGGAAAAAAGGCGACCGTTGATGGTTCGACGATGATTGCCCGTAATGATGATACGTTTATGCCGATTACACCGCAAAAATTTATCGTCCATCCCGCTGTTCATGGTCGCAACGAAACGTTAACTTCTGGGAAGAATGGCTTTACCGCACCACTTCCAGCGGATGGCTACCGTTACCAAGCTGTCCCGAACATTGAAGTCGCTGAAAAGGGTGTTTTTGAAGAGAATGGCTTTAACGAAAAAAACGTTGGTGTTTCTTCAACTGAAAGTGTTTATGGTAATGAACATACGCTGACTTTTGATCCCTTCGTGCCGAATGGGCTCGCAGAAGATTCATTGCCAACCATGCTCACGCCGTTCATTGATTCTGCCCGTGGTGGGGTTGAATACTTGGGCCAGTTGATCGCTAAATATGGTTCGCCAGAAGGTAACGGTGTTTTGTTCAATGATAAAGATGATGTGTGGTACATGGAGATCGTCACTGGTCACCACTGGGTTGCACAACGGATTCCAGATGATGCTTACGCGGTGGCTGCCAACCAAGTTGCGATTCAATGGGTTGATTTTGATGATCCCGATAACTTTATGTGGTCTGATGGTATTCAAGAATTTGTTGCGGAACACCATTTGAACCCTGACAAGGAAGGTTTTAACTTCCGTCATATCTTCGGTACTGATAATGAAAAAGACCGGCATTATAATACTCCCCGGGTCTGGTACGGCCAACGTTATTTCAATCCAGAGATCGAACAGGATCCACAGTCGAGTGAGCTACCGTTCATTTGTCACGCAGCCAAGAAGATTTCAGTTGCCGACGTTGAATTTGTACTGGGTTCTCATTATAACGAAACGAAGTACGATCCCTTCTTGAATACACCAGAAGCTAAAAAGTTTCGACCAATTTCAATGAATCGGACGCAGAATTCACACGTTATGCAAGTGCGGAATGACGTACCAGCAGAACAAAGCGCGATTATGTGGATGACATTTGGGGTACCAGCTTTTGCGCCATACCTCCCATTCCATGCGAACGTTTCTGAAACTGATCCTAGTTTTGCGAACACACCGCTAAAACATGATATGAATAGTGCTTACTGGCTCTACCGGACACTATCAATGATTGTTGAATCACACTATGCTGATTTCGTTCAGGATGATATTGATTATTTGAAAGAATGTCGAATCGAACTGGGTCAATTTGTGGCTGCGACCGATGAACAAGCGGCGAAGTTATCTGGTGACGAGTTAACGGCTTTCTTGACTGAACAAGATAAAGTGATGGTCGCAAAGATGCGTGATAAAGCCCAAGCTTTGATTGGTCAATTAGTCACCAAAGGTTTAACGCTCTCGAAACTAACCTATAATGTTGATATCAATCTTTAAACTTTCGTTATGACGGTATCAGCGTGTATAATTAGGTTATTAAGAGGACAAGGAGCTGATGGCAAATGGATGAAAATGTCTTATTTAATCCTGGTGACGCAATTTCAGAATCGCATGACTACAATGAAGCGCTCCGTAGTGCGGATATTTATAATGCGCGTCACGGACGTAAGCGCGGACTCATGATTGCGCGGCCGCTAGAACAGGATCACGGTTATTCGGTTTTTTACGCGGATGACTTACTGACAGCCGATACGCCAAGACCAGAAGCACGTCAATATCACGTTGAAAAGCGTATTCCAAAAGAATAGTTCAATCATCCCATGATCAGTAAAAAGGGTCATGGGATTTTTTATTTTCTGAACAGTAACCCATGATGTTGATATTGGGTTACTGTTGTTTTATAATAGCGTTTAAATTGATTAACAGGGGTGCGATGATGACGAATCGACAGACGATTAAACACCTGACCCAGACGGCGATGGTGACCGCTTTGATTATTGTATTAGGTTTCTTTCCGGGAATTCCAGTGGGCTTTATTCCCGTCCCGATTGTGTTGCAGAATATGGGCATCTTTTTAGCCGCGGAGTTACTTGGCCGCAAATATGGGACGATCGCAGTTGGATTGTTCTTAGGATTAGTGGCACTGGGACTACCCCTATTATCTGGGGGGCGTGGGGGTGCCGCGATTTTTCTCGGGCCAACGGGTGGCTATCTCGTTGCTTGGTTGCTGGCACCAATGCTGATTGGAACGTTGATCAAAATAACCCGGGCGATGACAAGTGGTTATTGGTGGCTAGAAGTTGGCATTGTCTGGTTGGCTGGTATCTTATTTGTTGATGTAATCGGCGCTAGTTGGCTAGCTGTTCAGTCACATATGACTTTGACGGCCGCCTTGCTGTCGAACGTGGCCTTTCTTCCTGGTGACATCATTAAAGGGACTTTGGCCGTATTTATTGCCCGGCGTGTGCGGGCCATCGTTGATTTTGGATTGCCAGCTTAGTAAATAGCTAATGTGATTGGCAGGTCAGGAGGTCATAATGACAACTAAAGAACAGGTCTTAACAATTTTATTGCGTCATCATGGTGAGTGGCAATCGGGGGACCAGCTTGCCCAATCAGTTGGCTGTAGTCGTGAGAGCATTTGGAAGGCAATCAATGCTTTGAGAAAGCAAGGACACCAGATTGAGAGTCGTAAAAACCGGGGTTACTGTTATCTGGGAAGTCGTAATTTGGATGCCAAAGCCATTCAAATCTATGGGCAACGTCAATTTACGGGGCCCCTTGAAGTGGTCGCTCAGACGCCGTCCACTCAGATTCTAGCTAAGAGCTTTTTAAGTCATCATCAGCCACAGTTTGCCGCCTTCTTCGCGGACGAACAGACAGCTGGCTATGGCCGTTTGGGCCGAGACTTCTATTCACCGGCCAAAACTGGGCTGTATTTTAGCTTGGTTGTTCCTAATCCCACGAATGCATTGGTCAATGTGGGTTTACTGACAACTGGTGTCGCGGTGAGTGTCTTGAATGTTTTACAGCAATTTTATCCTAATAAGAACTTTGGGTTGAAATGGGTCAATGATATTTATCTTGATCAGCATAAGGTCGGGGGCATTATCACGGAAGCAAGTTTGGAATTAGAATCGACTTCCGCAACGGCTTTTATTGTCGGTGTGGGGCTCAATTTAACGACCACCGATTTTCCGCGAGAATTGCAAGCCCGTGCCCAGGCGGTCGACCCGAGCATACCAGTGGATCGCAATCGGTTAGCGGCGGCCTTATTATCAGCACTAGTAGCGCTATCAAAGCGCTACGCTACGGCCGACTTTTTGCCAGCATATCGGGCTAAATCACTAGTGTTGGGTCAACAAGTGACACTTCAAGTGGGCGATTCCATGGTGAATGGGGTGGCTGAAGATATCGATGAACATGGTGGCTTAGTGGTCCGCATGTTGACCGGGGAGCGGCGGACATTTACGAGTGGTGAAGTGATCAGGGTAGGATTACCAGTATGACTGAGTGGGTACCAGTGATTTACGGCATCGGTTTAGACGCTGCCGGTCGGTGCCAACATTATCACCTTGAAACTGATATCGCGGCATTGTGGTGTCGGCGATGTCAACACTATTACGCGTGTTACCGGTGCCATGATACGTTGTGCCAGCATACTTTTGTGGCCAGCGCTCCGACGGATTTAGCCGTGATGTGTGGTGCTTGTCGTTATCGAATGACGGTTGATCGGTATCATGAGGGGCAATGCCCGCACTGTCACCGGCCATTTAACCCGCGGTGTCGGTTGCATGACAAGGTTTACTTTGAAAAGCAAAATTGAGACGTATTTTTAGTAGTTTTGGCTGAATTCAGTGGTTAATCGAAAAACAATTAAAAAATTGACATATTCTAATTAAAACTCATAATTAAGCTTGAAATTATGGTTGATTGTGAATTTGTGCTGACAACCATTGACAGAAGGGAAGCACTAATTTTGAAATTTGAAGAGTCCAAAATTTTGCAGCAATTACCAAAACAGTTTTTTGCGAATCTGGTCAAAAAGGTCAATGCCAAAGCGGCGGCCGGTGCGGATGTGATTAATTTAGGTCAAGGCAATCCTGACCAACCCACCCCTGAGTTTGTTGTTAAAGCGATGCAGACTGCAACTGCCAATCCCGCGGATCACAAGTATTCGTTGTTTCGAGGTTTGCCGCGCTTCAAACAAGCCGCGGCTGATTTTTACGAACGCGAGTACGGTGTGAAATTAGACCCGGAGACTGAGATTGCCGTATTGGGTGGCAGTAAGATTGGGTTGGTCGAGTTACCCTTTGCCTTACTAAATCCGGGCGATACAATGATCTTACCTGACCCCGGTTACCCAGACTATTTATCTGGTATTACGTTGGCACAGGTGAAGTTGGCTTTACTACGGTTAACAGCGGACAATCATTTCTTACCGGATTATCAGCAGGTTGATCCACAAGTGGCTGCGGCGGCCAAGCTGTTGTACCTGAATTACCCGAATAATCCCACTGGTGCTGTTGCAACGTCGCAGTTTTTTCAAGACACGGTGGATTTTGCAAATGAACATCAGATTGGTATCGTTCATGACTTTGCTTATGGTGCAATTGGGTTCGATGGTCAGCGACCAGTGAGCTTCCTACAGACACCGGGGGCTAAAGACGTTGGAATTGAGATGTACACGTTATCTAAGTCCTTTAACATGGCAGGTTGGCGCGTTGGTTTTGCCGCTGGTAATGCTGACATGATTGAAGCCTTAAATTTGATTCAGGATCATCTGTTTGTCAGCGTCTTTCCGGCCATTCAAGATGCAGCGATTGCAGCCTTGAACAGTGACCAACAGACGGTCCACGAACTGGTTAGACTGTATGAACGACGCCGTAATCAGTTCTTTACGGCAGCCCGCAAGATTGGGTGGGAGCCCTACCCATCAGGGGGCTCATTTTACGCTTGGATGCCAGTCCCTGAAGGGTATACCAGTGAAGCATTTGCCGATTTGCTGTTGGATAAAGCGGCGGTTGCGGTGGCACCAGGCAACGGCTTTGGCGCGGGTGGCGAAGGCTATGTGCGCGTTGGCCTCTTGATTGATGAACCCCGCTTCACGGAAGCCTGTCAGCGAATTGCAAAACTGCACTTATTCGATCGTTAGGATGACCTCTTAGCATTAATGATGACAGTCAGTTACTTGCTTAGCATAATTCATGCAACGGGGGCGCAACTCGTTTTTGATTGCTCGGAAGGACTGAACTGCAATAATGGTATCAAAATAACGCAACTAGCATTCACATGCCAGTTGCGTTATTTTGTTTCAAGTTATTGAAATTATTATAAATTACCGGTGCTCTTTAGCCGCTTCTCTAACAGGTACGCGTCCATGTACCCAAAGGATAATTCAACGACCTGATCGAGTTCGATCATCGTGCCAACATGATTAATTTGATTATCATCATCCACGTTATAGAAGATGAAGTGCCCGTTCGTTAACGTTCCCGGATAGCCAGTCATTGCTGGCAACATGGGATTTTCTGTCGTGATGTGAACGAGGTTATTGAAAGTTGCGGCTTGTCGCAAAATTGAATCAAAAAGATCAGTTGTGGCGTCAAATAACCGTTCGTCGTTTAAGACGGGTTGAACATTTAACTCATACTGGCGGTTTAATTCAATAAAGCCACGCATTGTCTGTAAATAGTCGGACTGGGTCGTCACCGATTCAATTAGTGAACGGCGGCAAAGGGTGTAGCCCCCAAATTGGCCCGTCATATCGATCAGATTGAGCAGGACACTGTCAGCGTTCAATGCGTTAATGAAGCCAACAAAGAACATGTCAGACCCGTCCGCTGACCGAATTGCAATCAGTTGGTGCTCATTTAAGGCGTTGTTTAGAGTATGATCAACGTCGTCAAACTCGCTGACTTTGACGGTTGCTCGATGCGTATGGATGGTCTTGACAAAGGCGCTTTCCAATAAGAGCTCATTGCCGCAAAACTCTAATATCTGAATAGCAGCCAATGGAATTTCCTGTTGCCCGTTGTTTTTAAAGTTAAATTTGTCAAAAGTTTTAAAGGTAATCGTTTGGTCAGTGACTTGTTGGACCTGACCTTCTAAATAATTTTCGTTGTCTTCGAGGACTAGTAGCACAACTTGATGATCGGTTTGGGCTTGGGTGACTAACTGTGTTAGGACTGGCCGTTGATCGTCTAAAGCTACGGTTGGTTGTGGCACACTGTTCAAACCTTCAGTAGTTGCATTTTCAAGGCGAAAGGCCATGTTATCAAGGTCTTCACTCATCATTTCAACTTCATCAATGACGTCGTAGCGCATGAAGACGGCGCCGTCCTGGAGCCCAGCATCATCGTAAGTATTCACGACAACGCCATCAGGTGCCAGACGGTCGATGTAGCCGGTGTAAACCACTTCGCTATTGGCTTGATATAGGTTGATGAGGTGAACCTGTTGTGCGGCTAATTGTAAACTCTCAATAATTGAACTCATCGTGTCTAACCCCCTTAGTTAATGTTCCCTCATCATAGCACTTTTTGAGGTGAAGACGCCATTATAAGTCATTATTCAGCTGGTTTGGTAAGTGTGTTATGACTAGGTAAGTAAACGGATGCTCGCGTGCTATTCAGGTCGATCATCTCATTAGAAGGGCCTTGTTCTGCAAATTTAAAACCGTTTTCGCTTGCACCCGGACGCTGTCACCGGCATTGAGTGCGGCTGTTTGGTATGTGTGCAACACAACACGGTGCTGGTCATCGCTACGTAAAAAATAGTGTTCCGATGATGCGTTCACGGCTAGTGATCTTAAAGTGCAATTCGATATTCAAATGATGATTGCCAAAATAAACGCATACGGGTTTTTTAAAACACAACGTATGTAAGGGCTTTCTTTGTTTGTGAAATAGGAGTATCGGTCAATAAGTATCCATTGATAATAGGTAAATATTTAATAAAAAATGTTATTTTCGGTGCTATTAACGAGGTTTATCGTTATAATGTAGTCTGCGGTTTATCTTGACCGTAAATCTGTCATGACCTTTCAAGAGGCGCTTGATCGTGTTGCGACATACATTTAAGGAGTGCACTATGTTTACGATGTTTAAGACGATTGGCGATCAGTTCGCCAATTTCAAGATTATTCGGCGAATGGCGAAGTATGATGATCGGGCCACATACCAAAGCCATTACCTTGGGTTAGCGTGGGAATTTCTAAACCCACTGATTCAAATCGGAATTTATTACTTAGTATTCGGGGTCGCGTTAAAACGTGGCGATCCGATGCCAGGAATCCCGTATTTACCATGGATGGTTGTCGGGATTGCACCATGGTTATACATGAACAAAACGACGCTGGACGCGTCTTCTAGCATTTATCGTCAGGTTGGGTTAGTTTCAAAGATGAAATTCCCAGTCAACGTATTACCGTCAATTAAAATTTATGGTAACTTATATAGTTTCTGGACGATGATTGCTTTTGGAATCTTCCTGATGTTCGTTAATGGCATTTGGCCCTCAGTTTCTTGGATTCAATTTATCTACTACTTTGGTTGTATGATCGTATTAATGTATTCACTTGGGATTTTTAATGCCACGGTCAGTGTTCTGATTCGTGACTGGCATATCACGCTTCAATCCGTATTACGGATGCTGTTCTATATGAGTGGGGTGCTATTTAACTTTACAACGTCTAACTTCCCCGCAGTTTTTGTGCGCCTACTAGAACTAAATCCGTTCTACTACGTGCTCAACGGAATGCGGGAATCGCTGCTTAATCGTGGTTGGATCTGGCAACAGCCTAATATCACGTTGACGATTGTCTTTTGGCTCTTCAATCTCGTTGTGATTCTGACTGGAACGTATCTCTATAACAAGTTCCGTTCGAACTTTGTGGATTTGATTTAGGAGGCGGAACTGATGGAAAATCAATATAAGGTTGAATTGCATAATGTCACTAAAGAATATGATTTATATCGTAGTAACAACGATAAGTTAAAACACTTTTTTAACATTGGTAATGTTGATGTCCCGCGGTTTTGGTCGCTAAAAGGGGTCAGCTTAAACGTTAAACCAGGTGAAGCGTTGGGGATTATCGGAATCAACGGTTCTGGTAAGTCAACGATTTCGAATATCATTTCGGGAATCATTCCTCAAACGACTGGGACAGTGGATGTGCACGGTGATACGTCCATTATTTCAATCGGGGCCGGCTTAAAGTGGAATTTGACCGGTGATGAAAACATTCGGTTGAAAGGACTCATGCAAGGGTTGAGTATTAAAGAGATCCAAGCGGTTCGTGATGATATTGTTGATTTCGCGGATATCGGTGATTTTATTGGTCAACCAGTTAAGGACTATTCGACCGGGATGCGGTCACGATTGGGATTTGCGATTGCGGTGCATATCAATCCCGACATCATGATTATTGATGAAGCACTCTCGGTTGGTGATGACACCTTCTATCAAAAATGTGTGGATAAGATTATGGAATTCAAGAAGCAAGGGAAGACCATTATCTTTGTCAGCCATAATTTACGGCAAGTGGAATTACTTTGTGACCGGGTCGCTTGGATGCACTTTGGGGATCTTTTAGAAGTCGGCGAGACCAAGGAAACTGTTGATCATTACCGGAAATTCTCTAAGGATTTCAAAGCGCAAACGGCGGCTTATCGTAAGAAGTATCAGGTCGGTAAGAAGAAGGAACAAGCGGACTTTGACATTGTCGCTTATGAACGACAATTAGTCGAAGAAAAGGCTAAGGATAGCGATAAGAGTAAGCAGGCAGTTAGCCGTCAAGTTCATCGGACGCTATACAAGCAAATCTTGCCAGAAAAGATGACGATTGCCACCAAGCTCGTCATGTTAGTGGCAATTGTCCTGTTCGTCTTCTTTGCGTTAGTGAATGTTTCAGGTCACTCGGTTACTTCGGCGATTGAGAATCCGACAGTACTGTTACATCCAGTCAATCATTATATTAAAGGTCAGTCAGTCTTATTCAATAGTAAGTGACGGCGGCTGGTTAGTGGTTGCATTAAATTAACATTAATATCGATGGGTGATTTCGATGGTAATCACCCATTTTTTGTGTGACGAATTGTCAAATCAAGCGCAACTTTTTGCCGAAGAAAACTTCACTTGGACTTTTCCATCCCAAGACCTTGCGTGGACGGTTATTTAAATCTGTGACGAATGCGATAATCTCTTGGTCATTTAAATCGTTCAAATCAGTTCCTTTGGGGAAATATTCACGAATTAAACCGTTAGTATTTTCATTGGTTCCACGTTGTTGTGGTGCGTGTGGATCTGGAAAAAATACCGGTATTTCTAAAGTGTCAATGACGTCTTGATAATTGGCAAACTCAGTTCCACGATCAGGTGTAAGTGTCTTTACCCGTTCCGGTGTGACGCTATTTAATAAGTCCATCATAGCTTGTGCCACGGGTTTAGCTGCGACTTTACTTACCCGTTCCGCTAATAAATACCGTGATTTACGGTCTACCAGCGTCACCAGCGCTGAACGTCCGGTTTTACCACGCACTGTGTCACCTTCCCAGTGACCAAACCGAGTTCTATTTTCAGCCGAAAGTGGGCGGTCGTGGATTGAAGGTACATCGTTAAAACGACCACGCCGTTCCTTGATAGTTCCCTTAACTTTGCGCGTTTTACCTCGATGTCTTAATTGGCGGGCGAATCCACGGGCACCATGACTTTTACGCTTTTCACCAAGATTATTCAAAGCAATTCCACGATAAATTGTGTTGTAACTGATTTTCCAGTTACTATGCTCAAAATTTAGCCGTCCTGCGATTTGTTCTGGGGACCATTTACGATGGACGATACAATTAATGACAAATGCCCGGATATCAGTTTGCGATAAGATCCGTGGCCGTCGACTTTTCAAACGTTGACGCTCATAATTTAGTTGCGCATTAACTGCGGAATATTTAGAACGACCACCATTCCGGCTAACTTCCCGTGAAATAGTCGCTTTAGAACAACCGATGCGTTGGGCAATGGCCTGGTAAGACTGTTTTAAAGTTAGCCCAACTAGTAGGCATTCACGGTCATTTAAGGTAAGATGATGATATAGGCTCATAGTCTGAGTCCTCCTTGTAAGTAAGTTGTGGTGACTATATTTTACAAGGACTCAGGCTGTGAGTCTTCTTTTTGATCATTTGTTGCACTTCAATTGTAAATTCGTCGTGCATTCAAGACGGCTTTGGTTGGAATAAAGTACAATACAACGTCGCACATTATTCGGACTGAGGGCCGCTGATGCTTTTATTCGAGGGGACGAGCTTGGGCTGACCGTACTACCGATTTGAAAGGAAAATGTCTAAACTTCAATGCACAATTTATGAGTTGGTTTCGGGTTAAATTAAGCTTGATTTTTTGTAATGCTTCAGCAATCTAGTTATATTCGCTATAAGCATTAGATTATTTTCCGTCTGAAATACCATTTGGTGGGTTATCTTAATACTAGAGCATAAAGGGGGTCATATCATGGATATGCCACTATTCTTAAATGTTATCGCCTATGTGCTATTAATATTGGTATTATAATATATCAAATTCAAATTTCCAGACAGTACCTTTATCCGTTTCTTTCAAAAATACGGGAGGTGGTTAATTGGGCTATGTTTTGTCGCAATATTGGTGATTTTGGCCGGACCGCAATTTCAGAACCCCTTTAATGCGTTAGATGTACCGGCTATTGGGGTCATGTTAGTATTCGGGTACTTCTTTATTAAGGATAAAAAATCGAAACATAAGTGATGATTAAATGAGATAGCACCTCGAACGATGATGTCGTCCTGAGAGGTGCTATTTTTTTGCCCAAAAATCGATTTGAGAAGTACTGGTGTTTAGCCGTTTTAATCTAGCATTAAACGTGAACTGGGTTATTCGATAACGGAGGGGCATAATTAAAAATCAGTTTGGCTCCTTGAGATATATCTAAAAGATATATATACTTAACAACGCGAAAGATTGGTGAATTTAATGTATGAATTGTTTATTTTAGGACAGTTGATGGATCATCCGATGACGGGCTACCAGTTGCGTAAAGCGCTGGTAAACGTAGTCGGGTCAGAATTAACTATTAGTTTTGGTGCGTTGTACCCGTTGCTAGATAAGTTAGCCGCGGCTGAAGAATTAACACTGGCGTTTAAGCGGACCACTAATAAACGGCCACAAAAGTTAGCCACGATAACAGCGGCTGGTCGCACGCAATTTTGGCAGTTAGTTATGACGCCAGTCGCGCTCAACAAGCAAACGCAGTTAACGTTTCAAATAAAGCTGAATTTTTTACATTTATTAAGTCGTGATCAGCAGCAAGTAATCTTGTTGGATTTTCAGCAATTTGCACGGGGACAGGTCGCACGCTTAACGGCGCAGCACAAACGGGTGATGACGAATACCCACATGCTTGCCGCTGATATTCAAGATGCGTTGATGGTCAATGAGTTACAACGGGTACGAGCCCAAGCACAATTAGACTGGCTTGAACGCCAGTTGCGCAATGGAGGGGAAGTTAAGGGATGAAAACAATGTCGTTTGCGACTGATCCACAAATTCAAAAGCATCGCTGGTGGATACTGGTTGCGGTATGTTTATTTACGTTCATGTCAACGTTAGATGGGAGTATTGTGAACATTGCCTTGCCAGTCATGAGTAAGGGTTTAGCGATTCCAATGAATCAGGCAGAATGGGTCGTCTCAATTTATTTGATTGTGGTTTGTGCGTTATTGTTATTATTTGGTAAATTAGGTGATATTTACGGTAAGATTCGGGTGTTTAAAATCGGGTCCTTACTATTCATTATTGGCTCGTTATTGTCAGGATTCAGTGTGGGGTTGCCATTTCTACTCATTGCACGCAGTATTCAAGCAGTCGGAGCGGCAATGACGATGAGTACGAACAACGGGATTATTACCGAAGTTTTCCCGTTTAAGGAACGGGGCCGGGCGCTAGGTATGATTGGCTCATTCGTTGCATTGGGGAGTATTGCTGGCCCCGGTATCGGTGGTTTGATCCTAGCTCATTTGAGCTGGGGCTATATTTTCTGGATCAACGTTCCGGTGGGAATCTTGGCGATGATTTTAGGTGCAATGATTTTGCCAAAAGACGTTACGACGACGCAACAACCATTGGATAAGACCGGGGCGGGGCTATTTGCCGTACTCATGGTTGCACTATTTGCAGGGGTGTTTATCGGGCAACAGATTGGGTTCTTGCAGCCGGTTATCTTAGCCTTGTTTGCAGTGGCAATTGTGACGCTGATTATTTTTGTTCGCGTCGAGTTACGTCATGAAAATCCGCTGCTAGCGCTACAATTATTTAAGAATGCCCGTTTTAGCATTAGTATCTTATGTGCGTTATTAATTTTTATTGCGAACTTTTTCTTTAACGTGATTGCCCCGTTTTATTTAGAAAATGCTCGGGGGCTAGCGGCAAACTATGCGGGCTACGCCTTGATGGTATTCCCCATCGTACAAGTGGTGGTCGCCCCGATTGCTGGGACGATTTCTGACAAGATCGGACCAGAATTGTTAACGTTCGTGGGATTGGTCCTGATTTCAATCAGTCAAGTGGGTTACATGGTTGTGGGGCTAGCAACACCACTTTGGTTCTTCTTATTATTCGTCGGATTAGTTGGATTTGGCAATGGTATCTTCATGGCACCTAATAATTCGATCGTGATGAGTTCAGTGGCGGTCAAGGACTTGGGCGTTGCTGGCGGGATTAACGCGTTGGCACGTGAATTAGGCATGATTGTTGGAATTTCGGTTGCCACGACCGTACTATATTCGGCAATGAGTCAATCAGCGGGGTATAAGGTTACGTCATACCTGCCAACTCACCCGGAGATCTTTATTGATGGTATGCACATTGCGTTCATGGTCTCGTTAGGGATTTGTTTAGTTGCGACGGTCATTACTGGCGGGCGGTTACTAAAACATCGACGCACGGCACCTGCCAAGTAAACATTAGTAAATCAAAAAACGTGTTGCGAGAAATCTGAGATGATTTCTTGCGACACGTTTTTATATTCTTGCATCCTTGATGTTGCTGAAATGGGGTCGTTAAATCAGGCTTGTTTTAAAGATCCAGGGCATAAGCTCACTGAAAAAAACTCGGATTAGCGCCGTTATGACGCCAAACTCGTCGTTTAATTCCCTAGTTAGGCTAATCCACAGTCTTCTCCCGTCTGATTTATGCCCGCTTGTGATACTGAGCATTGATAGAAATGCCATGCGACTGCTTTCTCGAACGCACTGAAACCTGTGCATATTACGCCCATGATTCCGATTATCGGAATCGTTGTTGCTTATCTAGCAGTTGCGCTAACTGACCACGAAATTCATCGCTATGGTGTTGAATGTTCGTCAAGTCGTGACTCATTTGAACGGTGTAGTCGGCGACTTCGCCGTGTTCGCCTTGATCGAGTCCGAGTTCTTCCTCTTGTTCGTCAACGCGCATTCTGATGACTCGTTTCAATAGTACGATAATGACGATGCAAACGATGGTAGTAAAGCCAATGGTAAAGATCGTTGCTAATAGTTGTAATCCGAATAATTTAAAGCCGCCACCATAGAAAAGACCGTTTAGAGAAATTGTGCGATTAACGGCTTTGCTAGCGAATAGCCCAGTCATGATACTGCCGACCATGCCGGAAACACCGTGGCAGCCAAAGGCATCGAGTGCATCATCAATACCTAAGCGTGGTTTGATGAACGTAATGAAGCCGTAACTAGTTAATGTGGCGATAAGGCCAATCCAAAAGGCACCAGAAATGGTGACGTAGCCACAAGCAGGTGTAATCGCAACGAGACCACAAAGGGTACCGGTGCAGACGCCGACTAGGGTTGGTTTGCCCTTGGTTAGCATATCAACGACCATCCACGTCATCATGGAAGTGGCGGTGGCAACGGTCGTGGTTAAGAAGGCTTGGATGGCGATGTCGTTCATGGCAAGCGCCGAACCGGCGTTGAAACCGTACCAGCCAATCCATAAAATAGCGGTCCCCAGCAATACCCATAAGATGTTATAGTGCTGGGTCGCATCTTTGCCATACTTGTGGCGTGCACCTAAGAATGCTGATAAGACTAAAGCGGTGATACCGGCATTGATGTGGACGACGGTGCCACCAGCGAAGTCGATGACGCCGAGTTTAGCTAATAAACCGTTATCCCAAACCATATGAACCATTGGATAGTAGATGAGGAGTGACCAGAAGATGATGAAGGTTAATAAGAATTTAAAACGGATACGGCCGACCACCGCGCCAACAAATAGTGCCGGCGTGATGATGGCGAACATCATTTGAAAGATGAGATATAAACCGTTGGGAATCTTTGTTGCGGTAAGCGCGGTCAAGTCGACACCATGCAACCAAGTGGCTCTGAGATTACCGACAAAGCCACCTAAATCACCGGAAAAAGATAGTGAATAACCGAATGCGAGCCATAACAAGATTGCTAAGCCACAAATCATGAAGACGGATAACATGGTGTTAACGACATTCCGTTTGGAAACTAAGCCACCGTAGAAAAATGCTAATCCGGGCGTCATGAATAATACCAATATACTAGATAACACTAAAAACGTTGAATTTGCAGCGTTCATACTCCCAACCCCTATCCATACCATTTGATGTTAGAAATTATAACATTGATTATTGAGTGACGCACTCTTTTTTTATATTTTAGGATAAATACCGAACTTATATCGGTCAACCACCGATCATTATGATTGTTAATGTTATATTTTTTAACGTGGGTCTAAGCTGCAGCTATCAATCACCATTTTCACTAAGTGGTGGTTGCGATGCAGTGTAGCGCTAATGCACAGCGACCGGAACAGTCGGCCATGATGTGGATGTAACCGACAATCACGACTCAACGACCTGACTAGTGATTCGTTTGGAAAGCAAAAAAATAAGTGAGCGCCCCATTTTGATTAATTATCTTAAACTGAAAGGCCCTAATAGTTGATAAAATACGAATTTTTAATTAATAAAATGATGATATGAAAGATAAGGCGCTTTCAGCGGTTGACCATTAGTAACCGGAGCAGTAAGGTTATCACCACATAAATTAAAAGATGATGAGATTATTACATAACGTCTTAATAATTAAAACGGAGGTTCAGCTTATGCGAAAATATGCGATTATTGGGGTCGGTCACGTTGGAGCGACCATTGCTTATACATTAGTTTGTAAAGGAATTGCGGATGAATTAGTCTTGATTGATACTAATGCGGCTAAAGCTCGCGCAGAGCAATTAGATTTACAAGACGCTCAAGCCCGTTTAGATAGTCGAACGATTATTAAAATCAATGACTATCATGAATTAGACGACACGGATATTTTATTTGTTACTAGCGGCAACATTCACGCGTTAGACCATGCTTCCGGTAACCGATGGGCTGAATTTGAATATACGAAGCAAATCGTTCAAGATATCGCGCCGAAAGTTAAAGCAACCAAATTTAATGGCGTGGTCATCGATACAATGAATCCGTGCGACGCAATTACGCACTATTTCCAACGCGCAACGGGATTATCACGCCAACAGGTCTTTGGGACTGGGACTTTCTTGGATACGGCGCGCATGCAAAAGGTTGTCGCAGAAGCCTTCGACTGTGATCCAAAAAACATTAGCGGGTATGTTTACGGTGAACACGGCGAATCACAATTCAGCGCGTGGTCAACGGTTCAGGTTAATGGTATTCCAATTACATCCTTGGTTGATAAGTATCATTTGGACTTAGATGCACTTGAGGCAGCTGCACGCCATGGTGGCTGGGCGGTTCATTCTGGTAAGGGTTATACCAGTTTTGCCATCGCCACTTGCGCGGTTAAATTAAGTGAAGCGGTCTTTGCAAATGCTCGCTTAGCATGCCCGGTCTCTGCGTATAGTGAGACCTTTGGGACGTATGTTGGTCAGCCAGCAATCATTGGCAAAGATGGGGTCGAGAGTGTGACGACGCTTGCGCTGACTGCTGATGAACAAGCTAAGTTCCGTAATTCAGCGGACACGATTATCGAGAAATTCCACGCCTTTGATGACGTCTTAAGTGACTCATCAGTAAAAAAACGGCAACAAGCCTAAAAAGTGACGGTTGTTAATTGTCTTGTTTGGCAAACTTCTACCAAAATGTTAAAATTTTACTAAGCAGAACGTTGACTGCATTAACTATATGGTGGGATGAATATGCGCCGACAATTAACAAACCGGCAACGGTGGTTAGTGATCGTAATCGCGACGATTCTGGGAGTAGGCTGTGCCTTGCTTGGTCAATGGGGCCAGTTCTTCGGAGTCATCGCCGCAACGTTTGCGCTAATGTTGTTAACTAGTGGCTGTTTGACTTTTTGTCATCACCGCGGGTGGCAACCTGGGAGCGGCATGTTGCTAGCATTGGTCACGGCTACAGGGTATGTACTAGTTATTTTAGGAAGCTACGGTTATTTACTGCACAGCTAAACGCAGCACTTTGATACGAGAAATCGACCGTATCAAAGTGCTTTTTGTCTGCAATCATTTTTAGTGTGCCAATTAAGTTATGTTTCAACAATGATTACGGCCATCGATGCTCACTAAAAAGGCCGCGACTCATCATCACGGCCTTCCTGGGTGCGGTATTGATTGTAAACATCAAAGTGGGGTCACCGTACCCAAGGTATTAATGGCAGACCTAGTTGGATTGCTTTACCTAAAGCCTGCCAACTGGTAAGCGGTAACGTAGCCGCACCGCCGCGCTATCGGCTGCACTAATACCGTTATAGCGATTATCAGCTAACATGACACTGTGGCGATCGCGGCTGTGTTCCAAACCAATGGTATGTCCTAACTCGTGTTCAGCCACGTGGACTTGATCTGAATAGGAATAGTGGTAGCGTACAAAATTACGTGTTAACAAGTACACTTGCGCTTTTGTGTAATAACCATTGGTATAACCGGTCGAAAAAGTAATACCGGCTAAGCGATAATACTGCCCACTGGTGGCATTACTGGTCCCCAAAGTAATTTGATGGTGAGCAGTGGTGCCCGGCACGAATTTAAAGTGACCAGTCGCATTCCAGGCTTGGATGGCCGCCTGGTAGACGTGCCGCTCATACGATGATGCTTGAATGACATAAGTCACTTGGGCGTGTGGCCAACGACTCCGTGAATATGGTGTCGCAATCGATTTTGCGTTGGCAATTGGTGTCAGCCCAAGACCAAAAATCACAGTTAATGTGGTTAAACCTAACTTAGCACTGTACTTATTCTTCATTGTTGTAACCCTCTTTCCCCCAAAAACGAAGGTCGCCATCAATAATTGTATTTTAAAACGTTGCTGAGATAGGGGCCTCATCCTAGACCCGGATTTGACCCAAAATTGCGAGATTTGGTGACGATTAAAGTTAGTTAAATAGGTTATCACGTGCTATGATGAGAACATCTTATGATGATGGAAGGAAATTGATATGACGATTAAACAGGCAATTGTTCAACAAGCCTTGACGTTAATAAAACCGCAAATGGTTGTTGGTTTTGGTGGTGGCTCGACGGTTGGTGAACTGGTCAAGGAGGCAGCCAATCATGTGAATGATATTACGGTCGTCACCCCATCACCGACGACCCGCCAACTTGCGACCGTGCTCGGGTATACCGTTGTAGATACTGCATATTGTGACCGCGTCGATATTGCTTTTGACGGCTGCGATCAGTTAGATCATCACGGTAACGCGCTCAAAAGTGGCGGTGGAATCCATGCTAATGAGAAGATTATTGCCAGCTTGGCGGATGAATATTGGTTACTAACGATGCAGGACCGGTTAGTCGATCAATTTGATATCAAGACGCCACTAGTCTTAGAAGTGCTACCAGCGGCCTTGTCATTAGTCATGCGGACGGTGAGTGATCTTGGCGGTCAGGCAACCATTCGAACTGCTAATAATCGGGACGGCTTCACGTTAACCGATAGTGGCAATTTATTGATCGATTGTCATTTTCCAACGTATGCCAAGCTCACGGACCTGAATGCTGGATTAGCAACTTTGGCTGGCGTTGTTGAGACGAGCTATTTTGATCACTTGGTGACGAATGCTTGGTTGGGCGATGCGGCCACGAATACGGTCAAAGCGCTATTTTAAGTGTCATCAGGAACGATAGCATGACCTTAATGATTAGCAATTGAGCGCTGAAATTCGTTTGACACTTTTTTAAAATAATTCTAAACTGAAGGTGACGTATAAAAGCGCCACCATTTTTTGAATCTATGTTATTTTAAATATCTAAGGGGATGTCAACATGGTAAAAAAAGTCTATACTGATTATTTTTTTGATGAACCTGCTTACAACACACATGACGGTGGCTATATTCCACTAGTTACACCGAAAGTCGATCCACAACCGTTAGCGATTCCACCGTTATTGAAGCCGGACCGCCAGACGGATACGGATGATTACTATACCGTCACGGCACAAGAAAGCGAAACCCAGTTTTTACCTGGTAAGAAGACTAAAACGTGGGGCTATAATGCGGGCTTCCTAGGCCAAACCATCGTCTTTCGTAATGGTAAGCAGACCCATATTGACTTGAAAAATAAACTCCCTGAATTGACGACTTTCCATTGGCACGGCTTGAATGTCCCAGGGCCGATTACCGATGGTGGCTGCCACGCACCGGTCTATCCCGGTGAAACGAACCACATTGACTTTAAAGTACATCAACCAGCTGCGACTACGTGGTTACATGCTCATCCGTGCCCATCGACTGCGACGCAGGTTTGGAAAGGCCTAGCAACGATGGTGATTATTAAGGATGACGTTGAAGATCAGTTACCGTTACCACGTAATTATGGTGTGGATGATATTCCGTTGGTATTACAAGACCGTGAATTTCACGATGATAACCAATTTGATTACCGGGCGGACTACGATCCAGATGGTGTTCAAGGGCATACGGCGTTAGTTAACGGGACGGTCAACCCATATTTTGATGTGACGACGCAGCGGGTGCGGCTACGAATCTTGGATGGGTCGAACCGGCGCGAATGGCGTCTGCACTTCAATGACGATTTGGAATTTGCACAGGTCGCTTCCGATGGTGGCATTTTGCCGGCACCGGTTTATATGACTAAAGTGATGATGACCTGTGCGGAACGGGACGAAATTGTCGTTGATTTCGGTCAGTATCAGCCGGGCGATGAAGTCACGCTGATGACGGATGATACGCCGCTATGTCGCTTCCGAATCAAGTCGTTCGTACCGGATGACACCAAACTACCAGAACATTTAGTTGATATTCCTGATGAAACCCCAACACCTGACTTACCTGTTCGCACAATCACGATGGATGGGATGGATGATGAAGTCGCGCTGGATGGTAAGAAATTCGATATGAGTCGCATCGACGCTCGGCAGAAAGTTGGGGATGTCGCCATTTGGGAAATCCGCAACACCAACAGTACTGAAAACGGCATGGTTCATCCATTCCACGTTCATGGGACTCAATTTAGAGTTTTGGCACGGAACGATGGCCCAGTTTATCCTAATGAACATGGGCTGAAAGATACGGTCGGTGTCAACCCTGGTGAAACGGTGCGGATCAAGGTCAAATTTGAGCTGACGGGGGTTTACATGTATCACTGCCATATCATCGAACATGAAGATGGTGGTATGATGGCCCAAATTGAATCATATGATCCACAACACCCACAAACTTATCATTTAATGGATATGGACACCTTACGGAATGCTTTTGCGAAGGAACAAGGCATCAAGCCCGAAGATGTTTGGATGCCTGGTATGTAAGTGTAGATTAAGCTAATTTAGTGATGAGATGTGAATAAAGCCCGGTTGCAACTAGCAAGTTATCTGCTTGGTCGTAGTCGGGCTTTATCATTTAAAAGCACCTCGGGGTCAAAACGGTGGCGGTTTTGACCCCGGATTTACCATGTTTTAATCATGATTTGTGACGAATTAGCTCGTATAAAGACAAGTAAGTCTGTATTTCTACAGTTTAGGCGCAGTAACTGGTACAATTCAAGTAAGGACCGAAAAAAGGAGGGGATTAGGATGCACGTTGCAGCAATGATTATGGCGATCTTGGTTGCCGTTGAACATTTATTTATTTTGTGGCTGGAAATGTTTAATGCGGATAGTGAAATGGCCGCAAAAGCGTTTGGAATTCCACGGCAAACGCTACAGTCGCCGTCAGTGCAATTATTGTTTAAAAATCAAGGGTTATATAACGGTTTCTTGGCCGTCGGTATTTTATACAGCTTGTTTGTGATTCCGGCCGTCGCGAGCGTCGGGGCAACCCTGTTTTTCTTAGCCTGTGTGATGGTTGCCGCGGTTTATGGTAGTATTACTGTCAGTCGCGCAATCGTCGTGATTCAGGGGCTACCGGCATTAATTGCGTTTATTCTGATGTATTTTGCTTAACCGGTTCTTTGAAGTAATGCCATTATATTAGTGTTAATAAAAAACGTTGCTACGTGATTCTGTAGCAACGTTTTTGGTTGTCTAAGCTATCCATATTATATGGCAGATTGGATTACACTTTGCCAATGACCGTCGTTTTAGCAGTTGCTAGCACGTGACCGGCAATGGCATCATGAAATTCGTTGAGCCAGTATCCAGGTTGGAGGTCTAACTCAGTATCAAGTGCAAATAGTTTAAATGAATAACGATGATCCTTGTCAGGCGGATACGGGCCGACGTAGTGTTGGCTAACTTTCGGATCAGTCTCGTGAACATAGGCGCCCGCTGTGGAATTATTACCTTGGACCATCGGAATAGCACCGGTCTGACTGGCATTTTCAGGGATGTGGGTCGTGGTTGCCGGTAAATTGGCGGCAATCCAATGAATCCAGGTGAAGCCACCTACCGGAATTGCATCGTGGTCAACGAAAGTGAACGCCAGTGAATGGGTGCCAGCTGGCACATCACTAATGTCAACGGGAAACGAGATGATGGGGTGGCCCTTATACGTTTGGGCAACGGCCGCTTGTTTGGAATAGGTGGCTGCAAGGGCGCCATTGATGGTCGGAATTGATAGTTGCATTGCAAATCCCTCCTCGTGTAATTAGTCTTATTATAACGCTAATAGTCGCTGGCGTAGTGCTGGGTCAACCGCATAAATATAAAGCCCATAACGACCACGTTTCATCAAGACGTTGATTGAGTTAAAGATAATCTGCTGTTTAAGGGGACGCAGATCGCCTAAGTCTGTCCGGTTTTTGAACGCTTCTTGATCTTCATAGCGTTCAGGGCGAACGACAATCCGATCATGGTCTTCATCATAGCCTACAGAAGGGCCAAGAATGACCCCCGCATAATTCAAATCAAACCCTTGAATGGTATAAATAGAACCAACTTCATTCAGTGTCTCAGGTCGTAAGGCCCAAGGATCATCAGTTAAGTTGACTTTATCCCACGGAAGCTTCAATTGTCCGGCCGTCACGTACCAAGTGCCATGATTAACGACGTACGGGAAGTCAGCGGTTGCCACCATCCGAGCGAGTCCATACTGCTGGTCGCGTTGTTTGATCAGGTCGTATAAGGGTTGCCCGTCATCAAAAAAGCGTAGATCAAAGTTATCGCTAACGGGTTTTGGTTGTAATTGCCCGCGGGTAAAACCATCGATCCAGTCGACAACATCGGCGCCGCCAGTGACCCGAAATTGCTCGTCTAAGTTGTAGCTCGCGTGCGGGTACTGGTCTAAAAATGGCTTGAGATCGTTGCTGTGCCAGTAGCTCTTTAACTTCAAGACTTGACGGGTGTCGAAGACGAGGACAACGACGCGACTATGATTGATCAGTTCCGTTAACTGGTTGTGACCTGTAAAGCGGTTATAGCGGTCTGGTTGCGTGAGTAATAGGTGCGCTTCGTCAATAAAAACAACGTCTGCTTGCCGGTGGTCTTTTGCCAACCGGTTGATCAACGGAGTGGGTTTTTGAAAGTCTTTTTTGCGCAAGACGGGATCTTCACCAGCTAAGCGCTTATAAATTTTGAGCATTTCATTGTGATTGACGACGAGATAGTTGTCAGTGGCCTGCAAATCGTTTGGTGTCAAGCTACGATTGAGGGCTTGTAGCCGAGCAAACGCGGCGGCTAATACGGCACTCTTGCCAGTTCCTGCATCACCATGAATAACAAAGAGGCTGGGCTGTTTTTGCTGGCGATGGGTACGGATAAAAGTTAATAGTTGGTGCTCTAATGATTGTTGTGCCGGTGACAACGCAGCTTGATCATTTAGCTTGAACGTTGCGGCACTGATTGTAGATGACATATTTTTTCACTCCCAAATACATTATACCTGCATATTGGGGCTAATTGAAATGAGAGTCATTACAGTTGGTGGTAGAATAGAATTATGACAAAGTGTGGGAGGAAGTAACATGAAACTTGATTTTTCGGTGGCGGTGCATAGTATCCTGTACCTTGATGCACACCGTGATAGTAAGGTCTCTAGTCGGGAACTCGCGCAGTCACTGCATCTTAACCCGGTGATGATTCGCAATATTTTATCAGTTCTACATAAGCATGGATATTTAACGGGGACGGTTGGTAAAAATGGGGGCTACCAATTAGACTTGGCGTTGGCCGATATGAACCTCGGCAATCTATATGATTTAACCATCCCCCCAACAATTAGCTATGCGCGCTTCATTACGGGACCATCCAAAACGGATGAACAGGCTGATCAATCCCCGATTGCGGCCAATATTAGTGAAACGTTGACGGATTTATTTACAGTAGCTGACCGTCAATATCGGGCTTACTATCATCAGTTTACGATGGCTGATTTACAAGCCGACCTGAACCACCACGGCACGTTTTTACAACACGAACAAGATTCAGAATCTTAAGTAAAAAGTATCACTTGATTGGAAAACAAGGCGATTTTCGTTAATAACCTTAATTTGAAACGGGTTTGCCATTCAGGATTGTCAGGGCTAATTATCGGTGCTATCTTAGATGTCATTATGAAAGTGGCATTGAGATTGAAAGGGGCCTTGGCAATGACAGCACGGTTAGTGTTAATTCATGAAGTTGGTCGTTATCGAGAATTATCGGAACAACGATACTGGTTAGAATCCGCCGATTTTTGGGGTGTCGATGGGCGTGGCGCGACGGTCAATGAGGCCATTGGTAACTTTTTGACCAACCTCGTGCAATATTGCCGCGACTATTACCAACGTGGCTTGTGGCAACTTGATGATCGGTTGTTACAGCTAGACCACGTTGATACAGTGTTAGCGTACGCGCAGGCCGGTAAGTCACCAGCACCATTATTTCTGTTTAAATTAGTTCCGGCGGATCATGAGTTGGCGTCTGCTTAATCGAAATATTGACGAATTCTTAAAGAAGCGTTCATACTTCCACCACACTCCTGCGCTAAACTATGCGGTATAATCAAAGCGTAAATTAATTGGAGGGTGTTGTATGGAATTAGATAAGATTTATCAGTTAATGGACAAGTTTGAACAAAGCAGTTTAACTAGTTTTGAGTATCGGGACCAAGATTTTGAAATTCAAATGGGTAAGAAGGGACACGGCAAGACGACGGTGACCCCGCAGCCGGCGCCACTTCCCAATCAGCCGGTGATTGACCCAACACCGGTCTCAACGGTTAGTACCCCAGTTGTTGCGGAGGCGGAACCAACCCCAGTGGCGACCAGTACGGCTAGCAATCCGACGAGCGTTGTAACATCTGATCCTGAACCAGAACCAGCGCCGATTGATCCTAAAGAATGCGTGACGGCACCGGTCGTCGGAATCTATTACCCAGCGCATTCTTCAGAAGAAGCGCCATACGTTAAGTTAGGCGACCACGTTAGCGTTGGTCAACAAGTCGGCCTCATTCAAGCGATGCAGATGATGCGGCCAGTGGTTGCTAAGCAAGCGGGGACGGTCAAGGCCTTCCTAGTGAAGAATGGTGAAGAAGTCAACTTCGGTCAACCATTGATTCAATTAATCCCAGATACACCGGATGACATTTAATCAGGTACTGTCAGTGGTTGCTGAACGTATTAAGCACTATGTCTTGATAAAAGCGTGACACAAACTAAAAATGAACCACTTCAAGCGCACATGATAGTTGTGCAAGCTGAAGTGGTTCATTTTTTAGCTTAATTAATGACGATTGGTAGTGGTTTATTTAGGTTGGTCAATGGCTGCCACGGTTTCTAGGAACCATTTGTTGAAAGCAGCCGCATCAATATCGACACAAACGGTCGCGTTGGTTTTACCGTCATGGTAAGCACCACGAATATCGCCAACGGTCTCGCCATTAGCGGGGCCCTCCGTCTGGACATCAATCCACATCTTTTCAGTCGTGAAGGCTTCTGGATGTAGTAAGTAGAAGAGTGTATTGACATCGTGCATCGCAACGCCAGTCTGGTTGCGGTCGTTGTAATGACCAAAGAGGGCGTGAAGCATTTCGCCAGTTTTACCGAGGGCCGGTAACTGTTCAATCGATTCGCGCGTTAAGAGGGCCTTCATCGTCACGTCTAAGCCGACCATGGTAATTGGAACGCCGGATTGGTACATGATTTCAGCCGCATGCGGGTCGGTAAAGACGTTGAATTCTGCAGCGCTGGTCATATTACCTTTGCCTAAGGCCCCACCCATCGCAACGATTTCTTTAATGTGTGGCATTACTTCGGGGTAGGTCTTAAATAAGAGCGCGATGTTGGTATAGGCTCCCGTTGGCACTAACGTAATCGGTTGTTCAGCAGCCATGATGTAGTCACGGAGCGCTTCAACGGCTGTTTCTGGTAATGGTTTCGCAAGGTCAGTCGGGAAGTCATAACCCGGCATTCCTGAAACACCGTGAATTCGGACGGCATCTTCAAACGGCTTGATCAGCGGTTGGGCAGCCCCACCCGCTACGGGAACGTCACTGTTAAAGAAGCGCGTTAGTTTGAGCGCATTCAGCGTCGTTTTGTCGACCGTCACATTGCCGGCGACCGTTGTAATTAATTGTAAGTCCAAGTCAGGATGATTTAACGCAAAGGTAATTGCGGCGGCATCATCAATACCAGGGTCAGTGTCCATGATAATCTTTGTTGACATGTTCATTCCTCCAATTAAATTGACGTGCTTGAAATTAGTTCTATTTTAGCATACTACGGGCAATGAATTCGATTGCAATTGTGAAGGGTTTGACGTAGCATGACAGTAAATACAGTTAACGATGGAGGAACGGATTATGAGTCAACCACGGGTCATCTTAATTACGGGCGCATCTTCGGGGATCGGTAAAGCAACTGCTTTGAAGTTACAAGCTCAGGGGAACATTGTGTACGGAGCCGCACGGCGGATTGAAAAAATGACGGATTTAGCAGCGGCTGGAGTGCACGTCTTAAAAGTCGACGTGACGGATGAAGCGACGTTAATCGCGGCTGTCAAAACGATTCAGGTCGAGCAGGGGCGCATTGATGTCCTAATCAATAATGCGGGGTATGGCTCATACGGTTCCTTGGAAGACGTTCCGGTCGCAGAAGGCGAGTACCAATTCAAGGTCAATGTCTTTGGTGTGATGCGGTTGACACAATTAGTTTTACCGTTGATGCGGGCACAACATCGTGGTCGCATCATTAATGTTTCTTCAATTGGGGGGAAGATCTATCAGCCTTTAAGTGCTTGGTATATGGGAACCAAACACGCAATTGAAGGGATGAGCGATTCGTTGCGGATGGAAGTCGCACCATTTGGTATAGATGTTGTCATCGTTGAACCTGGTGGCATCAAGACTGAATGGGCTGGTATTGCGGAAAAAAAGCTGTTGGCAGTTTCCGGTGAAACAGCTTATCATGAACAAGCCGTTAAGGTCGGTGCGATGCTGTCATTGTTCGATCAGTTTGCTTCCAATCCGGGAGTGATTGCTAAACTGATGGTTCGCGCTGTCAATGATGTGAAGCCCAAGACTCGCTATCACGCAGGTATGGGCGCAGGGGTCTCATTAACGGCTCGTCAGTGGTTGAGTGATCGTCAGTTTGACCGCATGATGAACTCCGCCGTCAATGGTGCGGCTAAGCTGTCAAAAGTTACGCGGCGTAAGGACCGGCGAACCGGGAGCCGGCATTATCGGCATGGCAAAATACCCGCTGATAATAATTAATCTGAATAATGATGCTAAGAAGCGAGCCTAACGATCACAGTTGTTATTGTGGTAGGGGTTCGCTTCTTTATTTCAAGTCTAAACTTTAAGCTTCCCCCATGTAGTATGGGAGAGATAGGGTCTCTATTTTAGCTGGTGCTTGGATGATGACAAGCAGGTGGATTCCTGTTCGTCAGCCGGTGAGCGTCCGATTCCGACCTCCGGAGCTGGGTGACAATTGCTGGAACGTAAGCCGACATCGATTTGAGCTAACGCACAACCCGCGTCATCTCAAATACGAGTCTTATTCTAAGCCGGAAGCAACCCACTTCCGACTTAGAATAATTTAGCTACCGAGCACGTTTCGTCAATATGGCATTAAGGCGTGAAAGGCCAGTATTTAAGACGTGGGCTTCGGCTTAAATCTGTGCCCACCACGTTCCGGCAATTGGCAGAAATGCCTGGAGGTCGGTGTAGGACGCGCACCCTAGGCAAGTTTACGCTAACTCGAACTTTTCCAGCGGGCCTAAGCTGGCTGCTTTGGACTTAGTTTTGCACCGCCATTATAGCTTCGTCATCACCGCCGTTAGCGTAGTCGTTGCGGTGGTCATCGCGGGATCGTCCGCGGGGTGGTAGGTGATGGTGAGGTTGGGAAATTCTTCGATAATGGGAATCAGCGTTTGCCATTGGGGAAGGTCTGGTTGGTCGGCTTCGGGAACGTCCCAGTTGTTTTGCCGCCAGCTTAAATAACGTTGTTCACTAATGATTGCCGCCACTTGTTCAGTGGTGGTGTGAATATGAACGGGTAAATCATGACGTTTCAACGTGGCGAGTGCGGCGGTCAGCGCACTCAAGGTCAGTGAAGTCTCGGTATGTCCGTAGCCACCGTCATTTAGTGCCTTTTGATGGTCAGCGTATCGCAGAATGACGACCCAAGCAGCGGGGGTCGTTGCGGTGATGTTGGTCGAGTGGTGGTCGGTACTTGCAAGGTAAAGATGAATCGTAGTCATTGGTGGGGCCTCCTTAATCGTAATGATAATCCATTGAGTGGTTCATCTAGTAATTTCGTAAAAACTAGCTAGCTTCATTTTAAATTAATGAATAATTTCAACGTGAAACTACAATAGTTACAAAATCCAGTAAATTGCCAGTGCGTATTACTATTATTTTTGCGGGAGTATGCTACGATTAAATACATGGATAAACAGGAAGTTATTAAGCAATAAAGGTGAGCACTGGAGGTTAGCATGCAGACATTAATACAGACGTTTATGGATCGACGCGGGGATTTGTTGACTGCGCTATGGCAACACTTGGGGATTTCATTAGCATCATTAGTCATCGCAATGGTGATTGCGATTCCGTTGGCCATTTGGGTCGTTCGACGACCACGGTGGGCCGAGGGATTGTTACAGCTCACGAGTGTCTTACAGACGATTCCGTCTTTGGCACTGTTAGGGTTATTGATTCCGTTAGTTGGGATTGGAACGGTGCCAGCAGTAATTGCGCTGGTGATCTACGCGCTACTGCCGATTTTTCAAAATACTTATTTGGGTATCTCAGAAATCGATGCCTCAATTGAAGAGGCCGCCGATGCCTTTGGGATGTCACGAATGCGTAAGTTGTTTAAAGTTGAACTACCCATTGCCCTACCACAGATCATTGCTGGGATTCGGACCGCGCTCGTTTTAATCATTGGGACGGCTACTTTGGCCGCTTTGATTGGTGCTGGGGGTCTCGGGACCTTTATCATGCTCGGTATTGACCGTAATGATACCTCGTTATTATTGATTGGGGCCATCTCATCAGCATTGTTAGCAATTCTGCTGAGTGCGCTCGTTCGGTGGTTTCAAACGGCTAAACCACGCCACGCCTTAATCGTCTTTGTCGGTATTTTAGCTTTACTTGGTGGTGGCGGGGCTTATAGTGTCTATGCCAATCGAGTTGAAACAATTACGATTGCAGGTAAACTCGGTTCCGAACCAGAAATCTTGATTAATATGTATAAGCAGCTGATTGAAGCTGAAGATGAACACGTTCATGTGACGCTCAAGCCTAACTTTGGCAAGACCACGTTCTTATTCAGCGCGTTAAAGAATAATCAGGTTGATATTTATCCTGAATTTACTGGCTCGGTGCTGGAGACCTTAGTTAAGGGAAATAACCCAGCTGGTCAAACAGCTAACCAGACCTATCAGCTCGCCAAACAGCGCCTCGCTAAACAGGAACAAATGACTTACTTGAAGCCGATGCAGTATAACAATACGTACGCATTGGCAGTGACTAAGAAATTTCAACAAGAACATCATTTGAAGACAATCAGCGACTTAACGCAAGTTGAATCGATTCTGAAACCCGGAATGACCCTAGAGTTTATTGATCGTAATGATGGCTTAAAAGGAATCAAGAAGACTTATGGGTTAGACGTGACTGCCAAGTCGATGGAGCCGGCGCTACGCTATGAAGCCATCAGTAAGGGGAAAATCAACTTGGTAGATGCCTATGCGACGGATAGTGAATTACGGCAGTATCACTTGGCCTTATTGAAGGATAACAAGCACTTCTTCCCAACGTATCAAGGGGCACCGTTGATGAAGACGAGCTTTGCCAACAAACATCCTAAGGTCGTTAAAGCGTTGAATAAGTTAGCAGGAAAGATTTCAGAAACTGATATGCAAGAAATGAACTATGAAGTCAATGTTAAGAAGCAGTCCGCTTCGACGGTTGCTCACCGCTATCTTGTGAAGCACGGTTTATTGAAGGAGGGACGTTAAATGACAACGGCAATTGAATTTCAACACGTCCAGAAAGACTTTAATGGGCAGACCGTGATTCCCGACCTTAATTTAACGATTGACCAGGGCGAGTTATTTGTTTTGGTAGGGACCTCTGGGAGTGGCAAAACGACGTCACTTAAAATGATCAACTGCTTAGAGCCACTGACGGCTGGTAAAATCCTAGTTAATGGTACTGATACAACCACGATACCAGTCCGAAGTCTACGGTGGCAAATGGGGTATGTCTTACAGCAAATTGCCTTGTTCCCAACGATGACGGTGGCGCAAAATATCGCCGTGATTCCAGAAATGAAAGGGACAGCTAAGAAGGAAATTAATCAAACGATTGATGAGCTATTGGCGGAAGTTGGCCTCGATCCAAAGGAATACCGTGACCGGATGCCGTCAGAATTATCCGGTGGTGAGCAGCAACGCATCGGTATCTTACGGGCGATTGCGGCGCAACCAGATATTGTTTTGATGGATGAACCATTTAGTGCGTTAGACCCCATCTCGCGGCAACAATTGCAAGACTTGGTCTTACGGCTACACGCCCGCTATCACAACACGATCGTCTTCGTGACGCATGATATGAATGAGGCGTTGAAGTTGGGTGACCGGATCGGTGTCATGCAACACGGTCAGTTAGTACAAGTCGATACGCCGGCTGCTCTGGCTCAGCATCCAGTGAACGACTTTGTGCGAAACTTCTTTGGCGCGAGCCGAGCTAAAAATGTCTATGATGTCTACGTTGGGCGTGTCGGGCTTATTCAGGGTTATCTCACAGAAAAACCCAGTGTTGCGAGTGGTCGGATTCAATCGTTAGACGTTCAAGCCACGTTACGCACCGCCTTTACGGCATTGACAGATCACGATTATGTGGCGGTCACGGAAGAAAATCGGGTTGTTGGCTATTTGGATCGCCAACGAATCGTGGCTTACTTGAGTCAACATGAAGAAGTATCTTAATCGTCAATTAAGGATGAATCAGTTACACTAGGTTGTGATAATTGATGGTCGCTAATGAATTTAAGGAGGAATTTCGAATGGCGGAACAGTATGATGTTGTTGTGATTGGTGGCGGACCAGCCGGCAATGCCATGGCTAGCGGTTTAAAGTCCCAGGGCAAGACAGTGTTGATCGTTGAAGCGGATCTGTGGGGCGGCACTTGTCCTAACCGCGGTTGTGACCCTAAGAAAATCCTGTTAAGCGCCGTCGAAGCGCGACAAGCGGCGCAACATTTACAAGGGCAGGGCCTGATTGGCGCGCCCAAAATTGATTGGCCAGCACTGATGGCGCATAAACGAGGCTATACGGATGGCATCAACGATGGGACGTTGAACGGACTAACGGGGCAAGATATTGCGACGTTACATGGTCAAGCGCACTTTCAATCCGACAATCAGTTAGCGGTCGGGGATCGAGTAGTCAGTGCGACTGATTACGTGATTGCTACTGGTCAGCGTCCAGCGATTCTACCGATTACCGGGCACGAATACTTTAAGACGAGCACTGACTTCTTAGATTTGGACCAGATGCCTAAACGCGTGACATTCGTAGGTGGTGGCTACGTAGGCTTTGAATTGGCGACGATTGCGAATGCCGCTGGCGCTGATGTGCACGTGATTCATCATAATGACCGCCCGTTAAAAGCTTTTGATGCAGATTTGGTTAAGGATTTGATGGCCGCAATGACGGCTGATGGAATCACGTTTGACTTGAATACGGATGTCCAAGCAATTACTAAAACGGCGACCGGTCTACAATTGACAGCTGATAATTTCGAGCTGACAACGGATCTGGTCATCAGCTCAGCGGGACGGATTCCGAACGCGGACCAGTTAGGCCTAGCCAACGTGGGCGTTACCTTTGATCGGCATGGGATTCAAGTCAATGATCATTTGCAGACGGCCAACCCGCACATTTATGCCATTGGGGATGTCAGCGATACACCGGTACCGAAGTTAACGCCAGTTGCAGGTTTTGAAGCGCGTTATCTGGTCGGTGAGTTGACGCATCCCGGCGCAGCCATAAAGTATCCCGTTGTGCCAACGCAGGTTTTTGCAGCGCCCAAGTTAGCGCAAGTCGGGACCAGCGCGGCCGCGGCGACTGAGCATCCAGATGAGTATCGTGTCAATACACTTGATATGACGAAGTGGTTCACTTATTACCGCTTTGGCGCACAACAAGCCCAAGCTAAAGTAGTGGTTGCTAAAGCGAGTGGACAGGTTGTGGGTGCTACCCTTCTAAGTGATGTTGCCGACGAGATGATTAACTACTTCACGTTGTTAATTGAAAAACACGTGACTTTACCAGATTTACAACGGTTGGTATTGGCTTACCCAACGCCGGCTAGTGACTTACAATACTTGTATTAATGTGTGGTTGAATTAAATCAAAGTCCAGCTATTCAGCTTAACTGAATATGTCAACACTAACGGAGTGACCAGGAGTGACCAGGAATGACCGGCCGCTCTTTTTTTGTTTGACCGGAATATCGAGACCGAATGACAGCGTAACCTGTTCGTCGTCATTTTCGTGGCAGGATTGCTTCAGGGTGTAAGCACTGTGAAAAAAATTCAAAATCAAAACCCATAACGAGCCCCTCAGTGTTAGTAAATTAATTATTTTATGAAACCAGAAGCTGCCGCTTAAACGTGACGATGCTTGCTATGGCAGTATCGAACTGTGACATAGTAAAAACTAGTTTTAAAGTAAATTCAATTGTGCAAAATTTAATTTATGCAAATCTATTCACAAAATGGTCGCGACATGGTATGATTCAATCATCAATTATGATAGCGTTTTCATAAAACTGTTATGACTAAGGAGTGACACACCATGACCGACAAGTACATTATGGCAATTGACGAAGGGACAACCAGTACCCGCGCCATTATCTTTGACCATGCGGGCCATAAAGTGGCCGACTCACAACGGGAATTTCCACAATATTTCCCGCAGCCGGGCTGGGTCGAACATAATGCCAATGAAATCTGGAATGCTGTCTTGTCTACTATTGCGAATGCCTTCATTGAATCGGGAATCAAACCCGCTCAAATTAGTGGTATTGGAATTACGAATCAACGGGAAACAACCATCGTTTGGGACAAGCAAACTGGCTTGCCAATCTATAACGCAATCGTGTGGCAATCACGGCAAACCGCGCCGATTGCTGAGAAGCTGGTTAAAGATGGCTATGGTGATTTGATTCATCAACATACGGGACTCGTCACAGACGCTTACTTCTCGGCAACTAAAATTCGCTGGATCTTAGACCACGTGAAGGGGGCCCAAGAACGAGCTGAAAAGGGTGAATTACTCTTTGGAACGATCGATACGTGGCTCCTATGGAAACTTACCGGTGGGGCCACCCACGTGACGGATTATTCCAATGCCAGTCGGACGATGCTCTTCAATATTCATGATTTGAAGTGGGACGACCAGATTTTGCAATTATTAAATATTCCAGCGGCGATGTTGCCAGAAGTTCGCACTAATTCTGAAGTTTATGGCAAGACCAAGGACTACCATTTCTTTGGGTCGGAAGTTCCAATTAGTGGGATGGCTGGTGATCAACAAGCGGCCTTGTTTGGTCAACTGGCGTTTGAACCGGGAACCGTGAAGAATACTTACGGGACTGGGGCTTTTATCGTGATGAACACCGGTGAAAAACCCCAATTATCCGATAATAATCTATTGACCACGATCGGTTACGGCATCAACGGTAAAGTGTACTACGCCTTGGAAGGGTCAATTTTCGTTGCCGGTTCAGCGATTCAGTGGTTGCGTGATGGAATTCGCCTAGTTGAAAGCGCTCCCGATTCTGAACGGGCGGCGCGCGAATCGCATAATGAAAATGAAGTCTATGTGGTTCCGGCCTTTACTGGTTTAGGGGCACCATATTGGGACTCTGAAGCACGTGGCTCAGTCTTTGGCTTGACGCGTGGCACGACTCGTGAAGATTTTATTAAAGCAACCTTGCAAGCATTGGCTTACCAAACGCGGGACGTGGTTGAAACAATGAAGAAAGATTCCGGTATTGAGATTCCAGTATTAAAAGTTGACGGTGGCGCTGCCCGTAATGACTGGTTGATGCAATTTCAGGCGGATATCTTGGATACGCAAATTATGCGGGCTGCTAATCTGGAAACGACAGCGCTTGGTGCTGCCTTCTTAGCCGGGCTTAGCGTTGGTTATTGGCAGGATTTGGAAGAATTAAAAGCGTCGTATAAGCCCGGCACGAGTTTTGACCCTGAGATGGGGCCAGCTGAACGGACGAACTTATACGAGGGATGGCAGGCAGCGGTCAAAGCGACCCAAGTCTTTAAGCACACCCCATATCACGCAGGAAAATAGAGGAGGACAACAACATGGCATTTTCAGCAACGACGCGTCAACAAAATATTGAACGCTTGCAAAATGAAACGTTAGATTTACTCGTTATCGGTGGTGGGATTACCGGTGCCGGTGTCGCCATTCAATCAACCGCAATGAACATGAAGACCGGGTTGATCGATATGCAAGACTTTGCAGAAGGGACTTCATCACGGTCGACGAAACTGGTCCATGGGGGTATTCGTTACTTAAAGACGTTTGACGTGGGGGTAGTCGCCGATACCGTTAAAGAACGGGCGGTCGTCCAGGGGATTGCGCCACACATTCCTAAGCCCGACCCAATGTTATTGCCGATTTATGATGAGACGGGAGCGACCTTCGACCTCTTTTCTGTCAAAGTGGCGATGGATCTGTATGATAAGCTCGCCGAAGTTAAAGATCCTAAATTCACCAATTATACCCTTTCGCGCGAGGAAGTCTTACAACGGGAACCACAGCTGAACCCTAAACATTTAGTTGGTGGCGGTGTTTACCTTGATTTTCGGAATAATGATGCGCGCCTAGTGATTGAAAACATTAAGAAGGCTCACGAAAATGGTGGGATTATGGCAAGTCATGTGAAGGCGACCGGCCTCTTACATGATGATGATGGCCGGATCAATGGTATCACCGCTGAAGACTTATTGACTGGTGCATCGTTCGAGATTCATGCCCGAATCGTCATCAATACGACCGGTCCATGGTCAGACACGATTCGTAAGATGGACCATACTGAAAAGTATCAATCCCAGATGCGGCCAACCAAGGGTGTACATTTAGTCGTTGACGCTGAGAAACTCCCAGTGCCACAACCAACCTATTTTGATTCTGGTGATCAAGATGGCCGGATGATCTTCGTGGTGCCACGTGAAAACAAGACGTATTTCGGAACGACTGATACGGATTATCATGGTGATCTGAAACACCCGACCGTTACGCAAGAAGATGTTGACTACTTGTTGGAAATCGTCAACCGTCGCTTTCCAACTGCTAAAATCACCTTAGATGATATTGAGGCTAGTTGGGCCGGATTGCGGCCACTGATTGCCGCTAACGGTAGTTCCGATTATAACGGTGGTAATTCAGGGAAAATCAGTGATAAGAGCTTCAAGGAAGTTATCAAGGTTGTTGATCAGTTTGAAAGTCAGGAAGCTAGTCGTGAAGATGTCGAAAGTGTCCTGAATGACTTGGAAACTTCCTTGGCAGAGGACAAACTCAGTCCGTCAGCGGTTTCACGCGGTAGTTCGTTGACTAGTAGTCCAGACGGGCTGTTGACCCTTGCTGGTGGGAAGATTACTGATTACCGTAAAATGGCTGCGGGTGCCATGGCGCTGATTGCCAAGATTTTAGCAGATAAGTATGATGCCCACTTTAATGAAATCAATTCGAAGAACCTCCCCGTTTCTGGTGGCGATATTGATCCGCACAACGTGGATGCAACGATTGCATTTTATGCTAAACAAGGGACGGATAATGGTTTGACGAATGATGAAGCGTTGCGGATTGCAAATATGTACGGTTCCAATGCTGCGCGGGTCTTTAGTCTGATTGGTAAAGTTGAACCGACGCACGGTCTGAGCTTAGCCGAAACGATTAGCTTACGTTATGCTTTGGATGAAGAAATGACCCTGACGCCAGTCGACTACTTGCTGCGGCGCACTAACCACTTGTTATTCATGCGAGATACGCTGGATGGCTTAAAGGATGGCGTCATAGCGACAATGGCCGATTACCTTGGTTGGGATGCTGCAACGGTCAAAGCACAAACCGAATTATTGAATCAGACGATTGCTGAATCGGACTTAACAGCACTGAAGCAGGGCTAAGGAATGGGGTGGTCATGATGAAAGATCCATTAGCACTACAATTGTTGGGGGAATTTCTCGGGACCTTTATCTTGATTCTGTTAGGTGATGGGGTTGTAGCTGGGGTAACGCTCAATAAATCCAAAGCGCAAAATGCGGGCTGGGTTGCGATTACCTTAGGTTGGGGATTTGCAGTCACGATGGGCGTCTATGCATCCAGCTTTATGAGCCCCGCACATCTTAATCCAGCGGTCTCACTAGGAATGGCAGTGGCCGGTAAGTTCCCATGGGCCTACGTGATTCCATATAGTGCGGCTCAGATTGCTGGTGGGGTGATTGGTGGCCTCGTGGTTTGGTTGCACTACTACCCACACTGGCAAGCAACTAAGGATGCTGGCGCGATTCTCGGCATTTTTGCAACCGGTCCTGGTATCCGGCGGTATTTCTGGAACTTTATCAGTGAAGTGATTGGAACGTTCGTCCTAGTCTTTGGCTTGTTAGCCTTCACGAAAGGCCAATTTACGGCGGGATTAAACCCGATTGTTGTCGGAATTCTGATTATCGCTATCGGGCTGTCTCTGGGTGGAACGACCGGGTATGCAATTAACCCAGCCCGGGATTTAGGGCCCCGCATTGCGCACGCGGTATTGCCCATCGCCAATAAAGGAACTTCTGATTGGGCCTACAGTTGGGTGCCAATCGCTGGACCATTGGTTGGTGGCGCGTTAGGCGCACTGTTGTTTAATGTATTGCCATAATTTTATGACTGATTTGATATAAACCGTGAGGACTGTTGGAATTGACAACAGTCCTCACGGTTTTATTTGTGAGTTAACCGAGATGTTTGACTAGACTTTATATATAGAATGGATTTGGAAAAACATCCTAAACTAAACAAACCCGCTGTATTCTACGCACACATCACAGTAGAATACAGCGGGTTTGTTTAATTAATTTAACAAGCTAGGATCAATCTGGCGGTCTTTAAAGTAGTACTGACGGTCGTGATCATTAATGTGTCGCAAGATATGGGCGGGATTCCCCACGGCGACGACGTTATCGGGTAAGTCTTTGGTCACGATGCTACCAGCGCCAACGACGACATTGTCGCCAATCGTAATACCGGGTAGTACGATGGCACCTGCGCCGAACCAACAGTTACGGCCGATATGAACTGGCATATTGTACTGATAAGCTTGTTCGCGCAATGATGGCAAAATCGGATGGCCCGCGGTTGCAATTGTCACGTTGGGGCCGAACATCGTATAGTCGCCAACGTAAATATGGGTATCATCTACCAGTGTTAGGTTAAAATTGGCGTAAACTCCCTTGCCAAAGTGGACATGGTGCCCACCAAAGTTACTGTGAAACGGTGGTTCGATGTAACACTTCGGGCCGATTTCTGCGAACATCTTGCTAAGTAGAATTTGGCGCTTGGTTAGTTCGCTGGGCCGAGTTTGGTTGAAATCATAGAGCTGATCGAGATAGCCAAATTGGCGTTTTTCAAGTTCAGGGTCGTTAGGTAAGTAGAGTTCGCCAGTATGAAGACGATCGTTATTATTGGTCATTAATTAAACTTCCTTTCGTGGATGATGGCTGCCGGTAATCAAGGCTAAGCCACCTAAAATGAGCATAATCCAAATGAGAACGTTGGCGGTGAGCGTCTGTGGCCCAAGTTGGCCGAGACTGTTCCAGACCAGTGGCGCAAAGAAAGCGCTGATAATGGTGGCAATCGTCAGGTAGCTACTCAGGACGTTGACTTGAATGGTATCCAGGCCAGTATTGCTAGTGAAGACCAAATATGGCCCGGTGTACGAGTAAATAAAGTTGAAAAATACGGCAGCGCCAATAGCCACAGTTGCATTGGATGCCAACCATAATACTAAGACTGAAATAGCTGCTCCGGCATAGCCTAAGGTTAAGGTGAACCGGTGTAAATAGCGGTATAGATAGCCAAAAGTGAGACCAGCCAGCAAGCCACCGATGTTCATGGCTGCTAAGGTTAAGTTGATAGTGGCGGCGTTACCAAAATGACGGGCGCTAAAGTAACTCGGCAGCTTTAATTGAACGCCCCAGATGAGTAGATAGGTGATAAAGGTAAGTCCTAGTAACGTCCACTGGTGCCGTGGTAGTTGTGTCTTTTCAGTGCGTGCGTGATTAGTCGTTGTTGATGGAACAGTGGGTTCCGGTACGAACCACGCCACGCCCCCAGCAACAATCACCAGTAGCCCGTATAGCCAAAAGACGGCGTGCCAACTGAGACTGATCAGCAGGCCTGCTAATCCTAGCAATATCGCGTTACCTAGGGCTGAGAGGCCCGTCTGGTAACCTAACAGTCGGGCCCGTAAATCACCGGTAAAGCTGTGGGTCAACAAACTGATGGCATGTGGTGAAAAGAGGCCGACGCCTAATCCTAATCCGAGCCGACTGACCATGATTACGGTAAAGTTAGTCGTGATAGCGGGAATCAGTCCCATGATGGCGCTGATCAAGAGTCCACTAATCACGATTGGCCGTAATCCCCACCGGCTTGTTAATCGGGGGTTGAGTAACAAAGTAATCAATGCGCTACAGTTGGCGATGGTGACGAGCCATTCAATCAGCGTAGTCGGGACGGTGGGAAAGGTCCGTTTGAGCTGGGGAATGATTCCTGTAATAACGGTAGTGATGCCTGTTACAGTGGAAAGGCTAAGAATACTGATGGTGGTGGTCAACCGTGGTTGCATGGCTTACGCCTCCAACCAGTTTTTGATCCACTGTAAGACGCCTTGTTCTTGGTTTGTACCTGTCGTGGCGTTGGCTACGGCTGTCACGGCTGGTTGAGCATTCGCCATGGCAACGCCACAGCCGACTTCCCGGAGCATTTCTAGGTCATTGCCCCCATCGCCAAATGCAGCCATGTCTGTGAGGTCGATTCCGAGAACCTGTCCGAGTTGCGCTAAGCCAGCCGCCTTATTCATGCCGGGTTGGATAATGTCGATGTCGCCGTGACCACTGCTGGTTGGTTCGGCGATACCCGTCAGTAACTCGCGTAGTTGCGTCACAATCGCTGTGGTGCGTTCTGGTGGACATGTGATGGCGAACTTCATAATGTCATCATCAAGCTGGTCGTAACTTTCAACGACGGCTAAGTGATGATAATAATGTCGCATTTGTGCCACGTGCTCAGGATCAGTGGTCGTTAGGGTGTAGGCACTTTTGGCACCGCAAACCAGTAGCTTTAAATCCGGGATGGTTTGAATCTTATTCAGAATCGTCTGGATTGTGTCTGGCTGAAAGGCGTTAAGTGCGTAAACGTGGTCGGCATCGCGGATATAAGCCCCATTTTCAGCAAGGTAGATCATCTCAGGATAGTCCTTGAAGAAGGACTTGAGTTGGAAATATTGATTGCCGCTTGCAATCACGAACCGTACGCCCCGTAGTTGTAATTGTTGATAAAGCAGTGCAAATTGAGCTTCGTCGTAAGTCATGTCGTCACGCAAAAAGCTGCCATCCATATCAGTTGCCATTAATTTAATCATGGTTAAAATCTCCCGTCGTTTAATTGATAGCCGTAGCTTACCACGAAATTCAGACCACGAAGGGACATTTTTAGAGGCAACTAGTATCAATTCGGTGATACCGGGCATAGGCTTGACGATAGTCGGTAGGCGTCATACCCTTCCAAGATTTAAAATTCCGATTGAACGTCTTACTATTCGGAAAGCCGCATTGCATGGCAATATATTCAATCTTATGGTCGGTCTCTAACAGGAGGCGACGGGCGTTCATCAATCGGATCAGTCGTAAGTATCGGTTAACGGATAGTTGGACGTTTGCATTGAATTGCTGATTCAAAGTGGTCAACGAAACGTGAAATTGCTCGGCAAGGGTATTACCATCGATGGGCTCAGCGTAATGTTGATTGATGGCAGTCATGATCGTATCCGTTAACGTCAAGTTAGGGCTGACCGTTGTTGCAGTCAGAGGAACGGTAAACGTTTGACCCAGAGTGACAAGTAACTGGTAAAAGTGGCTGAGAATTTGTAATCTCAGCAGATCGGTCGTGGGGGTCGTCAACAGGTCGTGAATCGTGACTAATTGTTGGCGGACATCGGCGTAGGCTTGTGGGTGAGTTTTCGATGAGGCCGCGCCGTTCAATGTCAATTGCCAGTTCGCACTTGCCGGAATTTGAGTTTGTAAGAAATCGTCGTCAATGATGATGCCGAACTCTACCCAGTCAACTTCGGTGGGCCCACTAGCGCTGTGAACCACGCGTCGATTAGTAGTCCAAAGGTCACCAGGCCGATATTCATTCGTCTGTCCATCGGTGACGAATTTTAAGGTCGTACCGCTGACGAGATAATTTAACTCAATCCCTTGGTGCCAGTGTGGGGCAACGTTGATATCAGTCAATGGATCATGTTCGTAATATTTAAAGGGGAGGCGGGGAATTGTCTGGACCGTCTCGTGTAAGATTTTCATCACTAAACCTCGCTTCAAGATTTTGTAAAATCGCACCGCTTCCTTTCAAAAATCAACCTTGATGGCTGACGCGCTATGCTATATTAGAATTATAGTTCGCGATGAGCGGTGGCATGACTTAATTGTAACCGTATTCGCAGTTGAAAGGAACGAAAACCCATGACAATTAAATTAATTGCGATTGATATTGATGACACGCTTCTGGATTCAAAGGGGCAATTATTACCAAGTACGATTGCGGCAGTTAAGGAAGCCCACGACCAAGGGATTAAGGTGGTCTTGTGTACCGGCCGGCCACTTGCTGGGGCGCAACATTATTTAGATGCGTTAGGCCTTGCTGGTGATGACCAGTACGTGATTACGTATAACGGTGCTGTAATCGAGAGCATTGCTGGCCGGATCGTCGCCAAACATTTAGTGGATAATGCGCACTATCGGCAATTAACCGCGTTTGGAAAACAACATCACGTGCCCTTTAACGTGCTCGATGCGGACAGTACGATCTATACAGCTGACCGCGATGTTAACTGGGTCACAGTTGTACAGGCGTGGGAAAACAAAGCTGGGCTGTTGATTCGAGACCCTGACGATTTACCAGCTGATTTTCAAATTGCTAAGGGGGTCTTTGTAGGTGAAGGCCCGCAACTCGATGCCGTAGAAGCGCAAGTTAAGACGACTTTTGGTCGGGACCTGTACGTGGTACGTGCGGCAACTAACTTCTTGGAACTGATGCATACTGGTGTCAACAAGGGGCAGGCAGTTCAGGATTTAGCGGCAGCTCTGGAAATACAACCGGACGAAGTGATGGCACTGGGAGACGAACAGAATGATCTGCCAATGTTTGCTTTCGCCGGAACAGCTGTCGCGATGGGCAATGGCAGTGATATTGCTAAGGCACACGCTGATCACGTGACGGCTACTAATGATGCGAACGGGGTCGCAGCTGCGATTCGGCAGTGGGCATTATCGGATTAACTCGGATGATTATTTTTAGCGAAACAGTTGACAAGACTACGCAATGAGTTTATGATTGCAAATATTAAAAATAAATGAGACTAAACGTGATGATCAGGAGAGTAAAGTCAGGGTAATCTTAAGCGAGCCGCTGGATGGTGTGAAGCGGTGGTGAGCCTGGCTGGAAAGTAGCCTGAGAACTGCTAATGCGACGAGCTGGAGTGTTAGCTGGGTGCCCCCATTAACGGGCCAACGTATCGTCAGTTAACATTACTGTTTGGGGAAACCCGTCATCGGTGTTGGTAATTGGCCGTACGCGCAAAGGTGACGAGCTGCGGTTCGTGACGAATTAAGGTGGTACCACGCGTTAGCGTCCTTACAAAATCAATTGATGATTTTGTAAGGACGCTTTTTTAGTCCCATGGCAGTTGAGAGGATGGAGACAATGCGCTTAACAAGTAGTGATGGTGGTTTGTATCGAGTGCTCTTACTAGTGATTGTTCAAACTGGTTGATGAGAACGACGCTTAACGGAGGAGAGACGACTATGCAAATAACGCGAAAATTAACAATCAAACATTACATCATTATTGGATCAATGCTCTTTGGGATGTTTTTTGGGGCTGGCAACTTGATTTTCCCAATTCACTTAGGGCAGCTGGCGGGGGCCAATTGGTTGACAGCTGGTTGGGGATTCTTGCTGACAGGGACACTATTGCCACTGTTAGGAATTATCGCCATCAGTGTGACGCACAGTAGTGGGATTTATGAGCTAGCGCGGCCAATTGGCAAACGCTACGCGACGATTTTTATGGTACTGACTTGTGCGACTTTGGGCCCCTTGTTCGCGACGCCGCGGACAGCCACTACGCCGTTTCAAATTGGTATTGCTAGTCATGTGAGTTCGGCACAGGCACCGTGGTATTTATTAGCTTACTCATTGATTTTCTTCAGTATCACTTACTGGGCAGCTCGTAGGCCCACCCGGATCGTCGATACGATCGGTAAATTGTTAAACCCAGCTTTTCTGATTTTGCTCGCCTTAATTTTTGGGATTGCCTTCAGCCGGCCGCTAGGGACCACGAATGCGACACCGACCGCGGCCTACCAACACGGCGCGTTCTTGAACGGCTTTTTGCAAGGGTATAATACGATGGATGCGTTAGCCGCCTTGTTGTTCGGAATTGCAGTTGTCACCACGATTCGGGGCCTTGGTCAACGGGATGCCGGAGCGATTGCTAAGACGGCCGCCAAGTCTAGTTTGTTGAGTATTAGTTTAGAAGCAGTCATTTATCTTGGTCTGATCTGGATTGGTGCGACGTCGTTATCGCAATTTAAGTTGTCTGCGGATGGTGGCATTGCCTTTGGTCAGATTGCCAATGCTTTTATGGGCACGCCGGGTGCGATTGTTTTAGCAATTATGGCGACCTTGACGTGTCTGACAACGGCAGTGGGTTTGGCGACATCGTTTGCGGAAGCCTTGCACGCTAAATTTCCTAAAATCAGTTATCGCGCTTGGAACCGCTTGGCCTGTGGGGCCTCATTTCTAATCGCTAATATTGGGTTGGATCAAATTATTGCATGGTCGACGCCGATGCTGATGTTCCTGTATCCGTTGGCGATTACACTGATTATCTTAGCGATTGCCTCACCGCTATTTCATCGTGATCCGCTCGTTTATCGATGGACGACGGCGTTAACTTTGATTCCAGCGTTCATTGATGGTCTAGGTGCTGCACCAGCCCTGATTACTCGGTTAGGATGGGTTCAAACGATTCTTGCATGGGATCAACGGTACTTACCATTAGCTAAACTAGGATTTGATTGGGCACTTCCCGCCATTATTGGTCTACTGATCGGCTTGGGCTGGCACTATGCGCGCCGGTTCCAGAACGCACATGCTTACAAGATGAGCCAGGACTAAAGGTGTATGATAGATGGTAAGACTTTTGATGGATGGGTGAGCACATGGATTTTTTGGGAATACTTTGTTTGTTGATTTTGGCGACAACCCTCGCTGGGCACTTTGCTCACCGTGCGGGGATTCCTGCCGTGATTGGTGAGATTCTGGTCGGGGTGATATTAGGGCCGGCACTACTTAACTGGGTCCATTTAACGACTTTAGTTCAAACGTTCTCAGATATTGGGGTCGTGGTACTGATGTTCATTGGTGGACTGGAAAGCAACTTAGCACTTTTACGTAAGTATTTACGCCCTGCCATTATCGTGGCTATTATTGGAGTGATTTTTCCAGCCGTCATTATGGGGCTTGCGAGTCGCTTCTTTCAGTTTAGCTGGTTTGAATCACTGTTTATCGGTGTCATCTTTTCAGCCACGTCGGTTTCGATTTCCGTGGAGGTACTAAAGAAATTTAAAGTGTTGGATACTAAGGAAGGAGCCACGATTCTAGGGGCAGCGGTCGCTGACGACATTATCGGGGTGATTCTGTTGAGTATCATGATTGCAATGATGGGTGGTCAGAGTGGCGTTGCCCAGACTAATCTCGGTATCGTGCTCTTGGAACAGGTTGGCTTCTTCATAGGGGTCTTCATCGTGATTAAGTGGGTTGCCCCGTATCTGATGCGCTTGAGTGATCATCTGTTGATGGCTGCCAGTCCAACTATTATGGCGATTATTATTTGTTTAGCGTTGGCATGGTTGGCAGAACTAGTGGGCTTGAGTGGTGCTATAGGTGCTTTCTTCGCCGGAGTCGCAATTGCACAAACTGATTACCAACACGTGGTGGACGTTAGTATTGAACCAGTGGGCTACACGACGTTTATTCCATTATTCTTCGTCAGTGTGGGTTTAAATATGACGTTCAAAGGGGTCTGGCAATCGCTACCGTTCATCGTGGTCATGACGGTGCTCGGTGTGTTAACTAAGTTGTGGGGTTGTGGACTGGGCGCGAAGTTAAATGGGTTCAGTCACCATAGTAATTACTTAGTCGGTGCCGGTATGATCTCGCGTGGTGAAATGGCATTGATAACGGCACAAATTGGGTTTTCAGCGCACTTACTATCAAACGATTACTATTCGGATATTATTTTGGTCATCATTGTGGTGACGATGATTGCCCCGTTCGTCTTAAAGAATGCCATTCATCGTGCCGGTCAGGTGACTGCAACACATAGCATCATAGAAGAACATTAACCACATAGATTGGGCGGAAGTTAAGGACCGCTTGGACGCCGTAGTATGGGACTACGGCGTTTTTTTAGTCTGATAGATTTGAACGAGGCGTGAGGGTGTTGTATTAGCATGTTGACTTATTGTCGTGGTGGTTGTCGACTAAACGGCTATTTTCGTGGTATCGGTAAATTATTGTACGATAATAGCTAAAAATATGACGTTTGAAAAAATATCGTTCGATAGGTCGGGTAGGTATTATATTAAGAGCATAGAAAGCAATCAATATTGAATTGATAAGCAACAAAAGTAAACTGATTTTATCGTTAAATATTTTTAAAGAATCCGAATTTTTAAATCAAATTGATGAAATATAAATATAGGAAAAGGTGATTAAAATGAAAAATATTAATAATTTTCAGGCATTGCAAAAAAATGAGCTTTCTAAAGTTAAAGGTGGTAGTAATAATAAGTTTTGGACTTGGGCTGGTTACACATATGAGAATTGGCGTATTTCATCAAGGCGAGCGTTTAATCTACGTCAGCGCAAAAACACTATGACTCATCATTAGAAAGAAGTGGTAAAAATGAGAAAAAGCATCAGTAATTTTAAAGCATTAAATGAAAAAGAACTTGGCGCTGTTAACGGTGGGATTTGCGAGGAATTAATTATTCGCGGCAATTTCTTCAGTTATGCGCTGGCGGAACGTTTTGATCAGCCACGCTACCAACTAGTTACCGTTATTGTTAACGGCGTGTTGTTTGGTCTACTGCGTGGCGGTTTTAGTTGGGGGCAGTTGTCATACTATACGGTTATGGGTCTCGTACTCGCGGCAACCTACATATTATCTGGCCGGGATATTCGAGTCAACAGTGTCGTGCACGTCACAGCTAATCTGAGCCTCATGCTAATGGCATGAGGCCAAATGGACTTGGCAAGTAACTTGAGTGGATTGATTTAAAAGCCCGTTAGTGAGCATTCTAGTTACGGTTGTTTGGATGGAGTGGATGAAATGTTACAGAAGAATTTACGGTTTATTGGTAATTTACTAATTGTGAGTGTGTTGAGTGTCATTATTGTCAATATCAGTTCCTTACCCGTGTATATTTATTTGATTACGGCCAATTGGTTTACGCTGTTAGTTAGCTTCAGTTTATATGCCGTGATTATCGTTTTCTTGTACAACATCTATAAGACGACCGCGGAATTACGGCAATTTGATTTTCGACCGTGGCGAACGCGGCTAAATAAACGGGCCTTGCTACTCATGGTGATCGGCGCAGTCATTATCGTGGCGCTTGCTTTTGGCTATGCTAAGCTGACGGCGGTATGGCACATAACTGAATCGGGTAATGAACGTGCATTGGATTTACTGTTGCGGAAAAATCCGGTAGCGATGACACTCGATGCCGTCATTTTTGGACCAATCGCTGAGGAGCTGAGTTTCAGGGCTTTTTCTTTAGTTACGTCTTGTCAGACCAATATCTTGACCGGGAGTACCAAGCGGCTACCATTGTTATCAATGGGCTTCTTTTCGGTTATCTGCATAGCGGAAATAGCTTGGTGCCATTAGCATATTACACGCTGTTCGGCATAGTGCTGGGGACCACCTACCTATTATCTAAGCATGATATTCGTGTGAATAGTGTGACACATATGTTAGCAAATCTAGGGATACTCTGGTTGGTTCCTAGCTAAAATAGGGGTCGTACTAGCCGGGTACTCAGATGAATTGGATATTTGGGTGTGGTCAGCTAATAATAGGAGCAAGAGTCGGATGGATTAAGATATACACGTGATACGGGTATAATCAATTGTAAAATAATATAAGTGAGAAAACGATAATTGATTAAGAATTTTGCAGATAAGGAAACTCACAAGGTTTACCAACAAAAATTCTCTAAACAATTGCCACCAACCATTCAGCGATTAGCATTGCGAAAACTACTAAATGATTGATCATGCGGAAACAATTAATGATTTGAGCCTACCGCCTACCAATCACTTGGAAAAATTAAGTCATGCTCGCCAAGGGCAATATAGCATCAGGATTAATAATCAGTATCGGATATGTTTTGCAATTCGAAATGGTAATGAGTTTTATGATGTTGAAATAGTCGATTATCATCATGGTTAGGAGACCAAAAAATGAATGAAATCCCAACACCTAAAATTAGTGAAATTCTTGAAGAAGAGTTTATGGCTCCCTTGCATATCTCTGCATATTTTTTGGCTCAACAGATTGGGGTACCCACGTCACGGATTCAAGACTTACTACATGATCGTCGACAGGTGACGGTTGATACATCGCTGCGGCTAGGACGATTCTTTGGAGTGTCGGATCGTTATTTCTTGGAACTTCAAAATGATATTGAAATTCGTAATTTGAAACAGATACATGGTGCTGAATATGCACAGATAAAAAAGTATCAAGTCAGTTAAATAAGGACGTAGACCGTAGTTGCTTGGTAGCGTACTACGGTTTTTGCAAATATAACCTAAACTGATAAGCAGCAGATTTTAAATTTTAAGGTTATCAACAGGTGGATAAAGCGGTGGCGCTTATATTATCCACCTGTTGATAACCGTTGAGTTGGTTAATTGCACTTTCACTACCGGGTTAACTGGTCGTGAGAAAAATGGTCAAGCATTAGTTTCGTGATAACGAAAAACGACTAGAAGTAGCTAGCGTAATGACACCGCTACTTCTAGTCGTTTTTTAATTACAGTTATACTCGTACCTGATGTTCAATCGTAAATAATGTCGGGTCCAATTGGGCAATTAGTGGGGAGACATCACCGATGCTGAGCAATGTCAAGTGGTGCATTGATCGTGACGAAATCGTATATAAGATGCCAACTGAATCCGCATCGGGATAATTGGTAGCGGAGACATCGTATGCGACCACCGCGTCAAATTCTAACCCCTTTGCAAGGTAGATTGGCATAACAATCACGCCTTGTGGCATGGTACGGTCGCTATCGGCCATCAACGTTGTTACTGTATAGCGCTTCAGGTATTGGTAGACCTGCTTGCTTTCTGCTAAATCTTTAGTTAGTACGGCAACGGTGTTAGTTGCCTTGAGCTGATGTTCAACTTCGCTACACAGACTGCTGAGAGCGGCGTCTTCGCCATAGCGAATCATGACCTTAGGTAAATCGCCTTTACGTGTGAACGCTTGAATCTGGTCGCCGTCGGGTAATAGCGCTTTAGCAAAGTTCGTAATCTGTTCGGTCGAACGGTAGCTCTTATTCAACGTAATCAAGTTCGCCCGTCGGACATTGAAAGCATCCTTGAGGCGTTCCAGTAATTGCTGTGGTAACTCAATCCCCTTGAATAATGCTTGTTCACTGTCACCTAACAGTGTGAACTTAGCTAGTGGGAACGCGTGCTTGATATATAACAGTTGTGCTAGCGAATAGTCTTGCATCTCATCGACAAAGATATATTGCATCCGTCGGTTCTGACCACTGCCAGTTAGGACATCGCGTAATAACAATAGTGGCGCGCAGTCAACCAGAGCAATCCGATGGTAATCAATAGCGGCCTGGTAAGCGGCAATTCGTTGTTGCCATTGGTCAGGCGTCACGGTGGTGGGCCGATCAACTTGCGCTAAGAAATCGTTATATTGTTCATAGGTGTCTAAGAAGTAACCATTATAGATCGCATCGTAGACTTGCCGCAGTCGTTTGGTCACGATTTGCTTACCAATATAGAAGACTTCATCGTCGAGTGATTGAAAATCACCACGGCGCTTGGAACCTAATAAGTCGTGGTAAGCTTCGTCGCTCAATTGGTCAATGATATCATTGACCCAGTCAGCTTGGGCTTCATCGTCAATGCGATGCTTTAAGCGTTTAATTAAAGTGTTCTTGATTGCTAGGAAACGGTCAGCTGGTTGCATCGCTGCTGGTAAGGCCGCCGCAATCTTTGTAATGACCTCTTTAGCGAAGAAGATTTCGCCATTAAAGACGATGTTGGTGAAGCGTAATTGGTCGGCTGGTAGCTGATGGCAATATTGATCGACTTGGCGCATAAAGTCGGCGCTTTCTTGAAAATCGCGAATTGCCGGTGTCAGTTGTTCACGCTGGCGGTCACTTTCGTAGCGCTCAAAGAGGCTTTCAACGGTTAGACCTTGAAAACGTGCACTGAGAAATTCGGCAAGCGTGACTTGACGCATATTGCGCTCCCCTAAACTAGGTAAGACTTCGGAGATGTAGTGACTGAATAAGCGGTTGGGCGAGAATAATACCATTTGGTCCGCTTCTAGGGAAGCCCGTGAGTGGTAGAGCAGAAAAGCGATCCGTTGTAAAATGGCGGACGTCTTTCCAGAGCCGGCGACCCCTTGGACAACTAGTAAGTCACTAGTGGTGTCACGAATAATATCGTTCTGTTCTTTTTGAATGGTTGCTACAATATTTTGCATGTAGGCATCATTTTGTTCTCCAAGGACGGCCTGCAAGATTTCGTCACCGACCGTTTCATTCGTGTCGAACATATTCTTAATCTGACCATGATTGATCTGGAATTGGCGTTTCTTGATCAGCTCGGTCGTCTGTTGTCCGGCCGGCGTTTGGTACTGGACCTGGCCCAGAGTACCATTGTAGTAGACTGAGGAAATCGGAGCGCGCCAGTCGTAAACTAAGAAATTCTGTTCAGCGTCGACAAATGAGGCGGTGCCAATGTATAAACGTTCGGCTTCCTCGTCGGGACTATCTTGAATATCAATGCGCCCAAAATAGGGTGAGTTACTGAGATCTTTCAAGACACCGACTTGCCGTTTCAAGATGGCTTCGGATTCCACGGCGCGTTCAACCATTTGCTTTTGTTGTTGCAGTTCCGCGTTCGTTTCAATCCGGTCATCGACTTCAAACGTGTTGACGGAATTATTATCACCATAGTTTTTCTGAATGACATCGGTTTCGTGATGAGCCTTTGCCAGCAAGTCGTCGGTCTGTTGTGCCCGTTCTTTAACTTGCTCGATGACTCGATCAACCCGTTGTTGTTCGCGTTGTTGCTCTTGATCTGATGTTGCCACGTAGAGGGCCTCCCGTCTGATAATCGTCTAAATCGCTTGAACAATTTTAGGCGGGTTTAGGGATGATGTCAATCAAAGCGCCTGCAAATTCACTGATTTATCAGTAATTGTTGTGAAATGTGATTATGAGTGGCACTAAGGCGTGCTGGCCAACGGTGGGCAAGTTCGGCAGCCTTACGATGGCAAGGCTGAAACTTGCAACCTATGACTATTTATTCTAATATGATTTTAATCATTCTAATAAAGTGGGTGGAACGAATGCGTGTCGCACTAGCACAACTTAATATTCAGTTTGGAGATCCGGATGCCAACTACGAGCAGATTGAAGTGGCCATTCAACGGGCAGCTGAACAAACTGTTGACGTGATCGTCTTACCGGAGATGTGGAATACCGGTTATGCGTTAACTCGCCTGAATGTCTTGGCGGATGATGATGGGCAGCGAACGTTACAATTACTCAGCAAGTTAGCTCGGCAGTTTCGCGTCAACATTGTCGGTGGCTCAGTCGCGGTCGCTCGCGATGGGCATTACTATAATGAAATGTTAGTCGTCGATCGTCAGGGACAGTTACTGAGTCGTTACGATAAAGTCCACCGGTTTGGGTTAATGGCGGAAGACCGTTATATTACCGCTGGTGAGACCGAGAACGTTTTTGAACTCGACGGAACTGTTGCGATGGGGGCGATTTGTTATGACATTCGTTTCCCAGAATGGCTTCGTAAACAAGCAGCCCGTGGCCCCCAAGTGATTTTTGTCAGTGCTGAGTGGCCGACAGTGCGGCAGATGCAATGGCGGCTATTACTGCAAGCACGTGCGATTGAAAATCAAGGATTCGTGGTTGCGGTTAACCGCGTTGGCAGTGATCCTGATAATCAATTTGGTGGTCAGTCACTAGTTATTGACCCGCTCGGCCAAATTGTGGCTATCGGTGGTGCCCATGCCCAGTTGATTACGGCCGAGCTTGATTTAACACAAGTTGACCAGGTTCGTGGTCAGATTCCAGTGTTTGAAGACCGGCGCCCGGAATTATACTGAAGCGTAAATTGGGGACTGGGGCTGGGAGCACTTAACTGAATTTTAATGGTGTTGAAGGAACGCCCGCTTGAATTTCGATGGGCTTAAACGTCGAAATGACGGTCGTTATGTTGAAATGGTAGCGGCTAGCTAGCGCGAATGATGCCCAGAATTTATTTTGACACGGTCAGGTATAACCAGTACACTAGAACTAATTAATCGTTGAAGAAAAGAACAGTAAGGCGTCCAATAACAGAGACCTAGCGCGTGCTGAAAGCTGGGGCGGACTAATGAATTGGCTTTTTGGAGATTCGGTGAACACCGGGGACCCACCCTTATCGGTCAATGAGTGGCAGAGACAAGCTTTCTGCAATTTAGGTGGTACCACGGTGATGCGTCCTAATTAACTAGTATTAGTTGATCAGGCGCTTTTTTAGTGCCAATAGAAAGGATGAATACAATGACAAAAAAAGTGATTTTAACGGGTGATCGCCCCACTGGTAAGCTGCATATCGGGCACTATGTCGGTTCATTACGTAACCGGGTCGCATTACAAGATTCTGGGGACTATGACTCATACATTATGATTGCGGATAACCAGGCGTTGACGGATAATGCGCATGATCCCGAAAAGATTCGTAAAAGTTTATTACAAGTTGCGATGGACTACTTGGCAGTGGGAATCGATCCCCAAAAGTCAACGATCTTAGTCCAGTCTCAAATTCCAGCATTAACTGACATGATGAATCAATACTTGAACTTAGTGACGGTAGCGCGCTTGAATCGTAACCCAACCGTGAAGACGGAAATCAAGCAAAAAGCTTTTGGTGAAAGTGTTCCTGCCGGTTTCTTTGTTTATCCAGTCAGTCAGGCCGCTGATATTACGGCTTTCAAGGCGACGACCGTTCCCGTTGGTGACGATCAAGAACCAATGCTCGAACAGACCCGTGAAATCGTACGGAGCTTCAATAAGACTTACCAAACTGACACGTTGGTCGAACCTGAAGGCTACTTCCCACCAAAGGGCTTGGGCCGAATCCCTGGACTTGACGGCAATGCCAAAATGAGTAAATCACTAGGAAATGCGATTTACCTTTCTGACGATGCCGATACTTTGAAGAAGAAAGTCATGTCCATGTATACCGATCCTGATCATATTCATATTGAAGATCCGGGTAGGGTCGAAGGTAACGTGGTCTTCACGTACCTTGATATTTTCGATGAAGACAAGGCTAAGGTCGCAGACTTGAAGGCCGCCTACCAACATGGTGGCTTGGGTGACGTTAAGATTAAACGCTACTTGATGGACGTGTTGGACGGTGTATTGCGGCCAATCCGCGAACGGCGTGCAATTTACGAAGCTGATCCAGCTCAAGTCTTACAAATTTTGAAGGATGGTACAGCGAAAGCGAACGTGGTCGCTGACCAAACGTGGCGTGAGATGCAAGACGCCATTGGAATTAATTATTTTAAATAAATTATGGTAGAAAATAGTGCAACTGATCGTCGGATGTGTGAAGACGGTGAGTTGCACTTTTTTGTAGGCCCTTAATATATGTGGCTTTCCGGTAAATTAATAACGATGGCCCAACGCATCACGGTTGCTAATTAAAAGGAAAAGACAGACTAAATTGAAAATTAGGCTGATTTCGTTTGCTTTCTTACATGAATGATTGTAAAAAAGTGCTTGTTAAAATAAGCTTTTGGCAAGAAAAGGGGTGGTAAGGAATTCGAAAGCGCTTGCTGTGGCTGGCTTTAGTCATAATATAAATTTATTGGTATAAAATTACGAAAAATAAAACGTTTTCATATATTCTGTGATAATATAATTTGTGGGCACAAGTTTTACAAGCACCTACTAATTTATCGAAAGGAGGTTTAGTCATGTATCAGGCAATTGCGCAGGCAATCATTAAATCGATAATGGCGGATGAATATCCGACTAAGTTACCAACCGAGAAAGTGTTAATGGCGCAGTACAACGCCAGTCGCAATACGATTCGTAAAGCGCTTGATGTGGTCTTCCGGCATGGGTTGTTGCGTCGCGTGCAGGGGAGCGGCAATTTTATTATCAAACAACCGCAGAACACGAAGAAAGTGCTCAACTTATCGATTGGATTTGACCAGTCCGCCATGGTTGAGGGTGGACCATTAGTATCAAAAGTTGTCACGTTTGATAAAGTGACAGCGGATGAAACTTTAGCACAACAGGGGAACATTGCGCTTGGTGACGAGGTTTATCGGGTGGTGCGATTACGTTATTTGAATGACGTCTTGTATGACCTGGAAGAGTCTTATTTTCCGCGAACGGTCGTCCCGTTCTTATCGAGTGAGAGCGTGCAGCATTCAATCTTCGCCTTCTTGCGAGAAGCATATGGTATTACGGGGAGCACCACGGAAAACTACGTCCATCAAGTGCGGGTGGACGCGCAACGGGCGGAGTTGATCGGTTGCCCAGATGGTGACAAAACGTTGTGCTTGGAAGCAATCAATTACTTGGCTAATGGGACGGTCTTCAACTTCTCCAGGACGTTCTTCGTCTATCCAGATTTAGAACTCTACTACCATACCGAAAATATTGATTTACAAAACTAGTACGGGGGTGACGCAACGGTTGTGTTGGGTCACTAACTAGCGAAAACCTACATTAGGAGTGAGGGGTATATTATGAATTCATTTATCGAATGGCTTAACAAACACTTAGTGCCAGTTGCGGCCAAGATTGGTGCAGTTCGGTGGTTGATCGCATTACGTGACGCGTTTATAGCAATTATGCCGGCAATGATGGCCGGGTCGATCGCCACGGTTCTGAACGCTTTAGTTCGAGATATTCCAACGAAGTTCGGTTGGATGGGCATTGTTAATTCGATGCAGTGGTTGATTGGAATTAATGCGATGGTTTGGACGGGGACGTTAGCCATCTTAGGTCTGATTTTCTCATTTACATTCGGGTATCAATTGGCAATCCAGTACAAAGTTGAACCAGTTACTGGTGGGATCGTGACACTTGGAACTTTCATCATGAGTTTGCCACAAAACTTTACCGGCACGTTGACGAGTACGTTGAGCAAGGGCGCTACTAAGATTTTGACGGACTCTGGCATGGCGGTTGCTGGCAAAAAGGTGACGGCTTGGGGTTACTTCAACTTCAACACGTACTTTGGTTCGTATGGTTTCTTTACGGTCATGATTTTAGGGGCCATTGCGAGTGCCGTTTACATTGCTTTGATGAAGAAACACATTACAATCAAGATGCCAGATTCTGTGCCACCGGCAGTTGCAAACGCCTTCACTGGGGTTATCCCAGCCGCCGCTGCATTTTATGTCGTTGGGATTATTAACTGGATCTTCAGTAAATTCAACACCACGGTGATTGAATGGATCGCGAAGATTATTCAAGAACCACTATTGAATATGAGTCAAGGGTACGGCGCCGTCCTCTTAATGACGCTGTTAGTTCAAGTTTTCTGGTTCTTCGGGATTCATGGTTCCAATGTCCTGGCACCAATCTTGGACGGAATCTGGTTGACGGCTCAGCTTGCTAATGTTAACGCTTACCAAGCTGGCAAAGCCTTGCCATACGTTTGGACGCGGAACTGTTTTGACTTATATGCATGGATTGGTGGGGCCGGCTCGACCTTACTATTATTAGTAGCGATTTTAGTATTTAGTAAACGAGACGACCAACGTTCAGTGGCTAAGTTGGCGATTGGCCCCGGATTCTTTAATATTAACGAACCCGTGATGTTCGGGATGCCAATTGTACTTGACCCAATCTACTTTATTCCGTTCGTTTTAGCACCAGTTGTGACTGTTTCGATCGCCTACGCTGCTTTATCAGCTGGGTGGGTCGCACCGATTACGAACAATATCGTTTGGTCAATGCCACCGATTATGAACGCCTTAGTTGCCACAATGGACTGGCGGTCAGTGGTCTTACAATTATTTAATGCCGCCGTTGCCTTTGCGATTTACGTGCCATTCGTTAAGGCTGCCAACAAGATTAAACCAGCAGCGATTGGAGAATAGATTGTCATGAAAAGCTTAAAGCAGTGTTTACTCATCGGGATGAACCTTGGATTATTAGCCGTTATCTTAAGTCCCCTGGCCGGAACGACCGGTCAATGGGTGACGCTCGGATTAGGTTTAGCGGTCAGCGCAGCACTTTTCGTCGTTTATCGGCGAGTGGGTCAGATAGAAAGGAGCCACCAGAATGCAGATTAAATTAACTTTGAACGCCCCTGTGGATTATTTATACCAACAGTTGATCGATTCCGCGCGGGCTGATATTCAGCAGCAAACGGGTCGGCCGGCGCCACGGCAGAGCTTGCAAGGTTATGAGTATGCCAAACAGTGGTCCAACGGTCTGACCGGTAATTTGAAGATTACCCACGCGCAACCCGGTGTTCGATATGCGTATGAATTAGAAACGCTCCGCGATCATTACGGCGTCGATTATCAATTCGCACCGGACACCGATGGTCACCAAACTGTCTTAGAATATGCCGAAACCTTTTTAGGCAAGGATAATAAGACGAATGCCAATAATAAGCTCGGCGTGCTATTCTTAGGATGGTTCCGTAAACGCCGCTTTAAGAAGATGATGAATCAGATGGCTGCTAGTTATAATCAATAAGTAGGTTGCTGAACTGAAAAAAGGATTTCGTTATTTCGAAATCCTTTTTTGTGTCCAGGCAAGATATGGAAGCTAATCAGTTGCAACGAGCGTGACTTCGTGTATACTCAAGATACACGGGAGGGATGCGTAATGAAAGCACGGTTGGTTGGTAATTCAACGACATTGACAATTCCTAAAAAGTTCAATGTTGCGAATGGCACAGAGTTTGAAGCAGAGCAGCTAGATGATGGTTCGATTTTATTCAAATTGAAACATCGCAATCCGTTCGAGGGTGATTGGTTTAATGACCAACTAGAGCAGTCTGACATAACCCTGGACATGGAGGACGTCGATAGTGAATGGGACTAATCAGTATATTCCACGTAAGGGTGACATCGTTTTAATCAATTTTAATCCGAGTGCTGGGCGCGAAATCCAAAAGTATCGCCCAGCATTAGTTGTTAGTAATCAAAAGTATGCGCGATTAACAAAGCTAGCGCTAGTTTGTCCCATTACCCATGCTGCCAATAACCGGATGACGGCTTTGGGGTTGTTGATCAAAATCAAAACACCGAAAGTCGACGGCTATATCAATCCACTCCAATTTCACACGTTTGATTACGTCCGTCGGGATATGCGTCAGGTTGGCGCTGTCGATAAGCAAATATTAGATCAGACACTACAAGTTATTAATGATGTTGTTAATGCTAATGAAGTATAGCATGTTGCTTAAAATAGCGCTTAGTCACAGTGTTAACCAATAGTGTGACTAGGCGTGATGTTCGCGACGCCAACCAATCGTGACAAAGTTCGCGTTTATCTGTTGGTTAAGCGATGCTTGGGAGCGGACGAACGGCCAGCAAACGTCATTCCTGCAAAGCAGGCATATCAATGCTAAAATTAAAAGCATTCAATCCAAAAGTTAAACTAGTGATAAGGGAGTATGAGAACGTGACAGCAACACCATTCTGGTCGCAAATTGCGGCCCAAGCCAAGGCAGACGGGCGACCATTTTTTACGATGGCCCCGATGGAAGCCGTTAGTAATACTGTTTTTCGGCAAGTCATTAGCCATGCCGCTGCTCCAGATACGTTTTTTAGTGAATTCGTCTATGCTAAGAGTATTACGAACCCGAATACGAAGTTTCCGGTGCATGGTCGTTTGTACGTGGCGGCAGCTGAGTCGCAAAAACCGGTCGTTCAACTGTGGGGTAACGAAGCGGCTGACTTTGCTTCGGCTACAGCTGAACTTCGTGACCGGGGCTTTGAAGCAGTTGATATCAATATGGGCTGCCCGGATGGGACGGTCATCAAAAATCATGGTGGCAGCGATTTGATTCGCAATCCGCAGTGGGCTGAAGACGTGATTGCGGCTGCAAAGACGTCGGGACTGGCCGTTAGTGCGAAGACGCGCTTAGGTTACAGTAAAGTTGCTGAATATCATGACTGGATTGCAACGTTGTTATCGCAACATGTGGCAGTCTTGACCGTTCACTTGCGGACCAAACAGGAAATGAGTAAGGTACCCGCACACTTTGAAGTTATCGATGACTTGATTAAAATGCGTGATGCGATGGCCCCGGAAACGTTACTCCAGATTAATGGTGACGTGGCTGATTATCAGGCCGGGGTGGCGTTAGCCAAAGCACATCCTGGATTAGATGGTATCATGATTGGTCGGGGAGTGTTCGCGAATCCGTTTGCGTTTGAGTCCCAGCCCCAATCGCATGATTTGCATGAACTATTGGGTTTACTGAACATGCAGCTCGACTTGTTCGATGACTTTGCCACCCGTTATGACGTGCCACGTTTTCCGTCCTTAAAACGGTTCTTTAAAATCTATGCGCGCCCAGAACTAGGCGCTACTGACCTGCGTAACACGATGATGGATGCCAAGTCAACGGATGATGTACGCAAAATTTTAGCGGCTTATCAAGCCAAAATGCGGGTGGCCAATCACAGTTAGTGTCAGCAGCAGACAGGTTGATTAAGGCAGTAATACGTTAATAAACTTCAATACTTATTATATAGAAACATCTCGATATCGGCAGTGAGTGCTAATGTTGGGATGTTTTTGTATCTAAAGGGGTATGACAATTGTATTCAAATTTAGGCCCTTGTTAGGAGTTGGTCCAACAGCTGTTCAATTCGACGTTTTTTTAGAAAAAAACTTAGTCACTTTTAAGTGGAACAGGCGTCAATTGACGTAAATAATGACTGATGGCAATGACTAGCGGAGTAATTACGGACGATTGCCGTGTCTATCTGATTAATGAGGAGGTGCTCAATAACAAGTTTCGGTCACGTGATAGTGTTAATTTTTGCCTGTAGCTCAGCTAATTTGGATGATTGTAACATCATTTAAAACGATTGTAACATTACTGCGTTACAATCGAAGAAAACATGTTACAATCATTTGGATGGAGGGGGCGAAGAATGTGATAAAGCTTGTTAACCAACTAGAACATATTAGTCAAAGTACGGGTATCCCGGTAACTATTGGCGAATCGGTTTCAACGTCGACATTGTCGTTGAGTCGTTCGGATCAAAATAATACGGTGGTTGTGCAGGGGACAATCCTTGATAAGCCGGTCCTTTTTATGTCTTATGGTGGTCTGCGCGATTTGCGGCCACTAGGGCTCTATGCACGAGTTAGTCAGGTAAATCGGGACCCATTGGTGTTTATTTTTCCTCAGCTTTCCGCCAATGAGCGTCACGAATATTTGAAAAACAGAATGCCATTTATGACATCAGATGGTGAGATGTTTTTGCCGTTTATGGGGACACGGTTATTACCTGAAGCCGTGAATGACTCACCTGGAATAGCGGGCAATCCTTTAGCCTCCGCGGCACAACGACTAGCATTAACCATCGTATTAGCACAGTTGATTTTTGAACGTCATCCAGAGAAGGCCAAAGTATGTCCCGAGTTAGCAGCCTTCAGAACGACTGATGACCGTTTCTTGATCAAAAGCGGACAATGCTTTGCATCAACGATTGGCAAGCAAGTTAGCATCAATAATCGAGTTACCTTTAGTCGAGCGGTTAAACCGTTAGTTGCACATGGTTGGCTGAAGTCAATCGGCGAGACTAAGGAGCGCGTCTATACTTGCGAGTTAGATAGCCGCCGTTTTTTTGATCAGATAGCGCCATTCTTAGTGTCGCCAGTTCAATCTGTTGACTTGGTGCAGTTGGCGAAAGCATCAGTTGAATCAGCTAGTAAGAATTTTCTTTATTCCGGCCTTACTGGTTTATCTAAAGTGACGATGATCAGTGATAATCGGAAGCAACAGACAGTTATTATGGACCGTTCTCGACGGCAAACCTTGAGGACAACGGTTGACGCAGATACCGATGAGCGGAAAGTCGCTTGTGAGGTGCAAGTTTCAAAGTATCAGCTCAGCGGTTTTAACACATTGTTTAGACTAATTGCCAATTATCCTAAGAATGTGTTGGATCCCTTTCATTTATACGTACTATTTAGAAATGATATGGACGAGCGGACTCAAGGCGAAGCCGAAGAATTGGTTGATCAAATTTGGAACGGAGCATAAGGTGATGCTATTTCACAAGTTCTTTGACTTTTTCGAAGGCTATGAAGATTGTTACGTTATTATTGGTGGCAATGCTGCCGCAATTTGGTTAGCGCAAGATCATCAGGATTTTAGAGCGACCCAGGATTACGATATGGTCGTCATATTTGAAAATAGTCAACTGGGCTTTTCACAAAAGTTTGATGACTTTATCGAGAAATATGGCTACTTGTGTGCTGAGATAGGGGGTGATGTGAATAAGAAGAAAGTGTATTACCGGTTTGCGTTAGATCCTGCACTTGCGGTCACGGGCGTCCCCCAACAGATTGAATTGTTTTCAAAGATACCATTGCGCTATGAACTTAGATTACCGACAGAGACAATGCCGTTACATTTTGCAACGGGCCCTAGTTTGTCGGCGATTGTATTAAATGATGATTACTATAGCTTGTTGAAGCAATGCCAGCAAAAGATTGGCCATGTTTCTATCTTGAGCGTACCCGGATTGATCTACTTTAAAGCCAAAGCTCATCTTGATATTCGACAACGGTTAGCAAATGGTGATAAATTACGTCATCGTGCTAATAAGAACAAACATTATAAGGATGTCTGCCGGTTGTGTGATTTGATTATTGAGAATCAAACGTTCGACTCAAAGGTCGTACCAAGGACTTGTCAGAATGATTTAAAAAGTTTTATTCAGCTGGTTGAAGCAGAGCCCGAGCAAATATTCAAAAAACGATTTAAATCAGATCCCGATTTTGACTTAAACCGGGACGAAGTTGTTCGAGTTCTCCGATCGTTACTGCCAACTAGCTAGTCTAATGAACCCAAAATGAACGGCCCTAGTCAAAACACTAGCGTCGTTCATTTTGGGCTTTTTGATATTTTTTGGTGTGCAATCCGGCCCTAGAAGTCACAGTGTTACATCATAAATGTTAGAATAAACCTAACTAATATTTTATAAACGAAAAGTGAGCGTGGTGTTATGAGAAACTTAGCGATTGTGGATTTAGGGTCCAATTCGGCGCGGATGGCGGTCAGTCGGTTGCATGCTAACGGCACTGCTCAAGAAATCAAGCGTGTTAAGGAAGATACGCGTTTGTCGGAAGGAATGGGAACGGCACACGTACTCCAGCCAGCCGCAATTGAGCGAACAATCAAGGCGTTACTCAATTTTCGCCGACTTTATGAAAAAATGCCCAATACGGATGTTATTGGCATCACCACAGCCGCAGTTCGGATGGCACAAAATCAGACTGAATTTCTCAATCAAGTCAAGCAAGAAGTGGGGCTCGATTTACGCGTTTTATCTGGTGACGATGAGGCCTATTACGATTATCTTGGGGTTGCCAATTCATTGGTCATCCATGATTGCCTAATCTTAGACACGGGTGGCGCAAGTTGTGAACTGATCTTGGTCAAAAATGGCCGCAAACAGCAACTGATCAGCATTCCATTTGGCGCGGTGACATTATCGGAACAATTCGGTCTCGACGACTTAGTGCCGTCTGCGAGTCTATTTCGGGCGCAGATGTTCCTACGTAACCGACTGGCAGATATTTGGTGGTTATCAGAGGCAGTGCACTTTCCAATCATTCTATTGGGTGGTGCCAACCGAACCTTAGCCCGCATTAATCGGCGCCGGCAACAAAAGTTAAAAGTTGAAGACATTCACGGGTATCGTCTGAAGACAGAGACGGTGTTCCATACGTTTTTGGACTTACTGTCACGGTCGAAAAAAGGTCGCCAGGAAATCTCAGGAATGGAATATGATCGTGCGGACATTATTGTTGGTGGAATGTTACCGCTAGTGACGTTATTACAAATGTTGGATAGTGATCGGGTGATCTTTTCTGAAAGTGGTGTTCGTGAGGGAATTATTTCAGAACACCTCAATCAATAGGTCGGTTCGGTAGATGAGTCGAATGGAGAGAATAGGAATGAGAATATGACAGCTGATTTTCGGCACTTTTATCAAAAAAATTGGGCGGAACGCACTGCCATCGTAGCGCAACAGGCCCATTTAACGCCAGCTGAACAGGCGTTATTTAAACAATATTATTTACCACAACATCATGAAATTATTGAGAATTATTTGACGGATTACCCATTACCGATGGGGTTGGCTGTCAACTTAGTCGTCGATGGCGTGGATCACATTGTTCCAATGGTTACTGAGGAACCTTCTGTTATTGCGGCAGCAAGTAATGGCGCTAAAATTGTCAAGCGTGCAGGGGGCTTCACGACCGTCCTTAATCAACGTGAAATGATTGGTCAAATCGTTCTGGAGCAGTTGTCTGATCCGGCTGCAACCGCTGCCGTGATTGAAGCCCACGCTGCAGCATTATTAAAAGTAGCTGATGCGGCCCATCCCAGTTTAAAAAAACGAGGTGGTGGCGCTCGGCGCCTACGTACGCGTATTCTCGGACAAGGCTATTTATCAATTGACCTATTCGTTGATGTGCAGGCTGCTATGGGGGCCAATATGCTCAATAGTATGTTGGAAGCCGTGGCAAAGGCCATCGGTGTGATGACGAAGCAGGACGCTTTAATGAGTATTCTATCGAATTATGCAACGGCGAGCTTAGTCAAGGCCGTTTGTGACATTCCAGTCGGATTATTACAGGCTGGGCGGTATGCCGGCAAACTAGTTGCCCAGAAGATTGCGTCGGCCAGCACGGTCGCTCAGCTTGATCCGTACCGGGCCACGACTCATAATAAAGGTATCATGAACGGTATTGATGCTGTCGCTATTGCTAGTGGCAACGACTGGCGCGCCTTGGAGAGCGGGGCACACGCCTATGCTGTTAAGGATGGTCAATATCGTGGCATGAGTACCTGGACCAGTGATGGTCAGATGCTGCACGGTGAACTGGAATTGCCACTACCGGTTGGCATTGTGGGCGGTTCAATCAAGATTAACGAGTTAGCCCAGTTGAATCAACGAATATTAGGTATTCAAACGGCGGGTGATTTGGAAAGAATTATGGTTGCCATCGGGTTAGCCCAAAATCTGGCCGCTTTACGCGCCTTGGTCACGACTGGTATCCAGCAGGGCCATATGCACCTCCAGTTGAAATCGCTCGCGATGGCAGCGGGGGCGACTCCTGAGGAACTCCCCGTTATCTTACAACGACTTGAATTAGCATCTCAACAAGACCTCGCAACCACGCAACAACTCATTGCGGAATTGCGGCAAACAAAGGAAGAGACCGATGACTGAAATTAAATTGAACCAAACTGTTACAGATTTATTAAGTACCGCCAATTCATTATATCCGGGCAATATTAGTGTTCGTTTTGGTGACACAAAAGCGGGTTACGTCCGCCATGATCAAGCACAACAAGTGTTAGATGATGGTGACCTGACCGTTCAGGTTAGCGATATTACGGCTCCTAATTACACAGCGTCACATGAATTATTACATCTATTATTGTTATTACAAGGCTTTCCACAGATTACCTTTAATTTGACCACGCGTGATCAACAACTGGACGAACAATTGATGGCAATCGCTATGGAACTTTATGACATGGTGAGCCACGTCTTGGTCGTACGCAAACAACGGGAACATGACTTAATCGATGAGCAGATCGAAACGCTATACATGCAAGGTGTGGCGGCCACAATCGAACCGGAACCTGCGGGCAAGGCGGATGCGATGATGACGTTACGGTTATTAACATTGACTGACCTACTCGTTTTCTTTAATGGTGAATTACCAGCTGATGATTTGCAAAAGGTGACAACAGCCTATCCACAAGCTTGGCCGGCTGCACAGAAGCTATACGCCGTAATCAGTCAGAAGCCAGTTGACACCCCGTTTGCGATGCGGCGTGCCGTCGTAAAGCTGTTCAAGGCTTTTGATGATCAGATGACGGCTTGGCATTTACCAGTCCTACACGGAACGGAATTTGTGACCGTTCAGAGTGTGCTCAGTGAACGGCAAGAGCGGCTGGAAGTCCGGCAGTTATTTGACGTTTACCATTCAGATCTATTAGATAAAAATAAACATACCCGAGCGTACATTGGGTTATATAAGAGTGACCGTCAGAATGCGTTTGTCTTACCAGCACCGGCGCAAAAGAAGAGCGATGCCTTTTTCAAAGAGGTGTACGATAAGACGGTCAAAGAATTATTCCAAGAAATGAATCTACCCTATACGTTACGGTAAGCTAAGCAGGGAGATGTCAGAATGAGTGACATTACAGCAGCACAAACAACTTTACAACAAGCTCAGCATATCGTTTTTATGACGGGAGCTGGCGTTTCGACGCCCTCGGGAATCCCCGATTACCGGTCTAAAAATGGACTGTATACCGAACACCATAACGCGGAATATTATTTAAGCCACGCGTTTTTGGCGGAGCATCCGCTGGAATTTTATCAATATTTACAATCCAATTTATATTATCCAGACGCCCAACCGAATGTGATTCATCAAAAGATGGCGGCACTGACTCGGCAAGGGCGGGCCAGTGTGATTACACAAAATATTGATAATTTATATGGGGTGGCTAAAACGGCTCAGCTCGTTGAATTTCACGGTAATCTCTATCAGGTTTACTGCACCAAGTGTGGTCAGCATGTCGATTGGCATGAGTATTTGAAATCCCCTTACCATCAGACAGACCATGGCTACTTACGGCCTAACGTGGTGTTGTACGACGAGGGGATTGCGAGTGCCAATATCGAACGGGCAGTTCAATATTTACAGCAGGCTGACCTAGTCGTTATTTGTGGGACCTCGTTTCGGGTGTACCCGTTCGCCGGCCTAATTGACTATCGTAATCCGAAGGCTCAAGTGCTTGCAATCAATGCGGAACCGCTCCAGTTGCCATTTGCATTTACGATGGTGCAACAAGATGCGGTCGACTTCTTCGAGGGGGTGCAGGTCTGATGATAACAATTGGCTTAACAACTTGGACGGAACACCCTAGTTTACTGGGTGGTACTGAAAAGCTGACCTTAACTGAATATTCGGGAGTCCTACCAGTCGTCGAAGTGGACACGCCATTCTATGGTATTCCGAAAGTGACGACGGTCGCGAAGTGGCAAAAGGCCGTCCCTGATAAGTTTCAGTTTATTTTGAAAGCAAATCAGGTGATGACGCTGCATGACACTTATGACGAAGGGGTCTCGATGGATGCGCTAAAGACAGCTTATCGGGAATACCGTGCGATGCTCAAACCGTTAACGCAGCACCAGCAATTAAAAGCGGTGCTCTTCCAATTTCCGCCGTTTTTTGAACGGTCGAACCGCAACTTCCATTACCTACAACGGATGGTCGAGTGGTTACCCGGTGTTCCAATCGCAGTCGAATTTCGTAACCAGAGTTGGTACGAGGAGAGTGTCAAAGATGCGGTCTTTAGTTTTCTGAAGGATCTGGGGATTACCCATGTGATTGTCGATGAGCCGCACGCTTTAAATGATGGCGTTAGTTTCGAGCCGGTCGTAACGAATTCGAAATTGGCACTCTTACGCTTACATGGTCGTAACCAGCAGGGCTGGTCAGCCAAGGGCGCTAACTGGCGTAGCCAACGGACTTTATATCGGTATAGTGATCAAGAACTAGCTGAATTCAAGCAAACGGTGGAACAGTTACAACAGCAGGCGGACGAGGTTTGCGTCATCTTTAATAATAATTCTGGTGGTGACGCGGCCGATAACGCGATGGCACTCAAAGAGTTGCTAGGCGTTTCGTTTGGTGATTTAGGACCGCATCAACTGGACTTGTTTTAAAATGATTTATGAGTGATTGATGTGATACTTTGCTTAATTGAACGAGTTATCAGTTGAATTACTATGTTGGATCAATACAGTCACTATGACCGTGAACCGTTGAAATTTGGTACTACGGTTGAATATTCTTTAATTGATGAATCATGACAACTAAAAATGTAGCGGTAGTTCGGACATTCAATAATGTGAGCTGCCGCTACATTTTTTGGCACTTACACCTTAGCTAATCAATATGGACTTAGCCATCTGATTTGAAAGCGAACGGTTGGGATACATCATTTGGAAGTAAAGTTAGTGTAAAGTCAAGAAGTAGTTTATGTAAATTCCTGTTTAGTTTTGGTAATAATTATCTCGTTGGTCGTGGATACGATGGCTTGGGACTGCCTTAAAACTAGGCAGTTATAAGTACCTTAATTCATGATTCTTAGGTGAATTAGGGTGATTGAGAAAAGTGCGTGATTAAGATACACTGACTTCAGTTCAAGCAACTAAGTAGTTGCCTGCCACTGTGTGAGTTGCAGATAGTTATGGCAGGTTGAAGTGTTGTTGAGAATCGAATGTTAGGTCATAACAATATAGATTGGGGCGGATTGGGTATGCAACCGGATATTATTTGCGCAAATGGGGTTTTCTGCGCTGATGGAAAAGTCTTATTAACACGGGAATCAAAAAACACAGCTTATTATTTTCCTGGTGGCAAGGTCGGTGTGGGAGAGACGCTAACACAGACTCTGCAGCGAGAATTAAAAGAAGAGTTGTCATTAGTTGTGTCGCCAGATCGGTTTAAGTGGGCCTTCACCCACCGTGGTACGGCCTATAATCAACCGGGAAAAATAGTCGAGTTAAATTGTTTTTTAGTTGCGGGGAGTGGCGCGCTCAAAGTCGACTCGGAAGTTTATGATTATAAGTGGTGTCGGCCGGACGATAGCCGGATCGCGGAAGTCGTTCGTGAAGCGCTGGCCCGATATTCGTGGGTTGTTGAATAATAATAGATTACCAATAAATGACCGGTTAAAATCAACTCGTGATTTTAATCGGTTATTTTGTGGTGGTTGGTTGGGCCATTTGAAGCATGGTGCACAGTTGACTAGTCTGCCACGATCTTTGCGTGTGGAGAACTCTTTTGTTAGTGTTTCTTAATAAACACAGGAAATATGATACAATATAAGAGATTCTACACATTGGCCCAGCAACATGTTATTTTAGACCAAGACGTGTTGTTTGGACGCGTGTGATTTGTTCATGGATTTTAATCAAAGACATGCTTAACGAGTTAATCATAAACCAGTTTGAAGGGAATTTACGTCATGGCAGAAACAAAACCAACTTATTATATTACGACGCCGATCTACTATCCTTCGGGGAAGTTGCACATCGGTAATTCATACACGACAATTGCGTGCGATACTTTAGCACGTTACAAACGTGCGATGGGTTACGATGTTTACTTCTTAACCGGGACGGATGAACACGGCCTCAAAATTGAAGAAAAAGCAGAAAAATTGAACACTGATCCGAAGTCATACGTTGATGGGATGGCAAAACAAATCAAGGATTTATGGCAATTGCTAGAAATCTCTAATGACAAGTTTATTCGGACCACCGATGATTATCATGAACGCGCGGTCCAAGAAATTTTCGATCGGTTACTTAAAAATGGTGACATCTACTTAGGTGAGTACGAAGGCTGGTACTCCGTTGATGACGAAGAATACTTCACTGAAACGCAGCTGGCTGAAGTTTTCCGTGATGATAACGGCAAGGTTATTGGTGGTAAGGCGCCCAGTGGTCATGAAGTCGAACTTGTTAAAGAACAGTCCTACTTCTTTAAGATGAGTAAGTACGCAGATTGGTTGTTAGATTATTATCAAAGTCATCCTGACTTTATTGAACCAGCTAATCGGATGACCGAAATGATCAATAATTTTATTAAACCAGGTCTGGAAGACTTGGCCGTTTCTCGGACGAGCTTTACTTGGGGTGTCCCTGTCAAGAGTGATCCTAAGCACGTCGTTTACGTGTGGATTGATGCCCTGACAAACTATATTACGGCACTGGGTTACGCAACCGGCGACTCTGAAGACTTGTTTAACAAGTTCTGGCCTGCCGATGTTCAAATGGTTGGTAAAGAAATCGTGCGCTTCCATACGATTTACTGGCCAATTATTTTGCATGCACTCGGGTTACCATTACCTAAGAAGGTCTTTGGTCATGGTTGGTTATTGATGAAGGACGGCAAGATGTCCAAGTCTAAGGGTAACGTGATTTATCCTGAAACATTGGTTGAACGTTACGGCTTGGATGCGCTTCGTTATTATTTAGTTAAAGCCATGCCTTATGGTAACGATGGTTTATTCACACCAGAGGACTTTGTGGCGCGGGTTAACTATGACTTGGCTAATGACTTGGGAAACTTGCTGAACCGGACCATTGCGATGATCAATAAATATGAAGATGGTCAATTACCAGCATTCAAAGCCGGTGTGACTGAATTTGACGCTGACTTAGAAGCCACAGCTGCCACGACTATTAAGAACTTCAACGCTTGCATGGACAGCCTGCATTTATCAGATGCGCTGGCTGAAGTGTGGAAGTTGGTCAGTCGGACGAACAAGTATATTGATGAAACGGCACCTTGGCAATTAGCTAAGAGTGACGATGCGAATGATGCTGATAAGTTAGCCAGTGTGATGGCCCATTTAGCAGCTAGTTTGCGGGTGATTGCTAGTTTGATCAGTCCAGTCATGACGCATGCACCTAAGGAAATCTTTACCCAATTAGGGTTGGACCCAGCAACTTTAGCAATTGCCGACTTACAACTGGCTGATTTGCCGGCTGGTGCACAAGTCGTTGCTAAGGGAACCCCAATCTTCCCACGGGTCGATATGGATGCCGAAGTTGAATTCTTGAAGGGTAAGATGACGAAATCCGACAAACAGAAGGGGCGTAAAGCCATGGAAAACGCGAAACATGAAGCTGAAGTCGAACAAGGCTGGAACCCAGCTGAGACTAATTTGAACCTCACTAAACCAGCGATTACCATTGATGATTTTGACAAGGTCGAATTGAAAGTTGCTGAAGTCATTACGGTGCAGAAATTGAAAGGGGCTGACAAACTCCTACAATTCCGTTTAGATGCAGGAGATGCTGATCATCGCCAAATCCTTTCAGGTATTGCTAAGTGGTATCCAGAACCCGAAGAACTGATTGGCAAGAAGGTTATCATCGTTGGTAACTTAAAGCCACGGAAGCTTCGTGGTGAAATGAGCCAAGGCATGTTACTGTCAGCAGAACACGACGGTCAGGTGCAATTAATTACGGTACCAGATAATATGGTAAACGGATCATTGATTTCGTAAAAACTAAATGTTGAATAAAAAATCGGGCGCACTGACTAGTGAGCTCGATTTTTTATTTGTAATTCAATTGTTATTTTAGTTGTTTTTGACAAATGGGTTAATCTCCCGTACAGTAGTACGAACAAGAAATGAGGTGAGAACATATGAAGTATGAACAGATTCTCGTATGCGTCTCCGTAGATGGAAAAGGACGTTTTTCCGCAAATTAATTAAATTTAGGAGACTTAATTAAATGAAAAACGTCCAAAAACAAGTGCCATCATTATTACTGTTAATCACATTAGTGGGTTTTCCACAAATCAGTGAATCAATTTTTACGCCGATCTTGCCAGCACTCAGTCAGGCAATGCACGTTAGCGCCAGCCACAGCCAGCTAACCATGAGCAGTTATTTTGTGGCTTTTGCAGTTGGGGTGCTCTTCTGGGGGCAATATGCTGACTATCGCGGGCGCCGTGATGCCATGTTAGGTGGATTAGCCTTTTATTTGATCGGTAACTTAGGGTTATATCTGAGCCCGAGCTTTACTTGGTTATTGGTTTGCCGCTTGATCCAAGCTTTCGGTGCTAGTGCTGGTTCGGTTGTGACACAGACTATCATGCGTGAGAGCTTTACGGGTGTTACTGGTGCAAAAATCTTTGCTAAGGTGAGTGCGGCCATGGCACTATCGCCCGCCCTCGGGCCACTCATCGGAGGTGGCGTCCAGACTGTGTTCGGCTATCAGCATGTCTTCTCGGTCTTGATCATGATGGCAGTCGTAATACTGCTGTACGCAGGGTGTTGCTTGCCAGAGACTCGACCAAGAACGGTCAAAGTGGCCTCTTGGCGGCAACAAAGCGTTGTCGTTTCACGGTTATTGCACGATCCCGTGGTCTGGTGTTACGGCCTATTGATTAGTGGTATTAATGGTATCTTGTTTAGTTATTACGCTGAAGCGCCGTTTATTTTTGAAACGCACTTCGGCTTTAGTGCTGTGCAATACGGTAGTCTCGGTTTAGTCTTAGCCGCGGCCAGTCTGCTGGGCGCATTGCTAGTGAATTGGCTTGTCAACTATTGGTCACCAATACAGGTCGCTTTAAGTGGCTTAGGATTGAGTTTGGTAGCGGCAGTTGGCTTGGTAATGACCGCTGTTGGCAATCACGTCATTGGGATGCTGATTGGGATTTTTCTAGCCTTCTTAGGTCTGAACATCACCTTACCAAACGCGTTGAATCGTGCTTTGATTGGCTATGAAACGGTGATGGGGAGTGCCAGTGGCTGGTTTAGCCTGGGTTATTATCTACTAGTGAGTGTGCTAACTTACTTAATGAGTTGGCTCCACCACGGTAGTATCGTGACATTGCCCGTATACATGTTAGGCGTGGTCGTCGTGATGACGGTGGTGTATGCGGGACTGTATTGGCGGCGTGTACGTCATTAATTTTGCTTGAAAGCCTGGGGAAACCCAGGCTTTTTGTTTTAGAATTACCGTCTTCTTTTCCGAAAACTTGCGTCCCATGGTAAAATCAACTAAGATAACAAAAGTCGAAAAGGGGTTATTACATGCGGATTTTTGATTCTCATACCCATTTAAATAGTGAAGAATTCATCCAGGAAGTGCCACGTTACTTACAACAAGCGGCCGACCTTGATGTTACGCGGATGGCAATCGTTGGTTCGAATACACAACTGAACGCCGATGCGATTAAACTGGCGGAAACGTATCCTCAGTTAGTCGCGATTGTTGGTTGGCACCCGGAAGATGCCAAAAACTATGATCAGGTGGCTGAAAAGTTGTTGATTGAACAAGTCCAACATCCGAAAGTCGTCGCGTTAGGTGAGATTGGACTGGACTACCATTGGGATACGTCGCCACAAGACGTTCAGCGGCAAGTCTTTGCCCGCCAAGTCGCCATTGCTAAAGAGATGCAATTGCCAATTTCCGTGCACAATCGTGATGCTTTCGAAGATACCTATAAGATCTTGAAAGCAGCTGATATTCGTGACACGGGTGGCGTCATGCATAGCTTTAATGGTGACCCTGAGTGGCTCAAACGGTTCTTGGACTTAGGTATGCATATTTCCTATAGTGGTGTCGCATCATTTAAGAATGCGCGTGAAGTCCATGAATCCGTCAAGCAAACGCCACTAACGCAAATGCTGGTTGAAACGGATGCCCCTTATCTAACGCCGGAACCATACCGGGGAAAGCAGAACGAACCCGGTTACACGCGGTACGTTGTTGAAGCAATTGCCAAGTTACGTGAAACGACGCCGGAAATTATAGCGGCCCAAACTTATCAAAATGCAGAGGAATTTTTTAAGATTGAAAAAGATTAAAGAAGTAATTGTGGTTGAAGGGAAAGATGACACGAAGCGTCTCGCCCTAGCTGTCGATGCAGATACACTTGAAACGAATGGCTCGGCGATTTCCGAAGCCACCTTAGCCCAGATCAAAACGTTGCAGGCCAGTCGCGGCGTGATCGTGTTCACCGACCCAGACTTTTCCGGTGAACGTATTCGGAAGACGATTTCGGCGGCTGTTCCGGGTGTCAAGCACGCCTTTTTGCCCCGCAAAGCTGGTGTACCAACTAAGGCTGGGGGGAGCCTGGGCGTTGAACACGCGAGCCCAGCGGCGATCCAAACTGCACTCGCCCATCTATATACGGAGCAAATCGACGAGCCCCAACAGTTAATCAGTCACCATGATTTGATTGCGGCGGGCTTACTAGCTGGTCCCACGGCACGTCAACGACGCGAACAATTGGGTGAACGTTTAGGTATCGGATACGTCAACGGCAAACAGTTGTCCAAACGGTTGCAACTATTTCAAATTCAGCCAGCTGATTTTTGGGCGGCTGTTGACCAACTAACCACAGAGGAGAAATGATGAGTAGAGATTTAGATATTGCGAATCCCGCCCGCACACGGGCAATTATGCATACGTACGGGTTACAAGTTAAGAAGAGTTTAGGACAGAATTTTTTAACTGATCAGAACGTGTTACACAACATTGTTGCCACTGCTGACATTGGAACCAATGATAACGTGATTGAAATTGGCCCTGGGATCGGGGCACTGACTGAGTATTTGGCACGGGCTGCCCATCACGTTTTGGCTTTTGAAATTGATGACCGGTTACTACCGATTTTGGATGAAACGTTGGCTGACTATGACAACGTAACGGTCGTTAACCAAGATATTTTGAAGGCTGATTTAGCCGCGATGATCAGTGAACATTTAGATGACGAGCGGCCGTTGAAGTTAGTCGCCAATTTACCGTATTATATTACAACGCCTATTCTGATGAACATTTTGGCGGGGGACGTTGCTTTTGAAAATATTGTTGTGATGATGCAAAAGGAAGTTGCCGACCGTTTGGCAGCTGAACCGGGTACGAAGGCGTACGGTGCGTTAACGATTGCTGTGCAGTACCGGATGGCTGCTGAGATGGCGATGGTCGTTCCCCGGACGGTTTTCGTGCCGTCACCGAATGTCGATTCTGCAATCGTGAAATTGACGGCATTGCCACCGCGGACACACGTGCCATTTGACGAAGCAGCTTTTTTCAAGGTCGTTAAAGCGGGCTTTGCGCACCGTCGGAAAAATCTGTGGAATAATTTGCAAAGTCTATTTGGTAAACAACCTGAGACGAAGACGGCCATTCAACAGGCTCTTGATATCGCGACAATTGATCCTAAGATTCGTGCCGAACGGTTGACGGTCGATGAATTTATTACATTGACGGATGCATTACATCAGGCTGACTTACTTTAAGTTATCTATGCTTATAAAATGGTTGCACATTAGAAAACCTTGTGATATAATATTGACTTTTTTGTGAAAAGCTAGTATAGTGTCTTTCATGAGGAGGATTCTCAATGCCAATTTCACTAGCTGCAATTAAAGATAAACTTGACTCACGGATCGGCCAACGCATGAAGGTCGTTGCCCAGGCTGGCCGTAAGAAAACAACTGAACGCCACGGTATTTTGAAAGAAACTTATCGTTCGGTGTTCGTTGTGGATTTAGATCAACAAGAAAACGCATTTGAACGGGTCTCCTACAGTTATACTGATGTTCTGACAAAGAACGTTCAAATCGCTTTTGATGATGAAACAACTGAAGCTTAATTCGCGTCTCGTGAATTCTCAATATTAAGACCCCCAAGCAAGGTCTTTTTATTTTGCCTTGATATTAGTATAATTGTATCAAAGTAAGTCAGCGACCCCGGGTAATCGCGGTCATGGAAGAGGGTGAGACGCGTGCAGATCGTTGAAAAAGCACCGGCCAAAATCAATTTAGGACTGGATACCTTATTTGAACATCCAAATGGGGATAAAGAGTGGGACATGGTGATGACGTCGGTCGATCTGGCCGACTATGTCATGTTAGAATCATTGCATACGAACCGAATCGAAGTGGTCACCGATAGTGGCTTTTTGCCGAATGATCGCCGTAACTTAGCTTTTCAAGCGGTGAGCGTTTTAAAACGGTATTGTCATGTTGATCGGGGTGTCCGTATCAAAATAAGAAAGGCCATTCCGGTAGCGGCTGGTCTAGGAGGCGGCTCATCTGATGCCGCCGCTGTTTTACGGGGCTTGAACCGGATGTGGAATCTCCACTTGGACTTAGCCACGTTAGCACGTTTGGGATTGCAAGTAGATTCAGATGTGCCATACTGTGTCTACAGTCAGACGGCCCACGTGACGGGAAAAGGCGATGTAGTCACCCCGCTACCTAAGTTGCCGCCGATGTGGATTATTCTCGCGAAACCGAAAGTCAGTGTGTCAACGCCAAATATTTTGCGGCAGGTCAATTACGAGCGTATCGACCAGCATCCCAATATTGAGGCCTTGTTGACTGGCATTCAACGGCAGGATTTTGCGAAGATTTTTGCGAATATGGGCAACGTTTTGGAGCCAATTACGGCAAAACGCTACCCCGAGATTTTACAGATTAAGCGGCAATTGTTAACGTTTGGGGCGGATGCGGCCCAGATGAGTGGTACCGGACCAACTGTTTTCGGTGTGTGTCGCAAACAATCGCGAGCGCAACGAGTGTATAATTCCTTGAAGGGTTTTTGCCGGGAAGTATACCTTGTGCGGCCAGTTAATTTAAATGAACATTAGACCGCAGTAGTCCGCCGTGATGGTGGACTTTTTTTATTGATACGGGGTTGAATGAGCCGAGTCTCTAGTTTACTGCCACGGTTAAATGGTAGCGCTGAGCCATTTGCTATCACGACCTGTGTCCAGCCAGAGATGGTGTGGTAGTGCAATTGGCACAGGAACGCGAGTAGCCGCGGCTTTGCTTGCAGATTGACACACGAAAATGATCGTTGCTTTCACCGTGTAATCGTTTATTCAGACAACGCAATCTCTTTTTGTAAGCAATTTATGCGCGTTTATGATTAAATAAGGAGTAACGGAGGTGTTCGGATGAAGCAGTCGACAAAATTTGGATTGAAACTGGCGGGCGTCGTTGGTGCTGCAACTTATGCGGGAACGTTACTTGGTGGCTTAGCGGCGTATCAAGTCGCGATGCACGTGAGTGACGCACAGAAGCAGCGGGGCCGCGAACGTTCGCGGGCAGAAAACACTGAAATTGAGAATTTTTGGTATTTCAAGCAGCCTAAACAGCAGTGGATGATCCAGTCCTTTGATGGGCTGAACTTAGTCGCAACATATATCCCTAATCCGAAAACAATTGGCCGCTTGGCGATTTTGGCGCATGGTCTAGGACATTCGCGCGAACAAATGATTCCGTATGCGCGCATCTTTATGAGCTTGGGATATGACGTCTTGATGCCTGATGCTCGGTCATTTGGTGATAGTCAAGGCCATACGATTGGTTATGGTTGGCTAGACCGACTAGATTATGAACGTTGGATTACGATGGCGCTTAGTCAATTAGGTCTGGATATTGACATCGTATTGATGGGAATTTCGATGGGGGCCGCCACGGTCATGGCGACTAGTGGTGAGCTGTTACCGGAGAATGTTAAAGCTATTGTGGAGGATAGCGGTTATGCGGATCTTTATGATGAAGCGAAGTTCAGACTGACTCATAAGTTCCACTTGCCAGCCTATCCGATTATGCCGGTGGCGAATCGCTTAGCGCACGTCCGCGCGGGCTATGGGTTTAAGGATGGCCGGATTCTGCAACGGGTGATTGATGGTGGGTTACCGATCTTGATGATTCATGGTTCCAAGGATCAGACGGTGCCTGTCCGCAATGCACATACCTTGTACGACCAGTTACCACAACAAAAGGGCCTGTATATCGACCCCGATGCTGGTCACGTTGAAGCCATCCGAACGCACCCGGATCGCTATCAAGAAGTGTTGGATGAATTCTTGCATGAGCAGGCGGGGTTGGCTTAAGCACCTTAAATTAAAGTAATGATAAACATGAATTGACCGTGTTTTACCGGCTTAACGGTAAAAACGGTCTTTTTTTTGCAATCTCGTCTTAGTGATAAGCGCATTCAACTAGTGGTCAAGGTGTTATTTGATTAGGCCCCCGATGATTGCTGCAGCTGGTAATGATTACGGCATTTTGAACTCAGGTATTGACAAATCACCGCATTCAGGTAAACTAAAATAGTAATCATTACGATTTACTTTAATTTAGAAAGTTGGGGTAGTGTTATGACGGAACCGTTAATTGCCGTCCAACACCTTGGAATTGGCTTTCCAAACAACCAGGTGTTTAAAGATTTGAATTTTAACATTGAACAAGGTGACTTTTTGACCGTGATTGGTGAAAATGGGGTGGGGAAGACCACTTTAATTCGCGCCTTGCTTGGCATGCTGAAGCCAACAGCCGGTCAAATTAAGTATTATCCGAATAAAAAAGCTATTAAAATTGGCTACGTGCCCCAATTTCGCAACTTAGACCAGGAGTATCCGTTAACGATTGAGGACTTTGTCGGGCTGAACCTAAAAGGGTGGCAGCCGTGGCTGTCTCGAGCTGAACATCGTCAGGTAGCGACAGCATTAGCCGTGACCAATTTGAAGAAACTCCGTCAGCGACCACTTGGGATGGCTTCTGGTGGTGAAAAGCAGCGGGCTTACTTAGCACAAGCAATTGTGCAACAACCGCAGCTATTAATTTTAGACGAATCGACGGCTAGTCTGGACAATGAAATGAAGTATGAATTGTTGGACCTCGTTCAGAACTTAAACCAAACTAGCAACATTACCGTCTTCTTTGTGACGCACGACTTGCCATTAGCGAAGCAATACGCCAAACATTATCTGGCCTTAAAGCCCGGCCACCAGCAATTTGGCAATATCGCTGATATGTCGGTAGAGCAATTAAAGGAGGCCACTAATGTCAATGTTTAGCTTAGTATTTATGCGAAATGCCTACTTAGCAGGAACCTTTATTGCAATTATTTGTGGGACGATTGGCGTTTTCGTGATTGCCCGGAACCTCTCATTTCTGACACACACACTGTCTGAAATTGGGTTTGCCGGTGCAGCCTTCGGGATTTTTATGGGCTGGACCGCGTTGAGTGGGATGCTGATTTTTACCGTGATTAGTTCGGTCATCGTGGGGCAGATGAGTGTGAAACAATCACGACGCGAAGCCTCGATTTCTGCAATTTCCGCTCTGTTTATCGGCTTAGGGATTCTATTCCTGTCGTTATCTAATCAAACTTCGAGTTATGCGACGAGCATCCTGTTTGGGAGTGTGATTGGGATTGCCAGTGCGGATGTCATCCGGGTCGCAATCTTATCGGCCATCGTCCTATTCGTGATGTTGGGCTTGTACCGGCCACTCAAATTTGATTCCTTCGATGCGATTGGCGCCCGGGTGAGCGGCTTATGGACGACCGGCATCTCAGTGGTCTTCTTGGTACTCGTTGCGATGAGCGTCAGCGTGGCTGCCCAAATTGTGGGGTCATTACTGATCTTTATCTTACTCACGTTACCAGCAGCGGCAGCGCGATACTTTGTCCATACGGTTAGCAAGATGATTTTTCTAGCGATTGGTTTCGCGTTGATTGGGGTTTGGCTGGGGCTGTACTTGAGTTACGTCACGAATTTACCAGTCAGTTTCTTCATCGCTGCAATCGAGTGTATCTTCTACTTTGCCGCGCTGGGTTATCAGCGGTTGCGCGTTGGTAGTTAAGCTGTTGATACCATTACTGATAATCAAAAAAATTGTGTGGGGCAGTTATCTGACTGTCACTGATAAGCAAGCTTTCAAGTGGTTAACGACTTCTTGAAAGCTTTTTTGTTGTACCGACTGAGTTGTACACCCGTTGCTGTTATTTATGGGTGATTTTGATGACTGATTTGGTCCATTCTAGTTTATTGTTCTCAAATTCGTCCATTATTAGGTGTACTGACCAGAATATTGGCAAACATATTAAGAAATTCCGATGGTTTAGTAAAAAAATGTGAAAAAATTAGCTTATTTCCGAACGTTTGTGTTATCATTTTGCATAGACTTTAAAAATGAGAGTTAGGTTGAGGTGGAAGTTATGAAAGTACGTAGAAGCGAACGTTTAATAGATATGACGCGCTATTTGTTGGAACGTCCCCATACATTAGTTTCATTGACATACTTCGCGGAACGGTACGCATCCGCAAAGTCGTCAATCAGTGAAGATTTAACGATTTTGAAGAAAGTATTTCAGGCCCGGGGAACAGGAATCTTGGAAACCATTCCCGGTGCTGCTGGTGGTGCGCGGTTTATTCCTTATATTTTAAAGGAAGAGGCCCAAGAATTTATTGACGAGATGACCACCAAGGTTGCCGACAAGAGTCGGGTGTTACCGGGTGGCTATGTTTATTTATCTGATATTTTAGGCCAACCAGATATTTTGCGCCAAGTGGGTCGGGTGATTGCGACTCAGTACTTGAATCAAAAAATCGACGCTGTTATGACCGTTGCAACTAAAGGAATTCCGATTGCCCAAAGTGTTGCGACTTATTTAAACGTGCCGTTTGTGATTGTCCGCAATGATTCTAAAATTACGGAAGGCTCGACCGTTAGTGTGAACTATGTCTCGGGTTCTTCAGAACGGATCAAGAAGATGGAACTTTCCAAGCGAAGCCTAACGGAAGGCGCCAACGTGCTCATCGTGGATGATTTCATGAAGGGCGGCGGCACAATCAACGGGATGAAGACCTTGATTGAAGAATTTGATGCTAATTTAATTGGCATCACCGTTTTTGCCGAAGCCAGTTTTGTTGGCAATCGTTTAATCGATGACTACACGTCGTTATTACGAGTAACCAACGTGAGTGATAGTGACAAGGCGATTAAAGTCGTTGCTGGTAACTATTTGGAGAAGGTTTTCGGTGCGGAAGTCTAGCCTGGTGTGTTATCCAGACCAGTTTTTTGATATGATGGACTTATCTGAGGACTAAGGAGTAATTTGTAATGACAACCAAAAATGCAATCATCATGGCCGCTGGTAAAGGGACCCGGATGAAATCCAAGCTAGTCAAAGTATTACATCAGGTCTGTGGCAAATCGATGGTCGACCACGTCTTGACCCAAGTTGAAGCCACCCACATGGCAAATATCGTGACCATTGTAGGCCATGGTGCCAAAGATGTGGAAGCAGCCTTAGGCGACCGAACTGAGTACGCGGTTCAAACGGAACAATTAGGAACCGGTCACGCAGTATTACAAGCCGAATCGCTCTTAAAAGATGCGGATGGGATGACGCTGATCGTCAGTGGCGACACACCCTTATTTAAAGCTGAAACTTTTGAAGAATTATTTGAATATCATCAAGCTAAGGGTGCTGCTGGCACGATTTTAACGTCCAAGGCACCTAATCCTCGAGGCTACGGCCGGGTTGTTCGCAATCGGTTAGGCATCGTTGAAAAGATTGTAGAACAAAAGGATGCGACTAAGGAAGAACAAGAAATTCATGAAATTAACACGGGAGTCTACTGCTTCGATAATCAGAAGTTGTTTGCCGCCTTACATGAAGTGACCAACGATAATGCACAGGGCGAATATTATTTGACTGACGTGATTCAGATCATGAAGAATCAGGGTGATGTGGTCGCCGCCTATCAAATGGATGATTTTGATGAATCAATGGGGGTAAATACCCGTGCAGCTCTAGCCCAAGCAACCAAAGTGATGCAACAACGGATCAACGCGCAGCATATGGAAAATGGGGTTTCAATTATCAACCCTGACGATACCTATATTGATGCGGGCGTTAAGATTGGTGCTGATACGATTATTGAACCAGGCGTCTTGATCAAGGGCCATACGACAATTGGTGAAGATTGCTTCATCGGCGCGCACTCCGAGATCCATGACATGGTGATTGAAGATCGTGTTCGGGTGACGGCTTCCTTCTTGGAAGATTCCATCATGCACGCCGACAGCAACATTGGCCCGTATAGCCATTTGCGGCCGCAAGCTGAGATTGGTGAACACGTCCATCTTGGTAACTTTGTCGAAGTCAAGAAGGCTAAGATCGGTAATCGGACCAAGGTCGGCCATTTGACTTATGTTGGTGACGCAACGTTAGGTCAAGATATTAACGTTGGTTGTGGCGTGGTCTTCGTTAACTATGACGGAGTCAACAAGCACCACACGAATGTCGGCGATTCCGCCTTTATTGGTAGTAACTCGAACATCATTGCGCCAGTTGAAGTGGCTGACCACTCGTTTATCGCGGCTGGTTCGACCATTACTGATGATGTTAACTTCCATGATATGGCAATTGCCCGGGCACGTCAGACGAACAAGCCTGACTTCTGGGGTCGCTTACCACATGAACCAGAAAATATGTAATTACCATCATTGATGATGAATTCAGAGACCATCCCAGTGCGCTGTTGCTGGGACGGTCTCTTTTTGTGTGCGCAGCAGCCTGACCTGTCACGTCATAAGGCGCTATTGGTCTGTTAAATCGGCTTCGACTGGGTCAATTCGGATCAACCGAGTGATTTTAATTGAGCTATGAAATTGGTATAATTGGCGAGGAGTTAAAGGGATGGAAAAGTTTGGAGGCATTGGGATGCAGACAAAGAAGTGGATTCGCGGCCTTGTTTGTGGGCTGGCGTTGCTTGGTGGTTGGAGCTTAGCACTACCAGTACACGCAACTAGCGTTAAAAGTGAGCAAACAGCCGTTAAAAGCATCGCGCAACGTGATTTGAAATCGCTAGGCGGACGCTGGTCAGTCAAGGTGACCCGATTAGGCCGGCGAAAGCTAACTGTGCAGACGGGAAACCAGCGTGTGACCCGGCAACGTTCCGCTAGTACGATCAAAGTTTACGTCATGCTGACGATTTATCGGCGGGTCCAACAACGAAAGTTACGGCTAACCCGGCAAGATCAACGTGATTTAAAACTAATGATCCATAATTCCGACAATAACGCGGCGAACCGCTTGATCAAACGTGCGGGGGGCTTCAAGGCCGTTAATACGACCATTAAGCATTATCGATTCAAGCAAACGGTTTTACAACGGTACATGCTCGATACGGATGCACTGCGCCGCGGTCGCGACAATTACACGTCGGTGACGGACCTGACCCGTTTTTTAACGCTGACATATCAACATAAGCTATTAGGCAAAGCGTATGATAAGAAGATGCTGAACCTACTCAAGGGCTGTCGCAACCACAGCAAGCTACCATACTTAGTTAAACACGCGACGGTCTATAATAAGACTGGTGAATATCCGGACAAGGGCGTCCAAAACGACGCGGCCATTTTTAAGACCAAACAAGGCACTTATAGCATTGTCGTCATGGCTCAGAATGGCCAGCAGTACCAACAATATCAAGGGATGAATCGCTTGGGGCGCGATGTCGTGACTTATTTAAATCAACACCGCTGAGTGTGTTTAGATAACTGAATAGTCTAGTAGATTTCATACGCACGTCTTATTCCGACTCTCGGGCCTGGCTGTTTTTGAACTTAAGAAAGGGCAGCGGTTAAGCACCGCTAAGAACATAACTAGTACAATGTGCGTGTTAGTAACGATTACAGCTGATAGCGGTCTCATTAACTGTGATTGTTCGGAAATTGGCGCTCACGAAACTTTAATCTTTAATCACGAAGGGGCGTAGATTGCCGAAAGTCGTGCTTCCAGCCCAGTCTCACGCAATTATGCCTTGTTGTTGGGACTTGATTTTCACTAGCAAAATGCCTATTATTTAGTAAGTAATAAATTTTCGAATGGAGGAAATTATGTCAGAACAGTATTTTGATCCAAAGTTAAAAATCTTTGCTTTGAATTCAAATAAACCATTGGCAGAAAAAATCGCGGACGCCGTTGGGGTTAAGTTAGGTAAGACCTCGGTCGATCGCTTTAGTGATGGCGAAATTCGCATTAACATTGAGGAAAGTATTCGTGGTGACCAAGTTTATATCATTCAATCAACTTCCGCTCCTGTTAATGATAATTTGATGGAACTATTGATCATGATTGACGCCTTACGTCGTGCGAGTGCTAAGACCATTAACGTGGTTATTCCTTATTACGGATATGCGCGTCAAGATCGGAAAGCCCGTTCTCGCGAACCAATTACCGCTAAGTTAGTTGCAAATATGCTGGAAACAGCCGGTGCAACGCGGATTTTGGCACTCGATCTTCATGCTGCCCAAATTCAAGGCTTCTTCGATATCCCGTTAGATCACTTGATGGGTGCGCCACTGTTAGCTGACTACTTCCTGAACCACCACTTGGATGAAAATGCTGTGGTTGTTTCACCTGACCATGGTGGTGTGACTCGGGCACGTAAATTAGCTGAATTCTTGAAGGCACCAATTGCAATCATTGACAAGCGTCGACCACGGGCCAACGTTGCCGAAGTTATGAATATTATTGGTGACGTCAAGGGTAAGCGGGCCATCATGATCGATGATATGATCGATACGGCCGGAACGATTACTTTAGGTGCTCAGGCACTGGTTGATGCGGGTGCAACTGAAGTCTATGCTAGTTGTACGCATCCGGTTCTGTCTGGTCCTGCCATCGAACGGATTGAAAAGTCACCAATTAAGAAATTAGTTGTGACGGATTCAATTGAATTACCAGCTGCTAAACGAATCGATAAGATCGAACAAGTTTCAGTTGGTCAATTAATGGGGCAAGCAATCAAGTTTATCCATGAAAATAAACCAGTTAGTCCATTATTTAAGAATCGTTTCCATAACGAAGAAAATTAATCGACGAAGCGTCAAATTGGCAATTGCTGATCTGACGCTTTTTAAGTTGCAGTAATTTCTAAAAGTGATAAAGTAAAGGTGTTGTTTGGTGGGCATTGTGACCTAGTCAAAGTTGGACTGGACGCCGGATATCAGCGAATCTTTCGTTTCGGCGTGTTTCGACATTAGTTAGGTGATGGCGCGGAACGGATAACGGACCAACGTCGGGTTACCGGCGCCTTTTTTTATCCATAAACACTAGCACGAATCCTTAAAATGATTACAATATAAGTTAAGGGGGTGTTGCGATGACACCATTTTATTGGGGTAGTTTAGCCCTTGCTAGTGCGGTGACTTTGCAATTAACGGACCGGCGGCATTGGTTAACGGGACATCTTTTTTTGATTGCAGTTATCGGCATTTTGTTAAGCGCTTACTATCGTTTCAGTGCGCAGGCAAGCCCCACTTGGCAATTTATGCTGGTCGGTGCAAAAATCGTGGCTTATACGTTATTGCCGATTGTGATTTTGATCGTAGGCATTAGTTTTGTCAGGTATAGTTACCGGCTGATTCGTAAGGAAGGCTGGGCGTTTCATTACAGCTTGCTAGCAATCGTTGGTGGCGTATTAGTCATAATGTTGATTCTATCAGTCATCAACTTAGGCGTTTGGCACTCACGGCGCTTATGGCAGTTCTTAGGCCTGGCGTTGTTATTGACGGCGTATTTTGCGTTCAGCTTTTTCGCCTACCTATTAGCTTGCGTCACGACCAGGTTGGGTCGGCACCGACAAATCGATTACATGATCGTCTTAGGCGCGGGATTGATGCCGAACGGCCAGCCAACGCGAACACTAGCATATCGGCTTCAGGCGGCAGCGAAGTACTACCGGGCGCAGCGGGCGCGTTATCATCAGCCAATCACGATCGTTGTTTCGGGTGGTCAGGGGCCTGATGAAGTCATGGCTGAGAGTACCGCAATGCGGCAGTACTTGGTTGATCAGGGGGTTCCCAGAGACGCCATTCAAGAAGAAAATCGGTCAACGTCGACGATTGAGAATCTAAAATTTTCGCACGCACTAATTGTGCGGCAGCAACCGTTTTATCGCGCCGTGATTGTCACGAGCGGCTATCATGTTTTACGGGCTAATATTTTTGCTCGGCAGCTGCACCTGAACTTAACGGGAATCGGGGCGCACACCCCACTGTATTATTTGCCATTTGCTATGTTTCGGGAATACTTGGCCTTAATTGTGATGTATCGGTGGGCCAACTTAGTGGCGGTACTTGGTTTAACGGCTTATTACGTGGCGGCGTTAGTTAGGTTAATTTAGTATAATCGCGTCTCGGAGCTTTGAAAAAACTGACATTACGATTAATGGTATAATGGAGAATGATAAAAAGGAGGGGTTTGCCGTGGATCATGCCTATCGATCATCTTGGCCACTGTTTGTAATCGTCCTGATTGGATTGATTACACTTTCAGGCTGTGCCAAAAATACCGGAGGCGTAACCGCAAGTTCGGCCACGACCGCAACTGGTAACAGTACAACGGCCGTTTTAACCAAAGCTGATCAGCAAATTTCGCAACAAAAAATTGCCGCTGCCCAGAAGACTTTAGCGGGTGCTTCTGAATCAACTCCAGCGATCAAAAAGTTAGCCCTTGGGTTAAAGTATTATCAGGAAGCTGAAGAAGCGCTTGATAATAATCAGCTCAGTCTAGCAAAGGGTTACTTTGACACGTTAAGTAGTTATGATGGCACGACTGACGCCAGTTTTATTGCAGCTCGGCAGAAGCTTGTCAAGCAGTACCAGGCGGTCAAGCTAGCCAATGGTTACTATAACGCTGCCCGTGATGAATTAAGTATCCATGATTTGGCCACTGCGAAGGCCAATATTGATAAGTTGGACGATGTGCAAGCGACACATCCGGTTATCAAAAAATTACAGAAAAAAGCTTTGGCCATGAAACAAGCCATTATGAATTATGAGGCGTCGCAATCGACTAGTTCTGGCAGTGATAGCTCAACGGTCGTCAGTTCAAGTTCTACGTCTAGTGCGAGTGATAGTAGTGCGTCCTCAAGCAGTACGAGTAGCACTAGTGCCGATAGTTCAACGATGACAAGTTCGTCGAATAGTAGCACGTCTACCAGTAGCAGTTCTTCAGAGCTGACGACTTCGGCGATCATCAAACAGTTTCAGGATGCGTCCGGTGTTACGTTTGCTTCGGATACCGAATTTAATATCACTAAGGAGACTAGTGCTTACTATCAGATTACCGCAATTTATGCGGCGGATGAGTCTAGTTCCTCCGCTTCCAAGACAGTAACGGATACTTATCGTTACTATCCGGATAGTGGTAGTGTTACTAAGGAAAATAGTGCAACTGGTAGTTTCGAATAACCAGCATTAAAAAGTGACGATCAGGTAATGACTGATCGCCACTTTTTTGCTTGACTGGATTATTCGAGAAATGCTGAGTAATCATAGTAGTGGTAAAAAAAAGCAACGCTAACGGCGCGTTAAAACGCGCTATTAGCGTTGCTTGAAATTAGTTTGAAAAGTCGCTTAGGCGAGTGCCCAAGTGTTAATGGCGTGTGCGACCCCGTCTTTAACGTTAGTCTTGGTTTCATAACGGGCGATTTGCTTGGCCTCATCAATGGCGTTACCCATCGCAACACTGTTGGTCGCGTAACGTAACATACTCAAATCATTTCCCCGATCACCGATTGCCATGACGTCATCGGGACTTAAGTGCAAATGGTCGGCCAATGTGGCTAGGGCGTTACCCTTGCTAGCGGCGGGATTCATGAATTCTAAGAAATACGCTTCTGAGCGAACAATGGTAAAGCGCTTGGAGAATGACGCTGGTAATTGCTTGATGGCTGCATCCAGTAGTGGGCCGTGATCGATGAACATGCACTTGACGATTGGTAAGTCTGGGCGCATTTCTTCGGGCGTCCGGAACCGAATCGGCATGTTGACGAGGGCACTTTCGCCGACCGTATAAGGGCTGATATTTCGATTGGCGGTGTAGATATGGTCTTCACTTTCAACGTGACAATGGATATTAAGCTTGCGGCTGAGCGTTTCAATGTCGATGTAATCGTCATGTGATAGCGTCAGTCCCGTGATGATCTTACCGGTGATGGTCTGAACCATTGAACCATTAAAAGTGATGACGTAATTACCTTCACCAGCGATCCCCAGTTGCTTTAAAAAGGGCGTGACGCCACTTAATGGCCGTCCCGTACAAATGACGACTTTGATTCCTTGCGCATTGGCGGCGTTGATTGCTTGAACGGTTGCGGGATTTAGTTCGCTGTGCTCATTGAGTAAGGTGCCGTCCATATCGATGGCGATAAGCTTGACTGACATAATAATAATTCCTCCAAAATTAGTGTGGTACGACCAGACGATCGTTTAAAATATATTGCTGAAATTCTTGGTAAATTGGTTTAAATAAATCGTTTTCGGCGTTTTTGCTGAGCATTTCTTTTGGAAAGAAAAACCGCTGATCGCCAGAGACTTTCCCGGTGATAGCTCGCACTAGGTCACTGACGGTGGATAGTTCGAGTAAGGAACCGTCTTTTTGTTGCAGTTCAATCTGGGTACGCGGCTTCTTCATCTTAGGATCATAGGCGTCGTAAGGGAGATCGTAACTGTCGTTGATGTCAGTGTAGTAGTGCGTATCAAAGCCGGCTTGTTCAATTAATTTTTGTAACGTTGGAATTAGCGGCTGAGTCGTTGCATCGACCCGGGCTGATTTTAAGGGACGCCGGTCTAAGAAACGGGTTGCGAGGTCAGCGAGAATTTGATCACGGCTATCACGCCAATGGCTGAAATAAGTGTTTAAGACGCCATCGTCTAACCGTAAATAATCGTGTAACGTAAAGTTATTGTTGAAAAACGGCAATAACATCACTGGTGTCGCTTCAGCATCGACCGCGTGGCTTTGATAAAGATCGTTAGCCCGCTCCAGTAGGCGATCGAGGATGACTTCCATGGAACGTGATACTGGATGGAAGTAGACTTGCATGTACATCTGGAAGCGACTGACAATGTAATCTTCGACCGCGTGCATGCCTTCCATTGCAAATGTAATGCCGCCTTGATACGGCTTCATAACGCGCAAAATACGGGTCAAATCGAAATTACCGTAATTCGTACCCGTGAAGTACGAATCTCGCAGTAGGTAGTCCATCCGGTCGGCATCGATTTGACTAGAGATCATCTGGACGACTTGGGGATTCGGATACGTTTTTTGAATGACGGCTGCAACTTGGGCCGGGAAGTCAGGTGAGACTTGCTGTAAGACCTGATTGACCTCGGTTTCAGGTGATGTCAGAATCTGAACAGTCAGGGCTTCATGGTCGGTGTGGAAGATGTGCTCGAACGTGTGTGAGTATGGCCCGTGACCGATATCGTGTAACAGGGCGGCGCATAGTGCGACCAATCGCTCGTGGTCATCCCAACCACCGTCACCAGGGGTCTGGGTCGGGTAGTTACGTTCGAAGTTATCGCAAATACGGCGGGTAATCTCATAAACACCGAGGCAATGCCCAAAGCGGGAGTGTTCCGCACCGTGGAAAGTCAGCGAGGTCGTACCGAGTTGCTTAATGCGGCGCAGTCGTTGAAATTCCGAGGTGTTGATCAAATCGAGAATGACTTGATGTTGGATATAAATATAATCATGGACCGGGTCACGAAAGACTTTCTCCATGGGTAATAGTTGCTGGCGATAGGCCAAATTAATTCCTTCTTTCAGTGATGCAAGCGTTGTTGTCGCCGTTGCATTTGTTGATAGGCTTGATTTAAGTGTGCTTGAAATTCAGGTTCTTCGGTGACTAACGGCAAACTCGTCGTGTCGACCGTCCCATGTTGAGCTAGGATGGCGATAAAGCGAGCTTGTGCGGCGGTAGTGTCAGTCGGCGTTGCCAAAGTGTCGGCAACGGTCGTCATGACTTGTGGATCAACATCTGGAAACCGCTCGTCATGGTGACCGGCTAAGCTGACTTGGTAAAAACGCTGAATGAGTTGACTACGGGCCATCTGATCGCCATCAACGCTGACATACAGCATGATGACCAGCGCTTCGGCAGTGCGCCGTTGCGACATTCCAGCAATTTTACGACCGGCAATACTCAAATCATAATCACCGGGACAATAGGAGCGTGTAATCTCACCAGTCGTGATATTTAATTGTGGCCACACTGCCTGAACGTAGTCGACCATCAATTGGTATGCCGCTGTAATTGAATAGCGTTCACGAGTTGCTGGGAGAAATAAGGAGACGTTTAGTACACCAGGGTCAGCAACTACGGCTAGCCCACCTGAATTACGGAGCATGACCTGATAACCGGCAGCGTGTAGATCTGCTAAGCCAGCAGTTAGCCGTGGCAAGCGTTGGTCTAATAGGCCGAGAATGACGGTTGGCTGTAACTGCCAGAAATGAACGATTGGTTGCTGACGAGCCGCCGTTAACCACAGCAGGGCGTTCGTGTACGCAAAACTATCCAGCATCGCTGCCGGTTCGTATTTTTGACTCAAAGTTGCAATTGTTGATTCTGTCAAGAAAGCCACCCCGTTATCCGCTATTGCCGGACACGAGGGATGTTTCGTGATGAAACCGCCACCGTTGTCCGTATCATCACCAATTATACTAGAAAAATGGTACCGGTGCATTGGCTTAGACAAATCAACGTAATCCGTAGCATGCCAGCATTAGGATGAATGCAACGTGCAAGTTAGTTGGCTTTTTGTTCGTCAGCAACGTGCGGCCTATTTCGACCTCCGGAGCTGAGGGACAATTGTTGGAACACAGCCGACTCAAAAAGTTTACGCGAGTTCGAACTTTTCCCAGCAGGTCTAAGTTGACCGCTTTTAGTCCTATTTTTAGTTATTTTGGCTTGAATGGCTTATAATTAAACAGGAAGTTTTACGATGGGCGTGATGAGAGTCGCGCGGTCGTGAACGCTGAAAAGGATATAGCGAGTGTGGTAACACGGTGATCGTAGACGGGCGTTCAGCGTGTGATTTTGAAATATTAGGAGGTCCAACTATGGATGATTTAACAACTGGCGTGCCAGTGGCGATTCATTTAGAGACGCAGGCGCGGCAAGATGACGATACGGCGAACTATGCACTGGATGTCGATGGTCAACTAGTTCAGATGGGTGACGCGTTTTATTTACGGTATAAGGAAGTTAACGATGACGCGCCAGAGCCGATTCCAGTGACGATTAAGCTGGCAGCTAATGGGGACGTCGTGTTGACGCGGAGTGCGGAGAACCGACTTCGGTTGCACTTTTCCAATGGTAAACGGGTGCGTGCTCATTATCAAACACCCATGGGGATGCTACCTGTTGAAACGGTGACGCCGATGTTACGAGTACGGCTACGTGAACGGCCATTTTCAGGTGAGGTGAACGTTGATTACGATTTATACGCGGGTGAACAGCTACTTGGTAACTACAAGTTGCGATTGCAATTCACGGCCTAATTTGGTATTATGTACTATAAACTGTGGAAAGGACGTGCACCAGTTTGGAACTAAAACAATTTGATGGACAAAAAAAGTCCGAATTATCTTTAATCGAGGTTGCTCACGCGATCTTATCACAACATGGTGATGTGATGGCTTTTGCCGACTTGACCAACGCTGTGCAATCATATTTAGGTAAAAGCGACGAAGAAATTCGGGAGCGTTTATCACAATTTTATACCGATCTTAATATCGATGGTAGTTTCATTTCGCTCGGTGACAATATGTGGGGCCTGCGTGCATGGTACCCATTTGAATCCATTGACGAAGCCGTTATTCATACGGACGATGACGAAGATGAGGATCGGCCAAAGCGCAAGAAGCGTAAGAAGGTTAACGCCTTCTTGGCCGATGCCGGGGATGATGACGACGTGATCGATTACGATGACGATGATCCCGAAGATGACGATAACTACGATGACGATGATGATCAGGACGACGATACTGATGATTCAGCAAGCAGCAAGTACGATGAACTTGCGGGTGTTGATGACACAGACGACGATGTTGCTGATGAAACGTTGCCAGACGGTATCGAGGGTCAATTATCAGAGTTAAATGATGACGATGATGATGACGACTACGATGACGAAGACGACGAATCGAAATAAGCTTTTCAAGATTTTTCCTTGACGAAAAGGGAATCTCCTTGTATTATCTTATTTGGGCTCTCTGGTAGAAATACCTGAGACAAACGATCGTATTAGCTCCCTATTTCTGCTGAAATAGGGAGCTTTCTTTATTTATACCACCCCACGAAATAAATCTTTAAGGAGTTATCACATGACCAAATATATTTTTGTAACTGGTGGCGTTGTGTCATCCATTGGTAAAGGTATCGTCGCTGCTTCGCTAGGGCGTTTATTGAAGAACCGGGGCTTAAAGGTCACGATTCAAAAGTTTGATCCCTATATCAACGTTGATCCTGGTACGATGAGTCCTTATCAACACGGTGAAGTTTTCGTGACCGATGATGGGACCGAAACTGACTTAGACCTTGGACATTATGAACGGTTTATCGACATTAACCTTAATAAATATTCAAATGTTACCACCGGTAAGATTTATTCAGAAGTTCTGCAAAAGGAACGGCGGGGCGATTATTTAGGCGCCACGGTGCAAGTGATTCCGCATATCACGAACGCTATCAAGGAAAAAATCATGCGCGCTGGTACGACGACGGATTCCGATATCGTGATTACTGAAATCGGTGGGACGGTCGGTGATATCGAATCCTTGCCATTTATTGAAGCGCTACGGCAAATGAAGAGTGATTTAGGTTCCGACAATGTCTTCTACATCCATACCACGTTGATCCCATATTTACGGGCAGCTGGTGAAATGAAGACGAAGCCAACGCAACATTCTGTTAAGGAATTGCGGAGTTATGGGATTCAGCCGAACATGTTAGTTGTCCGGACTGAACAACCAATTACGCGGGAAATGCGGAATAAGATTGCGTCCTTCTGTGACGTGGAACCAGAAGCAGTCATTGAATCCTTAGACGTTAAGACGATTTATTCAATTCCGTTGAATGTTCAGAAACAAAACATGGACCAAATCGTCCTTGACCATTTTGATGTACAGGCACCTAAGGCCGACATGAGTGAATGGATTGACTTAGAACATCATGTCCAGAACTTATCACGGACCATCAAGATTGCGCTAGTCGGGAAATACGTCGCTTTACAGGATGCTTATATCTCAGTGACGGAAGCATTGAAGCATGCTGGCTATACGGATGATGCCGACATTGATTTGAAGAAGATTTCTGCTGAAGATGTTACGCCAGAAAATGTCGAAGAACTACTCGGCGATGCTGACGGAATCTTAGTTCCTGGTGGCTTTGGTGATCGGGGAATTGAAGGTAAGATTACGGCAATCAAGTATGCCCGTGAAAACGACGTGCCATTCTTAGGTATCTGCTTGGGAATGCAAATGGCCAGTGTCGAATTTGCACGTAACGTACTTGGATTGAAGGATGCTAACTCTGCTGAAATCGATCCGAAGACGCCGGACAATATTATTGATTTGATGGCCGACCAAGAAGACGTTGAAGACATGGGTGGAACGCAACGTTTAGGCGCTTACCCTTGCAAGCTGAAGCCGGGAACTGTGGCGGCTAAAGCCTATCACAATGAAGAAGTTGTGATGGAACGTCATCGCCACCGTTATGAATTCAATAATAAGTATCGTGAAGCAATGGCTGCTAAGGGCATGGTCTTCTCCGGAACTTCGCCTGACAACCGGCTCGTCGAAGTGATTGAATTACCAAAGAAGCGCTTCTTCGTGGCCTCACAATACCATCCAGAATTCTTATCACGGCCTAACCGTCCAGAAGGGTTATTCAAGGCATTCATCGATGCCGCTAACCAGACTGGTAAGATGAAGGCATAAATTCGAAATATAAGTGCTGTCAAAAAAACGCGTACTAGCTTGAATGGCTGGTACGCGTTTTTTGCGTGGTTATGGGGTGGTTTAGAATATCAAAGTTCCAACAATGCGGTAGCAGATTGGCTATCAGTAATCAAGACATTAGCATAGCCGCCCATTAAGGCACCGTGAATGGATGGCACTTTCCTACTAGATCCCGCTACCAGAATCGCGTATTTTTTATGCTTGAGTGCTTCCAACTGAATTCCGACGGTACGCGCATTGATTGCGGAGTCAGCAATGGTCCCATCTTTGGTAATAAAACGAGAGACGATATCACCAACAGAAGAAGATTGAAGCCGCTTGATTTCTGCAGCGTTTAGGTAGCCTAGATTGAATAGCATCGCATCCGAGCGCACGGTTCCGCTGGTAAATAGGGCGATATTGGTTGCTTCACCGGCTCTGATGATTTGAGAAATAAACCGATCGTCGAGGACGATTTTTTTAGTGACGGGATCATCAAAAATTACCGGTAGCGGTAGTGTAACTGCGTTAGTATGATAGGCCGCGCTAAATTTGGTGACGATATCGTTGGCGAAGTTGTTCATATCAGAGGCAGCGACACTTCCTTTTAATTGAACAATACGAACGTCGTTACGGGTACTAATATGCAAATGATCTGCAACCGCTTTGATCGTCTTTCCCCAGCTAATCCCGATGGAATCGTGGTCTTGTACGATGGTTTGCAGATAATCAGCAGTCAATTCTCCGAGTTTTTCATTGATGAGTTGACTATCGTTGCTCGCATCAAAACTAATAAGGACTTTTTTTAAATGATACTTATGTTCTAATTGTTGTGCTAAGGTCCCTAAATCTTTTAATGGATCGGCAATTTCAATTTTAACCAGGCCAGTATCTTTGGCATAACTTAGGAGTCTTGAAATTGTCGGCCGAGAAATTTGGAGCTGTTTGCCAATGTCACTTTGGCTTAGGCCATCTTCGTAGTAGAGGTGACAGACCTTCAAGGCGAGTTTTACCTTATCTTGATTGATTGCTTTTTCCATATCCTGACTTCCAATCTTTGAATAACACTTTAATTGTATTCGTTAGTTTATGATTAATTATTTTTTGAAATCATGACTGTTTATTTAACTGCGAATAAGGTGATCAAACAAACCGTTTTTCAGCAGATAAAGTCGATGGTAGTGCAGATGGCTGATCAATCTAGCCTGAGTTTGATTGCTGAACAGTCCGTTGTTGATAACCCTTTTCAGTATAGCATAAACGCCAAAGTGAACAAAATTTCAAATGCGGTGTTTACAAATGTTCAATTCGTGATATACTGAAGTTGTTAAAAAGAAAGGGGTTTCATTAATCATGAAATTGAATCGTTATTTAGATCACACGTTATTAAAACCGGAAGCGACTGAGCAACAAATTGATCAGGTAGTACGGGAGGCACTCGAAAATCACTTTTATTCAGTTATGGTCAATCCATACTGGGTCAAGCACGTCCATGCGCAACTTGCTGGTTCGGATGTTGCGACTGCATGCGTGATTGGTTTCCCTCTGGGCGCGAATACAACCGCCATTAAAGTTGCGGAAGCCAAACAGGCAATTGCTGACGGTGTGGATGAGCTGGATATGGTCATTAATATCGGCGAATTGAAAGGCGACCACTATGATGAAGTTCAACACGACATTGAAAGTGTGGTAACCGTTGGACATACGGCTGATAAGGTCGTCAAAGTGATTATTGAAACGGCGCTGTTGACGGATGGGGAAATCGTTAAGGCCAGTGAAATCGTTGCCGATGCACACGCTGATTTTGTGAAGACATCGACTGGATTTTCAACCCGTGGTGCTTCGGTTCATGATATTAGTTTGATGAAGGGTGCCGTTCAGGATCGAATCGGGGTCAAAGCATCTGGGGGAATCCATACACGCGATGAAGCATTAGCGATGATTGATGCTGGAGCAACGCGCCTCGGTGTATCAGCAAGTATGGCAATTATTGGTAAGTAGTGATGGCTGAATGATGGCGCACCATTCCAGTTTAAAAAAGAAAGCGCTAACATCAAGGAGGGGAACCATGCAAAAGTTATTTCGGGGTGTGATTAAGCTATCAGCCCATGAGCAAGATGATGGTTATTTGGATAAAACACCGATTTTCCAGTTCATGCTATTGTCATTACTCATTCCTTTGTGGGCTGCGGCAGCCAGCTTAAATAACATCTTAATTACGCAATTTAAGACTATTTTTGAATTGAATAATGCAACGAGTGCCTTAGTCAACAGTGCATTTTATCTGGGCTATTTCGTCATTGCGATTCCAGCTAGTCGGGTTATCAAAAAGACGTCGTATAAGTTAGCAATCGTAATCGGACTGAGCTTATTTACGATTGGCTGCTTGCTCTTTTTCCCAGCGTCTCACTTAGCCACATACGGGGTGTTCTTAATTGCATTATTTGCCATTGCATGTGGACTTAGCTTTCTGGAGACGAGTGCGAATACGTTCAGTACGTTGATGGGACCTAAGTCGGCCTCAACCGTTCGACTAAATATTTCACAAATCTTTTATCCGATTGGTGCAGTCGTTGGAATCCTCCTGGGTAAGTATTTGATTTTCAACGATGGTGCTAGCCTGGCAACGACCATGGCAAAAATGCATGGTGCTGCTCGGTTAGCCTATGGACAGCGGATGTTACAGCAGACGCTGCTCCCGTATAAATATCTGATTGTGGTGTTACTTGTTGCAATTTTTATCTTTGTTTTGACACAGTTTCCAAGTGGCAAGCCTAAACAACGTTCAGATCAAGCAGCCGCAAAATCAGCTGGTGTCGGTGAAACGCTACGTTATTTGATTCATAATAAGGACTTTACGAAGGGGATTGGTACGGAGTTTGTGTATATGGGCATGCAGACGGCGGTCTGGGCATACACAATCAACTTAGCGATGAGTTTTAGTAATCGTATCAACGAGCGCGATGCCTCAACCTTTATGATTTATACCTATATTGCATTCTTCTGCGGCAAGCTATTGGCGACCGCGTTAATGAAACGGTTTGCAACGGCGCAAGTTCTGTTTGGATTTTCAGTAGTGGGGACCCTCGCATTAGGCTATGTTACCTTTGTCCCTAATGAGTCAGCGGTCTATCTGACGATTTTGGCGAGTGGCTTGTTCGGTCCGGGGTGGCCAACAATTTATTCACAAACGCTGGATACGGTTACTGATAAACGCTACACGGAAACTGCGGGAGCAATCGTTGTCATGTCGATTATTGGTGGTGCTGTGACGCCGTTGATTCAAGGCTTGATTGCGGACATGACGGGTTCTGTTTCGTTGTCATTCATTATCGATGTTATTAGTTTTGCAATTGTAGGTAGTTATGCACTTAGTTACTACAAGCGTCATCAGGCAGCGAGCGAAGTCACACATATGGAGGAGCTATTATGAAAACAATTAAGTTATCGCATCAAATGTTTAGTCAATCAGAGTTTGAACTCTACAAAGATGATAATTTCAGTGCAAAAACATTTCTATATCCATCTGGAGTAGAAGGCTTGCGACTGACGAATCAGCGTGGCGAATTAGTCGTGCTGCCATTCATGGGATTGATTATCTGGGATGTGGTCTTTGACGGTATTTCCTTGAAAATGAAAGATATGTTTTCCCAACCATTGCCGGGTAAGGGTATTGCCGACACGTATGGCTGCTTCCAGTTTACGTCTGGATTACTAGGAAATGGAACGCCTGCACCTGAGGACGATTATCAGTTACATGGCGAGTTTCCAACCAGTAAGATGGCCCATGCCTATTTGACGATTGGTGAAGATACGTTGACGATTCATGCAGATTTTGAATATGTCAAAGGTTTTGGCGATCATTATTTAAGTGAACCTTCCGTCATGATGCGAGCAAATTCTGGACTGTTTGATATTAATCTAGATGTGACTAACTTGTCACATGCGCAGGCGATGCCGCTTCAGTATATGTGTCATATGAATTATGCATACGCTAAGAATGCCCATATTGAACAGAATTTACCGGATGAAGCATTTAAACTCCGGAAAACAGTCCCTGCTCACGTTCATCCAACTGATGCATGGTTGGCCTATAACGACCAACTAAAAGCATCCGGAGAATTGATCAATGATTTAACGGATGAAGCGCACTATGATCCCGAAATTGTGTTCTTCTCTCGCGACTTAACGCAGTATACCGATGAAGCCGAATTTAGAATGCATTTGGATGACTCACATAACTTTTTGACTAAGTTTAAGACCGAACAATTTCCAATTGTGACACGGTGGCTACTCTACAACGCGGACCAACAAGTTGCAGCGTTTGCCTTACCGGGCACCAGTACACCAGAAGGCAAAGCAGCTGCGACCAAAGCTGGAACGCTAATTATGTTGGAACCACAAGCAAAACGGCACTTTAGTGTAACGACCGGATTAGAAAAGTAGGGGGACGATAACATGGCAGATGTTACAGTAATTGGCTCTAATATGGTTGATTTGACAACTTATATCGGGCGGATGCCTGTCGAAGGCGAAACGATTGAGGCGCCAGAATTCAACATTGGCTACGGGGGTAAGGGTGCTAATCAAGCCATCGCGGCGGCACGCCTAGGTTCAGATGTTAATTTTATTACGATGGTTGGTAATGATGGGTTTGGACAAGAACAACTCGCTAATTATCAAAAAAATGGTATTCGTACGGATGGTATTGGCATTGGTCATCAAAATAGTGGGGTAGCCCCGATTTTCGTAGATCCAAGCAGTGATAACCGTATTTTGATTATCAAGGGGGCTAACAAGGAACTGACTCCCGCTGTTTTGGATGAAAAACAGGCACTAATCAAGAATAGTAAACTAATTGTGCTGCAACAAGAAATCTCGCTAGAGACTAATTATCACGCCATCGATCTAGCACAACAATTTGGAGTGCCAGTTCTCCTTAATCCAGCTCCTGCTAACAAGAATTTGAATATTGACTATGTCTCGAAGGTTGCGTTCTTTACGCCTAATGAAACAGAATTAGCTACGCTAACTGGGTTACCAACAAATAACCTGGATGAGATCAAGGTCGCGGCGTGTGATTTGATTAGTCGTGGCGTTGAAAATCTGATTATTACGTTGGGTCATAAGGGCGCACTCTGGGTTACTGAAAACCATGCAGAAATCGTCCCAGGAATGAAGGTTAAAGCTGTTGATACGACTGGCGCTGGGGATTCATTTATTGGTAGTTTTGCCCATTACTTTGCACAGGGTGAAGCCATCCCGGACGCGTTGAAGCATGCGAACCAGTATGCAGCCATGACAGTGATGAAAAAGGGAACCCAAAAGTCATATCCGACGGCGGCAGAACTTTCAGATTTGTTAGCTGCTGCAGTGGATTAAATGAATTGCAAGTGTTGTCATTATCTGACTAAAGCTCAGATAATCTGAACGCTTGCTTTTGCTTGTCCATCAAAAATTCGCTATAAAAATCCTCAAAAGTCGTAACTGGTATTGTGCTGATAATAGTGGCTATACGTGTTGTGTTAGTTATCCTTTAGCATTAAATGTGATTAAAAAGTACCAATTGGTTGGCTTATTGTTAGTCTGCCGAGGGTTGCCCAGAATGTCTGGAAGCCGGAGTAGGACGCCCCCGCAACAGTAGGTTTACGTTAACTCGCACTGTTTCTAGGGGGCTTCAGCTGGCTGCTTTTGAATTAGAATGTTAATCCTCATTCAAGACCCAGTGAAATAATTAAGACTGCAATAAATGATTCTATTAATAATAGAAAAATAAAATGATGATAAAAAACTATTGACAATAATCGATGGGAGGTCTAGATTATAAGTGTAAATTGAAAGCGCAAACATAATGGGCTAGTAGTTAATCTGATTATTTAGAAAGCCAACGGTTGCTGAAAGTTGGTTGATTGGACTGATGAATCCGCCATTTAGCGTTTGGCCTCGTCTTTAAGAGGTCGCGGTGAGACGATATACTCGTAGAGCAGTAAATTGGGTGGTACCACGTTGGTAAAAAAACGTCCCATAGTCTTTTAGGCGAAGACTATGGGACGTTTTAATTTTAAGGAGGTTTTTCGTATGTTAAATCCAAAGTTTGTTCGTAATAACCCAGAACTTGTTAAGGCTAAGCTCCAGACACGGAAAGTCGATCCGGCTGAGGTTGATGAATACTTACAGTTAGACCAACAAAACCGGGATGCGATTACTAAGGTTGAAGGCTTGAAGAAACAGAAAAACCAGTTGACGGAACAAATTGGGCAAAGTGATCCGCAATCGGAAGCGGGCCAAGCCCTCATTCAACAAGTCAAACAGCTGAACGGTGATATTAAGAGTACGGAAGCTGCTCAGACGGAAGTAAACGATCGGCTTCATTACTTAGCGATTCGCTTCCTGAACTTACCTGCTGATGATGTACCAGTCGGTCCTGACGAAGATAGCAACGTTGAGATGCGTAAGCACGGTGATATTCCAACGTTTGATTTTAAACCTAAGGCGCACTGGGAATTGGGTGAGAGCTTAGGAATCCTGGATTTTGATCGGGCAGCGAAAGTCGCGGGCGCACGTTTTGTTTATTATAAGGATGCGGGTGCTCTCTTAGAACGGGCGGTTTACAGCTTTATGCTGGATCTGCACACACAAAAGCAAGGGTACCATGAAATTATTCCGCCATACTTGGTGAACGCTCAGACGATGTATGGGACTGGCCAATTTCCGAAGTTCAAAGAAGACGTCTACACGGTTGAATCTTCAGGAATGACGTTGATTCCAACGGCTGAAGTACCGCTGACCAATTACTATGCGAATGAAATCTTATCTGAAGATCAGTTGCCAACGTACTTCACGGCGATGACCCCTTGTTACCGGTCCGAAGCTGGGAGTGCGGGGCGTGATACCCGGGGCTTGATTCGTATGCACCAATTTCACAAAGTCGAGATGGTCAAGTACTGTAAACCTGAGAATTCATACGATGAGCTCGAAAAATTAACGGATAATGCCGAAGAAGTGTTGCGCGAATTAGGGCTTGCATACCATGTTATCAAACTTTCAACGGGGGATACTGGTTTCTCATCAGCCAAGACCTACGATGTGGAAGTATGGATGCCAGAACAAGGCGTTTATCGGGAAATCAGTTCATGCTCTAACTGCTTGGACTTCCAAGCACGGCGGGCGATGATTCGTTATCGGAAAGCTGATGGAACGGTCGATTACGTCCACACATTGAATGGCTCTGGACTTGCAGTTGGCCGGACGGTGGCTGCGATTATGGAAAATTATCAACAAGCTGATGGGACGGTTAAAATCCCTAAGGTACTCCAACCATACATGCATGGTATGACAGAGATAAAATAAAATTATTATGAGAATAAATTATCATTCAAATAATTCAGTTGAATGTTAAACTTAATATCACTAGGATTGAGATGGATACAGGCTAGGTCTGTTATGATAATCTCAGTCCTTTTTAATTTGATATCAAAAATATTTAATCTTGCTAATTAGACTCACATGAACGATAATTGTCACCATGATAACATTTTATCATAAAGAAAAGGTTTTCACGGCGCTAAAGTGATATTTGTCACAAAGTAGCGTTTTACAGCGAGCTACGACGTCAAATCTAAGTAGGAGGGTTATTCATGCAGGTTATGTTAACACATTCTCTGGTGTGACCAGAACAACGTTATAAAAAGGAGACTTAACAATGACGAATATATTTAAGGGTTGGAGAAAAAATGATACTTTTTGGATGCTGAGTTTGTTCGGAACCGCGATTGGGGCCGGCGTGTTGTTCTTACCGATTGGGGTAGGTACGGCAGGTATTCTTGGTATTATCATGATACTTATTTTGGCTTTGCCAACCACGTTCTTTGCTCACAGGGGCCTGAGTAGGTTTGTCCTGTCGGCTAAAAATGATGGTGATGACATCACTGATGTTGTTGAACAACATTTTGGTTTTAAGATTGGATTGCTTTTTACTATTATTTATTTCTTCTCCATTTATCCAATCTTGTTAGTTTATTCTGTTTCTATTACGAATACTGTATCGAAATTTATTACTGACCAAATGCACATGCAAACACCACCTCGTTGGTTGTTGTCACTTGTACTTGTTGGGATCCTCATTGGAATTGCTCGCTTTGGCACCTCTTTGATTACCAAAGTTATGAGTGGCCTGGCCTTCCCATTTATTATTGTAATCGTTCTGTTTTCCTTTTATCTTATTCCGCATTGGAATGGCGCAATCCTCTCAACATTTTCCAGTTCTGTATCTGGGGGACACTTGGTTGGAACGTTAGGAAACTTGTGGTTACTTATTCCTGTCATGATCTTTTCGTTTAACCATTCGCCAATCATCTCTTCGTTTTCCGTTGCCGAACGTAAAGAATATAGTGGGGAAGGCAAGGACAGAGTCGATAAAAAGATTTCGACAATTCTATTGTCGGCCGAAACGTTGATGGTCATTGTCGCAATGTTCTTTGTTATTAGTTGTACATTGGCGTTGACTCCAGACCAAATCCTTGAAGCTAAGAATGAAAATGTCTCGATCCTTGATTACGTTGCGACTGCTTTCAATAACCCAATTATTAAATATGTTTCTCCCGTAATTGCCTTTATTGCAATCGCCAAGTCCTTTTTAGGACATTATCTAGGAACGAGTGAAGGCTTACGTGGGATTATTCGTAAGATGGAAGAAAAATCTGACAAGACGCTTCCGAGTCGAACTGTTTCGACAATTGTTGATCTGGTTCTGCTACTAAGTGCCTGGATAGTTGCCTGGATCAATCCTTCCATTATGGGAATGATTGAAACCATCATTGGACCAATCATTGCGTTCATCTTGTTCTTGATGCCAATGTATGCTATTCATAAAAGTCCTAAGTTACAGCAATATGCCGGCAAACACAGCAATGTCTTTGTTGTGGTCATTGGTTTAATCGCAGTTAGTGGTATCCTGTTCAATATCATCAAATTGTTTGTTTAGTAATCTGACTGAAATACGAGATGAATTCACATTGGTTAATATGATTGAAGCCAATTTTTGTCATAAGTCTCGTTGCTGGTGTTGTTGACGAGATTCTCGTGACGGTGTTGGGGGTTCGTGAGGGTCACGAATCGAATGGCCATACTTGAGGCTGAATTAATCACAGCGGCGGAATTAATTCAGAAATGAAAGCTTTGATGCAACGGCTGTATGCTTTCTCATCAGTACAACTGTGGTGCTTGCTTGTGCCGTAACTTCAAGATTCATAAAGTTTCAAAAACGGTGTACTGACGATGAATGTGCAATGAAGCGCTAGTTGCCCGTGCCAAAGCTTAAGTTAACGTGATGATTCAAATAGGAGGATGACTAAAATGACGGTGAATTACAAGAGTGTTTTTGATATTATTGGCCCGATTATGATTGGACCATCCAGTTCCCATACTGCGGGGGCGTGTGCGATTGGGCGAGCAGCGAATAGCATTTTTCGGGACAAACCGACAGATATTGTCATTCATTACTATGAATCATTTGCGCAAACCCACAAGGGCCACGGCACGGACTATGCGATTATTAGTGGCATTCTTGGCTTTGATCCTGATGATAGCCGGGTTCCGTATGCCATTGGTTTGGCCCGGGATCAGGGGATGAACATTACCTTTATCGAAGAGCCTGGCGATAGCCCAATCAACCACCCGAACACCGCCATTATTGACTTGAAGAATGATGATAAACAAGTGACGGTCGCTGGATGTTCAATCGGGGGCGGGACCATCGAAATTCGTGAAATCAAGATGGATGGTTTTGATGTTAAACCAAAAGGGCCACTTCCTATCTTGTTAGTTCAGGGTGGTGAGAATGACCATCAGCACGTGACTAAACAGTTGGCTGACCTGACTAAAGTAAACGACCAACAGCAGTACAAGACGGCTCGGGGCAATTTATATGAATATGATTTAGATCGCCGTCTCAAACAGGATGAAATCAAAAAATTAGCGCAGGGTCACACGAATCTAGTTTACTTATAACCAGGGAGGTCAGTTATCATGTATATGAGCGTAGCAGAACTAGTAACAGCGGCCAAGAAAACCAAGAAGCCAATCTACGAATTAATGATTGAACAAGAGATGGAAACATCGCAAACGAGTCGCGAAGAAATCTGGCACACGATGGGCCGGAATCTAGACGTCATGGAAGCGGCTGTTAATAAGGGGGCTGCAGGCGACGGGGTCTATTCAACGACTGGTTTAACTGGTGGTGAAGCTGTTCTTTTGAAAAAGTATCGTCAAAAAGGGCACACCTTATCTGGCGATACGATGATGCAAGCTGTTCAGAACGCGATTTCAACCAATGAAGTTAATGCCTCGATGGGCGTCGTGTGTGCGACACCAACGGCCGGATCGACGGGGACACTACCTGGTGTGATTTTCACACTGAAGGACCGAATGAACCTCAACCGTGACCAGATGATCCAATTCCTATTTACCGCTGGCGCCTTTGGGATGGTCATTGCTAATAATGCTGGGATTGCTGGTGCGACTGGTGGTTGCCAAGCTGAAGTTGGTAGTGCCTCTGCGATGGGTGCGGCCGCCGCGGTTGAAGTGGCTGGTGGGACGCCTGAACAAAGTGCCGAGGCTTTGGCGATGGCAATCAGTAACTTGCTGGGGTTAGTGTGTGATCCCGTTGCTGGGCTAGTTGAATTACCGTGTGTTAAACGGAATGCGATTGGGGTCGGTAATGCGTTGATTGCGGCGGACATGGCTCTGGCTGGCTGCACGAACAAAATCCCAGCGGATGAAGTCATTGCAGCGATGGATAAAGTCGGTAAGGGCTTGCCAAAGGCACTTCGGGAAACTGGATTGGGTGGTTTAGCAGCGACACCGACCGGTCTTCGGATGAAGGAAAAGATTTTTGGACGATCGACCGATTCACAAGTTCATGCATAAAAGTGTCGCGAAAAGATGATGAGCTGACTAAAGGCAATATCATCTTTTTTGTTTAAATGTTTATATCGTTACATGTATTAACATTTTATCAGTGTGATAAAATAATATTAAGTCATAACGTTGTAAAAAAATAGTGAGGTGAGTGCCGTTATGCAAAAACCATTAACAGCTGAGCAAGAATACGTGCGCGAGTTTATTCCGTTTGTTGATTTTTTAGCAGATATCTTAGGCCCCAGTAGTGAAGTTGTCCTGAACGACTTGTTGGATTTAAACCACTCCGTTGTGGCAATTCGTAATTCCCACATATCACATCGGCAAGTTGGCGATCCTGCAACTGACTTGGCGTTGCGGACGATGAAGGCCGGTAAAACTGAAAAGCGGGATTATCTTGCCAATTACAAAGGTGTTTCGCAAGGCAAGCACTCACTACGATCATCAACTTACTTTTTACGATTAGATGGTGAAATCGTCGGGATGATCTGTATTAATACGGATGATAGTGCCCTAGACGACCTGCAGGAACAAGTGTTGAAGGTAATGGCGAGCTACAAACATTTGAACTCACCAACGATTCATCAACTTAAAGGAACACCAGCTAACGAGAAGACCCATGACACGCCGGTCGCGCCGGAACATCTAACCACCTCTATCACCGATTTAGCTCGGGAAGTGACCCAGGCGGTCTGTGCAAAGTATGGCGTCTCTGTAGAATACTTAAAGCAAAACGAAAAATTAGAAATCGTTCGTAGCTTATACCACCAAGGCTACTTCCTGCTGAAGGATTCAGTTAGCGAAGCCGCCAAAGTGCTCAAAGTCTCTGATCCGAGTGTTTATCGTTATTTGCAGACCGTCAAGGATGAGGATCTCCAGCAGGATTGAACGATGCAATTGTAAGCGATTAACGGCATGACCCTCGTCAAAATTTAGTTCAAGTCATAGTGACGGAACTGTGAGAAAGCTAATCTGAGTTCCCGGACAGGTAGGGATCATGGTCACCACCGTAAAAATGCGGCAGCCAACACAACCAGTTTGTGTGCGGGCTGCCGCATTTTAAGTAGTTAAATAAACTGAGCAATCAAATCCCCCGTTGTTCAGTGGTGGCTGGTCGCAATTGGTGTGGCGATTAGTGCCAGGGGAGCGTGTGTTTTTATGTGATTCAGGTTGGAACGTAGCCCCTTTTTATGATGATTTGGTTAGAATGACATCTTTGAGGATGTCAGTGGGAATTTTCTAGGTCTTATCAAAAGGGGGATTAAAGATTTTATTAATTTGGTTATCAACTGATTATTATCATAATAAATCTCATGCAATTTTCATTAGCTGACAGCGAGTTGAAAGGCTGATGTAGCGGGGGTCAATTGCGATTATTATCAATTATCAAAGATTATCAAATCGTATCATGGACCGTTGATCGGCGCATTATATGGTATTATGGTGAATAATAAATGGAGGTGATGCCAATGTTGACACCGAACGAAATTCGACACCGGTTACGACGCGATTTGGTTACAATTGCCGAAGCTTATCAGATTGGCTTTGAGAGCCGTTTATACACGGAAGCCGAGTATGAAAACTTAAAGCAGACGTTATTGCAGTTGCGTGAACTTAATATGAAACCTCAACATATGGAACAGCTACTTGCGATTAACGGGTAACGGAAGGTTATTAATTAAATAAGGAAGTGATTAGTCATGAATACTGATAGTCCATCAGGTTCAATTCAGTCCAGAGAGTGCTAATGCCAGTGAAATTTATCACGCGCATTAGCACTTTTCTATTTTTCTATCGGGCGTTGTGCTAATAATCGTTCTGGGCGGGGCATGATTAAAGTGGAACGTTTAATTGAATTATTATTCGGCATCATCGCGCTCCCAATCATCGTATGGGGTACATAGTATGACAGCAGCAAAATTAGTGAGGAATAGTGACGATAATCATGTGACTATGTTAACTGTTAATATCAGAATAAACTGTGTGATATCGGCGACTTTGACGGCACCTTAAATTGCGCAGATTTAGCTTAATTATCTTACCAAATCATTCATGAAAGCGCTTGAATTAGTCGAGTTGATGATTTTATTGGGTAAAAAGATTACAGTTTCCTGATATTGGTTGTATTTTTGACAGACATTCTTTATTATGGTTAATGATTGTATGATACAGTGTGACACTTATTTAGCGAGGAAAGTTATGTTATGAAAAAAATGATAATCCATGGCGGAAAACGACTTTCTGGGGAATTAACGATCGGTGGCGCAAAAAATAGTACCGTCGCACTGATTCCTGCTGCGATTCTTGCAGACACTCCGGTCCAATTCGATACGGTTCCGCACATCTTAGACGTTCACAACTTACGGCTCATCTTAGAGTCGATGAACGTCCATTCCACTTTTGAAAACGATGTTCTAACAATTGATCCAACAAATATTGAAGAATCTGAATTACCAAGTCATGCCATTAAAAGCTTGCGGGCTTCTTACTACTTTATGGGGGCCTTACTCGGTCGTTTTAACCGTGCAACGGTGACTTTCCCTGGTGGTGATAATATTGGCCCACGACCAATTGATCAGCATATCAAGGGGTTTAAGGCGCTCGGTGCTAACGTCGTTGAAGAGAATGACTCTGTCTTTATCTCAACGGGCACAGAGGGCCTTCACGGAGCGCGTATCTTTTTAGACGTGGTTTCCGTTGGGGCGACGATCAATATTATTTTGGCTGCCGTCAAAGCGCATGGTACGACGACGATTGAAAATGCGGCTAAAGAGCCTGAGATCATTGATTTAGCGACCTTTTTGAATAATATGGGCGCTAAAATTCGGGGTGCTGGTACCGACGTGATTCGAATCGAAGGCGTTCCGGCACTGCATTCGCGGGCAACCCATACGATTATTCCTGATCGGATTGAGACGGGAACGTATCTATCCCTGGCTGCTTCGATTGGGGACGGTATTTTGCTAAAGAATGTGATCCCTGAACATATGGAGTCATTCACGGCAAAACTAGTCGAAATGGGTGTTGATTTACAGATTAATGAGGATAGTATTTACGTCCCACGGTCCAATGATTTGGACCCAATTCGGGTTAAAACGATGACTTACCCAGGCTTTGCCACTGATTTGCAACAACCAATCACCCCGTTATTATTACGCGCTAACGGTAGTAGTGTGGTGATTGATACGATTTATCCGCAACGCACGCAACACGTTGAACAGTTGCGTAAGATGGGGGCGGACATTCGCGTTCAAGATAACTTGATTGTCGTGGGTCATTCTTCCCACTTACAAGGTGCGCATGTCGAGGCCGGCGAGATTCGGTCTGGGGCGGCGCTAATGATTGCTGGTCTCGCAGCTAGTGGCGTGACGGAAATTAGCCGCGCTGACAATATTCTACGTGGCTATGATCGGGTCATCGATAAATTGCATACACTTGGTGCGGATGTGGAAATTGCAGCTGACGAAGAAGTTCCCGAAAACTAACGATGTACAGCTAAGAAAGAACAGTGGTTATGGAAAAAATTTTAACAATGCACGATCTCGAGCAGAAAACGTTAAAAGAAATTTATAACTATGCTCGTGAGTATAAAATTTCTTATTATTCGCAAATGAATAAGAAGGAACTCTCATTAGCCGTTCTCCGTGAGCAGGATAAAAAGCGGGGCTTTGTACAAATGGAAGGCGTCTTGGAAATTATTAGCCAAGAGGGCTATGGCTTTTTGCGGCCAATTAATTATGGGCCTTCGCAGGAAGATATTTATATTTCTCAGTCGCAGATTCATCGCTTTGGTCTTCGTAACGGAGACTATGTGGCTGGTCAAGCCCGGCCACCGCGACCTAACGAACGGTATTACGGTTTAATGCGGGTAGGGACAGTTAACGGTAAGGATCCTAATGAGGCCAAGCAACGGCCCCATTTTCCAGCGTTAACACCACTTTATCCACAAAAACAAATTAAGTTATCGACAACGGCTGCCGTTTTAGCGACCCGTTTGATTGATACTTTTGTCCCGATTGGCTTCGGTCAACGGGGCTTAATTGTCGCACCTCCTAAAGCCGGTAAGACGACGCTGTTAAAGAATATTGCAAATGGCATCGTCGCCAATTATCCAGACGCTAAGCTGATTATGTTACTGATTGATGAACGGCCCGAAGAAGTGACTGATTTAGAGCGGTCAATCAAGGGAGAAGTGGTGAGTTCTACTTTTGATCAACAACCACAAAATCACGTGCGTGTTGCGGAATTAGTGCTTGAACGTGCGCGGCGCTTAGTTGAAGACAAACAGGATGTGATTATCTTATTGGATTCGATTACCCGGCTTACGCGGGCATATAATTTGGTCATCCCATCTAGCGGGCGGACGTTGTCTGGTGGGGTCGATCCCACGGCGTTTTACAAGCCCAAGCGGTTCTTCGGTTCCGCGCGCAATATCGAGGAAGGTGGTAGCCTAACGATTTTAGGCACCGCGTTAGTCGATACGGGTAGCCGGATGGACGACATGATTTATGAAGAATTCAAAGGAACTGGCAACTCAGAATTACAGCTATCCCGCGAGTTAGCTGAACGGCGGGTCTTCCCGGCGCTAGATTTGAAGCAATCCAGTACGCGTAAAGAGGAATTGTTGGTTAGTCGTCAGAATTTGGAGCCAGTCTGGCAGATTCGGCGATCAATGACTGGCAACGCGTTAGAGTACACCGAACAGCTCTTACAATTTTTAAAACACACGAAGACCAACACTGAGTTTGTTCGTGATCTAGCTAGCTTAAAGTTCACTGGACAATCAACCCGGCGGCCGCGTCGTTAATACTGGCAGGCTACTTTGTAGGTTGACGGGAAGCTGTGATTCGTGATAACATGTTTATCGTTGGTTAAAACTATGATAATCTCTGTTTCAGCAAATGATTCAGGGCAAAGGAGCGAAATACAATGCAAAAAGGAATTCATCCAGATTACCATTTAGTTGTGTTCCAAGACTCAACTACTGGTTTTAAGTTCATCTCTGGTTCAACAGCAACTTCAGCAGAAACTGTTGAATGGGAAGATGGTAATACTTACCCATTGATCCGTGTTGAAATTACGTCAGATTCACATCCATTCTACACTGGTAAGCAAAAGTTTACCAAGGCCGATGGTGCGGTCGATCGTTTCAACAAGAAATACGGTCTCAAATAAGCAGACAATTAAACGGCGTTCCGGCTTCGGCTGGGGCGTCTTTTTTTGTGACCATGCTGCTGCTAAGAATTAGGGTGAAATTGGCTCGGGCGAATGATAACTATAATATAAAATTGTTATTGACCAATCATAAAAATAATTATATTATTAATACGAATGGAAGCGACAATACTTTTTGGAGGACGACAAAATGAAAGCGCTTAAACTTAAAATGGTTGCCGTTTGTTAAGTATCGTAACTTTTGGAGCAGTCGGCGCGAACACTGCGCTCGCTTCGAATGACAATTGGGGATTTCACTTTAGTATTCAACCCTACCAAGCCAATACGCGGAGTGGGGCACGCTATCGTCAAACCACTAATGTAAATAATAAGTGGAAAGTGAATATGCAGAGTTCCGCAGAAGGGGCCCGTACGGTCACTACTTACTGGTTAGAGAATGCGGGTGGGACCAATGTATCACCATCGCTAAACGTAAAGCAAGGCAATGGTTCGTATTATTCAGCGGCGTATTCAAACGCGTCGAAGAAGAACGTGTATTTAACTGCACAGAATAATAACTATAATAGTAGTCGCTATTCTGTATCTGGTTTCTGGGACGAGGAAACGAATTAAACATGCAATAATATTTTTTTGATATCAAGACTAATGCTTCCATTCAGTTCACGGGACTAGATGAAGACATTTAGAACTCGTTAGTAATAGTTCGGCGTTACTGGTTAATGATTGCTTTGGTGGTCATTGTCACTAACGCCGATTTGTTTCTCAAGCGTTAAATCAATAGACTTGTTCTAGCCTATTGGTATTGCCTGTCGTGAATATGTTGACAGCAGCTTGTGATTGCAGCAGCCATTGTGCTTTGATAGGCGCTGTCAATTGATCAACATGCGGAATGTTGATAGGGGAGGATCAGATGAAGTATTTTAAGACACGTTTGATGATGGATAAACGCTACTGGCTCATGACACTATTCTTCGTGATTGTGATTAATATAGATTTATTACTGATAGTTAAAGAAAGGGAACCTTTTTCGGGCCAGTTTTTGACGTTTTTAGCAGGGAGTTCATTGGGGCACTATCCACAAATGGCACTGTTGTGGTTGCTACCAGCATACTTACTACTTGGCCCCGGTCGATGGTATTTACAAGATGTTAAGGTTGGTCAGATTAATCTACTCATAACACGGATGCGAAAGCCTCAGTACTTGCAACAATTATTACGAACGTCCTTTATTAGTGTTGCGGCCAGTGCCTTATTTGCGCTGCTGTTAAATTATGGATTAGCATTGTTGCTTTTTCAAAATGGTAGCGGTAACAGTTATCGGATGAGTGATTATCAAGATGGCTCTGACCCATTCTTATATTGGCAATTGCTACATCCAGTATTGGCTAACTTACTCACAATTTTGTTAACAGCGATGATCTTAGGGTGGTTTGCGATGGCAATTATCGCATTGAGTTTTATGTTCAAGAAAATTAGTTATGTTTTTGGCCTGAGCATGGTGGCGTGGTTTATTCCGATTTCTACGAATTATTCCATTTTAAGCGTTCTCCAACCTTTCCAAGAGACAACGTTAACGGCACAGCTGATGATACTGCTCGTGTACGTCATCGTTTTATTAGGCGTTATCTGTGTTGGTTATGGGACTGAGGTGCATCGGGATGAGCTTTGAACGGAGCGAGAAGCGATATGGGTCGTACTTGATAATTATTATATTTTTTATGTGTACATGGTTCATAAAAGGACTGCAGTTATTAATAAACGCCGATACGTTAGGGATGTATTTGCTTGAGACGAATAAATCCGCCTTTAATTATTTTGATAATTTAACGTTTGCCTTTATGTATTTGCCGCTATATTTGCTGTTCGAGTATATGTTGTGGCATGAGAATTCTCAGATTGTGGTTCGCTTTGGCTCCCGAGTCCGTTATTTACGCGCACAGACAACTGGTCTGATTAGGAGTACCTTGCTGTTTTGGGTGGTTTTCGCGTTCTTCGGCGTATTGCCGTTAATTTCGTTACCAGGATCAGGTTGGGGAACATTTATTTATCTCTTTGTGGTTCAAACGCTAGCGTATTTCTTGATTAGTTTGGAATTTGGAATTGTGTTGTTTTGGTTCTTTCAGTTACTCCCTAAATTGCATTTAGTGCTATTCTTGTCGCTCGCGGTACTTCCTATCATTTATTATGGTTTACCAATCAGGCCGATGTTCCAAGAAGTTGACTTGCTCAAACGATATTATTATATGCAGGATTTAACGGCATTACCGATGTCGGCTTTAATTACACTTGTTGCCGTGCCGATTATGACACTGTGCTTGCGAGTGTTGTGGATTCAGCATGAGGAGTTTTGGCAATGAAAAGACGACTTCAATACAGCGTGTTACTGTTGATTGCGTTAGTACCGGTGGTGTATTACGCACATTTTTTTGAAGGAATCCACCCCGGTACGGTTTATTTCTATACCGATGGTTTACCACCGCTCGCGAATCCCTACTTGGTGCGCATTTGGTTTTTCCCAATTATTGCCTTACTGGCCGTGAATTTTAATTTCGTGCATCATCAGTTGCACGGGCCGTTTATCCAAACAGTTGTCAGAACTCAGACGCGTTGCCAGCTTTTTGGCCGTTTGTATATAACTAAAATCGGGCATCAAATGGGCGCTTTAATGGGTGGATTGGTTGTTTATTTACTGTGCCGAATAATTTCTGGCTATGCCGTATGGTGGCCTAACTGGGCACACATGGGGCTTTCGTTATTAGCATTTTTACTGCTATTTTCTATTCAATTTGTGGGTGACTTGTATGTTGAACCGTTGATTGTTTACATTGTTCTTAATGTATACGTCTTTGTCAGTGTTTCCATACCAGCCGTTGACATGAACGGTGTGATGGGGCTGGTACTGTTTCCGAACGCGCTAATGGCCTGCCGAGTACAGCATGTTGGCCTTTATTATGTTGGTTTGCTGGTCATGGTGCTACTATTTATCTTAATTGGAAGGTACAGATTCAATCGAATGGATCTGTTATAGGTGATTACGATGATTGAATTGAACGATGTGACTAAGTCATTGGATGGGCACTTGGTTTTGGACCATATCAGTCGAACATTCATGGATGGGCGAATCTATGGGTTGCGCGGTAAGAATGGTGCGGGGAAGACGATGCTGCTACGCGCCATTGCCGGATTAATTAACATTGAGTCCGGGAAAATTATGATTAATGGCACACAGTTACACGATGGGATGGACTTTCCACCTAGCCTAGGGATTTTGATTGAAAATAATAACTTAATGCCAGAATACACGGCACGTAAAAACTTGCAACTGTTGGCTAAAATTAAAAAAGTCGCGAGTGATGCTGACATCGATGCAACCATTACGCGAGTTGGGTTGGATCCAGATGACAAGCGAACGGTCAAGCAGTTCTCCTTGGGGATGCGGCAACGCTTGGCAATCGCGCAGGCGATCTTTGAACGGCCAGCTTTGATTTTACTAGATGAACCAACCAATGCAATTGATACGGATGGGGTCAAGCAAGTTCGGACAATCCTGCTTGAAGAAAAAGCCCGTGGCGCAACTATTATCATTGCTAGTCACACGGCTGAGGATCTGGTCGTGTTGGCGGATGAAATCTATGATATGGCTGAGGGGAAAATCTATGAATCAGCAGACGCGCAAGACTAGATATTTATTTATTGGGATTTTTTCAATCCTATGTGTGATTCTAATCGGGGTGATGATCCATAAGTACCGGGTCGCGCACAGCGATATTCGCTTACATTCTACGAAGACGAATACTGCTAAAACTTTCCGATACTCAGTCCAAAAAGAGATGGCGGCAGATCAGGCTGGTCAGGATTTTAAACCAGGGTATTATGACGTCCACGTGACTAATGGCAAGGTATACGTGAGTGGCTTTCTCGGTAGCGGCCAAACGATTCAGAACATGCTGTATGTCAGTGGCAATCATCTTAACTTTACGGGGCATGGCGAGACCGAGTTGACCCCGTCTCGCTTTAAGCCGTTGCAGTTTAAGTCACGACGGGCGGTACTTGAGAATACCTTTGGTAATTATACGGCTGGTCGTGAAATTCCGGCCGGTAAGTATCAAATCTCCTGGTCAACGCCGGCAAAGCGCCAGGCGAACTTGGTCATTAGTATTCAAAAAGGTACAAAGGTTCAGCGCTCGATTGATCTGAGGGCTGGCAAACTGGTAACGTTTAAGTTGGCTAAGGCGGAGGTGTTAACCATTAACCCGCCAGTAACGAACGACGTGGTGCCACTTCGAATCACCATCACGAAGTAGTCATGGACTGAGGTAGCGAAGGCTTGATTAGCAGAAAGCCCAAGTTAGTTGCTTGGTTTAACACAAAGTGAATGGTAAGTACTGAATTGATTAATAGGCGCTTGCCATAATAAATCAGCCCACCTTAGTTCATTGAGCAAACTGAGGTGGGCTGATTTAGGATATTACCGGTTGGATTAGTAGCGCATAATCGCGAGAGCAGCGGTTTCTACGGGCATCCGGTCTGCGGGGATGATTCGGATTTGCCCGTTCATGGCAATCACGACATCGACCAGGTCGTCAATTAAATTATCAGGAGCGGCAATTGGATCAGTTAATTGAACATCGGCCGTTGGTAAGGAGCCGGCGACATTCGCGTCTGCGGCGACAATCAAGGTGTCGATCCGCCCACTTAGTGCTGGCTTGATCATGTCAAAAGGATCGGCCAATGCTAACTGGCGGGACTTAGCCTGATCATAACGTTCTAGTAAAATGTCGGCTAATTGGGTATGCCACATCGTCTGAACGGGTTCTGTGGCTGTTTGCATTGCGCCCACCGTTAAGTTTTTCGGTGACTTATTGATCATGAGGTGTTGTGACAGGTACGGATTCTTGTTGACGGCACGGAAGACTGCCTGGTTATGTGGTAGTCCCATTAAGATCAATGGCCGTCGCGTCTTTTGTGAATGGGCCTGAACGTACTGCGCCACTTGTTGGTAATAATTTCGTTGGTCAATATCGCGTTCTTCGGCTTTCGCATTATGACCATGATAGTTGGCACCGTGAACGGGGCTGGCGTTGAAATTCAGGTCACCGCCACGTTTTTCAGTGCCCAATGCTTCTGTCAGGGTGCGGGGGGCCTCAGCTGGCAAATCAAGTTCGGCGAAACTGCCATCACGTTGGGTGTAGAGCGCCATGCTATCTTCGTTGAGTGCTAACAAGTCGAAGTCGAATTGATGCTGGCGGTCGGCTAGTACTGGGCGAATAGCTGGCATGCTATTGACGCTGACATGATTGTCAGTGGGATATTGTAAGTCGAAAATGTGTAGATCACGACTGTTAGTGATGATACCCGTCTGAGGGCCAGTGTGCTGTAGCCAGAAGGCGTTGTCATTAATTAATTGCTCTAGTTGCGTCGCGTATGGCGCAAATTCGGTTTTCGGAAAGTGGTGGGCCATCTGGGTTTCAGCTTCATTAACTAATTGTTTGAATTGTAAGCGGCGGCGATTGAGGTCGTTGAGCACAACGGCCGTGTTGAGGTAAATTGCAATGTATGGGCCATCCTCACGTTGTTGCATTAGTTGATTGAGATCGTTTTTTACCATCGTTTCCATAGGTCCAACCTGCTTTCTGTTTTTGATACAATTAGCATAACAAGAATCTGATTACGGATGCAAATATAATGATTATGATAAGCTAGAGATAATTCTAACGAACTAAACGAATTCGGGGCTTTATTATGCGAACTAATTAAGGTATATTTACCGTAGAACCTTTGATGAAGGGCGTAAACAAATTAGGAGGCGGGATTAATGAAGTCCAAGCAACATCCCGGGTTAAAGTGGTTAGGTCGGGGCGTTTTTGTCCTGCTGGTGCTAGTATCATTGGCATTAATTTTCAATGAACAGATCAAGAGCTGGCTAGTGAGTTCATACTCGCCGACCGTTACGGCTAAGACGGTTAAGCAGAATACGAAGAAGAAGAGCGATTTTAACTTCTCAAAGGTCAAGTCGCTTGACTTTCAGACCGTTGCCAAGGCCCGCATGAATAAGAATGCAATCAACGTGATTGGCTCGATTGCGATTCCGTCCGTTGATTTGTACCTGCCAATCGGTAATGGTGTCAGCAATGAAACGTTAGCATTAGCGGCCGGCACGATGAAAGCTAACCAGAAGATGGGGCAGGGTAACTACGCGTTGGCTGGTCACCATATGATCAAGCATGGGGCACTATTCAGTCCGCTGTACTATAAGAGCAAGGTTGGCCAAATGATTTATGTGAGTGATGCCAAGAAGATTTATGCGTATAAGACGAGTCAGCGAACATTCATTAAAGCAACTGATGTCCAAGTAATTGATGATGTTCCTGGTCAGAAGCTGATTACCCTAATTACCTGTGATAAGACCGGGGCTGGTCGATTAATGATTCGCGGTAAGTACGAACAGCAATGGTCGTTTAAGTCGGCGCCAACTCAGGTTCAGAAGGCCTTTACAAGTCATTTTAATAACAAATATTAACAATTATTACATTCTAGGGGTATCGATATCTTCTAACGGAATTTCACGGTACAATATAACTTAAGGTCACATGTCTCAGATAAGACATAATTTAGAGGGGGTCTATTGATGATAGCTTTAATTATCGTTGCGGTCGTATTGGTTTTGATCGCAATTTACGTGGTAATTTATAACGGTTTAGTTAAGTCACGGATGTATACGCAGGAAGCATGGAGCCAAATCGATGTTCAGCTAAAACGGCGGACTGATTTGATTCCTAATCTGGTCAATACGGTCAAAGGTTACGCGAAGCATGAAAAGAGTACCTTGGCGGAAGTAGTTTCGTTACGAAATCAATTAGCGCAAGTGCCAAGCGGTGATCACCAACAGGCGATGGCAGTTTCTGATCAATTGACGAATTCATTGAAGAGCATTTTTGCGTTAGCTGAAAGCTACCCTGATTTGAAGGCCAATCAAGAATTCGGTAAGTTGATGGAAGAGTTGACCAATACAGAAAACAAGATTGCTTATTCACGGCAACTGTTTAACTCTAGCGCTGCCAGCTATAACATGAAGTTACAACAATTCCCGTCAAACATTATTGCTGGCATTCATCACTTCAAGAACGTTGAATTCTTAACTGTTCCTGAAGCAGAAAAAGCAGCACCCACGGTTTCATTTGAAGATTAGAGGTTATGCCCATGTTATTTGAGCAAATTGCCCGCAACAAGCGGCACACGTTATACGTGATGGCCGCTTTTGTCATATTACTTGCAGTGATTGGTTTAGCAGTTGGCTACGTGTTCTTTAATAGTGCGATTGCGGGACTACTAGTAGCTTTGATTGCAGCGGCATTTTATATGGTATTAATGATTAGTCAGTCGACCGACATTGTCATGAACATGAATCACGGGCGTGAACTACATCAAGCTGACGATGATCCCGAGCTCTGGCACATTGTGGAAGACATGGCGTTGGTTGCTAAAGTACCGATGCCGCGCGTCTTCATTATTGATGATGAGAGTCCCAATGCGTTTGCGACGGGGAATGACCCTAAGCATGCGGCAGTTGCAGTGACAACTGGTATTCAGGCACGATTAACGCGTGAAGAGATGGAAGGCGTTATTGGTCACGAGATGAGTCATGTGCGTAACTATGATATTCGACTACAGACTATTGCCTTGGCTTTGACAGCGGCTATCAGTTTGTTAGTCAATTGGGGGATGAACGCCTTTTGGTGGGGCGGTGGTCGGCGCAGTCGGGATGATGATCGTGACGGCAACGGTGCCCAGGTCTTATTAATGATCCTAGCGATTGTTGTCATTATTTTGGCGCCGCTAGCAGCTAGTTTAGTGCAGATGGCGCTATCCCGTAATCGCGAATACTTAGCGGATGCCGGCAGTGTGGAACTGACTCGTAATCCGCTGGGGCTGATCAGTGCACTTGAAAAAATCGATGACAGCCAACCGATGCAAGCGGCGGATCCTAGCAGCGCGGCCCTGTATATTTCTGATCCGTTTAAGGCGAAGAAATCATGGACACACTTATTCGATACGCACCCACCGATGGCTGATCGCATCACTCGTTTAAAAAACATGTAATAAAAAAATGCGTTTAGGTTAATAACGGATTATAATGAAAACAAATAGAAAGTTGAAAGAGTGAGACGGTTGCAACGCAAATATATTTACGCCAATTTGGAAAAACTGGATAACCTTGTCTTTGCTTACGGGATCGACCAGAGCGACTTTGTGCATGGTATCAAACGCTTGCCAGCTAACTTGGTCTCGTTAGTCGGTGTTGATGATAACGAGCATGCGGTAAATGCTCACACGGGTCTGAACGTCATTAATGATGAAAATGAAATTCGGCGATATTTGTTACAGAGTCACGCGTTACCCGTTAAGTGGCTTGATTATGATGAAGTTGGCGATTTGGATTTTCTAACCGCGACTGAGATTGCCGAGCTATTGTATCTCGGACATATGGATCGTCCAATTCGATCACCGTTTAATTACAAACTGCGCAACCACTACGTTTTCTTGGAACAACGCAATGGTGGTATCAAAGTGTACTTCTATTATATTTCCGCATTTAGCCATATTTTAAGTGCTGCCATTGTGCGCCACACTTTGGCAGCTTACCGTGGCCGGCGTATGTTTATGCGTTCACTGAGTGTTCCACGAGTACCTGAAGCGATTCTCAAGCAACTCGTTCAATTGATGCCAGATGGTTTGTTCATTTACTTTGATCAGTCAATGGTTCGGCAACGCCAATTATTGGTGCCGGTGCACACGGAGACGACAGGCAATGAAATCGAAGTTTTTGATCCCGCTCGTGGTGGAGAGAATCGGCGAACCCACCATGTCGCGACCCTTACTTTTAACTTGAATTCAGGCGTGTGGGACTTGCAAGTGCAGGACCAGGCTGCGTTCGAAGAACATTTATAGTATTATCATCTTAACGCTTGGCTGATCATTCAGCGGGCGTTTTTAAGTCGTTTGGGGCGGGATTTAGGGGCTAAATTGGTCTAGCCATAGAGTCCCTGGGGTCAAAGTGGTATAATTTTTATGCGCGTAGCTTGAATTGGGCTACGATTCGAGAAAGTGGAACCTTAGTCAGAACTTGGCTGACCGACAAGTGGTCGCCATGAATGGAGAGTTTAATCGATATGAAGATGCAAGTTGCCGAAATTGCTAAGGCCGTTCAAGCGGTCAATGCCGAACAGGCGTGGCCCGATGTTAATGTAACGGGTGTGGCGTTTGATAGCCGAAAGCTCCAAGCAGGGGATCTATTTATTCCGCTGATGGGCGCTAATGATGGTCATCAATATATTCAAAGTGCAATCGAGCACGGGGCCGTTGCTACCTTATGGGCCAGCGACCATGCCGACGACGTTCCAGAAGACTTACCCGTCATTATGGTTGCTGATACATTGACGGCACTACAGCAGCTGGGGCAATACTATTTACAAAAAATCAATCCGAAGGTCGTCGCTGTCACGGGTAGTAATGGTAAAACGACGACGAAGGATATGATTGCGAGTGTTTTGAGCACTCAGTTTAACGTGACAAAGACGCACGCCAACTTTAACAATCAGATTGGTGTGCCAGTGACGTTACTCAGTATGGAACCGAATACAGAAGTGGTCGTCGTTGAAATGGGGATGGACCATTTTGGCGAGTTGGATTTCTTGAGCCGTCTCGTTCAGCCGGACGTTGCGGTGATTACCATGATTGGGGAAGCCCACATTGAGTTCTTTGGTACACGGGATCGAATTGCCGATGCCAAAATGGAAATTGTCCACGGCTTAAAAGAAGATGGCACGTTCATTTTTAATGGTGATGAACCACTGCTACAAGAACGTGCTAAGGAAGTCAGTCAGCATCAACGGACGTTTGGGTTGGATGATACGAACACCTTAGCAGGCAGTGATATCACGACTAGTCGGGCTCAAACGCAATTTAAGACGAGTCTGTGGCCGGACAACACGTACACAATTCCGATGATGGGTGCGTACAATGTCAATAATGCATTGGCGGCGCTCTTGGTAGCTGATACTTTTCACATTCGACCAGCCGCTGCGCAACAAGCAATCGCCAGTTTTGTGCCGACGGAGAACCGGACGGAATGGTTAACTGGTTACCGTGGAGAAGCTATCTTAAGTGATGTTTATAACTCTAATCCAACGGCCGCTCGACGGGTCTTAGCCGCTTTTGCGGCGGTACCTACTAAGGGCCAGCGAATCGTTGTACTCGGTGATATGCTTGAGTTAGGTGACCAGTCGGATGCACTACACATGAGTTTAGCCAGTGAATTGGATCCAGCCACGATTGCCAGCGTCTATTTGAATGGTGAGCATATGCGAGCGTTGGCAGAAGTGCTACAAGAAAAGTACCCCGCCGGTGCGGTTCACTACTATCAAACAGATCAGCAACCCCAATTGATTGCTGACTTAACCGCGGCAGTTGGTGCGGACGATCAGATCTTATTGAAGGGGAGTCACGGGATTCATCTTGAAAAAGTTCTGACGGCACTAGAAGCTGCTCCTGAAAAATAAAATTTAAGTGATTTGATTAATAAGGCCCCTCGCAATGACTGGGTAATGGTGACGCTAACATTAGCTTAATAATGTTGTTTCCCTTCCAGTATTGCCAGGGGCCTTGCTTGCTTATTTAGAATAACCGGTGTATGATAATTCAGTTGTACCATATGAAAGTCAGACCGTTGGCTTACATGACAGCGTCTTACGGGAAACGGATTTTTTCCTAGCTGGCAGTAATCCCATGGTGTCATCCTTAGGAGGAAACATATTTGAAGTTTACAGAACTAGGCTTATCCGATAGCCTACTTAAAGCAGTTAATCGGGCCGGATACGAAGAAGCGACCCCGATTCAAGCCGAAACCATTCCAATGGTTTTAGAAGGCAAAGATGTGATTGGCCAAGCACAAACCGGTACTGGGAAGACCGCCGCGTTTGCATTACCAATCTTACAACGCTTGGATTTTGACAACCATAACATTCAAGCATTAGTTGTTTCACCAACGCGTGAATTAGCAATTCAAACTCAGGAAGAAATCTTCCGCTTAGGTAAAGACGAACGGGCGAAAGTCCAAGTCGTTTACGGTGGTGCTGATATTCGGCGCCAAATCAGAAATCTGAAGCAAAACCCGCAAGTAATCGTCGGAACTCCCGGCCGGTTGCTTGACCACATTCGTCGGGGCACGGTCAAGTTAGACCACGTCAAGATGTTAGTTCTTGATGAAGCTGACGAAATGTTGAACATGGGTTTCTTGGAAGATATCGAATCAATTATCAAACAAGTGCCGGATGAACGCCAAACCATGTTGTTCTCCGCAACGATGCCACCTGAAATCAAACGCATTGGTGTGCAGTTCATGAAGGAACCGCATCACGTTAAGATCAAATCAAAAGAAATGACTGCTGATACGGTCGATCAATATTACGTTAAAGCCAAAGAATTTGAAAAATTCGATATTATGACCCGATTGTTTGATGTTCAGGCACCTGAACTCACAATCGTGTTTGGTCGGACGAAACGTCGGGTTGACGAATTATCAAAGGGTCTCGAAGCGCGTGGTTATAACGCTGCTGGAATCCATGGTGATCTGAGCCAACAACGTCGGACGCAAATCATGCGTCAATTCAAGGCTGGCAAGTTGGATATTCTGGTTGCAACCGATGTGGCTGCCCGGGGACTTGATGTTTCTGGTGTGACCCACGTTTACAATTACGATATTCCACAGGATCCGGACAGTTATGTTCACCGGATTGGCCGTACTGGCCGTGCCGGACACAAGGGTGTTTCATTAACTTTTGTAACACCAAACGAAATGGAATATTTGCGGGTCATCGAAAAGTTGACCAAGAAGCGGATGTTACCATTGAAGCCACCAACTGAATCTGAAGCTTTTGCTGGCCAACTAGCTGCCGCAGAAGCCAATGTTGATTCATTAGTTGCCAAGACTTCAACTGAAAAGTATGCTGATCAGGCTGCTGAATTATTACAAAAATACGATGCTACTGATCTAGTTGCTGCCTTGTTAAATGACTTAACTAAGGACGACGCTTCAGCCGTACCCGTTAAGATTACGCCAGAACGCCCATTACCTCGTCACAAAGGTGGCGGCGGTAACAACCGGCGTGGCGGATATCGTGGCGGCAATCGCAGCCGCAATAACAGTCACGGCAATGGCCGTGGTGGCTATTCTCACAATGGTCGCAATCGCGACCGTGATCGTAACGGTGGCCGTGGCGATCGGAAGAGCAATGGTTATAAAGGTCGCAGCCGCGATGATAACCGGAGCAACAACCGCAACCATGACGAAGGTCGCAAGCAAAGCAGCAAGCGGAGCTACACGATCCGCACCAATGATTAAAGTCAACGCACAAATTAAGTTGAATTAAATTAACTTTGCATCAAAAGCCGAGCGCACGCTCGGCTTTTTTTATACCCTCCAATGCTAAAATACAAGTAGTCGCCAGACATTCGAATGAATTATTGTTAAAACGTGCCAAACTTGGCAAGTCAAAGTCGGCCAGCTTATGCCCGCTGGAAACGGTTCGGATTAGTGTAAACCTGCTTGGTTAGTTCGTCCTACGCCGACCTCCAGGCATTTCTGCCAATTGCCGGAACGTGGTGGGCACAGATTTAAGCCGAAGCCCACGTCTTAAATACTGGTCTTCCACTAACCAAGCAAAGGACGCTTGCTAAGTGAAATTTCACCACTGGGCATTGTCAGAAACGCCTTCCAGTCGGGATAGTATTCGAATGGCGGACGGAGATGTACCCAACTTTTGATAAATTGTTGTTTTTTATAAACGGTAATTTTGCTAAGCAACTATCAGACTGAAAATGATATTGGAATAGCTCACTATCTTAAGCCGCTGTAGTCAAAATTGAATGTTGCGACAAAGTAGTTTATGCACCCTGATGTTTTATTCAAAGTCCCCGTACCAAAATAGTCAGCGACCAATTGTACCAAGTTAAGTGGCCGTTCATCCGCCATTTGAGTGGCTTACCGAAACGTGTTCGGTGCCACTGAAGCCTGTGCTTGCTACGCCAACGGACTAATGCAAAAGCCGCATTAATCCGTTGGCTAGGCAATGCTCGGCTTCAACCCGTGGCCCCTCACACTCTTGAGACCGGAGGGGCTGGGTGACAATGCTCAGTAGCCAAATTATTCTTAGTCGGAAGTGATTTTCTTCCGGCTTAGAATAAGACTCGTATTTGAGACCGGGCGGGCTGTGCACGGGCTCAAATCGATGTCGGCTTACGTTCCAGCAATTGTCACCCAGCCCTGGAGGTCGGCATAGGACGCACAAGTGCTGACGAACAACAAGCCAAGTAAACTGGCACGTTTTGACAATAATTCATGCTGACATGAAAAGATTGCGTGTATGGGCCCTTTTATCGAGGCGGTAGCTGTGGTAAATTGGAAACATCAACCTAAGCTAACATGGTATGAGATAGAGGGGTGAGCGGCGTGATATATGGTACTGGCATTGATTTAACTGAGCTGAGTCGAATTGAAGCGATTCTAGCGAAGGGATTGCGATTGCCTGAGAAGGTCTTAACACCAGCGGAATTGGCGGTGTTTTCGCGTTACCCGGTTAAACGCCAGATTGAGTTTATGGCTGGGCGTTTTTCAGCTAAGGAAGCATATAGTAAGGCGTATGGCACGGGAATTGGTGCGGCGGTTGGATTTCAAGATATCGAAATTTTAGATAACGCCCAGGGTAAACCGGAAGTTACGCGTCACCCGTTTGACGGTCCCGCGTGGATTTCGATTTCACACACGGATACATTAGTAATGACACAAGTTATATTGGAAAGAGGCAATTTGTGATGGTTGTAATTGGGGAGCACCGCCACACACAAGTCACAGTCGACTTGCAGGCAATTAAGACGAATATCAGTAATGAAATGGCACAGAAAGATGAGTTGACTGAGTTATGGGCAGTTGTTAAGGCGAATGGTTATGGACACGGGATTATTCAAGTTGCCCAGGCTGCTAAGGAAGCTGGGGCGACCGGCTTTTGTGTTGCAATTTTAGATGAGGCCTTAGCGTTGCGGGCCGCTGGTTTTGCTGAACCAATCTTAGTACTTGGAATCACGGAACCAGAATACGCGCCATTGGTAGCTGAAAAGGATATCTCACTAGCCGTTGGAACGCAGGATTGGTTGACAACGGCTGCCGCAATTTTAGCGGCTAATCAAGTGACGACCCCACTTCACGTTCATCTTGCATTGGATACGGGGATGGGCCGAATCGGGTTCCAGACGCCCGAAGAATTGGCAACAGCGGTTACGACTTTGCGCCAACCGCAGTCACCATTTGATTTTGAAGGGATCTTTACGCATTTTGCGACGGCTGACCAGGCAGATGATACGTATTTTACCCACCAATTAAATAATTGGAAACACTTGATTGCAGTGGTGGATGAGCTACCACGCTATGTTCACGTGTCTAATTCGGCCACCAGTCTCTGGCATCAAGCTTGTAATGGCAACATGGTGCGCTTCGGGGTTGCACTCTATGGCCTGAATCCTTCTGGCCGCGAACTCAGCGCGCCGTACCCCTTGCAACCGGCGTTGTCGCTAACGGCACGCTTGACGTTTGTTAAACGCCTGGCTCGGGGCAAATCAGTCAGCTATGGCGCCACCTATACCGCTGCTCAGGATGAATGGATCGGCACGGTACCGATTGGTTATGCGGACGGCTATGAACGTCGATTGCAAGGCTTCCATGTACTTGTTGATGGTGAGTTTTGCGAAATCGTCGGACGGGTCTGCATGGATCAATTGATGGTGCGGCTACCACACGAAGTCTCGGTGGGAACTAAGGTTACCTTAGTCGGCACGGACGGTGATCGTACCATTTCGCTCCAAGATGTGGCGGACTATTGTGGGACAATCCATTATGAGATTGCTTGTGGGCTGGCACCACGTGTTCCGCGCGTTTATGTGGACTAATTGTCCGTAAGTTGGTTGGTACGATGCTGACGACCGGATAGTATCGAAGTGAGTGATGGCATCGTCGATAATAATTACGCTAATTTTAAAAGAGTACTGGAAGAAATTCTGGTACTCTTTTCGAGTTGGACTAGTGATTCCTGACGCCGGTCCTTGGTGGGGATAGTGTATGCGTGCGCCCCAATTGATAGGCGGTTTTGCTGTGGATGTGGCGACCCGATTTTCTGGGCCGGAAGTATTAGTTTTAGCGGTGCTTAGTGATTAGTTCTTTGGATTAAATTGGTAAACGGTTGCTAAAAGTGAATGGTTCATGCTATTATGAGTAGCAAGATGGTTATATTGGGGTACTATCAGATACATTGGGTATCGAATAAAGGGAGATGAGGCGATGGCCGCAGCTGACATTAAGCGTGGTGACATCTTTTACGCAGATTTATCACCAGTCGTAGGCTCCGAACAGGGAGGTATGCGTCCGGTACTGATCGTGCAGAATAATGTCGGTAACCATTACAGTCCCACAGTGATTGTCGCGGCAATCACTGCTAAGGTTCAAAAAGCGAAGATGCCAACACACGTTAACATCAACGCTGCCCATACGGGGATTGAAAAAAATTCGGTTGTGTTGTTAGAGCAAATACGAACGATCGATAAGCAACGACTTAAAGATCGCGTCACCCATTTGGATGATCAGACGATGCGCCGAGTTGACAATGCGTTACAAATAAGTATCGGATTAGCTGATCGAACACGACGTCGGCCACAACGCACGTTCCAATCATAGTCAATCGATGGGGATTAATTATTTACATAATTGAACTATTTCGGTGCGATGACCGAGTACGGATAATCAGCGGGTTCCAATTCAGATAATAACTGAATTGGGGCCCGCTTTTAGTTTCTGATCCAGCGGTCAGTAATTGATGCGCGCTATACGAAGCCATTTATCGGTGAACTTACTTTAATGTGCATTATGATTGTCTTTCTGGTGGCGATTCGGTAAGCTAATTGAACCCATTATACGGGTACGATCGGGTGTGAATTTGGAATGTCGGCGAAAGGATGGGGGCATAATGAGCAAACAGGCGCAGTTCAATAAGCATCGCGCGGCGGGGCTGTTAGTCGCAATGGGTGTGGTATATGGTGATATCGGAACCAGTCCGTTATACGTGATGAAAGCCATCATTACTGGCCAGGGCGGGATGTAGGCCGTTGATGAGAAATTTATGTTAGGGGCCGTTTCGCTAGTCTTTTGGACGATGACGTTGCTCACGACCGTTAAGTACGTTCTGATTGCGTTAAATGCAGATAATCATGGTGAAGGCGGAATTTTCTCATTATTCGCATTAGTGCGTCACCGTGCGCGTTGGCTAGTCATTCCAGCCATGATTGGCGGGGCCGCATTGCTGGCGGATGGGGCGCTGACCCCCGCAGTGACGGTTACGACCGCCATTGAAGGCTTACGCGATGTTCCTGCATACGTCGATCTATTCGGTGCCAGTCAAACCACGATTATCCTGATTACACTTGGAATCATCACGCTTCTATTTATGCTACAACGTTTTGGGACTAACACGATTGGCAAGTTATTCGGTCCCATCATGTTGGGCTGGTTTACGTTTCTGGGAGTCAGTGGCTTCGTTAATTTGGCACAGGATTGGACGATCTTGCGTGCCCTGAATCCATACTATGCGTGGTAACTCTTGATCAGCCCGGCGAACAAAGTGGGTATTTTGATTCTAGGGAGCGTCTTTCTGGCAACAACGGGTGCCGAGGCGCTGTACAGTGATCTTGGGCACATCGGCAAAACGAATATTCGATTGAGCTGGCCGTATGTCAAAGTATGTTTACTACTCAGTTATTTCGGTCAGGCTGCGTGGATTTTAGGACCCGGTCAAGCGGCTCAGAGCCACGTTAATCCCTTTTTTGCGATGCTACCTGCTAGTTTAACGATGGCGGCGGTGATTTTTGCAACGCTCGCAGCCATCATCGCGTCACAGTCGCTGATTAGTGGGTCGTTTACGTTAGTCAGTGAAGCGATTCGACTGAAATTATTCCCCCGATTACTGACTACTTATCCCGGTAAAGCAGTGGGCCAAATGTATCTACCGGTCGTTAACTTGGGGTTGTGGGGCGTGACGAGTATGCTGGTGATTTTCTTTCAAACTAGTGAAAGAATGGAAGCCGCGTACGGGTTAGCCATCACACTGACAATGTTGATGACGACCACTTTGATCTACGCATTTTTACGGCAAAAGCACTTACCGTTGATTGGTGCGGGACTACTGACCGATTTCTTTGCAATCATCGAAGTAATTTTCTTGATTGCCAGTGCGGCCAAGTTCTGGCACGGCGGCTACGTAGCGGTCGGACTTGCTTTACTAATTTTCCTAGTGATGACTGTGTGGTATCGAGGCGAACAGATTGTCAGACAACATAATCATCCGCTTAGTTTACGACAATATCAGGACCAGCTTGCTAAGTTACGCGACGATCAGACGGTGGACAAGTTCCAGACGAACGTGGTCTTCCTAACGAGCCGAATGGATGGCGACCAAGTGGAGCGAAAGGTGTTATATTCGATTTTAGACAAGTGGCCGAAACGTGCCGACGTCTACTGGTTTGTTAATGTGACAATCACGGATGAACCGTATACCGCTGAATATACGGTCGACACGTTAGCAACGGACTACTTGGGGACCGTTAAGTTATACCTTGGATTTCGCGTCCGCCAAGATATTAACCGCTATTTACGGACGATTGTTCGCGACTTAATGGCCACAGGACGTTTGGCGCCACAGAAGCAGACGTATTCCGTCACTTCTGGTCGCGATGTCGGTGACTTCCGCTTCGTCATCATCGAGGAGAAGTTAGAAAATGGTAGTCGGTTATCCCGCTTGGATCGATTAGTGATCGAGACGAAATTAATGATTAAAAAATACGCGACGACACCTGCCAAATGGTTTGGTTTAGAATTTTCGGAGGTGACCCTCGAAACCGTCCCAATCCTATTCAACGAGATTCCGGCGTTACCGATTACTGAAAGACGGTAATGCCATGCGGATTTCTGGGGGCAGAATCAGCTAGTTGAGGCTTGCTGAAAGAAGTTCGGATTAGTGTAAACATGTATGGCTTGTGTCACCTGCCGACAACTAATTGTAAGGCGCTTCACGTCGGCGACCTTCTAGCAATTGGCAACCAGCCCCGCAATCCGGAATAGGACGAACAAGTGCTCATAAATAGAAATCGAACTAGCCGCATGCTTAACAATATCTGAGCGACTCATCTAATTTTAATTTTCAATGGAGCAACTGATAACTCAAAACTAATTTCAATAGCTGAAATTGGACACAAAACGTTGATTTGGCAACGATAAAAGAACAGCTGAATTCAAATCAAAAACTGGAAGCATTAAAATTTGTGTTGACAAGTGTGAACTTAGAACTATAATCTAATTATATTCTAATTATTCAAATGTGGTGATGGGATAAGTAAATCAATCGTGGGTTTTTAGAGAGCCGGGTCAGGTGCAAGCCGGTATTCCCACATGGTCGAAAATGGTCTCGGAGCATTCAGTGCCGAATGATTAAGCGCTGACGGTGGTCCCCGATAAACGGACAAGGGTATCTCAATTCAGTGAGATTGACGTACCTGCTGAGAACTATTTTGCGAGAAATAGTCGAATTAAAGGTGGTAACACGAGTAATCGTCCTTCTGTCATAACGACAGTGGGGCGATTTTTTATTATATTTTTTTGGGAGGCTTCGCATATGCGAAAAAAGGGAATTATTTTTGGGTTATTGAGTTTCATTGCACTGGGGACGGTGCTAGCTGGCTGCGGCAGTAGTAGCGCTAGTAGCAAGGGCACATCTAAGACTTATAAGTATGGCGAAGTGACAATACCAGCGAAGGACGGTTCTATCTGTAATGCGCCAAATTATATCGCGTATGAGAAGGGCTTCTTTAAGAAAAACGGACTCAAGGCCAAACTAGTAGCTAACCCACGGGATATCAGTGACCTCGAAGCGGGTTTTGCGAGTGGTAAATATGACGCGCAAAATGGTGACTTTCAATACTTACCTGCGATTCAAAATGGGGCGCAGATCAAAGCTGTGGGTGGCATCCACCAAGGCTGTATCAAGTTACTGGTTCCGAAAAACTCGAGCATTAAGAGTGTGAAGGACTTGAAAGGCAAGACGATTGGGATTCCGGCTCAAGGTTCAACACCCCAATACGTGACGTCCATTGCACTTCAACATGCGGGCATTGATCCAAAGACGGGGGTAACGTGGAAAGTTTATAGCACTGACCTATTAGCAAAGGCCGCTGAAAAGGGTCAGGTTGATGCGATTGGGACCGTTGATCCATATGCTTACCAAGCGCAAAAGCAATCTGGGTTTAAGACCATTATTGACAATAATAACAATAGTGGTAACGCCAAGATGGCTGCAATGGGAATGAAATCCAAGGGTGCATGCTGCTACCTGTACGTATCGAGCAAGTTAGTCAAGGAGAATCCAGCCAAGGCTAAAGCCATCGTCCGTTCATACAAGCAAGCTGCTGCTTGGATCAATAAGCATCCTGAAGAGACCGCAAAGATTGAATTGAATAAAGGGTATGTCTCCAAGACGAAGTTTATCAATGTGAAGAATGTGACTCAAATCTTGAAGGATGAACACTTTGAATTGAATCTTAAGACTGGTAAAGAAGATTTAAGTTACTATATTAAGCAACTGAAGCAGGCTGGGTATTTGAAGAAGAATACGAATAACAAGCAATTATTGAAGCAAGCTTATTGGTATCCTGATTTATCTAAGAACTAAATTCAAGGAGGCAGAACAGCATGCAAATAACAGCAGTCCAACTGAGTCGAAAAAAGGCTGCGCAGGCAGCTAAGACAACCGGCCGTTACTGGAAACCCTGGCGCCTGACCTGGAACATCGTTAGTTTAGTCGTATTAGCAATTGCATATTTTGAGAATCAATTGATCACATCGCGGGAAACCGTTAATAATCAGATGTATCACTGGTTTTTGGGCGGGTACTTTATCTATTTATTGATCGTTACGCTCGTTGGCACGGTCACAAATGGCCGGATTCGCCGATATAATGGGCATTTTGCCCAGTTGAACGTCTCGTTAGGTGGTTTGTTGATCGTGCAGGACCTACTGACTGAGAAATTTGCCGTCCTAGAACAGCCTTTTTTCGTGAGCTTTGCCCAGATTTTGGACCAGATGCGCGAAAATGCCGCCTTGCTCTGGGCCTCGACGTTGTCGTCCTTAGCACTGTGGTTGATCAGTTTTGTGATTGGGACCGTCCTCGGAATTTTACTTGGCTTGGGTATGGGGCGCTATCGTGAGTTTAACTACTGGGCCTTCCCCTACTTGAAGGTTATCGGAATTATCCCGGCGGCTGCCTGGATGCCGCTGACGATGGTCATCTTTCCAACTAGTTATATGGCCGAAGTCTTCTTGATTGCCTTCTCGGTCTGGTTTCCAGTGGCCTTCATGACGATTGGTGGTGTTCAAGGAATCAACAAGGAATACTTTGAATCAGCAAAGACCTTGGGATTTAGTGAGTGGCAGATCGTTCGCAAAATCGTTCTTCCCGGGGCGTTGCCAAGTATCTTTACTGGTGTTTATACAGCGATGGGATTGTCGTTTACAATGCTGGTAATTTCCGAGATGATTGGTGCTAAGGTCGGACTGGGCTGGTTTATCAACTGGGCGAAGGGTACCGGGAATTATACGCAAGTCTATGCGGCAATCGTGATTATGGCGATTCTATTTTCAGTGTTATTTGCGGTGTTTACCAAAATTCAAGATTACTGCCTACGCTGGCGTGATAGCGCCCACTAGAAAGGAGCTTATAAGATGGGATTACTTGCAGTTCAACATGTTAATCAGCGGCTTCAAGACAATCATGGTCACCAGATCGACGTGCTAGATGATATTGATTTCACCGTCAATCCAGGTGAGTTCGTAGCAATCATTGGACCGTCTGGTTGTGGTAAGACCACGTTACTACGCCTGATTTCTGGGTTAGACCATCCCGCTAGCGGTCAGTTAACGATCGATGATCAGCAGATTAAACAACCAGATAATTCTCGCGGTTATGTCTTTCAACATGGCAGTCTTTTCCCGTGGGCAACAATCAAGGAGAATATTAGTGTCGGCCTGAAAGTGACGCGTGGGCGGCATTATGACCACGAATTGGTCGACCACTATATTGAATTGATGGGGCTAAAAGGCTTTGAAAATGCTTATCCGCATCAGGTTTCTGGTGGGATGGCCCAACGAGCGGCCCTCGCGCGGTCAATTATCATGAACCCGCAGCTCCTGCTTTTGGATGAGCCGATGGGGGCCCTTGATGCGTTTACACGTGCGGATATTCAAAATGTCATCGAGCGGGTTTGGCAACAGACTCGGACGACGATGATTCTAGTTACTCATGACATCGATGAGGCGGTTTATTTGAGTGACCGAATTATTGTGATGACGCCTCGGCCGGGAAGAATCAAAGAAATTGTGACGAATCCATTACCACATCCACGGTCACGGGTGAGCGCCGATTTTGCCGATTTTCGGCATCAGATTCAGGATAAATTAAACTTTGGCGCTCGTGACGAACAGGCTGCCAGGTAACGACTAAAAAATGCTTATTAAGACGAGTGGCGAGATGCCAGTCTTGATAAGCATTTTTTGCTGTGAACACATAGGACCGCATGGTGTGAGCTGGATACGGCTGTCTAGGTAATCTTGTCAGTTGGACTAATTGCGAGATGGTAAGCTTATTCGGTTACCATCGTTGTCGCGTTGGCCAACAGGGTCTTGAGCGTGTCAATCGCCGTAATTAGTGGTTGCCCATGGTTCAATGCAGCAATTGCCACGGGATTATCCGGTTGGTCGTTAAGTGTGAAACCCACTGCTTTAGTCGTGGCGGGCCAATCAGCCGTGTTAGTCATCGTGGTGACAGTGAGGTGATTAGCCGCGAACAGTTCCTGAGCCGCGGGTTGCGCCAAAGTTGCCGCGTCGGTGATGAGACCATCCGTGGTTTGCCAAGTCTCTAAGTGGTAACTATCAGCCATGGCGGCACGCCAAGCGGTCGTAAACGTCGGGCCGATACCGAGCGTCTCACCAGTTGATTTCATCTCAGGACTTAAAACGACTGGTGATTGTGGCAATTTATTGAAGGAGAAGACTGGGGCTTTAATGGCAACTTGCTGTGGTGTGGGGGTCAAGAGCCCGGGCACTAGGCCAAGGCTTGCGATACTTTGACCGAGAATTAGTTGAGTTGCCAGTTGTGCCAGTGGCAAGTGAGTAACCTTGCTCATGTAAGGAACTGTTCGACTTGCCCGCGGATTAACGTCGATTACGTAGACATCATCGGTGACGACGAACTGAATGTTCATCATACCGACACAGTGGAGGTGTTGTGCTAATTTGGTGGCAATGGTGACGATCTTATCTTGAACAGCAGGGCTGAGGTGTTGTGGCGGATAGATTGTAATGGAATCGCCCGAATGAACGCCCGCACCTTCAATATGTTCCATGATTCCTGGAATGAAGCACGACGTTCCGTCGGAGAGAACGTCAACTTCACACTCGGTTCCCGCCAAGTATTGATCCATCAAGATAGGCACACCATGGCCAGCTGCCACCGCTGATTTAATAACTGGCGTGAGCTCATGATCGTTATGAACGATTGCCATGGCCCGGCCGCCGAGTACAAAGCTTGGCCGTACGAGTAAGGGGTAACCGATTGCGTGGGCTGCTTGACGGGCACCGGATAATTCAGTCACAGTTGTCCCGGCGGCTTGGGCAATCTTTAGCTGATGCAAACAGTCCGCAAAAGATTGCCGGTCTTCGGTCAAATCGGTGGCAGATACACTAGTTCCTAAGACGGTGACCCCTAATTCAGTAAGTTGATGGGCGAGATTAATCGCAGTTTGGCCCCCAAATTGGACGATGACGCCCACTGGTTGCTCCAGCGCAATAATTGGCATTAAGCGTTCGATGGTCAGTGGCTCGAAATAGAGCTTATCCGAGGTCGAAAAGTCGGTGGAGACCGTTTCGGGATTGTTATTGACGACGATCGCATGGTAGCCAGCTTGTTGGATGGCTTTGACACAGTGAACGGTAGTGTAGTCGAATTCGATACCCTGTCCAATTCGAATGGGGCCAGAGCCAAGCACTAAAATACTGTGTCCTAGTGGGTGGCTCTCGTTAGTTTGCCCAAAAGCAGTGCTATAAAAATATGGTGTGACACTGGTGAATTCACCTGCACACGTATCGACCATTTTGTAAACGAACGGTAAATCAGCGGTCATAGTCGCAATGGTCGTTACCGAAGATTGTGCATAGTGCGCCATGGTCGCCAGACTCACGCCGTACTTTTTCGCCGTTAAGAGGTGTTGGGGCGTCGGTATTTGCTTGATATCTTGGATGAGTTGGGCGATGTGCTGTAACTTACTCAAGAAAAATGGCGTGATTTGCGTTAGCGTCGCTAATTTTGCTAACGGCCAACCCGCTTGCAGCGCCGCCAATAGATAGAAGAGCCGCTGATCTGTCGGGTGGGTCAATTGGTCGATATATTCAGTCGTGGTGACGTGGTGGTCAGGGGTCAAGGACGCTTGGGTCTTGGGATCGATTTCAAGCGAAGCAATCGCCTTGAGCGTGGCTTCCTCCAAGGTTGACCCAATCGCCATGACTTCCCCCGTGGCTTTCATCTGTGTTCCCAAGTGAGCGTCGGCCGTTGGAAACTTGTCAAACGCAAACCGGGGGATTTTGGCAACCACATAGTCTAAAGCTGGTTCAAAGGCCGCATAGGTTGTCTGCGTGACTGGATTCTTGATCTCAGATAAATTTAGACCAATTGCAATATCGGCTGCAATTTTGGCAATTGGATATCCCGTCGCTTTAGAAGCTAGCGCCGATGAACGACTGACCCGCGGGTTCACTTCGATGACGTAGTACTGACGACTATTCGGGTCTTGAGCGAGTTGAACGTTGCACCCACCTCTAATGTCGAGGGCTTCCACAATCGTCAAAGCCGCCGTTCGTAGCTGCTGATATTCAGTGTCAGTCAAAGTCTGAACGGGGGCATACACGATAGAATCGCCAGTGTGAATACCGACCGGATCGAAGTTTTCCATGGAACAGACGATGATCTTGGTACCCTGATTATCACGCATGACTTCGAATTCAATTTCTTTGAAGCCGGCGATACTTTGTTCAATCAAGCACTCGGTGACGGGGGACATGGTCAACCCCCGCTGTAACGTTTGGGTCAATTCGGCGGCATTATTGGCAATGCCGCCACCTGAACCCCCGAGTGTAAAGGCTGGACGAACAATGACCGGATAACCGATTTTTTCAGCAAACGACAATGCACTGGTCACGTGGTGAACAGTGGTACTTGCTGGAATCGGTTGATGGAGCCGCTTCATAAGTGTTTTAAATGCTGCCCGGTCTTCAGCTTGATTGATGGTGGCTAGGGAAGTTCCTAGCAGTTGGATCTTCAACTCATTAAGAACGCCAGCCTGATCTAACGCCATCGCTAGGTTCAATCCGGTTTGTCCACCAAGTGTCGGGAGCAAAGCATCAGGGTGGGCGGCCCGCAGAATTTTAGTGACACTGGTCAAAGTCAGAGGTTCTAAGTAGACTTCGTCGGCGGTGGCCGTGTCAGTCATGATGGTTGCTGGGTTTGAATTGATCAAAATGACATGATAGCCGGCCGCTTTAAGGCTTAGACAAGCCTGAGTACCGGCATAGTCGAACTCAGCGGCTTGACCGATTTTGATTGGACCAGAACCGATGACAGCAATCGAATGAATGGCATTGTTTTTAGGCATTAACAACCGCCTCCTTTTGAATTGTTAGTAAGAAATCATCGAAAAATTGCCCAGCTTCCTGGGGCCCCGGGTGTGCTTCGGGATGGAATTGCACCGACATTACGGCCTGGTGCGGTAGGCGCAAGCCTTCAATGCTGCCGTCATTTAATTCAGTGTGCGTGACGATCAGCGGGGTGCCCTTGATCGATGCCGGATCGACGGCGTAATCATGATTTTGCGAAGTCATGATAATACGACCGTCAGCGCAGGCTTGTACCGGATGGTTTAGCCCGTGGTGACCAAAGGAAAGCTGGTAAGTCTGAGCACCATAGGCGAGCGCAATCAACTGATGACCAAGGCAAATGCCAGCCAGCGGATAACGTTGTGCGAGTTGGCGAATGGTCGCTAAGTAAGTGTGATAGTCAGTCGGATCACCGGGACCGTTGGATAACAAAATTCCGTCAGGGTGATACGCGGCCACGGCCTTGAGACTAGCTGTAGGTGGAAGGACAACAACGTCCGCGCCCCGGGCTTGCAATTCGGCAGTGATGGCTGCTTTTTCACCAAAGTTGAGAATTGCGATGCGCGGCCGGGTAGTGGTCGTCGCTACTGGGAGTGGCGCGGCCGTAAGTGCTTGGGGCACAAACGTGGCGAGCTTTGCTTCAAAATCAGTGATGGGATGATTACTTAAGATTGCCATCTGGGCTCCCGTTTGGCGAATGTGAATCGTTAGGTCACGAGTATCGACGCCTTCAATGCCAGCCACATGGTGGGTTGTCAGAAAATTCGCCAGTGATTGGCGACTAGTATAGTGATCATTAAAAGTGGCCAGTTCGTGAACGATGATGGCTTGCGCGCCAATCGCGGGTGCCTGGGCCACGGTCGGATCGATACCATAATTACCAATTAATGGGTAGGTGAAGGCAATCATTTGATTTAAGTAGGATGGATCAGTCAACGTTTCCTGATAACCCGTCATTCCCGTATTGAAGACGATGCGCCCCGCGGCCTCTAGCTGGCAATCCCCAATCGCCGTTCCAATCCACTGTGTGCCGTCTGCTAAAGTTAAGTATTTGTTCATCCCAATCGCACCCTTTCTGATGATTTGATTAAAATTTCATTTTGACTAATGGGATAAGTAAACAGCAATTTTTGGTGAATGTCAATTAAAAATACATATTTTATGTATAAAATGCTGAATAAAGCTAATTTTATGCAGAATAACAAATTAAAATGAATATTTTTTCAATGAAGCTTGCATTTTAAAGATAATGAGAATATAGTGTGAAGCATACTTACTGCATGAATATGCGGCTAATATACTATTTTTGAATATTTGAGGTGATTATATGCAAGTCGCGCTAGTTGGCGTTACGGGTTACAGTGGCATGGTGCTGTACCGGCTCTTGAAGCAACATCCCGAGGTCGATCACATCCAATTATACGGGCACGTGGGAGCAACTACGGTGGCATTAAAGACGGTGGCAGCCATGTACCAGAAAGAAACGGCGGTTATTCGACCATTCGATGCGACGGCAATCATGCGCGATAATGCAGCTGTGTTTTTTGCAACATCAGCGGGCATCACGCGAGAATTGGCATTGCCCTTCGTCGCCGCTCATTTTCCAGTCATCGATTTATCTGGTGACTTCCGCTTGCATGATCCAGAGCAATATCAGCGGTGGTACCAACGTGATCCAGCACCGGCGACCGCTTTGGCACAGGCGAGCTACGGCTTAGCTGATATGCCGGCGCCGTTGTCCACCTACATTGCGAATCCCGGCTGTTATGCGACCGCCACGTTACTAGGGCTAGCGCCACTTGTTCAGCAACAGTTGATCGAACCGACTTCGATTGTCGTGGATGCGAAGTCTGGTTTATCCGGTGCTGGCAAACGAGCGACGGATGCGAGTCATTACGTCGCCGTGAATGATAATTTGAGTTTATATAAGTTGAATCAGCATCAACATATCCCTGAAATGATGCAACAGTTACAGCAGTGGTGGTCCGCGATTCCTGCGATTGAATTTACCACTACCTTGATTCCAGTAACGCGTGGAATTATGGCAACGATTTATGCCAAAGCAAGGTCCGCGCTGACCACGACGCAGGTTCGCGCAGCCTTCACGGCAACCTATCACGAGCAGCCGTTCGTGCAAGTACTACCAACGGGAATGCCGACAATTAAGGATGTGGTTGGTTCCAACAACTGTGTGTTAGGTGTTGATTATAATCCGGTCACGAATACCATCGTGGTTGTGAGTGTCATTGATAATCTGATGAAAGGCGCCGCGGGGCAAGCCGTTCAGAATTTCAATCGCTATTTTGATTTCGCGGTTACGGCCGGATTACCGACGTTACCGGTATTTCCCTGATAAGGTGCAATAAGAGAGGAAGTTATGCAGATGCAAGTTTTAACGAATACGAAGTTTGAAACGGTTGCCTTTCAGTGGCCGGCAGGTTTTTACAGTGATGGCATTCATATTGGTCTTCGTCGTCATAAAAAAGATTTTGGTTGGCTATTTTCAAAAGTGCCTGCCAGTGCGGCTGGAACTTATACGACGAATCAGTTTCAGGCAGCACCAACTAAGTTAACTAAACAGATGATCGACCAGGGCCACCAATTACAGGGATTGCTGCTGAATAGTGCAATCGCCAATTCTTGTACTGGCGAGCAGGGGTGGCAGAATGCGCTGCAAGAACAAGCCTGGTTAGCGAATAAACTAAACGTGGCGCCGAACTTGATTGGCGTTGCTTCAACTGGGCTGATTGGTGCTCAGTTACCCATGGATAAAATCAAAAACGGCTTGCCGCAATTGACACCAACGAAGAGTGACGCGGTGACCTACGCCGTGTTAACGACAGACCAGCATCCAAAAACCGTCTGTGTGCAGTGTGAACTCAGCGGCCAGTTAGTTACCTTGACCGGTTTTGCCAAAGGTTCTGGAATGATTCATCCCAAGATGGCAACCATGCTTGGTTTTGTCACCACCGATGCCCAAATAGACGGGCCAGTTTTACAGGACATGCTAAGTACTAACGTTGATCAGACATTCAATCAAATTACTGTTGACGGTGACACGTCTACTAATGACATGGTGGTCACGTTGGCGAATGGTCTGGCAGATAATCCGAGTTTACAAGTGGGTACCACCGACTATGATATTTTTAATCAGGCGTTGCACTATGTCTTAGGCCAACTTGCCAAGCAAATTGCCGCTGACGGTGAGGGTGCGACCAAGTTAGTCGAATGTAATGTGGTCCACGCCGCTACAACGTTTGACGGTCAGCAAATCGCCAAAGCAATTGTTGGCTCTAACCTCGTTAAGGCGGCCATTTTCGGTGAAGACCCGAATTGGGGGCGAATCATTAGCACGATTGGCGCCACTGATGCAGACATCGATGTGGCGACGGTCGATATTGAAATGAACGGCGTTTTACTTGTTCAACAAAGTCTGGCCGTTGACTTTGATATGGCAGCAGTGCAGGCGACCTTACGTGATAACCAGATTATGATCGATGTTGATTTACATCACGGTACAGCAAGTGGTCAGGCTTGGGGTTGTGACTTGACTTACAACTACGTCAAAATTAACGCGAGCTATCATACTTAAACGGAGGTGGTGAAAATGACAAAATTAATTGTAATTAAGATTGGGGGCCAGGCGATTAGCCAATTGAGTAACACTTTCTTTGACCAAATCGCACAGTGGTACCAACAGCATTATCAGATTCTGATCGTACACGGTGGGGGACCGATGATCAATCGACTGACGACTCAGCTTGCTTTGCCCGTGCATAAGATGAACGGGTTGCGGGTGACGGATGCGGCGACCTTAGTGCTGACCAAGTTGGCCCTGCTAGGAGATGCGCAACCAGCCTTACTTGCAAAATTAACGCAACATCACCTACCTGTGTTGGGGCTCAATGCGGCGGATAATCAGTTACTAACTGGTGAATTGATTGATTATCAACAGCTAAGGTATGTCGGCCGGCTCACCGCTGTCAATCAAGTGCAATTAATGCAATTGTTGGCTCATCATATCGGTGTTTTGGCCCCTTTAGCCTTAACCGAGACGGGACAATGGCTCAATGTCAATGCGGATATGGCAGCGACCGTGCTAGCCCAACAACTACATGCTGAAAAATTGGTTTTGCTAACCGATGTCCCGGGAATTATACATCACGGTAATGTGATGACGTCACTATCGGCACAACAAGCTCAGCAATTGATTCGAACAGCTGTGATCACCGCGGGAATGCAACCCAAAGTTCAAGCTGCAATTGCCGCGATTCAGACGGGAGTCAAGCAGGCTATTATTACAAATGCAATCGATCAACCAGGAACCGCAATTGTTCAGGAGGTGGCCGTATGACCATGCAACACGTGTTTCCAACCTATCAACGTTTTCCATTTGCCATTACAGATGGTCAGGGCGTTCATCTGACTGATAATCATGGCAAGACGTATTTAGATTTTACAGCGGGAATCGGGGTTTGCAACTTTGGGTATCACCAACCACAAATTCAGGCAGCCGTCACCCAGCAGTTGACGCATATCTGGCATACGTCGAATTTATACGAAAATGAATTACAAGATGCCGTTGCTGGCCTGTTAGCGAATGGTGAAGAGCGACTCGTATACTTTGCAAATTCCGGAACCGAAGCCAATGAAGCTGCATTAAAACTCGCACGGAAGTACACGGGTAAAACCGGCATCTTAGCTTTTCAGCATTCATTTCACGGTCGAACCTATGGCGCTATGTCGATGACGGGCAATCCTCATATTCAGGTTGGCTATGCGCCATTAGTACCTGGCATCACGTTTGCAACCTATAATGACGACGCGGCTTTGGACAAAATCACACCAGAGTTGGCGGCCGTTATTTTAGAAGTCGTTCAAGGTGAAGGCGGCGTCTTTGCGGGACAAACAGCTTGGTTACAAGCGGTTAATGCGAAATGCCAAGCAACGGGTGCTTTGTTGATTATTGATGAGGTGCAGACGGGAATCGGTCGGACTGGTTACCGGATGGCCTATGAAGGTTACGGCCTGGATCCTGATATCTACACGGTTGCCAAGGGCTTAGCGAATGGCTTGCCAGTGGGGGCAATGGTTGGTCAGCGGCAATTAGCCACTGCCTTTGGTCCGGGCAGCCATGGCTCGACGTTCGCCGGTAATGCTGTTGCTATGGCGGCGGCAAAACGTGTCTTGACCCAATTAACACCGGCGCTGTTAACGACGGTTCGGGCCCATGCCGAACTTGTCTGGCAAGCCCTAGCGACTCAAGTCGAACCGATACCGGTAGTGAAACAAATCACGGGGAAGGGCCTAATGATTGGAATCCATTTAAATGAACAAATCCCGGTTAATCAAGTCATCACCCGGCTACAAGTAGAAGGCTTATTGACGTTATCAGCTGGCGATAATACGTTACGTTTGTTACCCCCAATTGTGATGCAACCGGCCGATTTATTAGCTGGGATTGCCTTGATTGCAAAGGTACTGACAACTTTGACAACGGAGGTCACGACGAATGAATAATCAATTTGAAGGCCGGTCATTCTTGAAGGAAATCGACTATACACCAACAGAATTAGCTTACTTAATTGACTTTGCTAGTCACTTGAAGACCCTTAAAGCACACCATATCCCACACCCTTATTTACAAGGAAAAAATATTGCGTTGCTGTTTGAAAAAACGTCGACACGGACACGTACTGCGTTTACTGTGGCGGCTAATGATCTGGGCGCGAATCCAGAGTTTTTAGGTAAAGACGACATCCAATTCGGGACGAAGGAGTCAGTTGTTGATACGGCGAAAGTACTGGGGTCCATGTATGATGGCATTGAATTTCGGGGCTTTAAGCAAAGCACGGTCGAAGACTTAGCGACCTATAGCGGTGTGCCAGTCTGGAACGGGTTGACCGATGAGTGGCACCCGACGCAGATTTTAGCGGATTTTTTAACTTTAAATGAACATTTTGGTCATTTAAAAGGGTTGACGTTAGCGTACGTTGGTGATGGTCGCAATAATATGGCTAACAGTTTACTTGTGGCGGGAGCGATGCTCGGTATCAATATCGCTATCGGGGCCCCGGTAGCGTTACAGCCAGCCCCAGCCGTGGTCGCGTTGGCCCAACAGTATGCACAGGCAGCTGGGAGCACGGTCGTGATTACGGCTGATCCGCAACAAGCCGTTACTCAGGCTGATGCGCTTTATACGGATGTCTGGGTCTCAATGGGCGAGCAGGTCGACTATGGTGAGCGGATCAAGCAACTATTGCCGTTTCAAATTAATACTGCGTTGCTCGCAGCTACTGGCAAGTCATCGACGATTGTCATGCATTGCTTACCAGCACTACACGATCTAAAGACGCAGTTGGGAGCCAAATTAGGCGAACAGTACGGAATGACGGCGTTTGAAATTACGGATGATGTCTTCCAGAGTAAGCAGGCGGTCGTCTTTGAAGAGGCCGGCAACCGGATGCCAGCAATTAAGGCGGTAATGGCGGCTACATTAGGTAACTTATTTATTCCTACCAGCATTTTCAATTAACAAGCTTGCGGGAACTACTAGAGCGTGCTACGATTATATTCGCTTTGTTTCAATCAATACGTGGTTCGTAACCATCCCACGTTAAAAAAACTAGGAGGAATTAAGCGAATGACACAATCAAAAATTCGACCATGGATTATCAATGCCCTAGTCGCTGCAATGTATGTTGTATTATGCCTAGGCCCCGCAGCTTTTAGCTTGGCATCGGGCGCAATTCAATTCCGCGTTTCTGAAGGGTTGAACCACTTAGCCGTGTTCAATCGCAAGTATGTTTGGGGAATTGTTGCCGGCGTTATTTTATTTGATGCTTTTGGCCCCGGTGCGAGTCTCCTCAACGTTCTCTTTGGTGGTGGCCAATCATTACTGGCCTTGCTGGTATTGACGTGGCTGGCGCCCAAGTTGAAGACGGTTTGGCAACGGATGTTACTGAATATCGCATTATTCACCGTTTCAATGTTTATGATCGCGTTGATGATTACCATGATGAGTAGCGGCGTCGCTTTCTGGCCGACGTATCTAACAACTGCTTTATCAGAGTTGATTATCATGAGTATCACCGCGCCAATTATGTACAGCTTGGATCGGGTCTTGCACTTTAGTGACCGGATTCAGTAGAGTGTGACTTTTACAAATCAGACTAAAAACCGTTATTTCGATGAAGGATGAGTCATTGAAATAACGGTTTTTTTGTCGAGTCATTACGATGTCAGTTGAACAAAATAATCTAATCGACTCATAGTGAAGTTGGCGCTAAGAGTTCATTATGGGCAGATATAGTGCATAATGACTGGTGTTCATTTCAGAACCCAGACAATTATTTGAAGTAAGCACGCGTATAATCGTTTTCGCCAACCGCATGATAGCTGACACCATTTAAATTAGAATTTACAAGGTGACTTTCAGTCATGTTGTAAAGCGGTACGACTGCTGCTGTTTGGTTGAGACGTTTGGCGGCAGTTCTCATATTTTGCCAGTATGATTGTGTGTTAGTTGCGTTCTGGTTGTGTGCAGCGGTGATTTGTTGATTGAAAACAGTGTCATCATAGTGCCCGTAGTTTTGCGGATTGTTCTTTGTCAGAATGTCGAAAAAGGAAATCGGGTCCGCGTAGTCTGCTAGCCAGAGTGTATAAGTCAAATCGTAATTTCCGTTAGTAACTGCTTCGCCGGAGGCCTTTGAAGGTATCGCTGAAACTGACACTTTGGCATGTTTCAGGTTTTGTGCTACAGCGGCTTGAACAAACTGGTCAATATTCTTAGCGACCGTTGTGTCATCACTAACTAGCTTTAATGTTACAGAAGAACGGCCAAGTTGCTTGAGACCCTTATTCCATAATACTTGTGCTTTAGCAACATTGTGTCGGTAGGTGCTTTGAGTTTCAGTACCAAAATCCTTGCCCGTAGTGGGATCGGTGGTTAAACCTGGTGTGACATAATTGTAAGCAGGTGTTGAACCATCACTCAAAATATTTTTGGTGAGTGTTTTTTTATTAAGCACAAGATTCAAGGCTTGACGTAAATATTGATTGTTTAAAGCCCGATTTTTTTGCATGTTGAGACGTAAATAATAAGTGCCAGCTTTACTGACGTGTTTCAGATGCGAGTCATTTTGAACACCCTGCGCGGTGACGCCGGTGACAGTAGCGTCATCTAATTTATTTTGTGAGAAGAGATTATGGGCAGTTGTGGAGTCCTTGACAACTTGCATTGTTATTTTATTTAACTTGATGTCACTTTTATCGTAATAGTATGTATTTTTTAACAAATTCCAAGAATCATTAGTCCCGTTCCAACCTTTAACGGCGAACGGGCCATTGTAGGCCATTTTTGTACTAGTAGTTCCGTAATCTTTCCCGTATTTGGACACCACTTGATGATCCTGGGGAAAGAAAGCTGGCATGGTGAGCATCTTACTCAAGTATGGCATGGCGTGGCTGAGCGTAACTTTTAAAGTGTGCTTATTCACTGCAGTAACGCCCAATGATTTAACAGATTTATGTCCGGCTGAAATTTGAGCAGCGTTTTTGATACCTTCGTATATGTAACTATAACCAGAGGTAGAAGTGGCACTGACAGAGCGTTGCCAAGCGGTTACGAAATCTTTGGCAGTGACGGTGTGACCATTACTCCACTTTGCATTTCGTCGTAAGTGAAAGGTGTAGGTTTTGCCATGATTTGTTGGTTTAACGACTTTAGTGGCCATTGCACCGACCACTTTATTCTGAGCGTTCATGCGATAGAGACCTTCCATGGACTGCTGTAAGACGTTCCATTGTGTAAGTGTGGCTGTATTTGAGGTATCCAATGAGGTCAATTCACTATCCTGCATCAAATGCAGGGTTTTCCTGGTGGTTGTGACATTGGCATGTGCTTGCCCACAAGCGGTTAGACTACTTAGTACTAGTAAAAGGCAACTAATAGTTGTCAATTTTTTCATCAACATTAGCGTTCCTCCTCAATTAATATGCTGTAAATTGATTGGTTTCGACATCGGTGAGATAGCGTCTCAAGTTATGGAAGAAAGCGTCTGGATTATCTACACTATGACAATGTCCACCATCTGGCGTTAAAGTTAACCGTGCCTGTGGAAGAGTTTGCTGCATACGCCGAGCGACTGATAGTGGCATCGTATCGTATTCCCCAAAGGTGAGCAAAGTTGGCGTTGTGATTTTATGGAGGTTTGCACGTTGATCCCAGCCATTTAATGCCCCAACCATAACGAACTCGTTATTGCCCTGAAAATAATTATAGACAGGTGTAGCTAGTGTTGAGACTAATTGACGAGGCGCATTTTCCGGATGGCGACAAACGAAGTGCTGGTTGAGAGTCGTGACAAGACGTTGGTATTCTGGATCATCAAAGGCTTCAGCGCTTTCAATACCTCGCATATAGCTAACTTGGCTTGCTGTTAACGTTTGTTCGCGCAATTTATTGACGTGTGGTGTGTATTCGGCAATGTTATCAATCATACTCATGATAATTAAGCCTTTGAGGTGCTGACCATATTTCAAAGCATATTCTTGAGCCAATAAGCCACCCCACGAGTGCCCAAGTAAGTAGAAATCTTCGAGTCCGAGCTGCTGGCGGACTTCTTCTAGTTCAGATAAATAATAATCCAAGGACAAGAACTGTTGATTTTCGGGCCTTGAAAAGTCAGGTTGATCTGAGTAAAAGGAGCCTAATTGATCATACATGCTGACTTGAAAATTGTCTTCACCTAGCTCAGTGGCAAAGTTTTCAAATTCGGTATGATTACTACCAGGGCCACCGTGAACACATAATACTTTGACTGGTCCGTGACCAACTGTACGAGTAAATAAATGAAAACCATTTTTGAGCTGCACCAAATGAGTTCCTGTTAACATAGAAATTCCTCCTTCGATTAGACAATAAAAACGCCCTATACCAATCAAGTAGTTGATTGATATAGGGCGTTTCCGCGGTACCACCTATTATTTGCCAGTAAACTGGCCTCACTTCACGCACGGTAAATTAAGTGACGATGCGCTAGCATGATAATGGATGCTGCCATTAAGTACTCACAAATAATGATTGCACTTACCGTGATTAGGGGATTTTCACAAGATAGCAGTATGAGTTCCTTTCACCAGCCGGAACCTCTCTGAACAATTGCTTAAGTGCTACTTTCCTAATCGTCGCGTTTAATTGTTTTCTAATCTTTATTTAATGTTGACTACTTTATCATTGACTTTCATGCTTGTCAAATGATTTTAGATAAATGACATTGCTTGTTAAAATTAGCAGGTAGATTTAAATGGTTTGAAATTAGTCAGCGGTAATTTAATGCTGCATCAAGATTCCAGTGTGTGTTCTACTAAGGCCTCCGGGGCTGGGTGACAATCGCTGGAATGTCCACAAGGTCGATTTGAGCTAACGCACTAACCCTAGCGCGCAATCTCAAATATGAGTCCTATTCTAAGTCGGAGATAATTTTCTTCTGGCTTAGAATAACTTAGCATAGCAAGTACAGGCTTCAGTGGCACCGAGCACGTTTCGGTAAGCTGCTTGAATGGCAAATGAACGGCCAGCAATTGTGACGCGATTTTTCGACTCAAATCTGCGCCCACCACGTTCCAACAATTGTGAGAAATACCTGGAGGTCGGTGCTAGGACGACATACTGATGCCAACTCGAATTGCGCCCAGCGGTCTTAAGCGGGTCGCTTTTGATCTGAAAATTCATCTCATTAAAAAAAGCCCCAAGGTAACCTCGGGGCAACTGATATTATTCAGCTTGTAAATCTTCCACTTCGATGACTTTAAATTGTTTGCGATTCAAGTTGTCGATAATTCGTTTGAGCTTTTCACTGTCGACATTTTCTGGCAAGGTAAAGAGCGTCCGATAACCGAGTGTCCCGTTTTGGACGTCTAAGGTCAGGCAGCCGGCGATTGAAGTATATTTCGTGATAATCTTAGCCATGGCTGCAAGATCACCACGTTCACCAACGGAGACAACTGTTAAAACATAGCTACCAACATTAACGTTCCAAGATTGTGAGAGCATGTCGAGCAGACGCGTATGAGTGAGAATGCCATAGAAATAACCGTGTTCATCGAGCACCGCAATGTATGGCAAATCTTTGATGGAGAAGAAGATGTTGTAGAAGGCGGAGTCGACTTGAATCGTTTTCGTGGCATTTTTAAGCAGGGTCGTCACGGGAAGCGACATGTCGCCACCACGGGATTTGTGCCGGTAGATGTGCATCTTGTAGATATTACCGCGGAAGATATGACCGGTTTCATCTAAGATTGGAATACAGCGGAAGCCGGAATCTTCCAGGACTTTTAAGGCGTCCTCTAAGGTCGCGTCCGCCGTAATGGTGACGAGGCGTTCTTTGGGCTTAACGAGTGTTTTTAATAGCATAGCAGTTGGTCCCCCAGATTTATTAGTTTGTTTTAATAAATAATACCATAAAACGACCGCTTACACGTATCATTATGACATAAAACGACGGCTAAAAGGGATGAAAAAGCCGGCATGATAACATTCAGACCGGCTTGGCTAAATTAGATTTAAATTAGAAAACAATGACTGGTGTTCCGACTGGCACGGTAGCAAAAACTTTTTTCATGACAGAAGGTGGGGTGTTCACACAACCATGCGAGCCGTGCTTCTTGTACCAAGTACCACCATATTGAGTTTGCCATGAAGAATCGTGAATTCCTTCGCCAGTGTCATCGAACGGCATCCAATAAGAAACTGGTTGGGAATAACTTGAGCCATCGTCATTATCACCTTTAAGGGTCGCGTTCTTTTCCTTATTCCAGATGTACCAAACACCCGTTGTTGTAGCGTGTTTACCGGGCTTTCCAGTAACGATGTCCGTTGAAACTTTGAGCTTTCCATCAACGTAGACGTACATATGCTGATTTTCTTTATCAACTTCGACGTAGGTGTTGCCGATGTCAGTGCCCTTGTTGTTATATCCGGAACCACTGGTGATTGGTGAGCGGGTAAAGTCCTTGCCCTTCAAGATTTCAGTAGCGAGGGCTTTGGCTTCCGATTCAGTTTTGATGGTCCAGCCATAAAACCCGCCGCTGACGGATACGGTTCCACGCGCCGTACTCTTGAACTGACGCGTCGTATGATAGGTATGATACTTATCATTCAATTGCTTCACGTAAGTCAGAACAGCGTTTTGGTCTAAACTCACTTTACCTTGCTTATCGACTTTAATCCAACTGAGAATTAGGTCGTGAGGAATCGTGAATTTATGACCGTTGATATTATAGGTGGCCTTTTCGGTAGCGTATTTCGCTGATTTTGCTTTGGCCGTCTTTAAACTAGCACTCGTGCTGGTAACGGTCGGAGTGACGTAGGCGTCTTTAAGGGTGATATGACTGTCACCATTACTAATTGCTTTGGTGACGACCGTCTTAAGTTTAGCTTGATCTAATTCGGTTCCTTGAACTTCTTTCTTAATCTCAACTTGGTTATGTTGATAAACTAACTTGGCGTTTTCAGTTTTTGTTCGTTTGGTTTGATTGGCAGTCGTGGTGATTTTTTGTAGTAGGGTTTTCAAATCAGTATGATTGATGGTTAGTTGTCCAACCGCTGAGCTATCATCAGCCTGAGCCGATTGCAATAGTGCAAGGGGCCAACGCCAGTAGTTTTGTTTGGTCACTAATTTGGTTAAATCTTTTTTAGTATTGATTGTAATACCGGCTGATTTGCTGGTAAATGAGTACTTTGTTTGGCCGTTTTCAATAATTCGATAAGTGCGATGTTCTAAAGCGCGATTAACTTTCGGTGCTGCTTGAGCGGCGGTTTTACCACTGACGTCAACACCAGCGACCGACGTATTACTGAGGAACGTTTGTTGATGTTGCCAGATTAAGCTCGTGGCAACATATCCGATGACGAGGAGACCGAGGATACTGCCCCCAATCATAAGTCCACGTTTATGTTTCATAATTAAGTTGGTCCTCCATATATTCGTAATATTCTCACCTTATAACAGAAGTGAGATGAGTGCAAACTTCAAGGCCGGTAATCGTGATAAGAAAGTTTTAAAAATAGCCTTTAGTGCGTGTTGCGCTTTAATGAATCGCTAAGGTACCCTCAAGCAAATAAAAAAACGCCCGTCTGCTATAGACGAGCGTTCATCATACATTTAATCGTATTAAATGATTATTTGTTTTCTAATTCAGCTAAACCGTCGTTAAGCACTTTTTTCAAAGTTGCGGCGGAATCTTGCATCTTCTTGAGTTCGTCAGCTGAAAGTGGTGATTCGATGATTTGTTTCAAACCAGTTCCACCAATCACAGCCGGAGTCCCGATATAAATGTCGTTTAAGCCGTATTGGCCGTCCATGTAGGCACCTACTGGTAAAACGGCATTTTCATCACGTAAAATGGCTTTGGAAATCCGCATTAAAGCAGTCCCGATACCGTAGAACGTGGCACCCTTCAAGTTGATGATGTCGTAAGCTTTGTTACGAACACCGTCTTCTAACTTGGCTAAATCTTCGTCAGAAACGCCTTGTTCCTTAGCGACATCGCGAACTGGACGTGTCCCGATGGTTGCAGTTGAGTAAGCAGCAAATTCAGAATCACCGTGTTCACCCATGATGTAAGCATCAACGGAACGAGGATCAACATTGAATTGTTTGCCTAACGCAACGCGTAAACGTGAAGAGTCTAAGGAAGTCCCTGAACCAATGACACGATCCTTTGGGAAACCTGAGAATTTCCAAGTAGCGTAAGTTAAGATGTCAACAGGGTTAGCAGCAACTAAGAAGATGCCGTCAAAGCCGGAGTCAACAACTGGTTTGACAATGGATGATAGGATATTTAAATTCTTGTTAACTAAGTCTAAACGTGATTCACCAGGCTTTTGAGGCGCACCGGCTGTAATAACAACTAAGTCAGCGTCCTTACAATCTGAATATTCGCCTGAGTAAATCTTCTTGGGAGCGGTGAATGCTTGGGCGTCTTCAAGATCAAGGGCGTCACCCTTTGTCCGATCTTTAACAACATCGACAATTACAAATTCTTCAGCAATTCCTTGTTGTGCCATGGCAAAAGCGTAACTAGAACCAACAGCGCCGTCGCCGACTAACACAACTTTTTGATGATTTGGCATGCTTGACAAAATAAGTCATCCTCTCGTAGTGAAAATTTAGTTTTTACGGTTAAAGTATACCATGTTTGTGCAAAATAAGTGTTAGATTGAGCATGCTTTTAATACAATTATTAACAATGTCCGCAAAACCCTTTGGCGGGCGTCAATAAGCCCTTTGTGGTATACTTATCGCACTTAATAAACGCTAACTTTTGAACACTTGACTGGCGGGCGCGTCGGTCACGGTGTGAGTAGTGGTGCCAATACGACTTAGGTGGTATCGTTACTCAGAGTTGCCGAATCGGGTCGATTACCGGTTCGGCCTGTTTTGGTATGCAAAGTAATAGGAGAAGATAAAATTATGAAAATGATCGTTGGGTTAGGCAACATTGGGCGGCAATATGCCCAGACACGTCATAATGTTGGTTTTATGATTGTGGACGAATTAGCTAGCAAACTAAACGTTACGTTTCAAACGAGTAAATTTGAAGCACAGGTGGCAACGGCTTTTCAAGACGGTGAGAAGATTTTACTGGTGAAACCCGCCACTTATATGAATGATTCTGGACGAGCGGTGGGACCGTTGATGAGCTATTACAATGTTGATCCTGCTGATTTGCTCGTTATACATGATGATTTAGATTTGCCATTAGGAAAAGTACGCCTCAAACAAAAGGGATCGGCGGGTGGTCATAATGGCATCAAGAGCATTATTAGTCATGTTGGCGATCAGCACTTCAAGCGCGTTAAAGTTGGTATTGACCATCCTCAGAAGATGAGTGTGGTTGATTACGTGTTGGGAAAATTTACGCCAGCCGAGGTGACAAAGTTTGACGATGCTAAGATTACGGCGCTAGCGGCGGTCGAAGCTTGGTTAGCAAATGATGATTTTGCGGCAGTTATGAATCAATATAACTAGCCCGGGAGGAAACGACAGAATGGATATTGAAACGATTGTTGAGCAAACGCCCGACTTTCAAACAATTTTAGCAGGTATCAGCCCGCGTAGTCGGCAACTAATCACTGGATTGAACGGTTCGGCACGAACGGTTTATTTAAGCGCGCTATTTCACCAATTAACGCATTCATTACTGATCGTGACCGATAACGGTTTTCACGCGAGTCAGCTAGTGGATGATTTAACGAGTCTCTTAGATGAAGACCAAGTTTTTTTATTCCCAGCTGAAGAAATGATTGCGACGGAGGTTGCGACAAGTTCACCAGAGTCACGAGCGCAACGGGTCCAGGCTTTAAACGCCTTATTGCGTGACAGTCCGGCAGTGGTCGTGACCTCGGTTGCAGGTGCCCGGCGGTTCTTGCCGCCCGTCGCACAATTTCAAGCAGCCACGTTACCGGTAGCCGTTGGTCAAGATATTGATTTGGAAGACTTGCAGCGGCAACTACACGACATGGGTTACGTTAAGGAAAAGTTAGTCGCACGCCCAGGAGATTTTGCGGTACGGGGCTCAATCGTGGATATTTACCCGTTAGATGCGGACTACCCTTTACGACTGGACTTCTTTGATACTGAAGTTGATACACTGAAGTATTTTGACCCGGAAACGCAACGTTCGGTGGAAAACTTGGATGAGTATACAATTTTGCCAGCTACCGATTTTATCCTGACATCAGCTATGCTGCAGGCCGGGGCACAGCGTCTTAAAACGGCGATTGCGGCTGAAAGTAAGAAACTCAAGCCAGCCGAACGCCAGACTTTGGCCGATAATTTAGCACAACCTTTAGCTGACATGGAAAAAGGAATTATCGGAAACGATTTATTATTATATGGCGATTATTTATACGACCGGAAAACGAGTATTTTTGACTATGTGGCCGCTGACGGGCTCGTTATCTTCGAAGAATATTCGCGTTTGCTTGATAGTGAGCAGCAGTTATTAACGCAAGAAGCTGACTGGGTTACGGACCAATTGGCACATCACCGGGTGCTGGCAACTGCGAGTTACGGCAATGATATTCGGGATTTGCTCCGGGATGACCAACATGCACAACTCTTGATTTCGCTGTTTCAAAAGGGCATCGGCAACGTCAAACTAGCGCAAGTAACTAACGTGCGCACACGCCCGATGCAGGAATTTTTTGGGCAGCTCCCAGCGTTGAAGACCGAACTGGATCGGTGGCATAACCTTAAACAGACGGTGGTCTTGATGGTATCAGAGGCTGAGCGTCTGACAAAGGTCAGTGATACGCTTGATGATTTTGAAATCGAAGCGGTCATGACTAAGGCCACTAATTTACAACCGGGTGCGGTTCAAATCGTGCAAGGTAGCTTGCAAAATGGATTTGAGTTTCCGGATGGTAAATTAGTCATCGTAACCGAGCAAGAAATGTTCAAAAAGGTGGCTAAGAAGCGTCCACGTCGTCAGACCTTGGCTAATGCCGAACGGTTGAAGAGTTATACGGATCTCAAACCCGGCGATTACGTCGTGCACGTCAATCACGGGATCGGAAAGTACGTTGGTATGGAGACGCTGGAAGTTGATGGTGTCCATCAAGACTACATTACGATTGCGTATCAAAATAATGCGAAGATCTTTATTCCCGTGACCCAGTTAAACCTAGTTCAAAAGTACGTTTCGTCAGAATCAAAGACGCCACGCATCAATAAGTTGGGTGGTACCGAATGGACGAAAGCGAAGCGCAAAGTCGCGGCGAAAATTGAAGATATCGCGGATGAACTAGTCGACCTGTATGCCAAGCGAGAGGCGGAGAAAGGTTACGCCTTTCCACCGGACGATAGTTATCAAGATGATTTCGATAACGATTTTCCGTACCCAGAGACGCCGGATCAAATTCGTAGTATTAATGAAATCAAGCATGATATGGAACGACCGAAACCGATGGACCGCCTATTGGTCGGCGATGTTGGTTATGGGAAGACGGAAGTCGCGTTGCGGGCCGCGTTTAAGGCGATTGAGGCCGGCAAACAAGTGGCCTTTCTAGTGCCAACGACCATTTTAGCTCAGCAACATTATGAAACGATGCTGAATCGGTTTGAAGGCTACCCGATTAACGTTGGCATGCTGTCACGATTCAGAACAACTAAGGAAATGAAAGAGACGGTCCAACAGTTAAAGAGTGGTGAAATTGACATCGTGGTTGGTACGCACCGCTTACTGTCTAAGGACGTCGCGTTTGCTGATCTGGGCCTGCTCATTATTGATGAGGAACAACGGTTTGGGGTCAAGCATAAGGAACGACTGAAGGCCTTGAAGGCTAGTGTGGATGTCTTGACGTTAACGGCAACGCCGATTCCGCGAACATTACACATGTCGATGCTCGGTGTACGGGACTTATCAGTGATTGAGACGCCGCCAACGAACCGTTATCCGATCCAAACGTACGTCATGGAACAGAATTTTGGCGTCATTAAAGAGGGAATTGAACGAGAAATGCAACGTAATGGGCAGGTTTTTTATTTGCATAACCGGGTTCATGATATTGATAAAGTCGTTGCACAGATCAAAGACTTGGTTCCTGACGCGGCGGTGGCCCATATTGATGGTCAGATGCCTGAGTCACAACTCGAAGGGATTCTCTACGATTTCATTCGGGGTGAGTACGATGTGTTAGTGACAACGACGATCATTGAGACCGGGGTTGATATTCCAAACGTCAACACCTTATTTGTGGAAAATGCTGACCGGATGGGACTGTCACAGCTATACCAGTTGCGTGGTCGGATTGGTCGGAGTAGTCGGGTCGCCTATGCTTACTTTACTTATCAGCAAAATAAAGTTTTGACAGAAGTTGGTGAGAAACGGTTACAGGCCATCAAGGACTTTACGGAACTTGGATCTGGCTTTAAAATCGCGATGCGCGACTTGTCGATTCGGGGTGCTGGTAACTTGTTAGGTAAGCAACAGCACGGCTTTATTGACTCAGTTGGTTATGACCTCTATACCCAGATGTTGTCAGAAGCAGTGGCGAAGAAGCGTGGTCAGGCGGCTAAAGTTAAGACCGATGCCACGGTCGAACTTGGAATCGAAGCCTACTTGCCGACCAGCTATATTGAAGATGAACGGCAAAAGATCGAAATTTATAAACGGATTCGCCAGCTGGAGAATAATGATCAGTACATGGAAGTTCAGGATGATTTAATGGATCGATTTGGTGATTATCCGGTAGAAGTCGCTGGACTATTAGCAGTAGGTAAGCTGAAGTTACTGGCGGATGACGCGCTGATTGAGAAGATTCAGCGTGACGATAGTGAGCTACACCTAACGTTATCCAAACAAGGGACGGCTAAGCTAGATACTAAAGATATTTTTAAGGCCTTGGCAAAAACAAAATTAAAAGCGACAGTTGGAATTGATGATGATAAAATGAAGGTTAAATTAGTCATTCAGCCAAAGATGCAACAGGATGAGTGGCTGGCGCAATTAACACAGTTTGTCGAACAACTGAGTTTGATCTTAGCCGAAGACGATGTCGCTAGTGCGTCTTAGCTCGGTAGTTGTTGTTATGAAGCATGGTTGCACGGGGTGGGTTAAGCGCTATCGAGTGGAACCAATGGCAAATAGCAGGAATTATCGTCTGATGGGGCGTTGTCCTGGCTAGTCAGGGCACGGCTCAAATGAATTAGTATGAGACACCGAGTTGCTCGGTAGAAGGGATTTGTTATGCCAAAGGATCACTTGAACACCGTGTTCAAAGGTGCGTTGATTTTATCGATATCATCATTAGTCGCTAAGATTTTAAGCGCGGTATACCGGATTCCCTTACAGAACATGGTTGGTAATACGGGATTTTACGTTTATCAGCAGATTTATCCGCTGTACGGCATTGGCATGACCTTTGCATTAAATGGATTTCCAAATTTTATTTCTAAGTTAGTGGCAGAACAGCCAGACGAAACGAGTAAGTCGCTGATTGCACGGCGGGCGTTTCATATCTTATCCGGATTATCGTTGGTCGTCTTTTTCGGCTTGCAGCTTGGTGCAACGTGGATTGCGGCCCACATGGGTGACGTTAATCTAGCACCAATCATTAGTGCCGTGGCTTGGATGTTTGTCTTTATGCCATGGTTAGCAACCGGCCGTGGTTACTATCAAGGAAAATTTTTGATGGGACCGACCGCAGTGTCCCAACTGATCGAACAGGTCGTACGGGTCGCAATTATCATCATGGCTGCATATTTCAGTGTCCGTCTCGGTTGGGATAATTATTGGATGGGAACGTGGGCAATGAGTTCAGCGCCACTAGCTGCAATCTGTTCATCACTGATTTTTACTGCTTTTGGTCTACGCTATTTATTGGCGCCCGCACCCGCACCGACCCACCCGTTACCTAGTTATCGCAAATTAACCAAAAGATTTGTAATTGAAGGTGGGACGCTGTGTCTTGTCGCCGCTGTCGTTATCTTACTGCAATTAGTGGATTCATTTACGGTTATGCGGGGCTTGGTGCATCAAGGTCAGTTACCAGAAGTAGCCAAGGCACTAAAAGGGGTCTACGATCGTGGTCAACCTTTGGTTCAGTTAGGGTTGGTGGTGGCGACGGCCTTTTCAGCAACGTTATTGCCTGCTTTGACGGATGCGTTAGCCAAGCGTCAACCGATTGAATTCAAGCGCCAGACACAGGCGATGGTTCACGTTAGTTTAGCATTATCAATGGCAGCGACGGTCGGTCTAGTTGCGTTGATGCCACAAATCAATCGCTTGTTATTTGGTTCATTAGAAGGAACAACGGCATTGCGAATCTATATTATTAGTATTTTATTTGCAGCGTTGATTACGACGTATACAAGTGTGTTACAGAGTTTGAACGAATATACGGCCATGATCATTGGCATCATTGCTGGATTAGCGACAAAAGTGCTGGCTAATTACATCTTCGTGGTCCACTATGGCATCAACGGTGCCAGTGCGGTGACCGTATTGAGCTTGGCCGTGATGTTTGCGGTCATGTGGTTAGGTTCGCCGGAAGACTTGCAGCAGGTGCTATTAGAGAGTGGTTATTTGATAAAATTGCTCGCATTAAGTGCCGTAATGGGTATCGTGGTGATCCTTAGTTGTCATCAAATCACCGCCTTAGTAGGTCCGATACTAGCGAATACGCGTGGAATGGCTGGAATTATAACGGTGATTGGGGTGCTAATCGGTGTGCTGGTGTTTGTTGCCGGGGCCGTCTATGCCCGATTATTCACGATTCGCGAGTGGTTAGTGTTGCCATATGGAAAGCGGCTAATTAAGGCCGTTGCAAAAGGAAAGGAACATCATTCATGAGTATGCGTTTAGATAAGTTTTTAAAGGTTTCACGAATCATCAAGCGGCGCTCTGTTGCTAAAGAAATCGCCGATAAGGGGCGGATTCAAATTAACGGTAAGGTAGCGAAATCTTCCAGTAATGTTAGCGTTGATGATGAACTAATTATTAGTTTTGGAAATAAGACATTAACAGTCAAAGTGACGCAGTTATTGGAAACAACTAAGAAAAATGATGCCGAGCTGACGTATGATATCATCAGCGAAGACTACAAAACGGATTATCGCCAACCATTTAGTGATTAGGTCGGTGTATCCGTTCATCGAAATGGTCGTAAACGTTGACTTAATCAGCATGATGTCGTTTACACCGGCCGATGAAGTTGTTATAATTTAGGCAACCCAATTTGAAAGGACTGGACCAACATGACGAACGGGTCACGTAACAAAATCAAGCAGTTAGATAATGATTATATTCGTCAAGTTGCCACCGACGAGCATGGGCAAGCCCAGCGTGTTGCACAAGTACGGCGGCGACGGTTTATTTTGATTGTTGCGGTGTTCGGAGCATTGATACTATTCTTTGGTTTTCAGTTGATTAATACGCGGTCCAATCTGCACCAGGTAAACCGTCAAGTTGCGACCAGTCAAGTTAAATTAAAAAAGGTGCAGCAAAAAAATAATCAACTTGAGAGTCAGATCAAACAGTTGAATAATAAGGATTACTTACAAAAGTTATTACGTTCAAAGTATGATTATACGAAGAGTGGCGAAACGGTCTACAGCTTACCAAATGATAATGCTGCGGATGTAACTGCCAACTAATCGGGGTTGTGGTCTGCTTTATATGAGTAGACCACTTTTTATTAATTGCTTAAATGTATAACTCAACGTTTCACAAAGTATGCTATACTAAAACCATTATTTCATAGGAGGAACAACTTTTTTTATGGCAATTGAAGTAGGTACAAAAGTCACTGGTAAGGTATCTGGGATTACTAATTTTGGTGCATTTGTAAACTTGGGTAATAATCAAACGGGGCTAGTACACATCAGTGAGGTTTCCGATGGCTTTGTAAAGGACATTCATGATGTCTTGAGCGTGGGCGACGATGTTACAGTCAAAGTGTTATCCGTTGGTGATGACGGTAAGATTGGCTTGTCAATCCGTAAAGCGGTTGACAAACCTCAGGGTGAACATGAACATCATGGCAACCATCAGGGTGGCAACCGGCCAAACAATCATCAAGGTAACAACCATGGTCATGGTGAACGTCAAAGCAATGGCAATCATCACGATCGGTCAAATAATTTCCATAGTCGTGGGGGAAATGGCGGCGGTCGTTACCAATCACGACAACATGAACCTAAGAAGCAGGACTTTGATTCATTGATGTCTGGTTTCTTAAAAGATAGCGAGGATCGGCTAGCAACCTTAAAGCGTAATACTGAAGGTAAGCGTGGTGGCCGTGGCGGTCGTCGTAGCTAAACTTAGTGACTTGCCATTAATCTAGTTAAATTTTGAAGCACGGTGCGGCTATTTAGAGTCACGACCGTGCTTTTTTTATTGAAAATTGCCGATTGTTCAAGGTCAGTCAGCGAGACACGTTGGAAACGGTGTGAGTTACTGTAAACTTGCTTGGCTAGTTCATCTTATGCTATCCAGTCGGAATAATGTTCAAATAGGTGACAAACGACCAGCCAACTAATCGGCAAGTTTTAACAATAAATAAATCCAATGTATTTATAATGAAGTTAGATGGGAGGTTAAGATGACACCAATTCAAAAGTTCAATCGGCAATTAGCTGCAGCCAAACTGTTATCACCACAGCAAACAGTGGTGGTAGCGGTGTCGACTGGGGTCGATTCAATGGTATTGTTGCATTTGTTGCAACGATTGCCAGCAGCGGAACGGCCACGGGTAGTGGTGGCTCATGTTAATCATCATTTACGCGAACAAAGTCAAATGGAAGCGGACTACTTGCGACAATATTGCCAGCAGCAAAACTTGCAGCTAGTCATGGCCGATTGGCTACCCGCGGCACATCCCAAGAGTGGTATCGAAGCAGCTGGGCGTCAGTTTCGGTACCATGTTTTTGCTAAGGTGATGCGGGAAAATCGTGCAACGGCAGTTTTGACTGCGCACCACGCCAATGATCAAGTCGAAACGTATCTGATGAAGCTTGCGCGTGGTGGCGACATCTCACAATTGACAGGAATCGCAACTAGTCGGCCCTTTGCAACGGGCCGATTAATTCGGCCGTTGTTGACGTGGTCGAAAGATCAGCTACGAAACTATGCTGCCGAGCAGCATGTCGTTTATTTTGAAGACGTTACTAATCAAGATGTGGCCTTGACCCGTAATCGGATTCGGCACCGTGTCGTGCCAGAACTTATGACGGTTAATCCCCAGTTATTAAAGCATGTGGCCGATTACCAGCAACAGTTGACAACGCTGTTGACGGCTAAAAAGCAAATGGTCACGGTACTACTGTCGCAGGTCGTAACGGCCACAGGGGCGTTGGTTGTTGATCAGTGGGGCGCACTCCCGAGCCAGTGGCAGTTAGCCGTTTTTGCGACGTGGCTCGAGCAGCAGACGCAACAACTATTCACCGAGTCGAAGTTACAACCGCTGGTCTCGTGGGGACAACGGACGCGGCCTGCCACGAGTAGATTAACGGTAAACGCGGCCTGGGAGTTGTACCGTAACGCTGGTATCATTGAAGCTTTGCCAATAAAAAAAAGGGGTAAAAAGTTAATGCCCCGTGAAAAAATTATGGTAGACTTAAACCAATGGCAGAAAATTACTGCAACCCAAACGGTGGGAATCTTTACGCGGGTGCCAAATGTTGTCAGTCAGCCATTTTGGTTAACAGAAGCCGATTGGCCGCTAGTGTGGCGGCCGTGGCAAGCTGGTGATCGAATCGTTCTCAAGGGCGGTGGTCATCAGCTGGTACGTCGACTGCTGATTGATCGAAAAGTTCCGGCTGAACGGCGTGAACAGGTGCAAGTGTTAGTGAATGCTCAAGGGAACGTTCTGTGGGTGGTCGGTCATAAGTTTAGCTATCGTACGACTGGTACCCAGACAGTATTTTTAGCCTTAAAACACGAGAGTTGAAAGGAGTACATCTGAAACGATGAACAACGACATTGAACGAGTACTTTATAGTCGCGAGGATATCCATCAGGTTGCACAAAAATTAGGAAAAGAACTCACAACTGCATATGCTGGTAAGAACCCATTAATTATTTGCGTACTCAAGGGTGCCGTTTTATTTACCACGGACATTATTCGTGAAATGGATATTTACGCGGATCTTGATTTTATTAATTTATCAAGTTACGGTAATGAAACGATCTCTAGTGGTGAGGTTCAACTAACGAAGGACTTAGATGCTGATGTGACGGGTCGTGATGTGTTAGTCATTGAAGACATCATTGATACCGGGCGGACGTTGAAGTTCTTGATCGATTTGTTGAAGCGGCGCGATGTGAACTCAGTTAAGGTCTGCACGTTATTGGATAAACCAGCTGGTCGACTCGTTGATATTAAGGCAGATTATATTGGTTTTGAAGTACCGAATGAGTTTGTGGTCGGTTACGGTCTTGACTATGCAGAACGCTATCGGAACTTGCCGTACGTTGGGATTTTAAAACCTGCGATTTACGAGCATAAATAATTGGTCAATGATAGTCAAATGTGCTATTATTTAGACTATCGAAGTACTGTATATAAAAGTTTCGATGAAGGAGGCACATATGAACAATCGACGCAATGGACTCTTTCGTAATAGCTTATTTTACATTTTGATGTTTCTGAGCTTGATGGGAATTATCTACTTTTTCTTTGGCGGTAATTCCGGCTCACAAACGCAAAATATTCGTTATAGCGAATTTGTCAAACAATTAGATAAGAATAACGTTAAAAACGTTAGTATCCAGCCTAGTGGCGGCGTCTACAAGGTAACTGGTTCATACCGGAAAGCACGGACGACTTCTTCTGCAAACGCCCTTGGTATCAAGAGCGCATCTACAAAGACGACGTCATTTTCAACAACGATGTTGGAAAACAACTCCACGGTTGACCAAGTTTCTAAGTTGGCGGCTAAGCATGACGTCAAGGTTACGGCTAAGGCCGAAGAATCTAGCGGCATCTGGGTCACGTTATTAATGTACATCGCGCCAGTCATCCTGATGTTATTCCTCTTCTATATGATGATGGGACAAGCAGGACAAGGCGGCGGGAACAACCGGGTTATGAACTTTGGTAAGACCAAAGCAAAACCAGCTGATAGTAAGCAAAATAAGGTTCGTTTCTCAGATGTTGCCGGTGAAGAAGAAGAAAAGCAAGAATTGGTCGAAGTTGTCGAATTCTTGAAAGATCCGCGGAAGTTCGTGTCCTTAGGTGCACGGATCCCATCTGGGGTACTCCTCGAGGGGCCTCCTGGTACTGGTAAAACGTTGCTTGCTAAAGCGGTTGCCGGTGAAGCTGGTGTCCCATTCTTCTCAATCTCTGGTTCTGACTTCGTCGAAATGTTCGTCGGGGTTGGTGCTAGCCGGGTTCGGGACTTATTCGAACAAGCTAAGAAGAACGCCCCATCTATCATCTTTATTGATGAAATTGATGCGGTTGGTCGGCAACGTGGCAATGGTATGGGCGGCGGTCATGATGAACGTGAACAAACCCTGAACCAATTGTTAGTTGAAATGGATGGTTTTACAGGTAATGAAGGTGTCATCGTCATGGCGGCGACAAACCGTTCTGATGTACTTGATCCTGCCTTACTTCGTCCAGGTCGTTTCGACCGGAAGATCTTAGTTGGTCGTCCAGACGTCAAGGGTCGGGAAGCCATCTTAAAAGTCCATGCTAAGAATAAGCCATTAGCAGCTGACGTTGATTTGAAGGAAATTGCCAAGCAAACACCTGGATTCGTGGGTGCCGATTTGGAAAACCTATTGAACGAAGCGGCCTTGTTAGCTGCCCGTCGTAATAAGAAGCAAGTTGACGCTGCGGATCTCGATGAAGCAGAAGATCGGGTCATTGCCGGACCTGCTAAGCATGATCGCGTTGTGAATAAGCATGAACGGGAAACCGTGGCTTATCACGAAGCTGGTCATACGATTGTTGGATTGGTCTTGAATGATGCACGGGTCGTTCATAAAGTAACGATCGTGCCACGGGGTCGTGCTGGCGGTTATGCCATCATGTTACCACGTGAAGATCAGATGTTGATGTCGAAACGTGATGCGAAGGAACAAATGGCTGGTTTAATGGGTGGTCGTGCTGCTGAAGAAATTATCTTTGGGGCGCAATCATCAGGTGCTTCTAATGACTTTGAACAGGCAACGCAAATTGCCCGGGCAATGGTTACTCAATATGGGATGAGTGAAAAGCTTGGTCCTGTTGAGTTAGAAAATGCCAACCAACAAGCAGCTTACCAACAGGGTATGGGTGCGAGTGCCTTTTCACAACATACGGCACAATTGATCGATGATGAAGTCCGGCGTTTGAGCCAAGAAGCGCATCAAACTGCTACGGATATTATCGAATCACACCGTGAACAGCATAAGTTAATTGCGGAAGCCTTATTGAAGTACGAAACATTGGATGAAAAGCAAATTCTCAGTCTGTTTAAGACTGGTAAGATGCCTGAAAAGGATAGTAATGAATTCCCAAGTGAGAAAGCAGCTACCTTCGAAGAATCCAAACGTGAATTGGAACGTCGCGAAGCTGAAAAGCACGCGCAAAACCAAAGTGCGGATGATAAGCAAGCAGACTCAGCTGACACTACGACTAATGTGAGTGTTGCTGAACCAAGTTTCCCAAGTGAATCGGATGCTAGTTCAGAAGTTAGTGCTGACAGTAGTGTCAATTCAACAGCTAATTCAGCCACTGAATCAGCTACCGACAGTGATGTCGCAACTTCAGCCACTGGTTTACCAAATGCTGAAAGTGCCACACCATCATCGCAGGATGATACTAATTCGCAAGCATAGTATTGAATAAAGTAAAATGAAGGAGCTGGGACTTTGTCTCGGCTCCTTTTATGCGTTATGATATTTCAGGAAAATAAATCAATTGCGTTAATTCGGTTATGAGCGTCGGGTCGCAATTAAAGACGGATTGAGATAGGAGTATGATTAAATGGCAGATTATTTAGTAAAAAGCGTCGCGGGTAATGAGATGTTTCGAGCGTACGCAGTTAGCGCAACGGGCGTGGTTGCTGAAGCCCAACGCCGACATGATACCTGGAGTGCAGCATCAGCAGCGTTAGGCCGCAGCTTGGTTGGTACGTTATTATTAGCATCATCGGTTTTAAAGGGTGAAGAACAAATGACCGTTAAAATCAACGGGAACGGTCCTGTTGGTGGTATCGTTGTTGATGGCAATGCTAAAGGTACGGTCAAGGGGTATTTACAGCACCCCCATGTGCACTTGCCTTTGAATGATAAGCATAAGATCGATGTGAAGGCGGCTGTTGGAACTGATGGCTTTTTATCTGTGACTAAGGATCAGGGGGTTGGGGATCCATTCACCGGAACGGTTGCGTTAGTTTCTGGTGAATTAGGCGAAGACTTTACGTATTACTTAGCACAATCCGAACAGATTCCATCAGCTGTTGGCTTGTCGGTGTTTGTAAATGACGACAATTCGATTGGAGTTGCCGGTGGCTTTTTGGTGCAAGTATTGCCAAATGCGACGGATGAAGCCATCAGCTCGCTAGAAAACAAGCTCAAAGACATGCCATTAGTCTCCCAATTGATGCGTGATGGTAAGTCACCAGAAGATATTTTGGATTTGTTATTTGATGGTGACGTTAAGGTATTAGATAAAATGCCAGTTAAGTTTGAATGCGATTGTTCTAAAGAACGATTTGCCGAAGCACTAATGGCTTTGCCTAAGCATGAGGTTCAAGCAATGATTGATGAAGATCATGGTGCCACGGCAGTTTGTCATTTTTGTGGGGACCAGTATCAGTTCAGTGAACGCGAACTAGAAGCAGTGCTCTCACGGTCCAAGGGTGACGCTTAATGAATCAAGAGTGGCAGATCGGTGATGTGACGATTCCCAATCGTGTCGTAGTGGCACCGATGGCCGGCGTGACTAACGCGGCCTTTCGAGTAATCTGCAAGGATTTTGGTGCGGGGCTAGTCGTTTGTGAGATGATTTCCGATCGCGGGATCATGTATCATAATCGTAAGACCCTGGAAATGATGTTTGTTGATCCAAAAGAACATCCAATGAGTATTCAAATCTTTGGTGGTTCGAAAGCAACACTGGTTCAAGCCGCCCAGTTTGTCGATCAGCAGACCAATGCTGATATTATTGATATTAATATGGGCTGTCCGGTGAATAAAGTGGTTAAGACTGATGCGGGCGCTAAGTGGCTTTTAAGTCCAGATAAAGTCTACGAGATGGTCGCGGCTGTGACTGCTGCGGTTAATAAACCAGTGACGGTCAAGATGCGAACTGGTTGGGACGCAGAGCACGTATATGCCGTCGAGAATGCGCGGGCTGCCGAACGAGCTGGTGCAGCTGCCGTTGCAATGCATGGACGGACTCGTAAGCAGATGTACCAAGGCCATGCTGATTGGGACGTGTTAAAACGGGTGGCGGATGCCCTCACGATTCCATTGATGGGTAATGGTGACGTTCAGACACCTCAAGATGCTACGCGGATGCTTGATGAAGTCGGGGCCGATGCCGTCATGATTGGCCGGGCGGTAGAAGGTAATCCGTGGATGCTTACCCAGACAGTACACTATTTAGCAACCGGGGAGTTACTAACGCCACCCACACCGATGGCTAAGATGCAAACGGCAATGGAACATTTGCAGCGGTTAGTGGTTTTAAAAGGTGAGCGGGGCGGCTGTCATGAATTCCGTGAACAAGCGCCGTACTATCTAAAAGGCATCCCAAGGTCGGCACGGACCAAAGTGGCTTTAATGGAGGCAAGCTCGTTAGCAGAAATGATGCGCATTTTAACGCAGTTTCAGGAGCAGACGGCAACTTATTTGGCTAGTCACGCGGTAAAGTGAATAATTAACTTGCATTTTGGCGGCGTGATTGTCAAAATTAACATGTAGTGATTGTTTAGGTACGGAATAAATCTGTACGCTAACTAGAAATGGAGGAACACTAGTGGCACGACAAGAACAGACGATGAACGACCAACTGAAGGTTCGTCGCGAAAAAATGGATGAACTGCGTGAAGAGGGGATTGATCCCTTTGGTCACCGGTTCGAACGGACTGATTTAGCCCAGGACTTGCAAGACAAGTATGGGGATATGGATAAGGACGAGCTAGACGCTAAACAAGTGGTGGCAACCATTGCTGGACGGATGCTAGCTAAGCGTGGTAAGGGTAAAGTCGGCTTTGCTGATATCTGGGATCGCTCAGGTAAGATGCAGTTATACATTCGTAAAGATGTAGTCGGCGAAGATACTTACCATATCTTCAAGCGTTCTGATATTGGTGATTTCCTTGGAATTACCGGCCAAGTTTTTAAGACGGACTTTGGCGAATTAACGATTAAAGTAACTGGTTTAACGTTCTTATCAAAGGCGTTACGACCATTGCCAGATAAGTTCCATGGGTTACAGAATGTGGAACAGATCTATCGGCAACGGTATTTGGACTTGATCTCTAACCGTGATAGCTTTGATCGTTTCTTGAAGCGGACGAAGATCATTTCAGCGATTCGGCATCATTTAGACGATCAAGGCTTCACAGAAGTTGAGACGCCAATGTTGCATAATCAAGCTGGTGGTGCGGCAGCACGGCCATTTGTGACTCACCACAATGCGTTGAACATTGATCTCTACTTACGAATTGCGTTGGAATTACATTTGAAGCGCCTGATCGTTGGTGGCATGGAAAAGGTTTATGAGATTGGTCGGGTTTTCCGTAATGAAGGGATGGACCGTGAACATAATCCTGAATTTACCATGATGGAAACTTATGTCGCTTATTTCGACTTCCATGATGTAATGGCTGAGACAGAAGGTATTTTTAAAGCCGCAGCGCAAGCCGTAACTGACGATGGCATTGTCACTTATCATGATCAAAAAGTTGATTTCAATCAACCATTTAAGCAAATTCACATGGTCGATGCGATTAAAGAAAAGACTGGGATTGATTTCTGGCAACCAATGTCAATTGAAGATGCACAAAAATTGGCGGATGAACATCACGTGAAGTATGAACCATACTGGAAAGTTGGTCACATCATTAATGCGTTCTTTGAAGAATTTGTTGAAGACACGTTGAATGAACCAACCTTTGTTTATGGTCATCCAGTTGAAATTTCACCATTAGCTAAGAAGAATGAAGAAGATCCACGGTTTACTGATCGTTTTGAACTCTTCATCTTAGGTAATGAATACGCCAATGCGTTCAGTGAATTGAATGATCCAATTGACCAACGGCAACGTTTCGAAGCTCAGGCTGCGGAACGGACTGCTGGTAACGACGAAGCTGAACATATTGATGAAGACTTTGTCGAGGCGTTGGAATACGGGATGCCGCCTACTGGTGGGTTAGGTATCGGGATTGATCGGTTGGTTATGTTAATGACGGATGCGGATTCGATTCGTGATGTCTTACTTTTCCCAACGATGCGTCCAGAAGAAGATAAATAATTAGATTTAAAACGGCAGTTAGCTTAGGGTTTCCTAAGCTAACTGCCGTTTTTGTTGGGTCAGATTGAGTAACTTTAGTTCAGAAAGCGATTTATTGAAAAAAAGTTAGATTATTTTTACCCGAACATTGTTGAGGTATTTGGGGGCTAAAATTAAGTAAAAGCGAATTTTATTGTGGCGGTAGGTAGGATTTGAAGTCAATTAACATGATTATGGTTTTAAATACCGTATATTGTCAAAGTGGATTGATTAACATGATATTATTGACTGGTTATTTTTGCATTTTAGGGCTTGCAATTTATCAGGATAATTGGTAAATTAGTATACGTTGTTGAGGCGCACATAGCGGTTAGCCGCTTGCTTCCAACGGAAATTAATTATAAAAAGTTGTTGACAAGATGTTGATAACTTGATATGATGATTAAGTTGCGTTGAGGTAATCAACGAACGATTTAGACCTTTGAAAACTGAACAAAGTTTCGACGAATCAAATGTGTAGGGTCTCTTGATTTTGAATCAAGAGCAAAACATTTGCGAAGTCAATTCGCTAGCAAATAAATTTTAGTACAACATTAAATGAGCTTTTTAGAACTCATCATTAATTTGAGAGTTTGATCCTGGCTCAGGACGAACGCTGGCGGCGTGCCTAATACATGCAAGTCGAACGAACTCTGGTATTGATTGGTGCTTGCATCATGATTTACATTTGAGTGAGTGGCGAACTGGTGAGTAACACGTGGGAAACCTGCCCAGAAGCGGGGGATAACACCTGGAAACAGATGCTAATACCGCATAACAACTTGGACCGCATGGTCCGAGTTTGAAAGATGGCTTCGGCTATCACTTTTGGATGGTCCCGCGGCGTATTAGCTAGATGGTGAGGTAACGGCTCACCATGGCAATGATACGTAGCCGACCTGAGAGGGTAATCGGCCACATTGGGACTGAGACACGGCCCAAACTCCTACGGGAGGCAGCAGTAGGGAATCTTCCACAATGGACGAAAGTCTGATGGAGCAACGCCGCGTGAGTGAAGAAGGGTTTCGGCTCGTAAAACTCTGTTGTTAAAGAAGAACATATCTGAGAGTAACTGTTCAGGTATTGACGGTATTTAACCAGAAAGCCACGGCTAACTACGTGCCAGCAGCCGCGGTAATACGTAGGTGGCAAGCGTTGTCCGGATTTATTGGGCGTAAAGCGAGCGCAGGCGGTTTTTTAAGTCTGATGTGAAAGCCTTCGGCTCAACCGAAGAAGTGCATCGGAAACTGGGAAACTTGAGTGCAGAAGAGGACAGTGGAACTCCATGTGTAGCGGTGAAATGCGTAGATATATGGAAGAACACCAGTGGCGAAGGCGGCTGTCTGGTCTGTAACTGACGCTGAGGCTCGAAAGTATGGGTAGCAAACAGGATTAGATACCCTGGTAGTCCATACCGTAAACGATGAATGCTAAGTGTTGGAGGGTTTCCGCCCTTCAGTGCTGCAGCTAACGCATTAAGCATTCCGCCTGGGGAGTACGGCCGCAAGGCTGAAACTCAAAGGAATTGACGGGGGCCCGCACAAGCGGTGGAGCATGTGGTTTAATTCGAAGCTACGCGAAGAACCTTACCAGGTCTTGACATACTATGCAAATCTAAGAGATTAGACGTTCCCTTCGGGGACATGGATACAGGTGGTGCATGGTTGTCGTCAGCTCGTGTCGTGAGATGTTGGGTTAAGTCCCGCAACGAGCGCAACCCTTATTATCAGTTGCCAGCATTAAGTTGGGCACTCTGGTGAGACTGCCGGTGACAAACCGGAGGAAGGTGGGGATGACGTCAAATCATCATGCCCCTTATGACCTGGGCTACACACGTGCTACAATGGATGGTACAACGAGTTGCGAACTCGCGAGAGTAAGCTAATCTCTTAAAGCCATTCTCAGTTCGGATTGTAGGCTGCAACTCGCCTACATGAAGTCGGAATCGCTAGTAATCGCGGATCAGCATGCCGCGGTGAATACGTTCCCGGGCCTTGTACACACCGCCCGTCACACCATGAGAGTTTGTAACACCCAAAGTCGGTGGGGTAACCTTTTAGGAACCAGCCGCCTAAGGTGGGACAGATGATTAGGGTGAAGTCGTAACAAGGTAGCCGTAGGAGAACCTGCGGCTGGATCACCTCCTTTCTAAGGAATATTACGGAAACCTACACATTCTTCGAAACTTTGTTTAGTTTTGAGAGGTCTAACTCTCAATTTAATAAGCGTTTTTTGGGCCTATAGCTCAGCTGGTTTAGAGCGCACGCCTGATAAGCGTGAGGTCGATGGTTCAAGTCCATTTAGGCCCATTGGAACCGAACCAGTTGGTTCCATAAGTTGAATACCTCATGGGGAATTAGCTCAGCTGGGAGAGCACCTGCTTTGCAAGCAGGGGGTCAGCGGTTCGATCCCGCTATTCTCCATTGACGACGTTAGTCGTCATTGAAACTTGTTCTTTGAAAACTAGATAATATCAAATATATTTTTTCATAATGAAACCGAGAACACCGCGTTTTTTGAGTTTTTTATTGAAGTTTAATTATCGCTAAACTCATTAATCGCATTTACCGTTAGGTAAATGAGGTTAAGTTAACAAGGGCGCATGGTGAATGCCTTGGCACTAGGAGCCGATGAAGGACGGGACTAACACCGATATGCTTCGGGGAGCTGTACGTAAGCTATGATCCGGAGATTTCCGAATGGGGCAACCCAGCAGTTTTAATCAACTGTTACCACTAGATGAATTCATAGTCTAGTTGGAGGTAAACGCTGTGAACTGAAACATCTCATTAGCAGCAGGAATATAAAGAAATTTCGATTCCCTAAGTAGCGGCGAGCGAACGGGGAACAGCCCAAACCAAAGTGCTTGCACTTTGGGGTTGTAGGACTGAACATTTGAGTTACCAAAGAACTTGATAGTCGAAGGATTTGGGAAAATCCGCCATAGATGGTGATAGCCCAGTAGATTAAATCAAATTCTCTCAGTTCAGGATCCTGAGTACGGCGGAACACGTGAAATTCCGTCGGAATCCGGGAGGACCATCTCCCAAGGCTAAATACTACCTAGTGACCGATAGTGAACCAGTACCGTGAGGGAAAGGTGAAAAGCACCCCGGGAGGGGAGTGAAATAGTTCCTGAAACCATGTGCCTACAATAAGTCAGAGCGCGTTAATGCGTGATGGCGTGCCTTTTGTAGAATGAACCGGCGAGTTATGATCCCGTGCAAGGTTAAGACTAAAAAGTCGGAGCCGTAGCGAAAGCGAGTCTGAAATGGGCGATTTTAGTACGAGGTTATAGACCCGAAACCAGGTGACCTATCCATGTCCAGGTTGAAGGTGCGGTAAAACGCACTGGAGGACCGAACCCGTGTAAGTTGAAAATTGCTGGGATGAGGTGTGGATAGCGGTGAAATTCCAAACGAACTTGGAGATAGCTGGTTCTCTCCGAAATAGCTTTAGGGCTAGCCTCGGAATTAGGATCATGGAGGTAGAGCACTATTTGGACTAGGGGCCCGTCTTGGGTTACTGAATTCAGATAAACTCCGAATGCCATTGATTCATATCCGGGAGTCAGACGATGAGTGATAAGATCCACCGTCGAAAGGGGAACAGCCCAGACCATCAGTTAAGGTCCCTAAATGTATGCTAAGTGGAAAAGGATGTGGAGTTGCATAGACAACTAGGATGTTGGCTCAGAAGCAGCCACCATTTAAAGAGTGCGTAATAGCTCACTAGTCGAGTGATCCTGCGCCGAAAATGTACCGGGGCTAAGCATACTACCGAAACCATGGATGCGACCATTAGGTCGCGTGATAGGAGAGCGTTCTAAGGGCGGTGAAGCAAGATCGTGAGGACTTGTGGAGCGCTTAGAAGTGAGAATGCCGGTATGAGTAGCGAAAGATAGGTGAGAATCCTATCCACCGAATGACTAAGGTTTCCTGGGGAAGGCTCGTCCTCCCAGGGTTAGTCGGGACCTAAGTCGAGGCCGAGAGGCGTAGACGATGGATAACAGGTTGAGATTCCTGTACTAGTTAAGTGCGTTTGAGCAATGGAGGGACGCAGGAGGCTAAGATGTGCATTCTGTTGGATTAGAATGTCCAAGCAGTAAGTCTTGTGAAGAGTCAAATGCTTTTCACTTTAAGGACAAGCTGTGATGGGGAGCGAAATTTAGTAGCGAAGCGTCTGATGTCACACTGCCGAGAAAAGCTTCTAGTGAGTACTTAACTACCCGTACCGCAAACCGACACAGGTAGTCGAGGAGAGAATCCTAAGGTGAGCGAGTGAACTCTCGTTAAGGAACTCGGCAAAATGACCCCGTAACTTCGGGAGAAGGGGTGCTGATCGCAAGATCAGCCGCAGTGAATAGGCCCAGGCGACTGTTTATCAAAAACACAGGTCTCTGCAAAATCGTAAGATGACGTATAGGGGCTGACGCCTGCCCGGTGCTGGAAGGTTAAAAGGATGGGTTAGCTTCGGCGAAGCTCAGAATTGAAGCCCCAGTAAACGGCGGCCGTAACTATAACGGTCCTAAGGTAGCGAAATTCCTTGTCGGGTAAGTTCCGACCCGCACGAAAGGCGTAACGATCTGGGCACTGTCTCAACGAGAGACTCGGTGAAATTATATTGTCCGTGAAGATGCGGACTACCCGCGACAGGACGGAAAGACCCCATGGAGCTTTACTGTAGCTTGATATTGAGTGTTTGTACAGCTTGTACAGGATAGGTAGGAGCCATAGAAACCGGAACGCTAGTTTCGGTGGAGGCGTTGGTGGGATACTACCCTCGCTGTATGACCACTCTAACCCGCACCACTAATCGTGGTGGGAGACAGTGTCAGGTGGGCAGTTTGACTGGGGCGGTCGCCTCCTAAAAAGTAACGGAGGCGCCCAAAGGTTCCCTCAGAATGGTTGGAAATCATTCGCAGAGTGTAAAGGCACAAGGGAGCTTGACTGCGAGACAGACAGGTCGAGCAGGGACGAAAGTCGGGCTTAGTGATCCGGTGGTACCGTATGGAAGGGCCATCGCTCAACGGATAAAAGCTACCCTGGGGATAACAGGCTTATCTCCCCCAAGAGTCCACATCGACGGGGAGGTTTGGCACCTCGATGTCGGCTCATCGCATCCTGGGGCTGTAGTCGGTCCCAAGGGTTGGGCTGTTCGCCCATTAAAGCGGTACGCGAGCTGGGTTCAGAACGTCGTGAGACAGTTCGGTCCCTATCCGTCGCGGGCGTAGGAAATTTGAGAGGACCTGTCCTTAGTACGAGAGGACCGGGATGGACATACCTCTGGTGTACCAGTTGTGCCGCCAGGCGCATCGCTGGGTAGCTACGTATGGATGTGATAAACGCTGAAAGCATCTAAGTGTGAAACACACCTCGAGATGAGATTTCCCATTCCTTTATGGAAGTAAGACCCCTGAAAGATGATCAGGTAGATAGGTTAGAAGTGGCAGTGCGGTGACGCATGAAGCGGACTAATACTAATCGGTCGAGGACTTAACCAAGTAATTGGTGTTCCGGTTCATATGAAGATAGTTGATATTGTCTAGTTTTGAGAGCACAAGTTTCTCAATAGTGTGGTGACGATGGCGAGAAGGATACACCTGTTCCCATGTCGAACACAGAAGTTAAGCTTCTTAGCGCCGAGAGTAGTTGGGGGATCGCTCCCTGCGAGGGTAGGACGTTGCCATGCGATTATTCCGACATAGCTCAGTTGGTAGAGCGCTTGACTGTTAATCAAGATGTCGACGGTTCGAGCCCGCCTGTCGGAGTGACATAGATGTTGGCAATTGTGTTAACATCTATTTTTATATCATGCCGGCTTAGCTCAGTTGGTAGAGCATCGGTATCGTAAACCGAGGGTCATCAGTTCGACTCTGGTAGCCGGCACTTGTGAGGTGGGACGTGGTTCTCGCCTTTTTATTTTTAAATAGACATAAAATGATTGGCAGCTTTGCGCAAACGCAAAGCTGCTTTTTTGATATAAGAATGTTAGCTATTTGAATGCCGAAGTATCAAAATGATCGTAAGGGCTTAGTAAGATGATGCCTATTTTCGCCACTGCTTTTTTAGGTATGCTTAGCATATCAATCTTGCGGTTTATCATAATTAGTCGCAATAACTGTAAATTACATGCTACGAACAATCATAGCCATTTTAATAGCGGTACTTTATTGTTGATAATTTCAGTTTTGTTTTTTTGTTTAATTAGATTTTTAATACCAATTGCGTATTTTCAGCATTTGAATGCTATTAATTATTTTATATTAAATTAGAATTTAGTGTTAATTTTAGAAAGCTAAAAGCCTTATAAAATGTCCTATCAACTAGTTTTGGGTGCTATAAAAGGATTTAAGACTATTTATGTATGGTGGATATTAATTTAATTAATGGTTATTAGATTAGAAAACGGTTAGTGCTATTGTTGATTAAGATTAAGGCTAGTATAATAGTTATTATGTTTAATTAAGAAACAAAACTTGTTACTTTTAAACGAAATACAAACTGGTTAAGAAGTTTGGAGGAATCTCTATTGGATAAGGAACAAAAGCTGGATCGGTCGTTCTTTGGCCAACCCCGTGGCTTACGGACGTTGTTCTTCACTGAAATGTGGGAACGATTCAGTTACTACGGGATGCGTGCGCTACTGATCTATTACATGTACTACAGTGTCGCTAAAGGTGGTCTTGGATTTGACCAAGTCACCGCAGCATCCATTATGTCAATCTATTCGGCCTTAGTTTACGTTTCTAGTGTCCTCGGTGGCTTTCTAAGTGACCGTGTCTGGGGTAGCCGTAAGACCGTCTTTATTGGTGGGGTCTTCATCATGTTAGGCCACATCGTGTTATCAACGCCATTTGGAGTTGGTGCACTATTTGTTTCAATCGCACTTATTGTCATTGGGACTGGGTTATTAAAGCCAAACGTCTCTGACATGGTTGGTCAATTGTATACAGTGGAAGATACACGTCGGGATGCAGGTTTTAGTATTTTCGTCTTCGGGATTAACTTAGGTTCATTGGTTGCACCAGCCTTAGTTGGTCGGATCGGCTTAAATGTTAACTTCCACTTAGGCTTCTCCTTAGCTGCGATTGGGATGTTCTTTGGTCTATTGCAATACTACTTTGATGGTAAGAAGAATTTAAGTTCTGCTAGCCTCTATCCAACTGATCCATTGGAACCCGGTGATTTGAAAAAAATCATGCGGTGGACAATCTTAGGAATCGTTGGGATTGGGTTGATTCTACTATTAATGCAATTAATGAATGCTCTTACGTTAGCAAATGTTATTAGTTTAATTAGTACGCTTGTTATCTTGACACCAATCGTTTACTTTATTTTGATGTTAACGTCTGACAAGACTAATGCAACAGAACGTTCACGTGTTCGGGCTTATATCCCATTGTTTATTGCCGCTGCTTTATTCTGGGCAATTGAAGAACAGGGTTCGTCCGTACTTGCGTTATTTGCAGCTAACCGGGTTAATTTGGATCTTGGTTTTACCCATCTAGCTGCTTCTGATTTCCAAATGCTAAACCCATTGTTCATCATGATTTATACAACACCATTCGTGTGGTTGTGGACTAAGTGGGGTAAAAAACAACCTAGTTCACCAACTAAATTTGCGATTGGGTTGCTATTCGCTGGGGCTTCTTACCTAGTGATGGCTGTACCTGGGGCGCTCTTTGGAACTGCAGGGAAGGTTAGTCCATGGTGGTTAGTTGCCAGTTGGGCAGTCGTTGAAATTGCTGAAATGTTGATTTCACCAATTGGTTTATCAGTTACCACCAAGCTTGCACCAAAGGCTTTTGCTTCTCAGATGATGAGTATGTGGTTCCTAACTGATTCAGTTGGTAGTGCACTTAATGCACAGATTGTCCGTTTCTACTCGACGCAAACCGAAGTGCCATATTTTGCGATTACCGGGATTGTTAGTGTCGTTTTAGGGATTATCCTCTTTATGATGGTGCCAATGATTAAACGGTCGATGCAAGGCATTCGCTAAATTGAATATTTACTCGAAGATATGTTATCTTAGTGGTAGCATATCTTTTTTGTTTTGGAGGGGTTGACCATCGTACGAATTGCTTTCAGTAGTGATAATCATTTTGATGTTAATCGAGTGGATGCGACTGCGATGATGCGATCTCAGGCGACCTATCTTTTACAGAATGGTGTTCAGATTTATTTGATTGCTGGCGATCTTTTTAATGACTTTCAGCGTAGTCAGCAGTTTGTCGTCGATTTACAGGCCCTATTAGGCGCACAGACGCGTGTTTACTGGATTGCAGGTAATCATGACATGGTCCATGGCATTTCGTTTGACGAGCTTGAAACAGGGCATTTTGATGGCTACCTGCATAACCGGTATATCGATATTTCTGGTACAGATTGGCGCGTGATTGGACATAACGGTTGGTATGACTATCAGTATGCTGCCCAGGTCCCTGATACGACTGCGGCCGACTTCTTACACTGGAAGAATGCGTTTTGGATCGACCGGGCTATTAAACAGCCGATGAGCGATCAGGAGCGGACTGATTTAATGTTCAACCAAGTAAAAGCGCAGCTTAACTTGGCTGCTGTGGATCACAAGCAAGTTATTTTTATGACGCACTTTGTTCCCCGGATCGATTATTTGCGTTTTTCTGATGATAATCGGTTTTGGAATATGGCTAACGCGTTAATGGGAACGCCCCGGTTAGGACAACTGTTGGATCAGTTTAACGTGGCGCACGTTTTATTTGGTCATTTGCACGTCCATCCGCAACCGCGGGTGTTTGGTCAGACCACCTATTATGACCAAGCAGTGGGCTATGGACTCAAGCGTATCAATGAATGGCAAGCCAATAATTTTATGGCGGAGTGGTATCAAGATACGCAAATTCTGGATTTGAAATAAAAACTGAAAAAAACTTTGAAAAAAGTCTTGATTTTTTATTCAAAATTATGTATTCTAATATAGTTGAATGATTTACGGAGGGGTAGCGAAGTCTGGCTAAACGCGGCGGACTGTAAATCCGCTCCTTCGGGTTCGGTGGTTCGAATCCACTCCCCTCCATTTCATTATTGGGCTATAGCCAAGTGGTAAGGCAACGGGTTTTGATCCCGTGATGCGCTGGTTCGAACCCAGCTAGCCCAATTGTTACGCCTTTCGTCGTTAATCAGGTCTTAGGATCTTGATGTAACGACTTTTTTATTGGCTTAAATTTATCTTAATATCGGCAGGTAGTGCCACTTCGTGAAGAATGCGTAACGGATTCTTCATGAAGTGGATTTTTTTGTCTCGGTCTGTTTATTTGCCATCATCAATAATAATGTGATATGTTTTAGTATTCTATTTGGGGCACGATCCAGATGGGATAGGAGGTCTGGTCAATGAATTTATTTATTCCGTAAGTACACGGAAGAGGTTAATGGCTGGCATTGTTAATTTTAAAAATACGTACTAGTTAACGCGTCATGACGGCCATCACAATTATTATGAGTCGTTCTTATAAAAGCACACCAATTTTTAAAGCACATATGGGTTATGGAAAGAAGCGCGCTAGCCGTGCTGTTCGAAATCGTATGAATCGTGGTGAATTTGATGATTTGCCGGCTAATTCGCATGCCTGGTATAAACGATGTTATGAGCAGTATGATGTTGTCGATTATTGCTCCAGAGAGACTTATTCGCAAGTTCAACTTGAGCTGGAGACGATGCGATTAGAGATTACTCGTAACGGTGGGATTATTCGAAGAATCCCACAACATCTGGTTGTTACGTATACTTTTGATCCGGTGATATCTGATATTGTGCACATGCAGCGAACGGAAGAACTAATTCCTGCGCAAGATGTCCAAATGTTTGTAGGTATTTTTGAACAGTGGTGTCGGGAGCGTCGCAACTGCTGGGCCAAGGCTTATTATCGAAAATAAGTCGTATTGGAACTTGATCTATGAGATTTGGTTGAAGAGGCTACGTATGCGTACCCTTGGTTGTCCCACTACCAGCCCCAACTAGTTGACTGAATAAATCAAATTTTCCACAGAACTGTTATCAAATGCAGTAACGGCAGGCTGTCCAGCGTCGCAATAATGCTTGGGCAGCTTTTTGCATGGCCCATATCTGGATGCAAAGGCATTTACCTGTCAGAGATGACGTGGTTATTAAGTATATGACTAGCAGTCAGTTATTCAGAATTATAAGATGTTTATTCAATCGAACCTCGAAAATTGAGTTTGTTAGCGTTAAGCTTAATTTAAGAAATCATACCATCATGAATAACGTAAGCGACCATGATGATGACCAAGGAGGATTTGAAATGGCGGTAACTAAAATTGATTTAAAAACCACGATGACTTACCGGGAGCATGCAATTACTAGTAAATCATTTGCTCGAAAATTAGGGATTGAACTGCCGTTTGCGATGTACGCAATGGCGGCGGGTGAAAGTATTAGTGCTGAACAATCCACGCTGACCCGCTTATTTGAGGTTGTTGATGGTACTTTGACCGTCCGTTTGGCGACGGAGACCGACCAAGAAGTGCATGCGGGCGAGATTTTATTGGTGCCAGCTCATACGGTCCATACGTTGGTCGCTGAGCAGCCGTGCCAGTTTATTCAATTAGAAACGAAATAGGCCTTAATAGCGAGATGCGGAGGAATTCAAATGAGTTTAATTAACAAAATTGATCATGCTAAGGTCCTCAATTTAACTGAACAAATTCCACTGGATGATGATCAAGTTAATAGCCGGACACTGGTTCAACGGGATGATTTAAGTATGACGCTATTTTCAGTCGCAACCGACCAAGAGATTGGCGGCCATTCTGCCCAGGGCGATGCGATGGTCAATATTTTAAGTGGAGAAGCGGAAATTACGATTGAAGGCACCATTTATCATTTAACTGCGGGACAATCGATCGTGATTCCTAAGGATGCCCGGCACGCGTTATATGCCGTTCAAGGATTTCAGATGTTATTGGTGGTCGTTAAACCCGACTAATGCACGTGGTTATCGATGAGACGGAGGGAGTAATATGCCGCTGTATACGTTTATTGGTGATATTCATAGTGCCGCGGATGATCTGACAGTTTTATTAGCCGATCCTGAAGTTACCGCGACGCGCTTGATTTTCTTGGGCGATTATATTGATGGTACGGCGGCACGCTATTTTGGTCATGCCACCGAGTCAGCTCCGTTGGCGCCGCTAAAAGTACTGACGATGGTTAGAAAACGGGTACGGGAATACGGCGATGTGGCTTTACTTGGCTTGGCAATCATGATGAATTTTGGCTACGGACAGCTCATGGTGATGACAATGCCACCGCAACTTGGGTGTTGAACGGTGGTCACCGGACCTGGCGCAAATTAGGGATTTACTCCTCCAATCCCAATCATGTTCGGCGGGCATTAAATGGTGCGCTATTAAAGCCGGATACTGATTTCTTAGCACATTTGCCGCTGATGTGGCAACATGGTCGGTTACTGGCTATGCACGCGGGTGTTAACTGGCAATACCCATTAACACAACAAACAACGACTGACCTACTGTGGATTCGGGATGACTATTATGATGACTTCACGACTGGCAGTCACCGTTGGCATCGGAACTTATTCAATAAAGTCATCATTACTGGTCATACGCCGGTGCAGACCTTGACTGGTTCACACACTGGTTATTTAAAGATGCAGGCAGATGCGCAAGACGTTCCACGATATCTAATTGATGCAGGCAGTCGTTCAGGCCTGTTTGATGGTGGAATTTGTGCGTTAACGCTGACGGTCGATGGTGAATTTGTCAGGGCGAAACGCGTGATCAAGGGTCACCGCTACGATGGTCAGCAAATCGTCACTCCGGCCATGTTGGTGGATCAGGCGCACTAAGTATCACTAAACATCTCAGAGATAGAACGTAAAAGGAGCAGGCTCACATGATATTGAGACTGCTCCTTTTATGATGTCACGCTAGTTACTGGTTTTCGCACTATTTCAAGTTGATTGGTTTGCAAGTTCTCACTGAATCGTTACTCAGCGTAACTGAATTATAGGTGTAAATAGAACCAGCCACCAAGGCCTAAAATGAACAGGCCAAGTCCATTGAGGGCCGTAAACACGATCAAAAAATGGTGGAGTGGTTGTTCATCATTGAAGGGCAACAATTGTTTTAAGGCAAGCAGATTTGCTAGTGAGGCCACCAATGACCCCAGACCGCCGATGTTGACGCCTAAAAATAGCGCTGATAAATGGGGCGTGAAATTCGCTAGTAAGATGGTGGCTGGAACATTGCTGATGACTTGGCTAGTAATTAGTCCAGTAATATAGACACTGGGGGCTGTCTGAGTCAATTGGTTGAGCCAATGCGTTATTGCGGGATTATGACTGATGGCGCTAACGAAGATGAAGAAGCAGATAAAGGTTAAGAGTAGTGCGTAATCGACGTACTGAAAGACGCGTCGGTTAATCATGAGGCCTACGACAATCGTTCCGATAATAACTAGTGAAATGGGCACCAAATTAAAAATGCCAAGCATAATGAAACTGAGCAGGCCGCCCGCAAGCCCGATTTGACTGCGAGAAATGGGCGTAGATTTGGTTGGTGTTACAGTTAGCGACAAGTGAGGTAACCGCCAGCTTAAGGCGACTAATAAAGCTAGACTAGCAAGCATTAACGGGGTCGATAATTTAAAAAACGTGAATAGATTAACGTGATAGAACGTGACCAAAAATAAATTTTGGGGATTGCCAATGGGCGTAAATGCGCTACCAAGATTGGCTGCCATGATAATTAAAGTCGTTGGGTAGGCAATGGCCAGGTGCTGCCGCCGGGCGAGTGTGAGAAAGATTGGAACTAACGTTAGGATCGCAACGTCGTTAGTTAAAATCATTGAGCCACCAAAGGCCAGTAAGATGAATAATTGACACATTTGACGGGTATCGTGTGATTTAACTAAGAGCCAGTCCCTTAAAGTATCAAGCAAATGCATCGCGCGAAGCAATTGAACACAGATCATGAGTGCAAATAAGGTGCCGATGGTGGTCCAATTAATTGCTGCCAGCCATGGTGTCCCAATAAACAAACTTAAACCAGCACAAATTAATGCAATAATAAAAATTTTGTCGTGTAGCGTGCGACGAACGACTGTCATCATGGTAAACGACCCCCTCAGTAGTCAGTTAAGTAGTTTTAACTTACCCGAATTGTCAAATTAAGTTAGAAATTTTTTAACTGTTCATCTGTAATCTGACTGATGAATGCTTCCAGAGGTGTCTGGTAACCCAAACTTTTTCGTGGGATGTGGTTTCGTCGACTGGCAACTGCTTGAACAAATCTATCTGATAGCTGGTCCATAATAAGATTGTGACGTAAACCATCTTTACGCAGCAGACCATTGGTGTTCTCATTTAAACCACGTTGATTGGGTGCTCCGACAGCGGCAAAGTAAATATTTAAATCAAATTGGTTAGCAATGGTTCGCCAACCGGCGAACTCCTTACCATTGTCAAACGTAATTGACTTAAATAGGTGTCGTGGCAGCTTCGAAAGCCATCCTGCTAAACTACGATTGACATCGTGTGCCGACTTGGTATGCGAATTCAGCACAATTGCGACCTTAGTTTGTCGTTCAACCAGCGTGGTTACCGCACCCTGATGGTTTTTACCTTGAACCGTGTCACCTTCTAAATGGCCGAATTCTTGATTAAAATTAGGATAGTCCTGATAACGATTCTTTAAATCCCTGCCCAATTGACCCGCTTTCCCACGGCGTTCAATGTAACCATTAGGGTGCCGTTTGCCGTGCATCGGTAAATCTTTGGTCGACAACCCCAAAACACCGCGTTTGAAAAGGCGGTAAAGGGTTCGAACCCCACAGCTGAAAGCCCGTTCTTGGCGATTAATAATGGTATCTGGTTGCCAACCAGCTTGAGTTTTGGCTTGAATATAGGCCAGTTCATCAGGGCGTAGTTGAATTGGTTTACGCCCACAATGTTGTTTATGCTTTCGATAGTGGCATTGGTAATCAATAATCGTACCGCCAGCGTCAAGAAACCGATAAATACGATACACAGTTTCAGCACTCCGATGGAGCGCTGGGGCCACTAGATAAGCCTTTTTACCGAGTTTCCAAAAAGAATAAATTGTGGCAAGTTCGTCTATGGTAAGATGAGTATAGGTCATTTGTGATCAGCCTTTCTTTTGATTTTGACACTCAAAAGTCTATCACAAATGGCTTTTTAAATTTCTAACTTAATTTTACAAACCGGGTTAAACAAACTCGTTGGTAAATGTAAACTGATAGACACTTTTAAGGTAGCAGTATAGCGACCCAAATAAAAACCAGTTCAAAGTTATGGTCAACTTTGAACTGGTTAGTGGTTGTTTAAAATGGTGGTTAGCCGGCTTGGTTAATGTGCGTCTAGTTTATCTTGCTGGGCACTTTGACCAAAAAACCACAAATAGGCACCGTATAATGCGTTTGCGAGCATCACCAGCTGCAATGCTAACATTGAGGCGGCTGCAGGACTGAAGCCTTTTAATTGGTTGAACCAGATAATAACGTTAATCACGTCGAGTGTGATCCACGCAACCCATTGGGAACGATAACCGTTGACCATGAGGACACTACCGACAATCCCAAGTGGTAACAGGGTCGCGTCCAGGTAGATTTGGTTACCGTTAAGTTGTTTACTAAAGTGTAAGACAATGGCGTAGACGAGTACGGCTAACGCGAACCAGGCACAACCGGCTAATTTGCTCAATTTACGACCAGTCAGTTCGCTGGCGTCGGGTTGCGCTGCCATTTTACGATGCCAGACGGTGATGCCGACAAATTGCATGATAAGGTAAAATGATTGCGACGCAATGTCACCAATCAGCCGATTGGTGATGGCCGTAGTAAGCCAAGCCGCACAAGCAATAATGCCCCAGCTATAGTTCGTCAGTCGCCCTTGATCAACCAGAATTAAGTTAATCACGACCGTAATCCCGGTCAATAGGCCAATCCAGCCATGTAGGCTGTAATCGCGGCCCAGAATAAAACCAATGATGGTCACGATTAGCATCGTGCTCATCATCAACTTAGTGGTGCGGCGAAGCGTCTTTAATTCATTAAGTCCCCGTTGCCAGCTGAAGACGGCGCGCATGGCCGTGGGCAGACTAGTGATGTCTTGCTGGCATTGTTGCAGCAGGGTTGATAAGGTGAGTCGGAAATGGTTGTTCTGGTTCATAGTGAAACACTCCTTAGTTGTTTTTAGACAGCCGTGTTCGGAAGCAACGCTGTGTTTGATTGCTGTTTACATTAGCTTGTTCAGGCGGGCCTGTCAACGAGCCACGCGCATATTGAAGGCCGATTATTAATAGATTAATCAATTGGTTTCAGTATTGATAAGCAATCACCTTAATAGAGTGGCTCGTGATATTTATTTGTTGATAGTGAAAGTTGAACTGAAAAAAGTGATTAATTACCCACAGTTTCACAAATATTGGTATAGTAGAAGAGTAAGCGGGAATGTCTGTTTAATCCTGCCTAGCCGTTAATCGGTTAGTGGTTAATGATATAAATTATAAGTCAGAGGAGCGTTTTACGGATGAAAATCGGATTCATTGGTGCCGGTAACATGGGCCGCGCGATTATTGATGGGTGGTTAAAACAACAAGCGGTCGTCCCAGCAGATATTTATATTCACAGTGCCCATGCCGCGAGTTATCAACCTTATGCGCAAAAAAATGGGCTACAGGCCTGTGACACTAATTTGGCCGTGGCACAAGCTGCTGACGTTATCGTTTTGGCAGTTAAGCCGAACATTGCGTTGGCCGCATTAAAAGAAGTTCAAGCAGCCTTAACGGGCAAGTGGGTTATTACAATGGTATCAGGGTTGAGTTTGGCCGATTATGCCACGGTTGTCCCTGATCTCCCCGTTCTGAGAATCATGCCGAATGTGAACGTGGCGATTGGTGGCGGGATGACGGCGTTGGTTGGTAATGATGCCTTAACACCAGAGCAATATGCGGCTGGGCAACAATTATTCGATGCGATTGGTGCCACGAGTGCCATCGCTGAGAAAGATTTTCCAACTTTTTCAGCCTTAGCAGGTAGTTCGCCGGCCTACATCTATTTCTTTATTGACGCGATGGCCCGCGCAGGCGTCAAGCACGGTTTGAGCAAGGATGCAGCGACTAAGATTGCGGCGCAGGCCACGCTGGGCAGTGCGCAGAATGTTTTAGCTTCTGATAAAATTCCGTTTGACCTGATCGATCAAGTTTCTTCACCTGGTGGCACGACGGTTGCTGGATTACTGGCCATGGAAGAGGCCGGCTTTATGACCGCAGTGGTGAAGGGAATTGATGCAACGATTGCGAAGGAACTTGGCGAATCTTAAATTACTTGGTGCTGGTGGTTGCAAGTTTGGTCTATACCGATTATAATTAAACCAGATAAATCCAAGGAGGAATTGTTCATGAGCAAAGTGTTAAAACATGCCATCATTTATACTGGTCTAGAAAAGATCGATGACGGCTACATTCGTTTCGGTAAGGAAATTGAAGCGGTTGGTCCAATGGATGACTACGTGGCCCAACCCGATGATGATATCGAATTTGTGAGTGGCAAAACGATTGTACCGGGCTTCATTGATGTTCATAGCCATGGTGGTTATAGTTTTGATTCAATGGACGGGAATCCAGCTGAAATTAACGAAATGGTTAATGATATGGTTGCCCGCGAAGGTATTACGTCATACTTCTGTACGACCATGACGCAATCCAACGAAAACTTAGACCATTCGATGGCCGGTATTAACAAGGCCGCCGATGAAAATCCGGTTATCCAAGGGGTTCATTTGGAAGGCCCATTCATTTCGGCGACGTTTAAGGGTGCCCAACCTGAAAAGTACATTAAGAATCCTAACGTTGACTTATTAGACAACTGGAACAAGTTGTCGGGTGGTCGGGTTAAGTTGATTACTTACGCGCCGGAAGATCCTGGTTCGCGTGAATTTGAAAAGTACTGCTTGGAAAATGGCATTGTGCCTTCAGTGGGCCACAGTAACGCGACTCGTGAACAATTATTAGCAAGTAAAGCAACTCACGTGACGCATTTATACAACGCGCAACGTGAATTCAAGCACCGTGAACCAGGTGTTACTGGTCATGCCATGCTTGAAAACAACATGTACTGTGAATTGATCTGTGATGGGTTCCATATCGTGCCTGACATGATCAAGCTCGCTTACGAACAAAAGGGCGTTGACCGGATCGAATTGGTGACTGATTCAATGCGTGCCAAGGGTGAACCCGACGGTATCAGTGAATTAGGTGGTCAAAAAGTGATTGTTAAGGATGGTCAAGCACGTCTTGAAGAAGGTAACTTGGCTGGTTCTGTCCTGACATTCATTAATGCCTTCAAGAACATTCAGAAGTTCACCGGTTGCGGCATTGCTGAAGCGGTTAAGATGGCTTCTGTCAACCAAGCACGTGAATTTGGGTTGACTAAGAAAGGAACATTGGAAGCCGGTAAAGATGCTGATATCAACATCTTAGATGGCAATCAAGATTTAGTCGCAACATATAGCTACGGTAAAAAAGCAGCTAAATAAATTAGAAGTAAGGGATGAGTACCATGAGTTCGCCAATTTATATTCAAATCCACAACCAAATTAAGCAGGCGATTGAAGCAGGTCGGTGGGCCGTTGGTGACCGGATTCCGTCTGAGCGGGAGCTGGCTACACAGTTCGATGTTAGTCGGATGACCCTTCGACAAGCAATCCAGACATTGGTTGACGAAGGAATATTAGAGCGGCGAGTCGGTGCCGGCACGTTTGTCGCGAATCAGAAGGTCCAAGAAAAAATGTCCGGTGTCACCAGTTTTACTGATCTAATGCTGGCCCAGGGTAAGGTCCCATCAAGTAAGACGATTTCATATCACGTGACGAGCCCGTCGCTATCTGAGAGCGAAAAGTTGGCGTTAGGCGCCAACGAACAAGTTCTACGGATGGAACGAATTCGCTATGGTGATGATGTGCCAATTTGTTTTGAGGTCGCAACAGTTCCAGAACGACTCGTCAAGCAGTTCACCAAGGACGAAATTACGAGTTCGTTGTATCGGACGTTAGAAGAGAAGGCAAGTTTAGTGCCTGGTAAGGCTCAACAGACGGTTTCGGCGATGTCTGCTTCTGAGCGTATCGCGGAATACTTGTCAGTCCGGCGTGGCGATGCGTTGCTACGGTTACGGCAGATTTCGTATTTGCAAACCGGCGAACCGTTTGAATACGTGCGGACCCAGTACGTTGGTAACCGGTTTGAGTTTTATCTTGAAAAATAACCAGTCGGTCGGGTGCTGGGCACCTGATTAGAGTGGTGATACCAAAAATAGCTCACCTAGGATGTTATTCTAGGTGAGCTATTTTTGGATTCATGACTGAAGACTGGGTACACGCACAAAAGCAATTGTCATCGTAACGCAGTGGCTTATAACTGGTAATGATTGCCAGTTAATGGGCTTGCTGGCGCGCTATTTTTTTAACTAACCGCAAGTAGCGGGGTAACACGAGCATCCGCTTGAAACGACTTGGTTCTTGAATCAGACGGTAGAGCCATTCAACGTGGTGTTTTTGCCAAAATAACGGCGCCCGCTTAACCGCGCCTGCAATTACGTCGAAGCTACCCCCGACACCCATCCAGAGCGCATCGAGGCGTTGGCGGTGTTCGGCGATGAAAAATTCCTGCTTAGGAAAACCAGTGGCTACGAAGACCATATCGGGTTGCGCGGCCACGATTTGGTCGACAACGGTTTGTTCGTCGTCATAATAGCCATCACGGGCACCCGCGACAACGATGCCGGGATAATCTCGTTGAACGATCGTGGTCACTTGCTTTAACACGGCCGGCTTGGCACCTAACAAAAAGATCCGTTGGTGCTGTTGGCTACCCCATTCTAGTAGTGTTAAAAGGGTGTCATAGCCGGTGATCCGTTCGGGGAGTGGTGTGCCAAGAATCTGGGCCCCCTGAATGACGCCAATGCCGTCTGGCGTGATATAGTCCGCTTGCGTTAACACCTGTTGGTAATCGGGGTGTTCACGAGCGTACATTAAGATCTCGGGGTTAGCGGTCACCACAAAGCGATTGCGATGCGCGAGAATATCGGTTTGAAGTTGCTGAACAAAACCAGCGTTAGTTGTCTTGATAAACGGCACGTTTAAGATGTTAACCGTGTCAAAAGGGACTGACATAAGCGACCTCACTTTCTAATCATAATTAAAGTATAGGTAAATCAAGGAATTCTGCAACTTTTTGGATGCTTAAGCGCATTCTTTTATAAAAAATGCTAAAATAAGCTTAACTTACTGTAAACACGGTTATTACCTACGAAATGGAGAATTATACTCATGACGCAAATCTATCCGGATGATAGTTTTACCTTGCATACGGATGCTTATCAAATTAATATGATCCAAACCTACTGGGAACAAGGTATTCACAACAAACATGCGGTGTTTGAAGTGTTCTTTCGTAAGATGCCGTTCCAAAATGGGTACGCGGTATTTGCGGGTCTGGAACGAGTTGTTAATTATATCAATCATTTACATTTTACTGCAACTGACATCGCATATTTACGTGAACTGGGTGGCTACTCAGACGGTTTTCTAGATTATTTAGCGAATTTCAAATTTGATGCGACGATTCGTGCGGTTCGTGAAGGAGACTTGGTCTTTAATAATGAACCGTTGTTACAAGTCGAAGGACCACTGGCCACTTGTCAGTTAATTGAAACGGCACTACTCAATATTATCAATTATCAAACGCTGATTGCGACTAAAGCGGCGCGCATTAAGTCGGTTGTCGGTGAAGATGGCTTGCTAGAATTCGGTACTCGGCGGGCGCAGGAGTTTGATGCGGCCATCTGGGGAACCCGGGCGGCTTATATTGGTGGCTTTGACGCGACGAGTAACGTGCGGGCTGGCAAAATTTTTGGTATTCCGATTAGCGGGACCCATGCGCATGCGCTCGTGCAGACTTATCGAAACGATTATCAAGCTTTCAAGGCCTATGCGGAGACCCATCATGACTGTGTCTTTCTAGTGGATACGTATGATACGTTACGTAGCGGGGTGCCGAGTGCGATTCGAGTGGCTAAGGAAATGGGTGATAAAATCAATTTCCAAGGGGTTCGTATCGATAGTGGCGATATGGCTTACTTATCAAAACGCGTGCGTGAACAGCTAGACGAAGCTGGTTTTCCGGATGCCAAGATTTATGCGTCAAATGATTTGGACGAAAAAACGATCCAAAACTTGAAGATGCAAGGTGCTAAAATTAGTGTCTGGGGTGTTGGGACGAAGCTAATCACGGCCTTTGACCAACCCGCGTTAGGGGCCGTGTACAAGATGGTTTCGATCGAGAATGATCATCATCAGATGGTTGATACGATCAAACTTTCAAATAACGCGGAAAAGGTCTCAACGCCTGGTCAAAAACAAGTTTGGCGGATTACGAAGCGTGCGGATGGCAAGTCGGAAGGTGACTATGTGACGTTGTACGATGAAGATCCGCGCAACGAAGAATCAATTTACATGTTCCATCCAAGCTATACGTATATTAATAAGACGGTCAGTGACTTTGATGCGCGACCACTATTGGTTCCCATCTATGACCGCGGTCAACAAGTTTATACTTTACCAACGTTAGATGAAATCAAGGAGTATTCATTTGAAAGTCTAGATGCACTTTGGGACGAATACAAACGGGATTTAAACCCTCAGGATTACCCGGTCGACTTGTCACAAAAACTTTATGATCATAAAATGAATATTATTAACACGGTCAGAGACCACGTTAACCATAAAGATGAGGAGGAAGCTTACTAATGCGGCCATTACAAGCTGAGATTATTAAAGCGTTACACGTTGCACCAACGATTGATCCAGAAGTTGAGATTCGTCGAAGTATTGATTTTTTGAAGGCTTATTTAACTAAAAATACCTTTTTGAAGACCTATGTGCTTGGCATCTCTGGCGGTCAAGATTCCACGTTAGCTGGAAAATTGACGGAGATGGCCATTACCGAAATGCGGCAGGAAACGGGTGATGATCGCTATCAATTCATCGCAGTCCGGTTACCATATGGCAATCAAGCGGATGAAGCGGATGCGATGGCAGCGATTGATTTTATGCAAGCCGACGTGACGGATCGGGTGGATATTCAACCGGCTACGGATGCCATGGTGACTGCATTGGAAGCTAACCAATTGACGATTCATGATTTCAACAAGGGCAATATTAAAGCGCGCCAACGCATGATCGTGCAATATGGGATTGCCGGTGAAATGCACGGTGCTGTCGTGGGAACCGACCATGCAGCCGAAGCTGTTACTGGTTTTTATACCAAGTACGGTGACGGTGGTGCGGATATTGTGCCACTATGGCGATTGAACAAGCGTCAAGGTAAACAAATGCTGGCCGCTTTAGATGCGCCCAAGCATTTGTATGACAAAGTCCCGACCGCTGACTTGGAAGAAAATCGGCCAGCATTACCTGATGAAGTCGCGTTAGGTGTTCGGTACGACGACATCGACGATTACTTGGAAGGCCGGACGGTCAGCGATGCTGCGGCCGAAAAGATTGAGGCGTGGTACTTAAAGACTGCCCACAAACGGCACGCGGCCATCACTGTGTTTGATGATTTTTGGAAATAAGCTAGTTAGCTGATAATCGATTAGGATTACGGCTAACCTAATTAAAAAGGCGACTTGAAGATTATTCAGCTTCAGGTCGCTTTTTTGCATAGTCACATAATTTTATGGTGACTACCGTAATATTGGTGGGATTGGTGGAAAAGCGGTAGAATGGTTTAAAATATGTAAACGCTTAATGTGAGAATATCCGAGTGCTGTGGCGAATGCAGAGGTAGTCAAAGCGATTATTTTGCTAGACAGCTCCCATGGAATCTGGTATTCTTACGATACAATCATAAGGGAGTAACTAGCAGAAATATTCTGCGGCAATATCGTCAGCAAGAAGCCAATCCGGTATTGTCTTAAATAGTGAGACTTATGTATGTTCACACAATTTTGCGTGCATACATGAGTCTCATTTTCTATCTGGAGATCAGTTAGGGAGTGGGGCTCGGATGCCAGAAAAGGAGCTTACGATGAGTACAAAACCAAAGTATCAACAAGCGTTATCCGCCGTTTATGAGGAACTAGGCACTGATGAACACGGCTTACAGCAAAGTGCTGCGACGCAACGGTTAGAACAATATGGGCCGAATGCGTTGAATCAGCAAAAAACGACTTCCTTGTTGCAAAAATTTATTGCGCAGTTCAAGGATTTCATGATTATCGTCCTGTTAGTGGCTGCCTTGATTGCCGCCTTTACTGGGGAAGCCGTCGATGCCGTTATCATCTTATTGGTGGTGGTATTAAATGCGATTTTCGGTGTCTTCCAGGAATCGAAAGCGGAAGAGGCCATCAACGCGTTGAAGGAAATGTCAGCGCCGGACGCGACTGTTTTACGGGATGGTCAGCTGCAAACGGTCAAGAGTGACGCGTTGGTTCCCGGGGATGTTGTGTCGCTAGAAGCCGGGGATATCGTTCCCGCGGATTTACGATTAATTGAGAGTGCGTCATTGAAGGTTGAAGAATCGGCGCTGACGGGTGAATCTGTCCCAGTTGAGAAGCAGGCGGAGATGATTGCCGATGGGGAGTTACCAATCGGAGACCGGTTAAACATGGCGTACATGAATAGTAACGTGACGTATGGTCGGGCCACTGGGATTGTGGTGGCGACTGGGATGCAGACCGAAGTTGGTCGGATTGCCGGCATGATTGAAGCGGCCGATGAGACGACCACACCACTGCAAGCGAACTTGACACAGTTAGGTAAGTCGCTGACGATTTTAATCTTAGTTATTGCCGCAGTGGTATTTGGTATCGGAATGCTGCGCGGTCAAGAGAGTTTGATCAACATGTTATTGACGGCGATTTCGTTAGCCGTAGCCGCAATTCCAGAAGGGTTGCCGGCAATCGTTACGATCACGTTAGCGTTAGGAACCCAGCGGATGGCCAAACGGCATGCGTTAGTACGAAAATTACCCGCAGTTGAAACGTTGGGAAGTACCGATATTATTGCCTCTGATAAGACCGGAACGTTGACGCAAAACAAAATGACCGTTGAAAAGTTGGTCGTCAACCAGGAACTGGTGGACGCGCGCGCTACTGAATTGCCGCTTGATAGCCATTTAGCCCAAGTGATGATTTTAAGTAATGATACAAAGATCATGCCGGATGGGTTAGCAGGTGACCCAACGGAAACAGCGTTGATTCAATATAATTTGGATCAGGGTTATCCAGTCGATCAGTTGTTGACGGACCGCCCCAGAGTGACAGAAGTCCCCTTTGATTCGGAACGTAAATTGATGTCGACGGTGCACCCCTTAGAAGATGGTCGCTTCTTAGTAGCCGTCAAGGGGGCTCCTGATGAATTACTCAAACGGGTCACTCAGATTGAAAGTAACGGTGACGCTCAGCCGTTAACCAAGACAAGCCGTGACCAGATTCTAGCTGTTAATCATGAATTGGCAACGCAAGCCTTACGGGTCTTAGCATTTGCTTATAAAGTGATCACCACGGTTCCGACGACTGTTAATACGGAAACGTTAGAAAATGACCTGGTCTTTGCCGGGATGGTCGGCATGATTGATCCGGAACGGCCAGAAGTTGAGCAAGCCGTTGCAGAAGCTAAATCAGCTGGAATTCGGCCGTTGATGATCACGGGTGACCACCGTGATACCGCCGAAGCGATTGCCGTCCGTCTTGGTATCATTAACGCTGGCGAAGATGACGCTGTGATTACTGGTGCCGAGTTAGATGCAATGAGTGATGCGGAATTCGGCAAAAAGGTCGGCGATTACTCGGTGTATGCCCGGGTGGCACCTGAACACAAAGTTCGAATCGTGAACGCATGGCAAAAACGAGGCAAAGTTGTTGCTATGACTGGTGATGGGGTCAACGATGCGCCCGCCTTGAAGGCCGCTGATATCGGTATTGGTATGGGAATCACTGGGACGGAAGTTTCCAAGGGGGCTAGTGACATGGTCTTGGCTGATGATAACTTCGCCACGATCGTGGTTGCTGTCGAGGAAGGCCGAAAAGTGTTCGCCAATATTCAAAAGGCGATTCAGTACCTTTTGTCAGCGAACTTAGGGGAAGTCTTAACCTTGTTCGTGATGACGATGTTGGGCTGGCAAATCTTGGCACCAGTGCATATCTTATGGATCAATTTAGTGACCGATACCTTGCCAGCAATTGCCTTAGGCGTTGAACCAACTGAAAAGAACATTATGCAGCATAAACCGCGCGGGAGAAATTCTAATTTCTTCTCAGGTGGGGTCTTCAGCAGTATTATTTATCAAGGGCTACTGGAAGGTGGCATTACGTTGCTCGTGTACTGGTTAGCTTTGACGTATCCGGTTCACGCAACGGCCTCATTAGCTCATGCTGATGCGTTAACGATGGCTTTCGCGACCCTTGGCTTGATTCAGTTGTTCCACGCGTTTAATTCTAAATCCATTCATGAATCGTTGTTTACGGTCGGCTTGTTCCGAAACAAGTTCTTTAATTGGGCGATTCTAATTGCATTTGTGATGCTGGCGATGACAATCGTCGTTCCCGGTCTGAATGGGTTATTCCACGTGAGTCACTTGGATGCTTACCAATGGGGAATCGTGGCCTTAGCTTCCTTATCGATGGTCGTGATTGTTGAAATTGTTAAGTTCTTCCAACGTCGACACATGCGGCGCGCATAACCCATCCATTAGGGGTAAAATAAGGCTAACTAATTTAAAGAAAAGAGTTTGTACATGAAAAAAGCAACGATTCAAACGTATATGCCAGTACTGTCTAAAGTTATCGAAAGTACTGAAAAAATGGGGGAAGAATTAAACCCATCTTTTGAAAAACTACGTCAGGCCATTGATAATGACGCAGTTGCCAAAATGGTTCCAGCTGAATTCAATGATATTCAGATGGAATTTAGCGATGGTACTGAACAGTATCAACAAAATTTGGCACAGTTGAAAAAAGTTGCGGTACCCGCACGGTTAATGGGGCGGCACCGTAATTTGTTAGCAGCATACGAAGCCTACACGAATGCGTGTGCGGCCATGACGGCTAGCATGAACATCGACGATCAAACGATTGATGTGGCTGCTTTTAATCAGGCTGAAACGGATCAAGAGACTGAAATGGGCCGCGTTTCAAATAACGTGCAACGGATCATGAATACAGTCATGTAGGAGCGCTAATCTGGGTGATTGGATTTAGCACACTAATAAAACGCTCGGTAACGTTTATGCGTTGCCGAGCGTTTTATTGTTGGTTGCGGGGCAGCCAACTGTGCGGCCGCGCCGTGCTCGTTTAGCCTAATGGGCTGGTTTTTTCCAGCTCACAACCAATGTGTGAACAGTATCGGTAATGGCTTCGATTGGTAGTGACAGTCAACGACAATTTTCAGATGGTCATTCGGCGCGGAAACTTGGGTAAAACGCGTATAATATAATGTAATGAGATTAAAAGATTGGGTGAAATAATGGATAATCAGATTTTAACGTTAGTTAATCAAACGCTGACGAAGTTTAAACCGCAACAGATCAAAGCGGTTCTCGGACTCATGGACGAAGGCAACACCGTTCCGTTTATCGCACGGTATCGAAAGGAACGTACCGGTAACTTAGATGAAGTTGAAATTCGCGAAATTAAAGATAACTATGATCGGCTTGCGAGTCTCGAGAGTCGTAAGGCAGATGTGATGAAGTTGATTGCTGAACAAGATCACTTGACGCCGGCTTTAAAGCAAGCCATTGAAAAAGCTGACAAGTTGCAAGATGTCGAAGATTTGTACTTACCGTACAAACAGAAGCGACGTACGAAGGCAACGATTGCGAAAGATGCTGGACTGGAGCCGTTAGCAGCTTGGTTATTACGTTTTCCGGCAAGTGGTATTCAGGAACACGCGGCGCAGTTTGTGAACGAAGCGCAGGACATCACAGACGCGAATACCGCGTTAGCTGGAGCTCACGAAATCTTGGCTGAGGCCTTTGGTGATAATGCTGGTTTACGAAACTGGGTCCGGAATTATACGCGTGACCGGGGCTTACTAGTCGCAAAAGTGAAACCCAAGGGTAAAGCAGCCGATGAACAAGGTGTTTACCAACAGTATTATGATTTTAATAGTCCCATCAAGCAGATGGTACCGTACCGGGTACTGGCTATCAACCGTGGGGAAGCCGAAAAAGTATTGAAAGTCAGCATTGATGTTGATCGTGCTGGAATTGACCGGTATTGTCATTTTCGCTTTATTGGTCAGCACCACGGCCCAGCGATTGAACTAGTAGAAGCTGCTTATCAGGATGCCTACAAACGCTTTATTGGCCCAGCCATCGAACGTGAACTTCGCAATGAATTGAGTGCGGCTGCCAATGAACAGGCCATCAAAGTCTTTGGCGATAATTTGTACCACTTATTAATGCAGGCACCATTAAAAGGTCGCGTGGTATTAGGGTTCGACCCTGCTTACCGGACGGGGTGTAAATTAGCCGTGATGGACGCGAATGGTAAGTTCTTAGATAAGCTCGTGATTTATCCACACAAACCAGCTCCAACTGCCAAACGGGAAGCTGCTGCGGGTGAGTTTAAAGCCTTTTTGGAGAAGTATCATGTTGAAATGATTGCGATTGGTAACGGGACGGCTTCCCGCGAATCCGAGGAGTTTGTGGCACAGGTATTGAAGACTATGACCCGACCGGTTTATTATGTCATCGTGAACGAAGCCGGGGCTTCCGTGTACTCTGCTAGTGCTAAGGCGCGTGCTGAATTTCCTGAGCTACACGTTGAACAACGTAGTGCGATCAGTATCGGCCGGCGACTACAAGACCCACTGGCAGAATTGATCAAAATCGATCCGAAGTCAGTGGGAGTGGGGCAATACCAGCACGATGTGCCCCAGAAGGAATTGACAACGCAGCTGGATACGGTGATTGAGACCGCGGTTAACCAAGTTGGGGTCAATTTGAATACCGCTAGTTCGGAGCTATTGACGCATATTTCGGGGCTATCCAGCACGATTGCCCAAAATGTGATTACTTATCGGGATGAAAATGGCGAGTTCACGAGCCGACCACAATTGAAAAAAGTGCCGCGGTTGGGACCGAAAGCTTATGAACAAGCGGTCGGCTTCCTGCGAATCATTGACGGCAAGAATGTTTTTGATAACACGGATATTCATCCAGAAAGTTATCCTGCAGCCAAAGCGTTATTGGCAGCGGCTGGATTAAAGACGACGGACGTTGGGACGACTAAAGCCCAACAGTTGAATCAATTAGATTTAGCGCAACTTGCGACCAGCACCAGTGTCGGTGAACTGACCTTAAAGGATATTATTAGTAGTTTGCAAAAGCCCGGGCGTGATGTTCGTGATACGATGCCCGCACCGTTACTCCGGCAAGACGTTTTAAAGATGAGTGATCTAAAACCAGGAATGCAGTTGCAAGGAACCGTACGCAACGTGGTCGACTTTGGGGCGTTTGTGGATATTGGTGTCAAGCAAGATGGCCTCGTACATGTCTCCAAACTAACGGATAAGTTCTTGAAAGATCCGCGTCAGGCGGTGGCAGTTGGCGACATCGTAACGGTGTGGGTCGAAGAAGTTGATGAACAGCGGCAGCGCATTGCTTTGACGATGATTACACCGGCTGAAGCATAATGACTGATTTAGAGTTACAGCAGCTCGTTGCGACCATTTCCATGCGTGATTTTCACCGTCCGTTCCAGCACCGCGCTTGTTTTAATGCTCGGTTACGAACGACGGGTGGTCGTTATCAGTTGGCCTCGCATGATATTGATATCAATCCGAAGATGCTGACTGATTTTGATGAGGCCACCTTGATTGGCGTCATCAAGCATGAATTGTGCCATTATCATTTACATTTGACTAAGCGGGGATATCGGCATCGTGATGCAGACTTTAAACGATTACTCGCGCAAGTGGGTGGCTCGCGCTATGCACCAGCGCCGAAGCAGGCGACGGCCCGACCGTATCGGTATATTTATGAATGCCAACGGTGTGGCCAGCGGTATTACCGCAAGCGCCGCATGGACACTCGCCGCTATACGTGTGGTCGTTGTCAGGGGCCAATTAAATTAGTCTGAAAAGGTTTGCTAAAGTGGTACGCTTCCGATAGAATTAGCTTAACTATTGATATGGAGGGATTAAGATGGAAACGATTAAAATTGGTGTGGTCGGACTAGGCACAGTCGGGACCGGCGTTGTAAAAATGCTTCAAGCGCATCAGGAAAAGATTTCAGAAATTACCGGTCGTAAGTTGGAACTAGCCTGCGTAGTTGTCCACAACTTGAAAAAGCACGAACAAGTTGATTTGGGGGACGTTCAGATGACCGACCAAATCGCGACCCTGCTTGATGATCCGTCCATTCAAATTATGGTCGAAGTGATGGGTTCAATTCATCCGGCGAAGGAATATATTACGCAAGCCTTGCAAGCTGGCAAACACGTGGTGACGGCCAATAAGGACTTGATTGCGCAATATGGCCGGGAGTTGGTTCAGATTGCTCGTGAAAATCATCGCGACTTATTCTATGAAGCTAGTGTTGCTGGTGGGATTCCAATTTTACGGACGATTGATAATAGTTTCGCCGCTGACCGGATTCAACGGGTCATGGGAATCGTCAACGGGACCACTAATTACATCATGACGCAGATGCTGACTAAGCATTGGTCGTATGATCAAGCCTTGAGCTCAGCACAAGACTTGGGGTTTGCCGAAAGTGATCCCACTAATGATGTCGAAGGCCTTGATGCGGCATTCAAGATGATTATTTTAACGCAGTTTGCCTTTGGGATGAGTCTTTCCCTCGACCACGTTCAAGTTCAGGGAATTACGAAAATCAGCCCAGAGGATATTGCGGAAGCTCACCAGCTTGGGTATACGATTAAATTACTCGGGATTGCGGAAGAAATTGACGATCGCATTGCGGTATCAGTCGGACCTGTGCTCGTTTCTGATCAACATCCACTTGCCACGGTACAAAATGAGAATAATGCTGTAATGGTAACGGGAACGGCTGTGGGGAACACGATGTTTTACGGTCCCGGCGCTGGAGAACTCCCGACCGCCAACAGTGTGCTGAGTGATATTACAACGGTTGCGAAAAATATTGCGTTGAATACGACTGGTAACACGTTTAACTCTTATCGCCAGGAGACTGTCTTAGCAACGCCTGAAGATGTTGTGTATCCTCACTTTATTGCCTTGAAGATGCGTGATGTGCCGGGGATGATGATGAAATTGACGGCGATTATGACCCGCGCAGAAGTTTCATTTAGTCGAATCATTCAAAATCAATTAGGTGACGGCAACGCTCGTGTTGTGATCATTACCCATGCCATGAATGATCAACAGTTAGCAGATATCACTCGTGAAATCGGTGAACAAGAGAATATGCAACTATTAGCGAGTTATAAAGTTTTAAAGAATGCGTAGGTGAGGACATGTTAACGATTTCGGTTCCGGCGACTTCCGCTAATCTTGGTCCCGGTTTTGATTCAATCGGTCTGGCGCTAGACATGCAATTAACGCTACAAGTGTTGCAACCTAGTGATCATTGGCAGATTGACCATCCCTTTGGGGCGGATGTGCCGACGGATGAACGCAACTTAATTATTAAAACGGCGTTGCATTTGGTACCAGATTTACAACCACAGCATTTACAGATGGCTTCAAAAATCCCGTTAGCGCGCGGATTGGGTAGTAGCTCGACGGCCATTGTAGCCGGCTTAGTGCTGGCAAACGAATTGACCGGCGCAACGCGCTCTTCTGCTGAGCTACTGGAAGTTGCCACTCAACTGGAGGGTCATCCAGATAACGTTGCACCAGCCCTATTAGGAGGCTTGGTTGTGGCGACGAACACTGATGGACGCGTCCGTGCGGTGAAGTTACCGTTACCGATGCTTTTTGCAAGTGTCTACGTGCCTAACGAACCGCTATTGACGACCGCCAGTCGCCAAGCCTTACCAACTGAATTGGCGTACCACCAAGCCGTTACTGGTAGTAGTGTGGCAAATACGTTAGTGGCTGCTCTAGCAACTCAAAATTGGGACGTGGCGTTACCACTGCTAGAACAGGACCAGTTCCATGAACAGTATCGGGCTAAGTTAGTGCCGGCACTACAAACGGTTAGAGACCATGCCCACGCTCTGGGATTAACGGGGACTTATTTGAGTGGTGCTGGGCCGACGGTGATTACTCTGGGTGATTACGGTCAACTCGCTACGTTGCAGGCACAATTGAGCCAAGATACAACACTCACCGGCCAATTATTCCTATTGCCAATGGATGCAACTGGTGTAAAAGTACAAAAATCTTAAAATAAGCTTGTCAGACTCGCAAAATTTTGTTATGATACTTTTTGTGAGTTGTTATGCGGCCATGGCGGAATTGGCAGACGCGCAAGATTAAGGATCTTGTCGGGGTTAACCCGGTGGAAGTTCGAATCTTCTTGGCCGCACTAACGAATATAAGAATCGATTTCGATAGGTTAAGCCTTGAAGGATCGATTCTTTTTTTGTTGCGGTAAATTGGACTGGTCACGTTATTTCAGGCTTGCTTTTTTGCCAACTACTTCAACTATGTTCACCAAATTTGCCGTACCTTATTGTTTAATCTCATGATTACCAGCATTATAATGAAAACGGTTAATCTACTGATTACGATATTAAGAGAAGGCGAGGACCAGGCATTGATTAGAATGAGTAGATGGTGGTGGCGTATCTTGGTGGGCGGCTTGCTGGTTAGCGGCGTGGTTTACCCCGCACAAGCGGCCGTAACGACTTATCCGATTACAGGGATTCAGGTGGTGCAGCCGCGGGTCTATCAGACGAATAGTCAGAACGGTGTCGGTTACCATTTAACCGTCGTGCGTCATCAGCGTGCCCAATTGCGTGTTAATTTACATTTAAAGTATCACCAGCATACACAGTGGACGCGTACTGAGCAAGCTAATATTTATCGCAACGGGCATTACCAGCGCTTTTACTACGTGCATAATGGTCGTCAGCAGAGCGGCTGGATAGCTGCTAATCAGCTAAAACCCGCCAGTACGGCGTCGGTTCAACTGCGGGTACCACTGATTGACCAGCTACCGGAGTTGCCAACGGGGTGTGAGATGACAGCGACTACCATGATGCTGCAGTATGCCGGCGTTAATATTAATAAGGAACAGTTTGCCAGCCACGTGCCGTGCAGTTCGAATCCTAACACTGGCTTTGTTGGCGATCCTGCTTCGGCCTATGGTATTGGTCTCTACATCTACCCCCAAGGCTTGTTACCAACGATCCGCCACTATCTGCCGTCCGCTGTAGATCTCAGTGGGGTGAGCCTGCAACGAATTAAAGTGCAGCTCGCTAAACGTCATCCGGTAGTCGCTTGGGTTCAGGGACTCGATGGTTTTGCGAGTCATACAGTGACGCTCACTGGATATACAACGGCAACTATTAGGTACAATGATCCTTGGCGTGGTCAATCCGGACAGATGGATAACCAAGCGTTTGAGACGATGTGGCAATTAAATGGTCGTCGGGCACTGAGCTATTAAGAAATTGATACCATAGTTAACATTAGTTACTGTTTCATAATTTTATATTAAAAATACGCTATTTGACACACAAAATAATCGTTTTTAATACTGTATCACACTAGTGTATCAACTTCTAGCCTGAAATAAGGGCTTTTAGCTTTAGTGTATTTTGGCACGGAATTTGCATATATATAAGTGAGTGCGAAAAAGATTGCGCTTACAGTATCAAAAACATAAATAGTTACAGGCAATTTAGATATTATTTATTCGTTTTATATGACTGTAACGAAAAAATAGGAGGTACAAAGATGGTAAGCATTATCATTGCTAGTCACGGCGAATTCGCTAAAGGCATCTATCAATCTGGATCAATGATTTTCGGCGAACAAGAAAACGTTCAAGCCGTTACGTTGATGCCTAGCGAAGGCCCTGACGACATCAAGGCTAAGTTAGAAAAAGCCATTGCTTCATTCGACGATCAAGAGCAAGTCTTATTCTTAGTCGACCTTTGGGGCGGTACACCATTCAATCAAGTTAACGGCTTGTTTGAAGCACACAAGGACAAATGGGCAATCGTTGCCGGTTTGAACTTGCCAATGTTAATTGAAGCGTATGCTTCACGACTTTCAATGGATTCGGCACACGAAATTGCCACGCATATCATTGAAACTGCTAAGGATGGGGTAAAGGTTCGTCCTGAAGCATTAGCACCTAAGGAAGAAAAGGCTGCTGCCGCTGCAACGACTAACAATAACGCTGGCCGGCCAGGGAAGTTGGAATATGGGTTAGCACGGATTGACTCGCGACTCTTGCATGGACAAGTTGCCACTGCTTGGAGTAAGACGGTTAACCCAACTCGGATCATTGTTGCGTCTGATAACGTTGCTAAAGACGAACTGCGGACTAACATGATCAAGCAAGCAGCACCATCTGGTGTTAAAGCGCACGTTATTCCAATTGCTCAAATGATTAAGATTGCTAAAGACGACAAGCACTTTGGTGGTCAAAAAGCATTGGTCTTATTCGAAACACCACAAGATGCATTACGTGCAATCGAGGGTGGTGTGCCAATTAAGACATTGAACATTGGTTCGATGGCTCATTCGGCTGGTAAAGTTCAACCAAACAAGGTTTTGGCATTTGACCAAGATGACATCGACACTTACCGCAAACTTGAAAAAGACGGCATCGAATTTGATGTTCGGAAGGTTCCAAGTGATGGTAAAGAAAATATGGATAGCATTTTGAACAAAGCTGAAAATATGTTGAAGGAACAAAAGTAGTTCCAAGAATATCAGAAAAGATGGAGGATTAAATCATGAATTTGAACGTAATTCAAGTGATTTTAGTCGTACTTGTATCATTTTTAGCTGGTATGGAAGGTATTTTGGATGAATTCCACTTCCATCAACCAGTTGTTGCATGTACCCTAATCGGATTAGTAACCGGACAATTAGTCCCATGTATTATCTTAGGTGGGAGTTTACAAATGATTGCCTTAGGTTGGGCCAACATTGGTGCCGCCGTTGCACCTGATGCTGCGTTAGCATCAATTGCATCTGCAATTATTTTAGTTTTAGGTGGTCAAGGCCGTGCCGGAGTTACTTCAGCTATTGCGATTGCCGTTCCTTTGGCCGTTGCTGGTTTACTCTTAACGATCATCGCTCGTACGTTAGCAACTGGGATTGTCCACATCATGGACCGTGCCGCTGAAGAAGGTAGTTTTAGCAAAATTGACTTCTGGCAATGGGTTGCGATCTGCATGCAAGGACTTCGTATTGCGATTCCAGCCGCTTTGATTTTGGCCGTTGGTGCTACGCCAGTGAAGGCAATGTTAAACGCTATGCCTAGCTGGTTAACTGATGGTTTATCAATCGGTGGTGGTATGGTTGTTGCCGTTGGTTATGCAATGGTTATCAACATGATGGCTTCTCGTGAAGTTTGGCCATTCTTCGCTTTAGGTTTTGTTTTAGCTGCAATCAGTGAAATTACTTTGATTGGTTTAGGTGCAATTGGTATTTCCTTAGCCTTAATGTACTTGGCACTTTCAAAGCAAGGTAACTCTGGCAATGGTGGTGGCTCCAACACGGGTGATCCGGTTGGCGACATTATCGACAAGTATTAGAGAAGGAGGCAAACTGAGATGTCTGAAACTACAAATATTACTAAAAAAGTTACATTAAGTAAAAGTGATCGTCTGCATGTTTGGTGGCGTTCAACGTTCCTCCAAGGTTCATGGAACTACGAACGTATGCAAAACGGTGGTTGGGCTTATTCTTTAATTCCAGCAATCAAGAAATTATATACAACTAAAGAAGACCGTGCTGCTGCTTTGAAGCGGCATCTAGAATTCTTCAACACTCATCCATACGTGGCTTCACCAGTTATTGGTGTTACCTTAGCGCTTGAAGAAGAACGTGCCAATGGGGCACCTATTGATGACGTTACGATTCAAGGGGTTAAAGTTGGTATGATGGGACCTTTAGCCGGTGTTGGGGACCCAGTGTTCTGGTACACGGTTAAGCCTATCGTTGGTGCCTTAGCTGCATCATTGGCTATTTCTGGTAGCATTGTTGGACCAATCTTATACTTCGTTGTTTGGAATGCAATTCGGATGGGCTTCATGTGGTATACCCAAGAATTCGGTTACAAAGCCGGTTCTAAGATTACTGATGACTTATCTGGTGGTATTTTGCAAGATATTACCCGTGGTGCTTCCATGCTAGGGATGTTTATCTTAGCGGCGTTAATTGAACGGTGGGTTAAGGTGGACTTCAGTCCAGTTAAAGTTTCGACCATTAAGCAACAAGCTGGGTCGTACATTGATTGGGATAAACTACCAAAGGGTGCTTCTGGTGTTAAGGAAGCCTTAACACAGCAAGCTGCTGGTCGTTCACTTGACAAATACAAGGTAACCACCTTACAAGATAACTTGGATCAATTGATTCCTGGTTTGATGGCGTTGCTGTTAACCTTCCTCTGCATGTGGTTATTAAAGAAGAAAGTTTCACCAATCATTATTATTCTTGGCCTCTTCGTATTGGGGGTTCTGTTGCACGTTATTGGTTGGATGTAATACTTGCTTATGTCATATTTAAAGGATGGACTCGTGGGAGCTCATCCTTTTTATTTACAAGCGTACTTTGCATAACTGACAAACTCGCCGTATAATCGGTATGAGGATGGATACGAGGAGGGATTAATATGGTGCAATCAATCAATACTAAGGTTGATTTAGTTACGAACGGCAATTCACATATGGGGTTGACCGATTACGGTAAAATCATGGTCGGTGATAACGGCTTTGAATTTTATGATGATCGCAATGTTCGTAACTTTATTCAAATCCCTTGGACTGAAGTGAAATATGTGGTCGTATCCGTAATGTTTGGTGGCCGTTGGATTCCGCGGTTCTCTTTTCAAACGAAACGGAACGGTATGATTACTTTCTCAGCTAAGGACCCTAAGAAGGTGTTACGAGCCGTTCGGCAATATATTGAGCCTGATCGAATTGTAAAATCACTGACATTTTTCCAAGTCCTTGGGCGAATATTCAAGGGTAAGGGTAAAAAAGATAAGTATTTGAAATAATGACCAATGCTGCCGAAGATCCTTTGTCGACGAGTTGGATTATTACTAGTTAGCTTAAGAAGCTTAGGCATCAACGGGCGGGTTTAGCGCGTTGTAGTGTCTAAGCTTTTTTGATGCATCAAAAGCATTATCTGGGTACGTTAAGGTGCGTCATAAATGGAATTTCAATACCATGAAACAGAAATAGTTGTACTGACAAGTCTTAAAAAGTAACTGATTCGGGAACTATGGTAGAATATAGTGTGTTATAGTGTATCAAAACGGATCAGCTATTTGATAGTGGTGAAAAGGAGTGGCGAAGTTGACCAGAAAATCCAAGATTTGTGAATACGTCCGTCAACATAGCGATCGACACGGACTGACGACGGAAATGGTAGCGACCGCTTTAATGATAGCGCGTTCAAACGTCAGCAAGGAATTAAATGCACTGGTGCGAGAAGGCCAGTTGCACAAGCTGACAGGGCGGCCTGTGCACTATGTTCCGGTGAATGCAACAGCCACAACGGCCACAACAACTAGTGGCGTAGCGAATGGAGCGACGACAGAGCGAATACCGACAGCGCCCGTCGCGACGTCTGTGCCTAAACCGGTTGTAAATGATATATTTGCCAGCATGATTGGCTCGCATGAGAGCCTTGCTAATCAAGTGGAACAGGCGAAAGCGGCCATTCTTTATCCACCGCGGGGATTAAATACATTAATCATTGGCCCGACTGGTTCTGGTAAAACTTACTTTGCAAACGCCATGTATCGTTTTGCGGAAACCCAACAAGTCTTAACGAACCCGCAAGGCCTGATTACGTTCAATTGTGCCGATTATGCGCATAATCCGGAATTATTGATGTCGCATTTGTTTGGTTATGTTAAGGGGTCTTTTACAGGTGCTAATGAAGATAAGGACGGTTTGATCCAAGAAGCGGATGGGGGCATGTTGTTCTTAGATGAAGTGCACCGTCTACCACCAGAAGGTCAGGAAATGATTTTTTATTTCATGGATCACGGGACTTATTCACGACTCGGTGAGACGGCGAAGAGTCACCATGCCAATGTCCGCTTAGTTTGCGCAACGACCGAGGACCCAGAAAGTACCCTACTGCAGACCTTTGTTCGGCGAATTCCGATTACGATTCAGCTACCAGCGTTCAATCATCGCTCAGCCAAGGAACGTTTAGAATTACTGAAGACATTATTGTCATTGGAAGCTAATCGAATCAATAAACAGATTCGGTTAACGGAGGACGTGGTGCAGGCCTTACTTGGCTCAGTCACATTTGGGAACGTCGGTCAGTTGAAGTCGAACATTCAGCTGGTGTGTGCCCAGGGTTTTGTCAATAGCATCGAAAATGACAGTGAAATCACAATCACGATGGATTATTTGCCACAAAATATCCGTAGCGGTCTCATGACAGTAGCCTCTAACCGTCACGAACTGGGGGCCATCTCTGAGTTGTTGGACCCGGTTCTCATCGTGAAGCCAAATGATGGTCCAACGCCGCTTCGTAATAAGAACGATAATTATGAATTACCATATAATTTATATGAGATTATTGGTGATAAAGCAGCATTACTAAGACGAGAAGGCCTTGATAAGGAACACATCAATCGTTTCATCACGACCGATATCAATGTGCATTTAAAATCATTTTATAAACAAAATCAGTTAGAAGTTTCACCAGAAAACAAGTTAGCCGAGATCGTTGATCAGGACGTCATTGATTTTACCAAGACGGCGCAGATGACGGTTCAAGACATGCTAGGTTATAATTTCAAGGATAACTTTATTTACGCTGTGAGCTTGCACGTCAGTTCCTTTATCAAACGCATCCAGGCCGGCAAGCCCATGCGTCAAATGAGTTCGGATATGTTAGCGATGGTGCGTGAATATCCGGCTGAAATCAAAGCAGCGGAGGCGCTCAAGCAAGGATTAGAGGAACGGTATCATTTACCGATTCCCAAGTCCGAAGTTTATTATCTGGCCATTTTGCTCATCTCGTTAAAATCGATGCAGCTTAACGGCAAAGTTGGCGTGTTGGTGGCAGCGCACGGGATGAGTACCGCGTCTTCCATGGCACAGGTCGTCGGACAATTGTTAGATGATTATGATGTTCAGGCTTTCGACATGCCTCTCGATATGGACCCGAGTGTCGCCTATGATCATGTCAAGCGACGAGTAGAAAAGCTTGATTCTGGGAAAGGAATTTTGTTACTAGTCGATATGGGGTCGTTAACGACCTTCGGGGAACGAATTCAGCAGGAGACGGGAATTGCGACGCGAACGATTGACATGGTGACCACGCCGGTTGTTTTGGAAGCCGTTCGGAAGGCTAGCCTGGTCGATAGTGATCTGGATTCTATGTATCAGGAGCTCGTTGGTTTCAAAGGTTATTCGCGAATTTCACGGAACCTACCAACGGATAGTCAGCGCGCAACAGTCAAGCCCGCCTTAGCGACGGATAAGACGGCACAACGGGCGATTATTGCAATTTGTGCGACCGGCGTTGGGACGGCTGAACGTATCAAGTCAATTTTAGACAGTTTATTAGCCCAAAACTTCATTGAAGGCATCACGGTATTTCCAATCTCAGTGGTTGAAATGAAGACACGAATACAACAGATCAGTCAAAATTATCAAATCATTGCGGCAACTGGGATTACAAAACCCGAATTAGACGTCCCTTTTATTTCATTGGAAGAATTGCTACAAGGTGGTGGCGAAAAGTTTATTGACCAGTTAGCGACGGGTATCGATTCGCCACAGACCATGGCGGAAGAAAGTCAGCAGTTGACACCGGAACTCTGCGAACGGTACTTAGGCGATTACTTCACGTTTTTAAATCCTAAGAAGTTAACGGGAATTTTATGGGAGTATAGCGAAGTGATTGCGACGCACTTGGATGGTGTAATGACGAATGCTTTTCGCATTGATTTGATTATGCACTTAGCGGGTGCGCTAGAACGAACGGCCATCAAAGATGAAATTTCGGCACCCACCGAAGAGATGCCAGACATTATGGCATCGAAGTGGTACCCACTTGTGCAACAGGCCAATCAGCAATTGACAGATCAACTACAGTTAACCTTCTCAGATGCTGAAAATTATTATATTGTGCAATTATTGGAGACTCATCAGGCAAAGGTCGCGATGAGTTGATACACTAACTTGGCATGCTTTTTGCATGTATCTTATTGAGTAGATTTAACCGACTGAGGAGGGAAAGTAGATGTTAGCATTTGTCGTTGTCAGTCATGGGAGTTTTGCGCAGGGCGTTGTCGATTCATCCTACATGATCTTTGGCAAGCAAGATAAGGTCCAAACGGTTACCTTTCAACTGGACGAAGAACCTAATGAATTAGCTGATAAATTAGCTGCTGCGGTTGCCCGGTTTGACGCGGATGACCAAGTCTTATTCTTGGTTGACCTATGGGGCGGTTCGCCATTTAACGCCGCTAGTCGGATCGTTGCCGAACATACAGAGCGCATGGGTCTGATTACCGGTCTGAACCTGCCAATGCTGATTGAGGCTTACACTGTTCGTGATAAGCCAATTGATGAGGTGATTGCCCACCTTGAAGAGACTGGAAAGATTGGGATTAAGCATCTCAAGTTGTTACAGGACGATGGGGAAGATGAGCCGCTATGACGATGGATATTCGTTTAGCACGCATTGATAGTCGGCTACTCCACGGGCAAGTTGCCACGGTGTGGACCAAGACGGTCAGTCCTAACCGTATTTTGGTCGTCTCAGACGAAGTTGCCCAGGATGCACTTCGCAAGATTCTAATTGTGCAAGCCGCGCCCCCTGGTGTGAAAGCTAATGTGATTACAGTTGACAAAATGATCGAGATTTATCAAGACTCGCTATTTGATGAAGTAAAGCCACTAATCCTAACTGATACGCCCCAGAACATGGCGCGCTTAGTAGCGGGGGGACTTGATTTTAGCAAAACGGGCATTGATATTGGTAGTCTAGCTTTTTCAGCGGGCATGGTGATGGTCACCAATGCTATTGCAATCGGTCAAGCCGAAGCACGGGCATTATATGCGTTACAAGCAGCGGGATTAAAGGTGTTTGCGCAGAAAGTCCCGACGGATAAACGGGTTGATGTGATGCCGCTATTAGCTAAAAATGGCTTTATGGCGCCAGATAAGTATTAACAAAGTTATGATGGACAGTGGTGTGTCGGTTATGGGCACCACTGTTCTTTCATTTTGGCTAGGTTTCTAAGGATTTACCAAAAATACAGCCGTAAACTTTGACGGATAGGCTTTTATTGATAAAATTAAACTAATCGAAACGGAAAGTAGCGGGGGTTTAAAAATGCCAACTTATACAAAATTAACCGCCATGGGACAATATGTTCCGGGACGCGTTGTTGATAATGACGAATTAGCAGCCATTATGGACACTAGCGACGAATGGATTCAGGCGCATACTGGGATTAAAACCCGACACTACGCGATGAATGATGAAAACACCTCGGATTTAGCCACCCAGGTCGCCCAGCAGTTACTACAAAAAAGTGGTTTAGCTGCCAGTGCCATTGATTTGATCCTAGTTACGACAATTACGCCCGATGCCTTAACACCTGCGACGGCTTGTTTAGTGCAAGCTAATATTGGCGCTGATAATGCGTTTGCGTTCGACCTGAGTGCAGCGTGTGCTGGGTTCACGTTTGGCCTAGCAACGGCTGACAAGTTTATTCGCAGTGGGCAATACCAAAATGTGATGGTGATCAGTGCGGAAGTTAATTCCAAGATGATGGACTTTCAAGACCGGACGGCAGCCGTCTTCTTTGGGGACGGTGCTGGTGGCGCGTTATTACAAGCTACTGACAATCCAGATGAAAACAGCTTGATCGCTGAGAAATTAGAATCGCAAGGAAACGCTACGGTCATTCACTCTGGACGAGTACGGCCGATTACTGAAGTTGCCGCAACGAACTACCCGCAAACGGATGCGTTTTACCAAGTTGGACGGGATGTTTTTCAATTTGCCACGACGGTTGTTCCAGAACAGATGCGTGGGTTAATTGCGAGTGTGCAACTGACACCCAGTGATTTACAATACGTGATCTGTCATCAAGCTAATTTACGGATCATTGAAAAAATTGCGGCTAACTTGGCGTTACCAATGACGAAGTTTCCACATAATGTTGATCATTATGGTAATACGTCCTCAGCTGGGGTGGCAATGGCCTTAGCCAATGTTTTTGATACCTTAACTGGGCCAGTGTTGTTAACAGCATTTGGTGGCGGGCTAGCGTATGGCTCAGTCTTGATCAAGAAGTAGGGGTGTGCAGATGGAATTAAAAGATTTAGATCGATTAGTTGAGAAATACGCGCGACAGGGTTATCAGCAAATTCGCGTTAAAGCCGGCGACTTGGAGATTGAAGTGACAAAACCAGCGTTAGCTTCAGAAACGGTAACTCCCGTAGCCGCTACGCCTGCCAGCACAGTTGCGGAGACTGAAGATGAAGTCGTTACACTGCCGAGTCCGATGGTCGGGGTGGTCCACTTGGCACCAGATTTAAAGGTTGGTCAGTCACTGACAGCTGGTCAAGAACTAGGCCAGATTGAGAGTATGAAATTATTCAATCCATTAGTTAGTCCGACCGATGGGACGTTAACAGCAGTACTAGTTGCTGACGACGCCACTGTTGAGTACGAACAACCGTTATTTACAATGCGAAAGGATCGGTAGCTATGTTTCGCAAGCTGTTAATCGCGAATCGCGGTGAAATTGCCGTACGGATTATCAAAGCCTGTCAACAATTGAATATTCAGACGGTCGCCGTTTGCTCAACTGCTGATCGGCATGCGGGTTACACACAATTAGCGGATGAAGTGGTCTGTATCGGACCTGCAGCTGCCAGTGGATCGTATTTAAATGCCGAAGCGATTCTAATGGCTGCAATTAATACGCACGCCGATGCGATTCACCCGGGATATGGTTTTTTAGCTGAAAATGCGGATTTTGCCGCCATGTGTGCGGAATGTGGCATTGCCTGGATTGGCCCGCAGACTGAGCAAATTAAGTTGATGGGTGATAAGGCCCGCGCTAAGGATTTTGCACGGCAACAAGCCGTTCCGGTACTAGCAGGTCAATCATTACAGGGCTTAGCATGGCCGGATATTAAACACGCGGCCGCCAAGATCGGTTTTCCACTAGTTTTGAAAGCCAGTTATGGTGGCGGTGGCAAGGGTATTCGAGTGCTTACCGACGTTCATGAACTCCATCAACAATTGCGGGCTGCGCGTCAAGAAGCTGCTGCGTCCTTTTTGAACGATGCGATGTATTTAGAGCAATTTCTGACAACTGCCCGCCACATTGAAGTTCAAGTCCTCGGCACGGGGACGAAATTATTCATTCTTGGTGATCGTGACTGTAGCCTCCAATTGCACAAGCAAAAGGTTCTCGAAGAAAGTCCGGCAAGTATTTTGACTGAGACACAACGCCGAACCTTATACGATTTATCCCGGCAGTTATTAGCGGGTACACATTATCAAAGTTTGGGCACAATTGAATACTTATTTGCGGATGGTCAGTTCTATTTTATGGAAATGAATACGCGTTTACAGGTTGAACACGGGGTGACAGAATTAACGACCGGAATTGATATTGTGGCTGAACAAATCAAACAGGCGGCTGGCGTCACGGTTGATTTTCCAGAGCATGTTGGCTTGCAGCCCAAGTGTACGGCGATCGAAGCTCGATTGACCGCTACCTTACCGGTTAAGCAGACGCGGATTGAAACGCTGAGCTGGCCAGCCGATGTACGAGTGGATACGGATTATCATCAGGGCGATCGGCTAGTAACCATGTATGATGGTTTAATTGCCAAGTTGATGGTCACCGGTGCGAACCGTCAGCAAGCCGTGCGCAACTTACAACGGGCCTTAGCGCAAGTAGCATTGACGGGACCCACGACGAACTTAACTTTTCTACAGCAAACGGTGGCCCGGCCGGCCTACATTCATGATCAGTACACGATTCACAGTCTAGCACGTTGGGAGGCGTCGAAATGAGTCATTATCCAGCTTCTGGGACCTGGCAAGCCTGCCCTAAGTGCGGTCGGCACGTCCACCAACGCCAATGGGGCACTTATCAGCAATGTCCTTATTGTCACTATTGGCAACGACTGACGACGGCGCAACGATTAGAACAACTCGTCGACGAAGGGTCGTTTCAGCCGTTGACGATGACTGAGCGGCCTGTCAATCAGCTGGGGTTCCCGGACTATACGAACAAACTGCGGCGGGCCCAACGCCAGACCGGGTTAAACGAGGCTGTTGTCTGTGGAACGGCCCTGATTGAGCAACAACCCTGTATCTTAGCAGTGATGGATAGTCATTTTATGATGGGGACGTTAAACACGGCGGTCACACGTCGCTTATTGCATGCTAGTGAACAAGCGCGGGCCCAACGGCTACCACTGATCATTGTGACCGCCTCAGGTGGTGCTCGGATGCAAGAAGGTGTTTATGCCTTGGTCGGAATGAATTTGATTCTGGCAGAATTAGCACGGTTAGCAGCAACGCCGTTACCCTTGATCACAGTGCTGACAGATCCCACTATGGGGGGCGTATCGGCGAGTTTTGCGTTTAAGGGTGACCTGATTATCGCAGAAGCGGGTGCTAAGATTGGCTTTGCCGGAGCCCGGGTCATCCAACAAACTTTGCCTGTCAAGCTGCCGGCGGATTTTCAAACGGCGGATCAGCTGTTTAAAAATGGCATGGTGGATGCAGTTGTTGAACGACCTCAATTGCGGTCAACGCTAGGACAAGCATTAGCGAATTATGGGATTGGGAGGTCAGCCCATGGATAAACGATTACAGCGATTACGGGCGGCTGATCGGATCAGTGCGCCGACTATCATTCAAGCGTTATTGCCGACAATGACGCAACAACGGGGAGACCGTTTATTAGGTCAGGATGCGGCTTTAACGGCGGGCTTTGGGCGCACTGCCACTGGTCGCCAATTAGCTGTTCTGGGCGTTGACCGGGGTGTTGATATTGCGAGCCGGCGTCGAAAAAACGGGGGAGCATTAACTGTTCCCGGCTATCGCACGGCGTTAAGAGTCGTAACCCATGCGGCTAAATTTGGGTGGCCGGTCGTTAGCTTAATCAATATGCCAGGTGCTGATGCGAGTCCCCGATCGGAACGCTATGGTCAGAGTCAGGCCATTGCGGACTTGATTGCGGCGACTGGTCAGCTGACCGTACCGAACGTTGTTGTATTTCTCGGTGAGGGCCATAGCGGTGGGGCGTTAGCCTTTGCCAACGCCAACCGCATTATCATGCTAGATGATGCACTTTTCAACGTTGCTTCTCCCGAGGCAGTCACCGCGATTTTACATGGGCAACAGACCAGCAGTGACGCCATCGATTTATTACCAATGACAGCTAGCGCTTTGCAGTCGCGCGGCTTAGTTGACCTGGTTATTGACCATCAGGATCAGACATTAGTCGCTGCGATCAACCAGGCGATTGAGACCCAACTTGCCGCACTAGAAGCATTGCCGGCACCGGATCTAATTGAACAGCGCGAAGCAAAGTTTCAACACTTTTTACAATCTTGGCCGGTCAATTAAAAATAATCATCAAAAAATGGGCTTCTCAGAATTTTTATTCTGAAGAAACCCATTTTTTAATAGTTGCTTAGTACTGATTAGTCGTGGTTTGATCTTGAGTCGTGGTCTGGTCCTGCGTCGTTGTATCTTGTGTCGTACTAGTGCCATAAGTAGTGGTATCACTAGACGTTGTGGTACTTGATGAACTTGAACTGGAACTTGAGCTACCCGTTGTAATTGAAGCTGTCTCAGAGAAGACTGACTCTGTTAAATTACTGTTTGAGAGTCCCAGCGCTTTACGGATGCGCTTCGAATTCTTGTAACGTTCTGACGAAGAGGCAACTTGATAAGAGAGCCCATCGATCGTCGCGTCAGTACCTTGAACGGTATATGATTTGGCATGGTGAGACGCATTCTTGTACTTCGTATCGAGTGCGACCATGTCATTCCAAGTTAAGTCGGTGCGCATGTTCTTAGCGAGTTTTTTCGTAATCTTTTCAATATTGGCAATTGACCCAAGTGAGTTAGACTGACTAACCATGGCCATAATAACCTGCCGTTGCCGTTTTTGACGACCATAATCACCCTGAGGATCGTCATAACGCATCCGTGAGTAATCAAGTGCCGCTGCACCATTAAGTTTGATCTTAACGCCTTTCTTAACGTTGGCATTACCGTATTTGAAAGTCAGCTTAGGTGTCACGGTCACGCCGCCCATCGCGTTGATGATCTGTTTTAAACCACCCATGTTCAGTAAGACGTAGAAGTCAATTGGAACATCCAGTAACTTCTCTACTGACTTGACGGCACCACTTGCGCCCCCAATGGTGTAGGCTGCGTTAATTTTTTGTGATTGCCCATCGATCATCACTTGCGTATCCCGTGGAATACTAGTGAGCGTCATACTTTCTTTTTTAGGATTGATTGTCGCAACAATCATGGTATCAGTCCGGGCTGAGAAGTCCTTGCCGCGACCTAGTGCACCAGTATCAGTTCCCAACAGTAGAATCGAGAATGGCTTGCCCTTCTTAATAACGGCATCAACATTCCGAAGCTTGGTCGAGCCGGTCGACTGGTAGGTCGTATTCATCGTATCCTTAGCGGCATTCCAGGTCTTGTAGCCCCACCAGCCACCCGTAACGATCAACAGGACAACGACGATTAGTAAAGTAATTAACCAAGGACGTTTTTTGTGTGGTTTCAAATGTGGGTTACGCTGTTGCTGTTCACGATAGCGGCGTTGGCGTGGTCCCATTTCATTATCATTGTTATTTTCTGACATATTCGTTCCTCATCACTTTAGATTTTTCCCTCAATAGTCATTTTATGACGTTTAGCAAATCATTGGTCCTTAAAGTTAGTAATTTAAAAAGATTTTAATAATCAAAAAATTACTAGCATCAGATAGTAACACAATTATAGAACACTATAAGTAATATTGTGACCGGCGTCAAACGTTTCCATCTATAAATTACGGTACAAGCCATCATAAAACAGTGGTATACTTGAATAATTCTCATTGAATTATTATTTTACATAGCTTGATGGCGATATTCAATGATGAGCAATTTGTTAAGAGGGGAAGACTGAGCGTGCAAATTTTACAGACATTCGTGCAGAGTATTCAAGGTGTCATGACGATAATCGTGATGATTGCAGTTGGTTACTTGTTGGCACGCTGGGGCTGGTTTAATGAAAGTGCGACTAAGCTGATTGCCCGATTGGTCACTCAAATTGCGCTACCAGCCTATATGATTGCAACGATCACAAAGCAGTTTACAGCGCATAAATTATTATCAACGTTGCCAGGATTACGTTTTCCAGTTCTTAATATGGCTATTTTGTTTGGCATTTCGTTCGGGGTGATGCGAGCCTTAAATATTAAAAAGAGTCATCGCGGCTTATTTGCCTCCATGTTTTTGAACTCCAATACGGTGTTTATTGGGCTACCGGTTAATCAAGCCTTGTTTGGGAATAGCGCATTGCCATACGTGTTAGTTTATTACATGGCCAATACCACTATTTTCTGGACGCTGGGCGTTTACTTGATTCAACGTGACGGTACTGGCACCGCTAAGTTTGACTTGAAGCAGACACTGACCAAGATCTTCTCACCGCCATTACTAGGATTTATGATTGGCGTCTTGCTTGTTCTAGGAAACATTCACGTCCCAAAATTCTTGATGGATGATTTCTCATATATCGGCGGTCTAACGATTCCGCTGTCCATGATCTTTATTGGGATTTCGATGGCCAACGCCGGGTTAAGCAGCATGCGCTTCGACCGGGATAGCTTGGGAATTTTACTTGGGCGTTTTATCCTTGCGCCGGTACTGATGACGCTGATGCTTATTCCAATGTCGATTCCATTGGAGATGAAGCAAGTCTTCATTCTGCAGTCCGCAATGCCCGTCATGACGAACGCGCCAGTTGTCTCCAAACTGTACGGGGCGGATGCCGATTATGCCGCGGTCATGGTGACAGAAACGACACTATTGAGCCTGATCGTTATTCCGATTTTGATGGTGATCGTTCAAGCCAACTTTATTCGTTAATTATTGTGTGATTTAAAATTAAAAGTACCCGAATGCGTGCCACTAGTGACAGGCGTTTCGGGTGCTTTTTTGCTGGTTATTAATGATGAAAACTCAATTTAGTTCGGTCAACAAGGTTTGACCAATTAGATACTTTCTGCTCAGGGCTGTCCCAACACGTCTCGCTGGTAGTTTTTGATGACAAGCTGATGAGTGCGTGCTGGATGATGGTTGAGGCGGCAAGATGCCATTGAATGGTTCCAGCCTGATGAAAATTGTTTTCAAAAGCAATTAAAAATTGAAAAAAATAACGCCTGATTCCGCGTTAAAAGGCGTTTTCCCGCGGATAAAAGCGAGGTAGTATACTGAGCTGATTTGAAAGTCACGTGAAAATGGTGCTATACTGAGAACCGTTGTGTATTAAATTTTGATTAAGAAGGAAGCGAACGTTTCGTGAAGAAAGCATATCTTTACATTGCAATTTCGACCTTAATGTTTAGTTCGATGGAAATTGCGCTAAAGATGGCCGGCAGTGCCTTTAATCCAATCCAATTGAATCTAATTCGATTTTTTATTGGGGCAATTGTGTTACTGCCATTTGCATTGCGGGCATTAAAGCAAACTGGACGGAAGTTAGTGAGTGCTGACTGGCGGCTATTTGCTTTAACCGGGCTAGTGTGTGTCATTGTCAGTATGTCGCTTTACCAACTCGCGATTACGGTCGATCAAGCTTCGACTGTGGCCGTATTGTTTAGTTGTAATCCGGTATTTGCGCTATTATTCTCCTATTTAATTCTGCGAGAACGGTTGGGTCGAGCTAACTTGATCTCCGTCGTGATTTCTGTGATTGGGTTGTTGATCATTGTTAATCCGGCCCATTTGACGAATGGGCTCGGGCTGCTATTAGCCATTGGGTCTGCCGTGACTTTTGGGCTGTACAGTATCATCTCGCGTTATGGGTCTGTTAAACGGGGCTTGAATGGGCTGACGATGACTTGTTTTACTTTCTTTGCTGGTGCGTTTGAACTTCTAGTTTTAGCTTGGATTACTAAGATTCCGGCTGTCGCCAATGGGTTGACGGCCATCGGTTTGCGGCAATTTGCTGCCATTCCGGTTTTGGTGAATGTTAATCTCAACTATTTCTGGTTACTATTTTTTATCGGCGTTTGTGTTACTGGTGGGGGCTTCGCGTTTTATTTCTTGGCAATGGAACAAACCGATGTTTCAACGGCTTCCCTAGTATTCTTCATTAAGCCGGGGTTGGCGCCAATCTTAGCAGCGTTGATCCTCCATGAACAAATTTTGTGGACGACAGTGGTCGGAATTGTTGTGATTTTGATTGGTTCCGTCGTGACCTTTGTCGGTAATCGGTTCCGTGAACGGGATACGATGGGTGCGATTGAGCAGCCAACCGCGGCCGCCACTGATGATGAACATGTCATCAAAGCCGCGCACGCCGTTTCAAATCAAGAAAATTAATTAATCGTGGACGGTCAGGGTGATATTAATCAGCTTGACCGTTTTTTTGTGGCAAGTGCGTTATCGCACGTAACAGCTGGTTGTGACTTTGAAAAATGAACCAAATCGATTATCATAGGAAGTATTGAAGATAGTAGGTGGGAAAGAGAATGACAGAACTAGTATTGGTTCGCCATGGTGAAAGTACGGCTAACCGGGATAATACGTATACCGGTTGGAGCGACGTTCCGCTGACGGCAGCGGGGATTGCACAAGCTCATCAAGCTGGCAAGCGACTACGGGCTACGGGACTACAGTTTGGCGCTGTGCATACCTCGGTTCTGAAACGGGCCATCGTTACTGCGAATATTATGTTAAGTGAAATTGATCAGTTATGGCTGCCGGAGTATAAGACGTGGCGGTTAAATGAACGACATTACGGGGCCTTGCGTGGTCAAAATAAGGATGTGACCCGTCAAGAGTACGGTAAGGCGCAAGTCCAACAGTGGCGGCGCAGCTTTTATACGGTACCACCGTTATTGGCGCCCACTGAACTAGACCATGATCGACGTTACACCAAGTACGGTGCCGCCGTCGAACCGCGAGGCGAAAGCTTGAAGATGGCTTACGACCGTATCATGCCTTATTGGATCGATGAGATTGCACCGCGGTTGTTAGACGGCCAAAATCAACTCGTGGTGGCACATGGTAGTACGTTGCGTGCGATGATCAAATATTTAGAGCATATTAGTGATACGGGGATTGATGGTGTCGAAGTTGCCAATGGGGTACCGATTTGTTACCACCTCGACCAGCAACTACGCGTTATCGGTAAAGATGAGTATTAAGATTAGTAATAGTTCGCCTAAGTGGTGTTTTTTATTGAGAATAATTGCTAGGGTGACCCACTTTTAGGGGTCGTTGTCAGATTAATCTATCATGAATTAAGAGCTTCAGCAGCCGCTGGAGCTCTTTTTTTGGTTAAAGCATTAAATAAATGGCCGGTATAACTGATTATAATTATTAATAATAATTAAGGATGAGTGTTTCAAAAATGGTTATGATTTAAAACATTGATATATCAGCGTTCTAATGGGCAACAAAGGCTATATAAATATTTTTAATGTAATACATTGAGGCAATTTTCATAAGTAAATATAATATATCGCTTGTAATAGAATGGTGAACACTGTAACATACCAGATGAACAAAGTTGCGATTTGGCGCGCTTGACAGCCAAAAATCTGATCAGAAAGCTGGGTAGCGTTATGATGAAACATAAAAATTTATTGTTATTAATTATAATGAGCTTGGGTTTCTGTGGGATGCTGTTGATGTTTGCGCCACAAATCAGTACGCTGATCAACCCGAATGCGTCACGAGTTGAAGCGGACAAGGCTAGTGGTCACGATACGGCGCATGATCAGGTCTACTACAATGATCAGATGGATAACTATCATTATGACTATATAAATAACGGGACTAAGGTTTTGAACTATAAGGCCCGTTTTAAGAGTCGGGTCATCACGTATCGGATCACAAGTGACAGCAAGGTGTATCGAGCGATTTGGCTACGAGCCGTGGAACGTTGGAACAACACTAACGCGGTGAAGTTAGTTGAGGCTAAGGACCAAGCGAAAGCCCAGATTACGTTGGGCGAGAGTGAAGACGAGACGGCGACGACTGGATCAGAAATCGGCCGGACTTGGCGGACGTACTATCAGAGTGGTTCGCAAGGAACGACTTGGATGGATTCGGCGAAGTGTGTGATTTACACGAATCGTTTCCCAGCCAGCAACCATTCGGTAGAATATAAATTATCTGTTGCGACCCATGAATTGGGACACGCGCTGGGGTTGGAGCATGAGGATAATAAGAGTGCGGTGATGTATTATCAATCACACCGGGCAGCGCACATCACAACGCGTGAAATCAGTACCCTCAAACAGATGTATAAATAATTATAATAGTAATTGCTATAAGTAAACGTAATAATGAAAAATCGACCAAACTCACACGAGCTTGGTCGATTTTTTGATCGCAATTGTCAGTGATCCCTGAACGGTACCTGGTCTAACGGCAACACAAAAACACCGCCACTTCAACACAGTGACGGTGCTTAAATTGCCCATTAACTTTTAATTAGGCTAAGGCACCCATTGGATCCCAAGGTGCTAAAACAGTTGGTTCTTCAGCTTGGGCGGCCTTTAAGTCATCAGATAAGAATTCCTTGTTAACAACGACTTGGTAGCAGTATTCGTCCATCCAAGCATCGCTCATGACGAAGAAGCCCTTAGTCCCAACCTTGTCGCCCCAGCTATTTTCAACCTTCCACTTAGTTGGTTGGCCGTCAACGAGGTCGACACCGGTGATAACCATGGCGTGGGTCATCAGACTTTCGCCGTAATCAAGACGTTCAGCCTTCGACATTGAAAGGTCAACGTCGAATAATTCATCTTTACTGTAGACATCGGTAGCCATGACCCCTTTTTGGCGGTCGGAGGATTGACCAACATCACAACCAAACCAGACACTTTGGCCAGCTTGTAATTGCTTGATGGCCAATTGCTTGAAGTCGGCCATAGACACGTTCAAATGTTTGACTTCACGGCCACCTAAGACGTTACCTAACATTTCAATCGTGTAGGTATGGTTATAAGGCTTGTCGTCGGTTGGGGCGTTGATGATTGAAACGTAATCGTCCAAATTCCAGCCAACGTACTTTTCGAAGAAGCTTTGTGGCGTCAAGTTTTGGTCGATGTGGTATTGTTTCTTATCATCACGATATTCCCAGTCAAAATGTGAAACGGGTTCGCCAAAGGCATAGGCTAACATGCGATAGACTTCATTTAACATCTTTTCCTTGCGTTCTTGAATCGCGTCGTCACTAGTTCCGGCAGCCACTAGTTCACGTAATTCAACGGCATCTTTACGTAACTTTAAGTTAAGTGTGCTGTTGATTTCAGCCGATTTTGAACTGTTGTAAGTTTCAGGCATGACACTCTTAGGCACGATACCGTACTTCTGAATAATGGCAACGAGCATATCCCATTGGCCACCATCTTGTTGTGGCGTGGTCATCAACCAGGCAACTTTACGGCTGCTAGTTGGTTGGTCAGCGGTTGCCAATACGTTTTCATAGAAATAGTTCGCTTTTTCGAACTTATCCCAGAAAAAGGTGTAGTTTTGTGATAGTTCGAAATGTTTCAAGTTGAATTTTTCAGCTAATGAATGCCGCATCGTGTTTAAAGCGGCGAACATCCAGCAACGGCCACTTTGCTTTTGGTTCGCAACGTCACCGGTATCCAAATCAATGGAAAATACTGGTGTGGTTTGGCTCATGGCCTGAATATCTTGACTGCTTGCTAAGATACCGTTCTTAGTGACACTACGTTCGATGACTTTTGCTTCGGGACGTTGGTCCAAGTCGGCTTGAAAGTTAGCAATTTGGTTCATACTGATTGCTTTACTCAAAAGATCACTCTCCTTTAATCTAATTCTAATTGTATCGGTTTATGACGGGTGGGGCAAGCGGGGAGTCGCACAAAACTATGGTCGTGCTTCGATAACCTCGGGACCATTGGCATGACCGACAATGACAGTGTTGACCATGTCTAAGAACAGGCCGTGTTCAACCACACCAACCATGTGAATTAAATCTTCGGCTAAAGCGTGGGGATCCGTGATTGGGTCGATGTGTAAATCGATGATAATATTATTAGAATCGGTCCGGACGAGTTCATCGTTGACTTTACGGAATACTGGGTTATAGCCCCGGGCAGCCATTTTTTCAAAGACATGTTGGCTGCCGTAAGGAATCACTTCAACGGGTAAGCCAAAGGCACCTAATTGATGGACCATTTTGCTTTCATCAACAATCCACATGACTTTATCAGAATTGATGGCAACGATTTTTTCGAAGAGTAAGGCGGCGCCACCACCCTTAACGCCTTGGAAATCATCGGCGATTTCGTCGGCACCGTCGATCGTTAAGTCGAGATGGTCGACTTCGTCAACGGATTTCATCGGGATACCGAGCGCCTTAGCTTGGGCAGCGGTTCGGTCGGAGGTTGAGACGCCGACAATGTTTAAATGTTCATTTTTGACCCGTTCACCCAGAGCATCAACCATGAATTTAACGGTTGAGCCGGTTCCGAGGCCGACCTGCATGCCGTCTTGAATGTATTCAACGGCTTTTTGACCAACAAGTTGTTTTAACTGATCCTGATTCATAATATGAATTACTCCTTTGATTGAGAACTAGTGACTAATACGTCGGCAGCTTCAGGGTGCCGATCAAAGTAAGCCTTAGCGTAGGTACACAGTGGCTGAATACGTTTGTGTTCAACTCGAGCGGCGTCAATAACGGCTTTGGTTAATTGGCCGGCAATGCCCTGATGACCAAAGTCGTCACGAACAAAGGTATGTTCAATGACCCAGGTTTGATCATTATTGATGGCGGGGAAGGTAATTTCACCAGCCAACTTGCCGTGATCGTCATTAAAATAAAAGCGGTGTGCTTCACGCGTGAATTCCATTGATTTCACCACCTTGTAAAGGGTTTTATATCTACCGTAATTAAACCGGTAATTGCCCGTTTTGTCAACGAAACTTCTATAATAAAAGTATGGTAAAATGTGAACACTAAATTAATGTTGAGAAAGTAGGAATTTGAAATGGCACGGGGATTTGAAATTGTAAGTCAATACGCGCAGGCGGGGTTACATGTACCTTACCGCACCACCAAGCAAGCAGCTGGCTATGACTTCGAAGCGGCGGAAGATTTTACGTTACCGTCAATTTGGAAAATGAACTTTATCAAAGTACTTTGGCAAATACATCGTGGTGAACCGAGTTCTGCAGCCGATTTGGATGCGGCGGCTAAAGTCCTTAAGCCATGGCTTGTTCCCACGGGTATCAAGGCATTTATGAATGACGGCGAATACTTACTATTAGCCAATCGTTCTAGCAATCCCTTGAAACGTAACTTGATTCTGCCAAATGGGATTGGCGTCATTGACGCCGACTACTACAACAACCCCAAGAACGAAGGCGCGATTTTCGTCCAATTAATCAACATGGGGATTCGCGACGTTCACATTAAAAAGGGTGAACGCATTGCCCAAGGGATTTTCACCCCTTATCTGACCGCTACGAACGAAACGGATGTGACCACGACACGTTCTGGGGGCTTCGGCTCGACCAATAAATAGGAAATAATAAAAAATCGGTAAAGCCAAGGTGATTTAAAGGCTTTAATGATTAATAATGGTAAAATAAACTTATGATTGTGAACACCCATAGCATGAAAATGACGATTCAGTTAATTGAGTTTGATTGATTATTTAAGTCTGCATCGTGCTGGCTGTTTGTTTAGTAAGAATCATGATTAAAACGTGCCGATTAGGTGGATTCCTGTTTGTCAGCCGGTGAGCGTCCTATTCCGACCTCCGGGGCTGGGTGACAATTGCTGGAACGTAAGCCGACGTCGATTTGAGCTAACGCATAACCCGCGTCATCTCAAATACGAGTCTTATTCTAAGCCGGAAGAAATTCACTTCCGACTAAGAATAATTTGGCTACTGAGCATTGTCACCCAGCCCCTCCGGTCTCAAGAGTGTGAGGGGCCACGGGCTGAAGCCGAGCATTGCCTAGCCAACGGATTAATGCGGTTTTGGCATTAGTCCGTTGGCGTAGCAAGCACAGGCTTCAGTGGCACCGAGCACGTTTCGGTAAGCCGCTCGAATGGCTGATGAACGACCACTTAACTCGGTACAATTGGTCGTTGGCTATTTTGATACTGGAACTTTAAACGAACGTTAGAGTTGTATGAACCACTTTGTCGAGATGGTCAATTATTACTATGTTGATTGAGGAATAGTGAGACATCCCAATATCATTTTCACCCTGACAGTTGACTGACAAAATTACTGTTTATGAAAAACAATGACAAATTCATCAAAAGTTGGGTACATCTTCGTCCGCCATTCGAACACTGTCCCGACTGGAAGGCGTTTCTGCCAATGCTCAGCGGTGAAATTCCACTTAGCAAGCGTCTTGTGCTTGGTTAGTGGAAGACCAGTATTTAAGACGCGATTTTCGGCTTAAATCTGTGTCCACCGCGTTCCAGCAATTGGCAGAAATGCCTGGAGGTCGGCGTAGGACGCACCTACCAAAAAAAGTTTACGCCAACCCGAGCTGTTTCCAGCGGTCCTAAGCTGGCTGCTTTTGAACTTACACAATCGGCACGTTTTAATCATGAATCATGACAGTGTGACGCGGATGAAGTAATTATTTTAGAAATTCCAATACCCAACATTAAATTGATATGTTGGCGGAGAAATGGAGACGTGTGTACGTGGCAAAAGCAAAAACTCAGTTTGTTTGTTCTAACTGTGGTTATTCAACACCGCGATATTTAGGACGGTGTCCGAACTGTGGTGAATGGAATACACTAACTGAAGAACATTTTGATACAAAACCGGACCGCAAGTCGCGGGTGAGCTTTGCGGGTAAGTCGGCTAAGCCACAACGACTCAAAGAAGTGTCGCTGACTAAGACACCGCGTGTCAAGACTAAGTTGAAAGAGTTCAACCGGGTCTTAGGTGGCGGCGTTGTGCCAGGTTCACTAGTTTTGATCGGTGGTGATCCAGGTATTGGCAAGTCAACGTTGCTACTGCAAGTTTCGGGGCAATTGGCCGAGACGGGTGGTTCCGTCCTATACGTGACTGGTGAAGAAAGTGCCTCCCAAGTGAAGATGCGGGCGGACCGGTTGGCTGTTAGCAGTGAAGACTTTTATCTTTATCCTGAGACTGATATGTCGAATATTCGTTCAACGATTGAATCGACGCATCCAGAATTTGTGGTCATTGATTCGGTACAAACGATGCAAGAACCTGATATGGACTCTGCGATTGGTTCGGTATCACAAATCCGTGAAATTACGGCTGAACTACTGCAAATTGCGAAGACTAACGGCATTACCATTTTTATTGTGGGTCATGTGACTAAGGGTGGTGCCATTGCGGGGCCTAAGATCTTAGAACATATGGTTGATACCGTTTTGTACTTTGAAGGTGATTTACATCATACGTACCGCATTTTACGGGCAGTCAAGAATCGATTCGGGTCAACGAATGAACTGGGAATATTTGAGATGCGAACGGGCGGTTTGTATGAAGTGGCCAATCCCTCAGAGATCTTCTTGGAAGAACGTCTGAAGGATGCTACGGGTTCCGCCATCGTTGTTTCAATGGAAGGAACACGACCAATCTTAGTAGAAGTTCAAGCGCTGGTAACGCCAACGGTCTTTGGTAATGCGAAGCGGACCGCAAGTGGCTTGGATCATAATCGAGTCTCCTTGATTATGGCAGTGTTGGAAAAACGGGCGAGTCTAATGCTTCAGAACCAGGACGCGTATTTGAAAGCGGCCGGTGGCGTTAAGTTAGATGAACCGGCGATTGACTTAGCTATTGCGGTCAGTGTGGCTTCTAGTTATCGTGACCAGCAGACTCGTCCGAGTGACTGTTTTGTTGGTGAAGTCGGTTTGACTGGTGAGATTCGGCGGGTCAACCGGATTGAATCACGAGTTGGTGAGGCGGCTAAGCTAGGTTTTAAACGTATCTTTATTCCTAAGAATAATCTGCAAGGTTGGGATATCCCAACTGGAATCGAAGTAATTGGAGTTGCCACGCTAAAAGAAGCGCTCCAATTAGCATTACAACAACCAAATTATTAAAAAGGGGCTGATGCCATGAAGAAGTTAACGGTGCGACTAGTATTTATTGTCGTCGGGGGTACGTTAGGACTAACTTACCTGCCGTTCTTGTGGACGACAATTTTGTCGCAACCAAATGTGTTATTGAATAACGTTTTTACCAACTTTTTGTTGGGGGCGCTGATTCTATGGGTTTTGTCATTGTTCTTAGCCAATGCCGCTGTACGACTGGTGGATCGAGTCGAAAAGAACTTATCCAAGCAAAATCCAATGACACTTTTATTTGGCAGTATCGGATTTATTATTGGGTTATTGATCGCGGTTCTGATTTCGCAATTATTTAATCGTAGTCCATTATTCCTATTGAACACGGTCGTCCCAATTATTTTGATGTTGTTTTTTGGTTACATTGGTGCGCGAGTCGGGACTACCCGGATCGACGAGTGGCGGAAAGTTTTCAACTTCCGCCGTCGTGAAAAGGAAACAAGTCCGGAGATTACTGATGCTCAGCCAGATCAGAACTATCATCATTATAAGATTCTAGATACCAACATCTTGATCGACGGCCGGATTTACGACATTGTCAAGACTGGTTTCTTAGAAGGAACACTGTTAGTACCGAACTTCGTCTTGTATGAATTACAGTACATTGCGGATTCAGCTGATAGTATTAAACGTGTGCGGGGTCGTCGCGGGCTAGATATTTTAAATAAGCTACAAAATGAAAATATTATCCCGGTTGAAATGTACGAGGGCGATTTTGAGGATATTCCAGAAGTTGATAGTAAACTCATTCAATTGGCTAAAAAAGTCAACGGTGTGATCGTGACGAATGACTACAACTTGAATAAGGTGATTGAGTTCCAAAACGTACAAGTCCTCAATATTAATCAGTTGGCTAAGTCGTTGAAACCACGGGTTATTCCTGGTGAAGAGATGAATGTCATGGTCGTCAAAAATGGTAGCGAACGCCAACAAGGGGTCGGTTACTTGGACGATGGGACGATGGTTGTCGTCGAAGATGGGAAGTTTTACATCAATGAAAAGGTGGATGTCGTTGTAACGAGCGCCTTACAAACGGATGCTGGTCGAATGATTTTTGCCCGTTTAGCACACGCTAATCGCGGAATCCCGGATCATGCGGATGGAAATAATAAGCACAACAATAATCATAGTAATAATCGAAATAATAATCGCGATAATCGGCACTAGGTTAAGCGATTCAACGGTAGCAACTCATTTGATGGGGGCTACCGTTTTTTTGTTCAATGATGACTAATCCAGGACGTCGTAAGGGAGGCGGCCGAATCGCAACAAAATAGGAGGGTTAATGCTCATTATCAATAAATCGGGATGTTGTTAGTGTACGATTAGGGCCTGTTTCGATATTTTTACAATGGGTTCAGTCTGAAACCTTAATTTTTAGTGGTAAACATGGTAAACTGGAAAAGCAAGTGAAAGTCGGAATATTCTGGTCGATAGAAAGGTTCCGGCGTAACATTTAAGATGAAAAAATACGAAAGAGGCGTTAATCACATTGGCAAAGAGCAAGATTCGTGTGCGTTACGCACCAAGTCCAACTGGCCATTTACACATTGGTAATGCTCGGACTGCATTGTTTAACTATTTATTTGCCCGGCATAATAAGGGAAAGTTCATTCTTCGGATTGAAGACACCGATTTAAAGCGGAATGTTAAAGACGGTGAAAAGAGTCAGATGGACAATTTGACGTGGTTAGGGATTGATTGGGACGAAGGTCCGGATAAGGGTGGCGACTTTGGCCCTTACCGTCAATCAGAACGGAAATCAATCTATGACCCGTTGATTCAACAATTAATTGATGAAGGTAAAGCTTACGAATCTTACATGACGGAAGACGAATTGTCGGCACAACGTGAAGCTCAAAAAGCGCGTAAGGAAATGCCACACTACGTCTACGAATTTGCTGGCATGACGGAAGACGAAAAACAGGCGAAGATCGCGGCTGCTAAGGCGGCTGGTATCCAACCCGTTATTCGCTTCCACGTCCCAGAAAATACGACCTATGCTTGGGATGACATGGTTAAAGGTAAAGTTTCGTTTGAATCCAAGACGGTTGGTGGCGACTTTGTCATCAAGAAACGTGACGGGATGCCAACGTACAACTTTGCGGTGGTTGTTGATGACCATATGATGGAAATTAGCCATGTCTTCCGTGGTGATGACCACGTTGCCAACACGCCTAAGCAATTGATGATTTATGAAGCCTTTGGTTGGCAACCACCGAAGTTTGGTCACATGAGCTTAATTATCAATACCGAAACCGGTAAGAAGTTAAGCAAGCGTGACGAAACCGTATTGCAATTTATCGAACAATACCGTGAATTGGGTTACTTACCAGAAGCAATGCTTAACTTCATCATCCTACTAGGATGGTCACCAGTTGGCGAAAGTGAATTGTTCAGTAAGCGCGAATTCATCAAAATGTATGATGAAAAGCGGTTGAGCAAGTCACCAGCAGCTTTTGATGGCAAGAAGTTGGAATGGGTGAACAACCAGTACATTAAGAAGGCTGACGAAAACGAAGTCTTTGCAATGTCAATTCGCCAATTGATCAAGGCTGGCCGGTTACCACAACGCCCAGATATGAGCCAGATTGAATGGACACGGACGTTGGTTTCATTATTTAAGAACCAGATGAGCTATACTGGTCAAATCGTTGATTTAGCAGATCTCTTCTTCAATGGTCCGGCTGATATCAATGATGAAGCTAAGGCCGAACTTGATAATGACACGGCACTCCCTGTCTTGAAGGAATTCCGGCAACGAATCGAAGATATTGACGTCTTCGAAGCAACCGCAATTCAAAAGACGATCAAGAGCATTCAAAAGGATACGAAGATAAAGGGCCGGGCACTATACATGCCGATCCGGATCGCCGTTTCTCACGAAATGCACGGGCCAGAATTACCAGAAACGATTGAATTATTAGGGCGTGAAACGACCAAAAAGCATCTCGATGCTATGATTGCGGAACTCGCCAAGTAATGAATGGATTATTAAAATATTAGTTGGTTGTCGTAAGTGGCGGTCGTCGTCAGCAAGACAACGCAATTAATACATCGTGCGGTCAGCAAGCTAGTCCCCGGGTGAGCGTTATCTCAGTATCGCGAAAGTTACCCAGTGGCGCGTGACTGCATATGAAAGTATCTTTTGTATGGTGGAGTTTCGGTTCCGCCGTGCGAGGGATGCTTTTTATTTGTGTTTCAAACATGGTAAACTATCATCAAAAGTAATGATTCAATTGAAAGGAGTTGTCGCCAATATGTTAAGTGTTTTTAATACGTTAACGCGTCAAAAAGAACCGTTCAAGCCTATCACCCCCGGAGTCGTGAAAATGTATGTCTGTGGGCCGACCGTTTATAACTATATTCATATCGGTAATGCGCGTTCTGCAATTGCCTTTGATACTATCCGACGGTATTTTGAATATTGCGGTTACCACGTTGACTATGTCTCCAACTTCACGGATGTGGATGATAAGCTGATCAAACGTGCCGCTGAAGATCACACCACGGTACCAGCAGTTGCTGACCGGTTTATTAAAGCTTTTATGGAAGATACGACTGCGGTCAATATTGAACCAGCGACGGTTCACCCGCGGGCCTCTGAGAATATCCCAGAAATCATTGCATTTGTACAAGCATTGATTGAAAAGGGCTATGCTTACGAATCAGCTGGCGACGTATATTACCGCGCACGGAAGTTTAAAAAGTATGGTCAGTTATCTGACCAGCGAATCGATGATTTAGAAGTGGGTGCCAGTCAGCATACTGCCGATGAAGAAACCGATCGTAAAGAAGATCCAATTGACTTTGCACTCTGGAAAGCAGCCAAGCCCGGTGAAATTTCATGGGAATCGCCATGGGGTGCGGGTCGGCCCGGCTGGCATATTGAATGCTCGGTCATGTCTACTAAGTACTTGGGCGATACGTTTGATATTCATGGTGGTGGTCAGGACCTTGAATTCCCACATCATGAAAATGAAATTGCCCAGAGTGAAGCGAAGACCGGCAAGACGTTTGCCAATTATTGGTTACACAACGGTTTTGTGACGGTTGGCGATGACAACGAAAAGATGAGCAAGTCACTAGGTAATTTTGTGACGGTCCACGATATTATTAAAACGGTTGATCCGCAAGTGCTACGGTTCTTCATGGCGACGACCCAGTACCGGCGACCGATTCAATATACGCAGGCCAACTTAGACGAGGCAGCTAATAACTTGGATAAGTTACGTAATGCTTATCGTAATCTCACGTTCCGGTTGCAAGATGCGACGAACGGGACGGATACTGCGGTGGCAGAACAGTTACAGACACTCATCACTAACTTTGGAACCGCAATGGATGACGATTTCAATGTTCAAAACGGGGTGGCTGCTGTGTATGAATTAGCTAAGTTAGCCAATGTCTATGCAGCCAAGGCAACGGTTCAAAAAGAGACGTTGATTGCCTTACAGAAGGCATTAGTGCAGTTGACTGGCGTCTTCGGCGTCACTTTTGAAACGGCCAATGCGACGCTGGCTGATGACGCGATTCAAGCACTGATCGATGAACGAGAAGCTGCTCGTAAAGCTAAGGATTTTGCTAAGGCCGACCAGATTCGTGATGATTTGAAAGCTCAGGGGATTATTTTAGAAGATACGCCTCAGGGTGTGCGGTTTAGAAAGGAATAATATGCAAGTTGATTATCAACAATTAAACGGGATTGCACTCGCGTACCTCGGTGACGCGGTGTATGAACCGTTTATTCGCCAACATTTGATTGAAAGTGGTTATACTAAGGCCACTAAGTTGCACCACCACGCGACCCACTATGTTTCAGCCAAAGCGCAAGCGGCACTGATCGAACGGATGCAGGCCGAAGAAGTTTTAACGCCAACTGAAGTGGACGTTTTTAAGCGTGGACGGAATGCCAAGAGTCATACGTCGGCCAAACATACCGATGTCGTCACTTACCGGATCTCAACCGGTTTTGAAGCCGTTTTTGGGTATTTACAATTGACTCAGCAGGCGGAACGAATTGCAGAACTGGCACAGTGGTGTATTAAACAAGTTGATGAAGGGAGGGTTTCCAGTGTCAAATAACGAACAAGACCAAACAGCAGCTGACTTTGTAATTGGGCGGCACCCCGCCATGGCAGCAATCAAGAGTGATCAACAGATCAACAAAGTCTTTATTCAAAGCGGTCTACAGGCCGATGTACTGAATGACATTGCCAAGATTGCGAAGAAACGTAATTTGATCGTACAGTACGTGCCGAAACAAAAGTTAGACCGTTTAACCGACAACGCCAACCATCAGGGGGTAGCTGTGGGGGTGGCTGCTTTTGAATATGCCACCATTGATGATTTATTTGCTGTTGCTAAGGCTAAGAATGAAGCGCCATTTTTCTTGATCTTGGATAATATCGAAGATCCCCATAACTTAGGTTCGATTATGCGGACGGCCGATGCAGCTGGCGCCCATGGCATCATTATTCCGAAACGGCGCGCCGTGGGGTTAACCAGTACGGTTGCCAAGACGTCAACGGGGGCTATCGAACACGTGAAAGTTGCGCGGGTGACGAACTTGGTTCAAACGGTTAAACAATTGCAAGAAGCCGGTCTGTGGATCTTTGGGACTGATATGAACGGGACGGACTACCGACAGTGGGATGCTTCCGGTGCCGTTGGTTTGATTATTGGTAATGAAGGTAAGGGAATTTCACCATTACTTAAGAAGAGTGTGGACGAAATGTTGACCATTCCAATGATTGGTCATGTTCAAAGTTTGAATGCCAGTGTGGCGGCCAGCCTTCTGATTTATCAAGGCTACACGTCCCGGCATCCACTGGGAAAATAAGATGAAACAACAATTATTGATTGTCGATGCTTACAATATGATTGGCAACTGGCCAGAACTCAATCATTTAAAACAAGCGGACCGGTTGCCGCAAGCTCGTGACGAGTTAATTAGCATGTTGACTGAGTATAAAAAAATTACGGGCCTTAATATTAGCCTGGTTTTTGATGCGATGTACGTTCCGGGTAATTCTAAGAGTTATCGCCAAGCTGATCTTGAGATTATTTGGACGAGTAAAGACCAGACCGCTGACAGTTATATCGAAAAGTACGCGGGTGAAAAGCAATCGCGAGTACTTCAAGTGACGGTTGCGACTAGTGACCAGGCAGAACAATGGGTCATCTTTTCAGAAGGTGCATTACGAGTACCAGCCTTGGAATTACGACACCGCGTCAAGACTGCGCTGAAAGATGTGCGTCATACTGCCGTGCGCACCCAGGATTTAGGTGCCGTTCGTAAATCACCCTGGAATGAGGATCAATTATCGGCCTTGGATCAGTACCGCCAACAACTAGAACGCAATCACGTTAAACATCATCACAAGTCGTAATTAGGTGGTTGCTGCGAGCGTGAGTTGTGTTCGAAGCGTCATATTAATATTTAAATTTTCCAAAAGATAACCGGTGACAATTTAAGGCTTGAAAGCAGTTGCGGTACGAAAATGTCCGGTGATTCAATGCACCCAGTTCAGCTACCGTTCACCGGATGTCAGGATGGCTTGTCATAACCGTTTTGGTGTTACCGGAGCTTGCACTGGCGATACTAATGGTGATTGCATTAATCGGCTGATTAGACAGCGCAGTGGCTGCTTGCAACTTCAGCGCACGCGTGTACTCGTCGCCAGCGGGCTTAAGTTGATCGTGCTTGTCTGTGGCGTTAGTGATATTTTGATATTACTAATAATTAGTGCGATATGGCACTATTAGATTGCTGAATGGACCAACCGTGTTAGTTTTGATAACCCGGTATAACGGGATTTCTGTGAGTGATGAGATGGCTGAATTGAAACGTTCGTTCGCTTGTGACGGCATGATTAACCCGGTATAGTAGCATTACAGATGCTCAGGGGTGCAGTTTCTGAAAACTAGTCAGAAGCGAGGAATGTCACGTGAATGAACAGCAATTGATCCACTTAGCAGCGGATGGTGATGATGCAAGCATTAATGCATTAGCCCAGCAGTACGTCCCGGTTGTTTGGCGGTTGCGGCGGCAGTACTATGTCCGCAACTTTGACGAGGACGATTGGCTCCAAGAAGGTCGAATTGCCGTTTATCGAGCGGCCCAGAAGTATCAACGGCTACGGCAGTGTAGCTTTGGTACCTATTACCGGGTGCTATTGAGTAATCAGATTATTGATCATATTCGCCGGTCACAGGCTCGCAAGCGCCGTCCGGAAGGGGATATCTTATCACTGGATGTTAATGATGAGGATCTCTTGTGCAATATTCAGACGGTAAGGGCGTCAACTCTAGAGGTGGTGCATGTTCGTGAGCGGGTGCGGACTTTTCCCACAATCTGTTCAACATTTGAAGGATTGGTTTTTGCGGATCTACTAGCAGGGCAATCGCCAGAACGAATCGCATCGAGTCGGCAAGTGAAAGTTGATCAAGTGATCAACGCCACGGATCGGTGCCGCAAGAAGATGCGTGACTTTTTACAAGACGCTGCCTGAAATTGACATTCGAAAAGTTCCATGCTAATGTTATACCTGATTTATTATGGAGGTTTTGTCGATGGCACAGAAAAAAGTTGCACTGGCATGTACCGTTTGTGGTTCGCGGAACTACACGATTGATGCTAACCCGAATCGAACTGACCGCTTAGAAGTTAAGAAATTTTGTAAATATTGTGGTAAACACACACTTCATCGTGAAACGCGGTAGGGGGATTAGATATGCGCTTATTTAAATTTTTTGGTCAAGTTGGACACGAAATGAAAAAAGTGACCTGGCCAACTTGGCGGGAAAATCGTCGTGATTCGTGGACAGTTGTCTCAACATCACTGTTCTTCGTGGCGTTTTTCGCTTTATTTGATTGGATTATCCAATTATTATTACAAATGTTAACAAGCTGGCATTAATGGCTTTTTGAACAAATTTTTGTTATAATAATGGCATTGAAAGAAAACTTCGTGCAAACGAGGTTTTTTTATTTTGCCAAAAGACATTTTAAAGGAGAATAATAATGGTCGAGTCTGTTGAGAAAAGATGGTATGTCTTACATACCTACGCTGGTTATGAAAATAAGGTTAGTTCTAACTTGGAATCCCGTATTCAATCTATGGGAATGGAAGACAATATTTTCCGGGTCGTTGTTCCCGAAGAAGAAGCTCATGAAGTCAAGAATGGGAAAGACAAAGTTGAAATGAAGAAGATCTTCCCTGGTTACGTTTTGGTTGAGATGGTCATGACGGACCAAGCTTGGTATATTGTTCGGAATACGCCAGGTGTTACTGGGTTCTTAGGATCACATGGGCAAGGTAGTAAACCAACGCCATTGTTGCCTGAAGAAGCGGAACAAATCTTGCATCAACTAGGCATGAGTGCTCGGCATACCGAATTGGACGTTGAAGTTGGCGAACAAGTTACCATCATCGATGGCGCTTTCTCTGGCCTTTCTGGTGAAATTACTGAAATTGACAACGAAAAGATGAAGCTCAAGGTTAATATCAATATGTTCGGTCGGGAAACAAGTACTGAATTGGACTTCGATCAAGTTGATCAGATTCGGTAATTAATTTAAGTAAGCTGGTGGACCATCTTGGCAGAAGTAATTTTAGTCATCATCGGCGCCTTAGTGCTCGGTATTTTGGGGCGTATCACCTTTAAATTTTGGCAATACGGGCGACCGCAGCATTTGCGGCAGTCGGTGTCGGCTAATTCAGCAGATGATAGCGCCGTGACGCTATTTATTCCAGGGTATGCGGGCAACCGGTTCTCTTTTGGTGGCATGCTACAACGCTTTACGGCCGGTGGCATCGCCAATAAGTCATTAGTCGTAATGATTGATCGACATAATCATCCCCATGTGACTGGTGAGCTAGACGCTTACCGCCCAATGGTACAGTTGATTTTTGCCACGCCACGCGTTGCTGTACGGCAACAGGCGGCGGGCGTCTTGGCAGTTGTGCAGTATTTGATTGCGCATGAGCACGTTCAGACGATCAATTTAGTCGCTCATTCGATGGGTGGTGTGGTGCTCTTTCAATACTTGACGACAGCTGCCAAACTGGTCAATTTACCGGAAGTCCGCAAGGTTGTCACAATTGGTGCGCCGTTTAATGATAGTGAGGTCGGGCAAAATACGTATCCGATTGAAAACCACCCGTTGACGGCGACCGGACCAACTAAGACTACGCCCGTTTATAATTATTTTTTGCGAACGCTCCAACGATTGCCAAACACGATTTCGTATTTGAATATTGCGGGTAACATTGGCGATGCGGCGCAAAGTGATGGTGCTGTCGCTCTGAATAGTGCGTTGTCATTGCGCTTTTTACTGCGGCCAACGCGTGACCAGTATCAAGAATTTGTGGTACATGGTAAGAATGCCCGCCATTCACGATTACATGAAAACTATGAAGTTGATCGCCAAATCGTCCAGTTTTTATATCCAGAAGCCACAAAAAAGGTTGCTGGTGAAAAATAGATATGCTACAATGATGTCTGTGCGTCACATATGCACGTTTACGTGGGAGGAGCAAAAACTCAGCTCCATTTACCACATCACGGACTAAGGAGGAATGTCTCGTGGCTAAAAAAGTAGCTAACGTTGTTAAATTACAAATTCCTGCGGGCAAAGCAACACCTGCTCCGCCAGTTGGCCCAGCTTTAGGTCAAGCAGGTATCAATATCATGGGTTTCACAAAGGATTTCAATGCTCGTACTGCTGATCAAGCAGGTATGATCATCCCTGTTGTGATTACGGTGTACGAAGATCGTTCATTCGACTTCATCACTAAGACCCCACCTGCTGCCGTTCTATTGAAGAAAGCTGCCGGTGTTGAAAGTGGTTCCGGTGAACCTAACACGAAGAAGGTTGCAACTGTAACCAAAGATCAAGTTAAGCAAATCGCCGAAACTAAAATGCAAGATCTAAACGCAGCTGACGTTGAAGCAGCTATGCGCATGATCGAAGGTACTGCTCGGAGTATGGGATTCACCGTCGAAGGCTAATTCAGTACTGTTGAGTATGTCGGACACTTCATCAAAATGAATGTGTCAAGTGGGAGGAAATCTCCGTTTGAACCACATTTGCAAGGAGGAAAACACTTAGATGGCAAAGAAAAGTAAACAATACCAAGACGCCGCTAAGCTCGTTGATCGTGACAAAGCTTACGATGTAACTGAAGCGGTAGACTTGGTTAAAAAAATGGATTTCGCAAAGTTTGATGCAACTGTTGAAGTTGCCTTCAAATTAAACGTTGATACAAAGCAAGCCGACCAACAACTTCGTGGCGCGGTTGTCCTTCCTAATGGTACCGGTAAAGATCAAACCGTTATCGTTTTTGCTAAGGGTGACAAGGCTAAAGAAGCTGAAGAAGCCGGTGCTGACTTTGTTGGTGAAACTGATTTAGTTCAGAAGATCCAAGACGGTTGGTTAGACTTTGATGTCGCAATCGCTACCCCTGACATGATGGCCCAAGTTGGTCGTTTAGGTCGGGTTCTTGGACCTAAAGGCTTAATGCCTAACCCTAAGACTGGTACGGTTACGATGGACGTTGCTAAAGCCGTTAACGATTCAAAAGCTGGTAAGGTGACTTACCGGACTGACCGTGACGGTAACGTTCACGTTCCTGTTGGCAAGGTATCATTCGATACTGACAAGTTAGTTGGTAACTTCAAGACCATTGAAGACACCATCGTGAAAGCTCGTCCAGCCTCAGTACGTGGGACTTTCATCCAAAACTTAGTTGTTACTTCAACCTTTACCCCAGCGGTACGTGTTGATTTAGCATCATTTTAAGGATTAAATTCTGAAAACAATTGACCCCGTGGGTGATCTGTGATAGATTACTAGAGGTTAAGTAATATCTCTACCTAAGACTCAGGCGGCTTAACGGCCTTAATCTACCTGCCGAGGACATTGTTTTTTCTCTATGTCTTGGTGGACATAGGGATTTTTTTATAAATCCCTGAACCAAAATTCTGGGAGGTGAATCTGTTGAGTAAAGAAACAATTGCTGTTAAAGCACAAGAAGTCGAAGAAGTTGCAGAACAATTGAAGAGCTCAGTATCAGCCATTGTTGTTGATTACCGTGGTTTGACTGTTGAACAAGTAACTGATTTACGTAAGCAATTACGTGAAGCCGGTGTTAAGATGCGCGTTATCAAGAACAAGATCATGGTGCGTGCCGCTGATAAGGCCGGATTTGAAGACTTAAAACCTGTATTTGCTGGTCCTACTGCCGTTGCCTTCTCTGAAGAAGACCCAGTTGCTCCTGCAAAGATCTTGGCTAACTTCGCGAAGACCGCTGATGCCCTTCAATTAAAGGGTGGCGTGATCGAAGGTAAAGTTGCTGATCTTGAAACTGTTCAAGAATACGCTACGATGCCATCACGTGAAGAATTATTGGCTACGATCGCCAACTTGTTACAAGCACCTGTTCGTAACGTTGCATACGCTGTTAAGGCGGTTGCTGAAAAAGGCGACGAAGACGCAGCTTAATTTGCTGTCAGTGTGTTAAAAAAACTAAAATATAAGTTCATATAAAATGGAGGAACAAAAAATGGCTTTTGATAAAGATGCTATTATCGACTCATTAAAAGAAGCTTCAATCTCAGATTTAAACGACTTAGTTAAGGCTATCGAAGAAGAATTCGATGTCTCAGCTTCAGCCCCTGTTGCTGTTGCCGGTGCTGCTGGTGGCGACGCTGCCGCTGCTAAGGATTCATACGATGTTGAATTAACTGAATCCGGTGACCAAAAGGTTAAGGCTATTAAGGCCGTTCGTGATATCACTGGTCTTGGCTTGAAAGATGCTAAGGGTCTTGTTGATAACGTACCTTCAATCATCAAAGAAGGCGTTTCAGAAGACGAAGCCAACGATATGAAAGCTAAGCTTGAAGAAGTTGGTGGTGTCGTTACCCTTAAGTAATTATTTACTTAACGGAACGTCATCAGACCACACCCTACTATGGGGTGTGGTTTTTTTTATCTCTGGATGTGGCGTTGGTGCGAATCACGTGCATGACCACGCATATAACGATTACTGAGAATTTATACTTAGGCTAAGTGTTAGTGCAATTTGATATCAACCACCGTATGATTACGGTGACTTGGCGTTAGAGGCGTAACCGTATTGGATTAAGCAAGTCAAAACAAGCCCAACAGAACGTCGCATAGTACGTCTGTTGGGCTTGTTTTAAAATTTCACTTGGGTTGAACTTCTGGTCGACAGGGCACTATCACTTTTGTGGCTGCTGCGTGATAGGCTGAATACGATGATCAATGATCGTTAGTGACTGACCTGACTAGTGCCATCAGTATAGTTCAAGGTCATACCGGGCTGGATATTGAAAATATAGACATTAAAACTAACAGTATTGCTACCAACTGACTGACCACGCATTTGAACACCGCGGGCTAACAGTTCGTTACCTTTGAAAATGGGGGTCACTTGATAGCGGACGTAGTTTTTCGGACTTTCTTTCAAATAGGCCGCAACTTGGTTTTCATAGGTCGTCATTTCAGGGTCATTCAAAGAACGGGTTCCGGTCATGAGGTTCTTGATATTGTTGTTCTGCCCCGTTAATTGATAGCCAATCAGATGACTGCGGTTGTAAAGCCAACCGCTACTGATGCGTTTGTTATGCCAACCAGTTGGTCGAACATTCAAGGCCTCACGTTCAGCTTTGGGCATCAGTGACTGATTTAAGAGGGCATTAGCAGCCGTCACCCGGTTAAGTGAGTCTAAATTGCCATATTGTTGCCAGGCACCCTGACTCGTACTGAGCTCCTTAGCGGTAAATGCGGGCTGATTCTGATTAATCGTGATCGTTTGTTGACCGTTGTAAGTTTTACTAGCCAACGTAGTGTTACTTGGATTATGGTCAGAATTGACCTTGGTTGGTGCTGTTGTCGAAGTTGCACCAGATTGCTTGTTCGTAACCTTGAGTTTGTCAATATGTTGTTGACTACTCGAAAGTTTTTTCACAGCCTGCTTTAAGCTGCTAGCAGAAGCACGATTGGCAGCCTGAAGTGCCGTCAATTGCTTGTCATTATTAGCCGTTACTAAGTGTGTCTTAGTAACGGTCTTTGTTTTCACAGTTGGCTGAGTGGATTCATCAGATGTGCCGAGAATACTAAAGCTGACGAGCAATGCGATAATGGCCGGCCAACTATGCCGCCACCATTGACGCCCACGGTAGCGCCGATGTAAGCGCCAGAACCAGTACAGGGTTGCAAATAATAAGATGGTGCCGATCAATGCCATGAAGTGATCCTCCTATCGAAATGACTTACGGAAACCAGCGGCCCGCGCTGCGTCTTCCGTACTAAAGTAAACGGCATTTTTACCGGCCATCCGGTAGTTTTGCCCCGTTTCAACGTGATAAATTTTGGAATTGCGGTTACCCACGATACGTCCAGTTTGGGCGGTATCGGTATCGCCAGAAAAATTATTCTGCCGACTCGTGGTTGCGGTACTAGTTTGAGTTTGTTGACTTTGAGCAGCTGCTTGACTGCTGGCCTTGACCGCTTGCTTAGATTGGCTAGCGGCTGCGACGGCCGAAGCGGACTGGGCTTCTGACTGGGAGCGTGATTGTGCGGCCGCTTCACTAGCAGCTGATTTGGCGGCAGCCTGTGACGCTGATTTTGATGATGCTATTGCGTCGTCATGTTTTGCTTTTAGTTGTTCGGATTGACGCTTAGCCTGACTAGTTGCAATTGCGAGTTGGGTCGTGTTTGAACTAAGAGCTTTGGCTGAGGCCGCGTTAGCCCGACTAGCGGCCCTTGCTTTTGCCCAGGCGGCTTTATTAGCAGCAGTCCGTTTCTCAACCCGAACCGTCTTGGTTTTGACACTGGTATGGTTGGCGGCTTGTTGATTACCAGTGGTACAGCCGGTTAAGATGAGTAGACTCGTTAGTGCAACGACGAGTTTTTTTGCATGGTGCATAAGAAATTCCTCCTTGTTTATGTATCACTTTAATTATACATAAACGGTAAAGGTTGGCAAAGCAAGTTTGGCAACTAAAAATCAATTAATATTGGTTTATGCTGGTATTAATTTCGATAATTAATCATAATTAGTGCTAACTACTAACACCCATTCGGAACAATTTAGTAACAGGTATTTAAAATGTTCATAGCTTAATACGGCGACAAATCAGACCTGTGGGGGTTATTAACGACCTATAACGGTTGTATAAACAGGCTAAGATTGCGATAATAGAACAAACACACCAATGGGGGAATTTTTTTGAAGGCAACGTTACAGAAAATCGGGACGGCACTCAATAAACGCATGGGGATCATCAAAGCATTATTTGTATTCTCTGTCCTGTTATTTGTGATTACGGAAGTCGGCAAAATTGCGAAGGAAGTCAGTGGCGCGCAGTTGGCGAATGCGCTTGCTTCGCAAAGCTGGTGGCATCTGTTGAGCATGGTCGTGATTGGTATTATCGCAGTGACACCAATGCTGACGTATGACGTCATGATTACAAAGTTTTTACCCAACCACTATTCACTTGGCTATATCTTAAAAGCTGGATGGATCACCAATACATTTACGAATATCGGTGGTTTTGGGGGCGTGCTGGGCGCCTCACTGCGTGCTAACTTTTATAATCGCGAAGCCACTAAGAAACAAATCGTGTTTGCCATTTCCAAGATCGCTTTGTTTTTAGTTTCGGGATTGTCATTATATTGTATGATTTCACTCGTACTAGTCTATGGCTTTGGCATTGGGAACATGTATGGCAGTTACTGGATCTGGCTCGTCGGTGGTGCACTGTATTTTCCAGCCATCTTTATTTTTACACGAGTCAACGATTCGGAATTCTTCGATGGCCTTACGCTCGGCAACGTCGTTCGGTTATTGAGTGGGTCGTTTGGTGAATGGACTGGCTGTGTGCTGTTCTTCTTATTAATTGGAAACTTTATGGGATTACCCATTGATTTTGCAGCGGTCGTGCCGTTATTCGTGATTGCTTCGGTTGTCGGTGAAGTGTCAATGGTACCCGGTGGTATTGGGTCATTCGACGTTTTCATGATTTTTGGCCTCGGTGCGGTCGGAGTTTCTCGACCAGACGCAGTCGCATGGCTCTTATTTTACCGGTTATTCTACTATATTATCCCGTTTGCCATCGGGTTGGTCTTATTCATCCATGACACCGGCCATCGCTTAAACGTGCGCTTAGCGGGTATTCCTAAGCAGGCATTACAACGTGTTGCTCAGATGGTACTGACGGTTTTTCTCTATTTTTCTGGTTTTCTGATGTTGTTAATGTCAACGGTCCCTAACTTTGCATATAACAATAAACTCTTCTTACAGTTTTATCCGTACACCTTTTTCTTTATTAATCAGGCCAGCAGTATTATTATGGCCTTCTTACTGATTGGGGTGGCGTTGGGAACTGCTGGCCGGGTCAAAAAAGCTTTTTGGCCAACGGTGATTGTCCTGCTGATTGCAATTTTGAATACGATTCGCTGGCTCGTCGTTTATGATGCAATTTCGATGAAATTTGTGATTTTCTTGATTGTGATTCTAGCGCTAGTGGCTTTGTCGCGGCATGCTTATTATCGTGATCGGTTGGCTTTTTCGTGGGGGCAAACGTTGTGGGTTAGCTGCGTGTATGTGGTGACCTTTATCTTGTATACGATTGTGGGGGTCTATAACGCGCCCCAAATTCATCATCGGCATGCGGTTCCTGAAGCTCTGTTCTTCCCATCACAAAAGCTCTGGTTATTTGGGGTGATTGGGTTAGTCTTAGCGGCAATGATTTTGATTATTATGTACCGCTACTTTGCGAGTGGCTATAACGCCCGATTGCGTCAAAAGATGGATGCGGCTCGGGTCAAACAAGTGATTGAAACTTATGGCGGCAATGAAATCTCACACTTGGCTTATTTGAATGATAAGTTAGCATATTACTATCAAGTCGATGGGGTCGATCAACTGATCTTCTTATACCAGCAGAAGGCTGATAAACTGATTATTATGGGAGAGCCATTCGGTAATCAAGCGGTATTACAAGCTGCCTTGGAACAGTTATTGGATGACGCAGATAGTGACGGTTGCTCGCTAGTCTTTTACGAAATTAGTGAGATGCTGACGATGCGCCTACACGAAATGGGCTTTGACTTTATCAAAACTGGTGAAGAAGGGCACGTTAAATTGGCAGACTTTAGTTTGGCTGGTAAACGGCTACGGGGTGAGCGGGCCCTAATGAATAAGTTTACCCGTGATCACTATGAGTTTGCCATCTTGCAGCCACCGTTCAGTGCCGACGTTATGGCTGAATTACGAGCCGTTTCGGATAGTTGGTTAGCAGGTGAGACGGAAAAAGGATTCTCGCTCGGATTTTTTGATGAGCAGTATCTCAATCAGGCACCCGTAGCGGTCGTTTATGATCCTGACCACCGAATTGTCGCATTTGCGAATATTATGCCGCAGGGAAATCATCAGACGACTTCAATTGACTTAATGCGGTCAAGCAAATCGGCGCCATCCGGCATTATGGACACGGTCTTTGTGCACCTATTTGAACAGGCGCGTGACGATGGCTATGCTTATTTCAATATGGGAATGGCACCATTATCCGGTGTAGGGGTTTCACGCTACAGTTTTATTCAAGAAAAAATTGCTCATTTAATTTACGAATATGGCTACCAGTTATATGGTTTTCAGGGATTACGGTCGTACAAAGAGAAGTATGTGACTGAGTGGGAACCGAAGTACATTGCGTACCGAAAACGTAATTCACTAATCTTCACCATTTTACAATTGCTACAAGTCGTTAATACCCGGGTGCACAAGTCTGAGCGGCACCGGCCAGTATGGTTGTTGAAACGATTGAAATAACTGAATAGTATGTCATAAAGTAAGTATCGTTAATGACATAGCAAAATGCCCCATCACTGCGAGAAGCAATGATGGGGCATTTTATGATGACTTTAGAATTCAGCCGACTAATATGATGAGGGCTGAACTAATTGTGGCAGAAGCACTAGAGCTGTTTTGCGTAGGCTAGATTATTTAGTTCGTATACTTAGGCGGTAACACATGTTTGAAATCATGGAAACCAGCGAAAATTTCATCAAGATCATGCCCATTAATGAATAGGTCGAGGTTAGCCTCGGGGGCAAACCCTAAATCAGCGGTCTTTTGTAGCATGGCGACTAGATCGTCGTAGAAGCCGTCGATGTTGTAGAGCGCAATCGGCTTTTGGTGAATATCCATTTGACTCCAAGATAACATTTGTAAGAATTCTTCAAAGGTGCCAAACCCGCCAGGTAAAACGATAAAGGCGTCAGCGAGGTGAAGCATCTTTTCCTTGCGTTCGGTCATCGTGCGCGTTTCGATAAAAGTCGTGACGTCCTTAAATGCAAGTTCTCTTGCGACCAGAAAATGCGGGATGATCCCGATAACGCGGCCACCAGCATCCATAGTTGCTTTGGCGACTTTCCCCATTAAACCATGGTCGCCACCGCCATAGACGAGTTGGTAATCATTAGCGGCCAAGTATTGACCGAGTGCCACCGTTTTCTCACTAAATGCGGGATCTAAACCAGAATTAGACCCACAAAAAACACAGATATTATGAATTGCCATTCTAAACTACCCCCAAGATAAAATTTTCTAGCAAAAATGCGGCCCGGATAGGCGCCGCATTTTTGTGAACTAACGTGTTGATTAATCGTCTGGATTACCAATATCGTAGTCGGTGTCTTGCATTGCTTCAACTTGACCCAAGCGGTAACCATTCCCAACTTGTGAGAAGAAGTCATGGTTAGAAGTCCCCGTTGAAATCCCGTTCATGACGACCGGGTTAACGTCTTCCGCAGTATCTGGGAAGAGGGCATCTTGGCCGAGATTCATCAAGGCTTTGTTGGCGTTATAACGACTAAAAGTTAAGACTTCATCAGACCAACCAATTTGATCGTAAACTAAATGAATGTAGTTTTCTTCATTCTCATAGAGTTTGTATAAGAAATCGAACATCCAGTCTTTAAATTCTGCCTGCTGCTTTTCAGAACGGTCTTTGAAGCCTAATTGGAACTTATAACCAATGTAAGTGCCATGGACACTTTCGTCCCGCAAAATCAATTTAATGATTTCGGCAACGTTTGGCAATTGGTTGTGGCCCAAGTAGTACAGTGGCGTATAGAAACCAGAATAGAACAGGAAAGTTTCCAAAAAGACGTTCGCAACTTTTTGCTTCAATGGATCTTCGTCGATGTTATCGTAAAGCTTGTAGATCCATTGGGCTTTTGCTTGCAAGAATTCTTCACTGTCACTCCAGTCAAAAATTTCATTAATTTCGTCCGGCGTATTCAATGTTTCAAAAATTGTTGAATAACTCTTTGCATGAACGGATTCCATGAACTGGATGTTATTCAATACGGCCGTTTCATGTGAAGTTAAGACGTTGCGGCGAAGTGCTTGCAGACCGTCTTGTGATTGTAACGTATCCAGCAGCGTCAAACCGCCGAAAACGTGTCCCACGACCCACCGGTGATCATCATCTAATTCACGCCAGTCTGCCATGTCGTTGGAAACTGGAATCCGGGTGTCTAACCAAAATTGTTCGGTTAACTTTTCCCAAGTACTTTTATCAATTGCATCTGAAACTCGATCCCAGTTAATTGCCTTATAGTTGCCATTACTGAGCAGTTTTTGGTAGTAAGCCAAGTCTGTTGCCATTTGTTATCCTCCTAGAGATCTAAGATACTAAATTACGCAGCTTTCACATTCGTTAACACCGACTTCGCCATCGTCGTCCGTAAAGGTCCGAATATAATAAATCGATTTGATCCCTTTGCGGTAGGCGTAGTTCCGTAAAATGTTTAAGTCCCGCGTGGTCATCTTATCAGTGCGACCATCTTTCCATTCGTATAAGCCAGCTGGAATAGTTGACCGCATGAAGAGGGTCAAGCTCATTCCTTGGTCAACGTGTTGTTGAGCAGCCGCATAGACATCGATAACTTTACGCATATCAGTATCGTATGCTGACTTATAATAGTTAATTGTATCATTAGATAGGTAAGGAGCGGGATAATAAATCTTACCAATTTTCTTTTCTTGTCGTTCTTCGACCCGGTTGATGATTGGGTGTAGGCTGGCAGTCGTATCGTTGATGTACGAGATTGACCCATTTGGGGCGACAGCCATCCGGTTTTGATGATAGAGACCATCACGCATAACGGATTCTTTGAGGGCTTCCCAATCAGCTTTGGTTGGAATGAAGATACCGTCAAACAGTGCAGCGGTCTTGTCATATTTTGGTTGCCAATCTTGGGTGGTGTACTTGTCAAAGTAAGAACCATCGGCATACTTGGATTTTTCAAAGTTAACGAAGGTTTCGTGACGTTCACGCGCAATTTCGTTAGAAGCTTTTAAGGTCCAGTAGTTTAAGAGTAAGAAGTAGATATTGGTAAAGTCAACGGCTTCTTTACTGCCGTATTCCATCTGATTCTTCGCGAAAAAGGCATGGAGCCCCATGGCACCTAACCCAATAGTATGGGCTTGACGGTTCCCTTTTTGGATGGAAGGAACGACGTCGACGTTAGAGTGGTCAGTAACAAAAGTTAACGCGCGCACCATGGCTTCAACAGAATGTCCAAAGTCTGGAGAGGTCATTAAGTTAACAATGTTAGTCGAACCAAGGTTACAACTAATATCAGTTCCCAACTTCTCATACTGTTGTTGGTCATCAATTAATGATGGGGTTTGCACTTGCATCACTTCTGAGCACAAGTTACTCATCACGATTTTACCGTCGATAGGATTTTCGCGGTTCGCGGTATCAATGTTGACGACGTATGGGTAGCCAGATTCTTGTTGTAACTTGCTGATTTCATTTTCAAGGTCACGCGCCTTGATCTTAGTTTTACGGATGTTCGGGTTCTTGACCATATTGTCGTATTCTTTGGTGATATCGACATATGAGAACGGTACCCCGTATTCGCGTTCAACGCCGTAAGGGCTGAAGAGATACATATCAGCGTCAGCCTTGATCAACTCGTAAAACTTGTCGGGTACGGTGACACCGAGTGAAAGCGTCTTGAGCCGAATCTTTTCGTCGGCGTTTTCCTTCTTAGCAGAAAGAAAGGCAATAATATCTGGATGAAAGACACTAAGGTAAACGACCCCGGCACCTTGACGTTGACCTAATTGGTTAGAGTAGGAGAAACTGTCTTCTAATAATTTCATGACGGGTACGACCCCACTAGCAGCGCCATCGATATGCTTGATTGGATCACCGGCACCCCGTAAGTTGCTGAGGTTAATACCGACCCCGCCACCGATCCGAGAAAGTTGTAACGCGGAGTTAATCGTCCGGCCGATTGAGTTCATATCATCGGTCGATTGAATCAAGAAGCAAGAAATCAATTCACCACGCCGGGCCCGGCCAGCATTGAGAAAACTGGGGGTGGCTGGTTGATAACGTTGGTGAACGATTTCGTCGGCCAGGTCCATCGCCAAGTCTTCATTACCATCAGCAAAGTAGAGGGCGTTCATTGCCACACGGTCAATAAAGTTTTCCAAGTAATAGTCGCCATCATCCGTCTTTAAGGCGTATTGGGCATAAAATTTGTAAGCCGCCATAAACGTCTTGAAGTGGAAGTCTTGCGACCGCAAGTAATCGTAAAGTTTTTCGATAAAGCTAAAATCATACTTATCAATGGCAGGGGTTTCCAAATAGTCGTGTTCACGTAGGTAGTCAAAGCGCGCCTTAAGACTATCAAATTTCATCGTGTTCGGTTCAACATTTTGTTCAAGGAAAGCGGCAAGTGCCTCCTGATCCTTGTTGAGCGGAATCTGATTGTTAACGGGAATATTGATCTCATTATTTAAGTCGTAATACGTGACGTCTTTTAAATCTTTTAAGGTCATAAGGAATCCTCTTTCTATCAGTATAATTGTGGCTGGCAAAATCGACGACCCACAATCAGTAGGTTGATGATTGTGGGTCGTTTATCATATTTTAAAGGGTAAACCAGCTATGTAACCACGCAAAAAAGCGTGAACAAACTAAACAGCTAATTGTTTTAAAGCATCAGGACGGAAGCCGGCAATGCTGTCTTCGCCATTGATTTCAACGACCGGAACAGCATGGAAACCTTGACTCTTCAGGTAATCGACGTATTCAGGATTCGTATTGATGTTCTTCTCTTCAAAGGCAATATTGTGCGCCGTGAGGAACTTCTTAGTCATCTTGCATTGCATGCAGTTGTTTTTAGTAAATACAGTAACTTTTTTCATTTTTCATCATCCTAACTCGTTTTTCTGATAAATTTAGTATACAACATGTGGTGAAAAAAACAATCAAAAAACACAACATCTAGGGTGTGGTAAAAATCACAAGCCCTAGATGTTGTGTTAGTGTCAGCTTTTAACCGACTAAAAAGTTTTTTAAATTATTTGTGGTTCACTCGCTGAATCAGTTATCATAGATATAGACCAGAAATTTAGAGGAAAATAAATATGACCAACTATTATTATACACACAATCCGGATATTGTGCATGATGAAAAGCAATGGAATTTTGAAATTTTTAATCACTCGTTTAAATTTACGACGGACAACGGTGTCTTCTCCAAGCGTACCGTGGATTACGGCTCACGAACACTACTTGCAGCGTTTGATCCAACTGATTTGCCAGCGGGCCCAATGCTAGATTTGGGAACCGGATATGGTCCCATTGGGATGGCGCTCGCGTATCAATCACCCGAACGAACGGTTGATATGGTCGATGTGAACGAGTTAGCGCTAAGCTTAGCGCGTAAAAATGTTGCTTTGAATCAAATTACGAATACTAATATTTTTACGTCTGATGTCTATCAACAAGTCACCGCGACTAATTACGCGGCGATTGTCACCAACCCACCGGTGCGCGCAGGTAAGGCAGTGGTGGATGCGATGTTAACGGGGGCCGTTTCACGGCTAGTCGTTGGTGGAACACTCACCGTCGTTTTACAGAAAAAGCAGGGCGCACCATCTGCGAAGAAATTGATGCAAACGACCTTTGGTAATTGTCAGGTGATTAAGAAGGACAAAGGGTATTACATCCTACAAAGTGTAAAGGAGGGATAGTCGTGACGGAACCAACAGCGGAAGACTGGATGCAAGAAGCATTACATGAAGCGCGGATGGCCTACTTAATTGGCGAAGTGCCGATTGGGGCCGTGATCGTTCACCAGGGTGAAATTATTGGCCGTGGTCACAATTTACGGGAGCATGGTCAGGATGCAACGATGCACGCGGAAATTATTGCGATTCAGGAAGCTTGCGAATATTTGCATAGTTGGCGATTAGCCGATTGTCAGCTATATGTCACCTTGGAACCATGTTTGATGTGTAGTGGGGCTATTATTAATGCACGGCTACCTGAACTCTACTTTGGTGCCCGTGATCCCAAGGCTGGCGCCGTTCGTAGTTTGTATCAGGTGATGGATGATACCCGGTTAAATCATCAAGTAACGGTTCATGAACGCATCTTGGCACGTCCGGCCGGCGAGATGTTGGAAAACTTCTTCCGTGGGATTCGTAAACGGAAAAAGGCGGCTAAAAAAGCACGACGTGAAGCTGCTGAAAAAAATTAGGCCGATGGCTGGTAATTGTGGCGCAAATCATGTATTATAGTATTTGCCGCAAGGCCAAAAGGCAAGGGTGGATTTACGAATCGTGTCAGGTCCGGAAGGAAGCAGCACTAAGTTTGCTTCATCTTGTGCCTTTTGTTTTTATGAAATGTAACAGCTCTTAGCCATTCGGTTGAGAGCTTTTTATTTAAATTAAATATTGAGTGCTAGTTTTGAACGTGCTGATAGGTTGGTTTATTTTTATTTACCTATTATTATAGTAGTAATACGTTATTTGGGTGATGCTTTTCAGGCTGATAGTTAAAGCCACTGCTTGTTGAAGGAATAACCAAACGCCTAACAAAGGTGGTTAAAGGCCTGGGCATCGACTCGTTGGCAAGTGCGCTTAGATGCTTAATTTGCATAACTGACACTGATCGTTAGTGGAAGCAGCACAACCAGGAAGCTAACTGTTCAGGACGTTTAAACAATGGCTTATAATAAATAATGATAACCAAAGTATGACTGATGTAAGAAAGGAAGAATCGCATGTATCGGGCACTATATCGGGTTTGGCGTCCCCAACGCTTTGATGAGATTGTCGGGCAACAGATGATTACCCAGACACTAAAAAATGCCATTATGACCCACCAGACGAGTCATGCGTATCTGTTTACCGGTCCCCGGGGAACTGGGAAAACGTCGGCAGCAAAGATTTTTGCCAAGGCAATTAACTGTCACCATCTTGTTGATGGGGAACCTTGCAATGAATGTGAGACTTGTACGGCGATTACCAAGGGGCAACTAAATGATGTCATCGAAATTGATGCGGCTTCTAATAATGGCGTGGAAGAGATTCGTGATATTCGGGACAAAGCGAAGTATGCTCCAACGCAAGCGGACTATAAAGTCTACATTATTGATGAAGTTCATATGTTATCGACTGGCGCGTTTAATGCGTTGCTCAAAACGCTAGAAGAACCCCCGGCTAACGTTATATTTATCTTAGCGACAACGGAGCCCCATAAGATTCCATTAACGATTATTTCACGGACGCAACGGTTTGATTTTCGGCGGATTACAGCTAAGGATAGCTACGATCGGATGGTGTACATCCTCAATGAGAAGGATGTGACCTATGATGAAAAAGCGCTACGCGTCATTGCAGCGGCTGCTGAAGGTGGAATGCGGGATGCTTTAAGTATTCTGGATCAAGTAATTTCGTTTGGAGATAACACGGTTACGTTGGATGATGCGTTAATGGTGACGGGAAGTGTGACCAAGCAGTTGCTGGCTAACTATGTCAGTGAGGTCACCGACCATGATACGAAGCCGGCACTAGAGACGATGCGACAAATCTTACAAGAAGGTAAAGATGCGAACCGTTTCATTGAAGATTTGATCAGTTATACGCGTGACGTGTTACTCTATCAACAGGCCCCTGAAATGGTCGATAGTGTGGCGATGGGCGAGGATGATCAACAATTTGAAGCATTTGCCAAGCAAATCGATGCTGAAGTCCTGTACCAAATGGTCAAGACGTTGAACGATATTCAACAACAAATGCGGTTCACGACGCACCCCGACGTTTATTTAGAAGTGTTGACGGTCAAGCTAGCTCAGTTGGATGGTCAGGCGGCCGTTCAACCGGTAGCTGCGGCAACGGTCAATCCTGAAGATCCCACTGTGCATAAACTGGCACAACAAGTTGAACAGTTGCAAAGCGAGGTCAAAACGTTACGTTCTCAAGGTGGTAGTGTCACTAAACCCGCACCGGCTAAGCCGCGGTCGAGTAATGGCCCGGTTGTTAAGAAGGTTAATGTCAGTCAGATTTATCCTATTCTGGGAGCGGCAACGAAGAATGATCTCATTAAGGTGCGCGATGTTTGGACTGATTTGATGAACATTTTGAGTGTGACGCAGCGGGCCCTAATGCACGTGGCCCAACCAGTTGCGGCCAGTTCAGAGGGTGTTGTGGTTGCGTTTGACTATGCGTTTGTTTATCAAAAAGCGATTGATGACCAGACCTTGATCGATGCACTCGGAAATGGTTTGGATCGGCTGATGGGACAGGCACCCAAGATTGTCTGTGTGCCTAAAGAACAGTGGCCACAAATTCGTAAGGATTATTTGGCCACTCACCAGCCAGGAGGTGCAACATCAGAGCAACAAGCACCGGCCAAAGAACCGGTCGTTGAAGAAGCTAAGAATATGTTCGGTGATTTAGTTGAAGTACAGCCGGACTAAAGACGAAAGGAACTGATAATTATGATGCGTGGAATGGGCAATATGCAAAGTATGATGAAACAAATGAAGAAGATGCAGGCGCAAATGACAGCCGAACAAGCGGCTTTAAATGAACAAACCTTCACGGGTGCGGCGCCAGACGACATGGTTAAAGTCACTTTTACTGGTGATAAGAAGATGAAGGATATTACGATTAACCCTGATGCTGTTGATCCTGATGATGTGGATATGTTACAGGACTTAGTCGTCGCTGCGGTGAACGACGCGTTGACTAAGGTCGATGAACAGACACAAAGTACGATGGGAAAATATACTAAGGGATTACAGTAAAAACGAGGTAAGTACATGCAGTATCCAGAACCAATTGCTAAGTTGATTGATAGTTATATGAAGTTGCCCGGCATTGGTGGCAAGACTGCGACACGGCTGGCGTTTTATACAATTGATATGAACGGTGATGACGTCACCGAGTTCGCTAAGTCGCTGATTGCGGCCAAACGGGACCTGCATTTTTGTAGTATTTGCGGTAATATCACCGAAGATGATCCGTGTGTGATTTGTAAGGATAAGTCGCGTGATCAAAGCACCGTTCTGGTTGTTGAAGAGGCCAAGGATGTCATGGCAATGGAAAAGATTAAGGAATACAACGGGCTGTATCACGTCTTACATGGGGTATTGTCACCCATTGATGGCAAAGGTCCGGAAGATATCAACATTGCCAGTTTATTGAAACGGCTACAGCAAAATGAAGCCATCAAGGAAGTCATTATTGCCACCAATGCCACGCCTGAAGGTGAAGCAACAGCGATGTACATTTCGCGGCTAGTTAAGCCGGCGGGAATCAAAGTGACCCGATTGGCGCACGGCTTGTCGGTTGGTAGTGATATTCAATATGCGGATGAAATGACCTTATTCAAAGCAGTTGAAGGTCGCCAAGAAATGTAATTGGAGGTGCCACCATGTTTAAACGTAAACAGAAGATCAAGCATCCCAAGGAAGTTTTTGATGAACAGTTGTTGTCGACCCTGAATGCCGCTAAGTTGGACTGGGACCGCGCGAAGCAGAACCAAGAAGCGGTCTATGATAATAATACGAGTGAACTAGTTACGCAGACCGCCTTAGCGCGTGCTAAGTATTTATATCTATATCGTGAAGCACGTTTACGTCAAGTTCATGGGCAGACGATTCAGCGCTCGGTCATTGATAAATAGACTGTTAGTGATTTAAGAGATAACTTGTTTCAAAATAAAGACGCACGCCGTTGATTTTTGTAAATCTACGGCGTGCGTTTTTGATTTAGAACCCTAGCATTATTTTACCAGTTAATCTGTCATGCATTGTGATTAAGACATGCTAGGTGCGGCAATTGGAATAGAAGATGTGTATCTACTAATGAATAACAAACTAAAATCGGTATTTATCAATCGTGGGTAGTACTACCTAATAACTTTTTAGCAATTCACCGAATAAATCATCAAAACCACAATTGGTAGTAGCCGACCCACGTAAAAATCGTGAAAAAGTACCCTCACTAGTGGTAACCGTATTAGACAGGTACTCAAAAATCAAGTACAATTGCTACATATAAGAAAATAGATGGGATTGGGAATGTTGACAGGAAAATTAGTTACTTTTGAAGGGCCAGACGGTGCCGGCAAAACGTCAGCTTTAAACGCGATTGTGGCCAAATTACAGCCACAATTAGGGGATCGCTTAGTTGTGACGCGTGAACCGGGCGGGAATCAAATCTCAGAAGCAATTCGAAAAATCATTTTAGACCGTCATAATACGGCGATGGACGACCGTACGGAAGCGTTACTCTATGCGGCAGCACGGCGACAACATATCGTCCAAACCATTCAACCAGCATTGCAGAACGACCAACTTGTCTTGTGTGATCGCTACATCGATAGCTCGGTCGCTTATCAGGGGGCCGGTCGTGGTATTGGGGAACAAGCGGTTTATGATATGAATCAGTTCGCGACCGCGGGGTTAACCGCAGATTTAACGTTGTATTTTGACGTAGATGCTGCCGTTGGATTAAACCGCATTCAACAACATCGCCAAAATGAAATCAATCGCTTGGACGTGGAAGCCTTAAGTTTCCATCACCGGGTGCAAGCAGCGTATTTGAGATTACTGGCTGATCATCCTGACCGTATCAAGCGCGTCGATGCAAGTCAGCCATTGGACCAAGTTGTGACGCAGGCCTTAGAGATTATGGCGTCACAGTTACCGACTTATGTGGCATCCAAGGGAGGGGAAGACCAATGAAATTAATTATTGCAATCGTTCAAGATAAGGACAGTAACCGGTTGAGCAGCCAGTTCATTGAAGCCAATGTTCGGGCCACGAAGCTCTCAACGACGGGGGGCTTCCTACGTTCAGGTAATACCACTTTTATGATTGGTATTGATGATGACCGTGTGGATGAAGTTTTAGCCATGATTAAAGAAACGAGTCATGCGCGGGAACAGTTTATGACACCACCAGTCAATCTAGACGTGACGATGGATGGCGCAGCTGCCTATCCAGTTGAAGTTCAAGTCGGTGGCGCCACGGTCTTTGTTCTACCAATTGAACAATTTCACCAATTTTAATGAAGGATGATTATTAATGGCAACAACCGAGTCATTTGCGCAAACGTTAGCGGCGAAACAGCCCCGCTTATTAGCGGCATTTAAACACATCATCGCCCAGAACCATCTGGCCCACGCGTACTTATTCGCGGGGATGGAAGGCGCTGGACAACCAGAACTGGCCCATTGGATTGCGCAACGGTTGTTCTGCCTGCATATTAATGATGGTGAACCAGATGGCACTTGTGAGGAGTGCGTCCGGATTGCTAATGGGTCGCACCCTGATATTGTGACAGTGGCTCCCGAGGGTCAGCGAATTCACGTTGATCAGGTTCGTTACTTAAAAGCTGAATTCTCTAAGAGTGCGGTCGAAGGTAACCGGAAACTGTTCATCATTAATGATGCGGAGAAGATGACAGCGAGTGCTGCCAATAGCTTATTGAAGTTTATTGAGGAGCCAAGTGGTAACGTCACGGCCTTGTTATTAACGACTAATAAGCAACTGATGCTACCAACGATTATTTCACGAACCCAGGTGATCGAATTCCCACCATTAAATGCGCAGGCGTTACAGCAGACGTTTGAACAGGCCGGGATTGCGCCAAACCAAGCACAGATGTTACGGGGCCTGACAAATAGCGTGACCCAGGCGCAGGCGTTGCTAGCGGATGATTGGTTACCACAAGCTGCGCAAGCATTGTGGCGGTGGTTTGACCAGGCTGTTAAGGGTGACCCACGGAGTTTTGTGGCTGTGCAGGTCAATTTAGTTGGTTTGGCTAAGGACGCTGATCATCAGCTGGTTATGTTGGATTTAATTGCGGCCTTGTTCCAAGATCTATTGCAATTACATTTTGAGGTGGCAACGACAGCGTTAACCTTTGGTCAGTACCAAAAAGAATTGGCCGGGTTAACGGCTGAAGTCAGCGATGAGCAGTTGATTGCGGCGACAGAACTAGCTTTAACGGCCAAGCGCCAGCTAGCTAGCAATATTAGTTTTCAAAATGTCTTAGAAGGCTTAACGTTAAAGTTATGGCCGATTTTTCAAACAAACGCTTAAATAAAGGAAAACGAGGGTGAGCGCGTGGATAAGCGTGATTTATACGATAGTTTCGGTGAAATGGAACAACAGATGCAACAAATGCTAGACAAAATGGCTAAGTTACGCGCCGATATGACAACGGTGTTAGAGAAAAACGCGGAATTGGTCATTGAAAATGAACATTTACGTGAACACATGGTCGAAATTGAAAATGAATTGCCGAAAAAAGCGGCTAGCACGACCACGCTCTCAAAGTCACGGCAAAACTTGGAAAAACTCTATGATGAGGGCTTCCACGTCTGCAACCAGTTTTACGGCAAACGGCGTGACGATGACGAATCCTGCGTTTTTTGTTTGGAAGTCATTTATGGTGAACGTGAACGCGCATAGTCGAAAAAGTCTGGGAGTAGTCCCAGACTTTTTGTGCTTTTCACCACGAGTCACTCATAGGAACAAGTCACGGTCGAGAGGATTGTTAGGAGGACGTTTTGGAAACACAACAAAGTTTTGCAGATCATGCGGGTATCGGGACCTTGTACTTAGTACCGACGCCAATTGGCAACTTACAGGATATGACTTATCGGGCAGTGGCGACGCTTAAAACGGTTGACCTAATTGCCGCAGAAGATACCCGGAATACCCAAAAGTTATTGAATCATTTTGAAATTACAACGAAACAAATTAGCTTTCATGAACATAACACCCAAGAACGGATTCCCCAGTTAATTGAAAAATTACAGACGGGCGTTAACTTAGCACAAGTTAGCGATGCGGGGATGCCGTCAATCAGTGATCCCGGCAAAGAACTTGTGGCAGCCTGCATTGCCGCGAATATTCCAGTCGTGCCACTACCAGGTGCCAATGCCGGCCTGACTGCGCTGATTGCTTCTGGCCTAGTGCCACAGCCATTTTATTTCTACGGCTTTTTACCGCGTAAGAAGAATGAACAAAAAGCTGATTTAGCTAAATTGGCTCGGCGACATGAAACAGTGGTCTTGTACGAATCGCCATTCCGTGTTGCCAAGACCTTGACCCTCCTAGCGACCGTCTGTGAAGGGACGCGGCCAATTGTGGCGTGCCGGGAATTGACTAAGCGTTACGAGGAATTCGCGCGTGGAACCTTGGCTGAAATGGTGACGTGGGCGCAGGATCATCAGTTAAAGGGCGAATTTGTCCTTTTGATCGGTGGTAATCCGGATAAGGATGAACCAGAAACAACGGATGAATTGGCACAGTTGCCAGTCAAAGCCCAAGTCGAAGCGTTGATTGCAGCCGGAGATAAGCCCAACGTGGCCATTAAGACGATTGCGAAGCGACGGAATATTCCCCGGCAAAGCGTTTATAATCAGTTTCATGAACTAAATACCAACGATGAGGAGTCTTGATGAATGGCAACTTTAGGCGCAAATGCGAGTCTTTACAGTGAACAGCACCGGATTACGTATTATGAATGTGACCGCACTGGTCGCGCAACCTTAACGACATTAATTGATATTGCCGTATTGGCATCAGAGGATCAAAGCGACGCCCTTGGTTTAACGACGGAAATGGTGCAAAGCCATGGTGTTGGTTGGGTCGTCACGCAATATGCCATCGATATTACACGGATGCCCCGCCAAGACGAAGTCGTTACGATTGCCGTTCGGGGTAGTGCTTATAATCCATATTTTGCTTACCGTGAATTTTGGATTCGGGACGCAGATGGTCAACAGTTGGCCTATATTACGAGTATCTGGGTCATGATGAGTCAAACGACCCGGCGAATCGTAAAAATTTTACCAGAACTGGTCGCGCCGTATCAGTCGGAAGTCGTCAAGCGTATTCCGCGCTTGCCACGACCGATTAGTTTTGAAGCGACCGATACAACGATTACGAAGCCGTACCATGTCCGCTTCTTTGACATTGATCCCAACCGGCATGTTAATAATGCACACTATTTTGATTGGCTCGTAGATACGCTACCCGCGACGTTCTTGCTTCAACATGATTTAGTTCACGTTGATGTTCGCTATGAAAATGAAGTCAAGTACGGGCAAACGGTGACTGCTCATGCGAACATCTTACCGAGCGAAGTGGCCGATCAGGTCACGACGAGTCATTTGATCGAAGTTGATGATGAGAAGTGTTGTGAGGTCACGATTCAATGGCGGACTTTACCAGAGCCGATTCAGTAATTTGCTGGGTTGGTATTTACACTAGTGTGTTAATGATGTGATCGTGAGCGACTTGGTCGATTAGAACGCACGTTTTTATTAGAGTCGCTGGCGATTCAGTATGCTATGATTAATACATCCATACAGGGGAGGTTCATTATGTCAATTTTAGTTTTAGGGGGAGCTGGCTACATTGGTTCTCACATGGTCGATCGGTTAGTAGAACACGGTACGGACGTCGTGGTCGTTGATAATTTGGTCACGGGACACCGTGCTGCTGTTAATTCGGCGGCCAAGTTTTATCAGGGTGATTTGCGGGATGCGGATTTTTTGAATCACGTTTTTGATACTGAGGACATTGAAGCTGTCGTGCATTTTGCCGCCTTTTCAATCGTACCAGAATCAATGAGTAAGCCACTGAAGTACTTTGATAACAATACTGGTGGGATGATCACGTTACTTGAAACGATGCAGGCCCATGATGTGAAGCAAATCGTCTTCTCATCAACGGCCGCTACTTATGGGACACCTAAGCAGATTCCAATTAAAGAAACTGATCCACAGTTACCAATCAACCCGTATGGCGCTAGCAAGTTAATGATGGAACAAATTATGCACTGGGCGGACGTTGCCTATGGTATTAAGTTTGTCGCGTTACGTTACTTTAACGTTGCGGGTGCCAAGCCAGATGGCAGTATTGGCGAAGATCATGGCCCCGAAACACATCTGGTTCCAATCATTTTACAAGTTGCGCAAGGAAAACGCGATGAACTTAAAATCTTCGGCGATGACTATAATACGCCGGATGGGACGAATGTGCGTGACTATGTGCATGTTATCGACTTAGCTGATGCACATATCTTGGCTTTGAAGTACTTGGCTGCAGGAAATGACAGTAATGCCTTTAACCTGGGTTCTTCAACTGGTTTCTCTAACAAACAAATGTTAGCGGCTGCTCGTGAAGTTACCGGACAACCAATTCCAGCTAAGCTAGCACCACGGCGGCCTGGTGATCCAGACTCATTGGTTGCGGCGAGTGATAAGGCGCGTGACGTGCTAGGTTGGCAACCAAATTATGACAATGTTAACGATATTATTGAAACAGCGTGGGCTTGGACGCAGAAGCATCCCAATGGCTACGATGATCGTGACTAGTATCGGTTAGCTGATAATTGAAAGCGGCTTTGAAATCTCGTCAATAGATTTCAAAGCCGCTTTTGTGGTCGTCAAAAAAGGTGCATGTCAGGATTGAGTCCTTGGCACGCACCTTTTAGATTGATCAATGTAGTTAGCGGTGAAGTTGTTGATAATCACCGATAATTGTTAAGAGTCGTTGAATATCAGTTGTATCAACATCACCGATGGTACCAATTCTGAAGCTAGGGATATTTGAAACCTTCCCAGGATAAATGACGAAGCCGCGTTGCTTGATGAACTGATAGAAGTCAGCAAAATCAAAGTCGACGTTCGGGTATTTGAATGACGTAATGATGGGCCCTTGAATGGCTGGATCAATCACTAATTCAAAACCTAGCGCTTGTAAGCCGTCGCTAAGGAGTTGTTGACTAGCACGGTAACGTTGGTAGCGTGGTGTCACGCCGCCTTCTGCTTGCAATTCAATGAGTGCTTGCGCAAAGGCATGTACCACGTGGGTTGGCGAAGTGAAGCGCCATTTTCCTGGTTGCTTGGTCATGGCTTGCCATTGGTCGTAGAGATCTAGACAAAGTGAACGAGCGTTGTCAGCAGTGTGGGCCAAGGTCGCTTGTTTTGCAATGATGAACGCAAAACCGGGCACGCCTTGCACACACTTGTTGGCACTACTAATCAAGTAGTCACAATCCAATTCATCAATGTTAATCGGGACGCCACCTAAACTGGACATGGCATCGATGATCGTTACGATCCCGTGTTCATGCATGATAGGCATTAAGGCTTCGATTGGGTTGAGAATCCCAGTTGTCGTTTCGCTATGAACGGTTGCGAAGTGGGTAATCTCCGGATGGTCAGCCAAGGTTGCTTCAATCCGAACCGGATCGACGGCTTCATCTTCGTTGAACACAACGTCGATATGTGGAATATCGTAATATTCCGCGATTTGACTGATCCGATGCCCATATGCGCCGTTAATGGCAATCATTAAAGTCGCATCGGTCCGTGGTACTGCTGTGCCAATGGTGGCCTCAACACCAAAACTGCCGCTTCCTTGTAGTAGGACGGTCGTATAGTTTTCTGGATTGGCTTGGGCCATAGCTAAGATTTGTTGCCGAATGGTTTCAGTGACGTGCCGATAGTCACTATCCCAAGTACAATAATCAATTTGCATTGCGTCCTTAACACTGGCAGTTGTACTGAGTGGACCGGGTGTTAGGAGTAAATAAGGTTGTTTCATAAAAATCGGGCTCCTTGTCTGCTAATGATCAGTGGCAACCGGTTGATTGATTTGATCAAGCAATGCCGGTAATTCAGCCATCGATTGTAAAATGTAATCGGCACCAGCGCGTTGATAAGCGGCAGTGACGTGGGCTCGTCGTTCAGCTTGTTCGGCCGGGCTAAGGGCGTTGAAGGCTAACTCCGAAAGTCCCATGATGTTGCTACCATCAATAATCCCTACAGATACAGCATTGGCATTATTGCCTTCTAAGATATCATTAACGGAATCTCCGATTTTCATGACGGTCGTTGGATCGGTGATGGTGAGCTGTTCAGCGGCTAACGCAAGCATTGCCGGCGCAGGTCGACCAACACCGCCAGTTTGTTCTGAAGTGATGTTGACGGCGGGCCGATAGCCTTGCTTAGCCGCAATCGGTAAGACTAAGGCTAACATTTCAGCGTCGTAGCCGGTGGTCGTGCCATAGCTGATATTGTGGGCCTCTAAATAATCAATTACGGCTGACATACCGGGTTTTAATTGCCCGAATTCAGTTAGAGAGCTAAGCAAGATTGCTTTGAAGTTGCTAAAGATTTGATTGCAGTCGTCTTCAGTCGGTAAGACTTGGAAACGTGCCTGCCAGTCGTTTTGAACGGCTGGTAAATCCATGATTTTATGGATATGGGTGTACTTATCTAGTCCCATATCTTGGCGAATCTCAGCTTCAGAGATTTGAATACCAACGTTGGCAAAGGCTTTTTGGAAAGCCACGATGGGCGCCCGGCTGCCATAGTCAATGGTCGTACCGGCCCAGTCAAAAATTACTGCTTTAATTGTCATTGATGAAAACTCCTTTGAATTTACTTAGTTGTTCTTTAAGTAGTGGCCACGTAACCGCATAGAAACCAGTTCGAGCACGATTGCGACACCCAAGAGTAGGTAGACAATCAAACCAACTTCATGGAAATCAAAGTAGAAACTACCAGCCATGAAGAGGTAGTAACCGATATCGTCAGCACCGGCTGCAGCCCCAACGGCGACCGCATTGGCAAAGTTAATTTCAAACCGGATAAACGTCCAGCTAAGCAGTGCTGGAATGATTGACGGAAGAATGGCCTGAAAAACAATTGGCCAAAAACCCACGCCACTCGCCTTTAACGCTTCAATCGTATCTTGCGAGGTTTCTTCAATACTTTCAGAATAGGCCTTAACCAGGTACGCTACACTGTGGAAGGTCAAGCCGACCACGGCGGCACTAGCACCTAATCCCATGACTACGGAGTAAATTAACACCCATAAAATCGTTGGAATGGCACGAATAAAGGCCATGACTGCTTTAATACTAGTAGCTAACCAACTGGGTGCTAAGTTACGGGCAGCACCGACGGCAATGAAGAAGGCGATTAGCGCTCCTAACAAAGTCGTCAACAGCGCTAATGAAACACTAGTCATTAGGGCCCGTAAGAGTTGCCCCAGTGTGTCTTGACCAACGCTAGGGTGTAAGAACATAGCATTCAGGTTGAGACCTAAGCTATGCAAAGCGTCAATGATGTTCAGGTTGGCATTATTGAGTGTGACTAATGAATAGACACTGATCAGCGTTAGGCCAATCATAACGGCTCGCAGGATTTTGCGGGGCCGAGTCACCAATGAAATCGACTGGGTTGGTGGTGCTGACGGTTGAAGTACTTGTGTTTTGGGTTGACTGTTTTCAATCATGCAATTGCCCTCCGAATTCGATTAGATGTCAATTCTAAAACAATGACTAAAATCGCAATTAACAAAACAATTAGACCAGCAGCGTCATAGCGGAACGCCTTAAAATAGTAGTCAAAGAGAAAACCAACACCTGTACCCGTCAAGAGCCCGACCAAGGTTGCGTCCCGTAAGTTGTTTTCAATCATGTAGAGAATCCAACTAGTCAAGGTACTAGCGGCTTCGGGTAACACCCCACAGAAGACACATTGGAAATAGTTGGCGCCAACGGCTTGCAGTGCTTGAAGCTTTTCGGCATCGAGGTCCTCAATAGTTTCAGTAAAGGCCCGTGTTAGATAGCCTAGCGTCATAAAGAACAGTGCCAAGAAGCCCGTAAAGTCACTCTGTTTAAAAGAAAACAGAAGAATCATCGCCCAAGCGACCACCGGAATATTACGTAAGAGTGAAGCACCAAAACGAATAATCCAGCGGAGGACAGGCGTTGGGGTGGTCGTCTTAGCACCCAAGATTGCAAAAATCAGGGCGAATAGACTAGCAACCATGGTTGATGAAATTGCCACGAGCAAGGTCCGCCACAGCTGATAAAGAATCGGTCCCAGATAAGAAATCGAACGACTTGTCGGAATAAAGTTGGTAAACAACCACATTAAGCCCGCTGGAATCTTACTGATCGAAGCCCACGCCTGAAAATTAACGAGGGCCATGGATAAGACGTAGATGCCAATTAAAATGAGCAAAACAACTGATAATCGCAACCGACGTTGCCGAAAAAAGCGTTGCGGTGTCATTGGATTAGTTTTCATTGGCAGCCACCGCCGTTGATTGGTCAGGTTGGCGATAAATGTGTTGTAAGACCGTGTCGTCAACTTCATTAGTGGCGCCTTCGAAAACGATGGCGCCGCTGTTAATGCCGACGATATGGTCGGTGTACGCCATTGCGATATCGACCTGATGTAGATTAATGAGGATAATCAGTTGTTTTTCCTTTGCCAATCGCCGTAGAATGTCCATGACAATGGTCGTTGATTTGGGATCTAGGGAAGCAATCGGTTCATCACATAAAATCATTTTAGGATGTTGCATTAATGCCCGTGCGATCCCGACCCGTTGTTGTTGGCCACCACTTAATTGATCGCAACGTTGGTAGGCGTATTCTTTTAACCCTACTTCGTCGAGTAGTTGTAGCGCCTCTTGTGTTTCGGCGCTACTGTAAAGGCCGAGCATGCCAGCAACTGTTGATTTAGCGCCTAAGCGGCCATGCAGAACATTTTCAAGGGCCGTTAACGGACTGATCAGATTGTAGTTTTGGAAAATCATGCCGATATGATGACGAACTTTGCGTAATTCAGCTTTGTTCGCTTGACGAATGTCAGTGTCATCGAGCAAAATTTGACCACTATCATCGCGGATCAACTGATTGATACTCCGTAAAATAGTTGTTTTACCAGCACCAGACGGGCCGATGATGGCAGTTACTTCGCCCGGTTTAGCTGTGAAGTTGACTGCTTTGAGCGAATGCTTATTGGAACCATATGTTTTATCTAGCTGAATAACCTTGAGCATTGGCAAATCCTTTCATTGTGAACTAATGGTACGTGGTTTAGTAACCTACTAACTTATGCGTTGGCGCGTACCACTTGTCGGTAACATTAACTAATTTGGACTTTTCTGATTTCTTAGGGAACATCATTGGTGTCTTCGCATTTGGTTCAGAGAAGATCTTTTTGTTTTGGGCAAAGGACTTCGACGTGAACTCAGTGGCGATCTTCTTTTGATCATCCTTGCTGAGGGCCTTGGTATTGTATACCCATGGGCCTTGTTGAACAGGCATCATGGCAATGTTAACGACCGACTTGCCGGCTAAACTTGTAAATGGCGCTTCGGCGTTATCCTTAACAGTGAAAGTTGAGCCGACCTTGTCCCATGATCCCTTGGTAACGTTTAAGTATGGCATTAAATCAGCATCATCAAAGGCAGCGACATCCGCATCCCCCTTGAGTAAGTTGACCGCGGAACCCTGATGAGAGCCACCATAGAGCACTTTACTAAAGAATGATCCGCTTTGAGTTAATTTATCTTGGTCAGCAGTTTTGATGTTGAATTCACGTGAGATTTCAGCTGTTGGAACTAAGAAGCCTGAAGTTGAACTGTTGGAGACGTAAGACATTTTCTTGCCTTTGACGTTCTTAATGCTGTACTTACCGTTTTCTTCATACTTTTTGGCATCTTTTTGTTGTACCATTAAGTAGGAGTTATAAGTAGCGTCCTTCAACGTTCCCTTAGCATCGGATTGTGCGGCAAACGGCACAACGTCTTTGCTCTTATGGTGTGCTTGGATATAACCGTTAGCACCCATGTATGCAACTTGAGCTTTACCGGATGCAATTGCTTGAATCGCAACGTTATAGTCGGTCGTAGTTTGTAATTTAACCGTCTTACCCGTTGCCTTTTCAACTGCTTGCTTAATGGCCGTACGGGAACCAGCAAAACTCTTCGCTGATTCGTTAGGATAGAAGACCACCGTGATGGTTTTGCTGCTATCCGTACTGCTGCCACCAGATTTAGCACTGGTTCCGCTAGCGCAACCTGCGAGTCCTAAACCTAAAACCGAAATGAATGAAAGACCTAATAATGACTTACTAACTTTTGACATAGTTTCCAATTACCTCCAAGTAATTTTAGTTACTTGTGTAGCATAACAAGGTATTGTAAATGTGCGGACAAGGATTAGTGAAGTATATGTATAAGTTATGTAAATAATATTTACATTCGGTTTTCAATTCAGTGATTGGTAAGTATGAGTGGAAACTGGTCAGGATAGTTGTTGATTGTTTCTGGATTGAATTGGTTGGTTACTACCGTAAAGCTTTCAAAGTAAGTAAATTATGATAAGATATGTGAAGTAATTCAAAATGAGGAGTTTTTTAAAATTATGAAGTTGTTGGCGATTGATACTTCGAATCGGCCATTGAGTGTCGCGGTATTAGAAGATACCCAGATTTTGGCCACAACGACCACTAATGTTGGCCGTAACCACAGTAGTACATTATTACCGATTATTGAACAAGCCATGGCTCAAGCTAAATTGGCACCAGCTGATTTAGACCGGATCGTCGTTGCTGCCGGACCAGGGTCGTATACGGGGTTGCGAATTGGCGTGACGACTGCTAAAACACTTGCCTTTACATTAGATAAAGCCTTAGTTGGTGTATCGAGTTTGGCCGTGTTAGCTGGCAACATTGTGACGGAAGGCCAATTAGTGGCGCCGTTATTTGATGCGCGTCGTGATAACATCTTTGCCGGGTTATATCGGATTCAGAACCAGCACCCAGTTGCCGTTGTCGCCGATCAGCATATCAGCGTGACCGAGTGGGGCCAACGATTGGCGAGCTATAACGAGCCGATTACTTTTGTCGGCGCCGACGTCGATCAATACGCAGAAGTTTTGCAGCAATCGTTAGCCAAGCAGTTCGTGCGAGCAGCGCCACAACTTGATTTGCCCCAGGCCGTGGTACTCGGCTTGATGGGTCGAACGATGACACCTGTGAGTGAAATTCATAACTTTGTGCCAAACTATTTGCGTTTAACGCAAGCTGAACGTGATTGGCAAGCCAAGCACCCAGAAAAGGAACATGCGCCCTATGTTGAGAAAATTTAAGGAGTACTTTCAGAAAATGACGACCGGTGGCAATCAGCGCCGCCAACGCATATTGGCTATTCAGAATCACATCGTAAAAGTGGGCGAAGTCAATTACTATGTCTCACGCGCACTGATTACCGACGTGCCCGAGATGCTAGCCATTGAACGGGCCGTATATGCGGGGCAAACACCGTGGGATGAAAATGCGTTTAAGACGGAACTTCGCCGACAGAGTGGTCGCTTCTATATTGTGATGCGTCATGAAGATCGCCTCGTCGCTTTCTGTGGTTGTGTCTTTGATGATCGCCGCCAAGATGCACATATCACCAATATTGCTGTCCATCCCGATGTTCAAGGTCAGGGACTCGGCCATTTTATGATGCAAGTCATGATGAAGCGGGCGCGTAAGTTGCATTACCAAACGGTGACCCTTGAGGTTCGTTACAGTAATACGATTGCGCAACAACTTTACCGCGATTTAGGGTTTGAAAAGACCGGCATCAAGAAACGCTACTATTTTGGCGACCATGAAGATGCTATTGATATGACTTATCGTATTCCGGTAGCTACGGATGACTGAACGGCGGCTTGTCGCCAGTACGCAGCTTGACGCGGACGAAGCCGTCCGAGTTTGTTACCAGTTAGCGACGTTAGCATATCCCGGTGGTGCACCTTGGCGGCAAGCAACGTTTGCGGCGGACATGGCGTTACCAACGGTACACTATGATTTATTACGGTGGCAGGATGAACTGATCGGGTTTGTCAGCCGCTCAACGGTGCTTGATGAGACCGAAATTACGAATATTGCAATTGATCCGGCCTATCAGCGTCAAGGGCATGCGCGGTGGTTATTAACAGCCTGCTTAGCACAATTATCGGCAGGACCCGTATTCCTAGAAGTCCGGGCCAGTAATCTCGCCGCTCAGCGCTTGTATCAGCAATGTGGCTTTGACCAGATTGCCACGCGTAAAAAGTATTATCATGATCCTGAAGAAGATGCGTGGATCATGCGTAAAATGATTAATTAAAAGGATGGGAACCGTGGAAAAACAAAACTTGATTTTAGCGTTTGAGTCCAGTTGTGATGAGACCAGTGTGGCAGTAATTAAAAATGGCCATGAGATTTTATCCAACGTGATTGCAACTCAGATTAATAGTCACAAACGGTTTGGTGGCGTGGTTCCTGAAGTTGCCAGCCGTCATCATATTGAACAAATTACAATTTGTATTGAAGCCGCACTTCAAGAGGCGCACGTGACGTATGCTGACTTGGATGCGGTCGCCGTAACGTATGGTCCCGGGTTAGTCGGGGCACTGTTAGTTGGCGTCAATGCAGCCAAGACGGTGGCATACGCTCACCACTTGCCGTTGATTCCAGTCAACCATATGGCTGGTCACATTTATGCCGCTCGGTTTGTTAAGCCGTTCGAATTTCCGCTAATGGCACTATTAGTTTCTGGCGGTCATACTGAATTGGTCTACATGCAAGCGGATGGGCAGTTTGAAATTATTGGTGAGACACGTGACGATGCCGCTGGTGAAGCCTATGATAAAATCGGTCGGGTATTGGGTGTTCCTTATCCGGCAGGTAAAGTCATTGATGAGATGGCCCATGCAGGTCACGATACCTTTAAATTTCCACGAGCAATGATTGATGAAGACAACTATGATTTCAGTTTTAGTGGGCTGAAGAGCGCGTTCATCAATACGGTTCATCACGCAGATCAAATTGACGCGACGCTGGATAAGAACGATTTAGCGGCTAGCTTTCAAGCCAGCGTGGTTGATGTTCTGATGAGTAAGACGTTACGTGTCCTCAAACAATATCCAGTTAAGCAATTAGTCTTAGCCGGTGGGGTTGCAGCGAACCAGGGGCTACGTGAACGGTTACAACAAAATCTACCAACCGCTTTCCCTGACACCGAACTAATCTTAGCGCCTCTAAAGCTATGCGGTGATAATGGTGCCATGATTGGTGCTGCGGGCTATGTTCAATATCAGCATCACCAATTCGGCGACGCGTCGCTGAATGCCGATCCAAGTTTAGAATTTGATTGGATGCCAGGCATGTTGAAGTAATGAAGCAGTTATAAACGGGTGTGAAAAGTCAATTCTTACCACACCCGTTTTAGTATCTTTTCATTAATTATGATTAAAACGTGCCGGTTAGGTGGATTCCTGTTCGTCAGCCGGTGCGCGTCCTATTCCGACCTCCGGGGCTGGGTGACAATTGCTGGAACGTAAGCCGACATCGATTTGAGCTAACGCACAACCCGCGTCATCTCAAATACGAGTCTTATTCTAAGCCGGAAGAAAAACACTTCCGACTAAGAATAATTTGGCTACTGAGCATTGTCACCCAGCCCCTCCGGTCGGTAAGCCGCTCGAATGGCTGATGAACGGCCACTTAACTTGGTACAATTGGTCGTTGGCTATTTTGATAATGGAACTTTAAACAAGACTTTAAGATTACATTAACTACTTTGTTGAGGTGCTCGATTATTACTATGGTGATTCCAAAATAGTAAGCTATCTCAATATTACTTTCAGTCTGACAGTTGATTGACAAAATTACCATTTATGAAAAGCAACGACCAATTCATCAAAAGTTGGGTACCTCACAGTCTGCCATTCGAATACTATCCCGACTGGAAGGCGTTTCTGACAATGCCCAGTGGTGAAATTTCACTTAGCAAGCGTTCTTTGCTGGGTTAGTGCAAGGCCAGTATTTAAGACGTGGGCTTCGGCTTAAATCTGTGCCCACCACGTTCCGGCAATTGGCAGAAATGCCTGGAGGTCGGTGTAGGACGAACGAACTAAGCAGGTTTACGCTAACCCGAACTGTTTCCAGCGGGCCTAAGCTGGTCGTTTTTGATTCTAGGAATCATCCTCTTTTAATCATGATTTATGCCGCGGATAGGGGCAAAATAATAGTCGCCGCAAGAAGTGTATTAATTCTTGCGGCGACTATTATTTTTATCTGATGAGTTGTTGGAAAGTTAGTTCAGTTCTTCTAAAGCTTCGGCTTGTTCGGTCCATTCGGTTTCAACTTGTTCTTGTTGAGCATTGATGGCTTCAAGTTCTTTTTGTAGGTCTTGTAGTTTACCAACATCGGCCGATACTTCAGGTTGCGCCATTTCAGTTTGAATCTGTGTGGCTTGTCCATCTAAGGCAGTCATCTGTTCTTCCAGGGCGGCAACTGAGCGTTCAAGCTTACGTTTTTCACGCTGTTGCTGCTTGCTGGCTTGGTAATTTTGCTGGCCTTTGGAGCGGGGAGCAGCATTGGTGGCACTGGTTGAATACGCTGCACTGGCTTCAGCAGCTTTTTCGGCCGCTTGGCTAGCAGCCGCAGCCGCGATTTCAGCTTGTTCTTGTTTCTTGTCGATGTAGTAGTCGTAATCACCTAAGAAGAGTTCCGTGCCTTCCGGAGAAACCTCTACGACACTCGTGGCGACTTGGTTGATGAAGTAGCGGTCATGTGACACGAATAAAAGGGTGCCGTCAAAGTCGTTGAGGGCGACTTCCAAAACTTCACGGCTATCGATATCCAAGTGGTTAGTTGGTTCATCTAAGATTAAGAAGTTGTCATTTTGCATGGCAAGTTTGGTCAACAGTAATCGGGCCCGTTCGCCACCAGATAGGGCATGAACGGGTTTATCAACGTCTTCACCAGTGAAGAGAAAGCTGCCCAAAATGGTCCGAATGTCTTTTTCAGGAGTGGTGGGATGTTCATCCCAAAGTTCACTGAGGACGGTTTTTTTGTCGTTTAAATTACGTTGCTCTTGATCATAGTAGCCCGTAACGACGTTGGTGCCAAAAACGGCCTGGCCTTTAATGAATGGAATCTGTCCCAAAATACTCTTTAGGAAAGTCGATTTGCCAATACCGTTCGGTCCAACGATAGCAATAGCTTCATGTTTCTTAATATTCAAGTTGTCGGGTTCCGAAAGAATCTGACCATCATAGCCCACGGCTGCATCTTTGACGGTCAACACAATGTTGCCGCTTTGTTTAGCCGCATGAAAGCCAAAGTGGGCAGTTTTCTCGTCACTATCAGGGCGGTCAAGGCGGTCCATCTTGGCTAACTGCTTCCGCCGAGCCTGGGCGCGTTTTGTCGTAGAAGCACGCACAATGTTACGATTAACAAAGTCTTCAAGTTTGCTGATTTCTGCCTGTTGTTTTTCGTAATGTTTCCACTGTGCTTGAATTCGGGCCGCTTTTTCTTGCACAAACTGGTCGTAGTTGCCAGTGTAGTGCACCATTTCGTGGTGTGATAAGTCATAGACTTCGTTAACGACCCGGTCTAAGAAATAGCGGTCATGGCTGACGATTAGCAGCGCGCCGGAATAAGATTGGAGATAACTTTCCAACCAAGTAAGGGTTTCGACGTCCAAATGGTTCGTCGGTTCGTCAAGGATGAGTAAGTCCCGTTTTTCAAGTAACAACTTGGCCAAGGCCAACTGGGTCTTTTGCCCACCAGATAGTGCCGTGACCGACTTATCGTACACGTCGGCGTCGAATTGAAAACCGTGCAGCACGCCTCGAATCTCGGCTTGGTAACCGTAGCCGTTTTTCTGTTGAAATTCCGTCTGAATTTGATCATAGGTTTTCAACGTCTGTTGATAAGCCTGCTCATCATTCATAATTGCGGGGTCACTCAATTGATTTTCGAGCTGATGCATCCGTTTTTCGATGGCATGTAACTCAGCGAAGACGCTACTCATTTCTTCCCAAATCGTATTGTTGCTATCTAGCCCCTGGTCTTGCGCCAAGTAACCGATCGTTAAGCCCTTACGCATTGAAATCTGGCCTTCGTCCGGTACCGTTTCACCGGCAATCATTTTAAGTAAGGTTGATTTTCCGGCCCCGTTTCGACCGACGAGGGCTACCCGGGCGTGTTCTTGAATGTCCATTTGTACGTTATCGAACAAGACATCGGCGCCAAAACGCCGCATAACTTGCTGTACTTGTAGTAAAATCACGCTTTATTAAGCTCCTTTCACATTTAATTCGTGACATAATTGTAGCATATTGTAACGGTCTGACCCAATTATTAGGAATAATAAGTAATTATTATTTCACAAAGTCACACGTTATGCTAGAATAGTGTCAGCAAATTCACAAACTTTTAATTAGGAGGACACGTCCGAATGGCAGAAACAAAAATTCCACGGGCAACGGCAAAACGGTTACCGATTTATTACCGCTACTTAAATATCTTGCTAGATGCAGATAAGAAGCGGGTCTCATCGACCGAGTTGTCCGAGGCGGTTAAAGTAGATTCAGCAACGATTCGGCGAGATTTCTCGTATTTTGGGGCGCTCGGAAAACGAGGGTATGGATACGACGTTGAAACGTTACTCGCATTTTTTAAAAAGATTTTAAATCAAGACACCTTAACGAATGTTGCTTTAATTGGGGTCGGTAATTTGGGCCACGCCCTACTGAACTTTAATTTTCACAAAAACAGTAATGTCCGCATCTCAGCAGCATTTGATGTCAACGAGGCGATTGCCAATACGGTCCAAAGTGGGGTTCCAGTGTACCCAATGACGGAGCTCAAAAAGCAATTGATCGAACAACAGATTGAGATTGCTATCTTAACGGTACCAACCACGGTTGTTCAGAAAATTACCGATGACTTGGTTGATGCAAACGTCAAAGGAATCATGAACTTCACGCCGTTACGAATCTCCGTTCCGGAGACAGTACGGGTGCAGAACGTTGATTTGACCAACGAATTACAAACATTGATCTACTTCATTGAACATTACGGTCAGCAATTAGGTGACAATGGTAATGACGATGAAAATGAGACTGAAGATTAATAATCAGTTTCATCTTTGAGGTTAAACTGATACGAAAAAGCTTCTCTGAATTTTTCAGGGAAGCCTTTTCGCGTACTAAGAGTCAATAGCTGGTGAACGCCAACCGTAATCGTTTGGCCTAGAAGTTATGTTAGTGTACTAGCCCTAATAACGTAGGTAACACGACCGAGGCATTCATTAAGATGTGCGCCGTCATTGACGTTTGAATCCGACCGGTGTGCCGATATAGCCAGCAGAATAATAACCCGATAAAGGCGTAGAGGATAAAGTGACCATCCGCATGTGCAAAACTAAATAGCACACTGGAAATCAAGGCCGCGCCGATTTGGCCGGTGACCGCACTTAGATTACCAAAGATAACTTTGCGGAAGACGATTTCTTCCATAATGGGTGCACCGACAATGATGGCTAGGAAGAACGCGGGATATTGTTGCCCAACGGTTAAGAGGGTGGTCGTGTTGGTTGAGGCTGTTGATTGGCCCATCAAAGCCGTGATTTTTAAAATAATGACTTGACCGAGGATGACTAGGATAAGTCCAATCAATCCCCAGATGAACGTCATGAACCAGTTACTTGGTTGTTTTTCAACAACGTTTTTTGTCCGCATGCGACTCGCCAACCAGATGAGTAGGATTGCACCGACTAAGTAGTCGACCGTTTGAATCACGAATACTTGGGCCCCTAGCTGATGGAAAGCAGTCACAAGGACGCTCGGTAGTGCGTAAATAATAAAGTAGATGATAAGAATAAAGATTGATTGGCGGCGATTAACCATCAAGTCACGTCCTTTTAAAAGTTTGATTTAAGATTTATTGATACTTCAATAGTATTCATTATAGTCGATTTGACATTCTTTGACTAATAATTGACAAATCACTTGCAATCTTGAATTAAAATGATATAGTTGACAATGTAATTAGCACTTGAGGTTGAGGAGTGCTAAAAAAGAATAAATGGAGGGATTCACGTGTTAAAACCATTAGGAGATCGCGTTATCTTGCAACAACAAGAAGAAGAAGAACAAACAATTGGCGGTATTGTCATTGCCAATAACGCTAAGGAAAAGCCCCAAAGCGGTAAGGTTGTTGCCGTCAATGACGGTCGTGTTTTAGATAACGGGACAAAAGTTGACCCCAGCGTGAAGGTCGGCGATCAAGTATTATTCGATAAGTATGCCGGTACCGAAGTCAAGTATCAAGGTGCTAAGTATTTGGTATTGCACGAAAAAGATATCGTTGCAATCGAAGACTAATCCATTTAAATTGCGCAACTTAAAATAAATTAAATTCATGAGGTGAATAGAGATAATGGCTAAAGAATTAAAGTTCTCTGAAGATGCACGTTCAGCGATGCTAAAAGGTGTCGATCAATTAGCTGACACAGTTAAGTCAACGTTAGGTCCTAAGGGTCGCAACGTTGTTTTGGAACAATCATATGGTTCACCAACAATTACTAATGATGGTGTAACGATTGCTAAGGCGATCGAATTAGACGATCATTTCGAAAACATGGGTGCTAAGTTAGTTTCTGAAGTTGCTTCAAAGACTAATGACATCGCTGGTGATGGGACGACTACTGCAACGGTCTTAACACAATCAATCGTTAATGAAGGTATGAAGAACGTTACGGCCGGTGCTAACCCTGTTGGCATTCGTCGGGGGATTGAAGAAGCTACTAAGACGGCGGTTGACTCATTACACGCTATGGCACACGAAGTTAAGACGCAAGAAGATATTGCGCAAATCGCTTCTGTATCTTCAGCAAGTGAAGAAACTGGTAAATTGATTGCCGAAGCCATGGAAAAAGTTGGTCATGACGGTGTTATCACGATTGAAGAATCACGTGGTGTTGATACTAGCTTAGACGTTGTTGAAGGGATGCAATTCGACCGCGGCTACTTATCACAATACATGGTTACTGATAATGATAAGATGGAAGCGGATCTTGACAATCCATATATCTTAATTACTGATAAGAAGATTTCAAACATTCAAGATATCTTACCACTATTACAATCCATCGTTGAACAAGGCAAGCCATTGTTGATCATTGCTGATGACATTTCTGGTGAAGCTTTACCAACCTTAGTCTTGAACAAGATGCGTGGGACGTTTAACGTTGTCGCCGTTAAGGCACCCGGTTTTGGTGATCGGCGTAAGGAACAATTACAAGATATCGCTATCTTAACTGGCGGGACGGTTATCACTGACGACCTTGGCCTTGAATTGAAGGACACGACCATCGATCAATTAGGTCAAGCCAACAAAGTTACGGTTACTAAGGATAACACCACCATTGTTGAAGGCGCTGGTTCCAAGGATGCTATCTCAGAACGGGTTGAATTTATCCGTAACCAAATCGGTGAAACAACTTCTGACTTTGACAAAGAAAAGTTACAAGAACGTTTAGCTAAATTAGCTGGTGGGGTTGCCGTTGTTCGTGTCGGTGCCGCTACTGAAACTGAATTGAAGGAACGTAAATACCGGATTGAAGATGCTTTGAACGCAACTCGGGCCGCCGTTGAAGAAGGCTTTGTTGCTGGTGGTGGTACTGCTTTGATTAACGTTATCAAAGATGTTGCTGCATTGAAGGAAACTGGTGACGTTCAAACTGGGATCAACATTGTTAAACGTGCTTTGGAAGAACCAGTTCGCCAAATCGCTGAAAATGCTGGTTTGGAAGGCTCTGTTATCGTTGAAAAGATGAAGGAACAAAAGCCAGGTGTTGGTTTCAACGCCGCAACTGATGAATGGGTTGACATGATCAAAGCTGGTATCGTGGACCCAACTAAGGTAACGCGTTCTGCTTTACAAAATGCCGCTTCTGTTTCAGCCCTTCTCTTAACGACTGAAGCCGTTGTTGCTGAAAAACCTGAAGAAAATGCACCAGCTGCACCAGCCGCACCAAACCCAGGTATGGGCGGTATGATGTAAACAAATCGTAACATTAAGCACTTACTCGGCTGAGTAAGTGCTTTTTTAGTGCTGTTAGGGTGTGAATCGACTAGAATAAAGGTATTGATTTATCCATATTAGAGCGGTAGGATTAGTCGTTAACGCAAAATGTGGGTGCGGCGAAGCACCCGACATTTAACTGGTAGTATTTGGCAGGGTAAAGTAGTAGAATCTACTTTGACTCAGTTTACTTTGGGATAATTATTTTGGAATAAAGGAGTTATTATCATGTGGCGTTATTTAAAGCGGTTAGTTATTGGGAAACCGTTAAAAACCATGGACGAGGGTGGGCAAGCACTCACCAAGTTCAAGGCACTGGCGCTGCTATCGTCAGATGCGCTATCATCGGTGGCTTACGGTACTGAACAGATTACGACCGTTTTGATTACACTTTCAGCGGCCGCGTTGATGTATCAATTGTACGTGGCGGCGCTTGTGTTAGTGCTGTTGTTTGCTATTACGATGTCGTACCGACAAATTATTCGGGCTTATCCATCTGGCGGTGGCGCCTACGTGGTGGCAAGTACGAACTGGGGGCGGCCAGCCGGATTAGTTGCCGGGGGCTCACTGTTAGTCGATTACATGCTGACCGTAGCGGTTTCCGTCACTTCTGGTACTGAAGCAATCACGTCGGCGATTCCGGCGCTAGCTAATTATCAAGTATTGATTGCCGTACTGATTGTCATCGCCATCATGGCGTTAAATTTGCGTGGAATGCGCGAATCAGCGTCATTCTTAACGTTCCCCGTTTATTTTTTCATTATTATGATTATCGGCATGATTCTGTGGGGCGTTATGAATATTGCGAGTGGTAACTTAACTTACCACGCCTCCGCAGCAGTTGGGGCGCCCGTTCAAGGGATGACCCTGGTGCTGTTCTTACGGGCCTTTTCTTCCGGTTCGTCCTCGCTGACTGGGGTGGAAGCCATCAGTAACGCGGTACCGAACTTCAAGCGGCCGAAACGCAAGAATGCGGCGAATACGCTAGCAATCATGTCCTTGGTCTTGGCTGTCTTCTTTGGTGGGATTACTTACTTAAGTTATTACTTAGGCATTAAACCACAAGCAGACAACACCGTCTTGTCACAAATTGCTACGGCGGTCTTTGGTCATGGCTTGTTCTACTACTTGTTACAGTTAGCAACGGCATTAATTTTAGCCGTTGCGGCCAACACCGGTTTCTCAGCGTTTCCAATCTTGGCGTATAATTTAGCCAAGGATAAATTTCTACCACATGCTTACATGGACCGTGGGGACCGTTTGGGTTACTCTAATGGGATTATCTCGTTGGCGGTCGGCGCAATTGCGTTGATCTTTATCTTCCATGGTAAGACGACACTTTTGATTCCACTGTATGCGGTGGGGGTCTTCGTGCCATTTACCTTGTCACAATCCGGCATGATTATCCACTGGTTCCGTGAACGGGGCCAATGGTGGTGGATGAAGGCGGCGGTAAACTTACTGGGGGCGTTGATTTCAATTCTCCTAGTGATTTTCCTATTCTTGCTACATTTCGGCAATGTTTGGCCATACTTGATCGTGATGCCACTCTTACTGTACATGTTCTACCGCATCCACGTGCACTATAATCGGGTTGCGGCCCAGTTACGGGTGGTCGCCAAGGAAAAAGCGGCGATTCATGATTACGACGGTGCGACGGTGATCGTCCTCGTCTCGAATGTGACGCGGGTCACGGCTCAAGCAGTCAACTACGCGCGGTCCATCGGGGATTATGTCATTGCGATGCACGTCTCCTTTGATGAAAATCCTGAAAAGGAACATAAGACGGCGGCCGAGTTCAAAGAGACCTTCCCAGACGTCCGTTTCGTGGATATTCATTCATCATATCGGTCGATTGCGACACCGACATTACGATTCTGTGATGTGATTGCTAAGCGTGCCGCGGAACGTAACTTCTCGACAACCGTGCTCGTGCCACAATTCGTACCGAAGAAGCCATGGCAGAACATCTTGCATAATCAAACGAGTCTACGATTACGCGCGGTATTAAATTCACGTGAAAATATTATTGTTTCGACTTATAATTACCATTTAAAAGAATAGTGACTTAGTATTGAAACCCGGTATAGCTACCGGGTTTTTATTTTTATGTCAAATATGAGTAACTAAGGTTATAATTTAGATACTTAATCAGCTTAGTGGCTCGCAAATGTGAACGAATTGTGTTGCCTTTACTAAGTTTTAGTGAAGCAAGTTGTCAAGCGTCACTGGGATTTGTATAATTATCGTAATAGAGTGAGAAGGGAGTTACGCACAAATGATCAGATTTGAAATCCTAGTAAGCCTAGTGGCGACCATGATACTTTCTGCGATCTTGACGCCGTTTGTGCGGAAACTTGCATTTAAAATTGGTGCCGTGGATAAACCAAATGTACGACGGGTCAATAAGATTCCGATGCCGACAATGGGTGGCTTGGCAATCTTTATTTCCTACACCGGTGGAACGACTGTCTTGTATCTCATGCATCAGTTTCCTAGTCGCATTTTTTTCGCACTACTCGGTGGTGAGCTGATTATTATTGCGACTGGCGTTATCGATGATATTTATGAATTAAAACCACGTCAGAAGATGTTAGGAATTACGTTAGCTGCCTTAGAGGTCTACTTTATCGGTGGTATTCGAATGACGACCTTCACGTTCCCGTTGCTGGGATTGATTCACTTTCAGTGGTTGAGCTTGCCAGTGACCTTACTGTGGATCTTGGCCATCACAAACGCGGTGAATTTAATTGATGGGTTGGATGGACTGGCGACCGGTGTTTCGATTATTTCGTTGAGTACCATGGGAATCATCGGGCTGTTCTTCTTGAATGCCAATATGTTCGTTTCATTGTTGATTTTTACTTTGGTTGCGGCAATGATTGGTTTTCTACCATATAATTTCTTTCCAGCTAGAATTTATCTCGGTGATACCGGGTCGCTGTTTATCGGTTTTATGACGGCCGTATTCTCGCTGTTTGGTTTGAAAAACGTGACCTTGATTTCAGTGGGTATCCCGGTCATGATCCTGGGCGTGCCAATTACGGATACGGTGTATGCGATGATTCGGCGGATTTTGAATAAAAAGCCCATCTCGCAAGCAGACAAACATCATCTGCACCACCGCTTGATGCAACTAGGATTGACCCATCGACAGACTGTGATGGTAATTTATGGGATTGCACTTATTTTCTCATTTATTTCATTGCTCTATCCGATCTCATCTATTTGGGGTTCTGTGTTATTGACGATTGGTTTATTATTTGGGCTAGAGTTATTCGTTGAAGCAATCGGATTAGCTGGTGACAATCGGCAACCGCTACTGGATTGGATCAAACGGACCGTCGCGCGTTTGACCTCCAAGAGTAATCATTAAAAACCAAATAAATCATTGAAAATTATTAAAGTGTTACAGGCATCTACCGTGTGATTAGCGGTGATGCCTGTTTTTAGTTGGTCATCAGTTGGTTCATCAATCTTAACTTTACCAAAACTATACAAGCAATTTACACAATCGTCATTCACAATTTACAAACGATTAGTAATATTAAGCATGTTCCGAAGCAATCAATTACGTGTAACCGTCGGACGGTGATGTTGCTCCATCACTAGTCGTAGCACTCCTACCCAGTTTTGCTATGATGGTTGCCGGGTTGGTTGCTTAATTTTGATAGTCAATTGAAGAAGGGGAGTTTCAATTATGAAAAAAGCACTGACACTCGGCGCATTGGCAGTAACGATGACCATTTTACTAGCTGGTTGCGGCAGTAGCTCAGCCACAAGTACGAAGAGTACTAGTAGCAGTAGTGGTAGTTCTAAGACTACTAAGATCGTTGCAACTGGTTCAACCGCTTTACAACCATTAGTGGAACAGGCTGGACAGGCTTACCAGAACGAACATTCGAACGTGACCATCAACGTTCAGGGTGGTGGGTCTGGAGCCGGCTTGAGTCAAGTGGCGAAGGGTTCAGTCAATATTGGGAATTCTGATTTATTTGCACAGGAACAAAAAGGATTAGACGCCAAAGGGTTAGTTGACCATAAAGTGGCCGTTGTGGGGATGGCACCTGTTATTAATAAGGATGCCGGTGTCACTAATATTTCAAAAGAACAACTTATCAAGATTTTCCAAGGCAAGATCACTAACTGGAAAGATGTTGGCGGTAAGGATGAAAAGATTACCGTGGTTAACCGTGCTCAAGGCAGTGGGACCCGGGCAACGTTTGAAAAATGGGGATTAGACAACGCGAAAGTTGCAACGAGCCAAGAACAAGATTCGAATGGGACGGTTCAAAAGATCGTTAGCACCACGCCTGGTGCCATCAGCTACTTAGCATTCTCATACGTTAAGAGCGACGTTCAAGCACTTTCCATTGATAACGTCAAACCAACCGAAGCCAACGTGGCGACGAACAAGTGGAAGATTTGGGCTTATGAACACATGTATACTAAGGGACAACCAACTGGAGAGTTGAAGAACTTCTTAACCTACATGACTTCTAAAGCCGTTCAAGGTAGCTTAGTTGAAAAATTAGGGTACATTCCATTGACTTCGATGAAGGTTGATCGTGGCCAATCTGGTGCAATTACTAATTTAAAATAAATAACAGACAAAAAGTCGAGCGGTAGCTCGACTTTTTTGGTGGGCTGTGATAAGTGCAGCACTGATTATAAAGATGAAAAACAAGCCATCGGCCCGAGTGTTAGGTGTCAGTATGAAGTCGAGCTGGGTAGCTCTATTTTGATTGCAAATCAAAGTTTGTGGGCTGCCAATTAATGCAGGTCAGCAGTTTGATTGTAATCTGCTTAACCTGTGGCAACTAGTTATCGGACACATTGACTGGAATTTCTGTAAATTGTTCGCCTTGCTCCGAAAAAGTTACCTGTCCGCTCAGAAGGTCAGTAATCGCCTGCTGAACCGTGGCAATTTCAGACTGAGTGACGGCAATGACTTGCGTGACTTGAACCCCATAGTCGGTATTTAGGGTCGTCAGTTTATTTTGTTCTAAATAGTAATTTAAAGCATCGACGTTGCGATAGTCGAGCGTGATGGCGATGCGGGTTTGGAGGACACGTTGCACTTTACCACTGACTTCGATTGCTTGCGCGGGGGTGCCATTGTATGCCCGGATGAGCCCACCAGCGCCTAGTTTGATACCACCAAAATAACGGGTCACGACCGCCAGTACATCGTGTAATTCGTTGGTTTTGAGCACTTCTAAGATTGGTGATCCCGCAGTTCCGACTGGTTCACCGTCGTCACTCATTCGTTGAATATGATCATCATCACCAAGCATGTAAGCGAAACAGTTGTGGTTGGCCTTAGGATTATCTGCTCGAACAGCAGCAATCTTGGCTTGAGCGTCTGCTTCGTCATTGATGCGGTAGAGGTGTGCGATGAATCGGGACTTTTTGATCGTTTGTTCGAATACTGTATCCTGGGTGATGGTGTAGTAGGATTTTGTCAAATTAATCGGTTCCTTTCGTGAATAAATCGTTGAATGGCGTACTTGATAACTAAGGAGGTGCGCATGATGGATGCACAAAGCTTATACGGTCGGCAACTCGCATTATCTGCAAGCGAGGCCACCGCATTGCCTACTGGCACGCAGATACTACCAGCAATGCAAGTCGATGAACACCATATTATCTGTCAGCGTTGCGGCAGTCACTTGGACCGATTGCGGGCGCAGTTACCCAATCAGCAGTATTACTGCTACCAGTGTTTGAATTTAGGTCGGGTGAGTACGTTAGTTAAACTCTATCATATGCCAGAACCGAATGCTTTTGCAACGGTCCCGGCTTGTACGTGGCAGGGGACCCTAACGCCTCAACAAGCGGCCTGTGCGCAATCAATCAAAGCTAACTTTATGGCGCACCAGCGGCAATTGTTGTGGGCGGTGACGGGAGCCGGAAAAACCGAAATGCTGTTTCCGGGGATTGCGTGGGCGTTAGCGCATAAATGGCGAGTCGCGATTGCTTCACCACGAGTCGACGTTTGTTTAGAGTTAGCACCACGGCTCCAAGCGGCCTTTGCCGATGCTCAGATTGCCGTGCTACATGGCCGTAACCCTGAACGCTATCGGTATACGCAACTGGCGATTTGTACGACGCATCAACTGCTACGTTTTCGGCGGGCGTTTGACGTGTTGATCATTGATGAAGTTGATGCGTTTCCGTTTGCTGCTAATCCACGCTTAGAATTTGCGGTGCGTCAGGCAGCCAAGGTGGACGGTGCGGTCCTTTATTTGACCGCGACGCCCAGCCAAAGTTTGTTGGCGCAAGTTCGTCGAGGTGAGCTGGCCATCAGTTATTTACCACTGCGTTTCCATCAACATTTATTACCATCGATTAAGGTCAATTTACAGCCAAAGTGGGCGCGACTATTGCAGCAAGGAAAATTACCACGGTGCTTGCTCCGGCAACTGCAGCGGTATCAACAGCAGCACCAACGCTTTTTACTATTCGTCCCGCGAATCCAGCACTTGGCACCAGTGCGGGCAGCGCTCCAGCACTATTTTCCCCATATGACGGGTGCAACGGTGTATTCGGCCGATCCTGAGCGATTGACGAAGGTGCAACAAATGCGAGATCAACAGTTTCAATACTTAGTAACAACGACAATCTTGGAACGTGGGGTGACGTTTCCGGGAATCGATGTGATTGTACTTGGTGCGGACGACGAGGTCTTTTCGACGGCGGCGTTGGTCCAGATTGCGGGGCGAGTCGGTCGCAGCAGTGATCGTCCGAATGGTCTTGTCTGGTTTATTTGTCACAGTCACGGACGCAATATCAAACGTGCTCAGCGCCAGATTCGGGCGATCAATCGAAAGGGGCGACAATTACGTGCCAGCATGCCTAATGTGCCACAGCACCATCACGACTAAGTTCACCTTGCCTTGGATTCTTAGTTGGCAACCGGTTATGCGACCAGCCGTCTGCTCGACCTGTTGGCGGCAATTTGTGCCGATCAAGCGGGCAACGGCGTGTGCGAGTTGTGGACGCGCGCAAGAACGGTCACAACCGTGTTCTGATTGTCAGCGTTGGCCTGAAATAGGCGCCTTTCACAATGAAGCGCTCTTTGAATATAATGAGGCGATGCACAATTATTTTCAGCGCTATAAATTTCAAGGTGATTACCAATTGCGCCAAGTCTTTGCATCAAGTATGCAGGCAGCGGTGGGACAACGGCACGCTGAGGCCTATGTGGTGGTGCCCGTTACGCCGACAACGATGCAGACGCGGGGCTTTAATCAGGTCACTGGCTGGTTAGCCGTGGCCCCCATGCCGGGGTTAGTGACTCAGGCAACCGCAAAGTCGGTGCCCCAATCCAAGAAGGACCGGCAAGCACGGCTAAAAACGCCGCAACCATTCAGATTGGCGCCTAACGCGATCGTAGCCGGCAAGCATCTATTATTGGTAGATGATATCTATACCACGGGGGCAACGATGCGCCACGCGGCAGCGTTGCTTTTGGAAAACGGTGCCAAGAGCGTGACGGGGCTAACCCTAGCCCGTTAATTTCAAGGGAAAGTGGCATTTGGATTGTTTATTATAGCGCTTTCTATTATAATGAAATTAAGCAAAGTAATTAAAGAGTGGTCCTTTAATTACTTTGGGTACACAGCAATGTGTGTGAAGGGAGAGAAGATCTATGCTAAATTTTAATATTCGCGGTGAAAATATCGAAGTGACCCAAGCAATTCGGGACTACGTTCAAAAACGGGTGGGTAAGTTACAGAAGTACTTTGACAATAATGTTGACTCAATTGCCCATGTCAACTTAAAAGTTCACCCAGACAAGACGGCTAAAGTCGAAGTCACCATTCCACTTCCCTATTTAGTTCTCCGGGCAGAAGAAACTTCTCCTGATATGTATGCTAGTGTTGATTTGGTTACCGACAAGTTGGAACGCCAAATTCGCAAGTATAAAACTAAAGTTAACCGCAAATCCCGTGAGAAGGGTTATAAAGCGATTGATTTTGCAGCGACTGATGAAACAGTTGCCGCTGCCGACAATGATCAGGACGATAAGTTAGACGTTGTACGCACGAAGCGAGTGGCTTTAAAGCCAATGGATAATGAAGAAGCGATTCTGCAAATGGATATGCTCGGCCATGACTTCTTTATCTATGAAGACGCGGAAACGGACGCAATTAACATCGTCTATCGGCGTAACGATGGTCGTTATGGTTTGATTGAAACCGACGACAATCACTAATTTTAACAAGTCATTTAATGAGAACTGGTCAGCTGACCAGTTCTTTATTTTTAGCTCGAAACGTATTCTGTCATAGTCGGGTGGACTAATCGGTTAAGGTGACCGCGCTCAGTGGGTCGCAAGTGAGCGTGTCATCAAACAGGTCTGAGCAACGAGCCGATGTTACAGTCGGAATTTGTTGAATTAAAGAACATGGGTCAGCGATTGTCCAGGTGTTGGTAAACACTAACATTCAGTTAAGGTTGTAAATAAAACGGCCGACGGTATCGGTTACATAGGGGCCTGTGGTTTTCATTGCTAGTAAATAATGGTAAAATGACAGATGGTATTTTATTTTGAAATGGACAATTGAAATTAAAATTAAGATTAATTATTTGGAGAGGATACGTAAATGGCCAACATTTTAAAACGCTGGGTTGAAAGCGACAAGCGGACTATTCGGCGTCTGGATAAGATTGCTAATAAAGTTGAAGCTTATGCTGACGAATACGGCAAGTTAAGTGATGCTGACTTGCAAGCGAAGACCCCAGAATTTCGTGAACGGTACAAGGAGGGCGAATCACTAGACGATTTGTTGCCCGAAGCATTTGCAACGGCTCGTGAAGGTGCGAAGCGGGTACTTGGTTTATACCCATTCCACGTTCAAATCCTCGGTGGGATCGTTCTGCATCAAGGTGATATTGCCGAAATGAAGACTGGTGAAGGGAAGACCTTAACGGCCACTATGCCAGTTTATCTGAATGCTATCTCTGGTAAGGGTGTCCACGTTGTCACAGTTAATGAATACTTATCAGCGCGTGATGCGACTGAAATGGGTGAACTCTATAACTGGTTAGGAATGAGCGTCGGCATCAACGGGGCTGAAAAGTCGCCTGAAGAAAAACGGGCCGCTTATAACGCCGATATTACTTATTCGACGAACGGTGAAATTGGGTTCGATTACTTACGTGATAACATGGTGGTCTACCGTGAAGACATGGTGCAACGACCACTGAATTTTGCCATCATTGATGAAGTTGACTCGATCCTGATTGATGAGGCTCGGACACCATTGATCATTTCTGGTCAATCAGAAGGTACAACGGGCATGTATAAGCGGGCTGACCGCTTTGCGAAGACGTTGACGAAGGATGAAGATTACAAGGTCGACTTGGAATCTAAGACGGTCGCATTATTAGACGAAGGGATCCGGAAGGCTGAAAAATACTTTGGCTTGGAAAACCTTTACGATACTGATAATACGGCGTTGAACCATTACTTGGATGAAGCTTTGCGTGCGAACTACATCATGTTGAAGGATAAAGACTACGTGATTTCAGACGGTCAAGCCTTGATTGTTGATTCCTTTACGGGGCGGATCATGGATGGTCGGCGGTTCTCAGATGGGTTACATCAAGCGATCGAAGCTAAGGAACACGTTGAGATTCAAGAAGAAACCAAGACGATGGCGAACATCACGTACCAAAACTTATTCCGGATGTACAAAAAGCTATCTGGGATGACCGGGACGGCCAAGACGGAACAAGAAGAATTCCGCGAAATCTATAACATGGAAGTTATTACGATTCCAACTAACCGCCCGATGATTCGTGATGACCGTTCAGATTTACTTTATCCAACCTTACAAAGTAAATTTAACGCGGTCGTTAAAGAAATTAAACAACTCCACGAAAAGGGCCAACCAATGTTAATTGGGACCGTTGCCGTGGAAACGTCAGAATATTTGTCGCATCGTTTGGATGAGGAAAACATTCCGCACGTGGTCTTGAACGCCAAGAACCATGCGAAGGAAGCTGACATTGTTGCAAACGCCGGTCAACGTGGTGCGGTTACCATTGCCACCAACATGGCTGGCCGGGGGACCGATATCAAGTTGGGACCTGGTGTTAAAGAAGTCGGGGGACTCGCTGTTATTGGGACTGAACGTCATGAATCTCGGCGGATCGATAACCAATTGCGGGGCCGTGCCGGTCGTCAAGGTGACCCTGGTATGTCACAATTTTACCTCTCACTTGAAGATGACTTGATGCTCCGGTTCGGTTCAGAACGGATCAAGAACTTCTTGCAACGGATGAACGTTGAAGACGATGATGCGGTCATTCAATCACGGATGATTACTCGACAGGTTGAGTCCGCTCAAAAACGGGTTGAAGGGAACAACTATGATTCCCGGAAGAACGTTTTACAATATGATGATGTGATGCGGGCGCAACGTGAAGTGATTTACGGCGAGCGGCAACAAGTTATTATGGAAGAAAAATCTTTGAAGCCTGTCATTATGCCAATGATCAAGCGGACCGTTGAACGGACGGTTCAGTTACACATGCAAGGCGATGCCAAGGACTGGGACTTAGATGCAGTTGTTGACTTTGCCCAGGCTGCGATGGTGAAAGAAGATTCAATTAGTGTGGCTGACTTGAAAGGTAAGTCGCCAGCCGAGGTTGAAGCTTACTTGATGGACCGGGTTGATAAGATTTATGCGGACAAGGCTAAACAGCTTTACGATGCGGGTCAGATGCTAGAATTTGAAAAAGTCGTTATTCTGCGAGTGGTCGATTCTCATTGGACGGATCACATTGATGCGATGGATCAACTCCGGCAATCGATCGGTTTACGGGGCTATGGTCAGTTGAATCCGTTAGTTGAATATCAACGAGACGGTTACCAGATGTTTGAAGAAATGGTCGCGGACATTGATTATGATACGACGCGGCTCTTCATGAAGTCTGAAATTCGCCAAAATATTCAGCGTTAAAACTTAACGTTAGTGCTAGCGAGTCTGAGACTAAGGTCTTGGGCTCGTTTTACGGTTAAATTTGATATTAAATAATTAATAAATAAGTTGAAAGAAGGATTCTTTGTGGAATTAAGTGAATATAAACACCTGATTGAAGAAATGCAAAGTGCTGTTGACGACTTTAGGGGGTCGCTTTGACTTAGATGCTTTGAACGAAAGCATTCAAGAGAATGAAGCTCGAATGGCCGAACCCGGTTTTTGGGACGACCAGGCTGCCGCCCAGAAAGTTATCGATGAGAATAACGTGTTGAAAGGAAAGTATGATACGTTTAAGCAATTAGCTGATGAAGTCGGTGACTTGGCAGTCGCTTATGAGTTACTGAGTGAGGAACCGGATGCTGAGATGCAGGCTGAATTTGAAACGGACTTTCAGCATGCTGAACATGATTTACAACAGTACCGGCTCAACTTACTTTTGGACGGTCCGTACGACCGCAACAACGCTATTTTAGAAATCCATCCCGGAGCTGGTGGAACTGAATCCCAAGATTGGGGTGCGATGCTGCTAAGAATGTACACGCGCTGGGCTGCAAGCCACGATTTCAAGGTCGAAACGGTGGACTACCAAGCTGGTGATGAGGCGGGCATTAAGAGTGTGACCTTATTAATTAGCGGCCACAATGCTTACGGTTATTTGCGGTCAGAAAAAGGTGTTCACCGCCTTGTCCGCATCTCGCCGTTTGATGCGGCTGGTCGGCGCCACACATCTTTTGCGAGTGTTGATGTGATGCCTGAGTTAGATGATACCGTGGATGTTGATATTCGACCTGAAGATTTGAAAATCGACGTTTATCGAGCCAGTGGGGCCGGTGGACAACATGTCAACAAGACTTCTTCAGCGGTTCGGATTACCCACGTGCCAACGGGAATCGTCGTTGCCAGTCAAGCGCAACGGTCACAATTACAGAACCGCCAAACAGCATTGAACATGTTGCGAGCGAAGTTGTACGAGCGTGAAGAAGAGAAGAAGGCTAAGGAACGGGCGGCCATCCAAGGTGAGCAGATGGACATTGGGTGGGGCTCACAAATTCGCTCCTACGTTTTTCATCCGTATACGATGGTCAAGGATCACCGGACTAATTATGAATCACATGATGGGCAGGCGGTCATGGATGGTGACCTCGATCCGTTTATGGATGCTTACTTACAATGGAAATTAGCCCAACGTAATCCGCAATAGATTGCACAAATACTAAGGTGACCTATCATTGCGCAGGTCGTCTTAGTATTTTTTTGGCTACTAGTCTTATAATATAGAGATATTAAAGCGGTAATAGCAGGACTGACGGAATTGAAACGGCGTTGGTCTCCTTGGGCAAAAATGCTATACTAACTTCAGAGTTTAACGTTAGGGGTCACGCACATGCAGGTATTAAAGATTTTTGAATTGTTTTTTTTACAACCGCTACTTTGGTTAGGATTGCTGCGTAGCTATTTAACCGCTAAACGGCGGGTAAAGAATGAACGGCAGCATTTTCAGAGTGCAATCAACCCACAATTAGTTGAAGTCCGCCACTTTTTAGTGGATGGCTGTTTGTTGGGAGTTCTAATGACAGTCATTAGTTTGGCGTTGGGATTAGTCGTGGCCCCCATCTGGGTGGTGATATACGAAATCGTGGCGGCCATAAGCTTGATTATCATTCCCGGTGCACTGATCCCAGTGACTGCTTTTGGTCTCAGCTGGTTGCTCTATTGGGTCATGAGCCCAGAATTAACCACGGTTGGGGGCGTTTTACAGCGGCACGGGATTGCCACGACTAGTATGAGTGGCAACTTAGTGGTGAACGGACTATTGCTACTAGCTATCGTGTTGGCGGCCACGGCGATCTTGTTGCGACGCCATGTGCATGAAGGTCGCTCACCGCAGTTACAGCCCGACCAACGTGGAAAGCGGCTTGTTCGTTACCAGTGGCAACAATTGTTAGTCTTACCAGTTGGAATACTGGTTCCCGGCGATTGGTTACACGCAACTATCAGCTGGTGGCCCGTGTTTATGGTCGGTGAACGGTCCTTCAGTATCTTGTTGTTACCTTTATTAGTTGGGACGAGTGTTCGCGTTTATAAGCAGTTACCGCAAGTTGCGTGGCGGCAGTTAGCGGTCCGCTATGGTTGGGTCGCGTGCGCAAGTGTTGTGGTTGCAATCATTGCCCGTTTTGCGGTGCTCAGCCCGCAGTGGTTACTAACGCTGATGGGACTAATCGTTGTGCTAACTTGGGGAATCTTAGCACAGCATCGTTATCATGATCGACACCAACAGTTTCGATATTCTGATACTGAACAAGGTGTGCGGGTGATCGGGCTACGACCACACACGCCAGCGGACAAACTAAATATCGATTTAGGAGATATTATTTTGGAATGTAACCGGCAACCAGTTAATACGGAAGCCGAATTTTACACGGCCCTACTGAAAAGTCCGACGTATGTTCATCTCAAAGTGCGTAATCGGCAACAGGAATTGATTATTACCGAAACGGCGATCTATAATGGCGCCCCACACGAGTTAGGAATTGTGTTATTCACTGATCAGGAGGATTAATGACCATGGATAAGATTTTAGTGGTAGACGACGAACCAGCTATCGTCACGTTATTATCATATAACTTGAAGCAGGCGGGGTACGAAGTTGTGACGGCGACGGATGGTGCGGACGCGTTGTCATTAGGCCTAGCCCAATCATTCACGTGCATATTATTAGATTTGATGTTGCCGAAACTTGATGGGATGGAAGTTACTAAAAAGTTACGGCAAGAAAAGATTCAGACGCCCATTATTATTGTGACGGCTAAAAATGATGAGTTTGATAAAGTGTTCGGTTTGGAATTAGGTGCGGACGACTACATCACTAAGCCGTTTTCACCCCGCGAAGTGCTCGCTCGGATCAAAGCTGTTATTCGGCGGACGACGCCGGACGAGCCCGTCACGCCACCGACACCGATGCCAGCTACCAATCGTTCGGTAATGCTGGTTGGGGATTTACAGATCGATCAAGACAAATACAGAGTCGCGCGGAACGGGCAAAATATCAGTTTGACACCAAAGGAATTTGAATTGCTCGTCTATTTTGTGGAACGAGAAGGCCGGGTCCTCAGTCGGGATGCAATCTTGAATCATGTCTGGGGCTACGACTATGCTAGTGAGACGCGAATCGTCGATATTCACATCTCGCATTTACGAGAAAAGATTGAAGTGGATCCTAAGCAACCGCGGTTGATCAGGACGGTCCGGGGCTTTGGTTATGAATTCGTTGGTGACGACCATGCATAATCGCTGGCAACAGACGACACGGCTGTTACTCATGGAAAATGTATTACTAGTCCTGATCGTGTTGCAGCATTTTTCGCCGATTAAGTGGTCCTGGCACTTAGTCGGCTGTTTAGTTGGCGCGTGGTTAGTTCTAGCCGTGATTGAGGGCTTGATTGCTTGGCGGCAACAAAGTGAACGTCAGCGCACCATTGACCGCATGGAAGCGAAACTTCGGCAGATGAGTAGTCAGCAATTTCCACCACATATCTTGTTACCACAATCGGACCCCCTCTATAGCTTGGCGCAAGCAGTCAATCAGTTAGAGAGTTACCAGAAAAATCAGACGCGTCGCGCGGAACTGCAAGAAAAAGAGTTAATGATGATTATGCGGTACCTGCCCGTGGGCGTGATGGTCATTGATCACCGGCGCCAGGTACAGTTATCTAATCCAGCGATGAGTGAATTATTACAAGTCTCAGTTAATACGGTGGCTCACATTTATACTAAGGATATTCAGTTGTATGCATTGACCAAGTTGATTGAGGATACGATTGCTAGTGGCAAAAATCAACGGGCAACGATCACCCTGACACCGGCACCTAACACGCAGGTAGTTGAGGCGTCGACTGTTTATATTCAAGGCAATCGGTCACAATTTCAAATTGTCTTGATGTTGTACGATATTACCGAAGTTTATATGATTGAACAAATGCAGGACGACTTTGTCAGCAACGCCAGCCACGAGTTAAAAACACCGATTACGGCGATTTCGGGGTTCACCGAAACGCTGTTAGGTGGCGCCAAGGATGATCCGGCGACACTTGACCAATTCTTGCATATCATTGCGGATGAGAGTCAGCGGTTAATCGACCTTATTCAAGATGTCCTATCACTGTCACGGATTCGTGCCCAGAACACGACGATGTTGACCGTAGTCCCGTTGGCCGTTCGACCGTTGATTGAACAGGAGCTGGCCGTGGTTCAACAGGCAATCGAACGCCAGCATTTAACGATCAATAATCAAGTCGATGCTGACCTAACGATAACAAGCGATTCACAGAAACTGAGTCAAATCATCAAAAACTTGTTAACGAATGCGATTAAGTATAACCGACCGCATGGTAGCGTTACGATTGCCACGATGGTCGGCCAGCAAACGTGGTCATTAATCGTCAAAGATACGGGGATTGGCATCAGTGCTGATGATCAACAGCGCATTTTCGAACGTTTCTATCGTGCGAGCCCGTCGCGTTCCCAGCAACTCGTGAGTGGCACGGGGCTCGGATTAGCGATTGTCCAGGAATTGGTCAACGCGATGCATGGCACGATCGACGTTGTCAGTCAACGGGGCGTGGGAACAACCATGACGGTCACCTTGCCACTAGTTGCGAGTGGGTCCACGAAGTAGTGCGAAGGATGTCAGCGACAGTGTGCGACTAAGTCAGCGCGTGACATCAGCTAAGTAGTGGATACGCCGTGATTAAATAATACTAATTGATAACGATTTTTAAGGTTAATGTAAACCTTGAAAATCGTTTTTTTGTGCACTTTTCTAATTGTCCTTTCATATTGAGGGCTGAAAGCCGTTAATAATTAAAAATATATCGACGTTTACACAATCTTTACAAAACTCATATAAAGCATTTACACAAACTTTGTATTATTGAATATGAGCAATGGGTAGGAGGTATATAGTTATGAAAAAAAGTCGGGTCATCCAATTAATCGTGTTGATTGCGATTATTGGACTAGTGGGGTTGGGGTACACACATCGTGACCGCACTAGTGCCAGTGAATCAATTACCGCGGTTGGATCCACGGCCTTACAGCCACTGGTTGAAGCAGCCGGTGAACAATACAGCAGTAACCATACCGGTGTATTCATCAATGTACAGGGTGGTGGCTCTGGAACGGGCCTTAGTCAAATACAGGCGGGAGCCGTGGCAATCGGTAATTCTGATATTTTTGCCGAGGAACAGTCAGGCATTACGGCGAGCAAGTTAATCGATCACCGGGTAGCCGTCGTTGGCATTGCCCCCATCGTTAATAAAAAAGCAGGTATCACCAATTTAACACAGCAACAATTGATTCAGATTTTTACGGGCAAGGTCACCAATTGGCGTGAAGTTGGCGGACGTAATTTACCGATTACGTTAATTAACCGTGCGCAAGGTTCCGGGACGCGTAAAACATTTGAACGATACGCCTTAAAGGGTAATCAGAGTGTTGATTCTCAAGAACAAGATTCTTCGGGATTAGCCCGGTCGATTGTTGCTAGTACCCCTGGTGCAATTAGCTATGTGGCCTTTTCTTACTTAGACAAATCAGTCCAAACGGTTAATGTTGATAGTGTCCGGCCAACCGAAAAAAATGTCCAGAATAATCGCTGGTACATCTGGTCTTACGAACATTTATATACGGGGAAGCACCCCAATCAGCTAACTAAAAAATTTATTGATTACATTTTATCAACCGCTGTTCAGCAAAAATTAGTCAAGCAGTTAGGTTATATTTCGGTCCATGACATGCAAGTACAGCGGAATGCGGCCGGCAAAGTTTCAGTTATGAAATGAGGGAGAGCGCATGGATAAAATTCGAGAAAGCTTATTAAAAAAATCAGTCGCTAGTAAAATTGAACGACGAGGTAAGACCATTAGCCTAGTGTGTCTAGCGCTAATTGTCGGTATCGTCTTTTTGATTTTCTACTTTGTCGCATCACGGGGGTTGGCAACCTTCTTTCAAAATCATATTAATCTGTGGCAATTCCTGAGTGGGACGCAGTGGAATCCTGGAACAGTCGGAACGAATGGGCAACCCGCTGTGGGGGCTTTACCGATGATTGTTGGGTCATTTCTGATTACGATTCTTTCTGCCTTGATCGCCACACCGTTTGCAATCGGGACGGCGGTTTTTATGACCGAAATTTCACCTCGCCGGGGTGCTAAGATTCTTCGGCCAGTTACGGAGTTATTAGTTGGTATCCCGTCCGTTGTGTATGGGTTTATTGGGCTACAAGTTGTCGTACCGTTTGTTCGTAATACATTCGGGGGTAGTGGTTATGGGATTCTTTCCGGGACTTTTGTCCTCTTTGTCATGATTCTACCGACCGTAACGTCAATGACGGCGGATGCGCTGAATTCGGTACCCCGTTATTACCGGGAAGCATCGCTAGCACTAGGGGCGACGCGCTGGCAAACAATTTATAAAGTCGTCCTGCGTGCGGCCATTCCTGGTATGCTGACCGCCGTCGTGTTTGGAATGGCTCGTGCCTTTGGGGAAGCCCTCGCGGTGCAAATGGTGATTGGGAACGCGACGTTGTTGCCGCATAACCTCGTTTCACCAGCCGCTACTTTGACAAGTATTTTGACGATGGGAATCGGGAACACTGTCATGGGGTCATTACAAAATAATGCATTATGGTCATTAGCCATGATCCTGTTATTGATGTCCTTAGTCTTTAACTTAGTCATTCGCTACATTGGTCGAAAGGGGAAATTAAACCATGAACGCTAAACGCATCGATAAAATTGCCACTGGCGTGCTGTATGGCGTCGCAGCCTTTGTGGTCATCATCTTAGTTGCCCTCCTGGGATACATCCTGATCCAAGGGGTACCCAAAATTTCGTGGCATTTTTTAACGTCACCAGCCCTGGCTTTTGAAGCGGGTGGTGGGATTGGCATTCAGTTGTTCAACTCCTTCTACTTACTATTTTTAGCGTTATTGATTTCATTACCGATTTCACTGGGTGCGGGGATCTATCTGAATGAATACGCGCCACAAAATACGGTGACCGGCCTCATCCGGACGACCATTGAAATTCTGAGTTCGTTACCATCCGTAGTTGTTGGGCTGTTCGGATACTTGTTCTTTGTTGTGCAGTTCAAGTTAGGCTTCTCAATTCTTTCGGGGGCATTTGCACTGACTGTCTTTAACTTACCGATTCTAACTCGGAGTATTGAAGAAGCACTCGCCAATATCTCAGATAATCAACGGGAGGCCGGCTACGCGTTAGGCTTATCACGGTGGGAGACGGTGACGAAGATCGTAGTTCCCGCCGCCTTACCAAGCATTTTAACGGGGGTCGTCTTGAGTGCCGGGCGCATCTTCGGTGAAGCCGCAGCTTTAATCTATACCGCGGGGCAAAGTGCCCCCGCCTTGGACTTTGGTAACTGGAATCCGTTTGATATCAGTAGTCCACTCAGTCCACTACGTCCGGCCGAAACGTTGGCCGTTCATATTTGGAAGATCAACTCAGAAGGAATCATGCCGGACGCCAAAGCCGTTTCGGCGGGGGCTTCAGCCGTATTAATTATTGCGGTATTGCTCTTTAACTTCTTAGCTCGTTGGCTTGGCAAACGCTTGTACAAACACTTAACCGCTGAATAGAGGAGGCCGTTTTGATGGCAGATAACACAATGACGACAACACAACGTAACATCATGACGTTTGATCCTAAAGACCATGAAATTGCGCTTTCAACCGAGGATTTACACGTCTTCTATGGTAAATCGGAGGCTATTTCAGAGGGTGACTTACAGTTTGAACGTTATAAGATTAGTGCGTTGATTGGCCCGTCCGGTTCCGGAAAGTCAACCTACTTGCGCTCGCTAAACCGAATGAATGACCGGATTGCAACGGTTAAGGGTAAGATCATGTATCGCGGCTTAGATATTAACAGTAATGATATTGATGTCTATGAGATGCGCCGGCACATTGGTATGGTGTTTCAACGCCCTAATCCATTTGCAAAATCAATTTATGAGAATATTGCTTTTGCACTCCGCCAGCGCGGAATGAACAAGAAACAAGACTTGGATGAAATTGTGGAACGGTCTTTACGACAAGCGGCGATGTGGGATCAAGTTAAAGATGACTTGAATAAAAGTGCGTTAGCTCTATCTGGTGGGCAGCAACAGCGACTCTGTATTGCTCGGGCAATTGCAATCAAGCCAGATATTTTACTGCTCGATGAACCAGCGAGTGCGTTGGATCCAGTATCGACAAGTCAAATTGAAGATACCTTGTTAGAACTAAAGCAGAATTACACCATCATTATTGTGACGCATAATATGCAACAAGCATCGCGAATTAGCGACTATACCGCGTTCTTTAACCTTGGCAAAGTCCTAGAATACTCAGAGACCGGTGAGATTTTTACCAATCCTCAGGTTGATCTGACGAATGACTACATTTCCGGAAACTTTGGATAGGAGGACCGTTTATGAGTACAATTTTAACAACTGAGAATTTATCATTGTTTTATGGTAAAAAAGAGGCCCTCAAAGGAATTAACATTGATTTTGATGATAAAGGCATCACGGCTTTGATTGGGCCCTCTGGCTGTGGCAAATCCACCTTTTTACGTTGCTTGAACCGGATGAACGATCTGATTCCCAATGTAACGATCACGGGTGAGGTAAACTTCAACGGGGACAACATTTATGCACCGACGACTGATACCGTCCAATTGCGAAAAGAAATCGGCATGGTGTTTCAACAACCGAACCCCTTTCCGTTCTCAATTTATGAGAATGTCATCTACGGGCTGCGTTTGGCCGGGGTCCACGATAAAGAGCGCTTAGATGCAGCGGTGGAAAAAAGTTTGAAGCAGGCTGCGATTTGGGATGAAGTCAAGGATCGGTTGCATGCCAATGCGTTATCATTGTCTGGTGGGCAACAACAACGGGTTTGTATCGCACGGGTCCTCGCTGTTGAACCTGATATTATCCTTTTAGACGAGGCCACGAGTGCCCTCGACCCAATTTCAAGTCGGATGATTGAAGAAACCCTATTGAATTTGCGCCAAGATTACACTATCATAACTGTTACGCATAACATGCAACAGGCGTCACGAATTTCTGATCGCACGGCGTTTTTCCTGAATGGTGAATTAATTGAGGTCAACGACACGAAGCAGATTTTCATGAATCCGGTTAAACAGGAAACCAATGACTATATTTCAGGACGATTTGGTTAGGAGGAAAAAACATGCGACGACTTTTTGATGATGAACTAAACGATATTGATGCTAACTTCACTGAAATGGGAATGATGGTCAGCGAGACGATTGAAAAGGCAGTCAAAGCGTTTATTGACCACGACCGCGATCTTGCACAGGAAATCATTGATAATGATGCCAAAATCAACCAACGGGAAGTCGAACTAGAACAGAAATCATTTGAGATGATTGCGTTATACCAACCCGTCACTTCTGATTTGCGTGAAATTGTCACCATTTTGAAAGCCGTCTCGGAGTTGGAACGGATGGCCGATTATGCTCGTAACATTGCCCACGCGACGATTCGGGTCAAAGGCAATGTCCGCGTTCCCGAAATTGAGGCAGCCTTATCGGAAATGGGGAATCGCGTGCGGAAGATGGTCGAAGAAATGCTGGCCGCTTACGTCAAAAGTGATGATCAGGAAGCACGCCGTGTCGCAGCCAAAGACGCGAAAGTCGGCGAGATGTATGATCGTATTAATGAGAAGGGCATCTCCAAGATGGAGCGCCACCCTGAGACGGTCATCGGTTCCACGGACTACCTGAATGTCGCAACGTACTTGATGCGCATCGGGGCGTTAGTGACGAATATTGGGGAATGGATCGTGTACTTGAATACTGGTGAGATTATCGAATTGAATCCAGAAAGTTCCAATTTAGTGTAACTAATCATAAATAATTGCTTAAAGCCGGTCGTCTAGTTTGCAACCGGCTTTTACAATTAGTAAGATATGGTTAGATAAACTGATAAGGAGCGTCTAACGATGAAATCAAATACAAAACAAAAGTTAACTAAATCTAATAATCGTGTTTTCGCCGGTGTTCTCGGGGGCATTGCCGAATACTTAAACTGGAATGCAACGATTCTACGAGTACTCTACGTTATTTTAACCTTGGTTACCCATGGCTTTGGTGTTTTGGTATACTTAGTATTAATGACAATTATCCCAAGTAAACCAGACAATACGGGTTTCTTCGAACAGATGCGGCAAAGTACTGGTACTCAGGCTAAACCGCAAGCCCATGGACGCAAAGAGATTCATAACGTTCATGAAGAGGATGATCCGCGTCACTAAGATTAATGGAGTGATTATACAGTGGGCTTTTGGAAACGAATTTTAATCAATACGATCTTATTTATTGCGATTGCCGGCTTCTTTCAGAGCAGCTTTCACGTTGCGAGTGTGTGGATGGCTTTAATTGCTAGCTTCGTGCTTGCAATTTTGAATGCCGCCATCAAGCCATTTTTGCTACTATTGTCGTTACCGATTACGTTATTAACACTGGGGTTATTCAGTATTGTCATTAACGGCTTTATGCTTCAAATGACATCCTACGTCGTTGGTAAGGGGAATTTCGGCTTTTCGAGTTTTGGTATGGCGATGGTTGTCTCAATCCTCATGTCAATTGCTAACGTGATCGTCTCCAACTTTTTCGCGAAAGACGGCGTTGATGGTGAATAAAGCGCTTTAAAGTGCTAAGATTAGAAGATAGGAATAATCCGTTTTCAGTCATAAAAGTGTGGCCGCTTGAAAGGGTAGCGTAATGGCGCGACTGGACAACGCGGGCCACACTTTTTTATTAGTGGAATAATTAGGAGGGATTCTCTTGGCAGGAAGTGTAACCGTTGCCGATTTGGTGAAAAATACGCGCCTGGATGTGTACCATGGCGCAGACTTATTAGAGAAAAAAGACATTACAACGAGCGATATTTCGCGTCCGGGGCTGGCGTTGACCGGTTACTTCAACTACTATCCTCGCGAACGAGTACAATTACTAGGTAAAACTGAAACCGCTTATTCGAAAAACATGAGCCACGATGAGCGACTGATGATTTTTCGTAAGATGTGCCAGTTGACCACACCAGCATTCGTTATTTCAACGGGGCTACCCGTTCCGGAAGAGTTAGTGCAAGCCGGTGAAGAAAATGGCGTACCGATTTTAGGAACGAAAATGACATCATCACGGATTCTAAGTAATATGACGAATTACTTGGAAGGTAAATTAGCTGAACGACAATCTGTCCACGGGGTATTAGTTGACATCTATGGATTAGGTGTGCTGATTACTGGTGATTCCGGTGTTGGGAAGAGTGAAACGGCCCTGGAATTAGTCAAACGGGGGCATCGTTTGATTGCTGATGACCGGGTCGATGTTTATCAACAGGATGAACAAACGCTTGTCGGTGAAGCCCCCGCAATCCTGAATCACTTATTGGAGATTCGGGGAATCGGGATTATTGATGTGATGAACCTCTTCGGTGCTGGGGCTGTTCGTCAAGATACCGACATTGACCTGATTGTCCACCTTGAGAATTGGACGCCTGATAAGCAATTTGATAGACTAGGAAATGGAGAACAGAACCGGAAATTCTTTGATGTTGAAGTTCCTGAAATCTCGATTCCAGTTAAGACTGGACGTAACCTAGCAATCATTATTGAAGCTGCGGCCATGAACTTCCGGGCCGAGAGTATGGGCTACGACGCGACTAAGGTCTTTGATGATAACTTGAACAAGTTAATCAAAACGAATTCCGTGCATGATTCTCACAAGTAATAAGGAGATGGCAGTAGCGTGAATACCGTTTTAGGGGCACTTAACCCAATTGCACTGCGGTTAGGACCTATCCAGGTCCATTGGTACGGCGTCATTATTGCTAGTGCCGTCGTCATTGCAGTTGCGTTAGCAGTACGTGAAGGTCAGCGACGGGGTGTTCGGCCCGATGACATTTACGATATGATTTTATGGGCACTACCGTTTACTTTAATTGCGGCGCGAACTTACTATGTGATCTTTCAGTGGTCCTATTATCGTCAGAACCCTGGTGAGATCATCCGTATTTGGGATGGTGGGATTGCCATCTATGGGGGGCTGATTGGGGCCGGAATTGTGGTCATTTTATTCTGCCGGTCACGCTTTATCCCAACTTGGCTAATGCTGGACATTGCCGCACCAACAGTGATTATGGGCCAAGGAATTGGTCGTTGGGGTAACTTTATGAACCAAGAGGCTTTTGGTCGAGTGACTAGTCTGAGTTTCTTACAAGGGCTGCACTTACCTGATTGGCTGATCAACCAAATGTATATTCGGGGTGCGTATCGGCAGCCCACGTTCCTGTATGAGTCGGTGTGGGACTTACTAGGATTCGTTTTACTGATGGTCACCCGTCACCGCACACATTGGTATAAGCAGGGTGATGTCTTCTTGACCTATGTTGCCTGGTACGCCTTTGGTCGCTTCTTTACGGAAGGGATGCGGACTGACTCGCTCATGCTATTCAACGTTATTCGGATCTCACAAGCGTTGTCAGTGGTACTGTTCTTTGGTAGCATTGGGTTAATGATCTGGCGACGGTATCACAATCCGAATAATCGCTGGTATTTAGCGGGTTCTGGTCAAAAAGCTGTCGCAGAAAACAAGTAGATTAGAGGGTTATTTGAATGAGGAAAAAAATTGCCGTTTTAGGTGCTGGCTCATGGGGTAGTATCCTGGCAAATCTGTTGGATGAAAATGGCCACTCAGTGCGACTTTGGTCGTATTCACCGGCCCAAGTTACGGAATTAAATGAACAACACACGAATGAGCGATACGTTCCTGATTTTAAATATTCAGAAACGTTAACTGCCTATTCCGATTTAGCACAGGCAATCGATGGCGCAGATGTAATCTTGTTTGTCGTACCAACCAAAGCAATTCGCGAGGTCGCTCAACAAGTGACCGCCGTGCTTGCTAAGACGCATCAGCAGCCGATTATCGTGCATGCCAGCAAGGGGCTCGAGCAAGAGACCCACAAGCGGCTATCGCAAGTTTTGGCAGAAGAAATTCCCGCCGAATTACGGCAAGCAATCGTTGTCTTATCAGGTCCTAGTCATGCTGAAGAAGTGGCCCGTCACGATATTACGTTGATTACGGCGGCTAGCGCCAATGAATCTGCGGCTGAGTTAGTACAGCAACTCTTCATGAATGATTATTTCCGCATTTACACGAATACCGACGTGGTGGGTGTCGAACTAGGTGCGGCGCTCAAGAATATCATTGCTCTGGGTGCCGGTGCACTTCACGGCCTGGGTTATGGTGATGATGCCAAAGCCGCCTTAATGACGCGGGGCTTAGCTGAAATTAGCCGGCTCGGCGTCGCGTTGGGCGCGGAACCGTTGACGTTCATCGGCCTATCCGGTGTTGGTGATTTAATCGTTACGGCAACTAGTGTTCATTCGCGTAACTGGCGCGCTGGTAACGAGTTAGGTGCTGGTCAAGACCTCAAGACGGTGATTGATACCATGGGCATGGTTATTGAAGGTATTCCGTCCACTAAAGCTGCTTACGAGCTGGCTCAGCAACAAAATATCGAAATGCCCATCACTGAAGCGATTTATGATGTATTATATAAGAGTGCCGACATTAAGGAAGTCATTCCGCAATTGATGCAGCGCGAGGGGAAACCTGAGATTCAGTAGGAATTTCCAAACTAATTTCACTATTTTTAGGAGGATTTATCACATGTCAAAAGTTAGAAAAGCCGTTATCCCAGCGGCCGGATTAGGAACACGTTTTTTACCTGCTACTAAGGCGATGCCTAAAGAAATGTTACCAATCGTTGATAAGCCAACGATTCAGTTCATTGTTGACGAAGCTCGTAAATCGGGGATCGAAGACATTGTTATCGTCACGGGTAAGAGCAAGCGTAGTATTGAAGATTACTATGATTCTAACCCAGAATTAGAGGATAACTTACGGGCTAAGCACAAGGAAGAAATGCTCAAGCTGGTTCAAGAAACGACGGACATTAACTTGTACTTTATCCGGCAATCACACCCACGTGGTTTGGGCGATGCCGTTTTAACGGCTAAAGCTTTCGTTGGTGACGAACCTTTCGTCGTCATGCTTGGTGATGATTTAATGGAAGACAAAGTACCGTTAACCAAACAGTTAATGAATAGCTATGACAAGACACATGCGTCAACGTTAGCTGTTATGAAGGTTCCTCATGAGGAAGTTTCTAAGTATGGGGTCATCAATCCTGAAAGCGAAAAGGAACCGGGCCTATACAACGTTAATAACTTTGTTGAAAAGCCATCACCTGAAGATGCGCCTAGTGATCTTGCTATCATTGGTCGTTACTTATTAACACCAGAAATTTTTGATGTTCTTGAAAACCAAAAACCTGGTAAGGGTGACGAAATTCAATTGACGGATGCCATTGATACGTTGAACAAGACTCAGCGGGTCTTTGCCCATGAATTTAAGGGGACTCGGCACGATGTTGGCTACAAGTTTGGCTACTTGAAGACGACGATCGAATACGGGTTAACTCATCCGGATGTTAAGGCTGACTTGCGGACTTACATCAAGGATCTTGGTGCTAAGTTATCTAAAGAAGATAGCGCCGCTCCTAAAACAACGAAGAAACCAACTAAATAATACTTGATTAATCAAAACAACCGTGAAATCTTAATAGATTTCACGGTTGTTTTTAGTTAACTGCTGAATAATTGCGATTCACTAATTAAGCTGGCATCTAGTGGTCGGCTTTTAATTTGAATAAATGGGGCTTGCCATAATAATAACCTTGGCGTAGTGAAATATTTAAGTCATTCGCCATTTGATCTTCGGCATCGTTTTCAACACATTCTAGAATCAACCGAATATCGTGTTGTACCGCAATGTCGCGCCAGAATTTTAATTGAATGGGAATCTCGTTTTCACGATCTTCGGCCCGAAAGTTTTGCATGGCGAATTTGATTTCTTCGGCCGATTCGAGTAACGGTTTAATGTGGTCGTAAACGTTGATTCCCGTGCCAACGTCATCAATGCTAAATTGTAGGCCGTTAGCCTTGTACTTATCAATTTGTTGTTGCATCGCCGCCAGTGTAAACGTATCTTCACCGGGTTCTTCTGTGACTTCGACGATAACATGAACCGGGAATAGTTTTTTCTGAGCATCAATGACTGCGGCAGCAATATCATCATTTAGAAATTGCTTGCGATTAAAGTTAATTGATACTGACCCGATTTTTAATGCAAGCTCACTAGCCGTAGCCTTTAGTAAGCTGACTTGTACATCGATCGGAATATTATCGAAGCTTTCTGGTAAGGTCCACCGGTCCTGATCAGTCTCACGATAGCGAATCAGCATCTCGTAACCAATCAGTGAATTATTAAATTTATCTAACTGGGGCTGAATAAAATAGCGGTACATAAGTGGACTCCTTAGACTGGGATTAACGCAATTTGGTGCTTCCTAATACATACTATACCAAAAAATGAATAAGTGAAACTGTTTGACACTATCTTTTTTTGCATGGTATCGATTATCGATTGGGTTAATGATGATTGTGCTAAACTGCTTTGTGAGCAAGGCAATTTTTTGAAAATGAGTAAAAAGTTAATTAGTGGTTACTTGGCAAAGCTGGTACGGACGATATTGTGAGAATAACTGCTTGCCAGCGTATCGTTGATTGGTTTTTAAAAGTAGTTATGCTTCATCATGACCTGTATTTATATTGACTAGAGTTATGTATTTGCGAAGTAAAGCGGTTATAATATACCTATGGTTAAATAAATAAACTTATAACTGGGAGCAAAATGAAATGAAGATTGTAATTGTAGGATGTACACACGCGGGGACTGCTGCGGCTGCTCAAATTCTGAAGGATCATCCGGAAGCAACGGTCACGATTTATGAACGTGATGATAACATTTCATTCTTATCATGTGGCATTTACCTTTATCTCGGGGGAAAGGTCAATCACTTGGAGGATATGTTCTATTCGTCACCAGAAACGTTAGCCAAGTTGGGGGCAATGGTCAGAACCAAACATAACGTGTTAAAAATTGACGCCCAGTCGAAGACCTTACAAGTGGTTGACATGACTACTGGAAAAGTGTTTGGCGATACTTATGATAAATTGATTATGACGACTGGGTCAAATGTTGCGGTCCCACCGATTTTCGGAATCGATGAGTCTAAGGTCTTGTTATGCAAGACCTATAGTCAAGCACAGGAAATTTACGAGACGGCAAAAGACAATCAGCGAATTGCAATCATTGGCGCCGGCTATATTGGAACAGAATTATCCGAAAGTTATGCCAATACGCACCATGAAGTCACGTTATTCCAATCGCATGATCAAATTTTGAATAATTACATTAGTAAAGAAATTTCAGACCAAGCAGTTCGGCTATTAAAAGATCATGGCGTGAACGTGCTATTGAATCACCAAGTCACTGCCTTTACTGGTAATGATGATGGTGAACTTGTCATTGAAACCAATCAAGGCGATTTTAATGCTGATTTAGCAATTGTCGGAACTGGGTTTGTTCCCAATACGGAACTGTTACGCGGTCAAGTTGAGATGGATAAGCACGGTGCCATTATCATCAATGATTACGTTCAGACCTCTGACCCAGATATTTACGCTGCTGGTGATTCTTGTGTCGTTAACTTCAATCCAACTGGGCGTTCGGCTTATACGCCATTGGCAACCAATGCGGTTCGGCAGGGTGCGTTAGCGGGGGCCAATGTTTTTGGTAACCAGCAACGATATATGGGGACTCAAGCGACATCGGCCATGCAACTCTTCGATCACACGCTGGCAACCACGGGGTTAACACTGGCAATGGCGAAATTGAATCATATTCCAGCTGAACGGGTGACTTATGAGGGCAACTGGCGACCAGCTTACATGCCAAGTACGGCGAAACTGACGATTGAATTAATTTATAATCCGGAAAATCGTAAAATTCTCGGTGCTCAGTTCTTAAGTGCGCATGAAGTGGCACAATCTGCTAATGCGCTATCAATCGCGATTCAAAATGGAAACACTATCGACGACCTCGCATTTGTGGATATGTTATTCTCACCTAATTTTGATGAACCCTTCAATTATCTGAACCTCGTCGCCCAATAAGCGATTGAACAAGAACGCCAGGCAGGCCGCAATCACCCACGAATTACGGCCTATGGCGATTGGGCCAAGCAAAATGACAAGGATTTACAATAAGAAGTAAGTCTTACCATGGGTTGAATTCAAGTGAACTGGCATAATTTTATTTATTTAAATCTCGGCTTTTAGTCAATATATGGTTAAAAGCTATAATTGACTTCAGTTGTGTACAAACAAGATAGTCGACAAATGTAAATTTTGGGGGTATATTAGGCGTCATAGTAATTTAAGTGGAAGGGGTCTTTAGAAATGGCAAAGAGTTACGACGTGATTATTATTGGTGCGGGGCCTGCCGGCATGACAGCCGCCCTCTATGCTTCACGGGCCAATCTATCAGTACTACTATTAGATCGCGGAATCTATGGTGGACAAATGAATAATACCGCCGCAATTGAAAATTATCCGGGCTTCAAATCCGTTTTGGGGCCGGACTTGGCTAAAGACATGTATGAATCAGCGACCCAGTTCGGTGCTGAATACGCGTATGGTAGTGTCGAATCCGTTGAAGATCGTGGCGACGTTAAGATCGTAACGACGGATAGCGATACGTTTGAGGCTAAGGCCCTTGTCATTGGAACTGGTTCTGAATATCGTAAGTTAGGTGTTACTGGCGAAGATACGTACGGCGGCCGGGGTGTCTCATACTGTGCAGTTTGTGATGGGGCGTTCTTCCGTAATAAGCACGTGGTTGTCGTTGGTGGCGGTGACTCAGCGATTGAGGAAGGCACTTACCTGACACAGCTTGCTGATAAGGTCACCGTTATTCATCGGCGTGACCAATTACGGGCACAACAAATCTTACAAGACCGGGCTTTTGCTAATCCCAAGATGGAATTCGTTTGGAACAGCAATGTGACTGAAATTATTGGTGACGATAAAAAAGTTACGGGCGTTAAGGTTAACAATAACAAGACTGGTGAAGATAGTGAGATTGCGGTCGATGGTGTCTTTATCTATGTTGGTATCAACCCAATTACGAAGCCATTCAGTAATCTTGGGATTACCGACGAAAACGGCTGGATCGAAACGAATGATCACATGGAAACCAGGGTCCCTGGTATTTTTGCAGTTGGCGATGTTCGTAAGAAAGATTTACGCCAAGTTGCAACCGCAGTTGGTGAAGGTGGAACTGCCGGTCAAGGCGTTTACACTTATATCACTGCTTTAGGCGACAAGGTTAACAATTAAATGAATTTAAAAAATGTGTGGCTGATCCCAATTGAATCAGCCACACATTTTTTATTGGTAAACATAGCGTTAGTCACTATTTGATGATGAGCCAAAGCTCGCGAATTAGTGTTGGTATGGAAATAGAAGTAATTGCTTGTTAGTATACGTTGCCAGGTAAATCTCACTGACAGTATAATGCTTAGCCTGCAATTGGGTCAGTAACCAGGCTTCATCATGATTGCTGGTTTCAAGTGCATCGAGGTTGACCTGGCCATCGACGATTATTGGATACTTGACGGCATCGTCGCCCACTTGAGTGATCGTCAGTTGGCCGTTTTGTTCAAGTACGGCCCGTTTGACGTAACGGATGTCCGTGATACCCTCTGTCCGTAGTCGAAACATCAGGTCGTTAGCGCTCATCCCATTTTTGAGGGCAGTGCTGACAAGCAATTCGCCATTCTTAATCAATAGCTGTGGTTGTCCATCAATCAAACGTTTGACGTAGCGATTGTGATGCGTTAGGAAGCGCAAGACTAGTACGAGTAGTGTCCAAATCAGGAGCACTAATATATATTGTAAGACGGTAACGCTGGTACTATAAATCATGCCCCCAACGATCGCACCGAGGACGTAGTTTTGAACTTGGTCGAGGGCGCTGATTGGTGCCAGGTTACTTTTACCAGATAGATTGATTTGTAGAATGATGGTCAATAGCCCAAGGGCCAGTTTGATCGTCACATCCCAGTATGAGAACATTTATTGCCCCTCCTTCACATAATTGATCGTCGACTGAATCGGTGTGGCTTTAGTCAGGGTATAACTATTCCCATCGGTATTGACCGTCACGTTATAGATCTGGTCGTGAACTTTAACGAGCATCCCGCTGCTAACAGAACTCGTATTAGACCAGACCGCGGTTTTGCGAACACCTTTCTCTTTGGCGATGCGCTGCATAATCTGCGTGACTTGTGATTTCTGGTTGAAGCTATTTTGAATGGTCTGCCATTCATTAAATTGAATACCAACGAGTAGCAATAATAACAAAACCATGATAATGAATAAATCGCGGTATTTCAGGTCCGTTTTATGGCGGTACCATAACCAACTGAGTACAGCGATTATTAATATAATGATACCGATGGCAGCGAGCTGAACGAGGGTATGATTGTTGTTTTGGTGGACTAAGTAGTTGTATGAATAAAAAGTCATGATGGCCTCCTTATAAGATTTATTATAGCAAGTTTTGATAGTAGCTGAACTAACTGACACTTCAGAATTTAAGGGACTTAGCGCCGGCGACGCTTGAAAATGCACTAATTAATGGATTTTCTTAGTAAATTTTACTTTGTAAAGCGCGCCAATGTTGTATACTATTTTTGTAAGCACTAACAAATATCGGAATTGGAGATGGTTTTTGTGAGTTGGCAGGATACTTATAATACCTGGAAAAACCAAGCGACACTTGAAACAAGTTTAAAACAAGAATTGACGGGCATGGCTGGCGATGACGCCGCCTTAGAAGACGCCTTTTATGAACCAATGGAATTCGGGACCGCGGGAATGCGTGGGGTGCTCGGACCTGGTATCAACCGGATGAATATTTATACGGTTCGCCAAGCGACTGAAGGGTTAGCACGCTTCATGGATACCTTACCGGCTGACGTTAAGGAACGCGGGGTGGCGATTAGCTTTGATTCTCGTCATCACTCAGAAGATTTCGCACATGAATCTGCTCGCGTTTTGGGCCAACATGGTATCAAGTCTTACGTCTTTGAAAGTTTGCGGCCAACCCCAGAACTCTCATTTACCGTTCGACACTTGCATACTTACGCTGGGATCATGATTACAGCCAGTCATAATCCAAAGCAATATAACGGCTACAAGATTTATGGCGAAGATGGTGGTCAGATGCCACCTAAGGAATCAGACCTCATCACCTCATACATTCGTAAAGTGGATGATGTCTTTGCGATTGCCGTCGCTGATGAACAACAATTATTAGCTGATAAGACGGAAACCATTATTGGGGACGACGTCGATCAGGACTACTTGGCTAAGGTCAAAGAAGTGACAATCAATCAAAAGTTAGTGGACGAAGTCGGTAAGGACATGAAGTTAGTCTTCACACCATTACACGGGACTGGTCGGATGCTCGGTGAAAAGGCCTTGAAGAATGCCGGGTTCAAGAACTTCAGTGTTGTTAAGGAACAAGCTGTGGCTGACCCTGAATTCTCAACGGTCAAGTTCCCAAATCCTGAATTTCCTGAAGCCTTTAAGATGGCCATCGATTTGGGCAAAAAGGAAGGCGCGGATGTCTTGATCGCGGTCGACCCAGATGCTGACCGGTTAGGGACGGCTGTTCGTCAACCGAATGGCGAATACGTCTTGTTAACGGGTAATCAAATCGCCGCTGTCTTGTTACACTACATTCTGCAAGCAAACAAGGACGCTGGGACGTTACCAGCCAATGCAGCCGCAGTTAAGTCGATTGTCTCAAGTGAATTTGCCACCAAAGTTGCGGCTTCGTATGGCGTTACGATGATCAACGTCTTGACCGGGTTCAAGTATATTGCGGAACAAATCGAACATTTTGAAGCCACGGGCGAACATACCTATATGTTTGGGTTTGAAGAAAGCTACGGTTACTTGATCAAGCCATTCGTGCATGACAAGGATGCCATCCAAACCACGGTACTCTTAGCCGAAGTAGCAGCTTACTATAAGCAACAAGGTAAGAACCTCTATGACGGCTTACAAGACTTGTTCAAGGAATATGGTTACTTCCGCGAACAAACCACGTCTGAAGAATTTGACGGGGTTGGCGGTAGCGATAAGATTGCGGCTTTGATGACCAAGTTCCGGAGTGAAGCCCCAACCGCGTTTGCGGGCTACGATGTCACTGGGACCGAAGACTTCCAGAGTCAAACGGAAAGCTTTGCGGATGGTCACACGGCACCAATTGCGTTACCAAAGGCGAACGTCCTGAAATATCATTTAAATGATGGTACTTGGATCGCAATTCGACCATCCGGTACGGAACCAAAGATTAAGTTCTACATTGGGACGTTAGGTAGCACGTTAGAAGAAGCTAATGATAAGTTAGCGAAATTTGAAGCTGCCATCCAAGCGTTCATTAAGGAATAAGATGATGGTCAAGTCAGGAGTAGCTGACTGGTCATGCGAATAAATGTCAACAGCGCCTCCCAAAATCAATTTTAGATTTTGGGAGGCACTGTTTTATACGTGGTTCGGCGCAATCCTAATTGGTTGCGGGATATTCGAAGTCGACGGGGTCGCCCGGTAATCTTAATAGCCGGGGTTTGCCGTAATAGTAGCCCTGGCGCAAATTGATGTCGAAGTGGCTACTTAATTGGTCGTCTTCGGCGTCTTCAATTCCTTCAAGAATCAAACGCAACCCGTATTCACTACTGATTGCACGCCAGAAATGAAGCTTTTGCTGGATTTTAGGATCTTTAATATCACTACGGAAGTTTTGAAGTGCAAATTTTAATTCTGAAGCTAGTGGTAGGATCTCCTGAATACTCTTAAAATCGTTGATCCCCGTACCAACATCATCAAGTGAAATTTGCATCCCATGTTCAATGAACCCCCGTAAGTGTGGGATCAACATTGTGTCGGGATAGCTCTTAGGGCTTCGCTCTTCAGTCAGTTCGACGACTAATTTGGCTGGGTATAGTTGGACCTGACTCTGAATAATAGCGTTAGCCACCGTCGTATCAACTAATTGTTCTCGACTGATGTTGACAGCGCAGTACCGAACTTTAAGGCCAAGAATCTTTGTTGTTGCAATCAGGAGATCAGAAGTGACCTGTGGACTGATTGCGGCGAAAGATTCAGGAAGACGCCAGCCGTCCGGTGTGAGTTGCTTGATGAGTAATTCATATCCGTAAACCGTATTGTTAAGTAAGTTGAGTTGTGGTTGGACGAAATAGCGGTAAATTGGTTGCATAAGTACCATCACCTTTATTGTAGTTTAGACGATTGAACCGTTTTAAAATTGACCGAATCGCAGTATACTCTAAGTATACGTCAACTTAAATGAATGTTTAACTTTATCTAAGCTAATTTTTAACGAAAGCTGTGGTCGGAATAATGAAAGTTGCCATTATTGGCTGTACACATGCGGGGATTGCCGCCATGAAACAAATCTTGAAATACTATCCGGGAACTGAAATTACGGTTTACGAACGACACGCGGATATTTCATACATGTCTTGTGGGACTTATTTGCACTTAGGGGGAACCATCAAGGATTTGGATCAAGCACTGTACGCGAATCCGACTGAATTTAGCGAACAGGGTGTGCACATGCGGATGCGGTATGACGTGATTAAAGTCGATGCTGATAAGCATACAATTATGGCTCAGGACTTACAGACGAAAGAAATGTACACGGATCACTATGATAAATTGATCATGGCGACCGGGTCGATCACAGCAATTCCGGCAATTCCGGGTGTTGAAAACCCCAAAGTGATGCTGTGCAAAACGTGTGAGCAAGCACAACAACTCTATGAAGCGGCTAAAACGGCCCATCACATTGCCATCGTTGGTGGTGGATATTCCGGCGTCGAGCTTGCTGAAGGTTATGTGAAATCCGGCCATACCGTCACCTTATTTCAGCGTGGACCGCACTTGGTCAATGAATATCTTGATCCACAACTCTCACAGAGAATTGAAGACTTGCTAACTACTAAGGGCATCACCGTAAAAACGAACGCGCAAGTGACCGCCTTCAGTGATACCGCTGATAATCGACTGCGAGTTGATACGGCTGACACTACCGAAACATTTGATATGGCTGTTATTTGTCCTGGGGTCGTTCCGCAATCAGAACTATTAGCGGGACAAGTCAACCGAACTGAGCGGGGCGCGATTGTGACGGACCGATACATGGGGACGTCCAATGCCGATATCTTTGTAGCGGGTGATGTGACGGAAGTTAAATTCAATCCTACCAAGGATCGGGCGTACATTCCGCTTGTCTCACATGCGATTCGACAAGGCGCGCTGGCTGGCATCAACATTTTTGACAAACGGTTAGGCTCGATTGGAACCCAGGCAACGACTGGTATGCTGATATTTGACCAAACCGTCGCCTGCACGGGAATGACGCTCGCCGCAGCTAAGGCAGCGAGCTTTGAAGCCAAAACGGCTTTTTACGAAGGCAACTATCGCCCCGACTTTATGCCAACAACGACCAAAGTCAGCATCGAACTCGTGTATGATCAACAAACGCGAAAAGTATTAGGTGGCCAACTAATGAGTGCCCACGAAGTCTCACAGTCTGCGAACACACTATCAGTCGTAATTCAAAATGGCAATACCATTGACGAATTAGCCTTCATGGACATGCTATTTTCACCAAACTTTGACGAGCCATTCAATTACTTGAACCTTGCCGCTCAAGTTGCAGTTGATCAAGAACACGGCTATCGTCGGAACAATTAGGCTGTTGCATTAAGGCTGCTGTTTCTAAAGTCAAGTGTACACGGTTTAGACCCGCGAAAAAGACGAGCGCGCCTTTTTCGGTGGATTCGTCCGATACCGACCTTCCACCACTGAGTATTGGTAGAAAACGCCGGTTAGTCCCGGAGGTTGAAATGGGACGCACACGTACTGATGAACGACAATCTGACTTCATACTTCTTGGTAAATCAATAAGTTTAAAAAGTAAAATAGGTGACCACCAAACAGTCTCGTTCTCGAGCCAAATGTTTGGTGGTCACCTTTATATTAGTGGTGCGTTATGAGTCAAGCGTAGTCGTTGGGATCAGCGGCCAGGGGGTGGTAGTCGTCCATGTCACTGTCGCGGTAATCCCACCACTCATTAACGTAGCCGACAAAGCCCGCAGCGGTCATAGCGGAGTCCAGCAACTGATAATTTTGTTCTTGAAGCGTCGTGCGAGGAGCGTCACGGTGAGCAGCTGCTGTGAAGTCATCGAAGGCAGTTGGCATGGTCAACTCGCTACCATCAGGATGGGCCAGGGTCAAATCTAAGGTGACGCCTTTTTGGTGGCTGAAATTAGGATTAGGTTGAGCGACGAATTCTGGATCAGGATACACTTCAAATAAACGGCGCTGGGCGCTGACGGGCCGATAAGCATCCCAGACTTTGAGTCGATAACCTTGTTGCTTGACCAGCGCGCTTGCCTTAGCGAGCTTGTGGGCTGTGCCGGTACGAACAATGGCCGTGGTAAAGTCGTAAATCACTTGATGAGTAAAGTTATTAGTGGTGGCATAACGCAGGTCAACGATGATTTCGGGGTCTAAGTGTTGAATATTGGTGAAACCAGTTAAAGCTTGATCCATAGTAGGGCCTCCTTAGAATTTAGTTATGCTTATTGTATCTGATTGGCCGATATTTTACCGACTAAAAGGGTTGCAAATGGTGCCAAACTTTCTGCTAGCTTTCAATTCGAGTCCCTGATATGATGGAAAGCGGTGCAAATTTAAGAATTGATTGAAGAGGTGAGGTCGCATGGATCGACAAACACGACGCGCAATATTAATTTTAGTTTTTAGTGAGTTTTTAGTCTGTTTAGGGATTAGTTTAGTGATTCCGGTCATGCCGTTTATTAAAAATGAACTGCATCTAACTGCCACTGATATGGGAATAATGAATGCGTTATTCGCATTGGCACAGTTTGTGGCCTCACCAATCATTGGTCGGGTTTCAGACAAAATTGGTCGCAAGCCCGTATTGACGGTCGGTCTGCTCTTATACATGGTCTCGGAAGTGCTCTTTGCGCTAACCAACCAGCTCTGGGTCTTTAATATTTCCCGGATCGTTGGTGGGCTATCAGCAGCGATGGTCGTTCCGACGGCGATGGCGTTAGCGTCCGATATTACGACCAAACGGCAGCGGGCGAAAGTGATTGGCTGGCTATCGGCGGCCTTTAGTGGTGGCTTGATTCTCGGCCCAGGTATCGGTGGGGTGTTAGCTGGTATCAGTTACAAGACGCCGTTTTGGGTCGCTGGTGCATTGGGACTACTCAGTGCGATCGTGCTCGTTATTCTCTTGCCTGCCGATCGTCAAATTGATCCTGATCGCGAGGCAATCACAGCCGCGACAACGACGGCCCACCACCCGATGACGCGGGCGTTCTGGACCGTCCCGATTATTATATTATTTACGATGATTTTGGTGTCTTCCTTTGGCTTACAGGGGTTTGAGAGCATTTATAGTATTTACGTGAATGAAGTCTTTCACTTTAGTCTGAGCAACATTGCGTTGGTCTTGACTTTAAATGGTTTGATTTCGCTCTTCCTACAGGTGGCACTATTTGATACCTTTGTCCAGCGTTGGGGCGAACGGCGGGTCATTCGGGTGTGCTTTGCAGCTGCGGCGCTATGCACTATCTGGATTACGCAGGCTCATTCGAAAGTTGCTGTCATGGTTGCAACGCTCGTTATTTTTTCGGCATTCGATCTTTTGCGGCCTGCGATTACGACCCTATTAACGAAAGCAAGTGAGGCCAACCAGGGGCTAATCAATGGGCTTAACATGTCCTTAACGAGTGTTGGCAATATCGTTGGCCCAATCATGTCAGGGATGTTACTAGATATGAATTATCACTATCCATATCTGGCGGTGGCCGGATTCTTGATTGTTTCTTATTTAATGGCGTTTATGTTACGATTACCGAACCAGGTTCATTCACATCAGCAAGTTTAACATTGCATAACAGTTAAGCTAATCAACGACAGCGCTCCGGGTTTGCGTCCCCGGGGCGCTTTTGTTACACTTAGGCCAAATTAGATTGAAGGACGGTGGCTGCAATGGGAATGCATCAATATTTTCAGAGCTTAAGTAATTTAGAAACGATTCAACGGGCTCCGGGGTTTTTCAAGTATCAGAATCACTCGGTTGCGGCGCACTCATTCAAAGTGGCCGAAGTCGCCCAATTTCTAGGTGACGTGGAAGAAAATGCCGGACAGACTGTGGATTGGCGCGCACTTTACGAGAAAGCATTGAATCACGACTATAATGAGCGGTTTATCGGGGATATTAAGACGCCTGTCAAGTACGCCACGCCAACACTGCGGACGATGTTGGCGGACGTTGAACATAAGTTATCACAAAACTTTGTGCAAAATGAGATCCCGGCTGAATTCCAGGCAGCGTATTCACGGCGCTTATCAGAAGGCAAAGATGAAACGTTAGAGGGACAAATTCTGTCGGTAGCTGATAAAATTGACCTACTGTACGAGTCATTTGGTGAAATTCAAAAGGGTAATCCGGAACCAGTTTTTACGGATATTTATCAAGAGAGCTTAAAAACAATTGTCGCCTTTAAGAAGATGACTAGTGTTCAATATTTCTTAAAGTCGGTGCTACCAGAGATGTTAGCGGAACCGTTCACGCATCAGGATCAATTACAGGCGTTGACGACCCGAATTTTAACGGCCGAACCGCAATCTGATTAATGGCGAAAGTATGTTCGATGTGCTAAAATTAAATGCGATTTGAATCTGATAGGGAAGCGCGGGCTTGCCTATTTTTTATGGTGCGACAGTAAGGTTTTGTTATCAATAGATGATATGGACGGGTGACCGTTCAAAGGGAGGACTACGTTTGATTGATCGGGTAGATAATAATCATTTTGACTTAGTTTCAGATTACCAACCAACGGGCGATCAACCCCAGGCAATCCAGCAATTAACTGCTGGCATTGAATCGGGCGAAAAAGAGCAGATCTTGTTGGGAGCGACCGGGACCGGGAAGACCTTTACGATTTCGAACGTGATTGCAAAAGTAAATAAGCCGACGTTGATCTTGTCACATAACAAGACGTTAGCGGGACAACTATACGGAGAGTTTAAGAAGTTTTTCCCGAACAACGCCGTTGAATACTTTGTGAGTTATTACGATTATTATCAACCGGAAGCGTACGTGCCTTCGAGTGATACTTATATCGAAAAGGACTCGGCAATCAACGATGAAATCGATAAGTTACGGCACTCTGCGACCAGCTCATTATTGGAACGCAACGATGTGATCGTCGTGGCATCGGTCTCCAGTATTTTCGGTTTAGGGGATCCTCACGAATACAAAGATCACGTGGTCTCGCTACGGGTCGGCATGGAGATCGACCGCAATGATCTGTTACGTAAACTTGTTGATATTCAATTTGATCGTAATGATATTGATTTCCAGCGGGGGCGTTTCCGGGTCCATGGTGATGTCGTAGAAATCTTTCCAGCGTCACGGGACGACCACGCATTGCGCGTTGAATTCTTTGGTGATGAGATCGATCGCATTCGCGAAATCGACGCGTTGACTGGTGAGATTGTGGCCGACCGCGAACACGTCGCAATCTTCCCAGCGACCCACTTTATGACGAATGATGCGATTATGGAACACGCCATCAAGGGTATTGAAGATGAGTTGGATGACCGGCTGAAAGAATTGACGGCCGATGGCAAATTGTTAGAGGCGCAACGACTCAAGCAGCGGACGACTTATGATGTCGAAATGCTCAAAGAAATGGGCTACACTAGTGGTATCGAAAACTATTCACGTTTTATGGATGGCCGTAAACCTGGCGAACCGCCGTATACGTTACTGGACTTCTTCCCGAAGGACTTTTTGCTCGTGGTCGATGAATCACACGTGACGATGCCCCAAGTTCGGGGGATGTATAATGGTGACCGGGCACGTAAACAAATGCTAGTCGATTATGGCTTCCGTCTGCCAAGTGCGTTGGACAACCGGCCATTGAAACTTGAAGAAGTTGAACAGCATATTAATCAAGTCGTTTACATGTCGGCGACGCCGGGCCCGTACGAAATGGACCGGACCAAGCACGTCGTCCAACAAATTATTCGGCCGACTGGTTTATTGGATCCAACGATCGAGGTTCGACCGATTATGGGTCAGATCGATGACCTAGTGGGTGAAATCAATAAGCGTATTGAAGTCAACGAAAGGGTCTTTATCACCACGTTGACTAAGAAGATGGCGGAAGATTTGACCGACTACTTTAAGGATTTAGGCATCAAGGTACGGTACTTGCACAGTGATATTAAGACGTTGGAACGAACGCAGATTATCCGCGACCTGCGTTTGGGCAAGTTCGATGTGTTGGTCGGAATCAACTTGTTGCGGGAAGGCATTGACGTTCCCGAAGTTTCACTAGTTGCGATTTTGGATGCAGATAAGGAAGGGTTCCTCCGTAACGAGCGTTCATTGATCCAAACGATTGGTCGGGCGGCTCGTAATGAGCACGGTTCAGTCATTATGTACGCGGACACCACGACTGATTCGATGCAGGCTGCGATGGATGAAACTGCGCGTCGTCGGGCGGTACAGATGAAGTACAATGAAGATCATCATATCACGCCACACACGATTAAGAAGGCCATTCCAGAGTTAATTGCTTCGACGAAGGCCACTGAAGACGCGGGCAAGAAGGATGACTTCTTAGAAACCGACTTTGATGATATGACCCGGGAACAACAATTAGATATGATTAGTAAGTTGGAAGAACAGATGAAGACCGCCGCTAAGAAGCTCGACTTTGAACAAGCCGCAACGCTGCGTGATACGGTCATGGAATTGAAAGCACAAATTAGCTAGCAGGTTGCTGGCTTGAGATTGAGGAGGCCTTTTTTTGGCAAATGATAAGATTGTCATTCACGGTGCGCGAGCCCATAATTTAAAGGATATCGACGTCACTATTCCCCGTGACAAATTAGTCGTGATTACGGGGTTATCTGGCTCTGGCAAGAGTTCGTTGGCGTTTGATACCCTATATGCGGAAGGACAACGGCGTTACGTCGAAAGTCTATCTGCGTACGCACGTCAATTCTTAGGACAGATGCAAAAACCAGACGTTGATTCGATTGACGGGCTGAGTCCGGCCATTTCAATCGACCAAAAAACGACTTCCAAGAACCCGCGCTCGACCGTCGGAACCGTTACGGAAATCAATGACTACTTACGGTTACTGTGGGCCCGAGTCGGTGAACCAATTTGTCCAAATGACGGGACACCGATTGCGAGTCAGACCGTTGAACAGATGGTTGACCGGATTCAAAAATTGCCAGAACGAACCAAGTTGCAGATTTTATCACCAATTGTCCGCCAGAAAAAGGGCGAGCACAAAAAAATCTTTGAAAAGATCAAGCGTGAAGGCTTTGTGCGGGTCCGTGTTGATGGTGATATTCATGATATCAGTGAAACTTTTGAACTGAACAAGAATCAACAACACACGATTGAAATCGTCATTGATCGAATCGTTGTGAAGTCCGGTGACCGTTCGCGGTTGTTTGATTCTTTTGAAGCGGCATTGCGATTAAGCGGCGGCTATGCGATTGCGGATGTGATCGGTGGCGAACCCATCATGTTCTCAGAACATTACGCTTGTCCTATCTGTGGGTTTACTGTGGGGGAACTTGAACCACGGCTATTCTCGTTTAATGCACCCCAGGGCGCTTGTCCGGACTGTGAAGGCCTCGGTATCAAACTAGAAGTCGATGAGGACCTTGTCGTTCCTGATAAGTCGCTGACGTTGGCTGAAGGTGCGTTAGCGCCTTGGAATCCAATCAGTTCACAGTATTATCCTGAAATGTTGAAGCAAGCTTGTGAACAGTTAGAAATTCCGATGGATGTGCCGTATGAAGACTTATCAAAAGCTGATCAACAAACGGTTTTGTATGGGTCTAACGGAAAGACGTTCCATTTCCACTACCAGAACGACTTTGGTGGTGTTCGCGATGTTGACGCTGTGTTTGAGGGCGTTATCAACAATGTTGACCGCCGCTACCACGAAACGAATAGTGATTTCACCCGCGATGTGATGCGAAAGTATATGACGGAACTCACTTGTCAGACTTGTCATGGGTTCCGCTTAAATCGCAAGGCCCTGTCTGTCAAAGTTGGTGGCGAACATATCGGGATGGTCTCTGACTTAGCCATTGGTAAGGAACTCGATTTCTTTAACGAGTTGAGCTTATCAGAACAAAGTCTCATGATTGCTAAACCAATCTTGAAGGAAATCCGCGACCGGTTATCATTCTTGCAAAATGTGGGACTGGCGTACTTAACGCTCAGCCGTTCTGCACGGACGCTGTCTGGTGGGGAAGCCCAGCGAATCCGGTTAGCAACACAGATCGGATCGAACTTGTCCGGCGTGCTCTATATCTTGGATGAACCATCAATTGGATTGCATCAGCGGGATAACGACCGCTTGATTGGTTCACTTAAGAAGATGCGCGATCTGGGGAATACGTTGATCGTGGTCGAACATGATGAAGACACGATGCGGGCCGCTGACTATATCGTGGATATCGGCCCGGGTGCCGGTGAAAACGGTGGTGAGGTCATGGCGGCCGGAACGCCCAAGCAAGTGGCTCGCTCGCGGAAGTCACTGACCGGCCAATATCTATCGGGCAAACGGTTTATCCCACTACCTGAAACTCGGCGTCCGGGTAATGGTAAGAAGATTCGTATCACTGGTGCGGCCGAAAACAACCTCAAGCAAATTGACGTTGATTTTCCACTAGGCGAATTTGTCGTGGTAACGGGGGTTTCCGGTTCTGGTAAGTCGACCTTGGTTAACGATGTTTTGAAACGCGTATTGGCACAGAAGTTGAATCGTAATTCTGAAAAGCCTGGTAAGTATAAGAGTGTCAGTGGTATTAAGAATATTGAACGGTTAGTTAATATTGACCAAAGTCCAATCGGCCGAACACCACGCAGTAATCCGGCCACATATACTGGTGTCTTTGACAATATTCGTGATTTATTTGCACAAACGAATGAAGCTAAATTACGTGGTTACAAGAAGGGCCGCTTTAGTTTTAATACTAAGGGTGGTCGTTGTGAGGCTTGTCACGGTGACGGGATTCTAAAAATTGAAATGAATTTCTTGCCCGATGTCTTTGTACCTTGTGAAGTGTGTCATGGTAAGCAATACAATTCTGAAACGTTGGAAGTTGAATACAAAGGCAAAAATATTGCCGATGTTCTTCAAATGACCGCTTCAGAAGCTGTTAAGTTCTTTGAACCAATTCCAAAGATTCGACGGAAACTACAGACCTTGGTCGACGTTGGTTTGGGCTATGTTAAGTTAGGCCAACCCGCCACGACTTTATCAGGTGGAGAAGCCCAACGGATGAAGTTAGCTTCCGAATTGCACAAACAACAGTCGGGGAAGAATTTCTACATCTTGGACGAACCAACGACTGGGTTGCACAGTGAAGATATTCGGCGCTTGATTGGTGTCTTGGATCGGTTGGTGGATGCGGGTAATACCGTGTTAATCATCGAGCATAATTTGGATGTTGTGAAGTCGGCGGATTATTTGATTGACTTGGGCCCAGAAGGCGGTGACGGCGGCGGAACAATCGTTGCTACTGGGACACCAGAACAGGTCGCTGAAGTGGCTGAAAGTTATACTGGCCAATACTTGAAGCCCGTTCTAGAACGGGATCGAGCACGTGAAGCAACTGCACCTGCTAAATAACGGGCAATGTGCTACACTTGAGTTTGTAATGTAATTTTAATTTAGAGGAGTTGTTTGTACATGGCTAAAGTAGAAAGTTTTACATTAGATCATACCAAGGTTTTAGCACCTTACGTTCGTAAAATTACGGTGGAAAATGGGCCTAAGGGTGATGCCATCACTAATTTTGATTTGCGGTTAGTTCAACCTAACAAGACCGCTATTGATACGGCGGGCTTACACACGATTGAACATATGTTGGCTGGGTTATTACGTGATCGTATGGATGGCGTGATTGACTGCTCACCATTTGGTTGTCGGACTGGTTTTCATTTGATTACTTGGGGTGAACATGACACCGTTGAAGTTGCTAAGGCATTGAAGTCCTCATTAGAATTCATTGCTGGCCCAGCTAAGTGGGAAGACGTACAAGGGACGACCATCGATAGCTGTGGGAATTACAAGGATCATTCTTTATTCTCAGCTAAGGAATGGGCCAAGTTGATCTTATCACAGGGGATCTCATCCGACCCATTTGTACGCAAAGTCGTTGAATAGTCTGAACGATAAAAACTAATGGTGGTGACTGCCACCAAGCAAAAAGAGCTTAACTTTCCGTCATGGAGGGCTAGGCTCTTTTTTGCTGTTCAGCGACAAGTAGTGCGGTATCGTTGTTGCCTGCTTGAGTTAGGTCGTGCTGTTGCTCAGCGCGTGGTGGCTGGGATTAGCACATTTGAAAAAGGCCGATGAGTACCAGTGGCCGAGTTAAGGTTGAGACGAAGCACAGTCTAAAAATAACAAAAAATATACCGGTATCAGTGAATATATGTATAAATATTCTATAATCCAGTGAATGCTACGTAAATGGTGAATATATTTAAAATATTATTGCATAAAGTTAAATCAGGTGGTACGATACTGTCATTGAGAAAAGCAATGTTAAAAAATTTCGGAGGTACAAATCAATGGTCAAACAAAATGATAAAATTATTCTCGCTTATTCTGGTGGTTTAGATACGTCAGTCGCAATTAGTTGGTTGAAGGATAAGGGCTACGATGTTGTGGCCTGCGGAATCGATGTTGGTGAAGGCAAAGACATGGATGCAATCAAAGAAAAGGCCCTGAAATTAGGTGCCGTTTCATCATACATGATTGACGCTAAGCAGGAATTCGCTGAAGAATACGCGTTAATTGCGTTACAAGGTCATACTTTGTATGAAGGTGAATACCCGTTAGTTTCAGCACTTTCACGTCCTTTAATTGCGAAGAAGTTAGTCACCTTAGCGAAGCAAGAGCACGCCGTAGCCATTGCCCATGGTTGTACTGGGAAGGGTAATGATCAGGTTCGGTTTGAAGTTGCCATACACGCCCTTGCACCAGACATCAAGATTGAAGCCCCTGTACGTGACTGGCACTGGTCACGGGAAGAAGAAATCGACTACGCTAAGAAACACAATATTCCCGTACCAATCAATCTGGACAGCCCTTACTCGATTGACGAAAACTTATGGGGCCGCGCCAATGAATGTGGGATTCTAGAAGATCCATGGCAGGGTGCGCCCGCCGATGCGTTTGACCGCACGAAGGCCTTAGCTGATACGCCGGATACGCCAACGACTTTGGAAATCACTTTTGAAGCTGGGGTGCCAGTTGCTTTAGATGGTGAATCACTTAACCTAGCTGATTTAATCATCAAGTTGGATCAGATTGCTGGTGAACATGGAATTGGTCGGATCGACCATATTGAAAACCGGTTGGTCGGTATCAAGTCACGGGAAGTTTACGAAGCACCAGCTGCAACGGTATTGCTCAAAGCACATAAAGATTTGGAAGATTTGACGTTTGAGCGTGAGTTAGCCCACTTCAAGCCAATCATTGAACAGAAGCTTGCAGATACGATCTACAACGGCCTCTGGTTCTCACCACTGATGGAAGCAATGGTGGCCTTCTTGAAGCAGACTCAGCAAGTTGTTAATGGCGTGGTTCGGGTACAACTCTTCAAGGGTAACGTGATTACTGAAGGGCGAAAGTCACCAAACTCACTGTATGATACGAACTTGGCAACCTATACGTCAGCGGACTCCTTTGACCAACAAGCGGCAGTTGGTTTCATTAAGTTATGGGGCTTACCAACCCAAGTTAATGCCCAGGTCCAAGCGAAGGCTCAGGCCGAAGCTAAGGCTAAGGCTGATAAGGCGCACGCCTAATGAGTACCAAGAAGCTATGGGGTGGCCGGTTTACCGAAACGGGTGCGAAGTATGTTGATGACTTTGGGGCGTCAATTAACTTTGACCAGTTGCTTGCCGCAGAAGATATTGCTGGTTCACTGGCACACGCTAAAATGTTGAAGAAAACTGGTATTTTGCCCACCGCCGACGTTGATCAAATTGTTGCTGGTTTGGAAACATTGGCTGAACGTCAAAAACAGGGTAAGTTGGAATTCTCAACGGTCAACGAAGATATTCATATGAATATTGAGTCGTTATTGACTGAAGAGATCGGGCCGGTCGCTGGTAAGTTGCACACGGCCCGGTCGCGGAATGACCAGGTTGCCACGGATTTTCACTTATACTTGAAACATCAATTACCACTAATATTGGACCGGCTACATGAACTGGAAACGGTATTGGTCGATAAAGCGAGTGAGAACGTGGAGACGGTCATGCCGGGGTACACGCATTTGCAACACGCCCAACCCATCTCGTACGCGCACTACCTGTTAGCTTATTACCAAATGTTCAAGCGGGACATGGAACGCTTCGAGTTCAACTTGAAGCATACCGATATTTCGCCATTGGGAGCCGCTGCACTTGCTGGAACGACTTTCCCAATCGACCGGGAATATAGTGCGAAACTATTAGGATTCAGTGAAGTCTATCATAATAGTTTGGATGCCGTTTCTGACCGGGACTTCGTGCTGGAATTTCTCAGTAACGCGTCAATCCTGATGATGCACCTCTCACGGTTTTGTGAAGAAATCGTTAGCTGGAGTAGCTACGAATTCAAGTACATCAGTTTGAGCGATCAGTTCTCAACGGGTAGTTCGATTATGCCGCAAAAGAAGAACCCTGACATGGCTGAATTAATTCGGGGCAAGTCGGGACGGGTCTATGGTAACTTGATGGGATTACTGACTGTTATGAAAGGAATTCCGCTCGCTTACAATAAGGATCTGCAAGAAGATAAGGAAGGGGCGTTCGATACGGTCACGACCGTGTTGACGAGCCTTCACGTCTTCACCGGCATGTTGGCAACACTAACCGTTAATGAAGATCGCATGGCTGATGCCACGACTAACGATTTCTCAAATGCAACTGAACTGGCTGATTACCTGGCGAATAAGGGAATTCCATTCCGCGAGGCCCATGCCATTGTCGGTAAGCTCGTCTTGGACGGCTTGAAAAAGCAGCGGCCGTTGCAGGATATTCCACTCAGTGAGTATCAGGCTATTTCACCGCTGATTCAAGAAGATGTCTATCACGATTTGGACGCCAAAGTTGCGGTAGAGCGGCGGCATTCGCTTGGTGGTACGGGTTTTGATCAGATCAGAAAAGAATTGCAACGGGCACAAGCGCAATTAGCGACCTATCAATCAGGAACCACCGATTAATTAATGTTTATCAATTTGACCATTGATATTGTTTTCGAAAACGACCTTGAAGTGGCGGCTCACCGGTACTTCAAGGTCGTTTTTAGTGCTATCGACATTTTGAAAAAGCATTAAGCTAACATAAAGTCTATCAGAAAAATTGGAAACTCTTACATTAACTGGTAAGATGGAATTAATACCGGATATGGGAGATGTTGATGTATGTTTAATGATCATCGCTGGGGGTTTGATTGGACGGAATTCATGACGGGGATCGTTTTCTTGATCGCCGCTTACTTTGTCATCAAGCAACCACAAGCAGCACTTTTAAGTTTAGTCTTTTTATTTGCCATCGCCGCAATTATTAGCGGGATCACCACGATCGGTGGGTACACCAAACTACGCCGTGAAACAGGGTTGCGGGCAAACTTTGCCCTTGTGTTTGCGATTATTGATATTTTAGTGGGATTACTATTCTTATTCCACGCACCGACTGGGGTACTGGTACTCGGTTACGTCTTTGCCTTTTGGTTCTTGATCGATTCGATTGAACGGCTGACCGTGGTCTCACATCTACGCGTCTTTGGAACCGGGTATTTTGTTCTATCTTTAATCTTGGATATTATTAGTTTGGCATTGGGAATCTTATTAGTAATCAATCCAATGATTGCTGTGATTAGTTTCAACGTCCTGGTTAGTTTCTACTTCGCAGTTTTTGGCATCAACGCAATTTTGATTGCCTTTGCGCGCCGTAACTAGCTTGGCAGTATTGACCCATTAGCGATACCTGACGCTCGTTATTAGCGGTGTCGGTGTGTGGTTACCGGGTCTTTTTTTGCGCATTAATTAACGGGTAATTTTACCCAAATGGCGGGTGACAGCGGCCCGCCAGTAGAAATGACACACCCGGTGTGTTATACTACCAACAATATGGACTAGAGGAGGCCAATACAGCATGGCAGAATCATTACAACTAGTAATTATTTCTGGGATGAGCGGTGCCGGTAAGACGGTTGCGGTTCAAAGCTTTGAAGACCTGGGCTATTTTTGCATTGACAATATGCCACCAGCGTTATTACCGAAGTTCTCAGAATTAGTTGAGGAGTCGGGTAAAATAAAGAAAGTAGCGTTAGTGATTGATTTACGCTCGCGGGCTTTTTACGACGAAATTATGGATATGTTGGCTAACTTAGACAACACGGACTTTGTGTCGACCCGGATTCTGTTTTTAGATGCTTCCAACGAAGAATTAGTGTCACGTTATAAAGAGACGCGGCGTTCCCATCCATTAGCCATGGAAGGTCGCGTCATGGATGGCGTGCGCAAAGAACGAGAATTATTGGCGCCATTGAAAGATCGGGCTTCATACGTCATTGATACGTCGACGTTGACACCACGTGAATTACGCGAATCGATTTTTGATAAATTCGAAACGGATCAGGATGAGACTTTTCATATTGAAATGCTATCATTCGGTTTTAAATACGGACTCCCGATTGATGCAGATATCGTTATGGATGTGCGCTTCTTGCCTAATCCATACTACATTCCTGAATTAAAGAAGCTGACGGGACTAGATAAACCTGTGGCGGATTACGTTATGCAGCAACCAGCTACGGAAGCTTTCTACCAGCAGTTCTTGAGTATGCTGGAAAGCATTATGCCCGGCTATGAAGCCGAGGGCAAGAGTAGTTTGACGATTGCGATTGGCTGTACGGGCGGTCAACACCGGTCCGTTGCCTTGACGCAACGTATCGGTGAAGCGCTGGCTAAGCACTACAAGGTGCACATCAGTCATCGTGATATTGAGAAACGAAAGGAAACTGTTAATCGCTCATGAGAAAATACACATTTAAGACCCAGCGGCCTAAAATTGTGGTGATTGGTGGAGGAACCGGTTTGCCGGTTGTTCTGAACGGCTTGCGTAAGCAGGCAGTCGATATTACCGCAGTGGTGACGGTGGCTGATGATGGTGGGTCATCCGGCATTATTCGCAATTACGTTAACGTGGTTCCACCTGGTGATATTCGTAATGTAATGGTGGCGTTGTCGAGTTGGCCGGATTTGTATAAAGATATTTTTCAGTATCGTTTCCAGGGTGATGATCAATTTTTTGCAGGTCATGCGATTGGTAATTTAATTATTGCGGCACTAACGGAAATGAAATCCGGGGTGTTTGACGCGGTGCAGGAATTATCAAATATGATGCAAGTAGATGGTCATGTTTACCCGGCAGCCAACGAGGCACTCACGCTACATGGTAAGTTTAGTGACGGTACTGAGTTAGTAGGTGAAGCCGAAATTACCGCGGCCCATAAGTCTTTGGAACGCGTGTGGGTCACTGACAAGAACGGTAAGGAACCGCAAGCAGTGCAACCGGTTATTGATGCCATTATGGCGGCTGACCAGATTGTCTTAGGACCTGGGAGCTTGTTTACCAGCATTCTGCCTAACCTGACCATTAGTAATATCGGTCAGGCCGTCTGTGAGTCGGATGCGGAAGTGGTCTACATCTGTAACATCATGACCCAAAAAGGGGAAACTGATAATTTCTCTGACGCGGATCACGTGCGAGTCTTGAACCGCCATTTAGGCCAAAACTTTATTAATACAGTATTAGTGAATACTGAAAAAGTACCCGAAGATTACATGGATTTTCATAAGTTTAACGAAGTTTCAAAGCAAGTGAGTCATGACTTCCGAGGGTTACGTGAACAAAACTGTCGCGTAATCTCATCGAACTTCTTGAAACTCCGCGATAATGGGGCCTTTCATGATGGCGACCAAGTTGTCGCTGAATTAATGAATCTAGTCGGTCATTCCGACGTTTTCAGATAAGGGGGTCGTGGCATGTCATACGCCAGTGACGTTAAGAAAGAATTGACTAACCTCGCTGTCCATCGCGAGAATGCTAAGGCTGAATTAATGGCTTTGATTCGAATGAATGGGGCGATCAGCATTGCTAATCATCACTTCATTTTGAATATTCAGACGGAAAATCCGGCCATCGCGCGGCGTATTTACCGGCTACTCAAACAATTTTATGACGTCGATAGTGAATTGATTGTTCGGCGCAAAATGAAATTAAATAAGAATAATTTGTACATCGTACGATTGAAGACCGGTACGGACATGGTACTCGCTGATTTGGGTATTTTAAAGGATTATCAAATCGTTGAAGTGGCACCAACTGAAGTGTTAACGGATGATGCTGCGGTGCGTTCTTATTTGCGTGGCGCCTTTTTAGCGGGCGGTTCGGTTAATAATCCTGAAACTTCCCGGTATCATTTGGAAATTTACTCACTGTATGAGGAACATAATCATATGATCTCCGAGATGATGAATCAGTATGGCTTGAATTCACGAACGACTGATCGGCGTGGTGGTTTCATTACGTACATCAAGGAAGCGGAAAAAATTGCCGACTTCTTGTCGTTGGTTGGTGCGACCAATGCCATGCTTAAGTTTGAAGATATTCGAATCATGCGGGACATGCGTAACTCGGTCAATCGGTTGGTTAACTGTGAGAATGCCAACATGGATAAGGTTGCCAATGCCTCTAGCAAACAGATTGAAAATATTTTATTGATCGATGCTACGGTGGGATTACAACAGTTACCACCAAAATTACAAGAAGTCGCTGTTGCCCGGTTGGAACATCGTGAAGTTAGCCTCAAGGAACTAGGAACCCTTGTTCCGGGCGGGCCTATTTCTAAGTCTGGAATCAATCATCGGCTGCGTAAAATCAATCAATTTGCGGAACAATTACAAAAAGACGCTTAGGTCTGGATAAAGACGGTCTAAGCATGAAAAGCTCCTTAGCATTTTCGATGGTGCTAGCGGCTTTTTTTGTTGAAATGGCTGAGTTGTCGTTAGGCGCGTTCGAAAAACACTTGACAAAAGTAAGTGCAACTATTTATACTGAACACATCTTATTGAAATCGGAGAGACGTAATTATGCAAAAATCAGCAATGCAAATGATGATGTGCTGCCCATGTTGTGAATCAAACAACATGGCTATTTGCGTTGAATTACAAGCGTCTCTGCATCAAAAATAACGGGATTGAGCTCAAATCGTTAATTTTGAAACGCCTGCTTGGAATCTGACGAGATTCTAAACAGGCGTTTTTTGTTACCACCGGTGGGAATAAGGCAATCAATACATCAAAATGGGAATGTAAAGGGGCGAGAAGTTTGAAGAAGCGATCAGTGTTAGCAGTAGTAATGAGCCTAGTATTAGTGACGGTGCTGGCGGCGTGTGGGAAGCAAAGTAACCAGTCTTCGGGTAATGGCAAGTATGCCAGTAGTCAAGTTTTAAACTTGTCGTACCCTAGTTCATTGGATTCAATCGATATTTCTAATATGTCGGGATACGGCAGTACGGGTAACATTTTCGAAAGTTTATACCGGTTAGGGAAAAATGGGAGTATTACACCGGGATTAGCTAAGTCCACTAAGGTTTCAAAGGATGGCAAGACGTATACCTTTACGATTCGCAATGCGAAGTGGAGTGATGGTTCGAAGATAACTGCGCAAGACTTTGTCTATTCGTGGAAACGGACCGTTACGCCAGCAACTAAGTCACAGTATGCCTACCTCTTCTCAGGGGTAAAAAATGCGGACGAAATCGTTGCCGGGAAGAAGTCGCCAAGTACGTTGGGCGTCAAGGCACAGGGCCAGCATACTTTTATCGTAACCCTTGATAAGCCAATTACTTACTTTAAGAAGTTAATGACCTACCCATTATTTGGACCAATTAGTGAAAAAGCAGTCAAAAAGTGGGGTAGCAAATATGCCACTAAGGCTCAGTACATGCTTTACAGCGGCCCATTTAAGTTGACCGGCTGGACTGGGACTAATAATAGTTGGCAGTTTGTAAAAAATAATCAGTACTGGGATAAGCAAGCCGTACATCTGAAAAAGATCAATTATACGGTTAACGAAAGCACCACGACGACCTTGAACTTGTTCCAAGAAAAGAAACTTGATTTAACGCAGCTGGCGAGTGAACAGGTTAAGAACATGAAGAGTAGTTCTGACTACACCACGTATCCTTATTCCATCACCGCGTTCCTAGTTTATAATTTCCAAGACAGCAACGCGACGATCAAAAAGGCGCTTAATAACGCTAAGATTCGCCAAGCAATTTCATTGTCGATCAACCGTAAGACGTTAGTGAAGAATGTAATTGGTGACGCATCGACAGTCTCAAAGACATTTGTTCCGCAGGATTTAGTTAAGGACGCTAAGACTGGCAAGGATTTTGCGGACGAATCGACGGTTAAGAATTCAACGTCATATAACAAAGCGCTGGCACAAAAGTTATGGAAACAAGGCCTTAAGGAAACGGGAATCAAGAAGTTATCGGTTAAGTTATTAGCTTCTAATGATGAGCCTAATAAGCCAATTTCCCAATACTTGAAATCAGCCCTAGAAAAGAATCTCGATGGTCTGACGGTCAACTTGTCCAACATTCCATCAAAGGTTGCTTCGAGTCGTGCTCAAAGTGGTGACTTTGACCTTTATCTCAGTGGGTGGGGCGCTGACTTCAATGATCCAATCTCGCACTTGCAAATTATGACTAATAATAGTGGTTATAATTACGGGAAATATAACAGCAGCACTTACAATGCGTTGGTTAGCAAGGCTCAAAACCAGGATGCCAATGATACTAGTGCTCGTTGGCAAGATATGATCAACGCTGAGAAGACGATCATGAAGGACCAAGGAATTACGCCATTGTATCAGACGGTATACTCTTATTTACAAAATCCAAAGGTAAAGGGTATTATTCATAATACTGCTGGGACACAGTGGAATTATAAGTATGCTTATATTGCCAAATAATTAACTGATTGAGAGAACGAAGCGTTTGTTAGTGGTGCCGTTGTTGGCTTAACAGGCACACTAAGTCAACGTGCTGACGCAACTAGAACAAAATAAGCGGTTCATTCCGACTTGTCAAAGTGTTTTGATGAGTTGGGGTGGACCGCTTATTTATTTCAAGAAATGGTGTTGCCATGTCCAAGTCGTTACACCAAGCGGCTGTCTTGATTGGCCTATAGAGGTGTGACGTCGTTGACCACGTACTTGACTGGTCGGTGTTGGGCCATCGCAATCACGTTTTCCGCAACGATGGTGGCCATGCCGTCGCGGGCTTCAACGGTCGCGTTGCCAAGATGAGGTGTCAAAATGACGTTGTTCATCGTGGCCAAGCCAGGCGTAACTTGTGGCTCATGTTCGTAGACGTCAAGGGCGGCGCCGGCAATTTGATGTTGTTGTAGGGCCGCCACCAGTGCTTGCTCATCAACGATTGGTCCCCGCGCGGCGTTGATGAGGAGCGCCGTTGATTTCATTTTGCTGAAAGCAACGCTATCGATTAGGTGGGTCGTTTGTGCGGTAAGTGGCAGGTGCAAACTGACGATGTCGGCGCGCTGCAAAAGGTCATCTTGGGAGACAAAGGTTGCGCCAAGTTGCGTTTCACGGCTAATCGGTAGGCGGTGGTGTTGGCTGTATAAGATGGGCATGTCAAAAGCGTGTAATCGTTTGGCAACGGCTTGACCAATTTGGCCAAGGCCTAAGATGCCGAGTGTCTTGCCTTGTAAGTTGTGGCCGAGAAAGAACAGTGGCGCCCAACCGTTAAAGCCGCTAGTTCGCATTAAGTGATCGCCTTCCACAATTCGATGCGCCAAGCTAATAATCAGGCCAACCGTTGATTCAGCGGTTGCGACCGCCGAAACGTTCGGCGTGTTTGTCACCGGAATATGGCGCTGCGCCGCTGCTGCGAGGTCAATGTTATTAGTACCGGCACCAAAATTAGCAATCAGTTTAAGGTGTGGGGCGTGGTCGAAGACGTCTTGATCGACCTGAGTTGAGAGTGGGGTGATCAAATAGTCGGCATCGGCAACGCGGCGGATGAGTTCGGCGTGACTGATCAAGTCATCGCCGGTATAGGTGTCGATGGTGAGCTGACTCTGTAACAATAACGTGTTGGCTTGAGCTGGCAGTTGACCAGCAATAAAAACTTTTGTCATGAATGGCAACTCCTTTGTGCATGTAAATTGAGGGCAGTAGTATTGCCCGCGTGATAATGGTTACTTTAAGTGCAGTATGGGCTAATGAAAAACGAATGACAAGAAAATGAACCAAAAAAAACTGGGCCAACGTTGTGTTAGCCCAGTCTAAAAGGATTAGCTTATTTTAATTTGTTGTTTTCCATAATATCATCGATCAAACCGTAGTCTTTAGCTTCTTGTGCGCTTAAGTAGTTATCACGTTCAGTATCATGGTTCAACTTTTCAACGGATTGACCAGAGTTGTCAGCTAAAATCTGGTTGATCTTCTTACGAGTCTTCAAGATTTCTTCGGCAACAATTTCGATTTCCGTTTGTTGACCTTGAGCACCACCGGATGGTTGGTGAATCAAGATTTCGGAATTAGGTAAAGCAAACCGCTTGCCCTTAGTACCAGATGAAGCTAAGACGCTGGCCATGGAAGCTGCCATCCCCATAACGATGGTTTGAACATCAGATTTGATGAAGTTCATCGTATCGTAGATTGCTAAGCCGGCAGTAACGACACCACCTGGTGAGTTGATATAAAGATAGATGTCCTTACCTGAATCTTGGGCATCCAAGAAGAGTAGTTGGGCGATAATAGCGTTCGCCATGTTATCTTCAATGGGACCGGATAACATAATGATACGGTCCTTTAATAGTCGTGAATAGATGTCATAAGCGCGTTCGCCACGTGATGACTGTTCAATAACTGTAGGAACTGGATACATGATTTGTTAGCCTCCTAAGGTTGCAATATTTGATTAGCTGATTGCTAATATAAGTGTAGTTTACCGCTAAGGTCAGTGAAGGTCAAAAGAAAAACCTCAAAAACAAAATTCCGTTTATGTTGTTAACGTGGTATACTTAGGTTTCTATCATATACGGCTTGAGATTGGGTGAACCCAATCTCTTTTTTTCGGCGATTGAGTTCCTGTTCCTTGAATTTAACGTTGCATCTTGCTTGGTTCGAAAACAACGTTCTTCTATAATAATGAATTAAGGCTAATCGTTCAATGACTAATTTGGAATTATAGGACATTAGCGAACACGTCTGCTAATATGCGCCTCGTTGATTGGCGCCCACTCATTGGCGTGCTGACCGGTGCATGACAAGATTACTGATGATGGCAGATGATACTGAAGTGATTAAACGTTGCGATTTACCTGTTAGCTGGTATCGACGTGTGTACCAGAAGGACTGACAGTAGGTTGACCTTTTGGACTGGATCGAAGCTGGTAACTGTTGATATTTTCGGTGCCGCGTGCTGGCGAATTAATCAGGATGATACGCATGGACGGATTGTTCATGATTAAACTAATTCTATAATATAATAGGCTTGTTGCGATTATTATTGAAATAATAGTATGTTTAGCTGTTATTAAATCTGCTAAACGGCTACACTGGTATATGGCTTACTTGAGCTGACTACTTTTGATCGATCGTACTCGGAGTGAAGGGGCGGCAGCACTGGGACTGACGCCAGAAGGATATTGCTTGTTGTTTGGTTTAAATTAAGTTACCATATGAAGATGTGACTGGTATAGTCCAGTGACAACCAGTTAAATGAGCGTACAAAAAAAGCTGAGAATCATTTCTCAGCTACTGATGCGCCCGGAGGGAATCGAACCCCCATTTCAAGAACCGGAATCTTACGTGCGATCCATTACACTACGGGCGCCTAAACAACATATTATATTCTAGCGAATAATGGATAAAAACACAAGGGTTTTACATAAAAATTTATTCAGGGAGGTATTTTTATGGCACTGGGACCAGGATTTCGCCAGCAACAGCGGCAATCACAGAAATTAGCAATGACCCAGCGACTACAACAGTCCATTCAGATGTTGCAGTTTAATGTGGAAGAATTACGAGACTTTCTGACGCAAAAGACATTAGAGAACCCGTTGATTGATGTGGATACAAATTGGAATAATAATCATGCGAGTTTGAATGCAGCCAAAAATGTGACATCAAAGGCTGATTTTATCGAGCGTGTCTCGACCTCTAATCAGCGGTCACTATTTGAATACTTATTAGATCAGATCCACCTAACGATGCGCGATACCCATTTACGGCAAATCGTACTTTACTTAATTGAGTACGTTGATGTGAACGGTTATTTACGGATTGACGATGCCCAGGTCCAGCAAGAAACTGGTGCGACACCAATTGAGTTATTGGATGCGATTACTTTATTGCAACAACTCGATCCACCAGGTGTGGGCGCACGTAGCTTGCAGGAAGCGCTGATGTTGCAGACAGAAAATGATGATCATGCACCAAACTTAGCCTACATTGTCTTGGAAGAAAGTTTTGACGAGCTGGTTAATCGGCAATGGGACTTGTTGGCTAAGAAGTATCAGGTGACGCTTGCAGATATTTCAAGTATTTATGATTATGTGCGAACACTGACTCCCGTACCCGGTGCGGCAATCGGTCAGGAGACGACTGGCTATATTTTTCCTGACTTGGTCGTGTCGAATCAAGGCGGCCAGCTGGCGTTGCGGACCGCGTCCATGGCACAGCCCGTGGTTAAATTCCGCAGTCGGTACTATCAGCAGATGGGGCAGCACGATGATCAAGAAGTGACGGAGTATTTGAAGGAAAAGAAGAACGAGTATGACTGGATTGCCAGCAGTTTGCAGCAACGTGAAGCGACGATTTTTCGAGTGGGAACGGCGATTATCGAGCGGCAGGCGGACTTCTTTCTGGAAAAGACGACGGATTTGCAACCATTATTGTTGCGCGATGTGGCGCAACAGTTAAAAGTGCATGAGTCAACGATCAGCCGGAGTATTAATGGAAAGTACATTCAAACGGACTTTGGCATGTTCGAACTTAAACGTTTCTTTACCAAAGCGGTCAGCAAACGTCCCACTGGTGGTAAAATCGTATCAGCCGACAGTGTTCAACACCGAATTGTGACCCTGATTGAACAAGAAAATAAAGAAAAACCGCTTTCAGACCAAAAAATTGTTCAGATTCTTAATGCGGAAAATGTCGAACTTTCCCGACGAACAGTGGCGAAATATCGTGAAAACCTTAACATTCCGTCGTCATCAAGGCGAAAACAATACTTGAGAACTGAACGATAATTTAACGCGCCATTTGGACCAGTCGGTTATAAGTTTAATTGGGGTTTCATTTGCAACCACCTTATGAACCTGTTATAATTCATGTTGTGGTAAGAGAGGTATGCAACATTGATTTCTTAGTGAATTTGCGTTGTGTGCTTTGTTTTTTGAAGTCTTTGGGTCGCTTTTCGACATAGCTGGACCAGACCCGTCCCACTAGAGAGCAGGTTGGATGCCATGCATTCAGATATTCAATGGATTGAGGCAATTGCCCCAGATATGGTTGACATGCTGAGTCGTCGTTACTTAGTATTAAGAACCATTAATTGGATGGCCCCAGTTGGACGTCGGCTATTAGCTCAGACGTTGGGTGTTAGCGAACGGACGTTACGGACCGAAACGGATACATTGCGGAAGCTAGATTTGATTATGACAAACAAATCGGGCATGCAAGTTACCCAGCAAGGTCAGGACGTGTTAGTAGGCCTAAGTCATTTTATGGATGAGCTAATGGGCATTCGCCAGAAAGAACGACAGTTGGCGCAATACTTTAATATTAAGCGTTGCATCATCGTTTCTGGTGATTCCGATCGACAGTTGAAAGTTATTGGGACCATGGGCGAAGAAGTGAACCAGCTATTACAGCAATTATTGCCGGAAGGGCGTAATATTATTGCTGTTATGGGTGGGCATACCATGGAACATGTGGCAAGTCACTTAACTAATAAATTAGGTGATAAACGTGATTTGTTATTTGTTCCGGCGCGTGGTGGTGTTGGTGAATCGGTTGCGATTCAAGCAAATACCATCGCGTCACAAATGGCACAACATACTGGCGGTAAGTTCCGCTCGTTGTTTGTACCAGAACAGGTCAGTGAACGGACGTATGAACCACTCCTCAAAGAACCAAGTATTCAAGAGGTGCTGGCGATTATCGGGCAAGCCAACGTGGTCGTGCATAGTATCGGTGAAGCCATTTCAATGGCCCATCGCCGGAATATGTCTGAGGATCAGATCAAGGTGTTACGCAGTCGTGAAGCGATTGGTGAAGCCTTTGGTTACTTCTTCGATAAGAAGGGTAACGTGGTCTACCGGATTCCGCGGATTGGATTGCAAATCGGAGAACTGGCCCATCGGGAGATTATACTCGCCATTGCGGGTGGGGCTTCAAAAGCCACCGCAATTGCCGCGTATATGAAGAACATTGCACCTAAACAGACGTGTTTGATCACGGATGAGGGTGCGGCTAACTTGATTTTAAAAAAGTAATCTTCTATAGTGAAGTTGCTTTTTAAAATAAAACTATTTTTATTTCCACAAGGAGGAAATTCTAGTATGTCTGTAAAAATTGGTATTAATGGTTTCGGACGTATCGGTCGTTTAGCATTCCGTCGTATCTTAGAACTTGGTGAAAAGTCAAGTGATATCGAAGTTGTTGCTATTAACGATTTAACTTCACCTGCATTGTTGGCTCATCTTTTGAAGTATGACTCAACTCATGGTACTTTGAACGCTGACGTTTCAGCAACCGACGATTCAATCGTTGTTAACGGTAAGAACTACCGTGTTTATGCTGAACCACAAGCACAAAATATTCCTTGGGTTAAGAACGACGGTGTTGACTTCGTTCTCGAATGTACTGGTTTCTACACTTCAAAGGCTAAGTCACAAGCTCACTTGGACGCTGGTGCAAAGCGTGTCTTGATTTCTGCTCCTGCTGGCTCAGACTTGAAGACCATCGTTTACAACGTTAACGATGACATCTTGACTGCAGATGACCGTATCGTTTCTGCTGGTTCATGTACTACTAACTGCCTTGCACCATTAGCATTCTTTGAAAACAAAGAATTCGGTATCAAGGTTGGTACTATGACTACTATCCATGCTTACACTTCAACTCAAATGTTACTTGACGGCCCTGTACGTGGTGGTAACTTCCGTGCTGCCCGTGCTGCCGGTGTAAACACTATTCCTCATTCAACTGGTGCTGCTAAGGCTCTTGGCTTAGTTATCCCAGAATTGAACGGTAAATTACAAGGCCATGCACAACGTGTTGGTGTTGTTGATGGTTCATTAACTGAATTAGTTGCTATCTTAGACAAGAAAGTTACTGCTGACGAAGTTAACGCCGCAATCAAGAAGCATACTGAAGGTAACGAATCATTTGGTTACAACGATGACGAAATCGTTTCATCTGATGTTATCGGTACTACTTTCGGTTCAATCTTCGATCCTACTCAAACAGAAGTTACTTCTGATGGTGACAACCAATTAGTTAAGACTGTTGCTTGGTACGATAACGAATACGGCTTCACTTGCCAAATGGTACGTACTTTATTGAAGTTCGCCACTCTCTAATATTTGATTAGATAGTTAAGAACTTTAAAACCGCATATGGTTTTGACGGCGGGGGGAGGCAAAACTCCTCTTGCCGTTTTTTTAATTTCAGCAGTCACGAATTCTAGGAGGATTTTAACATTGGCTAAATTAATCGTTTCAGATTTAGATGTTAAAGATAAAAAAGTTTTAATTCGTGTCGACTTTAATGTTCCAATTAAAGACGGCAAAATTGGTGACGACAACCGGATCGTCGCTGCCTTACCAACGATCAAATACGTGATTGAACATGATGGCAAAGCCATCTTATTCTCACATTTAGGTCGGATTAAGAGCGAAGACGACAAGAAGGGCTTAAGCTTACGTCCTGTTGCAGAACGTCTTTCAAACTTATTAAACAAGCCTGTTACCTTCGTACCTGTTACTGAAGGCGAACAACTTGAAACTGCCATCAACAACATGAACGACGGTGACGTCTTAGTTGTTGAAAACACTCGTTTTGAAGACGTTGTTAACGGCGAACAAGTTAAGCGCGAATCTGGTAACGATCCTGAATTAGGCAAGTACTGGGCTTCACTTGGTGATGTCTACGTCAACGATGCTTTCGGGACTGCTCACCGGAGCCATGCTTCTAACGTTGGGATTGCTTCAAACATGGATCAAGTTGCCGCTGGTTTCTTAATGGAAAAGGAAATCAAGTTCTTAGGTGACGCGGTTGACAATCCTAAGCACCCATTCGTTGCTATCTTAGGTGGTGCCAAGGTTTCTGATAAGATCGGTGTTATCGATCACTTAATCAGCAAAGCTGACAAGATCATCATCGGTGGTGGGATGACTTATACGTTCTATGCTGCTAAAGGCATGGGCATTGGTAACTCACTTGTTGAAAAAGACAAGATTGAATTAGCTAAGTCAATCATCGAAAAAGCTGGCGACAAGTTAGTCTTACCTAGCGACTCAATCGTTGCTGAAAAGTTTGATAACGATGTTCCTAGCAAGGTTGTTGAAGGTTCAATTCCTGATGGCTACATGGCCTTAGATATTGGTCCTAAGTCAGTCGAAGAATTCGAAGACGTTTTACGCGACGCTAAGACCGTTGTTTGGAACGGACCAATGGGTGTCTTCGAAATGAGCAACTACGCCAAGGGTACGCTTGAAATTGGTAAGTTCTTAGGAACTTTATCAGACGCAACGACCATCGTTGGTGGTGGGGACTCAACTGCCGCTGTTAAGCAACTTGGCGTTGGCGACAAGTTAACCCACATCTCTACTGGTGGCGGTGCTTCACTTGAATACCTTGAAGGTAAGGAATTACCTGGTATTGCTGCTATTTCTGAAAAATAATCTGTTCTCCGAAAGGAAGGTTTATCGTGCGTACACCTATTATTGCCGGTAACTGGAAAATGAACAAAACGGCTAGCGAAGCTTTAGCTTTCGTTAATGCTGTTAAGGATCAATTACCAGATCCATCAAAAGTTGAATCAGTCGTTGCTGCTCCAGCCCTTTTCTTACAAGAAATGGTTGAAGCTGCCAAGGGTTCTGATTTAAAGATTGCTGCTGAAAATGCTTATTTTGAAGATGCTGGGGCATTCACTGGTGAAACTTCACCAGCTGCTTTAGCAGACTTAGGCGTTGATTACGTTGTTATTGGTCATTCAGAACGTCGCGGTTATTTCCACGAAACTGACGAAGACATTAACAAAAAGGCACACGCTATCTTCAAGAACGGCATGAAGCCAATCATTTGCTGTGGCGAATCATTAGAACAACGTGAAGCCGGCGAAGCAGAATCATGGGTTTCAGGCCAAATCAAGGCTGCTTTGAAAGACTTATCAGCTGACCAAGTAAGTTCATTGGTAATTGCCTATGAACCAATCTGGGCCATCGGTACTGGTAAGACGGCTACGAGTGACCAAGCTGAAGAAATTTGTGCGGTTGTTCGTAAGACTGTTGCTGACCTTTACTCACAAGAAGTTGCTGATAAAGTTCGGATTCAATACGGTGGTAGTGTTAAACCAGCCAACGTTAACGAATTAATGGGCAAAGATGATATCGACGGTGGTTTAGTCGGTGGTGCTTCATTACAACCTGATTCATTCTTGGAACTTGTTAATTACCAAAATAACTAATAATAGTTATTGCAAGTTGATTGACAAACTTCTACAATAAGTGTGAAACAAATAACAAGCCAATTTTAAGGAGAGAAATTAATGTCTATTATTACAGATATTTATGCTCGCGAAGTCTTAGACTCACGTGGTAACCCAACTGTTGAAGTTGAACTTTATACTGAAAGTGGCGCATTTGGCCGCGGTATCGTTCCTTCAGGTGCCTCAACTGGTGAACATGAAGCCGTTGAATTACGTGACGGTGACAAGAGCCGTTTCATGGGCAAGGGTGTTACTAAAGCCGTTGACAATGTTAACAAGTTAATTGCTAAGGAAATTGTTGGTTACGATGTAACTGACCAACGTGCCATTGACCAAGCTATGATCAAGTTAGATGGTACTCCTAACAAAGCTAAGTTAGGCGCTAACGCTATCTTAGGTGTTTCCATTGCCGCTGCACGTGCTGCTGCTGACGAACTTGAAATGCCTTTATACAACTACCTTGGCGGATTCAACGCTCACGTTTTACCAACACCAATGATGAACGTTATCAATGGTGGGGCCCACGCCAACAACGACGTTGACTTCCAAGAATTCATGATCATGCCTGTTGGTGCTTCTTCAGTTAAAGAAGCTATCCGGATGGGTTCAGAAACTTTCCACAACTTGAAAGCGATCTTGAACGAACGCGGTTACTCAACTGCCGTTGGTGACGAAGGTGGTTTTGCACCTGACTTGAAGAACAACGAAGAACCATTCGAAATCTTAGTTGAAGCTATCGAACGTGCCGGTTACAAGCCTGGTAAGGATATTGCCATTGCCTTTGACTGTGCCGCTTCAGAATTCTACAACGAAGAAACTGGCAAGTACGACTTAAAGGGTGAAGGCGAAAATGGTCAATCATTTACTGCCGAAGAATTCGTTGACTTACTTGACAGCATCGTTGACAAGTACCCAATCGTTTCTATCGAAGATCCTTTGGATGAAAACAACTGGGAAGACTGGCAAATGGCAACTGCCAAGCTTGGTAAGAAAGTTCAAATCGTTGGTGACGACTTATTCGTTACGAACACGGACTACCTTGCAAAGGGTATCAAGATGGGCGTTGCTAACTCAATCTTAATCAAGGTTAACCAAATTGGTACTTTGACTGAAACTGTTGAAGCTATCGAAATGGCTAAAGAAGCTGGCTACACTGCTATCGTTTCTCACCGTTCTGGTGAAACTGAAGACACGACCATTGCTGACTTAGTTGTCGCAATGAACGCTGGCCAAATCAAGACTGGTTCAATGAGCCGTACTGAACGGATTGCTAAATACAATCAATTAATGCGGATCGAAGACCAACTTGAAAGCACTTCAGAATACAAAGGTATCCACGGTTTCTACAACTTAGACGAAGCTGCACGGAACACCATTACTAGCAAGTAATTTGAAGTTCTAATGAAAACGTCGTTCCGATGGGACGGCGTTTTTATTATACATAATTTAAGGAACATCTGTTTGAGTTTGGAGTATAGGGACGGACGAGTCGTGGTAAAATAGAAACATGCGTATTTTGAGTAAGGAGAGAACAGAATGGATGACTTTCAGCAACAAATTAATGAGTGGTCTGATTGGCAAGGACTGCAATTGAATGCTGGTGCTTTTGAATCGTTGATCCAAAAAATCTATGCCAGTGAGAATGAACCTTATAAAACGCCAGAACCCGTTGCGGATAAGTTGGCCGCCCGCTTTACGGTCGGACCCACCCAAATTGCGATTTTCCCACCCAGTGAGGTTGCTCCCCAGACTCGGGCCCATTATCAGGCGGAACGCTTTGGGCTGACCCGGATGGCTCGGTTGGGCTTGGGTGCGCCGCGTCTATTGCATGCGGGCTTCATCTTTGATAAGTACCAGTTCTACTACGTGATTTATCAGCCACTACAAGGTCTGACGCTAACTGAATTTTGTGCGACGGCTAAGCCCCTTGCTAAGTCAACGCTAGGTCGCCAGATTGGGACGATGTTGACGCGACTTAATACTGAAGTTCCTGCATTTGGGCCAACCGCTGCCCAATCAACCGAGTGGGATACACTGGGCCCCGACTTTGTTGCCGAGCGTACGGCCTGGCTACAAGTACACGTCGTAACGCCCAATCAGTTTGTTCATGGCAATCTAGTGGGCGATAATTTAATTGTGACTAGTGGTGAATTAGGTTTACAGCGGTTCAGCGCCGCCCATCAAGCTGCCAAACAAACGGAATTAGTCCCGCTGGTTTTGCAAGCATTTAATGATGATACCGACTTATTGGCCGGATTTAAGGAAACTTATCAAACTGACGACTTGGAGACAGATCTGTTACTAGGTTTGTTATTACGCGTTGATGGCCCACAGCAGATTCAGACATTACTTCCTGGCGCGACCGTGACGTTGACGGCCGTCCAGCAAGCGATTGCACAACGATTATCATAACTAAGAGGGGGACTCATGGTGGCACAGCGGCCGCACATTGCAAAACAACATTTTGATTTTACACGGTTTAGCTCGATTGGCCGGGCACTGATTGTCGGTGTGATTGCGGGTATCGTGGTTAGTGTTTTTCGTTTCAGCATTGAGCAGGGACTAAAGTTCGTTCAATGGGTGTACGCCCAAATCCATACGAATTGGTTACTGCTCTTCCCCTGGATCGGCCTGTCCGTGGTCGTGGCGTTCTTTGTGGGCTGGCTAGTCAAAAAGGAACCGAACATTAAAGGTTCTGGGATTCCACAAGTTGAGGGCCAATTAGCCGGTGAGCTTGATTATGGCTGGTGGTCGGTGCTCTGGCGCAAGTTTGTCGGTGGTGTTTTGGGCATTGGCTCTGGATTATTCCTTGGACGCGAAGGCCCCTCGATTCAACTGGGAGCCACGATTGGTCAGGGTGTTGCGTCGAAACTCAAGCAGACTGGTTCAGACCGACGTTCCTTGATTGCTGGCGGTGCGGCAGCTGGTCTTTCAGCGGCGTTCAACGCACCGATTGCCAGTACGTTATTTGTTCTGGAAGAGGTTTATCATAATTTTTCACCAATCATTTGGACCACTGCCTTGGTTAGCGCCATGGCCAGTAATTTTATTTCACTGAATTTCTTCGGCCTGGTGCCGGTATTACACATTCCGTACGATCATAACCTACCGTTGAGTCAATATGGCAATCTGATTGGACTCGGAATCTTTCTTGGTGTGTTCGGTTATCTGTATCAAAACGTGACGCTGACGATGCCGAATTGGTACGCCAAGTTACGGTTGCCCAGTTGGTTGGACGGCTTGGTGCCATTCTTATTAGTGATTCCGATTGGATTAATGTGGCCGCAGCTATTAGGGGGCGGCAATTCTGTTATCTTGAATCTAGCGGCAATAACACCAGCGTTAGTCGCTTTACTGGGAATCTTTGTCTTACGGTTTACTTTTTCAACCATCTCGTATGGGTCCGGTTTACCGGGTGGTATCTTCTTGCCAATCCTGTCGCTGGGCGCTATCTTAGGGGCAATTTACGCCCAGTTCATGGTTGTCGTTGGTTGGATGCCGACGAGCCTGATTCCGAATTTTATTATTTTTGCCATGGCTGGATACTTTGCCGGTATTGGTAAAGCACCGTTTACTGCAATTTTATTGATTACTGAAATGGTCGGGACACTACATCACTTGATGCCGTTAGCAGTCGTTTCAATGACGGCCTACCTAGTTGTGGATCTCTTAGGTGGCGCCCCGATTTATGAGGCCTTGCTGGAGAAATTAATTCAGCCCCGGTTGCCGGAACATAGTGGTGTCCAGGATCGGTTGGAATTGCCGATCTTTGAAGGCTCTAAGTTAGAGGGGCATCAAGTGCGTGATTTTAAATGGCCAGCTGAGTCGTTATTGATTGCCATTCGCCGTGGGGAGCGCCAAGTGATCCCACATGGGGACACCTTGATGCGGGCCGGTGATACACTGATTATCCTGACTGATCGGGATAATCGCGCGTGGGTGCGGCACCAAATCGCACATTTAACGGCCGCAACGCCCTGAGTGCTGAATAAACCAACGAATTGTTCAGGATACTGGAAAAATAAGGCAAAATATGTTAAATTGTTATAGACATAGCGGAGGCTTTAGGAGGCACATTTCTTGTATAATTTATTGTTAACGTTAATACTGGTTGTTTCCGTTTTGATTATCATTGCGGTGATGATGCAACCATCCAAAACTAATGATGCCATGTCTTCATTAACCGGTGGTGCTGATGACTTGTTTGCCAAGCAGAAGCCCCGCGGTTTTGAAGCGTTCATGCAGAAGGTAACCGTGGTATTAGGAATCGCATTCTTTATCCTGGCGTTAGCTCTAGCATGGTACTCATCGAAGTAATTGACCGTCCTCCTGTGATTTCAGGAGGCTTTTTTTTAAGGTGGTGTGATGATGCTGAAACAACCGGAACCGTTTTTCTTTGAACATGGCCAACACGCCGTCATTTTATTGCACGCCTATGCAGGGAGTGCCAATGATGTGCGGATGTTAGCCCGAGCATTAGAACGGGAAGATTATACAGTTTATGGGCCCCAGTTCAGTGGTCACGCGACTGATGATCCGCGAGATATTCTTGCGCAGACCCCGGCACAGTGGTGGCAAGATACGCAACAAGCAATATCATTTATGCGGCAAAAAGGCTATACTAAAATTAGTATCTTTGGCTTATCATTAGGTGGCATTTTTGCGACGGCGGCTTTGGAACGTGATTCGCAGTTGTTAGGTGGTGGCACGTTTAGTTCACCACTATTTGCTGGTAATCGTAGTGACGTTGCTGAAATGTTCATCACGCTGAGTCACCATCAACTGGCGCACAGTCAATTCTCAATTGCCGAGCGTGAACAGATCTTAATGACGTTGCCGGACCTGGTTCAGCAGCAACTGCAGGCAGTCAACACCTTCACCACGACGGAGGTCACGCGTCACCTTAATGCTGTGACCCAACCTTTCTTCATTGGTCAGGGTGGGCAAGATGAATTAATTGATGCGACGGTTGCGCGGCGATTACGTGACCAATTAACGCAGGTACCAGTTGATTTTCATTGGTACGCTGATGCTGGACACGTGATTACCGTCAACAATGCGCATCACCAATTGGAACAAGATGTCTTAACATATTTAAAAACTATTTATAAATGAGGTAAATAATGTCAGAAGCAAACTTACAAGAACAAATCCTGACTTTTTTGCAGGCTCATCCCGATCGCACGTATAGTGTTGAACAACTAACGGATGAACTGCATTTTACAGGCGCAACGGCGTTTACTTTTCTAGTAAAAGAACTTGCGAATATGGAACGTAAAAAATTAGTTAGTACCGATGATCATGATCATTTCAAGTTAGTCCAGGAAACGAAGACCGTTGAAGGATCATTTCATGGTAATGACAAGGGCTTTGGTTTCGTTCGTTACGATCCCGATTTGCCTGATATTTATATCAATCCGGACAATACGCAGTTTGCCATTACCGGTGACGATGTTGCGGTTGAAATCATTCGACCAGCTCGTCCCGGTTCCGACCGCGGTCCTGAAGGTAAAATCGTCAGCATCGTTAAACGGAACTATACCCAGATTGTCGGTGCTTATACACCAAGTACGGACGAGGCCGGGTTTATTGGTTCTGTTGCAATCAAGGATAAGAAGTTATCCAAATATCAATTATTGATCACTGATCAAGGCTTGCACCCAACTGAAGGGGAAGTCATCATTGCTGAAGTGGCTGCTTATCCTGATGCTCAGCATCCAACGCGGATGATTGGGATTGCTAAGCAGGTGATTGGGAGTGTTGATGATCCTGGGATGGACGTCTTACAAGTGGTCTACCAACACGACGTCCCATCAGTGTTCCCAGAAGAAGTGACGGATGAAGCTAACCGGATTCCAGATTACGTGACTGATGAAGAAAAAGTTGGTCGGGTCGACATCACGGATCAGCCATTAGTAACGATTGATGGCGCCGAATCTAAAGACTTGGATGACGCGGTCGTTGCTTGGCGTTTGCCAAATGGGAACTTCCATCTAGGCGTTCACATTGCGGATGTTAGCCATTATGTTACCGAAAACTCTGAGTTAGACCGGGAAGCATTCAAACGTGGGACGTCAGTTTACTTAACTGACCGTGTGATTCCAATGTTGCCACGGCGGCTATCAAACGGGATTTGTTCCTTAAATCCTGATGTTGAACGATTAGCCATGAGTTGTGAGATGGAGATTGATCAAACGGGGGAAATCGTTAACCATAAGATTTTCCAAAGTGTGATTCGGTCACACGCCCGGATGACTTATGACGCTGTTAATCAGATTCTCGAAGCCCATGACCCCAAGACGCGTGAAAAGTACGCGGACTTGGTCGACATGTTTGATACGATGGGCGACTTACACCGTATCTTGTACAAGCATCGGCGGCATCGTGGTGCGATCGATTTTGATGATAACGAAGCTAAAATTATCGTTGACGAAGCCGGTCATCCAATTGACATTCAATTACGGGTACGTGGCTTAGCTGAACGAATGATCGAAAGTTTCATGTTGGCAGCCAACGAAACGGTTGCAAAAAACTATAGTCAACTTAAGGTACCGTTTATCTACCGGGTACATGAAACGCCTGATAGTGACCGGATGCTTAGTTTCTTTGAATTCGTCACTAACTTTGGTGTCAGTGTCAAGGGGAGTTCTAAGGATGTTAAGCCGAAGATGCTTCAAGACGTTTTGAAGAAGGTTGCTGGTAAGCCCGAAGAAGCCATGGTCTCAGTCATGATGCTGCGGAGCATGAAGCAGGCCCGATACGCTGACCAGTCGCTTGGTCACTTTGGGTTGGCGGCACCGTATTATACTCACTTTACGTCACCAATTCGGCGGTATCCAGATATGATGGTTCATCGTTTGATTCGCCATTATGCTGAAAACGGCACTGGTGAAGAAGCCCGGGCACGTTATCGGGATAACCTACCAAATATTGCGGAAACGACTTCTGATCATGAACGGCGGGGGATTGATACTGAACGCGACGTTGATTCAATGAAGAAGGCTGAATATATGGCTGATCACGTTGGTGAGACGTTTGAAGCCGTTGTTGATTCCGTTATGAAATTCGGTCTGTTTGTTGAACTAGAAAATACCGTTGAAGGCTTAGTTCATATCAGTACGATGGACGACGACTACTACGAATACGTTGAAAAACAATTAGCGTTGGTTGGTCGTAAGACGAAACGGACATTTAGAATCGGCCAGCCCGTCAAAGTTCAACTAATGCGGGTCGATAAGGATCAACGAGAAGTCGACTTTAAGTTATTGAATCCTGAAGAAGCGCCAAAGACTGATTTATTGCCAAAGCGGGAACATCATGATAACTATCGTGGTAATAACCGGCGTGGTGGCAATAACGGTAACTACCGACGAAATGGGAACAATAATAACCGGAATAACGACCATCGTGGTGGCAACAACAATAACCATCGTAATGGCAATAGCAATGGTCGCCGGAACAATAATAATCATAATAGCAACAATAATAATCATAGTACTAACAACAATCGGCGGTCATCAACTGATCGTCGGCGTTAATTTTTAAGTAAGGGGATGTGCGGCAATGGCCAAACAACACGGTAAGCACCCAGATACCGCCCTCGCTCAAAATCGGAAAGCACGCCATGACTACGCTGTTGAGGAAACCTATGAAGCTGGCATTGCGCTGACGGGGACGGAGATCAAATCCGTTCGCGATCGGCGGGTCAACTTAAAGGATGGTTTCGTTCAAGTTCGCAACGGTGAAGCCTGGATGCAAAACGTTCACATTAGTCCGTTTAAAGAGGGTAACCGTTATAACGTTGACCCGTTACGGTCCCGGAAACTTTTGTTGCACAAGAAAGAAATCAGTAAACTAGGTGCAGCAACAATGACTAAGGGTGTGACGATCATTCCACTTAAGATGTATCTCAAGCATGGATTTGCGAAGGTCTTAATTGGAGTCGCTCACGGGAAACGGGAATACGACAAACGGCAAGATATCAAGAAACGCGAACAACAGCGTCAAATCGACCGGGTCATGAAACATTACTAGGCATCGATTACGTTAGCGTTGCATCGCTGCATCATACAACGAGTATGGCAGTGTCATAAAAAGGTCTTCCAAGAATTAATTCGATTCTTGGAAGACCTTTTTTAGTATGTGTTGTTGGTGGTTCTGTGCCGTGGACGGACGACGGCAAGCATATATTTTATATGTACTGATGTAGTGCTCACTGTTATAAATGTTCTGGATACTAGCAAAATAGTTGTCAGGCTATAAATGTTTTGCGAAAGGTTGGTTACAAGCACTTGCGACTTAGCCGGTAATTATGTTAGCATATAATTGTATTGATAGTTAAACGCGTTATTTATTAATTGATTCAATAAATATAATTGATGCTAAACTTTGGAGAATGTTATTATTCTGATATTAATCAGATTTAGTATAACTAAAATTGATAATAAGCTAATTTTGATATGATTTATTGTATGGATTCTTGGGGGGACATGTATGAATAGATTTATAACGAGCAAGCAGCATTATAAAATGTATAAAAAGGGACGTTTCTGGGTATTTGCTGGTATTACCGTGGCTACCTTTACTCTGAATCCACTGATAAGTCGGGCAGATACGGAAACGACGACCGCAGCCACCGCAGCTACGACCACTGCTGAGGCATCCTCATCATCCAACTCACAGGTTTTAAGGACTACTACGACTAGTACAACAGGGGCAACGACTCAGTCTAGTGCGGCAACAACAAGTACCAGCGCTCGAAAAAAGCAGGCAGTTAGTGGCACAACCACTGACTCAAAGACTGAACAGCCGGTTACGGCAGTAGGCGGAAATGAAAACGTAACCAGCAATCTCAGTACCTCTGATTCAACAGCAGCAAGCAGTCAGGCTAAAACTGGTTCTGGCGACAGTTTGGACCAAACGGCAAACAGCTCAGTAAGTGTCGCATCGAGTTCACAGAAAGTCACAACACAAAATTCTGATTATCAAAATGATCAAGGAACGGGCTCTGAGAGTGGCATTCAATCTAATGTGACGGACACGGTGGTGGCTGATGAATCACTACAAACTAATCGTTCAAGTGTCGCATCGCCAAGTACTAGCACAATGGCCAGTATTGGTGACCCAGACTCGAAAGATTCTAATGAAACTGAAAAAGTTGTGGATTCAGAAACTAGTCCGATAGCTGTAACTGCCACAACTAATACAATTACGACGACTAACGATAAAGTCCAGTTAAATCGGGCACTATTAGCGCGAGCAGCCACACCCGCAACTGTTGTTTCAACTGGGACTATGGGAACAAGTGCCTGGCAGTATACAGATGATGGTGTGTTGACGATTCATGCTGGTGATTGGACCGGAGTGGGTGATGTCAGCGACGTACCGGGGGATTTTGGCAGTGAGTTAACGAAAGTAGTGATTGATGGTCCAATTAATGCGGGGACTGATACTAGTTATATGTTCCGGTATAATCCAAATTTGGCCAGTATTGATGGCCTTGAAAATCTGGATACTTCGAAAGTCACTGACTTTTCAATGATGTTTTTGGGAACCAAGATTGCTGACTTTTCAGGATTAGCGCATTGGAATGTCAGTTCTGGTACGTCCTTTGACTCTATGTTCGCCAGTGACTCGCGAGTTCAATCTTATGATTTAAGTCAGTGGCAGTTGAATACGGTTCAACCAGTGAGCTTAAAAAGAATGTTTTCATTTAACACGGCCTTGACCAGTATTGATCTAAGTACTTGGAATGTGCGGATGGTCACGGATATAGATGGGTTATTCAATGGAGATAAGAGTTTAACAACGGCGGATTTACATGGCTGGAACTTGTTGAATGTTACAGCGTTGTCATCGATGTTTTTAAATGATACCAATCTCACTGATCTTGATATAACGGGCTGGCAGACGGGCAGTACGTTAACTAGTACTAAGTTTATGTTTGAGGGAACCCCTGGATTAAAGGCAATCAACATTGCGAGCTTGGATATGTCTAACTTTGCGGCAGTGACTGAAGCTGATTTATATAAGGAACCTGCAGATCATGATATGTTTTTGAATCAAGATAGTAGCGGGAATCCGTTGCCCATGAACCTAAACGCATTAACGGTTGGGTCAAAAACATATTTAGTCGGTAGTTCATTGCCAGACATTCCAACTGGAACTGGCTATACCGGTAAATGGGTCAATCAAGCTGATGCCACCCAGACGTATACGTCGAGTGAGTTAATGGCTTTGTATAATGGCGTCGATAATTCAGCCGATACAATCACTTGGGTCTGGGAAACTAGCCCATCCTATGCTGATTTCACGTCCAAGAATGTAACCGGATTAATTGCCGGGCCGAAGACGACCTGGCGAGTTGCCGATAGTGTTGCAACACTAAAAGATGTGAATGGGACTGATATTTATGCGACGGCTGATACAGTCGTCAAAGTTATTAGCGTGAACGGCGATACTGCTGTAACGACGGTCGACACTCAAACTGCCGGTACCTATCAAGTTGACTTGCAGTACACGGATGCGTATGGCAAAGTATGGCAGCAAACTAGTACGGTTGCGGTAGCGGTAAATCAAGGCAAACTAGTTGGTAAACCATTGACGATTAAAATGGGTGCTAAGCCGACATATACGATGAGTGATTTAATCGACACGGACAACTCCCACAATGCAGCTGGCGATAAGCTAAGTGCCGACGAGCTCGCGACGGCCACGGTTTCAGGCTTGGATACGAGTAAAGCTGGCGCGCAAACGGTTACGCTGGCGTATACGGATGATGCCACTGGCATGGTCCACACGACAACCACCACAGTGACGATGGTCGCAACTAAGGCCGACTTAACAATGCGTAATAGTACCATCATTAAAGGGCCCAAAAACTCAAGTTGGGACTACCGCCAGTATGTCACGAGTGTCACTGATTTTGATGGGGACCCGGTTAGTTTAGACGGACTTAACATTGTGGTTGATCAGCAACCTGATTTAACGCAGATTGGGTCGCAAACTGTCACACTCACGTATACGGATGCGTTGGGCAATGTCATCAGCGTCCCAACTCAAGTAACAGTCGTTGCTTCTCAGGCACAAGTCACAGCCAAGGCGCCGTTAACGGTCTGGCCCAGTGAGGCTGCCCAATTAAAAGTTGCCGATTTGGTGACAATCACGGCTGCTAACGGGAGCCCCGTCGACACCAGCACCGACCTAACAGATGTCACAATGAGTTCAATTGACACGAGCAAGGGTGGCGCGCAGACCGTTACTATTACTTATACGGATGAAGCTGGCAATCTAGTGACAGCTTATGCCAAAGTAACGGTTGACCAATCAGATTTGAAGACCAAGCTAACGAATCCAATTGCGGGGCCTAAAGCTAAATGGGACTATCTAGCTGGTTTGGAATGGGTCAAGGATGCAAATGGAAAGTTGCTTGATAATCTCGCAACCGCTGATATTAAAGTCGTTACTGAACCTGATTTAAGTGTTGCGATGGTCGGCCATGACCAAACGGTGACACTCAGTTATACGGATGAGTTGGGCAAAGAACACTTAGTCACTGCGGTTGTCAACACGGTGGCTTCGAAGGCGAAGATTACGGCTGTCAGCGACCAGATCATCATACCTGATGAAGCCAAAAAGCTGACGGCAACCGACCTGGTCAGTGAGTTAATTGATGCGGCGGGAAATAAAGTCACGAATTTTGACGATGTGACGATGAGTGGTTTTGATGCTAAAGCTATCGGGCCACAAACCGTGACACTGACATATACGGATGCGTATGGTAACCAAACGACTGATTCGACGACAGTCACCGTTGATTTCGCCACCATCGCTGGTCAAGCGACATATCCAATTGCCGGTCCAACCGCGACTTGGGATTACCGGGACAGCGTGACTCAAGTTATCGATGCCAACGGAAAGACAATTGATGTCGATACTGCTGACATTACAGCCACGACACCGGATTTAGCTCCAGCAAAGGCTGGCAAGCCACAGACGGTTACGTTGACCTATACTGACAGTCTGGGTAAAGTTCACACGACCGCCGTGATTGTAACGACGACGCTTTCAAAGGCGAAGATTACGGCTGTCGTTGACCAGGTTATTTGGCCTGATCAAGCTAAACAACTGACGGCAACGGACTTAGTTGATCGTTTATACGATGCTGAAGGCCATCTGATTACAAATTACGACAATGTCAAAATGAGTCTGCTGGATTCCAAGCTAGCGGGACAGCAACGTTTGACGTTGACTTACACGGATGCTGCGGGTAATCAATCCGTCGCGTATGCCAATGTGACAGTCGACCAGGCAAAGCTAGTGACAAAACCAAGCACGGTAATTGCTGGCCCGACGGCAACGTGGCGTTACGAAGCAGGTATTAGTCAGCTGACGAATGCAGCTGGGCAACTTATTACCGTCCAACCGGGGACAATTAAAGTGTTGAACAGGCCAGATTTGAGTGTTGATTCAGTCGGGCAACAACAGCTGATTACGCTGATTTATACGGATGAGCTCGGGAAATCACAGTCGGCCACGGCAATGGTGACAGCTGTGGCCTCACAAGCTACGTTAACGGCCAAGAAAGCAGTTATTGTGCAACCGGATGCAGCGGCAAAGCTAACGGCTAATGACCTTGTAACGCGCTTAACGGACGCCTCTGGACAAGCGGTGACTGATTATCAAATCGTTCAGATGTCTAAGCTAGACGCGACCCGGCCAGGTGTTCAACCCGTCTCATTAACTTATACAGATGCGGCTGGTAACGAAGTAAGTGCCGTTGTAAAAGTAACGGTTGATCAGGCCAAGATTGAGAGTCAGAACCGGACTCAAATCTGGGGGCCAAGTATGACTTGGGATTATCGGCAACAGTTGGCGACTGTTACGGATTCGCAAGGCCACCAGTTGAATCCTGATCAAGCAAAAATTACGGTTATCACCGGCCCGCAACTGACGACTAAAATGATCGATAAGCCGCAAACGGTTACCTTGATGTACACGGATGATCTGCAACAGACGCATACTGTGTCAGCCACTTTGACCTTAACGGCATCACAGGCGGCACTCGTGCCACGTCCGGCACAGATTGTATGGGCCAAAGATGCGGGGCAACTGACGCCAGCCAACTTTTTGCAAACGATTACCGGTGCGGATGGCACTCAAGTGTCGTCTTTGACCAATGTCAAGATGAGTGCGGTCAATGCCAGCCAGTCTGGTGTCCAAACGGTGACTCTAACGTATACTGATGATTATGGCAACGAGGTGACAACAAACGCCCAAGTGACGGTTGATCAAGCCGCCTTAACGACCCAAACCGCTCGACCGGTTGCCGGACCAACTGCCCAGTGGGATTATCGGACGAACTTTAAAACTGTGACGAATGCTGCCGGTGAAGTGCTTAATGTCAGTGATGCCAATATTAAGGTATTGACAGGTCCAGATTTGAGCACAGCTATGGTGGAACGGCCTCAAGTCGTTACGTTCAGTTACACTGATGAATTAGGATTGACCCAAACCGCTTCGGCGAAGGTCACAACGGTCGCCTCACAGGCGCACATGACGACTCGTGCTGATCAGGTGATCTGGCCTGCAACTGTTGGCAAGTTAACGGTTGCGGATCTAATCACTGGTTTAACGGACGCCTGGGGCCAGACAAGTCAGAATTATCAAAACGTTACGATGACGGCCATCAATGCCCAACAGGCCGGGAAACAACAAGTCACCTTGACCTATACTGATGCGGTGGGCAACGTCAAAACTGCGACTACGACGGTGACGGTGGACCAAGCAGCATTGACGACTCAGCCACAAACGGTCATCGCGGGTCCGACTGCCAAGTGGGATTATCATCAGGGTATTGGAACGATCACTGATGGTATGGGCCAGCCGATTGCGGTCAACAACGCCGCTATTACAGTCGTGGCGATGCCAGACTTAACGGTTGCCCATGTTGGTCAGCCACAAACTGTGCAACTGGTTTACACGGACTCGCTAGGACAACAGCAAACGGCGTTGGTCCAAGTGACGACTGTTGCCACGCAGGCCAAAATCAGTACGCGGCCAGTTACCGTGATTGCCGGTCCTAAGACGACCTGGTCACTGAATGATAGTGTTGACTGGTCAACGAGTTTGGCAGCGGATGGCACGTCGCTGACAGCAGCGCAGCGCCAGCGGGTGACTGTAGATGGTCACCTGAACTTACAGCAGGCCGGCAATTATCCACTGACACTAAGTTACATGGACCGTGCGGGTAATTTGATTACTGTTATGACAAGCATCAATGTATTGGCCAGTCAGGCCCAGTTACAAGTGCGTGATAGTCAGTTGACCGTCGGAAACACTTGGACTGCTCAGGATAATTTTGAACGTGCAACCGATGCCCAGGGCCAAGTGCTGACATTAGCTGACATCGCGGTCGATGGTACGGTCGACACACAACGCGCTGGCCAGTACACGTTGACTTACCGCTATACGGATGTTGCCGGTAATCAGTTAACTAAGACGGCCGTGGTGACCGTGGTTTTACCTGACGATGATCACATTAACACGACCGACCCTGACAACAATGATCACGGCGAAACACCTAGCCCTGACGGCAATGATCATGCGGGCAACACTGATTCTAATGAAACACCGAAGCCGAGTGAGCGACCTAACGATTCGGATGGTCAGACCGTCGACTTGGGCGTTGGTGATCAGCTTACGACGAAGCAACAACCTGCCGCGGCTACTCAACCGCAGACTAAGGTCAAGACGGGCACTCAGTCAGCAGCGCCAGCCCTACCAGCCCAAAATGAGCGTACTAGCGCGGCCAAAGCGGCAGCGACCCCTGTGACACGAGTAACTGATACGGTTGCTGACACACTGCCACAGACAGACGAACGTAGCCAATCAGCACAGCAAGGTGCAGTATTACTTGGATTATCAGGATTATTCGGACTAATTGGATTAGGACGTCGGCGGCATAGGCATGAGGATTAAGCGTATGATTGGCGAGTTCAGTTCACTAGTTGGTTGAAATTGATAGCGATTTCTTGTAACGGACCGATTCAAAATGAATCGGTCCGTTTTGTTAACGATTGTTGCCACATGTTGCGAACCCAGTGTCAAGTACGCCGTTAATCGGTGATTAATGACTGAACAAAATTTTAAAACGTAAAAAGGGGGTACTTTCATCAGAATCTTTGTTAGAAATGACTATTTACTTTATTTTATTAAGTAAACAGCTGATGATAGCGACATCATTAAAGGAAAATTAAAAAAATATAACAAAATGGATTGGTCGTGCGACATGAATTATGTTATATTTTATGACATACCGTTCCGGTAAACTATTTGAGGAGGTCTCGTCGATGAGAAAGTGGCAAGTTGCAGTTGTCATGTTGTTAGCAGCGTTGGGAAGCTGGTTTGCGATTGGTACCCAGGCTCAGGCTAAGACGTATACGATTGCGACGGATACAACCTTTGCGCCGTTCGAATTTCAGGTCAAGGGTGGTAAGTATAAGGGAATTGATATCGATATTTTGAAGGCAATTGCCAAAAAAGAAAATTTCAATTATAAATTAAAAGCGCTTAGTTTTGGTGCCGCCGTTCAGCAGCTTAGTGCGAACCAAGTTGACGGGGTGATTGCCGGAATGAACATTACGGCCGAACGGAAGCAGACGTTTGACTTTTCAGACGCCTACTATACTTCCGGGGTGGTCATGGCCGTAGCTAAAGATAGCAAGGTCAAAACGTTTAAAGATTTGAAAGGTAAGACCGTGGCCCTTAAGACGGGGACAGCCGGTGCGACCTACGCAAAGTCGATTCAGAGCAAGTACGGGTTCAAAATCAAGTATTTCAATGACTCGAATAATATGTATAACGATGTAAAGGTCGGTAACTCGGCGGCTTGTTTTGAAGACTATCCCGTGATGTCATACGGAATCAAGAATGGCATCGCGTTGAAGATTGTTTCCAAGCAACACGAAGCCGGCGACTATGGTTTCGCGGTTAAAAAAGGTAAAAACGCGGAACTGTTAAAGAAATTTAACGCTGGTCTCAAAGCAATTAAAGCGGATGGGACTTACAAAAAGATTATTAACAAGTACTTGAAGTCTAGTGAAGCATCCTTAACGGGTGAAGACGCAAGCAGTCGGACCTTTATTGGCTTGTTCACCCAAAACTTGGATACGATTGGCTCAGGGTTATGGATGACCTTGGAATTAACGGTTATTTCAATTATTTTAGCAACGATCCTCGGACTGATTCTTGGGGTCTTAGGCGTTATGCCGGGGAAACTTGGTCCGGCCATCTCCAGTACGATTATTTATATTTTCCGTGGGATGCCATTGATGGTGTTGGCCTTCTTTATTTACATTGGGTTCCCAGACCTGATTGGGCACGGCTTTAAGATTCCCGCGTTCGTTGCTGGGATGATTACGTTGATGCTTAACGAAGGGGCCTATACCGGAGCCTTTGTTAAGGGGGGCTTTGCCGCGGTCGACGATGGTCAAATGGAGGCGGCCCGTTCACTCGGGTTGCCATACTGGACGGCCATGCGCAAGGTTATTATGCCCCAAGGAATTCGAATCATGATTCCGTCGTTCATTAACCAATTTATTATCACGTTGAAGGATACGTCAATTCTATCCGTTATTGGGATCGTTGAATTAACCCAAACTGGGACGTTGATTATTGCCCGGAACTTCGAAGGCTTTAAGATTTGGTTAATGATTGCGATTATTTATCTGATTATCATTACGTTATTAACATGGTTATCTAACTGGGTTCAAAGGAGGATTAACTAAGCATGGCGAAAGTAATTGTCAAAGATTTGCATAAAAGCTACGGCGATAACGAAGTCTTGAAAGGGTTAAACCTTGAAGTTCAAGATAACGAAGTAGTCTGCATGATTGGACCATCTGGTTCTGGTAAGAGTACGTTTTTACGCTGCTTAAATGACTTGGAAGTTCCAACACAAGGACAGGTTGTCATTAGCGGTTACGACCTTTCTGACAAGGGGACTAACATTAATTTGGTCCGTGAAAATATTGGGATGGTATTCCAACATTTCAACTTATTCCCGCACCTGTCAGTGTTACAAAACATCACCTTAGCACCAACGCAACTAAAAAAGGAAAGTCAACAGGAAGCTGAGAAAACGGCGCGTGACTTACTTGCCACGGTCGGCTTGTCCGATAAGGCGGATGCCATGCCGAAGTCCTTATCCGGTGGGCAAAAGCAACGGGTGGCCATCGCCCGTGCGCTAGCCATGCATCCGAAAATCATGCTGTTTGATGAACCAACTTCAGCACTAGATCCCGAAATGGTCGGGGACGTGTTGGACGTTATGAAGAAATTAGCTGCGGATGGGATGACGATGATCGTGGTCACGCACGAAATGGGCTTTGCCAAGGAAGTGGCCGACCGGGTCGTCTTTATGGCGGATGGGTTGATTCAAGAAACCGGGAAACCCGAGGATGTATTCGAACACCCACAAAGCCCCCGGTTACAAGATTTCTTACAAAAAGTGATCAACGTTTAAGTCTCGACTGATCATGCTCAAAGAATCAGGTAAATCGGCGCGACAAGGATTGATTTGATGCTTGTCGCGTCGGTTTGTTATTAAGTGGAGAATAATCAACGCCATAAATACGGCCGCCTTTGACGACGTGTCACTGTGACGTCGGGTTAGGTTAGCCAATCAGCGATGCTATACTGACTAAAAAACAACGGCCATTCCGATTGAGGGATGGCCGTTGTTTTTGGCTAGTGTATCAGTACCGGTGCTAGTTAGTGCTGGGGCACCTTATTACGGGGTGTCAATGTATAATTGCTTTCGCCAAAGCTAACATTGAGCCCTTTTTTTGCAACTGGTGTCCGCGTGCGGTTGGTTGGCTTTTGCCAGTGATCTAGAATCGCCGCAATGCAAATACACAGTGGTTCTGTGGATTGATCGGTGATTGCTAATTCGAATGCTTCGCCGTTAGTCGTCACAACTGGTCGCATCGTCATGACTAGTTCAGTACCATGATAGATGCGGTAGTTTTCGGCACTCAAGCTCCCCATGATAATCCAGCGAAGCTTGCGAACGTAGAGCATCTCGTGCCAAAAGCCCAGTGTTTTGCTAATCGAGCCGACGTTTTGACGGTTATAGTACAAATCGAATTTTGGCAACAATCCGAGGGTCGTTTGCCGAATCTCGGCAAGTAGTTCACCTTGGATCGCGTATAGACTGAGCGCGTCTTGGCGCCGCCCCCACCGGCCAACTAAGAGGTAATGGGATTGGTTATGCGCATCGCGAACAATCCGGGCACCTTGGGCGAAGCTATTGCGGCTGAAATATAATTTACGCATCTTCAACCTCCGTTTTCCGGAAACTATTGTTTGGCAAGCACTTCTAAGATTGCTTTGCCGACACCATCGTTGACGTTTGTATCGGTGATATAGCGGGCCAGCTGTTTGACTTCCGGACTGGCATTGCCCATAGCGTAACTTACGCCAGCTAATTCGAGCATGGAAACGTCGTTATTATTATCACCAATCGCCATGACATCGCTCATCGGGGTATTCAGCATGTTCGCATAGCGTTCGACCGCGATTCCCTTTTGTGCATTAATATTATTGATTTCGATATTTGACGCGGACGAAGATGTGATCTTAAGGGATGAATGTTTTGCAAGAATCTCATCGCTCAGAGGTTTGAGTTTAGTGGGACCTTCTTCACTGAAAGCAATGATTTTCATAACGTGCTTAGCAGGATCATCCAATAATTCGTTGTAGTTATCCACGTAATTGATGTCCATGAGTTCCAAACGGGCTGACGCGAGCGATACCGCAATTTTGAACGTTGTGTCTGGATTTAAATTGGTCAGGAGATGCGCAATTTGTTCGATTCGCTTGGCTTTACTGTTAGAGTAAATGCCATCATTGCCTACGACTTCAAAATAGTAACCTTGTGAGGTTAGCGTGTGAAAAACGGTGCGGGCCACACTATTGGTTATGGGCACCATGTCGAGCATTTTGCCAGAAGCGTCATAGACCTCAGCACCATTTAACGTAATCAGAGGTGCCGTGATACCTTGAGCGGCCAGCAGCGGCTGAGCTTCAGAAAACCGACGGCCGGTGGAGACGATAAAGTGCACGCCTTGCTGTTGTGCTTGACGGATGGCATCAGCGTTAAAATCGGAAACGACCATTTCATTGTTGAGTAGCGTTCCGTCCATATCAGAGGCGATAATCGAAATCATGTTGTCACATCCTTAGTTGTTTTAATAATTACATTCTAACATGTTTACGTCTGAATACAGAATTATTATCATTAGTGGTTTTGGTTATGATACAATAAAACGAGAGGTGTTAAGGATGAAAGCGTTTATTCACACGGACTGGTGGGACGTCTTAAAACCAGAGTTTGAGAAGCCCTATTACCACCAATTACATGAGTTTTTGAAAAATGAATACCGAACGAAAAATATTCACCCAGATATGTATAATATTTTTCAGGCCTTTGAATGGACGCCGTTTTCAGAAACAAAGGTCGTTATCTTAGGTCAGGATCCGTATCACGGACCTGGTCAGGCCCACGGGTTAAGTTTTTCAGTGTTACCGGGCGTGGCGGTGCCCCCATCACTAGTCAATATCTATAAAGAATTGCAAGATGATGTTGGTTGTACGCCGGTTAACCACGGTTACTTGGAAAGTTGGGCCAAGCAGGGCGTCTTGTTATTGAACTCCGTGCTGACGGTTCAAAATGGGGTAGCCTTTTCACACGCTGGTAAGGGCTGGGAACGACTGACGGACGTTGCCATTCAGCGCTTATCGGAGCGGTCGACGCCGGTTGTCTTTATCTTATGGGGTAAAGCGGCCCGCTCCAAGATCAAGCTGATTGATACCCAGACGAATGTCGTGTTACAAGCACCGCATCCGAGTCCGCTCTCAGCCTATCGCGGATTCTTTGGGTCCAAACCATTTTCAAAAACGAACATTGCGTTAACATCCTTCGGCGAACAGCCAATCAATTGGCAGTTACCAGAGCACGTCAATCTTGAGCATTAATTAATTTATTGGAGGGTTATCACATGGATTTATTTGAGTCATTAGCACAAAAAATTACTGGTAAAGATCAAACAATTGTTTTCCCTGAAGGAACTGAGCCCCGAATTGTCGGTGCGGCCGCGCGATTAGCTGCAGACGGCTTGGTTAAGCCGATCGTTTTAGGTGCCACCGACAAAGTTCAGGCTGTGGCTAGCGATTTGAATGCTGATTTAACCGGCGTTCAAGTCCTTGATCCTGCGACATACCCGGCTGAAGATAAGCAAGCGATGCTTGATGCTCTCGTTGAACGGCGGAAAGGCAAGAATACGCCAGAACAAGCGGCTAAGATGTTGGAAGATGAAAACTACTTTGGCACGATGCTCGTTTATATGGGCAAAGCGGATGGGATGGTTTCAGGTGCAATCCATCCAACTGGTGATACGGTACGGCCAGCGTTACAAATCATTAAGACCAAGCCCGGTTCACACCGAATCTCGGGTGCATTCATTATGCAAAAGGGTGAGGAACGCTACGTCTTTGCTGACTGTGCCATCAATATTGATCCCGATGCTGATACGTTAGCGGAAATTGCCACTCAGAGTGCGGCCACTGCTAAAGTCTTTGATATTGACCCGAAAGTTGCGATGCTCAGCTTCTCAACGAAGGGTTCAGCTAAGGGTGAAATGGTCACTAAAGTGCAAGAAGCAACGGCTAAAGCGCAAGCTGCTGAACCGGAATTGGCTATCGATGGCGAACTCCAATTTGACGCGGCTTTCGTTGAAAAAGTCGGCTTGCAAAAGGCCCCTGGTTCTAAAGTAGCCGGTCATGCCAATGTCTTTGTATTCCCAGAACTCCAGTCTGGTAATATTGGTTATAAGATTGCACAACGGTTCGGCCATTTTGAAGCGGTGGGTCCTGTCTTACAAGGCTTGAACAAGCCCGTCTCCGACTTATCACGTGGATGCAGTGAAGAAGACGTCTATAAGGTTGCGATTATCACAGCGGCCCAAGGATTAGCTTAAACGGTCACTTAGTTTGTTAAACGAGGGAAACTTCAGAGCTTGTACTTTGAAGTTTCCTTCGTTTTTTCTATAATAAGAACAGTTAATTTGGATGAGGAGTTGGAAGAATATGGAATCAATCACGGTAACGTCGCCGGAAGCAACCATGGCAATCGGGGCCAAGCTTGGCCAATTAGTGCAACCTGGTGATTTAATCTTACTAGATGGTGATTTAGGTGCTGGTAAGACAACTTTTACGAAGGGGTTAGCTAAGAGCCTGGGCATTCCTAATAACGTTAAGAGTCCGACTTTTACGCTCATCCGGGAATATCATCAGGGGCGACTACCGCTCTATCATATGGATGTTTACCGCTTGGAAGATGGCGGCGCGGAAGATTTAGGCTTAGATGAATACTTTGATGGTGACGGCGTGAGTGTCGTGGAATGGTCCCAATTTATTGCCGACCTTTTGCCAGCGACCTACCTGCGAATCGCAATTAGTCGGGATACCGACGCCGATGACCAGCGGGTGATGACCTTCAAGCCCATTGGTGAACACTATCAACGACTGGTTGATCAATTGAAGGAGTGACAACCATGGCAGAAGAAGTTGTTGATGTCCGGCCTGCTGAAGTCGCGGATGCAGCACAATTATTAGCGCTACTCGCTCAGCTCGGACGTGAAAGTAATACTTTCACTGTTGATGAAGGCATTGAGGATTTGAGCGAAACGGATGAACAGGCGCAAATTGCGCGTATCAATGGCACCACGACCAACATTATTTTCGTTGCGACATTGGACTCACGGTTGATTGGTATGAGTACCGTGCAAGCTAGTACGGATTTTAGTGCCGCGCAAGGTGAAGTTGGCGTGGCCGTCCTCAAAGAATTTTGGGGCATGGGTCTGGGGACTGCGTTGATTGAAGAAGTCTTAGATTGGGCGCGTAATTATAGCTCACTGGAACGCCTCGTGTTGACGGTCCAGTTACGAAATGTGCGTGCCGTTAAGCTGTACCGGCATCTTGGGTTCGAAAATTGTACGGCAACGAGCTATGATGTCGTTGACCCAACCGGCAAACGGGTTCCGGCAATTGATATGGGCATGTGGGTTTGACATCCAGGATTCACGGCACGGACGGCAAACAGATTCTGATGGGGAGATGAGTCGGAATCTAAGCATGAATGAACCAGAGCCTACCTGGCGACTGCTTGTGAACGGTTGGCGCATCCTTCAGTCGGCCAGTGAGGTGATACGATAGCTGTGAATATTGATAAGCAGTTGCGATGCGTAAACAAAAAAGTCCAGCATCTTATGGCTGGACTTGCATGAATTTCGTTTTAACCCTGAACGCGAACGAAAGGTTTGAGTTGCTCGGTTCCAAAGGCTTGCGCTTCGGTGAGTAGAATGTTGGCACAGGCTAAGCTATCATCCAACGCATTATGATGATGTTGCAGGTCGATATCCAGTGCGCGACAGACCGTATCCAGCTTGTGATTAGGTAATTCTGGATAGAAGCGCTGACTCGTCTTGACGGTGTCCATGGATAGGTACTCTGGTGCACTAATGCCGTAGTGGGCAAGCGTATTGCGCAACACGCCAATATCGAACGGTGCGTTGTGTGCAATCACGAGGCGGTCGCGCTGGAAGAATGGCGCAATGTGTTGCCAAACTTCCGGAAATTTCGGGGCATCCGCGACGTCTTCTTCGTGAATCCCATGAATTTGGACGTTTCGCCAGAAAAAGTCACTCTCGGGTTTGATAAGTGTGTAAAATTCATCGCTGACTTGGTCATTTCGGACGACTGTCAGCGCAAGTGAACAAGCACTGTCACGTTTCGCGCTCGCCGTTTCAAAGTCCATTGCGACAAAGTTCAAAGTTGCCACCACCGTTTCTAAAGAATAGGATTATCGTACAAAGAATCTCGGTGATTTTCAAGTTAATGGTTCGGAAGGATGATGTCAAGTTCCACTGGACAGTGATCGGAACCGAAAATTTCATTATGAATGCGCGCGTTCAAGAGCTGACTGTCCAATTGTTGTGACGTAATAAAGTAGTCGATCCGCCAACCGGAATTGTTGTCACGCGCATGACCACGATAACTCCACCATGAGTAAGTGTCGGTCTGATCAGGATAGAAGTGGCGGAACGTGTCGGTGTAGCCCGCGGCGAGTAGCCGGTCAAACTTGGCCCGTTCTTCGTCAGTGAAACCAGCACTATGGTGATTACTACGCCAGTTCTTCAGGTCGATATTTTCGTGGGCCACGTTAAGGTCACCACAGAAGATCAACGGCTTGTTGGCACTCAGACCGTTAATGTATGTGAGAAAAGCATCTTCCCAATGTTGCCGATAGTCGAGTCGCTTTAATGCACCACCTGAATTAGGGGTATAACACGTTAAGACGTAGTAATCCGCGTATTCAAGGGTGATGACGCGACCTTCGTCATCGAATTCCGGCACGCCGATACCATAAGTCACATTAAGCGGCTCGTGTTTGGTGAAAATTGCCGTACCTGAATAGCCTTTGCGTTCGGCGTAGTTCCAGTATTGATGGTAACCTGGAAAGTCCAGTTCAATCTGGCCCGCCTGTAGTTTGGTTTCTTGTACACAGAAAAAATCAGCATCGAGTTCATTAAAAGTCGTGACAAAGCCGTGCTTGACGGCAGCACGCAGTCCGTTAACGTTCCAAGAGATAAGTTTCACGTGAGTTTCAGACCTTTCAAGTAATTTACTCATATTGTAACACGGTAGCCGTGGGTTATTTTAATCATAATTGAATCAGCGCACCGTATTTAAACCAGACGTGGCGGATAGGGCCCGTGCTGAATTATTGCGAAGCACACTGGTTAGTTTGACAGGCAGGAGTGTCTTTGATTGACCGAGTGTCAGCAGGCCCGCGCTAGCGAACATGACTTTCATGCGCGGCACACTTTCTCGCTGACCATCACGGCTGTGAACGAGATGTTTGATCATTTGAAATGCGGATGCGACCTGCGAACCCTAAGTAGGGCCTAAAAGAAAATTGATGGTAAAATTGGAGGAATATCAATGTTAAAAATTGGTGTCATTGGTTTGGGCAACATTGCTCAGAAAGCGTATTTACCCGTTATGGCGGCGATGCAAGACCAGTATGAATTTCACCTAACGACGCGTAATCCTGCAAAACGGGCGCAACTAGCGACGATGTATGGGTTTCAACACACCCATGCGACACTTGAGGAATTAATGGCAGTTAAACCGGCGGCCGTATTTGTTCATACCCCCACGGACACGCATGCAGCCATCATCAAGCAGCTGTTGTTGGCCGGCATTCACGTTTATGTTGATAAGCCGGTGGCGACCGATCTTCAGGTGGTCCAGAGCCTGTACGATTTAGCCGCAGCGCGGCACCTACTATTGACGTGTGGGTTTAACCGCCGTTTTGCCCCTTTTAATCAGCAATTGAAGGCGTTGCCTGATAAACGGATGTTAGTGGCTGAAAAGGTTCGCGAAGCGGGTGGTCAAGATCCCGAGACGGCGGTTTTCGACCTGATGATCCACATGGTCGATACGGGGCTATTCTTGTTAGATGAACCCCTCGAACACACTAGTGGCCGGGTGACGACCACAGATACCGGGGCGCTGGCGCAAGGCTATTTGACCGTACAGACAGCTCATGAGCAATTGGAAGTTATCACGAATATGTATGGCGGGGTCAATCTGGAACAAGTGACAGTCCAAACGACGGGCCAACGTGTGAGCGTGACTGATTTAAGTACTAAAACGGTAATGACGACGGCGACGACTACCACGACGGCTTTTCCAGATTGGACACCAACATTGGAAAAGCGGGGGTTTGCACCTCTGATTCGTGCATTTCTGACGGCGGTAGCGACACACGGGCCCAATCCAGTCGATCCAACGACCGCAATTACCAGTCATGCGGTGTGCCGTCATTTATTAAGTGATTAAAAAGTGATAAAATTAACTGATGGACTTACAAATTTCAACCGGATTATAGCGTTCCAATAGCGTTTCAACATAACCGTGATTGGTGTGTCAGCTTAAATCAAAAACGCTATGCGGTTAAAGTGATTATTAACGTAAGTGAATTAAATCGAAACACGAAAGGAACTTTTCACCATGACCAAAGATGTCTTGGCCACTTTTCCAGCCATCGAAATTAAAAAAGATGAATCACTAAGTCATTATACGAATACTAAAACAGGCGGTCCCGCTGATTACGTTGCGTTTCCGAAGTCAATCAGTGAGACGAAAGCCCTGATTACATTTGCTAATGAACAAGATTTACCACTAACTGTGATTGGTAATGCCAGTAACTTGATCGTCAAAGATGGTGGTATCCGCGGATTAACGATCATTCTCACCCGCATGAATCAAATTCATGCGAGTGGTAATAAAGTCGTTGCTGAAGCTGGTGCCGCAATTATTGCAACGACTAAGGTTGCATGTGGGGCTAGCTTGACCGGTCTCGAATTTGCAGCTGGGATTCCCGGTAGTGTCGGAGGTGCAGTCTTCATGAATGCCGGCGCGTACGATGGCGAAATGAGTGAAGTTGTTGAAACGGTGACGGTTTTGACGCCAGCGGGGCAACTTAAAACCCTGGATCACGACGAATTAGATTTTGGCTATCGGCACAGTACGATCCAAGATTACGATGATATCGTGGTGTCCGCGACATTTGGTCTCAAGCGAGGTAATCAGACTAAGATTCAAGCGCGGATGGACGAATTGAACACGTTGCGAGCAGCCAAACAACCGTTGGAATGGCCGTCATGTGGGAGTGTTTTTAAGCGACCAACCGGGTATTTTACTGGTAAACTAATTCATGATGCCGGTTTGCAGGGCCATCGCATCGGTGGTGCTGAAGTTTCTAAGAAGCACGCGGGTTTTATTATCAATGTCGACCACGCTACGGCGACAGATTATATGGACATGATCCACTATGTCCAGAAAGTTGTATTTGAACGGTTTGGCGTCCACCTTCAGACGGAAGTCCGGATTATTGGTGAAGACGTCGTTCAAGGTTAGTTATGTCAATTTAACAAAGGAGGCAACCACTAGATGCCAATTATCGAATTAGTGATTTTACTGGCATGTTTAGTGCTGCTGTCGAACGTATTGAGCCACTATCTAGTCGCAATCCCGGTCAGTTTAATTCAAGTCGGGCTGGGTCTAGGAGTGGCTTTATTATTAAATGTACAGGTAAAACTGCAAACAGATTGGTTTATGCTCGTCTTTATTGCGCCCATGCTGTACAACGATGGCAGAGAATTTCCAAAACAGGAATTATGGGAACTACGCGGGGCAATTTTTGCGAATGCAATCGTCCTCGTCTTTATTACCACCATTCTCGGTGGCTTTTTGATTCACGTATTGATTCCAACGATTCCATTAGCTGTTGGAATCGCGTTGGCCGCCATTCTCTCGCCAACTGATCCGATTGCCGTGCAGTCGATTTCGGAAGGGGTCAAGTTACCTAAAGAGATTTTGCACTTGGTCAGTGGCGAAAGCCTGATTAATGATGCGAGTGGGCTGATTGGGTTCAAATATGCGTTAGCTGCAGCGGTTACCGGTACGTTTGTGCTCGGTGAAGCAGTTGGCGATTTCTTCTATATTAGTCTGGTTGGTTTAGCCGTTGGGCTGGCCCTGATTACGATCATTCAACTCATTCGCGACGTGTTACGACGAGAGGGTATCAACGACATCGTGTTCAACGTGGTGTTACAGATTCTCACGCCGTTTGCGATTTATTTCATCGCTGAAGAATGGTTCCACGCATCCGGCGTTGTCGCCGTGGTTGCGGCCGGGGTGTTATCACACCTACAAAATTCACATGAAGGTGAAGATGCACCAGAGCTACGATTAGTGACGGAACGGGTCTGGAACGTTGTGGTTTACTTATTGAATGGGATCGTCTTCTTGATTCTTGGGATTGAATTGCCAGCCGCAACGCAGGCAACTATTAAAGGCGCCCATACGAATACGCTGCATGCGATCTTTGACGTGCTGATTGTCTGGGGAATCCTACTACTGATTCGGGTCGCTTGGACCTATGCCTACATGCTGTTTAACTGGTTACGGCATCATAAGAAGTCCAAGCCCAGTCTCAGAATTGCAGCATTGTCCGGTCTATCGGGTGTGCGGGGGGCCATTACGATGGCCGGGGTCTTCACGATTCCGACCGTAATCGCGTCTGGCAAAGCCTTCCCGGAACGCGCGCTCGTGTTGTTCATCGCGGCTGGCGTCATTATCGTTAGTTTAGTCGCCGCGGCGGGGATTTTGCCGCTGATGGCTGCCAAATCACTTCCTTTTGTCACGCGGGGATCTAGTCCAGATGAAGACGATACGGTCTTGGCGGAGGAACCAGATGACAGCGATGATGGCAGTGGTCAACTGCCACAGTTAACTTATAAGCAAGCCCGCATTTATATTCTACAGTTAGCGGTTCAGAATATTGAAGAACACCGGCGACCAGCTAATCAACGCGCGGCCTATGATTTGATTCTGGATCAGCAGTTTCAGATCCGGCGTCTAGAAGTGGCGTCACAAACTGCGGATGAGTTGGCACCGATGTTGACAGATGAATTGGAACTTCGCTTAGTGGCATTAAATGGCGAACGAGCCGCCGTCAGAGAGATGATTGCGAACAAACAGACCAGTAAGTTAGCTGGCCAGGTCTACTTACGGCGTGTCGATCGGCGTGAGCAGCGTTTCTTACAAGCGACGCATCGCCAGGGCCTCCCGACATTACGCTCATTGCGGTTATTACTGTCGCGTGCAATGCAGGGGGTTCGACTATGGTTAGCACCTGGTGATAGCGAAGAATTGCGGGTGGCATTGTTGGACATTCAACGCGAAGCTTCCAAAGCCGCCATCAAAGCTTTGTCGCAGTATCTCAAGCAGGCCAACGTTGATGAACAACAGTTTGATCGCCAGGCACTGTATCACCTAATCGTTCATTACCGAAACCGTATCGAGAATGCGAAAAATGATCACACGTTATCACGTGACGATTATGAACAACAGTTGCACGGATTACGGATCAAGAGCCTCGGTGCTGAACGTGCTGGCGTACAGCATTTGTTAGAGAGCGGTCAAATTAGTCTCCGCACCGCGGCAAAGTTACGGCAGTTCATTAATTACTCGGAGAACTTATTAATGCTCAATGATATTGAGGCCGATGAAGATTAGTTAACTTTTTAGATTGTAAATCAGTAGTTCTAGGTTATAATGATGTTAGAGTAGTATTGACGGTGAATGGTTAGGTTTGCAAATTAATCATTACTTAAGCGGACGAATAAGGGCAGCCTTACAGGGGGAAACATCATTATGACAGAATCAGAAATTCATGAACGCTTCGTGGACACTTATATGCATATTTTAAAATATGTCGGGGACTTCGTTTCAGTGCCGACCCGGCCGTATAAGATCACGTTTGAGGCCTACACGGTTATGCGGATGATTGCAACAAGTGAGGAGCCGCTGACGTTGGTCAAGATTGCGAAAGAGCAGCGGGTTTCACGGAGTGCGATTGCACGTCAAATCAACGTGTTATTAGATTTGAAATACATTGAACAAACCACGAATACGCATGACCGTCGAATCAAGTACTTGTCGTTAACACCAGCTGGCCATAAAGTGGAACAAGAAATTACCAAGGCTTCAGAAGAACGCTTTCATCAATGGGTCCAAGTTTATGGTGAAAAGCGGGCGAGTGATACGTTGCGTTATATTAACGACGCGGAGCAAAAGGCAACAGAACTGGGGTTCAGTGGCTTTAGTGGTTTGCACGACAAGCGGGGACGGCATACCGAATACAGTGATCCTAAGACGAAGAATTAGCTAATATTTAGTGAATAATAAGAAACACCGTTTGAACTGACGATTAAATCAGTTCAAACGGTGTTTTTAATTGCGTTAAGATTTATCCGGTGTTTGTGGCGGCATCGTTGGCATCGCGAATCGCCAAGCCGCGTAAATGAGCAGTTGAAGTAACCACATCATTAAGACGAAAGCGAGCATCTTTAGCGACCACATTTCAACCAACTGCTTCACAATATACTGTGGGGTAATCAGCAAGTAGATGGAGTGCAGGCGGAGGAAGCGGCCAACGTAAACGCCGACACTTGCAAATAGAAAGAGTGCGGCACAGATGAGACTACGACTGGCAGGAAGCCGGTGTAAGTGCAACCGCTGGGTGAGCTGCTGGGCAATCCGGTCGACGCCCCAGGTACCAATAATCGTAGATACCATCATCGGCCCAACTAGGTAAGCAAAATCCCGCCACATCGGTAAGTCGAAACGGAGAAGACCGTTGATTCCGTAGGGCTTCAATAGGCTGAGGTGGAACAAATCAGTCATTAAGTATGGTGCATTCGGATAGAAAAGCAACCAAATGACTGCAATCAGCCAAAATAATAGTGGGCTCCGTCGGGGTGTTAGCCAGAAACTCAGCTCAATCGGAATATAAGCCAAAATCGAATTAAGTAGTAGAAAATGAAACGCGCCGTGTAAGTCGACCGCTGCGAAGATGAAAAATCCCCAGAATGCGAGTCGCACAAACCACCGCTGTAACTTAGTCATTTAGTCACTTCCCTTCTAGTGTTAATTTTAACAGAAATATTAATCAAGCTATATTAAATAACATCAAGCTTAATATTTATTCAAAATCTAGCTAAAAAGCAGTGACCTTGCCGAAATCGCACCGCGAGAACCGGGTTGCCGTGCTATAATGTGAAAGTAAATGATTTTCATGAGGAGGAGGACTATGACTTTCAATTGGAGCGGTTTGTTGACCTTACAAAACTTTGTCCGGCTCCTTGACATTCTCGCGGTATGGTTTGTCATTTATGAGCTGATTGTGTTGCTAAGGGGCACTAAAGCCGTACAACTATTTCGCGGAATCGTTGTAATTGCCATTGTAAAGGCTGTGAGTGTCTTAATTGGTCTGGACACAGTTTCGTGGATTATGGATCAGATTATCAACTGGGCAGTCATTGCGATGGTAATCATCTTCCAGCCCGAAATTCGGCGTGGGCTGGAGCATTTAGGGCGTGGCTCCATGTTTGCACGTGGTAAACGTCAGAATGAAGACGAAGAGCGGATGATTGCCGAACTCGATAAGGCAATTCAATATATGGCCAAGCGGCGTATTGGGGCGCTAATGTCGATTAAGATGGACACGGGTCTTGAGGATTATATCGAGACCGGGATTGCATTAGATGCTGATATCACCGGCGAATTATTGATTAATATTTTCATTCCAAATACGCCGTTACATGACGGCGCCGTTATCATTCAAGATAATCAAATCAAGGTTGCGGCGGCGTACTTGCCATTATCAGAGAGTAATCTGATTCCTAAAGAGTTAGGAACCCGGCACCGTGCTGCGGTTGGGATCAGTGAAGTAACGGACGCCCTCACCATCGTTATTTCGGAAGAAACTGGTGAAGTGTCGATTACGAAGGATAATGAGCTGATGCGGGGAATGACGCGGGAAAACTACTTACGGTATTTCCGCCAAGTCTTGTTAACGCCTGAGGATTCAACCAAGCAAAACGCGCTCCAAAATTGGTTTGGACGAGTTTTCGGAGGAGGTCCCCGAAAATGAAAAAATTTATGAATAGCAATTGGTCTATGCGGTTACTAGCACTGTTGTGTGCGTTGGTGCTCTTTGCCTACGTTAATTCGTTAAAGACGACGCATAATGCCAGCGTTTTGACGAATAGTTCATCGAAAACCACATTGACATCTAATCGTAAAGTGACTATTAGCGCGCCCTTGGAACTGAACGTCAATAGCACGAAATATTTTGTAACGGGTTATCCCGAAAATATTAAGGTTACGATCGAAGGACCGTCCGCTTTAGTAACGACGACGGCTAACACGCAGAACTTTAAAGTCTATGCTAACTTATCTAAGCTGGCGGTCGGACGGCACAGTGTCAAGGTCGAAGTCGATGGTTTGAATAAAGAGTTAAGTTATGGACTTAGTCAAAAGTACATCCATGTCAATATTCAGCCACGGCGAACGGCCACTTATAAGGTCAGTGCGGACTTTAATAAAGCCAATGTTGCAGACGGCTATGAGGTTGGGTCAGCACGGCTCGGGACATCGTCTGTTAAAGTTACGGGTGCTGTCAGCGAAGTTAGCAAGGTTGCCAAGGTCGTCGCAGTCGTTAATACGAACAAGAATTTAGAGAAGTCTGTGAACCAGCAGGCCATCATTGAAGCACTAGATGCCAATGGTCAGAATTTGAACGTTGTCTTGACGCCTTCGACCACGTCGGTGTATATTCCCATTACGCAGGCAACAACGACCAAGGATGTACCAATCGATCTGAAGGCCAGCGGCAAGACCACGGCGGACACCAGTTATTCCTTCTCGTCTGACACGAAGTCGGTGACGGTTACTGGTACGAAGTCGGCACTGGCGAAGTTGAAGTCCTTGCCAGTCAATGTTGATGTGACGAATGTTGATTCAACAACGACTAAGACGGTCGATGTTTCGACTAGCGATGAGGATGGGATTTCTTCAGTTAGCCCAACGTCGGTCAAGGTAAAAATTACAGTTAAAAATGATTAATGATGACACTTTTGAAATGAGGTAAATTATAATGAAATATTTTGGTACTGATGGTGTTCGGGGAATTGCAAACTCAGGTTTAACGCCTGAAATGGCTTTTCGTCTAGGGCGTGCTGGTGGCTACGTCTTGACAGAACATGCGGAAAACAAGAGTACGCAACCACGCGTTTTAGTTGCACGCGATACCCGGATTTCGGGCCAAATGTTGGAAGAAGCCTTGATTGCCGGCTTGCTTTCAGCCGGAATTGAAGTTTTACGTCTCGGTGTAATTACGACGCCTGGGGTGGCCTACTTAGTACGGATCCAAGATGCTGACGCGGGTGTCATGATCTCAGCTTCTCACAATCCAGTTGAAGATAACGGGATCAAGTTCTTCGGTGGCGACGGCTTCAAGTTGTCTGATGCCAAGGAAGAAGAAATCGAAGAATTACTGGATCAACCGAAAGACACTTTACCACGGCCAGCAGCAGAAGGCTTGGGGACAGTTGCTGATTTTCCAGAGGGTAATCTTAAATATTCACAATTCTTGGAACAAACGATTCCAGATGACTTAAGCGGCATTCATTTGGCTGTCGATGGTGCCAATGGTTCTACCAGTAACTTAGTTTCCCGGATCTTTGCGGATTTGAACGTGGAATTTGATACGATGGCGACGGCACCAGATGGCTTGAACATCAACAAAGGGGTCGGCTCGACCCATCCGGAAGCACTATCTAAATTCGTCGTTGAAAAAGGCGCCCAAGTTGGTTTAGCCTTTGATGGTGACGGGGACCGTTGTATCGCAGTCGATGAACTTGGCAACATTATTGACGGTGACAAGATCATGTACATCTGTGGGAAATTCCTCAGTGAACGAGGCAAGTTGAAGCAGGATACGGTCGTCACAACGGTCATGAGTAACCTCGGTTTATACAAGGCCTTAGAAGCAGCTGGTTTGCACAGCAAGCAGACTCAAGTTGGTGACCGCTACGTTGTCGAAGAGATGTTGAAGGACAGCTATAACCTTGGTGGCGAACAATCTGGTCACGTGGTCTTCTTAGACTTTAACACGACGGGTGACGGGATGCTGACTGGGATTCAGTTATTGCACGTCATGAAGGAAACGGGTAAGAAGCTTTCAGAATTAGCCGCTGAAGTGACGACTTACCCACAAAAGTTAGTGAATGTTAAGGTTCAAGATAAGAAAGCCGCTTTGAACAATGATAAGATCAAGGCTGTCATCAAGGACGTTGAAGATGAAATGGCCGGTGATGGGCGCGTCTTGGTACGGCCTTCTGGGACCCAAGATTTATTGCGGGTCATGGCAGAAGCGAAGACCGACGAACTGGTTAGCGCTTATGTAGATCGGATCGTCGATGTGGTCAAAGCTGAAGTTGGCGTTGAATAATTAAGTGATCAGACCGATCATCAAAAAAAGTCGTTACTCCTAGAGTCGCGACTTTTTTTGTTGCCATGAAACGAACGCTTATTGTCAAATGTAGCGGTTGGCGCCGTGGTAAGCCAGTTAACTGATGAGTATTAAGGACCGCTGGCATCTGTAAATCAATTAGGCCGCCAAAAAGTTACAAAAAAATCGAAAATTCGTGACGGCCTTGATTTATAAGCATTTGAGATTGGTATACACGCTAACTAACGCATATACCAATATAATATATTGTTGACTTTTATTAGATGTAACGGTAAAGTTAACTTGTTTCTAGGAAATATACCAATCGGAGGTTAGACTGGACCAATTGTTAATTGGTTAAAGCGGAATAGCGCCAGGACTTTAGAATCTAAAGTTGACGAGGATGACGTTTATCGATAATCGACGGGTGACGTCAGGGACTGCACTCTACAGGTCAATTACAAAAACCGACTGTGAGGTTGGTGACAGATATATTGACCACGCAGCTAGAAACAATTCAAACAGTAAAGGAAGATTAATTTATGTGTGGAATTGTTGGTGTAACGGGTAAAGATAGTGCAGTATCAATCTTATTGAACGGATTGGAAAAGTTGGAATACCGGGGCTATGATTCAGCTGGTATCTATGTCAATGATCAGGATGGTCATGACTATTTAGTTAAGGAAAAGGGCCGAATCGACGACCTACGTAAAGAAGTGGGCGAAGCCGTTCATGGTTCGACCGGGATTGGGCATACTCGCTGGGCGACTCATGGTGAACCAAGTGTTGCCAATGCGCATCCGCAAGTTTCTGCGGATGGCCGCTTCTACTTAGTTCACAATGGCGTGATCGAAAACTTTGAAGACTTAAAACAGACTTATTTAAGTGACGTGACTTTTAAGTCCCAAACGGATACGGAAGTCATTGTTCAATTAGTTGATCGGTTTGTCACCAAGGAAGGTTTGAGCACGTTGGCCGCTTTCCGTAAGACGTTAGGTCTACTCGGCCATTCTTCATACGGGTTCTTACTGATGGATAAGGAAGATCCTGACACCTTATACGTCGCAAAGAACAAGAGTCCATTATTAATTGGGGTCGGTGAAGGCTTCAACGTGGTCTGCTCAGATAGTTTAGCGATGTTAGACCAAACGAAAGATTTCTTGGAATTACATGATGGCGAAATCGTGGTCGTTAAACCTGATGAAATCAAAATCACGAACCAGGCCGGCGAACCAGTTGAACGGAAACCATTCCATGTCGACATTGACGCAGCTCAAGCTGACAAGGGAACTTATCCATTCTACATGTTAAAAGAAATCGACGAACAACCAAACGTCATGCGGAAGTTATCCCAAGTTTATCTTAATGATGCGGGTGATCCAATCATCAATGATGACTTGTTAACAGCCCTTAAAGCAGCCGATCGGTTATACATCGTGGCTGCCGGGACTAGTTATCATGCTGGTTTGGTTGGTGCAAAGTTATTTGAATCGTTGGCTAACGTGCCGACTGAAGTGCACGTTTCGTCAGAATTTGCATACAACCAACCATTATTATCAGCACATCCATTCTTCATCTTCTTGACCCAGTCTGGTGAAACCGCTGATAGTCGTGAAGTGTTATTGAACGTGAACGATCAACATTTCCCAAGCTTGACCATCACGAACGTGCCAAACTCAACGTTATCACGTGAAGCAACGTACACGTTGTTATTGCATGCCGGTCCAGAAATCGCGGTTGCTTCAACCAAAGCCTATACCGCACAGATTGCCTTACAAGCCATCTTGGCTAAAGCGTTAGGCGTGGCCGTTGATCAACCAGCCGCAACGGCCTTCGATGTTAAGCAACAGTTGGCGTTAGTCGCTAATGGCATGCAAAGCTTGGTTGATGAAAAGGCTACTTTCGAAAAGATTGCTAAGGGTGCCTTATTGAATACGCCAAACGCCTTTTATATTGGCCGAGGGCTCGATTACGCGGTCTCATTGGAAACGGCCTTGAAGCTCAAGGAAATCTCTTATGTTCAAGCTGAAGGCTTCGCATCTGGTGAATTAAAGCACGGTACGATTGCTTTGATTGAAAAGGATACCCCCGTGATTGGGATCATTACGCAAAAGAATACCGCTGGGTTGACCCGCTCCAACTTACAAGAAGTTGCTGCACGGGGAGCTAAGACAGTTACTATCGTCACCGATAGTTTAGCTAAAGATGGTGACACGGTTATCTTGCCAACGGTTGATGAACGATTAACGGCTTTGCTTAGTGTTGTTCCTGGTCAGTTATTGGCCTACTATACGAGCTTAAACAAGGGCTTAGATGTGGACAAACCACGGAACCTTGCCAAGAGTGTGACCGTTGAATAATTTAAAGTAAGTGTGTGGGCACCAGGAAACGTCACCGTTCGATTACGGTGGCGTTTTTTGATTGCCCACAAAGCTTTTGCATAATTTTTAACTACTAATATTCATAAGACTATTGTGAAAGTTGACGATCTTTTGGTATGATAAAGTAAGCGGTTGCGATAACACAACTAAATAATTAGACTATTGGGGATGAATGGTCATGCTGAAATATAAATATTTTGCACAGCCAATTAATAACCTTGGAACCAACCGAACAATCTTGTATGAGTTATTATTACGACAGTGGGATGAGAGGCAACAAACTTGGCGAATACCAGCGACCTTTGAAATAGCGCCAACAGAATTGATTCAATTGCTGGATTGCGCTATTCAAGAATTAAATAACCATCATGTTTCCATCAATTTAACGGCGCGTCAGTTTGCTAATCCTGACTTTCAAGTTGCAATTAGTCACTATGTGCAGACGCATTTGTTACCACGAGAACTAACTGTTGAGCTAGTTGCGACACCTGAGCTAAGTGAGTTACAGCAATTAAGTGTTGGGTACCGGGCAGCTGGTATATTACTTGCTTTTGATGATGTTGGTTCTGATAACCTATTCCAACAGATCAAAATGATGTTGCCATATGTGAATACGGTTAAATTCGCGTTACAAAATATGCGACCGCTGGGGACCCCAACTACGGATGCAATTGTTTCGACGCTCAAATTTTGGTTTGATAAGGCGGAGGAACAGCAAATGCTATTTACCTTTGAAGGCATTGAATCAGCGGCTGATGTTCAACTGGCTAATCATCTAGGCATTACGCGAGGGCAAGGATATTATTTTGCCAAACCGCAACTACCCGCGACATTTATGGCATGACAATAGTGGTATGCTACAATAGTATTCGTAGCAATGTAACTGAGTGCCATGTTGATGTTTAATCGGCTGAATCACATGACGAGACGAGGCCGATTTTGTTAGTAAATGATAAAAGATGGGGTGGCTACTTGTGGCAATCAATTTAATTGCAACTGACTTGAATGGAACATTATTGCATCAAGATCAGCGTTTTGACAAAGAACGGTTTAAACGGGTTTTGGCGCAGTTACGGGCGATAAACGTTTCCCTAGTACTTTCGTCCGGTAACCAATATGCCCATCTTAGACAGTTATTTAAAGATGTTATGGCGGATAATCTTATCGTTGTTGCTGAAAATGGGGCGTCGATTTATGCCCAAGACCGCTTGATCTTTGATGGTAGTCTTTCAGCAGACCAGCAACGAAAGTTTGTGACTGTTGATCGTCACCAGCCACTATTCAAAGACGCATACGTAATCTTAGTTGGTAGCCATGGGTCGTATACTGAGTTAGGAGCACCTGATAAGTTAGTAGCGATGGCCCGTCAGTTTTATGATCATTTACACTTGGTTGCGGATCTGGCCACTGTTGATGATACCGTTAAAAAAATCAGTATCTCAACGTCACCGGACCAGGCTGCTGATCTGGTGGCACGAGCTAATGATTTTTTTGATGGCGAGTTACGTGCGCATGATAGTGGGTATGGCGTCTTAGATTTGGTTGATCAGCGGGTCGGAAAATTACCAGCAATTCAATTCTTGGCGACTAAACTTGGGTTAACTGCAGCTAATGTGATGGCCTTCGGTGATGGGGCGAATGATGTCCCATTATTGCGATATGCAGCGCACAGTTATGCGATGTGCAACGCACCGGCGGACATTCAAGCCGCAGCAAAACACGTGACGGCCCTGGATAATGAACATGATGGGGTATTAGCAACCATTGAACAAGAGTTGTTAAATAATTAAAAGCCTATAACTAGTCAGTAAAAAGCTGAGCTATCGAATGAACATCGTTATTCGATAGCTCAGCTTTTTGGGTCCTATTAAAGTGATTGATTAGGGTAGAAGAATTGATGAATGCCATAAGTGTTGAGCGAAACTAAACGCTGCTTTAGTTCAGCCAAAGATAGTCCTAAATCACCATTAAAATAGAGCCGGAAAAAGGTTAAATTGTTGTGGATCAAAAAGCTTGAACAGACCTTAGCATCGATTGCAGATAAATGATAGTTTGTTTGAATCGTCGTTGTAAGCCCTGCTACCACGGCAGCGTGGATTTTCCGAGACAAAAAACTGTAATCATCATTCAACAAAATGACTCGGTGAAAAGCTTCAGATTGGCGAAAATAGGTCACTAAGCGATCAAAGATTAAGCCGGGTTGGCTAATGTTTTTCTTGAAATCTTGCGGGTCAATGAGTGCTAGAATCTTATCAGCACCTTCTTGAACGAACGTTTCCGCTAAATCGTCAATGGAATCGAAATGTAAATAGAAAGTTTTGCGGTTGATATTAGCGACACTTGTGAGCTCCTTAACAGTAATATCACGATAGCGCGGATACTTTAAAGCAAGCGTCCGAAAAGCCTCTTTCAGCGCAGTCTGGGTGCGCTGAACACGTAAGTCAGTAGCTGGCATAATCTGATCCTCCTTATTAATTACATTTGATGGGGTGGTCATTATTAAACCGCCGCTAAATGTACTAGTCGTTAAGCCACATGTGGGTATTATTATCATAATAGCACTTATTTTGATGGTTAACTCGTCCTGAGTCATGACAGATTAACTCGCGCAACGTGCATAATAGCATATGCGCCTAGTAGGTAAATGGTAATGAGGCCATGTCCGTCGACTAAAATGGGTTAGGAGATTTTCGTTCAGTCAATGGTATGGTGTAACGCATTATTAGTGAGTCAAAAAAGCTCCCAGTAGTTTGCATTCTGGGAGGTCAATTTGAATCATTCTTGAGTGGTTAGACGTCGTAAATATTAGAAAAACGATAGGCCGTTTGGTAGGTTACAGGAATATTAGGTTCGATAATGATACTGCCAAATTCCTTGTGGTGAATAGCATCCGGTAATTTTTGTGCTTGCAGGGAAAGACCAAGTTGAGAACGCATCGGTTTACCGCCATTGAGTCGATAACGATCATCACGGTAATTAGTTGCACTGGAAACCACGACTGCCGGAGCGTTCGTTCGCATCGTGACTTTGCGTCCACTGATGCGATCTAGTAATTCTACTTGTGGATATGGGGTGTCGTTTAAGACGAAGCCGTGATGGAGCCCGCCCTTGATGTTAGCAATCTGGGGCCCAACCTCGACTGGGTCACGAAAATCAAATGGGGTGTCGGTGACCCATGGCAACTTACCAGTTGGAATACCGTGTTTGTTTAACGCGGCGTACTCGTCTGCATTGATTTTAAGAAGATGGTGGTCAATGAGGCGTTCCGCATCCCCACTTAGATTGAAGTAGGTATGGTTGCTGGGGTTGAATAAGGTTGTTTTATCACTTTTACCAGTGTAGCTAATAGTAAATTTACCGTCGTTATCTAATACGAAATTAGCCGTGATCGTCATTGTCCCGGGATAGCCGTTCTCACCGTCCAAGGTAATATATTGCATGACGAGTCCAACTTGATCACTAGTATGCAGTTTACGTTCTAAAAACCATGGTTCAAATGAAATTTGAGGCATATTACCACCGTTTAGATGATTTTCGCCCGCATTTTGAGTTAAGTCATACTGCCGCCACCGGGCATTTTTGATGATCCCCGCAACCCGAGCGATGGTTGCACCGAAAAAAGATTGATAGGTGATGTAGTCGGCGCCGTCGTCAAATCCCAAGACAATATTTGCAAAATTACCATCTTTATCATGGGTTTTGATCGCGGTGACTGTGGCGCCCCAGTCCATAATAGTGACGCTCATATGATGATTGTTCACTAATGTATAATAATTAATCCCGTTCCCCTGATGCTCGATTATTTTCATAATGCCCTCACTCCCATAGCTGCCTGACATGTTACCGCCTACTTTTAGTATATTTCATTCTTAAAGGGAATGCGAATAATAACCCAGCAAGTGTTAATGCGAGAGTGACAGGGTTAGTTGCTAGTGAGGTCAATTTAAATAACCAGTGTAAATAATTATAATTGATTGTTGATAATAATTAAAATTATCTAGGTTGAGAAGTTTATTTTAAATCTTGGTAATTGTGAATGGTACCAATCTATTAAATAAGGTGAATTAATTAACTTTGTGCAAGTAAAGACGGCAATTTAGTGGCGAACATGGCTGGCTGAGGGTGTTAGAAAAAGATTAATGAGTAAATAGAAATAATTTATCTATTTATTTTGGCTAACTGTTGACAACGCTTACAATATCGCTTATTCTTAGTTTGTAAGGTATTTAATTACCTTCTAATCAATTCTCTTTCTCTCTTATGCCGACCACTATCTGCTTGGATAGTGGTTTTTTTGAGTGAAATTAGCGAATTTATGGCGGACTAGATGAAGATAAGGCTCTTTTGTAATTTTTGAAGATTGATGTTTACTCAGAAAAAGGAGTGCTCGGCTGATGGTAGCATTTTGGGGCTGACTGAGTTAGTTTAGTGTTCATCAAGTACAGGTGATTAGGCATACCAAGCCTGATCACCTGGCAATTACTGGTCAGTTTTGACACGACTGCCAACCCCGCTTATACTAAAATGTGAAGTGAGGGATTGCAGTTGAAAAACCATGAAGTATTAGACTTAATTCAAGAAATAACACGTAATGATGGGACCTCATACATGGAGATTGGAAATATGTTGATGAATGGCCGCGCTGAGTTAGCAGCTGAACGTGGTTTTATTAAGCAAGTGCGGATATTACAACTAAACATTCCGCATTCCACGCATGTTGCCAAGTATGAGCAATATATTAATGAAACATTTACGATTCCCGATGAAACGATGGATCATTGGGAAGAATGGACAAAAACACCTGACATGCAAGCTGAGGTCGATCTGATTTTGAAAGAAAATCATATTGGCTAAAAGCTGTTAGCAAAAGTCTAGCGCAGGAGTGTGGGTTTATCAAACGGCGGTTGTTTTTTAGTAGGCGCTGGCTCAAAAGTTGAACTTTCAGAATGTCAATTCTCTAAGCTCAGCTTTTTTGTTTGGATCATGAAATTGACTGATTGTGGTGATTTAATTGCGGGTGCGTAGTGGGGGAAAATAACTTACAAACGCTAGTATCAGTGTTATTATCAATAAGCATGTTTAAGGAGGCTCGTTATTAAATGAAGAATGGGGCATTGCTACAATTTATTCAAAGTCATTTCCAGACCCGTTTTCGTTTTCGTAACGCGTTTGAGACCCAATTGACTGTTCAGATTTTAAGTCGATTAATTGGCGAACATCCGGAAAGTTTGTTATTGACTCGGCGAGATGTTGAAGCGTTGGCAGGCTGTTCATTGGACGCGCCGGCACTACAGCGAGAATATTTTCCGCAGCGTGCGATGACACTGTTAGAAACGGCGTTAGATGAGCTGGTTACGTTAAGTGTTATCATACACCAGGATCAGGGCAGGACCCGTTATCCCTTATTTCGGAGCGTACAGCTTGATCAAGTGTGTCAACGAATTGTGTTTAACTTGAACCTGGACGTGTTGCCACAATTAACGGACTGGTCACGGGAATTACAACAAGAACAGGAGCGATTTTAAGTGACAAAGAGTGTGATTGAAACCTTACAGGACCATCGAACGCGGCGACAATTTACCACTGAACCAATTAGTGATGCGCAATTCGCGCAAATCATCACGACGGCACAGCAGATGCCGACTAGCCAATATTTACAAGCATATAGTTTGATTGAAATCACTCAGCCAGCACTACGGCAACAATTGGCCGCCATTACGACGATGCCAACGGTTGGTGAAAACGGCCGTTTATTAGTTGTGGTTGCGGACCAACACCGCAACGTCGCGCTAGCACCGGGCGCAACGACGCGCCGGGCACTGACTGAATTTGACCGTTTTGCCGGTAGTATTGAAGATGCCACGTTGATTACAGCGGCGATGGTGATGGTCGCTGAAAGCATGGGTCTTGGTAGCGTTGTACTCGGATCAATCAACAACGACACGCAGGCGGTAATCGATGCACTACACTTGCCGGACTTGACGTTACCCGTCTTTGGGTTGCAGCTAGGACACCCAGCGGATGTACCTGAAAAGAAACCCCGATTAGGGTTGCCAGCTGTGTTATTTCAAGATACCTATGCTGAGCCCGCGAGTTATCAGGCGGAGCTGGACCGGTTTGATGGCGTTTTGAATCAGTATTACCTACATCGGAGTAGTCACGCCCGTACGGAACACTTAGCACACATGACGCAGGAAGCGACCCACTCAGCGGCCAAACGACGAGAGTTTTTGACAATCGCCAGGCGGCAGGGTTTTTTGCCAGAATTGGACCACTGATCGTTACTATAATAAGAATCAAAACGGCTGAACGAACCATCGCCGGTAATCGTAATGCTCCCATGTCACTATTGGCTGACATGGGATTTTTTTGTGGCAGGAAAAGGCGGTCTATCATTTATTATTAAAATAAGATTAAATATTGTTTTTTTGTTAATGATAATATAATAATATACAAGATGATATTCACTAATCAGGGCTAGGTCGGCATCACTAGAATCAAGTAAAAGCTTAGTCAGTCCATACGCTAACGCCTGCTAGTGATATTGTTGGAGGTTTGAAAGGGGCGGATAATGTGATTAATACAAACTTCAGAAAGCTCGTCTTAGGGCGAGCAGTGGGTAACGCTGGCGATAGCATCTACATGATTGCCATGAACTGGTTCATTCTCCAATTGACCAACAGTGCGTTGTGGATTGGTATCATGAATGTGGCCATTGTTTTACCGGGCGTGTTATTGTTTTTGTTTGGTGACAGCATCGACCGACATTCTAAACGCCGATTATTAGTCGCGGTTGAATTTTCACAGTTAGTGATCGTGGTCATGCTAATTGGATTAGTTGCATTACATATTAAGTTGCCAGGTATCTATGTCGGGCTGGTATTCGTCGCGGCCCTTTTTGGATCACTCGCTTATCCGATTCAAGATGCGTTAGTACCGCTGCTTGTTGAGCAAGACCAGCTCGTCCAAGCGCAAGCGGACATGTCGATTGCCTACAAGGGAACGGATTACGTGTTCAACGCGCTGTCTGGATTTTTGATCAGCCTTTGCTCAGTGCTCGGTGTTTTAATCATGGATGCAGTCACGTTTGTCGTTACCGTTGTCACTTTTAGGCGGATCAAACTCGCTGAACCCCGTCAGCAGCACCCACGGGAAAAAGCCTCGTATCTCAACCAGCTTCTGGTTGGTTTCAAAATTATCAGCACTGATCCACTGCTGCGTTTATTGACGTTTGCGAGCGTCGTCATGAATTTCTTCTTTGGCGGTTTGAATACGTACGTCGTTTTATTCGGCCGGCATTTCGGTGGCTCAATCTACTACGGTATTTTGGAGTCGATGTCAGCCGTTGGAATATTATTAGGGATGACGGTAGTCTACCGACAGTTAAAAAAGTTGACCGTTCGGCAGTCTTACCTCATCGGCAACTTTGGGCGTGCGTTATTCATGATCTTGACAGTAGTGTCGTACAACCAGTTCTGGCTGTTTGCCATCATTTACTTACTGAGCTTTGTCTTTCAAGGACTGACGCAAGTATTTGAGACACCGATGATTCAAGCGACGGTCGGTTCAGACCAACTTGGGAAGGTAATGACCTGCTTTTATACACTGGTTTCCGTGACCTTACCACTGGGTTCTCTAGCTTTTTCCTTCCTAGCCGACCGCTTTGATCTACGGCTATTCTTATTACTATTTGCCCTCTTTTATGCCGGCATATTCCTGCTATTTCTAGCCAGTCACGCCTTCAAAAAAGTAGACGAACTACAATTATCATAACCCCCACGCGATGTTCATTAATCTGTCATCAATCATGATTAAAACGTGCCATTTTTTAAATTCAAAAGCAGCCAGCTTAGGCCCGCTGGAAACAGTTCGGGTTAGCGTAAACCTGCTTAGTTCGTTCGTCCTACGCCGACCTCCAGGCATTTCTGCCAATTGCCGGAACGTAGTGGGCACAGATTTAAGCCGAAGCCCACGTCTTAAATACTGGCCTTTCACTAACCAAGCACAAGACGCTTGCTAAGTGAAATTTCACCACTGGGCATTGTCAGAAACGCCTTCCAGTCGGGATAGTGTTCGAATGGCAGACAGTGAGGTACCCAACTTTTGATGAATTGGTCGTTGCTTTTCATAAACGGTAATTTTGTCAATCAACTGTCAGACTGAAAGTGATATCGAGATAGCTCAACAGGTCTGAATTAGAATAATAAGATTGAAACTCCTGACAGAGTGCCTTATGCATCCTAACCCTTTGTTTAAAGTTCCATTATCAAAATAATCAGCGACCAATTGTACCAAGTTAAGTGGCCGTTCATCAGCCATTCGAGCGGCTTACCGACCGGAGGGGCTGGGTGACAATGCTCAGTAGCCAAATTATTCTTAGCTGGAAGTGCATTTCTTCCGGCTTAGAATAAGACTCGTATTTGAGACCGGGCGGGTTGTGCACGGGCTCAAATCGACGTCGGCTTACGTTCCAGCAATTGTCACCCAGCCCCGGAGGTCGGAATAGGACGCTCACCGGCTGACGAACAGGAATCCACCTAATCGGCACGTTTTAATCATGAAAAGCAACGAACACAGTGCGGATTGTCGGATAGATGAGAATGGCAGTGATGGATGCAAGGAAAATAGTGCTGAGCTAAAAACGTCGTGACTGACTTCAGTCGCGGCGTTTTTGATTAGAAATTTAGTTTAGTTGGGACTTGATTGGGCGTCGATTGGGGTGTGCTTGAATAGTTGGGCTGCTTTGACGGCGGCTTGCCAGCCTTGGTAAAGGTTCGCACGTTTGGGCGCGGCCATTCGGGGTTGGAAGACATTGCCGGTTTGGTGGATTGATTTGAGTTCGTCCAAATCTTGCCAGTATCCCACGGCTAGGCCGGCTAAGAATGCAGCACCGAGTGCGGTCGTTTCGAGGTCAGCGGCCCGGATGATCTTGACATTTGAGATGTCGGCTTGAAATTGCATCAGCCAGTTGTTGCGGGCGGCACCGCCGTCGACCATGAGTGTGGGCATGGTGATGTTGGCGTCGTTTTTCATCGTATCAATGACGTCGCGGGACTGGTAGGCCAGTGATTGTAGTGTGGCTTTAACAAAGTCAGCCCGGGTGGTCCCACGGGTTAAGCCGAAGACGGCGCCACGGGTCTCGGAATCCCAGTAAGGCGCACCCAATCCGGTGAAGGCGGGGACCACGTAAACTTCGTTGTGATTATGGGATTGTAGTGCCAGACTTTCGGATTCCGGTGCGGATTCGATCAGTTGCATGCCATCGCGTAACCATTGTAGGGCTGAACCCGCTACGAAGATAGAGCCTTCAAGTGCATAATTGATGTGGCCATCAAGCCCGTAAGCGATGGTCGTCAAAAGGTTGTGATCGGATAATTGCGGTTGTTCGCCCAAGTTCATGACGGTAAAGGCACCGGTACCATAAGTGTTCTTGACCATACCAGGTTCAAAGGCCATCTGACCGAATAGTGCGGCCTGTTGGTCACCGGCCATTCCACTGATTGGAATTTGGCTGCCGTAAAGCAGGTAATCCTTAGTCGTGCCGTAAATTTCAGAGTTGGAACGCACTTCTGGGAGCATCGCGGCAGGAATATTTAGTAAATCGAGGATCGTTTGATCCCATTGTAAATCGTGAATGTTGAATAACATGGTACGACTGGCGTTGGTGTAGTCGGTGACGTGGGTCTCGCCACCAGTCAGTTTCCAGACGAGCCAAGTATCAATGGTACCGAAAAGAAGTTCGCCACGTTCCGCACGTTTTTGGGCGCCATCAACGTGGTCTAAGATCCAGCGAATCTTCGTTGCTGAAAAGTAGGCGTCAGTCACTAGGCCAGTGTGCCGGTGGATTAGATCGCCCATCCCATCAGCAATGAGTTGCTCGGCTAACGGTGCAGTTTGCCGGGACTGCCAGACGATGGCGTTATAAATCGGTAAGCCAGTCTGTTTGTCCCAGACAACGGTAGTCTCGCGTTGGTTAGTGATCCCGATGGCTTCGATTTGATTAGGTTTAATATTAGCGTCAATTAAAACATTGGCGATTGTTGAGGAAACCGCGTTCCAGATTTCGGTGGCGTCATGTTCGACCCAACCCGGTTGCGGAAAGTATTGTGGAAACTCCTTTTGAGCGTCGGCAACTTTTTGACCGGCGTGATTAAAAATAATGGTGCGGGTACTAGTGGTCCCCTCATCAATGGCCATGATATATTTGGCTGACATAACTTGTTCCTCCAAAGATTGTAATCAATAACATCATCTTTGATGCTAGCATGGATAATTGGATTTGTGAATAAATATCAAAAACTTAATATATGAACCAGCATCTCATGAAGTACCTGAAATCAACTATCACACCCATACCAATCCGTTAAAACGAGGAAAGGGTTACCATTCCTATTTTGATAACACCGTATTTGTACAACGGTTAGTAACGGTGCTGAACTAAGATTAATGAATATTTGAAATGTAGACCAATCAGCATATAATGGGGGTTCAAATCAGTGCGAAATGGAGGATTCCTAGTATGCAAAAACGACGCTTTTTCCTTAAAGGTTCCGCTGCCGAGGTCGCTTGGCTCAATCAGCAGGCAGTGCGGGGGTACCAGCTGACGGCGATTCACGGTCTAACTTATCAGTTTACAGAAGTTCCACAAGCACGTCAGCTGATTGCCGAGTATATGCCACAGACGACGTTGCAGGCTATGACGACGGTCTTCCAACCACTTGCGAGTTATAGGTTTCATAATGACATGGCGGTGGTCTATTCAGCTGTAGCCCCTAAACAACGCGTGGTCAATAATGATCAACAATACCGCTTAGTCGTGTATCGGCATGCCCGCGATATGGCTTTGAATTGGCTCAATGGCTGGGTCCTGGCGGTCTGGCTCATGATGAGTGCGACGATTGTGATTAGCTCGCAATTGCAAGCAACGCCGCTATTAACTCGGTTGTTATTAGTGGGGTTGGCACTTGGTGCGGGGTTAATGGTGGCTGGTATTATCACCGGTGCTCGAGCAGCGATTCGTTGTCACCGTGAAGTGTGTCGCCTGATTCGAGTCACGGGAGATGATCACGAGACGTGGAAGCCGACTTTCCACGTGTTATTTAAGCATCAGCAGGCCGCTCCCGATACGACTTGCTGGGAGGATATCGGCAAGTGGCAGCTGGCATTGCATAACCAGCGCGGCGACTATTACTTCGAGTTAAAAACAACGTTAAGTGAATTAGAAATTACTAATACATTAGCGCAACGCTTTTCAAAGCAGGACTTTGCCGTGATTTCCTGGTTAGGTTTGTACGTTGTTTGAGGGGTGTATCCTATTAATTATGTGAATTTAATGTGACTTTTTTTAAGAAAGACTTGTTTTCTATCATAAAAGCGTGTATAAATACAGTCATAGACATTGCCCGGTAGTTCAGCGGTAGAATAATTGACTGTTAATCAAGAGGTCGCTGGTTCGATCCCAGCCCGGGCAGTTGGTCATGTTTAGTGAAGTAGCGGTATCTCGTGAGATACCGCTTTTGTCGGCACGAGCTTAGGATACTGCTGGTGTCTGATGGGTAACTGACTGGTGGAACTTTAGAAATAATTAAGCAAAAAAAGTCCTGACAAACCTTGACTATTCTTGACTAAAACCGTATACTTACTATATTAAAGTAAGTGGTGCAAAGTCACTTGCTGAAACTTAGGAGGAATTCATCGTGACAGTAAACTTATATTATTCAACGTCCAGCAAGTCTAGTCGTAGTGCGCGAGCATGGTTAGTTGAGAATAACATTCCATTCAATGAACGCGACATTATTGCTAATCCTCTGGATCGCGATGAATTGAAACAAATCCTCCGGCTCACTGAAAATGGCTTCGAGGACATTGTTTCAACGCGTTCTAAGGCTTTCAAAGCATTACACATTGATTTGTCGGACTTAGGATTCAATCAGTTATTGGACCTATTAGTTGAAAAACCACAATTACTCAAGCGGCCAATCATTTATGATGGTCGGCGGTTACAAATCGGTTATAACGAAGAGGACATTCGGGCATTTTTGCCACGTTCGGTACGTAAGTCTGAATTACGTGAAATTCAACAAAAACTTTATGACGATGATCAACAAGCAGTTGGTTAATCAAATTTAGCGTTTGAGACGAAACCGACCCTTCAAGAATTGCGATGGCATTCTTGAAGGGTCGGTTTTTTGTCGAAAGCGCGATAGCAGCCGGACACCAGGGTGCGTCTGAGTGCGTGTCATCTTAACGGCGGCGTATCGTGGGGGGCAGTTGTTTCAAGCAACGGTAAGCGGCTGTTATCTTTGTTGAGTAAGCAGATTACTTGGTATAATCGGTTAGTTTGTGTACAATGTAAAAAAGCCTTACAGGAAATGGAGATTTTAACATAATGAGTGAACAAGACAAAGCCGCCTGGGCGATCCAGGCGCTCGCCGCTTTGAAAACGGCTGATAATCAAGTTATTGTGGAGAGCATCATTAAGGTGATCGATGACCAACAAGCTGAAATCGAGAGTCTACGGGGTTCAATGGAAGGGCAATTATGGAGTCCCACTAGCTGGCATCAAGATCAGCAAGCGCAACGTGCCGCGCGTGATCACAAGCCCACAACTAACAAGTAACATTGAGCAGACGCCACCAAAAGACGGTTGTTAGACTATTATTGGTCTAATAACCGTCTTTTTTGGACACTGTTTTTGTGAATTTAAATTGCGCACGATGCCGTGATGCACGGAGAACTAGTGCGTATAGCCAGCAACTCCGGGGATTCAAGTATCAAGATGCACTGACAACGTGTAATTGTGATCAGTAATCTGCGATGCTGGTCTTGTGACGTTGAGCCACAAATTGGCAGGTAGCTGCGACGAGTCCACCAAGCAGGATACCCGCTGCGTTGGCAATGACGTCGTTGATATCGCTACTGCGATTGATCAGCCAATGTTGTGACATGAAATATTGCAGACTTTCAATGCTGGCACCCATCAACAAGCCCGTTAATCCGAGACCCAATAGTGAGTAGTGATGAAAGTGGCGTTTAATTCCCCAGCCCAACGGTATCGTTAGGATGATATTTTCGATAAAGCCTAGTCCGTGAAGATATAGCCGTGATAGGTTCACCTGACCGACACCCGCCGGCATGACATAGACAGCGGTCCCATCGAATGACAGGGGGGTAAACAGGATGACACTCAGGCCAAATAAGTAACCTAGGCTGAGTAGTTGCCGCGTCCGGGCCTGTGGTTGGCGAACGTGGACAAGAATCACTAAACAACTTAGTGTTGCGACTATTAAAATAATTCTGAACGGTTCCCAGCGCATGACACCACTCCTCGGTTTTGATTAACTGTATCTTACCGTAAACTCGGTGGTCAGAAGTAAAGAAGACGTGAAGCTTAACGAAGCCTTTACCGGCTTAACCAAATCCCAAGTAAATCAGTGGTTAGATGATCGTGATTGATGTTGGCCGCCAGCCATATTCGCAATTGGTTTCGTGGTCAGCGCTAAAGCTACTACGATCATGGTGATAATTAGACTGAACCAGAGTGCAATCTGGGTGCCGAGGGTGGTTTGCATCGTGCTCGAAGCACTCGGTGCGATGCGGGTACCCAATGTAATCAAGACGGCCATAATGGCGGTACCGAGCGAACCGGAATACTGTTGTAGGGTGTTGAAAAGCGCGTTGCCATCGCCCATTAGTTGGGGCGGCAATTGTTGTAAGCCATACGTCAGGGCATTGTTAAATAAGCAACTGAACCCAATTTGAAAGCCAACAAATAAGCCAATGATCAAGCCGACCGAGAGATGCTGGGCTAGTCCTGCCAAGCCCAGTGTTGCCAACAACAAAAAGCCACTACCAATTTGGAACGGTCGCTGAATACCGCGATGGTCCATCAATTTACCGGCCAAAGGTGACAGCACCGCTGAACATAAGCTCCCTGCTAATAGCATTAAGCCCGACACTAACGCATTTTTACCCAAAGCGAGTTGTGCAAAATTGGGGAGCAGGAAAGTCAGACCAATCTGAATGAATTGAATGAAGAAGTAAATGAGAAGCGCCCGGGTAAAGTTACCCTGTTGGAAGACGGCCAGGTTGATTAGCGGGTGCGTGGTGCGGGTTGCCGAACGGGCAAAAGTCAGTACGGCGAGTACCGCTAATAACAGTGGTAACCCGACAAATACTAAGCTTAAGCCATATGTGCTCAGGTTATTGACGCTAAAAATCAGTAGGATGAGTGCCGCGACGACTAGCCCGAATTGGCATAAGGGGAACGGCCGTGACCGTGGTGCCTGTGTTTGGCGGATCGTTTTGGCCGTAATCAGCCAAGCAATCAAACCAAACGGTAGGGTGATGCCGAAAATCAAGCGCCAGGATAACAACTGTGTCACTAAGCCGCCATACGTTGGTCCGAGTGAAGGGGCCAATGCGATCAACATTCCAGCGGTCCCCGTAAAATGACCCTGAGCAGTGAAAGGGACTTGGGTCATGATTTGCGCGAACACTAATGGTAATGCTAAGCCAGTTCCGATGGCTTGAATGATCCGACCGAGTAGTAATAACCAGAGTTGTGGCGCGACGGTACATAATAAACCGCCGAGGACGAAACCGGCCCCGCCAACGTTAATAATCGTCCGCCAGTGGAAGCGTTGTTGAATAAACGCCGTAATGACCATGGTAGCGGCTACGGCGAGCAAATAGGCGGTCGTAACCCACTGTACCGTTGCTAGAGTGGCGTGGAATTGGTGCATCAAGGTCGGAAAAGTAACGTTCATCGATGTTTCAACTAAAATGCCGCAAAAAGCCAGACTGGCGGTGCCAAAAATTGCAACCTTCGTTTGGGTTGGGATGACAGGTGTTGTTGTAGACAAAATAAAACCTCCATTGATCAAGGCCAGCTCGTTTCGTGTGTGAAACGACGCTTTTCTTGATCAATGGAGATCCCATTGTAAAGATATACAAGCATCAAAGACGACCTTGATGAATTTATTAATGCTTTAATCCTAGCATACTACTGATAAAAATGTCAGTCCGTTTTTTTTATTCGCTGACTTTAGCGCTTTGTTCGGCTAAAGCAGTCAGGTGCTCGAATAGGATACCTTCACGCAAGCCATTTTGAGAGAAAATCATCCGGTCAGAATCTAAGAAGCGCATCAGACTAATGGCAGGAATCATCCCACCAACAATAATATCAGCCCGGTCCTTTGCTAATCCAGGAATAGCCGCACGCCCAGCCGCATCCTGACTAATGACAGTGTTGAACGTGTCATAGATGGCGTTGTCGCGTAACCGATAACCGTGAATATCTTCAAAGTTGAGAATATTGCATTTGCGCCGGTTAATCTTGGCTAACGTCCGGTTACTGCCACCTAAACAGACGAGTGGCAAGTTAAGACCGTTCCGCAACCACCAGACGCTATTAAAGATCTTATCAACGAACGTCATCGTTTTAAATAATTGGCTCGCGGTGACTTGGTCGTTGAGACCGAACTTTTCGGATAAGCTGACTGCACCAATCGGCAGACTGATTAACTCCTTAGCTTGGCCGTTTACGATAAGGACGAGTTCGCAGCTACCGCCACCAGTATCGACCATGACGCAGTTGGTCGTTGGGAGCGTGTTGACCACACCTAGATAATCGTAATAGGCTTCGGTTGTTCCAGGAATCACTTCGATGTCTAGCCCAACATCATTTTTAACGCGTTTGAGAAACTTCTTTTGGTTGCTAGCCTTGCGTGTCGCGGCAGTTGCCACGGCTTTGATGGTTAAGTTGGGCAAGTCTTTGTAGACCGCAGCAAACGACTTTAGCGCTGCAATCGTGCGGTCAATGGCATCGGCTTGAAGGGTCGGCGTATCCGTGGCGTTTTCGTTCTCGGATAGCCGTACCATTTCCTTGAGTCGGTGAGTGACCGTATAACTACCGTCTTCCTGAATCTGTGTAATTGTCATTCGACATGAATTGGAACCTAAGTCAATGACCGCAAAGTTTTCCATCGCTAATCATCCTCTCTATCAAGATCTGAGGCATCGGGTTCATTCTTGGGACTCATCATCGGAATGAACTGGTGCGCGTTGCTTGTGGGCGTAGTCTCGCCGTGATCAGCCTTGACCGCTTGCTCGGCTTCGTGAATGAATTCGGCTTGCGAGTCTAAAACCTCTAAGCCGCGCCCATCCACACGGGCGTACGTATTATCTGGTTGCAAAATACGCGTTTTGACCGTGTCAGCCCACATCGTTTCAAAAATTGTCATCGCACGGTGACTGATTTCTGGCTGAAGCAGCGGGAACAATAATTCGACCCGGCGATTTAGGTTACGGGTCATCATATCCGCACTGGATAAGTAAATTTGCGGTTCACCGTCGTTGCTGAAGTAGTAGATTCGGCTGTGCTCTAGCAGGCGACCGATGATCGAGTGGACCTCAATGTTATCCGAGATGCCTTTGATACCCGTTCGTAAGCAACAAATCCCCCGGATGATCAGTTGGATCTTAACACCAGCGTGCGAGGCTTCGTAGAGTTTACTAATAATCTGTGGATCAGATAACGAGTTCATCTTCATCTTCACAACTGCAGGCCGACCAGCTTTGGCAATGGCAATCTCATCATCCAGCTTTTCGTTGATAAAGTCGCGGATGCCATCTGGTGAGATGTGCAATTTGTGGAAGTACGGTGGTTCAGAATAGCCAGACAACATGTTAAAGATGTTGGAAGCATCGATCCCCATATCCGTATCAGCGGTGAAAAGCCCCATATCCGTGTAGAAATGGGCGGTGACATCGTTATAATTCCCAGTGCCCATGTGCATATAGCGCTTGATACCTTCGTTTTCACGCCGAACAACGAGGGCCAGCTTACAGTGTGTCTTAAGCCCGATCAGACCATAAATTACGTGACAACCCATTTCTTCAAGCTTTTTCGCCCAGTGAACGTTATTTTCTTCATCAAAACGGGCCTTAACTTCAACGAGAACGGTTACTTGTTTGCCATTTTGGGCAGCCTGGCCGAGATACTTGATAATTGGTGAATCGGCTGATACGCGGTACAGTGTCATCTTAATGGCTAACACGTCCTCATCTTCCGCAGCTTCATGGATAAAGTCCACAACGGGTTTGAAATCATCGTACGGATATTGCATTAAAATGTCGTGGTCCTTGATGAGATCAAAGATGGATCGTTCGCGGTACTTCGCGGGATAGTAGGCATGGTATTTTGGATAATTCAAGTCTTCGTGGCCCTGCACGACTTTCACCAGCTTGGATAAGAAGGTCAAGTTGAGGGGACCGTTGATAACGTATAGCGCGCTTTCGTTAATTCCAAGGGCTTTCGCGAGTCGCGTACGTTGATGTTTGCTCATACTCTTTTCGACTTCTAAGCGCATGACCTTACCGCGTTCACGCATCTTTAATTGTTTTTGAACTTCCTTTAATAAGTCCGAAGTATCCTCTTCGGCGACATCTAAGTCCAAATCCCGCATGACGCGGTAACAGCTCGTTTCCTTGACCGTGTAGTTGATAAATAGTGAGCCGACAAAGGCTTTGATAATTTCCTCAATCAGAATAAACTGGTTCGGTGCGCCTGGCAAAACGACCACGCGAGGAAAGACGTCCGGCACTTGAACGGTGGCAAACTTGCGGTCCTTCTTATCCCCATTTTTATAAATCCGTAAGGCGATGTTGAGTGTATTATTCCCAATGAACGGGAATGGGCGTGAAGAGTCGTCTGCCATCGGTGTTAAAGCCGGGTACAGCTCATCGTCAAAGTAGTTCTTAACAAAGGCGTGTTGTTCCTCGTTTAGATCAGCCATCGACAAGAGATGAATCGCGTGCTGTTCCAGCAATGGCAAAAGCGAGCGGTTTAATGTATTGTATTGACGCTTGACCATCTCGTGGGCTTTATCACTGATTGCACTGACTTGATCAGCAGCGGTCAGTCCCGCGGGATCCGGTTTAGTGTAATTGACTGACATCAATTTACGTAATGATGCGACCCGGACCGTGAAGAATTCGTCAAGATTACTCTGTGTGATCCCGAGAAAACGGACACGTTCTAGCAAGGGGTTATCCTTATCACGTGCTTCATCAAGGACACGATAGTTAAAATCAAGCCAGCTGAGTTCACGGTTTGTATAATAACTTTCTTTATAATAATTCATTTAACGTACCCCCCGTAGTTTAATCACTGGTGTTAAACCAAAGACTTCTTTAAAGAATTCCGCTTTTTGTGCGAATACCCAATTTTCTAAGAAGAGGTCATCATGAGCAAAGCAAGTAATGATGACCCGTGGATTGCGAATCGAAACGGAAATCTTATCAATTTTTTGTTTGCGACCGTCATCCAAAGCGTCCGCAATTCTCAAGATGGCGGATAGCTTGGAGACTAGTAAGCGTTGTTCGACTTGTAGGTGTCCAAAGTGCCGAATGTCTTTCGACGGCGTTTGCGCGCTATGGTAACGCGAGATCAAGGCGACCATGAGCTTTTCAGTATCAGTCAGCCCCATCAGTTCGGTGGCCTGCAAGATATAGTCCGAATGTAAGTAATGTTGGTGTGGGTCGATATAGCTCCCAACGTCGTGCACGATGGCGGCGACTTGCAAGAGTAGGCGTTCACGTTTACCTAAGTGGTGTAGCGGTTTGAGCTGGTCGAACAGGTGCAATGAGAATTTGGTGACCAAATCGCGGTGCTTAGGTTCAACATTATACCGGTCCGCGATGTTCTTGGCGGCCGTCACGATCTGATCATTAAAGTTATATTTTTTATAGCCCAACTTAATGGCTTCTTGAATAATTAACCCATCCAGCACGGTCACGTTGCCAAGCCAGATTTTCTCAGCATTAGTGAGTTGTAGTAACTCGTTAATAAGTAGTAATTCGGGCACGATTAGGCGCACGTCTTCTTCATCAACTTCGTATTTATCCATTAAATACTGGTCAGAAGCGTTCAACACGTCCTCATATAAAGCTTGAAAATCTGCTTTGCTGAGTTCCTCCACGCCAGCTTTTGATTGTTGTTGGCGAAAGAGGGTGGCAAACGGCGCGACGCCGAGCATGACGACGTTACTAGGCTGATCTCTTCGCCCAGGCAAGAAGCGACCAAAGTCAACGATTTGACTCGAAATATAATCATCCAAAACTTCGACATAGTTAGGCACGCTCGATTGCAAATCTTCAAGAACTTCCGCGATTCGAACTGGTCCTAAACGGAGGCTACGAGAATAGACAAAGTTGCGCTGATCATAGTGTGAAATACCGACACTCCCAGAGTTGATTCCTAATAAGTAAGTCGGCTTTGTGATCATTTCCTTGAAACGTGGAAAGTGTACCGCGACCGCAACTGAACGCAGGTAGGTTTCCTGACTGCTCGATAACCAGTCGATTTTGAGCCCCGTCCGAACGAGCAACTGGTCTTGAATATAGTCGGCATTGTTGGCGGATGACAAGGACCACGACCCCCATAAATGGTAGTCCTTAACGCCGTAATCGTTCATGATTTGTACGAAACCACTCAAGGCTTGAGCAGCTTGCTCCACTGAATCATAATCGATCGTATGTTGATCATAAATATCTTCACCGAGTGAAACGTCGGAACGAACCCGTTCCACTTGGCGTAATGTGCGTAGATTGACGATCGACAGTTCAATGCTCTGAACGTTAATCATCATAATTCCAAATAATTTTGCTGCCATGGCGATCCCCCATTTTTATGAATTCCTGACCCCCAATAAGGTTAAAGTCACGTATTTGCTTTAAGTTTAACACAGGTTGGGGTTAGTTAAATTAGTATTTTAGTGGTGAAACAGTTAGCGATTACTTTTAGTTTTTATTCGAAAGTTAAGGGTAATTAAAACCCATATTAACTTTGCATGAATCGTGTAGCCGGGTCCTTGTTACTTCAGCGCGTCTGATGGGCAGACGAGTCCTTGAGGTGATACTGATTTGGACTTTTCCAACTCTCTTGAGCTTGACCTTAAAGTCTGGCGTATCATACAGAAAAGGCGTGGTTCAGCCGTAACGAGTACGCCTGAACCACGCTAGTTGAGATTACAAGATTTCGTGATTATCGATAATTAGTTTGTTCAGATGTTTTTCAACTCGTTTATCAGCTGGTGGCAGCTGCATATAATCACCATACATCCGGGCCAAAATGGTGTCGTACGCGCTAGGAATTTTAACTTGAATATCTTCGAACGGAACGACTGTCAGCTCGGTCAATTCTTGATAGGTCATGATTTCCTTTTCGTAGTCGTATTGGGACGCCAAATTTTTGTATGTCCGGGAGTCTGATTGTTCGTACAGACGCATGTATTCTTCACGTTCCAGCTTATACCGATTGACTTCAGCTAGTTGCTGCGGCGTGTGCTTCGTGATCAAGTTACGCAGTGGAGTTTTGACAAAGCGATAGTTCAACTTGAGCAGGATTGCGGCGTCCGCTAATTTATAGTGCAACATCTGTGAACGGCGTAGCGCTTCGTCATCCGGAATCTTATCAAACGGAAAGATGTCAACAAACACGCCTTTGAACGCATTATTAACGTTGTTACGTTCTTCAATGTAAGTATTCACATCCAATAGCTTCATATAACTGAGTGCATAATCAGGATCGGAGGCACCAGTCTGTAGGAAGAACTTGTTGGGATCAAGGTGGCGGCTGGCGACGGCAATAAAGCGCTGATAGTCACGACGGCGCATTCCAATGTCGATGTCATCGTCCCACGGAATGAACCCGTGATGCCGAATGGCGCCGAGTAGGGAACCACCAATCAGAAAATAGTCGATATTTTCAGCCTCACAGATTGCGATGACGGTACGCATCAAGCGCAATTCAACTTGGTGTAAGGGTGTCAGGGGCATGGTCTCGTCTCCTTTTTACGTAAGCGTTTCAACTACTTTCATCATACACTTTGTTGCACAAAATTGTTAGGGAGGATGCTTAACGTTGGAATTTACGGGTAATTTCATGCAAAACAGTTAAAGGCGTGTTATATTTGGTCAAAAGTTAATGAAGTGATGGTGATCGCGATGAACAGTGACGAATTAAGCAAACTTCTCAATGATTATTTTGAAGCATATCAAAATACAACCAAAATTATGATGGACTTAGTGGCTTGGCCTTTAAGTCAAAATAAACTGTCATTTGAACAATTTTTAATATTGCGGCGCATTGCCACGACTGATGAAGTGACACTCAATGATATTGCAATTCAGCGACAAGTAACGCGAAGCGCGATTTCACGGCAAGTCAAATCATTGTTAATGCAACACTATGTTTTTCAGGTGCCAGATCCGCGTGATCGGCGGCGGCTCTACTTACATTTAACAGAACGGGGACAACAAGTCGAACGGATTGTCGACCAAGCCATTACCCAGCACTTTGATCACTGGGTCAACCAGTTGGGCGCACCACAGATTGATCAAGTGCTCAAGATGATGGGGACCTTCAGTCAGCAGGTCACGGACCTCGGTGAGCCACAGTCACACCCCGTTCTACACTAGGTTGTACTTGGAACCGATTACTGAATTGGTATTGGCACACGGCGAGTTTGGGTTAAACAAAACAGACTTCTCAGGAATTACCGCAATTCTTGAGAAGTCTGTTTTGTTACGAACACCCATTGAGTGCCCAGAGTCACCGGAATTTGCTGCGGCAATCAATGTTTGAAAAAGTTATGGTAGACGCCCTCACATGCTTCAAGAAACATGCCAATTGCCATTAAATACATCGCTAACATGTTTTGCATCGTGAAGACCAAGTAGAGCAGGACGGCGTAGAGAATTAAAAAGAAGATTGCCGTAATTTTGGAACCAGCCATTTAAATCACACCTTTTTATGGAGAATCATGACGTGTTGGTTGTCTGACGGTCAAGACAGGCCGTGAAGACCAAGAGCGGTTTTAAGGCAATGAACACGCTTTATCAATTTCATTCTACCGCAAGCTAATCCAAATTAAAAATCGCAATTAAACAGATTCGAAATTATTTAGCGTTCGGTTATTGCTTTTAAATAAACAAAATGATACGATTAAATACGTTAAAAGAGCACCAAAACACGAACGTTTACAATTGTGCAATTATAATTTAGGCGAATATCTGGAGGGAATCATGAATAAAATTGCGGCATATTTTAATTTTTCAGAATTGAAAACGTCAATGCGAACCGAAGTGCTGGCTGGCTTGACCACGTTTGTTTCGATGGCATACATCCTATTTGTTAATCCGAGCGTCCTCGGGGCTTCGGGGATGGATAAGGGCGCCGTCTTCACCGCGACGGCCTTAGCGTCAGCGTTAGGCTGTTTATTGATGGGGTTAGTTGCTAAGTACCCGATAGCAATTGCACCAGGATTAGGCGTTAACGCGTTCTTTACTTATTCCGTAGTTATTGGAATGGGCATTAAATGGCAAACTGCTCTGGCTGGGGTGTTCGTTGCAGCCGTGATTTTTATCTTGATTACGATTTTTAAGCTCCGGGAAATGATTATTGATGCGATTCCGCGGGATATGAAGTTAGCAATTTCGGCGGGGATCGGGTTCTTCATTGCTTTTATTGGTCTTCATGGTGGTGGCTTAATTGTTGCCAACAAATCAACGGTTGTTGGTCTGGGATCATTGACAGTTGGAACGACCTGGTTAACTATTTTTGGATTGATCGTCACGTTGATTTTGATGAGTCGCAAAGTTCCCGGTGGGATTTTTATCGGGATGGTTTTAACCTCAATCTTAGGGTTAGCAACTGGTCTGATTAAGATGCCATCAACGATCGTTTCAGCAGCACCTTCGTTAAAACCAACGTTTGGTGTGGCACTTAGCCATATTGGTGATATTAATTCGTTACAATTGATTATTGTTGTGTTGACATTCTTGTTAGTGACGTTCTTCGATACGGCCGGGACGCTAGTTGGTTTGGCAGAACAGGCCGGATTTATGAAAAATAATAAAATGCCGCGGGTCGGTAAAGCACTAATGGCCGATTCAACTTCCATGTTAGTTGGCTCAGTGCTGGGAACCTCACCAACCTCGGCTTACGTTGAATCTTCGGCCGGAATCGCGGTCGGTGGTCGCTCCGGGATGAGTGCGGTCGTTACTGGTGCGCTATTCATTCTTGGCTTATTCTTCTCACCGTTATTGAACGTGGTGACGGATCAAGTTACTGCACCCGCACTGATCATTGTGGGTGTGCTGATGGCCGAATCTTTGAAGCAGATCAGCTGGGAACGATTTGAAATTGCCGTACCTGCATTTCTCACCGTAATCGGGATGCCATTGACGTACAGTATTTCTGACGGGATCGCTTTGGGCTTCATCGCATACGTCATTACGATGGTTGCGACTAAGCATGCCAAGGAAGTTCACCCGTTGATGTACGTGCTGTTCTTTATCTTCATTATCTTCTTGTGGATATTAAACGTCTGACAGGTAATGATGGCCAGTTCGACGTTATTGGCCAGCTACAGATAATTTAAATGACTTAATTCTAAACGGACTACTGACGCACGTGGCGTTGGTAGTCTTTTTTTGACGCGAAATCGGCTAAAACTTGATGGGCGTCAAGTTGATTTACGCAGGAGGTGACTATACTAGAGTCATTCAAGTGATAGAAGGGGGAGGTGAAGCAATCAGAAAGTTAGGATAAACATTGAAATGTAAGCGCCATCATCAAAAACTATCTTGAAACTAGCTCATGAGCAGTCAATCGGCCGAGATTTGCTAAGTGGGGCAAGCGTAACGAGTGGGGATGTACCCGTACCAATTCGATTTAATAAGACAAATACACAATTAGTACGGTGGTTAAGGTGGTATACCGGTGTCGAAAATAATACGAAATATAAAAATACAAAAAAATACGTTTTTTTTAAAAAAATAAAAAACGCTCCAAAGCCCGTCGTTAACGCTTGTAAACCATAGAAAGTTTCGCAAAATTTCTAATGATAGATAAAATCTATCGATAAAAGCGTTTACATTTTAAAAATTCGTGATTACAATAAAGTCGTAAAGTTGATAATTAAAATATATCAGAGGAGGACATTACTAATGGCTAAAATTAGTGGTTCAGATGCCGTATTAAAAGTAATTCAGAAGTGGGGCGTAAAACATATTTATGGTTTGCCCGGTGGGTCGTTCGATTCAACGATGAACGCCATCTATAATCAACGGGAAACGTTGAAGTACATCCAAGTACGTCACGAAGAAGCTGGTGCGATTGCCGCTTCCGCTGATTATAAGCTAACTGGAAAGATCGGCGTCTGCTTTGGTTCCGCTGGCCCTGGTGCTGTCCACTTACTGAACGGATTGTACGATGCTAAGGAAGATGGTATTCCAATGTTAGCAATCGTTGCACAAGTTCCTACTAAGCGGATGAACATGGACTTCTTCCAAGCAATGAATGAAGAACCAATCTTTGACGATGTGGCTGTTTGGAATCGGACCGCCATGACTGCTGAAAGTTTACCAATGATGACTGATGAAGCGATTCGTCAAGCCTATGCACACAATGGTGTGGCTGTCTTGACGATTCCTAAGGACTTTGGTTGGGCCGAAATTGAAGACAACTTTGAAACTAATGCGAGCGTGCACACTGTTAACTATCCTGCACCAACCGCTGAATCAGTTGCTGACGCGGTTAAGTTAATCAAGGCTGCTAAGTCACCAATGATTTACTTTGGCGTTGGCGCTAAGGACGCGGCTGAAGAATTAAAAGCTGCTTCTGAAAAGTTTAAGATGCCACTTGTCTCTTCAGTATTAGCGAAGGGGATCATTGAAGACGACTATCCCGCTTACTTAGGTTCCACGGGACGGGTCGCACCTAAACCGGGTGCCGAAATTGGTTTTAGTACGGATCTGATTCTCTGGGTCGGTAACAACGTGCCATTCAGTATCTTCTTATTTAATAAGAAGGCTAAGGTCATTCAAATCGATATTGATAGTGAAAAATTTGGTAAGCGCCACCATACGAACGTTGCTATTCAGGCGGATGCGAAAAAAGCTTTAGCGGCGATCAATGCAGCTGGTGAAGCGCGCGATGATTCAGCCTTTTATGACGCTGCGGTTGCTGATAAAAAGAACTGGGACAAATGGCAAGCCAGCTTCAACGATAGCACTGAATCACCAGTTCGCCCCGAACCAATCTTTGATGTCTTGAACCAAGAAGCTAGTGACAAAGCTGTTTGGGCTATCGATGTCGGCAATGTTAATATTAACTTTGAACGCTTGATCCGAATGCACGATGACCAGAAATGGGCAACTTCTGGGATTTATGCAACAATGGGCTTTGGGGTTCCTGCTGCACTGGCTGCTAAAGTCAACTACCCAGATCGGGACGTCTACAGTCTGAGCGGTGACGGCGCTTTCGCAATGCTGTCAGAAGAAATCTTGGCACAAGTTAAGTATAACTTGCACATTATCAACATTGTCTTCAGTAATGAGACCTTAGGCTTTATTGAAGCTGAACAGACTGATGATAGCCATCAACCACTCTCTGGTGTCGATTTGCCAGATACTGATTGGGCCAAGGTTGGCGAAGGCTATGGTGCCGTTGGTTATACCGTTCGGACCAAGGCTGAATTCAAGCAAGCCCTTGAAGACGCTAAGAAGACGGATAAGCCAGTTGTCATTGATGTGAAGTTAACGCATGCAATGCCATTTACAACGGAACATATGTATCTCGATGACGCATGGCAAGATAAAGACAAGATTGCTGAATTTGTCAAGAAGTATGATGCTCAAGCGTTGAAGCCGTTCAGCTACTTCTTAAAACAAGCTCAAACAAACTAATTTGGATAGATAATTAACGAAAGAGGACGCGATTATCGCGGCTCTTTTGGTACATAGTATTAAGTGTCGCTTGCCATTGTGGCGGTGACAACATACCAAGCTGTAGAGAACACTACGTGAACGTTCGGGAGGTCGCACAGATGCAAGTAATCAATTTAGATGCCCATCGATTAAAGATGCTGGCACCACAACCGCCACTGGTATTAGCTTTAGGTTTCTTTGATGGTGTGCATCAGGGCCATCAACGCGTTATTCAAACGGCCAAACGAATTGCGAAGCAGCGCGGTTTGCCACTCGCAGTGATGACCTTCAATCGGCACGCGTCACAACTATTTCAGTCCCAAGCCACCTTTCGTTATCTGAATACCGTTGCGCAAAAAATCCAGCACATGGACGCACTCCAGGTGGACCGACTGTATATTACGGACTTTAACCACCAATTTGCTGGATTGACACCGACCGCGTTTATTAAAGATTACCTTGTCGGGCTGAATGCGCAAGTTGTCGTTGCAGGATTTGACTATACGTTTGGACAGGGTGGTGTCAACGGGATGCGCGAACTCGCGGAACTGGGTGCACCGTACTTTGAAACGGTCACGGTGGATCGGTTGGCCAATCAGCAACTTAAAGTCAGTTCCACTCGGATCCGGGATCTGATTGCTCGGGGCCAGTTGGAACAAGCTAACGAGTTATTAGGATACACTTACGCGACGCAGGCAGCATTCAACCCGTTGACGCGCACCATTCAGCTTGCGAATCGACAACAGCAGTTACCAGCGGCCGGAGACTATCGTTGCTGGTTGGTGGGTGCTAATTATCGCCAGGCAGTCGTTCTCGGGGTCACCACGACCTTGAAAATCATTTCGCCATACCAATTACCGCCAGTAGCGGCAGTACTAGATGTAGACATTCAGTGGCAGCAGCGGGTTGCACAGGCGGTCAGCCCCGTCTTAGATCAGCAGCAACAATCACAATGTCGTAAAGCATAATGTGGATCACCCTATCTATTAGATGGGGTGGTCTTTTTGGCTGCCATTAGGTCAAACCGTTGCGCGTCCAATGTCAGCGAAGCCGGTCGTGCGATTTGGGCAAACACAGCACTGGGTGCATGGCCGATGGCGTTTTTCTGGTCAAGGGTGAGTCTTGTATGAAATAATCGAATGAATGGCCAACTGGGGATGAAGATGAACCAATTTTTGGTCTAATATATTCGCTTACAAAAAGTAAGCATATTAATTGCATTTGGACTTGAAAGCGATTTATAATGCATTTGTTAAATGAATTGGACCAAATAGCTCACTTGGTTCTAAGTCGAAGGGATGAATAGTGATGACAAAGATGATTGCAGGACAAGCTTTAGTTAAAGTGTTAGAGGCATGGGGTGTGGACCACATCTATGGGATTCCCGGTGGCTCGATTAATCATACTGTTGAAGGCTTGTACCTTGAAAAGGCCGATATTGATTATATTCAAGTTCGGCATGAAGAGGTCGGGGCCTTAGCAGCCTCGGCAGATGCCAAGTTTACGGGCAAAATCGGCGTTTCATTTGGTTCTGCGGGTCCTGGTGCAACGCACTTATTCAACGGTTTGTATGATGCCAAGATGGATCACGTTCCTGTACTGGCACTTGTCGGCCAGGTCCCACAAGCGACGATGAACACGAATTACTTCCAGGAAATGGATGAGACGCCGATGTTCAGTGACGTTGCGGTGTATAACCGAACGGTCACGACGGCCGAACAACTGCCATATGTCATCAACCAAGCGATTCGGGAAGCATACCGGCAGAAGGGGCCAGCAGTCGTCATCATTCCTGAAAATCTCTCAGCCGAAGAGATCGATTATCAGCCGGTCTCGACGCCTAACACCGTTTCAGATACGTTTGAACAGCGGGTCGACCCACAAGCGATTACGGCAACACTAAAGATGTTAAAAGCAGCTAAGCATCCATTAGTTTACGCTGGTCGGGGCCTTCTTGGTGCTAAGGCCGACCTGGTCAAGTTTAGCGAACAGTTCAATATTCCGGTCATGAACACGGTCCCAGCGACGGGTGTCATTCCAACCAACCACCCGAATGCAATTGGTACGTTTGGTCGCTTGGGTTCCAAATCAGGCTTCGAAGCACTCCAACACGCTGATTTGATCTTGTTCCTAGGATCTGAATTTCCATTTGCTGGCTTTTGGCCGAAAGGTATTAAGATCATTCAGGTCAACAATAACAGTTTTGATATCGGCAAGATGGTCCCAATCGATTACGCCGTCATCAGTGACGCTCAAGCTTATTTGCAAGCAATGATTGCAACTGGCGAAACGTTGCCTGAAACGGCGTGGTTGACGACTAACCGGCAGAATAAGCGTAATTGGGATAAGTGGCTCCAACAATTGGCTGCTGATGACCATGATGGACTCGCACCGGAAGCGGTCATGCACAAAGTTGCTAGCATGGTCGGGCCCCGTGATACGTACGGAGTCGACACCGGTAACGTCTCCGAATGGGCTGTCCGGGGGCTTCCGATGGACAGAGAGCAACGGTTTGCATTATCAGGCCTTTTTGCAACCATGGGCTTTGGCCTACCCGCTGGGATGGCTGGTGCTTTGAGTGTTCCAGACAGTCAAGCGTGGAGTTTCTCCGGCGATGGTGGTTTTGCGATGGTTGCGCCAGATATTATTACGGAAGCACGTTACGGCTTGCCCGTCATTAACGTGATCTTCAGTAATCAACGGTTTGGCTTTATCTATCGCGAGCAGGTTGATACCAAGCAACACTTGTATGGTGTTGATTTAACGGATGCTGACTGGGCTAAAGTAGCGGACGGCCTCGGTGGCATCGGGTTTACCGTCCACAATAACGAAGAGGTCGAAACCGTCTTTGACCAAATCAAGGCGCTCCAAGCGAAGGGCAACAAGCGGCCAATCGTGGTGAACGCGGTCATCAAGAATGATGATCCAATTGGCACGGCTTACATGCCACTAGATCCTGAATTATACGGTCAAGCAGAAGTTGACGCTTATGCCAAAGCCAACCACATTGATATTAAGGAACAGCCATCACTAGGCGCCTTACTACGAGCACAGGGTGATCAGTTATAGTTATGGCATAAGGCCGATTGAGTTCACTGGGCCAAGCCTCAGTTAACCTAATATTATGAAAAAACCGCCAGTATCGGGTATGACCTGATACTGGCGGCTTTTTGGGTGTTCAGTTAGGATTTATTTTTGATTAAAGCTACCATCTTCCACGTCACGAATGAACTGTTTCAAATGGTCAAAGTAGACGGGGGCGTTGTCGATCATGTGGTGATGCCCACCATTGGGCGTCGTTACTAGGCGTGAGTTAGGAATATCACGGGCCATGCGACGAGCCGAAGCTAATGGCATCGTTTCGTGTTCACCGAAAGTTAACAGCGTCGGCACTTTAATGTTGTGAATCTGATCGCGAATATCCCATTCCTTTAACTTACCAGTGATGACGAATTCATTATCACCTTGAAAGGCGTTGTACACTGGAGTAGCGGTTGTGTTGATCAAATGCCGAATTGAAGTGGGCTGCTTGCGGTCAACATAGCCAGCGTTCAGAACATCCACGTACTTCTGGTATTGAGGATCATTCCAGTTGCCTTCTGCTTCCTTTTGCTTCATATAAGCAACCGCGTCAGCCGGTAACGCTTCTTCACGACACCTATTAACGTTGACGACGTATTCTTCAATGTTATCGACCATGCTTGAAATGATGGCGCCTTTCAAGTGTTGACCGTACTTGAGCGCGTACATCATTGTCAGAGCGCCACCCCAAGACTGACCAATCAGATAAAAGTTATCCAGTCCTAGCTTTTGCCGGACTTCTTCGACTTCATCTAAGAAGTAGTCGTAGGTGAGATATTTCTTAGCGATTTCGGGATCTGAGTAGTCGGGTTGATCCGAGTACCAGGACCCTAATTGGTCGTACATTGAAACTTGGACGCCCAAATCTGCTAGTTCTTCACCGAAGTTTTCCCAGTATTCATGATTGCCACCGGGACCACCGTGTAGGCATAATAATTGAATGTCGCCCTGGCCCTGAGTGTTCGTCCATAAATGGTAGCCATTATCCAGCGTGATGATTGTCGTTCCTTGTTTCAAATGATCACCTAATTTCTTCATATTTTAATTGTTATCTTACCACTGTTAACTAAGCAGGGTCAAAGGGACGAGGTAGTCGTGAGTAACTAAGGGGAAATTTCTGCGCGGTAGCGGATAAATTTGTAAGACAGTCGTTGTTAATGAACTAGCTCAATGTGTTAGCATGGTAATAGTTGATTGTAAGACTACAAATTTTGGTTGTGGTGATATAAAAATAATAATTAGAACGAACCGTTGCCTTTTAATTTGGTTTATACTAGTTATTATGCTGGTCAGGACAACGGTTAAACTGAGTTGTTGCTGGATTACAACCGATTGTACACAATTGATTTGACAAGCGGTTACATTTTCAGCGATAATAAGTAAACTGCTCAGCACAGAAAGATGTAATATTACATTCTTTAAATTCAATTGCGGTTAGTTAACCAATATGAAATAATGGGTTAACTAATTAGAGATAGGTGAGATGGATATGGCAAATCAAGTCGCAGTTTTGCGCTTGCTAATCCAAGCGGCACCCGCGTATTGTTCGGGTGACTGGTTGGCACAACAACTTGCAATCAGTCGAACGGCAATATGGAAATTAGTGCAAGGATTGCAGGCGGCGGGCCATACCATTGAGAGCCGGCATGGACGGGGTTACCGTTATGTGGCTAACAATCAATTGAGCGCGTCGGTGATTGAATACGGGCTTGCAGCGGCGCCCCCGTTTGAGCTGACCGTTTTACCCACGGTTGATTCAACTAATGCTTATTTACGACGATTAGTCACGCAGACACCACTGGCAATTCCCAAAGTCGTGGTTGCGGATACGCAAACTGCTGGCTACGGCCGATCTGGGCGGACTTTTTATTCGCCAGCGCAGACCGGAATTTACATGAGTATCGGGGTACCAATCAGTGATCAGCGGGCGTTAGATGCGGGGTTGTTGACGACGAGTACCGCGGTGGTGGTTGCTCAGACGCTACAACAGCTGTTTGCGGTAGACGTTTCGTTAAAGTGGGTCAATGACGTGTTAGTCAATCAGCATAAAGTGGTTGGCATCTTATCAGAAGGCATCACTAGCCTCGAAACGGGGCAAATATCAGCAGTCATTATTGGGATTGGTATCAATCTGACAACGACGGCTTTTCCGGCGCTGCTGGCGCACAAAGCGGGTGCGGTGGTTACCAATCCGAATGGTGTGACGCGCAATCAAGTGATTTGTGAGTTGTTACGGCGGTTTTTCACGAGTTATGGGACTTATCGTAGTGGCGCGTTCATGGCTGCGTATCGTGAACTCTCAATGGTGATCGATCAGCAGGTCGAGTTGAAGAGCGGGACGCAGAAGTATCAGGGCGTCGTGACGGATATTGACGCGCACGGTGCGTTGGTCGTCCGATTAGCGACTGGACAAGTCCGCCATTTCAGTTCCGGCGAGATTACCAAAGTGAATCTCTTGTCTGGTGGTTATCATGGTTAGCCGGTTTGTAAAATCAGCTTATTAAGTCACCAAACGAATGGCAACAATCTTTCAAAATGATTTCTGATTCAATGTTTTACTGGTTCATACTGTTGTATAGTAGAAGTTAGTCACAAGTCGGGCCAATCAATTTCAGTTTAGTTAATTGGGCGGTTTGGGATGGCGCATCAACCTTAAATTGTTGATAATATAGGAATGATAATGAATGAATTAATAGACTCACGTTTGATTTATTTATATTGTGATTAAGTTCGGGGTTATATATGTTTAACCAGCATGATGAATAAAGTGGTTAATAAAAATAATTAATGAAGTTTAAATAATACTGGTCAACGCGGTCATTTACATATTATAGTAAAGGTACCGAGACACTAGTGGGTTAGTTAATGTTTGTAGAGACAATTCAAGGGGTAATAGGAATATGAATGAAAATTTGCGGAGCGTAAATATGAGCCGAACAATGAGTCGGATGAATCGACACCGGATGAATCCAAGGCGCTATATCACCGGATTTGACGGTATCCGGACATTGGCGGTGCTGGGTGTCATCATCTATCACTTGATGCCAGCCTCGCTACAAGGAGGTTATTTAGGAGTACCGATTTTTTTCGTTGTTTCAGGTTATTTGATCACAGATATTTTACTACAAGATATTTTAAGCCGGGGACACGTCCGGATATGGCGGTTCCTCGGACACCGGATGCGGCGGCTGTATCCCGCATTCGTGACGATGCTGTTGGGAACTACAACTTACATTACGCTGTTTCAACGCTCGCTACTGACAAATATTCGCGCCACTGTCTTAACGAACTTAGTCTACGTCTATAATTGGTTTGAAATCAATCATGGGCAAAGCTATTTTGATCGTTTCAATGGGGAATCGCCGTTCACCCATTTGTGGTCACTTTCAATTGAAGGGCAATATTACTTATTCTGGCCATTAGTGATTGGTATCTTGATGGTCATCTTCAAGAAGCGTTCACGGGTCTTCTGGTTTATGATGATTGCCGCGGGTATCTCAGCGATAACTATGGCCATGTTGTATGATCCCGCGAATACCAATCGGGTTTACTACGGGACTGACACGCGGATGTTTGCGATTCTGTTAGGTTCCGGCCTGGCTTTTATCTGGCCATCACGAGAATTATCGGCGGATATTGCCAACGTTAATCGGGTGACCCTGGACGTCTTGGGTGGTGCTTCGTTAATTGCTATTATTTGGATGTTTTTCCAGATGTCTGGTCAATCTGATTTCACTTATCGTGGCGGTATGTTACTATTCACAGTCCTATCAACCGTATTAGTTGCAACGGTCGCTCATCCGGCTAGTCATCTCAATCGCGTCTTGACGAATCCGTTATTCAAGTACGTTGGTCAACGTAGTTATGGGATCTATCTCTACCAGTTCCCGGTCATGATTTTTTACGAAACTAAAGTTAAGAACATTGGTGATCATTTACTCCTGAATAGCTTGATTGAAGTTGCCCTGATTCTGATTGTGACGGAATTGAGTTATCGGTTTATCGAAAACCCAATGCGCCACTATGATTACAGTCGGTTATTGGTCGACTTCAAGGATTTTCTCCGCAAACCGAAGTTTAACCGCGTGACCACTGCGATCGTCGCTTTGACCACGGTCTTATTCGTTATTACGGCGGTTGGTTTCGTTCAACAGCCAAGTAAAGCGGAAGCTAACAAGAAGACTGAATTGCAAAAGACGATTGCGGCTAACTCTAAAGCGGCTGATAAGAAGAATGCGGCGGCGCTCAAACGCCAAAAAGCTGCCCAGGCAGCGGCTGCTTCAAGCAAGAAGGTCGCGACTGAAAAGATGCAGACTAAGCAGGCTGAAGCGAAGTTGAACTCGAAGCAAAAGCAGGTGGAAAAGGAATACGATTTGAAACCCCAAGTTGTTCTAGCGATGGCTGATACGGACCTGACCGCTATTGGGGATTCAGTACTACTTGATGTCTCCTCTGATCTGCAAGATGTTATTCCGGGTACGGTGGTACAAGGTCGCGTTGGTCGGCAAGTGACGGAAGTTCCCGGTATTATTAATTCACTGAAGTCACAGGGCCAATTGGCACACAACGTTCTCTTGAATATTGGGACTAACGGGACGATTACGAACGATCAAGCTGAACAAGTTGTTAAGTTGATTGGTAAGGACCGTCAGATTTTCTGGGTAACGGCCCACGTGCCAACGCAGAGCTGGCAAAACCAAGTCAACGCGCAAATTGCAAAAACTGCTAAGAAACATGCGAACGTGCACGTTATCGATTGGCATGGTCGTGCGCAGAATCAAAATGGTTGGTTTGCGGATGATAATGTCCATCCCAATCCGACTGGTAATCGTCAGTTAACGAATTTGATTGCGAACCGCATTGCCGAAGTTAATAACAATTAAAGATGAGTTCCAGCTTACGTTGATGGTAAGCTGGAACTTTTTTTGGCTAGTTCCGGACGGGTGGGGGTGTCCGACCTGGTCATGATAAGTGGCTATTTAAGTTGAAGGTACACAAAAGGCCCACCAGTTAACGGTTGTGTGGTTAGCTGGTAGGCCATAATTAGTTAGTCGGTTATTTTTTTCATTGGGACGTGTAAGCGAATATCGTTCAAGTTAAGTGAGTACTGGAGGTCTTGATTGCCGCGAATCGTCATCTTCATATCAGTTGCGTAAATGACTAGTCCGAGTTGATGCCCCTTCAGTAAGTGGTGGAACAGCGGTTGGAGATCCACAGAAAAGTCATAAAAGACATTTGGCTGAATCGCTTCTGCGTGCCATGGGTGGTGGCGGTTCTGTAAGTTAAGATGCCCCTTAGTAATCATCTTGAACGGCGTCTCACCCGCTAACTTGAAGTCCTTCAAATCATCTTCGCGCCAGTGGTAACCTAGATCAAGCGCTTTTGCAGCCAGCATTTGTGGGCTGACAGTCAAACGGCGCGCGGCCCCGAAGTCAATCAGCATAAAGCTCAACATGCCGAAATTCTTATTAACGGCGACAGAGCCCGCAACGTGCGGAATACCCACTAATAATTGATCCTCAGGTGCCTGCCAAGACTTGAACAAGAGGCGGTGATCATAGAGCGGATTTAACTTATCCTCTTGCAAGAGGTCGCGCTGCCAACTATCCAAATGATGCTTATAGTGGTCGAATAATTTGTCAGGCAATTTATCAGTAAAATGAGCGGCGCGTTGGTCAACTGTATGGTCAGCAGGAACTAATTCTTTGTACTGAACCTTAAAATCTAAAGCGTCGGTTGTGTCTTGCCACCAATTGTCATAGCCGTGCCAAGTTTGGGCTTGCGTGTTGTCTTGTACCAAGACGTTAGGCAAGAGTGTCTCCGCATGATTATCTAAACCATATAATTTATGGCTTAGCCACAAGTTCATCATGTCGGTGAAATCGAGCGATTGTAAGTTATTGATATAAATATGTTGTCCCTGGTGCAAAATGAGCTTTTTAGTAACGGGAACTGCCTGTAATTTATCCCATAAATTAGCTACGTTGCGGGGCTTAACGTTCCAGTCATTGAGCCCGTGAACCATGATGATGTCCGCCTTGATCTTATCGACATTCTTGAGATAGTTGCGTTCATCCCAGAAACGGTTATAGTTGCCGCTTGCCCGGTCTTGGTCGGCGGTCAGTTCCGCCAGTTTCTGATCAAACGCGGGTTGAATCTGGTGGGCGTCACCGGCCTTTAGACTTCGTGAAAAGACTTCGGCGGCCAGCACATCGGTGTCTTCTCCTTGGAACGTATCCGGAGCGACGACTAAGCCATTATCTCGATAATAGTCATACCAACTTGAAATGGCCGCTTCGGAAATAATCGTCTTAAGGCCAGCCACGCCTGTCGTAGCAGCGGCAGTTGCGAGGGTACCGAGGTAAGACCGGCCCGTCATAGCGACGGCACCGTTGCACCACCAAGCTTTGATTGCGACATCGCCATCACGATTGGTGAAAGCTTGCCGTTTACCGGTCAACCATTCAATAATTGCGACCGTGGACGTCGTTTCATCAACGTCACCAGTGGGGGCCAGTCCGTCCGAGTCAATCGAACCGATTCCAGCCGCATAGACGACTGCAAAACCACGTGCCAGGAAGTAATCATTAAGTGTATAAGATTTTTCCCGACTGAAAGTCTCTTCCGCCTCATCGGTCGTCGCGGTCGCAGTTCGAGCAGCTGGCAGTTGCGCTGTTGTTGGCTGGTATTCAACATCCGCATAGGTATTTTCGTCCGGTTCTTTGGCGGTCAGGGGGACGTCCACGTTGTGCATCTGGGCGTCGCCAGCCCGATCATTGATGCCCTGGTTATAAGGACTAGCAGTATAGAGAACGGGTACCTTTAAGCCGGTCTCGGTCTCGGCTGGCCGAAGAATTTCAACTTTGAGCAGGTCCCGTTGGCCATCGTGATCAGTATCCAAAGGCGCTTCAACGTAGACGACGTCACGAATGAGCGCGTTGGTATCAAAGACGGCTTGGGCCTTACCATTGAAGAAGAGTGGCTTTTGATCGTTAGGTAATTGGTAAAATGGTACAAAGTAACCCCGGGTCGTGAGTGATTCAATCAAGGTTTGTCCATTATTCCCACGTGTATTTAATAATAGGTACCAAGCATAATAGAGGGCTTCACGATCAAAGGCGCTATCACCGACCATTGGCAAGTGAATATCGCGCATCGCCAGCAATGGATCGGCCAATTCAAAATCTTGACCAGGTAGAAAACCCAGTAACTGAAGTCCCACATTATAAAAGACTTGATTGTTCACGATAGTTGCATCGGCGAGCCATTCTGATAAAGTGTGCTGGCTGGTTGCCATGATGTTATTAAACTTGTGGGTCAAGCCGCTTGCCGTGTGGACTTCTGGTAAGCTTTTAGCCAGCAATGCCTGGTAGACGGCTGGAACAGTCGTCAGGGCGTCCATATCAGGCGTAATAAAACGAATTTTCGTAAGTTCGGCAATCGCGGTTTCCGAATCAGTCGGGACGATTGCAAATTGATTATTTTTCATAAGTAAATTCCTCATTAAGTATTATTAGAAATATTATACCGCTAATTACGTCAGAACCAACGATTCTTACTGACAAGTTTGTAATGTTGTGGTAGGTTAATTGCAAAGTGAACTATCGAATGGAGGAACTAAGAATGAGTGATTTTCCAATCTTATATACGACGCAAGCGATTAATGAAGATGGTATCCAAGGACACGCTTACGTGCCGGATGGGCTTGAAGTGCCGGTTTCCAGTCCACTTAAGTCGGTGCCGGGATCGAATCCGGAACAGTTGATCGGGTTAGCGCTCAGTACGTGCCTCAACGCCACGTTGGAGGCAATCGAAAAGGAGCACGGGCAAGCACATCAGAGTAAAGTCGTGACCACGGTCAAGATGTCGCGAGACCGTTTCGGCTATCAGTTCTTCTTGGATGCCCGGGTAACGATTCCAGAAGTGGATGATGAAACAGCGGCCCACTGGCTTGCAATTGCGGAGACCCGCTGTCCTGTTGCCAAGCTCGTTGGGCCGTCAGCCAACGTGACGATTCAATTAGCCTAATCGTTGTGCGGTGTAAAAGTAATCATTAATCGGCACTTGGCAACCGGTTGGGGGATGGATGTAAAACGTGGTTCGAATCGGCAATTTCAGTCGTTGCCGACTCGAACCACGTTTGTGTTAATGAGGCGTGTGAATGTGCTTGAAGAGGTGGTGTAAGTTCGGGTGCTGGCAGTGATGACTGGCAACCGCTGACTGGACTTTATCGACCTGTTGTAGGGCGAGTTGCTTCGTTTTTTCACGTTCGATTTTGAGCTGCTTGCTCAGCGCCCGTGATTTCCAAAAGCCGTTGATGCCAACGACAACTGGAATAATGTGTAATAAGGTCGTGGCGGGAATGAGCCAGGGATGCTTACTAAATAGTTGAACGACCTGGGTATGATGTTCATGAAGGTCGTCGTGAATCGTTTTAGGTGTTAACATGATTGAACCACGCTCCTTGATTAAGTACCATTATCATACCTTAAAATGTAATCGTTGTCATTATTGGCGTTAACGTGCTGATGATCGTTAAAGCGTCCACCTTAAGTTGATCACTTGAGGTGGGCGCTTTTGGTTACTTTAATAAACCTTGTTATTAATCGTCAGTCTTATTCATGCGACTGTGCCGAATGCCATAACTGAAGTAAATGACGAGCCCGAGGACGAACCAGGCGAGTGATGCCAGCCAGGTTTCCATGGATAATTGGGTCATCATGAATAGGCAAAGCAAGCCAGAAATAATTGGCAGGACTGGGTAAAGTGGCACGCGGAAGCCTTTGATCGCGTTAAGTTTTGGATTACGCCGCAGTAGCAGAATACCAAAGGAAACAAAGGCGAAGGCAATCAGTGTCCCGATATTAACCAGGTTTGCCAATTGATCTAACGGAATGAGACCAGCAAGAATTGAAATCACGATCGTAACCGTCAACATGGCGTTTTTAGGAGCGTGGTGCTTGTCGATTTTCCCTAAGAAACGTGGGAGCAAGCCGTCACGGCCGATTGAATATAAAAGCCGTGAACTACTGTAAATCATCGTGACCATCATCGTGAACATGCCGGCGAGGGCCCCAATCGAGATAATACCGGCCACGAAGTTTTGATGGACGAGTTGTAAAGCGAACGCCACTGCATCGTCAACGTTCAATTGCTTGTATGAAACCATCCCGGTCAATACGCCTGAGACAAGAATGTAGAAGATGGTACAGATGACCAACGTCCCAATGATTCCAATCGGCATGTTGCGCTTGGCGTTTTTAACTTCGGCAGCCGACGAAGAAACGGCATCGAACCCTAAGTAAGCGAAGAAGACGACCGCGGCGCCCTTGAGAATTCCCGTCCCGCCGAATGGGGCAAAGGGTGTCCAGTTACTTGGTTTAACATAAAATGAGCCGACGAGTAAGAACAACACAATGATTGCTAATTTTATGACCACAATAATATTGTTTAATCGAATTGACGTTTTTAGGCCGGTATCGATAATCCAAGCAATCAGACAGACAATCAGAATTGCGACCACGTTGATATAGGTCCCGTGGGCGGGGTCAAACGAACCGGTGATGGCTTTTGGTAACTTGAGGCCAAAACCAGCGATGAATGAATTAAAATACGCGGCCCACCCAACGGCAACGGTCGCAACGGCTAGGACGTATTCGAGTACCAGAGCCCAACCAATGATCCAACCGATCATTTCGCCATAGACAATGTTTCCGTATGAATACGCGGAACCGGCGATTGGGAGCACCGAAGCAAACTCGGCGTAACACATTGCGGCGACGGCACACACAATGGCAGCCAAAACGAAAGATAAAATAATCCCGGGACCCGCTTTCGTTGCAGCGACTGTTCCGGGCAGAATGAAAATCCCGGTCCCAATGACCGCACCAATTCCGAGTGCAATCAGGTCGATTGCGGAGAGGGTCCGTTCAAAATGACTATCTTTTTGTAAATAGCGCTCCAAATCTTCTTTTTGGAAAATGCGCTGGAAAATCCCCATAACATGGACCACCTTTTTGGTTATTTGTAACAGTTAGTTGTCATTATCGACAAATTGTCATGTCAATATGATACCGTGGTTGATTATTAAAAGTCAATTAGAATCAGCCTTTTATTATTAATAACTCCATGGGATGTGGGTTGCGTACTAGCTATGCGCCATAGAAACTGGTTGCCCAGCGGCTGCGGTACCATAACTAATGCCGACAGTATCCTTTTAGCGGTGGCACTCGGATCCTGCCACGGCGGCATTTTAGGAACTCGGCGACCTGCGCCGCGCCATGCTAACTTGCCCAGCCAGTAAGCACATTTAGTTTAAGCCGTTCCGTGGTCTGAAGAGACAGTTGGCTAGATGCAACTATTGTTAATCATTAGTTGATACTTAGTTTAAACGAATACCAGTAAATAAATAAACGTGGTTAATACATTAAGCTGTTAATTGGATTCGCCAAAGCTTATAATATTGTTATCAATTAAAGTTAAATTTTAGAATGGTGGGATTAGGATGGGAGCGGCGATTGATATTACTGGTCAGCACTTTGGACGTTTAATAGCTGTTCACCGGGCGGGTCGTGCTAAGAATGGCAATGCACTTTGGTTTTGTCAGTGTCAATGTGGCCGGACGTGCGTCGTAGATTCCTATGTTTTGCGGCACGGTAAGACGCGCAGTTGTGGCTGTCTGGCCGTGGAACAGAGCCGGCAAAATATTTTTAATAATCCGCAGGCAGTTTTGCGTATGGGAGATCCGCGTAACTTGAAGATTCGTGACCACCATACGGATGTGAGTTCACTCAAGAAGTCAAAGCGTAACACGAGCGGCGTTGTGGGCGTGATCTATGACAAACAGTCGGGTTCCTGGGTCGCCCACTTCTACTACAAAGGGACGTACATACTAAACAAACATTTTGTGCATTTTGAAGATGCGGTTGAGGCCCGGCGTGCGATGGAACGGCAATATTTGACACCATCTGATCACTGAGCCTAGCCGGATGCCGACAGTGAGATTCGCCGGTGCGTTCCGGCACAGTTGAGAACGCATTATTTTGAGTGGACTGAAGTCGGCTAAGTGTGTGGAAAACGTCCCCGGACTTAGTCTGATGAATACGAATGATGAACTTTAATGAGTTGAGCAACGGGACTAGCAACCTGGTGCTCAACTTTTTGATTGGTAAATAAGTAATCTTAATGATGCAAATCCTGTCATGGCATACTGTGGCCGCAATAACGCCAGTTCGAGTCGTTTAAGCAACCATTCTTCTGAAGCGAAAAGGTTACAGTCAGTCGGAGTTCTGATAAAATAAGCATTACACGAGATAAGAGGGGGTAGCAAGATTGTCAACAATGTTAGTGGCGGAAGATTTATCCGCGGTCGGAGGAATCTCGCTTAGTTCAGCATTACCCGTATTAACGGCGATGCATTATGACGTGGCGGCACTGCCGACCAGCTTATTATCGACACATACTAGCGGGTACGGGACACCAGCCGTGGTCGACCTGTCGACGTGGTTGCCGCAGGTCTTTGAACATTGGACCCGCGCCCACCTGCATTTTGATCAAGCCCTGATCGGTTACGTTGGTTCGGTTGAACTGTGCCAACAATTAACCACTTACTTAGAACAACAAGCGCTGTCGCTATTAGTTGTTGACCCGGTACTCGGCGATCTCGGTCAACTCTATCAGGGGTTTGACCAGGACTATGTAGAAGCGATGCGTCAACTTATCCAACAGGCAGATGTGATTTTGCCCAACACGACGGAGGCCGCATTGCTAACGGGGACGCCCTATCAAACGACACCGGATCTAGCGGTCATTTTGCCAGCACTGCAAGCGCAATTGAAAACTGGTGCTCACGCGGTTATTACGGATGTTCAACAGGATGATCAGATTGGTTGTGCCTGGTTGGATGAAGCAGGGCACGTACAATACAGTGGTGCGCGCCGGTTGCCCGGGCATTATAACGGAACTGGTGATACGTTAGCTGCGGTGATTGCGGGACTGCTGGGTCGCGGTTATGCATTAGCGCCGACACTGGCACGCGCCAATCAATGGTTGAATATGGCGGTGGCAGAAACAATCGCGCAAAACCGGACTGATGAACGGCAGGGTGTCGCACTAGGACGTTTGCTTCAGGCAATTTTAACCCTCAATTGATAGTGGAACATGTTATACTAGAGCATAATTCATAATTAGGAAGGTGCGACTTCATGAGTACAGAAGTAGCTAGTGGTGCGGTCGTCTATCAACAAAAAGATGGTCATCCCGCTTATTTATTATTACAGAGTGCGACCAGTGATTTTTGGGGCTTTCCGAAGGGTCACGTGGAAGGTGCAGAAACGTTAGCCGAAGCAGCGCGGCGTGAAATCCGTGAAGAAACCCAAATTGAAGCGACACTCGATACTAATTTTAAGGCGTATACCGAATATGACTTACCGAATGGCAATTTGAAGCAAGTCACACTGTTTGTCAGTGAAGTCCCAAGTGGCGTTGTGGTGACACGACAACAAGCTGAAATCAGCGCAATTGGCTGGTTTGACTATGCCGCTGCCAGGGAACGGTTGACTTACGATAATTTAAAGCAAATGTTAGATCAGGCTAACACCTACATTGAGCAGCATCTACAATAATAGTGACGATAAAAAAATTACTGGTGCCGTCGCATAAACGGTACCAGTAATTTTTAAACAATATTTTTAGATTAGCTTAGGCCTGGGTTTGTAAGTTTGCAACTGCATCTTCGATTGTTACGCCTTCAGCGAACAATTCTGGATGAAGTTTGTCAGTTGCGACAAACATTTGGCGTTGCGTATCTAAGACAATGCTGAACCAGCTATTTGTTTTTTGAAATTGCATATGACAAAACTCCCTTCTGAAAATTGTTGGTTTGCTACGAGATGCGTGAATCATCTATTTGAACCTTATAGGTACGTTACTATACTCGGTTTATTGAGTTAACGCAAATGAAAAGCTTTACATGGATTAAAAAATGGAGGTTTAGCGATTTTGACAACGAAACGGATCTTTGTGATCACGGGACCAACTGGGAGTGGTAAGACCACTGTCAGTCATTACTTGCGGTCACAATACCAAATTCCTCAGGTGATTACTCATACGACCCGGGCACCCCGGGAAGGTGAAGTCAGTGGGCGCGATTATTATTTTGAAACACCGGCCAGTTTTGCTACGAAACATTACCTAGAACACGTGACCTATAGTGGCAATCAATACGGCTCTTCACGAGAAGGGCTAGCGGCCGCTTGGGAACGCTCACCACTGATCAGTATCGTCCTAGATACGGCGGGAGCGATCACCTATGCGCGGGAGTTAGGCGAACAAGCGGTTGTGATTTATCTCGAAGTCGCTGATCAAGAGGCGCTAATTCAACGTTTGACCAAGCGTGGGGATCTGCCCAGCCGAATTCAAAAACGAGTCGCAAGTGATGAGTACTTGCGTGACCAAGCGTTGCCGGCGGGATTAGTCGGACACGCGCACGTTATTGTGAATGATGACTGGCAAGTGACGCAGCGCCAGCTAGATGAGTTGGTGACTGAGTATTGTCAGACTAATGCTGTGACGAAGGATTAGCACTGACACATAGATGGGCAACGTAATTCACTTTTACACCTGAGTATGCTAAACTAAATAGTAATGATTATGATTTAGCAGAGTCCTGGTCAGTAGGAGGCAGCAACACTATGGAAACACCCATTGAACAAGCCGTCGCAATTTTACGCCGTAATCAGTTTAAAATTACGAAGCAACGGCAGGCATTATTAGATTATCTGGTGACCTATCAGGACCACTATGTGGCAATTTCGGCCGTTGATGAGCACATGCGAACCTTATTTGCAGGAATGAGTCACAATACCATTTATCGCAATATTAAAGAGTTTGAAACGTTAGGATTATTGGAATTGAAGGCCCAGGCTAATCAAACCCTGGTTAAATATCAATGTGATTTCAAGCATCAACACCATCACCATTTTGTTTGTTCAGACTGTGGTAAGGTGACGGAACTGCAAGCGTGTCCGTTAGACGAGTATGAAGCACAATTACCGGGTTGTACGATTACGGGTCACCGCATCGAGATTTACGGTCTATGTGCCAATTGCACGAAAAAGCAGGCAATTAATAGCTGACGGGGAGGGATATACTCCTACCAAGGTAGACAAGCAAATAATTAAAGCTTGTCTATTGAGGAAGGAGTATTTTTATGGGCCAAAAAGGTTCGAGGTACAGTCTGGAAGAGAAACTCTTTTATATTGGATTGGTAAGAGATGGTGTATCAGCCACGTCAATCCATAGGGAGTACGGTGTTCATCACTCACAAGTGGCACAGTGGATCATGCGATATGATGACGGTGGGCCAGAAGCACTGAGTGGTCGTCGATATCAACACGCGTACTCAGAAGCGCTTATGCTTGAGGTGGTCCAAGCATACCTAGCAGGCGGCACTTCATATCCACAACTAGCCAGAAAATATGGTATTCCAAATCATTCCATTATCTATCAGTGGGTTAACCGGTATACTAGTGGTAAACCACTCAAAGCCACTAGGAGGCCCTCCCCAATGAAAGACGGTAGGAAAACCAATCAGATTGAACGAATCGAAATTGCACAATGGACCATTGCCAATGAAATGAACTACGGTGCCGCGACCACTCACTTCAATGTGTCTTATGGTCAAGTGTATGCCTGGGTCAAGAAATTCAAGCAAGGCGGCCCCGACGCACTCGCAGATCGTCGAGGTAAAGCTAAAGAAGATAACGGTAAATTGACTGAATCAGAACTTAAAGATCTTGAAATCAAACGCCTTAAAGCACGGCTAGAACGTGTCTCTACGGAGGTCGCGATATTAAAAAAACTCCAAGAGTTCGAAAGGATAGATGCACTTCAGAAGAAAAATATCAAACCGTTCAAACGCTCTCACAAAAAATGAATCCCGACACTAAGCGACCGTATGGCATCAGCTTTATGTGTAACTATGTCGGAATCTCTCGTGCCGCATACTACAAGTGGACTCACCGTGCAGTAACCGCTCATGAGCTTGAGAATGACGTGATATTAAACTACATTATTGCGCGTGAAGAAGCCCAAAACTACATTTACGGCGTCCGTACTATGACAATGTACATCAACACGGAGACACCTTACCATGTAAGCCAAGGCCGAGTTCGGCGTATCATGCGTAATCACGGTATCTACTCGTCAATTCGAGTGGCCAAACGCGACCGCAAGGCAGAAAAGAAGGAATATATTCTCGCCAACAAATTACTCTGTGAAGATGGTAGTCATGACTTTACCCCTGAACGGCCGAATATTACCTGGGTGACCGATTGTAGTGAGTTACGATATGGCACAAAGATGGCGCAACGCCTGCGCTTAAGTGCCGTTAAAGATCTTTATGACGGTAGTATTATCGCATGGCAAATTGCAAGTACTGAGACGACCCAGCTTGTGGTCGATACGATGAAGCAAGCTCTAAAAACAACTCATGGTGTCAAACCTGAGATTTTACACTCTGATCAGGGATCGGCCTACACATCAGGTGCATACAACACGTTACTAGCTGGAGAAGGTATCGTGCACAGTATGTCTCGTCCTGGAACCCCAGGAGACAACAGTCCGATGGAAAGCTTCTGGAGCCAATTTAAGACCGAGGAGTTGGCATTCAAGCAACCACTCTCCGAAATAGAGCTCATTAACATCATCAAGAAGTACATCAATTGGCATAACACAGCAAGACGTCAATTGACACTAAACGGCATGACCCCGGAAGAATACCGGAATCATGCCGTTCAAGAAAGTGCATAAGATTTTAATTGTTTAATTGTCTACTTGACACGGAGCAGCTCCGAGTCGGCTTTTTTGTTGGCCTTGTTTGAGTAAAGAGTTTCTTAATTTGTGATAGAATTAGTGCATTCCGAACACGAGCATGGTTTAATTATAGATTAGAAAGAATAACGGCAAAGCCTCAGAAGGGAATGACATCGATGGCTTATCGAACACCACCATTTATTTCACCATTTGCAATTGTTTCAATTGTCCTTGCACTGGGGGCAACTAACGTGGTCGTTAATAAGACAACCCATACTGTCAATGGCGCCAAGGCCACTAGCAGTGTGGTCAAAAGTTCATCAGCTAGTTCCGCAAGTCTGAAAAAGAAAGCGGCTGATGATAGTAGCGATGAGAATAAATCCAAAGACAAATCCAGTTCAGATACATCTAATGATGAACAGAATAGTAGTTCCAGTAGTAGTACTGACGAGAATGATACGGACAGCAGCAGTGCTAACAAGACCAGTAGCGCATCAAGCTCAGCCGATGATACGAGTTCCAGTACCACTGATACTAGTGCCACTGATAACAGTAGTTCCACGACTGATACGAGTGACGATGATGATGATAGTGCTACTACCGAGTCATCAAGTACGACCGCGTCAAGTTCGGCAACGACAACGTCACAGTCGACAACGGACACCACTACTAGCGACGGGGGCGAATAACGAATGTTTAGTATTTTAGATATGATCAATCACGCCTTGGGCTACGTTAATGTCAATGTAAAGATTAAGAATCAGATCTATATCGGCATTGGGATTGCGGGGAACTTATACCTGGGCTACGTGGCGATTCGCTTGATGCAAAACGGCGCGTGGTTACGGGGTATCTTATACATGCTCGTCTTCGTGGCGTTGATTTATTTTATTACGTTAAACGTTATTTATTACTTTACTAATAAAACTGCGAAGTATGATTTATCACCGCGGATTGAAAAATTATTGGGTGGTAAACCTAAAGAAGCGTTAGCAGCTGAAAAACAAGCGCAACAGAGTCAGCAACAACCATACATTCCTGCGAACGGTATTTTTGATGGGCAGGAATTGTTGCCCGCCACGGTGAAGACTTCACGTGCTGAACAGGAGAATGTGCATCAAATCGTTGATCAACTACAAGCGGCGAACATTGTTCGATTAGATTACGGTGGCTTAACTGATGATGCCATCATTCAGCAGGCGCAGGCAACGGGTGAACCCGTTTATGCGATTGGGCAAGGCATTCAAATTCCTTTTTCGCAGTTAAAGTTGGAGAATCACCGGCTAGTTATTTACGCCGGAATCAATCAGATGGACCAATCCCCGGTTGGGCATATTACTAAGGTCGGCTTGACCGATGTTCATGATGCGCATGAGGATTATAAGTTGTACTTGGCCTCCACGGTAATCACAGGTGGTATGAGCAAGATTGCGGGCCGAACGTCGGCTATCGAGCAACCGGGCGATTACCAGGTAACCGCGCAGGTTGCGTATGAGGGAAGAGAAGATTAAGAGTGCTTCCAAAGGCGGTTAGTTTGTGAGCATTAACGGTAAAACGGTGATCATCCTGGTTTTGGATGATGACCGTTTTATTGTTAAGCGGAGCAAACTGCCTTTGGAAGCACGTTTCGGTAGCCAAATTGAATCTAAACACAAAACAACCGTTTTGAGCAGTGACTCGAAACGGTTGTTTTGTCGGTATAGCTATTTAAAAAGCGTCAAAATGTCTAATGGTTTTTGGAAGCGGTGGGCCACTTCTTGATGGTCGGCGTTGGGATCCATCCCCCAGACAGCCAGTCCGAAATCAACGTTAGCGGCCTTGGCAGTTTGTTCGTCACTGACGGAATCCCCGATGAAGAGTGCGTTTTGCGGAGCAACGTTGACTTTTTCGAGGGCCGTGAGTAGGGGTAGGGGATCTGGTTTGCGTTTAGGCGTATCGTCCGCACTGATTGTGACAGCCATCCGCATCATGAACGGATATGACCGCATCCCACTTTCTAATTCGTTTCGTCGTTGGGAAGTCACGATACCAAGTCTTAGTTCAGATGGCAACTGTTCAAAGAGGCTGGTAATGCCTGGATAAAGTTCGATCTGATCATAATGGCTGGCCATGACATCTTCGTATTGGGCCTGAAAGTGGTCAAACTCACTGGCTTCGATCCCCAATTCAGCCATTGCTTGTTCAGCGGCCATGGGAAAAGTCTTCTGCGCTAGCGTAGGACTAAATGGTTTGCCATAAGTAGCAAGTACCTCACGCATAACCGTCGTGTAAGCTGGTTGGCTATTAGTCAGCGTGCCGTCAATATCAAACATTAATGCTTGGTAAGTCATATAATCGTTCCTTCCAAAGTAGATTTAACTCCAGTATAGCAAATTCGTCCTTGACAGTGGTTAGGACAACCATTATAGTTAGATTAACAATTGATGAGGAGCTAATGATATGTCATTACCGTTAAATTCATTAAAATCTAGAACTAGCTTTTACTTTTGGTATTTTCGCTAGTGTTTGTGCCGGCTGCATAGGTGCAAACACGAATCCGATGTTTGCATCGATGCGGTTGCCAAGAGCATTTTGTGATTTAACGGCGCCCATGGATGTTTGAAAATTCCAAGGGTGGCTAATAAGTTTGTTTCTGCGTGGTGGCGCACCCTTTGGAATTTCAAGGGGTGCGCTTTTTTGACCCCATTCCAGTCCGCTTCCACCAACAAGCTCAGCCAAACTTGGGAGGAATCTTTATGTCAATTAATTCAGAAACACTTGTTAGCCATATGAATCATGAAATTGCGGCGATTCAGCCGTCCGATATTTTGGCGTTCAACGCTGAAATCGCGAATATTCCGGGGATCGTCCGTTTGACCCTCGGTGAACCAGACTTTAATACACCGGAGCACATCAAACAGGCTGCTATCAAGAGTATTGAAGCGGATGAAAGCCACTACGCACCGTCGAACGGGACGCTGGCACTGCGGACGGCTGCCGCTGAGTTCTTGGCCACTAAGTATGATGTCCATTATGATCCCGCTAGTGAAGTGATCATCACAGCTGGTGCGACTGGGGGCATTTATACGGCGTTGAGTTCGATCCTCAACCCGGGGGATGAAGTTCTGATTCCAACCCCGATCTTTCCACTGTACATTGCAATTGTTAAATTAGCTGGTGCGACGCCGGTCTTCATGGATACTTCAGATAATGGCTTCGTGTTATCGCCTGACCAGTTACAAACGACGTTAGCAGCTCATCCTAAGACAAAAGCGGTGGTGCTTAACTTCCCTTCAAATCCAACCGGTGTGACTTACCGGCATGACGATTTGAAGGCCCTAGCCGCGGTGCTAGCTGACCAACCGATTTTCGTTTTGTCTGATGAAATTTATAGCGAATTGACATATGGTGAGCGTCACGAATCCATCGCCAATTATTTACCGGCACAAACTATTTTACTTAACGGGGTCTCAAAGTCGCATGCGATGACGGGCTGGCGGATTGGTATTATGTGTGCGCCGAAAGCGATCACAGCGCAATTGGGTAAGATTCATCAATTCACTGTCACCTCAACGACGACCAATGCCCAGGCGGCCGCGACGGAAGCGTTAAAAAATGGGTTAGATGATGCTCAAGTAATGAAACGTGAGTACCAAGAACGACGGGACTATTTGTACGACGCCCTTAATGAACTTGGGTTCCAATCAGCAAAGCCTGAAGGGGCCTTCTACTTATTCAGTAAGATTCCAGCCGGATTACCACAAGATAGTATGGCATTTTGCCGTGAGTTGGCCCATGAAGCGCGTGTCGCTCTGATTCCAGGTAGCTCATTTGGCCCTGGTGGTGAAGGCTATGTTCGAATTAGTTACGCGGCTTCGATGAGCGACCTTAAGACGGCGGTCACACGGATCAAGACATATGTTGCCAGCAAGAAGCAGGGGGCTTAAAGATGAAAATATTAATGTATAGTGTTCGTGACGATGAGCAGGATGCGATTCAAGCGTGGGCTGCGGCTCATCAAGTTCAAGTAGATACGAATGACCTGGAATTTCACCCGGAAACCGCCGACCTGGTCAAGGGTTATGACGGTTTGGTCATCCAACAGCGTAGCCCCATTGGTGGCGATGCTAGCTTATATCAATCACTAGCTGCGGCCGGGTTAAAACAATTAACGAGTCGTACGGCCGGCGTGGATACAATCGATATTCCGGCCGCCAAAGCCGCTGGTCTCGTGGTGACGAATGTCCCAGCCTATTCACCTAATTCAGTTGCTGAGATGTCAGTGGCCCAGACCATGCGCTTGATTCGCAACCTAGAAATGTTTGACCAACGAATCGGCCAACAGAATTTCCAGTGGGCGGGACTGCAAGCACGAGAAATCCGGTCATTAACCGTTGGTATTATTGGAGCGGGACGTATTGGTGGTACGGCTGCTCGACTCTTCCACGGGTTAGGCGCCAAGGTGATTGCCTATGACGTGGTACGCCATCCCGAACTTGAAGACGTTTTAACCTACGTTGACACTAAGGAAGACCTGTTACAACAGGCGGATGTCGTTGATTTACACGTGGACTTGAATGAGACGTCGGCTGGGTTGATTGATGCGGCAGCTTTGAAGTTGATGAAATCAGATGCCTATATTATCAACGCCTCCCGCGGCCCGGTGATCGTTACTGATGATCTTGTGGCAGCACTAAAGGCCGGTGAGATTGCGGGTTGCGCACTTGATACGGTTGAGGGTGAAAATGCGTTATTCAATCAAAATCATCAGGGTGAGGTGCTTCAAGATACTAACGTGGCACAATTAATGCAGATGCCCAATGTCATCATTACGCCGCACGTGGGCTTTTATACGAATCTGGCGGTCAAAAACATGGTCGATATTAGTTTGGATGACGTTTTAGCCATTCTGAACGGTAAACCGAGCGACCACGCCTTTTAATCATGAACCAGCTTAAAGTGTGCCGTTGCGACGACAATCAAGTGTCGCGCCGTTAAGTGGCAAACCACCACACGGTACGGCGACCTGCTAGCAATGCCCTGATTGTCAGCATCCGGCTAGAATAGTAGCCACTAAATAAGCCTTCCAGGTATTCACTTGGAAGGCTTATTTGTCCCTTGAATAGGTGCTTAGCTGCCGGGCTCGGCTAACCAGCCGTTATCTAACAACTGGTGATAGTGCTTGCCGATTGGAACCCATAGTTTGGCTTGCAGAATGCTACGGAGTTCATCCCAGAAAAGGGGATCGCGTTGTTCATTAGTGGATAAATTTAGTTTTAAGTAGGCGCCCGTCTCAGTCTTGGCAATTACAAAGGGATAAAAGACTTTGATGATCTGGGCTGCCATAATATTAGTCATATTCGCTGCTTGGTCAAGTAACATGTTATCGTCTCCCATGAAAATGCTGATGATTAATTTCTTAGTAGTTCTAGGTTAGCAATGAATATTAAAGAAATGATTGCGGAAGCGTTAACAAATCCTAAAGTTCAGTTAGTTGGAGCTACTAATTATGAAAATTAAGCGCCGGATGCTACGCCGGCTTTCAGTAGTGGTATGATTAGAAGCGGGTTAAAGCTTAATTATTGCAATAATAAAAGTTTTATTAATATCATTATCTAAAGCTTGTTTTAGCGTCTACTTTTCTCGATAAAAAGCGAATTATTATTGACATTGGACGAATAATGTTCAATATTGTCCCTGGTATTCAGTCATTTTGACTGAAATCAGGACGACAGTTTCTCACTATTTTATGGATATCGAACAATATTTGGCTACTTTTTGACAAAATTACTAATTATGTATTAAACTATTTAAATAGCATTAACGAAGAATAAGGATTTCTTAACTTTAATTATTAATGCGATAATTCTAGACCGTCAGTCAATAGGCTGATAGAGAAAGCGAAGGTGACTGCAATGTCAATGATCGAATTTCACGACGTCGAAAAGTATTATGGTGATTTTCACGCCCTTAAAAATATTAATTTAACGATTAATGAAGGTGAAAAAGTTGTTTTGATCGGACCATCTGGCTCAGGTAAGAGTACCTTGATTCGAACCGTCAATGGTTTGGAACGTGTCCAGTCTGGTCAATTGTTAGTCAATGGTTTTGATTTAGCCGACCGCAAAACGGATATGAATAAAATTCGCAAAAACGTTGGGATGGTCTTCCAACATTTTAATCTATACGCTAACAAGACGGTGCTTGAAAATATCATGATTGCACCCCGGTTAGTCTTGAAACGGCCGGAAGCTGAAAATAAAAAATTAGCGATGGACTTATTGGATAGTGTTGGTTTGGCCGACAAAGCGAATAGTCTACCAAGCCAATTATCTGGTGGTCAATCACAACGGATCGCGATTGCGCGTTCCTTAGCTATGAAGCCAAAGTGCCTCTTGTTTGATGAACCAACTTCAGCACTGGACCCTGAAATGATCGATGATGTGTTGAACGTGATGAAGAGCGTTGCTGAAGACTCCAGTATGACTATGTTAGTTGTGACTCACGAAATGGGATTTGCGCGTGAAGTGGCCGACCGGGTTATTTTCATGGCTGATGGGGAAATCTTGGAAGATGATGCCAAGGAAAAGTTCTTTGATGGTCAACCTACCAATGAACGGGCCCGTCAATTCTTAGGTAAAATCATTACACACTAAATTGTAGGGGAGGACCACGAATGAAGAAGCTGAAACGACTAATTGGCGCACTCGGCATGCTTGCCATGCTAGTGGTGGTCTTAACCGCTTGCGGTTCACGGCAATCATTATCAAAACAAGATGTCTTGACCAATGATAAAGCTAGCAAGACCATTACGTGGGGTGTTAAAGCTGATACGAAATTATTTGGGTTGATGGACGTTAAAGATAACCAAATCAAAGGGTTTGACGCCGATATTGCGACGGCACTAACGAAGCGGGTACTCGGCAAGAATGCGACTGCCAAGTTCGTCCAAGTCACAAGTCAAACACGGATTCCATTGTTGAAGAATGGGAACATTGATGCCATTATCGCCACGATGACCATCACGCCAGAACGTGAAAAACAGGTTGATTTTACGAATTCGTACTTTGATGCTGGTCAATCACTGCTGGTTAAAAAGGGCAGTGCGATTAAATCAGTTAAGGATTTGAATAAGTCGGGCACCAAGGTCCTGGGTGTGACTGGCGCAAACTCTGTTGAGAACATTAAGAAAGCAGCGCCTAAGGCTAAGGTGTTGGAATTATCCGACTATGCTCAGGCAATGACGGCGTTGAAATCTGGTCAAGGGGTCGCGTTGACTACTGATAACGGGATTCTTTACGGGATGGCGTCGCAAAACCCAGGGTACGAAGTGGTTGGGGGTACCTTCACGAAAGAACCATACGGGATCGCTGTTAATAAGGGTCAGGAACCGTTAAAAAAGGCTCTGAATAAAGCGCTCAAAGAAATTGAAGCGGACGGGACGTACAACCGCATCTTGAAGAAGTGGTTTGGTAACGTGGCCGGCTTCGACTATAAGGAGGCGTCACGCTAATGGGATACATTCTAACGCACTATTGGTCAGAGCTGATTCAAGGACTCGGATATACGTTGTTATCCAGTGTGATTGCTTTGGTATTCAGTACGATCATCGGAACAATGTTTGCTATCTTTGAAGTTTTGCCAAGTCGTACGATGCGCATCATTGGTCGAGTTTATATTGAAATTTTCCGGAACATTCCATTGTTAGTTATTGCGATGTTCTTCTACGTGATCATTCCAATGTATGTTGCCAAGATTGATGGTTTTACCGCGGGGACAATTGGGCTAACAATCTATACCTCGTCATTCATTGCGGAAACGGTTCGGGCCGGAATTCAATCTGTTGATCCTGGACAAATGGAAGGCGCCCGTGCTAATGGGATGACGTACTGGCAGGCAATGAGTAAAATTGTCTTACCACAGGCATTTAAAATCATCATTCCACCGTTGGGCAACCAGTTTATTAATCTGGTGAAGAACTCTTCTGTCCTAGCTTTCGTGGCTGGGTTCGACTTGATGTACCAAGCAAATTCAATTGCGTCACTATCGCTTGATACGATCAATAGCTACGTGGTCGTAGGGGTCTTTTACTTAATCATTACGTTGCCACTGAGTTATTACATGCGGCACTTAGAGAAAAAATTAGCAAACTAGAAGGGGGCGACGATTCATGCAAAACTTTATTCAAGCGTATTCGTGGATAAATATCCGGTTCTTGCTCGAAGGACTCTGGGTAACGGTGGAAGTGTCCGTCGTTTCCATCATTGCCAGTTTTATTATCGGTTCAGTCCTAGGGGTGCTTCGGTACGTCAAGATTAAATATTTATCGGCAGTGGTTGGGTTTGTTGTTGACATTATTCGAAACTTGCCATTGATCTTAATTATCTTCTTTACTTACTTTGGCTTGCCACACTTGGGATTCAAGCCTGGTATCATTTTCGCAGCCATCCTCGCTATGACGATTTTTGAATCGGCCATGTTAGCCGAAATCATTCGTTCAGGGATTTTGGCGGTTGATTATGGTCAGATGGAAGGCGCCCGGGCTAACGGGATGAGCTATGTACAAGCGTTATGGCACATTGTTTTTCCACAAGCAATCAAGAAGACGATCCCAACGATTGTGAGTCAATTTATCTCACTGATTAAGGATACGTCGCTGGCAACCATTATTGTCTTACCTGAATTATTAAACCATGCGCAAATTATTTATGGTCAGAACTCAGCGTATATTTTACCGATGTTCTTAATGATCGCAGTCATGTACTTCATTATTTGTTACGCCTTGTCAATTCTGTCACGTGTGTTGGATAAGAAGTTGGCGTAAAGGCTGGTAGATCAAATAAAGTCATTAACAAACGTCAGCCGTGTCGGAAAATCCGTCGTGGCTGACGTTTTTAAGTTAGTGGCGCTTGCTAAAAGGGCGTGGTTACTGAAGATACTTCGGTAACTACGCCCTTTTTATGAGCCAGCGAGAATTTAAATTAAGTGTTCTGATTTTGCTGCCGCTTCCAATAATAGATTGGGAACCCAACGGCTATGATGACTAGTGAAATCAGTACGCCGGATAAGTCCGAGCCAATTTCGCTGATAATCACGAACAGTGCGCCCAGAATTGCAATCAGCGGTGTGATTGGAAATCCCGGTGTCGAGAATGGTCGTTCAGCAGCCGGGTGGCGTTTTCTTAAAATAAAGACACCAACGAAGGTCGCCACGTAGAAGCAGTAGACGGTGAAGATGCAGAGGTCTGATAGGCGATCCGGATTGAAGAACAAGATCATAATGCTAGCATATACCAGGATGGCAATAGTAGCGGCGATCGGTTCGTGTGACTTTTTGTGCAAGTAACTGAGCTGTTTAGCAAATGGCAGCTGATTCTGAGCAGCCATGGCGTACACGATGCGGGGGAAGGTCATGATTTTGCCGTTTAAACAGCCCACCATCGAGATAATGATCCCGATGTTCAATAGGCGCCCGCCAATTGTGCCAAACGCTGCTTGGGCAAAGTATAGCGTCGTTTGTTGCCCAAGTTTGTGGATCGTTGCCGCGGGTACGAAGTGGAGAATCCCGTAGCTGACTAAGGTATACGCAATCAAGACCATGGAAATCCCTAAAATAATGGCTTGCGGCAATAACTTCTGCGGGTTTTTGATTTCGCCACCCAAGTTAGCGACTAGGATCCAGCCATCATAGGCAAATAGTGTTGCGAGGACGGCGACCCCAAAACTACCTGTTGATTGGGTAATTGTATGTAAAGACTGTCCCAGCGCATTCTGATTACCATAGAAGAGGCCAAAAATAATAATAGCCGCAATTGGTAACAGTTTGCCCAACGTGGTCGCGATTTGAAACGCGGCGCCCCACCGGTTTTCGAACATGTTGAGGATGCCAATCAAAACGATGACACCAATCGAAAGTGGTGCTTGCCAACTGGTCTGTAGATTGAAGAAACCGACGAGTAAAATGCCGAGATAAGCGCCTATTGAAGCGATGATAGCGGGACCGTAGACGGCGATTTGCATCCAACCGGAGAGAAAGCCCCACAACTTACCATAGATTTGTTCCATGTAGACATAGAGCCCGCCGGTGTGGGGCATTTGGGCACCGACCTCGGCGATTGTTAAGCCCGCGGTCAACGTAATCAGCCCACCTAGTAACCAAGCGAGTAACGCAGCGCTCGGTGAGCCGGCGCTTTCAAGAACTGAGGACTGTTTAAAGAAGATTCCTGACCCAATAACCGTACCAACGACGAGTGAAAGTGCTGACCAAAAACCGAGTGAACGGTTCAGGGTCGTTGCTTGTTTTGTTTCCTGCATTAACCTGAGATCCTCCCTTGAAACGGCCAAATTCTAAATGATTCACTTAGCATATCAGATATTAGTAGCACTGACAATCAAATATCGGGTGATATAGCTGATTTTTTGCTCTAAATCCGAACTAATAACAATATTTTAATAGTAAAGTTCGATAAAATGCAAAATAATCCGCGTCATTTGGTTGATGATTCAGGTTGGACACAAAATGGAATCAGGCGGTGTGGCGGTTTTGAATTAATTTATTTATCTTCTTAATATTAGCAGGGTTATTTAACGGGTCAGGTTAGTCATTAACTTAGTCATTAATTGAGTTAGTTGTGCCCACTCGGATTGATTGAGACCACCCTTAGCAGTCAATAAATCCGGCAAATCATTTAAAGCGATCCGTGTTGCGGTTCCCTGAGGTGTCAGAGTGAGTAAGACGCTTCGTTCGTCGTTGGGATTCCGGTGGCGTGTGATTAGACCAGCCTGGGTCATCCGCTGTAGCACGGGCGTCAGCGTTCCCGTACTTAAATTTAGCTGGGTGCTCAACGTTTTGACTGGGACGGCGTGCGGTGGCGTCGCGTAAAGTGCGACTAGGACTAGATATTGAGGATAAGTGAGTTGGTGTACGGTCAAAGTTGGTTGATAGAGACGTTGAATGGCGTGGACGGTCGTGTAGGTCGAAAAACAGACGTGGTCTTCAAGGGGGCGAATTGTGGGTGTTTTCATGATGATTACCACCTTTCATGTGATGAGTGTTTAGTGCGGCAACGTTCTTGATAATGGTTGTGCACAATCGATTGATTGGATTATAGCACATTCTGGCATTCTGTGGGTTCAGTTACGCTAGCAACGGGCGGACCCACTCAGCGGATGAATTGCGCGTACGACCGGTAAACTGCTGCGTGTGGGCTCGCTGGCAAGGACACCGTGGTCATAATTTTTGGTTCATTTGTCAAAAATACAGTATAATGCTACGAGTAGGTAAGAGAGTGGGGTTAGATTGATGGTAATTGCAATTGTGGTGTTGTTGATGCTGCTCAGCATCGGCTTATTTGGGTTGCTGTTAGCCGGTGCCAGACGGCAAGCAGCGCCATTTTTTGACCACAGTTTTGGTTTCGGTATGGTTATCGGGGCCGTGACGGATTTTCTTGACACACTTGGTATCGGAAGTTTCGTCGTGTCCACGGCAATTTTTCAAGCGAGCCATTATTTAAAGGATGAACGTAAGCTACCTGGAACTTTGAACACGATGCATGCGATTCCGACCGCGTTTGAGGCGTTTTTCTTTGTTACAGCAGTTGCGGTCGAGCCAGTGACACTGATTAGTTTAGTTTTAGCAGCAACGCTCGGCGCATTACTGGGTAGTGAAGTCATGACGAAGCTTAATCAGCGGTGGATTCAGTTAATCATGGCCGGTGCGTTAGTCATCACTGCTTTACTGATGGCAGCGAAGTTATTAGGTTGGATCAGTTTGCTGGGAGTTGCTAATCAGGCGACGGGACTATCCGGTTGGAAATTATTGGTCGGTATTGGTGGCAACTTTATCCTAGGGTTACTGATGTCAGCCGGAGTCGGACTGTACGCCCCGTGTATGGTAATGGTGTATTTTCTGGGATTGACCCCGATTGCCGCCTTCCCAATTATGATGCTGTCGTGCGCATTGTTGATGCCGATTTCGGCAGTGAATTTTATTCGCCATGACCGCGTCGATTATCGCGGCTTATTCGGCATTATTTTAGGCGGTATTATTGGTGTGGTGGTGGCAGCGACCTTAGTTAAGTCACTGTCCTTAACAGCCCTGAGTTGGTTGATCGTCTTAGTGAGCTGTTGGACGGCCTTTTCGTTATGGCGTGCCGCGCAACGTCGGAAAAATGCGTTATAGTCAACAGTATCAGTGGTTAGGCTAAATAAGCCTGGCCACTTTTTTTGTCATTGTTTAAGACGTTCATAAGCGAGATTAGGGGAAAAAAGCAGACGCTGGTTGACAACTTATACAGCTAGCTGTATAAATAAAAAGGCAGGTGATTAAGATGAATCATGATGAAATGGTGGCGCGGCAAGTTCTGATTTTAGCTCGTCAAATCAAGCGGCGTCGCAACCAACATTTGCGGACGGTGGGGCTAACGACTGAGCAAGCGGATGCTTTGACCTTTTTTACGGATCAGCCAGGTCGCACGGTAACCGCGTTTAAGACGTATCAGGAGATTACCCATCAGACGGCCAGGATGATCGTGCAACGCTTGCAGACGCGCGGATACGTCCAATTAGTGGTCAGTCCAACGGATGCACGTGCCAAGCAAGTGGTGGTGACCCAAAGTGGGCGTGCCAAACGCGAGCAGCTCCGTCAACATGGCTGGCAGACGAGTGCGCAAATGTTTGCCCATTTGGATGCCAAACAACAACAGGTGTTTTTAGACTTGTTACGACAAGTTAATCAGAATTTAGAGAGTGATGAGAATTGATGAAGACGCGTTTATATACGCCGGATGTAAAGTTAGTGTTAATGGCCAGTTTCTTCTTTTTAATGAGTCCAATGTTAATTAATCCCGTGATTGCAGGATTTGCGCACGGGATTGGTGCTAGTAGTGTGCTTGCCGGTACGATTGCTGGGTTGACGAATCTGACATCGCTAGTGCTCCGTCCACTGGCTGGGAATTTAACCGACCGGGTCTCTAAGTACCGTTTGACCTTCGTGGGGGGCTGCTTGTTGCTACTAGCTAGTTTAGGTTATAGTTTGACAACCAACGTGACGTTAATCATGTTATTGCGAATTTTGAATGGGTTGGGATACACCTTGTGTTCAGTCTGTATGGCGACCTGGATGGCTAGTTTATTGCCACCCGATCGAATTGGCTCTGGAATGGGCATTTATGGGCTAGCCAATGCGCTTGGAATGGCGTGCGGGCCGGCAATCAGTGTCTTCTTGTATCAACATTACAGTTACCAGAGTGTCTTTTGGTTAGCCGCGGGCTGTAGTTTACTGCTCGTCATCATGATTCAATTCGTCGGTGATCATGGTGAACCAATTGTGACGCCGCAAACGGCTACGACTAAGCATCATATTCGCATCGTACAACCACGAGTAATCCCCGTGGCCTTGATTTTGCTTTTATTTTCATTACCATATTTTGCCACCCAGACCTATATTGTTAGCTACGTCGCTGCACGGCATTTTCATGTGGCAGCGGGGGTATTTTTCCCGGTGTACGCGGGTATTTTATTAGTATTGCGACTTGTTCTTCGCGACTGGTTCGACCGGGTGCCATTTAAACGGTTCATCTGGTTATGCTTAATTTTTAATCTATTAGGATTGATTGGCTTAACTGACATGAACAATTGGGCGATGCTACTGCTGGGTGCAGCAGGACTGGCCGCCGGATACGGTTTGATGTTTTCAATTTGCCAAGCTAAAGCATTGATGCTCGTGCCGAAAGCTGATCATGGGCTAGCCAATAGTACGTTTTATATTGGTGTTGATCTCGGGATGTCACTTGGCCCCATCATTGGCGGGCTGATTAGCAGTCAATTACCAATGGCGTGGTTTTATCCCGTGATGATGGTGACGCTGCCATTGATTATCGTTGTTTACCTAGTCAGTCGTCGGCAGTTAGCTTAGCCACCAACATGCTGGAGAAGGTTGTTCTTGGTATACACATGATTATGAATTTTTTCAGTGGGGATATCAAAAAGTCACTTCAAGTTTACGACTGCCTGAAGTGACTTTTTATCTGCCTTTATATAAACATTTTGATGCCAAAATAAATAATAATAAGACCAAGAAATGGCGTTAATACGCGGTTGACCTTATCTAAATTTAAATGGCGAATCACGAGTGGTGTAATGATTGCGCCGATAATTGCGCCAATCATGAGGACCAATCCTGATTGCCAAGCAAAAGTACTGGTGAAGAGGTGGCCGATTAAACTGATTGTGGACATAACCGTTAACACGTAGGTGGCAGTACCAGCGGCTTCAACGGCCGTTAACCCAAGAATTGCTAACCCGGCAGCCGTGGTCGCACCACCGCTTAAGCCGCCAATGCCGACCATCAATCCACTTAAAAGGCCAAAGAAGGCAGCTTGCCAAGGTTGGTGACCGGCTGTAGTTTGTTTAGAATGGTGAACATACTTGATTAGTACCATCGCACCCATAATCAAAAAAATTGTCCCGACAATCCAGTTATACAGTTGTTGGGGAATAAATTGTGCGCTGAATGTCCCGACGATGATACCGGGAACGGCCGCAATGATCATTTGATTGCCAATCTTGAAATTGACATTTTTGATTTTCAACTGTGTTAGAAAACCAAAGAATAAGGCTGGTAAGGCGACGATTAGGGAGGTTGGTACGGCTACCGCGGTTGCAAGGCCTACTTGACTGGTTAAGACACCTAGGTATAGGGCAGCACCTCCGCCACCAATCAGACTAACGAAGATGCCGATTAGTAATCCGGATAAAAAGACAAACGTAGTGAATTCCCCCTTAGATTGTATAATTATACCTTAAACGGAGTACACTCCGTTTGTCAAGTGATGCGTAAAAGTGTATGGTGAACTTAAGTAAATAGGAGGGTGTGTCGAATGCGAAAGGATGCACAAATTAACCAACAGAAAATTTTGACTGCTGCGCGACAACTCTTTGCCGCGCGTTCAATCGAAACCGTTAGTATGAAAGATATTGCGACGGCCGCTGGTATCGGTCCCGGAACGTTGTATCGTCACTATGCCCATAAAAGTACACTATGTTTGGCATTGGTAACGGATCGAGTCGCAACTTTTATTAAAACCAATCAAGTCTACTTGACCACGACCTCGGTAGGTGCAGCGGCACGTTTTGATCATGTTATTGGGGAATATTTAGCGATTCGTGAGCACAACATGGCGTTATTAATGAATGTCGAGGCCGGTGAACCTGGTCGCCGTCAATTTTATCAGAGCGAACTTTATCAACAATTATGTGACCTATTAACGCAACTGGTTCGTGATTTGAAGCCAACGCTTTCGAAACCGGCATGTGAGTTTCAAGCTGATATGTTAATTGCCATGCTGAAGGGGACTAGTTATGCTTTTCAACGTCAATGGCGAGGACGGTCGCAGTCCGAACTATTGGCGCAATTGCACGCGTTAATGGTGACTGAATGATGTTCACTATTGGCACTAGTGGTTTGGCGATTAACAGAGTGGGTTGATTGTTAAATCAAAAAAGATGGTTCTAGGCGGTTAATCCTAGAGCCATCTTTTTGAATGAGTCGTTTAAGCAGGTGTCACCACGTATTTTTCATAACGTTGGGCATCGACAGTGTTGAGTTCGACTGTTAATTGGGTGCCATCAGCTAAGTAATCCGTTTTGAGAATGTTGGCGTGGTCATTCAAGTAAGCCACTACTTCACCATCATTGAACGGGATTAATAACGTTGTTGTCACGTAATTCTTAAAGACTTTGGCTTTGATCATACTGGTCAAAGCTTGTAGTGAGGCCTCATCACGCGCCGTATAGATGAGTTGATCATCTTGCTGGTTCGGGTAGTCGGCTTCGGTTAAATCAGCTTTATTGAAGGCATAAATCATCGGGACATCGTGCACACCGATTTCTTTGAGCGTCTTTTCAGTGGTCGCCATCATTTCCTTGTAATGGGGATCGGCGTAGTCGATGACTTGAATGAGTAAGTCAGCATTGGCAGCTTCGGCTAGCGTTGAACGGAAGGCGTTGATCAAGTTATGCGGCAAGTCGCTGACAAACCCGACTGTATCACTGAGCAGTAACTGCTTATTGTCAGGGAAGGTTAACTGACGAATACTTGTATCTAACGTTGCGAAAAGCATGTCTTTTTCGAAGACTTGCTTATCTTCACCCTTACCGAACAGTTTCACTAAACCATTCATAGTCGTTGATTTACCAGCGTTGGTATAACCGACTAAAGCGACGTTGGGGAGCCCAGCTTTATCGCGTTGTGAACGTCGCACTACTTCGTCCTTATTGAGTTCCTTAAGTTCGTGCTTCGCGTGACTGATCCGGTCTTGAATTGTCCGGCGATTTAATTCCAGTTGCGTTTCACCAGCACCACGGTTGGTAAAGCCCCCGCCACCACCAGCAGCGGCCCCAGCCTGTTGGTCAAGGCGATTGGAGATACTCGTTCGTAATCGGGGAAGTTGGTATTGTAATTGGGCAATCTTAACTTGCAATTTGGCTTCCTTACTCCGCGCACGGTTACCAAAAATTTCTAAGATCAGACCAGTACGGTCGATGATCTGAATGTCCGTTTGTTCCTCTAAGTTACGCACCTGACTAGGGGTCAGATCCGCGTTGATGACCATAATGTGCAAATCGTTGGCGGCTGCGACTTCTTTGATTTCGACAACTTTACCTTTGCCGAAGAAGGTGGCCGGGTTGGGCTTTTCCAATCCTTGGTCAATTCGCAGGGCCGCGTGCATATTATTGGCTGCAACGAGCGCTTCTAGCTCGGACATGGCGTAGTCGTAATTGGCGACCGTTTTAGACATGCCGGCAATGATGACTTCTTGTACTTTTTGAGCGTTGGTTTCAGACATACACTCACTCCTAACGTGTTATGATTGCATTAAGTATAACATGTCTAATCAAAATATTACGACTTCGGGTATTAGGGAGGAATCAAAAATGGGTTACGTGCTTGATTTGCGGCGGCGAGTTGGCCACCAACCGCTAGTAGTGGCTGGTGCGGCTTTAATGGCCCAAAATTCGATTGGTAAAATTGTCTTGATTTATCGAACCGATAATCACTGTTGGGGCTTGCCAGCTGGATCGACTGAACCGGGAGAGACGGTCCAGCAAACGGCGCGACGGGAATTGAAAGAAGAGACTGGGCTGACGGTGGGTGAGTTAACGCTGATCGATGTCTATAGTGGGCCCAAGATGCACTATCAGTATCCTAACGGCGACATTATTGACAGTGTCACCACGTTATATCGCGCCAATACAACGGGTGGTGAATTGATTCAAGCCACCGATGAGACGAGTACTGCGGCTTTCTTTGCTTTAGATGCTTTGCCGACACCGTTGACCCCACTGACAAAGTGGATGCTTTGCGGTGCGTAAGCTTGACCATGCCGATGAGGTTTGCTATAGTGGACTGAAATATTAAGATGAATTGTCACCGGACAACGTTAACCCAACTTCCTTAGGTCATTGTGGAAGTTGGGTGGACGTTGTCCTTTTTATTTTGAGGAGGAATTGAGAATGACGTGGATTTATTTAATTATTGCTGGATTATTTGAAGTGGTATGGGCTACGATGATGAAGTTAAGTAATGGGTTCAGTCACTTTGGCTATGCTGCGGCCACAGTCGTTGGCATGGTCTTGAGCTTTGGCTTCTTAGCATTAGCAACCAAACACTTACCGTTGAGTATTGCATATCCAATTTGGACCGGTATCGGTGCGGTCGGTGCGATAATTGTTGGCCTGGTTTTCTTCAAAGATACAATTGCACCCATCACGTGGATCTTCATAGCAATGCTGGTCATTGGTATTATTGGCATCAAAGTCACGAGCTAGGATTGGGTGGTTGTGTTAGTGGGTTTGTTGGTCGTCAGTGAAGCCGCCAACAGCTTCTCAATATTCTTATAAAAGAATGATTATAAGCGTGAAAGCGGTGTTATAATAATCATAGAAGTTAAATGAATATGTGGATTATTCTTAGACTTCTTCCGACCTGAGATAGACGCACTGTTGCCAAGACTTTACACAATTTTCCTGTTACACCCGGTCAACGCACTACCTCTCGGAGGGGCTTCTTAATTTCGTCAGTAATTCCGTGTATAGTCTTGGTTAAGTACAACAAATAGTGAAAGAAGTGACGTCTGATGATGATGTATCCGTATCTGAATTTAGGCCCCAGAGATGGCGTCTTGATAATTGCAGCTGCTATTATGTTAGCTTTAACGGTAGTTTTTAATTGGTCAGTCTGGGAACTTTTGTTTGCTGTTGTGGCAGTCGTAATTGCGTTCTTAGCAGGAAGCATGAAACCGTCTAAGAAGAACGTGCTGGCTTTTTTGAAAAAATAGGTTGAATTGGGGTAGCAATACTTGAATTCTTCAAATACGTCTTTAACCAGCAAAGTTTAAGGACATCATTGATAAGATAGCCGAGTTGGTTCTCTGTCAATGAATGTTGCGAATCGTTCTATGGGTGCTTAGCCGAGCAACGGCAAGCACCTTTTTTAATTCGAACGATTCAATAGCCCATGATTAAAATACAAATAGAAATCTCTGTCGCCGGTAATCACGTATTTAGTTAATGACCAACAACAGTTATTTCAGAGCCAATATAAAAACGCTCGCGACCAGTTAGTGGTTGCGAGCGTTTTGTTTGATGAGCAAAATTATAAGTGTTGATTGACTTTCACGTCAGCTAAGTCTTGCGCATAATCGACGACGCGAATTTGATCGCCATCGATGTCGATGCGAGTGACGCTCCCGTTTTTGGGGCCGTTCGTGATGTCGATTTCAGGAGCAAAATGTGCGACCATACTGCGGATTGTCGTGCCGTGGGTAACCACGAGGACTTTTTGATGGTGATCGTGGTGAGCTTTCAAGTAGTCAAAGCCCTGGTTGATCCGTTCCCAGTACATCGAGTTGTCTTCAGCTTCATGCCAAGGGTCGATTTCACGCATCAGGTCGCGAGTCTGATCGATAGGCACGTGTTCAAGAAGTTCGTGCATGCTGGTGACCCCGTATTGGCGGCCAACTAGTGACCAGGTCCGACTTGAATCGTCACCTTCGAAATAACCATAGAAAACTTCCCGAAAGTTCATCAGTGTTTTAAAGGGCTGGGCGGTGGCACCCGCCGCTTGTCGAATGAGCTGAGCGGTGTCGATTGCCCGCTTAGAATCACTACTGTAGTAGTAGTCAAAAGTCGTGTTCGCTAGTGCTTGACCGACCTTGGTTGCGGTGGCTTGTCCGTATTCGGTTAACGGCGAGTCAGACCAGCCTTGCATGCGATTATATAAGTTGAAAAAAGTCTGTCCGTGTCGAACAAAGTAAATTGAAAATTGAGCCATGTGTTTCTCCTTATTTAGTCGAGATGGTCTTTGCGGCCAAAGTAGTCTAACGTTACATCGTTGTCGCTAATTGTGAATTTCGTGACGCTCCCATTTTGGGGCCGTGCTGGTGAGGTCAGTGCGGCAAAACGAGCAGCAATACTGTAAATCGTATTGCCGTGGCTGACGACCAAAACTTTGTCCCCGTCGTGATGGTGAGCACGTAACGTATTGAGACCGCCATTGACCCGTTGCCAGAATTCGGCGTTATTTTCGGCGCGATGGAACGGGTCAGCTTCTTTACAGAAATCTTTGGCTTTTTCGATGCCGTATTGTTCAATAATTGCGGACAAACTAGGTGCTTGATGGGGCGCACCAACCATGAACCAGGTCTGCGACGTATCATCACCTTCAAAATAGCCATAAAAGGCTTCACGGAAGGCAGCCATTGGTTGAACCGTCAAATCGGTATTGCCACTGGCAGGAAGAATTAATTCTGCGGTGCGCATTGCCCGCGTCATGTCACTGGCGTAAACGGCATCGAAATCAATACCGTTGAGCATTTTGCCTGCATTGCGAGCGTCCTGTTCGCCGACAGCTGTGAGGGGGGAATCACACCAGCCCTGCATTCGGCGGTACTTGTTAAAGTAAGTTTGACCATGACGAATCATGTAAACGGAAAAAGTTGCCATTATTTACTCCTCTACTTGGTGTTCAAAACTAAGCCATAATGTGTTTAGTTTACCATAAAATGCACTGCGATTAATTAGCAGTTGCTAAGGCTTGTCGAATCTGAGCGGCCGTTTGCTTATTCCCGGTAAAGATTAAGCGGTCACCGTACATAATCGTCGTATTTCCATTGGGCGCGATCAGTTTCCGATTACGGATGACTTGACTAATGGTAATATCCTGGGCAAACTGTAAGTTCTTAATTTGAACATCAGTATAGAGATGGTTGAGGACCCGGACTTCGTAGATGCTGTTTTCAGTATCATTGAGCAATAACAAGGTTGACGGTGATTCAATCAAGGCGCGCAGTAAAGTAATGTTGGCCTCTGGTGTATTGTAGACTTCGACGCCGAGTTCTCGGAGTTCATCTTCATGTTCGTTAAGCACATTGCGGTCTTCAAACCGAACGATGATCCGCCGTACACCGTATGCTTTGGCGGCTTTAGCAAGCTCGTAGTTCCGCTCGGCATCAATATGGCCGAGTACCAAAATATCCGTGTCAAAGACGCCGTGATCCTGTAAGTCCTGGGCTGTGAAGTTTTCCATTAAGGTCACTGGCACTTGCGCGTGGTAGGTCTGATAATTCTCAGGATGATTCGTGTACATTGACACGTCGTACCAACCTTTTCGTAGCTGTTGTGCAACGGGTACGGTGCTTAAGTTAGCGCCGATAAAGTGGACCGCCGTTTTGACCAGGTCTTCTTTTTCAGCTGAATAAAACTTGTTAAAAATCAGGGGTGAGATGACACAAGTGAGTAGCGCTGCGAGTAAGAAAGCGCCGGACTGGTCACTAGTAATTGTCTTCATTGACTTGGCAACTCGAAGGACGGCTAATACCATTGTCATTGTCGTTGCAGTCAGCGCGGTACCGGCTAAAGCGTTGGCTTGCTTGAACCGTAACTTTAGGACCCAGTAGCCACCAATCTTGGCAACCATGTATGCTAAGAAAAATAGTGGAATTAATAGTAAGGTCTTGCCACTAGTTAATAAGGTCCGTAAGTTCAAATCGACGCCAGTCGTAATGAAGAAAATCGGGATGAAGAAGCCGTAACCAATCGCATCCAAGCGTTCGCGGGTCGTTTCACTAGGGTTCAAGAGTTTCAGGACGATTCCGGCCACAAAAGCGCCCAGGATGTTTTCAGCGCCGACGGATTCGGCCACCGTGACCATCGTTACAATCAAGAAGAAGGCTAACCGAATATCTAGTTGTGTCGTCGATTTATTAATATTTTGATAGAAGCGGAAGAATGGTTTGAATCGTAAGAGTAATAGTGCGGCGACGGCTAAAATGAGTAATAGTAACCAGAGACTTTGTGAGTTACTGCCGTAGACGGATGCATAGAGCGTCAGTCCCATCATCGGGACAAGTTCACCAAAGACCGAGATCAGCAGAATCGTTTGTCCGAAAGCCTTACTAAGCAATTCCTGTTCTTTTAAAGCCGCAATTACGATACCAAGTGAAATCGTGCCAAATAAAATCGCGGCAAGCCAGAAATCACTGAAGAGGCCGCTGACTTTAAAAGCAGCGGCAAGTAACAGCGATAGAACAACAATTGTGCTGTAGGCGTACACCGAAAGTCGAACTGGCGAATATTTCGGTGTGTTGACCGCGTTTTTTTGTTCTAAAGGTGTTAACGCCGTGCGCCGCTTCTTAAATAGGCTAAAGTCAATTTCAAGTCCACTTAAGAACAGCAGGACGATGACGCCAATCGTTGAGAGTTGAGAGATAAGGTCAGAGGTGTTCACAAAGTTAAACACGCTGGGGCCAATGACGATACCGACAATGATCTCCATGACGGCCGTTGGCAAACTGTTGATTTTGAATTTAGCCATGATAAGCGGAATTAATAATGCGGCTAATAAAATAATGACTAAGGAAACTTGATCCATGAATAAATACCTCGATTCGTTTTAGTACACACGGAGCTGATCATCATCAAAGCCCCAGAAAGCTTCGCTAGCATGTGCATCGGTGAAAACTTTCAGGATTTGGTCGACACCAGGGGCTAATTTGTCAGGCGTCAGTTGGCTCAATGGTTGCCAACTAATGGCCCCCTCGTATGAGCCGGCTAGCAAATCACCGTGATAGTGACTAGTGGTGTATAAGGTACCAAGCGACACGTCGCCGTCCGCATTTTCGACCCACGTTACGGTGCCAACTAATTTTAATTGATCGACGTGCAAGCCGGTTTCTTCTAATACTTCACGCTTCATCGCGGTTACTTGTGATTCACCGCGATCGACATGGCCACCAGGAAAAGTTAACCCCGACCACTGGGCGTCAATCTTGTTTTCAACCAGGACATCGCCGGTCGCTGGATTGGTGATAAGGCACATGTTGACGAGTTCTGCACGGACGGTCCGGTCGTGGTGTTCATGCTGATCCTTAGTGGCTAACCAGTCTTGGGCCTTGTCATTGATGCTTGCCATGAATGCTGCTTTCGTTTGTAGGTAGGCTGCGAGATTGGCTTGCCCATTGCGCACACCTTTTTCACGAATGGCAGTATACTTGCGACCATCTGTCCGGTGCGCATTGAGATAATCCCGGAAAGTGAGCAATTGCTGATAATGCTGTTCATCAGTTGTAATGATCACGTGGATGTCGTTAGCAGCTAATTGTGTCGCGTAAGTACGCGTCGTTCCAGCGATCGGTCGTGCGTGTAACGTCGCTACGGCAGCCGCCTGATCTTTAACAAGCAACGCCAAGTCAATTGTTGGCCGCGCCAATAATTGGGGCATGGCCGTGCTACCCACGTGACTACTTTTTAATAGATTCGCCTGTAATTGTTGGCGTAACAAGGTTTGATACTCGACTGCTTGCTTTTGCCAGTCAGATTGATAGGCAGTTAATTGAATTGGTTGCATAGAATCCCTCCACTCGAATAAGTCATTGAAAGGATACACTTTTTGAGTGGTTTTGAAAAGGAAAGACGTGCCTTTCAAGAAATTAGAACGATAATATTTAAGTTGAACGGCAGTTGACACACGACTAAGAAAACGCTATCATTGATTTATACATTAATAGTAATTAACTGGGATTGTAATAGCAGTGTTCAGGAGCTACACAAAACCCGCTTAGTCGATAGGCTAAGTGGGCTTTTTTTATGGGAATTTTCAAGCTGAATGGAGATGAGAATGATGCGAATTAAAAAGGTGCTCAATAATAATGCGTTTATAACCCATAATGATGATCATCAAGAAATGATTGTTATTGGAAAAGCAATCGCATATGGAAAACATTTCAATGATACTGTTGACGAAAGTAAGATATACAAAATGTTTACGCCTGTTAGTCGAGGTGATCGGAAGCTGATTTTGGACATGGTTAACGAAATTCCAATCCAGTATTTTCAAATTGCTAAACAGATTGTTGATAAGGCAGAGTCTGACGAAAATATCGAGCTGACAGATAGTGTGTATATTGCGCTAACCGATCATATTTCGTCTAGTGTTGATCGAATAAAATCCGGTTTGGCGCTGACTAATCAATTCTTATGGGAAATTCGAAGTTATTATCCAAAAGAATATCAGATTGGACAGTGGGCGATTCAACTAATCAACGGAACTTGTGATGTTACCCTACCGGATGATGAAGCTGGATTCATTGCGATTCATATCATTAGCGGCGAATTAGGTGACCAATTGGATGAATTTCATGAAATTATTGATTTCGTTAAGAAGATTACTAGTATTGTGACCTATCAATTATCAGTTGAAATTGATCGCGATTCGCTCGATTATAATCGCTTCGTTACACATTTAAAATTCTTTTGGCAATACATGATGGAAAATGATAAAAAACACACGATTGGTGACCTGAGTGATGAAATGCTGGCAATCATCAAGGGGAAAAAGGTAGCGGCTTATGAATGTGCATTAAAAGTGAAAGACTTTGTTCAGAAGACCTATCACTATACGCTTAACAATGAAGATTTACTGTACATGACGATTCATATCGCAAGAATTGCGGATGCAAATTAGGGGGCAGAATAATGGCATATAAAGAAATGAACGACCAGATTATTAATGGTGTCGGGGGTAAAAGTAATATTGAGTCAGTTGTACACTGTGCAACAAGGCTGAGATTCGTGCTGAAGGATGAGGCCAAGGCAGATGATGAGTTGGTACGGTCGATTCCAGGAATTTTACAAGTTGTCAAAAAAGCGGGACAGTACCAATTAGTTATCGGAAATAACGTTGAGGATGTTTATAATGAACTTTCTGATATGTTACAGCTGGATGAAAATGTAGATCATAATCAGTCTAAGGACAAGCGGAGTATTTTCGACAAAATAATTAGTACGATTACTGGTTCAATTGCACCTGCGATTCCATTGCTTGCTGGTGCCGGGATGGGGAAAGTATTGTTGCTCATTCTGACACTGTCTGGATTGTTGACTGAAAAAAGTCAAACTTATCAGATGTTAAATTTGATTTTTGATACTGGCTATTTCTTTATGCCAGCATTTATTGGATTTTCCGCTGCTAAGATTTTTAAGACAAACCAATTTCTAGGGGCATTTATGGGATTGGTCACTGTTAATCCAAATTGGGTTGCAATGGTAGCAGCTGGGAAGCCTGTTAGTTTCATAGGTGTTCCTATCCAATTGGTTTCTTATTCTTCAACCTTGATTACAGCTATTTTATCCGTATGGTTAATGTCTTATATTGAAAAGTTTGTAAAGAAGATTACGCCAGGCATGATTAAAGTCTTTGCAGAGCCGATGCTTATCATGTTGATTACTGCACCACTGACTTTTATTGTTCTTGGACCAATTGCCAATTTGATTTCAATGGGAATTGCAAGTATAAGCATGTTCTTGTATAATCACGCCGGTTTTATCGCAATTCCGCTACTTGCTGCCGCATATCCATGGTTAGTTTCTATTGGTATTCATAAAGCGCTCAGTCCAATTAGTATCCAATTAGTTGCGACACAGGGATTTGATCCAATAATTCGGGTTGTGGCTTTGTGTTCGAACATGTCACAAGCTGCCGCATCATTAGCAGTCGGTTTGAAAACTAAAAATAAGCAGTTGAGAGCCTTAGCACTTTCATCCACTGTGACAGCATATCTTGGTGGTATTACCGAACCAGCCATGTTTGGTGTGAATCTGAAGTTAAAGAAGCCGATGTACGGTGCCATGATTGGTGGGGCAGTTGCCGGTTTGTTTGCCGGATTTATGAAAATGAAAGCATTTATTTATGTCACTCCTGGACTACTCAGCTTACCAATGTGGGTATCTAAGACAGAAAACTACGTCGTATTGGCAGTCGCTACCATTGTTATTGCTAGTGTGGCAACATTTATCGCAACTTGGTTGATTGGTTTCGAAGATCCTGTCAGCGAGGAAGTCATGAAACAAAAGCAGGAGCAGGCGAATAAAGTGGTGACGACTAAACATTCGATTAATAGCCCCGTTGTTGGAGAAACTCGGATGTTGAATGAAGTTAATGATGAAACGTTTGCAAGTGGCGTTATGGGCAAAGGGATTGCTGTCGTCCCAACTGAGGGTGTCGTGATTGCCCCCACGGATGGTGTTGCATCAGCTGTCTTTGATACCAGCCATGCGATTGGCCTTCATTTAGATAATGATGCCGATTTGTTGATTCATGTGGGAATTGATACCGTTGAATTAAAAGGTCAATATTTTGAAACATTAGTAAAAAAAGGTGAACGTTTTCACGCAGGTCAAGAGTTATTACGGTTTGATTTAGACAAGATAAAACAGGCTGGATATGATCCAACGGTTATGATTATTGTGTTAAATACAAAGGACTTTTTAGAGGTCCTACCAGTACCAGAACCGAACGAATCTGTAACCGCAGATAATAATTTATTAATGTTAGCGTAAGTGAGGTAGGATTGATGGATGTTTACAAAACGAGTCCTAACTTTATGTGGGGCGTAGCAACTGCTGCTAATCAAGTAGAAGGTGCATGGAACGAGGACGGTAAAGGCATGTCTATTGCAGATTGCCTGCGTTACCGGCCGCAAATTGATAGTAGTGACTATCAAGCGGTGAACCAAATGGATAGTGCTGAAATTAAAAACGCCTTAAATGATGAATCGACTAAAGGTTGGGCAAAACGGCATGGTGTGGATTTTTATCATCATTATCGAGAGGATATTAAACAGTTAGCAGAGACAGGAATCAATACCTATCGATTCTCGATAAGTTGGGCCCGTATTTTTCCAAATGGTGACGATAAGTGTCCTAATCAAGCGGGATTAGACTTTTACCTGTCACTAGTTAAAGAATTGGCAAAGTACCAAATTACACCAGTGGTGACGCTATCCCACTACGAAATGCCGTTAAACTTAGTGCTAAATTATGATGCTTGGTATGATCGACGAGTGGCAGACCTTTTTGGGCGTTATGCGCGAACCGTCATTGATTATTTACATGATTATGTTAAGTACTGGATACCGATTAATGAAATTGACAGTATTATTAGGCACCCCTTCTCATCAGCTGGATTAGTCGCAGATCGTTTTGCTGATCTTGATTTTAAAACGGTTGTTTATCAGGCAATGCATCATCAATTTGTGGCAGCGGCAGAGGTTGTCGAGTATTGTCATCGTCACTATCCACAGATGAAAGTTGGTAGCATGATTACTAGAACGATGGTTTATCCATACAATAGTGATCCCAATAATGTGCTTGCAGCAACGCAAACAATGCGTGAAGTATATGCATTTAGCGATATTCAAGTGCGTGGAGAATATCCTGAATTCTTGTTAGCTAAGCTGAAAAGAGCACATATTACGATTGAATTTCAGGAAGGTGATCAGGAAGAACTACGTGAGAATACGGCCGATTTTGTGGCCTTCAGTTATTACTCCTCAATTTGTACGGCTAGTAATGTGGAAGGTCTGCGGGTAACCAAAGCTAATCGAACCGTTGGCGTTTATAATCAGTACCTGCCTGAGAGTGAGTGGGGTTGGCAGATTGATCCAGTTGGATTGAGACTATCTTTAATCGATTTGTTCGATCGCTACCAAAAGCCGTTATTTATTGTTGAAAATGGCCTAGGTGCTGTGGATGAGTTGAGCAGTGATCTTCGTGTTCATGACACATATCGAATCAGTTACTTGCGCCAGCACATTCGGCAGATGCTAATAGCCATCGCGAATGATGGTGTGGACTTAATGGGGTACTGTATGTGGGGAACCACCGATATGATATCTGCTTCGTCAAATCAAATGTCAAAGCGTTATGGTTTAATCTATGTTGACTTAGATGATAATGGTGATGGCTCATATAATCGATATTTAAAGGACAGTTACTTCTGGTATCAAGAATTACTAAGCTATAAGAATCAAATTCCAGCAAGTTTTTTAGATGAAAATAGTATAGTCGCTCAATAAGCCTAGTAAAAAAGGTCGCAATCTAATTTGTGGCCTTTTTTTACTAATTCTATTTATAAGAGATCCGCTGTTGTCGCCAGCCCTTAATCAGCGCAACCAATGCAGCTGGAATGAGCGCGGCGGCCATAATTCCTAGAAAACAAAGCGAGAGGTGGTTTTGTACGAAGCTGATCGAGCCAAAGAAGTAACCGAGTGAACAGCCGACACTGACCCAGATACCAACGCCAACTAAGTTCCAGATAGCGAAGGTCGGTTGCGACATTTTGGCTGCGCCGGTACTCAGCGGGACAAAGGTCCGCACGAGTGGAACGAAGCGGCCAAACATGACAGCTTTCGCGCCATACTTAGCAAAAAATTGTTGGGCGCGTTGTTGCTTGGATTGGGGGAGGTGGCGTTGCAACCACGGTAAGCGAATCAGGTGGCGGCCAATTTCGAAGTTGACAGTGTCGCCAATCACAGCAGCCACAAAGAATACTGGCACCAGAATCTGAATACTGAGGGCGTCGCTGTGAGTTGCAGCCATCGTGCTGGCGAGAAAGATCAATGATTCGCCGGGAAGAAATGGGAAAACGACCATGCCCGTTTCAAGAAAGATAACGGCGAATAATAAGATGTAAGACCAACTACCAAGCGTAGTTAATAGTGGGACGATACTTTGTTCTAAATGGGTTAAAATGGTTATTAAATTGACCAACGGCGCCACCTCCAATTTAAGTTGCATTTATTATAAGCGTCTGCGGGTTGAAAAATAGATGTAACCGATTACATTCCTTTCAGTTTAACACAATCGTAACTTTGATAGACCAATGTTCAAACAAATTTACATAAAAAATCAAAAACTGGCGGCTGCCATGGGTTATTAATTGAGTCGGGCCGCCGATAGTGATAAAATTATTGTTCGATATTTAGGAATGGAGGGCGTTCAATGGCTAAGTCAATTAAAGCTGCAGAACAGGAACACTTAGATCATGTGGTTGCGAAAATTAAGGTGGCTGAAGAACAACAAAGCCAAACCATTACGCGCTCGGAAAAAGATCAGGCCGATATTAAACGTGACTTGCTGAATAACATCAATATTAAAACGGATAGTTACGAAGGCATGATGGAGACCGGATTATCCGTGCGGCAGCAACAACAGATGATGGATGAGCGGCAGAATAGTTGGAAGCACGCGACTAAGCAATTATCGACGTTAAAAAAGTTGGAAAAGAATGCTTATTTTGCGCGGATCGATTTTCATGAGACTGGTGAGCCTAAGCCTGAGACGATTTATATCGGACTCAGTTCATTTTCTGACACGCCGGATCACTTTTTGATCTACGACTGGCGAGCGCCTATTTCCAGTATTTATTATGACGGTGGGTTAGGGCACGTGACGTACCAGACTCCGGATGGTGAGCAGACCGTTAATGTGAAGTTGAAGCGGCAGTTGATGGTTGAGAATGGCCAGATCGTGACAGTCTACGATACTGATGAAGCCGTTGGTGACTCGATGTTACTAGAAGTGTTGGATGAAAAGTCCGATGTGAAGATGAAGAGTATCGTGACGACGATTCAAAAGGAACAAAATACCATTATTCGGGATACGAGTTCTGACCTCCTGTTTGTGCAGGGGGCGGCCGGTTCCGGGAAGACCTCGTCCGTTTTACAACGGGTTGCATACTTGTTGTATCGTTACCGGGGTAATTTGACGGCCGGACAAGTCATCTTGTTCTCACCAAATCAACTCTTTAATGATTATATTAACCAAGTATTGCCCGAACTGGGTGAACAAAACATGGTTCAGATGACTTATTTCCAATACGCATCGTACCGATTACCACACATGCAAGTTGAAACTTTACAGCAGCGGTTTGAAACTGAAAATACACCGCAGATGGCAAAGATTACGAAGTTGGAAGGTAGCCTCGCATTCTTCAACGCGGTTACCACGTATGGCCGACATTTGGAACAAGCGGACATGCGTTTCCGTAACATTACGTTGAACGATGAAGTGATTATTTCCCGGGAAAAGATTAAATCGATTTATTACTCTTTCAATGAGAACTACCACTTAGCGAACCGGTTATCAGCAACTAAGGAAGAATTAATCAAGATTTTGAATCGCAAGGTTGAATCGGAGATGCGTTCCAAGTGGGTCGAAGAAGCGGTTCAAGACTTATCACGCGAAGAGATCAATCAATTATATGGCAATCAGCCGCGGGAATTTAAGAATGGCGATAAAGAGTTTAAATTCTTAGCACGTAAAATTGTGATGCAACGCTTAGGAAAAGCCCGGACGCAAATCGTGCGTAACCGTTTCTTGAGCATCAACATGCAGTACGCGCATTTCTTACGCGAAGTACCGAAGATCATCAAGTTGGCTGATCACGGTATCTCAGCTGCTGACTGGGATGCTACGGTTGAACGGAAACTAGCCGAGATTAAGGAACGTCATATCTCGTTAACAACGGTCTCAGCTTACATGTACCTGCATGACTTAATGACCGGAAAGCACGGGCAGCGTGACATCCGGTTTGTCTTCTTGGATGAGATTCAAGATTACAACGCCTTTCAGCTAGCGTTCCTGAAGTTTAGCTTCCCTCAGGCCCGCTTCACAATGCTCGGTGACTTGAACCAGGCGATTTTTACCAAGGAAAACAGCCATTCGCTGATCAATGAATTGGCCACGTTATTTGACCCTGAAAAGACGCGGGTCGTGCAATTGACTAAATCGTACCGGTCAACACAACAGATTACTGATTTCACCAAGGAAATTTTAGTCAATGGTGAAGCCGTCACGGCTTTTGATCGTCAGGGCGACTTGCCAAATGTCGTTGTGACGCCTAACTTTGAAGCGGGGGTTGATCAAGTCGTTGATCAGCTAGCGATGAACGATTCTGAACGTGATACGACGGCAATTATCGGGAAATCTTTAGCAGAATGCGAGGCGCTCACGAAGGCCCTGAAAGCTCGTGGTGAGCAGGTCACGTTGATTCAAACTGAAAATCAACGCTTGGCTCCCGGTGTCATTGTCGTCCCGTCTTTCTTAGCAAAAGGGTTGGAGTTTGACGCGGTCATCGTGTGGAACGCTAATCAGGAAAATTACCAACGTGAAGATGAACGGCAACTATTATATACAATCTGTTCACGAGCCATGCACGAGTTAACGTTAGTCGCAGTGGGTAGCTTGTCACCGTTACTAGCGCGGGTGAACCACGCCTTGTATACATTAAATGAAGCAAAAGTTTAAGTCAGTTTAAGACAGTGAGTACCGCTCCATTCACCTGGAGTGGTACTTTTTTTAGTTTTACTTGTGAAGAAAATCTTAAGGTACGTCAGGATGATCAGTAGTGGAACAGTTGGGAACTTGTGTCGGAATAACTAAGAAAACGCTATCATAACGATGGAATAAGCGTTAAAATTAACTCATCAAGTGCAGTAGTCGGTGAGAGACAATGACCTTAATACTGACTAGGCACACAATATCGTGAAAATACTAACAACTAGTTAGAACGGTTGTTAGTGACCTGAGGAGGAAACGACGATGTTAATCACTGAAATGTTAGGTATTCAATATCCCATTTTTTCTGGTGCCATGATGCGAATTGCGACCCATGAATTAGTCGGGGCAGTTTCGGAAGCTGGGGGACTCGGTGTTTTAGGTTCAGCGGGGTTATCTGCCGAACAGTTGCGAGCAGAGATCCAAGCGACCCGCAAGCTGACGGATAAGCCGTTTGGTGTCAATTTAATGTTACAGATGAAGAACTGTCCAGAACTGGCCCAAGTCATCATTGATGAGGGGGTCAAGGTCGTGACGACTGGTGCGGGTAACCCGACTTCATATATTCCGCCGCTACACGCGGCCGGTATTAAAGTGATTCCAGTGATTGCTTCGGTTCACCATGCCCATAAGATGGTGGCGGCCGGTGCGGATGCGGTGGTTGCTGAAGGTCAAGAATCAGGCGGACATATCGGTCAAACGTCAACGATGGCATTATTACCTCAAGTCGTGGACGCTGTTGATATTCCGGTGATTGGTGCTGGCGGTGTCGGTGATGGCCGCTCGATTGCGGCGATGTTTGCGCTGGGCGCCCAGGGTGTGCAGTGCGGTACGATCTTTCTGACAGCTGAGGAGTGCCCGGTTCCAGCTAGTTATAAGCAACGAGTATTGGCTGCCAGTGACACGGATACAATCGTGACTGGCCGCAGCCAGCGCGATCCGGTACGGGCGCTAGTTAACCCGATGTTGGCACAATACTTGCAATTGGAGCAAACTAATGCGCCGGTAGCGGAACTACACGCGTTAGCGGACGGTTCATTTGCGAAAGCCGTTGAAGATGGCGATATGGAACATGGTACGCCCATGGCCGGCGAAGTGGCGGGGATGATGACGACAATTCGGCCAGTCAAGGAAATTATTACGACGTTGTTTGGTCAGGCTCGTGAGGTCGCGGCACAACTGAAAATCGAATAAGATACAGTAGCATAGCTCGGTACTAGGTCAGCGTTAACTAGTATCGAGCTATTAATGGTTATTGGCTACCAATTAGGAATCCGGTTAATTTGAATTTTAATCAGCGTTTGATAAGGGTTTCATGTTATAATCAACCCATTAATTTAGTAATGGTGGCAGACAGAAATCATGGAAGATCAGATGAACTATTATCGTTTCTCACGTGAACAGTGGAAGCAATTTTATCGTAACAATCAGCATCAAGTACCATTGACCGCAGCCAATTTGCACGAAATTGAGGCGTTTAATGACCGGATTAGTCTCGACGATGTCCGTGATATTTATATGCCGTTTGCGCATTTGTTGCAGGCCAAGTATGAACACTACTTGTCATGGCGGGAAACGGAGTCCGTTTTTTTACACCGCCAGAACCGCCAATCACCGTTTATTATTGGAGTGTCTGGAAGTGTGGCAGTTGGCAAGACCACCACAGCACGGTTATTAGAGATTCTATTTAAATATTTATATCCAGACCGGCGGACGCAATTGATTACGACGGATGGTTTCTTATACCCGAATGCCGAGCTCAAGAAGATGCAATTGATGGAACGCAAAGGGTTTCCGGAAAGCTATGATATGACGCGGCTGATCCAATTCTTGAACGATGTGAAGAGCGGAAAGCCGTTAGCGAAGGCCCCGGTGTACTCTCATCAGACTTATGATATTGTGCCAAACCGTTTTGACGTGATCACGCATCCTGATATTTTGATTATTGAAGGAATCAACGTGTTGCAATTGCCAAGCAATCAGGCGATCTACATTAGTGATTTTACGGACTTCTCAGTGTATGTGGATGCGGATGCCGATTTAATTGAAGATTGGTACTTAGAACGCTTCAAGGCCCTGATGAAAACGGCTTTCCAGGATCCGACGAATTATTTCTATCCTTGGGCGATCGGTGATTCGAAGGACGCGATGGCGATGGCCGAGCGTGTTTGGGAAGAGGTTAACTTGAAAAACTTGAATGATTATATCTTGCCAACCCGTAATCGTGCGGATTTAATTTTGCACAAAGTTGCGCATCATGTGATTGATGCCGTGTATTTCCGCAAATATTAGCACCTAAGAAATTTCTCATACTGGTTGACCGAACGTTTAGAAATCAGTATGATAGACCTATTGAGCATTAATTAATCCAAAGGAGTGAACAACTTGGCAAAAACGGATACCGCGTCTTTCGATTCCATTTTGGTATTGGATTTCGGTAGTCAGTATAATCAATTGATTACCCGGCGCATTCGTGATTTCGGCGTTTATTCGGAACTACTTCCGAACACGATCACCGCTGAAGAAATCAAGGCTCGTCACCCGAAAGGTATTATCTTTTCTGGTGGCCCCAACAGTGTTTACGATGATGGCGCCTTTCGGGTTGACCCGGAGATTTTCAAGTTGGGCTTACCAATCTTGGGGATTTGTTACGGCATGCAACTGATGACCTACACGCTTGCGGGCGGGAAGGTCGAATCAGCTGATAACCGTGAATACGGCAAGGCAAACATTGACGTGACGAGTGACTCGGCGCCCCTATTTAAGGACACGCCAGCTGAACAGTCAGTGTGGATGAGTCATGGTGACTTGGTTACTCAAGCACCTGATGGTTTTGACGTGGTGGCCACTTCTAAGAATTGCCCGATTGCGGCAATTCAAGATGTTGACCGGAAGTTATATGGGATTCAATTCCATGCTGAAGTTCGGAATACGGACTACGGTAATGATATTCTACGGCACTTTGCATTTGACGTTTGCCAAGCTGAAGCTAACTGGTCAATGGATGATTTCATTGATATGCAGATTGAAAAGATCCGCGCTGAAGTTGGCGACAAAAAGGTCTTACTGGGACTTTCCGGTGGGGTTGATTCCAGTGTCGTCGGTGTGTTATTGCACAAGGCCATTGGCACGCAATTAACCAGTATTTTCGTTGACCATGGTTTGTTACGGAAGGGCGAAGCTAATCAAGTTATGGCGAGCCTAGAAGGTAAGTTCGGCTTGAACATCATCAAAGTTGATGCTAAGGACCGCTTCTTAAGCAAGTTGGCTGGTGTCAGTGATCCTGAACGGAAACGTAAGATTATTGGTAACGAATTTATCCAAGTGTTTGATGAAGAAGCCACGAAGTTAAACGGGATGGAATTCCTCGCACAGGGGACCCTCTACACCGATGTGATTGAAAGTGGGACTTCAACGGCCCAAACAATCAAGTCACATCATAATGTTGGTGGTTTGCCAGAAGACATGCAGTTCAAGTTGATTGAACCGCTACGGACGTTATTTAAGGACGAAGCACGGGAACTCGGTGAAAAGCTAGGGATGCCGTCTGACCTTGTTTGGCGTCAACCATTCCCCGGCCCTGGTCTCGGAATTCGGGTTATTGGTGAGATTACGGAAGATAAGTTAGAAATCGTGCGCGATAGTGACTTTATCTTACGTGATGAAATCAAAAAAGCCGGCTTGGACCGTGAAATCTGGCAATACTTCACCGTATTACCAGGCATCAAGTCAGTCGGTGTCATGGGTGACGGCCGGACCTACGATTACACCGTTGGTATTCGGGCCGTAACATCAATCGACGGTATGACCGCTGACTTTGCACGTATTCCATGGGATGTCTTACAAAAGATCTCAGTGCGGATCGTCAATGAAGTCGATCACGTTAACCGCATCGTGTACGATGTTACGAGTAAGCCACCTTCGACAATTGAATGGGAATAGAATTTATTGAAATTAAACGACTTCTATCCCATTAGAACGAGATTCGTAAGGATTTCAAAGTTGAACAAAGCTGATAAATTTAAAGAAAATCACTAAAAAAGTGGTACCGAAATGGTACCACTTTTTTATTTGGAATAGCATATGGTACAAAATAAAAAATCGTATTGAAAGCTATCAAAGATAAAAGATACTCCGTTTACGAGAGCATATGTTAGGGCAGTCGGACAAGTATCAATATCAGTGTGTACTGGTTTAACTAGTCGATTTCTATCGTTAACACATGCGTTCTTTTAGGGCTGATATTACTAACTGATTGCAGGTTAGACTATGCTTGTGGTTGACTAAAATGCTTTAATGAAGCTAAATATAAAGATCCACCAATAATTGCGAGAATTCCGCCAATCCAACCTAAGAATGGAATAAGCGCGATTGCGCCGCCGACAATTAGTAAAACGCCTGATGCAGTACCGACACGCTTATCACCTTTATAATAAATTAATGCAATAATTCCTAATGCTAAAATAGCAATTTTTAAAATGTTTAGGAAAGCGGCCGCACCTGATGTATTAGATACTGATCCAGTGGCAGCATCGCTAACAATGCCACCAGCAATAAACCAGCCCCCGAATAATAAAATAATGCCGCCGACTAGCCCTACAATCCCGTTAGTAAGTGCTAAATTTTTTGACTTCATGTTGAAGCTCCTCCCTTTATTAACAGCTTTTCGTGTCGATCAGTTTATTGGACATAAGTTGTTGAAGCCTACCCAAACCATTAATCCCCGTATTGATAGGCTTATTTTTCGTATAAATGAACAAAGGTGACCAATATTCTGGCCGATAAACAAGCTTTCCATAAGCGTGCCCGAAGTAACTTGGTTCGAACATTAAGATACTTCATCGTAAGGGGCGTTAGTCGCGTTTAGCCCTATTCCCAGAAGATGACGGCCATTGCTACTCGTACTTGTTGGCGTTCTTCTTCCGTAAGTGCTTCGCCTCCGTATGTCATCGAATCCACATGAGCTGTGAGAAAGTCTTTTAAGTCAGTGGTATCTTTTCTAGCAATCCATTTAGATGCGCTATCTTCACCCAGCAGGTAGTCGGTTGTCACATCATATAGATCTGCAATCTGTTTAAGCATGTTCAAATCTGGCTCATTCGTGCCATATTCATAGTTGGCATATCGCTGCATACTGCTCAACCCTAATTTCCTGGCCACCTCAGTTTTTGACCAGTTCCGACTGTCACGAAGGTTAATTAGTCTTCGAATGAAGTTGTTTTGTGTTTTTGCTGGCATGTTATAGTCTCCCAATGAACGTATTGTATAATATTTAAACGTAAAATTTATATTTTTAAATAAAAAATTTAAGAAATAACTTATTTAAATAAACTATTTAATATAAAACATGATTTATCGATATAAATTAATTGCTTATTAATTATAATGCATTCAGGTTGTTAGAGCGAATTCGTGGTTAAACGTAAAGGTTGCTAGGCATTTGTGTTTTCTTCACATTGAATGACAACTAATTTGGAGGTGCAATAACCCCGCGTTCTGTTTTGTATTGAATGGCTAACAAAAAATTGGCAGGTTGATTGTTAGCTTGGGTTGTCAGGATAAGTGAAAGAACTGTACAATGAATGTAATTAAATTTAGAGAAGGGGGAGCAACGGGTGAAATTATTTCAAACCAAGCATATTACTGTAAGCATTGCTAAAACAAGCCATCGGGAGAAGCTGGAAGGTCTGGTTTTCTGGGGATTATTATTGTTCCTAGTGATTTGGCGAAGAAAGCGGTAGGCGTATCGTTATGAATTTATGGAGGATTTTAGGGTGAAGAATAAGCAAGCTAATCAGATTTTAAGAGCTTGGGATTTAGCTGAAAAAATTAGTGGTGGTGAGCTTGACAAGAAGGCTAAATGGTTTAGTGGAGACATACGAAAAACAGCGTATCAGAAGCGTGAATCAGGTACAATAAATGAAAAAATATCTCAAAATAATCAATCAAGTGATCAACATGTGACGATTTCACTTTTGTACTTAGGTGAATATAAAAAGCAAGATTTACGAGATAGTATTCAAAATATTCGTTTTCGGGATACGGAAATGGTTCAAAATCGTGATCCTGCTAAGGGCTATAGTGTGGCATTAATCGTTAATAGCGCCTGGTCCTTTCAAAAGATTGAGGTACCTTATGCAGCTTATTTTTATTTGAAGCTTCGGCAAGAAAATATTGAGGAAGCGATGCATGGTCAACAATATGATGACTTCAAGAGCCAATTGTCGCAACAACTAGAAGAAGTTATTGATCGAAAACGAGCCGACTTAGCTGAGTGTTTGGCACTGGCTAACCAGATTGTACTGAAGACTTTTAAGTTAGCAGGTACGCGTAACGTTGGTCAGTTGCGGGGACTCTTTCAAATCCAAGATGAACCCCCGATGTTAAATAGTTTCTATACTGAGGATATTGAGCGTGTATTGCAGGCGTCTGCGGACGATTCATTACTATTGAAGTATTTAGGTTTAAATCCTGATGTTGCGACAAAGCAAGAAGTGGATCAGAATCGAGATTTTATTTCAAAATTATTGGATGTAGAAAATCTACCAGATGGGCGGTGGCCTGGACCTGAAAAGTACTTTCAGTCATTGATGCAGCAGGTGGCAGTCAATGTGATTCGTGACAAGGGACCAATTAAGACTGATCTAAAAACAGTGAATGGACCACCGGGGACCGGAAAAACAACGCTATTACAAGACGTGTTTGCCGATACGATCGTACAACAAGCTAAAGTAATGGCACAATTGGAAAAGCCAATGGATGGCTTTCGGAGAATTAAACCCATTGAGCTGTTTTCTAACTGTAAGTATAATGCTTATGAATTAATTCCTGCCCTACAAGGGTACGGTATTGTGGTGACGAGCAATAATAATTCTGCGGTTGCCAATATTTCAAAGGAATTTCCGAGTCGTAACAAAATCAGACAGTATCCTAACGAGAATCGTGAGAAACAAGATGAGTATCGGACTCAGCTAGAAGAAATTGACTACTTTAGCGATTTAGCGAATCGCATTTTGGAGACAGCGGACTCTTGGGGAATGTTTGCGGTTCCGATGGGGAGTAAGGCCAATCAGCAAAAGGTATTTAAACATATTAATCATGGCGTATTAAAGAAACAGTTAAGTGTATACTCGGATAGTTGGGCGGATGCACGACAGAATTTTAATACGGCATTGGAGGCAGTTCATCAGGAAAAAGCGCGATTACATCGAATGATTTCAATCGTTGAGCGGGCCAATCCATCCGTAGTTGATCAGGCTTACCTTGAGTTGAAAGTTGTAGACGAGGGGATTGAAGTACTAAATCAAGAAATCGCTAACTTGACACAAAAAATTGAGAATATAAGGCATAGATTAGTAACATTACCGAAAAAAAGATTTTTGATTTTCTGGCAACACGAAACGCCAACACATGATAGTCTAAGATTTCATATTTCTAATTTGAATAAAAAAATTGAAGGACTCAATGAACGACTAACAGATCGGCGAAAAGAACGACGGCATGTTGTTCATTTTATTGCACAGCAGGAAAAAATCATTCGAGAAGTTGAACCAATCCAAAAACAATTAGAAAAAGAGGGAATCGTTGTTTTTAATGATGACTTCTGGAGACAGCCGAATGATAAACGACAGCAGTCCTTACCAAATAATAGTAGGGTTCTCCAGAATAAGCGTGCAAAATTATTCATTGCTGCAATGCGGCTACGGAAGGTATTTGTTTGTGAGGCACGTGTCCCAATCTCGAACGCTTGGGAGTTTTTCGCGCATCAGGATAAGCTAGTCTTTGCTGAAGATACTTTGGCCCTAACTGCTGGTTTTCAAATTATGCAACTGCTGATTCCGGTCATGAGTACGACGTTAGCCAGTGTTGGACGAATGTTTGCCAATTTTGGTGAGAACACTATCGATAATGTTTATATTGATGAGTCTGGTCAAGCGACGCCGGCTTCTGCGGTTGGTATCGCGTGGCGCGCAAAACATCTAGTCGCGATTGGCGATCCTGCGCAAATTGAACCGGTTGTGACGACTAATGAGGCGACATTAAGAACAATTGCACGTGATTTCAAAGTGTCAGAACAATATTTGCTACCGACGACGTCTGTGCAGCAACTTGCGGATCAAGGTAGTATTTATGGTATGCATAAGTCCGATCATACATGGGTCGGAATACCGTTATGGGTTCATCGTCGCTGTGATTCACCGATGTTTGAAATTGCAAATGAAATTTCTTATGAGAATAAAATGGTTCAGGGAAAGCCGACGAAGCTGTCTCAGGTTAAACGTAGTCGCTGGATTAACTCAAAAGGAAAAGCAACGAATCAACAATTCGTCCCTGAAAATGTGACTGCTTTGGCACGAATAATGAAAAAGCGGCGTGATGAAGGCAAAAGTTTGGATCAAATGTTTGTTATTTCCCCCTTCCGTGCAGTGGTTAATGGTATTACTAACAAGTTGCCAAAAGAATTTGATGACGGTGTGATTTCTAAGGAATGGTTGAAAGAACATGTTGGCACTGTTCACAGATTTCAAGGTAAAGAAGCCGATGTTGTTTTCCTAATTATTGGAACTGACCAGGATACTGACGGTGGCGCTGACTGGGCATTTAGTAAACCTAATTTATTGAATGTGGCAGTGACGCGTGCTAGACATGATTTTTATTTGATTGGTGATTACCATCGGCTCAAAAGTAAGCCTTATGCTGAGGTAGCGGCTCGTCAGTTGCCATTATTGGATAATTAAGAAGTTATTGACTGTTACTTTTTAAGTTGTATAGAGCAGAACTCACACTAAAAAGTTGGGACAATTAGCTTACTTATTCGGTAGCTAATCTGAACAGTGTATTGTTATAGTTCGTATTCATGTAGATCGTCAAATTTCGCTAGATAGAGAATGGTTCTAGGTGATAGTTGGGGATGTATTTGATATATCATTAATAATGAATTATTGCTGTTAAGGTCGGAAGACAAAAATATTCGGATCGTTTAAACGACATCAATAGAAGATGCGCTAATACACTTTAAAATATAGAGAAGAGGCTTAATATGTCAAAATCGCATTCAACTAATCGAACGGTCACCTGGCTCCTCAATATCGTTAAACTAATTGGTCTATTCGCACTATATCAACTCGCTATGATTCCCACGATGATGCCAGCAATTCGACACGGGTTCTCGGTCACGGCAACACTAATTGCCGGAGTGGCAAGTTTAGTTTTGCTCGGATTACTCATTTGGTGGCTGGTAACGATTTATCGTCGTCAAGCGCCAATCGTGACCAGTTTATCACGACCGACGCGTCCGGCGTTAACGATAGTGGGCCTATTTATCCTGGTTGAGTTAGGTAACGTGTTGGCGGGACTTATCGTGAAACAAACCCCTGAAAACCAAGTGATTTTGGATAAGGTATTTACTACTAGTCCAGTCATTAATGTTGTCATGATGGCAGTACTGGCACCGATTGTCGAAGAACTGATTTTTCGTGGGCTGATGTATCGTTGGTTATTTCCGCGGGTCACAAATTGGGTGAGTTTCACGGTTGCATTAGTTTTTGCGAGTTTAGTATTTGCCCTTGCCCATACGTTATCGTTTAGCCCTGCGCTACTAGTCTACTTACCGATCGCCGTCGTGTTGACTTTTACGTACGTGTGGTTCAACGATATTCGCTATAGTATCGCTTTGCACATTATCAATAATTCATTAGCCATGGTTGGCATGTTGACCTTGCTTTCACGTTAAAACAGGTTGTCCTATTGATGTAGCGATTGACATGCGCGTATTAGTCGCGTGATGTGTAATGATTAAAAAATAGGCAGCGTCCAAATTTTGGGCGCTGCCTGTTTTGGTAGGGCTGAGTTAATAATAGATAGGAATTGGTCATGGTAACGTCATTAATAATGTTTATCTAACAATCTGATACGAATTGTTGAAAGACTGTCGTTAATCGGATAGAAATATACCACACTAGTTTCGTTTGTTTTTGAAAACAGTGGCTATTAATGATAACTAGGTAATGTTTGATTAGCAATTGTTGATTATCAAAATAACTTTATACTGTAAAATTGGAACGATGGTACTTCCTGGTTTGCGACTTATTCAACGACTAAAATTCATAATAGTCCTGATTAAATAAGACTTTCCAATGTTCAATCAGGACATAAGGGTGTAAACACCACCTAGCATTATGACATCATTGGTTTATAATGATATTTATATTAACTTATTGGAGTGAGTTTATGAATAAGAAATTATTATATACCAGTATCACCACTGCGGCATTATTCGTGGGGACCCAATTGGGTGTTAACAATGCGCAGGCCGACACGGCAACTGACAACAGCGATACGACGAATCAGACGAGTGCCACGCAGGGGAACGCTCAGACGGCAACTAACGAAAAGTTAGCAACGGTCAAACCGACTAGTCAGCAACAGTATCAAGCCAACGTGCAGACTGCCAAGGGGAATGTTGCCACGGTTCAAAACCAAGTCAACACGGCACAAGCTAAAGTGGCGACTGCACAGGGGCAAGTGACTAATCAAAGTCAACTAGTTGCGATTGGACAGTCCCAGTATGATGCTGGTAAAGCCCAAGTTGACCGCGCACAACAACAACTTGATACTAACAATCAAGTCATGGCTGAGGCTGAAACTAAAGTTGACGCTGCTAAGTCGCAAATGGCAGCAGCTGAAGCGCAAATTCCTGCTGACCAACAGCAAATTGCGGCCAACAAAGTCGCTATCGCCAACCAGCCAGCTACCGAGAAGAAAGCACAAACGGCTAAGGACGCGGCTGACACGGCCTTGACGCAAGCTAAAACTGAACAGGTCACGGCCCAATCTGATGCCGATGCAGCCAGTGCCGTCACTGCCGCTAAACAGGCGACGGTCGACCAAGCATCTGCCGCCCAGCAAAAAGCGGCCACCCAAGCAAATCAAGCTAAAGTGGCCGTAGCATCAGCGCAAGATGCGGTTAATAAAAATACCCAGGCAATCAATTCTGCCAAGACAGCGATTCAAAATACGACCGGTCAAATTAATGCGAATAATCAAGCTGTTTCCACAGCGCAAGCCAAAGTGACCGCAGCTCAAGCAGCTTTAGCGGCAGCAGAACGGCCAACGACCACGACGGAATCGCAAAATAAGTATGACGCTGGCGAATTCCCACAATCTCAATTGACTGGGGCCGAAACAGTCAGCGTCGCCTATCCAAGTAATGGCAAGTATATGCCTAATGCGGATAAAATCAATCAGTATATGTTTGAATATATCAATCAGCTACGGGCGCTGAATGGTCAACCAGCATTGAAACAGACGGCGACGTTGCAAAATAATGCGATTGCGCGAGCAGCTGCCCAAGTCGACGGTGGCTTGGATCATACTGGCTCAAGCTATGCAGAAAATTTAACACAAGTTTATCCGCAATGGTTCATGAGCGATCAAGAAACGGCCTATAATGCTGTGATGGGTTGGTATGATGAATCCAATAACGTTGAGTCCGGTTCCTTTGGTCACCGTGTCAACCTAATATACTCGACTGGTGATGCCGGAGTAGCCATCAACTTGGCCAAACACGTGGCAGCGTTTGAAGTCGATAATGCCGGGATGACGGAAGCCCAGCAAGTCAAGTATGATGACTTGTTTTACAATGCCCATACGAATGCCGCTACTGGGACTAAGGCCTTACCAGCCGTCACGTTCAATTACGTCCAGACGGCCCCCGCTGATCCGAAGAAGATTGCGGCAGCTAACGCAACGTTGATTGCGGCAACGGCTAGTTTGAATGGTTTACAAAATACCGGGAAGACATTAGCAACCACGCTGGCTAACCAAAATGCCAGTTTACAAGCTTTACAAAACCAGACAAGTGGTTTAAAAGCGACTGTTACGACTAAACAGGCCCAAGTTCAAGTCGCTGCAACTAGTTTGAAAGCGGCTAATGTTGCTTTGACGCAAGCTCAAGGGCAATTAGCAATGGCGCAACAGCAACAAGTATCGCCTGATCGCAATTTGAAGACAGCAATCGCGAAGACGGCCGCAGCGCAAGCAACTGCCACGCAAGCCGCTAAAGACTTAGCCAGTGCCAAGACATTGGTAGCCGACTTGACCGCTGAAAACGCCCGACTGACGGCTGAAATTGCGGCCTTGCCAGCGCGGATTGCAAGCATGAAGGCCCAAATTGCTACGGCTGAACAACAACTCGCTGCTGCCAAGGCCGTACTCGCGCAGGGGCAGGCTCAAGTCGATACAGCAAACGAGCAACTCGCTGCTGGAAAAGCGCAACTGGATCGTAAAAAGACCGATTTAGCACAATTTAAGCAGGTGCTCGGCGCTGCCAGAGTTGATCTCGCCGTTGCACAAGGTGATTTAACGGCTACTAAAGCCTTCTTGGCACGCGTCGAAGCTAACAAATTTACAACGACGACGGCTGCTGCGGCTGATGGAATTGCTGAAACAACAAATGTTGACCAATCGACTGGTGTTACCGCACCACATGCGACAGCTACTAAAACCGTAGCGAATAGTAATGGTACCATTAATGCCACGAGTACTAGCGTAGATGTTTCAGATGGCGATGTGACAACCAAGCTGGTTGCGGGAGCTAAACAGCAGCCAGTTGCCGCACAGGCCACGGCTTTACCACAGACGGATGAAAAACAGTCATCGAGTTTGACTGTGGTGGGATTACTAGCGGCAGGGTTCTCATTATTGGGTTTAACAAAGTTACGCAAACGCGCTTAATTTCTGAGCTCAAAGCTTTTTAGAATTATTGATCATATGAAATAATAAAAACAGTTGGACTAGGATAGCCGATGGATACCGGGAATGATAGATAGGCAATGAATGCTTACCTATGGTTGTCAATCAGCCGAAATCCTTGGCCTGACTGTTTTTTTAGTGGTTAGATATTAAGTTTAGTGAATTAAACATAACCGGTATTAACAATAAAAGACAACTCATTTTTGATATTTTGTACACGGCAAGGCTAATATTTAGTAATATATTAAGTAATACGGCCATTGAAGTTTTTTTGATTATTTAAATAAACGAATTAAATTAATGGATAATTAACGGAATAAAAAATGATCCGTTATTAAATGCAGAGTTGCAATTGACAGCCATGGTACATAATGTGTCCGTATAATCCCGTGGATGATTGGGGAATCCAGGGTGGCTAACTGCCGATTGCTTTAAGGGGAATTAAGGTTGTGAAAGGAATAGAGGTATGGGAAAAATCAGTAGCAGAATGGTTTTTGAAATCATCACGATTATCGGTATTGTCACTTTTGCCGTTATCAGTCTAACGCCATCAACGGCGAAGCAGCAAAGTGTGCAATTGGATCACGGACGGATGAGCTACAGCGGGGCCGTTTTGAAGCACAAGTTTGACGGTCAGGGGACGTTGCAGGTTAACAAACAGGGGCGCTACGTGGGTAATTTTACCAATGGCCGGTTTGAAGGTGCAGGCGAATTCATTGCACCGAACGGGTGGCGCTTGCAAGGCAACTTCAGCAAGGGTGCGTTGAATGGTGTGGTCAAACTGCGGGTCGGCAACAAGACTTATGCCAAAAAAATTACGGGGGACGGTAAGTTAGAAAATGCGGATTAAATGGTTTAGTTTAGTACGGATAACGGGACTCGTGCTGGTATTGACGTATCACTTTTTCCAAAACCAGTTTACTGGTGGCTTTATCGGGGTGGACATCTTCTTTACCTTCTCAGGGTTTTTGATTACGTCATTAATGGTGGACGAGTTTGCTCGTTCGGATAACTTTAAACTAATGTCTTTCTATGGTCGCCGGTTTTATCGAATTGTGCCACCATTATTTATTGCGGTGTTATTGGTGCTACCGCTAACTTACTTGATTGACCACGATTTTGTGACCGACATTGGTAAGCAGGTCGCGGCGGCTCTCGGATTTACGACTAATTATTTTGAAATTGCGACGGGTGGCAGTTATGAAAACAAGTTTATTCCGCACTTATTTGTCCATACGTGGTCATTAGCGGTTGAAATGCACTTTTATATTTTATGGGGCCTGATTGCGTGGTTGGTCGCTAAAATCAGTCGGCGGTTGGCGAGTGGTCGGCGCGCATTGACCCGTTTTCGCTGGGGCTTAGGACTGTTGACCACCGCTTTTGCGATTGAAAGCTTTGTCATGATGTACTTTGGCGCGGTCGGCTTAAAGGACTTTTCACCAGTCTACTTTTCAAGTCTGACCCACTGTTTTCCGTTCTTTGTCGGCGGGCTTATCGGTGTCCTGAGCGGCATCAAAGCTCAAGGGCCAATCTATCGTTGGACCACGGCGCACTGCAATCCGATCATTGCGGGCGCAGTGATGCTGATTAGTTTTATCTTGTTAGTTGCTTTAGGCGACCAGATGAAGTTCGATGCGTTGCAAACGTATCAGGGTGGGCTGTTACTGGCCACCGTACTCGCTGGTATCATGATCTATGGCGCCCGGTTGTTGCATGACCACACGCCGAACCTCAAGGAACCGCGGTGGATGACGTTTTTAGCGGACGTGAGCTACAGCGTGTATCTCTATCACTGGCCGTTGTACGTGATTTTTTCACACATGATGGTCAACTGGTTGGCGGCGCTGCTAACGACGATACTGTCCATTATCCTATCCGCGTTGTCGTACTACGTGTTAGAACCAGTGATTGCGGGCAAACACGCGCACGTTTTCGGTCATACGTTGACGTGGCGACAGTTGCAGTTGCCCGTTATCACTGCAGGAGTGCTGTTGGCAGTCAATACCGGGGTCGTGGTCAAAAATGCGCCGCAACTTTCGACGCTGGAACAGAATTTATGGGTGAGTGGGATTTACCAAGATATTGATAAAATCGGAACGACTCATGAAGCCGTGCTCGCGGCCGTGACGCCTAAGAAGAAGCAGGCAACGCCTAAAGCTGACCAAGAAAAGACCCCGGGCGTTTCCATTATTGGTGACAGTGTCACGCTGGGGACGCGCAGCTACCTGGGCGACCACGTCCCAAATAGCAGCATTGATGCGGAAGGCGATCGGACGATGAACCTGGCGTATAAAGTCATGATGAACCAGCAGCGAAGTCATACGCTGCGGCAGTACGTGGTAATTTGTATTGGAACCAACGCACTGGATGATTACGAAGAACAAACCATGAAGATCATTCATGACTTGGAGCCGGGGCACAAGTTGATTCTGATGACACCTTATAATGCCCGGGCCGATGCTGACTGGAATTCATCGAAGTTGGCTGTTTTGGAGCGGCGTTTGCCTGCTAAATATAAGTTCATTACGGTTGCCGATTGGGGCAAGATTGCCGCGCAACATCCGGAAGTCTTCAAAGGCACGGATGGCGTACACTTCGGTGGTATTCGCGCTGGCGATATTTTATATGCCAAGGTGATCAATCAAGCATTGCAAACCGCTCAGAAAACGCCGGGAAAACCAGCCTAGTTTAGGAAAACTAGAGAAAGTATCCGAGTTAATTCAATCAATAATAATCAGCTTGCGACGCGTAATTGGCAAGCTGGTTTTTTTATATCTGCAATTAAATTGCGTAGTATCAAGGATCGTCGCGACTAACCAGCGATATTTTAAGAACTGTTTTGGTAAATATGCATATTAATTGTCCGGAAATAAAATTATGGTTATTATAAGCATGTACTCAAATAAAACTGTAAGGAGTGATTAGAATGTTAGGATGGCTATGGTCATTAATTGTTGGTGGTGTCATTGGTGCGTTAGCAGGTGCGATTACCAGCCGTGACGTTCCAATGGGGATCATTGGCAATATTATTGCCGGTTTAGTTGGTGCCTGGATTGGTCAAGCATTGCTTGGAACTTGGGGACCTTCGTTAGCTGGTATGGCATTGGTACCCTCAATCTTAGGCGCTATTATCTTGGTATTAATCGTTTCTGCAATCTTCGGCATGCGTAAGAAACGTTAGGCGGTGATTAGATGAGCCGCTTAGCTAAGTTTACGGTGACGTTAGTCGGAATTGTATTGGTGTTATTAGCGGTTTTTGAACTGGGTCAGTTGTACCCGATCCCGTGGTTGACGTCCTGGTTAGCTAATCTGACGATTAACTACCCAATGGTTTGGAGTATCTTATTGATGGTCTTTGCCATTATTGCCGGAATCGTTGGTATCTTATTGGTAATTGTCGGCTTGTTTCGACCAGTTAAAGTCAGCACGTTGACGTATGATGGCAAGGTTGGCCAGTTAACGATTCCGCAACGGGCTTTGGAACGTGATTTGCAGTACCGACTCGTTAATCAGTTGAATCTAATTGATCCTGAGGTTCACTTGAAATTACGGCGTCGTCGCCGGGTACGAGTAAAGATTGATGCGATGGTTAATACTGACGCATCGTTAGAAACCACGGCCCAACAGGCGGCAACCTTGGCACAGGACTATTTGAAGAATCAATTGGGATTGACGGTCGAACAACCGGTAGTGCAAGTTAAGCCAGCAAATCACCAGCGTAAGTTAACCGTGGTGTAAAGGAGGGTCCTGATGAGTAACGCACAGTATGGTTTTCTGATTGGACTGCTTTTAGGTATCGTCTGGGTATTAACCAGTTTTTCGGCAGTCTTATTAGTCGCAGTTTTAGGGCTGATCGGCTGGGCGATTGGACGGTTTGTCCACGTCGATTTGGCTGCAGTTAGTCAGAAGTTGAGTGAGTATTTATCTAAATAATGGGAGGAATTACAATGGCACAACCAGAACAACAATTACAGACTCAATTGACGTTTGATGACGGTGTGATTGAAAAAATCGCCGGTCTAGCTTCACGCAATGTTGACGGCGTGTTATCCCTAGAAGGCGGCATGTTAAGCAATTTAACGAACCGCTTTCGTGATGAAGCTGACCCGACGCAGGGGGTTGACGCCCAAGTTGGTAAGAAACAAGTTGCTTTAGATATGACGATGATCGTTGAATATGGTAAGGACATGCGACAAATCTTCAATCAAATTTGTCAACGTGTTCAGCAAGATGTTGAACGGTATACTGGCTTGAAGGTCATTGAAATTAAGGTACATGTCAGTGACGTCATGAGTAAGCGTGATTGGCAAGATCAGGCCACTGGCAAACCAAATACGGATCAATCAACAGATAAACGGCAAGTTGAATAGCATGGTCGTTTAGAGTAGTCATTGGTAAGACGATTTTTGACAAAACAAGGAGGAATTTTGATGGAAGCAACAGCGACATCTTTAAAACCAGAAGTTGTTTTTGACGATACGGTATTGGCAAAGATTGCTAGTAACACGGCCCAAGAAGTCGAAGGGGTATTGAGCTTACAGGGAAATCTGATTGATGATATTTCCAATCGCTTTACGGATAAGGATCGCCCGCAAACCGGCGTTTCAGTGGATACCGATGACGATGATCAGACGGTTGGAATCGAATTGACGGCCATTCTAGCTTATGGTAAGAATGGTCAGGAGATTCTAGCGCGGGTGGCGGATAAAGTTGCCAAGGCCGTTAAATCAATGACTGGTTATCAAGTGACTAAGTTAAAATTAGTCGTTAAAGACATGTTAACGACAGAAGAGTGGCGGCAACAAAATGACAAGCAAGAAAAAGCACCAGAAAAGAAACACCCAGAACCAAAGGATGACGGCCCACATTAATGGCAGCCGTAATGGTTAAAGGTACTCGCAAATTAGGCGGGTACCTTTTTTAGTGATGAGCGTTACATGAAGAAATATCCTGAGCTAAGTTCGTAATTGCGTTTGAACGTTCATGAAGATTGTCCGGAATGACCGTCACGCAACTATCATTATTGTTATGATTCATGAGATGAGTGTACAATAATATCAATGAGGTGATTAATATGAAAATTGGCATGCGGGCCAACCGACCGTTCATCATTACGGATGAACAGCATGGACAAACAGTTTTAAATGCGAAGACAGTTTTGGAAACGCTACATATGCCAGCAGCGGACCGGCAACTTGGCTCGCTTGAAACGTTTGCGCCACAAGAATTAGCGGCACCAATCACGGCCCCGCGACAGATTTTTGCGGTGGGGATGAACTACCGTGACCATTCGGCGGAGATCCACATTATGCTGCCGAAGGTTCCAAGTATCTTTACGAAGTTTAGTAGTTCACTGGCACCAGCGAACGTGACCGTGGCGACGCATGGTCCTGAGACCGACTGGGAAACCGAGCTAGTCGTGATGATTGGCAAGGGTGGGCGCGATATCGCGACGGCTGATGCAATGGCGCACGTGGCCGGAGTGATGGTTGGTGAAGACTTATCTGATCGAGCCGTTCAGTTCGAGAATGACAATCCCCAGTTTTCAATGGGGAAATCGTTTGAAAATTACGCACCAGTCGGGCCGTGGTTAACGACCGTCGATGAGTTAGCTAACTTAGACGATGAGGTGATCACGACCACTGTCAATGGCCAGACGATGCAGCAAGCGCCGTTGAGCCAACTGATCTTCAAGGTACCGGATTTAGTGCACTACCTGTCGACGGTCTGTGAGTTACAACCAGGTGATTTGATTTTTACTGGGACGCCTAGTGGAACCGGCGTTGGCCGCAATCCGCAAGTCTTTTTGCAAGCCGGCGATCAACTGCGCGGTCAAATCACGCATTTAGGAACACTAAATATCACGATTAAGTAAATAGCCATAGTCGGTAAGTGTGGCGGGTGAAGGTTTATATTATAACGCCCAGCACAGTACCGACTTTTTTGGTACCATGGGAATAGTAATTAAATAGGGGGATACCGGTGTCGGACCGGTTGTGAGTATTATGAAAAAGGTGTGGGTCGGACTATTATTAGGAAGTTTATTGTTAGCAGGTTGTTCGATGTCGTCCAAGTCGTCAGCGCCTAAGACAAAGCAACAGGCGACGTCAACCAAGGTGACATCCAAGCAGACTACTAATCAAAGTGCTACTACCAGCAGTGAATCATCATCGCCGGCTAAAGCAACCTTGTGGAATACGGGTAAGAAAGCGGCCTTGTCAACATTTATGGCGGCTTGGCAACGCGAGATGGGACAGACCTATGTTGGGACGTATGATGATAAAGTCCCTGATCACTTAGGCTTTCGCTTTCCCGAGGCTTTTTCTGATAGTAGTTTAGCCGGTCGAATCAAATGGGGCTCACAGTCTGTGGATCTCAAGTGGTCCAAGGATGGCGAAGATAGTAGTGCCTTTCAAGTAGTAGCGGTCGCAACGGGCGGTAAGGCGGATGCGCAATATCCAATCACGTACTTTTTCTGCTTGCATAATCGTCGGCCAGTCGTCTTTGTGACCCAGACGACTAATGGTAACGACCTGATTATTCATGATACGCAGAACAGTGCTTTGCAAGCCGGCTTTGCCAAGATCATTACGGGCAGTCGGCCGACGACGCTGACGGACAGTGCCCTCAACGTGAACATGAGTCGTGATGCGAAGGCTAACCAATGGCCTCAAGGTTATCAGGGGACTTGGTATTACTATGATAAGTACAATCACAAAATTAATTCGATGACGCAAAATGATACCGATGGGTTGAAGCTATCCTATGTGGCATCTGAGGGGCAAAAATGGATTCATATTATGGGGGCCGAGCAGACTGCTGGCGCCGGTAACTTTGAATACGTGCGTTATCATTATTTTGATGGCCATCAAATTCCAGTCCTAATGAATGCTAGTGGTGCGGGGGCCTGGTTCGATAATAACGCCTATCCTTCAGCAGCCGCGGCAAATCAAATGCGCGACTGGCAATATGGGGATGAATCAAAGACCAGTCCAGCCGCTGACGCATTAGATTAATCAAGGGTGTCACGATCGATAATTGGGCAGGGATAAATTAATCACTATGAAAATATAATATTAATATAAAAGCCGGGACAAATGCACGTAAATTGCCCCGGTTTTCATTTTGTAAAGTTTATGTATATATTGGGAAAGTTGAAATTGTTTTCTGAAAATAATGCTATACTATGACATAAGTTAACGGTGTCAAGACATCTAATGACCGGCGCATTCATGTGAACGGTGCGATATTTTAAAGCTGATTGTCGATCATGATTGCTGTCATTTTGGGGAATGGCGTGATGATGAAGATTACCGTCAACGTAGGTGTGTATGATTGGTCAAAGAGTAGGAAATTCAAAGAAAAAAGGTGTAGACATGCAGAAAAATACGGAACACACGCTCAACGTTACGATGACGATGATTTTGAAAATCGGCAGCGCCCGTTCATTGATTGCGGCTGCCTTAGCCGAGATTGCGGCCTATCGCTACGAGGCGGCGCGTGAAAAATTACGTCAGGCCGAAACTGAATTGCTGACGGCCCAGCGGTTGCAGATGCGACGACTGATCGAGAATGCCAAAGCGCAACGGTTTGTGCACTCGACACTCTTTATGAACGCCCAGTCGGCACTAGTTAGTGTGATGGGCGAACTACAGATGACTGAGAATCTGATTGGCGCTTTTGAACGCTGGGAGCCAGAAGCGGCTTAACGTGTGCGTAGGGCTGACCATTGAAAGGTGGCGGTGATGATTCATGATTAGAGCTTGGAAGATGGTACTCAGTAGCAACTTAGACGGATAGAGATGGGGTTAATAAATGACAGTTACTTTTAGCAATGAAGATGATCACAAGTTTCATAAGCTTACTGACCAATGTTTTACTGCCAATCCGAAATTACTGACAAAGGCAAATATATCAGTACCACTAACTACCCGTACCATTCAGCCACGACGCTACTTTGTGGCCACCAGGATCAATCAGGCTGCCTTAGCGACAGCCACGTGGCAACCAGTCACCGGTGCAATTGCGTTACATAAACATGAACGCTTGATTTATGATTTGGGAGCGCTATACGTCGGCCATTTTCAAGTTGCCATTGACGTGGCCGGTTCGCCGATGGACGCGCCGTTACTGATGCGGACACGGTTTGCTGAGCAATTACAAGAGCTAAGTGTCGATGCTAGTCGCGTGACCAGCTGGTTGCCCACAGCCTGGATTCAAGACGATACGCGCCACGTTGAATTATTGCCGACAACGGTCCAGTTTGAACGCCGCTACAGCTGTCGCTACATTATGTTAGAGCCGGTGGGCCAGTCGCTGAAGTGGCAGCCGGTGTTGGCGGATGCGGAGTTTGAAGAAACCATCGATGATTTTAGGCAAGCGGCGTAATAGCGTTGTTTACATTAATGATTATCGCTATCGTACGATGCAAGGAACCGTGTCATTATTGATAATGTTGGTTGTCGAGAATTGGTTGCTAGTCGCGTGACAAATTCATGGGCGGCAGAGGACGCATTCCACCCGCAATTGTCGTATAATGAATATATTCTTAAAAAACGAGGAGAATAATATGGCAACCACAACTCATTTTTACGAAACATTTCAACCAGAACATTACGATCTTTATATCAATATTAACCGGGCGGATAAGCTGATTTCGGGGAAATCAACGATTACCGGGGATGCTAAGGCGCAGGAAGTGCTGATTCATCAGAATGGTTTGACCATTGCTGGTGTCCAAGCCGATGGTGCGGACGTGCCCTTCACTGTGGATGATGCGATTCAAGGAATTCGAATTGAACTTGCCAAGGCCGGTCAAACAACTTTGACGATTACGTACAGCGCCAAATTGACGGACACGATGATGGGTATCTACCCATCATATTACGAAGTCAACGGCGTGAAGAAAGAACTAATCGGGACGCAGTTTGAAACGACCGCGGCTCGGCAAGCCTTTCCGTGTGTCGATGAACCAGAAGCTAAAGCGACTTTTGATCTTGCCATCAAGTACGATGAACATGATGGTGAAACGATCTTAAGCAACATGCCTGAAGATTATGAAGCCGATGGCGTGCATTACTTTGAAACCACGGTGCGGATGTCGACTTACTTGATTGCGTTTGCCTTTGGTGAATTACAAGGAAAGCAGACGAAGACCAAGAGTGGCGTGACCATCGGTGTTTTCGGTACTAAAGCTCACAAGGCTAACGAGCTCGACTTTGCTCTGGACATTGCCAAGCGCTCAATCGAGTTTTATGAAGATTTTTATCAGACGCCATATCCATTGCCACACTCATGGCAACTGGCTTTACCAGACTTCTCGGCTGGCGCGATGGAAAACTGGGGCTTAGTTACTTATCGGGAAGCTTACTTACTGTTAGATCCTGACAACACGGCCCTCGAAACGAAACAACGGGTCGCCACGGTGATTGCCCATGAACTTGCCCATCAATGGTTCGGTGATTTGGTTACGATGAAGTGGTGGGATGACCTCTGGTTAAATGAAAGTTTCGCCAACATGATGGAATATGTGGCGACGGATGCCTTAGAACCAGACTGGCATATTTGGGAAACTTTCCAAACGTCCGAAGCATCAATGGCGCTTCAACGGGATGCCACGGATGGGGTTCAGTCAGTCCACGTTCAGGTAGAAGATCCGGCCGAAATCGACTCGATTTTTGACGGGGCGATTGTCTACGCTAAGGGTGCGCGGATGTTAGTAATGGCGCGGGCCTTAGTTGGTGATGATGCCTTACGAGCAGGCTTGAAGCAGTACTTTATCAATCATAAATATGGTAATGCCAAGGGTGATGACTTGTGGAACGCCTTAGCAGATGCTTCTGGGATGCAAGTTGGAGACATCATGCATTCATGGCTGGAACAACCTGGCTATCCAGTGGTCACGGCAGCGGTTGTTGACGGTCAGTTGACCTTGTCACAACAACAGTTCTTCATCGGTGAAGGTGAAGAAGTCGGACGTCAATGGCAGATTCCGTTGAATAGCAACTATGAGGCGGCACCAGCGATTATGAAGGACCAAGCTGTGACGATCGGCGATTATGCCAAATTACGTGATGCGAGTGGGCAACCATTCCGCTTGAACGTTGGGAATAACTCCCACTTCATCGTCAAGTATGACCAAACGTTATTGGATGATATTCTAGCGCATGTTGATGACTTAACGGCCATTGACCAGTTACAGTTGTTACAAGACTTACGCTTGTTAGCTGAAGGTCGTCAAATCTCATACGCAGCCGTTGTGCCATTATTAAGCCGGTTTGCAGCTAGCCATTCAACGGTCGTTAACGCAGCGTTGTACCAAGTTGCGGGTAACTTACGTAAGTTTGTTATGCCAGATTCTGATGAAGAAAAGCATTTACAAACGTTATTTGACCAATTGAGTGCCGCTCAGGTTAAACGGTTAGGGTGGTTGCCACAAGCTGGTGAATCCAACGATGATCAGTTGACGCGGCCATACGTCTTGAGTGCGGCTTTGTACGCCAAGAATAGCGCGGCTGTATTGGCTGCCCATGAATTATTCGAAGGTAACCGTGATAAGTTAGCGACCTTACCAGCCGATGTGCGGGTCTTCATTTTACGGAATGAAGTCAAGAACTTTGGCAGTAAGGACTTATTCGATAGTTTATTGACGGCGTCACGGCAGACAGCCGATGCTAGTTACAAGGCTGACATTTGTGACGCACTGACCGCAACTACGGACCCCGAATTAATCAAACAGTTAGTTGTGAAGTTTGAAGATGCGGATACGATTAAGCCACAAGACTTGCGGGCCTGGTTCCGCGGTGTCTTGGCTAATCCAGCTGGTGAACAAGCAGCTTGGGACTGGATTCGCGACGAATGGTCATGGTTGGAAGCCACGGTTGGTGGTGACATGGAATTTACCACTTATATCACCGTCATTTCACGGGTCTTCCATACGGCTGAACGTTTAGCAGAATTCAAGGCGTTCTTTGAACCAAAGATCAACACGCCTGGTTTAACGCGTGAAATTAAGATGGATACGAAGGTAATCGCCAGTCGCGTTGCCTTAGTTGAAGATGAACGTGACGCTGTGAATGCGGCGGTCGCGGAAGTTGTAAAATAAGTTAATATTCGTTATAAAGGTAGTTCGATGCTGGACGTTTCAGCGCGGGCTACCTTTTTAGTTTGCAATCAAACCATGTTTAGTTTATTGCCAATGATTTAATAATTGATAGAAATAACTAACACTGGCCTACAGCGTCAGTTAAATATGATATGATATTGGTAATTATGGAGAGTAGACTTGATTAGTATTACGGCTAATTAATAGTCGTATAGATGGGAGGACCTATGATGGCAAGTGGACATCAATCTGAGGCGGAATTAGAAAATCACCTCATTCGAAAGTTACAAAGCATTGGCTATCATTACGTTGAAATTCCCGATGTTGAAACGCTAAACACACATTTTCGTGCGGTCTTGAGTGAACGTAATCAAGAACGCTTAAAGGGAACACCACTGAGTGACCGTGAATTTCAGGCCGTATTAAATGATTTGATTGGCGCTAAGACGCATTATCAAGTTGCCCAAATTTTACGTGGCTCAGTTGTTCAGCCAACTGGGAAAATTAATATTAAACGTGATGATGATAGCAGCTTATACCTAGAAATTTTTAATGGAAAACAATTTGATCAGAATATTTTTGAAGTTAGCCATCAAATGACGGTTGAAGGTCGTCATGAGAACCGCTATGATGTGCTGATCTTGATCAACGGGATGCCAATTGCCCAAATTGAGTTGAAGCGGCAAGGGGTTGAATTTACTCAGGCTTTTAATCAAATTATTCGCTACCGAACTGAATCGTACGCACAAGCAAAACTCATGCGACTGGTTCAGGTATTTGTCATTTCCAATGGCAATGAAACGCGGTATTTTGCGAATGGCGATGGTGAGTTAAATTCAAACTTCATGTTCTACTGGACGGATGAACATAATAACTGGTTGAATGACTTGGACGCTTTTACGACCACTTTCTTGAGTAAACCACGGTTACATAGTTTAATCGCAAAATATACGGTGTTCGATAGTAGTGACCATAAAATGTTATTAATGCGCCCTTATCAAATATATGCCACTGAGGCAATTATTAAGCAAGCTATCGACCACCCCCATGAAAATGGGTATGTGTGGCACACGACGGGTTCTGGTAAGACGATTACCTCCTTTAAGGCCAGTCAGTTGTTATTACAAGAAACGGATGCTGAAAAGGTTATCTTCATGATTGACCGTGCTGACTTGGATATTCAGACGGTAAAAAATTTTAGTGCCTATCTGCCTGAAACAACTGGGGGCCAGAGTCCCTTGGATCGGACTGACAATACTGCTGCATTAGTCAAGCAGCTGTCCTCTAATGATAATGGCTTAATCGTGACGACCATTCAGAAGATGAATAATGCGGTCTCTAATGATCGGTATAAAGATATTCTGACACCGTACCATGACCGCAAAGTAATCTTCATTGAAGATGAAAGCCATCGTAGCCAGATGGGTGAAATGCGAAAAAACGTGAACCATTGGTTTAAGAATGCCCAACACTTCGGGTTCACAGGAACCCCGATTTTTCAACAGAACATGGGACCCGATGGGCGGACCACAAAAGATCTGTATGAGAATCAGTTGCATCAATACTTGATTCGTGATGCAGTTCGTGATGGTAACGTGCTTGGTTTTTCGATTCAGTATCTGTCGACCTTTGAAGAGACTGACCATGACATTACAGACGAACAAGTACCAGGAATTGATACGCAAGAGGTCTATGAGTCCGAGGAGCGATTGACCAAGATTGTCGAGCATATCTTGTTGAATCATAGCCATATTACAAAGAATAAGCATTACAATGCAATCTTTACGGTAGCGAATACACGCATGGCTCTAAAGTACTATCAGTTGTTTAGAAGGTTGGACCCTGATCATAATTTGAAGGTCACGACAATCTTTACGTGGGCTGCCAATGAGGACGACAACGAGGAACACCAAAAACAGGATGATGTCACTTCACGGATGGGATTAGATCAAGTCGTGAAGGACTATAATCAAATGTACGGTACGGATTTTTCAACGGATAAATTCAAAGATTATTTTGCGGATGTTTCTAAGCGGATGCGCGATCATAATGACCAAACGCCGACGGATAATATTGATATTTTGATTGTTGTGAACATGTTCCTAACCGGGTTTGACTCCAAACGGTTGTCCACACTATACGTGGATAAAAATTTGCAATGGCACGGTTTAATCCAAGCATTTTCTCGAACCAATCGTGTTGAGGGCAAACAAAAACCATTCGGAAATATTATTGCTTATCGAAATATCAAAAATAAGACGGATGAGGCTGTAGCGTTGTTTTCAGACGGGGACAGTTCCGGCTTCTTAGCACCAGATTATGATGAATTAAAAGCTGAATTTACTGACAAGATTGGCCAATTACTGACGGTGACTCCAGATGTCCAGTCAGTGGACGACCTCTATAACCGAGGCGATGACGCACTATATGAGTTTGTGATGGCGTTTCGGGCGGTCCTCCGGGTATATAATCGTATTCGCGTGTATGATGATTTTGAATGGGCGCAATATGAACCTGAATTTTCGGATCAGCTGATGGAAGCCTTTCGGGGCAAATATTTTACGGCTTATCAAACGATTTACCAACGTAAAACGCAGGAGCGCGTCTCAATATTAGATGACGTTGACTTTGATATCAGTCTATTGGAGACTGATACCATCAATGTTGACTATATTGTGAACTTAATCTCAGGCATTGACTTAATGTCGTCGACCGAACGTAAGCAAGATATTCAGAAAATTGAACATTTGTTGGATAATGCGACCAATGACCAATTAAAGTCGAAGGTTGAATTGTTGGAACAATTTTTGAATGAAGTTTTGCCAACGCTCGATACAGACGATGATATCGGCATGTCGTTGAGTAACTTTATGGCCGAGAGCCAGCGAGCTGCCATTAAGGGCTTTTCACAAGAACACCACCTTTCGGAAGACTTCGTTAACGAGCAGATTTCTGACTACAACTTCTACGGTAAGACCAAGGACAAAGAGATTATTGACAAGTTAAGTGCTAATGGGCTCGGCTTTCGAGAGAAACGGCAGGCCAAACGCGAGATTAAGGATTTTGTATCGACTATTGACCGGAAGTATTCACTAAGCTAGGAGAATGAATTTAATGAGTCATATTGAACAGGCCGAACAACAGGCTGAACTACAAAAAAGATTATGGGCTGTGGCAAATGATTTGCGCGGTAATATGGATGCCAGTGAGTATCGAAACTATATCTTAGGATTGATCTTTTATCGTTTTTTGTCCGAAAAAGTTGAAAACTATGCAAATGAGTTACTTCAAGACGATGATGTTGACTTTGCAGATGCGGAACAAGATGCCGATTTGATGCAAGATTTGAAGGATGAAGTGATTGACGTCTTAGGGTTCTTCATTGAACCACGATATCTATTTACGACTATGGTCAAGAAGATTAACGCTGGTGATTTTGACGTTGAAATGTTACAAAATGCCATCAACGAAGTCCAGAATTCGACCTTAGGCAAAGAGTCAGAAAGTGACTTTAAAGGGCTATTCGAAGACTTGGATTTGCAGTCATCACGGTTAGGAAATACAGTTGCCAAGCGTAGTGAACTGATTGCCAAAGTGATTTTATCCTTGTCGAATATTGATTTTGGTGAACAAGATATTAAAATCGATATTTTGGGTGATGCCTATGAATATTTGATTGGTCAATTTGCCGCTTCGGCCGGGAAAAAGGCGGGCGAATTTTATACGCCACAACAGGTTTCTAAGTTATTGGCAAGAATTGTTACGGCTGGTAAAGATCGTTTGAAGACGGTTTATGATCCTACGATGGGCTCCGGGTCGCTGTTATTACAATTGGGTAATTACGCAACGATTGGAAACTACTATGGTCAAGAAATCAACGGTACGACTTACAACTTGGCGCGGATGAACTTGTTGATGCATGAGGTTAGTTATAATCGGTTTGATTTACGTCAAGGCGATACTTTAGAGGAAGATCACTTTGATGATCTAACTTTTGACGCTGTCGTTGCCAATCCACCTTATTCGGCTAAGTGGAATCCAGATGATAAATTAGATGATGAACGTTTTCGGAAATATGGGAAGACGGCACCAAAGTCGAAGGCGGATTTTGCGTTTGTCGAACACATGCTCTATCACTTAAATAATGAAGGTACGATGGCAGTTGTATTACCACATGGTGTCTTATTCCGCGGTGCTGCGGAAGGAAAAATCCGACAGTACATGATTGAACATGACAACGTCTTAGATGCCGTCATCGGATTACCAGCGAACTTATTCTACGGAACTAGTATTCCGACCGTTGTATTGGTCTTCAAGAAGGGACGCGAACGTCAGGATATCTTCTTTATTGACGCGTCTAATGATTTTGAAAAGGGTAAGAACCAAAACAACTTAACGGACGAAAATGTCGATAAGATTTTGGAAACCCTTGAAAAACGTGAAGATGTGGATAAGTATGCTCATCGTGCAGAAGTAGCTGAGATTTTGGAAAACGAGTATAACTTAAACATTCCGCGATACGTCGATACATTCGAAGAGGAACCACCTGTTGATGTGGATAAGTTGGTTAAAGAAATGGGTGAAGCGGATGTCAAAATCAACGACCTACAATCTGAATTATCCGGAATGATGGCCGATTTAGTGGCGACTGACCCTGTCGCTCAACAGCAGCTTGAGGCCATTAAGAGGATGTTACAATGAAAAACGAAAATTTAGTGCCAAAAGTGCGGTTTAAGGGCTTTAGTGACCCTTGGGAGCAGCGTAAGCTTGGAGAGCTAAGTAATGGATTTACGTATGGACTAAATGCATCTGCAAAAGCATACGATGGTAAACATCAGTATCTGAGAATTACAGATATTGATGACGAGACACGCACATTTAAACAAACACATTTAACCTCACCGGATATTGATTTTATACGTGATAATAGTTATGTATTGAAATTAGGTGATATTGTCTTTACGCGAACTGGAGCAAGTACGGGAAAGACTTTTATCTACAGAACTGCAGACAGTATTGTTTATTACGCCGGTTTTTTAATAAAAATGTCTGTTAGAGAAGACATAGATTCGGAATTTGTTTTTCAAAATACTTTAACAACATCTTTTAATAGATTTGTAAAAGTGATGTCGCAACGATCTGGCCAACCTGGAATCAACTCAAAAGAATATGCCCGCTTTAAGTTATATATTCCTAAACTAAAAGAACAGGTATTAGTGGGTAACATGCTATTATTGATTGATAACCTTATCGCTGCCAATGAGGATAAACTAGAACAGTTAAAAACTCTCAAAAAGTTGATGATGCAAAAGATTTTTTCTCAGGAATGGCGCTTCAAGGGATTCACTGACCCATGGGAGCAGCGTAAGCTTGGTGAGCTGTTTAATGAACGAAAAGAGAAGTCTTCTCAAGGTGAACTTTTATCAGTAACTATAAATTCGGGTATTGTGAAGTTTGATACATTGGATCGAAAAAATAATTCTAGTGCAGATAAAAGCAACTATCGAGTTGTTCGGTATGGAGATATTGCATATAACTCGATGCGAATGTGGCAGGGGGCGAGTGGGTTGTCGATGTATAATGGTATTGTGAGTCCTGCATATACTGTTATTACACCACGCACCAACACTGATGCAGGGTTCATGGCGGTAAATTTCAAAAGAAAATCAATGATTCAAGTATTTCAAAGAAATTCCCAGGGCTTAACTTCAGACACTTGGAATCTAAAATTTCCAGTATTGAAAAATATTAGAATTAGTATTCCAAAAATTACAGAGCAACAAATTATTACAGAACTTTTTACAGTAATTAATAACCTTATCGCTGCCAATGAAGATAAACTAAACCAACTTAAAGAGTTGAAGAAATATTTAATGCAAAATATGTTTGTTTAAATTCATGGATTTTTTACGGGCTATCCCTACTGAACAGCGATAGTATTAATTTATTTGTAAGTGTCAATTTTAGCCAAATGAATAATTATTCATGTATAAATGAGTTAGCGGCCGCACAAGTGGTTGTTAACTCATTTTTTGGAGGTTTCTTATGGCACAGCATGTTAAGTTTCATCAGTATTTTTTTCAGTGGATGCAGCTCTATAAATTAGACGCGGTCCGTCCAGTGACTTATCGCAAATATGAAATGTCACATCGGCAATTGGTAACGTTAGCGCCGGATCTAAAGATGGCTGATTTATCAAGGCTGACATATCAGCAATTGCTCAATGATTATGCGGAAACCCATGAACGGCAAACGACAATGGACTTTCATCGTCATTTAAAAGGTTCACTTATTGATGCGTTGGAAGAAGGGTTTATCGATCGCGACCCGACACGGAAAGCAATTATCAAGGGAATTAAGCATCGTCAACATAAAACGAAGTATCTACATCAGTATGAGTTGCAGGCATTGTTAAATGAATTAAACCTGAACAACGAAGTCAATTGGGACTACTTCATCTTGCTGATTGCTAAGACTGGAATTCGTTTTGCAGAAGCCTTAGGTGTTACTCCTGCTGATTTCGATTTTGCTCACCAAACACTTTCAATTAGTAAAACTTGGGATTATAAATCTGCCAAAAGTGACTTCGCACCTACCAAAAATAACTCATCAGTCCGTAAAGTACCGCTGGATTGGCAGACTGTGATTCAATTTTCCCAGTTGACTAAAAAGCTGCCCGAAGATCAACCAATTTTTGTTCAAGCAAAAGTTTATAATGATACGGTTAATCATTATTTGGAGCGTCTATGCAAGCACGCATCTATTCCTGTGATTTCAGTCCATGGTTTGCGACATACACATGCTTCATTATTATTGTATGCTGGTGTTAGTATCGCCTCAGTAGCTCGACGGTTAGGTCATTCTAATATGACGACTACACAGCAGACTTATTTACACATCATTCAAGAATTAGAAAACCAGGATAACGATAAGGTCATGAAACATCTGGCAAGTCTAATATAGACGATAGGATTTACTTTAATAAGTGCATATCGAAACGTCCTCAAATGCTGAGGGCGTTTTTCAAATTATACTCATTGGCAGCGATAAGGTTATCAATCAAATGCAACATATGCCCAATACTGGATTGTTCTATCGAGCTTGGAACCGGTAGAAACTGTTTTAAAACATCTCTTTCAACCAAATTTGACATCATTCTGGCATTAGTAGTGGACCTTTTCAGCAAAGGGCCGATACTTCTTTCGTTATGAATAAAATATTTCCAATAGAACAAATCTAATTTCATTACAGGACTGTACACGTCAAAAATATGAGATACAATTCCGTCGCCTAAAGTGTTTTCTACAAATCTTCCATTAGCAAACTCTTTAGTTGTATGACCTTCGAAAACTATATCCCCCATTTTGACAATATTATAAGTTTTCATATAATCATCTGATGAACGCGAAGCGTCAGGCTTTTTCCACGTCATTGTTGCTACCGAAATAATTTTATCTGAAGAAAAAAGCGAGTTATTTTTCAGTTTGCTTTTAAAAAACAATTCAGAAAACTTACGCTGCTCCCAAGTTTTCAGGCTTATCGGTCATATATTAGGAACTGGTACTTGGGAGCAGCGTAAGTTACTAGAAATTGCAGATCGTCTTTCGAAATCATCTAATAGTGAGAATTTAGCACATGTTGAATATGCCGATATTATATCAGGAGAGGGGAGACTTAAATCGGAGAGTCTTATTCAAAAGCGTACCGATAGCAGGTCAGGTATTCAATTTGTTGCTCAAAATGTTCTTTATGGTAAATTACGCCCATATCTCAATAATTGGTTATTCCCGAACTTTCCTGGGATTGCAGTTGGTGACTTTTGGGTTTTTCAAGCTAAGAAGGGTATATTCGCTCCGTTCTTGTACGCCCTAATACAAAGTCCAAAGTATCAGCAAGTTGCTAATATCTCTACGGGAACCAAGATGCCTAGGTCTGACTGGAAAAAGGTATCTGGGATACACTTTGAAGTTCCAATCGAATTTAATGAACAACGAAAAATAGGTCATTTTTTTCTAAGGCTTGATAGCCTTATCGCTGCCAATGAGCAAGTCCCGAAATTAGTCATTAAAATAGTAAAGAATTTTCTAGCTAATTCATTGCATTTAAACTAATGGTTATGATTAGGTATAGGACATTTAGCGTGAGTAAAATGAGATAAAATAATCATCTTAAGCACAGCTTGAAAGTTGGCATCAATCACCCGGAGAGTATAAATCAATAATTATGCCACATTTGGTTTAATACTAGTATAATTATCAAGATTAAAAATAATTATGCTGATTTGTGGGTGCTTCTGCATTATTTGAATAACAACCGTAGAAGTACCTTTGAAAAGCACCAATTCGCAAGCCAAGCAGAAATGCCAAGTTGACTAGCTCATAATCTGGTTCACCATACCAAATGAAATCATGTTTCCCTAACTACCTAATCAACCGCAATAACACGCACACCACAATAATCCACGTCTTTCTGATTGCCAAACTGTCGCATGACCTCGCCGTGCGTGACGCAGGCGATGCAATCATAAGATGCGGCATATTTATTCAAAGTTGCCAAAACTCGGGTCTTCATTTCAGCTGCCGTTTCGTAAGGAAGGGGACTAGCGATGGTGCGCTTGCCGGCGTGTTGTCGATAGAGCTTGTAGGCCGTGGCCGCTTGTTCATCGGTATCAGTCCGACTACCCGTGCTATCGGGCAGCCACTCGTGTAATCCAAGTTCGACCTTTAGTGGAATATCATTAAAACGCACAATTTCCAGTGCCGTTTGTAAGGCGCGCGTGTAGGGGGATGACAGAATTAATTGGACTTGTGCAAATAACGGCTGCTGGGCGCATTGTTGTGTCAGCATAATACCACGGTCGGTTAAGGCGCCGAGTTCACGGCCGAAACCAGTTAATCCAGCTGTAGTGACCTGTTGATAAGTTGGTTCGGAGTGACGAATGAGATAGACTTTCATCGATTAGGACTTCCTTCATCGGAGTTATATTATTAATCTCATTATTGGCACCTTTTTACCTGAGGAACGACAAAAAAACGACACTTCGAAAAATGAAGTGTCGTTTTCGTTAGACCTGATGACGTTATGATTACCGATTTTTACCATAGAAACCGAGTGTGACGACGGATAATAACAGTCCTAGGATGACCGCTAATTTGCCAGTCTGTTCGTCGGTTTGTGGTAACTGGGCTGAGTGTTCAGTGACGGGACTCGTTGTTTTGACCAAACTTACCTGGGCGGCCGCGGGTTTAAGCGTTGGTTTCACGGTCGTTGCTGGTTTTACAGTTACCGCTGGTTGAGTCGGCTTAATACGATCCGGCTGCGTTACGGTTGTTCCTGGTTCGTTAGGCGTCTCGGGTGTGGTTGGCTCAACAGGCTTAATCGGCTTAGTCGGTTGTTCCGGTTCTTCGGGATCAATAATATCGTCGGTACCAGTCGTGTCAGTTGCTTGGTAGACGTACGTGACGTCTACGTTATCAGCAGTGAAGAGACCCATGGCATTTTCCGGCTGACCAACGAGTTCATGATCAGTGAACGTCAGGGGCACGGTTTGATAAGTGGTTCCCGTCTTGCCGCTCAGCACGGTTGGTTCGTTTAGTTTAATGCCGTCCTTGGTCATGTAATGCACCGTAACGGTTCCTTGGGTATCTGGAATTGTGGGGGTGTTTACAGTGTAAACATAGGTCACAGTCTTCGCGGTAGTTCCGAACGTCCCACTGACGTCACCCTGCACAGCCTTGAAGGTGTAACCATCGATAACCAGCTGTTCAGTCGAGTAGCTGTCACCTAAATACCCGCTGTGAACAACGTCAGGATGGATAGACTTACCATGCTCATCCAGATACTTGGCAGTGACGGGTAGCCCAGCCGTCCGTTCATAGACGTAGGTCACAGTCTTAGCAGAAGTCCCGAACGTCCCACTGACGTCACCCTGAACGGCTTTAAAGGTGTAACCATCGATAACCAGTTGTTCAGTCGAGTAGCTGTCGCCTAAATACCCACTGTGAACGACATCAGGATGGATCGACTTACCATTTTGGTCCTGATACTTGGCAGTGACCGGCTGTCCAGCTGTCCGCTCGTAAATGTAAACGACGCGTTGTGGCTGCAAAGTATAGGTACCAGTCGTGTTACCCTGTGTCGATTTTACCGTATAGCCGTTAATGTTCAGCGGTGACGTTTCATAGGGCTGTCCTAATTGACCTTGACCGCTTAATACGCTATCGGCGGCTAACTGCTTGCCGTTTTCGTCTAAATACTGAACTGTGATATCGCCCGCATCTTCACGAGCGTAGATGTAGATGACGGTTTGCGCTTGGTCGCTGAATTGTCCAGTAGCGTTCGCCGGCGTTTGAATTAAGCGGTAGTTTTCAATCGCCTTGGCGCTAGTCTGGTAGGGGCGACCGAGCTGACCGTCACCAGTTAGGACGTCGTCGGGAGCTAAGGTCGTGCCGTTAGCGTCTTGATACTTCACCGTGATATGACCGGCATTCGAGCGCGCATACTGGTAAATAACAGTTTGCGTGTCGGTTGAAAAGGTCCCGGTGGCGTTCGCGGGTGTGACGACTAGGTGAAAGTTAGAAATTGAAATGGCTGTCGTTTGATAGGCTGCTCCTAGCTGTTCTTTACCGTCTAAAAGCTTGTCGGGGGCAAGTTGGTTACCGGCACTATCTTGATACTTAACAACGATCTGGCCAGCATCGCGGCGCACATAGACGTAAATGACTGTCTGTTCCTGGTCTGTGAAAGTGCCCGTGGCGTTTGTCGGCGTTGTCTTCAGGGTGTAATTTTCAATGTCCAATGGTTCAGTCGTATAAGCCTTGCCGAGTGATTGGGAGCCGGAAATTGTCTTATCGGGTTTTAATTGGTTTCCTTGCTTATCTTGATATTTCACCGTAATGTTACCGGCGTCTAAGCGGACATAGACAAACGTGATGCTTTGCGGATCAGTCGTGAAAACGCCAGCCGCATTGCCGATAGTTTGCTGTAATTTAAAATGGTCAAAGGTTGGCGCATCTAAATTGTAGGCGTTACCGAGATTGTGTTTTCCAGGTAGAATTTGCGGCTCGTAGACTAAGTTGCCGTTAGTATCGACCATGTGAATCGTAATGTCGCCGGCGTCCTTACGAGTATAGTAATAAGTGACGGTCTGGGTATCCGCCGTGAAGACGCCACTGGCATTGCCGACAATGTTCGTAAAGTCATAATTGGGTAGGTCGTCATCAATGCGTTGAGTCGTGTAAGGCTGACCGACGATGCCGTTTAAGGTGAGGTCGGCGGTGACTAAGGATTCACCGGTAAGCGCGTCGACGTATTTGACCGTGATGGGCGCAGCAGTGGCGGCTAAGACGTACGGACGGACGACGACAAAGTTGTTACCGTCAGAAGCGGCGGTCATGAAATAATAATCGGCCATGGGAATAACCGTGGTACCGTTAAAGTTCGGACCTGTTAGTCCGGGTTGCTGGGGCTTCATATTCGTGTAGTAGATATGACCGTTGCTGTCGTAATTACCACCGCCCGCACCGTTAAAGTACCAGCGAACGTAAAGCTGACCGTTTTTGTAGAAAACAGTTTCCCCGACGCCGCCATTGGGTTTCAGTTGAACCTTAGTGCCATCCTGCAAATAGCAATCAATCGCCAGCGTCGCAATATTATTATCTGCACTAATATAGGCGGGTGGTAATGTGATAAATTGGTTACTGAATGTGCCTTTAAGATTCTTGAATCCTTTAAGCGGTGAGAAATCTGAAATGTGGTTATAGGCGGCATCGACCTCCGTTAGATTCTTTAAGTTTGCGAGCGGTGAAATGTCCGTGATCCGGTTTTGCTGAATATTGACCACTTGGAGTTTTTGTAAGTTGGCTAATGGTGAAATATCAGTGACATCACTATAGTAGCTGCCAGACGGTGCGTTCAAGTTGTTGTTGAGCCAGACTGTCGTAAGGTTAGTGGCATATTGTAGTCCTTCTAATGAGTAGGAAGTCTTGCCGTCGATGTAAGTGTCCTTGCCATAGTAGGTGGTCAGTAGTAGCATATCTGCCTTAGTGATGTCTGCAGCTGAGTTCCAGGTACGATCTGGGTTCTGTTTGCGCAGTTGACTGAGTACCTCTTGTTGTAATAACGTATTCGGCATCCAATCGTTAATATTTTCCTGCGCGGTGCGGCTAGTGGCGCGAACGACCGGTTGGTTAGTTTTCAAAACCAGCTTTTCCTGGTTTACATTGGTAACAATTTTATCATCGGTTAACGCTGAGCTAGTCGTGGACTGAGTATTCACCCCGATGGTAGTTGAGTTGGACGACGCGGTCGCGGCTTGCTGGCTTGGTTGCTTGGAAGCTTGATTATCGGTTGTCGTTGCTTTAGCTTGACTATCAGTCGCTGATTCAGTGTTTGATTCGGTAGTTGGTTCAGTAGTTGATGCGGAGGCTGTTTGAGCTGGTGCGGTTTGAGTTGGGTGCTTAATATCCGTGGTCGGTGTTGATTCTGACGTGGTAGTTGCTTGAGATTGTGATGCTGGATTTGCTGATTGTTGTTGTGGGTTGGTGTTCGCTGACGACGAGTGCTCAGAGGGACTTCCGGTTGATGTGGTGGGTGACGTGGCTGCGACTGCTGACTGGTCGGATTTTATCGTGGATACTGATGTAGAAGTATCCGCTTTCAAATTGACCTGAGTAGCGTTAACTTGAGTATTCGTATTCAACTGACTGTTGGTCGGTTCGTTGGTTGTGGTCGTGACTGTATCGTCAGCAGACGCCGCCTGATTGGCAATCGTTAAGGTTGTCAGTATCATGGCGGTTGCGCTCGTGATTACCCATCGCGATTGGTGACGTTTATTCTGATTATTAACATTGTTTGGTTTCAAAGATCCCCACTCCTTCAAAATACTTATATAATGTCGTTGACAATTTAAGGGTAACATTGTCATTGTCGTTAGTCTAATAAATGATAATTTAATTATTGGGAACTAATTGTGTCTGTCAATGTTAGCCAGCTGCATAATAGTTGACGTAAGCATAAGATTGATTATAATTTAAATGGTAATAATTACTATTTAAAAGGAGGCACCCATGATGGAAAAACAAGATTTAGCAAGTGCGCGCAGGCGTCTACGGGGGACCAACTTAAAATCGCGGAAACGCGCATTGAAGATTTTACATGATGCCCGACGTAACGCCAGTAAAGCCAAATAGTATCAGCGAACGTTAGCCAATTTGGCTAACGTTTTTTGTTAGCTGTGCGGTATGATTAAGATACAGGAATGAGTGGCCGACATGTGGATGGAAACAACTTTGGTGATTATTCGGGGAAATTCTGGGAGTGGCAAGACGACGCTAGCGCAGGCGTTGCAACGACGCGTGGGCCATCATACGTTGCTAGTGTCCCAAGATGTCGTTCGTCGCGACATGCTGATGAGTCATGATTACCCGGGAAATATTTCAATTGGTCTGATTGAACAAATTGCGTGTTATGGGCTGGGACGTGTGCCTGTAGTCATTGTGGAAGGCATCTTAGCACGTGATCGGTATGGAAAAATGTTGGCGCGGCTTAGTCAATCGTTTCCACGCGTCCTTACTTATTATTTTGAAGTGAGCTTTGCCACGACCTTGGCGCGTCATCAAAAGCGTCATCGTGATTTTGGTGTGGAAGACATGCGTCGGTGGTGGCTTCCACATGATACGTTGGGCGTTGCTAACGAAGTCTTAATTGACGAGCAACAAGATTTAACCACGGAAGTTCAACAAATTATGACTACCATACATGATTGTGACTAAACAACCATGAGTTGATTGGTTTGATCGTGGTTGAGGATTAAGCTGAAATCATAAAGGGGGGCGAGCCAATGTTACTCGCAGCATTATTGAAAACGCGTCGCTGTCAGTATGGATTGACACAGGCGCAATTAGCGTCCAAGTTATTTGTTACGACTCAGGCGGTGTCCAAGTGGGAACGCGGAAAGGCGATTCCGTCAATCGATAATTTACTGGCACTGTCGGATCTGTATAATCTATCCTTGGATGAATTAGTTCGTGGTAGTGCTTTCTTTCCAAAGCCCTATATTGTTGGTCGACGACTAAGCTTTGGGCGACTTCTGGGTCTCGGATTATTTTGGCTATTTGTTTGTCTATTGTTTACTGGTTTTGGTTATCAGCCGTGGTGGCTCTTTTTATCACTTTATATTGTTGGATTGATTGTGGTCGTTCCAGTGGGAATCAATAGTTACTGGGTGATTCAGCCTGCTACCATTGAGTTGCATACGTATGCTGCATCGACATTGACGAAGTTTCGCCAAATTGTGTTCAATTGTCCACGACGCCAACTAATCCACTATACAGATCTGCAGCGGGTTACCATCAGTTATCGGTGTCGCAAACGACTTTCACCATTTGATTTCAATCCGGATTATTTTCAATTGATTTTAAAGACTAATGCCCAAACTTATCAGCTGGAATGTGCGTTGAAGGCCAGCGACTATTTACCGCAATTTGTCAGTTATTTGCAACGACAAGGTGTGACGGTTGGTGATCCTCAACAAGTTGTGGAATTGTTAGTTTCAGGAAAGTCGTTGTATCAACATTTTCATACCGAGACTTGATCTTGAGTGGTTGCAACCAACCGTTGCGGTAGCGCTTAAGTGTGTTGCAATGAATTGGTGCACCCAATAGTCTAGTATTTTAATAGAGGAGCGGGTAGGATGAAAATTGTGATTGGTACTAAAATAAAAGAGCAACGACAACAGCATGAATGGTCCCAGCAGACGGTGGCGGAGCGGTTACACGTCTCACGGCAAACTATTTCCAAGTGGGAGTTAGGGAAAAGTTATCCAGATTTAGAGTTGTTGGTAGCACTGAGCAAACTATTTGCTGTCTCAACGGATGAGTTATTAGGTTTGAGCAGAAGACCTGTTCAGCGACCATGGTGGCAGTTGTTATTGCGTAAAAGGAGTCGAACAGATATGACGGTGAAATGGTACAGCGGGGGGCAGGATCGGGCACGTGTTGCTGTGGGCATAATTAGTGATTTAGTTGCTAATCTAAATACCACGACTGAGCAACCGTTACGACAGCTGCTGGCAACTTATTATCAGGAACTATTGGAACAACGAACTGGTTCAGTACTGGGAGTATTCGACAGAATGAATTTAGACATCTCCAAATGTCTGCGGCAGCAACAAATCAAACTATCGCCAGAAAATGAGCAACTAATGCAACAGTTGATGGGGTTGAACATGATTCACTATCGGTGATGGATTTTGAAAGTAAAACGCAAACTGTCAAGCATCTAGCTTAATAGATGCTGACAGTTTGCGTTTTATGTTAAAAATCAATCGCAGGATTAAAGGTTTGACAAGCTTGTTCGACTAGATAAGCAATCGGTTTAGCTAGCACGTGACTTGGTAAATAGGCAATACTAAAATCAAGGCTGAGCTCGCTTGTTGGTAATTTGAACGCATTGATAGGGTACTTGGCTGGTTGAGTGGCTAGTCTTGCCAACATTGCAGTGGCTAGAACAATGCTACCAAGTCCTTGAAGTGTCAAGCTTAGTGCAAAGCGAGAGTTATCGACTTCAATGAGTGGAATCGTTTGGATGCCTTTATCGGCAAAGTAATGGTCAACCAGTTCTTGAAAGCGAGCTTCACCGACTGCACGGATGACAGGCTCACCAGTCATTCCTGTAAGAATGGTGGGGGTGAACGGTCGCCAAAATTGATTGGACTGATATATTCCGGCTGTTTTTGGAATGACTAAAGACAAAGAAATTGTCTGCAAAGGGATGGTCTTGACGTTAGTTTGATGAATTGTTTTGCCAATAAAAAAGTCTAGCTGATGACTAGCCAGCAACGTTTCTGCTTTTGATGTTGTGATTTCTAGTATTTTAGTGCGAATGTTCGGAAAACGTTGATAAAAAGCAGGTAGTGTTTGACTAAACCAAGCATTAGCCATTGGTGTTGTAATCCCAATCGTCATACTTTGATACTTATTTTGACTGATTTCTTTAAGCTCAGTGTTCATTCGCTGATGGAGACGAGCGTCACTTTGCAAATAAGTCAGTAATCTTTCTCCAGCATAAGTTAATTCAAGTGGATGATGGCCGCGGTCGATTAAGGGGGTCCCAAAATGAGTTTCCGCACTTTTAATTGTGCGGCTAATGTACGGCTGACTGATGAATAAACTTTGTGCAGCTTTCGTCATACTATTGTGCTGTTGAATAGCTTCTAAAAATACTAACAATTTATTTTCCGTGAAATCGCCACCTTTAATGCTTAATCTTATTAAAATCAAGTATAACCCATTACTCATTTGTAATAACAGATAATCAGATTGTTATTTCTATAAAAATGAAAGCGGTTATATAATACGAATGTAGTTAAAAAATGATTCTGCTTGTGATTTAAATATCAATTTCAATTGTGCTTTAGAATACGTTAAATGGATTTTGAAAGGGTGGTCAGCATACTCAAAAAATGAATCAGGTTAAATGGGATTATCAATATGATACGGTAGTTATTGGCTTTGGTGGTGCCGGGGCGACAGCAGCGCGGTTTGCGGCGGATGCACATGCGAAGGTATTGCTCACGGATGCAGCGCCGAATGGTCATGAAGGAGGCAATACCCGTTATTCTGCCCAACTCTTAGGAACGGTAGATAGTTTCGATGAGGGTAGAAAATATTATCAAAACTTAACGGCACCCATGCAATTAGACGATAGTATGGTTGATACTTTCGTAGCGGGCATGGCGAATATGCGCGACTATGTTCAAAAGTATCTCAATGTTGACCCGGTGAGTGTCAAAAATGATTTTACAGTTGCTGATTCTCCAATTTCATTAGACAGTGCAGTTCATGAGTTTCCTGAATTTGATGGAGTCCAATCCTATGACTTTACAACTGTCCATCATGGCATTTTTGATGCAGCTTTGTGGAAAATTCTTCGACAAAAAGTGTTAGATCGGCAGCAACAGATTGATGTCTGGCTTAGTGCTCCGGCACAACATCTGATTCAAGATCCCACTACGAATACAATTATCGGTGTCCAAATCGAACGTCAGCATCGTTTAGTTAATGTTCGGGCTACCAATGGCGTAGTCCTAGCATGTGGTGGTTTTGAAAATAATCAACAAGTCATCCAGGACTACCTTGGTGCTGAGCACTTGGCACCATTAGGCACGCTGTTTAATAAGGGTGCTGGTATTAAGATGGCCCAAGAAGTTGGCGCGGACTTTTGGCACATGCAAAATTATGAATCACTCGGATTTTTACATGGTCTTTCGATTGCCGTACCACAAGGTGAACGTGGTCGCTTGATTTTAGGCTGGCCGGAAGTTAACCATGGTAGCGTTATTACGGTGGCTGATGACGGTAGTCGGTATTTTGATGAGAGTGAAGTCAACCGGCACGGTCACATTTATGATCATGGAATGTGGCGAGTACCGCGGACAAATGTCCATCCATACTTGGTTTTTGATGAAACTCAGTATCAACAGATGTTAGCAAGTCAATATACGCCGATTAATAATCTCACCGATTTAGTTGTGAAGGCCACTACTCTAAACGACTTAGCACGAGTTATGGAAGTTGATGGTACGGTACTTACCAAGACCGTTCATGATTTCAATTATTTTGTCGAGTCTGGTACTGACTACGCGTTTAATCGGCAGGTTGATACGATGCGGGCATTTGATGGTGGGCCATATTATGCGCTTAAGTTAACAAACAACGTACTTAATACCCAAGGGGGGCCACGTCGTAATGACCGGGCAGAGATTTTAGATGCAAATCAGCAACCTATACCGCACTTGTATGGTGCAGGTGAGTTGGGCGGTATTTGTGCAAATCAGTATCAAGGTGGCGGTAATTTAGCTGAATGCCTGATTTTTGGAAAAATCGCTGGTGAAAATGCAGCTAAACCTAAGGAAGAAACGACACAATTAGTCGATGAAAAAGCAGTGGCTAAGCCGGATGCGAATACTAGTGCTTCGGTGCATCAGACTGGTGCCAATGATTTGCTAGCTGAAGCATCACCGGACATCACAGTTGGTGAACACCAATACTTAGGGCGCTCAGATGATGGCATTGGTGGGCAAGTTGTGGTTCGTATCACGTATGTTGACCAACAATTAACTCATGTTGAAGTTGTTGAACAACATGAGACTGGTGAAGTTGGTGGTCAGGCAGTTGCCGAATTGCCGACAAAAATGGTGGCTGCTAACACTTATGATATGGATGCAGTTTCCGGCGCTTCTGTATCGAGCCGTGCCATCAAGGCCGCAGTCAAGGACGCGCTATCCCAGGCCGAACAGACCGTGTCAAATGATTAACCACTGATCGCACAACCCACGAATCACCTAGTGCTTTTAGTATCTTTTAGTGCGTAATACCGGTAAACTAGAATTAACAAATTCAATCAATGAAGGCCGCTCATGCGTATTACAAAAACTAGTTTGATCCTCAGCAGTTTATCATTGGTACTCAACACGTTGTCATTGATTATGGCAATTCGCAAGTATCGGTTACAAAATCACTAATCATTAGAAATTCAAAAACACCGCTGTGACTAACGAACGCGCATTAGTCGTAGCGGTGTTTTTGGTTTTATTAAGCTTCATAATCCGTCAAATCAGCCAAGAAGCGTTGAATCACCGCAAGTTCTGCTGGTGAGTAGTGTTCATGGAGGAGCGTGATTGCTTGATGATTGCGGGTTGCATGCATCTTATCATGATAGCGGGCCAGCTTACGACCACTCGGCGTTAAGCGGTAGAAGATCTTTTTGTGATCATCGGGTTGCTGGAATGAGCCAATTAAGCCCTGCGTTACGAGTCGTTTGGCTGCCCGGGTCACACCACCTCGAGTGACGCCGAGGTTAGTGGCTAAGTCGATGCCCGTTTGTGGACCGGCCTCTAGTTCAGATAATAAATGTAGGCCAACGATGGAAATATCCGGCAACAGGCGGCGTAGATTGGCTTCGGTGATATGCTGCTGTAACCATTTCTGTTCACCAGTAGTGGAAGCACGCTTGGTTCGAATCGTTTTGAGCTGCGTTAGAATTGTCTGTTCCGTGGATATTGACATCGATTGACCCCCCTTAGATAGTTGTGCATCACGGCGACTGGTTCTCGTGGTGGTTAGCGCGCAATTATCAATTAATCATTAGCTTTTATTACTATTATTATACCGGTTTTAAAATTCACCGGCGAGTTTTTCTGCTGCTACCTGTGCGGCAGTGATGGCCTGTTCTCGCTGTTCTGGAAATTGGTCCAATCCTTCAATGAAGATGGTTCGGTAATCCTGAATCCCATACAGTTGCATCATGCCACGGAGGTAGGGGTCGCCTGCTTCAACCTGGTTGTGTTGATCAGGTTGGTGATAGTAGCCACCCGCAGCCTGAATGTGTAAGACGTGTTTGTCGGGTAATAAGCCGACCGGGCCGTTGACCGTGTACTTAAAAGTTTTACGGGCGACTGAGGTTAAGTCTAAGTATTGTTTGAGTTCGGCTGGAAGAAAGTGATTGTACATTGGATTAACGAAGACGATCTTGTCGGCTGCTAGAAATTCAGTTAGCCAGGCGGCGTGACGGCTAAGTAGTTCAGCTTCCACTGACGTTAGTTCTTCACTGTATTTTTGTTTACGCCAAGCTTCGAAGGTTGTGTCGTTCAAAGCGGGAACGCCGTCCTGATAAAGATCGCGTGTCGTAATCTCATCGTTCGGATGGGTTTGCTGATACGCAGTTTTAAAACTCGCTGCAACGGTCAGTGAGGCACTGGGGACGGTCGTGTGTGGATGGGCATTAATCATTAATAATTTTGTCATGTTAAACAGCTCCTTAATTTTGTTGACAAGCAACATTTTATCTTGAACATTGTTGCTTGTCAACAAATTTGACAAAAAAGTTCCCCACACATTCGAAAATGCGTGGGGAACTGAAAGGGTGCACGATTAATCTTGATTAACCGGTGCCACTAGCACTAGTTTGAAACGACTTTACGGGTAAATCCGGTGCAACATACGTGGGAACGGAATGGTTTCACGAACGTGATCTTGCAAGGTGATCCAGGCCAGAAAACGTTCCAGACCCATACCGAAACCGGAGTGCGGCACCGAACCATATTTGCGTAAATCGAGATACCACTCGTAATCCTGCAAGTCTTGACCGCTGGCTAGTAACCGTTCCTTCAAGTAGTCATAATCCGTTGAGCGTTCGGAACCGCCGATGATTTCGCCGTAACCTTCAGGTGCTAACAGGTCAGCTGCAATGACGACATCATCGCGCGTCGGGTGTGCCTGCATGTAAAAGGCCTTGATTGCTTTGGGATAGTTCAAGACAAAGACTGGTTGGTCAAAGTGTTCTGCCAAAAATGTCTCTTCCGGTGAGCCAAAGTCGACACCCCAGTCGACGTCAAAGCCGTTCGCTTGGAGTAGTGTAATAGCATCGTCGTACGAAACTCGCGGAAATGGGAGCTTGGTGTACTTTTGCAACGTCGCAACATCGCGGTCCAAAACGGCCAGTTCGTGGGGGCAATGGTCAATCACGGCTTGAACGAGGTAGGCCACCAATTGTTCTTGGACTTCCAGACTTTCATCTTGATGCATCCAGGCCATTTCAGGTTCAAGTTGCCAGAATTCTGTTAAGTGGCGACGAGTCTTGGATTTTTCGGCCCGAAAAGTTGGTCCAAACGTGAAGATTTTGCCGAACGCCATTGCGCCAGCTTCACCGTATAACTGGCCGGATTGTGATAAATAGGCGTCCTGACCAAAGTAATCAGTTTTGAATAATTCAGTCGTCCCTTCAGGAGCGGAACCGGTCAAAATCGGCGCGTCAATCTTAATAAAACCGCGGTCATTGAAGAACTCATAAACGGCTCGAATGACCTCGTTGCGAATCCGCATAATTGCGTTGGGACGCGATGACCGTAGCCAAAGATGGCGATGATCCAACAGGAAATCAATACCATGGTCCTTGGGCGTGATCGGGTAGTCGTGACTAGTCCCAACCACTTCAAATTGTGAGATGGCAAGCTCGTAGCCAAAGGGGGAACGGGTATCTGCATGAATCGTGCCGGTGACCCAGAGGCTAGTTTCTTGCGCGAGGTCGGTCAGTTGTGCAAAAGCCGTTTCACCGAGCTCGTTTTTGAGAGCTACCCCTTGAAAAGTTGCTGTGCCATCACGTAATTGAAGAAAGGCAATTTTGCCGCTAGAACGCTTATTACTGAGCCACACCCCAATTTTAACTTGTTCATCGACATGGTCAGCAGCGTTGATAATACTAATGGTTTCCATGATATTGATCACTCCTTCTTGTTGGATTTTAAATCAGATTAAAGTAAATGAATGTTATGTTCGGCACATTGGTCGATCATGGCTTGTGGCCACAAGGCAGCTTGTACTTCACCGACATGGGCTTTGCCAAGTAATAACATGCAGAGCCGTGATTGACCAATCCCGCCACCGATCGTGTAAGGGACGTCCGCGTTCAAGATCATTTGGTGGTATGGCAAGCTAAGCCGGTCTTCGGCGTCCACGTCTTTAAGTTGTTTCTTCATTGATTCAGCGTCGACCCGGATTCCCATACTTGAGATTTCGATGGCTTGGTCTAATGGTTCGTACCAGAAGAGGATATCGCCGTTCAACTTCCAGTCATCATAGTCGGGGGCGCGGCCATCGTGACGTTCGCCGGAATCAAGCTTCCAGCCAATTTGCATTAAGAAGACACAGCCGAGTTTCTTGCAAATGGCGTTTTCGCGTTCGCGCGGGGTCATGTCAGGGTACATATCTTCGAGTTCTTGAGTGGTTAAGAAGTGAATTTCGTCTGGTAAGTGGTGAACGGCTTGTGGGAACTTGTACCAAACTTCGTGTTCCATGTGCTTGATCACTTTAAAGATTTGACGTACCGTGGCTTTCAAAGTTTCAACGGTTCGTTCTTCCTTACTGATCACTTTTTCCCAATCCCATTGATCAACGTAGGCGGAGTGGTAGTTGTCTAAATCTTCATCCTTACGAATAGCGTTCATGTTCGTGTAGAGACCTTCATGCATGTCAAAACCGTAGCGCTTTAATGCGACCCGCTTCCACTTAGCAAGTGAGTGAACGATTTCGATTTGTTCATCACCCATGTCTTGCATGGTGAAGGAGACAGGTTTTTCGACACCGTTTAAGTTATCGTTCAGACCGGTTTTCTTTTCAACGAACATTGGAGCTGAAAGCCGAGATAAGTTTAGTTGCTTCCCAAATTCATCTTGGAACGTTTCACGAATGTAACGAATGGCCTGTTGGGTTTCTTTAACGGATAATTTAGGATCGTAATCCTTTGGAATAATTAAATGCATATGCGTGGTCTCCTTTAAAATTAAATGCAGATTTTAGTTACAGGATAAAAGAAAAGAGCCTTCCATCCCTTGAATTATCAAGGGACGAAAGACTCTTTCGCGGTACCACCCAAGTTGTTTACCTTACAGTAAACCAGCTTTAAAATAGTGTACAAACATACACCACCGATGGTAACGTACCGGTTAACGGCTAATCCTACTTTAACGAGGTTATTTCAGTTAGCAACTAAGAAAGTGTTTTTCGGATTAGTCAAGTTCTGGTCGGGTTTCCACTCACTCCCGATTCACTGGCAGGTTGACTAATCGTACTCCTCTTTCCTCCGTTTTTTATCTTGTGACATTTATATTAGCACGATTCTGGTATTTGTAAACCACTAAATTAAAAATAAATTAGTTTAGTCTCATAAATTCACCATAGAAATCTCAGCTAAAACCGCAAGCTACCGGGCTTAATTAATCATTCAAATTATATCGTAATTTCATTTTTTCAGAACCGGCAATGACCATATCGCCGAGCAATTTAGTTTGTAACTTCATCGCGGTATCGGCCAATTGTTGGTTAGCCGCTTCGAGATAGGCCGTGAAGTCTTGGTGATTAGCCAGGTCAGCGTCGGTATCATTCTCGATTTTACGGTAAGCACTCATGGCTTCGAGTTCGTAACTATTCCGCATGTCCACGTAAAAGTCGTAGTCGGTGTCACCCAAAAGGGCGGTTGTACAGCTTAACCAGTACATGTGGTTGAGATTAAAGGTGCCATCCGCATCCTTGTAGCTAGCTGGTGTGTCATTGACGTTTGCGTAAAATGGCACGACCGTGTTAAAGGTATTGGCACCGAAGGCTAACCAGTGAATGCCGGCAACGGCCGCGGGAACGTTGTTGCGAATCTGTAAGATGTGCACATCGTGGTTGCGGTTGATTCCGATTGGCCGGAAAAGGGTTTTGTCAGCTTCAGAGCCACTCCCGTAAACATCGTATTTGGTGTTTTCAAAGTGCGAACTCAAAACGAACTTGACGTCTTCGATAGAGATCTTACGGTTGGCATGGCAGATGAATGGTAAGTCTTGTTCCATTGGATCTTGCACAACGTCCGGCGTGAAGTATTTCTGACCGAACCAAGCCCGGGGGTTGTTGTAAACCGTATCTTTGATTGAAGCACTCCCAAAGATGTGCCGCAAGTTGACACGGTCAAAGTCAGGATTCAAGTGGTAATCTTCAATTAATTGTTCAAGGTCAGCTGAAGCTAAGGTATCATCAGCGTTAAAATCGAAATCGTCAATATTCATGCGGTTCGGAGCAACCACGTAAGCATCGTCAGGAATACGTTTAGCAGCCCAGTGGTGACCACCAATGGTTTCTAACCACCAGATTTCGTCTTGATCAGAAAAAGCGATACCGTTTGGTTCGTAAGTCCCGTATTGTTCAAGCAGGGCACCTAGACGAGTAACGCCTTCCTTGGCGCTGTGAATGTATGGTAATACTAGGGTACAGAGGTCTTCTTCACCAATTCCGCCGGCCACAAAAGGATCGATTCCCAAGACACGTGAATTCGTGGTGATGGTTTCGGTTGCGGACATGGCGATGTTCTCACTATTGATTCCCGCTGCTGGCCAGGTCCCATTGGTCAAGATTGAGTTTGGAATTGAAGTATACCGTAAGGGGTTGTCAGGTAAGTCGACTTCGACCTTACTAATGACGGACTGATAGTGCCGGGGTTGATCTTCGGGATTGACCACAACTAATCGTTCGGGGTCTAGGGCTTCGTGACCATCATCGTTTCGTGAAATAATGGTTGAGCCATCGATTGAGGCTTTTTTACCGACGAGAATCGTGGTACATGAACCTTTGATACGTTTTTCCATGATATTAAAACACTCCTTTTAAGCTATTAATATCATTATACGCTTTCTGAGCGGGTCGGGATAGAACGGGCTTTTTTGAGAATATAATTAATTCCGCTAATACTAAAACCGGTGGCCGCCGCAATTTCACGGTAAGTCTTGCCACGGGCCCGTAACTGGTGAACCTGTGCGTGGCTGGCGTGCGCGGTTGCGGGACTTATTGTCTGGATGGGCGTCAGCGCTGATGGTACGGTGCTCGGTAATGCGACTGGTTCAGGTGTTGCGGTGATTACCGGTGTCTGACGCGTCAGTTCAGCAAGCTTAATCATGACTAGTTCAGTTGTCTGAACATCCCAAAGTGCGTTATGTTGGTGTGGATTACTGATGTTAAAGAGTGCTGCCAAGCCGTTCAATGGTAGGTCGTGATTGCCAATTTTATGATTGCCACGATTGATCAAGGTGTTCGTATAGGCTTGAGCGTCAAAAATCGCGACTGGGCGACTGACTAATTGCTGTTCAGCGGGAGTCAACTGGTGGTAATAGTGGGCTAGTAATAAGCGAATGTGCTTCATATCCTGAGTCTGGTCCCAAAAAACGAGGGGGATTTGCGGCTGGATGACTTGCTGGATAAACGCTTTTAAAATCGATAAGGGATCGCCTTGTGCCTCATAAGCGACGGTCGTTAGGCCAGTTTCTGCTAGGCCGGCCAACTTCTTGTCAGGTAAGAAGTTCGGGTTATCGAAGTAACGGTTGAAAAAGGGGGCTGTTTGCGTATGATGGGAAAAGCCGATGGCACTCAGCTGGAAGATACTTGCTCGTGATCCGGGGGATTCAATGACGTGCCAATTGATGGCCTTAGCGGTGCCACTGCGCCGAAAGAGAATACCAAATTCGCAGTCGATGATCACATAAGCGCTCGGAAATTCACTTAATTCTGCTGGTGAGGGTAAAATCGTGGGTTGACTCAGTTCGCCGGTTGGCTGAGTGGTGGGTAACTGGTACCCAAGTGCCGCCAAAAACTGAGCAGTATCCTGCCCGAGCTGATTATTCGTCACTTTAGCGACCTTCTTTTCCGTTAAGACAATTTCTTTACGCGCCACGAATAAAATATGATAGCGCTGCTGTTCATCACAGATAATTTCGGTCACGTTGCCGGCAAGGCTGTATTCTGAAGCGAGTGCTAATTGATGGTCCTTTTGAATACGGTAAACGGGATGGTTGACAAAGTATAGACAATTCAAGTTATTTGAGATCTTACGCTCAAGTAAGGTTAGGTTCGTTGGCATCATCGACAACAGCTCCTCTGATCTAAGTACTTATATTTTAGCGGCTTTGTACATTAACTGGCTAGTGTTTGCACTGCAGATCGCACCATGAATTTGGTAATCACGAATTGGTGCCTGGTATTATAATGACCGTAGAGTGCCAGTTGGGCGTCAGGCTGGAGTTGGTAAAATAAAGTTAACGCGTGTTTGACGATGATGCAGTTGATTGGCGTAGGTTCGGTAGCCTTTAATGGCGTGACTTGTAAGTACAACATAAAGGGGTCCAACTTTAATATTTTGCTTTTATTTAAATATTTAACGGTTAGATTTTCTGACTGCATGCTAATCACCTCAATATAAGTATACGAACATACGTTCTTTAATGCAAGCAAAATAACTGCGTTAACAAATTTATTTTAAGATGAGTGCTAGGTGCACTGGACTGATTCGAAATAATTTATTAAAAATCGCAACGAATCAGTCAAGTCACGGGGAAAAAGCTACAAAAAATTGAGAACTCTTGGTATGATGAATAGTAGTGAATGAGAGGAGGCCGAGTCATGGATCGAGGACGACGCGCAACGCTGGAAGAACGAATTGCGATCGTAAAGTATACGCTGAACCATTGCAACGATTATCGAGAAGCCGCTAAGCATTTTAATGTTTCGTATCCACAAGTCTATACCTGGGTACGAAAATATCGACAACACGGCATGGAAGGTTTGGTGGATCACCGTGGCCGACCCAAGCAAGGCTAAGTCAGCATTGTACATATAAACTGTGTGGGCGAGTGCCCTTTGATGGCCAATCTGACATGGTCGTTTAATCGATATCGGTCTCTTTAAAGTGTCCGTTCCTATAAAATCAATAGGGACGGGCACTTTTGGGTATTTTGATAGCTTTCGTGGCGCAAGTGCGACTTAACGTACCTAGTGATTACCGGGGCGCGTTCTTGTCATGGGCCGGTATTCTCGGTAGAATGAGAGTATTAATTCAAAGAGGGAGTTTACGTGTGATGATTGACTTAGCGGCGGCACAGCAAGTATTGAAGACCACGTTCGGATATGATGAATTCCGACCGGGGCAAAAGGCAGTGATTGAACAAGTGTTGGCCGGTGAAAACACCCTAGCGATTATGCCAACTGGGGGTGGTAAGTCATTATGTTACCAAATCCCAGCGTTACTTTTTCAGGGGCTGACCGTCGTTGTCTCACCATTGATTTCTTTAATGAAAGATCAGGTAGACGCGTTAAATGATAATGGTATCGCGGCGACTTTTATTAACAGTTCACTGGATTTCCAAGAGATCAACGAACGGCTCCAAGAACTACGGGCGGGAGATTATACCTTACTTTACGTGGCACCCGAGCGGTTAGATTCGGATTACTTTATTCAAGCGCTGGGCCGGTTGCCCATCCAACTGTTAGCAATTGATGAGGCCCACTGTATTTCACAGTGGGGGCACGATTTTCGCCCCAGTTATTTAGCGCTCAGCACGGCGATTGAACAATTGCCGACCCATCCGCAGGTCCTAGCTTTGACTGCGACGGCAACTGAGCAAGTCGCTGCGGATATTTGCGGCCGCTTAGCGATTGATCCACAACATGAAGTGAATACTGGTTTTGCCCGCAATAACTTGGATTTGACGGTGGTCAAGGATCAGGATACCGACCGTTACATTTTAGATTATTTGAAAGTTAATCATGGTGAAGCCGGGATTATTTATGCCAGCACCCGTAAAGAAGTGATGCGGCTGACGAGTTTGTTGCGAAAGCATGATATTAAGGCCACGCCGTACCACGCTGGGCTAGACGATGCGGTTCGGCGGCAAAACCAAGAGGATTTCTTGTACGACCGTGTTGACGTCATGGTGGCAACCAACGCGTTTGGAATGGGCATTGATAAGAGTAACGTGCGTTTTGTGATTCACGCGCAAGTCCCCGGAACTTTGGAAGCTTATTATCAGGAAGCCGGTCGGGCTGGCCGGGATGGGTTACCTAGTGAAGCGATTTTGATTTTTCGACCGGTTGATATTCAACTTCAGCACTTCTTTATTGATGAGTCGGAGATGGATACGGAGCACCGACACCTGGCGTATCAGAAGCTACAGGTGATGACACGGTATGCGAATACCCAGGGCTGTTTACAACAGTTTATCTTGAAATACTTTGGTGAAAAATCCGCGCCGTGTGGTCGGTGTAGTAATTGTACTGATCAGCGGGAATCACAGGATATCACCACGGCAGCTCAACAAGTCTTATCGTGCGTCGTTAGGCTTCATTCCCAGTTCGGTAAAGGGGTCGTGGCCCAGGTATTGACGGGCGCTAATAATCAACGGGTCCGCGAATCGAACCTCAATACGTTGTCGACGTACGGGTTGATGTCCGGGCAGCGACAGAAGAGTGTCGTGGAACTGATCGATTTTTTGACTGCGAGCGGTTATTTGCAGTCGGTGGGTGGTCAGTATCCAACACTGACAGTCTCAGCGAGTGGAGTGGCCGTGCTTAAAGGAACGACCACGGTACACCGAAAGACGGCCCAAAAGGTGCAACAGACGGTACCAGAGAACAGTGCCCTCTTCGAACAGTTGCGGACACTTCGGCGTCAATTGGCGGAAGAACAGGGCGTACCACCATTTGTGATTTTTTCTGACCGGACGCTTCATTCGATGTGTGACCTGATGCCAGAAGACGACGCAGCTTTCTTAACGGTCAAAGGGGTCGGGGCCAGCAAGCTTGAAAAGTATGGTGAAACCTTTATGGCGACGATTCGAGCGGCAGCTCATGCGGAATCAGCAACTAGCACCGATGAGGAAACTGATTAGATGGCTGATTGGTAAACTACGAGATGAAATGGAGTAACACGTATGCAATTTACTTGGCAACACCAGGGGCAATCAATGGCAATGAAACGATTCTTGACGACGCATGCCATCAGTATGCGAACAATCAAGGCAATCAAGCATGGCACCGGCGCGTTTCTTGTCAATAATCAAGTTCAAACGGGCGTTATTACCATTCATGATGGCGATATTGCGGGAATTCAACTACCAGACGAGGCACCGGATACAGCGGTAGTCGTCAGCGAACAACCAATCCAAATTGAGTATGAAGATGCTAATTGGCTCGTTCTTAATAAACCAGCCGGGTTAACCAGCGTGCCGGGGCCTAGTAATCGGACCGATACGTTGGTCAATCGAATCAAGGGTTATTTGATAGCCAGTCATGCCAGTAATCAACGACCGCACCTGATCACGCGGTTGGACCGGGATACGAGTGGCCTTGTGTTAGTTGCTAAACATCGGGTGGCGCAGGGGATGCTGACAGAGCCCCGAATTGCGGCGCAATTAGTGAAGACGTATCAAGCTTGGATCGAAGGGACCATTACGCCGGCTAGTGGCACAATTGATCGCCCGATTGGCCGGGTGGCTGACAGTCCTCGGCGAGCGGTCACTACGGCGGGCCAACGCGCCATTACGACGTATCAAGTGGAGGCGGACCAATTGCAGCATAACGTGAGTCGGTTACGGTTGGAACTTGTGACTGGACGGACGCATCAAATTCGGGTTCATCTAACGGCGCTTGGGCACCCCTTATTAGGTGATACGCTGTATGGCGGTAACTTGGCGTGGATTCAACGGCAAGCCTTACACGCCGCTAGTTTACAGTTCTTTGACCCCTTTTCGGAACAGACTTTACACTTTGAGGCGGCATTGCCAGCTGATCTGCAAGCCTTGAATCACGACTAAGTTCAGCTTAGGACCAGTGACCATCGGGATGAATGGTTAATAAAAATCGGCACTGCTAGAATGAGTTGAACATTCTGGCAGTGCCGATTTTTGGTTGGCAACCGTCTAAAATCAAGCTAACGTTTAGCGGGTAAGTTGCAGGCCCGCGTTATCCTGAAGGTTGCGGTGACTATTGAATGAGGCGCTAGTGCTTACGACTGACTAAGTGGCGCGTTATCAGCCGTTAGCGTCGCAAAAGTTGCCTGTAATTGCTGTAATGGTGCGGTTAACGTGAGAAAATAAATATGCTCGACCCCGTTACTACGCATATCAATGACCCCAGCTTCACGCATTAAGCGTAGATGATGTGAAACGGCGGGGCGTGAAATATTGACCAAGGCGGTAATATCAGTAACGTTGAGACCATTATCACTGTTCCCCAGAGCAATGATAATCTGACGCCGAATTTTTTCGGCGAAGATATTAATTAGTGTGGCACTTTCAATAAGTGCCGTTTCGGATTGTTGAAAATTAGCCATGGTGACTGCGTCCTTTCAAATTCAATTTACACTTAAGGACTAACTCCCCCCATCGGCAGTACGCTGAATTAGTTGTTAAGTGTTGGTATGACAGCTCGATGTTCAAGTTCTGGTGAAATAGTTGCAGCAAGAAAACTTTAAGTCTACAAGTTGTCAGTTAGACTAATTGTTATTGGAACATTCGTACTTATGTATAATTAAAGCAAGTCGTTAATCGATTGTCAAACCTTTTTGTTAAAAGTAAGTACTATTAGCGGGTTTAACAATCGCTGTTCGTTTGATAACCATATTTTTATGTTGAAATGCGTTAAAATAAAAATAGCTTTTGAATGAATGATGGGAGTGGAAAATGTGAAAGTCTTAGGAATATTAGGTGCGCATCGCGCTGATGGCGTGACTGCCCAGCTACTGCAAGCCGTCTTAAAGGGGGCCGCGGCCAGCGCTGACACGGAACTAGTCAACCTCAACGATTATGAGTTGCGACCAGATCACGATAGTCAACCGAATGATGACTTAGACGCGCTGGAAGCAAAATTAATGGCGGCGGATGTCTGGGTATTAGCTGCACCAACCTATTTGGGGAGCTTATCGGGGGTAATGAAAAACTTCTGTGACTGTTTTCGGGGGCGGATCGCACGGTTTAATTCCGTGGGTGAAGCAGTACCTGATCGCTTTAAGAACAAGCATTATGTGACGATCACGGATTGTTACGCGGGTGGTATTGAAAATTATTTGACCGGTGTGACTGACGCAACGTTTAAAACACTTGATAAATTTTTGACGATGGGTGGTCTCATCAAATTACGGGAGATTGTCGTAACTAAAACGTGGGGTATGCAAACCATCACAGCTGCTAAGCAAGCAGAATGTGAACGGGTCGGCGCGCGGGCTGCACATAAAAAGGAAAGGGATGACAGTACGGTGAAACGGTATATTCAATTATTCTTCATGATTGCGGTGATGGCACTACTAACAATGGGAATCGAAGCGGGGATTCAACAATTGATTCCGCTGAACAATTTTTGGGCCTACTACGGCGTCTTTGTCGTCGTCTTTTATGTTCTTTTAGCAATGATTTTACATTTCTTCACTGTTGTTAAACACCGGCGTCGTTAAGGAATACGGCATGTGCATTCAGCAACAACGACATTAAAATTCAATTGATTAGCAAGCTGGGCTTGGCGTCTTAATCGCCGGAGGTCAGCTTGTTTTGCTATAATAAGAGCAATTACGAAGTACCAGCGATTATTTCAGTGTCCACGCGTATAATTAATATGGTATCGTCGAATTAGAAAATGAGGACACTTGGTACTGGTTGCCAGGCGTATGAACCATAATTAAAACATGTTAAATTAGATGAATTTTTATTTGGCAGCATGCTGTGATTGGTTTCGGTTTTGGCACATCCAAGCTGCCGGTTTTTGAATCTAACTTTGTCAAAAACTAATCATGGGTCATGCCCAAAAACGTGTTATTGATTTCAAAATTAATTTTGTTAAATAAAGGCTGTCAATCAAGGTACGAGGAGGAATAGCATGCAAGTTTTTGGACAATTTATTGCAACAGTCGGTTGGCTAGGATTGGCACTAGTCGCCAGCGAACTAGGTGCGACGTTAATCCATTGGCTCGGTCAGTGGGTCGGATTTCGATTAATTGGTGCTCGAATTGTCCGGATTACCGGTTTTCGACTTCAATTAAGTCGGGTTCGTGGTCATTGGAAATTAGAACGACCGCTGACGCGTCATCCACATATCGTGGCAGCACCCCCGGCGGATGCCAAACGGTTCAATCACGCCATTTATTGTTTTGGCGGTGGCCTGTTCAACTTACTGACGGTCATGCTCAGTTTAATAACTCTGAATCAATTTAAGTTTAGTTTCGATTTATGGTTGTTTGCGTTCATTATTTGGATCTGGGTCAATACGTTGAAAGCCGCCCAATTATTACCAATGAACTTGCACGGTTATCCCACGGCGGGCCAGGAATTTCGGCAGGCACGCGAATCAACGGCGGCGATGACCGCCGCGTATGTCACTGCGTGTGCTGCGGCCGTTAAGGTTCAGACCGGTAGTGTCCGTGACCTTGATGCGAGTATGATTGTTATGCCGCGCGATGGTGGCAATCGGAATTATTTAGTCGTCCGGCAAGCCTGGTTGATTCTGGAATGGGGACTTCAACATGGGCTGGATACCCCCGAACTGTTAGCGGGGTTGAGTCGCTTGGAGCCAAGTTTCAATACGTTGCCGCCAGCTGATTTGGCGAAGTATTTAGATGCGACATTGTACTGGAACTTGGTCACCAATCATCGTGACCCCCAGATCATAGCATGGTATCAAGATGATGGTGTTCAACAGTTATTACGTCGTTACCAACCTTTGGCTCATTATAAGTTAACTGCCGTTTATGAATGGCGGGTCCATCAGCAGCCCGAACAGGCCCTAGCATTGATTGAAAAGGGACTAAAAATTGCTCAGCGCCTCCACGATGAGGAAGAAATTGCTTGGCTGAAAGCTTTACGCGTTCAAGTAACGGCCTAGATTACCGTAGAAACTTAGATTCTGTTAAAGATTGCCAGAATCGAAGTTTGTATTGGGGAATGGGTGGTAAACTGGTGACCATTGAAGTGAAAAAAGGTGAAAATGTGAAACAGCGAATCAAGCAACGGTGGGGGTTGTGGTTAACACTGCTGGTGATTGTTTTAGGACTAATCGGGGTTGGATTGACCCGGGTTAATGCGGGACTTTATCAGCAGACAGTTGCACAGGTGACCCACGTGCAGACTAAGAGTCGAAGCACGACGACGGATGAATTTGAGAATAAGGATGCGACAGTGACACAGTTGGTAACGGTCCGGGTGCTCAATAAGGCACATCGTGGTCGAACTTACCAGATCAAGAATACGTATACGCGCTCGGGCGCAATGGATCAGCCGTATCACGTCCGTAATCAAGTCTTCTTACGGATTCCTAGCGATCATAGTAGTGCAGTGACGATTCAGGGGTTAAAACGAGATACCGCATTGGCGTTTGTCGCGTGGTTAGCCCTAGCACTGCTCTTGTTAATTATGCGTTTCAGCGGTCTGATGGCCTTTTTGAGTGTCGCACTCAATGCTGTAATATTTTATGCCGCCATTCAGATCGATTTAGCTACTAATGGTGGTCACATTTACCTGCTCTTTGGCGTATTGGCCGTAATCTTCGCCGTGCTCACACTGTTGCTAGTTCTCGGTTTTAGTCGTCAAATGTTAGTAACATTGGGCGCGACTGTGGTTGGCACGGGACTGGCTGTCATTATTAGTCTGATCGTCTTTGCGGTGACCCATGAGCGTGGTGTGACTTATGAATCGATGCAGTACGTGACGCAGGTTCCCCGACCGTTATTTTTAGTCGAAACAGTCCTCGGTTCACTCGGAGCAGTCATGGATGAATCAACAGATATTGTTGCTTCATTGTTTCAATTGAAAACGGAGCGCCCGGACATTGCACCACGACAAGTATTTAAGTCGGGTATTCAAATTGGCCGGTCTATTATGGGGCCCTTGATCAACGTGCTATTTTTGATTTTCATGGCGGATACTTTCGCGATGACTTTGCTCTATTTCCGTAACGGCAATAGCTGGGGTTACACTTTTACAATGAATATGTCGTTGGGGATGGTCCAAAGTTTGATTTCTGGTATCGGTATCGTTTTAGCGATTCCAGTAGCCAGTTGGTTAGCCAGTCGATTGATGCCTAAGGCGGTGATGGCATGAACACGATTACCGTTTTAGGATTAATTTTACTAGGTTTGATGACATTAATTGGTGGTAAGACTGGAGCGACGGCCTTTTTGAGTTTGTTATTTAACTTTGGATTGTTGTTTTTAGCCGTTGTTTTGATTTCATGGGGCTTTCCAGCAATGGGGGTGTCGTTGGTCATTGGGACAATCATCTTGGCCTTCACGATTTTCTTTGGGGAGGACAACGAAGTGGCGGCCAAGCCAGCTTATATTGCAGCTTTGATCGTCATGGTCATGTTAGTGCTGATTATTTTTCCCGTTGAAAACTGGATCATGGCGCAGGGCTTTAGTTTGGAAGATAGTGAAGATTTGGAAGGCATGTCATTGGCAATCGGAGTGTCCTTTATTGGCGTAGCGGTAACTGAAGCAATTTTAAGTACACTAGGGGCCATTGCGGAAGCTGCTATTGCGATTGCGGCTGGTCTGAGTGAGATTCTGGCGCAGCATCCGCAGTTGCCAACTAAGCGACTCTATATCGATGGTATCAGTATTGGTAAGCAGATTATCGGGACGACTTTTAATACCTTGTTTTTCGGCTTTTTTGGTGGCTTCTTGGCGCTGTTTATCTGGTTTGCGGGCTTACATTATTCCTTCGGGAGTGTTATCAATAATAAAATATTTGTTGCGGAAGTATTAATGGTATTATTCTCGTTAATTGGCGTTATCCTGGTAGTTCCCGTCACGACGTGGGTGATGACGATTCAACATCGGCAACAAATTAAGCACAACGATTGACGATGACCGCGGGATTTGCTACGGTTGAGAAAACAGTTGGGAGCGTTGTGATGATGGAAATTCGAACGGCACAACCGCAAGATAGTGCTCAAATTGCACCATTGATTGCGATGATTTACCGTGATATGGAAATGCCAGTTTTAAAAAATGTTAGCGAGGCCGACCTATTGGCAATGTTGACTGAGTTGTATCAGCGACCGGCCAATTTAGATGGGTTAGCGCAGACTTTTGTGGCGGTCATGGCTCACAAAATCGTCGGTGTCGCGTTTGGGCACTTAGCGAAGAATGAAGTCGCTGTAAACGATTTGTTGCGGACGACTTCAGGTCATCATGCGGGGTTTGAGGCACCACTGGAATTAGGTGGTGAGACCCGGCCGAATGAGTGGTATTTAAGCATGTTGGCAGTTGATCCGCAAGCTCAGGGCCACGGAGTTGGTAGTGCCTTACTAGAAGCATTACCAGGACTCGTTGGTCAACTGGGGGCCACGAAACTGAGTTTAAACGTTGATGATGGCAATCCCCGGGCAGCTAAGTTATACCACCGGCATGGTTTTGTCCCGGATGGTCAGCTCATGATTGGCACACATCCGTACCAGCACTTGGTTAAGCCTTTATCATAATAACTGAAATATCGTGGTGTGTTTCTTAGACCACGGTATTTTTTTACGTCATTATGGCACTGAAGACTTTTCTATTGAGCATGACACAGTTAGAATTAAACTATTGAACGGATTAGGAAGGTGAACGTGCCATGCAGATTTATTTCATTCGTCACGGTCGAACACAATATAACTTAGAACACCGATTTCAAGGTGGACGAGCAGATTCCCCGCTGGTTGCTAGCGGAATCGATGGGGCAAAGGCCGCTGGTGATTACTTAAGCACCACCCAATTTTCAGCAGTATATAGCAGTCCGCAGCAACGAGCGCTGGATACGGCGAAATACATTGTGGCTGCCAATCAGTGGCAACCGCCGATTCAAATCGACGATGGCTTGCGTGAGTTTGATTTTGGTGATTGGGACGGCAAACAGGAAGCGGAAGTACAGCCGCAGTCCTATGCCCAAGTTATTTTTACTAAACCCGCCGAATACCGACCGGAACTAGCTGGCGGTGGCGAAAGTTATGCGGATTTTGTCACCCGAACGACTTCGACGCTACATCGTTTGATTGATCAAGTTGGGGTAGCTAGCACGCAACCACTATTAATCGTATCGCACGGCCTGGTGACGACGATGACTGTCAAGGCGTTAATGGGTGTTCCCGTAGCAGAATTACGAGCACCTTTTGTGGTCGATGGGCAAGTTATGAAGACAGTCGGCCACGGTATCGTGGATAATGATAGCCTGACAGTGTTATCGACGACGGATAATCAGCATTTTGAACTGACGACTTGGAATGAAACCGGGTACTTGAAGTAAATGGCTGAGCCAAGTACAACGCCTTACTTTAGCTGTTAACTTGACTCTGATCGATAAAATTTTAAGTAGTTAGTAAAGGGACGCTTCTGGCATGGTTTGTCAGGAGCGTCCCTTTGAAATTAACGGTTGATTCAAGTTATTTGTCTGTGTTCCGGTTCAAAACTGTTGTTAATGTGATTTATAGTGAGCGCTCGCACGTGATAGTGCTTTACCACAGCCCACTAAAAATACTAGCTGCCGCCACGCCCCAATAATATTCGGAGGTGCGGGCGGTTTGGGTGTAGAGTGTGTTAATTGCTTGGAGTGGTTGGTGCATGTGATCACGCATGACGCGCATTGCCATGCCGTTAACTTTAGTGGCAATTAATAAATAGTTACCGTTCTTGTCGAGTTCCATGGCATAGCGAAGTAGGTCAGCACGAACTTGTGCGTCTTGTTTAACTTCAGGATCATTATAGGCGACGTCGATTTGTTGCATTAAACGTTTGGCCTTATCATTTTTGTTCACGTTAATCCCCTCATGCCAAGAGTATAGCACAAGTCTCAGACTTAAAGGTTAGCTTAACGCGAAATCGCCCCGCATTTCGGATCGTGAAATGCGGGGCGATTTTTATCAGTCCGCTTGTTTTTTACATATGATTTCTGCAACGTGATACTGGTGATTTTTGATATGCCCTGGTCGCTAAATTAACGCGGCCGCCATCACTTGGGCCACATCTTGACTTTGCCAATACTGATCCACTAATGGTGCAAAAGCGTGGTTCAAGCCCTGATACTGAATAAACGTAGTCGCAGTATCGGTAGCGGCCAGGCGTTGCGCATAAGCCCAAGCTTGTGGTCGGAAGGGATCAAACTCGCCGACCATGATCGTGGTTGGTGGTGTCATTGTGAAGTTTTCCTGGTGTAGCGGTGAGATGAGTGGAGAATGTGAATCAAAGTTCTCTGGAACATAATAATCCGTCATGATGCTGTCAAGTTGCCGAAAGAGGTCGTGATAGTTAGTGAGAATGGCACGCTGTGAGTCAATAATCGGAAAGGCGGCCAAATCCCAGAGTGGACCGGCGTGGTCAGCATTTGGGGCGGTAACTGGGTACAACAGCAGTTGTTGATTGATACGATTGCTACCGAGTTGTTGATTCAGATTTGTTGCGGCCATGATGACGTTAGCGCCAGCCGAATCGCCAGCAACGGTAATCATTGTTTCAGCGTCACGTTGTTCCAAATATTGGAAAATCGCGAGCCCGTCTAAAATACCAGCGGGTGCTGGTGCTTCTGGCGCTAAGCTGTAATCGACATTAAGAATCTCGCAGTGACTTTTAGCTGCGACCAGCTTTAAAAGGACCGTATTATTGCCGGGAACACCGCCGTAAAAGGCACCACCGTGGAAGTAGACCAGTACTGTGTGATTAATGACATTTTGTGGTGTCAGCCATTCAACGCTGACCGTGCGATTCAGAGCCGTAATATTTCGACTTTGAACTGTAACCGCATCACCAACAGGGTCCGCGATGGCGGGGGTTAAACTACCACTGCGGAGCGCCGCTAGATCATTTTCAAGGATGGCTGGTTGTTTGAAGGCCGTTAGTGTTTGAAGGACGTGTGGGTCAAATTGTTCACCGGCGATGTCGTTGTTAAATGGTTTAACGATTTTGACGACGCCGTTGACGGTTGTTTGAATCGAATTAATTGTTGGCATCATATTCAACATCCTCCTTAGGTTCAACTTTAGCCGCTGCGTCGGCCTTGTTGGCTTGTAATTCTTTTTCGTCTAACCGATAGAATTGCATCATGAAAATCATCGCGGCTAATAAAATAATCGGCATCCAAATAAAAGCGAGATTAATAAATGTAATGGTTCGTCCGGACTGTACAGCTGCCTTGGCATTGAATTGTCCCCATGCGAGAAATTGACCGGCTAGAAAACCGCCAATTCCCATTCCTAATTTGGCGCCAATCATTGGTACGGCAGATAAGAATCCGGTTTCATTTAGGCCCAGTACTTTCGTTGAGTAGTCAACGGTATCTGATAGCATCGCGAAGACAATCGTGAACGTGATCCCCATCGCAATCAAGAAAATGACGGAGCCAGCAATTAGTAGGCTCACACTACGCATCTTTTCAGCGATTGGCAGCAGTAGTTGGCCGATAACGCCCAGTACGAGTGAAAACTGCAAAACGTTACGGTTCTTAAAGCGTTGTGATAGGAATGGTACGGACAGATTCCCGATGACGGAAACAAAGCCAATCCCCAGGAAAATTGGCGCTAATTCAGGCCGACCGTAGACGTATTTGATAAAGAAGATCGCTGAATTTCCCCGTAGCATCCAGAAGGTTTGTAGCAGAATGAATGAGCAGGCTAATAATAGCCATGGTTTGTTGCTAGCCGCACCCTTCAAGCTTTGCCAGATTGAGAGTGATTCGGCTGACTCAGTGGTACCGTCTGGATTTTGTGCACCGTTAGTTTCCTTGAGATTGAGAAAAGCAAAGATGAAGAGTCCCATGATAACGAGGCCTAAGATAATAGCCCAGAAGGTGAAACCTTTCGACTGATTGCCTTTGCCGAGTATTTTAACCATTGGCAAAGTGATGGCCGCCACTGCACTGGTCCCGATGGTTGTCATGACCATCCGAGCACTCGCTAACTTGGTCCGCTCAACGCTATCATCAGTCAAGCTTGGTAAAATCGAAGTAATGGGCGTGTTGGCACCAGAATAGATCAGGCTAAAGAAAGTGTAAGTGATTGAAATGTAGACGAGTCGCATTGTGGTATTGCCGCCAAATGATGGAATCATGAATAGCGACATGGCCAGCAACCCTAACGGAATGCCAAACCACACAAAGTAGGGGCGCGATTGTCCATACTTCGTGTGGGTATGATCAATCAAATAACCATAAATCAATGCATCAAACGCATCAATGAAGCGCACGACGAAGAACAGCATTCCCGCAAAAGCAGCTGAGATGCCCGCGACCGTTGTGTAATAGAACAGTAAGTAAGTGCTGACCATTTGCCAAATAATATTACCAGCCATGTCAGTGGAACCATAAGCAATACGACGTTTCCAAGTTTGAAAAATTGACATAATGAATCCCCCCAAACGAGTTAAACTTAAACTAACAATGATAATTAACCCCTTTTATCAACATAATTATATTTCCGAATTAGGTGAATTATCAAAGATAGGCGATAGTTTGGCTGGTTAATAATCGAAAGGTGGGTGCATCTTTTGTACAAACACGACTGATGCCTGTTTTGTAGCGCTGGTTGGGAGAAAGCCAAACAAGCAAAAAACACCCTCAGCAACGGCCAATCAAATTAGCTGTTGCTGGGGGTGTTAATGGTTAAAGACGCGTGTCGCGGATGTCACCAATTGTTAACAGAAATAGAATTGAAAATAGCCTTGTCGGTCAGTTCTGTTTTGACCATTAATCAATGGTTGGTTTCAGAGCTAGTGCTTTAGCGGCTTCTTCACTGTCATCAAAGTGATGCTTAGTCCGGCCGATGATTTGATAATCTTCGTGGCCTTTACCAGCGATTAAAACAACGTCGCCGGGTTGTGCTGCTTCAATGGCCTTGGCGATGGCAACGTGGCGGTCTTCGTAGACGGGCACGTCGGCGTTTGGCACGCCGGCAACCATGTCATTTAGAATCATGGTTGGGTCTTCCATCCGAGGATTGTCAGAAGTAAAGATTGGCTTAGTACTGTGTTCGACAGCAATTTTAGCCATCTTTGGCCGTTTCGTCTTGTCGCGATCACCACCACAGCCGACGACGCAATAAATATCCTTAGTCGCGAAATCTTGAATCGTTTCTAGGGCATTCAATAAGCCGTCCGGAGTGTGTGAGTAGTCAACGATGACACTGACACCCGTGTGGGAAGGAACGGATTGGAAGCGGCCCTTAACGCCGGTAACCTTCTCCAGTGACTTAATGATTTGGTCTTCGGGGATGCCACTAGCGTAAGCTGCGGCAAAGGCCGCCAGCATGTTGTACACGTTGAACTGGCCAATCAGTTGCATCGTCACGTGGGTTACGTGGCCGAAGACGGAGAGGTCAAATTCAGTCCCATGGCTCTTGATTTCAACATTTTGTGCGTTGATCATGGCATCTGGTTTGAGCCCAAATGTCAGTACGTGCGCTGCCGTGTACTGTTCAAATTCACGGCCAACGGGATCATCGGTGTTCAGAACAGCGACCTTATTAGTTCCGTCGGCGCTGTACTTATTGCCCAGTTGTGCAAAGAGCATGGCCTTGGCTTCCGTGTACTTAGCCATTGTTTTGTGGAAATCCAAATGGTCTTGCGTCAAGTTCGTGAAAACGGCGATGTCGTAATCAATCCCCCAGACCCGTCCGAGTACGAGGGCAATTGAAGAAACTTCCATGGCGACAGTTTCAACACCGGCATCCCGCATGGCCGCTAGGGTCCGTTGCGTTGTGATGGCGTCGGGGGTGGTGTTGGCAGTTGGCAGTTTTTCGTCCTTGATCTTGCGATACATGGTCCCGATGAGGCCTGTGGCTTGCTGCTGGTCACGATAGATTTGTTCGATCAGGTGGGTGACAGTGGTCTTACCATTGGTACCCGTCACCCCAATCATTCGCATCTTTTGACTAGGTGCCCCATAGAAAACGTCGGCGAGAATTGCCATAGCGCGTTCGGTGTTTTCAACGTAGATGACCGGTACGTTGACGTCTAAAGGTTTTGACGCCACGATGATCTTGGCCCCTTTTTCGATGGCCTGATCAACGAGGTCGTGGCCGTCGACGTGATAACCAACGACGGCAATAAACATGGCGCCGGGCTGAACTTCGCGGGTATCCTGCGTCAGCATGGTGACATCAAAGTCCGTGGTCAAGGCGGGCTGAACCTGCTTGAATTTTAAACTATTAATTAATTGACTTGCTTGCATAATATTAGCGTCCTTTTCAATAAAGTTACTGTTTCTAGAATACATGCAAACCGGATAATTGTCACCCCAAATGAGAATTGAAATTATGCTTGTAATCGCTCGGTACATGGTGTGCTGCTGGTTGAACGTGCCATCTCCAGGCCAATCTAGGTCAACAAAAAAGCCCGGCAATTAAGCCGGACTTGCAGGGATGGTTATTCGATTCCTAAGAACTCATCATGTAAGGCGTTCATGGCCGCTTTTAAATCGGCTTCCTTAACGAGCACCCAGATGGTCGTATAACTATCGGTCGATTGTAAAATATCGATATGTTGTGCAGCTAATGCCGAGACGATCCGAGCAGTGACGCCGGGTGTCCCAGTGATACCAGCACCGACAACGGAAACTTTAGCACAGTTCGCAATTGACTGACAATGGACGTGCGCGTCAGTCAGTAGCTGCTTGGCAACGTCCGCGTCACCATCAACCAGGTTGAAGACAACTTGGTGTGGTGTAATGTTAATAAAGTCAACACTCAAACCGTGCTGTGCCATCAATTGGAAAATGGCACTTGAACTTAACGTATCGGTAGGAACAGTAAATTGCGTCAAATCAGTTTGGTGTGCAATCCCTGTCACGGTACGATAATGTTCGATTTGGGTCGTGGTCCGGTCAGTGACTAAAGTCCCTAATTCGTCGGGTTCCTGATAAGTTGACCGAATCCGCATCGGCACGTGAGCTTGTTCTGCAATTTCAACAGCACGCGGATGAATGACCTTAGCACCTTCATGGGCCATGTTAGCAAGTTCTTCGTAGCTGATGGCCTTAATGAAGCGGGCGTGGGTGACGAGTCGTGGATCGGCAGTCATCATGCCGTTGACATCAGTAAAAATATCAACACGTTTTGCTTTTAAAGCGGCGCCGAGGATGGCTGCTGATGTATCGGAACCACCACGGCCAATCGTAGTAATGTGGCCGCTCTCAGTAGCACCTTGAAAACCAGTTACGACTACCACGTCGGCGTCAATAAAGGCGTCCGTGATTGGTTTCGGATCAACGCGGAGAATCTTCGCATTTTGAAAATCGTCGTTAGTCACGATGCCAGCATCATGACCAGTCATGGCCGTGACGTTTAGGCCTTGCTTACGCGCTAACTCGGTAAAGACAGCGGTCGAGATGGTTTCCCCAACTGAGACCAACATGTCGAGTTCTCGATTGGTTAAGCGGGAGTGCTCGGCCCCAACTAATCCGAGTAATGAGTCGGTGGCGTAAGGGGCACCTTTCCGGCCAATTGCTGAGACAACGACAATGACTTTATCGCCCTGATCGACGGCGTATTGAACGTGCTTTAAAGCTTGAATACGGGCGGCTTCGTCCTTGACTGACGTGCCGCCGAACTTTTGAACAATAATTTCCATTGATCTAAAACTCCTCGACTTTTTCCGCAACGGCGTTAGCTTCGGGGCTATCCATCAAGTGGTCAGATTCGACATAGAGTCGGTGCCACATCATGAAGGTGAGGACCGTCCAGAGTTTCCGAGAATTATCCCGAACGCCGGCCTTGTGGTCATCTAAGAGTTTCAAGAAGTAGTCCTTATTGAAGTATTGGTCAGTTTGCGAATCGTTAATGATCTGCTTAGCCCAGTCGTACATTTCATCTTTGAGCCAGAACCGAATTGGTACTGGGAAACCAAGCTTTTTACGGTGAAGGACGTGCGCTGGCACGATGTCTTCGACCGCTTTACGAAGAATGTACTTTGTTGTGCCGTGACTAATTCGAAGATCAGCTGGAATTTCGGCTGCTAAGTTATACACTTCACGGTCAACAAACGGGGTCCGCAGTTCCAAACTGTGCGCCATCGTTGTCCGGTCGGCGTTATGCAACAAGTCACCGTTTAACCACGTGTGCATATCGATGAATTGCATCCGACTGATTGGATCATAGTCGACGGATTCATCATAGAGCGGTTGCGTGATGGACTGGAACGGATGGTTCTGATTGTAATTCTTGAAGAAGTCTTGTTTTTCTTGTTCACCAAAGATAAAGGCGTTCCCAACATAGCGATTTTCTAATGGGGTGGTCCCTCGTAGTAAGAATGACCGACCACGCATTCCCTCTGGCATCATGAGTGCGATACGCTTCAAGGCACCATTAATCGGTTTCGTGTAGCGGAACGGTTTCAATGATTCTGGTTCATGATAGATGGTGTAGCCACCGAAGAGTTCGTCAGCGCCTTCACCAGTCAAACAAACCTTAACGTGTTTGACCGCTTCTTTGGCTAAGAAGTACTGCGGCACAGCGGCCGGATCAGCCAACGGATCATCCATGCTCCACACAAAGTGCGGGAAAGCCTTCATGAAGGCTTCAGGCGTAATCGTCATGCTGTAATTCTTAACACCAAGTTTTTCAGCGGTTTCTTGAGCGACGTCAAGTTCGCTGTAACCCTCACGTTCGAAACCAACGGAGATCGTTTCAAGGTTCGGGTTAAAGTTTTTCGCAATCGCGACGATGATCGATGAGTCGATCCCACCTGAAAGGAAGGAACCAACTGGTACATCGGAGCGCATGTGAATCTTAACCGAGTCAATTAAGGCATCTTTGATTTTTTGGGCATACTCGTCTTCAGAACGTTGGACCGGATGGAATTCACGGTGATAATACCGGTCGATCCGTGGCGCAGCACCTAGCTTTTTAGTCAGGGAGCAACCCGGGGCGAGCATTTTGATTTCTTTCGTGAGTGTTTCTGGTTCAGGAACAAATTGGAACGTCATGTAATCTTGTAAGGCGTTCTTATCGAAGGTCTTATCTTTGAGAATCTTGTAAATAGCCTTGCTTTCAGAAGCATAATAGAAGTCATCACCACTGATAGCGTAATAGAACGGCTTGATCCCGAACTGATCGCGCGCGGCAAATAACGTTTTTTCTTGTTTATCCCAGATGACGAAAGCAAACATTCCCCGTAAGTACTTCGTTGCGTCAGCGTGGTACTTGGCGTACATCGCAAGAATTACTTCAGAATCGGAGCTTGTTTTGAATTCATAGCCTTCTTGTTTGAGTTGTTCACGTAATTCAACGTAGTTATAAATTTCCCCGTTAAATGTCATCCAGTAACGTTCATTATCATAAGATAGTGGTTGGTGACCACCGGCTAAGTCAATGATACTTAAGCGCCGAAAACCCATGGTAATGTTGTCATCAGCAAAATAACCGTCATCATCGGGTCCCCGATGGACAATCATTTTAGTCATTTCGTGGATGGTCTGATCGTAAGCTGCGTTATCCGCTTTAGTCCGATCAGTTAAGCAACCAGCAAAACCGCACATGTCTGTTCATCTCTCAATCTTTAAAGTTTAGACAGTTCTTATCTACTATATGTGTACAGATGGTTCGTTGTTAATTTACCCGTTTCACTCACGGATGTAAAGCAATCTGGACAATTATAACGGTTTCTTACCAATGATGATTATAATTGCGCTTGACAATCCGTGGCGTACACTTTGACTATTATACTTGCTTTAATTCATAAGATAAAGCGGAGACCATAGATGGAACGCTTTCATTAATGAAAATTTCATGCTGCGTGAAACGTCCAGTCTGCTGGTGACCTGTTCATTGGCCGTTTAGCGGTGAGGTTTCGGCCGATTATTTGGTGAGTGTGAGGCGGCAGCGCTGGCATGATAGACTAAAGCCCCGATTGAGGACCATTTGAAATAAGCTGATCCCAGAATGAGTCACAGAAAAATCCCGCAAACTCATGCACAAATTTGCGGGACGTTTAAGTGGGAATATTAAATTAGATGTGGCCTTGCACTCTAAGCCCAGCCAACTAGGCGCAATACGGCCATGGCAACGATGCCTGTGATAACGACGGCCAGTAAACTTTTGGTGAGCACTCCTGCAAGAATGGCAGGAATTGAGGCATAAATATTTGGGAGATTAAATTCTGGCCAGTGTCCCGCATGGTAGGTGAGCAGACTTTCAACAAAAATAGCGGTCATAATGGCAACTGGCACAAATGATAAAAAGCTGATTAGCCATTGGGGGACTGACAGATTTTTAATGATGGCAAACGGGACAATGCGTGATAGCCAAGTCACGAGGCCGCAGAGTAAGATGGTCACAAAAATGTAAGTACTCATTTGTGGTCCACCACCATTCCAAAACCGCAACCGAGTAGCGTCGCAAAGATCAAAGCCAAGTTGCCCGGAACCCAACGCATGAGAAAATACATGGCGAGGGCCACAAATAGGACGACCCACAACTGGGTCGGCAATGATTTACTGCGATCCGTGATGATCTGCAAGTAAAGTAAACCAATGAACATACCAACAACGGCGAAGTCCAGACCGAACTGGTTAGGGTCAGTGATCAAGTTCCCAAGGAGGCAACCCACCACTGTCGCGGCTGCCCAAACTAAGTAAGCCACAATGTTAGCAGCGTGTAACCAACTCGTTTTTAATTGTTGATTGGTCTGATTGAGCTTGTTCATGCTGAGCGCGAAGGTCTCATCAGTTAGTAACGATCCCAGTCCGATATTTTGCAATAACGACTCTTTTTTGAAATATTGAGCGACTGACATGCTCATTAAAATCATGCGTGAATTAATCAAAAAAGTGGACAAGACGATTGCCGAAATCGGACTACCTGCTAGGAGCATACTGACGATAATAAATTGTGCGGAACCAGCATAGACGATTAGTGACATGAGCAGAACGGCCCAAACTGATAGGTGACTCGTGTTGGCGACAATGCCCATTGCTAGGCCAACGCCAATGTATCCAAAGACGGTGGGAATGACATCTTTGATGCCCGCGCGAAAGGTTAAACTAGAATCCATAAATGTACGACCTCCGATTCAATAAGTATGCGTTAACCAGCACTAAATGGGATTATCTGACAATTAGTGTGGTTCGTGAAACAGGATAACTATGTAGGTTAAGTTTGAGTGCGTGCTGTGATGAAAAAGCACGCTTGATATCCGCCAATAGTAGGGTGACGAATGAGGCAAAGGCGGGTTAAGAGTTAGTTTACTACTTTCGGTGAAAATAATGAAGAAAATTATCATTGACTTTTAATCGCGACGTTACGAAATTGTTGCTTGCATTTCAAAAGCTGGGGGCGTAACATAATCACATTGATTTTTTGAAAGGACAAATGGTGAGAGAAAATGACTCTGGAACAATTAGCAGCCCATAGCGGGGTCGCTGCTGATAAAATCGTCGCCTATACCAATGCCGGGTTGTTACCTTGCAAGGATGTCAACGCACATTTTAGTGCTGACGATGAATATTGGCTAGATATGGTCAATTGCTTCTTAGAAAATGGCTCATCCGTCGAGGATCTGAAAGATTTAATGCCACTTTGTGAACAGTGTGCAGCTCAATAAACAAGCAAATCAAAACAATCGCGCCGATTCTACTAGAATTGGTGCGATTGTTTTTTTATTACTCATCGTTATTAAACAATCATGATTAGAACGTGCCGATACTTAAGTTCAAAAGCAGCCAGCTTAGGCCCGCTGGAAAAAGTTCAAGTTAGCGTAAACTTATTTGGTTGGTTCGTCCTACGCCGACTTCCAGGCATTTCTGCCAATTGCCGGAACGTGGTGGGCACAGATTTGAGCCGAAAAACCACGTCTCAAGTACTGGCCTTTCACTAACCAAGCACAAGACGCTTGCTAAGTGAAATTTCACCACTTGGCATTGTCAGAAACGCCTTCCAGTCGGGATAGTATTCGAATGGCAGACGTGTGCGTACCCAACATTTAGTGGACTTGTCATTGTTTTTTTACAAACAGTAATTTGTTAATCAACTGTCAGACTGAAAGTGATATTGTGATAGCTCACTATTTCGGAATCACCAGTCATAATAATTGAACGTTTCGACAAATCAGAGAATACATCCTGATATTGTACTTAAAGTTCCCGTGTTAAAATAGCCAACGACAAATTGTACCAAGTTAAGTGGCTGTTCATCAGCCATTCGAGCGGGTTCCCGACTGGAGGGGCTGGGTGACAATGCTCAGTAGCCAAATTATTCTTAGTCGGAAGTGAATTTCTTCCGGCTTAGAATAAGACTCGTATTTGAGATGACGCGGGTTGTGCGTTAGCTCAAATCGACGTCGGCTACGTTCCAGCAATTGTCACTCAGCCCCGGAGGTCGGAATAGGACGCTCACCGGCTGACGAACAGGAATCCACCTAATCGGCACGTTTTAATCATGATTAGTCCTGATTGGTGTTTTGGAGCACCAAGTGTTCAATCGGAATATAAATGAATTTATATGGGCTGGTAGGATTGAGGGACTAACGGTATACTTATTGAAGCATAAATACCAACCAAAAAGGATAGTGAAGTAGGGATGAAATCGGGGAAGCAGCGGGTATCGTTATTGATACTGTTATGTTTGATGGTGGTCGGTTTAGCTGGCTGCCATAACAAGGCGTATTCGCAGTCAATCGAGAAGGGGTTAAATGCGGTTGCTGAGAATAAATACCAAAAAGCGCTGACGTATTTTGATAACGCGCTAGCGCAGAAGCCCAAGGATGAAAAGGCACAGGCGTACCGGGATCAAACGCAGGCCTACTTGACGACCACATCGGAGTTGAAGGCCGGAAAAGTTAAAACGGCGCTGACGACGGTTGATAAGGGTGTCAAGATTACGAACGGGGCAACAAGTTTGATGAATAAGCTGAAACAGTTGAAAGTCACCGTAACCAGTGATTATCAGGAATATCAGCAATTGTCAGATGATGTTAAAGCACAGTTAAAGGTGAAGAACGGCAACTATTCAGCGGACGTGCTCAAACGTTGCGCAGCCATCAACTGGGATAAAAAGCCATATTTGAAACCGTTGAAGGCTAAGGTAAAACAGTTATTGACTGCGGCAAAAAAGGCCAAGACGAATATGAAAGTTAGTGCGGCTGAAGCGAAACGAGCAGCGGCGTTACGTCGGAAGATTGCTGCCGCTAAAAACAAGTGGAACATGGCAGCATTAGACGATGTGCCCGATTGGTTCATTTTGGCACTTTTTGCCGACGATAGTGATGTGGATGATGCTGCTGAAGAATTAGATGACGAATATGCCGATCAGGCCGACGATAATGACGATTATTCGGATCGGGATGAGCAAACGACTGATTCGAATGATGACACGAACGACACCGACGCGGATTCGGCTGATGACGATTGGAGTGATCAAGATACGGATTCGAATGACGATACCGACGATGATTCCGATACTAATAGCGATGCTGACAGCGATTCGGATTACTCAGAAGATGATGACGATGAAGATTCGAATCGTGATGACGCCGATGACAGCGAAACCCAATCCGATGACGATTACGATGATGATACTGATAGTGAGTCTGATGACGACGATTATGATACTGATGATCAATATGACGATGATGATGACTACGATGACGCCGAGAGTCTACTCAACCCGGCACCTGTTCAACCGTCAGTGGCCGACCGGCTGTTTGCGTCGGCTAGTTGTTAGTCGTTCAGCGGTAAAATCACCAAAGATCGTCTGACAGTTTTAATAATGCAGTTATGGGCGACATAAAAACAAGCGTCCGCGTTGATTAGATCAAAGCGGACGCTTGTTTTCTTACGTGGAGTTTGTTGCCGAACATGTCTGAGTACCAGTTGCTCACGGGCAAGCCTTTATCTTAGCGTTGATTAAGGCTGATGTTTAAAGCGAGCGTAAATCGAGCTCATTGTTGAAAATCCGATGACTATTAAGACCATGATTTGTAATACGCCAGTGGGTTGCTGAATTTGCCTGACGATAATGTAAGTCAGAATAGCCAAGTTGATCAGCCAACCAAATCGTCTTATTTGCTTAATTATAAAATTTTTAGGGTCTGTTTTACTAAGCATATAAAGTAAAAGGGCGATGATGATCCAAAACAATCCTGATGTTGAGTGATAGTACACGTAATCATTCCTTTAGACGTCTGACTTTCTAATGACATCGTAACAATCAACTTGGTACGTGATAATCGTATCATTTGCTCGAAAGCATCAAAATCATGTTTTAGTAAAGATAGTGTACATTTTCAGAAAAGAAACGTGAATTTTTTGTAAACCACCGGCATAATTAACCGGCGCATCGATTTTGAATAAGTGTGGTCTTGACGCTGGGGCGCCGGCGCTAGTTTTGGCAAGACGTTAGTGAAAGGGGGGGGGACAAGCCATGATGATCTTTAGACAACAAAGACCCCGGCATGCCGGGGTCTTGTCAGCTATTTTTAATTGTTAGTTCAAGTTATTTGCTAGCTTTAACGGTTTTAAGCATGCTCTGAATGGCATTGGCTTGATATTGAGCAGCCGCTGCTTTTTGAACTTTTGCGAGTTGCGATTTGCTCATTGTCGGGTTCTTGACCATTGCGGCCTTGACCTGATTAGTCACGTAGACTTTAGCACGCGCTTTTAATGTCGCTTGCTGTTGCTTCATCAATTTACTGAATTGTTTAGCTTGGGTTGTGCTAAGTACGACCCAGTTCTTATTGATATAGAAGTAGTTGGTTCGCTTGATCAACTGTTTGTCATTGTTGGCTAAGCCAAACCAGAACTTCATGGCGTTACTCTTATAAGTCCACCGTGTCGTCTTAGTAACTAACTTAGGTGTCGCGGTCGTCGTCTTAACTTGGTTAGCAGTCTTGACGCTGGCTGTCGTATGGCTAACTTTTTTCTGATTAGTGGTCTTTTTATAAATATAGACCCGGTGCTTGTCAGCGGTACCCACACTTTGATAGAGCAATAAATCAAGTTGCTTGCTACTACCAGCAGACTTTAATGATTGCGTGGTGGTCGTCGTTGTTTTGACCATCCCGTAATGTTGACCATCATTCTTGGAGACGAAGACGATCGAGGTCACTAAGAGTGCCGCAAAGATAACGGATAGGCTGATTCGTAACGTGTTTTGGTGAACGTAGATAAATGATAAGAAGAGCGCGATTGCGCTAACAACGAGTAGTACGAGAATCATTAGTCGTTCACCTCCTTAGTGTTCATTACTGGCTTAACGGAATGCTGCTTGCCTTTCATGAAGAACGCGACGACGAGCCCGACAACTGAGAAGCCCACGGCAACCCAGAAAGCCGCGTGGTAACCATTTAAGGTTGCGTTGAAATAGCTGTTCTGATAACCAAGTGGATTGCTCTTAATCAAGCTATGAGCTGGTTTTGTGGCGTCCGTAACGTTTGATAAGACGGAAGTCAAGATGGCAGTCCCAATGGAACTAGCGATTTGACGCGTCGTGTTGTTAACGGCAGTCCCATGACCCATTAGTTCAACGGGAAGGGCGTTCATCCCAGCGGTAGTTGCCGGCATCATGACCATGGCAATCCCAAACATCCGAACGGCATAGAGAACCACGATGTAAACCGTTGCGGTATTACGAGTAATGAAGGCAAATGGAATGGTCCCGATTGTCAGTAAAAACATCCCTAAAATTGCCAAGCGTTTGGCACCAAAACGGTCAAAGGCCCGGCCGGTAATTGGACTCATAACCCCCATCATTAGGGCACCAGCTAATAGTGATAGCCCAGATTCAAAGGCGGAGAAACCATGAATAATTTGCAGGTAAAGTGGAATAACCATTTCGGCCCCTACCATGGCCATGTTAGCAACTGAGCTCAAAATAGCTGCAATTGTGAACTCGGCATGCTTGAAGACCCGTAATTGGAGGAATGGATTTTCCATCGTCAATTGACGCCAAATAAAACCAATGATGAAGATAACACCAATAATTAAAGTTGAGAGAACCACGGTTGACGTCCAGCCATTGTCACCAACGGATGAAAAGCCGTATAGTAAGCTCCCAAAACCAATGGTAGAAAGTACCAAGGATGCAAAGTCTAATTTTGGCTTAGACGTTTCCAAGACGTTGGCCATGAAGAAGAAGCCAGCGATTAGAACGATTGCGACGATTGGAACGATCAAACCAAATAAATCACGCCATGATAAGTTGTCGATAACCCACCCAGATAAGGTTGGACCGATGGCTGGGGCCAAACCGATAACAATTCCGGCAGTCCCCATGGCAGCCCCACGCTTATCAGCAGGGAAGATAGATAGCATAATCGTTTGAAGTAATGGCATGGTGACCCCGACCCCAACGGCTTGGATCAAACGCCCAGCCAATAAGAAGCCAAAGTTTGGTGCTGTCCAACAGATAATAGTACCCACTTCGAAAATGGCCATTGCGGAAAGATATAACCATTTAGTGGAAATCCGCGAACTTAACCACGCACTAACGGGAATCATAATCCCGTTGACTAACATAAACCCGGTTGTTAACCATTGCACGGTCGACGTTGTGATGTCGAAATCTTTCATCAACGTTGGGAAGGCAGTGGTTAAAATCGTTTGATTAAGAACGGTACAAAAAGTACCAACTAATAAAACTGCAATGAGCAAGCCACGGTTATAAGGTTTCCCATGCGTATCAACAGGAGTTGACAAGTAAATCCCTTCTCTCTAAAAAAGTACGTTGTCTAATATAATCGGATTTATCGACTTTGTCAACAAACTTGACATTAATATTAAAAATAATATACTGAGTACTGAAAATGTCAGAAAAGAGGTTGACCTGTGAACAATCAAGAAGATAACGTATTTTTTAAAAAATTTAAGGAGCAACTAGGCAAGCACCAATTTACGATTGGAATTAGCGATTTGGCGAAGATGACCGGCGTCTCTCAGACACAGCTACGTTACTGGGAACAGAAAAATTATATTCATAGTCTTAAAGTGAGTGAGAAGAATACCACGCATCGTTATTCGTATGGTATGCTGATGCGTGTTCATTTTATCAAGATGATGTTAGACGAGGGTTTTACACTGGCAGCGGCTGTCGAGCGGGCCGATGGGTATAATAACCAAATGGAAATGATGCGCATCTTTATGATGACGGCTTTTCAAGGAATCGAAGAACGGGATGGTCACCACATGGTCAAGTTGGGATATTTTGACGAAGCGAAGACACAACAGCTTTATTGTTATATTCAAGATGAGACGCCACATTATCGACTTTATCCCGTTAAGTCAGAGCGCTAGCAACCTTCAGCTTGTGTAACCGATTAATTAATGTTAAATTTAAGTTGGTAAATGTCGGTAAGTCACTTGGGCATTTAAGTTTCCCGTTCGTCAACCGATCTTATGGCTGGGTTGACCGTTGTCATGTTGGTCGTGTTTTGAAGTTTAACTTTGCAAAAGGATTTACAACGGAGCGCGAATAAGCGCTGAGAGATGCCTAGCTAGAACTAGGTAGTAATCGTGCATAAAACAACGTGTAATTGAAACTAGTAGTAGTCTTCAATCGCCCGGTGATGATATTTACCAGAGGTCCCAAGTGCTGCGGGAAAGCTTGGGGCTTTTTTGTACTTTCGTACGTTAAAACGTAATCTATCAGTGTGGTTATCAACAAAAAAGAGACCGAGTATCAACTCAATCTCTTTAAATAATCTATAAGTACGCGTGGTGCTTGTCTTTCATTTAGTATTAATTCTACTTCTATATGAAATAATCACGAGTAGCGCGCGTTAATTAAGTAGGAATTGTTAAGATGTCGCAGTTTGAGCAAACTTGGCGGCTAACCATTCATTCCATGGTAGTGCTGGATTACCACTAGTAAAGTATTGTTGATCGAGTCGATCAATCAAGTTGACGTAGGCGGTAAATGAAAAACTAACGGTATCACTCAAGCGCTGAGCCTTGGTCATGTAGCGGCCGTAAGTAAGGTGTTCATTGATGTCTGTCATATAGCTGGCAACATCATAGTTGGACATCATTTCAAGGTTGTTAGCGTCAAAAAGTGGTAAGTAGAATGCGGCAAAGTCTTCAACTGCCTTGTGCTGCAAAGAACTATCCAATTGCGTAATTGATAATTGAGCATCATCATTCACGATGCGGTTCCTCCTTAGTTGAACAAGCACGTTTCTAAATTAGTAACCAAATTGGTTATTTTGCGCTACAATTAATTATGTCACGATTAGGCAATTATTTCAAAGCTTTGTCGTTATTAGAGACTAGAACTGGTGTCTTATATTGTAGTAAGATGTTAGAATTATATTTAGAGAGAGTCAGAAGTAACTATTTAGTTGAGGTGAAGAATATTCATGACCCCCATGAAGGAAGATTACTTAAAAATTATTTTCGAGCTTGGTGGTACGAAAAAAAAGGTGTCGAATAAGCAAATTGCCTTAAGTTTAGACATCGCGGCCGGCTCTGTAACGGAGATGGTCGGTAAATTAGTTCAGGAAGGCTTGGCTAAGCATACCCCGTATGCTGGGATTTCGTTAACAAAGAAAGGCATTCGCTACGCTGAAACGTTAGTTCGCAAGCACCGAATCTGGGAAGATTTCTTAGTTGATAAATTGGATTATGATTTGCCAGACGTGCATACGGAAGCGGAAGTGCTGGAGCATGTGACCAGTGAACGACTAGTGGATTCTTTGGAAGCCTTTTTAGGCAATCCGACGCATTGTCCGCATGGTGGCGCGATTCCCGATAAGGATGGTCATTATCAGGAAGACAGTCATGTGAGTTTAGCAGATACGCAGGATGGCACAACGGTTACGATTGAGCGATTTATTGATAATCATGATTTATTAGTTTATTTGCATGATACGCCGCTCAAGATTGGACAGCAGGTCACGGTTTTAAAACACGATCCATTTGAAGGCCCTGTTACCGTTTCCATTCAGAAAACGGGCGAGGAAATCCCAGTTAGCTATAAAGCGGCGCATAACGTCTTTGTAAAGTAAGTGATTAGCGGCTATTTCCGAACAAAACTGCGATTTGTTAGTTAGTTATTCTGTTTCATTTATCGTCGCATAAACATTTCATGGAAATAATGGTGTTTAGCTACCTTTTTTAGAAACAATATGCTACAATTACTCTTGTAGCTTGGTTAGGTAATTTTGGTCAGATCGTTTCAATAAACTATCCCCATTTGTACCGAATCATGATTTACATTATTTTATACGTGCAAAATGCACTAGGAGGATTTTTTATTATGGAACACGGAACAGTTAAATGGTTCAACGCTGATAAGGGTTTTGGTTTTATCACTCGCGAAAACGGTAGCGATGTATTCGTACATTTCTCAGCTATCCAAGAAGACGGCTTCAAGAGCCTTGATGAAGGCCAAGCTGTAAACTTCGACGTTGAAGAAAGCGATCGTGGCCCACAAGCAGTTAACGTTACAAAAGCATAATTAACAGCTTAAATGGCTAAAACCGGTGATGGGAATGAATTCTCGTCACCGGTTTTTTGTTGTCCGGTGGCGGATACTTAATTATCATAAATAAGGCTTTACTAACGGCCAGACATTGGCTAAAGTAAGAATCATTAGAGAACGTGATTCTGATTATTAAAGGGTGGGATGACAGTGACAGCCGATGAGATGATTATCGCGACGTGTTTGAAGGCCGGTAAAATTATGGTCGAAAATGGTTCGGAAATCTCGCGAGTAGATGATACGATGATGCGGATTGCCCAGAATGCGGGCGTCGTCGCTGCGAATACTTACGTGACGATTACGGGGGTCATGATGTCGATCCAAGGACGGAATGCCACGCAAATCGCTGCGGTCAATCAGCGGACGATCGACTTGGAAAAAGTGGCGCAGGTCAATCAGTTATCCCGGGAGTTTGCGGCCACGACGATTGATCTACCAACCTTGTATCGGCGACTGAATGAGCTGGATGCGGCTTCGCGGTCATTTCCGCTGTGGCTTCAATTGGTCGGCGCGGCCTTAGTCAGTGGCCCGTTGATGATCATGTTTCGCCAAGAAACTGTCAATACCTGGCCAACCGTTGTGATTAGAACGGTGGGATACTTAGTCTTTTACTTGCTGAATCGGTATTTGAAAATCAAATTTCTGAGTGAATTGGCGGCGGCCTTACTGATAGGTTTTAGTGCCGAATGGGTGTGTCAGTTAGGTTGGGGAACCAATGTCAATGATATTATTATTGGGGCACTGATGCCGCTAGTACCCGGCGTACCATTAACCAACGCTGTGCGCGATACGCTGGCTGGCAATTTCGTTAGTGGCCCTGCACGTGGCGTGGAAGCGATGCTGAGTGCGGCAGCGCTAGGCTTCGGAATCGCCGTTGTCATCACACTATTTTAAGGACGGGCAGTGACCCGGACATTTGGAGGGATCATGATGGGCACGATTGGACAATTAGTGCTAGCATACATTGCCGTACTGGGCTTTGGCCTGATTATTAATATCCCACATCAAGCACTAAACGTCGCGGGCTGGATTGGGACCTTGACGTGGGGTGGCTACTTGATCGTGCAGGCTTTCGATGGCGGGGTCGTCCTAGGAAGCCTGATTGGCTCGGTAGGTATCGGGGTCCTCAGCAGTTTGGCAGCACGCTACAAGAAGATGCCCGCCATTATCTTCAATATTCCGAGCTTGGTTTCATTCGTGCCCGGAAGCCAGGCTTACCAGATGGTGCGTAATTTTGCGCTGGGGAATTATCGTGAGGCGGTCTCATTCACGTTGCAGGTCATCATGATTACCGGTGCGATTGCGCTGGGTTTCCTATTGGCTGAATTACTTAACCGGCTGATTGCCTTTTGTATTCGGCAGTGGCGGTTGCATCGATTGGAGTCGTGAACAGTCCCTGGTTTGATTTGTCGTAACTCGTGAGTGGCGCGGTGTGGTTAGCGACCGCTTAAGTGAAGGGCCAATACTGCGGTCATGAAAAGCGGCCACTGAGTTTGCCAGCGGCGTGTCTTGTGGCAGGCTCGGTCAAATCATGCCCAGGTTAGTGGGTGCGCTTCAAATTTAAGAGATAAAAAGGACCAACTAAGCTGCTTTACTGAGCAGTTTAGTTGGTCCTTTTAAATTAACGGGGCCGCGCAAGTCCCATCATTAAATCAAATTGTTAGTTTTGGTTAGCAAATTTTTCACCGGTCGTCGCAGCCTTTAAGTTCAGAGACTTACGTAAGACGTTCGTGACCCGTTGCTTTTCAGATTGCGAAACAACTTCGAAAGACTGACCATCAATCATCTTACCAGTACCCTGGGCGTGATCAGAGACGATGTTCTTGGTAGCGCTCCGGTAATTAGTGACGATACTAGTTAAATTACCGAATGTTAAGTCGGTCCGCGTTTGTTTAGCAAGTGAATTTAAGAAATCCTGCTTAAGCAAGTTGGAAGCACTCGCGCTTTCTCCAATAATGGCGGTGATCAATTGGCGTTGCCGTTGTTGACGGCCATAGTCACCAAGTGGATCATCGTAACGCATCCGGGAGTAGGCCAAGGCTTTGGCGCCATTCATGTGTTCCTTTTGGCCCTTAGTAAAGGTGTAGCCTTCGTAGGTAAATGTCCGAATTGGGGTAATGTCGACACCGCCAATTTCATTAACAACTTTTTTCATACCACCCATGTTGATCAGTGCGTAGTAATCGATTGGCACGTTCAGCCATTTTTGGACGGTCTTGATGGTCGTTCCAGCACTACCATAAGCATAGGCAGCGTTTAGCTTGGTTGGGAAGTCTTGTTCAAAACCGGAGACAGCCACTTCAGAATCACGTGGCAAACTCATCAGGGTCGTGGTCTTGGTCTTAGGATTGATCGTTGCTAGGATGATCGTATCAGTCCGGCCTTTGTAGTTCCGCCCGAGGGCCCCAGTATCAGTTCCGAGTAATAGGATTGAGACGGGCTTTTTACCATTTAACACGGCACTTGTATTCCGACTCTTTTTAATACCACTACTCTTAAAGACGGTGTCAGCCGCATTCTTGGCATTAAAATAAGTCCGCGCGGCAAAGGCCCCGGTCCCGACTAATAACACGGCAATGATGATTAAAACGGTATTGCGAACGGGGTGTTTCTTCTTGGGTCCGTTGCCGTTCCCCTGTGAATTGTTTTCTTGTGATTTCTCACGATGCATCTCTGAGCGACTTGGCATGTCTTCCATGAACTCTTCCTCCAATGGTAATAGTTATTCATAGTTTAGCATTTTTTCGGGTCAGCGGAAACTGAATCCACGTAAGATTTAGCTTGATTACCGATGACTGTCAGGTAAATCATAACCTTTTTGTTAATAAAACGTGATAAAAATGGGAATTCTTTGTTTTTTTTAAGGTTCCCTGAGAGATATTAATGATTCGTTCAGTCGATTAATAGACTATGGTATAATTTTGTTAATTTTAATATTAAATGGGGGTTCTTGTTTTGATGATCGATAAGTCGCGTAGTCGGCCGATCAAGTTTGTCATTGGGGTAATTTTATTTGCCTATTTAAGCTATTTTATTAGTGACGGCGCGGTTGGTATTGATTTACTAGATGTGGCCTTAACGTCACTGGTCCAAATTAGCAACAGCGGTATTTGGACGGCGTTTTACAAGGTGATTGCTTGGTTGGCGTCACCCGGAATGGACGTTTTGTGGATCATAATCCTGGCGTTTCTAATGTACGGGTTTAAGTATAAGATTCAAGCGTTCTGGGCACTGGCATACATGGTTGGTGCGATGGTGTTAGGTTTTATCGTCAAGCACATTATCGGCCGTGCGCGTCCAATCAGCCATTTGGCGCAGGATACGGGATATAGCTATCCCAGTGGTCACGTCCTAGGAACCTTCGTGTTGGTGAGTGTGATTATCATGTTGGTCGTTCCCGAGTTACCCAGCTACCGAATGGCTATGATCGTCAAGTGGGTGAGCGTTGTGTGGCTGCTATTAGTCATCTTTTCACGCATTTACTTGAACGCACATTATCCAACTGATACGCTGGGGGCCGTGCTACTAGCGTGGTCTTGGAGTCAAATCATGCAGTGGTTCTACGTTTTCTGGGCACCCGGCTTATTAAAGTGGCCGCTCTTCTATCGCTCATATTTATAAAGACAATTAACAAACTTAATCTAATTTATTATCCAGCTGTCGTCCAGGTGACTGAATAATATGCTTAAAATAAAAAAATCGTTTGCTTTAAGACGACTCAACGGGGGGATTGCCACCAACCGAGGAATCGCGTAAAGCGAGCGATTTTTTGTTTACAACTTATATTAGAGCTTACTAGTAGCCGTCAGTGGAAAACTAACGATTATCAGCTAGCCATTCGAGCGCTAACGTTAACCAGTGCGCCACGTGGGGCTGATTGGCGTCTGGTTTCCATGCTGTTTGATCATTTGCCAGAGCTAGTCCGTGGGGGCCATGCTTGAAGACGTGTAATTCATAGGGAATCTTAGCAGTTGCCAACGCGTTCGCATAGGCGAGCGTATTGGTTGCTGGGACGATTGGGTCATCAGCGGTCGTCCAGATAAAGGTCGGCTGATTATCCGAATTGACGTGCTGGTCAGCAGCTAGTTCGGCCGGAGTTGAAGTCCAGGTCGCTAAAGTCGCATCATCTTTGGGGAAACCTAGTAGCGGACTGATAACCGGATAGCCGAGGATCACGTTATTCGGTTTCAACGTAGCGGGCGCTACTTCTAGTTCGGTCGCCACGCGACTTGACCAGTAATCGTTATATAGGGCCACGATATGGCCACCCACACTAAAACCAGCGGGTGTGATCTGTTGCGGATCAATATGCCATTCGGCTGCGTGTTGACGGAGTAAGTTGACCGCTCGTCCTAAATCTAGTACGGGCGCTAATCCGAGCGGCTGCTGATTAGTGAGTAGGGTATATTCCAAGAAAAAGGCCTGGTAGCCGTGGCCGGCGAAAGCCACGGCGAGACTCTCGGCTTGCGCTACAGGAATATGCGTGTATGAACCGCCCGGGACGATAATAATGGCGGGTAGGTTCGTTTGATGTGCGTTCGTATCCGGCTGATGCAAATAACCGGTCAATTGCGCGCACGTTGCGGTTAATTTTTGTTGAATAACTTGCATGCAATCACCTCAATTTGATATGGTTAACATAACTATTATAACGCAAGTCAGGTGGAACAGATATGGGCATGGTTACGGTTACAACTCGTAATGAGCAACTCGAGTTACGGCCATTTACGTTGGCAGATACAGTGGACTATTATGATTTAGTTCGCGACCCGTCAATTGCGGCATCAGCGGGCTTCACGCCAGCACACAGCTTAATGGAAGCGGAGTTTTTGTTGAAACAGCAAGCGAAGCTACCACAGATTTTTGCGATTGAGTTGACGACGATCCACCACGTGATTGGGAGTGTGGGCTTATATGAGCGCATGACTAATACTGGTGAACCGGCCACTTTAGAGATGGATCTCGGGTATATGTTGAACGCTCGATATTGGGGGCGTGGTATTATGACAGCGGCAGTTGCGCGCCTTTTACAATATGGATTCGAGACACTTCATTTGCGGCGAATCACGGCCAGCTGCCTGGCCAATAATCTAGCGTCCAAGCGAATCTTAGAACATGCCAATTTTCGACAGTACGATGCGGTTCGACACCCGGACTACGCCCCGTTTGGCGCTGGTCAGACGGAGTTATTCTTTGATTGTGTGGAATTAAATCTTTAGGAGATGAGTTAATGCAACTCGCAAAATCGTTTGAACAGGCCGCCTGTGTGTTGGTATTGTTGGCCACACAGCAACCTGATGTGCCGTTGACGGCGGATGTTTTGCACGAGCGAATTGGCGGTTCCGCCTCGTACATTCGTAAGATTATTCGCAAGTTAGTGGTGGCGGGGCTGGTTACGTCCACCAGTGGGAATAACGGCGGGGTTCACCTGGCGCGGTCACCGGAGGATATCTCAATCACGGATGTGGTCGCAGCCATCGAGGGGACCTTGCAGACTTTTCCAAACTATGGTTATTTTGACCAAGTATTTAAGGATGTTGAACCGGTTGCGCACGAAGGGACGAAGGTGGTCAACGGGATATTCTCGCGTGCGGATCAATTATGGTTAGATTTTTTGGACCAGCAAAAACTGGCGACGTTGATCAAGGAATTGTTAGTCGTTAACCGGATTCCAGTGCTGGATTGGACGAATTATTCGGATGATAAAATGGGTCAGTTAAATGCGTTGCTGAGCCGGATGCGGTCGCATAAGTGAGACGACGTACAAACTTAACAAAAATTGAGAGCGGTTTCGCTCGGTAAATCAATATTGACGCGCTTTTTCTAATCGGGGATCATTTTCAAAATGATACACTTTATTTCACAAGGCTGAAAATGCTGTTATTAAGGCTTTTTTTATGGTATTCTAACAATGAATTTCACAAGATAGAGGGGAATAACATGGCAGATAAGAAATACTACGGGGCTGATGCAATTGTTGACAGCCTTGTAAATCACGATGTTAAGTACGTTTTCGGGATTCCAGGCGCTAAGATTGACCGGGTCTTTGAACGATTAGAACACCCAGTCAACCCAAAGAGCCCACGGCTGATCGTGACGCGGCATGAACAGAATGCTGCGTTTATCGCTGCCGGAATTGGTCGGATCACTGGGAAACCCGGTGTCGTGATGACGACATCTGGCCCTGGTGCTAGTAATTTGGCTACCGGGCTCGTCACGGCAACCGCTGAAGGCGACCCAGTCTTAGCTATTTCTGGTCAAGTTCAGCGTGCTGACTTGTTGCGATTGACCCACCAAAGTATGAATAACGCGGCCCTATTTAAGCCGATTACGAAGTATAGTGCGGAAGTTCAAGAGCCAGAAAATATTTCAGAAGTGCTTGCGAACGCTTATCAAGAAGCGACGGCTGCCAAGCAAGGTGCTAGTTTTGTCAGTGTGCCACAAGATGTGACTGATTCAATCGTGCGGACACCCGTGATTACGCCGATTCAAGCGCCAAAGCTTGGACCAGCTAGCCCAGTTGAAGCCACGTTATTAGCACAAAAGATCAAAGCAGCTAAGTTGCCAGTCTTGCTTGTTGGGATGCGGGCCTCCTCACCTGAAGTGACGAAAGCCATTCGGAACTTGGTATCCGCGGCTAATTTACCAGTAGTCGAGACTTTCCAAGCAGCTGGTGTGATCTCACGTGATTTGGAAGCGAACCATTTCTTCGGCCGGGTCGGATTATTCCGCAACCAACCAGGGGATATGCTACTGAAAAAGTCGGACTTAGTGATTGCGGTCGGTTATGATCCAATCGAATATGAACCCCGCAACTGGAATGCGGAAGGTAAAGCCCGTATCGTGGTTATCGATGCAATGCGCGCTGAAATTGATCATAATTTCCAACCGGAAACCGAATTGATCGGTGACATTGCCCAGACGTTGGACTTCTTGTTGCCATACATGAAGGGCTATGACATTAGTGATAGCGCCCGGACCTACTTAGGCGAATTACAAGAACGGCTTCAGACCCGTGATTTCGTACCTAACATTGATAAGCAGTCCAAGTTGAATCATCCGCTGTCAGTGATTGCGGCCTTGCAACAACGGGTCAGTGATGACATGACGGTGACGGTCGATGTCGGCAGTCACTATATCTGGATGGCCCGTCATTTTCGGAGCTATGAACCGCGGCACTTGCTGTTCAGTAACGGGATGCAAACGCTCGGGGTAGCCTTACCGTGGGCCATTGCAGCCGCTTTGGTTCGGCCGGACACGCAAATCGTGTCGGTCTCTGGTGATGGTGGCTTCCTGTTTTCCGCGCAAGAGTTAGAAACGGCCGTGCGGTTGAAGCAAAATATCGTTCACTTGATCTGGAATGACGGCACCTACGACATGGTTAAGTTCCAGGAAGAAATGAAGTATGGCGAGGATGCGGCGGTCCACTTCGGTCCGGTTGATTTTGTGAAGTATGCCGAAAGCTTCGGCGCCACTGGCTTGCGGGTCGACCAACCTGCCGACTTGGAAAAGGTACTTGATCAGGCCTTTGCTACGGATGGCCCCGTTGTCGTAGATATTCCAATAGATTATTCTGATAACAAGGCGTTAGGCAAAACGATGTTACCAGACCAATTTTATTAAAATTAACATTATTGACCGGTTGTCAAAAGATGGTCGGTCGGATATAATGGTTGAGTATATCGAAAGAAGAGGACGCGGTTAACAATAGTAGCCGACTGGAAGTGGGTCACCACTTATGAAGGTCAGTGAACGGGGCAACCGCCGAAATCGATGAATCAGTGACCGATTCATCCGTTGGGCCTTGGTTGAATAAATCAAGGACTGTCGCAGCTAGAATAGTTGCGGGGCGCTATCGACGATGAAATCAGCAATTATGTCAATCAATCTGATTAAAGTCTTTTTGCGCACGTTATCGTGAGGCAGAGAGGCTTTTTATATTGGTTGTGCTTACCTGAATCGGTGTGAACACTTTTAGATATAAATCGATTTTTGGAGGTTCTGCAATGGCAGAAAAAGAACATCAGGAAGTGCATCGGTCACTACAGACGCGGCACTTATCCATGATTGCACTAGGTGGTAGTATCGGGACCGGATTGTTTGTCGCATCCGGTTCGGCAATTTCGACGGCTGGGCCCGGGGGTGCGTTGTTAGCCTACGTGGGTATTGGGATTATGGTTTACTTTTTAATGACTAGTCTAGGCGAGATGGCAACTTATTTGCCCGTCTCAGGCTCGTTTTCCACGTATGCCACTAAGTTCGTTGACCCGGCGCTCGGATTTGCGATGGGCTGGAATTACTGGTTCAACTGGGCAATCACGTTAGCGGTCGATATTAGTACGGCAGCGATTGTCATGCAGTTCTGGCTGCCATCCGTACCAGGTTGGGTCTTTAGTCTGATTGCGCTCGTTTTGATTTTTACGATCAACGCGCTGTCAGTCCGGTCGTTTGGCGAAACTGAGTACTGGCTGTCACTTATTAAAGTGGTGACCGTACTCGTATTCTTGGTCATCGGTGTGCTGACGATCGTGGGAATCATGGGCGGTCATGCCACTGGTCTCAGTAACTTCACCTATAAAAAGGCGCCGTTTGTTGGTGGGATTCCAACTATCTTGAGCGTTTTCGTGGTCGCTGGTTTTTCGTTTCAAGGAACTGAATTAATCGGGATCACGGCGGGCGAGTCAGCGACACCGGAGAAAAGTATTCCAGCGGCAATTAAACAAGTTTTCTGGCGTATTTTGTTATTTTACATTCTAGCCATTTTCGTGATTGCGGCAATCATTCCTTATACGTCGAAGGATCTCTTAGGGTCATCGGCAAGCGATATTGCCATCAGTCCGTTCACGTTAGTCTTCAAGCGGGCCGGGTTGGCGGCCGCGGCTAGTGTGATGAACGCCGTTATCTTGACGTCCGTACTATCCGCCGCTAATTCGGGGATGTACGCTTCGACACGAATGCTGTATTCCCTGTCATTACAAGGCTACGCACCGAAGACGTTCGGTCGGGTCGATCGTCGTGGGATTCCAATCATGGCATTATTAGGAACGACGGTGATTGGATTACTCACGTTCTTATCGAGTCTATTCGGGGAACGGATTTACATCTTCCTCGTATCGGCCAGTGGATTAACGGGCTTTATCGCTTGGTTAGGAATTGCAATCTCACACCTGCGTTTCCGGCGCGCTTTCGTTAAGCAGGGTCATCAATTGAGTGAATTACGGTACCATGCTAAGTGGTTCCCATTTGGCCCTTGGTTCGCCTTTATCTTGTGTGTCGTGGTCATTATCGGTCAAGACTTGCATTCATTTGCAACACTTGATTGGCAGGCCATTGGAGTGACTTACATGAGCATTCCACTATTCATCATCTTGTATGTTTATTATAAGATTCGACACCACACCAAGATGATTCCGTTAGATAAGGTCGATTTAACACGCAAAAAACATCACCAAGATTAAGTGCTAATTTGAATTAATGCGGTTGACGTTAAGTCAATCGCATTTTTTGATGGCACTAGTCGAGTGAATCACAGCCAAGTGCGGTCGTGTTTTTAGTGTGTTGATTGGGGTTGCCAAGCCTGCCGCAATTGATCGCGGAGCAGTGCTTGAGAAGGACCGGAATCCTGAATATAATTAAACCAAAATTGGGGGGTGTGCGCGTCGATTAACTATGGTAATTTGATAGAATGAATAGATGAAATCATTAAAAATTAGCAAACTTATCCTTAAGCGTACGCGAGTCGGGCATGATTATGCTAAGCTGAAATGAGAAAGGCAGCGAGAGAGATGTTAAAGAGAAATTTGTTAAGAGGTCTAGCGTTAGTGTCATTAGCAGGCGTTTTGGCGGGCTGTGGTACGAATCAGTCGACGTCTAAAGCCACCAGTAGTTCTGCAAGTTCCAAGTCGACTAAGACGCAGACCAAACGGCAGCGACTAATTAGTGCCTTGCCGAAGGGTGTCAAATCGACTGACAGTGACTTAGTGGTCGTCAATAAGTGGCATAAGCGCTCTGAGATGACGTTCAGCAAGTCAAGTGTTGATGGTATTGAAGTCCGTAGTTCCATTGTGAAGCCGCTAGAGGCCTTTCTAGCGGGTGCGAAAAAAGCCGGCTATCCGGCGACCATCGTATCGGGATATCGTTCCGTTGCTTATCAAAAAGAGGTTTGGAACCAATCGATTCAAACCTATGAGAACCAAGGGAAATCCGCCAAGGAAGCCCTGAAGCTGACCAAAGAATATGTTGCGGTCCCTAGCGGTAGTGAGCACGAAACTGGGCTCGCAGCGGATATCATGAATACGCACTGGTACAGTACGCACGGTAACCAGCTGCTGTCATCGTCTGATAAGAACAAGGGCCAGCAGTGGCTGATCAATCACGCGGCAGACTATGGATTTGTGTTGCGGTTTACTAAGGACGGTAAGCAATCGACCGGGATCGATTATGAATCTTGGCATTTCCGTTATGTTGGTAAGGCGAGTGCGGAATTTATGACCAAGCACAATCTGACCCTCGAACAATACGTCAGTTTGTTGCAGGCCCGCGAAAAGGCGGCCAAGTAGCCTGATCTGGCACGCTCTGGAAGACTAAATCAAGTGTAATTATGGCGCCAGTTAGGAAGTCACTAACGGGCGCTTTTAATTTCGCTGACTTTCCTCGCTAGGGGCATAGGCGCATCACAACAAGTCCTCATTGGGGCACGGCGTATTTCGGGTGAGTTTCAAAAGCGTAGATTGATGTGTGTCGGTTTTGGGCGGCTGTTCGAAGGACTGATTTATTGCGAATTTCTGACATGGGCCACGAAGTTTTTTACTGAATTAACTCACCAGATATTGCATTTTAAGACGTGGGTGCGTACAATATGTAGTGTTGCTTTTAGAGATAATCAAAATTTTGACGTGATTAAAAGGAGAGACGCCCCATGCTTGTAATGTCAGGAACAATCGGTGCCGGCAAGACGAGTTTAACGCAGTTAGTGGCTAACCACTTTGGTTCTAAAGCGTTTTACGAGTCAGTTGATGATAATCCCATTTTGCCGTTATTTTATAAGGATCCTAAGAAGTACGCCTTCTTATTACAAATCTACTTTTTAAATAAACGGTTGGATAGTATTAAATCAGCTTTTGCTAACGATCTGGACGTCTTAGACCGGTCGATTTTTGAAGATTCACTATTGTTCCATTTGAATGGTGATCTTGGCCGAGCAACCTCTACCGAAGTTGACATTTATGATTCATTATTGGACAATATGATGCAGGAATTGCCAGAAGCATCTCATCAAAAGAGTCCTGATTTACTTATTCATATCAACATTTCTTTTGAGACGATGTTGAAACGAATCCAAAAGCGGGGCCGTTCTTACGAACAAATCGATCAAGATCCTGATTTATATAAATATTATCAGACTTTGAATGAACGTTATGACGACTGGTACGCTAATTACGATCATAGCCCGAAGATGCAGATTGACGGGGATCAGCTTGATTTTGTCGCCGATGCGGATGCGCGTAAAGAAGTCATTCGGTTAATTGACGAAAAAGTGGCCAGTTTAGGCTAGTTGCCTTTTTAGGATCAATGCTCTATAGTAGACAGTGAATATTAAACACGGCGCGTTTTTAAGTAGACGTTCAGAGAACCGGTGGGTGGTGTGAACCGGCAGTCGAAACTCCGGCGCGACAATGTGGGCAGGTAATACTGCACGGCACGGCCGTTATCCGTTTAAGGGTGGGATTAATCATGATCCTGAACTTGGGTGGTACCGCGAATCGCAGTCTCTTCGTCCCAATTGGGAGGAGAGACTGTTTTTATTTACGATAAAAAGTAAGAAGGAGACGTCGTTATGTTAGATGTTAAGATGATTCGTCAAAACCCAGATTTCGTGAAAGAACAGCTTGGTCATCGGGGTGTTGCTGCGAGTGACATCGATGATTTATTGGCTGCTGATGAAAAGCGTCGTGAATTGATCGCTAAGAGCGAACAATTGAAGTCAACGCGTAACCAAGTTTCGGGTGAAATCTCACAGAAGAAGCGGAACAAGGAAGACGCTAGTGCTGAGATTGCAGAAATGCAAAAAGTTAGTGCCGATGTGAAAGCGTTGGATGAAGAACGGCGGACAGTTGATGCCCAAGTTCAGGATATGGCTGCACATTTGCCAAACATGCCCCATCCCGACGTGCCAGTTAGCTTAAAAGAAGAAGACGCCGTTGAATTACGCCGAATCGGGACGCCACGGCATTTTGACTTTACGCCGAAAGCACATTGGGATATCGGTGAAGATTTAGGCATCTTAGACTTTGAACGCGGTGCTAAGGTTTCTGGTAGTCGTTTCTTATACTACGTGGGCGATGGTGCTAAACTGGAACGCGCCGTTTACAACTTTTTCTTAGACCAGCACGAAGCTGAAGGGTATACGGAAGTTTTGCCGCCATACATGGTCACTGATGAATCTATGTACGGTACCGGCCAATTTCCTAAGTTTAAGGAAGACGCTTTCCGGATTACGACGCAAGATTTGACGTTGATTCCAACGGCCGAGGTGCCATTAGTCAACTATTATCGTGATGAAGTTATTCCAGCTGAAAAATTACCAGTTTACTTTACGGCCTTATCACCAGCCTTCCGTGAAGAAGCTGGTAGTGCTGGTCGTGATACGAAAGGCTTGATTCGCTTACACCAATTCAATAAGGTTGAAATGGTTAAGTTCACGAAACCAGAAGATTCATGGGATGAATTAGAGAAGTTGACCAACAATGCCGAATCATTGCTAAAGAAACTTGGGTTACCATATCACGTTATTACGTTAACGACTGGTGACATGAGCTTCACAGCTGCCATGACACATGACTTGGAAGTTTGGTTCCCAGAACAAGACAAGTACCGGGAAATCTCGAGTTGTTCAAATTGTACTGATTTCCAAGCTCGGCGGGCGCACATTCAATATCGCGATGACGATGGCAAATTGCAATTCGTTCATACTTTGAACGGGAGTGGCTTAGCTGTCGGTCGGACCGTTGCGGCCATTTTGGAAAACTATCAAAATGAAGACGGGACGGTTACGATTCCGGATGTATTAGTTCCATATATGCACGGTAAGACGAAGATTGAAAAACAAGGTTAATTGAGATGAAGTTAGCGAACTCGCAGTGATGCGAGTTCGCTTTTTTTGCATAATTAATGAGTATTAAAAGGAACTGTCGATTTTAAAATGTGAGTGGAAATAACGGCCGAGTTGACTAAATAATTGCGGGACGGGCAGAATGTCGGGACAACATTTCAGGCGCAAAAGGGCGAAAAAGCTGGGTTTACTGAAATTTATTCACCTTTTTTTGAAAATAGGGTTTGCTATTTTCGGCTACCGTGCTATAATATTTCTTGTCGGAAAAATATAACTTGTTTATCCAGCAAAAAGTATATTTATCCATTTATTTGAAAAAAGTTGTTGACAAGTATTCAACATGATGATAAAGTTAAATAGTTGTCAAGGCATACCAGTAAGAACTGTTTGAACCGGCAACAAGGCATGATTAACATCATGCGGGTGTGGCGGAACTGGCAGACGCGCTAGATTTAGGTTCTAGTGTCTTACGACGTGGGGGTTCGAGTCCCTTCACCCGCACATGCCGACTTAGCTCAGTTGGCAGAGCATCTCACTAGTAATGAGGAGGTCGGAGGTTCGAATCCTCTAGTCGGCATTTACAATTTAATAGCTTTATTATGCGGAAGTAGTTCAGTGGTAGAACATCACCTTGCCATGGTGGGGGTCGCGGGTTCGAATCCCGTCTTCCGCTTTTAATTTGCCGGGGTGGCGGAATTGGCAGACGCACAGGACTTAAAATCCTGCGGTTAGTGATAACCGTACCGGTTCGATCCCGGTCCTCGGCATTTTAAATAAGCACCCATAGCGCAATTGGATAGAGTGTCTGACTACGAATCAGAAGGTTGTAGGTTCGACTCCTACTGGGTGCATTAGTATCGGGAAATAGCTCAGCTTGGTAGAGCACCTGGTTTGGGACCAGGGGGTCGCAGGTTCGAATCCTGTTTTCCCGATCGTTTAACACAGTCTTAGTTAAGTGCTAAGGCTTTTTATTTAATTTTCTCGGGAAGTAGCTCAGCTTGGTAGAGCACTACGTTCGGGACGTAGGGGTCGCAGGTTCAAATCCTGTTTTCCCGATTACGGTTAAACCAACTAATCCAGTCATTTGACTGGATTTTTTTATGGCCTTTTTTGTAAGCAGGGGTGTTTCAACGGTCAGGGGACACTTTTGCGACGTTACTCACTAAGTCAGCCATGTGAAGAATACGGTGGTTGTGACTCATAATCCCGACAAGGCAACAGCCACTGTTAGTCATGAGCTCGGAGAAATTAGTCTCGGAACTGCTGTTCATCGTTGTGATACCAGTGCCCATCGCCTGCAATGAGGAGTGACTCAACTTGACATATTTTAAATAGGTAGTTCAATGAATATGGAGACCTAATAATTTAATCATTCTAGGGTATTAAGTGGTTGAATCAATTGAAAGCAATCGTTCGGCGTGCTATGCTGTAACAACCGTTAAGCACATGCTAGTCCGCGGTTTGGGTGAAATTCTTTGCTTTTTTCCATTATCCTCGTATAATAATAGTCAATATTAGTCAAAGATAATGAAAAGGGTGAAGCACATGCAAAGTCAAAATATCTCGGATATTATTGAGAAGTATTTAAAAAGTATTTTGGCGGACTCGGAGCATGTTGAAATTCGACGGTCAGAAATTGCCGACCTTTTCAACGTGGTACCCTCACAGATTAATTATGTGATTAAGACCCGGTTTACGATCCAAAATGGTTACTTAGTTGAAAGTAAGCGTGGCGGTGGGGGTTATATTCGCATTGAAAAGGTTAATTTGGTCGATGATGCTGATGTGTTGGACGCCCTCATACAAGTGATCGGTGATTCAATCACACAACGAGATGCCTATGCGGTCGTCCAGAGTTTATACGAGGACGACGTCTTAAATCGTCGGGAAGCGCAATTGATTTTAGTGGCGATCGATCACGAGACGTTAGGATTGACGGACCGGGACTTAGAAAACAGTCTGCGGGCCCGGATAATTATCGGGATCTTGAACCACTTGCGTTACGAAAGCTAAAGAAAGCGAGGAATCGCAATGGATAACTTATTTACACCTAGTGCCAAAAGTGTGCTGGTACTGGCACAGGAACAGGCCAAATATTTCAAGCATCAGGCAGTTGGTACGGAGCATTTGCTATTAGCCTTAGCCATCGAAAAAAATGGGATTGCTAATAAGGTGCTACAACAATATGCCGTTAGTGAAGATGACATTCGTGAAGAAATCGAACGGTTCACTGGCTATGGGACGTTGAGCAATGTTGGCAAGGATACCTACTTGCCATATTCACCAAAGGCCAAAGAAATTTTGTCCGTTGCTGGTGATGAAGCAAAACGGCTCGGTGCCAACAAGATTGGAACGGAACATTTGTTGTTAGCGATGCTCTCTGATGAAAGTATCCTTTCCTCGCGAATTTTAATGAACTTAAACTTAGACCTTGGTCAGACCCGGAAAGTCGTACTTCGCAAGCTAGGTGTCAGTGACGCTATGAGTAAGCGCAAGGGTAATGCGGCTAACCGCGGTGGTAAGAAGACCGAAGGCACCCCAACTTTGGATTCTTTGGCGCGCGATTTGACGCAACTCGCTAGTGAACAGGAAATGGATCCAGTTGTCGGGCGTTCCAAGGAAGTTAAACGCGTCATTCAGATCCTATCACGGCGGACGAAGAACAATCCGGTCTTGATTGGTGAACCAGGGGTTGGTAAGACAGCAATTGCTGAAGGTCTGGCCCAAAAGATCGTGGCTGGTGATGTACCAACTGATATGGCTGACAAGCGTTTGATGATGCTTGATATGGGCTCATTAGTCGCTGGCACCAAGTATCGTGGTGAATTCGAAGATCGCTTGAAAAAAGTGATCGATGAAATCTACAACGATGGCCATGTGATCTTATTCATCGATGAATTGCATACCTTGATTGGTGCCGGTGGTGCTGAAGGGGCGATCGATGCCTCTAACATTCTGAAGCCCGCACTTGCACGAGGGGAACTCCAAACGATTGGGGCAACCACTTTAAATGAGTATCAAAAGTACATTGAATCTGACGCTGCGTTAGAACGGCGTTTTGCAACGGTCATGGTCAATGAACCGACTGAAGACGAAGCCGTTGAAATCTTAGATGGGCTACGGCCACGGTATGAAGAACATCATCGGGTGACGATTACGGATGAAGCTGTTGATCAAGCAGTCAAGCTGTCTAGTCGGTATATCAGTGATCGATTCTTGCCTGATAAGGCCATTGACTTGATGGATGAGGCGGCAGCCAAGGTTCGTATCGATCAGATGGATCAACCAACGAAGCTATCCAAGAATCAGGACAAGTTAGCGCAACTGCGAGAGGATAAAGAAACGGCAATCGAAGCCCAAGACTTTGAACAGGCCGCTGATATTCGTAAGCAGGAGATGCAACTCAAGCAACGTCTAGATCGAATCGAAGCTGACCAAGATGCTGAGATGACTGAGGGCGCGACGCCACACTATGACTTACAAGTCACGGGTGAGGATATTGCTCAGGTCGTTGCCGAATGGACCGGTGTTCCGTTAACGCAATTGCAAAAATCTGAAAGCGAACGCTTAGTTAACTTGGAAAAGATTTTGCATGAACGGGTCGTTGGTCAACCAGAAGCGGTATCCGCAGTGGCCCGGGCCATTCGCCGTGCGCGGAGTGGCTTGAAAGATCCAAGTCGGCCAATTGGTTCCTTTATGTTCTTGGGACCAACTGGGGTTGGTAAGACGGAACTTGCAAAGGCCTTAGCGGCGGCAATGTTTGGGTCTGAAGACAACATGATTCGAATCGACATGTCTGAATACATGGAACGCTACTCGACTAGTCGTTTGATTGGCTCGGCACCTGGCTATGTTGGTTATGACGAGGGTGGTCAGCTGACTGAGAAGGTTCGCCAGAAACCATACTCAGTGGTACTGTTTGATGAAGTTGAGAAAGCTCATCCAGATGTCTTTAACATTCTGTTACAAGTCTTGGATGACGGTTACTTGACGGATTCTAAGGGTCGGAAGGTAGACTTCAGAAATACCATCTTAATCATGACATCGAACCTCGGCGCTACCACGCTTCGTGATGAGAAGTCCGTTGGTTTTGGTGCAACTGATAAGGCCAACGACTACAATGCGGTCGCTGCGACGATCCGCGCGACATTGAAGCAGACGTTCCGCCCAGAATTCTTGAACCGGATCGATGAAACGATTGTCTTCCATTCATTGAATAAGGAAGAATTACATGAAATCGTTAAGTTGATGTCTCAAGAAATCGTTGATCGGGTCGCTCAACAAGGTATCAAGATCAAAATCACCCCGGCGGCCATTGACGTGGTTGCTAAGGCAGGCTTTGATCCTGAGTACGGGGCCCGGCCAATTCGACGGGCATTGCAGACTGAAATCGAAGATCGGTTGAGTGAAGAACTATTGACCGGTGCAATCAAGGTCGATGACCAAGTCACGATTGGTGCTAGCAAGGGTGCCATTACCATTAATATTAAAAACCAGCCTAAGGCGGATGGTCGTTCGACCGTTTCCTCGAAGTAGGCACGATTAGCTTAAAGATGACGCTTGAAGTGATGTTACACTTCGAGCGTCATCTTTTTGGCGTAAGTGGCACTAACGGATCACCGTTAAAGCAAACCGCAAGATCTGAGGCTGGTGGTTCGGTGCGGATTGGTGTAAATTATAATAGGAAATAAAGTCAAGAAAGAAGATGATGACATGGCGACACGAGCCGAACAGATGGCGAAGACGCACCAGGCAATTTTAGATACCGCCCGGGAACTGTTTTTAAAAAAAGGTTATGATGCGACCAGTACGCGTGACATTGCGAATGCGATCGGTATTACGCAGCCTGCACTCTATCACCATTTTAAAGATAAAGAGGTCATCTTTTTAGCCGTTATTACGACGGTCGGTGCGGAAATCAAGGCGGGGATTGAAGCAATCCAAGCACACACGGATTGGTCTCCGTTGGACCAGTTAACAGAAGTCTCACTATTACTAACGCATAAGCATCCGGCTGATGTCTTCACGTTAATCCATTCCAGCTTTAAAGCATTGACACATGAACATATCCGTGAATTGGGTGGCATCTTCGTAACTGACTATGTTCAGCCGATTCAAACCGTGTTTGAGCATCCGGCGATGCAATTACACGCAGGGGTAACGCCACAGATGGCGACGAATTTCTACATCACTAGCTTGAGCCCACTGTTTAACAGTTTCCATCAGATTGGTGATCCGCATGCGGACGAACGAACCCGCGTACAAACACTCTTGAAGATGATCTTATACGGGGTCGCAGCCGAACCAGAAAATTAATACCAGCGGATGAGTCTACTGGTTGACAACTCGCGTTATACGATGTATATTATAACTTGTCTGTAACCGTGAACTCGAGCGAACGCGCAATCTATTGTCTGTGCGGCTCGTTAATATAAATCCAAAAATAGTCAACTTAAGCGACTATTTTTGGTTTTTTTATGCCCAAAATTCGGTCAAAAATGCATTTGTAACATAAATGTAATATTTGGCTGAAGGCGGCGAGTTCTGGAATAATAAGAAGGGGTGAACAACTTGGCCGGACATTTAGTAAAATACGGTAAACACCGTACCCGTAGAAGTTATGCACGTATCAAGGAAGTTCTTGATTTGCCTAACTTGATCGAAATCCAGACCGATTCTTACCAATGGTTCTTGGATGAAGGTCTCCGGGAAATGTTTGAAGATATTATGCCGATCGACGATTTCGCAGGAAAACTTTCACTTGAATTTGTCGACTATCAATTATTAGAACCAAAGTACACCGTCGAAGAAGCTCGTGAACATGATGCCAACTACTCGGCACCATTGCACGTTACCCTACGTTTGACTAACCATGAAACTGGTGAAATTAAGTCGCAAGACGTATTCTTCGGTGATTTTCCATTAATGACTGAACAAGGGACGTTTATTATCAACGGTGCCGAACGGGTCATTGTTTCACAATTGGTTCGTTCACCCGGCGTTTACTTCAATGAAGAATTAGATAAAAATGGGCGTCCTAGCTACGGCACAACGGTTATTCCTAACCGGGGTGCTTGGTTAGAACTTGAAACTGACGCCAAGAATGTTTCATACGTACGGATCGACCGTACGCGGAAGATTCCATTGACGGAATTAGTCCGGGCCTTAGGTTATGGTTCTGATGATGACATCATTGACATGTTAGGTGAAACTGACAGTTTGATGTTGACGTTGGAAAAGGATGTTCATAAGAACACCGATGATTCACGGGTTGAAGAATCCTTAAAGGATATCTACGAACGGCTACGTCCTGGTGAACCTAAGACGGCTGATAGTTCGCGGAGTTTATTGACTGCGCGGTTCTTCGATCCAAAACGTTATGACTTCGCACCAGTTGGTCGTTACAAGGTCAACAAGAAGTTAAGTATGAAGACGCGCTTAATGGACCAAACGTTAGCTGAAACATTAGCTGATCCTGATACTGGTGAAGTTATTGCGCAAAAGGATACGGTCATTGACAAGAATGTCATGGCTAAACTATCCCCATACTTGGAACGTGACGACTTTAAGACGGTTACTTACACACCATCTGACGAAGCCGTTGTTACGAATCCAATGGTCTTACAAGTTGTTAAGGTTTATTCACAAAACGACCCTGAAAAGGTTGTGAACGTGATTGGTAATGGCAACATTGATTTGAAGTTCAAGCACATTGTGCCTGCTGATATCATTGCTTCCATTAATTACTTCTTCAACTTACAAGAAGGTCTTGGCTCAACTGATGATATTGATCACTTGGGTAACCGGCGGATTCGTTCCGTGGGTGAATTATTGCAAAACCAATTCCGGATTGGGTTATCCCGGATGGAACGGGTTGTGCGTGAACGGATGTCGATTCAAGATGCTGCGACGGTAACGCCACAACAATTGATTAACATTCGCCCAGTGGTTGCTTCAATTAAGGAATTCTTTGGGTCATCACAATTGTCACAATTCATGGACCAAACCAACCCCTTAGGTGAATTAACGCATAAGCGGCGTTTATCAGCCTTAGGACCTGGTGGTTTGACTCGTGATCGGGCCGGATATGAAGTTCGTGACGTGCACTATACCCACTACGGTCGGATGTGCCCAATCGAAACGCCTGAAGGCCCTAATATTGGTTTGATCAACAGTTTGTCTTCTTATGCGAAGGTCAACCGTTACGGCTTCATCGAAACGCCATACCGGCGTGTCGATTGGACAACGCATAAGGTTACCGATAAGATCGACTACTTAGCAGCCGATGAAGAAGACCAATTTGTGATTGCACAAGCCAACTCTCCATTGAATGATGATGGTTCTTTCGTTGAAGACACTGTTTTAGCTCGTAACAAGGAAGAAAATTTGGAAACGCCAATCGAAAATGTCGATTACATGGACGTTTCGCCTAAACAAGTGGTTGCCGTCGCAACGGCATGTATTCCTTTCTTGGAAAACGATGACTCTAACCGTGCTTTGATGGGTGCCAACATGCAACGACAAGCGGTGCCGTTACTTGATCCTCACGCGCCATTAATTGGGACTGGGATTGAATATAAAGCTGCACATGACTCAGGGATTGCCTTGATTTGTCGTCATGAAGGAACGGTTGAATACGTTGATGCTCGCGAAGTTCGCGTTCGTCGCGATGATGGTTCATTAGACACTTACAAGTTAATGAAATTCCGTCGTTCTAACGGTGGTAAGAACTATAACCAACGGCCAATCGTTAAAGTTGGCGATCACGTTGATAACGATGAAGTCTTAGCCGATGGTCCAGCAATGGAAGGTGGGGAATTAGCCCTTGGGCAAAACCCATTAGTTGCTTTCATGACTTGGAATGGTTATAACTTCGAAGATGCCATCATTATTAATGAACGGTTAGTCCGTGAAGACGTCTACACGTCAATTCATATTGAGGAATATGAATCAGAAGCACGTGACACCAAGCTTGGACCTGAAGAAATGACTCGTGAAATTCCTAACGTCGGGGAAGATGCATTGAAGAACCTTGACGAAGACGGGATCATCCGGATTGGGGCCGAAGTTAAAGACGGTGACATCTTGGTTGGTAAGGTAACGCCTAAAGGGGTTACGGAATTGTCAGCTGAAGAACGGCTTCTCCATGCGATCTTTGGTGAAAAGGCGCGTGAAGTTCGGGATACGTCACTCCGGGTTCCTCATGGTGGCGGCGGTATCATCCAGGACGTTAAGATCTTCACTCGTGAAAACGGCGATGAGTTATCTCCTGGTGTTAACATGATGGTTCGGGTCTACATCGCGCAAAAGCGGAAAATCCAAGTTGGTGACAAGATGGCCGGCCGGCATGGTAACAAAGGGACGGTTTCAATCGTGGTTCCTGAAGAAGACATGCCGTACATGCCAGATGGAACACCAATTGACATCATGTTAAGCCCAATGGGTGTGCCTTCTCGTATGAATATCGGGCAAGTGCTCGAATTGCATTTGGGGATGGCTGCTCGGAAGTTAGGGATTCACATGGCAACGCCTGTCTTTGATGGTGCGCAAGATACAGATATCTGGGAAGCCATTCGTGAAGCCGGTGTTGATTCTGATGCTAAGTCGATCGTCTATGATGGTCGGACTGGTGAACCGTTCGATAAGCGGGTCGCTGTTGGGGTCATGCACTACATGAAGCTTAGTCACATGGTTGACGATAAGATCCATGCTCGTTCAATCGGACCTTACTCTTTGGTTACGCAACAACCACTTGGTGGGAAAGCGCAATTTGGGGGCCAACGTTTCGGTGAAATGGAAGTTTGGGCCTTGGAAGCTTATGGTGCAGCTTATACCTTGCAAGAAATCTTGACTTACAAGTCCGATGACGTTGTTGGTCGGGTTAAGACCTATGAAGCAATCGTTAAGGGCGAACCAATTCCAAAGCCTGGCGTGCCGGAATCATTCCGCGTGTTGGTTAAGGAATTGCAAGCACTCGGTCTTGACATGAAAGTCTTGGATTCTGAAGACAAAGAAATCGAATTGCGGGACATGGATGATGATGACGATGAAGTTGTCAATGTCGATGCACTCAGCAAGTTTAAACAACAACAAGATGAGAAGGCCGCTGACAAAGCTGCAAAAGCCGACGCCGCTAAGCCTTCTGAAACAACCAACGCTCAGCAAGATAATCAATAAAAAGGGAGGTCGGTCCTTTGATCGATGTCAACAAGTTTGAAAGCATGCAAATCGGTCTGGCATCCCCAGACAAGATTCGCAGCTGGTCATATGGCGAAGTCAAAAAGCCAGAAACCATTAACTACCGGACATTGAAACCTGAAAAAGACGGTCTGTTTGACGAACGGATTTTTGGTCCTACTAAGGATTGGGAATGTGCTTGTGGTAAATACAAACGGATTCGTTATAAGGGTATTGTCTGTGACCGTTGTGGGGTCGAAGTGACTCGTAGTAAAGTCCGTCGTGAACGGATGGGTCATATCGAACTTGCCGCACCAGTTACTCACATCTGGTACTTTAAGGGAATTCCTAGCCGGATGGGCTTAGTCTTAGACATGAGTCCCCGGGCACTTGAAGAAATCATTTACTTCGCTTCATACGTCGTTATCGAATCTGGTAATACGCCGCTTGAAAAGAAGCAATTACTTTCTGAACGTGAATACCGTGAGAAGAAGGCCCAATATGGTAACGAATTCGAAGCTGCCATGGGTGCCGAAGCTATCAAACGGTTATTGAATAACGTGGATCTTGAAAAAGAAGCACGTGATTTAAAGGAAACTCTGAAGGATGCTTCTGGTCAGAAGCGGACCCGGGCCGTTCGGCGGCTTGATATCATCGAAGCTTTCGTAACATCTGGTAACGAACCAGCTTGGATGGTAATGGACGCAATTCCGGTTATTCCCCCGGACTTACGGCCAATGGTTCAATTGGAAGGTGGTCGTTTTGCCACCTCTGACTTGAACGACTTGTACCGGCGGGTTATCAACCGTAATAACCGGTTGAAGCGCTTGTTGGACTTAAATGCACCTGGGATTATCGTGCAAAACGAAAAGCGGATGTTACAAGAAGCCGTTGACGCGTTGATCGATAATGGTCGTCGTGGCCGTCCCGTTGCTGGTCCTGGTAACCGGCCATTGAAGTCTCTTTCACACATGTTGAAAGGGAAGCAAGGGCGGTTCCGTCAAAACTTACTTGGTAAGCGTGTCGACTACTCTGGTCGTTCGGTTATCGATGTTGGGCCTTTCCTGAAGATGAACCAAATGGGCTTACCACGTCAAATGGCGTTGGAATTGTTCAAACCGTTTATCATGAAGGAATTGGTTAAACGTGAATTAGCTTCTAACATCAAGAACGCTAAGCGAAAGATCGAACATGCCGATGACGATGTCTGGGGTGTGTTGGAAGACGTTATCAAGGAACATCCTGTTCTCTTGAACCGCGCCCCTACGCTTCACCGTTTAGGGATTCAAGCTTTCGAACCCGTCTTGGTTAGTGGTAAAGCGATGCGGCTCCATCCATTGGCTTGTGAAGCTTACAACGCCGATTTCGATGGGGACCAAATGGCTATTCACGTCCCACTTTCAGATGAAGCCCAAGCTGAAGCACGGCTCTTAATGTTAGCTGCCCACCATATTTTGGCGCCTAAGGACGGGAAACCTGTTGTTACGCCATCTCAAGATATGGTTATCGGTAACTACTACTTGACGACTGAAGAAATCGGTCGTGAAGGCGAAGGGATGATCTTCAAGGACTTGAATGAAGCGCAAAAGGCTTACCAATCAGGTTATGTACATTTGCATAGCCGGGTCGGCATTCAGGTCTCATCAATGCCTGACAAGCCATTCACGGACGATCAGAAGCAAGCAGTCTTAGTCACGACGGTTGGTAAGGCAATCTTCAACAACATTTTGCCTGGCAAGTTCCCTTACTTGAACGAACCAACTAACGATAACTTGATTGCTGGCACGCCGGACAAGTATTTCTTGAAGCCTGGTGAAGATATTCATCAATTCTTGGATGCCCAGGAGATTATTCCACCATTCAAGAAGGGCTTCTTGGCCGACATTATCGCTGAAGTTTACAAGCAATATCACGTGACCGCAACGTCACTCTTGCTTGACCGGATGAAGGACTTAGGTTACAACATTTCAACTAAGTCTGGTTTGACGGTTGGGGTTGCCGATATTACTGGTTTGAAAGAAAAACCAGCAATCATTGCCGAAGCCCATAAACAAGTTAATACGATTTCAAAACAGTTCCGTCGTGGTTTAATTACTGATGACGAACGTTATGAACGGGTCATTGGTGTCTGGAACGACGCTAAGGACCAAATCCAACAAAAACTGATCGAAAGTTTCAACGCGGATAACCCAATCTTTATGATGAGTGATTCTGGTGCGCGTGGTAACATTTCAAACTTTACTCAGTTAGCTGGGATGCGTGGCTTGATGGCTGCCCCTAACGGTAAGATCATGGAATTACCAATCCTTTCAAACTTCCGTGAAGGTTTGTCTGTCTTGGAAATGTTCATTTCAACCCACGGTGCTCGTAAAGGGATGACCGATACGGCGCTTAAGACTGCCAACTCAGGTTACTTGACTCGGCGTCTGGTTGATGTGGCTCAAGATGTTATCGTTCGTGAAAAGGATTGTGGGACTGACCGTGGGTTGCGGATTCACGCAATCATGGAAGGTAACGAAGTCATCGAACCGTTGTATGACCGGATCTTAGGTCGTTACACGATGAAGACTGTCTTTGATCCTGAAACGCATGATGAAATTGTTGGTAACAACGTCTTGATCGACGAAGACTTAGCTCATAAAATCGTTGATGCTGGTGTAACGGAAGTTACGATCCGTTCTGCATTTACTTGCAACACTAAGCATGGGGTTTGTGAACATTGCTACGGCCGTAACATGGCTACTGGTGATGAAGTCGAAGTTGGTGAAGCTGTTGGGACAGTTGCCGCACAGTCTATCGGTGAACCCGGTACTCAGCTTACCATGCGGAACTTCCATACCGGTGGTGTTGCCGGGGACGATATTACCCAAGGGTTGCCTCGTGTGCAAGAAATTGTGGAATCACGGAATCCTAAAGGGCGTGCCGAAATCTCAGAAGTTACTGGGACGGTTGAATTAATTGAAGAAAATCCAGCGGAACGGACGAAGGAAGTTACGGTTAAGGGTGAAACTGATACCCGGACTTACACGTTGCCGTTAACAGCACGGATGGCGGTTAGTGAAGGCGACTTTATTCACCGTGGTGCTGCGTTGAACATTGGGTCAATTGATCCTAAGCAATTAATTCAAGTGCGTGATGTCTTATCAACTGAAAACTACTTGCTCCGTGAAGTTCAAAAGGTTTATCGGATGCAAGGGGTTGAAATTGGCGATAAGCACGTTGAAATCATGATTCGGCAAATGTTACGGAAGGTTCGGGTCATGGATCCGGGCGATACCGACGTCTTGCCTGGGACGTTAATGGATATTGCAGACTTCAAGGACGAGAACTACAAGACCTTGATTGCCGGTGGTATTCCTGCAACGTCACGGCCAGTCATTCTTGGGATTACCAAAGCCGCTCTTGAAACGAATAGTTTCTTGTCAGCTGCTTCATTCCAGGAAACGACACGGGTCTTAACTGATGCTGCTATTCGTGGTAAGAACGATCCACTGATCGGTCTTAAGGAAAATGTTATCATTGGTAAGATCATTCCTGCTGGGACTGGTATGCCGGTTTACCGTCATATCAAGCCAAAGGAAGTTGGCAACGTGGCTGATGGGGTTTACTCAATCAGCGACCTTGAAAAACAAATGCAAGAACAAGATGCTAGCAAGTAATTGTTAAGCAGCTAAAAAAGGGCGGCCATTGTGGTCGTCCTTTTTGTGTGCACGATTATAGGTCAAACACCCACATCTGGTCGTCGATGAGGGAGTAGTCTTCAGGAGAAATACCAGCTATAAAATGCTACAAACGGCCTAAATTCGTGTAGGGGTGCTCGGTTGGTTTCTCTGAGCCGCTTTTCCAGTCCTTCTGCCAAGTGGGCGGTGGCCATCGATTCAAGCTAAACCCACGTTTTGAATACTGGCCTTCCAAGGCCGAATGCCAAGTGGTAAATGACTTACTGACCAATTGTATCAAGTTAAGTGGCGGCTCATTATTATCGGAGGTCGGCATAGGGCGCTCATGGGCTGAAGAGCAATAATCAGGTTTAATAAGAACGCTTCAATCCATGCTCGCATCAGCGGTGTCTATGCGAGACCCGTGAGTTGGGTGACCATGATAAAACTCCAGCTGATGAAGGGGACGAACGGTAGGCGGTGGCGGGGGGCACTGATGATAAAACCAACTAGTGCGGCAACGGCTGCAATGGCGAGGCAGGTCAGCAGTGTTTCGGCAGGAATGATGAAGACGAGCATGAGTAGGATGTCAACATCGCCGAGGCCAAAGGTGGCCGTTAGCCGGGCCAGCAGGTATAGTCCGACTAGTAAGGCAAGTACGAGGTAGAGACTGAGCGTCAGGGGTGGTCGTTGCTGCCACAAGCCCAATCCGGCCGGAAGAATCAATGTTAGCGGATAGACTTCAAAAGTGAGATAATCAGTAAGACTATTGAAAATCAACACCAGGTAGCCCATCAGGAGTGGCAGTGTCAATGAAAATGACGCACCGCTAGAAGCCAGTAAACCGCCACAGAGCAATTCAATCAGACTAGAACGAAGGTTGATTGGGGCGTGGCAGTCATAGCAACGCCCCCGTTGAAGCAGAATACCAAGCAATGGTATTAGTTGCCAGAACCGTAATTGGTGCCGGCAGTGCGGACACAGTGACCGTTGGGTACTAATGAGTGTGTGTCCGCTGCTGATGCGCTCCGCCATACAGGTCACGAATGAGCCCAGGCAGAGGCCGAGAATAAAAAGACTGCTGGTTAACATGGTTAGGACCACCTTTCATCACTAGGTACGTAATGAGGACGACGCGTATTTTTTTATGACATTTATTGACAACTTCGGCATGTCATGATAGTCTAGTAAAGGTGCTTTTTGCAGACAGATTCCTGTATCAGGAATACAGACATGCTGACTGGTCGGCTAAGCGCACAATAACCACGCACCAGGAATTCTTTTTTACTCAAAAAAGAACCACCTGGGTGTGTGGACTTAAAAACAGATATTTGGAAGGAGGACACTTTAGAACATGCCAACAATTAATCAATTAATTCGCAAAGGCCGTAAGTCTAAAGTATCAAAATCAAATGCCCCAGCGTTAAACTTTGGGTATAACAGTTACAAGAAGGTTGCAACTAATAACCCAGCGCCACAAAAACGTGGGGTTGCTACTCGTGTCGGTACCATGACTCCTAAGAAGCCTAACTCGGCTTTACGGAAGTATGCCCGTGTACGTTTATCTAACTTAATCGAAGTTACAGCTTACATTCCTGGTATTGGTCATAACCTCCAAGAACATAGCGTTGTCTTAATTCGTGGTGGTCGTGTTAAGGATTTACCTGGTGTTCGTTACCATGTTATCCGTGGTGCTTTGGATACTGCTGGTGTCGAAGATCGTCGCCAAAGCCGTTCCAAGTATGGTACCAAGAAGCCAAAGAAATAATAAGGAGGTAAGTTAAATGCCAAGAAAAGGTGCACCTGCAAAACGCGAAGTTTTAGCAGATCCAATGTATAACTCTAAATTAGTAACGCGTTTAATTAACCACTTAATGTTAGATGGTAAGCGCGGTACCGCATCAACTATTTTGTATGATGCTTTTGATCAAATCAAAGAACAAACTGGTAACGATCCTTTGGAAGTCTTCGAAGAAGCTATGAAGAACGTTATGCCAGTACTTGAAGTTAAGGCCCGCCGTGTTGGTGGTTCTAACTACCAAGTTCCAATCGAAGTTCGCCCAGATCGTAAAACGACGCTTGGCCTTCGTTGGATCGTTCAATATGCTCGCTCACGTGGCGAACACACTATGTCCGACCGGTTAGCTCGTGAAATCATGGATGCTGCTAACAATACTGGTGCTTCAGTTAAGAAGCGTGAAGATACTCACCGGATGGCTGAAGCCAACCGTGCCTTCGCCCATTATCGTTGGTAATATTTCCGTGAGATGGTTAAAGGTCGCCTTTAACTAATCACAAAAAGGTGACTATTATATGCGCGCATATAGTAGTCATTTTTTGAAATAAACTTTATACTGTTAATTCCATTTATATTGAGAGGAGTAACACATTTTCTAATGGCTAATACACGAGAATTCTCACTCGATAAGACCCGTAATATTGGTATTATGGCCCATATCGATGCTGGTAAGACCACGACTACTGAACGGATCTTGTACTACACTGGTAAAATTCACAAAATTGGTGAAACCCATGATGGTGCTTCACAAATGGACTGGATGGCCCAAGAACAAGAACGTGGGATCACCATTACCTCTGCTGCCACGACTGCACAGTGGAAGAACCACCGGATTAACATCATCGATACCCCAGGGCACGTTGACTTCACTGTTGAAGTTGAACGTTCACTTCGGGTTTTAGATGGTGCGATCGCCGTATTGGATGCCCAATCAGGTGTTGAACCTCAAACTGAAACAGTTTGGCGTCAAGCATCAACGTATAACGTTCCCCGGATCGTTTTCGTTAACAAGATGGACAAGATTGGTGCGGACTTCAAGTACTCTGTAAGCACGATCCATGATCGTTTACAAGCTAACGCCCACGCTATCCAATTACCAATTGGTGCCGAAGACAATTTCGAAGGGGTCATTGACTTAATCGAAATGAAGGCTGATCTTTATGATGAAGATCAACTTGGTACTGAATGGGATACGGTTGACGTTCCTGATGAATACAAAGAAGAAGCCCAAGCTGCACGTGATGACTTAATCGAAGCCTTAGCTGACATCGATGACGGCATCATGGAAAAGTACCTTGGCGGTGAAGAAATCAGCAAAGAAGAAATTAAGGCTGCTATCCGTAAAGGAACGTTAGCACTTGAATTCTTCCCAGTATTAGCTGGTTCAGCCTTCAAGAACAAGGGTGTTCAAATGTTAATGGATGCCGTTGTGGACTACTTACCATCACCACTTGATGTTAAGCCATACAAGGCGACTGATCCTGAAACTGAAGAAGAAGTTGACTTGATTGCCGGTGATGACAAGCCATTCGCTGCCTTAGCATTTAAGGTTGCTACTGACCCATTCGTTGGTCGTTTGACTTTCATCCGGGTATACCAAGGTACTTTGGAATCTGGTTCATATGTCTTGAACGCTACTAAGGACAAACGTGAACGGGTTGGTCGTTTACTTCAAATGCATTCTAACCAACGGAAAGAAATCCCAGAAGTTTTCTCTGGTGATATCGCCGCTGCAATTGGTTTGAAGAACACGACTACTGGTGACTCATTGACTTCGATTGACCATCCATATCACTTGGAATCAATGGAATTCCCTGACCCAGTTATCCAGGTTGCCGTTGAACCTAAGACTAAGGCTGACCAAGATAAGATGAACGTTGCCTTACAAAAACTTTCTGAAGAAGATCCTACTTTCAAGGCTGAAACTAACCCTGAAACTGGTGAAACTTTGATCGCCGGGATGGGTGAATTGCATTTGGATATCATCGTTGACCGGATGCGGCGTGAATTTAACGTTGAAGCCACTGTTGGTGCGCCTCAAGTTTCATACCGTGAAACCTTTACTAAGAGCACTCAAGTTCAAGGTAAGTTCGTTCACCAATCTGGTGGTAAAGGTCAATATGGGGATGTTTGGATTGAATTTACACCTAACGAAGAAGGTAAAGGCTTCGAATTCGAAGATGCCATCGTCGGTGGGGTTGTTCCTCGCGAATACATTCCTTCAGTTGAACAAGGTTTGAAGGAAGCTATGGCTAACGGTGTGTTAGCTGGTTATCCTTTGGTTGACGTTAAGGCTAAGCTCTATGATGGTTCTTACCATGATGTCGATTCTAGTGAAGCAGCCTTCAAGATTGCCGCATCATTAGCATTGCGGAATGCTGTTAAGACTGCTGGCCCTGTTATCCTTGAACCTATCATGAAGGTTGATATCGTTGCCCCAGAAGATTACTTAGGTGATGTTATGGGTCACGTTACTGCTCGTCGTGGTAACATCGAAGGTATGGAAGAACGTGGGAATGCCCAAGAAGTTCATGCATACGTTCCTTTGGCTGAAATGTTTGGTTATGCAACCACATTACGTTCAGCTACTCAAGGTCGTGGGACTTTCACAATGACCTTTGATCATTACGAAAAGGTACCAAAGTCAGTTCAAGAAGATATCATCAAGAAGAATGGCGGCACTCCTGCCAAATAAGCTTGATTGATAATAAGAAAGACGTTCAGCTTCGACTGGACGTCTTTTTTTACATAAGTTTATTGATAACCAAAACACGGTTGCGACGTGTCGCAGGATGGCATGGTATGTCAATCCAAGTGGCCCCAAAATTGCTGGTAAGTACGTACTAATAACTAATTAATTATGGTAAGATATTCTCTGTATTAATATCTAATCACCCGTGGAGGAGTCACTCATGTTTATGAATAAGTGGTACGGGTTAGGTTTTGTTGGGGTGATACTCGTGGGAATCAGTCAGATACTCCCGAGTATCAATGGGGAAGTTGTCAGTTTTACGCTTGTGATGGCACTATTAGGTGGCATTATGACCGAGCACTGGTTGGCGCCAAGGCAAACGGAATCACGTTTCTCAGTTATTAACGAGGTCGTGTTCATCTTACAGAGCTTATTGGTTCTGCTGGTTCTTGTGTTAGCTGTAAGCTGGGTCGTTGAACCATCTTTTGAACATCTGTATGGGGCGGCCACACAGCCATTGCGGACCATTATTTGGTCGTTACCGGTCGATGCGGCCACGATGCACAACGTCTTCTTTCATCTTTGGCCGGTCGTCATCTACGTGATTGGCTTACTGTGGCTGCGTGTAACCGTACAAATTGCCGAGTGCCGGCAACTGCCGATTCGGCAGACGCTTATCTTCAGCAACGGTTGCTTGGCTTTATTCGCGTTGGTCATCAACAGTGGCTGGTTGTTCACGCGTTCCAGTCGCGGGCTGCCCACCAGTTTATTCTTACTATCGTTTGCAGTTGGCGGGTTGATCGTCGCTTGGCATCACGGACGCGTCACGTCTCCCGCGATTCAGCGTGGGCCACTTGATACGGTCTTTGCACTGATTTGTTATGCAGTTCTATTCATGATTGGTGGTCACAGTGCGACTTTTCAAAATCACTGGCTACAACTAGTATGGTTAGTAATTGGGTGTTTGGGGAGTGGCTGGTTGTTGTGGACCGTTCAACCGATGAAAGTGAACGTGCGCCAATGGCATCTTCTGATGACGACCTACTTGTGGTATTTATATTACTGGGCGTTAGTGTGGCTACTAGATGGTGCGACTCGTCCTGGGCGTGCCCTCAGCGTGTTACCACTGGCGTTAATAATTGCGATGGTCGACTATGCAGGGTATCAGTGGCTGACCCGCCGCGTGGGTGGCTATCACCGACAATTACTGGTCAGTGTGGCCGTGATTTGTTTAGTCGTCCTTGGTTCATTTTCTAATTATCAGGCAAGCAAAATAACGCCGCAACATCAGGTGAAGGCGGAGCGAAAAGCAGGCACTGAGCCAAAAGCGACGGCCAACTCATCGGAGAAGGTAACGGCCGTTGATCCGAAACAGCAACGGCAACAGTTATTAGCCGCTTGGCAAAAAATTATTGATCACCAGTCCGTCAAAGTAGGGATTACCATCTATTCACCGCGCAGCAAGCAGAGTGTGACGTACAATCGAGATACGGACGGTAGCGGGTATTACGTTGCCAGCACGATCAAGGCTAGTATTTTAACAGAACTGTTACATCAGCGCGACCGGGGGCAGTTAACGTTCACATCAGGTGAACAGACTCTGGCCGAGTCGATGATCCGCTATAGCGATAACAATGCGGCGACAGGTTTACTGAGCAATGGCTTAGGCAGTTACGGTGCGCTCAATAACTTATACCAGAACTTGCAAATGACACATACGACGGCTAACTTGACTTCGTGGAGTATGACGAAGACGACGCCAGCCGATCAAGTGAAATTATTGCGTACCATCTACTATCCTTCCAATTACCTGACGAGTCGCTCGAAACACTACATTCAGAATCTAATGGGAACAGTCAGTCATGAACAGAGCTGGGGCGTCTCAAAGGATGCACCCGACTACCAATTAAAGAATGGCTGGATGGATCTGAGTGATAATGGTTTGGGATGGCAGGTCAATAGCATTGGGCACGTCTATGACAAGCATCGTGATCCTCAGGGCTACGTCATTGCAATCTATACGAATCAAGATGCAACTATGCAACAAGGGGTCACACTAGTTGAATCACTTGCAGCGGCGACCCATAAGATCATGCAACCTTCACATTAAGCGTGCAGGGCGATGGCATGATAAGTGGAACTCGACTATCGAGTTCCTTTTTTTATCGGCAGCCAGCATCCGAGCTGGCGGTTTGCCGTGCATACAGTCGAGTAATGGTAACAGATGACACTATAATAGAAGGTAGATGAACAAGTTAGCGAGTAAGGGGCCGGCTCAGCACGAAAGAAGCGGCATAATCACGCACTGAGGGCGGTTAAATGATCCGATGATAAAAGCGATGGGATCTCAAGCTTAGGTCGGCCCTGAGAAGGTGCCAGTGTGATCTAGAGCGGGACATAGTGAACGTAGCAGGTCGGCAGTGAGAAATGTAAAGCGCTCCCCAAAAAGAAATTAGGGGCAAACGCTATTAATTGGATGGAATTTGTGTTACATTAATTGAGCTGGTTCAAAAAAGGTAACACGGTTTACAACGATGGTTATAAAAAAAGTGCGAAAACACTTGCTATTACAGAGCTTTTCATTTATTATAGATTGTGCTTGGTATTTAGAAGGGGATAACTATATCCCCATCATCAAGTAGTCGTAGTTAGCTTTGATGTGAAAGGTTGCGACACGCCCGGCCACATTGTCATGGGACGTGGCGGTAATTTTCACGGAGCTAGTCTTATTTTCAAAATAGACGAAGGAGGTCACAACAATGGCAAAGCAAAAAATTCGTATTCGCTTAAAGGCATACGAACACCGCATTCTTGATCAGTCAGCTGACAAGATTGTCGAAACGGCAAAGAGAACTGGTGCTACTATTTCAGGTCCTATTCCATTGCCTACTGAACGGACTATTTATACCGTTCTACGTTCACCACATAAGTTTAAGGACTCACGTGAACAATTCGAAATGCGGACTCACAAGCGGTTAATCGATATCGTTAACCCAACGCCTAAGACGGTCGACTCATTAATGAAGTTAGACTTGCCTAGCGGTGTAGATATTGAAATCAAGCTTTAATTTACAAAACTAAAATCAATTAATTGGAGGTGTACTCATGACCACTAAAGGAATCTTAGGGAAAAAGGTAGGAATGACGCAAGTCTTCACTGAAAGCGGCGAATTAGTTCCCGTTACAGTTGTTGAAGTTCAACCTAACGTTGTGTTGCAAGTTAAGACCGTTGAAAATGACGGTTACGAAGCAATCCAATTAGGTGTTGACGACAAACGCGAAGTCTTGACGAACAAACCTGCTCAAGGTCATGCAGCAAAAGCAAAAACGACTCCTAAGCGCTTCATTCGTGAAATTCGTAATGTTGAGCTTGGAGATTACACAGTAGGTGACGAAGTCAAAGCGGATATTTTCGCAGCTGGCGACGCCGTTGACGTTACGGGTATCACTAAAGGTCATGGTTACCAAGGTAATATCCATAAGGACGGCCAAAGTCGTGGACCAATGGCTCACGGTTCTCGTTACCATCGTCGTCCTGGTTCAATGGGTGCCATCATCAACCGGGTATTCAAAGGTAAGAAATTACCAGGCCGGATGGGTAATCGCCAACGTACGATGCAAAACTTACAAATCGTTCGTGCCGACGTTGAAAACAACGTTTTATTAATTAAAGGGAATGTCCCTGGCGCCAACAAATCATTTGTAACAGTTAAAACATCTGTTAAGAGTAAATAAGGAAGGAGGACATAATACATGACTAGCGTAGCATTATTTAAACAAGACGGTACGCAAAATGGTGACGTTACTTTGAACGACGCTGTGTTTGGTGTTGAACCAAACGAAAACGTGGTTTTTGATGCCATCTTGATGCAACGTGCATCAATGCGTCAAGGAACTCACGCAGTTAAGAACCGTAGTGCTCGTCGCGGTGGTGGTCGTAAACCATGGCGTCAAAAGGGTACTGGTCGTGCGCGTCAAGGTTCTATCCGTTCACCACAATGGCGTAAAGGTGGGATTGTCTTCGGACCAACCCCTCGTTCATACAGTTACAAATTACCTAAGAAGGTTATGCGCTTAGCTTTGAAGTCTGTCCTTTCACAAAAGGTCTTAGACAACAGCTTAGTTGCAGTTGATAGCTTAGCTTTCGACGCACCAAAGACTAAGGATTTTGTAAATGTATTAAACAACCTCAACGTCGATACCAAGACTCTTGTTTTGGTTGAAGAGGACAATGAAAAGGCTGCTTTGGCAGGTCGTAACTTACCAAATGTTAAGATCCTTAAAGCCAAAGGTGTTAACGTCTTAGATGTCGCTAATAGTGACAAATTAGTCGTTACCCAAAAAGCCCTCGATCAATTAGAGGAGGCGCTCGCATAATGGAAGCACGCGATGTAATTTTACGTCCTGTAGTTACTGAAGCATCAATGGCTGACTTGGACGACAAGCGCTACACATTTGATGTCAACGTACAGGCAACGAAAACCCAAGTTAAAAAAGCAATCGAAGAAATCTTCGATGTTAAAGTCGTTAAAGTGAACGTTATGAACGTTAAAGGAAAACTTAAGCGCCAAGGTCGTTACGCCGGCTACACTAAGAAGCGTCGTAAGGCTATTGTTACCTTAAGTTCTGATTCTAACGAAATCAAGTTGTTCAACGACGATCAACAATAAATCTAATTTAGGAGGTAACTCTAGTGGGTATTAAGAAGTATAAACCAACCACTAACGGCCGTCGTAATATGACTGCTTCAGATTTCTCTGAAATCACTAAGACGAAGCCTGAAAAGTCATTATTAGACTCACAAAGTCACACTGCCGGTCGTAACAGTTATGGTCACATTACTGTTCGTCATCGTGGCGGCGGTCATAAGCAACAATACCGTTTGGTTGACTTTAAGCGGATTAAGGATGAAGTTCCAGCAACCGTTAAGGCAATCGAATATGATCCTAACCGGACAGCTAACATTGCATTATTAGTTTACGCTGACGGTGTGAAATCATATATCTTAGCACCAAAAGGTTTGGAAGTTGGTATGCAAGTTCAATCAGGTGCCGAAGCCGACATCAAGGTTGGTAACGCATTACCATTAACTAACATTCCTGTTGGTACTGTTATTCACAACATTGAATTGAAGCCAGGTAAGGGTGGCCAATTAGCTCGCTCTGCTGGTACTTCAGCACAATTACTGGGTAAGGAAGGCAAGTACGCCATTGTTCGTTTGTCTTCTGGTGAAGTTCGTTTAGTATTATTAACTAGCCGTGCTACTGTTGGTACTGTTGGTAATGAACAACACGAATTAATCAACTCAGGTAAAGCCGGTCGTACACGTTGGCAAGGTAAGCGCCCAACTGTTCGTGGTTCTGTAATGAACCCTAACGATCACCCTCATGGTGGTGGTGAAGGTAAAGCACCAATCGGTCATCCATCTCCAATGTCTCCATGGGGTAAGAAGACGCTTGGTAAGAAGACTCGGAACAAGAAGGCTCGTTCAAACAAGCTTATCGTTCGTGGTCGCCGTCCAGGCAAACACTAATAAAATTTGAATTTACTGTAGTTATCGAGAGGAGGTCACACGATGGGTCGTAGTTTAAAGAAGGGACCTTTCGCAGATGCGCATTTATTAAAGAAAATCGATGCACAATCTGATTCTGACAAGAAATCTGTCATCAAGACGTGGTCACGTCGTTCAACAATTTTCCCAAGTTTCATTGGGTACACAATCGCTGTTTATGATGGTCGCAAGCATGTCCCAGTTTACATCCAAGACGACATGGTCGGTCATAAGTTAGGTGAATTTGTACCAACACGGACGTTCCATGGTCATGGAACTGACGATAAGAAAACGAAGTAATAGTTAGGAGGATATAAAGAATGGCTGAACAAGTAACATCTGCACGTGCAACTGCAAAAACTGTTCGTATTGCCGCTCGTAAGGTCCGCCTAGTTGTCGATCTTATCAGAGGTAAAAGTGTTGCCGAAGCCTTAGCAATCTTGAAGTTCACTCCACGGGGTGCTTCTCCAGTAGTAGAAAAGGTTTTACTTTCTGCTGTTGCTAACGCTGAAAATAACTTTGACTTAGATCGCGAAGATTTGGTCGTAAGCGAAGCTTTTGTTAACGAAGGACCAACCTTAAAACGGTTCCGTCCACGGGCAAAGGGTTCTGCTTCACCAATCAACAAGCGGACTAGCCACATTACGATCACAGTTACTGAAAAATAGGAGGGATAACGCGTGGGTCAAAAAGTAAATCCAACCGGATTACGTGTAGGAATCATTCGCGACTGGGAAGCAAAATGGTACGCTGAAAAAGATTTTGCTGCCTACTTGAACGAAGATTTACGCATCCGTAAGTATATCGAACAACGACTTGCCGACGCTTCCGTCTCCACCGTTGAAATCGAACGCGCCGCAAACCGCGTAAACATTTCAATCCATACCGCAAAACCAGGGATGGTTATTGGTAAGGGTGGTTCTGAAGTTGAAGCTCTTCGTAAAGAATTAAACAATTTAACTGGTAAGCGAGTACACATCAACATCATCGAAATCAAGAAGCCTGATTTAGATGCTAAATTAGTTGGTGAAAGTATTGCGCGTCAATTGGAAGGCCGGGTTGCTTTCCGTCGTGCAATGCGTGGTGCTATGCAACGTACAATGCGTTCCGGTGCTAAGGGTATTAAGACACAAGTTGCTGGCCGTTTAAACGGTGCCGACATGTCTCGTGTTGAAGCATACTCAGATGGTACGGTTCCATTGCATACGCTTCGTGCTGACATCGACTATTCATGGGTCGAAGCACGGACGACTTACGGTAAATTAGGTGTTAAGACCTGGATTTACCGTGGCGAAATCTTGCCAGAAAAGAAATCTGCTAAAGGAGGAAACTAAACATGCTGGTACCTAAACGGGTTAAGTATCGTCGTGTTCACCGTGGTAAAATGCGCGGTGAAGCTAAAGGCGGTAAAACAGTTGCTTTTGGTGATTACGGTTTACAAACCCTCGAATCACACTGGATCAGCAACCGGCAGATTGAAGCTGCCCGTGTTGCTATGAACCGTTACATGAAGCGTGGCGGTAAGGTATGGATTAAGATTTTCCCTCACAAGTCCTACACTGAAAAAGGTGTTGGTGTCCGGATGGGTAATGGGAAAGGTACTCCTGCAGGTTGGGTAGCACCAGTTAAACGTAACAAGATTATGTTTGAAGTTGCTGGTGTTCCTGAAGAAGTTGCACGCGAAGCTTTACGCTTGGCTGGAACTAAATTACCTGTTAAAACTAAGATTGTTAAGCGTGAGGAAGTAGGTGGCGAATCAGATGAAGGCTAAGGAAATTAAAGCATTGTCCACTACTGAAATGCTCGAAAAAGAAAAGTCTTACAAAGACGAACTTTTCAACTTGCGTTTTCAATTGGCCACTGGTCAGCTTGAAAACACCGCTCGTTTAAAACAAGTTCGTAAGAACATTGCGCGTATTAAAACTGCGTTGCGTGAACAAGAGTTAAACAAGTAGAGTATAAAGGAGGCAATCACGAATGAGTGAAGATACTCGTAACAGCCGTAAGGTTATCCAAGGACGCGTTGTTTCTGACAAGATGGACAAGACCATTGTTGTTATTGTCGAAACTTATAAGAACCATCCGGTATACGGCAAACGTGTTCGTTATTCAAAGAAATTCAAGGCTCATGATGAAAAGAATGAAGCCAAAATTGGCGATATCGTCAAGATCATGGAAACTCGTCCTCTATCAGCTACTAAGCGTTTCCGCTTAATTGAAGTTGTTCAAAAAGCTGTTATTATCTAGATTATTAGCTGAATAAAATTACATGAAGGGAGGACACTTACTGTGATCCAACAAGAAAGTCGTTTAAAAGTTGCTGACAACTCCGGTGCCCGTGAAATCCTTACTATTAAGGTATTAGGTGGCTCTGGTCGTAAAACTGCTAACATTGGTGATGTCATTGTTGCTACGGTTAAACAAGCAACACCCGGTGGTGTTGTCAAAGCTCATGATGTCGTTAAAGCTGTGATCGTCCGGACTAAGTCTGGTGTTCACCGTGCTGACGGTTCATACATCAAGTTTGATGAAAATGCTGCAGTTATTATTCGTGATGACAAGACTCCACAAGGTACTCGTATCTTTGGACCTGTCGCTCGTGAATTACGTGATAAGGACTTCATGCGTATTGTTTCATTAGCGCCAGAAGTACTCTAGTCACACACCGTAAATAAGGAGGTGCGCAACCTAATGTTGATTAAAACTGGTGATAAAGTTCGAGTAATCAGCGGTAAGGATCGTGGTCAAGAAGGTACTGTTAAAAAGGTTATCTCTGCCAAGAACCGGATCGTTGTTGAAGGTGTTAACAAGATCAAGAAACACCAAAAACCAACGAACGTTAACCCACAAGGCGGTATCGTGGACATCGAAGCACCAATCGATGCTTCTAACGTTATGTACCTTGACCCATCAACCAACGAACCTACACGTTTAGGTGTTCGTCGTGAAGATGGCAAGCGTGTCCGTTACGCTAAAAAGTCTGGTAAAGACTTAGAAAACTAAGACTGACTGAAAGGAGGAAGCAAGTTTCATGGAAAACCGTTTAAAAGCTCAATATGAAAAAGAAATCGTTCCAGCATTAGTTGACAAGTTCAATTACACTTCAGTAATGCAAGTGCCTAAGCTGGCTAAGATCGTTTTGAACATGGGTGTTGGTGATGCAGTTACCAACGCTAAAAACTTAGACGAAGCAGTTGAAGAATTAACTTTGATCGCCGGTCAAAAACCATTGGTTACCCGGGCAAAGAAATCTATCGCTGGTTTCCGTCTTCGTGAAGGTATGGCAATTGGTGCCAAGGTTGACTTACGTGGCGAACGTATGTATGACTTCTTGGACAAGTTGATCAATGTTTCATTACCACGTGTTCGTGACTTCCATGGTGTAAGTACTCGTTCATTTGATGGTCGCGGTAACTACACATTGGGTGTCCGTGAACAATTGATCTTCCCAGAAATCAACTATGATAATGTTAACCGTGTTCGCGGTTTAGACATTGTAATCGTTACGACAGCTGATAGTGATGAAGAATCACGTGAGTTGTTAACTCAATTTGGCATGCCATTTGCTAAATAACCGAAGGGGGTTAATCGAAGTTGGCTAAAAAATCACAAATTGCTAAACAAAAGCGCGGTGCTAAGTTTAACGTACAAAACTACACCCGTTGTGAACGTTGTGGTCGTCCACATTCAGTTTACCGTAAATTCCACTTGTGCCGTATCTGCTTACGCGACCTGGCCCACAAAGGTCAAATCCCTGGTATGAAAAAGGCCAGCTGGTAAAAACAAACCCAAGTTAAAGGAGGTTAAACTTTCATGATGACTGATCCAATCGCAGATTTCTTGACTCGTATCCGTAACGCTAATATGGTACGCCACGATTCACTAGAAGTTCCTGCATCAAAAATCAAACGCAACATTGCTGAAATTTTAAAGAATGAAGGTTTTGTTCGCGACGTTGAATACATCGATGATGACAAACAGGGCATCATCCGCGTCTTCTTGAAGTATGGTAAGGACAACGAACGTGTAATCAGTGGCTTGAAGCGTATTTCAAAGCCAGGTTTACGTTCATACGTCAAGGCTGATGCTGTTCCTAAGGTTTTAAACGGTTTAGGGATTGCTATCATCTCAACTTCAGAAGGTGTCATTACTGATAAAGAAGCTCGCGCCAAGAAGCTTGGCGGCGAAGTATTAGCTTACGTTTGGTAATCATTAATTAAGACGGGAGGTGCAAGTAAGTGAGTCGTATTGGTTATAAAGTAATTGAACTACCTGCTGGGGTAGAAGTATCACAAGCTGGTGAAGTCGTTACGGTTAAGGGTCCTAAGGGTACTTTAACGCGGAACATCGCCAGTGATATTACGATGACGGTTGAAGGCAACGAAGTTAAATTCACTCGTCCATCTGATGACTACAAGATGAAGGCATTACACGGTACTACCCGTGCAAATGTTAACAACATGGTTGAAGGGGTTACTAAAGGCTTTACTAAGAACCTTCAATTGGTCGGTGTTGGTTACCGTGCCCAATTGCAAGGCAAGAAGTTAGTATTAAGCGTTGGTTACTCACACCCTGTTGAATTCGCAACGCCTGAAAACTTGACTGTTGAAGTTCCTGATAACACGCATATCAATATTTCTGGTATTGGTAAGCAAGCTGTTGGTGACTTTGCTGCCGAAGTTCGGGCCGTTCGTTCACCTGAACCTTACAAAGGTAAAGGGATTCGTTACGTCGATGAATATGTTCGTCGTAAGGAAGGTAAGACTGGTAAATAATGCAGCGTAAAGCTGTCCATACTAATATATAGAGGTGACTATTGTGATTTCCAAACCAGATAAAAACAAAACACGTCAACGTCGTCACGCACGTGTTCGCGGTAAGATTTCTGGGACTGCTGAGCGCCCACGCTTAAATGTTTATCGTTCAAACAAAAACATCTACGCTCAAGTTATTGATGATGTAGAGGGTGTAACGCTCGCAAGTGCCTCAACTTTAGATAGCGAAGTTAAAGGTAACAACAAGACTGAAAAGGCTGCATCTGTCGGTGAAGTTGTTGCTAAGCGCGCTGCTGAAAAGAAAATCGTTGACGTCGTTTTCGATCGTGGCGGTTACTTATATCATGGTCGGGTTCAAGCTTTGGCTGAAGCCGCTCGTGAAAACGGACTTAAATTCTAACAAAGGAGGAATAATACCATATGACTTTCATTGATCCATCAAAATTAGATCTTGACGATAATGTTGTTGCCATTAACCGGATTACCAAAGTTGTTAAAGGTGGTCGTCGCCTACGTTTTGCTGCATTAGTAATCGTTGGGGACCACAAGGGACACGTTGGTTTCGGTACTGGTAAGGCTCAAGAAGTTCCAGAAGCAATTCGGAAAGCTTCCGAAGCTGCTAAAAAGAACTTGATCACTGTACCAATGGTTGGTACCACCATTCCTCATGAAGCACTTGGTGTTTACGGTGGTGGCCGCATCATGCTTAAGCCAGCCGTTGAAGGTTCTGGTGTTGCCGCTGGTGGCGCCGTTCGTGCCGTCATGGAATTAGCCGGTGTGGATGATGTTACTAGTAAACGATTAGGCTCAAACACCCCCGTTAACGTTGTTCGTGCAACGTTCGAAGGCTTAAAGAGCTTAAAGACTGCTGAACAAGTCGCTGCTTTACGTGGCGTTTCAGCCGAACATTTAGCTGAATAGGGAGGACAAACAACATGGCTCAATTAAAGATCACTTTAGTACGCAGTGCTGCTCACCGTCTTCCTAAGCAACGTAAAATCGTTAAGGAATTAGGTTTGGGTCGGATTAATAGTTCCGTTGTTAAACCTGATGACGCAGCAACTCGCGGTCAAATTTTCCACATCGCACACTTAGTCGATGTCGAAATCATCAAGTAATTCAAATTTTCAAAGAGGAGGTGCCTACTAAATGAAGTTACATGAATTAACACCTAGTGAAGGTTCACGTTTTTCACGTCGTCGAATTGGTCGTGGTGACTCAAGTGGCCAAGGTAAGACTTCTGGTCGTGGCCAAAAAGGTCAAAAGGCGCGTGGTAAAGTTCGTGTCGGTTTCGAAGGTGGCCAAATGCCATTGTACCGTCGGATTCCTAAGCGTGGATTTACTAACATTAACCGTAAAGAATATGCGGTTGTTAACCTTGACGGCTTAAACCGTTTTGATGATGGTGCCGAAGTTACACCAGAATCATTAAAGGAAGCTGGCTTAGTTAAGAAGAGTTCTGCTGTTAAAGTTCTTGGTAATGGTAAACTCAACAAAAAGTTAACAGTTAAGGCAAGCAAGTTCTCTGCAACGGCGGTTGCAGCCATTGAAGCTGCTGGCGGTAAAACTGAGGTGATCTAATTTGCTGACTACCATGAAGAACGCTCTCAGAGTTAAGGATATTCGGAATAAACTTCTGTTCACGTTGGGCGTTTTGATTGTATTTCGTCTTGGCTCTTATATCACAGTTCCTGGAGTTAATGCACAGGCACTTCAGTCGGTGGCATCTTCAGGGCTGATAAGTATGTTGAATACATTCAGTGGTGGCGGTTTAACAAATTATTCCATCCTTGCTATGGGGGTATCCCCTTACATTACTGCACAAATCATCGTTCAATTGTTACAAATGGACATTGTTCCTAAGTTTGTTGAATGGGGCAAACAAGGTGAAGTTGGTCGACGCAAGCTTAATCAAGCGACCCGTTGGTTAACGATCGTCTTGGCCTTTGTTCAGTCGATTGGGATTACGGCTGGTTTTAACTCTTTGAGTCAACTCAAGCTCGTTAACAATCCAAGTATTTCGACTTACCTGACCATTGGGGTGATCCTCACTGGTGGGGCAATGTTGACGACTTGGATGGGTGATATGATTACGGATCGAGGAATCGGTAATGGGGTTTCCATTATTATCTTCGCCGGGATCATTGCCCGTATGCCAACATCGATTTATCAAATTTATCAAGAACAGTTCGTTAATGTTTCACAGAGCGACTGGTGGAAGAGTGGCTTGTTTGTTGTTGGGTTAGCCTTGCTTGTGCTGATCATCGTTATGTTTGTAACGTGGGTCGAACAAGCTAATGACCGAATTCCAATTCAATACACTCGTCGTGCAGCTGGTGCACCTGACAGTAGTTACCTACCATTAAAGGTGAACGTTGCCGGGGTTATTCCTGTTATTTTCGCGAGTTCCTTCATTGCAACGCCCCAAACGATTTTGCTAGGATTCCAATCCAGTCATGGTGACGAAACCTGGTATACCGTTTTGAGTAATATCTTCAATATGCAGTCGACGACTGGTGCTATTCTTTACACCATTCTGATCGTGCTCTTCACGTTCTTCTATGCGTTTGTTCAGGTCAATCCTGAAAAGCTCTCTAAGAACTTACAAAAGCAAGGCAGCTATATTCCTGGTGTTTGGCCAGGTAAGGATACTCAAGATTGGGTTTCAAAATTGTTAATGCGACTAAGTACGGTCGGTGCCCTCTACCTTGGGTTGATTTCCTTGATTCCATTATTAGCTTCTGATATTTGGGGTCTCGATGAATCAATCGGTTTAGGTGGGACGAGTTTACTAATCGTTGTTGGGGTTGCCCTTGAAACAATTCGTCAAATTAAAGGATTGATGATGAAACGTGACTATGTCGGTTTCATTCGTTAATCAGCGAATGTGTTGGGGAGACTCAACACATTTGTGCATTCAGGAGGAAAAAACATGTCAACAATGAACCTGATTTTAATGGGATTACCGGGTGCCGGTAAGGGTACTCAAGCACAGAAGATTCTTGAAGATTTTGATATTCCACATATCTCGACCGGAGATATCTTCCGTGCAGCCATTAAGAACGAAACGAAGATGGGCTTGGAAGCCAAGAAGTATATTGATGCAGGTAACTTAGTACCAGACGAAGTCACTAACGGCATCGTCCGTGATCGGTTAGCTGAAGCGGATACTAAAAATGGTTTCCTATTAGATGGTTACCCACGTAACATCGATCAAGCTCATGCTTTGAAACAAATCGGTGAAGAACTCAATAAGCCACTTGATGGGGTCATCAACATTCATGTTGAACCCGCAGTACTTGTTGAACGACTTTCCGGTCGGTTTATCTGCCGGACTTGTGGCGCAACTTATCATAAGTTGTACAACAAGCCTAAGGTAGAAGGAACCTGTGATGTGTGTGGCGGTCATGATTTCTATCAACGTGATGATGACAAGCCTGCAACCGTTAAGAATCGGTTAGACGTGAACGTTAAGTTGAACACGCCGTTAATTGATTATTACGGTCAAGAAAAGTTACTCTACAATGTCGACGGTGATCGCGACATTGATGATGTCTACAAAGATATCAAGAATATTCTTGATAACCTGTAAACCAGGTTCCTTCAGCATCGACGTTTGCTTTTCAAGGGTCGTTGTGATAAAATTATTCAGGTTTAGCCGTTGACTGATTTAATATTTTCTTAATGTTATGATTAGACAATGACTGGTTCAGTAATGGACCAAATACGTGGTAGCACGGAATCTGATAATAAGGAGGGACAATACTTGGCAAAGGAAGACGTCATCGAAATTCAAGGGACCATTAAAGAAACGTTGCCGAACGCAATGTTTAAGGTTGAACTTGAAAACGGCGCTGAAATCTTGGCACACGTATCAGGTAAGATCCGGATGCACTACATTCGAATTCTGCCTGGTGACAAGGTTACAGTTGAAATGTCACCTTATGATTTAACTAAGGGCCGGATTACCTACCGTTTCAAGTAGGCTCGGTCTACGTACCTTATAGGAGGTAAAAAACTCATGAAAGTAAGACCATCTGTAAAGCCAATGTGCGAACACTGCAAAGTTATTCGTCGTAAAGGCCGCGTGATGATTATCTGCTCTGCTAATCCAAAGCATAAGCAACGCCAAGGTAAATAATTTAATTAAGTTGGAGGTGAAATATTAATGGCTCGTATTGAAGGGATTGACTTACCACGTGACAAGCGTATTGTCATTGGTTTGACTTATATCTACGGTATCGGTAACACTTCTGCACAGAAGATCCTTGCTGAAGCCGGTGTTTCAGAAGACGTTCGTGTACGTGATTTAACTCCTGACCAGGAAGACAAAATCCGTGCCGTTGTCGATGGTTACAAAACTGAAGGTGACTTACGTCGTGAAGTCAGCTTAAACATCAAGTTATTGCAAGAAATCGGTTCATACCGTGGCATGCGTCATCGTCGTGGTTTACCAGTTCGTGGTCAACACACGAAGAACAATGCTCGTACTCGTAAGGGTAAAAAGGTCAGCATCGCTGGACGTAAAAAATAATAATAAAGGAGGTTTTCGAATTTTATGGCAACTAGAAAGACAACCCGTCGTCGTCGGGTAAAGAAGAACATTGAATCTGGTGTGGCTCACATCCATTCAACGTTCAACAACACACTTGTTATGATCACTGATATGCAAGGGAACGCCATTGCATGGTCATCAGCTGGTTCATTAGGTTTCAAAGGTAGTCGTAAGTCAACACCTTTTGCTGCTCAAATGGCTGCAGAAGCTGCTGCTAAGGCTTCAATGGAACATGGCATGAAGACTGTTGAAGTCGCTGTTAAGGGTCCTGGTTCAGGTCGTGAAGCCGCTATCCGTGCTTTACAAGCTACTGGTTTGGAAGTTAGCGCAATTCGCGATGTTACGCCAGTGCCTCACAATGGTTCTCGTCCTCCAAAGCGTCGTCGTGTTTAATCTGTGACGTTCATTTTGAGGGCAAACTTCATTTTGTACGCACAACTACTAAACACCACGCGTTTTGAAAGGGGTAAAAGATAAGAATGATTGAATTTGAAAAACCTAACATTCATAAAATTGATGAAAACGACAACTATGGTAAGTTTGTTGTAGAACCGCTTGAACGCGGTTATGGTACAACTTTAGGGAATTCACTTCGTCGGATTCTTCTTTCTTCTTTACCTGGCGCTGCTGTTACTAGTATTCAAATTGATGGTGTTCTTCATGAATTTTCAACGATCGAGGGCGTAACGGAAGACGTTACGGCAATCATCTTGAACGTTAAGAAGATTGCACTTAAGTTGGAATCAGACGAAACCAAGACGTTGGAAATCGACGTTAAGGGTCCTGCTAACGTTACTGCCGGTGACATTATTGGCGATGCGGACGTAGAAGTCTTGAATCCAGACTTACCAATTTGTACCGTAGCAGACGGGGCACACTTCCATATGCGTATGACCGCAAATACTGGTCGTGGTTATGTTTCCGCTGAGGATAACAAACATCGTGAAGATGACATGCCAATTGGCGTTTTAGCTGTTGATTCATTGTATTCTCCAATCGAACGTGTCAACTACCAAGTTGAAAACACGCGGGTTGGTCAACGTGATGATTTCGATAAGTTAACCTTAGACGTTTGGACAAATGGTTCAATCACTCCAAGTGAAGCCATTAGTCTATCAGCCAAAATCCTGACTGATCACCTTTCAATCTTCGTAAATCTCACTGATGAAGCTAAAAACACTGATGTGATGGTCGAGAAGGAAGAAACGCATAAGGAAAAGATGTTAGAAATGACGATTGAAGAGTTAGATCTCTCCGTCCGTTCATACAATTGCTTGAAGCGTGCTGGTATCAACACGGTCCAAGAATTAACTAACAAAACTGAAGCTGATATGATGAAGGTTCGCAACCTTGGACGCAAGTCACTCGAGGAAGTTAAGGCTAAATTAGCTGACCTTGGGTTATCATTACGCAAAGAAGACTAATACAAGGGAGGATATCCGTTCATGAGTTACCGTAAATTACAACGTACAAGTTCACAACGTCGTGCCTTATTACGCGATTTGACAACGTCATTGATCGTTAACGGCAAGATCGAAACGACCGAAGCCCGTGCTAAGGAAGTTCGTTCAACTGCTGACAAAATGATCTCTTTGGCCAAGAAGGGTGATTTAAGCGCCCGTCGGAAGGCTGCCACATTCATGCGTGACGTCGTTGCCGATGTTAAAGAAGATGGCGACAACGTGGCTGTACAAACTGCATTGCAAAAGCTATTTAGTGACTTAGGTCCTCAATATGCTGACCGCAATGGTGGTTACACACGAATTTACAAGACTATGCCTCGTCGTGGCGACGGTGCACAAATGGTTGTCTTGGAACTCGTTGACTAGTTAAGATTGTTTTACGGATCACTGGGACTGATGATTGACGGGCGTTATGATGGTGGCTACTAGCAAAATAGTAGCTAAGTCTAGTTCGGAAGTTATTTATGGTTAGACATAGATGGCATATCGCAGTTCTAAGTGATTTTTTTTGGTGCTAGTTACGAGCGACCGCTGATTTAGGGATTGATTCCCTAAATCAGCGGTTTTTTGTTGGAATGGATAGGTGTTTTTAATACTCGTGATGACAACGGTTTGTTATTTGCAGATTATGACCTGTTGAATCTGGAAAGTGGACATAGTGGTCTCAGGTACTGACTGTGAAGATGAAGCACATAGGCGTTTAGCTGTGTCTGGGCGACAAAAAAGGTATCAAACAGGATGTTTGATACCTTAGTCGATTGATTACTAGCTAATTATGCCGGTCCAACAGCCGTTTGGTTAGACTAATCAGATCCGTCTTCGCAGGCTGGTCTGGAAGTTTACGCATGATTGCCAGCGCGTCTTGAGTGTACTTGGTAGCGAGTTCTTGGGCTTGCACCACACCGCCGGCATTGATGACAAGTCGTTGTACTTCCTGGCGCTGAGTGTCCGAAATTGCCCCCTGTAGTCGCATCAGCGGCAATAAATCGTGCTTAGCTTCTGTCTGTAAGGCAAAAATCAACGGCGAGGTGTAGACACCTTCAGCAACGTCTTCGAGGATGGGTTTGCCCGTTTCCTGACTGACTTCTTGATAGTCTAAAATATCGTCAAGAATTTGGAAGGCCATCCCAATTGCGAGACCTGCTTTACGAGCGCGCTGGGCGAAATGACTACTTTGACCAGATTCATAAGCACCTAGAAAACAACTCAGTGCGAATAACTCGGCGGTCTTACCTTGAATTTGTTGCAAGTATTCTGCCATGGTAATGTCAAGGTGGTAGTGGCGGTCCTTTTGTTGGACCTCGCCCACTAGAATCTTTTCCATGTTCTCAGAGTTCATCTGGATGCTTTTGAAACTGCTTGAATAGTGCGCTAGAATCTTGAATACCACAACGAATAGGTAGTCGCCCGCATACACAGCAGTATCTTTACCAAAACGTTCTTGAATCGTGACATGGTGCCGACGTAGTGCAGCATCGTCAACAATGTCATCATGGATCAGCGTAGCGGTATGGAGCGTTTCTAATGACGCCGCTAAGGCCACCATCCGTTGCCGATCAGTTGTTGTAAATTGTGAGAATAGGAGGCAGTATGCCGGGCGTAAGAGCTTACCACCACCATGAATCATTTCTAAAATCGCGTCATTGATGTCGGCATCTTGAATATTGATGTTTGCCGTCATCAGCTGCATCACTTGTTGCAGCTCCGGTTGTAGTGCCGGGTAATCACGCCAAATTGGGTGTAATTGTGTTGCCGATTGCATAAGGGTTACTCCTTTGTTTGATCTGGATGGTGTTCTCGATTGAATTTGAGATAGCGTAAGATCGTGACGTGGGTGAACAAGTAGTTGGCGGCGATTCCGAGAGCACTTCCCGCTGCTAGTCCAATAATCGAAAGCACTGGCAAGTAGAGCATGACCGTCCACGTCTGTGCAATAAGACTCGCGACCAATAGCTGACCAACATTATGCATGACGCCGCCAGTTGCTGAAATCCCAATAATACTAACGCGTTTAGGCCCTAATTGTTTGACCAACAGCATGGCAAACAGGCTGAGAAAGGCGCCCCCAAAACTATACAGAAAGGTTGATAAAGTGCCACCTAGGAGGGCCGTTAAAATCAAACGGAGCCAGGTTAGGGTTATCACGTCAGTTAATGATAATGTATAGATTGCAACAATGGTAATCAGATTGGCTAAACCAAGCTTGGCACCTGGGGCAAAGGCAAACGGGAATGGAATCATCCGTTCAAGGATGCCGATGATCACGCCTTGTGCAACCAGTAACGCGATATAAATATTACGATGAGTTTTGTTTGATCGTTCAAATGAATTATTCATATTCTACTCCGTAACTAAACCATTACCGCCAGATTTGACTTGACCGTTGCTGGCCTTAATTTCAACCAAGAGTTTGTGGGGCAAACAAACAATCGTTTGACCAGGTTTATGAATCCAGCCTCGGCGGACACATACTTGGTCAGAACAGTTGGCTTTCGTAATCGCAACGCGCTTAGGTTTAAATGTGATCGTGTTGTAGTGCCCATGGCTATCGCGATAGGTGAAGTGCTTAGTCGTTTTCAGATTCGTAATATTGACACGCTTCAAGACGGTCCCATTATGTGAGACCACGGCGTTATACGTGGTTTCACTGCTCGTGGCCTTTCGCTTAGCCACTAGTGCCGCATGTTCAGCTTGTTGTTTTTGTTGGTATGAAAAAATCGCTAGTGGGGTGAACGATAAAATAATTAGCGCAACAATAATAATAATATCAAACGGCTTGATCATATCCCCATAACGTTTGAATGTCCGGATCATTGTCCGTAATTTACGCATCGTTAACCCTCCAATTCAATGAAATAAAAAATGGTTCAAGGGGGAAAAACAACCCTTGAACCATCGGGAAAGGATTTAATTAATTATAACGCATCTAGCGGGTTTTAACACCGTCGTAATGAGAACGAACGTTGCCGTACCACCAGTGTCCAAGGTGTTTTTGCATCCACGGAACGACCCAGTAGTCTAACCCAAATGTCCGTCCGGAACCGTTCATTAAGGCAAGGGCAACAAAGATCATCCAAATATTGACCCAGTAGAACATGCCAGATAAGCAGAAGACGACAACTAAGCCAATGGTGACTGCGTTAGCAAACCAAGTAAAGAGTCCGAAGAAAATACATAATGCAATGACGATTTCAACACAAGTCATGAATTTCTGGAAGAAGAGGGCCATTTGCATGTTAGGAATGAATACCTTGGTAATTGATTCGAACCAATGTGGCATTTTGTCAAAGACCATCAGGGGTTCTTTACCGTACATGTATGAAAGACTGAAGACACCCTTAGCGGCTTTAGCGGTTGACGTGGCAGCTTCAGAAGCACCACTGGTTGCAGCGGCTTTAGTTGCTTGAGACGCACCACTAGTTGCGGCCACGGTGATCCATTCGAATGGTAACCGTAACTTGTCGGTGAACCAGGATTCAGATCCCTGAACTTTAGTCCAGCAGTCCCATAACCACATAGCACCATAGAAGAACCGCAGTGGCACACTCCAGAGTACGTTACCAGCCCGTGAGACCCAACCGCGGAAGACGTTACGGTTATTACGAGTCCGGAAGAATTCGTGCATGAAGTACTGGAATAGGTAGTAACCTGAGAAAATCTGAACGTAGTACATCCAGTTGATGGCGTGTTTTAAAAGCACGGCAATAAAACCAGAGACGTTCCACTTCTCTAAAACTTGTGCAACGGCATATTTGGAACCAATTGAGTCGACGGATGCTTGATAAGCGCCCTTAAATGGTTTGATCGTAACGTCAGTCTGGTCAACGTTCTTAATAATACCTTCGACGGCCTTAGCTGCAGTTTCTTCAGCCCCTTGAACGATTTGTGGGACTGGCCGTGGTTGGTCAGGTTCTTGGTAGCTGGTTGAATCACCGGCTAAGAAGATATTGTTACAATCCTTAGCTTGCATGAATTCATTGGCCATCAAGCGACCACCGCGGGGGTTAGTTTCAATGCCAAACTTTTTAACGATACTATTAGCACGAACACCGGCTGTCCAGATTAACGTGTAGGTTGGAATTGGATCCTTGCCTTTTAAGTTAACATGGTCTTCACAGACTTCGGTAATCATGGAGTTCGTCATGATTTTGACACCATGTTTTTCCATGTACTTAGCGGCCTTACCGGCTTGCGTCCGGTTGAGCATGTTAATAATAGTCGGCGCTGCTTCGACCAATTGGAGCGTGATTTCACTTGGATCGAGCTTGTTGTCTCGAGCCAAAACATCACGATATTCGATTAATTCACCAATCAGTTCAGAACCAGTAAAACCAGAACCACAGACTGTAAAGGTCAACATGGCTTTGCGCTTAGCAGGGTCGAGCTCCGCCGCCCCCCGCCGAATAATTGCAGATAAGTGAGCGCGCAATGCCATCGCTTGTTCGAAGGACCACAATTCGAAGCCGTGTTCCTTAACACCGGGAGTCCCAAAGTCATTGGATTCCCCACCCAAACTAATTAAAAGTTGATCATATTGATAACTTCCGTGTTCGGTAGTAACTGTTTGTGCCTTTTTGTCGATGCCCGTCACGGTATCGGTCACGAGACGAACGTTTTTTCGCCGTGCGAACAACCGTTGCAAATCATATTGGATATGCTCAGGTTCCACCCGTTCGGTAGCAACTTCATGTAATTCAGTCATATACGTGAAGTATGAATGCCGGTCAATCAACGTAATCTCGACGTCTGCATTTTTTTTGAAATGCTTAGACAGTTTCTTAGTTGCGTAAACACCAGCAAACCCCGCACCGACAACGACAATATTTTTCTTTGCCATTGCGTAACAACTCCCTTGAATAATAGTGTAAAAAGATAATTCCACTAATAATTATAACGATAATGTAAGCGGTTGTCTATGGATTATGGGAAAGAATGCATAAACTATCACATTATCTAAGCCGCGAAAATAGTGGCATCGGAGTTTGAACGGAAAACGTTGTCAATACCGCTATTATTAGGCTAAAATATCATTTTTTTAATGGAATGGGATTGACTATTACCAGTTTAAACGTTAAGATTAATGTGAATTTTCATACAAAAAGGTTAGGAGTGGGATATCATGAAATTCAAATCAGTTATTACGGGTGCTTCAGTTGTTGCAATTTCAGCTTTAGCTTTAGCAGGTTGTGGCAGTAGTTCTTCAAGTTCTAGCTCGAGTTCATCCAAGAAGAGTTCATCTTCAAGCTCATCAGCTAAGACAACTAAGGTTGCTAAATTAACCGCTGGCAGCAAAATGAAAGCGGGTACTTATAACCTTGAAGAACAAAATTATTCACATGGTTATCGGACTAAGATGAGTATCACAGTTAATAATAACGGTAAAATCACGAAGTCCAGTTATGACCAAGTGAACAAGAATGGCAAGTCAAAGACCGATGATACTTCATATAACAAGCAAATGAAGAAGATCGCCGGGACTAATCCGAAGACTTACATGCCTAAGTTAAACAAGACTTTGACCGGTTCTGCTGCTACTGGTAACGTAGGCTCCATTGACGTTGTGACTGGTGCGACTGAATCATCAAAGACCTTCCAAAACTACACACAACAATTAGTTCAAGCTGCCCAAGCGGGTAACAAGTCGACCATTAAGATTGACAATGGTGCCAAGATGAAAGATGGTACCTACAAGTTGAACGAAAAGAACTACTCACACGGTTACAAAGTTACTTTCGCAATCACGGTCAAGGATAATAAGATTACGAAGTCTGAATATAACCAAGTGAACAAGAATGGCAAGTCCAAAGTTGACGATGCAGCTTACAACAAGCAAATGAAGAAGGTTGCTAAGACTAACCCTAAGACTTATCAACCAGCTTTGAACAAGTCATTAGTTAAGAGTAGTGATCCAACTAAGGTTGACGTTGTCACGGGTGCCACTGAATCTTCTAACACCTTTATTATGTACGCGGAACAATTACAAAACGCGGCACAAAAGGGTGACACCAACACGATTACTGTTGACAACATGATTTTCTCTGAATAAGCAATTTAATCATTAGATTCTTTTGAGGCCTGAGGCGCATGCTGAGGGCCTTTTGTTTTTAACTGAACAACCAGACAGTTTGAAATTTAGTTTAGATAGTCTCAGCCGGTGTGATCTTGAGCAAGCTCATTTCTCACAAGGATAGGTGAGTTAAAGAAAGGCATAATGGCAGTGAATGCTAAGTGTGAAATTGCCATAGTTGGTCACTTGGTCACCGTGTGGGACGGTTTTTGGCAAGTACAGGTGGTGGCTGGCAATGAAAAGCTGGCTGGCATGCAAACAGGCTCACCGGATGAATCAAGACTTTGGTATAATGACAATTGAAATTAAAAATAGGGGAAGTATTGGAATGAAGCTAAAAAAATGGGTTCGAATTGGATTAATTGTTGCAATGATCGTGCCATTGACGGCGTGTGGGACGAGTACGAGTCGCAAAAATGCTGCTAGTAGCCGACCCAAACCAACTAAGGTCGTCAAGACGCCAATCGAGGATACCCAGTTCATGATGGGCACAGTTGTCACATTGCGGATTTATAATAAGGGTAAGGATAACGTGTTAGCTGGGGCGTTTAAGCTGTTGAAAGCGGAAGCTGAGGAAATTACGGTCAATCAAAAAGGATCTGAAATTGATAAGATCAACGCCGCTGCCGGTAAAAAGCCAGTGGCTGTCAGCAAGGATATCTACCCAATGATCAAAGCAGCTTACTATTATAGTAAGAATTCAGACGAATCCTTTGATTTAGCCATTGGTCCGATCACATCACTCTGGCATATTGGATTTTCCGATGCGAAGGTGCCCACTCAGCAAGAAATTGACAAGAACGTTAAGCTGGTAGACTACAAGAAAGTTAAGTTAAATGACAAGAAACGCACCGTTTATCTGGAAGAAAAGGGCATGCAATTAGATCTCGGTGGGATTGCCAAGGGTTACATGACCGATCAAGTGAAGACGTACTTATTAAATCATGGGGTTTCAACGGCCATTATTGACCTCGGTGGTAATATTTATGTTCTGGGTGACAGCCCTAAAGGAACGAAGTCAGGTAACTGGACAGTCGGTATCCAAGATCCAAAAGCGTCACGGGGTACGGCCATTGGCTCACTACCTGCTAAGAATAAGTCAATCGTTACTTCTGGGATCTATGAACGCTATTTGAAGAAGAATGGTAAAGTTTACAGTCATTTGATGGACCCACAAACAGGGGCCCCTTATCAAAACAATTTGATGGGCGTTTCCATCATCTCGAAGAAGTCGGTGGATGGCGATGCACTATCGACGGCCACCTTTGACAAAGGCCTCAAAGGCGGGATGAAGTACATTAATGGTAAAGCGGATCAAGGTATTGGGGCCATTTTTATTACCAAGGATAAAAAAGTATACGTCTCCAATAACTTGAAGAAGCAGTTCACGCTGTTTGGCGATGCTGGTTACAAATACGGGCCAGCCACTGATTTAAAGTAAGATTGGACGTGAAGTTCAGTTACTACAAGTTCCGTCAGATATGTTATGATAATAACCATGAATTTTAAGGAAATGAGGGACAATGGTGAGTCCGATTATTGACGTTAAACATTTAGATTATCGTTACCCGCAACAAGCTACGGATCAGTTAACGTTACACGATATTTCATTTACGGTCATGCCGGGTGAATGGGTCGCCATTGTCGGCCATAACGGTTCTGGTAAGTCGACTTTGGCCAAGAATTTAAACGGACTGTTAGCACCAGCGGCCGGAACGATTACGGTTGATGGTCAAGTATTATCTGAAGAAACCGTTTGGGACATTCGGCGCAAAATTGGGATGGTTTTCCAAAACCCAGATAACCAATTCGTTGGGGCAACCGTTGCTGATGATGTTGCGTTTAGCCTTGAAAACCAGGGCGTGCCGCGTTCCGAGATGCTAACGCGGGTACAAGCGGCCCTAGAACAAGTCAACATGCAGGATTTTGCGACACGTGAACCGGCACGTTTGTCAGGTGGTCAAAAACAACGGGTGGCGCTGGCTGGTATGATAGCGGCGCGGCCTCAGATTTTGATTCTGGACGAAGCGACGTCGATGTTGGATCCCCGTGGTCGTCAGGAAGTATTGACGACGATTCGCGACATGAAGGCTAATTCAGCGTTAACGGTCTTGTCAATTACGCATGATATTGACGAAGCGGCCAGCGCTAATCGGGTCTTAGTGATCAATGACGGTGAGGTTAAGGAAGAGGGGACCCCAGCGGAAATTTTTCAGCATGGAGAAGCCTTAATTAAGATGGGATTGGACATGCCATATGCTGAGCGCTTAAAAGCAGCGCTAAAGCGGCAGGGTGTTCAAGTGCCCACACAATATTTAACAGAGAAAGGAATGGCGGACTGGTTATGGCAATTACGTTCAAACAAGTAGATTTTACTTACCAACCGGGTACGCCGTTCGAAACTAAGGCGTTAACTGATATTAACGTCACCATTCCCACCGGCTCTTATACGGCTTTGATTGGTCATACGGGGAGTGGTAAGTCTACACTTTTACAGCATTTGAACGCCTTACTCAAACCGACTAGTGGAACGGTCACGATTGGTGAACGGGTCATTACGCCAACGACGAGTAATAAGGACTTGAAGCGATTGCGGCAACACGTGGGCATCGTCTTTCAGTTTCCAGAAAGTCAGTTGTTTGAAGAAACGGTGGCCAAAGACATTGCGTTCGGGCCCCAGAACTTTGGGGCTAGCGAAGCGGATGCTTTGAAAACTGCGGCTGAAATGTTGGCTTTAGTTGGGTTAGACGAGTCGTTACTGACGCGGTCACCGTTTGACCTCTCTGGTGGACAGATGCGGCGAGTGGCCATTGCGGGGGTCCTTGCGATGCAGCCGCAAGTCCTAGTCTTGGATGAACCGACTGCCGGATTGGACCCTCAGGGCCGTTTAGATATGATGGAGATGTTTGCCCGTTTGCGTCATGAACGTGATTTGACCGTGGTACTAGTGACCCATCAGATGGATGATGTCGCCAATTACGCGGATAATGTAATCGTGATGGATCGTGGACAAATCGTCAAAACGGGGACGCCTCGTGAGATCTTCAAAGATCCTGCGTGGCTGACTGCCCATCAACTGGGCTTACCGAAAACAACGGCCTTTGCACATACACTCCAAAAGCAAGGCTGGCAATTTGATGAGTGGCCGTTGACCGAGGACGAATTAGCAGCAGCCATCGTCCAACAGTTGCCACCGAACGCGATGGGGGAGGTGGCCGCTCATGATGAATAAATTGATCTTTGGTCGCTACATTCCAGGAGACTCCGTGGTTCACCATATGGACCCCCGGGCGAAACTGTTATTGAGTTTTTATTTTATTGGGATTATTTTTATTGCCAATAACTGGGCGACCTATGCCTTGCTATTTGCCTTTACATTGGCCGCTATTTACCTATCCGGTGTGAAATGGTCGTTCTTCATCAACGGCGTCAAACCGCTGATTTGGTTGATCTTATTCACCGTCATCCTGCAAGTGTTGTTTAGTGCAAGTGGCGGGCACGTTTACTTTCAATGGGGCATCATTACAATCAGCCAACTTGGATTGATCAACGGAGTCTATATTTTTTGCCGGTTCGTGTTGATTATTTTTATGTCAACGCTGTTAACTTTAACAACGCCGCCACTAGAATTGTCGGATGCCATTGAATATATCTTGATGCCGCTCAAAGCGGTCCGTTTTCCAGTCTATGAAGTGGCACTGATGTTGTCGATTGCCTTACGCTTTGTGCCAACGTTGATGGACGAAACGGAAAAAATTATGAATGCACAACGGGCCCGGGGGGTCGACTTTGGTGAAGGCAATATCTTTCAACAAATGCGTGCCGTAGTCCCGTTACTGATTCCGCTGTTTGTCAGCTCATTCAACCGGGCTGAGGATTTAGCAACGGCAATGGAAGCACGTGGCTATCAAGGCGGCGAGGGTCGCAGTAAGTACCGAATTCTTAAGTGGCACCAACGTGATACGTGGGCTACCGGATGCTTTGCGATCTTGACCGTTGCATTGATTTTCTTGCGTGCATAAATGAAGACTGATTAACGTGGGCGTCGCACTGATGGCGACCCACGTTTTTAACTGGAGGGATATTGTGACCACGCGGTATAAAGTAGTTTTAGCATATGACGGCACCAATTTTGCGGGCTTTCAACGCCAGCCACACCAGCGAACTGTCGAGCAGGTCGTCACTAAGGCGGTCAATAAGATGGCGAAAGATCCCGTTGAACCGATTGTGATCTACGGCGCGGGCCGAACGGATGCTGGTGTACATGCGTTTGGACAAACGTTGCATTTTGACTTGCCGTACGAAATTAATCCAGAAGGGGTTCGGCGCGGCCTGAACAGCATGTTACCGATGGATACAATCGTAAAGGCCGTTTCCATTGTGCCGAATGATTTTCACGCGCGTTATGATACGGTCGGTAAGCGGTACTGGTATCGGGCCTATCAAAATGAATTTGTAGATCCATTTAAACGGCACTATACGGGGCATTTTAAGTTCGCTGCGGATATCGACCGAATTCAGCAAGCCATCGGTGACTTAGAAGGACGGCACGATTTCTCGACCTTCGTTGCGTCCGGTTCGCAAGCACATGACCATATTCGTGAGATCTATTCAGCCAAAGCGTGGGCCTTGCCGGATGAACGCGAAATTCAGTTTGAATTTTGCGGTAGTGGTTTTTTATATAACCAGGTTCGAATCATGGTGGCTGTTTTGATGGAAATTGGTCAGGGCCGGCGCGCAGTTGACTGTATTCCAGCATTACTAGCGGCTAAAGACCGTGAGCAAGCGCGGGGAACGGCTCCTGCGGCTGGACTTTATATGAAAAAAGTGTATTATGAACAAAATGAATTACAAGCTGATTTGATAAAGTATTGACTTCTGAGGCGAAATTGGGTAGACTAGTCGTTGGTATTGTTTGCCCCACGATAAGCCCCGGAAATCTTATTGAGTGTCAAACAAACACAGAAAATGGAGGAACACAACGTGCGTACAACATATATGGCTAAACCAGGTGAAATTGATCGTAAATGGTATGTAGTTGATGCAACCGATGTACCTTTGGGTCGTCTTTCAACTGTCGTCGCATCAATCTTGCGTGGTAAGAACAAACCTACCTTTACCCCTAACGTGGATACTGGTGATAACGTTATCGTTATTAATGCAAGCAAGGTCGCTTTAACTGGGAAGAAAGCAGAACGGAAGATTTATTATCATCATACTGCTTATGCTGGTGGTTTAAAGGAACGGACTGCCGGTGACTTCTTGGCAAAGGAACCTACTAAATTGATTGAAACTTCAGTTAAGGGTATGCTTCCTCACAACTCTTTAGGCCACAAGATGGGCTTGAAGTTGCATGTTTATGCTGGTGCAGAACATACGCAACAAGCACAAAAGCCTGAAGTTTTGGACATCACTAACTTAATCTAAGGAGGAAACTACATTGGCTCAAGTACAATATCGCGGCACAGGCCGTCGTAAAGATTCAGTAGCCCGCGTACGCTTAGTACCAGGTACTGGTAAAATTGTTATGAATGACAAATCTGTTGAAGATTACATTCCATTTGCAGATATTCGCAAGGAATTGTTACAACCATTCGAAGTAACTGAAACAACTGATCAATATGATGTTTTAGTTAACGTTAATGGTGGTGGCTTCCATGGTCAAGCCGGCGCAACTCGTCATGGGATCGCTCGGGCATTGCTCGAAGTTGACCCAGATTTCCGTACTCCTTTGAAGCGCGCGGGTCTCTTAACTCGTGATGCTCGTATGAAGGAACGTAAGAAGCCAGGTTTGAAGAAAGCCCGGAAAGCTTCACAATTCTCAAAACGTTAATATTATCCAAAAACGTTGTTTTATCAACATTTTCTGGCTATATGAGAAAGCACCTGTCTATGGACGGGTGCTTTTTTTTGGTTGAGTGAGAAAAAAACCACAAAAAAACCATATGACGTGGCTCAACGAGATAAATAACCCATTTGGGCAGGTTTTATTTGATACTAATTGGTTCGAATATAGCCCGCCTTGAAACAAACTAAGCAAGTAACGCTCGGTTACTTAAAAATGGATTGGGCCATTGCCGGCTCAATCCATTTTAATTACTGACGTTTAGTTTTACCAAAAGAGAAGACGGCAACGCAACCGAGGCCGGTATGGCTAGTGATAGTCGGCCCAATGTGTTCGAGCAAAATTTCAGCATCAGGAACCTTGGCTAAAATCTTTTCACGAACGGTTTGGGCGGCTTCCTGAGCGTCGCTAGTGGCAATGATAATGCGCGGCTTGGTCTGATCACGTAAATCGGCTAGTGTGTTGTTAACTAGTGTGGTCAGTGACCGGCGCCGTGAGCGCACCTTTTGTACTGGACGCAAGTGGCCGAGTGGATCGACGTCCATGACTGGCTTGATCTGTAAGAGTGATCCAACTGTCGCGGAGGTCCGTGAGACCCGGCCGCCGTGATAAAGGTAATTTAAGTCATCAACGGTGAACCATTGGTGATAATAGAGGCGGTTTTCAGTCAGCCAATCCGCCAATTGGGCGATCGGCATACCAGCATCGCGCTTGTCAATGGCATCTAGTAGCATCAGGCCTTCACCGCAGCAGGCTGCTCGGGAATCCACGAGGTAGATCTCGGCATCTGGCTGGTCTTGTAAAAGCATGGTCTTGGCCTGTTGCGCATTATTGAAGGTCCCACTTAAGCCTGATGAAAAGCCGAGGTATAGGATTGGCGTATGTGCCTGAACGTACGGCTTGAAAAATTCAATAAACTGGCCGATATTAATCTGAGCGGTAGAAGGCATCACACCGTTACCAATCCGATGATAAAAGTCAGTCAAGTCAAAGTGGTGACCCAAATCGTCCGCGTATTCCCGGTCGTCAATCGTGACGTTCATTGAAACAAAATCGACATGCTTGTCCTTAAGTAGTTGATAAGGTAAATCAACGGTTGAATCTGTTAATAGCTGATACATAGCTTTCTCCCTTAATTGTACTTACTGTTACATTGTACGCTTATTTGGGCGGCCATGGAAAATTAATACTTTGATGTTTCAAACTGATTAGAGCAAATAAATAGACGTATCGTTTTGTCGCTAGTAATAAGACGTTGGGTTTTATTGTAGATTTTGACATGAGTGCTTGGAACAGTGGCTGTCCAAGCAGTGATGGTAGTAAAAGGCAATTTTCTAAAAGGTTACAGCTTACAGTGAGAATTGTTAGCTGCTTATGACAAGGTTGAATTAACCATTGATTATCTTTGGCACAGACAAATAACAATCGGTTTTTGGGACTAAAGTGATGGTGTATAGTGTGTCTGATAATCGGCAGAGTATGTGAAAGAAGATAGATTGATGATAGGTGTAAATGTAATTGAAATATTTTCACATTTTATTTTCACTTAAATATAATCATTACTTGAAATTTATAATTTTTAATTGGATAATAGGCGTTGTTAAAGCTTTTATAATTTAGATAATAATGACATAAATATTAGTGATGATTGTTAATTGATGGTCATTTGTGGGTATTAATAATGGAGGATATTATCAAGATGCGAATTAGTGCGGAAACGGAACGACAATTTTTAGAAGCAGTTTTTAAGGCCGAACGGTTTAGTGCCAAGGATGGAGCACTGCTGGCAGACACCCTGGTCGATGCAGATTTACGTGGAATCTCATCACATGGTATCCAGCGGCTGGCTTGGTATACGCGGATGATCAAGGATCATACCTTGGAACCGGCGCATCAACCGAAGATTTTGAATGAAACACCTACCAGTCTATTGATCGATGCGAACCAGAGCATGGGCCAGATTGCGTCGGCGTTTACGATGAATAAACTGATTGAAAAGACTAAGCAACTCGGTGTTTCATTAGCGGTTCTCCGCAATTCGAATCACTTTGGAACGGCGGGCTATTATTCGCGCATGGCTTGCAAAGCGGGTTTGATCGGTATTTCAACGACTAATACGCGGCCGTTGGTGGTGCCGACGAATGCGACAGAAGCTTTTTTGGGTTCCAACGCATTAGCGTTTACTTTTCCAGCCGACCCGCATCCTTTCGTTTTTGACGGCGCGACTGCGGTGGTTTCGAGCGGGAAGATTCAAGTGCTGGCCAAAAAAGGTGCACAGATTCCGGGTGATTGGGCGGTTGATGAGCATCGTCAAGTCTTGCATGATGCGCAGACGGTGGAGGATAACTTGGCTAAAATTGCGTTTTCTGAGAATCGTCCTGGTGGTGGGGTCCTGACCCTAGGCGGCCAGCAGGAAGTCAATTCAAATTACAAAGGCTTTGGCAACTCACTAATTATTGAGTTACTCACGGGAATTTTAGCGCAAGGGTCGCTGTCGGCTGATACGAACACCGGTAAGCATGACTTTAGTCAGTTCTTCATGACGATTAATCCCGCCTTATTTGGCGATCCCGAGGTGTTGAAGGCCAACGTGACGACTATGTTTGACCGTATTCGGCATTTGAAGCATCTACCAGGTACTAAGATCATGATACCAGGTGACCGGGAATACCGGCACTATGATGAAAATTTGGTGCAGGGCGTCAGTATTGATCCACAGACGTTGACGGAAATGCAGCAAGTTGGTGCTGAATTTGGAGTGGCAGTCCCCGCAGCCTTGAAAGCGTAGTTTGGTGTAGTTGCGGCAATTATTGTGACTAAAATGGGGATCACATAAACTGATGATAGTGTGGCTGGAATCTGCTCTGGATGCTGGCGACACTATTTTTGGTTATCACGATTATGTGCGGTGATGAAGACCAGCTAGCTGGTTGGGAATAGATGGCAGTTCAGACAACTGACGAGCGGCTAAGGTTAGTTGCTAAAGCATACGGAACATTGTTGAAATTGTAATCGAAAATGACCGTTTGTCAGTCGTTCGTTGTGAGAAATTTAGCGTTGGAGTGCGGCTTTTAGACTTTAATGATTTGCCTGGCGGTGGATTATAAGTTAAGTCAGTGCAAGCTACTGGCTAAAAATATTTTCAGAAAGTGGCAGGGAACCATTTTAATATCTGTAAAATGATTTGACACGCAAACTTGCTGATTTACCAGTATTTATTAGCAGTTAGCGAGGATGATGACGACTAGCAAATCGAGGGTGGACCAACATGTTTTTGTTGATTAATAGAAAAAGTTTGCAAAAACCATTTGACAATTCTATTGATTAGCCGTATATTTTAAGTCATCAAATACACATTATAAATTAAGGAGATTTTAATCATGACGATTAATACCAATTTACAATTGAATTCGTATTATTATTACTGGTTTACTTAGTGCCTTGGCATCCACTGCGAGGCACGCCCTCGCAACGGATGTGACCAGTAAATTTTGGAATGATTAAAATTTATGGAAAAGTCATATCAGTGTTGTGAACAACCACTGTGTGACTTTTCTGCTTCTGAGTAGCGGTGTTTTTCGGGCACCCTGCGAAGAATTAGTGGACTCACAGTTGGTGTAACTGTGAGTCTTTTTTATTAGCCAAAATGAGAGGGAGCGAAGTTAATGCAAGCATTTGATGAAATTGATGAATTAGCGGTGAATAATCTACGAGTACTGAGTGCGGAAATGATTGAACGGGCCGGTTCTGGTCATCCAGGATTGCCACTCGGCGCGGCTCCAATGATGTGGGCACTGTGGAGCCGACAATTACGGGTCGATCCACAGCAGTCTCAATGGGCTAATCGCGATCGCTTTGTCTTATCAGCCGGACACGGGTCGGCGTTGTTGTACAGTCTGCTACATGTGAGTGGCTTCAACGTGACAATGGGCGAGTTACAACGTTTTCGTCAATTCGGCAGTCACACGCCAGGCCACCCTGAACTGGGAATCGTTGATGGTGTGGAAGCCACGACCGGTCCACTGGGACAGGGGTTAGGGATGGCGGTGGGCATGGCCCTGGCTGAACGGCAACTAGCGGCTCAGTTCTCCGAGTCACCGCAGTTGGTGGATCACTATACTTACGCGTTAGTCGGTGATGGTGATTTGATGGAAGGCGTCTCCCACGAAGCTGCCAGCTTTGCCGGTAATCAACAATTGCAAAAATTAATTGTATTGTACGACGATAACGCTGTTTCGCTTGATGGCCCCACCAGCCGGTCGTTTCGTACCGATGTGAACCAGCGCTTCGCTAGTTATGGTTGGGATACACAAACGGTAGGTGATGGCAATGATTTAACGGCGATTAATGCCGCCATTGAGCGTGCCAAACACAGTTCACATCCAAGCCTGATCGCTGTTAAAACGACGATTGGATTTGGCGCACCACAAGCGGGTACGAATGCGGTACATGGCAACCCGTTGGGAGCGGCCGGTTTAACTAGCTTGCGGCAACAATTAGGGTGGCAAGCCGCGCCATTTACGGTAATGCCGGCCGTTGCTAAACGCGCACAGCAACTAATCTTGCAACGTGGTCAGCGTGCACATCGCCGGTGGCAGTCACAACGGGAGGCTTTACCACAAGCCGTACAACACCGTTTCGAACAACAGCTCAGTATGCGTCTGCCAGTTGACTTAGCCACCAGTTTACCGACCTTTGATGAAGGCGCCCAAGCTTCGCGGATCACGAGTCATACCGTCATTCAGAAGCTAGCTGCTCAGTTACCAGGATTAGTCGGGGGCGCGGCTGATTTAGCCAGTTCGAATAAGACGACCATTGAGCAGGATCAATTGTCGACTCCGGTGACCCCGGATCAGCGCAACGTTGCCTTTGGTGTCCGGGAGTTTGGTATGGGCACCATTTTGAATGGGATGACTTTACACGGTGGCTTGCGGGTCTTTGGTGGCACCTTCCTTGTCTTTTCCGATTACACGCGTGCGGCTATTCGATTGGCGGCGATGATGAAGTTATCAGTCACTTACGTTTTCACGCATGACTCGATTGCAGTCGGCGAGGACGGTCCGACTCATCAGCCAATTGAACAGCTAATGAGTTTACGATTGATTCCGAATCTAACGGTGATCCGGCCCGCTGACCCGAATGAAACGGTCGCAGCTTGGTGGCAAGCCATCAACGCGACGGATCATCCAACCGTGCTCGTCTTGACCCGTCAGAATTTGGCAGTGCTATCCGGATCTAAGACTAAGGCCATGACTGGTGTGGCTCGTGGCGGTTATATTCTCTCACCGCAGCGTGGCCGCCAGCCAATGGGAATCCTGATTGCAAGCGGGTCAGAAGTTGCTTTAGCTCTTCAGGCCCAGGCGAAACTAGCTACGTTAGGTGAAGATGTCAGTGTCGTTTCAATGCCGTCGATGGAAAACTTTGCGCGCCAATCAACGAATTACCAAGCTCAGGTCTTGCCACCTCAAATTCGGCGGCGAGTTGCAGTCGAAATGGGCGCAACATCTGGCTGGGAACGTTACGTTGGGTTAGATGGGGCGGTACTAGGCTTGGACCACTTTGGCGCCAGTGGAGCGGCCGACCAAGTATTAGCCGCTAACCAGTTCACGGTAGCAGACCTAGTGCGGACGTATCAACAAACGCACGTGGATCTTGGTCAACAATTGCGAGTCATTTAGAAAGGAAGTTAGTTAAAGCATGATTGATGGACAAACGGCACTCTTTGGATTTATCGCGCACCCCGCGCGGCACAGTCGCTCACCGCGAATGCATAATTTGAGTTTTGACTACTGGGGGCTAAATGCGCGCTACTTGGCGTTTGATGTGGCACCGGATGGATTGGCTGGTACGCTTGCTGGAATTCGTAGCATGGGTATCGCGGGGGTGAACCTTTCAATGCCATTCAAACAAGCCGTTGTACCGCTACTAGATGGTTTGACAGTGCGAGCGCAACGGATTCAAGCGGTCAATACGATTAAGAATGAAGCTGGCAAGCTGATTGGTGACAGCACGGACGGCGCTGGAGTTTTTCAGGATCTCTTACATCAAGGTCTGAACTTGGTTGATAAGCACGTCATGGTTTTAGGCGCGGGAGGCGCAGGTAAGGCAATCATTGCGGCGGCTTTAGATTATGGTGTCGCGAGTGTAACGGTCTTTAAACGCAACAACGAACGCTACGCCGGTGTTCAGCACTGGTTGGAGCAACTCAGTACCACGACTTCGGTGCCACTCCGGCTCTGTGCCTATGAAGACCAAGTACGGATGCAGCAAGTTGCTCGTACCAGCGATTTGATCATTAACGCGACCAATATCGGCATGACGACTGCTGGAACGCCATTACCAATCTCAATTATCCAGCAATTAGTCCCACAACAGACGGTCTATGATGTGATTTACCAACCGCTAGAAACGACCTTTTTGCGCTTAGCGCGTCAGCAGGGGTGCGCCACATATAATGGTTTGGGGATGTTGATTTGGCAAGGTGCCTTGGCTTTTGAGTTTTGGACTGGTAAGCAGATGCCAGTTCAACAGGTCCGCCAAGATATGTTAGCCAGTATTCAAGCGACTCCGCCGATTACGGCGCAGGCTTAGGCCTTAACTTTTGAGAATTGATTAGTAGGAGGAAATTATTATGATTATTAAATTAAAACCAGCAACCGCTACGGCTATGCAGGCAAAGTTAGTGAGTCAATTTGGTGCGGATCACGAGATCTTCACGCACAATAATCGAATTGCAATTCAAGGATTGCGTCCAGAAGCACTTCCCGCGGATGTGCAAGCAGCCAGTGAATCAATCTTGACGGCAGTTCCCGCAGCGGTCCAAAGCAGCCGTCTCTTTCACCCAGAAGATACGATTATTAAGACGCCACACAGTGTGATTGGCGGTAATCAATTCGTCATGATGGCTGGCCCGTGTTCAGTCGAAAGCGCTGAACACGTGGACCAGATGGCCGCGGTTGCCAAGCAGGGTGGTGCGACGATTGTTCGTGGCGGAGCATTCAAGCCACGGACGTCACCTTACAGCTTCCAAGGCCTCGGGGAGACGGGACTCCAATACTTACGGACGGCGGCTGATAAACATGGCCTTGATATGATTACCGAAGTGATGGATGATGAACACGTGGCGATGGTGGCGAAATACACGGATATTTTTCAAATTGGTGCACGCAATATGCAAAATTTCTCGTTGCTTAAAGCCGTTGGACAGACCCAAATTCCGGTTGCATTAAAGCGAGGAATGTCGGCAACAATCGACGATGTGCTCAATGCAGCTGAATACATTGCAGCTGGTGGTAATCATCAGATCATGCTTTTGGAGCGGGGAATTCGAACGTTTGATAATAAGTACACACGCAACACGTTTGACTTAGGTGCAGTGCCAGTCTTGCAATCGTTGACACATTACCCAGTCATCGTTGATCCGAGTCACGCGGTCGGTACCTGGGAACTCGTGACCCCGATGGCGATGGCAGGTGTAGCAGCTGGCGCCAGTGGCATGATCGTTGAAATTCATGACCAGCCAACGCAAGCTTTATCCGATGGGCCGCAAGCGTTAAAACCCGCGACGTACTTAAAAATGGCGCAACAGGCTTTCCAGTTACATGATCTGATGCAAACGTGGGCGTAGGATGTGCCTATGACAAACATTGAAGTCAAGACGCGAGTTAAACAGTATCAGATCAAGATCATGATTGACAGTTTACATCATCTAGGAACGTTGGTAACTAAGGTATGGTGTGCCCGTCAAGTAGCGGTGGTAACGGATACCAATGTGGGCCCGTACTATGCGAAGCTGGTAACTGATGAACTGACGGCGGCTGGATTCAAGGTGCGCGTGATGACGGTTCCAGCCGGTGAGGCGAGCAAAAGTTGGTCACAAGTCCAGTCGTTAATCGATCAGCTGAGTGCCGCCCATTTTAGCCGTAGTGACGGTGTCCTCGCTCTTGGTGGCGGGGTGGTTGGTGACTTAGCAGGGTTTGTCGCTTCGATTTATATGCGCGGTATTGCCCTGATTCAAGTACCGACATCATTATTAGCGCAAGTCGATAGTTCGGTGGGCGGTAAGACCGCGATTGACTTATCAACTGGCAAAAACTTAGTGGGCAGTTTTTACCAACCAGATTTAGTCGTCATTGATCCGGCAATTCTGGTGACGTTACCGCCACGGATGCTCGCAGAAGGTTATGGCGAAATCGTTAAGTGCGCAGCATTAGTTGGCGGTGATTTTTGGCAATCCTTGCACCAAATTACCAGTGTGGCAGCGATTTTACCAGCAGCACCAGATTTAATTGCAGCTAGTGTGGCGTTCAAAGCGCGCGTCGTTATGGCGGATGAGCATGAACAGGGTCAGCGGCAATTATTGAATTTTGGTCATACGATTGGTCACGCAGTCGAACTATTGGCTGACGGTCAACTAATGCATGGGGAAGCGGTAGCGATTGGTCTAGTACAGGTTTGTCGGTTGTTTGCAGCACATGGGTTAGCGCCGACTAGTTTAACGTCGACGCTCAAGGCACGCTTAATGGCGGTAGGGTTGCCCACGGAATTACCGCCGATAGCGCCGCAAGCCGTGGCCGCAGTGATGCAACACGACAAAAAAGTGCACGGTACAGCGCTGACCTGGGTCTACTTATCGGCGGTTGGGCAACCCCACCTGTATCCCATAGCGGTCACGGACTTGGCGACTTGGATGGGTGACTTGTGGTCGGTGTCGTGATTAGACGTAAGTTTACAATATGCTTCAGTTCGACACATAATGGTGCAGCCCCCATGACGGTCACACTAACGTTGCCGAGTGGAATCTAGAAATTTGAGGGAGCATCAGAACTTTTGACGTCCAGGTTCTGATGGACTTACATGGTAGATTAACAATCGGCTTTCCAAGTAATAGTTGGAAAGCCGATTGTTATTGGTTAGGGCGTGATGTTTATAGGATCAAGTCGTTAGTCAGGAGTAAGTTCACATTGTGTGCATTAATTTTCATGAAGCATGCATTAAAATATGCCAATTCTAATCATAAAAGTAGCCAGTTTAAGCCCCTCTGAAACTAGTCAGCAAATGATGCTAATCCGGACACGATTTCTAAATTAGAATTAATGCAACCCTAATGTCATTTTTGCTGCCCGTGACATTTTATCAAGCGACCAGGCCGGTTCCCAGACAAGGTTGATGAGTACCTGATCGATACCCGCGACGGTCATTAATGCGCTTTTGATATCGTCATTCAAATAGCCTGTCAGTGGACAGCCCATGATGGTCAGTGTCATGGTAACGGTGCAGAGCTTTAGGTCAGCATCGTAAGCAACATCGTAGATCAAACCGAGGTCAACAATGTTCACACCAAGTTCAGGATCGATCACGGTACTCAGAGCGGCTAAAGCTTGGGTTTTTAAAGTAGATTGTGTATCCATACTAATCATGAGAAAGACTCCTTTAGACCAACAGCCTAAGCAGGGTGATCCGCTTAGGCTGTTAATGGTCGGTTATTTAATGAATTTAACTTGTTCGTTGATTTTTTTAATCTCAGCTTCTTTACGTTCGTTGAAGATGACCTTGTTCTTTTCAAACAAGTTGTCGCCATTCGTATCGATGGAGACAATTAACGGACCGAAGTCTTTGACCTCACACGCCCAGAGTGTTTCGGGCATTCCGAGGTCTTTCCACTGGGCATCAACAATCTTATTGACGTGCAGGGCGGCATAAACAGCATTGCCAGCGGGGTAGACGAGGTGTAAGGCGTGATATTTCTTGCAGGCCCGTTCGGTTCCCGGTCCCATGCCGCCTTTACCAACGATTAGTTTGACACGGGTTTGTTTGACGAATTCTTCTTCAAATTTTTCCATCCGCATACTAGTCGTTGGCCCGACTGCGACCATTTCGTACTTGTCATGGCCGAGATCTTTAATGATCGGGCCAGCGTGGAGAATTGCTCGGTCTGTCACGTTAACGGGTAGGGGACGATGTTCTTCGACGAGCCGCCGATGGGCAACGTCCCGACAGGTTGTTAGTGAGCCATTCAAGTAGACGATGTCGCCGATACGAATGTCCTTAATATCGTCATCAGAAATTGGGGTGGTTAAGTGGTAAGTTTTCATGATAATTCGACTCCTTTGTTCAGTGGTAAGTCATAGTTTAGATCTGCGTCAAAGTTGATAAGTCCGCGCCGGTGTGACCAGCAGCCGGTACTAACGGCGACGCCAATTGTTGATGGGTGTCGGGCGGTATTCTCGACATTGACACCCATTACTGACTTTTGACCGCCAAACCCCTGTGGTCCCAGGCCAATGTGATTGATGCCGTCTTCTAATAAGTGTTCAAGTTTGGCAGCATTAGCGTTTGGATTTTCACTATCGACGCGCCGCATTAAAGCTAATTTAGAATTAAGCGCAGCCGTTTCAACCGATGTGGCGACGCCGACACCGACGAGTAAAGGTGGGCAAGCGTTAATGCCGTAGCTCGTCATGCGATCCATCACGAAACGGACGACGCCTTCGTAACCTTCACCAGGCATCAGGACTTTGGCAGCCCCGGGTAATGTGCAGCCACCGCCGGCCATGTACACGTACATTGAGATGTCAGTGCCATTACCATCAACTTGCAGAAAAATCGAGGGGATGCCGTCACCAATATTCATACCGGTATTGTATTCGTCAAATGTCTGAACAGCATTATGTCGGAGTGGCGCTTTTTTTGTCCCACGATAAACGGCGTCTTTCAAAATTTGATTGAGTTCGCCTAATAGTGGGAATTGCGCGCCGCACTTAATGAAGAATTGTAACGCACCGGTATCTTGGCAACTTGGGCGTTTAAGTTTATTGGCAAGTAATTGGTTTTCCATCATTGTGTCGTAGACGAGCTTTTGGAGTGGATCGACTTCGATCTTACTGAGTTCTTCGAGTTTGGCAGTCACATCATCTGGTAGTCGATGACTGATGAGCGCAATATAATCGGCCAAGATGTCGCGCATCCGTTGGCCCTTAGTTGATAATGTTGGTTCGGTATAGTCGTATGTCATTGTATCCATGCTGGTTTCCTCCTATCAATTTACAGCTACATTGTAAGTAACTGTGTGATACAAAACTAACCGCTACTCGCCGAGTTATGCCAGGTATTGGATTGTGAAAGTGATGGTAAGCGGACAGGTAGCCGGTTAAAAATGACAAAAAAATACCAAGGCCTTCTGACGAGTGATGCCGTCGTACCTTGGTATGACCCAATATTTGATCAAAATATCGGTAAGTTCAGTTGTTCGTAATCACAAAAATTGTTATGCCATTAATTATTGATTAAGCAATGTTTTTAATTGCGCGATCTTTTGTTTGAGTGCCTGATATTCTTGAAAATGTCGTTTATACATGCAACTTTCACAAGCACTGAGTTGATCAGTACTTGTGAGTTGGGCCCAGTGATTGAGTTGCTTTTGGACAATGGTAGTTTGTGTGGGAGTGAGCGGTTGCTTGAACTGGTCATATTCAGGACGCTGCCCGTGTGACAAGTGTTGACGGTAACTGGAAGGTGTCTGACCAAAATGCTTCTTAAACATTAGATTAAAGGACTTGACCTCCTGAAACCCATTGGCTAAGGCTAGATCGGCGACCCTTGTGGTTGGGTTTTCCAGATCGTAGATGGCGTGTTGTAGTCGGCAGCGGGTTAGATATTCGTAAAAATTCAGGCCGAGTTCCGCTTTGAAGATGCGTGAGAGATAGGCTGGTGAATAGTGACTGATTTTTGCCGCTTCGTTTAAGGTAATTGGTCGATCGTAAGCCTGGTTAATGTAATCAATGACCCGGTTTAGTGAACGCTGCGTCTTGGGTTGGGGATAAGTCATCGTGATTCCAGTATCAAAGAAATCGTGATGTAGCAGGTTCGTCAATTGAAAGTACAGGGCGTTCAAGTCAAAAATTGGCCAGTCCTGCTGATGTAATCCTAGATAGAGTTGTGCCAGGATTTGGCGAATCGTTTGGTAGTCACGGTGTTGGGGCGTCGTCACGCTGTTGAGTAGAAAAGCACCTGAACTGAGGTCGATGCCCTGACTAGTGTAGAAATCGGGCAGAATATGTAAACGGAGCGCGATACATTCTGGGGTCAAGGCAAAGGTGGCATGGCCACGATTGGCATTGATCAAGATGAGGTCATTTGCGTGTAATTGATGGCGCGTCCCGTCAACATTCACTTCGACCGTACCTTGCAATAACCATAAGAGTTCGATTTGCGGATGCCAGTTGTAGTGGTAACTACCAATCATGTATGTTAATAAGTCAAATTGGACGGTTGGGGTGGATTGAAAATGCTGACTAGGTATCATGACAGGGTCCTCCTTAGGAATAACTTTGATTAGCTCTAGCTTACACGTTCAGAAGATGCTTGAACAGCAGTCGACAAAAGAATACAAAGAAAAATGACAAAAATTGACTAGTATCAGTTATGATGGAAATATAAGTAATGGTAACTGAATGTTGGTTGTGGTCACGCTTAATCAAGACTGAAAGTGACCCAGGCACATCATCGTTGTTAGACTAAGGATGAAATGGTGGAGAAATAGTGGATACGAAGATAATTGTCAATCATGCGCTACGAGCGCTTTTATACGAAGTGACGGTCAACCCTAAGCCCGGGCTGGTCGACCCGTTGTCGGCGGGTCCCCATCCAGACATGAACGCTTTTATGTTTATTGATAGTGCTTTGAGTCTAGCCCCCTACTTTAATGCTTGTGCAGCGGCGGGCGTCGCGTATACGGCTGTCGATTTGACGGGTTTGTTCAAGCAAATTCGGGGCATTGGTGTTCAAGCGGAACAAACCATGTTTGCGGCGACCAAGGGCGTGAATACCCATAAAGGGGCGGTGTTCTCACTGGGCGTGCTAGTGACAGCGGCGGCGTATCAGTTGCAGCACCCCGACGTCGACTTAGCAACGATTGTGCGCACGATGCTGGCGGGGTTAACGGCAAATGATTTTAATGATTTAAACACGAAGGAGCCAACGACCTTAACTGCTGGAGAACGTCAATACTTAACATATGGCATCAAGGGAATTCGTGGTGAAGCCGAGGCGGGTTATCCGACCGTGATGCAAGTGGCACTACCCGCATTGAGACGTAGTCGTGGCACGATTAATCAGCGGTTATTAGACACACTGATGGCGATTGTCCAGGCGACGGTCGATACCAATCTGGTAAAACGGGCACACGACCCGCACGTCATTGACTGGGTCCACGACCAAGCACACCGCTACTTCGATTTAGGGGGAAGCCGCAGTGAAGCTGGAATGGCGTTTTTACGCGAATTGAATCAGATTTTTGTCGACCATAACTATAGTTTAGGTGGCTCGGCCGATTTGTTGATTTTGACGATTTTTATTGGATTGCAGACAGATATATTAGCTTAATAATGAGTGTCGTGATTGTAGGTGACGACACTTTTTTAATACCAAATATTAATGGAAATTAAATGACGATTGCAATGCTTAGTTGATGAGTGGTCAGTGCTTTTTAGTGGTGATGGCATCGAAAGTCGTTTCAGTAGGTTCTGGATTAAGCTTTTAGTATGTTGGTTGTAACGCCTTGGTTAAGCAGAAATAGTATTAGAATGAACGAAAATTTAATACCAATTATAAAAAAGTTAACTGCACCTAACAATTATTTGCATTAGCGTTAATTATCAGTTATGCTTATGACGATGTAGAAAACCGACTACCGCGATGAACGGAGGAAATGTGATGTTAAAAGTACAAAACCTCACCGTGGCATACAGTGACACACCAGTCTTTACTGATGTTGCCGTTAACTTTAACGCCGGCAAAATTACTGGAATCATTGGTCCCAACGGTGCGGGAAAATCAACGATGATCAAGGCAATGCTTGGTCTGATCAAATCCCAAACGGGAACCGTCGAATATGAAGGTCGTGCGCTAAAACAATTTCAAAAACAGATTGCATATGTCGAGCAACGTAAAGATCTCGACTTAACCTTTCCAATCAATGTTTTTGACGTCGTTTTGACTGGGACCTATGGCAAACTCGGACTTTTCCGCGAACCAAGCAAGGCGGATCGTCAGCGTTGCCAAGATGCACTTGAGCAACTTGAGTTAGCCGATTTAGCACAGCGCCAAATTAGTCAGCTCTCTGGAGGACAATTACAACGGGTCTTTGTGGCTCGAGCCTTAGTCCAAGAAGCCGATATCATTATTCTTGATGAACCTTTCGTCGGCATTGATTTACAGAGTGAGACGGCTATCATGACGATCTTGCATCAGTGGCGTGATGCCGACAAAATGATTATTGTCGTGCATCATGATTTGAACAAAGTTTCACGCTACTTTGATGATCTCGTGATTTTAAATCACGGTATCGTTGATTATGGTCCCGTGGACGCGGTCTACACACCCGCAAACATTGAACGGACGTTTAGTGCTGATCTTTCGGCCGTCCTGTTTACGAAGGAGGAAACGCGATGATGCAATCAATTACGACCTTTATGGCTGCTTTGGGGAAGTATGATTTCTTACAAAGTGCGCTAATTACGGCTATTATGGTCGGGGTCATGTCAGGAATTATTGGTAGCTTTATTATTTTACGAGGCATGTCGATGATGGGCGATGCCATCTCGCATGCCGTTTTACCTGGTGTTGCGGTAGCTTATATGCTCGGTATCAACGTCCTAATTGGTGCTTCGGTTTTTGGAATTCTAGCCGCTAGCTTGATCGGATTCGTTGCGAGCCGTAGTAAGATTAAGACTGACACCTCAATTGGGATTGTCTTCAGTGCGTTTTACGCACTCGGTTTTATCCTAATTTCATTAGCTGAAAGTTCGACGAACTTGCACCACATCTTATTCGGTAACATTCTCGCTGTGAGTGATACTGATATGATGACGACGACGGTCGTGTTAGGACTAGTGATTTTATTCGTGGTCTTCTTCTACAAGGAATTACTGATTACGTCATTTGATCCGACCTTTGCGAAGACTTATGGTCTCAAGGTCCAACTGTTACATTACGCGTTAATGCTGGTCTTAACGCTAGTGACCGTTTCAGCGCTACAAACCGTCGGGATCATTTTAGTGGTCGCGATGTTGATTACACCGGCTGCGACGGCCTTTCTATGGACAGAACGACTGGCAGTCATGCTTGGACTGTCAGCCTTAATTGGGGTCTTGTCCTCAGTGGTGGGCTTATATCTCAGCTACACGTTGAACTGGGCTTCTGGTCCGGCCATCGTGCTAGTAGCGGCTATTTTCTTCGGTATTTCTTTCATCATCTCACCTAAGCAGGCCTTGTTGCCGACGCTTTGGAAAGGGCAAGCAGCAGCGCGACGGGTGACAGCATGAAAACGAAATTAATTGCACTGATTGGAGTCATCGCGATGGTTACCGGGATGGCAGTATTTCTGAATCAACGCCAGCAAAGTGCCAAAGCGACGACCACTAGTGCCAAAATCCGGGTCGTAAGTACGAACTCGATTCTAGATGATATGGTGAAAAATGTGGGTGGGCAGTACGTCCAAAATTACAGTATTGTGAAGCGCGGCACTGACCCGCATGAGTATGAACCACGGCCCACTGATATTGCGGCAACTGCCGAAGCTGACGTGATTTTTTATAATGGCTTAAACCTTGAAACTGGCGGTAATGGCTGGTTTAAAAAGTTAGTGACGGCTTCCAAAAAGGACTTTGACCACGATGTTTTTGCGGCCAGTAAGGGAATTAAGGTCAAATATTTAACGACGAACGTTAATGAGCCGGACCCCCATGCTTGGTTAGATCTCGCCAACGGGATTCAATATGTCAAGAACATCAACCGGACGTTGCAGGCCAAGGATCCTAAGCACGCCGCTATTTATCAAAAGAATACGGATCGCTACGTGGCGAAACTAACAAAACTGCATGAGAGCGCTCAAACCAAATTCAAGCAGATCCCGACGAGTCAACGATTATTAGTGACATCTGAAGGCGCCTTTAAGTACTTCTCGGCGGCCTACCATGTACCGGCTGCTTATATTTGGGAAGTGAATACGGAATCGCAAGGCACGCCTGCTCAGATGCGGACGGCATTGAAGAAAATTGAAGGAACCCAGGTTCGAAGTTTGTTTGTCGAATCATCCGTATCACCGAAATCGATGAATAAGCTGTCACAGGAGACGGGCATTCCCGTTGCTAGTACGATTTTTACCGATTCGCTGGCAGCTAAAGGCAAACCGGGTGATACGTACTACTCAATGTTGAAGTGGAATCTTGATAAGATTTATGCTGGGCTGACTCGGTCGTAGTACTTGGGCCTATAATTCGGTTGTGTTGATGTCATGTGATATAAGTTTGTTCTAAAAAGGACCGTGGAAGTTAAATCTTCCACGGTCCTTTCTTTATTTTGAACTGCTAGTTTAGTCTTCCGATTCGAATGACAATTCCGTCATTGATAGTTCCAGATCATCAAGTACGTCGTTTTCACTCAGAAATTGTTCCCAGGCAGCCGGTGTTTGTTCGCGGGTATGGGGGACGATTTTATCATGAATATTGGCAATCACATCATCGAGCATCTTATCCGCTTGCCGGGCGATTTCAGCATCGTTATAGCGGCGTGCTGGCGCCCGGTCCTCATTTTTTCGATTCAGAAAATCGGTTGCTTTCTCCATAAAAATGGTAATAACTTGGGAGTTGTTTGCGAGATAGTCTTTTAAAGTTTCATTATCCAATGTATTAGTCCTCTCTAGTTTGAGTCGTACTTCTAATATACCACGCTAATCAGGTTTTAACTGTTTCAAGATCGGTTGGCGGGTAAAAAGTTTTGTAACTTGCGCAGATGTTTCGAATTGACGCCAATCAGGCAATTTAAACGCAGGATTGTAACCGCTTACGAAAATGATTTCACAAGCCGACACTTTAGAAATAGTTCACAATCGAAATAATTTTAAATGCTGCTACGCAGGCGTTTTAAACAACAATTATATTTAAATTTTTCAAAAAAATAATTTATTTTTAAAAAATTAGCAAAAATGAAAGCATTTGCGTTATAATACTTGTGAGTTAAGTAACTAAGTAGTTGGAACCACATGTGCAGCACACATTTTTGATGAAAGAAGGATATTGACATGGATAAGAAGCAACGCAAAGTCGTAATTGTTGGTGATGGCTCGGTGGGTTCATCATTTGCCTTTTCATTGGTCCAAAATTGCGCCCTAGATGAACTCGTTATCGTTGACTTGGTTAAAACGCACGCAGAGGGGGACGTTAAGGATTTGGAAGATGTGGCCGCCTTTACGAATGCGACCAACATTCATACCGGTGAATATGCGGATGCGCGTGATGCTGACATCGTTGTCATTACGGCTGGTGTGCCTCGTAAGCCTGGTGAGAGTCGTTTAGATTTGATCAACCGCAATACGAAGATTCTGGAATCCATCGTCAAACCAGTGGTTGCGAGTGGTTTTAATGGTTGCTTCGTTATTTCAAGTAATCCCGTCGATATTTTGACTTCGATGACGCAACGGCTCTCCGGATTTCCACGGAATCGGGTTATTGGTACCGGGACTTCCTTGGATACAGCACGGTTACGGGTGGCCTTAGCTCAGAAGTTGAATGTCCCCACTACGGCAGTAGATGCTGCGGTACTTGGTGAACATGGCGATAGTTCCATCGTTAACTTTGATGAAATTATGATCAATGATCAACCTCTGAAGATGGTCACCACGGTCGATGATCAGTTCAAAGCTGAAATCGAACAAGCTGTTCGTGGCAAGGGTGGTCAGATCATTAGTCAGAAGGGGGCCACGTTCTATGGCGTCGCCGTTAGTTTGATGCAGATTTGCCGGGCAATCTTAAACGACGAAAATGCTGAATTGATCGTCTCCGCCGCTTTGTCTGGTCAATATGGGATTAACGATTTGTACTTGGGGTCACCCGCCGTTATTAACCGCAACGGGCTCCAAAAGGTGATTGAAGCCGATTTATCAGATGATGAGCGTGCCCGGATGCAACACTTTGCAGCCAAGATGCTGACCATGATGAATGTGGCATCATAAAAAAGAAGCGTAAATTAGGTAGGAGGAATTGAGATGACACTAAATAAAGTCAAGTATCGTGATTTTATTGCACCGTTACTAGTGGGTTTGATTATTTGGCTAAGTAGTCCCATCAAACCAGCCAGTGTTTCGATGAATGCCTGGCATATTTTTGCAATTTTTGTCGCAACTATTATTGGTTGTATTACGCGGCCGTTACCAATCGCGGGGGTTGCAATCATTGGATTGACACTGACCGTATTATTAGGCATCGTGCCGATGGATACGGCGGTTGCCGGATTTGGGAGTAGTACGGTATGGATGATTGCGATGGCGTACTTCATGTCACGTGGGTTCATCAATACTGGCTTAGGTCGACGCGTCGCGCTGGTGTTTGTGCGATTGTTTGGGAAACGAACGTTAGGTTTGGCATACGCGTTGATCGGCGTCGATTTAGTCACAGCGCCCGCAACGCCAAGTAACACGGCCCGTGCTGGTGGGATCGTCTATCCAATCATCCAGTCGCTAGCTGAAACGTTTGGTTCGGACCCTAAGGATGGCACCCAAAGTAAAATCGGTTCATTCTTAGTGTTCGCAGAATTTCACGGTGATTTAATCACCAGTACGATGTTCATGACGGCGATGGCACCTAACTTGGTTGCTGTCACGTTAGCCAAGAGTTTACACATTACGTTATCGTGGATGCAATGGTTCTTAGCTGGGATCGTCCCAGGACTTATTTGCTTATTGGTTGTGCCATATTTAATTTATAAAATGTATCCACCAGAAATTAAAGATACGCCCAATGCTAAGCAATGGGCGGATGATGAGCTGGCAAAGATGGGTAAGATGAGTCTTCCAGAAAAAATCATGGGCGGTGTCTTCTTGCTAGCCTTAGTCTTATGGATGTTATCCAGCTTTATCGGTCTTGAAGCTTCATTAGTTGCCTTTATGGCCGTCTCCTTGCTACTCGTTGCTGGGGTTCTATCGGTAGATGACGTGCTACACGAAACTGGTGCTTGGAACACCTTGGTATGGTTCTCAATTTTGATCTTCATGGCTAATGAGTTGAATAAACTTGGCTTTATTCCATGGTTGTCGGGAGCAATTGGTGGTGCCTTGAAAGGCTTCAGTTGGGGCATTGTTTTAGCGGCACTCGTCCTGTTCTACTTCTATAGCCACTACTTGTTTGCTAGTGGGACTGCCCATGTTTCTGCAATGTACGGTGCCTTACTCGGGGTCGCGGTTTCTGCGGGAGCGCCAGCAACCTTTGCTGCACTGATGCTGGGCTTTACTGGTTCGATCTTCGCTTCGACGACGCATTATGCGAACGGCCCAGCGAGTGTCCTCTTTGGTTCTGGGTATGTTACTCAGGGTAAGTGGTGGCAGTTAAACTTTATTTTAGGTCTCTTCTACCTAGTCGTTTGGGGTGGCGTTGGTGCCCTCTGGATGAAAGTTATCGGTATTTGGTAGTCTGATTTTAAGCATAAAAACAGGTACCAAGCTGCCGGCAACGGTCAGCGTTGGTACCTGTTTTCGAAGAAGCGGATTATTTGGATAGTGGTGTGGCTTGATCTTCTTGGAGAACCCGATTCGCGACGGCTTCATCAATGATGATGTCAGTGAGTAATTGTCCGCGGAGGGCGCCAAGTAAGGCTTCGCTCTTGAACTTACTTTTGATGATGCCGAAACGACGCGGCACTTTGAGAATGGCGGGCATTTTAGCGCCAAAGAGTTTGTCGTGGTCGGCGTTCAGAATGTGACCATTGATGTCGTATGGCCGACCGTATAACAGGCCGACCACCGCCTGCGGATCAGCGCCACCCAGAATGGCTTGGCGATGTTCATGCCAGACGGGAATCGAGTCAATGGATGCTAAGGTGCCAATTCCGGCAAATAGCATGTCCATGCGGTCAAAGTTACTGATGGCCGGTGTAATGGCTGGTTCTTGAGCCAATGCTTGGTGTGCTTGATCATTAAACAAGTAGAGTGGTGCCGGGATGGTGACGTACTGTGCGCCGAACTTAGCGGCGGCTTTTTGAACCAACGGTGTTGAGCCGTTTGCGGCGTTGGTTTTCAAGTTATCACCCATGAACTGGGTGAACAGCAGGTCGTCACGAGTACTGGTTTGAAAATTATCAATAACGCTGAGGACAGTGCCGCCCCACGCGACGCCAATCACGTTACTTTGAATAATCTGGCGCTGGATTGTTTCGGCGGCAAACTCGATTACGTGGCGTTCATCGTCACTCGTGGTATCCGCGTCTTTGATAATATAAATATGTTCAATTGGAAAACGATGCTTAAATTTAGCCTCCAGCTCACTATTTCGTTCGATGGGGGTGTTAATGTTAATTTTGACTAGGCCGGTTGCCATGGCTTCGTCTAAGTATTTTGAAATTAGATAACGACTGACTTGGTATTTCTTTGAAATTTCAGCGATGTTGATTTTGGATAAGTAATAATCATGTGCAATTCCAATCAACAGGCGGCGATGATTCATATCGTCCATATCGATGACCTCTTTATCAACCTAAGATTTAAAATTTTAAAACTCGTTTATAATATTTTAAGTTTATTATACCAGAAAAGCTGGCTTTTTAAAAATTGTAAAAATTCAATCTAAATTTGATATTTTTAAAAAATGGTCGTACACTGGGGATAACAAAGTGAACGGTATTATTTTGAGAAGAGAAGGCAGATATTGATGGTAGAACAAGATGAGATTTTAAAGTTGCACGCCGCCCATACGGGGGTTTTGGACATTCATTCAGACCTTGCAGTGACCGATAAGGCTGATTTAGGTAAAGCATATACACCTGGTGTTGCGGTGATTTCCAAGCTGATTGCGGCGCATCCGGAATTAAAGGCAAAATACACGATGAGTGGTAAATTAGTAGCGTTGATCACGGATGGGTCAGCAGTATTGGGCCTCGGCAATATTGGTCCCGCGGGTGGTTTGCCGGTCGTAGAAGGTAAGGCACTCCTATACAAGAACCTCGCAGGGATTAATGCGATTCCGCTGGCGTTAAATCAGGTCAGCGTGCCAGCAATGGTGGCGACAATCAAAAACATGTCGCTCTCATTTGCGGGCATTCATCTGGAAGATATTACGGCGCCTAAGTGTTTTGAACTAGAAGCGGCCTTGAAAGATGAGCTTGATATTCCGGTTTATCATGACGATCAGGAAGGCACCGCAATTGTCGTGTTGGCGGGACTGATCAATGCCGCTCACGTAGTCGGTAAGTCCTTACGGCAGATGCGCATCGTTGTCAACGGCGTCGGCGCATCCGGGTTAGCTACAGCTCGGTTATTAGCAGCGGTCGGTGTCAAACAACTGACCTTGGTCGATGTTTACGGGGTCGTTACAGCGGATGATCAGCGGTACAACCGGTATCAACGAAATCTTGCCAAACAGTTGGGAACACCTGCACAACTAAAGGGGCAACCACTGGCGAAGGTCATGGCCGACCAGGACATCTTCATTGGCTTGTCAGACGCCAACGTCTTATCAGCAGGGGCCGTCCACTTGATGAATCATGATCCAATCGTCTTTGCACTCGCTAATCCAGTGCCAGAAATCAATCCAGCAGTAGCTGAGAAGGCTGGGGCCACAGTCATTGCAACAGGTTCTAGCCAGTATCCAAACCAGGTCAATAATATTCTGGCTTTCCCGGGGCTCTTCAAGGGCTTACTCACAAATGGGGTCAAGCAAGTTGATAATGCGTTGCAGATCCAAGTGGCTCAGGCTTTGGCTAAGACCGTGTCGAACCCAACTGCGACGACGATTGTGCCGAGCGTCTTTGATTCACAAGTGGTACCGAACGTGACGGCGGCCGTTGCAGCGTACGCGCAAGCACAGCATTAATCATAGGAGGTTGTCTGATGGCAGCGCAAGTTGTTGAAATGCAATTAAATAATCCGCACGAGCATGCCCAGTGGCAACAATTCTTAACGTCATTAGGGATTACTAATTTTAGCCCGCAAGAGGTTGAACATATTGATGTGACCTTAGGATTGATCGAGGATGGCCAACTTGTTGGGACCGGATCGTTAGCTGGCAACGTGCTTAAATATGTGGGTGTCTGTAATAAGAATAGTCAGCCGGGGGCCCGGTTTAATCAAATCGTGAGTGCACTGGTCAATCGGCTGTTTCAAGCACAGATCTTTCATATGATGGTATTTACCAAGGCCAAGTATTCAGCGAGTTTTCAACACGTAGGCTTTAAAGAATTAGCTCATTCGGATGAAGCGGCCGTATTAGAAAACGGCGCACCGGATATGACGGATTTTGTCAAACAGTTGCCGATGATTCCCAACCAAGCACAACAGCGTGTCAGCGCGATTGTCATGAATGCGAACCCGTTTACGCGGGGACACCGCTATTTAGTGGAACAAGCCGCGGCGGTCAGTGATTTAGTTTACGTCTTCGTCGTTGCGACAGATGCGAGTCTATTCCGTACGGCCGAGCGCGTTAAGCTGGTTCAACAAGGAACAGCCGATTTGGCCAACGTTCGGGTCGTCAGCGGGCAGGACTATCTCGTGAGTGCAGCGACCTTTCCAGCCTACTTCTTGGATTCAGCGGCGAGTGCAATTGAAGCGCAGACGACGTTGGACGCCCGGATCTTTAAGCAGCAACTTGCACCAGCACTGCACATTACGACCCGGTTCGTTGGTAGTGAACCGACGTCGCGGACGACTGCGATTTATAACCGAGTTTTGCAGCGTGAATTACCACCGGCAGTTGCTGTACGAGTGATATCGCGAACGACGGTGGCTAATCAACCAATTTCGGCGCGGACTGTTCGGCAACGGATTCAAAGCGGCAACTTAACTGAGTTAAACCAACTGGTACCGGCAACAACGGCCCAGTTTATAAAAAATAACCTAACAACATTACAAGCGCGAATTCAGAAAGGAATGAAAATTGATGGAAATTAAGACAACGGCAGTCGCCGGAACCTTGGAATCATCTGATATTCAAATTATGTTAATGGCGGGACACAACGGCATTCAAATCGACCTTGAATCAGATGTTATCAAACAGTTCGGGGCACAAATAAAGCACGTGATCACGACGACGCTTCAACAATTGAATATCGATAATGTGAAGGTGCGCGCTGTCGATAAAGGGGCGTTGGACTGCGTCATTAAAGCGCGGACTATTACGGCAGCACAACGGGCGTTAGAAACCACGACACCAGCATGGGAGGTATTATAATGGCTGAAAATGAAGAACGCTTACGGCGGACAATGATGTTTGTACCTGGTAATAATCCAGCCATGGTGAAGGATGCCGGGATTTACGGTGCGGACTCGATCATGTTTGACTTGGAAGATGCCGTCTCAATGGCTGAAAAGGACGCGGCCCGGGTGCTGGTTTACGAAGCGTTAAAAACGCAGAACTATGGCAAGGCTGAATTGGTCGTCCGGATCAATGGCTTAGACACCAAGTATTACGCTGATGATGTCAAAGCGATGGTCAAGGCTGGTATTGACGTTATCCGTTTACCAAAAGTCGAATCGGCTGCCATGATTCAAACGTTGGAAAAGGATGTCGCGGCAGCTGAAGCTGAATTTGATATTCCAGTCGGTACGACTCATTTGATGGCCGCAATTGAAAGCGCTAAGGGCGTGCTTAATGCCCCGGCAATCGCGGCAGCCTCGGATCGAATGATTGGGATTGCCTTGTCAGCAGAAGATTATACGACGGACATGAAGACCCACCGTTATCCTGATGGCGCGGAACTGGAATTTGCCCGTAACATGGTGCTTCACGCCGCTCGTGCTGCTGGCATTGCCGCGTTCGATACGGTCTTTACAAACATGGCCGATCCCGATGGCTTCTACCGTGAGACGCGGCATATTCATCAATTAGGATTTGACGGTAAATCATTGGTCAACCCGCGGCAGATCGCAATGGTCAATTCAGTCTATGAACCAACCAAGGATGAAGTTATTAAGGCCCAAAAAGTTATCGCCGCGATTGAGGAAGCCCGGATCAAGGGTTCTGGTGTTATTTCCATGAATGGTCAAATGGTGGACCGGCCCGTCGTTTTGCGGGCCCAACGTGTGATGAGCTTAGCTAAAGTTTCTAACTTACTCGATGAGGAGGGCAATTACATTGAAAAATAGCGTAGACCGCGAATTACCAGCAGAATTAATGACGAAGTTAAATTACCAAGGCTTTGAATCGACCGAAATCGGACATCCTGAAATTCAACGGGTGGCCCCCAAAGTTCATGTTTCAACAGGGGACAACAAAGTCGTTGATTCCGTTGCTGACGTGGTAAAAGCCACTGTCAAAGATGGTATGACGATTTCATTTCACCATCATTTTCGTAATGGGGATTTCGTCTTCAATCAAGTGATGCGGGCCATTATTGATGCCGGTATTAAAGATTTGACCTTGGCGCCATCCTCCTTAACGGGCGTGATGAATGATATGGTGATCGAAGCAATCAAGGCTGGAACGATTACGAATATTACTAGCTCGGGGATGCGGGGCTCTCTTGGGGACTTCGTTTCACACGGTGGTTTAAAGAATCCCGTAATCTTCCGTTCTCATGGTAACCGAGCCCGGGCCATTGAACATGGTGATATTAAAATTGATGTGGCCTTTCTAGGTGTGCCGAATGCTGACCGACTAGGAAATGCGAACGGGATGGCCGGTAAAGCAGTCTTTGGTTCCTTAGGTTACGCCCTGATGGATGCGCAATACGCCAACCAAGTTGTCTTATTGACCGATAATATTGTGGCTTATCCAAATACACCGGCCTCAATTAAACAGACGCAAGTCGATTACGTCGTGCAGGTCGACCAAGTTGGTGACCCAGACAAGATTGGTTCAGGTGCGACGCGCTTCACCAAGGACCCAAAGGAATTGAAGATTGCCCAGACCGTTAATGATGTGATCGTGAACTCACCATACTTTAAAAACGGCTTCTCATTCCAAACTGGTTCCGGCGGTGCTGCGTTAGCTGTCACTCGTTACTTGCGGCAAGCAATGCTTGATAATCAAATCAAAGCCTCGTTTGCACTTGGTGGTATTACGAAACCAACCACTGATTTGCTTGAAGAAGGGTTAGTTGACAAAGTCATGGATGTTCAAGACTTTGACAAAGGGGCGGCAGCATCGATGCACGCCAATCCTAATCAACAAGAAATTGACGCATCATGGTACGCTGACCCTGATAATAAAGGCGCAATGGTTGATCAATTGGATGTTGCCATTCTGAGTGCGTTGGAAATTGATACGCACTTTAATGTCAACGTCATGTCTGGTTCGGATGGTGTGATTCGTGGCGCCATTGGTGGACATCAAGATGCGGCTACGGCCAAACTGACCATTATCTCTGCACCACTTGTCCGTGGTCGGTTAGCGACGATTGTGCCAGAAGTAACAACCGTTGTCACGCCAGGGGATTCCATTGATGTGGTTGTGACGGAATACGGGATTGCCATCAACCCGCGGCGTCAAGACCTAGTTAAAGCACTCAGCCATGTCCCAGGTGTGCCGGTCTATACGATTGAAGAATTACAGCAATTAGCCGAAAAGAAAGTCGGCCAACCCCAACCACTTGAATTTACAGATCGCACCGTTGCCTTGATTGAATATCGCGATGGCACGATTATTGATACGATTAAAGCGGTGAAGGACTAAAGTATATTGATGACAAAAATGACCCGGTTTATTACTAACTGGGTCATTTTTATTTATGGTGAATTGAAATGAGTTAAGCAGGGCAGTTCTATTGCAAGTGTGACAAAATTTTGGTTTTATAATGAAAGTGAGTCTTAATTAGCGATGCTATTTGTCAGCCGGTGTGTGTCCTATTCCGACTTCCGGGGCTGGGTGACAATTGCTGGAATGCAGCCGACGTCGATTTGAGCTAACGCACAACCTGCGTCATCTCAAATACGAGTCTTATTCTAAGCCGGAAGAAAGGCACTTCCGACTAAGAATAATTTGGCTACTGAGCATTGTCACCCAGCCCCTACAGTCGGGAACCCGCTCGAATGGCTGATGAACGGCCACCTAACTGGGTACAATTGGTCGTTGGCCATTTTGATACGGGAACTTTGAGCGAGACATTAGGGTTACCCTAACCACTTTGTTGAGGAGTTCTATTATTATTATAGTAATTCCGAATTAGCGAGCTACCCTAATATCTTTGCGACCTAACAGTTGACTGACAAAATTACTGTTTATGAAAAACAATGACAAATTCATCAAAAGTTGGGTACATCTTCGTCCGCCATTCGAACACTGTTCCGACTGAAAGGCGTTTCTGCCAATGCTCAGCGGTGAAATTCCACTTAGCAAGCGTTTCTGGCTTGGTTAGTGGAAGACCAGTATTTAAGACGTGGGTTGCGGCTTAAATCTGTGTCCACCGCGTTCCAGCAATTGGCAGAAATGCCTGGAAGTCGGTGTAGGACGAACTGGCTAAGCATATTTACCCTAATTCGAATTTTTTCCAGCGGGTCTAAGCTGGTTTGGTCTCGTTTAATCATGACTCGCTATTTTGTGATTTGGCATATTTGAGCCGATTAAGTAATCAAAAATGACGATTACGAGTAAAATTGGTCAACAGAAATAAATTGGAACATGTGAATAAATAAACATTTTTATCAAACACACAGTTACCGCAAACTTTCAGCGCTAAACGACTGTTATATCAACCTCATAATTAATACTTATAGCTAAAACTGAGTTTGACTATAGCTATATGGGGGCGCTAAACTAGGTTTATAAACTAAATGTTATTTTTTTCACACACTTAGTAAGCGCTTACCAACACATTAATTGGAGGTTATCAACATGACAGAATATCGAATTGAATCAGATACTTTAGGCGAAGTTAAAATTCCTGCGAACGCCTTATGGGGTGCTCAGACAGAACGGAGTCGCCATAACTTCCCAACTGGTACGAAGATGCCGTTGGAAATGATTCGAGCACTACTTCAAATTAAGCGGGCCGCAGCGATTGCGAATAAAGAAGTTGAAGCAATGACTGCGGAAAAAGCTGATTTAATCGTGGCTGCCATTGATAAGTTATTAGCGCTCGACGATGAAGATTTGCGTAAGGACTTTCCGCTAGTTGTTTACCAAACTGGTTCGGGGACGCAAACGAATATGAACGTTAATGAAGTGGTCGCACACATGGCTGGTAAGATCAATCCTGATATTGAAATCTTGCCGAACGACGATGTCAACCATGGTCAAAGCTCCAACGATATCTTCCCGACGGCGATGAACATTACGGCCGCCGTTGCCGTGGATAAGCTGATTGCCGCAGCGGAACACTTATTAGCGGAATTGAAGCTCAAACAAAAGAAGTACTGGCGGGTAGTAAAGATCGGCCGGACCCATCTTCAAGATGCAACGCCATTAACTTTTGGCCAAGAAGTGAGTGGTTGGGCCAGTGCGATTGAACATGATATTGCCTACTTAAAACAGTTGAATCCAACGTTAGGCGAGCTTGCCATGGGTGGGACCGCCGTTGGGACTGGTCTAAACGCTGCCCCTCATTTTGCTGAAAACATTGCTGCGGCGATGAGCAAATTGTATGGAATTGAATTTACGGCTGATTCCAATAAGTTCTATGGTCTGGCTCATCATTCTGGCTTGAACGTGGTTCACGGGGCCATCAAGACCTTAGCGGCTGATCTGATGAAGATTGCCAATGATGTGCGGTTCTTGGCAAGCGGTCCACGGGCCGGTTATGACGAATTAAACATTCCGGCTAACGAACCCGGCTCATCAATCATGCCTGGGAAAGTTAACCCAACCCAAGCTGAAGCCATCACGATGGCAGCGGTACGAGTTATGGGGAATGACGTGGTCGTCGATTTAGCTTCTAGCCAAGGTAATTTTGAAATGAACGTTTACAAGACCGTTTTGATTGATGCCTTCCTTGAATCTGCTGAATTGTTAGCTGGAACGATTACCGGCTTCACTGACCGGATGATTGCAGGTTTGACGGTCAACCAAGACCGGATGGCAGAATTAGTCGACAGTTCCTTGATGACGGTTACGGCATTGTCACCACACATCGGCTACCATGACAGTGCAATGATTGCTCAAGCAGCTGAAAAAGCGGGGACGACATTGCGTGAAGCAGCCATCAAGTCCGGCAAAGTCACGGCGGAACAATTCGATGAATGGATGGTTCCACTGGATATGACGAATATTGATGATTAAGCTAAAATAAGGATTGATCGTGTGTTGAACTACTGACGCGGATCAACGTGGCGCGGGTCATTGTTCCTAGACTTGGAATGGTGGCCCGTGTCCAGTTAATGACAATAATAAATTAGATTTTGGTTCCGTACTGGGGAATACCCCCGGTCGAATTGAGAGGAGAAGTGGCAATTAATGGCTGAAAAGTTTACATTTACACCAACCGCATTAGCGGATTTAAAACCGAACTATGACGTAGTGATCATTGGATCGGGGGGCGCTGGTTTGACGGCGGCCATCCAGGCCCACGAACTGGGGCTGAACCCGGTTATTTTAGAAAAAATGCCGAAAATCGGTGGTAACACCACCCGGGCTTCATCTGGTATGAATGCGGCGGAAACCAACGTCCAATTGCATCATCATATTGTTGATAGCTTTGGTGATTTCTACGGCGAGACCCTTAAAGGTGGCGGCGGCATGAATAACCAAGCATTGTTGAAATTCTTCACGGAACACAGTGCGCTCGCAATTGACTGGTTAGCAGACCACGGTATTAAGTTGGACGATTTGACGATTACTGGTGGGATGAGCGTCATGCGGACCCATCGGCCGAGTTCAATGGCCCCAATTGGTGGTTTCTTAGTCACTGAGTTGTTGAAACAGGTCGCAGCTGCTCAGTTACCACTCTTCACGGATGTCAAAGTCGATGAGCTAATCGTCGAAGCCGGCAAGATCAGTGGTGTTAAGGCAACGACTCCGGATGGCGCTGTCACGATTACGGCTGGAGCCGTCTTGTTAGCAACCGGTGGCTTCGGTGCGAATAAGGCCCTATTAGGCCAGTATCGTGATGACCTTAAAAATTATCAGACGACTAATCAGCCGGGTGCGACCGGTGACGGGATTCTGTTAGCGCAAGCTGTTGGGGCTAAGTTGGTCGATATGGATCAAGTCCAAGTTCATCCAACGGTCCAACAGGATACGGATCACGCTTATTTAATCGGTGAAGCGGTTCGGGGCGAAGGTGCGATTTTGGTCAATAATCAAGGGGCTCGTTTCGTCAATGAACTCGACACCCGTAAGAACGTGACGGCTGCCATCGATCAACTGGGTGGTACTGGTGCTTACTTGATCTTTGACCGCGGCATTCGTGACCGGGTCAAGGCGGTTGAATTTTACGATCACATTGGCCTGGTAAAGACTGGTGCTGATCTGGAAACACTCGCGACTGAGACCGGCTTAGACGCTGCGACGCTTAAACAGACGGTGGCTGACTGGAATCAGGCAGTCGCTAACCATAATGATGCGGCCTTTAACCGGACGACTGGGATGGATCGCGATATTGCGGCGGGACCGTTCTACTCAATTCACATTGCGCCAGCTGTTCACTACACGATGGGTGGGATTGCCATTAATCCAGCAACCCAAGTGTTGAATCAGGACGAACGACCGATTGCCGGCCTGTTTGCAGCCGGTGAAGTGGTCGGCGGTCTCCACGGCAATAACCGGATTGGTGGTAATTCAATCGCTGAAACGGTAATCTTTGGCCGGCAAGCCGGACAACAAATGTTCAAATATTTACAATAAGTTATTTTGACTAACCCAAATCAATAGTCCATGCGCTTGAGTAATCGGTGCGTGGGCTATTTTTGATTTGGGCTGTAGTTAGAGACCAAAGAAATTAGTTTAAAAATCGACTAATTTCGGTTAAGCTGGAAATATAACAAATATATAGGAAGAAAGTGACAAGCATGGCGACGATTTTTACAACCGGTGAACCGCAAACAATCACGGCAATGCTAGCAGCCCGTGATCAACGGGTCGCGTATCAGCAACAGTTGACAGCGACTAACCCCCGGGCCACGATTGCGGCAATCAAGTTGAATATTCCGGGACCGATTAAGAATAACGCTGCACTACGACGGTTGTTTTTGGCCGGTGTCCAGCGGTTTGAAGCTGAGTTGTCGACATACACGGTGGCAGCTGATTGGAATCATCCGGCGGGTAATGAGCGGTTCTTGATTCTGACGACTGACTTTGCGACTAGCAAACGGCTGGCGGTCGCTTTTGAAGAACACGATCCGTTAGGTCGCTTATATGATATTGACATCTTACAAGCGGGTTCACAGCGCGCGCTGTCGCGGACGGATTTGGGGCTGCCGAAGCGCCGTTGCTTATTATGTCACCGTGAAGCCAAGGATTGCGCGCGTTCACGGCGGCATTCAGTGGCTGAGCTACAGCAAAAGATTGCGGCGATGTACATGAAGGAATTTGGTGAGCGCGGATGAATACACGTGATTTAGATTATTTTCGGGCGTTAGTTGATTGCCAAAATTATACGATGGTCGCCAAGCAGTTTGCGGTCTCACAACCGGCAGTGACTCAAGCAATTCATCGGTTGGAAAAAGAGTTTGCAGTCAAACTGGTGATTCAAGACCGTCGCCATCAACAGACAAATATTACCCGGGCCGGTCAGCTGCTTTACAAGAATGCACGCCAGATCCAGGCCAGTTTGCAACTTGCTCATCGCGAAATTCAGAGTACGTTACAGACTGATATTCGTTTTGGCTTACCACCAATTATTGGCACTTTATATTTCCCTCAAATTGCGGAAAAGTTACTTCAGAACGGGTTACTGCAACAGTTAAAAATAACGGAAACGGGCTCAGATGAGCTATTGCGTAAGTTAGTGCATGGTGAGATCAACATCGCGTTATTAGGGTCCTACTTACCATTTGATTTGCCGACAGTTCGTGCGGTTCACTTAGGGGCACGGCCATTCAGTATTATCGTGAGTCCTCAAAATAGTTTGGCGAAACAAGCCGCCGTTAGTTTTAAGAATCTCGGTCAGGCACAGTTCATTGGATTGGATGGCAAATACGTGCACCCACAAGCCTTCCGAGCCTATTGTGACTTTGCCGGGGTACATCCAGAAGTTATCTACCGGACCCCCGATATCTCATGGGTCAAAGCCTTAGTTAAAGCCAACTTGGGCATTAGCTTACTGGTTCGTGATGTGGTTAAAGCGGATGATGGCGTCGTATGTTTGGAGATCAAAGATCAATTGCCGGTCAGCTTCAATATCTCGGTGGTCACACGGGCCGGGTACTTACCAACCACTGATGAACAACGGTTTATTGATCAATTACTTAAAATGAAGATTTAAACGTCGCGACTGAGCCATCTGTCTAAGTGAACAGCACGATTCCTTGAGTGGTTCAACTTTTACTTTGAGATTGACGTGTCTTCACGATTGTTTCATTTGGATATATTGCAATTTGTAATGATTACGAAAACTGCACCACCCTCACAGACTATTCTGTAAGGGTGGTGCAGTTTTGCTTAATCGGTCTGATCAGCGTCAACCGCTAATGTTTCGTGCAAAATGGTCAGTAGCTGTTGCTGCACGGGGGTCAGAATATGGGTTGTTCGGTAGACGATGCTTGTGATAAATTCAGGGGGTTCAATGTCCATCAATTCCAGTCGTACGACGTCAGTACGGTAGTGATCGACGATTTTGGTAAAGAAACCGATGCCGACATTTTCACCAATCAATTTCATTAAAACGTGGGTATCGTTGGAACGAAAGACGATGTTGGGGCGAAAGTGATTCCGGCGCGTGAGTTTGTTGAAGGCCGTATTATGGATGAAATTACTATTAAAGAAAACAAATTTTTCACGTCGTAGTTCGTTAAAGTAGACCCGTTTACGTTGTGCTAACGGATGTTGCTTGGACACGTAGATACAGAAGGGCTGACGGTCAAATTCTTCGGCAATCAACGTTTGGTAAGCGAGCGGCTCCACCGAACCAAGCAGGGTCATGTCAACGCGACCGTCCCGCACAGCGTTACGTAGCCAGATCGAGCCCCCCTCAATGGTTTCGAGACCGACTAATAGCCCTTCCGCGGCCAATCGGGCACCGATTTTTGGAAAATAATGGTTTTCAATAATTGGCGGTAATCCTAAAATCAGTCGATTTTGGGATAGATTGTCGATTTCTTGGTGGGCGAGGCGTAACTCATGTAAAACGATTTTAGCGTGTTCAGCAAGTTGCGCCCCACTAGCAGTGACGTGTAACGTATTTTTAACACGGTCACGAATCACGAGCGGTGCCCCGAATTCAGACTCCAGGCGTTTGATTGCGGTGGTCACAGTTGGTTGGCTCACACCGAATGTTTTCGCAACTTTTGAAAAATTTTTTTGAGAAATTAATTCATCGAAATAAGCCAAGTCTTTTGTGTTCATCTTTATTCCTTTCTAAATCAGCTTTTGTAGCGACCTTATTTAATATATTTATATCATATCATAGTTTTGACTATAACATTTTACTGGCATTACAGTATTACTTGTAAATTGATAGGACGTTTTTCCTAGCAATGAAAATTGATGAAAATGTAAATTAATTAGGAGGCCGCAGTAATGACAAAAACTGCAAGTGAAATTTTAAATAACCCATTCTTAAATAAAGGCACTGCCTTTACCAAAGAGGAACGTCAAGCACTTGGCTTGACGGGGACGTTACCAAGCAAGGTTCAAACAATTGATGAACAGGCGACGCAAGCTTATGCCCAATTCAAGAGCAAGCCTAGTCGTTTGGAACAACGGATTTTCTTAATGAATCTCTTTAACGAAAACCGGACTCTATTCTTCCATTTGATGGATGAACACGTGGTTGAATTTATGCCAATCGTTTATGATCCCGTCGTTGCCGATTCCATTGAACAATATAATGAATTGTTCTTGGACCCACAAAATGCGGCCTTTGTTTCCGTAGATGCACCTGAAGATATTGAAGCAACTTTGAAGAATGCCGCGGACGGCCGTGATATTCGCTTAGTCGTTGTGACGGATGCTGAAGGTATTCTTGGTATGGGTGACTGGGGCGTTAACGGTGTTGATATTGCCATTGGTAAATTAATGGTTTACACCGCCGCTGCCGGCATTGACCCATCACAAGTACTGCCAGTTAGCATCGATGCTGGAACGAACAACCAGAAATTATTAGATGATCCATTGTATCTTGGTAACCGGCACAAGCGTGTGTCCGGCGAACAATACTATGACGTGATCGACAAGTTCGTTGCTGCTGAACAACAATTATTCCCAGATTCATTGTTACACTTTGAAGATTTCGGTCGCGACAATGCGCAAGTAATCTTGGACAAGTACAAGGATCAAATCGCAACCTTTAACGATGATATCCAAGGAACCGGGATGGTTGTTTTAGCTGGTATCTTAGGTGCATTGAACATTTCAAAGGAAAGCATCAAGGACCAAAAGATCTTATCATTTGGTGCCGGAACGGCCGGTATGGGAATTGCCAACCAAATCTTGGATGAATTGATGCAAGCTGGTTTAACAGAAGAAGAAGCTAAGCAACACTTCTACGCTGTTGATAAGCAAGGTTTACTATTTGACGACACGGAAGGTTTAACCCCAGCCCAAAAAGCCTTCACGCGCAAACGGAGTGAATTTAGCAACGCTGACGAATTAACCAACTTGGAAGCCGTTGTTAAAGCCGTTCACCCAACCGTTATGATTGGGACATCGACTCAGCCTGGTACCTTTACTGAAAGCATCATCAAGGAAATGGCGGCGCACACGGAACGGCCAATCATCTTCCCACTTTCTAACCCAACCAAGTTAGCAGAAGCTAAAGCGGAAGATTTAATCAAATGGACGGATGGCCGGGCCTTAGTTGCCACGGGTATCCCAGCTGATGACGTTGAGTACAAGGGTGTTACTTACCAAATCGGTCAAGGAAACAACGCCTTGATGTACCCTGGTTTAGGATTTGGCTTGATTGCTTCAACAGCCAAGGTGCTGAACGCTGAAACCCTGTCAGCAGCCTGCCACGCATTAGGTGGAATCGTGGATACATCGAAGCCAGGTGCCGCAGTCTTGCCACCAGTTGCGAAGATTACTGAATTTTCAGAAAAATTAGCTGAAGTCGTGGCACAAAGTGTTATCGATCAGAAGCTCAACAAAGAACCAATTGCGGATGCTAAACAAGCGGTTGCTGATATGAAGTGGGTCCCAGAATACCGGGCCATCAGCAAATAGTGTCGGTAAAATAAGAGAATTGTAAGAGGGTATAAGAGCACATGGGAGTTTTATGGAATTCAATTCAAAGCGTCTTAGTTGTCGTTTTGATTATGATATTAGGTTTCGTCCTACGACGAGCAGGTTGGTTTGATGATAAGTTTGCTGGAACGATTTCCAAATTTATTAAGAACATCGCTTTGCCAGCATCGATCTTCGTATCTGTGCTGAGCCGACTTACTCGTGGGCAGCTAGGATCATTTGCAGGTTACTTGGCATATGCCTTTCTAGCCGTGATTATTGGCTACTTGATTGCCTTTGCGCTAGTTAAAATTATGCGGGTTCGTCCAGGTCGTAAGGGGATTTTCATCAATGCGATCGTCAACGCCAACACGATTTTCATTGGGTTACCTTTGAATATTGCGCTGTTCGGTGACAAGAGTATGACGTATTTCCTTGTTTACTATATTGTGAACACCGTTTCGACGTGGGCATTCGGGGTCTTCTTGATTTCAAACGACGACCCGACGAAGTCCAAGGAAAAGACGCATAACAAGATTGACTGGAAGAAAGTTATTCCAATGCCATTGGTTGGTTTCTTAGTTGCGTTAATCTTCTTACTACTAAATATCCCAATCATGAAGGTATCATTCGTTAGTTCAACGTTGACTTACGTTGGGAACCTAGTAACGCCACTTTCCTTGATCTACATCGGGATCGTGTTGGCCGACGCTGGTCTGAAGAGTATTCGTTTCGACCGTGATACGATCGTTGCGTTGATTGGTCGCTTCATCTTGTCACCAGTCATCATGATTCTTGTCTTGATGGTTGCTGGTAACCTCGGTGCTAGCTTCCCAACCTTAGCATCGCAAACATTGATCGTTCAATCAGCAACGCCAATGCTAGCTGTGCTACCAATCTTGGCGAACGAAGCACATGGTGACGTGGAATACGCCACTAACATCGTGACAACGAGTACCGTGTTGTTCATCGTAGTTGTGCCAGTCTTGATGACCTTGATTCAATATATCTAAAGCTTATTTAGAAGCATTCCGGTTGAGAGAGACGGAATGCTTCTTTTTTTGTTTGCAATTAGGGTGGTGAGAAATGGCGCACCGAGACTGGCACAGTTAGGTGAGTGAGACTCGGAGTGCTTGCAGGTTGAACCGTCAAAAACCAAGCTCAAGGTCGGTCAATGAATAGTTCTTGGCGAGCAGGACCCTTAGCAACCGACTGACCGCCTAATGTGTTAGCGTGCAACGTCAGTCTGAGATGGTCGCCGGACACGGCAGCAACTGGATGAATAAAACAATGATAACCAGTGGCCAGTAATAGGGTGGTTAGATTAAAATTAACAAATCTTATGAATTATTAATAAATTTGTTTAAAATGACTAATGACGTAAAACGCTGTCTTGACCGGATTTGATTATGAATTAACTGAAATTGTTAGATTTACTTGACTAATTGCACAAAAATTAATAGAATTAACAACGTTGCATTATTAAGATTTTGATTAGGAGGCGTACCAGATGAAAGCATCACAACGATTGTTGGTTAAGAAATCAGTCAATCCAGCTAATTTTAATAAGGGCGGCCTCGAGAAGACGTTGAGTGCATTTAGTCTAACGATGATGGGTGTCGGGGCAATCGTCGGTTCTGGGATCTTTATCACCCCCGGAATCATTGCCGCTAAGTATGCCGGTCCAGCTGCCATGCTCTCATTTGTGATTGCTGCGGTGGTCTGTTCACTGGCCGCTTTATGTTACGCTGAATTTTCTTCGACCATTCCCTTGGCGGGGAGTGCCTATACTTACGTTTATACCGTTTTTGGGGAATTCTTAGCCTGGATTCTTGGTTGGTCTCTGATCTCAGAATATTTATTCGCGGTATCCTCGGTGGCGGTAAGTTGGTCATCGTACTTTCAGAATTTAATGAGCGGCTTTGGCCTAAAACTACCAACATTTCTGACCGCCGCCGCTGGTACTGCCGGTGTCAGTGGTGCTGGATTCAACTTAATTGCTTTTGTCGTGGTTTTGGCTGTCTCACTGTTATTGGTCGGTGGGTTACAAGAGTCAACCCGGGTCAATTCAATTATGGTAATCGTTAAGATTCTAGTGATTGTTCTTTTCATTGGCGTGGCAATTTTCTTTGTGAAACCTGCCAATTATCATCCGTTCATGCCCCATGGTGTTAGCGGACTGGTCAAAGGCGCGTCGTTAGCATTCTACGCGTATATTGGGTTTGATGCGGTGTCGACTGCTTCAGAAGAAGTGAAAAATCCTAAGCGTAATATGCCAATCGGAATTGTCGGTTCGTTAGTCGTAGCATCGATTTTATACGTGGCAATGGCCGCCGTTCTGGTCGGGGTCGTCCATTACAGCAAGCTTAACGTGGGTGATCCCGTGGCGTATGCCTTAGCCGTCATTCATCAAAACTGGGCGGCGGGAATCGTGTCACTAGGTGCCGTTGTCGGTATGACAACCGTCTTGATTGTCATGTTATATGGTGGGACCCGGTTACTGTTTGCGATTAGCCGGGATGGGTTGTTACCGAAAGTCTTTCGGACCGTCAGTCCCCATACCAAAGTGCCGGTTAAGAGTACTTGGATTTTTGGTATTATTGCCAGTGTATTTGCGGCTGTGATTCCATTAGATAAAATCGCGGAGTTAGTCAATATTGGAACGCTATTCGCATTCGCTATGGTCTCAATTGGCGTGGTGTTCCTGCGTCGACACGAAACGCTACAACAAATCAATAGTTCATTTAAAGTACCATTTTATCCGGTATTACCAGTTGTCTCATTTCTGGCATGTATCTACCTGATGCTTAATCTACAGGCATTTACGTGGCATATGTTTGGTATTTGGCTGGTTATTGGTATCGTGATTTACTTTGCCTATAGTTATCGGCACTCCCGTATTCGAGCGGGGCTACGTGTCAAAGAATCGAAATCGTAATCAAAAGTGGGTCTTACCGGTCGGGTGAGGGCCACTTTTTTGCGGCTACTAGGCTTGGGGATATGCTATAATTAAGCGCATAATTCATAAGGTAAAGAGAGTAGAGGTGGCTGATGATGCAGAGACGTTCAAACGCCTATCATATCAGTGTATTAGCGGTACTAATGGCAATCGTGATCATTCAGAATATCGTGCCGTTTTTTGGGTACATTCCATTACCAGGATTGAGTATTACGACAATTCACGTGACGGTTATCTTGGCCGCCGTGGTCTTGGGACCACGTGACGGGGCAATTATTGGTGGAACTTGGGGACTTATTGCGTGGATACGGGCGTTCGTCGCACCGACGAGTCCCTTGGCGCCAATCGTATTCACCAACCCGTTGATAGCGGTGGTACCGCGGATTCTTGTCGGTTTGATAGCCGGTTGGATTTTTATGTGGTTCCAAAAACGACATCAAAAAGTGTTAGGGATGACGCTCGCTGGTGTGGCCGGAGCATTAACGAATACGATTCTAGTTTTGGGCTTGATTGGGCTACTCTACAGCCACCAAGCGGCTGGATTTTATCAAGTTAACTTGAGTAAACTAATGCCGTACTTGTTGACGATCGTGGCCTCGAATGGGATTCCAGAAGCGATTTTAGCCGGAATTCTCACACCACTGATTGGGACACCGCTACTACGTTTTAAAAAATGATTTACTAAAGTGACAACTTAAAGCAGGGCAAACTAAAAACAGCCACTCTTAAAATTCGCGAATTTCAAGAGTGGCTGTTTTTAACCGCTATTTAGCGGCTTGAACTTGTTTCTGGCTAATAATGACTTTGTTGTGATACTTATCAACGATGGCTGGGGCAGGACTTGTAAAGGAGATCAAATACGAATTAGTGTAACTCTTCGCAATGGTCCCAGTATAAGTCTCACCTTCCAGAACGAACGTCACTCGTGTCCCAATATCCATAGTGATTCCTCTTTTCACACGATAGTTTTATTAAGAATAACACACCACTGAACGAAACTGGGAAAAGTTGACTAACTAAAGCGCCGCCGAATTTGGGCCCAGATTCCCGTTGCTAGGGCCAGGAGACTAGCACCTAAAGTTGCAATCCAAGACTGCGTCGTTTCATCAGTTTGGGGGAGATCAGCCGTTGCAGTCGTCGCCTTGGTAGCCGGTGAAGAGACGGGAACTAGGTCCGCGCTGTCAGTATCAGTTGTTGTGGCTGATACGGTGGTTGGCGTCGTAACACTTGCTTCACGGTCGCTGTAATCCTGACGCAAACTGGCTGTGACGGCCGAACCACTGTCATCGTGATTGACTAACCAGTCCGTGTTGGTCGTGGCATTTGAGCTGACCATAATTGAATCACTGGCTTGGCCCTTGATAACACCGTTCTGATGGTTATCACTGGATCGAGTCGTAGTGGTCGTAACGTCTGTCCCATCAACCGCCGTGTCGGGATCACTATCCACCGCATTATCCGTGTCATTTAAGTCAACGTCATGAGGCGTTGAAGTCTCGTTAGTCTTTGCATGCGTGGTCGTATCCGTTGCGCTGTCATCAAAGGCATCAGTAATGTCCGTCGTCGCATTATCACTGGCCGTTTGATTGTGACTAGTGGCATCGTCAGTCGTCAGCTCACCGGTCGCTGTCGTGGTTTGCGAATCGCTGGCATCGTGATTATCAAGACTACCATTAGTAACGTCATCAGTAACGTCATCATTGCCTTGGGTGGTCGTATCGGTGCTTGTCCCGTTATCAGTTGCTTCCTGATTACGATCGTCCGTTACTTGATCAACATCAACCGCTTCGTCTTCAGCTTCCGCGACGGAGAGTAGTGGTGTTAAGAAAGCTAACAAATGTTGACGGTATTGCAGGATCGCATTATTGGCCGCAGCGTGACCACCGACAGTCCCTGGTAAGATCCACACTTCTTGGTCAGCGGAATGATTAGCGGCGGCTAATTCCAACGATTGCGTATATGGAATAAAGGCGTCGTCTTGCGTGTGGATCAAGAGCAATGGAATGGTGATTTTGCTTGCCGCATCAGTCGCTGATAAGTCATCGACACTGAAACCTTGCTCCTTGATCAACCGAGCATTCATTGCGGCCACAATCTTATCATAGGATAGGAAGGGCAGGCTCGTGATGGCTGGCAGACCAACGGATTGAAGGGCGTTTGAAACGGCAGCGATGGCCTTGTTGTATAGTGAGCTACCTAGTTCTGGTAAGGTCGCGTACCCGGCGTCCGAAACAACTGCTTTAACGGACTTTGAAAGTCCAGGAACTGAGGCGGCTTCCAATACGGTGTCGGCGCCTAATGATTGCCCATAGAAGACAACCTGACTGTCAGCACCATTGCGTTCGTCGACCATCTTGACCCAGTTCAACCAGTCATATTTATCCTGATAACCAAACGTTAAGTTATCACCATCACTTAGGAACTGGCCACGTTGGCTCGGCATGAGGACGTTATAGCCCATGTCATACCAAATTTTTGAAACGTAGCCGATCCAATCAACATGTTCCGTCCAACCTTGGCCGATGATGACTGTCTTGGTGGAATCACCGTTTTGAATATAGTAAGCACGAACGTACTGTGTCGGGTCATTGTATTCAGGTAGGGTCCAAGTCTCCTTAGCTACGTTATCCCACCAAGTTACGGTCGTTGGATAATACGCTTCGGCCGCAGCTCGGTCGGCAGCGTAAGCGACGGGATCGAGACCGGTCCAGGTATTAGAAATGTCGTAACGGTGCTGATTCATTTCGGTACGTAAATTAGAGAGGGCTTCCGAACCCGTGCCGGTGAAGACGATCGGGTAAAGCACGTTACCCACGATCTTACTGGCAATATCTGTAGGAAGTTCTTTTAACGCGTCAAGAATCGTTGATAGTTTTGCTTTGGCCGCTGCTAATTGTTCTTGGCCAGACGGTGTCGCCGCTTGATTTGCTAAGTCCTTGATCGTATTGACGACCGCCACAATATCACTGGCATCTAACGTCACCGTTGTCGTATCGGTCTTATCAGAGGTAGTGACCTTTTTCCAGGTCACACTGTAAGGGCCGCTTTGTGTAATGGTGACCGTGCTCTTTTGATTGCCGGTGGTGTCGTTAGTTTCGTAGATCAAACCGTGACCGCTGTCGCTTGTCGCATCACTAGCCGCGCTAGTCGCTGCCGCACTAGTTGGCGTTGCCGCGGCAGTCGAGTCAGTACTGGCACTAGCAGTTGTCGCTAGTTTGGGAGTCGAATCATCAGTTGAAGCGGTCGTGGCATCACTGGCTGAATTAGTTGTTGATTCAGTCGGATTCGCGGCTGTTGTACCGTCATTCGTCGCTTCGCTAGCCGCCTGTTCGGTACCGTTAACGGTACTAGCCGCTGTCGAATTAGCAGTGGTGGTCGCCTGACTAGTTCCCATGTCGCTGGCGCTGTTGGCCGCTTTGCTAGCCTGGTCAGCCGCCGTACTTGCAGCTTGGTCGCTCGTGCTAGTCTCAGTTGTGGCCCCGGTAGTACTTGTCTCAGTAGTTCCAGCCTGACTAGGCTCAGTACCGGCATTGCTGTCGGTAGACAGTGTGTCCTGACTGGCGACAGTAGACGCCTGGCTGCTTGAATCAGTCACCGTTGCCCCGGCAGCTTGACTGAGTTGGCTAGCAACACTTGCAGGGGCGTTGGCCGCCGAAGTGGTCGTGGCACTGGTTGGGGTGGTCGTTGCTGCTAAGGCGTTAGTCGTCAGCATTAACGTACTACCGAGCCCCGCAATGGTAATCCCCGCGTAAACCCAATGTTTGCCATCTTTGAACATCTTGTAGTGTTCAACGGTGGTCGTTTGTTGTGAATTCCTTTTCATTATATTTACTCCTCGTAACGTTTTATTCTATTGCACGTTGTAAAATATAGCACGCCGACCCGCCCTTGTTTGCGTTTTCGCGGCCTAAACTTGTTAAATGAAGTGCTTTTTTAATAACAGCATCACTTGTTTATAATATAAATCACTTTGTGGACTGGTTGACCATGATGACTGATTGATTGGAGACTGCTATGTCCGCCAATCATGAGCATTGTTCACGATTTTGATGGCAGTTGCCAAGTTGTAAAATGTGAACTTACAAACGAATAAATGTATTAATAGTGGCCTTGAAAATTAGCGGCTTTGACTATTTTGGGAATAAAAGTTGAGATTGATTGAAATTTCACTTATCACTTGCTATTATGAAAGGTGAATAAAGTGTTTCCGCTTTCGTAGGGAATAAATTAATAAAGGGGGGACCATTATGAATCTTGGATTAAGTATTTTATCCTTGGCGCGCTTTCAGTTCGCGATGACCACGGTGTTTCATTTCTTCTTTGTGCCATTATCAATCGGCTTAGCCTTGGTTGTTGCCATCATGGAAACGGTGTATGTTGTCAAAAAAGACATCATGTACAAGCACATGGCACAATTTTGGGGCCGCATTTTCTTACTTAGCTTTGCCGTTGGTGTCGTAACAGGGATTATACAAGAATTCCAATTTGGGATGAACTGGTCTGATTATTCACGGTTTATGGGTGACATTTTTGGGGCGCCACTAGCGATTGAAGCGTTAGTTGCCTTCTTTATGGAATCCACGTTCATTGGGTTATGGATGTTTGGTTGGGATCGGTTTAATGCCAAGCTCCACTGTGCGTTTATCTGGTTAACGTCGATTGGGACGATGATTTCCGCGATGTGGATTTTAGCAGCGAACAGTTTCATGCAAAATCCAGTTGGTTTCATGATCAATACCAAAACTGGTCGTGCACAGATGACGAGCTTTGCCGCAGTCGTCAAGAACGAACAGCTCTGGTATGAATTACCACATGTGTTGTTCGGGGCGTTTGTGACCGGCTCATTTGTGGTTGCAGGGATGGCGGCGTTTGCGTTACTCAAAAAGAAAAACGTCACGTTCTTCCGCAAGTCGATCAAAGTTAGTTTGATCGTTGGTCTGGTTGCTTCCATCGGTGTAATTGGGATGGGTGACTTACAGACGCGTTACATCATTAAAGAACAACCGATGAAGTTTGCCGCAACGGAAGGTTTATACAAGGATTCCGGCTCGCCAGCTTCATGGGCAGTTATTGAAGGGATGGATACTAAGAACCATAAGGCCAATTGGTCGATTGAAATCCCGTATGTTTTGGATATTTTAAGCTATCATAAGTTGTCCGGTAACGTGAAGGGGCAAAATACCCTTAATAAGGAACTTCATGCCAAGTATGACAAGAAGTTTGGCAAGGACATGAACTACTACGTCCCAACGAAGACGCTCTTCTGGAGCTTCCGGGTCATGACAGTAGCTGGTGGACTCTTCGCCCTGATTGCCATTATCGGGCTGTATTTCAACCGTGCAAAGTCAACGTTGATCGAGCGGCAACGTTGGTTCCTGTGGGTACTAGGAATCTGCACGTTCTTACCATTCGCCGCCAACACGGCCGGCTGGTTGATTACTGAATTAGGGCGTTATCCATGGGTTGTTTATGGGTTACTGACGATTGCGGATGCCGTTTCACCAAATGTTAGTGTCGCTTCGTTGCTGATTTCTAACATCGTGTACTTCTGCTTGTTCAGTGGCTTAGGTATTGTCATGATTGTTTTATCACGGCGTGCCTTACACCAAGGCCCCGATGATTTGTTGCAAGCTAGCGATGACGCACCATACGATCCTTATGGTAAGGAGGCGTTCAGTCATGAGTAATCTACAGTTCTTATGGTTTATTCTGGTGGGCGTTCTATTTAGTGGCTTCTTCTTCCTTGAAGGTTTTGACTTCGGGGTTGGGATGACGATTAAGAGTTTAGCCCAGACCCGCGCCGAGCGCGATGTTGTGATTCATACGATTGGCCCACACTGGGATGCCAATGAAGTGTGGTTGATCACTGCTGGTGGGGCGATGTTTGCGTCGTTCCCAATGTGGTATGCTTCCTTATTCTCCGGGTTCTATCTCATCTTGTTGTTGATTCTAGTGGCCCTCATTATGCGGGGAGTCTCATTTGAATTTAGAAGTCGGATGGAAAGTGACGCCGGCCGGAATTTCTGGGAATGGGCTGCAGCCCTTGGCAGTTTCTTTGCTGCCTTCCTGTTCGGGATGATGTTTACCGCTTTGGTCAAAGGGATGCCAATCAACGCTAATGGTGATATGACGGCCCACTTCACCGACTACGTGAACTTGTTCTCAATCGTTGGTGGGGTTGCCGTAACGTTACTCTGCTATTTGCACGGGTTAAACTTTATCCGGCTGAAGACGACCGGGACGTTGCGTGAACGGGCACTTCAGTGGGCCAAACCGTTATACTGGGTCCTGTTTGCCGGTGAAGTAGTCTTCGCGATTCTACTGTTCTTTAACACCGATTTCTTTACCAAGAAGCCAATCTCAACCACGATTTTAGTGGTCGCCTTAGTGGCGTTAACGGTATTGGCTACTTGGGGTGTTTATGGGAATCATGAATGGCTCTCATTTATTAGCAGTGGCCTCTCACTGATCGACGTGGTCGTCCTCTTGTTCAACGGACTATTTCCACGCGTCATGGTGGCGAACAATTCGGCATACAGCATTCTGATTAAAGATGCGTCTAATTCACCATATACGTTGCACCTGATGACCGTTATCTCATTATCGGTACTGCCGATTATGTTGATCTACTTTATTTGGAGTTATTGGGTCTTCTACAAACGGTTGGCATCGTAATTCAAATGCGGATGACGACAGTATCACTGGTGCGGTGGTACAATTAATTTAACAGCACCAACGGGGTCGCGACCTTGGCCAAGTGCCAGGGTGCGACCCCGTTCATTTTAAGCGGGGAGGGATCGGATGTGTTTGATCCGGCATTATTTAAACTACCAGGGATGCGCCGAGCGGCCACGATTCTAGGCTTGCTGGCCATTATCGAGGGTATTTGCATTGTCTTTCAAGCCTACTACCTATCAGTGGCGATTGTTGGACTATGGCACTTGCATTCATTGGCGTCGATCAGTCAGCCCATGCTATGGTTCGCATTAGCTTGGGTCGGACGGCAGTTACTGGTCGTCATTAAAAATCGTGTGATGTACCCGTTAGTCGAACAGACGACGGGTGACTTGCGGCGTAAAGTGATGCAGAAGTTATACCAACTCGGCCCAAGTTATGTAGCTAAGACTGGGACTGGTAACGTGGTGACGACAGCGCTTGAAGGTATCGATAAAGTTCAGACATACTTAATGTTGGTTGTGATTAAAGTAATCGACATGATGGTTATCCCGTGGATCATTTTAATTTACATCGCGTGGTTGCGTTGGCGTGAGGCCCTTTTTCTACTAGCAATTTTTCCATTGATTATTCTATTTATGATTATTTTGGGCTATGCCGCTCAAGCTAAAGCGGATAAGCAGTACGTGGGCTACCAACGGATGTCTAATCACTTCGTTGATACGCTGCGCGGTTTACCGACATTAAAGCAGTTAGGACTGAGCAAACGGTACGCTGACAACGTGTATCAGGTCAGTGAAGGTTATCGGAAGCAAACGATGGCGGTTATCAAGATTGCGATGCTATCGACTTTCGCTTTGGACTTCTTCACGACCTTATCGATTGCGGTCGTGGCGGTCTTCCTAGGTTTCGGCTTGATTAACGGCACGATTACGTTGCTACCGGCGCTGGTTATCCTGGTCTTATCGCCAGACTATTTCTTGCCATTGCGAACATTCGCTAATGACTACCATGCCACTTTAAATGGTAAGAACGCGTTTGCGGATGTCCAGAAGATGCTAGCTTTGCCGGTGCCAACTGAACGTCAACAGCTCGGTACTCAGCCTGTGCAATGGCAAAGTGATAGTACGTTAAGCTTACATGACGTTGATTTTAAGTATGATGATGATCAGCTGGCCTTAAAACACATTAATATTGATGTGCATGGTTACCAACGGATCGGGATTATTGGGGCATCCGGCTCCGGCAAATCAACTTTGATCAATTTGTTAGGTGGCTTTCTAACCCCGGTCGCTGATCAGGGTAAAATTCAAGTCAACGGGCAAACAGTCTCGCATTTGAGCCAGGACGCCTGGCAGCAGAGCTTTTTCTACATTCCGCAAAACCCATATCTGTTCCATGCAACGTTAGCAGAGAATATCGCTTTTTATCAGCCAGACGCTTCACGTCAAGCGATTGAACGAGCTGCTGAAAACGCTGGATTAACGGCCTGGATTGCAACGTTACCGGCGGGGTTGGATACGGCGATTGGTGAAGGCTCCCGTGGTGTCAGTGGTGGTCAGGCGCAACGGATTGCTTTGGCGCGGGCCTTTCTTGACGACTCGCGGCGAGTTCTGTTATTTGATGAACCAACTGCCCACTTGGATATTGAAACTGAAGCGGAACTGAAAACGACGATTTTACCTGTACTTGATAATCACTTAGTTTTCTTCGCGACTCACCGGTTACACTGGATTAATCAGATGGATTACGTGTTAGTGATGGATCATGGGGAAATCGTTGAACAAGGGACACCGGCGGAATTGGCCGCGCATGACGGGGCGTACGTTCAGTTACGTGATGAAATGGTAGGTGCGATCTAATGAAAGATTTTTTGGCAACTTTTAAAAATGATACTTGGGTCATGCCGTATTTGCGCAAGTATAAAAAGTTACTAGCCCTGACGCTGTTTTTGGGTCTAATGACATTTTTCTGCGGTTCAGCGCTGATGTTCAACTCGGGCTACTTGATCAGTAAAGCCGCACGACACCCGTATAATATTCTGATGATTTATGTGCCAATCGTTCTAACGAGGGCGTTTGGGATTGGCCGGCCCGCCTTTCGCTATGCGGAGCGAATTACGAGTCATAACTGGGTACTGCGGATCGTATCAGACTTTCGTAAGAAGTTGTACCAATCCGTTGCCAAGCACGCCGTAGCGATTCGCCAAAATTTCCAGACTGGTGATGTCCTGAGCATTTTAGCTGACGATATTGACCATATTGAAAATTTATATTTACGGACCGTTTTTCCAACGGTGATTGCCTGGTTGATGACGCTAGTGATTGTGATTGGTCTGGGCTACTTTAGCTGGTGGTTCGGGCTATTGATGTTGTTGATGTTAGGATTGGTCGTTGTGGTAATGCCGCTATGGTCGGTCTTACTGAATGGTGCTCGTGAATCACGCAGTCGTCAGATTCAACAGGGCTTTTATACGCAGCTGACTGATTCGGTAATGGGGCTCGGTGATTGGTTGATTGCCGGACGTCAAACGGATTTCTATGAGCGGCAAACCCAGCCTATCGAAGCAATTGCGGCACTTCGTAAACAGGACCATCGCTTTCAGTGGTGGCGAGATTTTACGATTCAGATCATTTTCGGGGTGATTTGTTTAGCGCTCTTGATCTGGAGTAGTTTTTACTGGACAACGAATGCGGCTAGTTCTAATTGGATTGCGGCGTTTGTCCTCTCCGTATTCCCGTTGGTTGATGCGATGCAGTCCGTCAGTCAGGGGGTTAGTGAGTGGCCAAGTTATCAACGGTCTATCAAACGAGTCAACGCCTTAGACACCACGCCTGAAGATGAACACGATCAGACAGTCTTAACGGAGCCATTTCAAGTCTTGCGTATTGCGGACCTTGACTTTAAATATGCGGAAGGTGGTCACGCGATTTTTGACGGTTTGAATCTGACTTTAAAAGCCGGTGAAAAGTTAGCCCTGCTAGGACCTTCCGGAACGGGAAAGAGTACCTTGCTCAAGCTGATTTTAGGTGACCTGACACCGGATAGTGGGACGGTTCAATTGAATGATGTGCCCATCGCACGGCTACAAAATGAGCGCGCTCAACTATTTGGCGTCCTGGACCAGCAGCCGTACTTGTTCAATACGACGATTATGAACAACGTACGGATGGGTAACTTGCAAGCAACTGACGAACAAGTTAAAGCCGCGCTAGCAGCAGTCGAGTTAGCACCCTTGATCGACACGCTCCCCGATGGTTACGAGACGGTCGTCGAAGAGGGCGGGGCGCGTTTCTCTGGTGGTGAACGACAACGGCTCGCGCTAGCCCGCATTCTATTACAAGATGCGCCCATCATCATTTTAGATGAACCGACTGTCAGTCTTGATCCAATTACTGAGGCCCACTTACTGACCACGGTGTTCCGGGTCTTACATGATAAGACGATTCTGTGGGTTACGCACCATTTGGCCGGGGTCAACCATGTCGACCAAGTTCGTTTCTTGGAAGATGGACAATTCGATATGGCCGGTACGCCGAGCGAACTATACGCGAGCGCACCACGGTTTAAACGCCTTTATGACTTGGACCAAGGGCGTGATGATGCGCAAGAATGATCAGTAAACTGGTTGATAGCAGTCTTCACGTGCGCCTGGTGCTTGTGAAACAGACTTTTAATTACTGCGCTGAATGGGTATTCAGCCTACGAATGTAGTGGTCATGATGACCATTGCTGATTACACCGCCAATTTAGAGCGTAAAAAGGACTTAGTCGCTGAGACCAAGTCCTTTTTATATGCAATTAATCGCCAGGTTATGATTTAACCTGTTAGTAATTTTGTAATTGTGCCCGATTCTGAACGTCGACCACGTAGGCTTTCGTGCCTAAGCGGCTGAGTAAGGTCCGTACATCATTGTAATTGATTGAGACGCAACCAGCCGTTGCCCATTGATTCTTGACGTGAATAAAGAAGCCCGAGCCATTGCGTTGACCGTGATTGTCCATCACGATTGCTAATTGGTATTGATTGTGGGGCGCGGCCTTCGTGTAATCGATCAGATGCTCGTTTTTGTTATTGGCCCAGTTACGATTCTGCCACGTGTTATATTGCCGGTCATGTGGATCTTCAATCCAGTAAGATTTCCGGTTGATCTGTCGATAGGCCATACCACTAGTTCTGGCACTGGCAGCTTTACCAAATGCGAAGCTTAAGTGATAAACGCCTTTGGGTGTGGTACTGCTGCCTTCGTGAGAATTACCAATGCCAGCGGCGCCGATGCGACTTGCGGAAGTTAGTGTGTTCTGCCAGCCGCGATTGGTTTTTTGCCAAAGTTTAAGGGTAGCCGTGGATGAGCCGTTTTGGATGACCGTCACGATTTGCTGTGCCTTTTTGGCCACGCGCATTCTTGAGACGAGGGTTGCCTCGGATGGGGTGGTAGCTTTGGCCCTAACTGGCTTTAAGTAGCCACTCCAAATCCAGCCCGAGGCGCCATTCCTGCTGTTGCGAACCCAGTAGTAACGAACCTTCTTGCCGTGCATGGTAATGTCGGTTTGCTGGCTCGTTGTCCACACCGTGTTGCGATAGTTTTTCAAATCATGATTGGCCCTGAATGTCCACCGATTATAATTGCCATTCGCCCTGAAGGTATGCGACTTGGTGTCAGTCGTATAGTAGGCTTTGTGCGCTGTTGCGCGCGTTGGTGTGCGGTGATAGTAAGTACTGGCGCTTGCGGACACTGAACTTAGCATCGTAACCGATGCAATCATTAGTGCGCTCCCCAGCAAGCGATTAACAATCTTTTTCATGAAGTTCCTCCTGACGAAAAATAGACCCCGTTATTACAACTTTTATACAAACACTATAATACTATTTATTTTAGTAAAATGGATAACTTTTTTTGAACAAAGCGTGTCGTTATCAACTGCGTCATGGCCGCAAAAAAATCGCGCATCAAAGTCAATGGGGCACTTTAATGCGCTGATCTAATAAGTGTTAATGGTTACGGACTAGTAGCTCGGTTACTAGTCGCCGTAAAGTTTGTTGCGTTTCGCCAGTTGGCAGCTGGTCGATTAGGTTCAATGCGGTTTTGGTGTAGTGGGTGGCTAATTGTTGTGCCTGGGTGACACCGCCCAAGGCAATCACCTGGTCGCGAATCGTTAGTAGTTGTTCGTTGTTAATGTGGTCGCCCGGCTGCGGCAACTGTTCTGCTAATTGTGGTTCGGCGGTCAGCGCGTAGATGAGCGGTAGGGAGTACACCCCGTCGCGTAAGTCGTTAAGTACTGGCTTTTGCGTTAAGGCCTCGTCGCCAGCGTAATCAAGGACGTCATCTAACATCTGGTAGGCCAAGCCCATCCGTTCACCAATCTGTTGCGCCAACTTAACGACGCTGGTATCAGCACCCGCAAAATGGGCGCCCTGTTCGCAACTCAGGCTGAACAAGCGGGCCGTTTTGCCACGGGCGATGGCTAAGTAGTCGTCGACGGTGGTGGTGGGATCAAAATTATGGGCCATTTGATCTAATTCGCCTTGGAGAATTGCCCGCATCGCCGCCGTATTGATTTTTATATCGGCAGGAGTCTTGGCCGCAATCAAAACTTGGTCGAAGTAGCAGGTGAAGAGCAAGTCCCCAGCATAGATGGCGTTACGTTGCCCGTAGTCCTGGTGGATGGTTGTCACGTGGCGGCGTTCTGGTGATTCATCGATCACGTCGTCGTGAATCAGGGTTGCCACGTGGAGCAGTTCCATGGCTGCTGCGCCCGCCCGCAACCGCGCCGTGTTATGATCCGGCCCAAATTGACTGAATAGATAAAAGAAGCCGGGGCGTAAAAATTTACCGCCCGCAGCGAGCAATTCGTGAACGCGGTCGTTAATGGCGGCGTTATCAATTTTTACGTTAGTGGCTAGATACGGCTTTAGTGCTGCTAATTCTTTTGCGACAAGACTTTCCGGTTGCCAAATCGTTTGCATCATAATCAAAATACCCCGCTTTTTTTGAGAGATGGCCCCGGGACGTTTTGACGTCAACACTTGCAGCCAGTCACATTCTAAAATACAATCTATACTAAAGGTACAAATAACTTGTATCGTTGTCAAACAAAAGGATGGTGTAAATCATTGAAACCAAAAGTGTTTCTCGAATTTGTTGAAATCAAATCATTAATTGCGAGCGTGTTACCGTTCGTCTTGGGGAGTATGTACGCTTATTATAATTATCATCAGTTGCATCTAGGCTATTTATTGCTATTTTTCGTGGCGTCTTCTCTTTTTCATATGGCGACTAATGCGAATGATAATTATCAAGACTTCTTGCACGCACCGCGGAACGACGATAATCAAGAGTTTTTGCAAGAGACTAACGTGGTTGGCGTGAACCAGATTTCCATTGGGCAGGCCCGGACGATTACGTTTGGGTTAGCTGGCATCTCGTTGATCATCGGACTATGGTTAGTGACGCAGACGGGGCTGCCACTACTATGGATGGGAATCTATTCTTATGCGGTCGGTTACTTTTACGCTGGCGGGCCGAAGCCAATCTCACAGGGACCATTCGGGGAATTCTTCTCGGGCTTTACGATGGGCTTCATGATTTTTTGGATTGCCGTTTTCATCAATACGTATGACATGGCGGCCATCACGTGGCAGTCAGCGTTCGCCGTTTTAATTGCGTCGGGGCTGGCCATTTTTGCAATTTCAAACATTATGTTAGCAAATAATATCTGTGATATGGACGAAGACATTGCGCTCGGTCGGCATACGATTTTGTACTATCTCGGTAAACCAGTGATGCTTCAGGTATTCGCGTGGAGTTACGTGGCTGGATATGCTTGCTTGGTGATTGCGGTCATCATGGGCGTGTTACCAAAGTTCAGCTTATTAACGCTGATCAGTATTATTCCGGTTTGGAAAAACACGCGCATCTTCCTGCACAAGCAAGTCAAGCGGGAAACCTTCACGATTTCAATCAAAAACGCAACGTTGATTTGTCTCTCATTCATTGTCTTTATGGGATTGGGCCTGATTTTTAACTAATTCTGCAATCAATGACAACGGCGTGGTGGCAAACACCAATTAGTCGGCTATGTATCCATCAGCGTGCGTCCGAGGCCAACCCGTAACCTGTGTCAACTTGCATGCCAGCAGGCAGTCTTCTGATTTCCACAATTAGCAGAATTACTGGCCAGTTTATAATTGGTCTACTCATCACATTGAGGTCAATCAGATTTTTGCCAGGGGCTGGCCGATTCTGGTTTTGTGGATTGGTCTAATTAAACAATATTGCACGATAAAAACAGCTTGAGTATCGGTGACGCAACACACCGGTAGTCAAGCTGTTCTAATTTATAGAAAATATTATGAAGGACTAGTTTTCAAATGGGTAGCGAAAGTCCCATTGCGCCCGCGCGGCGGTCATAATATCCATCACGTCAGTCGTTTTTGCGAGACTAGTGTTGTGCAATTCACCAGCGACCATTTTTTGCATGTCAGCAATTTCGTAATTCATGGCGTTGGTACTATCGCCAGCCGTGATGGTCTCAGTATGACCTTCGCTGTCAGTGAAAGTGGCACTGTCAGCACGTGGGTAGGTATCGACGGTAAAGTAACCATTCTCATACGCGACGATCCCACGTTTAGGCATCTTGGCCCGGAATGTTAGGGCAACGGTGGCTAATTCATCATTGGCATTCCGCAACGTAATCGTTGATGATTCGTCGACGCCACTGCTGAAGCGGTGCATCGTCGTTCCAGTAATGTATGGTTTAGCAGTCAAGAATTCTTCCACGAAGGCTAGGGCATAGACACCAATGTCCAGTAAGGCCCCACCGGCAAGGTCCGGATTAAAGAAGCGATTAGTTGGGTCTGGTTCTTTAAAACTACCAAAGCTAGCTTGAATCATCTTCAAATCACCAAGATGCCGTTCAGCCGCAAAATCGTGGAGCTTCTCGTATAATGGCATGTGATAGAGGGTCATCGCTTCCGCTAAGATAAGGTGGTTGCTAGCAGCCACTTCCTTGGCAATCGCGAGTTGGGTACTAGACATCGTGATGGCTTTTTCACTGAGGACGTGTTTACCTGCGCGTAAAGCGGGCAAAATCGTATCGATGTGATAGTTATGGGGTGTTGCCACGTAAACGATGTCAACCTGTTCATCAGCTAGCAGATCGTCCAAATTCCCATAGGCTTTCGGAATACCATGTTCAGCAGCAAAGGCACTGGCTTTTTCCTGCGAACGTGAGCAAACGGCGTAGATCTCGCCGTCCGGTTGATCAAAATATTTAACGAAACTGTGTGCGATGTTACCAAGACCAACAATGGCCCAGCGATAAGTTTTCGACATTAATGTTTCCTCCTCGGATTAATCGAATGTGACCACTTACATTTTAGCAAAAAAATAAGGAATTGGCGTCCAATAATCATGTAAAATTAATTCAAAAGTCGGTAAAATAGAGTGTAATACGACCGACGCTCATTGCGATTAAGACTTAGATGCTGATTTCTTAGGGCAAAAGCAACCAGCTTAGGCCCGCTGGAAACAGTTCGAGTTAGCGTAAACTTTTTTGGTTGGTTCGTCCTACGCCGACTTCCAGGCATTTCTGCCAATTGCCGGAACGTGGTGGGCACAGATTTAAGCCGAAGCCCACGTCTTAAATACTGGCCTTTCACTAACCAAGCACAAAACGCTTGCTAAGTGAAATTTCACCACTGGGCATTGTCAGAAACGCCTTCCAGTCGGGATGATATTCGAATGGCGGATGGTGAGGTACCCAACTTTTGATAAATTGGTCGTTGTTTTTTATAAACGGTAATTTTGTCAATCAACTGTTAGGTCGAAGAAGACATTGTGATAGCTCACTATTTCGGAATTACCAGTCATAATAATTGAACGTTTCGACAAATCAGAGAATACATCCTGATATTGTACTTAAAGTTCCCGTGTTAAAATAGCCAACGACAAATTGTACCAAGTTAGGTGGCCGTTCATCAGCCATTCGAGCGGGTTCCCGAAACGTGCTCGGTGCCACTGAAGCCTGTGCTTGCTACGCCAACGGACGAATGCTAAGACCGCATTAATCCGTTGGCTAGGCAATGCTCAGCTTCAACCCGTGGCCCCTCACACTCTAGAGACTGGAGGGGCTGGGTGACAATGCTCAGTAGCCAAATTATTCTTAGTCGGAAGTGTTCTTCTTCCGGCTTAAAATAAGACTCGTATTTGAGATGACGCGGGTTGTGCGTTAGCTCAAATCGACGTCGGCTTACGTTCCAGCAATTGTCACCCAGCCCCGGAGGTCGGAATAGGACGCGCACCGGCTGACGAACAACAATCCAACTAAACAGGGTTGTAATGCGATGACCAGAAAGGAGGCGGCTGTGATGGCGGGTAAGCGGCGAAGGATACGGCGGAAGCAACGTGCAAGGTCACAATTATTCGTGAAGAAGGGCCGCCTTCAGTGGGTCAATATCTTGTTAGTGCTTGCGGCGATGATTGGGATGGTTTGGTATATTCAGCATAATTGGGCGGTTAAGTCACGGGTTACGGCGACAGCGCCGACGACAACGCATACGGCGTTTATCAAAAAGCTAGCGCCAGCTGCGCAAAAGCTTGATCAACAATATCACGTGTTGGCGAGTATTACGCTGAGTCAGGCGATTTTGGAGTCGGACTGGGGGAAGAGTACCAATGCGACGGAGAATAATAATCTGTTTGGTGTCAAGTCCGCATCGGGGCGGTTAATGACGACGCAAGAGTATTATGATGGGGCCTATCATACGGTCAAACGCCGCTTCGCTGTTTATGATAGCTGGCATGCTTCACTGGTCGATCATGCCAAGAAGTTGGCGTACGGGACGACATGGGATTCGCAGCACTACGCTGCGGTGATTAAGGCAACGGATTATCAGACGGCTGCACAAGCATTGCAGACGGCCGGGTATGCGACTGATCCAAGTTATGCACAAAAATTAATTAATATTATTCAAAAATATGACTTACAACGGTATGATAGAAAGTAATGAAATTAATGGCAGTATTTTAATGTCGCTTATAATTCTAGGAGGGTACTATGCGAGAACTTGAAGAACGCATTTTGAAAGATGGCCGGGTCCTTCCCGGTGAAGTATTGAAAGTGGACGGCTTTTTGAATCACCAAGTTGATCCTGACCTGATGTTTGCCATGGGAACGGAATTCGCTCACTTGTTTCAAGATGCGGGTGTGACGAAGATCTTGACGGTTGAATCATCAGGAATTGCGCCGGCAGTGATGGCGGGGTTAGCAATGCACGTGCCCGTTGTGTTCGCACGTAAGCATAAATCGGTCACGCTAATTGATGATTTATACACAGCTGAAGTTTATTCTTACACGAAGAAGACGTCTAATCACATCTCGATTGCAAAGAAGTTCTTACAAGCGGATGACCAAGTGTTGTTAATTGACGACTTTTTGGCCAATGGTCAGGCGGTTCAAGGGATGTTTGAAATCTGCGACAAGGCTCACGTCAAGATTGCGGGCGTCGGTATTGTGATTGAAAAAGTCTTCCAAACGGGTCATCAATTGATTGCTGATCGCGGCGTCCGTTTAGAATCATTAGCACAGATTACGTCATTTGATGGTGATCGGGTGCACTTTGCTTCGGAGGACACCCAGGCTTAAGTTAAGAAAGCGAGGGAATTATGATGCACATTGATATGGGGATGTTAGTCCTTATTTTTGTCATCAACTTTGCTTACATTACGTTGAACACCGTACGCTTTTTGCTCGTAATGCGGGGTTATCGGTACTTCGCCGCGTTTGCGAGTGTTATTGAAATCACGATTTATGTCCTCGGGTTATCGCTGGTCTTAAATCGCCTCAATAATCCGATTAATTTGGTCGTATACGCGTTAGGTTACGGTGTCGGTGTGTACGTTGGGATGGCGATTGAAGATCGGTTGGCACTTGGCTACACGATGATTTCGGTAATCCTGCCTGATCCCAAGTCGTCGTTGCCGGGCGTGCTTCGTGAAAATGGCTTTGGGGTCACACAACACGCCGCGTATGGTCTCGAAGGTGAGCGGTTAGAATTAGAAATTTTGGCGCCGCGCAAGAATGAACGCCGGCTGTATGGCTTGATCAAAGACGCGGCCCCCAATGCGTTTGTGATTGCGTACGAACCGCGCTACATTTCCGGTGGTTTTTGGCTCAAGCGAGTTAAGCGCCGTAATGCACGTCGAAAAAAGCAGTGATAAACTTGCAACCGCGCGCGTCAGCAAGTATGATTGTTACAGAATAATGCGCGTTAAAAATAATTCAATAATCAGATTATAATTATTTAAAGCATAGGAAAGTAGGGACTGAAGTGGACAACTCGATTTTAAACCCAGGTGGTACGCTTGGCATTATTGGAAGTAGTACTAATGGTGTTGGATTAGTAATTGCCGCGCGTAATGCTGGCATCAATGTCGGGGTATACGGCGATAACGAAAATACTGAGACCATGGAACTGGCAGATTTTCGCGTTGTCGGGGCCCTCAATGACCAACAACAATTACAGAATTTTGCAGAACGCTGCGATATGGTGACTTACGAGTCGGAAACCATTGATGCGTCGGTGATTAATTTCTTGGCGGCCCATACTCGGGTACCTCAAGGCGCCGATGCGCTGGAAATTACGCAAGACCGCTCATTGGAACGGGCATTTTTCAGTCAGCTCAACTTGAATGTCGCTCCGTCAGCGACGATTGTTAGCTTAGACGATGTCTATCAATCCATTGGGTCAATTGGTTATCCAAGCATCTTGAAGCCGATTCAAAAGGGCTTGGGTCAAAACCGGCAGCTGGTCATTAAGACGCAGACAGATATTGTCAAAGCGGCTGATTTGTTGGATTGGGGCACGTATTTGTTAGAATCACTAATCCCATATGACAAGGAACTCTCCGTGTTTGGTGCTAAGAGTGGTGACACGACAGCATTTTTCCCAACTGTTGAGAACCGTTATCGTAATCATGAGCTGGTTGCTTCGATCGTGCCAGCCCAAATTGATTCGGCCGTGAATGACGAAATGCGGCGGATTACGAAAGAAATTAGCGATAATTTGAGTTATACGGGGGTCTTTGAAGTGGCCTTCTTCCTCACGAAGAGCGGCAATTTGTATGTTAAGCGGATCGTGCCAGCGATGCATCAAGCGGGTTACGTCTTCGAACGCGCCACGAATATCAGTATGGCAGAGCAACACTTGCGGGCAATCGCGGGACTACCGTTGATGCCAGTTAAGCAATTGATGCCCGTGGTGGCCGCTTACTTCACGCCTGCTCAGGAGAGTGGCATTCGGACTCAGTGGCAGATCAAGACCAACTGGTTCTTCAACTTCTATCACCGAACATTGCTACAAGCGCACCGTGCGCCTGCCGCCGGTCACGTGCTAGTCGAGGCACCGAGCGTCAAAGAAGCCCTGGAACAGATTGAAGACACTAGCATCTGGCAGTTTAGCCAAACGACGCCAGCAGACAGTGATGCAGCGGACGAGTAACGTCTGATTCGAAGCGACGGCTTGGTCGCGTTACGGTGCGTTACGGTCAATTGAATACGCCGGTTCAGGACGACTGACAAGTCGGCTGACCTGTCCGGATCAAGTTAAAAATCCAATTCATTTGTGAATTGGATTTTTTTAACGCTTGGTTTGATTCGGGTAAGCAAGCAATGAAGGCCGCTTTGCGGTGAGCGGCTATACGGATAAACGTTGCATAGTTGTCAGGGGTCTTGCCGGTGACCATCAGGCGGGCTGGCAACATTCGTTAAAGTTCTGCAATATTTTGGTCAATCCGTTTTCCGTGTATGGGAGATGTTGTAAAATTAATAGGGGTGTCACTGACGATGGCAAAGTCGTGATTTTTGTGAGCGATGCTGACCTTAAAGTACAGCAATCACGGTCAAAATTTGCTATAATGTTTGGTGACTGATTTTTAGAAAGGGTGGCGAACAAGCGTGTCGAAAGAAAGCCTATTGGCAGGAATGAATGACAAGCAACAGGAAGCCGTTTTAGACACAGAAGGACCGCTACTAATTATGGCCGGTGCGGGTTCGGGGAAGACCCGTGTATTGACGCACCGGGTAGCTTATTTAATCGAAGAACAAGGGGTCAACCCTTGGAATGTTTTAGCGATTACGTTTACGAACAAGGCCGCACGTGAAATGCGTGAACGGGTCGGCAAGTTGTTAGGTGAATCGGCGCAGGAGGTCTGGGTCTCAACGTTCCATGCCCTCTGTGTTCGAATTTTACGGCGCGATATTGAACAAATCGGGTACAACCGGGCGTTCACAATCGCCGGTACCAGTGAACAGCGGACCTTAGTTAAACGAATCTTGACGGAACAAAACATTGATTCGAAAAAGTTTGATCCGCGGTCAATCTTGTCCGCAATTTCAAATGCCAAAAATGATTTACAAACACCAGAGATGTATAAAGAATCGGCTGCCAGCCCCTTTGAGAGCATCGTGGCAGACGTTTATTTGCAGTACCAACGTGAATTAGCGGCGGACCAAGCCGTTGATTTTGACGATTTGATCATGCTGACGATCCAGTTATTCAAACAGAACCCGGAAACGTTAGCGTGGTACCAAAATAAATTCCATTATATTCACGTCGATGAATATCAAGATACCAATAACGCACAGTATACGTTAGTTAACCTGTTAGCTGACAAGTATAAGAATTTATGTGTGGTTGGGGATGCGGATCAATCGATCTATGGTTGGCGGGGTGCCAACATGGAGAACATCCTCGACTTTGAGAAAGATTATCCGCAAGCTGACACGGTGATGTTGGAACAAAACTATCGTTCGACCAAGACTATTTTGTCGGCGGCCAACGCGGTTATTAACAATAATTCAACTCGGCGGCCCAAGAAGTTATGGACTGAAAATGAACCGGGCGACAAGATTTCCTATTATCGTGGTCAGAGTGAAAGCGACGAAACGCACTTTGTCATCGCTAAGATTCAAGAGAGCATGCAACGGGATAAGATGAATTACGGCGATTTTGCAATTCTCTACCGGACGAACGCGCAGTCCCGGGTAATGGAAGAATCACTCGTTAAGGCGAATATCCCTTATACGATGGTCGGTGGTAATAAGTTCTATGACCGTAAAGAAATTCGGGACGTCTTATCGTACCTGACTTTGGCAGTTAATGATCAAGATTCAATGAACTTCGAACGGGTCGTTAACGAGCCTAAGCGGGGCATCGGGCAAACCAGTGTTGAAAAATTGCGGTTGTTCGCGGATGAAGCCGGCTACTCCATGTTGGAAGCAGCCAGCAACGTTGACATGGCCAATGGTATTTCTGCACGGGCCAAGGGTGCGTTAGCGAAGTTTGCGGCGACAATGAACGAATTGCGTGCGATGCGAGAATACTTATCCGTGACGGATCTAACGCAGGAAATTCTGGATCGTACGGGCTACATGAAGGCGTTGAAGGATGCCAAAGCTACGAAGTCGTTGGAAGCACAGGCCCGCATCGAAAACATCGAAGAATTCTTGTCTGTGACCAAGCAATTCGATGATAGTTATCAACCTGAAGATGAAGATAGTGATAAGTTCGTGGACTTTTTAGCTGACTTAGCGCTAGTTTCGGATGTTGATAACGTCGAAGAAGAACCCCAAGCCGTGACGTTGATGACGTTACATGCAGCGAAGGGGCTTGAATTCCCTGTCGTTTTCTTGATTGGGATGGAAGAAGGAATTTTCCCACTATCCCGGGCGATGATGGACGAAGATGAGCTGGAAGAAGAACGGCGACTAGCTTACGTGGGAATTACACGGGCCGAGAAGAAGCTATACTTGACCAATGCGTACTCACGGATGCTATATGGTCGGCGGCAAAATAACCCGGCTTCACGTTTCGTTGAAGAAATCGAACCAGAGCTGCTTAAGAATGAGAATACGCTGGATGGTGCAAGCAGCACTGGTCCCAAAGTGCCATTTGGGGCAGATCGTGAACGACGCGCCTTTACACCTTCATATAAGAAGAACCCGGTTGGCACACGCGCCACGGTCAAGAAGGCCAGTGGTACCGGCGCTGACAAGAATAGTTGGTCGATCGGTGATAAAGTCAAGCATCGTAAGTGGGGAACCGGAACGGTCGTGAAAGTTACTGGTGCAGGTGAAGATGCTGAACTGGACATTGCTTTCAAATCAGAAGGTATCAAGCGGTTGTTAGCAGCATTCGCACCAATCCAAAAAGTACAGGACTAGTTAGGAGGACTGGCTGATGGCGGACAAACCCAACACAATGACGGTCGAGCAGGCGGCTGATGAAGCGGCTAAGCTACGGCAAACATTAAATGAATGGCGTCGGCAGTACTATGACGAAGACGCGCCAAACGTCGAAGATAGTGTGTATGATCAAAACTATGAACGATTGGTCGCGCTCGAACAAACTTTTCCACAGCTCGTGACGCCAGATTCGCCGACGCAATTAGTTGGTGGGACGGTTAAATCAGGTTTCGACAAAGTGACCCATGAGATTCCGATGTTGTCATTGGGCGACGTCTTCTCACAGGCTGAGCTACAAGAATTTGTGGACCGCTTGGAACAGAACGTGGGTCATCCAGTTGACTATAATTGTGAGCTAAAGATTGATGGGCTGGCACTCTCCTTGCGATATGAAGATGGTGTGTTGGTTCAAGGATCAACGCGGGGTAACGGGACGGTCGGCGAAGATATTACGGCTAATATCAAAACGATCAAGTCGATTCCGCAACGGTTGACCCGACCACTGACGATCGATGTGCGTGGCGAGTGTTACATGCCTAAAGCGGCGTTTGCGGCTTTAAATGAACGACGCGAAGCAGCTGGAGAGCCCGTCTTTGCGAACCCGCGGAACGCTGCGGCCGGCACCTTACGGCAGTTAGATTCACGCGTTGTGGCGGAACGGCAACTCAGCACGTTTATGTACAACATTGCCGATTACGAACCGTTAACTGCTCGCACGCAAAGCGACATGCTGACAGAATTCGCAGACCTTGGTTTTGCCATTAACCCTGACTTTAAGGTGGCCCATTCGATGGCCGACGTCTTTAGTTACATTGACCATTATCAAAATGAGCGGCCAGAATTGGCATACGGTATTGATGGCATCGTGATCAAGGCGAACCCGCTACCATTGCAACGGTCGCTGGGGGCGACGGTCAAGGTCCCTCGCTGGGCGATTGCCTTCAAGTTTCCACCTGATGAACAGCCGACCCTTTTAAAAGATGTTGAATGGACCGTTGGCCGTACTGGCGTCGTTACACCGACTGCGGTCATGGAACCTGTTCAATTGGCGGGGACGACGGTCGCCCGAGCGTCCTTGCACAATCCTGATTACGTGGCAGCTAAGGACGTTCGAATCGGTGACACGGTCCTGTTGCACAAGGCCGGTGATATCATCCCGGAAATCTCATCAGTTGATTTGAGCAAACGCCCTAAGGATGCCGAACCACTCGTTATCCCAACCGATTGTCCGTCCTGCGGGGCGCCACTGGTTCATTTGGAAGATGAAGTGGCTTTACGGTGCATTAACCCGAAGTGCCCGGCACAAGTCCAAGAAGGGTTGGTCCACTTCGCGTCTCGCAATGCCATGAATATTGACGGCTTGGGGCCACGGATCATTGCACAGCTTTATGCGAATCAGTTGGTTAGTGACGTTGCTGGTTTGTACCGTCTAACCAAGGCGCAACTGTTAACATTAGATAAAATAAAAGATAAGTCTGCTGAAAAACTCTTGACAGCAATTGACCGTAGCCGTGATAATTCACTTGAACGGTTATTGTTCGGCCTTGGTATTCGGCACGTTGGTGCTAAAGTGGCGCGATTAATTGCCCAATATTTTGGGACGATCGAAGCGTTGATGGCGGCAAGCCAAGAGGAAATCGCGGCGATCGATTCGATGGGTGATGTGATTGCAAACGCCGTCGTTCAGTATTTTGCGAGCGACGAAGTTCATACACTTATTCGCGAATTACAAGCGGTCAACGTAAATACCACTTATCAGGGCCCTAGTGCCACCGTGGCAGAAGATAGTAACAGTTGGTTTGCAGGCAAGCGGGTCGTGCTGACGGGTAAGCTGGAAAGCTTTACCAGGCCAGACGCGACTCAATGGCTCCAAGCCCACGGTGCCACGGTCACGGGGAGTGTCTCCAAAAAGACGGACCTCGTGATTGCAGGTAGCGATGCCGGAAGCAAGTTGCAAAAAGCACAGCAGCTGGACATTACCGTATGGGATGAAGCCCGGTTCAGCGAAACAATGAGGGAGGATACACAAGCGTGAATGTTAAACGCATACGCACGATTGGTTTAGTGGCAGTAGCTGCCATTGTTCTGGCCGCTTGCGGTAATTTAAAGAATTCGTCCTTTGGATCGTCGAGTAGTGGCACGACGACAACTGGAACGAAAACGACGACCACGACTGGAACTGCCGACAATGCATTTTATCAAGGTGTGATTAAAAATGGCCGTTATCGGACAAGCAAGTCGCGGGGCGTAGTCGTCTCACAAAATGATAACGTCATGAACTTGAAGAGCTTCGAAAGCGGCTTATTAGACGTCTCCAAAAGGGTCTTTCCAACGAGTAAGTATGTCTTCCAAGAAGGCCAGTATTTGAGCTCATCGACCGTCGAAAATTGGCTTGGTCGTAAGTCTAGCAGTAATTCAGAGGGGTTGAACCCGAAGAATAATGGCAAGAAGGATCCGAATACGCGCAACCCGATTTACCTTCAACAGCTTGAAGAGCAAGATTACATGGTTCAGAATGGGAGTAAATTGTCACTCGGTGGGGTCACGATTGGGTTAGGAATGAACTCGGTCGATTACTACACCAAGGTTGAATATGGGGCGACATACGAAACAAACATTTCAACGACTGAATTAACGGCGCAAGGTAAGAAGATGGCGAATACCGTCTTACAACGCCTGCGTCAACGTTCAGCTTTGAAGAATGTGCCAATCGTTTTAGCACTTTATAAGCAGTCTTCGAATGATAGTTTAGTTGGTGGTGACATGATTGCCTATGCTGTCTCTAAGAATGGTTCGACCTCGATTTCAAACTGGACGTCGTTGAATTGGAAGAATTACGTCTTCCCAGCAACTTCTGAATCGAAAAACTCGGGTGCGAACAGCAATGATGAGTCAGACTTTAGTCAATTTAAGTCCCACGTTCAGAACTTCTTCCCGAACTTGTCTGGTGTCACGGCAAATGCCCATTACAAGGACAAGTCGTTGAGTAAATTAAGTGTTAACATCACAACTAAGTTCTACAGCGAAACGGAAATTATTAGTTTCACGCAGTACTTAGCAACGGCTGCAAAACGCTACTTGCCATCTGGTGTTCCGGTTGAGATTACGGTCAAGAGTGCCAATGGCGATATTCAGAGCTTCTTGGCGAGAACGGCGAAGGGTAGTTCGTATTACACCCACGTCTTTAGTGACCAGGGTGACAATTAAACAATAATATTGAGTAAGATTTGAGAAAGAAGGAAATCTGATGGCTGAAGAACGAATTAATGCCGAACAAGTGCAACACGTGGCGAGCTTAGCCAAATTGGAATTTACGCCAGACCAATTAGCGATGTTTACACCGCAACTGGAAAAAATTATCGGCATGTTCGAAGAATTAAGCACGGTTGATACGACGGGCGTACCCGTAACGTCTCGGATGAGTGACCATACCAATACGTTACGCGAAGACGTGGCAGTTAAGAGTGACGAAGCACTCCGGGAAGCATTATTGAAGAATGCGCCGGAAACGGCTAACGGCTTGATCAAAGTGCCAGCAATTATTGATGAAAGTGGGGACGGTGAATAATGACTTATTTCGACCAAGATCTAACTAGTTTACACGCTGACTTAGTAGCCAAGAAGATCAGTGCCACGGAACTAGCGAAGGCCACTTTTGCTAATATGAATCAGGTTGACCCTCAACTCGGGGCTTTCTTGAATTTAAATGAAGACCAAGCTTTACAACAGGCGGCCGCTTTGGATCAAAACGGCATCGATGCGAACAACGTCTTTGCCGGCATTCCAATGGCAGTCAAGGATAACATCGTGACGAAGGGGCTAACGACCACGGCCGCTTCCAAGATGTTGGAAAACTTCGTGCCAGTCTACAATGCCACGGTAGTCGACAAGTTGCTGGCTAGCAACGCGTTGATCGTTGGTAAGACCAACATGGATGAATTTGCGATGGGTGGTTCGACTGAAACGTCAGCGTTCCATGTCACGCGCAACCCTTGGGATATCAGTCGTGTGCCCGGTGGTTCTTCGGGTGGTTCAGCTGTCGCGGTGGCTTCTGGTCAAGTGCCAGTTGCACTTGGTTCCGATACTGGTGGTTCGATTCGGCAACCATCATCATTTAACGGGATTGTCGGCATGAAGCCTACGTACGGTCGGGTCTCACGCTGGGGATTAATTGCTTTTGGGTCTTCATTGGATCAAATTGGTCCGATGACACGGACGGTCAAGGATAACGCGGCCGCATTGAATATGATTGCGGGTAACGACGAACATGATACGACGTCATCTAAGCAAGCTGTGCCTGACTTTACGGCCGGCTTGACGGGTGATATCAAGGGTATGAAGATCGGGTTACCAAAAGAATATATGGGTGACGGGATCGATCCTAAGGTGCGCGAAGTCATTCAACAAGCGGTCAAGCAGTTTGAAGACTTGGGTGCCACGGTCGAAGAAGTTTCCTTGCCTAATAGCCGCTACGGTGTGGCTGCTTACTACATCATTGCGTCTTCAGAAGCTTCTTCAAACTTACAACGGTTTGACGGGATTCGTTACGGCTTCCGGGCTGACGATGTCAAGAACTTGGAAGATGTCTATGTCCGTAGTCGTTCCGAAGGTTTTGGTGATGAAGTTAAACGCCGGATCATGTTAGGGACCTTCTCCTTGTCAGCTGGTTATTACGACGCGTACTTCCACAAAGCTGGTCAAGTCCGGACGATGATCATCAATGACTTTAATAAGGTTTTTGAAGACTACGACTTAATTATGGGACCAGTTGCGCCAACGCCAGCCTTCAAGTTGGGTGACGAATTATCTGACCCAATTACGATGTATATGAACGACGTCTTGACGATTCCAGTCAACTTGGCTGGATTACCAGGAATGTCAGTACCAGCTGGGTTTGCAGACGGGTTACCAGTTGGCTTGCAATTAATTGGTAAGGCGTTTGATGAAAGCACGATGTATCGCGCCGGCTACGCCTTTGAACAAGCAACGCAAGTTTATAAGCAAACCCCGAAAGTCGGAGGTGCTAACTAATGAATTTTGTAACCACGATTGGTTTGGAAGTCCACGTTGAATTAAAAACGAACTCAAAAATCTTTAGTCCTTCACCCGTGCAATTTGGTTCCGAACCAAATGCCAACACGAACGTGATTGACTGGGGGTACCCCGGAGTATTACCAACGCCTAACAAGGGCGTGGTCGAAGCTGGAATCAAAGCAGCAACGGCTTTACATGCTGAAATCGAACATCACACGTACTTTGACCGGAAGAACTATTTTTACCCGGATAACCCGAAGGCCTACCAAATTACGCAACATGAGAAGCCAATTGCACATGATGGTTGGATTGAAATCGAAGTTGATGGCAAGAAGAAAAAAATCGGTATCGAAGAGATGCATATCGAAGAAGATGCCGGGAAAAACACCCATGAGAACGACTATTCCTATGTCGATTTGAACCGGCAAGGGACGCCGCTAATTGAAATTGTTTCCAAGCCTGATATCGCTTCACCAGAAGAAGCTTATGCTTACTGTGAAGCGTTGCGGCAACGGATTCAATTTACCGGCGTTTCAGACGTTAAGATGGAAGAAGGTTCAATGCGGGTCGACGTCAACATTTCGATTCGGCCAGCTGGTTCCGATAAGTATGGTGTGAAGACCGAAATGAAGAACTTGAACTCCTTCAACTACGTGCGCAAGTCACTAGAATATGAAGAACAACGTCAGCAACAAGTTCTCATGGCTGGTGGCAAGATCCAACAAGAAACGCGGCGGTTTGATGAAACGACCGGGCAAACGATCTTGATGCGGGTCAAGGAAGGTAGCGATGATTACCGTTACTTCCCAGAACCTGATATTCCAGCTGTCGATATCGATGATGACTGGATTGCGACCGTTAAGAAGACCATTCCAGAAATGCCTGGTTCGCGGCGTGAACGTTACATCAATGAATTTGGCTTGACGGCTTATGATGCGGGCGTCTTGACCCAAACTAAGGAAATGTCAGACTTCTTTGATGCAACGGTTGCGGAAGGTGCGGATCCTAAATTAGCGTCCAACTACTTGCAAGGGGACGTTAACGCGTACTTGAACGAGCATAAGGTTGATTTGCTAGCGACCGACTTAACGCCAACTAACTTGGCTGGCATGATCAAGATGATTTCGGATGAAACCATCTCAAGTAAGATTGCCAAGAAGGTCTTTAAGGCTATTATGGCGGGTTCAGAACCAGTCAAATGGGTCAACGACAAAGGCTTAGTTCAATTGTCTGATCCGGCAAAGTTACAACCAATCGTTGACGACGTATTGGATAATAATCAACAATCAATTGACGACTTTAAGAACGGGAAAGACCGGGCCGTTGGCTTCCTTGTAGGTCAAATCATGAAGAAGACACGTGGCCAAGCTAACCCGAAAGTCGTCAACCAATTATTAATGACATCATTAAAAGCACGGTAACAGCGTTAGTCGATAAGGTGTTGAGCCTCGATTGATGCATGTCCAGCGTTGGGGTAAAGATGAGACGCTGAACGCTTGACCGTGTGAGCGGAGGAATAGGAAACATGCGTAAACGGGCACGACTTATTTATAACCCGACTTCTGGACGTGAGGCGTTGGCCCACGATTTAGTTGAAATTCTTGGTATCTTTGAACAAGCTGGTTATGAGACCAGCGCGTTCGCAACGACGCCCGCCCCTAATTCGGCGGCCGATGAAGCGCGGCGTTGTGCCAAGGACGGGTTTGAACTGATTGTAGCAGCTGGTGGTGATGGGACCATCAATCAAGTAGTAAATGGGTTAGCCGGGTTAAAGCGGCGACCTAAGATGGCAATTATTCCGGCGGGTACGACCAACGATTATGCCCGGGCACTGCGGATTCCACGCAATGATCCGGTTGCGGCGGCTAAGGTAGTCCTCAAGAACCAGACGGTCAAGATGGATATCGGTCAGGCTGGTGAACAGTATTTCATTAACATTGCGGCTGGGGGCATGTTAACGGAGCTGACCTATGACGTGCCGTCACAATTGAAGTCGATTTTTGGTTACGCGGCTTACTTAGCCAAGGGCGCGGAGTTATTACCCCGAGTAAAACCAATTGAGATGGATTTAAAATACGATGGTGGTCATTATCAGGGTAAAGCGTCAATGTTCTTCTTAGCGCTGACGAATTCAGTGGGTGGCTTTGAGCAGTTAGTGCCGGATGCGTCTTTAGATGATGGCAAATTTACCATGATTATTGTGAAGACGAGCAATCTGGCCAAGATGCTACACCTGATGACGTTAGTGCTCAATGGTGGCAAGCATATCAATGATCCAAGTATCATTTATGTGAAGACGAGCAAAGTCGTTGCTAAACCAGCTGATAAGGATCGACTAATGATCAACCTCGACGGGGAGTACGGTGGTGATGCACCAATGACGTTCCGTAATTTGAAGCAGCATATCGAAATGTTTGCTGATACGGATCGGATTCCTGATGAGGCCATCACGGATACCGACCCAGAGTTGGAAGACGCAGAACGCCACTTTGTCTCCGCTGTTGACCAGTTGCCAGCTGCAACTGAGGACGACGAAAAAACAGAATAACTTGCTTAAATTACCGTTTACCGATACAATGGTGGACGGTAATTTTTTTAAAAGTGTTACCGTCACAGGGACCTGATTGAGCATTGCCTAACGATTTAATCGTTTGTCGGTTTAGCAATGATTTGTCAGTGGTGCAAAGCATGAGACAGCTCAAATTCGCGCGTTTTGACACTCACAGTAAGCAATTTGAATAGCATGTTTAATCAGTAAATGTTAACGACACTGCCAAGTGTGGCAGTATTAATAACCATATCACTCGCTGCCCGGAGCAGTGGCTACCAGGCAGTAACTAAAAAATAATAAGTCACTAACAAAGAAAGCAAGAGGAAACAAATGAAAGTTAATTTACCAGTGCACAAGGGTGAAGTTTTAGACGTCACTATCATGGATTTAACCTATCAGGGTATGGGTGTTGCTAAAGTCGATAATTACCCAATCTTTATCGAAAATGCATTGCCAGAAGAAAAAATTACGGTCAAGGTCACGAAGACGACGAAGAACTTTGCGTTTGGTGATGTGGAAAAGATTAACCAAGTAAGTCCTCACCGGGTTAATCCTAAAGGGCGCGTTTATCGTCAAACCGGGATTGCACCACTACAACACTTGGAATACAGTGAACAATTGAAGTTTAAACAGCACCAGGTGGCTGAATTATTCGCAAAGGTCCACATGGATGATGTTGAAGTCTTACCAACGATTGGCATGGCCAACCCGACGCAGTATCGGAACAAGGCCCAAGTGCCTGTACGACAAGTCCAAGGACAACTCACGACTGGTTTTTACAAGAAGAATAGTCATCAATTGATGCCGATTGAAGATTATTATATTCAAGATCCCGCAATCGATAAGGCAATCGTAGTGGTTCGTGATATTTTGCGGAAATATCACGAGGCGGCTTATGATGAATTTCATCATAGCGGGACGATTCGGACAATCATGGTACGGCGTGGGTATTACAGCCATGAGATGATGGTCGTCATCGTGACGCGGACGAAGCACTTGCCAATGGCTGACGTGGTCACACAAGAGATTCAAGCAGCGTTACCAGAAGTCGTCAGTGTGATTCAAAATGTTAATTCTAAGAAGACTAACGTAATCCTAGGCCCAGTTAACAACGTGTTAGCTGGTAAGGCAACGATCGATGACCAGTTACTCGGTTTGACCTTCGCTATTTCCGCTCAATCCTTCTACCAAGTCAATCCGCAACAGACGGAAAAACTTTATCAGTTAGCCATTGATCAGGCTGGCTTGACAGGGAACGAAACGGTGATTGATGCCTATTCCGGTATCGGAACGATTTCGTTAACGATGGCCCAACATGCCAAGCAAGTGTACGGAGTTGAAATCGTACCAGCAGCTATCGATAACGCGCGGCAAAATGCGGACAAGAATGGGATTACTAACGCGACCTTTGTTCTGGATAGTGCGGAAAAAGCCATGGCTAAGTGGCAAGCCGATGGCGTAAAACCAGACGTGATCGTCGTTGATCCACCACGTAAGGGTCTAGACGCCGACTTCATCAAGAGTGCCGGTGAAATGGCGCCTAAACGGGTGGTTTACATTAGTTGTAACCCATCGACCTTAGTTCGTGACGTTCAGCGATTTGCGGAATATGGGTACCACATTAGTGCCCCGGTCCAACCAGTGGACCAATTCCCACAAACACCGCATATTGAATCGGTAACGGTGTTGGAACGCGAACAATAAGCGTTTTAAAACTGGATTATTAATGAAATTATAAAAAATGTGTTGGTTGCCTGATTATTTGTCGGGTAATCAACACACTTTTTTAATTAGCTTGAGGACTAATTTTGAATTAGAAGCACAAAATAACCGTTTTTAAGCACTGATATTGATTTGAATTCATCTGATTTTAATAGGTAAATCATTTAGAATCGACTAATAAAACAGTTGATTGATAATTATAATTGTTATTTTAAATAATTTAATAAATAATGCGCTGTAATTGGTGTAAAATAATTCATTGGAGTTGATTGAGTCAAATTTAGCGTATTAAATTAAACAATTGTATTTATTGGTCAAAAAATACCCACAAAACCCATCAATTGTATTAATTTCAATAAAAGTATGCATTTCATCTCGGTTTTTGACCAGTTTGGGTTATAATGATAAACGAAATAAACCGATAAATGGGGGAGCATGATGGTAAAGAGAAGAACACTGACACAGGCAAAAGTATTAGCAACAGCTAATCAGTTAATTGAAAGCAAAGGAATTAACGGATTAACAATTCGGGATTTAGCGTTAGTTTTGGATGTGCGGCCGCAATCAATTTATAATTATGTTGATAGCTTGAGTGATTTATTAGATCAGGTTGGCCTCCAATTTGTTCAAAATGTTGCGGATCGTTTAACTGAAACAATCTCAGACGTTGACGGTGATGAGGCTTTGATGGCATTTGCTCAAGAATTCCGGGCGGCCTGCAACCAGCATCGGGGGTTGGCACCGTTATTACTTGACTTAAATGATAACCTAAGAATCCCACGGTCTCGTAAAGCGATTGTGCAGTTATACCAGGATATGTTTAAACCATTACAATTAGATGATTCGGCACGGGTGGAAAATACCTTGTATCGTTCCACATTGTTCGGATTCATTATCCAAGAGATTGGTGGCTTCTTTAAGATGCAAGGGACTGAACTTGATGATCGGTTCACGAAGGTCATGCAGTTAGCGATTGATCAGACACATTTACCCGCTGATAAACCGAAAAATTAATTTAAGATTAAGTGCGACTATCTTAGTAGATAGCCGTTTTTTTATCCGTTCAATTTGGCAATGGTAAGCGGAAAATGATGGGTAACGCAATGATTTTTGTTAGTGTTGAAATTAAAATTAATGATGGTTTATTGAAGTGAATTTTATGCGCAATCATAATGAAAATCTTAATTCTGCATGGTAAACGTTAAAATAGGGCGTTATTTTGGCCTCAGACTTAAAAAATCGTTTACAATAAGGTTAAAGTTAATTTTAAGGGGGGCCACTATGTCAGAACGTTATTTATCAGCAATTGAACACGGGTTAACGACTAAGCAAGTTGACCAGCGCCTGACAGCGGGTCTAAAGAATGAGCCGTTACCGCCCTTAACGCGGTCTGTTAAACAGATTTTTCGTGATAATTTGCTAACACTTTTTAACTGTATCAATGTTTTGTTAGCCGGATTAGTCTTTTTGACGGGAAGTTATAAGAACATGCTGTTCTTATTCGTGGTCATCGTCAACACGGCTATCGGTATTTTTCAGGAGATTCGTGCCAAGCGCCAGGTCGATAAGCTGGCATTATTATCGGCCACTAAGGTTCAAGTCCGCCGTGACGGTCAAACGGTGGCGATTGGTCAGGACGAAATCGTTCAGGATGATTTACTATTAGTGACCCGTGGCGAGCAGATTCCTGTGGACGGGCTCGTACGGGCGACCGCTGGATTAGAGGTCGATGAGTCGCAGATTACCGGTGAGGCTGATCCGGTTATTAAGGGGCCAGGTGATGAGCTGGTTTCTGGGAGTGTCATCCTTGGTGGTCACGGAATCGTGCAGGCAACGCAGGTTGGTCACGGCAGTTTTATCAAGCAGATGGCGCGAGCAGCTAAGCAAAAACGGCGGACACCAAGTCAACTGTTAACGATTATCAACCGAATTATCAAAATTTTGACTTTTACGATTATTCCACTAGGTGCTGGACTGTTCATTTCCACTATGATGCGGGGTGAAAGTCAGAACCGGGCAATCCTCGGGACGGTGGCCGCGATGGTCGGGATGATTCCGGAAGGACTGGTGCTGTTAACGTCAGTCGCTTTAGCTGCTGGGGCGTTCACTTTAGGCCGGCACCAGGTATTGGTGCGGGAGTTACCCGCCATTGAAGCACTGGCCCGGGTCGATACGTTGTGCCTCGACAAGACTGGAACGATTACTAGTGGCAAGTTAGTTTTTGAACGCGTTGAGCCGTGGAACCAGCATGATTTAACAGCTGTGGAGCACCGGTTAGCTGCGTTAGTCACTGCCATTGATGATGATAATGAAACGGCCCGGGCCATCAAGACTGCTTTTGGTCAGCCACCAGTGCAAGCGACAGAAGTTCTTCCCTTTTCTTCAAGTCGTAAGTGGAGTGGGGCTGCGTTTGATGGTCACGCTTACGTTATGGGCGCACCGGAATTTATTTTTACCACGGTACCCGGCGAGTTACAGTCTCGCATCAAAACGCTCGCGCAACAAGGTTATCGGGTATTAGTGTTAGCCGAAGTGGCCGCCTTAACGACGCCCAAACCGACTCGACCGATGACTTTGGGATTAATTCTGATCACGGATGAGTTGCGGCCACACGCCAAGGCGACGTTTGGATTCTTCGCGAATCAAGACGTTGCACTTAAAGTGATTTCCGGTGACAATCCGGTGACGGTTGCCAGTATCGCACAACGGGCTGAAATCAAGGACGCTGATCGGCTGGTCGATATGAGCCAAGTGGGTGCTACACCGGATTATGATCAGCTAGTGGCGGCATATACGGTGTTCGGTCGGGTGACGCCCCAACAAAAGGAGCAACTGATCAAAGCCTATCAGCGCGCTGGCCATACCGTGGCGATGACCGGTGACGGTGTTAATGATTTGTTGGCGCTGAAACAGGCGGATTGTAGTATTGCGATGGCGAGTGGAAGTGAAGCCACGAAGAGTTTGGCTGACTTTGTCTTGATCGATTCGAATTTTGATGCAATGGTGCAAGTGCTTAACGAGGGCCGGCGTGTTATCAACAACATCGAACGGGTCGCCGCACTCTACTTGATCAAAACGATGTATTCGGTCGCGTTGACGCTGATTTTTATCTTCATGAGTCACAGCTACCCGTTTGAACCAATTCAATTAACGCCGATTTCATCGTTGATGGTCGGTATACCAACCTTTTTCTTGGCGCTACAACCCGATTATACGCGAATCACCGGGCGCTTTATGAAGCAGGTGATGGAGATTGCCGTTCCCGCGGCAATCTGCGTGGTTGGCTATATCATGGTCATTATGGTGCTAGGAAATAAGTTTCAGTTGAATTTTGAAACGACCGCAACGTTGAGTGTGTTGATGACCGGGATTTTCAGTTTAAACGCGTTACTGATTGCTGCGCGGCCATTGAACCGGTTTAAAATCGGCCTGGTCGTGTTGATGGCGACACTGTTCGTGCTAGTCTTTCTATTCGGTGGCCGGATCTTCTCGCTAGTTAATCTATTAGATTGGCCGCTAGCAGTGATTTACTTGCCGCTGATGCTCAGCGCGTATCCGGTATTTATTATTTTGCAAAATGGATTAGGAAAACGCGTGCTCAGCAAGATCAATTGGCGATAAACATTCAAGTCATGGGGTTCCGTTGCAATTGCGACGGGGCCCTTTTGGTATGCGCAAAAATCGTCACGCTCTTTGATGAGGTGCTGCCAGTGTGTCACGCGGGCGGCAGTATTCGGTTGCGTTTTGATGAGTGGCACTCGCAGCTTAAAAGATATTTGGCAGACAAATTACTTTGACACGCACAGTAATCGGTGGTATATTATGGTCATCAAATTACTATGTGTGCCAAAGTAGTTAGAAAGAGGCGATCGGGTTGAAACCAGAAATTTCGAAGGATACGATTCGCGGTCATACAGCAACCATCGTGCTCAATATCTTGAATCAGGGTGACAGCTATGGTTACGCCATTGCTAAGACCATCAAGCAGTTGAGTCACGCGGCGTATGTCATTAACGAAGCGACCTTGTACACGGTATTTCGGCGGTTAGAAAAGAATGGTGATATCGGTAGTTATTGGGGCAATGAGACTCAGGGAGGCCGGCGCAAGTATTATCAAATTACGGTGCAGGGGCGTACCACCTTACAACGTAGCGTTGAAGAGTGGAATTTTGCCAAACAAGTGATTGACGATTTGGTCTTAGGGAGGATTGATGATAATGTCAGCAAAGATTGAACAACTCGTGGCGATGCGTCTGAATACTTACTTTAAGCAGCAACCAGTAACGCCGGCTTTGACGGAGCTCAAGATGGAACTTGCCACTGACTTGAATGAAGCCGCCAACGATAAGGAGCGTAGTGGGCTGGATCCAGAAGCGGCCGTGGCGGAAGCCTTCAGCGATTTCAGCGATATTAATGAACTGATTAAGCAAGTCAATGCTGAGAATGGCGCGACTGAAAAGGTCCACCGCCACCAGATAACGGTGGATGAAGATGGCATCGCAATCGATAGTGGCAAGATGTTAAAGATTGATGCTGACGGGATCTCGATTAACAACGGGACCATTAAAGCGGATGCCAATGGGTTGAAAGTGGGCCGTTGGACGGTGGATGCGAATGGGATCAATGAACAGGAAGATACGACTGAACAGGAATCCTCAGCAGGTTTGCAGGCGTTTGATCTTGCCGGTGAATACCGGGAACGCCTACCCTTAGTTAACGAACGGCGCCTGGCAGTTGCGGATTTGATCAGTCTGACCATTAGGTATCAAACGGCGATGATCAAGGTCTTGCCAACGCAGGAGACAACGGATGAGCTGATCGTACGGGAATTTATGAATCCCGGTTTGTAAAATTAAGTTAGAAATTTAAAAAGCCATTTGTGATAGACTTTTGAGTGTCAAAATCAAAAGAAAGGCTGATCACAAATGACCTATACTCATCTTACCATAGACGAACTTGCCACAATTTATTCTTTTTGGAAACTCGGTAAAAAGGCTTATCTAGTGGCCCCAGCGCTCCATCGGAGTGCTGAAACTGTGTATCGTATTTATCGGTTTCTTGACGCTGGCGGTACGATTATTGATTACCAATGCCACTATCGAAAGCATAAACAACATTGTGGGCGTAAACCAATTCAACTACGCCCTGATGAACTGGCCTATATTCAAGCCAAAACTCAAGCTGGTTGGCAACCAGATACCATTATTAATCGCCAAGAACGGGCTTTCAGCTGTGGGGTTCGAACCCTTTACCGCCTTTTCAAACGCGGTGTTTTGGGGTTGTCGACCAAAGATTTACCGATGCACGGCAAACGGCACCCTAATGGTTACATTGAACGCCGTGGGAAAGCGGGTCAATTGGGCAGGGATTTAAAGAATCGTTATCAGGACTATCCTAATTTTAATCAAGAATTCGGCCATTTAGAAGGTGACACGGTTCAAGGTAAAAACCATCAGGGTGCGGTAACCACGCTGGTTGAACGACAAACTAAGGTCGCAATTGTGCTGAATTCGCATACCAAGTCGGCACACGATGTCAATCGTAGTTTAGCAGGATGGCTTTCGAAGCTGCCACGACACCTATTTAAGTCAATTACGTTTGACAATGGTAAGGAGTTCGCCGGTTGGCGAACCATTGCTAACCAATTTGATTTAAATATTTACTTTGCCGCTGTCGGAGCACCCAATCAACGTGGTTTAAATGAGAACACCAATGGTCTGCTGCGTAAAGATGGTTTACGTCACAATCTTATTATGGACCAGCTATCAGATAGATTTGTTCAAGCAGTTGCCAGTCGACGAAACCACATCCCACGAAAAAGTTTGGGTTACCAGACACCTCTGGAAGCATTCATCAGTCAGATTACAGATGAACAGTTAAAAAATTTCTAACTTAATTTGACAATTCGGGAATTATAACAATCCGGCTTATCAAGCACAGGTCAGCCGGCACGGGGGTAACTTACAAATTGTTCAAGGAAAAGTACCGTTCTTGATTCCACTACGCGTACACGTGCAGATTTTAGTGCCCGCACAATTCACAGGTGATTTAAGTTTAGCAAGTCGTGCCGGCAACATTTTGGTGGGCGGTTTACAACGGTTAGCGACCGTTGCGTTAAACGTCACCAGTGGGAGTGTGCGCGTGGCTGGCCTGAGTGTGACGTCAATGACGAGTGACCTAACGTCTGGTACCATGACCATTGACCACGTTCAGATTGCTGAACAACTGGGATTGATGGTCAAGAGTGGTCGGGTTCGACTGACGGCAGTCACGGCGGCGTCGTATGTCGCTAGCGCTGCCAGTGGTAGTATCACTGGACAACAGTTGCGTGGTGGTGGTCGTTGGGCCGCTAAGTCCGGTAGTATCAAGTTGGCATTTGCGGCCGTCACTGGGGACACTGACCTAATTGCCAACAGTGGCGCTATTAAGGTCGTGATGCCTGTCAGTGCCAGCTATCGCTATGAACTGGAATCTCAAAGTGGCCGGGTAGTTGCGCCCCGCAATGCGCGGGTCGACCGACAAGCGGATGGCTATCAGACGGGGCAAGTCGGCGCGACCGGGACGTATCTGATTCACGGTCGGGCACGTTCTGGTAATATTCATCTCAGTTAGTACGGGGTTGTGTAAAAGTACGACGCTGGACGCAGTGTGGCTGGCCTAGTGTCATAATGAACAAACGATAATTTTGATTGTCGATCAACACTGAATTGTGTTTTGATCGACTTTTTTGTGCGATGACTGGTCAGGTCAAGTTGTCAATCGTCCACCTCAACATAAGTTATGCCGTTGTTGAGCAACCCAATTGAATTAATGATTCGATATAAGCATGATTGATATCAGAATCGCACGTAAATTTATAACAGATTTTAATAGGCAGTCGCGTGCAAAACGGCTTATAATGAGATTCAGTAGATTACCGGAATGGGGGCGGTATCGTGTGGCTTGATGAACAAGGTTTAATTCAACGGTTAGTGCCACGCTTATTGTGGTTTCGACAAACGAATTTCTATCGGATCATTCAGCGAACGTTGATGCTGACTTTTCCGTTCATTTTGATTGGAACGTTTAGTCAGATCATTCAGTTGACCGTATTGACGAAGACGGGATTTATCGCAAGTATCTTTCACTTGTCAAAGTGGGTGCCGTACTATCGTTACTTACACTACCCGTTTGATAGTTTGACAACCTTGACGCTTAACGGTGTGGCCGTAGTAGCGGCGTTTGGTGCGGCGAAGTACCATGCCAAACTCAATCAGCGTGATGACCAATTGGCGGGATTAACTGCCGCGATTGCATTATTGATCGTTGCATATCAGTATACCAATCAGAATCAAGTCGGCATTTTCAACACGTTATTGATTGGCACGAACGGCTTAACGGGTGCATTGATTGTTGGCGGCCTGACCGGGCTATGTTTCAAATGGTTCAGTAAGTCGGTTCCAGCCCAAAGCAGTCCACATACGGCCGATATTTTGACACGGACTTTTAGCTCGTTGCTACCGATGGCTGTGATACTGATATTGGCCGTGGCGGTGAGTCTGGCCTTGAACTGGCTGATGATCATCACGTATTCCACCGAAAGCTGGTCGGCTTTTCAAAAGTATGCGATGACCAGTCACAGTCTGTGGCTGACCTTTGGCATGGCCGTGCTGACCTTGATATTGGAGATTTTTGGCCTAGTGGGCCCGTACCAAGAACGTTTGGTGACGAATAGTGCGACAATGACTGCCAACTTGAACTATGCGCTCACACATCACTCGGCCTATCACGTGCCGTATCCCTATACGGCCAATACGTTGTACCATGCATTTGGGACGTTTGGCGGAACGGGGATGTTACTGGCCTTAGTGATTGCCATCTATATCGGTAGTAATAATCACAACTATCACGTGGTGGCGCGCTGGAGCTTGTTACCGGCGCTCTTTAATAGTAACGGACCGTTGCTGACGGGGTTACCAGTTCTGTATAATCCGATCTATCTGATCCCATTTGTGCTCGCACCGGTCGTAAATATGGGACTGGCGGCGCTGGCAATCGGGCTGCATTGGATTCCACCCGTGGTTTATCCGGTTCCCGTGGGTACGCCGGGACCGTTGATCGCGTTTATCGGCACGAATGGTAACGTGGTGGCGCTCTTACTAGGCATCGTTGACTTGGCGCTATCAGTGGCGATTTATCTGCCGTTCATGCGGCTGGCGGAAACTATCCTGCAGGCGGCCCAGGCACAGGCGGGAGGTGCTAAGCATGCGTAATCAACCGAATTGGCAACGACGGCGGCGAAGTCTGTTAGTGCTCATATTAGGGCTGCTATTCCTGGGACTCTTGATTCAACCGTCATATCAGTGGACGAAAACCAACGTGGCAGCGATGGCAGGACGCCATGATTCACAGATGTCACCAATCATTATGATTCCTGGCAGTAGTGCGACTCAGAATCGGTTTGACACCTTAGTCAAACAACTTAATAAGGCTGATCATCGGCGACATAGTTTGATTAAGCTGACTGTGATGACGGACGATAAGATTAAGATGACGGGTTCGTTGCGTGCCCGCGATAACGAGCCCATCATCGTGGTCGGTTTTCAAAATAATCGTGACGGCTATGATAACATCAAACATCAGGCCCGGTGGTTCTCACTGGCATTTAAGAAGCTGGCTGCCAAGTATCAATTTAATAATTTCAAAGCAATTGGTCACTCGAATGGTGGCTTGATCTATACGTATTACTTTGAACATTATTTTAATCGTGACGATATCAAGGTCAAACGAATCATGACTATTGGTTCACCGTACAATTTCTCAGAAGCTAATTTGAACCATAAGACACAAATGTTAGCTGATTTTATTAAATACCGTGATCGATTGCCCAAGTCAGCGACGATGTATTCCGTCGCGGGTACCGAAAACTATGATTCAGACGGACTGGTTCCAGCGCGAAGTGTCGAGGCTGGCAAGTATATCTATCAAGGGCAAGTCAAGCATTTTACGGAAATCACGGTTACTGGTACGAATGCCCAGCACTCCGATTTACCTCAAAATGCGCAAATTGTGACGCTGATTAGAACTTATATGTTGGATAAGCCCAAGCAGACGCGCAAGGGCTTAGTGTCAGCTGGTACCGTCGAATGAGTGCCGGGTAGGGGTAGCCACTGCGTCCCAATCAGTGGGGACGGTTATGAGGAAATTTAGGGTGTTGATAAGAATTGTGGTAAAATTTGGTCATGGAGGTGGCCGAATTGTCCACACAAACACCAGCACATCGCAATCGGGTCCTGACTTTAATTCGTTCTTATTATCCGAATTTAAGTGTGACGGACCGCAAGATTGCTGACTATATAATTGCCGACCCGATTAAAACAGCGGCGCAGTCGATTTCAGACTTGGCGGCGGCGGTTGGCGTTTCAACGGCCACGGTTTCACGGTTTGTCAAACGGATTAGTTTTAGTAGTTTCCGGGACTTCTCACGTGAACTAACGGCGGCCGAACCGATTGAACAAACTAATGCGGAAGCTTTTCAAGATGTCGAAAAACAAACGACTTTCAAAGGAATTGCGGAATCAACATTCAATAGTATTCGTAGTTCGCTAGATCAGACGAGTCAGGTAATGACGGAAGCAGATCTCAAGCGGGCGGTGGAATTATTGCTGAATGCTCGCTCGATTGGCTTTTATGGTCTCGGGGGCTCCGCAGTCGCTGCCTTAGATGGGTATCATAAGTTTGTGCGCACCGGTATTCCGTGTGCCCATAATAGTGACTATGATATGCAACTGATGCAAGCGGCTCAGATGAATGCCAGCGACGTGGCAGTGGTTATCTCACATACCGGGCGTAATCAGCAAACACTACAAGTGCTAGCCACCCTGACTTCACAAAGTGTGCCAGTGATCGCGTTAACTAGCTTCGGTAACTCGCCCCTGGCTAAGGACAGTACCGTTGCCTTTATTTCAGTTGCAGAAGAAATTAATTATCGTTCGGAAGGGCTGACTTCGTTGATTGCCCAGATGAGTATTATCGATAGTCTTTTCTTGATGACGGCTGTTCATGGCAATATCGAAATGGCAGAAAGTCTTGGCCGGGTTCGCGAGGCCATTAGTCAAACACGAACGGAGCTTTAAAGCTGTAGGCAAAGGATTGATGAGATGACAAAGCGGCAACATTATCGACCAGTATACGCAAAAACGCGGTGGGCGCGGTGGCGTTACCGGCTTGGCTGGTTATTAGTGCTATTAGTGATTATTGGCAGTGTCTGGGGCGGTTTGGCCTGGCTACGTTGGCGTAGTAACGCTGTCGTAAGTGGCTTTGACGTGCGGGGCGTCGCCGTGTCACAAAATGACGGTTATTTAGACTTTGCGGCCTTACAAAGCGACGGGCTCAAGTTCGTCTATCTGCACGCCACTCAAGGGGCTAGTTATACAGATGATAACTTTGCAAGCAATTATGAACGAATCGTCGGCACGAGTTTAGGTGTCGGCGTGGTGCACACGTTTAGTTTTTCATCGACTGCGGCGGCTCAAGCGGCTTACTTTGAGAAAACGGTCGGGGATAACGTCGGTAATTTACCGATTGCCATCCAAGTCCAGTATTACGGTGACTACACGGATCAGACGATTGCGGTCCGGAAAAATCGGGCCAAACTCAAAGCGTTGGTGACCACGCTGACCCAGGATTATAATCGCTCCTGTGTCATATGGTCCACGCCCGCCGTTGCCAAGTTGATCGTTAAACCCGCCCTCAAAAGCACCGACCTCTGGCTCGATACGTCGAAGACCCATCAACAGGGCCAGCGGGTGATGTTCATGCATTACACGGACCGAGCTGTTTACCGACAGAATGGCACGCGTCAGGAATTTACTGGAATCCTATTTAACGGTAATGTGACGGCGTACAATCAAGTTATCGCCCAGGGCTTGAATTAAAAGCTGATCGTTGCATCATTTATTTCGCAACCCGGTTTGTAAAATTAAGTTAGAAATTTAAAAAGCCATTTGTGATAGACTTTTGAGTGTCAAAATCAAAAGAAAGGCTGATCACAAATGACCTATACTCATCTTACCATAGACGAACTTGCCACAATTTATTCTTTTTGGAAACTCGGTAAAAAGGCTTATCTAGTGGCCCCAGCGCTCCATCGGAGTGCTGAAACTGTGTATCGTATTTATCGGTTTCTTGACGCTGGCGGTACGATTATTGATTACCAATGCCACTATCGAAAGCATAAACAACATTGTGGGCGTAAACCAATTCAACTACGCCCTGATGAACTGGCCTATATTCAAGCCAAAACTCAAGCTGGTTGGCAACCAGATACCATTATTAATCGCCAAGAACGGGCTTTCAGCTGTGGGGTTCGAACCCTTTACCGCCTTTTCAAACGCGGTGTTTTGGGGTTGTCGACCAAAGATTTACCGATGCACGGCAAACGGCACCCTAATGGTTACATTGAACGCCGTGGGAAAGCGGGTCAATTGGGCAGGGATTTAAAGAATCGTTATCAGGACTATCCTAATTTTAATCAAGAATTCGGCCATTTAGAAGGTGACACGGTTCAAGGTAAAAACCATCAGGGTGCGGTAACCACGCTGGTTGAACGACAAACTAAGGTCGCAATTGTGCTGAATTCGCATACCAAGTCGGCACACGATGTCAATCGTAGTTTAGCAGGATGGCTTTCGAAGCTGCCACGACACCTATTTAAGTCAATTACGTTTGACAATGGTAAGGAGTTCGCCGGTTGGCGAACCATTGCTAACCAATTTGATTTAAATATTTACTTTGCCGCTGTCGGAGCACCCAATCAACGTGGTTTAAATGAGAACACCAATGGTCTGCTGCGTAAAGATGGTTTACGTCACAATCTTATTATGGACCAGCTATCAGATAGATTTGTTCAAGCAGTTGCCAGTCGACGAAACCACATCCCACGAAAAAGTTTGGGTTACCAGACACCTCTGGAAGCATTCATCAGTCAGATTACAGATGAACAGTTAAAAAATTTCTAACTTAATTTGACAATTCGGGCAAATTAAACTAACGGCTGATGAACTGTTAGGCCGACTAAAATAAGTCGCAAGTTCGAGATTTTTCTCAAACTTGCGACTTATTTTGATGAATCTTGGTTTTAGCCCCTGTTAGCGCCGTCAAGCGTTTGGCGATAAGATGACATAGTTGCGATCATCGGCTTCGTCAAAGAGGGTCACGGGTCGTTGTTCATTAGCCCGTACTTCGAGGTGGAACCCGTATTGATCAAGTAAGACGAGCGCGCTTGATGAGATTGATTCGACAGTAGCTGGCATCGAGCGACCGTCGATGCGGATCATCATGTTAGGGTCGATTTCTAACGTGTGATCCCGGTGATGTTCCTCATCACGATAGGTCCAAGTTCCTGCGTAGAAAACCGCGAGATCACCGTCAGCAATCGTGCTAGGATGCCGTCTGTGGATTAGTGTACTGGAAAGTCCTGCGAGTAATGATAAACCAAATAATATTGCGCCACGCCGCTTCACTGGATCAACCTTCTTTCTGAATAAATCTTATAGTTAAAATATACCACTAAAATGGCGTTAACGTCACGTAATAAGTGGTTTCTTATCAAAGCCTTTATGTCATTGTCACCTGCGAGTAATGAACGTAATATTTGATTGATTTTGGAACGGCGGTCACTAATTTTTTTGAATTAATTTGGGTTCTGATTGGAAATTACTGGGTGAGTGTGTTAATCTATATAATGTGATTGGCATTTATGTGAAGTTTTAAAGTATCATTTAATTGTGTTACCGTAAATTCTTTATAGGTGTTAATAACATGTGTTTGTTACTTTTTATTTTTATATCCTAGGAGGATTTAGTTCATGAAAAATGGTACTGTAAAATGGTTCAATGCTGATAAGGGTTATGGCTTTATTACTGGTGAAGATGGCAACGATGTATTCGTTCACTTCTCAGCTATCCAAACTGACGGTTTCAAGACCTTAGAAGAAGGCCAAAAAGTTACCTTTGATGAAGAATCAAGCGATCGTGGCCCACAAGCTGCTAACGTTGTTCCTCAATAAGCGTCGCTTTTAAAAGGGCTGCCCGCGTGGCGGCTCTTTTTTTATGCACAAAATAGCGGGTGACTTTTAATCCTTCTGGCCCAACTTAACGGCGAAAACTGGTAAAATAGAATTATGAGCTAATCGGACGCGTAAGCGCCACCAATCACGACTGGTTGACTAGCGCCGTTGAGAGGAGTCAAATCGATGTTAAAATTAGGAATTATTGGAACAAATTGGATTACACAACAATTTATAGATGCTGCCGCTGCTTCCGGGGAATGGCAACTGACGAGTGTTTATTCACGTCACGCTGAAACCGCGCAGGCCTTTGCCGCCAAGAATCATGCCGATGAGACTTTTACGGATTTAGATGCATTTTTCAGTCGGGGTAGTTTTGATACGGTCTACATTGCATCACCAAACAGTCTGCATTTTGCCCAGGCTAAACAAGCAATCGCCTATGGTAAGCACGTCATCGTCGAGAAGCCAGCCGTGGCGAACCAACAAGAATTTGAACAGTTAGATGCCGTTTTAAAGGCTCACCCTGATGTCCTATTATTTGAAGCAGCACGCCAGATTCACGAAGTTAATTTCCAACGCGTCAAGGATCAGATTAAAAAGTTATCCTTAGTTCAGGGGGCGACGTTGACTTACATGAAGTACTCGTCACGGTATGACGCCGTCTTGGCTGGTGAAGAACCGAATATCTTCTCGTTGAACTTTGCCGGTGGGGCGCTTCAGGATTTAGGCGTGTATCTGGCCTACGATGCGGTCGGCTGGTTCGGCATGCCGGAAGAGGTGACTTACTACCCAACCTTGATTCGAACGGGCGTTGACGGTAAGGGTGTGGCTATTTTACGCTACGCTGACTTTACGGTGACCTTGAACGTTGGTAAGACTAGTAATTCGTTCTTGCCATCTGAAATCAACGGTCTGCGCGACGCTATTGTGATGGACAATCCTGCTGAACTTGGACAAATCACTTATCAAGATAAGGATGGTCAGGAGCATGCGATTGGGGCGCAACCCGATACCAATCCAATGCTGGCCGAGGCGCGCGACTTCGCAACCGTTATCAATGACCCAAGCAATCACCAGACGGAATACTTAGCTTGGCGGCAACTTAGTCGAAATGTTAATAAACTATTATTTAATTTGCGGCAGTCAGGGCACCTATATTTTACGGGTGAAGCCCCTGATACCGATAAATAGAAATGAGGCACTATGTTAGACGTATTTAAAACTAAATTTGCGGCGGCGGGGTTCACCGAGTTGTCGCCGATTCAAACGGCCGTGGCCGAGCCACTTGCAGCTGGTCAATCGGTGTTAGGACTCGCACCAACGGGGTCTGGTAAGACCCTAGCGTTTACGTGGCCAATGCTCGAAGCGTTGCGGGTCGGAGAAGGCACGCAGGCACTGATCCTAGCGCCATCACAAGAACTCGCCATGCAAACAACCAACGTGGTGCGCGAGTGGGGCCAATTGATCGATGCCAAAGTCCTCGCGATTACCGGGGGGGCTAATGTTAAGCGGCAGATGGAAAAGCTCAAAAAGCATCCTGAAGTAATTGTTGGGACGCCGGGGCGGATTACTAACCTGATTGCGGATGGGAAGATCAAGCTTGGGCATTTGAAGATGATGATCGTCGACGAAGCCGATGAATTACTGACAGATGAAACCTTGGATCAAATTCGTGAAATTCTCGATGCCACGTTTGCTGAAACGTTACAATTGGGCTTCTTCTCGGCAACCGAAACTAAAATTTTAGATGAGTTACCCCGCTGGTTTGGTCAACACGTTGAAAAAATTGATGTGCGGGCTATCGATCAGACTCAGGGGGTCGTTCGGCACCGGACGATGCAAGTGGGCAATCGGCACCGCGTGGACTTACTGAAACGAATCAGTCGCGTTGATCATATGCGGGCCCTCGTTTTCTTCAATAAGATGCAGGAACTCCAACACGTCGCCTTGGAATTACGCCACCAGCACGTGAGTTACGTCGCCTTGACCAGTAATCAGCGGCAGGTGGAACGTGAAAAAGCGTTGCGGTTATTCCGGCAGGGCAAGGTCGGCCTGTTGTTAACCACTGATTTGGCGGCTCGGGGTCTAGACGTGCCCGAATTGCCAGCTGTGATCAATTATCAGCTGCCTAAGGACGTCACGACTTATATTCACCGGAGTGGCCGGACCGGCCGCATGGGTGCTGATGGACTAGTCTTGACGTTCGGTGACGACCATGATGTCCGTGACTTTAAGAAGCTGATGGCGACGACCAACTATGAAATCAAGCCGGGTTACTTAGTCGATTATCATATTGTTGATACGAAACCAGATAAAGTCGTCCCACCGTTAACGTTTGACCATCCAGAGACGGCTGGTAACGCCGCTAACGGTCGGCATCGCGTTGCGAGTGCTGGTCACCCAGATGAGGTTAAACGAGTGGAAACGAGCCGAAAACGGCCCGCTGCGGCAACACCTAACAAGAAGAAGGGTCACAATAAACATTCTAAGAAAAAAGGGATGCGCAAGAAAAATCGTGATCGCTTTAGCAATCAGTAATTGCCAAAATGCACAATCCGTGAGATGATATTTTACGGATTGTTAATGGCCTCATAGCACAACTGGATAGGGCACCCGCCTCCTAAGCGGTTGATCCCGGTTCGAGTCCGGGTGGGGTCATCAAAGTACTTTTCATCTTCGTAAACATTGGTGTATTACGGTTTTGATTGGGCTAATTTTATCTTGTCAATTTCGAATGTAAGTCATTGATTATTAGTTGTGGCATTCCTATAATGATTTTGAGTGAGATTTTCAATATCGAGAGAGGAAGGATCATATGTACAAAATTGAGCAGATTGCTGATTGGTTTATTGCCCGCAGCAGAGCGGATGTGAAGATGGACGACTATGCTGAACCTATCTCGAAAATGAAATTGCAAAAGTTGTTGTACTTTACACAAGGAACTAATCTAGCCGTGAACGGGGAGCGTTTGTTCGACAGCCCATTATATGCCTTTCAACATGGTCCGGTTACTAGTGAAATCCAGCATAAATATGCAGATAAAGATTTACCTGAATTTTCTAATGATGTTTCGGATGTTCGGGAAGTCGAATTGGCTGATAATTATGATTGGATATCCAAAGATGAAAAAGCTTCTGAAGTTTTAAACTTTGTATGGGATGAATATTCGCCATACACAGCCTCGACACTGCGTCGAATTAGTCATGATGCAAATGGCCCGTGGGCGAAGGTCTATAATTCGAAGGAATCCTGGATTAAAATGTCGGATCAGGATATTGAAACGTATTTCAAGGAGCACGTAGTCGAATGCCACTGAAAAAGAAAAATAGTTCGGCTAACCCTGATCTTCATTGGCTGAGAAAGATTGAACAAACTTCTGATAAAAGAATGGCATGGAATTTTTCGTTTTTATCCAATGAAGACGGCTTTAACTTCAGTAATGAGGATTTGAACACTGATCTTATGCTAAAGCGCATTGCAGAGATTAATCAGCGAACGTTTACGGCCTTTTTGAACCTGCCTCGGGCCACTGGACTTGAAAAGATTGATCCGAAAAAAGTCCATGGTAAGTTGAAACATAAACCTAGCCCAAGCGAGTTCGGTGAGATGCGTGAAAAGTTAGCAGGTCCAAAGTATTGTGTGATACGACTCAGTCAGAGCGGGCGTATCATTGGCAAGATGATCGACCAAACCTTCTATCCATTTTGGATTGATTTGAATCACAATCTTTACGAAGGTTAAGTGGATAGCTGTTGGTTAGCAAGAACACTGATACGTGTTAACGTGAGCGTTGACGCGGCTTGCGCATTTTCAAACTAGTTTGAAAATACTAATAATGGATGAGTAAACTTATTATTGTTTACTCATCCATTTTTTTAAACATTATTCCTGTAATCAATTTGCAAACTTGTCACATCTCAAGTCTTGGCGAGCGTGTGATACGCCTTTATTTCCACTTAAAATTAGATGGTGAAAATGACTTTGAATGTCCAATCCTTTCAGAACCATAATGAACATTAGTCATAATAGCAGAACTGTCAGAACCAATGTCCATACCATCGATGACTAGCTGTGTTGTGGTCAACTTTTGTGCACCTTGTCCAACGGTAGTCTTTTGGGGATCGCTCAAGTTCATAAAATCAGCATTTGCCTTAACAATTAGTCCCCTATTGTGGTCGTACGCCAATGTATCAATATAGGTGGCGTAGCTATATCCTTTTTGGCCATTATTTGCAAAATCTTGGTCTTCATTTAAACTAGATAATAGTTCCTCATTGAATTTAGCAAGCTTTTTAGCATCCATAGCTTGAAGAATTTCATTAGCATCGTCACTTTTCTTTGATGAGTGACTACTTTCCTTTGGGCCAGACGACGCCTCTTTTTTTGAAGAACTCGCAACCTGTTCTGTTTTAGTTGTCTCATTCGTCTTAGTGTTCGCTGGGTTACCAAAAAAATGACCGGCAGTGATAAATACAATATAGAGAACTAATGTCACTCCTGCGGTATAGAGAACATACTTTCCTTGGATAAATTGTGAGTTTTCCTTTTTGTGGCCATAAATCCAGAGTCCTACAAGAATCGCTAAAATAAATAATGCAAAATAATAGATGTTTTGCAAAATTGTCATTACAAACTCCTCCAAAATATTTTTATTTTCAAATAATCCCCCTGATATTGAACTAGAGCAGCTCGTCTAGAAACTTGATCGATGAGACAATTTTCAGCTATTAATGAGCTGTAGTTTAACAAATGTATTGATACAACTTTTAGTCAACGGTGTTTTGAACATACATGTAAGTCATGAGGAGATAAATCGAATCGTCCCATGATATGGGTGTAAAAGTGTGCCTGATGAACGATACTCCCGAATCGTTTGTGGCGACAGTAATGAATCAGGATCTAATATTAAACGCCTAGAATTTGTTTTTTCTTGGCCTCAAATTCTTCTTGAGTGATAATTCCTTCGTCCGCTAGAGATTTATATTTTCTAATTTGATCAGGTCCATCTAAAACGGGAGCGGATGAATTTTGAACAGATACGTGCAAACTTTCTTTATATTGTTCAGCGGCAACTTTTATCTTTTCAGCTAAAATAGGTGCGGTACTTTTGTCAACGTTATCAATTAAGGTAGTCACAGCGCCATTAGTAATGGAGACTTTGCCAAACATTAGCCCTTTTGAGTAGGAGACCCCGTTGATCATATCTAAAGGAACTTCTGTTGACTTGATACCATAAATTAAACCCTTATCGATAAAAATGACGCGTTTTTGTGTTAGGACAACGAGTACTGTATTACTGTCAATGAAGCCGGACGTCGCATAGACGATGTGCTCGTCATCATTAAGAATACCTGGTAGTGCTTTTACCTCTTTTTTTGTCGACGAATTGTCAAATCAAGCGCAACTTTTTGCCGAAGAAAACTTCACTTGGACTTTTCCATCCCAAGACCTTGCGTGGACGGTTATTTAAATCTGTGACGAATGCGATAATCTCTTGGTCATTTAAATCGTTCAAATCAGTTCCTTTGGGGAAATATTCACGAATTAAACCGTTAGTATTTTCATTGGTTCCACGTTGTTGTGGTGCGTGTGGATCTGGAAAAAATACCGGTATTTCTAAAGTGTCAATGACGTCTTGATAATTGGCAAACTCAGTTCCACGATCAGGTGTAAGTGTCTTTACCCGTTCCGGTGTGACGCTATTTAATAAGTCCATCATAGCTTGTGCCACGGGTTTAGCTGCGACTTTACTTACCCGTTCCGCTAATAAATACCGTGATTTACGGTCTACCAGCGTCACCAGCGCTGAACGTCCGGTTTTACCACGCACTGTGTCACCTTCCCAGTGACCAAACCGAGTTCTATTTTCAGCCGAAAGTGGGCGGTCGTGGATTGAAGGTACATCGTTAAAACGACCACGCCGTTCCTTGATAGTTCCCTTAACTTTGCGCGTTTTACCTCGATGTCTTAATTGGCGGGCGAATCCACGGGCACCATGACTTTTACGCTTTTCACCAAGATTATTCAAAGCAATTCCACGATAAATTGTGTTGTAACTGATTTTCCAGTTACTATGCTCAAAATTTAGCCGTCCTGCGATTTGTTCTGGGGACCATTTACGATGGACGATACAATTAATGACAAATGCCCGGATATCAGTTTGCGATAAGATCCGTGGCCGTCGACTTTTCAAACGTTGACGCTCATAATTTAGTTGCGCATTAACTGCGGAATATTTAGAACGACCACCATTCCGGCTAACTTCCCGTGAAATAGTCGCTTTAGAACAACCGATGCGTTGGGCAATGGCCTGGTAAGACTGTTTTAAAGTTAGCCCAACTAGTAGGCATTCACGGTCATTTAAGGTAAGATGATGATATAGGCTCATAGTCTGAGTCCTCCTTGTAAGTAAGTTGTGGTGACTATATTTTACAAGGACTCAGGCTGTGAGTCTTCTTTTTGATCATTTGTTGCACTTCAATTGTAAATTCGTCTCCCAAATAAATCAGAAACCCCTGCTTGTTCCATTTGTGATTTGACTGTGTTTAAATCCATTATTTTGTCCTCCAGTAAATTCAGCTTTTTTAGACGTCCGTATCTGGTCGAAATCAAATTGATATTTTAGTAATCCTAAGCTGACTACTTAAGATAGAAAATGCGGATGGCAGTTGCTCCTGGATACTGAATGCTATTGTGACTTGAAAACATTATTTTTTGCGATTGTCGCCGTAACATAGGACTCGTGCAGTAAAGATAAGTCATATGAATTGTGGTCTGTGGGAGATGAGCAGTACTTTGTTTCCTGATGCGCTCATTAAGTTCAAATGGAGGGTACATGACAATGATGATAAATGTTTTTTAAACTGTAACTAGCGTCTTTGCTGAGACTAGTTTTTTACTGCTAAGTTCAGAATGATAAAGTTTAGAATATGTAATTCAGCGCATGGCAGTTCATGCTGTATCAACAATGTCTGCACAGTGATGTTGTGCCCAATAACTACTATACAGTATAAAGACGGAAATGTTTGGCTTTTTTTAATTATTTTTCAATAGTGATACATATTTATACTGTAACGTTCAATGAAGAAGGCTGCTCCGACTAAATCATGATTTTGTATACAACGATAGGTCATCATGTCATTAAGTTCATTGTTACGCCAGCCTACTGACTATAAAACGTGTCTCAAACTTCCAAAGAGTCGGTGACGTGATTGCGAGAAGGTACTGTTAACAGATATTTTCATCGGGTAGTAAATCAAATTTAACGCGTAATGACTAAAAAAGATGCCAATTAATGGGACATGATCGTGTACTCAGCTGTGCATCTATCATACAGTAGGGCGCGAGCATGATTGTATGCATTAAAAAGTGGTGGCTATACGGTGAGTAGGCTAATCCTTGCACAGATGACTTAGAGAAGAGACAGGCTAAAATTGAGTGTATTAGCGACACCGTCGTTATACAAGCAAAACCGGGAATGCTGAACATCGTGGCTGAGACCGAGTCCAAAAAGCTGATAATCTGTCGTCATTCAAAATAAACGCCCGCTACCAGTCCAAATGACTAGTAGCGGGCGTTGCGATTAACGAATGACGATGACGTTGCAAGGGGCGTGATCCACGACGTAGCTGGTCGTTGAACCAACGGCTACGCGATGGGGCGAGTTGGTACCAGTGGCGCCGAGCACGATCAAGTCAATTTCGGGATGTTGCTTGGCATAGTCCTCAATAGTGTGTTTTGGAATCCCGTAGCTGATTTCAGTTTTTAAATTCGGTGCGGACGTGGTGGCGACGAATTGTTGTCGCTGCCGCATGGCATCCTTTGCGTGAGCGGCTTCCGCGTCTAGTAATTCAGATAGAACCGGGTCGAGTGCGGGGGTGTGGTAGGCGCTGTCATTCACCACGTAGAGCGCAGTCAGGTTTGCTTGGTGCCGCTGGGCAATGTTGACCGCTTCGGTAAAAGCGGCTTGTGCAGCATCGGAACTGTCAACGGGTACTAAAATATTTGTGTAACGGCTTGGCATTATAACCACCTCCAGTTATCTTTACGATAATTATAATGGATTAGTGTTGGGCAATAAAATTAAACGCACCTAGTGGGCAAGGTCGATGAACTAGCGTATATTATAGGCAGTAAATTTCTTTGGGGGGTTAGGTATGTTAAAGCATGTACAGAACAGCCTATTGACCTTTGAACGGGTCGTTGAGCGGCAACGTTATTGGCGCGCCTTACGTGATACGTTGACGCTGCTTTTTCCATTCGCATTAGTTGGGGCGTACGTTAGTTTTATGAACCAGGCAATCTTTCAGCGCAATGGTTTTTTGAATCATATTTATTATCTTAGTCACTGGCTGCCGGGATTTAAACATTTGGCAACTTACACGACGATGCTTAATCTGAGTATCAACGGCATCCTTGCCGTGATTGCGGCTTTTTCAGCCGCTAATTTTGTCGCGCGGAGTGCCCAGCGTGATAATTTGTTAGCGGGATTGACGGCGGTAATTAGTTTTATCATGCTTAATATCAATTATAATTTTTTTAGTACCCAGGGTCAGCCTGCTGGCAGTCGGTTTTTAGAAGATAATTTGGGAACTCAGGGCATCTTCCTCGCACTATTGGTGGGCCTGTTGACTGGTTGGTTGTTCAGTCATTTGACACGGTATCCACACATCCACCAGGAGATCGAGACCCAGACCCACTTGCTAGCGCGGGCCCACGCGAACTGGTTACCGATAATCACGGCTTTGCTGATGTTCAGCGCAATCGGGTATGGCATTAGTTTTGTCAGTAAAGGGGGATTAAACGGCCTGTTTTACGCGGTCTTCACCTTACCATTCAGTAATCCGGGGGCGTCGCTACTAGCAATAATTGGCGTCGCGTCCCTCAGCAATCTATACTGGTTGATTGGCATCATTGGTCCGGTTGATTTTAGTGGTAATAGTACGACGAGTACGGTTCAAAATTTGGAATATGCGTTGCAACACGGTTCGGCGTGGGGCGCCCCCAATCCAGTAACGCTCCACACACTATTTGATGCGTTTGCGAATGTGGGCGGTCCGGGGATGACGTTAGCGTTATTGATTGCGATTTTGTGGCGTTCACGGAACCGTAATTATCGAACGGTGGCCAAGACCAGCGCCTTGCCAGTACTGTTTAATATCAATCAGCCATTGCTCGTCGGTTTACCGATTGCTTATAGTCCGATTCTAGCGATTCCGTTTCTGTTAGCGCCACTGGCCAGTATGGTCATCACGTGGTGCGCGTTGAAGCTTCAATGGATGCCGCCGGTCGTTTATCCGGTTGGTAGAACGATGCCGGGCTTCTTGACCGGTTGGCTGGGAACTGGTGGCGACTGGCGGGCTTTCATCGTTAGTCTGATCAATATAGCGGTGGCCACAGCAATCTACTTGCCATTTGTCTTACTGGCAAACCAGGTTGAGGAGGAGGCGAAAGCGGATGCTTAAACGATATTGGTGGCGGTGGCTCCTTGGAATCGGCCTGTTAATCGGGATTTGTTGGCCGGCTTACACGTGGAGTCAGGCGAATATCAAGACGTTAAAAAATACCGGTCGAACGCGGATGGCACCCGTTATTATGGTCCCAGGATCGAGCGCATCACAAAACCGGTTTGATAGTTTGATTACTGAATTAGGAAAGGAAACACCGAAAAAGCACAGTGTATTGAAGTTAACGGTTCAGACGGACGGGACGATCAAGTATAGTGGGTCGATTGCCGCCAATGATAACGAGCCGTTCATCGTGATTGGCTTCGCGAATAATCGTGATGGTAAAGCTAATATTGATAAGCAAGCTGTCTGGTTGAATACGGCATTCAAGGCGCTGGTAAAAACGTATCACTTTAATCATTTCTATGCGCTAGGTCATTCCAATGGTGGCCTCATTTGGACCCTCTTTTTAGAGCGCTATCTAAAGGAAAGTCCGAAGGTGCACATTGACCGGCTGATGACGATTGCCTCGCCGTACAATATGGAATCGACCAGTACGACCGCTAAGACGAGTATGTTCAAGGAACTTTACCGTTATCGGACTGGTTTGCCGGAATCGTTGACCGTTTACTCGATTGCGGGGACGGAAAACTATACCAGTGATGGGACAGTGCCGTATAACAGTGTTAATTACGGTAAGTACATCTTTCAAGATCAGGTCAAGCATTTTACGGAGATTACGGTAACGGGAGCGAATACGGCGCACTCCGATTTACCGCAGAATAAGCAGATCGTGAGCCTGATCCGGCAGTACTTGCTAACTGAAACGCTACCGAACAAGGTTCGTCAACAAAATGCGCAACGGATACAGAATTAGTTGTGTTGGGTGGCGATGATCATGGTCTTAAGATCTAACGAATGTGATAACGACGATTGTCCTGGTTTAGAAAGTCATTCAGTGACGCGCCGGTTAATCAAGCGATGAAATGAAAATAACCGATTAGCGCCTCGCCACTGAGTAAGGCTGCTAATCGGTTATTTTAAGTTAGGTTTGCAATCAATTAATGATGATGCCTAGTGCTGTGCGGGCGGGCCGACCGTTTCGAATAATGGTGCTTCGACGGCTTCACCCGGTGCTTGACGCGCGTTGTGACCCGGGTGCCCCGAACTCGCAAGGCTTGTGCGTTGGTGGCCGGCAGGGTCATTAAGCCGCCACAGATTGCTAGGATGACGAGCACTGGTAATCCTCGGTGGATCGTCATGATAAAACGCCCCCTTAACTAAAATCCTTATTTAGTGTATAAGTAATTCGAGTCAGCGTCAACCTGAGGTCCGTTACTGACTTTACAAAACGTTAACGGCATATTAACGGATTATTCACAAAAAGCCAGCAAATTTGATTGTATTTTGCCCCGTTTTCCTTTATGGTGGGAGTAATATATAAAAGGGAGTTTGGCTAAATGAATATTGAAATCTTAAACTCAGCAATCCAAGACTTACATTTCCAAATCGTTTATGATCGTTCTGAAGATGATGACAATCCTGGTCAGGGCCAATTCAGCTATACGACCGCCAATCCGGATGTTAAGAAGACGTTTGGTGATGACGTTGTGCAGGCCCAATTACAAGTGACCTATAAAGAAGAAATGTTCGATTTATCCGCCACTGTTTTTGCCATCGTACGCCTAAGTGGTGAGATGGTTGGCATTATCGAACGTCAATCTGACAACAAATCAATTGAAGACGACGAACAAGAAATGCTGAACAATTTGAATGGCGCCATCATTCCAGCGTTGTCTGCCAAAGTCCGGGCCTACGCAGCGTTATTATCAACTGAAGCTAGCAACTTTGCAATCATGCCAGCCGACTTCGATGATAGCCAGCCCAATGATGCTGAATAAGCGTAATCCAAGAGCTTGTCAAACTGGCAAGCTTTTTTTGATGGCTTAAGGAATGAGTTCTAGCGTTGTGTAACCGTTAACAAAGGTGCTATAATAATGATGGTCAGAGTTGACTAGGCAACTGCGGTTGCAATGACGAGGTCAGAAGGTCTGATTGGTGACTTCAGCAATTATTACTTTGATCCAGGCTTATCGGAATGGTTCAAAGCGGGGGTGACCGCGAGTCGGTCAGCACACATAGGGGCAGTGAATATTGACACATAGTTTGAGCCAAGCTGGTAAGTATCGTGGTGGCCAAGTTACGTTGTAATTTGGCCGCTATTTTTAGCTTGTTTTCAGCTGAACACTGCGACAAAAAATGAAAACTGTCGTGATGAAATCACTGTAAATTGTCACATGAAAGCGTATACTGACGGTGAGAGGGGTGAGCGTTATGTTTAAACCAATGGCATCTGTTTTTACGAACCATCAAATTGCGGGTCATTATCGGGCCATTGAGCGGGCGCAAAAGTGCGTGGTTCCATTTCATTTTGAGATTCAGGGACAGGAGTATCCAAAGCCAAAACCAGAACGTAACTGGTTACGGCGCTTATCGGGGACGTCGAGCGAGAAGTACGCAATGGTCGAACTGACCCCGACAAAGGTCGTTTTGTGGTCACCAGAAGGACGCAATCTGGGTGAAATGCCACTGAGTGCGGTGCGGCGAATTCAGATCGGTGCGATTCGGTGTCACGTAACGGAAGGACTCGACCCACGCCACGCATTTCGGGCGACGATCTTTGTGCTGACTGATAGCGGTAATTATTATTTTGCTAATTCTGATATGGAAGTTTTACCGGCGATTTGTAAGTTCGCCCATGAACATCAAGTGCCGGTAGAAGACCCACTGCGGTTGATTCCGCTTTTGAAGGTCGGCTGGCGGGTCGCGGCCGTGACGTTACATGAAACCTACGCGCAACTGGTTGCGCACACGGGTTATCCGGCTGATAAGGTTTAACTTGATTTTATGATTAATAATAATGAAAAACGGACTGTCGATAATGACAATCCGTTTTTTTGATGCGATTAAATGTAGTTGGCTTAAACTAAGCCCTGCGCTAACATGGCGTCAGCAACTTTTGTGAAGCCAGCAATGTTGGCACCACTCAGGTAATCACCGCTAACGTGGTATTCGTCGGCAGCAGCAACTGAGTGTGCAAAGATATCTTGCATGATTTGTTTGAGGCGATTATCGACTTCTTCAAAAGTCCAGCTCAAACGCATACTGTTTTGGCTCATTTCGAGGGCGGAAACGGCAACCCCACCAGCGTTGGCAGCTTTGGCCGGGCCATATAGCAAGCTGGCAGCTTGGTATGCCGCAATGGCTTCTGGACTGCTTGGCATGTTAGCCCCTTCGGCAACGACCTTGGCACCATTGGCAATCAAGTTTTTGGCTTGATCACCGCTGATTTCGTTTTGGGTCGCGCAAGGTAGTGCGATATCATAGGCTACTTGGGCATCCCAGACGGAACCTTCGTAATAGCTGGCACTGGCCACACGGTCGGCGTAGTCCTTGATGCGACCGCGTTCAACTTCCTTGATCTGCTTAACAATCTTGAAGTCGATCCCGTTTTCGTCAATAACGTAACCGTTTGAGTCGGAGCAGGTAATCACCTTGCCGCCGAGTTCTTCAACTTTTTGAATCGCGTAGATGGCGACATTACCAGCGCCAGAAATGGCAACGCGTTGACCAGGGAAGGAAAGCTGGTTGGCCTTGAGCATTTCGTTGGTATAGTAGGCGAGACCATAACCGGTGGCTTCAGTCCGGGCTAACGAACCGCCATAGTTCAGTCCTTTACCGGTGAGCACGCCGCGGTCAGCACCACGGAGTCGCTTGTATTGGCCGTATAAGAAGCCGATTTCGCGGCCACCGACACCGATATCACCAGCAGGAACGTCGGTATCGAGACCAATGTACTTGCTCAATTCGGTCATGAAACTCTGACAGAAGCGCATAATTTCGTTGTCTGATTTGCCCTTAGGGTCGAAGTCAGAGCCCCCTTTACCGCCGCCGATTGGTAGGCCGGTCAGGGCATTTTTGAAGATCTGTTCAAAGCCTAAGAACTTAACGATACTCAGGTTAACGGATGGGTGTAACCGTAAGCCACCCTTGTAAGGGCCGATTGCCGAGTTAAATTGTACTCGGAACCCGCGGTTGACCTGTGCGTGGCCGGCATCGTCGAGCCAAGGAACCCGGAATTGAATAATCCGTTCTGGTTCGGTCAAACGTTCCAAAATATTGGCTTCGATATATTCTGGATGTTGTTCGAGGACTGGCGTGATTGTTTTGAAGACGTCGTTGATGGCCTCTAAAAATTCGGTTTGGTTCGGATCACGGTGTTCAATGACTTGATAAACGTGTTGGATATAATCGGTTGCTTGACTCAATATGATCATCCTTCCTTGAATAAGTTAACTATAATCTTCATTTTAATGGTCACGTTCGGAAATTGCACGAGTTAAATTGACTAAATTTTGATGAATTTTTGGCGATTGTGGTAAATCCTTGCTATTGATAGCGTTTGCGATTTGGTTCGGCGGACTAACAATAATTCGCATTTTGATGCAAAGTCAAAGGTGAGGGCGTATGCTTGGGGCAATCAAAAAGTAGTCAAGTCATATCTGACGCGACTCATCAGGAACAGGGGGGATCATGATGAACAAACGGCGTTGGTTATTAAGTTTATTGCCAATCTTACTGGGGTTGATTGGCGTGGGTGTGTGGGGATCACAGCAATTAGGTCAAGGAGCACGGCAAGTGACACCGAAGACAATTAAAGTCCAGCAGGCGGCGTCAAAAATCAAATCCGCGACGAAAAAGCAAACGACGACCAAGCCCAAAGCGAAGCCCGGTCAGCTTACTGAGGCGCAGGCAATCAAGCAAATCGATCAGTTGATCAAAAGTCATCATATTATGGGGACACTGTTACTGACCACGAACGGTCCGGCGGGGGTCCGGGTCCGGACGTATGGTTATGCGGATGATGCCAATCAAGTCCGCAATACTGCGACGGAGGCTTACCCATTAGCATCACTACAAAAAGCTGTGACTGGCGTGATGATTCAAAAACTGGTCAATCAGGGCAAGTTGAGTCTGACGACGAAGCTGAGTCACTTTTACCCGGAAATTCCGTACGCCAATCAGATTACGATACGTGAACTATTAGACCATCGTTCCGGTATTCGGATGACTGAGATAACACCAAAGACGATTTTACCAACGGAGACGGCGCGGCTGAACTTTACACTGCAACATTTACGGTCGACGAATAATCATGCTTATGCCTATTCCAACGCGAACTTTACCTTATTGGCAGGGGTTATTCGCAAAGTGACGCATAAATCCTATCAGGCGGCTTTGACTAATGACATCATTCGGCCATTGGGATTAAAACATACCTATGAATATAACGATATTCCGGGCAATGTGATCAACCCGACTTCGTATCGCTTGGCTAATGGGTTTGGTCAGAGTGGCATCATTTCTAAGCCGTTACAATCTAGTGAATTAGGCTGTGGTAGTCTATATATGAGTGTGGGGGATTATTATAAATTTATGTATGGGCTTCAAAGCGGCCAGCTAGTTGGTGAAGCCGGTTTAAAGTCACTTGCGGATAATTTTCAAATTAAATATTCGGCAGGCGTTTATTACCAGGCAGGCCAGTTGATTCGAGTGGGTGGCAATGACAATAATTTTCATAGCTACTATATGGGGTCGCGAAATGCCAAAGTCGCCTTAGTCTTATTTGAAAATCAGGGTGTTTTTGGTGGTGACAACCAGGTAGCGTATAAGATTCGTGATATTTTATTGAAGACGGTACCTTTTTAGAAACGGTACGGGCTGAACATCATCTTAATTGCGGGAGAACGTGTGCCTGCAATTAAGATGGTGTTTTTGCTTACCCGTCCGTTTGGCTGAATCCTTGAAAATAACTAAACTTTTACTCGAAATGATGGCGCCACGACGTAACTAACGCTATGATGAGATTAGAAACTAAATGATGCAGGTGAAAGTTAATGACAAAACCAATTAAGGTAATGACGATTTTCGGCACGCGGCCAGAAGCAATTAAGATGGCGCCCATCGTGTTGCAGTTGCAGCAACAGCCACAATTTGAACCGGTAACGGTGGTGACGGCTCAACACCGCGAGATGTTAGACCAGGTGCTCACGATTTTTCACATTACGCCGGACTATGATTTGAATATCATGAAGCCTAATCAGACGTTAGCTGGTATCACCAGCCGGGTACTGACGAAGTTAGATGCAATTATGGATACAGTCAAGCCTGATATCGTGCTGGTGCATGGTGATACAACCACGACGTTTGCAGCTAGTGTGAGTGCTTTTTATCATCAAATCCCAGTTGGACACGTGGAAGCGGGGTTGCGGACGTGGCAGAAGTACTCGCCATATCCTGAAGAGATGAATCGGCAGCTGACTGACGTGCTGGCCGACATGTACTTTGCACCGACCGAATTAAGTCGGCAGAATCTATTGAAGGAAAACCATCCGGATGCGGCCATCACGGTAACGGGCAATACGGCCATCGATGCCTTAAAACAGACGGTTTCGATGGACTATCAACACGCTGCGCTTGATTTGATTCAGCCCGGGCACCGGATGATTTTACTCACGATGCATCGGCGTGAGAATCAGGGTGCCCCGATGGAAGCGGTCTTTACCGCCATCAAACGGGTGGTTGCTCAGCATCCGGATGTCGAAGTGGTCTACCCAGTACACTTGAGTCCGGCAGTGCAGACGGTCGCCAAACGTATCCTCGGCCATACCGATCGCATTCACCTCATTGACCCGCTCGACGTACTTGATTTCCACAACATGGCGGCGCGCAGTTACTTCATTATGACGGATTCGGGTGGGGTGCAGGAAGAGGCCCCGTCACTGAATAAACCGGTGCTCGTATTGCGTGATACTACTGAACGACCGGAAGGGGTTACCGCGGGGACGTTACGATTAGTCGGCACTGATGGTCAGCAGGTTGCGGCAGCAATGACCAGCCTGTTAGATGATTCCGCAGCGTACCAACGGATGGCAGACGCTAAAAATCCTTATGGCGATGGTCATGCTGCGGAATACATCTTACAAGCGATTATGAAAAAAATTGGTACACATTAAAATTATTTACATTTTTGTATAAACAGTGTAATATTAAGCACTGACATAGTGATAAAAATTTTCACTTCTCCTGTAAAGATGTGAAATTAGTGAAGTAGCCGGAGATGGATGCCGCGGGGGTATCAATACCGGTTATTTTTTTGCGTTAAAATCTAGATGGCCCGGTACTACTGAGTGTCTAGGCAGCTACTTGATTTTGTCAAAGTGGCTGACGGCCGGAAGATAAGCAGATTTTACTCGTCAGCGGCCAGGTATTGCCACCAATTGATCTGATTGGACCGACTAGTCTATTCGCCGAAAGCACTAATCCTGGTATAAAAGGTGTGTCCCGCGGCATTCCATTGTATAATTGTAAATACTATAAGTGAGCGTTGAGGATAAATGAATGAATTTAAAAGCCCGTTACCCTAAAATTGCGAAAAGCCTGGAAATTATTATTCGACGGTATGGACAAGCCAATGTCAGCAATAATGCGATTGTGCTGGCCTACTACGCGTTAATGTCGATTGCCCCGATTATCTTGATTGCCGGAAACCTCATTGCCCGGTTCGATTTGAAGTCTGGACAGATTTTAGCGTACGCTCAGGAAGTTATTCCTAGTAATGTCTACCAGACGTTTAAGCCGATTTTAGTTTCGTTCCTGTCTAGTGGCAGCAGCAGTAGTTTGTCAATTGGGATTCTGGTGACAGTCTGGTCGGCATCTAAAATCATTGCGGCAATTCGCAGGAGTCTAAATGAGGCGTACGGGGTTACGGATGCCCAAAATGCCGTTTGGACGCGAATTATTGCCTTTTTCTTAACGTTGGGACTATTACTCCTAATCGTAGGGCTGGCGATTTTCTTCACGTTGAGTCAATTGATTCTAGATGTGATCTTGAATTTAACGAATCTTACGCGTGCAATTATTCCGAATTGGATTAATCAGTTGTTGGAAAACAAAAACTTGATTACCTTTGTTGGGATGTTCGTCGTCGCCATGTTGTTGTATTACTTTGTACCGAACGCCAAGGTGAAATTGCGTTACATTTGGACGGGGGCGTTAGTTACGACGATTGGCTGGATCGTGATCTCGCAAGGGTTCCGGGTATACATCGAATTATTTGCTAAACGGATTACGACTTACCAAACGATCGGGAGTTTAATTGTACTGATGTTCTGGTTGAACTTTTCCGGGATTCTCTTGATGTTTGGTGGCGTCGTCAATGCGTCGGTGCAGGAATGGTTTGAGCATACGATTGAGCCAAAGTCGCCACGGATGATTCGCCGCATTCGTCGACAATTCTTCAAACGCAAAAAAACGACTAAAAAAGAATAATCAGAACCTTTTAATTGAATCCGAACGTTTAATCCTGTAAAATCAAAACTTTTTGCGATTTACATATTAAACGATTCGGATTTTGTGTATAATGGTGTTCGTGTGAAAAAAGTGCCGGTGCTTTCTGAAAGTAAGTGGCGTCTATTTCAAAATAAACAGGCGTAACAACGCCACAGGAGGAGAAAGATAGTGATTCATCAGCTTTTGGCAGAGTTCATGGGAACCGCCTTGATGATTATTTTTGGTGTCGGTGTACATTGTAGTGAGGTTTTAAAGGGGACCAAGTACCGCGGTTCCGGCCATATCTTCGCAATTACAACATGGGGGTTTGGGATTACAATTGCCCTCTTCATTTTCGGCAATGTCTGCATTAACCCGGCCATGGTATTAGCCCAATGTATTTTAGGGAACCTTTCATGGTCATTGTTCATCCCGTATTCAGTTGCAGAAGTTTTGGGTGGGGTCGTTGGTGCCGTGATCGTCTGGATCATGTACGCGGACCATTTTGCCGCTTCTGCTGATGAGATTTCCCCAATTACGATTCGGAACTTATTCTCAACCGCACCCGCTGTGCGGAACTTACCACGGAACTTCTTCGTCGAATTCTTCGATACATTTATTTTTATTTCTGGGATTTTAGCTATTTCTGAAGTGAAGACGCCGGGGATCGTGCCGATTGGTGTTGGGCTCTTAGTCTGGGCCATTGGGATGGGGCTAGGTGGCCCAACCGGATTCGCCATGAATCTTGCACGGGACATGGGCCCACGGATCGCCCACGCCATCTTACCAATTAAGAACAAGGCTGACAGCGACTGGCAATACGGGATCATTGTTCCTGGGATTGCACCTTTCGTTGGGGCTGCTTGTGCAGCGTTGTTTATGCATGGGTTCTTTGGGATTGGGTAAAATGCGTAGTCATTTTAAGTGATTGAAAAAATTATTTCTGCACTTTAATTTGAAATAAAATGTTTTTTTTACGTAACAGTTGCAAGACATACGAAAGCATTGGAACAATTCGTATGCTGGAGTGACATCTAGTATTTAAGGTGATGGGATCAACGTAAGATTATGCGTTGGTCTTTTTTTATCGATGACGAATTGTCAAATCAAGCGCAACTTTTTGCCGAAGAAAACTTCACTTGGACTTTTCCATCCCAAGACCTTGCGTGGACGGTTATTTAAATCTGTGACGAATGCGATAATCTCTTGGTCATTTAAATCGTTCAAATCAGTTCCTTTGGGGAAATATTCACGAATTAAACCGTTAGTATTTTCATTGGTTCCACGTTGTTGTGGTGCGTGTGGATCTGGAAAAAATACCGGTATTTCTAAAGTGTCAATGACGTCTTGATAATTGGCAAACTCAGTTCCACGATCAGGTGTAAGTGTCTTTACCCGTTCCGGTGTGACGCTATTTAATAAGTCCATCATAGCTTGTGCCACGGGTTTAGCTGCGACTTTACTTACCCGTTCCGCTAATAAATACCGTGATTTACGGTCTACCAGCGTCACCAGCGCTGAACGTCCGGTTTTACCACGCACTGTGTCACCTTCCCAGTGACCAAACCGAGTTCTATTTTCAGCCGAAAGTGGGCGGTCGTGGATTGAAGGTACATCGTTAAAACGACCACGCCGTTCCTTGATAGTTCCCTTAACTTTGCGCGTTTTACCTCGATGTCTTAATTGGCGGGCGAATCCACGGGCACCATGACTTTTACGCTTTTCACCAAGATTATTCAAAGCAATTCCACGATAAATTGTGTTGTAACTGATTTTCCAGTTACTATGCTCAAAATTTAGCCGTCCTGCGATTTGTTCTGGGGACCATTTACGATGGACGATACAATTAATGACAAATGCCCGGATATCAGTTTGCGATAAGATCCGTGGCCGTCGACTTTTCAAACGTTGACGCTCATAATTTAGTTGCGCATTAACTGCGGAATATTTAGAACGACCACCATTCCGGCTAACTTCCCGTGAAATAGTCGCTTTAGAACAACCGATGCGTTGGGCAATGGCCTGGTAAGACTGTTTTAAAGTTAGCCCAACTAGTAGGCATTCACGGTCATTTAAGGTAAGATGATGATATAGGCTCATAGTCTGAGTCCTCCTTGTAAGTAAGTTGTGGTGACTATATTTTACAAGGACTCAGGCTGTGAGTCTTCTTTTTGATCATTTGTTGCACTTCAATTGTAAATTCGTCACATGAAAACAAAGATTTAGTAGATCATTTTGGTGGGGCGTCAAGTGAATTAATAGCAATGGGAGAAACAAAACTAGGTGTACAGTTTCCGTCTGATTATAGGAAGTTCTTATTGGAATATGGCGCCTTAACATTCGGTGCGGCTGAAATCTATGGTGTTTTTACTGAGGATTTTGAAAATTCAGGAGTTCCCGATGCAGTTTGGGCAACTTTGGATGAACGTAGGGTGGTAAAGATGCCCACAAACTTAGTGATGATTTATAATACAGAGATGGGTGAAATTCTTTGTTTAAATTATAGAGAATTAAATACAAATCAAGAGCCTAAAATTACTTCCTATTTTCCAGGATTTGCTGAAAGCGTTCAAAAAAATGAAGTCTTATATAATAGTTTTGGTGATTTTTTGCTAGATATAGTAGAAGGAGAATTAGAGTAAAAAAACAAACTGCGATAAAGGTCCGGATATACGTTAATCTGGATGGTCAGTTATAGCCATGATGGTGGAAAATATGACACAGGAACTAGTGTTGTTATTGGTCAGTAGCCTTGCTGGTTAGTCTAATTTACTATGGCTGATTAATTTAGATTAAGCATCATGCGAATAGGCAATATCAATTAATCAGATAAACCAATCAATATTCGACGAAAAGCACTTGCCGGATATCGGTTGGTTTTTAGAATATTGATGAATTTAGCATATTCTAAATATTAGGGCGATTACAAGTAGTGAATAGTAATCATGTAGTGGCTAAATTAGGTGTAGAGGTGGGCCCAATGATGTTGCTATCAGGAAGAATACTGAATGATCCCGAACATGTTATAAATTTGCTAAGTTAACAAAGGTGCGAATGTTTTGGCAACTGTTAAGAAAGTTATGAGGAAGGTCACTGGGTAAAAAGATGTTCAATCGACTAAATATGACGATGAACTGTGCGGCTAGGAACTTAGTTAAACGCAAGTCATCGAAGATTTATTATTGGAGGCCAAACAACTTTGAGGTCTAACTAAACACACGACAAATAAAGGAACTTATTATGAATTTAATAACGTTAAAAGATTTGAGAGCACAAAGGTTAACCTATAATTGGGAAACAATTTATGTTGGCATGGAAATGGCGTATTTTACCATTCAAGCTATTTCAGATTACGCTGTTGAACTAATGGGAGGCGGAATTAATGATGAATTTATCAATCAACTGGCATGGGGAGTTGAAGACGAGGACTCATCACGAATATTATTTGAAATAAAGTGTCATTTTAACTTAGTATCTGAAAAAACAATGATGAGTATAAACTAGAGAATAGAAAACTTAGGTTTGTCTATCTGTCCAAGCTCAATGATGAAGTAACTGATGACAAGAAATTATTGGATGAAATTGAAAAATTTTATGACAACCAGGGCTATCCTGAAGATATGAATACTTTTATTGGATATATGCCTCAAGATTCATACACAAATTGTAAGATCTTAATTCTAAGGTTCCATGAGTTTAAAATTTAGAGGGTGAACAATTACGATTGATTTAAATGATTAAGCAGTATGATCAATTGATTTGCCTACTGAAGTATAGTGTCGAGGTTAATTATTTATCTTGATTATCCTGAGGAAAGAGAATTGATGGATGTATTCGACGACTGGATTGCATAGAAAATCAAAAAGAATTAAGAAAGTGTGCATCACAAAATTAGCTTCGGTAACTAATTTTGTGATGTGTTTTTAAATTACTCTGAAATCAAGGCATGTTTTTGATAACGACACAGTTAATGATAGGCATCTTTCCAAACTAACCTCCAAATACGTTTAATCCCCTTAAAAATCAGGTTTAAATATTTTATCCTAACCATCACGTCTAGCTATAATCAAACTAGACTAGTATAATGAAAAATTACTTGAAACGGCTAGTCAGTTTAACTGACTAATTCGGATTAGTTTTAAGTGATCATAACAATTTGGGGGAAGCTTATGACAAAAATTGCGTGTGTGATTGTGACTTTTAATCGTAAAGCGCTACTTGCGGAGGCTATTGAGAGTGTCTTGACGCAGCCGGAAGCGCCAGAATATGTCTTCGTCATCGATAACGCATCGACGGATGGGACGGAGGCATTTATTCAGCAACACTTTGACTTTGATGATCAACACTTGGTTTACGTTCGTTGTCAGCAAAATCTTGGTGGTTCCGCTGGTTTTGCAACTGGAATTCGGCTAGCATTGCAGACTGACTGTGATTGGATCTCGATTTCTGATGATGATGCGATTTTTCAGACCGGCTACTTTGCGGCGATGCGGCGAGCGATTGTGACTCAGCCGCAACAAGGCGTATTTTCAGGATCAGTGTTATTACCAAATGGACACCATGATGCGATGCATCGTGAAATGATTACCAATTCGCAAACACTGACGGTTAAGCCCATAGCCGAAGCCGACTATGCGCAGGACTTTAAGTATGATATTTTTTCGTTTGTGGGTATCTTAATGAGTCGCGGCATTGTTGAACGAATTGGGTTACCTGAACAGGATTACTTTATTCGGTTTGATGACTTTGAATATGCGCTCCGGGCTCGCAAGTATGGTCAGTTTCTAAATGTCCACGACGCGTTGGTCCTACACAAAACGACGTATACTCGTACTGCTATAGCGCCGTGGAAGGAATATTACGTGATGCGTAATCGGCTGGCATCATTATTCAAACACCGTGGGCAAACTCGGGTTACCTGCTGGTATGCCCGTCGCTTTTTAGCGCGCAAATTATTCGCCATCTTGCTTTTTCGGGATAGATGGGGCCAAGCGGGGCCGCTGATAAAAGCGTATGTTCAAGGTTACCGTGATGGTTGGCATGACCGGCTTGGGCGCAATCAAGATTATTTACCATAAAGGACGTTAGGTTAAGACAAGGAGTGGACAAACATGCAATATGGGGCGATTGTGGTAACTTTCAACCGCAAACAATTACTAATCGAATCAATTACGGCACTACTGAATCAGACGGTCCCACCCGCGAAAATTATTATTATTGATAATCATTCGACGGATGGGACAAAAACTGAATTACAAACAGCTGATATTTTGGCTAATCCAAGTGTTGATTACCGGTATTTGACCAAAAATATCGGTGGTGCTGGGGGCTTTGCTCGGGGGATGCAGATTGTGGCGGCGGATCCGAACTTGGATTGGGTTTCAATGTCCGATGATGATGCAATTTTTGAGCCAGACTATTTTGAAAAACTAATTGCTTATCAGCAAGATCATCCAAATCGCCAAATCTTGACGGGGAGTGTGTATATTGAGGATGGCCGTTTGCAAGCGGATCAGCGGAACCGGTTCACCAATTGGAGTACCTTTCAAGCGCAGGCGGTCCCTGAACGTGAATATCGCGGTAATTTTGAGTTTGACCAGTACACTTTCTGCGGTGTTTTCATGAGTGTGGCTGTGATCAAGCAAGTGGGAGTGGCGGACGCTGGCTACTTTATCTGGTGGGATGACTGTGAGTACGCGGTACGGACGGCCAAGCTGAGTCGACCGGTCAATGTGAGTGCGGCTAAATTAATTCACAAGACGGCGTTACCGTCCCTGGACTTCAAGTCTAAATTCGTACCCGATTGGCGTCTCTATTACGGGCAGCGCAATCGCTTGATTACGATTAAGCGGTGGCGTGCAAACTCATTGGTCAGTCTCGGATGGTTGCTTGGATTCTACGCCCGATTGGCCATTCAACTCTGTGGACCGTTTTATCGTGGCTATCGCAAAATGGTTATCAGAGTTTACTTGGAGGCGTTACGTGATGCGAGTCGCGAGCGTGAGGGCTTGAATCCCAACTTCATGCCGGGACAGAAGTTTTAGTGTGGGCCTGATCGTGAGCTGTCTGATGACATGGGAACTGTATACGGGCGAAACCAGTGATGATTGCAATTTAAGGTCAGATTACTAAACCAGGCCGACTCAATTTTGGACATCAGCTTCATCATTATTAACAACGAATTAAAAGCTAGTTGTGCTGAGAAAAAACTTCTTGGCACAACTAGTTTTGTGTTTTGGTGACATTTTAGACGGAAAAGCAAAATTTAATTTTTAGATTTATTTTGTAATTCGAATGGATAATTTTACTGTTTTTACAGCAACGTTTATTGGTCTTTTGACCAGTGACTACTAGAAAGCATTCAGATGATTGCTTGTATTTAGTCGCAATGGTTGAAACCGGTAATCATAATATTATTTGTTATTTAGATAGTAAACTTAATTTAGCAAGCCCTGATATTTGATTAAAACCCGTTATATCCGTATGTTGAGCGATTGTTTATCACGTAATGTTTGTTATAATTCACCAAGAACAAGTTAATTTTGGGGGAATTCACATGAACGAACAATACGATTATTTGGTAGTTGGTGCGGGACTATTTGGTGCCGTCTTTGCTCATGAAGCAGCCTTACGTGGTAAACGGGTCAAAGTGATTGAAAAGCGCGACCACATTGCTGGTAATATCTACACTAAGGAAGTGGCGGGGATTCAAGTCCACCAATATGGGGCGCATATCTTCCACACCTCGGACCGTGAAATTTGGGATTACGTCAATCAATTTGCGGAATTTAACCGTTATACGAATAGCCCAGTCGCTAATTACAAGGGTCACATGTACAACTTGCCGTTCAACATGAATACGTTCAGTGAACTCTGGGGCGTTCGGACACCGGCAGAAGCCGCCGCTAAGATTGCGGAACAACGCGCGGCGGCGAATCTCGGTGACCAGCAACCACGCAACTTGGAGGAACAAGCAATTGCGTTGATTGGGACCGATATTTACGAAAAGCTGATCAAGGGTTACACGGAAAAGCAGTGGGGACAAAAGGCTACGGACTTACCAGCGTTCATTATTCGGCGGTTACCGGTACGCTACACTTACGATAACAATTACTTTAACGATACTTATCAAGGTATTCCCATCGGTGGTTATACGCAGATCGTTGAGAAGATGTTAGCTCATCCTGAAATTACCGTGGAAACGAACACCGACTTCTTTGCGCATAAGGCTGAGTATCTTGCCCAATACCCGAAAGTCGTCTTTACCGGGATGATTGACCAATTCTTTGACTATCAGTTAGGGGAATTAGCCTACCGTTCACTACGTTTTGAGACTGAAACCGTGCCCGTGGATAATTATCAAGGTAATGCCGTAGTCAATTACACTGATGCTGAGACGCCGTATACCCGGGTTATCGAACACAAACACTTTGAGTTCGGTAAGGGCGATGCGGATCAAACTGTAATTACACGTGAATTTCCAGCGAACTGGCAGCGGGGTGACGAGCCGTATTATCCGGTCAATAATCAAACCAACAATACGCTCTACAAACAGTATGCGAAGCTCGCCGCGGCTGAACCCCAAGTCATCTTTGGTGGTCGACTAGGCCAGTATCGCTACTATGACATGCACCAAGTGATTCACGCGGCCTTAGTGACAGTCGCGTCGGAATTTGCAACGACCAAATAAAAGAATGTGTGATGATTGAAGATGAGAAAACGGCTAGCAATTGTGTGGGGGAGCCTAGCATTGCTCGCACTATTATTGGGATATGCTTGCTACGCCCTGAGTATTCAGCGCGGTCAAGACACGGTCACGCGGATTTATCAAACTGATCAAAATGGGACGCCGATTATTTCACCCGGACCAATTACCTTAGTAGGTAAGGTCAATCACCGCAATTTATTTCAATCTGGCATTAATGGCTATGTCTTAACGAATCGCGATCCATTGTCGACTTTGTTGCCGCGCCGTAATCAAACAGTGCATCTAAAGTATCGTTCTGCACAGACGACGGCGGAGCTACGCAAGACGCTACGTCAAGCACGGTATTTACAGGCCGGTACTCAGAATACCGCCACGCCGGTCTTTCAAAATCGACAGCAGCGAGGTGATGCGACAACGTACGGTCGTATCAGTACCAGCCAAGACGGCCGGATATGGACGAAACTACCCATTAGTTATCCGCATGTGCAATTGTCACGGCCGAGTGTCTGGTACGCGAATGGCCGCTTGGCGTTGATAGATGGGCAAGACCGTTACTGGACGACTAATTTTAAAGATTGGCAACATCAACGGTTGAACTTTAACGGGGCTGATTTTAAGCAAGGTCGGGTTCAAGCCGTCCTTCCGGATACGGCTGGTTCAGCGGTTGTCGTGGCTCGCGGCATTGATCGCCAAAGCAGCCGTGCCAAACTCTATTATGGACAGCTCACGAAGACTGGCCGGGTCAAAGCTTGGCACGCGTTACAACTAGGGAAGCTTCCAGCGCGCCAAGTCGCTGGAATGAGCTTGATTGATCAGCACTTGTACCTGTTTCGTCAGCGTGGCACGCGTTTGACCATCTATCGTGCCAAGCGGTTGACGCGTCCGGTCAAGTTGGTTGGTCACGTTAAGCTAAATCATGCGCAGTCACAACGCGTGACCGCGGTGAATTTGATACCGACCACCAAGCATCGCTACCGGCTAATATTTGACTTAACGACAGCTGAAAAGGTTCAGAAACAGCCACGTTATCGGTTGCTGGATCGGCGATTTAAAGCAGTGGGGCAGCAGCATCTATTGGTCACTGATTATCTCTGGAGCCAATTTCAAATTAGTCTACGTGGGAGTGAGTGAGGCACATGAAGGTACAGCCAAAGGAACGCTTTAGTTTAGCGTGGCGGTGGTTGCCGCTCGAATTGCTGATCATTATGCTAAGCGTCGGCCTTGGATGGGCGGGCAATCGATGGCTACCTAAGCCGGTGTATCAAGCATCTGTTGATATTCAGATTGCGCAAACGCCGCGTTCAGGGCTGTCAACAGCCCGTCTAAAACGTCAGCGACGCCGGGATATCAAAGCTATCACGCAGTTCAACGTGATGCCACACCAGAGTGCAGTGCTGACTCAAGCCAGCACTTATGCCTATGCGCATTATGGCATTTGGCAACCGATTCAGGAACTGAGTGAGTCGGTCCAAGCGGCACCAGTTGCGCGGCGACCGGTCTTGCGAGTGACAGCAACGAGTAGTTCACGGCAAGTGGCCCAGCAGAATGCTCAGGCGTTCAATGTGGCGATTAAAGCTAATCTGACGGGCTTAAAAAATTATCGAGTGAAGACAGTTAAACGTACCGTAACGCGTGAGACAAACGTGATTCGCGGGGCGCTTTGGAAGTTAATATTAGTTGCTGGGGGCGGCTTAGCGTTGCTGAGTCCGTACCTCGTGAAATATGGTCAGGGTTGGGGGCGGCGCGATAATGAGACGTAGGGGAGCAAGTATACAGCAGCACCGTAATGTGCTCTATCTGATTATCTTCGGAATCTACTTAGCCTCAGTCACACTACAGACGACGACCTTTAACGAGATGATACCGCATCGAGTGGGCGTTTTAATTGAATTAGCGACTTTGGCTGCATTACTGGGCCTCGTGGTTTGCTTAGATGCCTTGACTCCCGGCCAGATTATTGGCGAAGTCAGTTTACTCGTGCTGGTGACTGTCGTGACGCTCACATCGGGTGCGCATTATTTGATGCCGACAATCATGTTGGTGATTGCGGCCCGGGAAGTTTCGTTTCGGCAGATCATTCAAGTTTATCTGGGCGTCGTGGGGACGATTCTCTTGTTAGCGCTAGTTGCTGCGGAAGTCGGACTGATTAAAAATATTACGTTTGCAACTGCCGATGGGTTACGTCAGTCGTTTGGTGTCGTGTATACCACTGATTTTGCGGCCCATATTTTCTATCTGTGTGCGGCGTATTTATACTTACTGGCCCGTCGTTTTCGATTAGTAGCGCTATTACCCGTGTTGCTTGGCCTGGCAATGATTTACCAGTTTACGAAAACGATGACGGATGTGATTGCTTTAATCGTTTTGATCAGCTTGTACTTGGTCTATGTCTATCGCCGCCAGCTTCGGTGGCTTCGGCCGATGATTCGGTATAGCTTTTTGATGTTACCACTTGCTAGTGGGCTAATTATTGGGTTGTCGAATATTTTTAATTATCAAGACCGGATGCTGGTAGCGCTCAATAATACCTTGTCCACGCGACTCGCGCTGGGGAATAACGCGTTATTAGCATATGGCGTTAAATTATTCGGCCAAGCCCCAATCCCAATTAACGGTTGGGGTGGCGATCGGGTTGAAACGTTTACCAATGGTGTCGGTGATGCAACGTATTTCTTCATCGACTCGTCATTCTTAAATATGTTGATTTCATACGGATTACTATTAACGTTGATTATAATTATCGGTATGACCTGGTTTTTGTATCAACGGACGCGGCAACACGATTATTTGTTACCGGTAATCTTTGCGGCCATTGCCATCAGTAGCATGTTTGATCAGCATTTCTTAGAAGTAACGTATAACGTCTTTATTCTGATGTTATTCGCTGATTTACCAAATTATCGAACGGCAGTCGGTCCCGCATTTGACCGACCAGTCGTTATTCGAAGGGGGCGTCGTGCCGATGAATCATCAACAGGCTTATCGGGTGCAGCGGTTGATCCTGATCATCGCCCTGATGTTAATTCTATTCGGTGATACCGGGATGAACGCGGTATTTAGTTTTAGCCATCAACCACAAAGTATCTGGTTCTATCCGCAGCTCGTCGTTGCATTGATAACGGCAGCGGGTCCCAACTTATTGTTGATGGCCCTGGGCGCCTATCAATTGCGGCGCACGGCATTGACCGTGCCACAGTTGATTCGCCGAGTCTTATGGATAATGGGTGGAATTACCTTATTCTCACTAGCCTTCTATCTTGAAGACTTGGTCACCCAAGGTAGTTTAACGAGTTTTAACATCGCTGGCTTTTTTACCGCTTTAGCCCAAGCGCCCGTGGGCTTTTATGACATTTTGTATGAGCTGTTGGGCTTCTTTGTCACCTTGCCGCTACTCAGGGTGATTGCGCACCATGCCAGTCTTGCGATTCAGCAATACCTATTTTGGGCGGAGCTCGTATTTATTGGCATGGTACCAATCTTGGTCTACTTTACTGGTCTGACGACGATCAGTGTTAATCCACCGCTCGCGATTACGGCCGGTTGCTTTTTTGCATTGATGGGGTATTGGTTGAGCCAAACGGAGGTGTTACACCGGATTACGCGAGAACACCTCTTAGTGGCGTGGCTGCTGACATGTGGGTGCTATGCCGTGATGGTGTCGGTCACGATGTATCAAGTGAATCTAGAAAAAAATTTTGACCTTATCAGCAGCCAGCCGTTTGCCCAGACTTTTCAGGCGATTCCGTGTTTGACACTGTGGGTGACGATTGCCACTTGGATCATGAATCGACCACGGTCCAAAGCAGTTCGTCGGCATAACTTTGTTCAAACGGGCTATGGTGATTTACTGGTGGCCGGTCTACTGATGGCACCATTTATGGTCATTAATCGGTTGCTAACACCGATTATCGGCGCGTGGTGGTCTGGTTGGCTTTGGACTAGCGCGGTGCTGATTGTTAGTGTCGAACTGGTATGGTTATTACGACACGTTCGCTGGTTGCAGCGGTTATTACCAGATTTATTTGGCGGCTCCCAGTCAATAGGAGGCTCAGTCAATGCGCAAAAGAATTGAGTGGATCGATATTGCAAAGGGAATCGCAATTTTAGCGGTCGTGATTGGTCATACCTTGGGTCCCTATAACGGGCAATTCTTCGGTAGTTTGATCTTCGCCTTTCACATGCCGATTTTCTTCATGTTGAGCGATTATTTATATCACTCACGCCCGGCACGACAAGAATGTCAGCGTGGTATCATCAACCTATTACTACCGTATCTCGCAACGGCAGTTGTGCTGTTAGTCGTAAGTGCGATAGCCCGGTTATTGCCGAATCCGCTCCTTAGTGCGTATTTTCCAAGTTGGCGTCAAGGATTAATTGCCACGGCATACGGGGCTGGTTCGATCGTCTTCAATCCGTGGCACTGGCAAGTTCAACCGATTGGGGCCGTGTGGTTCTTGCTCAGTATGTTTATCGCACTGCAACTGTTCAATGGTGTGATGTTACTGACGTCCCGACGTCATCAGCGCTTCCGTCAGGCCATCGTGCGGGGCGGGGTGTTCGCTGTTCTCGCAATCTTGGGTGGTTGGCTTGGTCATGTCGCTTATTTACCGTGGGCCTTTAACGCCGCGTTGTTAGCACAGCTCTTTTTATATGCTGGTTACCTCGTTAAACAAACGGCGTTGCTCAGTCGAATGTCATCTGCTTGGTATTTATTATTCACGTTCATGTGGTTAGTGAGTGCTTTTCAAGGTTATTTTGCGTTGACGGTCCCAACGTCGCCTAATCTGTTGATTAGCGTCATGGGGGGCGTTGCTGGCAGTTTGTGTATCATTCGCGTCAGTGACTGGCTTAGTCATTATCCGAATGCACGCCCGGTTAAGTGGTTGAAACGCTACGGCCAGTTATCGCTGGTGGTGCTGTGTTTCCATTTGATCGACCTAAACGTGATTGGCATTGAAGGCTGGTTGACGAATCATTTGATTGCGCAGACGGGACCACTCGTGACAACGCTCATCGCAATCAGCTACCGGATTGGTTTTGTGACGGTTGCCATGCTGGCAATTCCGCATCTTCCGGGAATTCGAGCGTGCTTTTTACCTCGGCAGTATCTCTTTCGTCGGCTACAACGTCGTTAGATTAGTATGTACAACCCGGTAAACACCGAGATAATTAATTGACCTAACAGACACCTGTAAACACTTGCATGATTAAATAATGGAAAATTTATTATGATTTGAGGCACAAATTTCACACCAGAGGGGGACTGGCGAATGAAAGTACAAATTTATGTAGCGGCTCATAAGCCGTATCAAATGCCACTAGATCCAGCTTACCGACCGATTTTTGTTGGTGCGGCGATCCATGGGGCAGCACCGCAAAGTTATCAACCTGATGACGTCGGTGACAATATTTCAGCAAGCAACCCGAACTTTAACGAGTTAACGGCGATGTACTGGATCTGGAAGAACTGTCATGCGGATGTTAAGGGCTTGAATCAATATCGACGCTACTTGTCTGAGGCACCTAAACGCAAGTTAGCCGGTATTTTATCAAGGACCGAAATTGAAAGTTTATTGCAGCAATACGATGTCATCGTCCCGAAAAAGCGCCATTACTATATTGAATCAAATTATTCACATTACGTTCACGCACATCATCGCGAACCACTAGACATGATGCGCACGGTGATTAGTGAACGCCATGCCGCCTACTTAGATGACTTTGATCAGTTGATGCATCAAACGTCGGCGCACATGTTTAATATGATGATCATGTCGGGGCCTAAGTTTGACGACTATGCCAAGTGGGTCTTTGATATTCTGTTTGCTGTGCGTGATCGCATTGATATCACAGATTATGATGTTCAAGAGGCTCGCGTTTTCGGCTACCTATCTGAGTTCCTACTGGATGTATGGATCAACCACAACCAACTTACGTATGTGGAAGTCCCGGTAATGTATATGGAAAAGCAGCAGTTACCGGCGAAAGCGTATAATCTGTTGAAACGAAAGTTCTTCCCACAAGCGGCTAAGCGGACCCACTTTTAAGGTGTCTGCGATTTATCACGGACAAGTGAGGGCAGTCGCTGATGAATGATGCGGCATGCAAATTAATGAGATAACGACTTAATAGTTTAAAAATGCGCCACTCACTAGACGATGATCGGTCTAGTGGGTGGCGCTTTTAAGTCGGTTGTATGAATTAGTAATCGAACGCAGGGTTATTGCATCCGAGTTCGCAATTTTGCAGCATTAGTTAGTACTGGCGGCTGCAGCAGGAACAGTAGCCCCACGTAGGTCAGGGCACCGATGCCAATTTGCAAGGCCAGATTGAGGTAAGAAGCAGCAGTATTGACGTTCAAGGTGTAAACGACGACGAACATGATCACACCAGCAATCACATACTTAAGACTACCCGTGAATAGTTGTCGGGTTGCTAACGTCTGCCGCGTCACGACTAACTGGTAACCCGTAACACACACTTCGGAAATGAGCGTGGCAACCATAGCACCGGCCACGCCCCAAAACCAAATAAGTGGGATGTTGCAAGCGATGTTGACCAGGGCCCCGATAGTGACGGAAAGCGTATAGGTCTTGGTCTGCTTAGTCGGTAGTAGAAACTGCTGACCAAGCACGTTGCTCATCCCAATTAGGATGATGACGGGTGCTTCAATCATCAGCAGTCGGTCGACTGCCCCAAATGCCCGTCCAAAGAAGAGGGGGGCGAGCGTCGTTGCGACCGCTGCCACACCGAGAGCCATTGGAATCGCAATCGCGAGCACAAAGTCAAAGGACATGTATAAGTATTGTTTGACGCGTTCAAGTTGCTGCTTCATGAAGAGGTTGGCAATGTGGGGCAACATGACCGTCCCCGTTGCCGTCACTAGTGCTAAAACGAGCTTGATCAACTTGTCAGAGTAATCGTAAAATCCGGCGGCGGTCAGCGAATCCATCTGCCATAACATGGTCTTATTCAACGCAAGGTAGACCGTCGTGGCGATTTGTGGCACGAATAACGCTAATGAGGGCCGCAGATGCCGAAAGAGATTCAATCGTCGCCAGTGCGGTCGGTCGACACTATGCCGTAAGTATGGCCACAGCGTCAGATTGCCTAGCACTTGTGAGCCCGCTAAAATCAGAATGTAGATTCCGGTATCTTGGCGAGTCTTCACGAATATGAAGATCGCAATCACAGAAGCAATCTTAACGAGCATGTTACGGAGTACAGTTTTTTTGAAATCCTCGAGACCCATGAAGTACCAAGAAATATCAACAGCACCCGCAATAATATAAAATGATTGATAGAAAAAATAAATTTGCAATTGGTGCTCAAAAAAGAGAAAAACCAAAAAGGCGAGATAGGCACAACTGATGGTCAATAACTGTAATATTTCAATTTCCCAAAAAGTTTGTGAGCGTTGCTTCCGATTGTCGCGAATAAAGGCAATTTCGCGGTTACCATAAATCGTAATGCCGACCGTCCCGAACAATAGAAAGTAGGTAATAATCGAATTGGTCGTTGCATTGATACCGACGCCGGTCGGTCCTAAGACCCGCGAGATGTACGGGACGGTTAGGAGGGGCGTTAGTAATATTAAGAGGTTATACCCCGCTGTATAAAAGTAATTCCTTATGATTCGCATGAGTGGCTCCTTGTGGCAATTAAGCAGTCTAACGCTGAATTTCTCAACATTCAACTCATTGTATCACAGCCAATTAGCCGGTTGATAGTGGTTTTAACTGGCTAGGGTTGGTTATTAACAAACTTATTATTTTATAAATTCGAAAGTATTGTTATTGTTAATCTATTGAAAAGCGACATCGTTATATCAACGATAATTAAATTAGGAAGCTAGCTTAATACTTGGAGAACTCCAGTGAGTGATGGTCGTGCACACGATAATCAAGGACTGAAAGATTTTGCCGGTTGGGGTAGAGGAATCAATGATGCTTGCAGGAAAGCGGAATAACCTTGATGGTACGGCGCGCGAATGATGCGTGGCCTGATCAAATCAATGGGTTACAAAAACGCGCAACCAAATTCCCCCTTGAGTTTGGTTGCGCGTTCGTATTTTTATGTTTAGTAAGCGCCATTAGGCTTGAACATAATGACCACTGTCTTGAACAGAATGTAGACGTCAAATGCGACACTCCGTTTAGAAATGTAAGTTAAGTCTAACTTGACCATCTCATCAAAACCGACACTGTTACGAACAGTTGCTTGCCATAAACCGGTACAACCTGGCTTGACGGCTAACCGTTGTTTGTCATAGTCGGAATATTCTTCGACTTCCCGTGGCAATGGCGGCCGGGGTCCAACTAAGCTCATCGAGCCTTGAAGGACGTTTAGCAATTGTGGTAGTTCATCAATGCTATACTTACGGATGAATCGCCCAATCTTAGTTACGCGGGGATCATCCTGCATTTTGAACATGGCACCATCAATCTCGTTATCTTTAAGTAATTTTTCCAACAATTCATCGGCGTTGGAAACCATCGAGCGAAATTTATACATCTTGAATGGGACTTCGCCACGACCTAACCGTGTCTGCGAGTAGAAGACGGCGCCTTTAGGATCTTCAACTTTAATCGCAATTGCAATTAGCAAGAAGAGTGGTGATAAGATGATGAGGCCTAAGAGGCTAGCGACAAAGTCAAACACGCGTTTAATGAACCGATAACCATAACGACGATGCTGACGCCCGGCGTCAATCGTAATCGGTCTGATTTCTCGTTCCTTCAATTCCATAAGTAACACCCTATGCTTCCTTTAAATATTTTCCCCCGTAAATCACAGCCAGGTTAATCTATTACTACTGTTCGGGTTACCACAAACTGACTATGTATGAACCATATTGATACAACCTAATGATTATAGTACAAAATAGCTATCAAGTAAATATGCTTGATACGATTAACTTTGCAGCCTTGCTAATCTCATTATAGCAAATATTGTACTGGAATAAACCAATATTTAAGCTGTAATTCTTTGAGGGTTAGATTTGACTAATTGAACTTTGGTTAACTATAATTTACCAGCATTTCACCCAGTTGCAATTATTAGCAACTTAAAAGCGCGCAACTGTTAGTAAAAGTGGTGCGTCGTAAAATTAGTTAATGAACAGAAAAAATATCAGCTACGTATTCTAATGAGTTATGGGTTTAGGCCTAATAATTGTGACCGGGATAAATATGAGGGGAAAGTGAATCAATCTATGAAAAAATAATTGAGGTGATTATAGTACTAAAAACGGTATGATAGTGATGACTCTGCCAATTGGTGAATAAATATTTGCTAAGCATTAACTATGTGTTAACCTAGCAATCGCGTAATTTAAGACATACGGTTAGAATAAGTTATAAGCTGAATGAAGCGTAAAGAGCTCGTTCTTATCACGGTCATTAAGTAGAAGATAGTCCAAATTAATGAATCTTTTTGTGGCTATGGTTACAATGGCTGCTGATATTGGCCCATCGTTCGAAAGTAAGCTGGCAAATTTTAGGTTGCTACGGTGGCTTTCTCGCGTGATTTCTCACATATTCCCTCTAGGTTTTCACCACCGTTCAAGGTACAATTAGATTAGAGCTCAAATTCAAGTGAAAAGGATGTCCGATATGAATGACGATTGGATCACGGTTTTTCCCGCGGATTATAATAATTCGTACCACTTAATTTTGAAACGGGGGACGGCCCATTATGCGTACTACTACTTTAAGGTTGATAAGCTAGATCAACGGGTCATTTTCTATGATGACATTGAGCGTAGCGGTATTTCGATCAAGACTCAGATCACGCGGACGTTTATGCGGGCACTGGTTAAAGCGATTGATTGGCATCCGGTCGGTAACAGTATTATTATCGAGATTTACCCTGTCGACCGTCAAGAGACGAAAGCGATGCGGCTATCTTGTGATATTTAGCTCTGAAGTGATTGCCAAGAGTAAGACGACTTTAAATGATAACCAAAGAATCCCCGGTCAATTACTGACCGGGGATTCTTGTAATTGCAGGTAACGCGAGGTTAAGCCTTTGGTGCAGTGACGATTGGTGTCTCGATGGTTTCGACGTACTTAGCAGCAAGCGGTTCGGCGACTAAGTTTTCGCCATCCTTCACGAATAGCTTGGTGGCAGCGAGGTCCGCCATTGCCTTACTAACAACGTCTTTACTCAAGTTGTCGTTGGCGTAGTGTAACTTCAAGTGGTGAACCTTGTTTGTGCTAGTCTTAAAGCTTAAGTCTAAAGTTTTCATGGGCGCTTCCTCCTATTATTATGGGCGTGTTAAGCGATGGGTTGTGGATCGTAGCGGTAGGCGTTGGCCAAGTTAGCGGCCGTGAACTGGTCGCCCGTCAAGACTTCGACGATCTTGCCAAAAGCGGCAAGTTGTTCGTCAGTTGCGTCTTGGGCGATTGCGTTAAAGGTTTGCTTACGTTGTTCGTCCAATTCCGTAGTTGTTTGAACAGTCAGGGTTGCTTTTAACCAAGTTTTAGTCATGATGAGTTCCTCCTCGAATTTTGTGGTGGTAGGCTGGCCAGCTTACATTAATACAGACGGTTGAGCCTGACGATTTGTGCAGCCTTTGCCAAAACTTTTTTTGCCTAGGGTCGATTTATGCCGCCGACTCGGTGACGGTGCGGACGGTAATACTGATACGCTTTTCGGCAAATAGTGGGGTCAGGATAGCAATCAGCGTGGCAAGGTCGGTGTCGGTCAGTTCGTGTCCAGCTGACCAGCGTTGACGCGAGCGGTGCTGCTTAGCGTCGATCACTGTGAGTAGCAGGTGGGTGTTCATCCAAATATGCATGGCCGCTTCCTTTCAGACTTCGACAGTCTTATGATTCGTATTTGTCACTAGCTTGTTGCTGGTAGAGCTGGTGGGCCTTAACGAGTAGGCTGGCCCGCCAATTATAGACCGTTCGGCGGCTGACCTGGTGGCGCCGCATGATGCTGGCAACGGATTGTTCTTCGAGGAAGAATTCGGTGAGATAAATGCGTTCACCTGGTCGACATTGAACGAGGAGGTCGGTTAAGAGGTCGGTTAATTGCCAATGGGTCTCCTGCTCGGTCATGGGGTCAATGGCGATGGGCAGAGCATGCACCAAGTTGACTTGCGACTGGGTACGCAAAGTTTGCTTACGTAAATAGTCGACGGTCCGCCACTTGATCCGCCGAAATGCAAATTTACGAAAATCCGGCAAGTTTGCAGGTAGTTCGGGTGCATAGTTCTGGTAGGCGGACAGCCAAGTCAAGTGCGCCACGGTGACACAATCCTCAAATTGTGGATGGTACTTAGTGACTTGGGCAGCTTTTAAAGCGCCGTACAGTAGGCGTTGGTGCTCGGGTCGGGCGAGTAAATCGAAAGCAACTTGATTATCAAAACGATCAGCGTGCATCTGAATAACCCCATTTATGAATGATTTCCTTGGCCAAGGTTGATGCTAGTGTAGCGAGCAGTCGCTGATGCTGCCGGGTGTGAAAATAGCTTGAAAAGTGACGATTTATTTTCATTATTAATGTTCCAATGAGATTTGGTCAAATTGCGGACCAACTACTTTCCTAGATTGTACGTAATTGTTATGATGTGATTAATCTAAAATAACCGCGGACAGCGGGGGCTCGGCTGGTGAATGTTAGAGAGAAATACCTATTTTGAGGGGGCTTTACCATCTATGAACCAAAATATTGACGGTCCACATCACGTTAACACTTTTTGGCAGTGCCATGCCGGTACTTGGGACACCCGACAGCCACAACGATTATTAGCAATTGCGCAACGCGCTGAATTTGCAACAATCGACGTGCTGGAGACACTTTTTCTACTTGACATAAAACACCTAACATGCGTAGAGAATACGCTCATCTTTGATCGCCAACGAGGGCTGATCAAGACGAAACTGACGACGCGCCAGATCATGGTGGCGTATGCTGGACGCTTGGGATTATCTGGGACACAGCTGATTAAGCAACTCGCTGGCGAGATCGGGTTATCGAAGCACAAGTTACCCGTGATTCATGGCGAGGCGATCCTGATGCCACTAACCACCGCCAAGCGGGGAACGACCAGTTGGTATAATCGGCATTATTTGCACCATATTGAGGCTCAAGGTTTCATGACGGCTTTGGTTTATGATGGGCAGATCATGATCCAAGTGGACATGAGTGAGCGGGTGGCGACCCGTCAACTTGAGAAGGCTGGTCAACTGCAAGCGGCACTGCAGGAACATCATCACCGGCGATTAGTGCCTGATCAATCGGTGCCTCCGATGGCAGATACGGATCACGAAATGATGCAGTCGTATACTGACCAAGTCCTGAAGCATTTTGATATCTTAGCGCTTCCCGGAGAAATTAGTTGTTTGACCCGTCAATTTTTCGGTAAACTATAGGAGTAACGATTAAAAGATGGGAGTTGGTGTCGTTGACCAAAAAAATCACGAAGATTGTCGCCCAAAAACGAGCTGGACGCTATAACATCTACTTAGACGAGCAGTATGCTTTTCCAATCAGTGAGTCGGTGATGATCAAATTCCGCGTTTTCAAAGGCATGGAGGTTGATGAACAACTACAGACGGCGATGATTGCGGCTGATGATGTCTCCAAGGCGTATACGCGCGCGCTTGATTATCTCTCACACCAGTTGCGGACTGAAAAAGAAGTTCATGACAAGTTACGGGATGAAGAGATTGATGAGGCGGTCATCGACGCCACGATGCAACAGTTACGCGAATTGCGGTTACTGAACGACCAACAGTACGCGGATGCCTTCGTGCGGACGGCCAAACGCACTAGTGATAAGGGGCCGCGGGTAATTCGGCAGAACTTACGGCAAAAGGGTGTGGGTGAGCAGCTGATTGATGATGCTTTGGCTGGCCAGTTCAGTATCGAAGAACAGGTCGATAACGCCACTGAACTCGCACGTAAATTAGCGAAACGCTATCACCGGCAAGCTTTTAAGACGATGCAACAGAAAGTTCGTCAAGGTATGATGACCAAGGGGTTTGATAACGATACGATTACGGCCGCGATTGCAAGTTTGGCACTAGCACCCGATGAAGATGAACAGTGGGAAGCCCTTGTGACGCAGGGGGCGAAGCTGTGGCAACGTAATCGCAAGTATGCCTTTCGCGAACGCACGATGCGTACGAAACGGAGCCTGTTTCAGAAGGGCTTCATGATGGACGATATCAATCGATTTATCGACGAACAAGTCGCTGATGAGTGAAAAGGTTGAATTACCTGCCCGCACGCCATAAAAATCTGGTATAATGTTTAATGAAATTCGATGAAAATTTACCCTCAGTTTAGAAAGTTGGGTTAATATGGCGCGCGAGGCTAAAGGACCTAAGGAAGGCGACTTCATTACGATCAAAAGCTATAAGCACGACGGAAGTTTACATCGAACTTGGCGCGATACAATGGTACTCAAAACAAGCGAGAACGTACTAATTGGTTGTAACGATCACACACTAGTTACCGAGGATGATGGTCGCCGGTGGGTGACGCGGGAACCTGCAATCGTTTATTTTCATAAGCATTATTGGTTTAATATCGTGGCGATGATTCGCGATAACGGCGTTTCATACTATTGCAACTTAGCATCACCATACGTGTTAGATAAAGAGGCTTTGAAGTACATCGACTATGATCTGGATGTCAAAGTCTTTCCCGATGGTGAACGGCGGTTGTTGGATGTTGATGAGTACGAAGAACACGGTGCCCAATGGCGTTATTCGGCTGATACTGATCGCATTTTAAAAGCAAATGTGAAAGTCTTAGTTGATTGGATCAAAAACAAAAAAGGCCCGTTTTCACAAGACTACATCGATATCTGGTATAGTCGCTATCAAGAATTATCACGTCGGCAATAGCTCTGCTGACGGTCTGTCAGCGGCGTAATTAAAGTACAAAGGGAGCGACTCCGTGCTGGGGTGCTCCCTTTTGTATCTTCGCCGTCATGTGGAGTTGGCTCATTCAACGTGATAACCGACCGTCATGGTTGACACGGGTCACGATAATTAGGACAATAAAAAACGACCCACAAGACGGGCTTGCGAGTCGTTTGAAAATTGAAAATCACGATTTATCTAAGCGCCAAAGTTGACTGGTCGCGAATAGCCGACCGCGTGCCACCATGGAACGTAGACTTTTTCATTCTTAACACCGTTGTCTTGGGCGTCGATCATCTTGCCACCGCCAACGTAAATGCCAACGTGTGAAATCGAGCCCGTGCCACTGCCAAAGAAGACTAAGTCACCTTTTTGGGCGCGTTGTTTGGAAATCTTTGGATATTGTCGGTACTGGGCTTGGGCCACACGGGGCAGGGACTTCTGCGCGGCTTGCTGGAAGACGTACTTGGTGTAACCGGAACAGTCGAACGTGTTCGGACCGACCGCACCATAGACATAGCGGTGACCGAGTTTGGATTTGGCCACGTTATAGAGGTTGGTGAAAGATCTGGTGCTCTTCTTAAGGGAGCCGGTCTTGACCCAGCCACGGACACGGTTATTGGCACTGGTTATAAAATAATAATTGGCCGTGGTATTGTTGGCTAAGCGGACTTGCCGTTGTTGGCTGACAAACCAAGTGGTATTGCCATATTGCCGAAGCGTTCCGCGATACTTGATTTTAAGATTAGTAGTGGCACCGCTCATGTTATAGAAGCCGCCCTGCATATTTTTCGTCAAGTAAGCAGTCCTGGTTAGATGAGTGGTTCTAATGACGCGATTAGTTGAGCTGGCGTCGACGTTTGGTGCTTGCCAAAGCCCCACCGCGAGGCCTAGAATAGCAACAATCAGTGCGATAAGCCGTTGTTTCATATGTATTTCCTCCCCGAAAATCCCCGTGTCCATCTCATTCATTAACGCTGACCCTATCATAAACGCTGATTGTAACAAAGTTGTTGCAAATGGGTTGCGGTTCGATTAAGTAATATCGACAGCTTGAGTGGATTAACAATAACTGATTAGATCTTGAGCGATAGGAGTGATGAACTTGGCTTTTTTGAAGATTGATAATGGTGAATTACTTAAGAATATTCGGCAGTTTGCCAAGAAGAATGGACTGACCTTAGCGGAAGTGGCGACCTTAGCGGGATTGAGTGCGAGTGCCATCTATAGTTGGAAGAAGCACACGCCGTCTGTCGGGACGTTGAAAGAAGTTGCCCAGGTACTCGGTACGAGTTATACCAAATTAGTTGGTAAGGATAAAGAACCGACCGCCAAGTCTAGCAATGCTGCAGCTGTCGACCTAAAAAAAGTGATTGAAAACAAGAAAAACCAGTTTGAATATGACGGCCAACCGATTACTAATGAGCAAATGAAAATTATCAGAAACGTCTTGAAATCGATGTTTAAGACCCCGCGACTTTAATTTTATGTAAAACTCGGTTCTTTTAGGTGCAACTAGGACCTGCTTAGTGTAAAATATTGCTCAGTTACTTGAATAATTGCTAGCAGCGCTTGACGGGTTTGAATGAATGGTGCACAATGGCAACAATTATGGAACGGATTGGGAGATGGGCGTATGAAAAAAGTTACTACCGCATTAGCAAAAAAGAATATCAACCAGTTGTTAACGATTGTTAATCAAGGCCACGATACCATTGAGGTGGAAAATCCCAGCACCCAAGATTCAGCGGTAATGGTTAGTATGAAGGACTGGTTGCAGATTGTCAGTCAATTAGCCAAAACGAATCATCATGATATGGAATTCAGTTAAATAATAATAACGAACTAATTGTGCCAGTCAAGGTTCATTTAGTCCGATAAGTTAAAGACACCACCGACAGATGATTGCCGGTGGTGTCTTTTTGCAAGCTGTCGTCCTATAAGCGTGCGGATTGTGCTAAGATTTGTTCAATTTGGACGCCGACTGTGTTCATGGTCGACCATTTTGCCTGGTTAGCAAAGAAAACCATGGCGACCTTGCTGTCATTGGAGCCGATGTAGAGACTATAGAGACTGTTGTCGGCACCACCAATGCGAATCGTCCCATCATCACGGTAGTAGATTCCGCCTGAGTAGGTGGGGTGTAAGTTAGCGGCCAGTTCTTGGAATCCCGCTGGTGTGAGTAGTTGCCCATCGACGAGATGATGAATGAAGGTGTAGAAGTCGCCGACACTGGCGTAAAGGTTACCACAACCGAGTTCGCTGGATAGTAAGTTGGTCGAGATTGACCGAAGAGTTGCGGTTCCTTTACTGAAGGTGTAGGGGAGCGGATGAACGGCGTTGGCTGGCACTTGGTTATAGACGAACGTGTGTTGCATGTTGAGTGGCCGCAAAATATCAGCCTCGAGGTTAGCACTGAATGATTGGCCCGTTAACTGGTCAACGATACCAGCTAAGAGGGTGAAGTTGGCGTTGGAATACGACCACTGGTGCTGGTTGGTAGACGTCAAGTGTTGCAGGGTGAAGTCGACGGCCTGTTGATCAGTAGTCAAAGCCTGGTCTGGGACGGGTTCGCCCATCTGAATTCCTGAGGTGTGGTCGAGTAATTGGCGAATCGTAATGGACTGCGCATAGGGGACTTGCGGGTAAAAGTGAGCCAAAGTTGTGTTCATTGTCAATTTCCCGGCATTGATCAGGTGCTGAATAACTGCACCAGTCACTGATTTTTCCAGCGAGGCAAGCGGGTACGCTTCGTCAACAGTATTGGCAAGGTGTTGTTGCAAATTAGCCGAGCCAAAGGTCAAAGTTTTGACTCCTGCTGGTCCATTATTCGTCAGGAGCAAGGTCCCCATGAAATGGTTAGTGGTCATGAGCTGGTTGATGGTTTGTAATGCCTGTTGGGCCGTGTATTTCGTGACCGGGGCGGCATTGACTGACGTCGGAGCGGCCGCTGACATCGTGGTGTGGTCGGCCGGTCGTGCGGCAGCAACCTGACTAGCGCTGGACGTTCCAGTTGAGGCCGGCGTCTTCGATGGCGTGGTAACCGCTTGTGGTATGGCCGCGGATGTCGCAGTTTTGTGGTCAGTTTGTGCGGAAGTAGCCTGACTAACCAGTGACGACGCGCTGTTTGCATTGGCCCTAATTGGCACCTGACTGACCGGGTTGACGGGACAACTAGGCTGACTTGCTGGTCGTGTCGCGGTTGCAATCTGGTCGGGGTGCGCCTGCTGATGCCTAATCACCGTCCCAGCTGAGGTTACCGGTTGAGTTGTGGTGGCTGTGGAAGCGACATCCGCCGTGGTAGCTCCCGAACTGACTGGCGCTTGATGGGTTGGTGCCGTGGCAACACTGGAATGGAACTGAACCGGCGCGTGTGGTGCGGCTATCGCTGGTCGTTGAACGGTTTGCTGATCGTTGAACTGGGCTGATGACTTGACTGATGTTCCTATAAAGTGGGGTCCCTGGGTCGGTGAAGTGGATTTCTGGTTCGGTGGGGTAGCCGGTGTTGATGCATTCACATGTTGTAGTTGTCCGACTGAGCTGTTGGGGAGCGCTGGTGTCGCGTTGTTCTCGGCGTGCCGGAATTTAACGGTGTTGTTAAGATTCTGAGGTTGTCCCGTAGTTGCCGGGCCAGACTTGGGTGTTGTCAGGCCAGCCTGAGCATGGATGGGCGTGACTGCTCGGGTGGGGGTAGTCAAATGTTTATTTTGGCGAGGTGTGGCCAATGTGAGTCGCAGTGGCTTATTGCCGATTGGAACCCAGACATGCCAGCCTCGTGGTCCGACGATTTGGATGTATTGCCCACGCGTTGTCCGGACAGGTTTGTTCACGCGTAGATGAAGTTGATTCATTTGATGCGTGCTTAATTGATGCGTCATGATCAGCTGCAGCTGCCGGTTAGTTATCATTGGCGGTGTCGTGGTGTGGGTGCTCAATCTTGCAGCGCGGATGGCGGGCGTTTTAAAGCGTTGTCCTGTCGGATGCTTAGCGAGCGGTATCATGGTGCGTGCAGCAACCCAACCATTAAAACGGTTGCTGATGATGTGAAAGTAAGTGCCACCAAGACCGCGGTGCTGCTGAGTGATTTTGAAAGCAGTGGTCATGGGTTGGCGGGTGAAGTGACCGCGTCGAAGTTGGCGCCGATTGGTTGGGAGTTGTGGATAAATCGTGATCCCGTGGCTGGTACGCAGACGAGAATCAGTTGGTTTAGTTGCGGCAGTGGCTGGTTGAACAAGTGTCAGGCTGCTGAGGCTGATCAAGGTCAGCATGGTGGTTGCGGACAAGCGTTGTTTGAACGTCAAAGTAATTCCCCCTTTTAGCTGCTCATTAATATAAAACGGTGGCCAGACAATTGCACGGCTTTTCGAATCGGCGTTAAACTTCCTAACGTGTTTTGACAAGATACGGTGTTTTTTAAGTTAACGTTGTTTGACAGAGTGGACGAATAAAAACCGGCTAACACGTTGGATACGTGTTAACCGGTTAGCATGATGATTGTTAGTTCGTTGACTTTGGCGTGCTGATTAGTCGGTTTGACTTTCAGCGTACTTGGTCTTGATGTAGTCTGCTGAAACCTGTAATTTCTTCAATTCTTCGTCCGTGAGATCCAATTGAACCTGTTCGACGATCCCGTCACGACCAACGACGGCTGGATATGAGAGGTACACGCCGTATTCTTCGCGAAAGTTGGAAACGGGGAGTTCGGTGAGCGCGTCATTCAAGACCGTGTTGGCTAAGCGCACCGCGGCCGTTGCAACACCGTAACTCGTATACTTTTTACCGTGGAAGACCCGGAAGCCGCCATCGCGTGATTCAGCGTCTAGTTTAGCCAGATCTAAACCGCGGTCGGCGGCTAATTTGGTAATTGGTTGGCCTAACACTCGGACTGTTGACCAAGCCGTAAATTGAGAATTGCCGTGTTCACCCAGGTTGTAGCCGGCCACGGACCGTGAGTCCAGGTTGAGGGCACTGGCGACGGCCCGCTTCATCCGTGCGGAGTCCAGCAACGTTCCCGTCCCAATCACGTGATTCTTTGGTAAGCCAGTAACGGCCTGATAGATTGAGGTGATGACGTCCACAGGGTTGGTGATGACAACGAGGATCCCATTGAACCCACTAGCCTTGATCTTAGCAGCGACATCCTTGACTTGCGTGCTGGTAAACGGCAATTCGAGGAAGCGGTCGTTAGTTGGTGAATCTTGTAACTTAATATTCCCGATAGCTGAGATAATCACATCAGCATCAATGAGACTACTGTAGTCATTGACAATGATATTTGTGTGGAAGGGTAAGTTCGGCATGGCGTCTTGAAAATCAAGCGCGTCCGCTTCGACCTTGCTATTATTCGTATCAATGAGAACCAGGTCGTCAGCAAAGCCGTTGGCGACGATGTAGTGTGCAGCGGTTGAACCAACGTGGCCCATTCCGATGATGGCAATTTTACGTGACATAAGATAGCGCTCCTTTAAAAGTTTATCGTTCATTAATTAAATTACCATGATTCTCATTGATTTTAAATAGATTTTGTGAGAAATATCGAAATCGTATTCGGGCTAAGTGAAATAGGGTATAATTAACGCATTACTAGTTGCACCAAGAAAGGGAGGAGCGCGAGTGTTTAAGCGCCTAAAAGATTCGGCCTTGTTATATTGGTCACTTGAGATTTTAATTGTGGCGACCTTGATCTGGGTCTGCACGAACATCGGCTTTTTGTTTCAGCCCATCGGCACGTTTTTAAGTGTCGTGTTCATGCCAATTTTAATTTCAGGATTTTTATTTTATATGTTAAACCCCTTGGTCAAGTTATTGACGAAGGTTCATTACAAGAAGTTTCGGATTTCACGAACTGGCGCCGTGGCCATCGTATTTGTGCTATTATTCGGATTACTGGTGTGGGGAGCCGTTTCCCTGTTGCCGCGGTTAGTCAGTCAGGTAACACAACTGATCTACAATTTGCCAACTATTGCGACAGAGATGCAAAAAGCTGCTACTAAGCTGATCAATAATAGTTCGGTACTGAAAAAGATCGACATCAGCTCGTATACCAAGCAGTTTAATGGCGAAATCAGCAAGTATTCGCAGAACTTTTTGTCATCATTATCAAGTAGTGTCGTCACGGTGATCTCGACGATTACGAGTGTGACCATCATGGCAATCACGATTCCGGTCGTGTTGTTCTATATGCTGAAGGATAGTGAGAAGTTCATTCCAGCCATCAGTCGGTTCTTACCGAAGAAACAGCGCCCAGAAGTCATCGGCTTACTTCAGAAGATGGGCGACACGATTTCCAGCTATATTAGTGGTCAGGTTATCGAGTGTCTATTCGTGGGGACGTTTACGGCAATCGGCTACATGTTGATCTCGCAGCCATATGGCTTGTTGCTTGGTGTGATTGCCGGGTTGACGAACATTATTCCGTACGTGGGGCCTTACATTGGAATCGCACCATCGCTCATCGTGGCTTTCACCAAGTCACCGATGCAGGTGGTGTACGTGATTATCGTGGTCGTGATTGTTCAACAGGTTGATGGGAACTTAATCTATCCGAACATTATTGGTCGGACACTCAAGATTCACCCGTTAACGATCATTATTTTATTACTGGCAGCCGGCAACATTGCTGGGATCCTTGGCATGATTTTAGCGATTCCGTTTTATGCCGTGGTCCGGACCGTGGTGATTTACCTCTATAATATTGTCGAGTTACGAAATGAGGAGCACTTACGCAAGCAAACGACGGTCTACCAGCCGCAACCTGCTAAGGCGACTAAAGTAGACTTGACGACGAATGCTAAATCAAAAAAGTAGGCTTTACTTTAATACCCGGATTGAACCCGAACGCGCTCGCCAATCGCCGTGTTTGAACAGGTAATGGGGGCGTCAAGCCGTTGCACCAAGGTCATATTTGGTCGTTAAGCGTGTATTTGGCAAATTAGCGGATATTATTAAAGATAGAAACACCGTCGTTACGCAGCATGAAGTTATGCGTAACGACGGTGTTTTGTTTAACGGTTGTTGATCGAGTGAAATTTCAGTGGCTTGGTAACTGGATTAGATATACAAGTTACTGTAACTATTCAGCTAGTTCGAGAAGTTTAATGGAAGATGGCGTTGAGCGCCAACACGCCTCCGAGACCACAGACAGCGATGATCGTTTCTAACATTGTCCATGTAAGCAACGTTTGCTTGACGGTTAGGTCGAAGTATTCCCGGAACATCCAGAAACCAGCATCGTTCACGTGAGAAGCGGCGACACTTCCGGAGCCGATGGCAATTACCATCAGGGCAGGGTCGATCCCAGCTTGCGTCATTAACGGTGCAACTAGGCCGGCTGCCGTGAGGGCTGCTACTGTAGCGGAGCCGAGTGAGACCCGCAAGATGACAGCGACTAGCCAGCCAAGAATCAGTGGTGAGATGCTGCTGCCACTGAACAACTGGGCCACGGCCTTACCAACACCCCCATCAATTAAGATCTGTTTGAAGGCGCCACCCCCACCGATGATTAGTAATAACATGGCAATTGACTTAGTGGCATCTTCGATGGTGGCCGTGATGGCCTTATTGGTCTTGTGTTGGTGAATCCCCATTGACCAGAGATCGAATAATAGTGAGATTAACATGGCGATTCCGGGTGCCCCAATCAAACGAATGATTTGGTCAAGGGTCGACGGGTTTTTCGGTGTCACCCCGTGGTCAACGACCAATTCGTAGACGGTGGTGATTGTCATCAGAATTACGGGGAAGAGCGCGGTTAGGACACTGAGCCCAAACCCGGGCGCTTCAGATACTTTGAATTGACGTTTGTTACTGCTAAGCGGTAGGTGTGGTTTACCGGTGAAGGCGTCTGGAACCATCTTTTGCGCCCAACGTGAAAAGAGTGGCCCCGCAATATAAACAGTCGGTATCGCAATAATGATGCCGAATAGCAACACGTGGCCGACGTTTGCATTTAGCGTCGTCGCAATTGCCGTTGGTGCCGGATGCGGTGGTAAGAATCCGTGGGTGACGGACAAGGCGGCACCCATGGGAATCCCGAGATAGAGAACGGGAACTTGTGCTTCGATCGCAATGGCAAAGACGATTGGAATCAACAAGACGATCCCGACTTCGAAGAAGAGGGCAATCCCGATGATAAATGAGGCGACGACAATGGCAATTTGGAGTCGTTTGCGTCCAAAAATATCCAATAGTGTCGTGGAAATCGTGTAAGCACCACCAGCATCGGCTACTAAGCGGCCGAGCATGGCACCGAAGCCGAAGACTAGTGCTAACTCACCAAGTTGCCCACCAATCCCGTTTTGAATACTAGTGGCAATCTTAGTTAATGGCATTCCGAGTCCGATTCCGACAACGACGGCCGTAACGATCAGCGCAATGTAGGTATTCAGCTTGAATTTAATAATTAATAATAACAGTAGTAGGATGCCGAGTGTAAGAACAACAAATGGCATAGTGGACACTCCTAACGATTTAGAGTAGCGATTTCGTGATATAACGGGGCCAATTGCGCCGTTACGTGGTCAAAGACGACTTGGTGCTGATGATATAACTGATGGTTGGCGGCGTTGGGTTGATACGTCTCAGTCGCACCAATCATGGCGTGAATCGCGGTTAAGTCATCAATATGTCCCAGTGCCTTGAGACCGATAACGGCCGCTGCTAGACAGGAACTTTCGAAGCTTGCTGGAATCGTAATGGGTTGGCCCAAGACGTCGGTCAAAATTTGCCGCCATAAACTTGAACGGGCAAAGCCGCCAGTGGCCCGAATCGCATGAACTGGTTCGGCGGCCGCCGTCAATTGTAGGACGGTGTTCAGGTTCATCACGATACCTTCCAAGACCGCACGCGCAATATCAGCCTTGGTCGTGGTCGTGGTGACGCCCAGCAGTGAACCGCGGGCATCCGCGTTCCAGAGCGGCGCGCGTTCACCACTTAAGTAGGGGTGAAATAAGAGTCCGTGGGCGCCGACGGGAACGGTTGCGGCAAGCGCTGTCAATTGGTCGTATGGATCTTGTTGATTCGCGCGAGCGGTTTGACTCTCAGTCGCGAAGAGCTCATCACGGACCCACCGGAAGACTTGACCACCGTTATTGATTGGCCCACCAACGATCCAGTGATGCGGCGCAACGTAGTAACAAAATAGTCGGCCTTCAGGATCCAAGTAGGGTTGTTTGGTCATCACCCGTACGGCACCGGAAGTACCGATGGTAATGACCGCGACTCCTGGTTCATCAGCTCCCACGCCCAAGTTGGAGAGGGCCCCGTCGCTGGCACCCATGATAATTTTCGTGGTCGGCAGGAGGCCAAGGTCGTTGGCTGCGGCCGTTGTCAGGCCGTCAATCACGGCGTCGGTATCGACCAATGGTGGTAGCTGCGTGCGGGTGATGTGTGCATAGTCGAGCGCGACTGGTTCCCAATCAAAATTGTAAAGATTGAATAAGCCAGTGGCGTTGGCCATTGAATAGTCCATTTGAAGTTGGCCCGTCATTTTGTAAATCAAGTATTCTTTAATTCCGACCACGTGACAGGTTTGTGCTAGTAAGTCCGGTGAATGATGGGCAAGCCAGTGAAGCTTAACCAGGGGACTCATCGGGTGAGTCGGCGTTCCCGTGAGGTGATATAGGCGATCGCCCAGGGGTTGACTTTTCAATTCAGCGGCATCTTGTGCGGCCCGGTTATCTGCCCAAGTGATGACCCGGGTCAGCGGTTGTTTCTGACTGTCAAGTAAGATCAAGCTGTGCATGGCGGATGAAAAGGCGATTCCTTCGATGTCTTCGGGATCAATACCGGCACTCACTTGATGGATGGTCGCTTGGACTGCTTGCCAGATTTCTTCGGGGTCCTCTTCAGCCGTGGTCACGATATCGTGATAGAGTGGGTAGCCAACGTTGGCACTTGCAATTACGTGACCCTGGTGGTCGTACAAGACGGATTTGGTACTTGTCGTTCCTAAATCAGTTCCAATAAGGTAAGTCATGGTGCTTCGTTCCTCCTATTCGTGATCGACAGCGTGGCCACCAAACTCGTTACGCAGGGCGGCAACAACTTTACCAGTGAATGTGTCATCGGTTTCTGAACGGTAGCGCATCATCAAGGCCATCGCAATGACCGGGGTGGCGACTTGTTGGTCGAGGGCCGTATCTAAGGTCCAGCGACCTTCACCGGATGAATGCATCACACCCTTGATGTCGTCCAGATTACCATCCTTGCTGAATGCATCTTGAGCTAAGCCCATTAACCAGCTTCGAATGACTGAGCCGTTATTCCACATTTTGGCGACGGCCGCGTTGTCGTAAGTGAACTGACTATGCTGTAAAACGTCAAAGCCTTCACCTATTGCTGCCATCATACCATACTCAATTCCGTTGTGGACCATCTTCAGGTAATGACCACTGCCAACAGGGCCGGTGTACAAATACCCATCGGGAGCGGCAATCGCTTTAAATAGTGGTTCGACGACTTGGAAAGTGGCGGGGTCGCCACCAATCATAAAATTGCCGTCGTGGCGTGCACCAGCTTGACCGCCCGACGTTCCGACATCTAAGAAGTTGATGTGGTGACTTGCCAGTAATTCGCCGTGGCGGATACTATCTTGATAGTGCGAATTACCGCCATCGAGGACGATGTCACCCGCACTTAAAGTCTGGGCTAACTGTTCGATAACGCTGTTGGTCGCCTGACCAGCGGGTACCATGATCCACACGATCCGTGGGGTTGGTAACTGCTCAATCAAATTGGTGAGATCCGGGGCCGTCGCCAACCCGTTGGCACTGGCGGTGCTGAGATTGGTGGGGTTGAGATCCGTCCCCACCGGCGTGTGCCCGTTGTCTTGCATGTTCAACGCTAAGTTCATACCCATTTTACCTAAGCCAATCAATCCTAATTTCATGATGAAACCCCTCTTTTATATGAAAATTATTAAGTACTTTTTGTATTCGCTTACATTGTAATAAAACTATTTACATAAATCAACCGTATATTTGTAAATTATTTTCACCAAGTTGAAAATAATGGCAACCAAGCCCGGTTTTACAGGCCTGATTGCCAAGAAAAAATTTGTTAAATTGCTGACCAAACGGCTGCGCCGATACTTGGGAAGAGGGTCACGAGTTGTTCACGTTGCGCCGGGGTCAATTGATATTGGATCGCTGGTAGCAACGTGTTAATGGTATTTTCGGCCTGTTCACCGAGTTCAGCGGCACCAATCAACCGTTGCTGGTCATCGGTCACGAGTAAGTTATGGCCAGTGACATCGCGCGTTGTCTGCCGGAACCAGTCATCTTTAAGATCACTGACGGTAACTTTGGCATCGTGGGCGTCACCAGTTGGAAGAGTACCAACTTGGGCCAATCGTGGGGACGTGAAGACGACCGATGGAATGGCCGGATACTTGATGGGGGCATTGGTGTCACCCATGAATAGGTGGGTCAGGTATTGCGACTCAAAGATAGCAGTGGGTGTTAATTTTGGTTGATCCTTGGCGAGAACGTCACCGGATGCGTAGATGCCAGCGACACTCGTTTGCAAGTGGTCATCGACGGTGATTCCCGCTGCTGTGTAGTCCACACCGATTTTTTTAAGTCCTAAGTTGGCGGTGTTTGGCTGGCGGCCCGTCGCATCTAAGATCCAGTCCGTTGTAATCTTGTCATCTGCGCTGAAGACTTCGAAGCGGTCACCAGTTGACTTGATCGCAGTTGGCACCCATTCACGTTTGAGGACTAAACCTTGTTCCACGAGGATGGCCAATAATCGTTCAACGAATGGTTGGTGGAATTGACGAAGCGCTTGGTCACCACGCATGAGCAGGGTGACCTGACTGCCGGCTGTCAGTGCCATGTTGGCGAATTCGAGTCCGATGTAGCCGGCCCCAATCACGGTGATGTGGTGTGGCAGCGTGGTCAGGTTCAAAAAGTCGTTACTGTCATGGGCGAGTTCGGTGCCAGGAATGTCCAAACGATGTGGATGCTGACCGGTTGCGATGACAATTTTATCGGCGGTGTACGTCTTGTCCGCCACCTGAATCGTATGGTCGTCGACGAACGTTCCGCGGCCATTGATGAGGGTCACGCCGGCACTAGTCATTAAGCCAGCAATCATATCTGGTAAGCCGGCGATGACGTCGCGTTCGTGGTCGAAGTTGGCTTGCCAATCAATCGTCGGTTCACCACGTAGACCGTATCCTTGGAAGTTAGCAACTTGATTTTTTAATGCTACCGGCTGGTCTAAGGTGATTTTAGCGTTGCAACCCCGATTAGGACAGGTACCACCAACCAGATCAGCTTCAATGACGGCGACTTTTTTGCCACGAGCCGCTAACGGAATGGCCCCGTCAAACGTTCCGTGACCGCTACCTAGATATATAACGTCAAATTTTTCTGACATATTAAAATCCTCCTCGTTCCCAAATCACAGTTATTTAAAAACAAATACATTGTACACAACTTAATTTAACATGCCAAATAAAACGCGGTCTTAATTTAAAAGCATGGCCCTGAAATCGATTGCAACTGGTCTGTCATGACTTTGTTAAGTGAATTCCCACCGAATCGGTGCAAGATAGTCGGTGGTACTGGATTTTTTGGTCAAATATCAGTAAAATATGTAAGGCTATGTTTTTTTACGGTGGGACGGTACCACCGTGCACGTTGAATATACAGGTTATGATGAAAGGAATTTTTAATGAATAAGACAGAATTAACCGCCGCGGTCAATACCCGGCGTACCTTTGCGATTATTTCTCACCCGGATGCCGGGAAAACCACCATTACGGAACAAATGTTATTGTTTGGTGGCGTTGTTCGTCAGGCCGGAACGGTTAAAGCCCGTAAAAGTGGGAACTTTGCCAAGTCTGACTGGATGGAAATTGAAAAGAAGCGGGGAATCTCAGTAACGAGTTCCGTGATGCAATTCGATTACGATGGCAAACGGATCAACATCTTGGACACGCCCGGACATGAGGATTTCTCGGAAGACACTTATCGGACTTTGATGGCGGTCGATTCCGCTGTCATGGTCATTGACTCGGCTAAGGGAATCGAACCACAAACGAAGAAGTTATTCCAAATTTGTAAGATGCGGGGCATTCCGATCTTTACGTTCATGAACAAGTTGGACCGTGATGGTCGCGAACCATTGGACTTGTTGAACGAAGTCGAAGAAGTCCTCGGAATCGAAACTTATCCAATGAACTGGCCAATGGGTATGGGTAAGGGCTTAAAGGGCTTATACGATCGTTACAATCACCGTGTGGAACTTTATCATAATGAAGCGCATGGCGAAACGTTCTTACCACTAGATGAGAACGGTGAGCTTGATCCTAGTAATGAATTGACCAAGGACAGTATTTATCGTGACACGTTGGATGAAGTCGAATTGATCAACGAAGCTGGTAATGATTTTGACGAAGCTAAAGTAATGGCGGGAGACATGACGCCAGTATTTTTTGGGTCTGCCCTCACCAATTTCGGGGTCGAAACGTTCTTGAAGACGTATCTGCAGTATGCGCCTAAACCCGCTGCTCATAAGACTCGTGATGACCAAGTCGTTCAGCCAACCGACGATGAATTTGCCGGTTTTGTGTTCAAGATCCAAGCCAACATGAACCCGAACCATCGTGACCGGATCGCTTTTGTCCGCATTTGTTCTGGCGAATTTGACCGGGGGATGGACGTCGTTTTACAACGGACTGGCAAGAAGATGCGCTTGAACAACTCCACGCAATTCATGGCCGATACCCGTGAAACGGTGGAAACTGCCGTTGCTGGCGATATCGTCGGCCTCTACGACACAGGTAACTTCCAAATTGGAGATACGATTTATGCTGGCAAAAATGCGGTTCAATTCGAAAAGTTACCGCAATTTACGCCGGAGCTCTTCATGCGCGTTACAGCCAAGAACGTCATGAAACAAAAGTCTTTCCATAAAGGTATTGAACAACTGGTTCAAGAAGGGGCCGTTCAGTTGTACACTTCATATTCAACGGGTGACTATATTCTCGGTGCAGTCGGTCAACTTCAATTTGAAGTCTTCAAATTCCGGATGCAAAATGAATATAATTCGGAAGTTGTCATGGAACCAATGGGTAGCAAGACTGCCCGCTGGATCGATCCCGAACAATTGGATGAAAAGATGTCTAGTTCGCGGAATCTATTGGTCAAGGACCGTTACGGGGCACCGCTCTTCTTATTCGAAAATGCCTTTGCCGAACGCTGGTTTGCGGATAAGTATCCGGATGTCAAGCTGACCTCGAAGCTCTAGAATTTATATTTTTGGTTACACTTTAGTTAGATTACTGTTCGTCAGCCAATGTTCGTCCTATTCCGACCTCCGGGGCTGGGTGACAATTGCTGGAACGCAGCCGACGTCGATTTGAGCTAACGCACAACCCGCGTCATCTCAAATACGAGTCTTATTCTAAGCCGGAAGAAAATCACTTCCAGCTAAGAATAATTTGGCTACTGAGCATTGTCACCCAGCCCCTCCGGTCTCTAGAGTGTGAGGGGCCACGGGTTGAAGCTGAGCATTGCCTAGCCAACGGATTAATGCGGTCTTGGCATTCGTCCGTTGGCGTAGCAAGCACAGGCTTCAGTGGCACCGAGCACGTTTCGGTAAGCCGCTCGAATGGCTGATGAACGACCACTTAACTTGGTACAATTTGTCGTTGGCTATTTTGATACTTGAACTTTAAACGAGACGTTAGGGTTCCCCAAACCACTTTGTCGAGGCGTTCGATTATTACTATGGTGATTCCGAAATAGTGAGCTATCACAATATCTTCTTCGACCTAACAGTTGATTGACAAAATTACCGATTATGAAAAGCAACGACCAATTCATCAAAAGTTGGGTACATCTCCGTCCGCCATTCGAATACCATCCCGACTGGAAGGCGTTTCTACCAATGCCCAGTGCTGCAAGAGTGTGAGGTTCAGACGGGGTGAGACTGAGGATTAGCCTAGCTATGGCGTTAAGCGGTGCACTTCCGCTTGGCGTCATAGCGTAGCTAACCGGAAGTCTCAGTCTGACCCGAACACGTTTCGTCAATATGGCATTAAGGCGTGGAAGACCAGTATTTAAGACGTGGTCTTCGGCTTAAATCTGTGTCCACCGCGTTCCAGCAATTGGCAGAAATGCCTGGAGGTCGGTGTAGGACGCACCTACCAAAAAAGTTTACGCTAACCCGAACTGTTTCCAGCGGGCCTAAGCTGGCTGCTCTTGATTTAACGGATAGAAAAATTACAACGTGTCTCAAGCAAAAGCACAAACAAATATGTGAATAGTTCATAAAATGATGAGACTGCCAAGTTGATTTGGCGGTGTCATCATTTTTTGTGAGTGGCACCGGATAGAAGTGAGATGAGCGGTTCTTCTGACATGCTGATTGGTCCATGTAAATTCACCATGTAAACCAACGTTGCAGTACTGCTAAGGTGGGAGAATTACGATACAATCAATCTGCAATTTAGATTGTAGGGGGGCGATGAGCGTGAAGACGAGGGGACGCTGGCTGTTAGGATTGATGTTAGGAATGGGGTTGTGGGGACCGGTGACGGTGCACGCGGCGACGAACTTGGTTCGCTGGCCAGTGGTGCAAAGCTTAGCGCCCCGGAATTGTGAGCTTGAATCGAAACAAACGCGCTTATATCAATTAAATCGTGCAACGATGCAGTTAACGCCGTCGGGGCAGGCCCAAACGACAAGTCACTGGCAACGGGTCGGACAGGTGATGGTGACACAAAACAAGCGGTTAGTGACTTATTGGCAAGTGCGACATGGGACTGGCGGTCGAGTGAGCTGGGTGCTGGCGGACGCGGTGCGGGTTAACGGGACTAAGGTCACTGATATTAAGGCACCGACGCGACAGCCGATGCGCGTGGTAAAGATGTATCAACAAGCGAATGCAGTGACGCGCGCGGCCAATAAGCTGAGTTATTTGCCCTTAAAAGGAGCGGGACGTTACACCACTGCGCATATTTTGTTTCGTCCTACCGCGGCGTATCTGGCGACTCAGGGGTTACAAAATCAGCCAGACACGTTGCGCCAGAGTAGCGGCTATTACGACCATTATCATTTCAAAACGGCACTGTATTTGCCGCAACAGTTAGGGGGGCGCTTGTTGAATGACCCACAGAGTGCGACATTTTCGGCGGACAATCGGTACTTGTACGTCATGTATGTCAATGATCAACAGCCAGGTGGTGCCGACCAAACGGGCTGGGTCGTTCGCTATGATTGGCAACGCCTAATGGCCCTAGGTGCTGGGCAGTCGGGGAAGATGGCGATGGTCCGCGTGGCAGCAGCTCACCAGTTCGATGGAACGCTGACGGCTTTTGACCGGCGGGTGCTGGCCGCCATTGAAGTGGGCCCAGAGTTTACGGCGGGACACGTTCAGTCACTAGCTTTAAATCCTAAGACGAACGAGCTGTGGTTTATTTCATCGACGGCACGTGATCAGCTTGCAAGTGTTGCGCGACTAAACCCACAATCCTTGACGCCGGATCTTAAAATTGCCTTTACTACTGGTAGCGGGCGTCTAGGTGATGAACTGACTTTTGATCGCGCTGGGCAGGCCTATTATTGGACGCATGCGAGTCAGCTCAGAAATGGCAATGTCACGCTTTATCGTGGCACAATCAGTTCGACGACTGGTGTACATTTTGAACAACTCGCGCAGGGGTTAGCTAATAATCCGGGTTTCTTCGCCCAATCGATTGGATATAACGAGGTTACTGGTCGGCTCTACCTGGTCTCCGATGAGAGTATTACGTCACTTCCAGTGGCTAAACTGGGACACTTGACGACTAGTCAGGTCGGTGAGGCTAACTTTGCTGGTGATCGCGAGTTTGAAGGGTTAGTCTTCATGCACCACAGCCAGGAAGGTTTCTTGCTGACGAATCGGGGCATCGAGTTGATGCGCATAATTGTTGATAAGTAGATATTAAAATGCACCACTCGCTAGATTAGATTGAAGCTAGCGAGTGGCGCATTTTAGCATGGTTCGCGTTAACTGAACAAAAGTCTTGTTTAAGCAAACGGTGGATCTAATTTCGTTAAATAACGGCCCGGCAAGTAGCCTTGATCTTGCAGGCGATACCAGACGACCCCGTTATCGTCGGCCATTCGCTCAATCAAATTGACCGTGTCACCATGAGTGACGGTGGTCAAATAGCGGCCATATGGTTCGATGTATGTGTGGACCTGTTTGCCAGGGACAAAACTGACGACGCCGGTTTGGCGAACAGGCCGTTTATTTTGGACGCGGTAGCCGGCTGGCAACTTGAGTAACAGTGTGTCACCGGTAGTCAATTGGAGGTGCGTCTCCGGAATCCACTGATCATCGCCAATCGCATACCAGGTCTCGTGGGTGACTAAGCGAACGCGCATATACGTTTTATAAGTGCTACCAGGCTGGAGCTTGGTTAAATAGTTGGTCGTAGTTGCCCCGGGATACGGATAAACGGCGGTCAACTTGTTGATTTGGACAAAACCAGTACTGAGGTCAGTTTGCTGCCAATTTTGATTACGGTAGAAAAAAAGGACCGTCTTGGAAGTGGTCGTGTATTCACCAGTCACGTCGCCTACGGAACGGAGGAGCTTAAAACCGGCGACGGTCGGCGCACTGACTTCGTAAGGGGTTCCTAATTTCCCCCGGTACATGGTCGGCCGGCCAATTAGTTCGCGGCGGTCAATGTCATAGGCGTACATCCAGACTGGTTGGCCAGCTTGGCGTTCGTAAGTCAACGTGATGCTAGCCTGTGGGGTCGTAAACCAGCGAGTCAAGCCTTCAATGTGGACGAGGTGATAACCGGTGATGCTGACGGCTGGCAAGTGAATCTCTTCGCCAATGGTGCCAGCAATCATATCAGCAGCCTGCAGTTCATTGCCATCCTGATCTAGGTGGTGAACGAGAACTAATGCTTCTGTTTGGTTAACTGTAGGTGCTGCGGCAGTTTGTGCGGCAATGGAACGTGGTGCCTCAGTAGCGCTTGTGGCGGCTTCCGTGCTGTTTAGTGCCTGAAGCATTCCTTTAAGTCGGTCAAGAAACGACACGTGACCACTCCTTTCATTAATAAATTAATTATCACTAGTATAACGCATTCACAAGGGTTCTGGCACGTCTTAAATAAATTGTAAAATTCCCGCTTTGTCAGTCGTGTATACTAATATTTAATAACAGGGGGCGTTAACGGATGAATCTAAAACAATTACAATATTTTTTGGCCGTGGCAGAGGAAGGTCAGATGACAGCGGCCGCCAAACGCTTGCACGTGGCGCAGCCACCACTGAGCTATCAGATTAAGCAATTAGAACTTGAACTAGGCGTCACCCTCTTCAATCGCTTGCCTCAGGGTGTGACTGTTACTGAAGCTGGCAAGCTACTGGTGGGGTATGCCCAACAGCTCACGCAGTTGTCGGCGACTGCGGAGAACAAGGTCCGGGCTCTAGCACATGGTGTGACGGGAACCATTAATCTGGGGACGGTTTCATCCTCGGCGGGGGTCATGCCGAATACGGCATTACTAAAGTGGCTAGGGCAACATCCTGATGTTCAACTCGCGATTACGGAAGGCAATACGTATGAATTGTTAGACGATCTACATAAACGGTTGCTAGACGTGGCGGTGTTACGGACACCGTTCAACGCGCAACATCTAGTTTGTCGTTACTTTCCCGCGGAACGGATGGCAGCAGTCATTCCAAAGCGATATTCACAGTTTGAAAAGCGGCGCCAGTTGCGACTAAGTGACCTCGCTACGTTACCATTGATCAAGTATCGCCGCTTTAATGAATTATTCCACGTTGCTTTTTTGGAGGCAGCGGTTACGCCGACTTACATCATGACTTGTGATGATGCCCGCACGGCGATGCACTGGGCTAATCACCAATTGGGAGTGGCCCTGGTGCCACGATCATTGGCTGAAACCTATGACGGCGGTGACGTGCTGATTCGATCATTGGCGGATCATCGTTTTCAGACTCAACTGGCCCTAGCAACGACCCCGGAAGCCTTAGCGACCCCATTAGTTGCCGGCTTGATGGCACAATTCCAGCAAGCGCAGTCGCTAGACTAGTTTAATCAGTTTGATATCTAAAAATTTAATCGCGGTTAAGGGTGAATTGCTGATTTAATCGGGTTGTTACCGATTACACTAGCTAGAAATTGCAGTGGTGTTTTCAGACGCAAAATAAGCCTAATGACTGTCGTACTGGGGATACGCTAACCTTCATTTAATAATTAGATATCAATCGGTTTAAATGGTACACTAACAATTGAAATTTAAAGGGTGAAGGTGAAGGAAATGATTTATTCGTTAGGGCTAATGCTCGGCGTTGGGGTAATTGCCGGAATTTTCGGTGCTATTTTAGGTATCGGTGGTGGCATGATCGTCACACCGATCCTGACACTTGGTTTGGGATTAGATATTAAGTATGCGATTGGGGCCAGTATTATCGCCGTGATTGCCACGAGTTCGGGCTCTACCATTGCATATTTACGTGATGAGATGTTGAACTTACGCGTCGCGATGTTTCTTGAAATTGCGACGACGGTCGGGGCCGTCCTCGGGGCAGTGTTGACGGGGGTACTTAATGCAACATTCCTGTACTTCCTATTTGGGGCGCTGTTAGTTTTCACGACGTATAATATGATTCGTAAATTAATGAGTAAGAACGGTGAATTACCGTCAGTCAAAGATGACAAGCTGGCGACACAGTTGAACTTAAATGGTACTTATTATGATAAAGCATTGAATAAGCAAGTTGATTATCAGGTTGAAAACGTACCGGGTGGTTTTTCCATGATGTTCGGTGCTGGTTTCGCCAGTGGCTTGTTGGGGATCGGGAGTGGCGCGTTCAAAGTGCTAGCCATGGATACGATTATGCATATGCCGCTTAAACCGTCATCAGCAACTTCTAACCTGATGATGGGGGTGACGGCGGCAGCGAGTGCGATGGTCTACTTCTTTAATGGGTCAATCAAACCCGGAATCGCGGCTCCATTAGCTATCGGGATTATCGTCGGTGCCTTAATCGGCTCACGAATCATGACGCGGCTCAAGCCACGCTTGATTCGCATGATCTTTGTGCCCGTGATGCTCTATCTGGGAATTCAAATGATTGCTAAAGGATTCGGGGTGACCATCTAATGGATAAGCAAAAAACAACTAAAGCGCAAGAGATGCACGCTGTTGAAATGATGATTGGGTATATTCTACGAATTGGCGTCATTGTTTCTGCAATCGTGATTATTATTGGGATGCTTCTGATGTTGATTCAGGGCAATGGTGGTTATGCAAATGGTATGGAACCCCATACGGTCGCTGATATTCTAGCCGGCATTGTGGCACTTAAACCATATGCCGTGATTATGTTAGGCTTATTTCTATTGATTTTAACGCCAACTTTGCGGGTTGCGGTCTCTATCTACGCCTTTGCAGTGGAAAAAGACCACTTATATGTTTGGATTACGACGATTGTTCTCATCATCTTGATTGTTGCTTCGGTGATTGGGTATCTCGGTAACTAGGCTAGACGGAGCTGATTAATCAGGTTGAGTCGTGATTAAAATGGGCGCACATCTAAAATGGCTACCAGCTTGTTTCGAGGTTAATGTGGAAAGAATCTAAGCTGGTATAAATTCACGGGCTGGTGTGTTTTATGCCGATGTACGAGTATTTAACTAACCAATATTGTTTAATAATAAGAGAATGCTGATAAAAAATCAGCATTCTTTTTTATTTGTGCACTTTTAGCTGTTTTGACTAACGTAAAAAAGACCTAATATCGTCATTTTTATCGTTATTTGAATTATTTATTAAGAAAAATTGCCGATTGTGTTCACTTGATAATTGAACACTGGTGTGAGAATATAATTGCTGATATATCAGTAATTTCAGGCATGTTTATCAGTATGGATAATAATCGCAAAATGAAATGATTAAGACGATTATGACGAAATAATGATAAAAATTAGAGTTTAGGATTGATTTTAATTTATTTATAATATACAATTACTTTAACTTTTCGAGGGAAAAGCACACACAAACTATTTTAAAGTTAGGGGTTGGGTTATATGAATTTCAAAACAGCTGCAAAAGTAACCGTCGTTGCCGGCGCATCCGTACTATTCTTAGCTGCTTGTGGCTCAAGCAAGAGTTCTTCAAGTTCTAAGCAAACGGCCAATTGGACCGAATCAGCCGAATTACCAACGATGGACATTTCTAAGTCCACCGACGTGGTTAGTTCTAATGCGTTGAATAACACCAATGAAGGGTTATACCGTCTCGGTAAGAACGGGAAGGTCACACCCGGAATTGCGAAATCCACTAAGGTTACTAATGGTGGGAAGACATATACGTTCACTTTACGGAAGAACGCAAAATGGAGTAACGGGGATAAAGTTACTGCCAAAGACTTTGTTTATGGTTGGCAACGGACCGTTAATCCAAAGACTGCGTCACAATACGCATACTTATATTCAGGGATTAAGAACGCTGACGCTATCGTCAATGGCAAGAAGCCCGTTTCTAGTTTAGGGATCAAGGCTGATGGCGATTACAAGTTGACGGTCACTTTGGATAAGCCAATTGCTTACTTTGACAAGCTGATGGGCTTTGTCAACTTCTTCCCACAAAATGAAAAAGTGGTTAAGAAGTACGGTTCTAAGTATGGGACGAGCAGTAAGGCCATGGTTTATAACGGTCCTTACAAGATGACTGGTTGGACTGGGACAAACTTGTCATGGACCTTGAAGAAGAATAACGATTATTGGGATAAGAAAGCTGTTAAGATGGACAGCATCAAGTACCAAGTTGTTAAGGATGCTTCAACTGGTCTGAACTTATTTAATTCCAATAAGCTCGACTTTACGACACTTTCCAACGAACAAGTTAAGAATTATAAGAATGATAAGAACTACTTAGTTCGGAAGACGGCTTCAACTTTCTACGTTGAATTTAATCGTAAGGATAGCGATAAGACTTTAGCCAAAGCTTTCCAGAACAAGAAGATTCGTCAGGCTTTGTCACTAGCAATTAACCGGAAGTCCTACGTTAATAATACGTTAGGTAACGGTTCGACCGTTTCTAAAGGTTACGTTTCTGAAGACTTAGCTAAAAACCCGACAACTGGTAAGGACTTTACGACTGACGCTGCCGTTCCTTCTGCAGTTGACTACAACTTAACGAAAGCTAAGAAGTTGTGGAAAGAAGGAATGACAGAAATTGGTGAAACTAAGCTGAACATCAAGCTTCTTTCTGACGATACTGATGGTGGTAAGAAGTCTACTGAATTTATTCAAGGTGCTTGGGAGAAATTACCTGGTCTGACCGTTACTAACCAGAACGTCCCATTCAAGACCCGTCTTCAACGGTCACAAAACGGGAACTTCGATACAGTTATCTCTGCCTGGAATGCTGACTTTACTGACCCAATCTCCTTCTTGTCACTCTTCACGTCCGACAACTCATACAACAATGGGAAGTATGACAGTGCCGCATACGACGATGCTGTGAAGAAGGCGGAAGGTGCCGATGCCAATAACAAGACTGCACGTTGGGCTGACATGGTCGCTGCTGAAAAGCAATTGATGAATGATCAAGGGGTCATCCCAATCTATCAACAAGCCTCAGCAACGTTGACTCGGAGCAATCTGAAGGGCATCATCTACAACACTGCGGGCTCAAACTACAACTTCAAGTACATGTCCGTAAAATAATGATGTAAATCCACAGAAAAAAGTGTGTGTGCTTTAACTGAATGAATGTGAAGCAAAGGGGTAAGGATTGACACATTGTTAATCCTTACCATTTTGTTTTATAATGAGGGATGTCATTATTTTTTAAGTTGATTTTAATAGAATGCGAGGAATTCTCATGAGAAAGTATCTTTTAAAGCGGATATTTTACTTGTTCCTGACATTATTCATTGTGGCGACCGCCACGTTCTTCTTAATGAAGTTAATGCCCGGAACACCGCTGCAAAATGAAGCTAAATTGACCCCTAGCGAAAAGGCGTCGATCTTGGCCCAATACGGGTTGGACAAACCCGTTTGGTTGCAATACTTCATTTACATTGGCGGGATCTTCAAGGGGAGCTTAGGGCTATCCTTCCAGTTCTCTGATCAAGCCGTCAGTTACCTGATTGGTAGCCGGATGGGACCATCAATGCAGTTAGGTGGCCAAGCGATGGTCGTCGGAATCGTCTTTGGGATTATCCTAGGGGCCGTTGGTGCCATCAAGAAGGATACTTGGGCCGACCGTTTAGCAACCATCTTATCGATCTTAGGGATCGCAGTTCCAAGTTTCGTGTTAGCCATCCTGTTACAATACTACCTCGGCTTAAAGGCTGGTTGGTTCCCAGTTGCTGGCTGGGAAGGCTTCGCTTACACGATCTTACCAACGTTAGCTTTGGCCGCCAGTCCGCTGGCCGAAACGGCTCGGTTTATCCGAACCGACATGGTGGACGTGCTGAGTTCGGATTATATTGAGCTAGCTAAAGCCAAAGGGTTGTCGAAGTTTGGTATCGTGTATCACCATGCGTTGCGGAACAGTTTGATTCCAATGGTTACGCTGATTGGACCATTGGCCGCCGCCTTGATGACGGGTTCAATGGTTGTTGAAAATATCTTCTCAGTACCTGGGATTGGGGAACAATTCGTTAAATCAATTCTGGTTAACGACTACCCAACCATCATGGGTGTGACGATTTTCTATTCAGCACTCCTTTGTTTACTATTATTGTTGACCGATATTGTCTACGGAATTATTGATCCGCGGATTCGTTTAAATGGAAATGGGGACTAGTTAATGGCAGAAAATCCAAGTAGTATCGATATTAAGCCCGGCGACTTCGAGCCGTTAGATAAACAAGCGGGTCCTGATAATGAACGGATCGCAGCACCTTCCTTAACGTTCGGCCAAGATGTCTGGCGGCGATTGAAGTCTAACAAGACCGCTTTTATCAGCTTTATCGTGTTAGTATTCTTATTCTTAGTGGCATTTGGTGGACGGGCAGTCTACCATGTTGATCCTAATGCACAGTCGCCACGGTATGCGAACCTCCCTCCGAAGATTCCGGGTGTTAGTATCCATGGCTTGAATGGTCACTTGACTCAATCTGGTAAGGACGTTGATGCGTATGCGGCGGCCGGTGCAAAGTCTGACGTACATTATCTTCTCGGGACTGATTATCTGGGCCGGGACTTACTGGCGCGGATTATGTATGGGACCCGGATCTCACTTGAAATTGCGTTGATTGCTACTTTGATTGACCTGACGATTGGGGTCGGATTCGGGATACTCTCCGGTTGGAAAGGTGGGCGCGTCGATTTATTCATGCAACGTGTGATTGAAATCCTCTCGTCCATCCCACAATTGGTTATCATGGTGTTGATGGCCACGGCCTTCACGAAGACTGGGATGGCCTCAATCATTGCGGCCATCGCGATCACTGGTTGGACAACGATGGCCCGGCTGACTCGGGCACAGACCTTGCAATTGAAGAGCCAAGATTTTATTTTGGCTGCGCGGACACTGGGTGAATCACCCGTCAAGATTGCTTGGAAACACTTGTTACCAAACCTTTCAAGTGTCATTATTATTCAAACGATGTTCACGATTCCAAGTGCGATCTTCTTCGAAGCGTTCTTGAGTTATATCGGGATTGGGATCAGTTCACCACAAGCTTCATTGGGGACGTTGATCTCTGATGGGCAGAAGAACTTCCAATTCTTGCCATATCAGATGTGGTACCCAGCCATCGTGCTGATCATCTTGATGCTCGCCTTTAACTTGTTAGGTGACGGGATGCGCGATGCGTTTGATCCAAAGTCAAAACGTTAGGAGGACGGCAGCACTATGGAAAAACCAGAAAATGTGATTGAGGTCCGCAACTTGGAAATCAATTTCCATACTTATGCGGGCGAAGTTAAAGCCATCCGTGACGTTAGCTTTGATTTACGTAAGGGTGAAACCTTGGCAATTGTTGGTGAATCAGGATCTGGTAAGTCAGTGACGACACGTTCACTGATGGGCCTGTTAGCACCTAATGCTGAAATTAAACGTGGGAGTATTATGTTCCACGGTGAAGATATTATTAAAAAGTCCGAAAAAGACATGCAACACATTCGTGGTAAGGATATTGCCATGATCTTCCAAGATCCAATGACATCATTGGACCCAACAATGCGGATTGGGATGCAGATTGCGGAACCTTTGATGAAACATAAGGGTTTGAAGAAAAAAGAAGCGATTGCCCAAGCGCTAGAGATGTTGAAATTGGTTGGGATTACTAATCCTGAAGGCCGAATCAATGATTATCCATACCAATTCTCAGGCGGGATGCGGCAACGGATTGTGATTGCGATTGCATTGGTCTGCTATCCTGAAGTCCTGATTGCTGATGAACCAACGACTGCCTTGGACGTGACGATTCAAGCCCAGATTCTGGACTTGATGAAGGATTTACAAAATCGAATTGATACGTCGATTATCTTTATCACCCATGACTTAGGTGTCGTGGCCGGAATGGCTGATCGGGTCGCAGTGATGTATGCCGGTAAAATCGTGGAATACGGGACAGTCGATGAGATCTTCTTCAATCCACAACATCCTTATACCTGGGGGTTACTCAATTCGATGCCAACCTTGGATACTGAAAGTGGCTCATTATCAGCGATTCCAGGGACCCCACCAGATTTGTTGGAACCACCAGTTGGTGACGCCTTTGCAGCGCGGAGCGATTACGCGATGAAGATTGATACGGAGAAGGAACCCCCATTCTTTAAGGTTTCTGATACCCATTACGCGGCAACCTGGTTGCTTCATCCAGATGCCCCAAAGGTAACGCCACCTGCTGAAATCGTTCGGCGTCAGCAAAAGTTTGCGGCCATGCAAAAACCGCAAGCACCAATTTCAAATCCCGTAGCAAAGGAGTAAGTAGACATGCCTGATGAACGTAAAAAAATTCTAGAAGTTCGCCATTTAAAGCAGTATTTTAATGTCGGCAAAAAAGATGAAGTCCGGGCCGTTGATGACGTCTCCTTTGACATTTATGAAGGTGAAACATTTGGGTTAGTTGGTGAATCTGGTTCAGGAAAGACCACGACCGGGCGTTCCATCATTCACTTATATGAACCAACTGATGGTGAAATCATTTTTGACGGTAAGGACGTTTCCAAATTACACACTAAGAAGGAACGCCATGAATTTCGCCGGGAGATCCAAATGATCTTTCAGGACCCATACGCCTCATTGAATCCACGAATGAAAGTCAAGGATATCGTGGCGGAAGGGATTGATATTCACGGTTTAGCCAAGGATGATGCAGACCGAACCAAGCAAGTTGAAGACTTGTTGGAGACGGTTGGTCTTAACAAGGACCACTCTAGTCGTTATCCACATGAATTTTCTGGTGGTCAACGTCAACGGATCGGGATTGCCCGGGCGTTAGCGGTAGAGCCTAAATTCATCATTGCTGATGAACCAATTTCTGCGCTGGACGTTTCGATTCAAGCCCAAGTGGTTAATTTGATGAAGGAATTACAAGTTAAGCAGAACTTGACTTATTTATTTATTGCGCATGATTTGTCAATGGTTAAGTATATCAGTGACCGGATCGGCGTTATGCATTACGGTAAGATTCTGGAAATTGGGCCTGCGGATGAAGTGTATAACCATCCGTTGCACAAGTACACCGAGAGTTTGATCTCGGCGGTGCCGGTACCTGATCCAGAGTTTGAACGTAACCGTAAGCAGGTTCCTTATGACGAAACGACCGAACATGACGGTAAGAAGCGGCGAATGGTCGAAATTGCACCAGGGCACTTTGTCCGGGCAACTGAAGACGAAATCCCGATATACACCAAGCGGGCTGTTGACGCGGGGTTAATTACGGAATTTTCTGAGTAACGGCTAATAAAACAGACGACGAGTGCGAATACTCGACGTCTGTTTTATTATTCAGTAGAATATTTAATTAACTGTTTAGATAAGTTTATTAATTAATAACCATTATAATTAACTCATGTTAACTTGACATATAAATTTAATATGTAAAAAATATTGATGGAATTAATTGTCAAAAAGCCGATTAAATCGGGAATAGACGGCTATTTTTGGCCGGCTAAACTGTGACCGGTAGTCAAAGTTATTTGTGTAAATTTTGTAATTATGCAATAATAATATTGCTAATAAAGTTTGTTAACAAATATAACTATTCGTCTTAATAATTGATTCGCACCATTTTAAAAAAATATTGCGAGTGAAACGTTGACTTAATTGAGGTCGTCAAGGATACGGTTATCGAGCGGCAATGACGAATCGTATCAAAAATATTGATTTAACAGGAATCAATTCGCACTATTTTTTTAAAATCATGCAAAGGGACAATGGCTTGTTTTGAACGGTTAATGAAAAAAGTACAAATTTCAGGAAGGATGCTGTTAGTATGCAACAACCAATTAATTATATTATGAATATCATGCACCTTGAACGGGACTTAAAACGACTTACGTCGAACTGGTCGTCCGCCACAGGGCTTAGTTTGAACGAGTTACGGATCTTAGTTTATGTCGAACAACATCCTGGTATCCAGATTGGTGATGTGGCAAATGCGTTGAATGTGGCGAAAGCCTCGTTGGCACAAAATATTGGCACCTTGATAACCCAAGGATGGTTGAAAAGTCAACCAATTAAACAAGACCGGCGTTTACGGGTCTTAACGCTTACGAAGGCTGGTCAGGATCGAATGAAGGATGTTGATGCACAATTGACTAAATCACTTGACACGACACCAGCAACACAGTTAGCGGATCAATTATCAGCCTTGCAATTATAGGCAGATGTACACGTTCACGGATATTAAGTGAAGTAATATCCTTAACGCGGGATAAAGGGGGAGACTCTTTGTCCCGCGCTTTTGTTTTAGTACTTAATAGTGGGGAGCATTATAGGTTAACAATTACTTTGTTTAGTTTACTCTAGGTTAAGTAATTTAAACTTAATAAGATTGATTGAGGTGTAATGGAGCGTATGCATTATAATGTTGAACCGCTACGAACGGACCAAGAAATCGATGATTTTTTATGGGCTGTTTCACAAGCGCGTTATGGGGAGCGTAATCGCATGATTGTTTTGGTTGGAATTAACACGGGATTACGAATGAGTGATATTTTACGACTGAAGGTTGGGCAAGTACGTGGCAAAGATCGTGTTATGATCATGGAACAAAAAACGGGCAAGAAGCGCTGGTTGTTTTTGAAAAACCTCAAAACGGAATTAGCCCACTTTACGCGGTATCGGGGGGCAAATGAACCGTTATTCTGTAGTGGTCGGGGCGGAGCTTTAACCGTTAATGGTGTCTATCGAGTCTTTCAGACGGCCGGTGAGTACCTGGAGCGGGATGATATTGGTACGCACACGTTGCGCAAGACGTTTGGCTATCATTATTATCAAAAGACTCGTGACATTGCCGGATTGATGATGATTTTCAATCATTCCAGCGAGCAGGTGACAAAACGCTATATTGGCATTGAGCGTGATAATTTGGAACGACAATTATGGGACTTTAAATTAGGTGTTTAATTATGGCAGAGACGCGGTCTATTTCATAGCGACTCAATGAAGATTTGAGGTAGGCACAAAAAAGAGCCGGAAGTGTAAACGATTGTTTACGCTTCTGGCTCTAAATTTAATTATCTTATTCGGACTTCGTCTCAGCCGCCAAAACAATCTTGCCGTCTTCAACTTTTGCAACCATGTTCTTAACGTCGCCGTGATCCAAATAGAAATCGGCGATGCGATCTTCGATTTGTTCCTGGATAACACGCCGGAGTGGGCGAGCCCCCATCTGAGGGTTGTAACCTAGTTCAACGAGTTTTTCCTCGACAGGTTCTGTGACGTGGACGTGTAAGCCTTGGTTAGCTAACATGCCGTTGACATCTTCGATCATCAAACCAACAATTTTCATCAAGTTTTCCTTAGATAAAGCGTTGAATTGAATGATGTCATCGAACCGGTTTAAGAATTCTGGCTTGAAGTAGTCCGTCAACCGGCTAGTGATATCGTGCGTCTTGCCTTCAGCAGCGGCACCAAAACCGACATTAGCTTCACTGTCGCCAGTCCCAGCGTTGGAAGTCATGATGATGATCGTATCCTTGAAGCTGACAGTCCGACCTTGTGAGTCGGTCAGCCGGCCATCATCGAGGATTTGCAAGAACATGTGCATGACATCCGGATGAGCCTTTTCAACTTCGTCTAGTAAGACTAGGCTATATGGATGACGACGAACCTGTTCAGTTAACTGACCGGCTTCTTCGTAGCCGACATAGCCAGGCGGTGAACCGATCAACTTAGCCACTGAATGTGGTTCCATGTATTCACTCATGTCAAACCGAATCATGGCATCTTGAGAACCAAACAGTTCCTTAGCAAGTTGTTTAGCCAATTCAGTTTTACCAACCCCGGTTGGGCCGACAAACATGAAGGAACCAATTGGCCGGCCAGTTCCGTTCAGACCGATTCGATTACGCCGGATGGCCCGGGCAACTGCCTCAACCGCTTGGTCTTGACCAATAACCGTACTCTTAAGGTCGGGTGCTAAGGTCTTCATTTGAGCCTGTTCCTTAGCCTGCAAGTCACCAACTGGAATACTTGTCTTTTCTTCGACAATTTGTTCCATGTCCTTGACCGTTACAGTGGCAGTATCGTTATTAGGCTGGTCTGAACTTTCATCGGGCTTAGCTTTTTCTAACTTAGCAACTTGATCGCGATAGTAGGCGGCTTTTTCGTAGTCTTCCTTCTTCAAGGCGTCCTGTTTCTGCTTTTCTGCCTCGTCGATCTTTTCTTGAATCGTCTTTGGATCGACCGTCTTCAACGTCAAGTTCTTACGTGAACCAGCTTCATCGAGTAAATCGATGGCCTTATCAGGTAAGAAACGATCTTGAATGTAACGATTTGACAACTTGACGGCTGCCACAATGGCATCTTGATCGTATTTAACGTGATGATAGTCTTCGTACTTCTTCTGAATGCCTTCGAGAATCTTGATAGATTCTTCCACGCTCGGTTCGTTGACCGTGACCGGTTGGAACCGGCGGGCGAGGGCGGCATCCTTTTCGATGTCGCGGTATTCGTTTAATGTCGTGGCCCCAACTAGTTGGAAATCACCACGGGCAAGGGCGGGTTTCAGAACGTTCCCAGCATCCATACCACCTTCAGCATTACCGGCACCCATGATTTCATGGATTTCGTCAATGAAGAGGATGATATTCGGATTGCTTTGAACTTCCTTCATTAATTGTTGCATTCGTTGTTCAAATTGACCTCGAATACCGGTACCTTGAACAAGGGAAGCCACGTCCAAACGAATAATTTCTTTATCTAACAGTTTTTGTGGAACTTGACCAGAAACGATTTTCTGTGCTAGTCCTTCCACGACCGCCGTTTTACCAACCCCAGCTTCACCAATTAAAACGGGGTTATTCTTGGTCCGGCGATTCAAAATCTCGATAACCCGATTAATTTCGGTATCGCGACCAATCACTGGATCGATTTTGCCCTGTTTAGCTTGCGCTGTTAAGTTGAAGCCGTATTGGCCAAGGAGGCCACCGCCGTTGTTATTGCCACGACGATTGCCGCCATTAGGACCAGCTGGCTGGGTCGGTGGGGTCTGTTGTTGCCGGTAAGCGTTATTAGGATCAACGCCACCCTGCATTGCACGGAAAATGTCGTCAAGACCACCAAAACCGAATGGATCTTGTGCCATATCAGCACCTCCAACTCCGTTATTTGGTTGCTGTTCCTGATTCTTTAGCAGTTGATAGCAATTTTGACAAAGGTTGATTTGTCGCCGCTGACCGTTGACGCTCGTATATAAATGGATCGTCGCTTCGTTCTTATGGCAATTGTCACAAAGCATTATGCTGTCACACACCTTTCGCATCAGAAATATAACTAAATCGATTAGGATCATAGTTAAAGGTTCATCGGCTCTTTGACCTTTGTTGACCTTTGACTATTAGTATAGCGAATTTACGGACTGTTGCAAGTGAAAAGCCTCAGGGTCAAAACTGGACGTGCGGCCGGGATAATTCGCAATGGCTGATTGATTCAATTATTTCTGAATAGTCTGGATAGTCGCAACTCATAGCTTGTCATGTAACCGGATTCGTTGTATATTAATTATCTGGTTAGGATAAGTGATGATGTAACTGTCTGTCTATATTATAGTACAAAGCGGTTTTTTTGCATGTATCGAGCCTGACCAGTTTTGATGTTTGCAGCGCATCGTTTTTCATTGGTGACCGTCAACAGCCAGTGAGCGGCGGAGAACTTTGTTCGTAAATATCAAAATAATGATGCAGTAATGTGTCAACCTAACTTTGAGGAGGCGGTAATTGTTTGGCAACGGATTATACCCAGTTAATGGAAGCGTTGCGTCATGGCGAACGCGACAGTTTTACCGTAACGCCGGATGAATTTATGGCTTTTCACGACGCCTATATGAAGTATGAGTATCGTAAACGAGTCATTGGTACGGCGGACTTAGATGGCCGCATTGTTTACCATTTCGAGAAGGATGGTAAGACAACCAATTAATAGGCCTAGCTTGAATGAAAGGGCTTGTATTTTAATTGGATAATTGCTATCATCATTATTAAGGGCTCTTGAGTATACGTGTTGGCGGCAACTCGAATTGACTCGGAACCAATTTTAAATTTATTTATCTTGAAGGAGATCGAATAGTTATGGAAAAGAAAGAATTTCACGTTATCGCAGACACTGGTATCCACGCACGTCCCGCAACTTTATTGGTACAATCAGCAAGTAAGTTCAACTCAGAAATTACGTTGCAATACCAAGACAAGTCCGTTAACTTAAAGTCCATCATGGGTGTTATGTCACTCGGTGTTGGTAAAGACGCTGACGTTACCATTTCTGCTGAAGGTGCCGACGAAGCCGACGCTATCGCAGCTTTAACTGAAACGATGAAGAAAGAAGGATTATCTGAATAATGGCTGAAAAGGTACTAAAAGGAATTGCGGCCAGTGATGGTGTTGCAATTGCTAAGGCCTATATGCTAGTTGATCCAGATTTATCATTCGAAAAGACAACAGTTTCCGATACGGATGCTGAAGTTGCACGGTTACATGACGCTTTCGATGCTTCCAAGGCTGAACTAAAGGTCATTAAAGACAAAGCGGTTGAAAACTTGGGTGAAGAAGAAGCAGAAGTTTTTGAAGCTCATATCACCATTTTGTCTGACCCAGAAATGCTCGGACAAATTGAAGGTAAGATCAAGGATGATAAAGTCAATGCTGAAGAAGCTTTGAAGGAAGTTACTGATACTTTCATTTCAATGTTTGAAGCGATGACGGATAATGCATATATGCAAGAACGAGCCGGTGATATTCGCGACGTAACGAAGCGGGTCTTAAGCCACTTGTTAGGGGTAACCTTACCAAGTCCAGCTTTAATTGACTCCGAAGTAATCGTGGTTGCCCACGATTTAACGCCTAGTGATACAGCTCAACTTGATCGTAAGTATGTTAAGGGCTTCATTACTGACATTGGTGGTCGGACTAGTCATTCAGCCATCATGTCACGGACGCTTGAAATTCCAGCGGTCGTTGGATCTGAATCTGCCACGACTGATATCAAAGAAGGCGATACGGTCGTCTTGGATGGTATCAACGGTGACGCTTTAGTAGCCCCAACGGATGCTGAAGTTGCTGATTACCAACAAAAGGCTAAAGACTTTGTTGCGCAAAAGGCTGAATGGGCTAAGTTGAAGAACGAGGCCACCGTTTCTAAGGACGGCAAGCACTTTGAATTAGCTTCTAACATCGGGACACCTGACGATATGGATGGTGTTTTGGATGCTGGCTCTGAAGCCATTGGATTATTCCGTTCAGAATTCTTGTACATGAACAGTTCAGAATTACCTGACGAAGATACCCAATTCGAAGCTTACAAGAAGGTTGTCGAAGGGATGAACGGCAAACCCGTTATTGTTCGGACCATGGATATCGGTGGTGACAAGGAATTACCTTACTTGCCATTACCTGATGAAATGAACCCATTCTTGGGTTACCGGGCTATTCGGATTTCCCTCGATCGTGATGACATCTTCCGGACCCAGTTACGTGCGTTATTACGTGCGTCACATTACGGTCAATTACGGATTATGTTCCCAATGATTGCAACGCTTGACGAATTCCGTAAAGCCAAAGCTATCTTTGAGGAAGAAAAAGCCAAGTTGGTTGCAGCTGGTACGCCTGTTGCTGACGACATCAAGCTTGGTATCATGATTGAAATCCCAGCGGCAGCTATTTTAGCTGACCAGTTTGCTAAGGAAGTCGACTTCTTTAGTATTGGGACTAACGACTTGATTCAATACTCATTTGCTGCTGATCGTGGTAACGAACAAGTGTCATACTTGTATCAACCATACAACCCATCGTTGTTGCGTTTGATCAAGCATGTTATTGACGCTGCTCATGCGAACGGACGCTTCACGGGTATGTGTGGTGAAGTTGCTGGGGATCAGATTGCGGTGCCATTATTGATGGGCTTAGGTTTGGATGAATTCTCAATGAGTTCAACTTCCGTGCTTAAGACACGTTCATTAATGAAGAAACTTGATACTAAGGAAATGGCTAAATTAGCTGATAAGGCACTTAACGAGTGTGTTACTAACGAAGAAGTCAAAGAATTAGTTGAAAAGAACGTCTTCGGTAAATAAACAATCAAACTAAGAGCAAATCTGTGGATTTGCTCTTTTTTTGTGGGTAAATGCGGGTCATTAACCAGTTTGTACTAGCCCCGGGTTTAGCACGACGGGGAGTGGGCTACCCGCACCGGTATGATGAGAGCTGGCACAGTACATGACGCGAATTGACTGGACATTTAGGCATTGTGACAATTGTCCATAGTTGCGACCGCGCTAGTCAATGATGGACACAGGGCACATTGCTACTCGCTGTTGACGGTGAAGAGTTGGTGTAGTGGAAACGATGTAATGGCGGTGTTGAGTGATGCCTAGCGATTACAATTCATCATTTCGAATTCATTTTCTATAGGTGTAGCTGGTCAGATAGATTTTGTCATGAACTCTTAATTTATATTAAGATTATTTGCAACTCGGATATTTAACCAATATAATGTTTATAATATAGGCATTGAGTCGAATTCGTGATGATCATGCAATTATGATCGAAGCGCGGTTAAGCAACATTGATTAGCAGCATGGTTAATCGATGGAAATAAGGGGAGAATCTACGTGAATATCGGGATATTTACAGACACATACTATCCACAAGTGAGTGGGGTCGCAACGTCAATCAAGGTGTTACGCAATCAACTCGAACGGGCTGGTCATCAAGTCTATATCTTTACGACCACGGATCCCCATGTTGATAAGAATATTTATGAACGCAATATTTTTCGTTTTACGAGTATTCCATTTGTTTCGTTCACAGATCGGCGAATTGCCGTCCGCGGACTTTTTAAAGCCTACCAGGTCGCCAAAGACCTCGGCTTGGATATTGTCCATACGCAGACAGAATTCTCGATGGGGATGATTGGTAAATTTGTTGCCAAACAATTAAAAGTCCCATGTATTCATACTTACCACACAATGTATGAGGATTACTTGCATTATATTGCGAATGGTAAGTTGTTAAAGCCCTACCATGTTAAGGAAGCCACACGGGCGTATTGCTATCATTTGAACGGTATTGTGGCGCCCAGTGAGCGGGTTGCTAATACGCTGACGGGTTATGGTGTTAAAGCGCCGATTCGCATTATTCCGACTGGAATCGACATTAATCAGTATGAACAACAGTCGACGGCCGATTATCGGCAAAAACTGGGCTACCAGCCAGATACGCCAGTCTTGCTGTCTTTGAGTCGTCTGGCCTATGAGAAGAATATCCATGAAGTCATTGCGGCGTTACCGGCAATCTTAGAACAGGTGCCCAATGCCCAGCTCCTGATTGTGGGCGATGGCCCGGCACGTGAAACACTGGAAAACCAAGTTCAAGACGCTGGATTAACGGCACACGTGCAATTTACTGGTGAAATCGATAATGATGAAGTCTATAACTATTATCAGATGGCGGACTTGTTCGTTTCAGCTTCTAACTCAGAATCACAAGGGCTGACGTACATTGAAGCAATGGCGGCAGGCCTTAAAACGGTCGTGGCGGCTAGTCCGTACACGGACCAATTACTCGACGACCCGTCACTAGGGACGACTTTTACCAGTGAGGCCAATTTGGTCAAGGATGTGGTACGTTATTTACAACATCCCAACACTTTTAACGATCCCAAGCCACGGCAGAAGAAGCTTTACCAGATTTCCGCGGAGTATTTTGGCAAGCAAGTCATCAATTACTATCAAGACGTGCAGCTGGCGTATTCTGAATCAGCGGATAAATCGGCGAATATTAGCAATTAACGGGCGTCAAGCCACCAATGAGCACCGCCAAATTGGGGATGCTTATTCGGCGTATGACGCGTAAGGGGACGAATTATGTTAGACATTACCATGTTTTCAAAAGCTGACTCCGTCAAGGGTCAGGGAGTCGGCAGCGCCTATCTAGAATTGATGCGGTTGTTGCGGACCCATTGGCAGGATGAATTTAATATTAAAGTCAATCGATATGGGCGCTCCGCCGTTTCACATTACCATACGGTTAATCCAATGTTTTACCTGTCTACGTTTATGCCTAATCGAGGCCGTAAAATCGGTTACGTGCATTTCTTACCAGAGACGCTCGAGGGTAGCTTGAAGTTGCCACGACCATTCCAAATGATTTTCAATCGTTATTTAATCTCATTTTATAAGCGGATGGACCACATTGTGGTGGTGAACCCGACCTTCATTCCAAAATTGGAAGCATACCATATCAAAAGAGCAGATGTAACGTATATTCCGAATTTTGTCAGCAAACGTGAATTTTACGAAATGACTAAGGCTAAACAGTTGCGCTTGCGCCAGCAATACGGCTATGATCAAAGTAAATTCATGATTATCGGGACCGGTCAGATTCAGGATCGGAAAGGTGTTCCTGATTTTATTACGCTTGCAAAGCAGAATCCAGATATCCAGTTTGTATGGGCCGGTGGGTTCTCGTTTGGCCGAATTACGGATGGTTATCAGGAGTTGAAGCAGGTGGTGGATAACCCGCCAGCTAATCTGTCGTTTCCAGGCATCGTTCCTCGTGAGAAATTGGTGGACTATTATAATATGGCGGATCTTTTCTTACTGCCTTCTTATAACGAGTTATTTCCGATGTCCGTGTTGGAAGCCTTCAGTTGTGGGACACCAGTATTGCTCCGGGATTTAGATTTGTACCGGGCAATCATTGATGGCTACTATCAAGCGGCCAGTGATGTTGATGATATGCAACGACAGATCGACCAGTTACGCCATAATCCAGCCGGGTTGCAATTCTTGCATGACAAGGCGGTTTTGGCTGCTCAGGATTATTCGGAAGAGCGCCTTGCCAAAGTTTGGCATGATTTTTATTTGCAACAGGCAAAAGAGGGGTAGTCAATGACAAGAAAAAATATCTGGTCATTACTCGTAATGGTTGCGTTAGGCGTCGGCATTTCGTGGTACTCACTGCGCAATGTCAAACTAAGCAATCTAATGGACGATATTCTCACTTTGAATTGGTGGTGGTTATTAGTTGCGTTAGGGTGTGTCGGACTATACTTCGGTCTGGAAGCCGCGGTGGTGCAAAAGTTTGTCAGGCACCGTTATCGGAACTATCGCTTTAAGAGTGCCCTGCGCGTTCCTTTAGCCGAGCAACTATTCAACGGTATCACCCCGTTTTCTTCGGGTGGCCAACCTGCCCAAATCTTCGTGATGGCACAATCAGGGATTGACGCTGGACGGGCAAGTTCAGTTGCATTGATGAAGTTTGTTGTTTTTCAGGCCATGGTGGTATTGAATTTCTTATTCGCCATGTTAATTGGTTTTCATTACTTAGCTGAAAAGTTAAGTTACCTGTCACTATACGTTTTGTTAGGTTTTCTGATTCACTTTGCGGTGATTGTTGGTCTGTTGTTGGTGATGTACTGGTATAACTTTACAAAACGAGCGGTGAAGATCGTCTTGATCCCGGTCAGCTGGTTTATGAAAGCTGAGCGATTTGCCAAGTTTGAAAACAATATTAGTGAAAAAATCGATTCGTTCTACGAAGAAAGCGTTCGAATGACCAAGGACTGGCGGATGCTGGTCGAAGTTTGTATCGTCACCTTCTTACAGCTACTGTTTTACTACCTGATTCCGTATTTTATTATGCGGGCAATGGGAATCTCCGGCGTTAATTTGGTTATGGTGACTAGCTTGAACGTCTTGATTTTCTTAGTGACGTCACTATTTCCGATTCCAGGTGGTGCTGGTGGTGCCGAGTTTGGGTTCACGGCGCTATTTGCCAAGTTCATCCCCAGCCACAGTAAGCTGATTTTAGCGATGCTGATCTGGCGGATCTTAACGTATTATTTGGGATTATTCTTAGGGATGATTGCCATGGCGATGCGGCCCGAGAAAGCAGAAGAAATTCCGAGTGCGGCGCCTAGCCGGTCGGATTCACAAGAACAGTAATTTGAATGGGCCGACATCATTGTTCGACCCATTTTTCGCGGTTACGAATTAAAGGAAGGTACTATGTTAAAGTTAATCAAACAACGGTTGGTGTGGGGACTAGTGTTGACGGCGGCAGTCGGCGGGCTATTGGGCCGCAATGTAACGGCGCAGGCGACCAGTAGTAAGGCGGATGAGGTCAAAGCCGCCTATGTGGTGGATGCCAAGTCCGGTCAGGCTGTTTACGCGCAGAATGCCGATCAGAAATTACCCATTGCGTCCCTGAGTAAGCTCATGACGCTGTACTTAGTCGAACGGGCCATCGAACGTGGTCAAATCAAGTGGACGGATACGGTCCCGATTCGTAAAAACGTTCGCAAGATGGCGACCAGTGCAACTTTGTCCGTGATGCCGATGCCGGCTAAGGAGACGTTTACGGTCAAGGAACTGTTCGCAGTTACCCTGGTAGGGTCGTCGAATAGCGGTGCCATTGCGCTGGGCGAGTACGTTGCCGGCAGTAATGATAAGTTCATTAAACTAATGAATCAGCAAGCGGCCAAGTGGCACCTGGATGCGAGTTTTGTGAGTGCTTCGGGGCTCGATAATACCGATTTGAAGAATTATGATTTAAAACTCAAAGGAACCAGCGATCAGGACCAAAATCTCGTGTCAGCACGGGCCGTAACGACCATCGCGCAACATCTGATTGATGATTACCCCGACGTGATCAAGGTTGCCAATCAACGTTCGGTCAAGATTCACAAGTATACGGTCCCAACATCAGTGGAAATCCTCAAGGGTGCCGATTATTATGATCCCCGAGTTCCGGTCGATGGCTTGAAGACCGGCTATACTAATCAAGCGGGTGCCTGTCTAGTCGCCACTTACCGGCAGAATGGCCGCCGAATGATTGCCACAACGCTTGGTGGTGCGTGGCAGTTTACGGCGAACAATAACTTGCGACTGATGCTCAAAAAGACCGAACAGTACAAGCAGGTCGTTCCTAAGCACATCAATTATCAGATTCCGGGGACGCACACTAAAGTACGGCTAGTGACGAAGTACGACTCAAAGCTGTGGGTCAACCAGGATCAACCGATGACCCAGACTAAAATTGCCTTGTGGCCATTACACCGGGCAGCGCCGAATTATCTGGCCGCTAATACGGCCGTGCTAAAGTTGCGGTTGACGGATCCATTGTCAGGAACGACGAAGGAAGTCATTTATCGGACGCCTGAAGCGCTGACGATGCTCGGACCACTTCAATGGGCAACGACGCCAGCAAAGCGGACTACGACGGGCACGTATGCGTTCGCAAAGTGATGCTCGCTTAATAGATCGTGTGATGCTGATGTGACGCTGAAGATAAGTAAAGGAGCGCTAACTACCGTAATTTACGAGTAGTTGGCGCTCCTTTTTGAGTTGAATCCGATGCTAGTCGTTGCAATGGCTAGCGGTGATGAACTAAAGCGGTAAGGTGTTGCCCAGGATCCTGATAAGGTTGTTGCTTAGTTGACACGGTTAGTAGGCTCCTGCATGTATGCGGTGAGACGTTCCATGGCCTGGTGGAGCTTTTCCATGCTAGCGGCGTAACTTAGCCGTACGTAGCCTTCACCCTCGGCACCAAAACCAGTCCCTGGAATAATTGCGAGCTGATTCTTGCGTGCCAAGTCCTTACAGAATGCCATCGAGCCTTGTTCAAAGCCAGCTGGAATCTTCGCGAAGATATAGAAGGCCCCAGTCGGACGAGCAATCTTGAAGCCAAGCTTCGACATCGTTTGATAAACGAAATCACGCCGGGCTTGGTATTCTTGCCGCATTGGTTGCGCATCATCGATTCCGTTGGTGAGGGCTTCGACACCGGCCTTCTGTGCAATCGTGGTTGCAGCAGTGACGTAGTACTGATGGACTTTTTTAAGTTGGGCCGTCATTTCCTTGGAAGCAAACAGGAAGCCGATTCGCCAGCCAGTCATGGCGTGAGACTTCGATAAGCCGTTGATCAGGATGACTTCATCAGGAATGAATTTAGCAATTGAGACGTGGTCGCTACCGTAAGTCAGTTCACTGTAAATTTCATCGGATACGACCCACAAGTTATGGCGATGGAAACAGTCGGCGAGCGCTTTGATCTCATCTTCCACGTAAGTGACACCAGTGGGGTTATTTGGGTAGTTTAACACGATGCCCTTGAAGTTCTCGTCAGGATGCGCCGCAATAAAGTCGTCGACCATCTTAGGCGTGATGACAAAGTCGTTAACGCCCGTATCCATGAAGAGCGGTTTAGCGTGTGCTTCTTGAATGATGGGGATGTACGCTGGAAAGATTGGGGACGGGATGATAATGGCGTCGCCAGGATTACAGATTGTCGTCAACGCAGTCGCAATCGCTTCCGTCGCTCCCACGGTCACTAAGACTTGGTCTTCAGCATCGTAATGGACACCGTACTTGGTCTCCTGGAAGTGGGCACCCGCTTGGCGTAGCTCCAACAGCCCCGCCATGCCAGTATAGTGAGAGTAGTTGTCATCAATCGCCTTTTTAGCCGCGGCTTTAACGTGCTCCGGCGTGTTGAAATCGGGTTCACCGAGCGTTAACTTGACCATATCGGGGATCGCACTGACCTCTTCGTCAAACTGGCGGATGGTTGAAACTTGAATGTGACTGATGGTTTCATTGAGATCGTCTCTAAATAGTGTCATATATCCGAACTCCTTTAATTTATAAGTTGTTCTAATTTTAGCACAACTTCTCACCGTCTTAGCAGGAAGTTAGGGTATAATTATAAGTGTGAAAATTTGTGGTAAAAATGGGCTTTCTACTAAAAAAACGTGTTATTAGTCCTATTTTTTGCTAGAATGTAAACAAAACTTGAAGGAGCGAGATTAGTATAATGGATAAATCTGAACTATCAGCAATTCTCAAACGACTAGAAGCCATGCGCACAACTGAAGCAACCGAAGTGCAATCACGGCGGTTCGAAAAGGAAGGCGTTCAACGTGGACAAGTAGCGTACGATCCCGCAACCTCGACGTACACGTTACAAGAATTCAATCCAGACCAAACGTTTGAATTTGATAACATTGACCTCGTGGCAATTGAATTGTACGATTTGCTAACGGATAACTAGATTCCCCCAAAATCCAGATAGATTTTCGATAGATCCATATTATGACGCGTTGTAATGTTGAAGAATTTTTGAAGAAATCTTCAAGATATTGCTAACTAGTACGCAACCGTTATAATATGGATTTGTTAATAGCAATAACGGAGGAAGAAATTACCATGCCTAAATTTATAAAAAACACGGTTGGGAAAGTCAACACGACGTTGGGCTTTTACCTCCTGACCGTGGTCTTATTTTGGCTAAAGACCTATATCGCTTATAAGAGCGAGTTTACTTTAGGGGTTAAGGGACCCGTTCAGGAATTTATCTTGTTCTTGAATCCATTTCCGACAGCAATCGTGTTGCTCGGTATTGCCCTATATTTCCGGGGTCGCTTAAAATATTGGATCATGATGATCATTGACGTCCTACAGACGACGTGGTTATTTGCCAATATCTTGTACTACCGGGAATTTTCTGATTTTATGTCGGCAGGGGTAATTAAGAGTTCCGGTGCTGCTAGTAATAACCTCGGAAAGAGTTTGGGGCAGATTATTCACGGGACCGACTTCTTAGTTTATGCGGATGTCGTGTTGCTGATTCTGTTATTAGCCTTCAAGGTCATTCGGATCGATCCGCGACCTTTCAAAATTCGGTATGCGGCAACACTGACCATGATTGGGGTGGCGTTGTTTGCTGTTGACCTCGGCATGTCTGAACATGACCGGTCGGATTTGTTGACGCGGACGTTTGATAACAACTACATCGTTAAGTACTTGGGACTCAACACATATGCAGGGTATAGTTTTTATCAGACTGAAAAAGAAAGTGCGACGCGGGCCCAAGCAAGTAGTAGTGATATGAAGAGTGTGCTAGCCTACCTCAAGAAAAACCAGGCTGGCGAGAACGTTAAGTACTTTGGTAAGGCCAAGGGTAAGAACGTTTTCGTGATTCACTTGGAAAGTTTCCAGCAATTTTTAATTGATTATAAGGTCGATGGTAAGGAAGTTACCCCGAACCTGAACAAGTTCTATCATGATAAGAGTACTTTGAGTTTTGATAATTTCTACCATCAAGTGGCGCAAGGGAAGACCTCTGATGCTGAAATGATGATGGAAAACTCTTTGTTTGGTTTACCAACCGGGTCAGCGATGACGCAGTATGGGACGTCGAACACGTTCCAGGCAGCGCCAGCAATCCTGTCACAAAAGGGCTATACGACTGCGGCTTTCCACGGTGATGTGGCTAGTTTCTGGAATCGGGATAACGCGTATAAGTCGTGGGGGTATAACTACTTCTTCTACTCTTCTTACTATAAAGAGAAGTCAGACTACAATATTGGTTATGGCTTGAAGGATAAAATCTTCTTCAAAGACTCTGTTAAGTATTTGGAGCAATTACCACAACCATTCTACGCAAAGCTGATTACGTTGACGAACCACTATCCATATGAATTGGATAAGAAGAACCAGTCGATCGATAAGACGACGACCGGGGATTCAACCGTTGATGGCTACGTCCAGACAGCCCATTATCTTGATCAAGCCTTTGCTGAATTCATTAGTTACTTGAAGAAGGCCGGCTTATATAAGAATAGTATGATTGTGCTTTATGGGGACCATTACGGGATTTCAAACAACCATAAAGCTGCCATTGCACAGTTATTGGGTAAAAAGTCAGTAACTAGCTTTGATTTGGCACAATTCCAGAAAGTACCATTTATGATTCACTCTGAGGGAATCAAGGGCGGTATTAACCACACGTATGGTGGTGAAATTGATGCGTTGCCAACGATTTTTGACCTGTTAGGGATCAAGAACAAGGGCTACATCCAGTTCGGAACGGACTTACTGTCGAAACAGCATAACCAGACAGTGGCTTTCCGGAACGGGGATTTTGTCTCACCGACATATACGAAGATCAGTGGGACAGTCTATGATTCGAAGACCGGTAAGAAACTGACGGATATGACGACGAAGCAGAAGGATACCGTCAAGCAGATGCAAAATCACGTGACGACGGAACTCTCGCTCTCTGACCGGGTCATCCAAGGGGACTTACTACGGTTCTACACGCCTAAAGGGTTTAAGAAGGTCGATAAGTCGGATTACAGTTATAAGCTGACTAAGACCCTCAAATCACTGAAAGAGATTCAAGCTGAGAAGAAGACCAGTGTTCTTTCGAAGCATAAGGGTAAATCAACCGAAAGTCTGTATAAGACGGATGCACCAGAACTGTCTAGCTCAAGTGACAGTAGTAGTTCAAGCAGTAGTTCTGATTAATCGAACTCGTATCAACTAAGGGATAACGCTGACGGCGTTATCCCTTTTTTGGTTGCGAAGATAAGTTGGCATTGGTCTTGGACTCGGTTCGAGACACGATTATTGTGCTGACAGTTGCGCATTTTGGATTAACACTGATGGTGAACGCGGAAGTGTTACCAAGTCGATGGTGTGATCGACTGCAATCTATTCTTAGTCTCGAATAAATGAGACGTTGGAATAGCAGGGGAGCGTTGTGAATCAATAACGGCCGGTCATGATGTGGAGCTGTTGACCGTTTAGTCGTCTTGATTTGGTCGATTGTCAACGAGATAATATTCATTATGCGAGCGTTGCTGTACTATTGAAAAACAGTCGTTGAAAATTAAAGGGAGATTTATTGAATTTTTGCTTGCTATCTCGATCAAAACCCCGTAAAATATAGTCTATTGCGACATTAATCGGTGTTTAAAACTTTTCTGAAATTAATTCATAAAAAGGGTTGACCCGGGTCGTTATTCTTGGTATTATATTTCTTGTCGTTAAGAGCGATATGCAACATTACTCATTATTATGAATATTCGAATCGATGTGAACATTTACATTGAATAGTTATTCAAAATAATTTATAAAAAGATGTTGACAGGTTGTTCTGATGATGATAAACTTTAATAGTTGCGTTGAGGTAATCAACGAACGATTTAGACCTTTGAAAACTGAACAAAGTTTCGACGAATCAAATGTGTAGGGTCTCTTGATTTTGAATCAAGAGCAAAACATTTGCGAAGTCAATTCGCTAGCAAATAAATTTTAGTACAACATTAAATGAGCTTTTTAGAACTCATCATTAATTTGAGAGTTTGATCCTGGCTCAGGACGAACGCTGGCGGCGTGCCTAATACATGCAAGTCGAACGAACTCTGGTATTGATTGGTGCTTGCATCATGATTTACATTTGAGTGAGTGGCGAACTGGTGAGTAACACGTGGGAAACCTGCCCGGAAGCGGGGGATAACACCTGGAAACAGATGCTAATACCGCATAACAACTTGGACCGCATGGTCCGAGCTTGAAAGATGGCTTCGGCTATCACTTCTGGATGGTCCCGCGGCGTATTAGCTAGATGGTGAGGTAACGGCTCACCATGGCAATGATACGTAGCCGACCTGAGAGGGTAATCGGCCACATTGGGACTGAGACACGGCCCAAACTCCTACGGGAGGCAGCAGTAGGGAATCTTCCACAATGGACGAAAGTCTGATGGAGCAACGCCGCGTGAGTGAAGAAGGGTTTCGGCTCGTAAAACTCTGTTGTTAAAGAAGAACATATCTGAGAGTAACTGTTCAGGTATTGACGGTATTTAACCAGAAAGCCACGGCTAACTACGTGCCAGCAGCCGCGGTAATACGTAGGTGGCAAGCGTTGTCCGGATTTATTGGGCGTAAAGCGAGCGCAGGCGGTTTTTTAAGTCTGATGTGAAAGCCTTCGGCTCAACCGAAGAAGTGCATCGGAAACTGGGAAACTTGAGTGCAGAAGAGGACAGTGGAACTCCATGTGTAGCGGTGAAATGCGTAGATATATGGAAGAACACCAGTGGCGAAGGCGGCTGTCTGGTCTGTAACTGACGCTGAGGCTCGAAAGTATGGGTAGCAAACAGGATTAGATACCCTGGTAGTCCATACCGTAAACGATGAATGCTAAGTGTTGGAGGGTTTCCGCCCTTCAGTGCTGCAGCTAACGCATTAAGCATTCCGCCTGGGGAGTACGGCCGCAAGGCTGAAACTCAAAGGAATTGACGGGGGCCCGCACAAGCGGTGGAGCATGTGGTTTAATTCGAAGCTACGCGAAGAACCTTACCAGGTCTTGACATACTATGCAAATCTAAGAGATTAGACGTTCCCTTCGGGGACATGGATACAGGTGGTGCATGGTTGTCGTCAGCTCGTGTCGTGAGATGTTGGGTTAAGTCCCGCAACGAGCGCAACCCTTATTATCAGTTGCCAGCATTAAGTTGGGCACTCTGGTGAGACTGCCGGTGACAAACCGGAGGAAGGTGGGGATGACGTCAAATCATCATGCCCCTTATGACCTGGGCTACACACGTGCTACAATGGATGGTACAACGAGTTGCGAACTCGCGAGAGTAAGCTAATCTCTTAAAGCCATTCTCAGTTCGGATTGTAGGCTGCAACTCGCCTACATGAAGTCGGAATCGCTAGTAATCGCGGATCAGCATGCCGCGGTGAATACGTTCCCGGGCCTTGTACACACCGCCCGTCACACCATGAGAGTTTGTAACACCCAAAGTCGGTGGGGTAACCTTTTAGGAACCAGCCGCCTAAGGTGGGACAGATGATTAGGGTGAAGTCGTAACAAGGTAGCCGTAGGAGAACCTGCGGCTGGATCACCTCCTTTCTAAGGAATATTACGGAAACCTACACATTCTTCGAAACTTTGTTTAGTTTTGAGAGGTCTAACTCTCAATTTAATAAGCGTTTTTTGGGCCTATAGCTCAGCTGGTTTAGAGCGCACGCCTGATAAGCGTGAGGTCGATGGTTCAAGTCCATTTAGGCCCATTGGAACCGAACCAGTTGGTTCCATAAGTTGAATACCTCATGGGGAATTAGCTCAGCTGGGAGAGCACCTGCTTTGCAAGCAGGGGGTCAGCGGTTCGATCCCGCTATTCTCCATTGACGACGTTAGTCGTCATTGAAACTTGTTCTTTGAAAACTAGATAATATCAAATATATTTTTTCATAATGAAACCGAGAACACCGCGTTTTTTGAGTTTTTTATTGAAGTTTAATTATCGCTAAACTCATTAATCGCATTTACCGTTAGGTAAATGAGGTTAAGTTAACAAGGGCGCATGGTGAATGCCTTGGCACTAGGAGCCGATGAAGGACGGGACTAACACCGATATGCTTCGGGGAGCTGTACGTAAGCTATGATCCGGAGATTTCCGAATGGGGCAACCCAGCAGTTTTAATCAACTGTTACCACTAGATGAATTTATAGTCTAGTTGGAGGTAAACGCTGTGAACTGAAACATCTCATTAGCAGCAGGAATATAAAGAAATTTCGATTCCCTAAGTAGCGGCGAGCGAACGGGGAACAGCCCAAACCAAAGTGCTTGCACTTTGGGGTTGTAGGACTGAACATTTGAGTTACCAAAGAACTTGATAGTCGAAGGATTTGGGAAAATCCGCCATAGATGGTGATAGCCCAGTAGATTAAATCAAATTCTCTCAGTTCAGGATCCTGAGTACGGCGGAACACGTGAAATTCCGTCGGAATCCGGGAGGACCATCTCCCAAGGCTAAATACTACCTAGTGACCGATAGTGAACCAGTACCGTGAGGGAAAGGTGAAAAGCACCCCGGGAGGGGAGTGAAATAGTTCCTGAAACCATGTGCCTACAATAAGTCAGAGCGCGTTAATGCGTGATGGCGTGCCTTTTGTAGAATGAACCGGCGAGTTATGATCCCGTGCAAGGTTAAGACTAAAAAGTCGGAGCCGTAGCGAAAGCGAGTCTGAAATGGGCGATTTTAGTACGAGGTTATAGACCCGAAACCAGGTGACCTATCCATGTCCAGGTTGAAGGTGCGGTAAAACGCACTGGAGGACCGAACCCGTGTAAGTTGAAAATTGCTGGGATGAGGTGTGGATAGCGGTGAAATTCCAAACGAACTTGGAGATAGCTGGTTCTCTCCGAAATAGCTTTAGGGCTAGCCTCGGAATTAGGATCATGGAGGTAGAGCACTATTTGGACTAGGGGCCCGTCTTGGGTTACTGAATTCAGATAAACTCCGAATGCCATTGATTCATATCCGGGAGTCAGACGATGAGTGATAAGATCCACCGTCGAAAGGGGAACAGCCCAGACCATCAGTTAAGGTCCCTAAATGTATGCTAAGTGGAAAAGGATGTGGAGTTGCATAGACAACTAGGATGTTGGCTCAGAAGCAGCCACCATTTAAAGAGTGCGTAATAGCTCACTAGTCGAGTGATCCTGCGCCGAAAATGTACCGGGGCTAAGCATACTACCGAAACCATGGATGCGACCATTAGGTCGCGTGATAGGAGAGCGTTCTAAGGGCGGTGAAGCAAGATCGTGAGGACTTGTGGAGCGCTTAGAAGTGAGAATGCCGGTATGAGTAGCGAAAGATAGGTGAGAATCCTATCCACCGAATGACTAAGGTTTCCTGGGGAAGGCTCGTCCTCCCAGGGTTAGTCGGGACCTAAGTCGAGGCCGAGAGGCGTAGACGATGGATAACAGGTTGAGATTCCTGTACTAGTTAAGTGCGTTTGAGCAATGGAGGGACGCAGGAGGCTAAGATGTGCATTCTGTTGGATTAGAATGTCCAAGCAGTAAGTCTTGTGAAGAGTCAAATGCTTTTCACTTTAAGGACAAGCTGTGATGGGGAGCGAAATTTAGTAGCGAAGCGTCTGATGTCACACTGCCGAGAAAAGCTTCTAGTGAGTACTTAACTACCCGTACCGCAAACCGACACAGGTAGTCGAGGAGAGAATCCTAAGGTGAGCGAGTGAACTCTCGTTAAGGAACTCGGCAAAATGACCCCGTAACTTCGGGAGAAGGGGTGCTGATCGCAAGATCAGCCGCAGTGAATAGGCCCAGGCGACTGTTTATCAAAAACACAGGTCTCTGCAAAATCGTAAGATGACGTATAGGGGCTGACGCCTGCCCGGTGCTGGAAGGTTAAAAGGATGGGTTAGCTTCGGCGAAGCTCAGAATTGAAGCCCCAGTAAACGGCGGCCGTAACTATAACGGTCCTAAGGTAGCGAAATTCCTTGTCGGGTAAGTTCCGACCCGCACGAAAGGCGTAACGATCTGGGCACTGTCTCAACGAGAGACTCGGTGAAATTATATTGTCCGTGAAGATGCGGACTACCCGCGACAGGACGGAAAGACCCCATGGAGCTTTACTGTAGCTTGATATTGAGTGTTTGTACAGCTTGTACAGGATAGGTAGGAGCCATAGAAACCGGAACGCTAGTTTCGGTGGAGGCGTTGGTGGGATACTACCCTCGCTGTATGACCACTCTAACCCGCACCACTAATCGTGGTGGGAGACAGTGTCAGGTGGGCAGTTTGACTGGGGCGGTCGCCTCCTAAAAAGTAACGGAGGCGCCCAAAGGTTCCCTCAGAATGGTTGGAAATCATTCGCAGAGTGTAAAGGCACAAGGGAGCTTGACTGCGAGACAGACAGGTCGAGCAGGGACGAAAGTCGGGCTTAGTGATCCGGTGGTACCGTATGGAAGGGCCATCGCTCAACGGATAAAAGCTACCCTGGGGATAACAGGCTTATCTCCCCCAAGAGTCCACATCGACGGGGAGGTTTGGCACCTCGATGTCGGCTCATCGCATCCTGGGGCTGTAGTCGGTCCCAAGGGTTGGGCTGTTCGCCCATTAAAGCGGTACGCGAGCTGGGTTCAGAACGTCGTGAGACAGTTCGGTCCCTATCCGTCGCGGGCGTAGGAAATTTGAGAGGACCTGTCCTTAGTACGAGAGGACCGGGATGGACATACCTCTGGTGTACCAGTTGTGCCGCCAGGCGCATCGCTGGGTAGCTACGTATGGATGTGATAAACGCTGAAAGCATCTAAGTGTGAAACACACCTCGAGATGAGATTTCCCATTCCTTTATGGAAGTAAGACCCCTGAAAGATGATCAGGTAGATAGGTTAGAAGTGGCAGTGCGGTGACGCATGAAGCGGACTAATACTAATCGGTCGAGGACTTAACCAAGTAATTGGTGTTCCGGTTCATATGAAGATATTTGATATTGTCTAGTTTTGAGAGCACAAGTTTCTCAATAGTGTGGTGACGATGGCGAGAAGGATACACCTGTTCCCATGTCGAACACAGAAGTTAAGCTTCTTAGCGCCGAGAGTAGTTGGGGGATCGCTCCCTGCGAGGGTAGGACGTTGCCATGCGATTATTCCGACATAGCTCAGTTGGTAGAGCGCTTGACTGTTAATCAAGATGTCGACGGTTCGAGCCCGCCTGTCGGAGTTATCTACGGTAAGCCATGGAGAGTTGTCCGAGTGGCTGAAGGAGCAGCATTGGAAATGCTGTAAACGGGTTATACCTGTTTCAAGGGTTCGAATCCCTTACTCTCCGTTAGTTAGATATAATAAATATGACCCCTTGGTCAAGTGGTTTAAGACACTGCCCTTTCACGGCAGTAACATGGGTTCGAATCCCGTAGGGGTCATTATGGAGGATTAGCTCAGTTGGGAGAGCGTCTGCCTTACAAGCAGAGGGTCACAGGTTCGAGCCCTGTATCCTCCATCTGATGAGAGTTACTCATCAATAATTTAATAGACTCCATCATGAAGAATGATATGGCTCGGTAGCTCAGTCGGTAGAGCAATGGATTGAAGCTCCATGTGTCGGCGGTTCGATTCCGTCCCGCGCCATTTATGGAGGGGTAGCGAAGTCTGGCTAAACGCGGCGGACTGTAAATCCGCTCCTTCGGGTTCGGTGGTTCGAATCCACTCCCCTCCATTCTTTATAGGGATATAGTTTAATGGTAGAACAACGGTCTCCAAAACCGTCGGTGTGGGTTCAACTCCTACTATCCCTGCCATGATGGCGGTAGTGGCGAAGTGGTTAACGCACCGGATTGTGGCTCCGGCACGCGTGGGTTCGATTCCCACCTACCGCCCTTTGATTGGGTTATAGCCAAGTGGTAAGGCAATGGACTTTGACTCCATCATGCGCTGGTTCGAATCCAGCTAACCCAGTTGGGTTTGGGCAATAAATGATGGCGGTATAGCCAAGTGGTAAGGCAGAGGTCTGCAAAACCTTCATCACCGGTTCAAATCCGGTTACCGCCTTTCCTGAAAAGGTTATAATCCTGATCAGATTTATGTTCCATCTAGTTATTATTTTGCCGGCGTGGCGGAATTGGCAGACGCGCTGGACTCAAAATCCAGTTCCCGTTGAGGGAGTATCGGTTCGACCCCGATCGCCGGTACTAAGAGGTTTTCAGGAAGCTCTAAGTACCTTTAAGAAGTCGTTATATCGTTGATATAACGGCTTTTTTGTATTCTTAGAATCATGCGAAAATAGGCAAAATGATTTTTGGGTGAACTTTCCAATTGCAAAGAATAAATTTACAATATTAGCATTGCATGAATATGAACGTAGAAATAGTCTCGTAAGCATCGAAAAGCCCTGTATTAGCATAAATCATGCTAACATAGGGCTTTTCATATTATGGTAGGTCTTTAAAACGAATCCATCCATCTAAAACTTGCTCGTTGCACTCGGTGATAACTGAAGTAGTTGGTTTAAGTCCATGGTGCTTGTTCTGCTTTGTGACTCGCTAGTGAGTTGTAATGTGTTTCTGAACCGCAGCTAGTCAAATAATGGTAACGGTGCCAAAAAATCGATATCTGTTCGTTCGCTGGCGGCGCCTTCTGCTAAAATTGCCATCTGCTTGACCACTTGGGCGCCAGCTTGGTGTAGGAGGGCGTTGGCGGCGTTTAACGAGCCCCCAGTGCTAATGACGTCGTCGATAATGATGACGCGCTTATGATTGATCAGTGCGGCGTCAGTACCGTCTAAAACTAGCTGTTGTGGGGTACTGGTCGTAATCGCCGCTACCGGCTCACTAAGCGGGTATTGCATGTAGTCCTTACGATTCTTACGTAAAACGATAAAGCGGGGGTGGTTCGTGGCCTGGCTTAGCGCCTGGGCTAGCGGAATGCCCTTACTTTCCATCGTGACTAGATAATCGAATTCAATGGTGCTTAGCCGCTGACTGAGTTGACGGGCGGCATAGTCAGTTAATTCCGCGTCGCCCAATAGGACGAAAGAAGCGATGCTGGTCGTGGCGTTTAAACGAATCAATGGTAACTGACGTGTTAGTGCTCCTAATGTTAACTGATAAGTTTGCATATTTATAACCCCAATCCAATTAATGGCAATCCAAATTTTAGTAGTGCTCCGGTCATTAGCCCTGCAAATGGATCGACAAGGGCGGTCACGACGAGGGTCACACCGGCAACAGTGTTTAACGAGCCATGCAGGGCGGTGGCGGCATTCTCCGGGAAAATGACAATGGTTCCTAAGATGAACAGAAAACCGGCAATCGCACTGCTAGGGACGACTTTCCCGAGTTTCGGCAGCCATCCTAGTAGAAGAATCAGCATCATGATCAACATCATTAGGATACCCGCAATTACTGGTTCAGGTGCGCTGGCCGTCGCAGAAATAATCGTTTCGACTGGTGCACCGCCCAGCAGGCTAGTTCCTAGGTCTGCTAATGCCTGACTACTAGTCAGTAGATTTAGATTGACCGGGTTGGGGTGCCGTCCCGTCATTTGGCCAGTAATTAGGCCATACGAGAGGTTAGCGCCGATATTAAGACAAGCTAGACTTAGCGCACCTCGCATGATTTTAAAACTGAACTGTGGTCTGACAAATTGTAATTTGCGGGTCGTCACGTGTTCCGGTAGTGTGACGCGATAATGCGTCGTCGCTGCGTAACAGCTGGTCCCAATCACTGATACGGCAATTGTCCATACTAAATCTTTGCTGATCAAATAAGTCGTAGCCGCCAAGCCGATTGACAGCCAGCCAAATCGAGGCTGTTCATGCGCCATTTGTAATGCGATTTTAGCCAACATTAACCCGACGCCCGCCATCATTGCTGCCATAAGCTGATTGCCCAGGCTGTGAACAATGAGCGGCAGAGTGCCAGTCAGGCCAATCACGAACATTAGACTCGCACCTAAAAAGATGATCGACGACCGTTCGCGTAAATTATGTCCCAGATGCCCGACTAGTGCGAGGGACTCCGCTTGAAATGAAACCGGTGCAACGGAACCAGCCACTCCGTTGATCAAACCAACTAATCCAAATGAGAATGCAGTCGGAAAGACCGCAAAGCCAAGACTCATCGCCATAATTCCTTGTGGGATCCCGTTCAAAACGACCCCGATTGCTGCCAATAGATCCGCCAACCAATGCATATTAATACCGCCTTTTTTGTTTATACGAATAATATACGACTGATTAGGGTTTAAATCCAGCAAATTTAGGACAAAGTCAGAATAATATTGTTTGTTAACTATTTATAGTTCGTGTTTTCACGAATCACGATTAGTTGGCGCACGCTCGCAAATGGGGTATACTTAGTGCTAATTAGTGAAGGAGGGGTGGCACCATGCCAACGATTAAAGATTATTACTTGCCAAAGCGGCCAACATTATTATTTTCGTTGCATCCAGAACCAACACAAGCGATTATCAATGGCACCAAGATTCTGGAATATCGTCGGCGTTTTTTTGCACGTCCGTTTCAAGCATTTGTCTATACGACAGGGGCTAATGGGGGAATTCAACTCTTTTTGCATTGTGATCAGGGCCTGCAACTCGTGCCTGAACAATTAGCGCTTGTGGGCGCATTGTTACAGCATGACGCGCCCACAACCACCGCGGCTTATTTTGAAGGAGCTAAAGTCGGATTGGCGTTACCGATTACGGCTTTTACAACCTTACCTAACATTCCGTTGGCACAGTTACGTCGTCAGTTTGAAAACTTTGTTACGCCGCGGAGTTACGTCTTCTTAGATCAGCCTGACCGGCAAGCACAGTTGGATTGGCTATTAACGCAACCCTGTGAGTCGCTAACTATTTTGGACTGGCGCAAACGGTATGCAGCACTGGCGACTTTGTTACAAAAATGAAGCCAAGCTTGTCTTAATCGGGCTGCAACTAGTGCGCCGGTTATAAGAATCAAACAGCCACTCGTTGTGTATTTGCTGAGCAAAAGGACTTAGCTGTGACAACTGCCGCAAACGAGTAGTCATTTAGCATGACTGATTGGATTTGATCGTAAAAAAAGAACCCGCCACAAGTGGTCAGGTTCAGAGATTAATTACAGCATTTTTTCATAGACATAGCAAACGTCATCGACATGGTAGACACCGACCATTTCGCCAACTCGCTTGAAGTTCATCTTTGCGATCAGGTGTTGCATCGCTTGATTGTCGGCGTGCGTATCGATACGGATGCTCTTGATTTCAGGATGATCCGCAGCAATATGAGCGATGATTTTTTCGAATAATTGAGTGGCATAACCATGCCCCGCATGGCTAGAATGAATCGCGACTCGGTGAATCACGACATAAGGTGCCGTGGTATTTAACCATTCGGCCTTCGCAGTATCATAAGTTTCGTCTGGTGATGGTACGACAGCGACAGCACCGACCGTTGCGTTGTCGTCGGCATTGAATAAGTATGCTGATCCTTGCATGATGTCGGCCGTGATTTGTTTGCGCGACGGGTAATCGCCTTGCCACTGGTTGACCCCAGCTTCAGCAAGTTGATTCCGCCCGTCACTCAGAATGTCGATGATCGTATCGAGATCATCGAGGGTCGCTTTTTTAAAGTACATAATTCTAGCTCCTCTCTTGAACAGTGATTGCCGCCGAAGCAGTAATCGACTTTTAAAAGTATACAGAATTTCTAGAAAAATGAAACTATTTTCTCCCGATTCTTAGGAGATTTTCAGTGACGATTTTCAAGTAAAATCTTGCGCGCTTCTTGAGCCATGTCATGTTGCGTATTATATGCCGCGACCGCACTCGGTGCGTACTGGTAAGCATTAGTCCGTAAAGTTTGTTCATAGAATTCGAAGTAGGGTAAGTGGGTGTTGTGTGCAATCGTGATTGCCCGCTGCCAATCGAAATCCACGGCGCGGTAATCAACATGCTGAAGACCAGTCTCGTCAATCGTCAGGAGCAAGTAATTAGCACGTGGTTGACGTAGGTGGGAGTTAACAGCAGTCGGGAGACCAACCGTCCCGGCGTTTAGAATCAGCTGGCCCGTGGTCGCGTAGCGCATGATGGGCTGGTGCGTGTGCGCGTAGATGACGATATCGACATCGCCTTCAGCGGCTTGGTCAAAGTTCGCCTGATTGGCAGTCGGCGCGAGCGCGTGTCCACTAGCGACGGTCGGTAAAACGTGCTGAAGACGGATAGTTAACGGGCCAACGTGTTTGATGACTGTCATTGGTAAGTTCAGTAACCGTTCAAAGTGTGTCGAACTCAGTTGGCGCCGATCAAAAGCGGTGAGAACCGTTGCCATAATTTGTTTGGGCTTGGTGAACGTGTTGGGATTGGCGGCCATTACTTTTTGGTAGTTTTCCTCGTGATTTCCGAGAACGTAGGCAGTGGGGTGAACGCGGTCAAGTAAGGTGAGACAGCGCTCCGATTCTGGGCCGCGGACGGTCATGTCACCCACTGTCCAGTATTCATCAACATTTTGAGTTTGGGCATCTGCTAAGACTGCTTCGAGTGCAGTGGCGTTACCGTGAACGTCAGATAGGACTGCAATTTTTACCATGTTGAGATGCTTCCTTTCTACTATGTAATCTAAATTTTGGTGAGATGTTTTATTCTGGTAAACGTGGGTTTTAAAAATTTATGAATGTAACCACTATGAAAAGCCATCGTAACTTTTATCTGTTATAATGGGTATGAAACGAAGTAATATATAGCACGTATATTCAAGCCAATTCGTTTCGTGCCGTGGTTATCCTTGCGATAATCACGGTTTTTATTTTACCATAGTGCCTTATGATTAGTTTGGTTGGTATCATTTAATTGTATCAGTGCATGGAATGCGGGTGGGTTACCACACATGTAATTGCCCAGAGTTCAAGGTGACTTACATATGGTGTGATATTGTTTAAACTGAATGGATTGCTTCTAAATATAGTGATTAAACTAATTGTTTGTGAAAGAGGTTTTGGATAAATGATGACACCTTACAAAAAAGTTAACGTAACGGATTCGCCTCGACTAAAGCTGGCAATTAATTTGACTAGTGTTTTGTTGTTTTTTCAATGTTATTTAGTAATATGATTCGAGCCAGCACCATTGATATTGGGCATGTAGCTTGGCTAAAATGGTCATTTTAGCAATTGGGACTGTTGCGATTCATGGGTGCGGGTTGTACTGGGGAATTTTTACCTAGCATAGCAACTAGTGATAACGTTGCGATACTGTCTGATAGAAGATACATTGCGGGGTATGACTATTTATCGCTAAAAATTGGGAAATTAGTATCCACGATAATTGAGTTGGAGTATCAAAAGGCCATCAACCTGCGTATATGCTTCGCGGTTGACGGCCTTTGGTTTAGTGCTGAAGTCAAAGTAGCTATGTGAATGGATCTCATCTCAAAACAAGCTATACACCAAATAAATATTCAACACCGTAATAATTCCGGCCAGCCCATATCCCAACCACGTTACCGCCGGGCGATTAACGTGGGTCTTCATCAGGCCGGCGTCATTTGTCAACGCAACTAGTGGCAACAAGGTAAAGGGAAGGGCGATGCTGAGTGCCACTTGCGCGTAGATGATCAGGTTTTCAAAGGCAGTGTCGCTAAAGCCGACTAACATACCGATAATCAGAATCGGAATTAGTGTGACAGCGCGAGTAAGCAGCCGACGTTGCCAGAGCGGTAGGCGGATGTGTAATAACCTTCCATGACGATCTGACCAGCTAAGGTGCTGGTGATGGATGAAATTAGTCCGGTAATTAGCAGGGCTAATGCAAATAACCAGCTCATGACCGGGCTAGCAAGGGCGCCAACCACGGTGGTACTTTTTAACCCATCGAAGACGGCCTGCAGACTCGCTAACGCGTTGGTGTGACCGAAGAAAAGCGTCCCACCAAGGACGAGCAAAAGTGCGTTGATGAGAAAAGCCGCAATCAAGTGCACTGTTGAGTCCCAATTGGCGAAGCGCAGTGCTTCTGTGACTTGGGCTGGGTTATGATAATCATAACGCCGGCTTTGTGCAAGCGATGAGTGTAAGTATAAGTTATGTGGCATGATGGTTGCGCCCAAGATTCCGAGACTGAGGACTAGTGCAGTGTGGTTTTTGATGATCAATGGTGTCGGAACTAAGCCGAGCAACACGTTGCCGAATTGAACGTGGGCCCGCCCAACTTCGATGCCAAAAATAATGCCGACGGTCAAAATAGCGACGAGCACGATCACTTCGACCCGCCGAATACCGAATCTTAAAAACAACAAGACAACTAAGACGTCCGCAATCGTTAGTAATATCCCTGCAAGTAGTGGTAAGCCGAATAACATCTTTAAGGCGATTGCGGTGCCGATGACGCCCGTCATATCAGTCGCCATCATCGCGACTTCGTTTAAAATCCACGCGGCGTAACGTACGGGCCGGGGGAGCTTGCTGGCGATGGCTTGTGCTAAATCTTGCCGGGCCACAACGCCTAGCTTGATTGCCAGGCCTTGCATGAACATGGCGACAATGATGGCTAATGCGAGCACGGCTAAAAGCCGGTACTGAAACTGACCGCCACCGGCTAGGGATGTCAACCAGTTGCCGGGATCCATATAGCCGACTGCCACTAGTGCACCGGGACCGCTATAGGCTAAAAATTTGCGCCAAAAGGCCGTCTGATGAACGTCGGGAACCGCGACGCTCTGATTGATTTCTTCAAGACTTTGATGACGATGCGATTGCATGGTTCGACGCCTCCTGCTTTTGGATAGCGAGGTCAGCCAGAAATTGGCTGAAGCCGGTATCCTTATTCATCGGTGGTACTAAGTCAAACCGATCACCACCGCTTGCCCGAAAGGTTTGATAATTTTGAACGTAGTCTTCCTCGAGGGTTTCCAAGCAGTCCACGACAAAGGATGGCGTAACTACTAATACGTTGCGTTTGCCAAGTTCGACCAACTGCATGAGCTCATTTTTTAAGTAAGGCTTCAACCACGGCATCGGTCCGAACTTGGACTGATACGCCGTAATGACCTTATCAGCTGGTAATTCTGGTCGCTCCGTCAACACAGCTTTGGTCGTTGCCTCACATTCTCGTTGATAGGGATCACCATGGCGTACCATTGCAGTGGGGATGCTGTGGTAGCTGAAGATGACCGCATCATAATGATGCGCCTGATAGCTTTGCCAGACTTTGGTTGCTAGTAAGTGAATGTAGGTCGGTTGGTCGTAGAAACTGTCGATAAAGGTGTGTGGTAATCCAGTTGCTTCAACTTGACGATGGATGCCGCCGTGCGTGCTCTGGGTGTATTGCGGAAAAAGTGGTAAAATAATTGGCTTTTCACACCCATCAGCAACCATGGCTTTCAAGGTCGCACCGATATCGGGTTGACCGTACGTCATTGCTAGTCGGACGTCCCAATCGGGTAATGCTGCTTGTACTTGTTGGCAGATGGCTTGACTGTAGACGATTAATGGTGAGCCTTGTGGGAGCCAACTATCCTGATAAAAGGTGGCCGAACGCCAAGAACGGGTCGGTAAGATAATACCACGCAACAGCGGTTGCCAGAGTGCGGCTGGCATCTCGATGACGCTTGGATCACTTAAGAATTCTTGTAAGTATGCTTTGACATCCTTAGTCCGTGGGGATGCCGGGGAGCCTAAATTGACGAGTAATAATCCTGGGTGCATAGAAACCCCTCCAATGCTCTTGATAAATTAATCATAGCATAATCGTCAGCTTGTATACGGGGTTAATGGTTTATTTATTCGATTATCTAGTGATAATCAATTTACTGCTGAAATAAATAAAATCTCTTGCTAGCAACTGGCCGGGCTAGCAAGAGATCTGAAATTGATATTTGGTTTTGTTGCAGTTCAAAAATCGGTGTCGTCGGCTGGATCGTACTTTAAAAGTAGATTCAGAAATGTCAGCAAAAGCCATGACCATGTTCGTTTTCAGGTCGTCAGCATCAAAAGACGATTGCTGGGTGGACTTGGTGAGTTGAGCTGACTAACGGGCTTACTTTGCGGCGTGGGTCCGTCGATAACGTTGATTGAGATAGTAGCCTAGATAGCAAATCGCCACGAAGGGAATGGTGTAATACAAGGCAATCCGCTGGTTAGGGTCAAACCAAATCAAGATACAAGAGAGCCCACTTAAGATAAAGGCCAGCCACGGGACGACCGGGTAGCCGGGCGTTTTAAAGGTCAATTGATCAAGCGACTGCCCACTTTTCAGGTAGGTTTTGCGGAAGTTGATCTCCGAAAGGGCAATTGCCATCCAAACAATGACGACGGCAAGTCCTGAAATGGATACTAAGACCAGGTACACCGAACCGGCGGCATAGACACTCGACAATAGGGCCAGAATGCCACCCAGCATGCTAGTAATTAGGGCGACTAACGGCACATCACGCTTGGTAGTCCGTTTGAAAACCTTTGGAATGGTTCCCTCGTTCGCAAGTGACCACAGCATGCGGGTAGACGCGTAGAGACCAGAATTAGCGGCCGACATAATGGCGGTCAATACGACGAAATTCATCAAATCAGCGGCGTAGGGAATCCCAATCGCTTTGAAGACGAGCACGAATGGACTTTGCGTCACACCCGCTTGTTTGTAAGGAATCAGTGCGGCCATGACGAACATGCTACCGATGAAGAAAATAATCAGGCGCCAGAGGGTCGTTTTGATGGCGGTCGGAATGGTGTGGGCCGGATCCTTCGTCTCACCAGCTGTAATTCCAATTAGCTCAGTTCCAGAAAAGGCAAAGTTGACCGTTAGCATCGTCGTAAAGACGCCACCAAAACCATTGGGAAACCAACCGTTACGCGTATAGTTGCTCAGAAACGGGGCACTGGTATGACCGTGAAGTGGCAGGATACCGACCATTGCCAGTCCGCCTAACACAATAAAAGCAATAATTGCGATGACCTTGATACTGGCAAACCAGAATTCCGCTTCCGCAAACCAGCGTACGGAGAGGGCGTTAACAGTGAAGATGACCACCATAAAGACGAGGCTCCAGATCCAGGTCGCAATGTGCGGAAACCACGTTTGCATGATGAGCCCCGCCGCTGTAAATTCTGAACCGAGGGCAATCGTCCAAGTCAACCAATATAGGATGGCCACTGTAAAGCCTGTGCCAGGACCAATATACTTCTTCGCATAGACGTGAAACGCCCCGGTGTAGGGCATTGCAACTGACAGCTCACCTAGACAGAGCATGACGAGATAGACGAGGACGGCCCCGATGGTATAGGCGAGTAGGGTCCCGATTGGCCCCGCTTGATGAATCGTGTAACCGGAACTTAAAAATAATCCGGTCCCAATCACGCCACCGAGCGAAATCATCAGCACGTGCCGTGATTCCATCTGGCGACTAAGGTGGGTTTGTTTTGACATAATGTACCGGCCTTCCTTACTTGCAGAATTAATATGATTAGACTATGATTAGAAAATCAACAATGCTATTAGAATAACATAATTTATAAGTAGAAAGGAAGGCAATTATTGCAATGCTTTCATTAACTGAACAATTGAACCGGGGCCCAGTCGTCTCGGACGGTGCGATGGCTACGGAATTAGAAAAACGGGGCGTGGCAACCAATAGCGCGCTGTGGTCAGCCACGGCAATGTTGGACCATCCGGATGCGATTCAAGCAGTCCATCAGAGCTATCTGGATGCGGGCGCAAAAATCATGACAACTAATACATACCAGGCCAACGTCCCTGCATTTGAGCAGGCTGGTATTGCTGCCGCACAAGCGCGTCAATTGATACAACAGGCGGTAACAATTGCGCATACGGCGCGTGCTGCTAGTCATGTCACGGATGCTGTGATTGCTGGTAGTATTGGCCCGTACGGCGCTTACTTAGCGGATGGTAGTGAGTACACGGGTGCGTACCAGTTAACGCCGAGTGCCTATCAGGACTTCCACCGCGAACGTCTGGCGTTGATCATGGCTGCCGGGGTGGACGTGCTTGCATTAGAAACGATGCCACGTTTAGACGAAGTACAGGCGTTGGTACAACTAATCACAACCACTTGGCCGCAACAACCATACTGGGTAAGTTTTAGTATCAAGGACCCCCAGACACTATGTGATGGGACGTCGTTAGCCGCGGCCGCAAAGTGGGTGGCGGCCCAGCCGAACGTGGTCGCTGTGGGGGTCAATTGCACTACGCTGGAAAACATTGCACCAGCGTTAGCCACTTTGAAGGCGGCTGTAGCGGTTCCGTTGATCGTTTATCCTAATTCTGGTGATCAATATGATCCCGTGACGAAGACTTGGCAAGAAACTCATTTGAGTCACCAATTCGCGTCCTTTGTTCCCCAGTGGTTAGCTGCCGGGGCCCGCATTATCGGCGGCTGTTGTCGCACAACGCCGAAGGATATTGCGACGGTGGCACGAGCTCTCAGTGTTTCGGATTCCGCCAAGCTTTGAAAAATGTTAAGAAATGACGGTGTTTTAGTTCATGGTGGGCGTGTCTCAGAGATATAAGTTGTCTTGGGGTGTTCGTTACACACTAATTATTGATTTAATTATATTTGAGCAAAACAATAACTAGCGTGCTGAGCGTCACTAGGTATGGCTAGCAATTTAATTGAAACTGGTGAAAAATCACTAGTCGGGCACTGCTGATACGGTAGTTGTTCACGACTAGCGATTTTTGTATGTCAATAAAACTGTTCATATCTTGGTCGAGTAACGTAAAATATGGTAGGGTAAAGATAGTGTATAGATATAACAGATGAAGTGGTCAATCGTCCGTGCGTACTCGAAGTTTTTGAACTCGGTGACAGGATGAGTTGATTTTTCAGATTGAGAAGGGAACGGCTAGGTGATGTATTATTTTGTGGGTACTGGTTTAGGATTGAAATTGACGGGAATTGAAAAGGCACAGTTGAACCGACTGGCGCTATTTGACGCCGCTGGTTATCAGGCTCGCTGCGTCTATGTCACTTATAATCCGCGTTTACATGAGCATGCGGCCCGCTTTGGTGCGGAAGGAAAATGCTTTAGTGTGTATGATTTCTTTCAGGGGACGATGCCTGAAGCAGCGACTAAAATCCATCATGATTGGATGCATTATTGGCAAGCTGTTTGTCACTTTAAGGTGATTCAGGTTCCAAATACGACGGATTTTCGCATTCTGGATACCGATGGTCAATATTTGATGTACGCTCATTTTGTGGATGCCGGGCTACGACAATTGGATTATGTCAATTATTTTGATAATCAGGGTGTTAAAGTCCGGCGCGAATTTTATGATAACCGGGGCTTCCTGAGTCGGACAAGCTTTTTAGTAAAACATCAGGAAGTGCACACAGAAGTTTATTATGATTTACAAGGGCAAGTCAGAATTATCAAACAGTATGACACTACCGGACCAGAGTCACGACTAAGACTGATTACGTTGAAGAATTATCGACACAGAGACTTTTTCTTCAATACCGAACAGGCTTTTCAGACGTTCTGCTTCAATGAGTTGGCCACTGCTGATGACGTCTACTTCTGTGATCGTAACCGCCAAACAGCGGCAGCCCTGGGTCATACGCGTCCCGAAATTCGCGTGTGTTCAGTCTTACATAGCACGCATCTACGGATTGGTGAGGACGTGGTAAGTGGGCACCTAAAATCAGTTTATCGGTATGTCTTGGCCCATCCAGACCAATTTCACCGAATTATTGTGTCGACCGAGCATCAAAAGCGTGATTTATTGGCCCGCTATGATAATTTACCACCAATTGTCGTGATTCCAGTCGGCTATACAACGGTTCATCCAGTCAAAATTGATGGTCGTGATCCACACCGAATCATTAGTGTGGCGCGCTATTCACCGGAAAAGCAATTACCACATCAACTGGAAGTGGTTCGGCGGTTAGTTGGTGAATTTCCCGACCTGACCTTGCAGTTGTTTGGGCATGGGCAAAAGATCGAAGCGCAAATGCGTCAATTTATTCAGGCCAATCATCTAGAAAAAAATATCGTTATTCGGGGTTTCTTACCCAATCTGGCAGAAGAGTATCAGCGGGCAAGCTTGGCCTTAATGACCAGTTTGGAAGAGGGTTTTTCGCTAGCCACAATGGAAGCCGAAAGCTATGGCGTGCCAGTTATCGGCTATCGAATTGCGTACGGACCGGAAGATATTATCGAAGACGGCGTGAACGGGTACCTAGTGACACCCAATGATGTTGATGAGTTGACAATGAAAGTTCGTCAGTATTTACAGCACCCTGAACGACAAGCACAACTGATTACGAATGCCTACAATTCGGCCACTCGTTACAGCAAGCAGACGATTATTGAAAAGTGGCGCCAGTTAATAGCAGCACTTTAAAAGCTGGTGATAGGGACAAACAAGGCGTCTACCTAGTTTAAGAGACTAGGTAGACGCCTTGTTTGTTATCTAGATATTAATAAAGTAATAAAATCAGTATCAACTGAACGGCTACGTTGATCATAAGATGCAACCGAGTTCGGCCAAAGGACTGTTGACTGAACCAGACGGCAATCGTGATGAGAATTGCAACGATCGTTTGCCAGGTCAGCGGCTGCAGGAAGATGGTGATAACCAGTAGCAGACCGGTGATGGCCGAAATCAGTTGATTGATTTGGCGCTGACGGCTGAAGCTCGGTACGTATAGGAAGACATAACTAGCCAGCATGGGGGTCAGCTTCCAGAGAAATGTTGTTGATAAATAGTTGTTTTGTAAGTCGAAAACGGCCACTGGAATCGTGAACGTCATGATGACGCTGAAAACGACTAAGCCGAAGTAGTTTTGCATACCGAAGCGTGGAACGGCCATCACGAGCAACCACGCACTGCACGTTAATAGCAGGTATAATAGTTCGGATTCCTTGGCAATAATGTTGGTAAATGCAAAGGCCACGGTAATTCCAATCGCAATGAGGCTCCACTGGGGGGCAATCCGCCGATCTAAGATAATGAAGACCGCGGCGGCCACGGCTAAGGTGTAGCCAATCAGTGGTAACTGCGCGGCTGAAAATGAGGCCGTTTGAAATGAACGCCCGTAATCGAGGGCGGCCCACCAACTAATGATGCTTTGAACGATGGTAAAGATCGCCAAGGCGATGTAATCGCGTTTAATATGTAATTTTCCGATTCGAATCATATTGTCAACACTCTCTAATTAGGATAATGAGTTAATCGTACCGGTCGGGGCAGTTCCCGTCAATAATTTGACAGAAATCTTTAAAAAAAATGGTGATTGTGATAACCTTATATAGTTATGAGCCGTTCCCGAAAGGATAAGTTTAACTTGTTCAATGAAGAATAAGTGATGCTTAGATGCCTTGTAACCGAAATTATCAAGGGGGAATTTATTGTGAGTGAAAGACACTTATTTACATCTGAATCTGTCTCTGAAGGTCATCCTGATAAGATTGCTGACCAAATCAGTGACGCTATCCTGGACGCAATGTTAGCCCAGGATCCACAAGCACGGGTCGCTGTTGAAACCTCAGTGACGACTGGATTAGTGCTGGTCTTCGGTGAAGTTTCGACCAAGGCCTACGTTGATATTCAAAAGGTCGTGCGTGACACGATCAAGTCGATTGGCTATGTTGATGGTCAATACGGCTTTGACGGTGACAACTGTGCCGTCCTTGTCTCATTGGATGAACAATCACCAGATATCGCGCAAGGGGTCGATGATTCCTTGGAGACGCGTTCTGGCGATGCTGACCCATTAGATCAAATCGGTGCTGGTGATCAAGGGATGATGTTTGGTTATGCCATCAACGAAACCCCTGAATTAATGCCACTGCCGATCGCATTGAGCCACCGGTTGATGCGTAAAATTGCAGTGCTACGTAAGGATGGTACCATTAAGTGGTTACGTCCAGATGCGAAGGCCCAAGTCACGGTCGAATATGACGAAGACAACCAACCTAAGCGAATCGATACGGTGGTCTTGTCTACTCAACATGATCCTGATGTTGATTTGGACACAATCCGGCAAACGGTCATTGATCAAGTCATCAAGGCCGTGTTACCAGCTGACTTGTTAGATGACCAAACCAAGTATCTTGTGAACCCAACTGGTCGTTTTGTTATTGGTGGCCCTCAAGGGGATGCCGGTTTGACTGGTCGGAAAGTCATCGTGGATACGTACGGTGGTTTTGCCCATCATGGTGGTGGTGCCTTTTCAGGTAAGGACGCGACCAAGGTTGACCGTTCTGCAAGTTACGCTGCTCGTTACATTGCCAAAAACGTGGTGGCTGCCGGCTTGGCTGATCAGGTTGAAGTGCAATTGGCATATGCTATCGGGGTTGCCGAACCAGTTTCGATTGCAGTGGATACTGCCGGGACCGGGAAGGTTAGTGATGAAGCGTTGATTAACGCCATTCGCGACAATTTTGACTTACGTCCGGCTGGGATTATCAAAATGCTTGACTTGCAACGGCCAATCTATCAGCAAACTGCGGCATACGGCCACTTTGGTCGGACCGATATTGATTTACCATGGGAACATACTGATAAAGTAGATGCTTTAAAAGCAGCATTTAAATAATGCGGTAACGTTGATTCGTTACGGTCTGTAGGTACTCGACGCTAAAAGCGACCTTTTTTCAAGGTCGCTTTTTTTGCGGGCTATTTTAGAGACACGGGGTTTTAAAATGATTGATAGAGAAGGAGAATTGCTAAGATGCAACAGCGTAAAACTAACGTAATGGCGGTTACGGTTGCCATTTACGTCGCGACGTTTATGAGTGCGATTGAAGGGACGATTGTATCGACCGCCTTGCCAACGATTGTTGGTGATTTACACGGGGTTTCATTGATGAATTGGGTTTTCTCAATTTATTTATTGACTAATGCGATGATGACGCCAATTTATGGAAAGCTGACTGACTTGGTCGGCCGAAAACCAGTGATGCAAGCCGGACTAATTATTTTTATTATTGGGTCTATGATGAGTGGTTTGTCTAATTCGATGCCGGTGCTAATTTTTTGGCGGGCCATTCAGGGGATTGGTGCCGGGGCGCTAATGCCAGTCTCAATGACAATTATCGCAGATATTTATTCATTCGAACGCCGGGCCAAAGTGCTAGGCTTTAATAGTTCAGCGTGGGGCATTGCTTCAGTGCTGGCACCGCTGATTGGTGGACTAATTGTCGATAAGCTCAGCTGGCATTGGATTTTCTTCATTAATGTGCCAGTTGGGTTGATCACCCTTTTCCTATTTCAATTTTATTTACGAGAACCCAAACGTCACAATAACGTGAAAATCGACTACTTGGGTAGCTTTTGGCTGATGCTCTTCTTGCTGTGCTTGATGCTAAGCTTCCAATTATTGGGAAACGCCACTATCAGTTGGCTGGCCGTTGGACTCGCTTGGGTCATTAGTGCGCTCAGCTTGTGGTTATTTATCCGTCGTGAAGGTCACACGGATGAACCAGTGATTTCGATGGATTTGTTCAAAAACCACACATTCATTATTCAAAATGTCGTGGCGGCCTTAGTCAGTGGCTTCCTAATGGCGGTTGAAGTTTATATTCCCACTTGGACTCAAGGGATACTGGGTGTACCGGCTTCCTTGGCGGGATTCGCAGTAACACCAAGCTCGCTAATGTGGATCGTCGGGTCATTCGTGACGGGTCGGTTATTGGCAAAGTGGGCGCCGCGACGGATTTTGTATCTGAGTTTGGCTTTCATCCTCGTGACAAGCATTTGCTTAGCGTGTTTGCCAGTTAATACCGCGTTCCCATGGTTCTTCCTGATTACAGCGATTGGTGGCGTGGGCTTCGGAATTACGATTACAGCAACGACCGTCACGTCGCAACACCTGGTGCCAGCTGAAAATGTCGGGGTCGCGACATCTTTCAATACGTTGAGCCGGACAATTGGCCAGACGTTAATGATCTCAATCTTTGGGATTGCACTAAATGTCGGGATGAACCAAGGCATCCAGCACCATGCAGGAACAAACATGGCGATGATGAACAAGTTGATTAATCCACAGACCGCGACGCAATTACCGTCTCATTTGTTGCCGACACTTCATCGTATCTTATATACGGGCTTACATTGGGTCTACCTGATTGGCCTTGGTTTGGTTATTCTAGCCTTTATTGTGAATAGTTTGGATCGCGGACCACAAAAAACGGCAGCACAACACGCGGCTGATTTAAACCAAAATCAGGATTAGTTGGCTTAGTATCAACAAATTAATTGTCAAAGCGACTCATAATTTGTCGTTTATTTGATATTAACGTAAAAGAATCTGAAAAATTTTCAATAAAATTTCCATAAGTGCTATAAATAAATTTTAAGTTGTTAGACGAGTGTAATGGGCTTTATGAGGCCTATTACACTCGTTTTCATTAATATTATTTATTTGGTAACTATTTTAGGAAAATTAATGGAAAACGTGTAACAAGATTGACGGTATCAACTATTGCCAACAAAACATAATCATAGTATTATGAGTGCATAGTCTAACGATTGATGGGGTATACCAATGATGCTATATATGTGTTTTTTGTATCATATATAAACGGGTTTGATTAGGTTAGAGAAGGAAGGCAAAACCATGAAATTTCTGAGACATAAATCTTTTAGGGGAGATCCGCAAGTTCACTACAAGATGTTTAAAGTCGGCCGTACTTGGGTATTTACGGCGATGGCATCATTTGTATTGACTGCTGCACCTCAGTTAGTATCTCATGCAGATACGGTTTCGGCGGATACTAGTAGCGATACGGCAAGTAGTGCCACTAGTAGTGCCAGCTCGGGGGCGGATACGTCTTCTGCAGCAGCGAGTGCGGCGGCACTAGCTGCTGCAACGGCAAGTAGTACGTCAACTAGTACTACCAGTGACTCGTCTACGGCATCTTCTTCGAGTGAAACTGCCTTGAACAGTAATTACGAATCTTCATCGGATAGTTCAAGCAGCGATGACAGTGCTTCAGACGCAAGTTCTGCGAGCGAAACAAGTACGACTAATGCGACAAGTACATCTAGCACTAGCAGTGGTAGTACCTCAACGGCTAGTTCGAGCGCATCCAGCGCAAGTTCAAGTAGTAGTTCGAGCTCGTCAAGCGCTACTTCATCGAGTTTAACTGATAGCAGCAGTTCTTCCGCAGCTAGCTCAAGTACGACGAGTTTGTCAAGCAGTGCTAGCGTAGCGGCAAGTACTGTCTCGACAGCAAGCAGTGTTGCCAGCACGACTAAGTCTGCAAGTACGGCGGCTTCAACGGCAGCCATTGCAGCTTACTCGTCGGAATCGGGGGATAGTTCATATACCGATAGTACCGCGGCTAAGGCGGCATCATCGTCAGCTTTGTTAGCTGGTTCATACGCTACACTTGCCAGCAGCTATGCTAGTTTGGTCAATAACCTAACGACGCAAGCTGCAGTAAGTGCGGCCCAAAGTGCCTATCAAGAAGCGCTCAACGCGGCTGATTTGTCACGGCACTACAATAGTATCGCAAACATGTACTTAAAGGCACTGAACACTGGTGTGGGGTCGAATATAGATAATACATTGGCATACACTAATGCCAACTCCTTAGCATTTAGTGCGGCCAGTGCGGCCAGCTCATACGCAGCCCTGGCTTCAACGGCCACTTCAACGGCCAGCAGCGCTGCTACCCAAGGCTTAATTAATTTAGCAAGTAGCAATTATTCCGCCGCATCTAGTGCGGCATCTGCAGCCACGGTAGCAGCGAGCTCGGCAGCTGAAGCAGCCAACAGTGCATACTTAGCCATGCAATACGATAAAAATAATACGGCCGTTACCTCAGCTTACGCCGTCGCTTCTAGCACGGCAGCTGCGGCTTCAACGGCCGCGGTTAACGCAACGACCGCTGCGGTGGCAGCTTCCTCAGCCTATGCCGCGGTAAGTAGTAATGCGGCAAATAATGACTATGAAGCCACTAGTACTGCCCATGCAGTTACTTCCTCCGCCGCAACGGAGGCGCTTGGTCAATATGCCGCCGGGAGCACCGCTACTAGCACCGCTAGTTCGGCAGCCAGTTTTGCCAATAGTACTGCAATTAGTGATTTGGCGAGTGCGGCTTCTTCAAGTGCAAACGTGGCGAATACAGCAAAGAGTACGGCTTCAAGTGCGGCCAGTGTGGCAGCAACGCAAACTGGTACTCAAGCGTCAGCTTATGCTTCAAGTGCTGCAACGGCCGCTAGCTCAGCTTCATCAGCCTACGCCGTCGCAAGTACGGCTGCAAAATCCGCTGTCAGTGCTAGTGATCCTGCCACCGCGGACTCATACGCTCGGGTGGCCCAATCGGCATCTTCATTGGCTGCTAGTTACGCTGCAACTGCCGAGTCTAACGCGACTTTAGCTGCTAAGTTTTCGACGGATGTCGCTAATGAACAAACCGACAGCAAGAACGCAACCGTAACGACATCCACAACCACGCCTAGTGTGTCTGTGGGTAGTACGATTAGTATTACTAATTCGACAAGTATCAGTGGTGTAGCTTTGGGATCGACCACGTATACTTGGTATGTCTCTACGGATGGGACTACTTGGACCACGATTTCAGGTGCAACTTCGGCAACATATTCGACAACACCAACAATTTCTGGCACGTACTATTATCAGGTCGTAGCGTCAGGATCTACTGTTTTTTCAAGCTATAAAGCAGCTGGTAATGTGATTACCATTGTTGTCACTAATCCAGAAGGAACTTACACTGAAATTGCCAGCAGTTATGCCAGTCAAGCCAATAGTGCAGCCTCAGTGGCAGCCTCTCAAGCCGCTGCTGCAAGTAGTGCAATCAGCTTGGCTAGCTCTTCAGCTAACTTGACGGGCTCATTAGCTAGTTACTACACGTCACAGGCTAATTCTTCATACAACGTTGCGAGCTCATGCGCCAGTGTGGCCTCAGAAGCAGCAAGTATTGCAGCTATGGCCAGTACTTCGGCGGCTTCTTATGAAGCCGAAGGGGCGTATACTAGCGCTAATATCTGGGCGGGTCTGGCATCGAGTTACGCGGGTGCTGCGACTCAATATGCCAGCTCTGCAAGTAGTGCCGCATCTGAGGCAGCAGCTAGTCTGGATACTGCTTTGAAGAATGCGGTCAATGAAGATGGCGGTGATACTGCCGCTGATTATTTAGCATCAAGCTATGCTAGTATGGCTGCGTCATCGGCAAATGTGGCCAGTAACCAAGCCTCACTGGCTGCATCCTATGCGGCCAACGCTGCTAATGCGTATAACGTTGCTGGTTCTTCATTTAATACCGCTGCAACTAGCAGTTATAATGCAGCGGCAAGTTCTGCGGCTGTAGCGGCTAGTTCATACGCAGCGGCAGCTAGTGAAGCGGCAAGCCTTGCTGCTTCATATGCAGCGGACGGGAATTATAATTCGGCTGCCTTGCAACAAAGCTACGCGGCTTTGCGTTTGACCTATGCAACGGATCAGTTGAATGCTGCTTCGAGTGCGGCAAGTGCGATTACCCAAACGGTCGTGCAAGCACAATCCAGTTATTATAATTCGATTGCAACGGCTGCCTCTAGCGCAGCGTCAGCAGCTGCATCAGCAGCCGGGAACGCAATCAGTGTCGCGAACTCATTAAGTGCAAAGTATGCATCGAACACTACGTTGGGTAGTTCATACGTTGCACAAACTAATAATTATGCCGTGACGACGCTTGGTGCAGCCGCGGCCGCAACTTCAGCTGCGGAAATGGCAGCTCAGTATACAAGCCAGGCTTCATCGGCAGTAGCTGCGGGCGATTATGCTATGGCCAGCTCATATGTGACCAATGCCTCAGCGGCCGCTAGTGAAGCAACCTCATATGCGGCATTGTCTACATCCAATGCGGCTTTAGGTAGTACGGCGGCTAGCAACGCGACGAATTATTCAAACAATACGAATTCATATAAAAGCACTAATACGGGTAATGCAACGACAATTCTAGGGATTGTTATTTCTGGTGGGATGACTTCTCAACCCGCATCAGTGACGTCGACCGTTTCTGGTGGGACCTTTACCTTGTCAGCTTCGTCAGCATTAGGATTAGGTGGGGTTGCACTATCATCAAAAACAACTTGGTATGTTCAAGTCAACGGCACTTGGATGACCTTAGATAAGGCTAGCGCTTATATTGAATCATATGATGCAGTTGACAGTGCTGGTTTACTGTCAACCAGTAGCTCATTAACAGTGACTATCAAAGCGGGCTATACTGGATCATTGCTGTTCCAAGCCGTACAAGGGTTTTCTTGGGACCCGTTAAACGTGTTTACAGTTTATACGTTTGCAAGTAATTTAGCGGAAGTCGATGTTTATAGTAGCAATATTCCAGCAACAAACATTTCCATAGCTGGTGATGATTACGTCATTAATCCAACGAACAGTTCGAGTGGCTCAAACGATAAGGTTACTAGCCAGTTTACATCAACGACTAACCCCGAGAATGCTACGGGAACGATTAGCTGGACGACAAGTGATTCAAGCATTGCGACAATTGATGCTTCTGGCCTTTTGACCGTTGTGTCTAATGGAACGGTGACAATCACAGCAACAATTACGAATGCAGACGGTACTAGCTATTCATCTTCAAAGACAATTACAATCGGTAGCGGCCTTGAGGATACGAGTGTTGATGCTGGAAGTGATTTGACGTGGGTTCCAGATGGTTCGACTACGGGTACTGGGACTGATATTACTTATCAATGGTATTATTCTTCAACAGCGGACGGTACTGGAACAGCGCTGAGTGGTCAGAATGGTACGACACTTAATCTGTCAGATCTGACGGTAGGGCAATCCGGTTATTATTACCTAGTTATTACTGGATCTAATACGACCAACGGGACTACTACCACGACAACTGTAACTTTAGGCCGGGCTTACTTGACTGTTAATGCTATTTCAACTGAAGCGGCAGATTCTGCGGCTAGCGAAGCAGCTAACTACGCAAATCAAGCGACGGAATATGGTTCAGTTGCTAGTTCTTATGCGAACATTGCGGGCGAATATGCAAGCAAAAACTCAGAAGCAAGCTCCTACGCAGAACAAGCAACGGCAGCAGCCTCTGATGCACAGTCAGCCGCAACAGCTGCTTCAACTGCAGCTTCTAATGCGGCAGCTGCCCAATCAAATGCAGATTCTGCGGAAGCTGCCGGCGAAAACTCGGCTGCTTCCAGTTATGCAGAGGAAGCCAAAAAGAAAGCGTCCGAAGCATCTGAAGCTAAAAAGAAAGCTTCAAGTGCCGCTGATGATGCAGGCTACTATGCTGATTTAGCTGCTAATGTTACTGAAGATGACTCAGATAGTGATTCTGACGGCGACAGTGATGCAGATTCTGACAGTGACTCAGACTCGGATACTGATTCTGACAGTGACTCCGACAGCGATTCGGATAGCGACAGCGACTCAGACTCAGACAGTGATTCGGACTCTGACAGCGATTCGGACTCCGATAGTGATTCAGATTCCGATAGTGATTCAGACAGCGATTCGGATTCTGACAGTGACTCAGATTCGGACAGCGACAGCGATTCAGATTCTGACAGTGACTCCGACTCAGACAGCGACTCAGATTCCGATAGTGATTCGGATAGCGACAGCGATTCGGATAGCGACAGTGATTCCGATTCGGATAGTGATTCGGACTCCGACAGCGACTCTGATAGCGACAGTGACTCCGATTCCGATAGTGATTCGGATAGCGACAGCGACTCCGATTCCGACAGCGATTCTGATTCTGACAGTGACTCAGATTCCGATAGTGACTCAGACTCGGACAGCGATTCGGACTCCGACGGTGACTCAGACTCCGATAGCGACTCTGATTCTGACAGTGACTCTGATAGCGACAGTGACTCTGATTCTGATAGCGACAGTGACTCTGATAGCGACAGCGATTCGGATAGCGACAGCGACTCAGATTCCGATAGTGATTCCGACTCTGACAGTGACTCAGATTCCGATAGTGATTCCGACTCTGACAGTGACTCAGATTCCGACAGCGACTCAGACTCCGACAGCGATTCGGATTCGGATAGTGATTCGGACTCGGACAGTGACTCAGACTCGGACAGCGACTCAGACTCTGACAGCGATTCGGACTCGGACAGCGATTCCGATAGCGACAGTGACTCAGATTCCGATAGTGACTCAGACTCCGATTCGGATAGTGATTCAGACTCGGACAGCGATTCAGACTCCGACAGCGACTCCGACAGTGACTCGGATAGTGACAGCGACTCAGATTCCGACAGTGATTCGGACTCGGACAGTGATTCAGATAGCGACAGTGACTCAGACTCGGACAGTGACTCCGATTCAGACAGTGATTCGGATAGCGACAGTGATTCTGATTCGGACAGTGATTCCGATTCTGACAGCGATTCGGACTCCGACAGTGACTCCGATTCCGATAGTGATTCGGACAGTGACTCCGACAGCGACTCTGATAGCGACAGTGACTCCGATTCCGATAGTGATTCTGACTCGGACAGCGACAGTGATTCCGATAGTGATTCGGATAGCGACAGCGACTCCGATTCTGACAGCGATTCGGACTCCGACAGCGATTCTGACTCCGACAGCGATTCGGACTCCGACAGTGATTCGGATAGCGACAGCGACTCTGATTCGGACAGTGACTCCGATAGTGACTCCGACAGCGATTCGGATTCTGACAGCGATTCGGATAGCGACAGCGATTCGGACTCGGACAGCGACAGCGACTCTGATTCGGACAGCGATTCAGATTCAGACAGTGACTCAGACTCCGACAGCGATTCGGACTCAGACAGCGACTCCGATTCCGACTCAGACAGCGACAGTGATTCAGATTCCGATAGTGACTCAGACTCCGACAGTGACTCCGATTCGGATAGTGATTCGGACTCGGACAGCGACTCGGATAGCGACAGCGACTCAGACTCTGACAGTGATTCGGATTCCGACAGCGACAGTGACTCCGATTCGGACAGTGATTCCGACTCAGACAGTGACTCGGATTCTGACAGTGATTCGGATAGCGACAGTGACTCCGATTCCGATAGTGATTCAGACTCTGACAGCGACAGTGATTCCGACTCCGATAGTGATTCGGATAGCGACAGCGACTCAGATTCCGACAGCGATTCAGATTCTGACAGTGACTCGGATAGCGACAGCGACTCTGATTCGGACAGTGACTCAGACTCCGACAGTGATTCAGATAGCGACAGTGACTCAGACTCGGATAGTGCTTCCGACTCGGACAGTGACTCCGATTCGGATAGTGATTCTGACAGCGACAGCGATTCCGATGCAATTACAGATTCAGATTCAAATGATGGAACCAATTCTGGCAATGGTAGTAATTCTGGCTCAGATGGAAGTTCCAGTTCAAATACTGGATCAGGCTCGGGCAATACGACGGGCTCTACTGGAAATAACTCAGGTACTGGCACTGGTACGACAACTTCATCGACTGCTTCTAGCAACGTTGCTGCTTCGACAAGTACGACTAGCTTGAGTGCTGCAGCAACAAGTGGCGTCTCGGCCACAGCTGCAACGTTGGCGGTTACGACACCATCCAGTGACGGTGCTGCAACAACGTCAGCAACTGCTGCTACATCAGTGGTTTATGCCGCTGCTAGCGCTCAAGACGTTGATGCAACTTCTGATCAGACTGATTCAGATTCGAAGAGTAGTAATGATTCTGATAAGGATAAGAAGTCAGCTGATACTGATAGTGCTGATGATAAGGTCGGCTCAAGTAATACTGACGAGAATGGTAAGACTGCATCTGATACAAGTAATAATACCGGAACGATTTTCGGTGGCTTGTTGACCGCGGCTGCAGCTGCTGGACTCGGCTGGTGGTTCTTCTTGTTCGGTCGTCGTCGTAAAGATGATGATGAAGATGATGAGAATCAAAAATAGTTAAAATTTAAAGCTGATTTGTTAGTACTGCTAACGATATACGTTGTAAAATAAGACTATTAACCAAAACGGGCGTGAAGCCCGTTTTGGCGTACATAAAAGAAAATTGAAAGAGGTAAGACTAAGATGCAAAAATCTACTGTCACCAAGCTTAAGCAAGCACTGATTGCAACTGGAAATTTGAAAGATTACGGTACAAGTACCGTAACCTTGGCACTTTCGGTATCGGATCATCGACATCGGGCCCAAGTGCGATTCTATCGTTGCGATTCTTTCAAGCAAGCTTGGATAGCAGTTGCACAACAATTAGCCAAAACCCCTCAAGCGAGTTGGGTTCGATTAGAAGCAGTTCAATCAACACAGAAGTTACCAAGAGAAACTTTTGAAGCGCGATTGGCAGCTACTTTTCGGATGAACTATTGGCGATACGGTATTAGTTTTGATGCAGATTTCAAGACAGCCTTATTGGAGATGGAAAGTAATGGACAAGCATTTTTCCGTCCTAGCAAAGCGCATCGAATTGGTAAGAATCGTTCGGGTTCTTGGGTCGACTATGATCGAGTAGCGCCGTATCTTAACAAGCGTGAAGGAGCGCTACCAGTCGATATTCGAAAGACAGAAAATGTTTGGGTCTTTACAACCGCTGGTGTATTTACTGACGGGCAGAAAATCTGGAATCTATCTGAGCAGGAGGATTGTGGTAAGGGCATTCGGGTAGTGACTGACGAGCAGAGCGAATTGCAATCGGCTATTGAGCATGGTGAAACCTTCCTGATTAATCAGTTGAAGGATAACGGCAAATTTGTCTACGGTTATTTTCCGGCTCGTCAAAGAGTTCTTAGCAATTACAATGTTGTCCGGCATTTTTCGTCCTTATATGCTTTGTTGGAAGCCATTCCATTCACAAAGCGCACTGAAGATTTTGCAAAAGTTAAGTTAGCGATTCAGTGGGGCTTAAAAAATGCCACGATTGAAAAAGAGGACGCAATCTTCGTCGACGATAACGGCGAATTAAAGTTGGGTGGGCAGGCCTTATTGATGCTTACATTGTGTAAATATCAAGACGTCACCAAGGATGATACTTTCATGCCAGTTTTAATGAAAGTCTTTAAAGGCGTCCATTTCTTCCAAGAACCGTCTGGCAAGTTAATTCATGTTCTCAACCCAGATTTAACGGTCAAAGCAGCTTTTCGAATTATCTATTATGAGGGAGAAGTCGCATTTGCGCTTTCCCGGCTATACGAGTTAACGCATGATAAGAATGTGATGAACCTGGTGAAGCAAATCTTGGATTACATGGTGGCTAATGACTACGGTAAATATCATGATCACTGGATTTCTTATGCAATCAATGAAGCATTACTGGTATTCCCAGACAATCGCGATTATATGAAACTGGGTTTGAAAAATGTATTCAATCATCTAAAATTCATTGAAGAGCGTGATACCACGTATCCAACATTGCTTGAATTAGTTGATGCGGCCGTTAAAATGACCGACATGATTAAACGTTCAGGTAATGAAGACTTGATGGCACCTTATGACTTGGCTCGCTTACGGCAAGTGTTGCGGTACCGTGCGTTGTATGAGATTACTACTGGGTGTTTTCTACCTGAAATTGCAATGTATCTCTATAATCCGCAGAAGTTTATTGGTGGGTTCTATGCACGTCATGACAACTTCCGGACACGGATTGACGATTGTGAGCATTTCTTATCCGGTTTAGTGAACTATTATAACTACACATATCGACAAGCGTAATGCTGAGTAACAGAAAGGGTGACTGTATGTTTTACTTCATTAATGAATATATTTTAGGCAAGAATTCGAGTGTTGAGCACGCGGCAATCAACCGGGTGAAATTATTTAACCACTATAAAGCACCAGCCCAGATTGTGACTAAGATGTATGACCGCTTACTACATCAGACCATGGGAACTTTTCAGTTGGCCAACCAGCAAGTGCTGAATATGTTTGATTACTTTCAACAAACCACGGATGTGCCAACTAAAGTTCTGCATACTGATGACATGCATCTGCCAGTTGAATATGCGGTAGAAGTGGGTGCCAACTTTAGCAAAATTTTTAATGGTGATGAACACGTTAGCAACGTCGGCTTTATTCCTGGAACGATTGGGCGCGTCTTTTACCAAGAATTCTTCGACAATCAAGGTAACTTAACTTCAACCGACTTGTGGGATTGGCGCGGTTTCAAGTCCAGTACCCAATATTTTGGTCAGAACGGGAAACTGGTTTTGGAACGGTTTTATAATCTACAAGGCGAGACCGTAATTGAGCAGTACTATGTACCTGATACCAATGGTAATCCGCTAGCGTCACGTTTGATTTTAAAGAATTACCGCGATCAAGCGGAGCGCTTCTTCCAGGACGCGAACCATTTATTCCATTTCTTCTTGGCCGAACTCAGTCATTGGGACAAGCAAACGACGACCTTCATTAGTGATCGCCCAGGTACCAGTGTGAAGCCGTTATTGGAACTGCAGGATGATTCTCACAAGTATGTGACGGTTCCAATTTATCAGGCGAAGGATATTAATGACCCAATTCATTCCCCGTTGGACGGGTTCTTAACACCGGCTTTCGATAACCTGCAACATTTTGATGGCTTTATTACAGCTACGGAAAGTCAGGCCCAGCATCTGCGGACGCGGTTCCCTAAAGCTAAGGTGACAGTGTTACCAACTGTGACGACGAGTCCGTTGGCGCAGAGTAAACTACGGCCAATCACGGCCCGCCCTAAGCAATTGCTATACGTTGGGCGGCTGGCGCCGGATCGGCAACTAGACCAGTTAATTCGGACCATTGCGTTAGTTAAGCAACAGGTCAAAGAAATTCAGTGTGATTTTTACGGCTACGGCGATCCAGAGTATCTTAAGACGCTGAATAAGCTGATTGAAGAATTAAAACTCACGAATAATGTGCATTTATTAGATTATCATCCTGATTTAGAAACACGTTATGATGATTATCAGCTGTTGCTCAATACCGATATTGTTGATGGTGGTCCAATGAGTATGCCGGAAGCCATGAGTCACGGGATTCCAGTGATTAGTTATCGCTTTAATTATGGCCCTAAAGATTGGATTGATGACGGTCATGATGGTTTCATCGTTGATCCTGGCAATCAATTGGCGCTGCGTGACCGGGTCATCGAATTAATGACGGATACGAAGAAGTTGACGGCATTCAGTGAAGCCGCCTTTAAGAAGCTTCATACGTCACAAACTGACTTAAAAGTTTGGCACCGTTGGCAACAATTACTGGGTATTAAGTAGGAGGGCGCATATGTATTATTTCTTAAACGATAACATGCAATTTTCAAAATCAGGAATCGAACAGGCGGAAATCAACCGACTGACTTTATTCAAGAAGCACCATGTGGCCGCTAAAATCGTGACCCGCGTATTTGCAATGAATTTGCACGATGTACTTGAAGGGGCCAATATTGCTGATGCTGATTTTGTTAATCTTTTTGACTTCTTTTGCGGTAGTCAGTTGGTCAAGCGTCAACGGTTTGATTTAGCAGACTTTGAAGTGCCAGCCGATGCCATCAAGACGCGGAAAGATAACCAGATTCAAGTCATGCAACGTGGTAAGTTAATCATGATTATTTACCTTCGGGCCGGTACGGAAGCTGTTAGCAATGTGCAATATTTTGACGTGAATGGTCGTACGCTCAAGATGAGTTGGTGGGATACGCGGGGCTTTAAGTGTCTTGAACAATTATTTGACTGGGACGGTAAGATTGCCCAAGAAGCGTACTTTGGCCCGGATGGATTGATTCACGTGGAGAAGTTACACTTGTTAAATCACGCTGGTCAGGAGCGAATCACGTGGCGCGTCTTGAACTACAACGAGCAGAGCCATACTTTTAATGGGATGAATGAACTGACCCGTTACTTCTATGATGAACTTAACCAGTTGAATGATGAACAAAATGTCTTCATTTGTGATCGGACCGTCGAATGTGCCTGGGGCTTATTCAATATGACCACACCAGCTAAGAAAGTCTTGCATCTACATAATAACCATGTGAGTGATGCTAAGGATATTATGCATTCTACCTTGAACAATAATTATGCTAATGCGCTGAATAATTGGGCGGCTTGGGACGCGGTCATTTCTGCTACACCGGAACAATCTAAGGACGTGGAAGCTCGCTTTGGTAAGGACATTCCAGCGTTTACCATTCCGGTTGGCTATGTTGATGATGCTACGTTAAAAGCGGCGCCGGTGAAGTTCGACCAACGACAAAAAGACCTGGTCGTGCAAGTTGCGCGGCTGGCACCCGAAAAGCAACAGAATCACTCAATTGAAGCCTTTGTTGAAGTTCACAAGCAGTTTCCTGATGCCAAGTTGGAATTATGGGGTTATGCGAACGGGGATATTGAAAAGCAACTACATGCACAAGTTGCTGCAGCGCACTTGGAAGATGTGGTATTGTTCAAGGGGTATACCACGGATGTCAATGCCGTTTACAATCGGGCTCAATTAGGACTTTTGCCAAGTCGAGCTGAAGGATTCTCATTGATGTTGCTAGAAGCTCAAGCCCACGGGTTACCAATGGTTGCCAATGACGTGAAGTATGGCCCGAGTGATATTATTCAGGATCATAAGAGTGGGGTTCTAACGACGGACGGCGATGTGCAACAATTGACCAAAACGATTTTGGAATTGTTGAAGAATCAAGCGCAGCTGGCACAATACAGTGCTCAGGCTTATGAAAATGCCAAGCGTTATTCAGAAGAAGCCGTTTTCAAACAGTGGCAAGCATTGTTAGATTACTTTAAGCCTGCTAAGGTCACGGCTTAAGTAGATTTGACGGTAAGGGAGGACGCAAAATGTTAATGATTATGACCATTTATGGGACCGTTAAGATGGTTACCCGAATGATCGTGTACTGTGGCATCGGTGGCCTTGTCCTAATTGTTCGGCACCATAATCGTAAGAAACGGCATAAAGAGATGGATGAGGGCACTAAGCGGATCATGCGCAATACACCTAAGGATGAAAACGGCAAGTATCCGTGGGAGAAGTAGTTTTTTTAAGCTAAATATCTAATTGAAAAGACCTGTCAGACGATTAGCTTCGTCTGACAGGTCTTTTAGGCTCATTTATGGTTAAATTAACGTTTCTGAATGGCCAACAAGTATGGTGGCACATGGACTTGATTAATAAATTGATATTGCAGGACTTGAAATTGATGCTGGTCCAAACTCGTTGCGTAATCCAATACGGCTTGTGCTTCTGTCGCGCCACCGGGATGACCAGCATAGACTAGCAGGATGATGAGGCCGTTGGTGACGAGGCGTTCTTGGATGGCTTTTACGGCCGTTAACGTTGTCGTTGGTTTCGTAATGATTTGCTTATCGCCACCTGGTAGATAGCCCAGGTTGAAGACGGCACACTTGATAGGTTGATCAGCGGCAATCTTATCTGCGATGTGTTCATGGCCCGTTTGCCACAGCGTGACTTGATGGTTGAGCGCTGCTTGATTTAAGGCAGTTGTCGTCGCTTCAATGGCCGCTGATTGAATGTCGAATCCGTCAACGTGACCAGTCGTGCCGACCAGCTTGGCGAGGTAGACGGTATCATGGCCGTTGCCGACCGTCGCGTCAATCACGTGATCACCGGGATTGACGACTTGGTTCATCAGCGTGTGGCTATAAGCTAATGCCGAACTGAGTTGAATGAGTGTTACCCCCTTGTTGAATTCATGAATTAAGGCCGCAATCGAAGCGGTCCGTGCCGATAACGCGTACTAAAACGCGCACTTATATATAGTAAAACACTTCCAAGTAAAAGGCCACCGATTGTATCGCTAGGATAGTGGACGCCCACGATGACCCGGCTAATCATCATTAGCAAGATAGCCGTTACGCCGAGGGCAGTGAGCCAGCCAGTCAGGGCATTGCGGTGCCAATAGTCAAAAGCCAACACGAGCAGGCTACCGATAAGGACGGTCGTTGTTGTCGAGTGCCCGCTGGGGTAACTATACCCCCCAATTTGGACAAGCCGCCAAGCAGTTGGCCGCGGCCGCATGATGACCTGTTTGATGAGATAATTACCGTAGCCGGCAATCAGCCAGGTGTTGATCCAAAAGAAGACTGCGCCGCGTGGGTTATGACCCAGCCAGAGTGCCAGACCAATAATCAACGTGATTATGGTGATGGTGTGGGGATTGCCAAGCTGCGTGTACGTGACCATCGTGTGTTGAAACCACTGGGGACTATGATGCCAAAAATTAGCAACCGTGGTGTCAAAGTGTGTTAACCAAGGCGCCCGTTGCCATACCGCGGCCGTCCAGCCTAACCATCCTAAAAAGATAAGTAGAGTCAAACTGTCCGAACGTTGCCAGGATCGTTGCTTCAATACTGATTCCTCCGATAAATAAATTATTGCCATTATTATAGCATTTTTTATCAGGTGTCCGATTAATGCCTGATGATAAAATTTATCGCCAGCGGGGCTTGGGCCCTTGAAAAAAACGTGCTGGTTTGCTACTATGAAAACAATAACTTTACGACTCTGAGAAGGAATAGTAGTGGCTGGTGTTTTTCAGAAACTCCGTGGTAGTTGCAAACGGGGATTCACCAATCATGAACTCACCTTCGAGTCTTCCGGCTGAACAAGATTGTAGGTACGGACGTGGTTTCGCGTTAAGATTCCCAAGAGGCCACGGTAACGTGGAATCATAGGTGGTACCGCGGAACCCGTTTTCGTCCTATAAGCTTAATTGGCTTATAGGATTTTTTGTTTTTTAACCGCTTTTACTGAGTTGAAGCATGAAAATGACCATCTTGAATAGTCAGTTGGAAAGTCGCAATGCTAGCTTTTACATACAAGGCAGCAAGAAAGGGGCACTACTATGGCATACAACCATAAAGTCATTGAACGCAAATGGCAACATTATTGGAAGGAAAACAAAACCTTCAAAACATTAGACACAACGGATAAGAAGAAGTATTACGCCTTAGACATGTTCCCATACCCATCTGGTCAAGGATTACACGTTGGGCATCCTGAAGGGTATACGGCCACGGATATTATGTCACGGTTCAAGCGGATGCAAGGGTACAATGTCTTACATCCAATGGGTTGGGACGCATTCGGCTTACCTGCTGAACAATATGCGCTCAAGACGGGGCATAACCCGAAGGACTTTACGGCCAAGAACATCAAGAACTTCAAACGTCAGATTCGGTCATTAGGTTTCTCATATGACTGGGACCGTGAAGTGAATACGACTGATCCAAGTTACTACAAGTGGACGCAGTGGATCTTTGAACAGCTCTATAAGAAGGGCTTGGCTTACGAATCTGAAACGTTGGTCAACTGGGCTCCTGATATGATGGGTGGAACGGTTGTTTCTAACGAAGAAGTGGTTGATGGTAAGACGGAACGCGGTGGCTATGATGTTTACCGGGTGCCAATGAAGCAATGGAGCCTCAAAATCACGGCCTATGCGGACCGGTTGATTGATGACCTGGACGATATTGATTGGCCAGAAAACATCAAAGAGCAACAACGTAACTGGATTGGCCGCTCAGTTGGCGCATCCATTCGTTTCAAGGTTGCTGGTCAGCCTGACGATACCGAGATTGAAGTGTTCTCAACGCGGCCAGACACGCTGTTTGGCGCAAGTTACATGGTCTTGGCACCTGAACACGACTTAGTTGAACAATTGACGACACCCGAACAAGCGGACGCTATCAAAGCATACAAAGCTAAAATCGCCAGCAAGTCAGACCTTGAACGGACTGATTTGAATAAGGACAAGACCGGGGTCTTCACTGGTAGCTACGGCATCAACCCGGTTAATGGTGAAAAACTGCCAATCTGGATTGCCGATTACGTTCTGGCTTCATATGGAACTGGGGCCATCATGGCAGTGCCTGCTCATGATGATCGGGACTTTGAATTTGCACAAAAATTTGATTTGCCAATCAAACCTGTCATTGCGGGTGATAATGATTATGACCAACAAGCTTACACTGGCGACGGGGAACACATCAACTCAGGTTTTGTTGACGGTTTAGCTAAGCAACCAGCTATTGATAAGATGATTGACTGGTTAGGTGAACACCATGCCGGTGAAAAGAAGGTCAACTATCGGTTACGTGATTGGATCTTCTCACGGCAACGGTACTGGGGCGAACCGATTCCAGTTATTCACTGGGAAGACGGCGAAACGACGCTGGTTCCTGAAGATGAACTACCATTGCGGTTACCAGCAACTAAGAACCTGGAACCATCAGGAACTGGTGAAAGCCCGTTAGCGAATATCGACGACTGGGTAAATGTCGTCGATGAAAACGGTCGTAAGGGGAAGCGTGAAACCAACACGATGCCACAATGGGCCGGGAGTTCATGGTACTTCTTGCGTTACGTTGATCCGCACAACCGTGAAGCTTTGGCCGATTATGACAAGTTGAAGTACTGGTCACCCGTTGACTTATACGTGGGCGGTGCAGAACACGCGGTCTTACATCTGCTTTACGCACGTTTCTGGCACAAGTTCTTATATGACTTAGGCGTTGTGCCAACCAAGGAACCATTCCAGAAGTTAGTTAACCAAGGGATGATTTTGGGTGATAATCACGAAAAGATGTCTAAGTCGCGGGGGAACGTGGTTAACCCCGATGATATTGTTGACCAATATGGTGCCGATACGTTGCGGCTATACGAAATGTTCATGGGACCATTGGAAGCTTCGATTCCGTGGAGTACCGATGGGTTACATGGTGCCAATAAGTGGATCGAACGGGTTTGGCGCTTAATGATCGATGAAAACAATCGTGTTCGCGACCGAATCACGACTATCAATGATGGTAAGTTGACGAAAATCTACAACGAAACCGTTAAGAAAGTCACGGAAGACTATGAAGCTATGCGCTTTAACATTGCGATTTCACAAATGATGGTCTTCGTCAACGAAGCATACAAGGTCGACGATTTACCAATCATTTATATCGAAGGCTTTGTGAAGTTACTGTCACCGATCGCACCGCATTTGTCGGAAGAATTATGGTCATTATTAGGCCATGATGACACGATCACCTACGCCACTTGGCCAACGTATGACGAATCTAAGTTAGTAGAAGACACGGTCCAAATCGTGCTTCAAGTTAATGGTAAGGTTCGCTCACACGCCGAAGTCGCTAAGGATATGGGCAAGGATGAACTTGAAAAACTAGCCCTGGCGGATGAAAAAATCCAGGAATTTACGGCCGGCAAGACGGTTCGTAAAGTGATTGCCATTCCTGGCAAACTGGTTAACGTGGTTGCCAACTAAGTACCACGACCAGTCTCAATTCAAATGAATATCGCTTAAATTAATCGTGATGGTGACTGACAAGTGTTGGTTGCTATCACGATTTTTTTAACTACTCACAGAACAAGTTAATACGGTTACGATTGATTTGGTTAAGTGAATAAAGATTCTGGGGACGTTCTGGTTGGGTTGGGGAGACAAATCACGCGTGTTTTTGGTAGGCAGGGCCTGCGCAACCGCCTATGCTTAACTTAAAACGAGCAGTAGTGTTGTTTAATCATCGGAAATGGTTATCATGGCGGCATTCCGCTGTAATCGAATCTAAGACCGTATCATGACCATTGGTAACGCATACGGGTTGTTCTTTTTTCTGTATCAGTCATCGAGCATCAGACGGCGGTATGGGCCGCCGATAGCTGGTGCGGTTGTCAAGGCCTTATCATTAAAGTTCGGTTAAACTCACGCATAAGGCCGGAATTGAATTGCAACTTGTTTGTTTTTCATCTAAAATGATTAGGATTGAATTAAGAAAGTGGGTTACGAACATGTCTGAGGAATCAAAAGCTAATCAGCCCCAGAATGCACACGTGAATTCTGAAGCCGAAGCGCACCAGAAGATGGTGCGTGGGTCGGCTTGGATGACGGCTGGGAGTCTCTTTTCACGGGTACTCGGGGCGATATATATTATTCCGTGGGTTATCTGGATGGGCGCTGACTATACGCAAGGTAACGCGCTTTATGCCAAGGGATATAATATTTATAGTTTTTTCCTACTGATTGCGATCGGGGGAATTCCGTCCGCAATTTCTAAACAACTTTCCGAATATAATGCGATGAATGAATACGCCGTTGGACAGCGTTTATTCAAGCGGGGCTTGTTGTTGACGTCAGCCTTTGGGATTATTGGTGCCATTATTTTATGGTTTGGTGCTGGGGCGATTTCAACTGCTTTTGGGGGCTATGATGCCAATCTGATTCCCGTTTTGCATGCGTTAGCCATTGCCTTGGTGATTCTGCCATCGATGTCTCTGACCCGGGGATTCTTCCAAGGGTATCAACAAATGGCACCGTCCGCGATTTCACAGTTCGTGGAACAAGTCTTTCGGGTCATCTATATGTTGGGTGCGACGTATTTCATCATGCGCGTCGCTCACGGCGATTGGGTGAATGCCGTGACCCAATCGACATTCGCAGCATTCGTCGGGGCGGCTGCCAGCTTCTTATTACTCGGTTGGTATTATTTCCGCAAACGGCCCGAGCTAAATGCCTTAGCTGCTCAGAGTGAGAACAAACTAGTTATCCCAGTCTGGCAATTGTTCCGCGATATTATTATTCAGGCGATTCCATTTATTGTGATCGATACCGCAACGACAGTCTTCAACCTGTTGGATCAAGCAACGTTCCAACCGATGATGCGGCTGGTTTACCATTTGGGTACTAAGCAGATCGATACGTTGTATGCTTACTTTGCATTTAATGCGAACAAATTGGTGATGATCATTGTGTCATTGGCGTCTGCGATTGCCGTGACGGTCGTGCCGATTTTATCTGAATCATTGGCCAGTCATAATATGCGTAATATTCGTAAACAATTGGAAGATTCGATTATTTTGTTCCTATTTATCATGATTCCCGGAGCGCTGGGGATGGCCGCAGTGGCACAACCACTTAACACGCTCTTTTATAGTTATGATCAAATTGGAACGTTGATTCTGCAGATCTCAGCATTTACCGCGATTGCTTTAGGCTTTTTTACGGTGATTTCGGCGCTGATGCAAGGCCTGTCACGCAACCGCGATATTATTCGCTATTACTTGATCGGTTTACTGGTCAAAATCGTGATTCAGTTACCGTGTATCTATTTCCTATCAACGGCGGGGCCCCTGGTTGCGACCGCGATTGGGATGATGGTTGCAAGTCTGATGGCAATGTACGATCTGGAAGTCAACTTTGGTATTCGGTACGTGAAGTTATTACCAAAAATCAATCGAATTTTAGTTTATTCGATTTTAACGTACGTCACGGCACGATTAGTTGTTTATGGGCTGAACTTTGTGTTGAATGAGCACAGCAAGGCCCAATCGTTCTTGATCGTTGCCCTAGCAGTTATCGCTGGTGGTGCGGTTTACGTCTACTTAGCACTCCGTTCACGGATGGCTGATTTGATGATTGGAACGAAAGCGGCTGGGTTACGACGGAAATTACGGATTAAATAGGTGAATTATGCGAGTAGATAAATTTTTACATGCGATGCGAATTGGCACGCGGACTCAAGTACGTCGTCTGATTAAGGATGGTCATATCACCGCCAATGGTGAGCCAGTAATCTCTGGCAAACAACAGATCAATCCTGGCAGTGACACCGTCTTTTTAGATGACGTGCAGGTCCGCTACCAACAATACTTCTATTATGTGATGAACAAACCAATCGGGGTCATCACGGCGACAACGGATTCCGCTGCGAAAACGGTGATGGATCTGTTCAATACCACGGATTTTCGTGACGATTTATTTCCCGTGGGTCGTCTTGATAAAGACACTGAGGGTATTTTAGTCATTACGAACGATGGGGCCCTCTCACACGACCTATTGTCGCCGAACCACCACGTGACGAAGGTCTACGAGGCTGAAGTCACGGGGGAAATCACCGCAGCGCAATTGGCTAATTTTAATGATGGGATCACGTTAAAGGATGGGACTGAATTGCAACCGGCTCAGGCTGAGATTGTTCAATTCCATGAAATCGAGAACTTTACCACGATTCGAATCATGATTCATGAAGGCAAGTATCACCAAGTTAAGCGGATGGTCGGAACGTTAGGTGAACAGGTCGTCGGGTTACGGCGAATCAAGTTTGGTTCGTTAACGCTACCCGTTGGCTTATTAGCGGGGAACTATCGTGCGCTGACTGATGACGAACTAACAGCGTTGAAGGCGGATGCGAACCAACCCGTCGGCGAATAGTGCGGGTTACGAATTCGGCCACTCTGTTTTAAAACCAAATTATTAAGCCCCAACAAACCATGAATTCTAGCATGGTTTGTTGAGGCTTTTCTTTAGGCTTGTGTCATCATTTTGTTTATGTTAGTGATGGTCAAGCTAGTTAGGACCGTTCAATTTGGCTAAAGCGGTGCATGTAAGTCGGAATGCGGGTACTGATTTGATGTGGCAAGACGACGTATCGCGTTGCAGCGAGGTCATCGGCAATGGCACTGTGCAAGTAGACCGCGCTCAGGACGGCATCGGTAAAATCATGAAATTGACTTACGAAGCCACCAATCATACCAGCTAACGTGTCACCCATGCCGCCGGTCGCCATGGCCGGAGTGCCACCGGGGTTGAACCAGACCCGTTCGTCAGTGTAAACGGTCGTGCGATGCGCTTTGACCACGGCCGTAACACCTAACCGTTGTTGCGCGTCATGGTTGGCGGTTGGGGTTTGATCTTTGATCGCGATGCCGCTGAGTCGTTGCCATTCCATTTGGTGTGGCGTGACCACGATGTCCGTGTCAGGAAGGGGCCGGGCCTGCTGCGCAAGCAGGGTCAGCGCCGAACCATCGATGACCAGGCGTTGTGGGGCGTGCGCCGCGGCGAGAACGGCGGTCAGTAACTGATCAGCGCCGGTATCTGTTCCAAGACCTGGACCGATGACGATAACGTCCATTCCTGCCAGCAGGTTTAATAAGGTGTCCGTTTGGTGATAGTCAATGACCATGGCTTCGGGTAGCCGAGCATGTAGACTCGTGAAGTTAGACGGGTCGGTAGCGACCGTTACCAGACCGGCACCACTATATGTTGCGGCCGTTGCGGCCATGATGATAGCACCACCAAAGTTTTGATTACCCCCAATCAGCATGATTCGGCCGTAATTGCCTTTATGAGAATCAGCCGGTCGTTTGATAATCGTTCGGCTAACAATTTCGGTTGTAATAGGTTGCATAAAATGACCAGCTTTCTAAGTTAATTTACTTTGAGTATACCATTTTCCAAAAGCGGTTACTTACGATTATTAAGTTGACGACAGCTATGATAAAATTAAGGTAACAATATGTGGGAGGAATTTAACATGTCAGTTGATTGGAAAAATGAAGCAACTAAGCATCAAGATGATTATTTAGCAGATTTAACCACCATGCTCCGCGTCCCGAGCTTTCGTGACGATAGCCAGGCGACGGATGACGCACCCTTAGGCCCTGGTCCTAAGCAAGCATTAACCACGTTTTTAGCGATTGCGGAACGCGACGGCTTTAAGACTAAGAACATTGATAACTTGGTCGGCTATGCCGAAATTGGTGAGGGCGATGAGACCTTAGCAATTTTAGCCCACGTGGACGAGATGCCTGCTGGTAACGGCTGGGATACGGACCCCTTCGAACCAACCATCAAGGACGGCAAGATGTATGCCCGCGGTGTTTCTGATGACAAGGGACCTGGAATGGCCGCTTACTATGGCTTAAAGATCGTCAAAGAACTTGGCTTGAAGCTCAATAAGAAGATTCGCTTTATCGTTGGGACCGATGAGGAAAGTAATTGGACTGGCATGAAACGCTACTTTGAAGTTGAACCAGCGCCAACCTTAGGCTTCTCTCCAGATGCCATGTTCCCACTGATCAACGGTGAAAAGGGGAATGTGAGTCTACAATTACACTTCGGTCATGAAGACAATGGCGACTTTAATCTAGTTTCCTTCGATTCTGGCTTGCGTGAAAATATGGTGCCGCGTGATGCTGAAGCCGTGGTCGCGACGGATGACAACGAGCAGTTTGCCGCCGACTTCACTGCGTTCTTGGATCAGCAACCGGTAACCGGTGAATTAACGGTCGTTCCTGAAGGCGTTAAGCTGGAAGTCGTTGGGAAGGCCGCTCACGGGATGGAACCACGTAACGGCATCAACGCCGGAACCTACCTCGCAACGTTCTTGACCAACTATGCGTTTGCGGATGATGCCGCGGCCTTCTTGAACTTCGTGGCTAACAAGCTACACGATGATTCACGGGCGAACCAGTTAGGCTTAGCATACAAAGATGACGTTATGGGTGATTTGACGATGAATGTCGGGTTACTCAGCTTCGACCATCAAAAGGGTGGCGCGTTAACGTTGAACTTCCGTTATCCGAAGGGCATCGAACCTGCTGATTTAACGGCGAAAGTCCAAGCACAGTTACCAGCTGGTGCCACGGTCACGCAGGGTGATTTCATGGTGCCACATTATGTTGACCCTGAAGACCCGATCGTCAAGGATTTGATGGACGTTTACCGGCGTCAAACTGGTGACACGGCCTCCCAACCACAAATTGTTGGTGGTGGGACTTATGGCCGTATGATGGCTCGTGGGGTGGCCTTTGGGGCACTCTTCCCAGATACCGAAGATACAATGCATCAAGCCAATGAATTCCAACCAATTGACGAATTAATGGCTGCAATGGCGATTTACGCTGAGTCAATTGCCGTGTTAGCAACCGACAAATAGTGATCCTTTAATGGAGGGTGATGGTTATGACGATGGTTAAACGCATTTTAGTCGGCATCGATACGAGTCCTCAGTCCCAATTAGCTTTAACGAAAGCAATTAAGATCGCGGTCGAGCAAAACGCCGCTTTGGATATTGTGACGGTCATTAATACTGAGAAATTTATTGGTGTGACTCAAGGGCCGATGGGTTTTGGCGCAACGACACCGCAAGCATTGAACGAGTTGACGGCCGGTCTTAAAGCGAATCTCGCTAAGGCCCGTCAACAAGCGATGGCCGCCGGTGTTAGCGACGTGCGGGTTCACCTGCATTCAGGTAATTCGAAGTTGCTATTAGCGACGACCTTACCAGAACGCTATGGCACCGACCTGATCGTGGTTGGCGCCACGGGACTTAACAACGTGGCCCGGGTGTTAATTGGCTCCAATGCCGCCTATGTGATTCGTAATGCAACCTGTGACACGTTGGTGGTGCGTACGGATGCTGATCAACAGCCGGTCAAGTTGCCAAAGCACACCACCCGTTGGCTTTAATTGCTGTCTCTGAGTCGGCGGCTGGTGTTTGCCGGGACAATTCTAGCGGACTTTTTACCGCGCCGGCCGCATTGAGATTCCATATCATCCATGACGGATTAACTAACATGATCCAGACTAAAAAGTTGCTTTGAGAATGTCCCATATTCTCGAAGCAACTTTTTTAGTTTGCACCTGAATTTGTTAGCCAGGCGTTGTTTATGAAAAAAATACATAACCCATACGTTATTTTTACATTATGCCAACGTTTCTGATACGTTGGTCTGGCATGATTAAAGCGTAATCCAAGGAATTACAAATAAAAGGTCGAGGGGATATGAATATGGGAATTGCTTTGCAGAACATCACAAAGACGTATGATAAGGCAAAACAGCCAGTTTTACACGATGTGAACGCTGAGATTCAAGATGGGGAGTTATTTGTGATCGTCGGACCATCCGGTTGTGGTAAAAGTACCTTGTTGCGGATGATTGCTGGTATTATTCCAATTACGAGTGGAAAGTTGGCCATCAACGGTCAGATCATGAATGCAGTCCCACCAAAAGATCGAAAGTTGTCAATGGTTTTTCAAAGTTATGCGTTGTACCCATTCTTAGACGTGACTGCTAACGTTGCGTTTGGTTTACAAGCACGAAAAATGCCGGCTATCGAAGTTGAACGCCGGGTCAATGACGCCTTGAAGATGGTCAACTTGACCGCTTATCGCGACCGTAAGCCGCGTGAGCTGTCCGGTGGTCAACGGCAGCGAGTGGCTTTGGCCCGGGCAATTGCCAGTGATTCGAAGATTTGTCTGATGGATGAACCGTTATCGAACCTGGATGCGCAATTGCGCGTACGAATGCGGACTGAAATTCGTGAGTTGCAACGTAAGCTGGGACTGACCTTGATTTATGTCACCCATGACCAGACTGAAGCCATGACCATGGCCGATCACATGATGGTGTTGAATGAACACCACGTGCAGCAAATTGATACACCGTTAGATATTTATAATCATCCGGCCAATCATTTTGTGGCTGAATTCTTCGGTACCCCACAGATCAACTTACTGCCAGTGGTGACGAAAACAACGCGTGAATTACACGTTGCGGCGGGCTTTCAGATAACCCTCAACCAGCCATTAAACGCCGGTAGCTATACAATCGGTATCCGGCCTAATCAGCTCAAGGCAGTACCAGTTGCAGATGAGCATGGCAATGGTAAGGTAACGAATGTCGAGACGCTGGGTGAGATGACGATTATTGAAGTGCAGGCTGACAACGGGACCGCGTTGCGAATCGTACAATCCGGTCAAGTTCAATTGCCGCTTGAACAGCGGGTGGACGTAACTGTAAACGGTAAGATCTTCATTTTTGACGAGCACGAACAACTGATTGCTGAAGAGGAGGGTGTCACTAGTGATCAACTCATTTCCGTCGATTAAGCGACGCCTTAAGCCGAAACAATCTCCAGACGCTCATGACCAAGCGAATGCCCAGACGGCCAGTTTTGAATTAAAGCGGAACGATAAATACTATGCTTGGTTATTCCTTGGGCCTTCGATACTGGCCCTCAGTATTTTTGTTTTTTATCCAATGTTACGGACCTTGTATCTAAGCTTCTTTTTGACCAACAGTTTTGGTGAACCAACCGTCTTTGTTGGTTTCCAAAATTACCTCAATTTACTGACGACTAAGAGTTATCTGGCTAGTCTGCAAGCCACCGGGATTTACGTCGTGGGCGTGACGGTGTTCACAATCATTGGTGGCTTATTGTTAGCCGCTACCGCCAATCAACGGGTTCGGGGGATTGAGCTATTTCGGACCATGTTTACCTCGACCATGGGCGTTTCCGTCTCAGTTTCTGCTATTTTCTGGCTATTCATGTTTAATCCATCTGTGGGCTTGTTGAATAAGGTCGCCATCTGGATGCACTTACCGGCAATTAATTGGTTAACGGAGCCGCATTGGGCCATGGTGGCGATTATTATGACGAGTGTCTGGATGCACCTCGGATTTACCTTTTTAATCTTTTTCGGGGCTTTACAAGCTGTCCCTAAAACCTTGTATGATGCCGCTGACGTTGCGGGGACTAGTCGTCGTTATCAGTTCTTCCATATCACGTTACCGATGATTTCACCAACACTCTTCTTTGTGGCGGTGATTACGTTGATCTCGGCGTTCAAGAGTTTCGGACTGATCGACTTGATGACGGCGGGGGGACCCACGAACGCCACTAACTTATTAGTTTATCGGATTTATCAGGATGCCTTCGTTGATGGAAACTACGCGCTTGCTAGTACGGAGTCGATTATCCTAGCGATTATCATTGCCGCCATCACGGTAATTCAATTCAAACTTTTAGCAAAGCGGGTGCATTACTAATGGAAAATACGATGGCTACTCAAGCCTTGATTCGTCACCGAATCGCGATTGGGCTTCGATACCTGTTATTAGTTGCATTAGCGTTAGTTATTATTTTACCGTTCATTTTAGGTCTGTGGACCAGCTTTTTGCCGACAACGACCATTGCGAAAGGGTCGCTGAGTGGTACCCTTTCTTGGCAAAATTATCAGGACGCGTTCACCAAAACGCCGATTCTCCGCTACTTATTTAATAGCTTGGTAATTTCACTCGTTCAAATGGTGGCGCATCTGTTCTTCGCCTCAATCGCGGCGTATGCCTTCGTATTTTTGGAATTTAAATATCGGGATGCGTTGTTTTATCTGGTCTTGGCAACCATGATGCTACCATTTGAAGCCGAAGTTATTCCGAACTTTCACACCGTCCGTGCCATGCACTTGTTGGATCACTACGCGGTGATGGTTATTCCGTTCCTAACTTCGGCCTTTGGAATCTTCATGCTCCGCCAGGCCTTTCGACAAATTCCGTGGGACTTAAAGGAGGCGGCTGACGTGGAAGGCCTATCGCACTGGCAATTTTACCGGCGGGTTGCCTTGCCATACTCACGAATCAGTTTGTTGACGTTAGCGGCATACAGCTTTTTAGGGAGCTGGAACCAATACTTATGGCCAATGCTGACCACGTTTTCAAATCGGCTGCGGCCAGTCCAAGATGGATTGCGGCAATTGCATTCGGAGGAAACGGCCACGAATTGGGGGCTCGTCCAGGCGAGTGCGGCCATCGTGGTGATTCCGACGTTAATCGTCCTTTTCTGGGGGCAACATTACTTTAAATCTGGATTGAATGAGGGCTCGGTGAAATGATGAAGATAACGCGAAAGTGGCAGTGGCTAGCCGGGATTGTGGCTGTCCTCATGGTAGTGGGTGGCGTGGTTTATAGTCGGACCCGTGTCCATGCAGATAGTAGCCGCATTAAAGTGGTCTTCTGGCATGAGATGAAAGGACCAGGCCAACAAGCGATTGACGCCTATGTTAAAGCGTTTAATCACCAACAGTCGAAGTATGAAGTCGTCGCCGAATTTGAAGGCGGCTATAACGGGGTCATTCAAAAGATCCTGAACACGCACGGCACGGCCGCATCACCGGCACTATTTCAATCGATGGATATTTCCACTAGTCAGATGTATCATAGTGGCTTCACGACGCCGATGCAGAAGTTCATTGATCGTGATCATTACGATGCTGATCAGATTATTCCGGGCGCCAAAGCCATCGTGATGCGGGATAATCAATTATTAGCGATGCCGTTTAACGCGTCGCAAACGGCACTTTATTATAATAAAGCGGTCTTGCGACAGTACGGGATCACCCCGCCACCAGTGGATCCAACCTATGATGATATTACCCGCGTCGCTAAGGCCATTCATGACAAGTCACACGGCAAAGTCAAGGGGATGACCATGGAAGCCTATTCGTGGTTATTCGAGCAGCTGGTCGCTAATGCTGGTGTTCCCGTTGCCAATCATGATAATGGTCATACCGGTAACGCAACTAAGGTCGATTTCACGAGTCCCGCAGCCATCAATGCCATGAAGTGGGTCAAAGAGAATATTGACTATGGCGACTTTATGAACTTTGGTTCGGGTGGTAACGCCGCTGCCAATGAAGCAGCTTCATTCTTAGCCGGTCATTTGGGGATTTTTATGCAATCATCCGCAAAAACGGGGCAGTTATATCAAGTGCTAAAAAATGACTTGGGCGTCACGTACTTCCCCCGGCCGAATGGGCAGAAAGCCAACGGAATCGCTGTTGGTGGGGCAGCACTATGGATTGCAAACGATAAGCCCAGTGTGGTCCAAGATGGTGCGTGGGAATTCACCAAGTTTCTCGCAAGCGCACAGACTCAAGCCGACTGGCAGGCCAAGACTGGTTATTTAGCCGTTAATAAGGGCGCTAAGGACGAACCAGCCCTGAAGAAGTTATTTAAGAAGTCGCCAGTGCTAGAAGTTTCTGGTAATCAGATGTTGCGTACTAAGCCGAATAATACGAACTCGGGTGTCTTTGTCGATGGCTGGGTTCCAGCACGGACAGCGATTCAAACAGCCATGCAGCAAATCTTTGCTGGGCAAGATATTCGCCAATCGTTGCAAACGGCTGAAAATACGTACAATAAAGTGTTAGAATCAAATAACCGTGCAAACGGTCGTCATTAATTGGAAAGAGTTGAAGAATTGTGCCAAATATGTCGTTGATTTATGGTCATCGGGGTGTTCCCGTCAAGTTTCCTGAAAACTCATTGGCCGGGTTTGCGTATGCTATCAGTCATCATATCGATGGCTTAGAGTTTGACGTCCATCTTACTAAGGACCAAGTACCGGTGATTATGCATGATGAACGAATTGATCGAACGACTAACGGACAGGGCGCCATTGCGGACCTGACGTTCGAACAATTGCGTAGATTCAAGTTAGCCAATGGCGAACCGGTTCCATCCTTACAAGAATTCTTGACCTTAGTTAGTGGGGAGCCAGTTCACTTGAATCTTGAGTTGAAGACTGATCGACACTATTATCTTGATATTGAACGGATTGTCTTACGGATGGTCCAGCAGACTGACTTGATCTATCCGGTCGTCTTCTCCTCATTTAACTTGAAGAGTTTACAGCGGGCTTACGCCATTGATGCCAGCCAGAAGTATGCTTTTTTGACCTCGGCGCGGCTGGGTAATCCAGATGAGTTTGCGACTCATGAACACTTAGAAGGGGTCCATCTTGAGCATTATCAACCTGTACGCCACGTCGCTGAACGGGTTTGGACGGTGGATGAGCCGGCCGTGATGCAGCAGTTGTTTGCGGCCTCGGTCAATGCGGTGATTACCAACAACTTTGAGTTAGCGCAACAAGTCCGAGCGGCGATGTAACTGGCTAGTGTGGTATTCGAAGGTTGCTAGTTATGACGGGGCCAGTCGCTAAAATTTCCGGGCGACGATTCGCAGGTGACTAGGGTCACAGCCAAAACTGCCGGGATCATTTGACAGCTCGAAGTTACTCAGATTGTACAAAGCAAAAGCGCCAGTCCCACTATCGGGGCTGGCGCTTTTAGCATCATTGATTAAACTGTGGTGGGGTTGCGGATCTTACCTAATTCAGAATCGATTTGTGCCAATACTGCTTGTTGGTTAGCAGGTTTTTCCAAGTCGTACTGTTGTAAATCAATCTTCATTTTAGGGCTAGCATCGTATTCATCGTACCATTTCCGATAAGCGGTCCACATCTTATAGTAATAAGATTCCAGTTCAGGGTTGTGGTCGAACTGTTCGTAGTCGCGACCACGCTTCTTGATCCGGTAAAGAATGGTATCGAAGTCAGTTTCAGAGTAGACCATCAAGTCCGGCGCCTTCTTAGGCAATTCAGTCAATTCGGTCATCATATTGTCTAGTAGTTGCAAGTAAACATTCAATTCGGTATCAGAGATGTTTCCTTCAGCGTTGTTTTCTTTGGTGAAGAGGGCATCTTCATAGATGGAGCGGTCGAGGACGTTGTTATCATCGGCCAATGCCTTCTTGATCATTGCAAAACGTTTGTTGAGGAAATAGATTTGTAATAGGAACCCGTAATTCTTAGGATCCGAATAGTAAAGTGGCAATACGGGGTTGTCGCCAACCGGTTCGTAAAATGCCTTAGTTCCAAGGTGGTCAGCAATTAACCCTGTTAACGTGGTTTTGCCGACCCCAATCATTCCTGCTGTTATTATCACCATGATAGCCCCTCTTTATAAAAAATTGCACAATATATTGTATCTCAAAAAAAGTTTTAATACCATATAGACTTTTAATGAAAAATTTGCTTAGGAGCCATTTTCACCTATTTTTTAGTCTGTTCCTTTAATAAATCCCGAATTTCTTCCAAGTATTGCGCGGAAACATCGACTTCTTCTTCTTCGGGTTCCTCTGGTTCATTTTTAACCACTTTATTAATAATTTTTACCAGAATGAAAACAACAATGGCCACGATGAAGAAATTGATGATGGCATTTAGAAAGGACCCGTATTTGAAGGTGGCGTCCCCGATACTGAACTTTAGGTTAGATAAATCGACTCTGCCTAAGAAAATCCCAATCAGTGGATTGATTAAGTTGTCCGTCAATGATTTGACGATAGCGGTGAAAGCAGACCCAATAATAACCCCAACGGCTAAATCAATCACGTTGCCGCGGGCAATAAATTCCTTGAATTCTTTGATCATGTGACTCGCACTCCTTTATTAATTGCTGTTAACAGTATAGCCAAAATCAAACGCTGACTCAATCAAAACACCAATCTAATTCAACCGTAAGTTGATTCCTCATTAAAGCATACCCATTTTGATTTGAGTCAGTATCATGATTAGTTTTGTTTGGATAGTGACTTAATCGGTGCTGGATACGCAGTGTGGTTGCGTCAGAAATTCGGTTGGAGTGCGCTGACGGGCCAAGTCACCTAGTAATTTGGTGGTGAGAGCGGTTGGATGATGAAAAAAACGACTTTCTCCGAATTAGAGAAAGTCGTTCTGTGATGGCTACCTTGATGCGATAGCGTCAATTCAAGTGGCTAATCCGCCTGGTTGTCGGATGCTTTGGCCTGAGCTCTTCGCTGAACCAGAGTAGCTAACTTACTCTGAGTGGCTTTGACGGCGACGGGGTCTTCAAAGTCGATTTTAGCCAGCCGTGGGTAACGGCGGATAAAGAACAACCAGGTCAGGGCGATAAACAGCACTAGAAACAGTGTCAAGATGCCCATCTCAGGAAGAGCAGAATTACCAGTCATTAGGGTCTGTCGCAAGCCGTTCACGCTGTAACTCATTGGTAACCACGGATGGATGACTTGGAAAAAGTGACCTGATAACTGAATCGGGTACGTTCCCGCTGAACTACCGAGCTGTAAGACTAGTAGCACCATACTGAAGAAGGCACCGGCCTTGCCGAGGACTAGGTTAAGCCAAGCAACGATTGTCATGAAGAGTAGTGCTGTTAACGTGAGTAGCAACCAAGTGGCCCAGGGATGAATCGGGCTGAGTCCGTTGATCAACATCATCAAGCCGAGCATAATCGTACTTTCCATGATTGAAAAGCCGAGCATGATACTGGCTTTACTACTCCACCAGCCTAGCGCTGAATCTGGATGCTTGCGTGGCGTATACATATCGAACATCATGTTGAGAGCGAGGGCACCGACGAAGAGCGAAACACTCAGCATGTACGGTGCCATGCCAGTACCGTTATTTGGGACGTCATCACGGTCCTGGTGAGTCGTGGTGACGGGCTTGGCAACTTGTTGATAGGTCAGTGTTGATGGGTTAACTTTACCCTTATTTGCGGCCGTTCCTAATTTGGTTGCCAAAGTCTGGTTACCCGCTTGAATTTTTTGACCAGCAGTTGTGACCCGGTTAGCGCCCGTGGCCAGTTGCTGAGCGCCAGTTGCTAATTGCCCATTGCCACTAGTGAGTTGTTGGCTGCCATTAGCAAGTGCAGTACCCGCTGTGCCGAGCCGATTTAAGCCGGTCGCGACCTGCTGACTCCCAGTAGTTAATTGTGCAATGCCAGTTGTTAAGCTTGGCAGGTTGGTCTGTGCAGCTTGTAGACCCGTAGCCACGCGGCTGGCACCTTGTGTTAGCTGGTTGCCCTGGGAGCTGAGTTGACGCGTGCCCGCGGTCAGCTGTTGAGAACCCGCAGCAACTTGTCCCGCACCTGTAGCCAGTTGTTGACTCTTCTGATTGAGCAAGCTAGTGTTTGCATCCAGTGTTTTAAAGCCTTGAGTGAGCTGCTGGCTATTAGTTGTGAGCGTTGTTGTTCCGCTAGCCAAGTTTGTCGCACCAGTAGTGACGGCCCCAATGCCATTAGTGAGATTAGGTAGGACCGTGTTCAGCTGGGTTAGACTAGTCCTCAGCTTGTTAGCCGCGGTACCAGCAGATTGAATACCGGTCGTCAGTGATTGGGCACCGGTAGTGAGTTGGTTGACCGTGGTTGCAAGGCCTTTCTGTTGTTGAGTCGTGGTACTGAGGGCCCGAGTCAAAGCGGTCGTATCGACAGCCGGTTGCGTCGATTGGGCGATGGCTGTGGTTAAACTCGCAAGGGCACCGTTAATGGCGTCACGGTTAGCGGATTGATCAACCGTTGCCAAAATGGCTGATTTTTGTGCCGCGGTCAATTTTTGACTGTCAGCGGTTGCGGCGACATTGTCATGAAGCGTCGCACTAGTTTTAATAGCCGTTGTTAGCGCACTTAGCGTGGTTTTAACGGACGATAAGTCAGTCCCAGCAGCCTGTTTTTTCAGCGCTGCCACGGTTGCGTTGATCGTGGCTTGATCATTGGTTGCTTAAGCTGCGTCTGCAATTTTTGCAAGCCGGTGGTGAGGGCCTGACTGTTTTGACCTAGTGTCTGGATGCCAGTAGTTAGCTGACTTGAGCCGTTCGTTAGAGCCGTCGTTTTAGTCGTTAACTGAGCGGTCTGTGCTTGTAGTTGAGTAGCACCTTGACTAAGCTTGCTGGCACCAATGTTGACCTTGCCGACACCGGCCACATAAGCGTTTAAACCGGAACCAAGCTGTTGTGTACCAGTCGCCAGTTGAGCGGTACCGCTACTGAATTGTTGCGCGCCGCTGGCCACCTGGTGGGCACCAGTATTGACTTTGACAGTCCCAGTATTCACTCGCTGGGCGCCGGCAACGTATTGATTAACGCCTTGATTTAGTGTTTGGGCGCCGCTGTTGAGTTGGCCCATGCCAGCAACTAACTGATTACTTTTGACGAGCAGTTTTGTTAGACCGGCGACTACTTTTTGGTTTCCCGCCTGTAGTTGTGAAACGCCATTCAGATATTGGTTTAAACCGATCGTTAGTGTTTGACTCCCTTGTTTTAGTTTCAGCGAACTAGTTGCCAGGGTGTCCAGGTTGGTGGCGATTTTTTGGTTGGCGGTTTGGAGCTGCTGCCCACCAGTCGCGAGCTTTTGATTATTGGTAGCCGCTGTTTTGAGACCACCGTCAAGTTGTTTGATAGCAGCAAACATCGTTTTGGCATAGCTCGTTGTAATCGTTTGGGCGACGGATGACCGAATCGAAGTAGCGGCGGAATCGGCCATCTTGCTAGCGACAAAGTTATGTCCAGCACTGGTGTCGTAGTGTAGCACCATGGCTTGTGGTTGGTGATCGAGTAAGGTGGTTGCGTGGCGTGAGAAAGTGCGTGGAATCGTGAGCACCATGTAATAGCGGCCGTTTTTCAAGCCAGCTTGCGCTTCACTTGCACTGACTTGGTGAAACTTTAAAGCGTCAGATTTTTTTAAATTCGTTGTTAAATTGCGTCCAACACTGAGATGCTTCCCTTGGTACGTGACTGGCTGATCGTGATTGACGACGGCTACGGGTAAATTATTTAACCGACCGTATGGATCCCACATCGACCGTAAAAATGTCACGGCATAAATTGATGGAATGAACATAATGATTGCCATGACGATAATCATTAGTTTGTGTTTGCGCATATACGCCCATTCTGCTTTAATCATCTTTACTTGCGCTCCCTTAATTGCCTATTTTTTGCGTAAAACCCCGCGTGTGCATTAAAGAGGATAACAGGTTTCAGAAAAAGCACCACATCATCAAGACAGCATGTGAGGTTTAAACCCCATTTTGGGCGCAAATGGGGTTTAAAATAAGGGTAAGTTGTGATTTTAAAAATATTGTGGGTCTACATGACATGCATTGAGCTGTCATTAATATGATAAAAATGTGCCGTTATGTTACTGGTCATCAGCAAATGCGCGTCTTACGCCCGCCTTCTGGGCTGGGTGGCCATTGCTATAACATAGCCAACGTCGATTGGGCTGCGGGATTGTTCGAACGTGGAAAAGAAGCCCCTTACCGTGATATTTCAAAGTAAGGGGCTTGGTATGAGATAAGCAGTTAAGATTTTCAGGCAATCAGCTTATCTGGTTTGAAGTAGCATTGTTGGCTGACACCAAGCCGAACTAAGTATTGATCCTTAGTTGCGTAGTAGGCAATGATCGTTCCCGCAATTTTCAAGTATGGGTTTGGTAACTTGACGGTCGTTCCAATCTTTAAAGTTGGCATGATTGAGAACCTCCTAAGGATTAATCATTATCAAGACCGTGACGACGGTAGGCATAGAAGAAGATGCCACAGGCAATCACGAGCCAGCCGAGTTGCGTGAGGGCTTCGCGAAGCGTCCATGAAAAGCCACCAGTGGTATACGAGGCGGTAATATAGTGATTAAGCGTGCTGCTGTACAGATAATTGCTAAAGGATTTAAGGGTGGTATTGAACTGTTCGAAATTCGGTATCAGGCTTAAAATCAACATCATTGGAATACTGTAGACGCCTGCTTGAGTTTGGCTACTAGCAATCAGACCAATAATGTATCCGAGCACGAGACTCGTTAAACTAGTGATAATGGTAATCAATAAAAAGTTTCCTAAGTGAATTTGCGACCAACTGGCGCCGCTTAGGGGGACCAGTATCAAATTGGTCACAGTCATAATAGCTAGTGGTGGCAATAAACTACCGATAAAAAATTCGGGCCCGGTAATGGAAGAGGTCATTAGGACACGTAATGTATGATGTTCTTTTTCTTCGGCTAAGGGATAACTCGTCATCATGATGCCACCCATAACGACATTAAAGCATAGTCCCATTCCCAGTAAAAGGGAAATCAGGGCAACGTGGGATGGTGCTTTACTTTGCATAATACTCTTCATGAAAACGACGTACAAAATGGCCATGATTGGGGCAATCATCAGACTCACATTTGAAATGATCAGTCTTAATTTAAGACCGAATAAGGCTTTTATTTTGGTCATTGATAAACTCATTTTAGGCTCCTTCCAGTTACGGTTAAAAAGACATCTTCAAGGGTCGGCTCGCACGAGTGAATCGTCTCAAGCTGTCCAGAAAGCATCCACTGGTTAATCTGATAGGTCGTCTCAGGAGATGACGGGAGTAATAAATCTTGCGCTGCCGATGCAATGTGGACGCGATACTGCTGGTCGCGATTATATTTTAATTGCAATGCTTGTGGGGCTGCACATTCTGCGATGCGGCCAGCGTTGAGTAAGGCGACACGATTGCAGAGACGAGTGGCTTCCAGCATATCATGAGTCGTTAACAGAATCGCTGTGCCCTGGTCGCGTAATTCCCTAATCAGTGCGTGAATTGCTTGGGTCGTGCGGGGATCTAAGCCACTGGTTGGCTCGTCGAGGAACAAGACTTGTGGTTGGTGAAGAATTGCTCGCGCCAGAACTAGCCGTTGACGCATACCTTGAGATAACTTACCAGCGAGTTTTTTCTTATGTTGACTGAGACCAACTCGTTCAAGTAACTTATCAACACGTGCAACCGGGACACCAAACATTTTCGCGAAGAATAGTAGGTTTTGGTATACCGATAATTTGTCGTAAAGCCCACTTTGATGCGTGACGATGCCGATTTTTTCATAGTGGTGTTCGTCGTATGCTTGGACAGACTGACCCAGGACGTAGGCTTCACCGTTCGTTGGTAATAATTGTCCGGTTAGAATTTTAATGGTGGTTGTTTTTCCCGATCCCGAGGGACCTAAAAAGCCAAAAATTTCACCTGGCTGGACGGTAAAACTAACTTGATCCAGCGCGGTCGTATTTTGAAATGATTTGGCAATGTTAATCACTTCGATTGCATTTTTTATTGTCATCGTTGATCGCTGACTCCTTTAAATTTGATTTGGAAGCGCGGTGGCTTCAACAAAATCTAGTTTACTGGAACAAATGCAGAATGTGATTAAATCAGGTCGTAATGGGGCATATTGGAGCCGAATGGTGCGTTATTTAGGCTGAATGGTGTCCTAAAAATTGATCAAAGCTTTTAAATCAGTGAGTTTACCGCGAGAGAGGGGCAGTTTACTTTTGTTTTTCAAGATTAACGTGTAACTATTTCGGGAGTAACTGATCAGTTCCGCGATTTGTTGTAAATTAACCAAGTAAGAACGATGACAGCGAAAGAAGCCGAGCGTCGTCAATTGTTGTTCTAATTCGCTCATTGTTTGCGATGATGTGAATTGTTCGCCACTGACGTTCAGTTGACTGACCCCGTTGACACTTTCAATAAAATCGATCTCGTTAGGGCTGAAAAAGACTGTTTTATCTTCAACCTTACTTGCAACTTTAAAAATTGGTCTAGGTGTATCTTCTGAAGTGTGTGCGGAATCGGAACTGCTTTCGGTCGCCAAATCAGTCAACTCGAGGCCCTGGTTTGGTCGATAACGAAAGATAGTCGTACTGGTTAGGACAAGTTCTTCTAATGAGTAGGAGGTCAGCAGTACGGTGACACCGTGTTCGCGAGTATAGGCTAAGGCTGCTAAGTACAGCTCAATGCCAGCGTTGGTCAAGTTGGTCAGGGGACTTTCAATTAGCAACAAGTCCGGTTGTAGGATGAACGCTCGCAGTATGGCCAGACGTTGTTGTTGATCAAAGGATAAGTGCTTGATCTTAGTATGGGCGACGTCTTTGAGTGCGAAATACTGCAAAATGTCATCCAGATCCGTCTCAAAGGTGCTGATGTGTTGAAAGGTCTTCAAATAAGTCGAGACGGTTAATTGCGGATAAAAGCCGTCATCATGAAAGATGGCTTGGATACGTGCGAGAGTGAGACCAGTCATGACGCCACTAGTTTGGGGCGTCGTTTGGCGTAATAGGTTAAAGAAGGTCGTTGCCTCAACGTGGCTCATCTGAATGCCGATGTTGCTTTGCGCTGGAATGGTGAGTGTGAAATCTTTTAAAATCGTTTGGTGTGCTTGTTGTTTAAAGATGTTGCTTAACTGAATTGTTTGCATGGTGAGAACCTCGTTATTTTGATTGGTATTGGATAAGCCGTTAGTTCAGCGATACTCGGATCTTTGTAATGCTCCCGTACTAACCTGTTATGTACTATTTAAACTACATTATAATATACCATACTCGATTACGAAGGCCATTACGCGTAGCAGAGTGACTTTGAAAAATAAATAATGACTAGACGGTGTTAGTGTTTCGTTAACAATTGATTGGAAAAGGCCGGGACAGCTTCCATGAAGCGACGTTTACATCTATAATGAATTTAAATATAAGCGAAATTGAAGCGGGCTTCAGTAACAGTATTGCGGCTTGCTTAAAAAGGACCGTGATAGTGATGAAGAATCCAATTATGTATTGCACCTTAGCGGCGTTGGGACTTAGCCAGAATACCTTGGAAAAACTGGATGCCAGTGATTGCCACTTTTATCAGATTATTAATGAACATAACGTACCGGTGCTGTGGGAGCAGCTTGTCGAACGTAGGAGTACCCATGCGGTGCGGGAGATCCAGGCGGCTCAAACTGAGTGGCAGAACCATCGACAAGCGGTGCTGGATTCGGTCTGCTTTTTAGTGATGGGTGGTGCCGATGACAAGTTGGTTCAGACGTTGAGGCGTAATGGTATTAATACCGTGTCGCAACTGGATTATATGATTAATAATCAGATGAAGCTGCCAAGCTATTGGCGCAAAGCGCCCGAAAAGAATCTCGAAATTATTCAACGGTACCGTGATTGGCAGATGATTAGCCAAGCAGCAATCGACCAAGAGCTTGAAACGATACCGGAAGTTGACTTGAGCGCGACACTACAACATCGCGTGAACAGTCATAATGAGCAGCGCCACATGATTAAGTGGCTAGGAATCGAACAGGTGCCCAATACGCTGGTGGCTTTTCTGGATTTAGACTTCAAAAAGAAGGATTTTTTGGTTGGACGGCTGTCAGGACTGACTTTGCAAGAAATTGGCAATGCTTACGGACTGACACGTGAGCGGGTCCGGCAAATTGTCGACCAAATCGTAAAGCGATTACCGTTATTTGATGATGTTGAAAAGTATAAGAAATTAGTCCTAAGTTATGACATTCAACTTGATCAATTCTTGAATTACACCCAGGGAACCCCCGAAATCTTTGAGTACATTCAAATCAAGTACAAACGACCTAAAAACTTGAAGTCAGTAGACCAGTACCTGTTGTCGCTCAATAAGGTTGCGCCAGAAGTGCTGGCTGAACGCTTGAACTGTCGACAAAAATTTGTGAACCATGCTAACCGAATCGTGGATTTGACGACTAGTCATGTCATTGATGAAATTCTATTTACTCATCGGAACGTTTTTACGCGGGAAACATTGTTGGTCGAGCTTGATAAGTTCTTCCGTGCACATGGTCAGGCGCATGGCCCAGAACTTTCAGAACGGGCGCTACAGGCTCAAGTTGAGCGGCAACCGCACATTATTCAACGAACGAATGGCTATTTCCGCTATTACGAACTTGCTCTGAGCGATGTCAGCGATTATCTGGATGAAATTAATGCGTTATTTGAAGTTGCCGATGGAATTTATGGCATCGATTACTTTTTTGAACAGAATCAGGCTTTAATGGCTGAAATCGATATTCGCGAAAGTTCTGAATTGGCTAATCTGTTAAAGGCACTCGGGTATGAACAATTTGATCGGTTGAATACGATCGTTCGTCAGTCCCAGGTATACATTGGTCGTATCAATAATGATGAGGCTAGCAAGGATAAGTTTTACCTGGATATTTTATTGCAATTTGATGGTCAAACCGCCGATGATGTCGCCGATTACCTGCAAGCCAGCTATCAGTTGAAACGGGTGTCAGTGTGGGCCTATATCAATAAGGTTTATAAAAAATATATTCATAATAATACGATTACGATGAATGCAAAGTTACCAACCAATCCAGAATTCTATGCAAAGATGCAGATTGTCCTTGATCAATCGCTCTATCCGTTCGAGCAAGTTGCGGGAATTATTAAACTGATTGACCCCGCAGTACAAGTCTCCCCCTTATTGGTGGACAAGCTCGGCTACGTTGAACGTAGTGGCCTGTTAATGAGAAAGGATTGTCATTCCTTAGACGACGCGTTGAAGAAGCTGTGGCTCGTGGATGACTACGTTCCGACGGATGAACTTAAAGCATACCCGAATCGCTGGTTTACACTCAAAGCCTACCAACTTGAGTTACGGCATGACTTGATTGCGATGGATCCCACACGTTATCTGACGATTAGGGGCTTAAATAAGTTAGGATTGACTAAGGCTGATATTGATAACTTTTTGCAAGAAGTGGTGGCGTTCGTTGATGATGATGTCTTCTTTACGTGGAAATCATTGGTGGATGCCGGATTTGAAAGTTCTTTTATGGCGAAGACTGGCTTTAGTGATGAAGCGTATGAACGGCTGATCTTTACCATCCCATCGATTCGAACCATCAAGACGCGTGGCGTCATATTTATCAATGAAACCCACCCAACGCCCGTGTGCCCGCCGCTTGTTAACTTTTTAGCACAAGAATTAGGCCAGCAACCGTGTGATATCGATGATTTCTTGTTGAAAATCAATCATAAATTTAACTTGAACTTGGACAAAGCTAAAGTACTTGAGAAGCTGAGTAAGGGGCAACTGGCATACGCGCCGGAAACGCAGCGACTTTATCCTGATCAGCAGACGATGTATGCGGATGTGTATCAGGGCATGGGAATCGAAATTTGAGGTGGACCACTGCCAATTGATCGTGCTCGTTATCACATCGTTTGAAACGATTCATTACTGGATCTTACTTGGAATCGGCAAGCAATCGCAGTCGGGACTACGTTGAGCGGGTCTTTGTACAAATCCATGGTGGCCAATGCGCGTTAAGTTGGCACTTCATGTGGGCTGCTAGTTACGAGAGATTCGAATTGTATCGTTAATGATGAAAGCATCCGCTGCTTGCTGGTTGAAATACTGGCAAGTAACGGATGCTTTTTAAACTAGTGCTTGCCCAATTAATTCCGGAAGCAGGCAAAGCTGTCAGCATGGACTGAACCGCCAAGCTATAATTTGTTTTTAAATTTCAACCAACTTAGATAGTGATCATGGGCTTTTTTCAGTTGTCGGTAGCGCCGGGGTTGTTTGCGGTAAAAATCCTGATGATAATTTTCTGCTGGCCAAAATTGCTGTAAGGGTTCAATGGCCACGACAATTGGTTTTTGATAACGTTGCGAGTCCACAAGCGCTTGTTTGGATGCTTGCGCAATGGTCAATTGATGTTGATCAGCGTAAAAGATGACTGGCCGGTACTGGCTACCGCGATCGTTGATCTGTCCAAAGCGATCGGTCGGGTCGATTAGTTGCCAATAAACATCGACCAGATCTTGATACGAGATTTTACGGGTATCGTATCTGATTTCCACGACTTCAACGTGCCCGGTATATTGACCACTCACTTGTTCATAGGTTGGTTGGGCCCACGAACCACCGGTATAACCAGAAATCACTGTATTAATACCGGGACGCTGATCAAAGGGCTCGACCATGCACCAAAAACACCCACCAGCAAAGACTGCCCGTTCTTCATAAGGCGAACTAAGGGGTGGGTAAGCCGATACACTGTTCTCAGCCGGCGTGGGTCCGTTGCCAGTGATGGCGAGATAAAAGTCCATGACATCCGGCGTCAGGTTCTCCCGCATAGCTAACGGTCGCAAATCGGCTTCGAGTTGTTTTAGTTGCCCAGTCGGCGAGAGCTGTTGCCGATTATTCTTGGCCTGGACTAGTAAATGGCGTTCCCAGTCACGGGTTGCTGGGTTAATAATTAAATTGTATAAGTCGCGCATTAAGTCTTCCGGGTTGGTTTTCATGGCGTCTCCTTAACTGGCCTGCTTGCCGAGTATAGCTTGTACTTAGAATTAGGTTGATTTTAGCACGGTGGGCTTGTACGACATAATGTTATGATTTGAGAATTTAGGCACCATATTAATGGTGGGCCTGAATGTCAAAAAACTCCTGAGCTTTCTTTCGATTAGTACTATTAGCAGTGGACTAAGAGGGGAAACCGCGACTTTTGAAAGTTAGCCGGGAAAGTTGCGGGGTCACCATTAGAAATTATCGCCTAGCAGGCTGTACTGCCGAGCCGTCTGAGCGAAAGATGAAGTTAAACCTTGCAGATGGCGCAGTAGTGGCAATAGAATCTCACACGGAGACTTCCCGCATATTGGTCAACATGGTCTGGTTGATTGAAAAATAAAGCGGTTGCATTTCCGCACATCTTTCGCTAGAGTGGAATAGTAAACCTAAAATGACCAAGTTTCGGCTGGTCAAGCAGATGAGAGGAAACCGTAATATGTATAAAATGATTGTTTGTGACTTGGACGAGACACTGATGAATGACGATGGTACGTTGTCTGAAAAGAACGCCGCGGCAATTCAGGCCGCCGCGGCTAAGGGCGTTTATTTTGTGCCGAACTCTGGTCGTAGTTATACCTCGTTTCAGAACGATTTGGAGACGATGGGTTTGCGGGACCAACCGCATCAATATTCGATTTCTTATAATGGTGGCTTGATTTTAGAGAATAAGGATAATCGGCCATTGGCAGTCAACGCCATGCCTTATGAGGTTGCTAAAGGCGTGTTTGAAGCGGGGATTGCGAATCAACAGGCGGCGACACACGTGTACACGCAGGATACGTTATATATTTATAATCCGGTTCCAAGTGATTCTGACTACTTACAAAACCGCGGCGTGACGTTTACGACCATGACAACGCCGGACTTTGAACAATTCAAAACGATGAATGTTATGAAGATTATTATGGCGTTACCAACGATGGCTGACCGCAAGCAGATGCGCGCGGACGTTGAAGCAATCGTTGATCCAAGCAAGTTAGCTGTGACTTATTCGTCTGACCGTTACGTTGAGTTTAATCCGGCTGGCGTTGACAAGGGGACCGCAGCGGTTCAATTAGGAAAATTGCTGGGAATTACGGCGGATGAAATTATTGCTGCGGGTGATAACAGCAATGATCTGCCGATGCTGAAGGCGGTGGGGTTACCTGTAAGTGTTGCCAATGGTATCGATGCGGTCAAGGCCGCTGCTAAATACGTGACGGCCGCTGATAACAATCATGACGCGTTAGCAGAGGTTATTAACAAGTTTATTTTATAGCACAAATTTTATCTAGATAATGAAAGTTGCCATTTGGTGTTCGACCTTTACAAGTGGTATCATGATAGTTGAAAATGTGGTAGTATGAAATAAATTATTTGTTACAAATTACTGAATGGGGGAACACGCATGAGTGCGATTCGCGACGATTTAGCTAAGGCGATTAAGAATACCAACCTCGTTGAGATCTATTCCAAGGGAACCAATGAGCAATTTAGTGTCGGCTATGTGATTCAGCAGGATGAAAAGTTTGTGCTGGTTCAAGCCGTTAATGTTGATGGTGAACTAGACGGGTTGGTGGTTTTTCGTAAAGCATCGTTAGCCCGTGTGATGAGTGACACTGATTATTTAAAGAGCATGACGACCATTATCGCACTAGCCAAACAACGGGGCTACTATGATGTTTGGAACACTGAGCGGTTGATGAATAAATTGCTGAAAAAGCATAATAAGACTAAGCATTCACTTTTGAAGACGTTGCTGAAGCAAGCGTTCCACCACGACCAAGTGATTCAGCTATCTGGCCGAATCAAAAAGCATGGTGATAGCTATGCCGGCTTCATTCATAGTGAGCATAAGAAGTATATTGAGTTCAATTACGTGGATATGTTCGATCTTGCAAAACGTCCACAGATTGCTATTCGCTACGCTGAAATCGATGAGGCTAGCTTCCATAGTTTTGAAACCTTCAATACAACCGCGGTTATCGAGAGCTTTATGCCCGGTGACTTTCACTAATAATAATCTATGAGCGACGCCGTTAATGAACGGAGGTCGCTTTTTTATTATGCCTTTAGGCCCGGTTGAGTGCGCTAAAGCGTGCGAAACAAAAAACCACCCGCTTTGCGGGCGGATGGCAAAATGGTTAAACCCAAACGCCCCCATCAGATTTAGAATGTAGGTGATCAGAGCCAAACATTCAAAATCGAAAGGGGGACGTCAGAAATGGCGAATAAACTAAACAGCCTTGCACATACCAAGTGGCTGTGTAAGTACCGTATCGTATTCACTCCAAAGTATAGGAGAAAAATAATTTATAATCAATATCGACGTGACTTGCAAGATGATATTCGCTTGCTATGCCAGTATAAAGGCGTAAAGATATTGGAAGGACATATGATGCCAGACCACGTCCACTTGTTGGTAAGCATCCCACCCAAATTAAGTGTTGCCAGTTTTATGGGTTATTTAAAAGGTAAATCGGCCTTGATGATGTTCGACCAGCATGCGAATTTGAAGTATAAATTTGGGAACCGACACTTTTGGTCAGTCAGCTATTACGTTAGCACGGTTGGGCTTAATGAAGCCACCATCAGGAAATATATTCGTGATCAAGAAAAACATGATCAAGCGCAGGATCGGTTGAGTGTCCGGGAATATGAAACCCCTTTTAAGGGTCAAGGCAAGTAATAACAACACCGCTTAAAGCGGTCGCAAAAGTGACAAGAGCAGTTTGGCTTTGATACACAAAAGCCAGCGCCTTGAGACGCTGGCTAGTACATAGGGCTTATAGCCCTGGAGCAAACTACCCGTTTTACGGGTAGTTATGATTTTGGCGAGCATATTTTTTTCTAAAGCTAAGAAAGATGATTACAGCGGGTCTTGAAGCGGTTGGGGGCGTTAATTTGTCAGTCAGCGATTTGATAAAGATTGTTAAGTTTTTATCGCACAAATATACAAACCGGTTGGATTTCGCTACAATAGTAGTATTAAGCATCATGCGGGGAGGGAGCAGTTATCGTTTACGTCTATTGGTATATTGCAGTGTTTGACCACTGGTATTCGGTCTTGCTGGTTTTTCTACTGCAGATATTAATCAATCGTGAGCTCCGGCAGAAGCGGGTCTATGCGACTATTGCGGTCATGACCGTACTTCTAACTGTGATCTACATGCTGTATGACGATTATTCCGACATTATCACGTTCATTGTGAACATGGGGTTACTAGCGTTCGTGCGTCGCAAAAAGTACTTTATCGTGACAAGTCTAACGGCCACACTCGCTTACATTTTCTTTAGCTTTTTTGGCAACTATGCGACCGAGTCGATTTTCCATCTATTTAATCTCGGTTTGAATGATTGGAATGGCTGGTTATTCGAGGCTATCGGTGAAACAATCGTGACGGCTTGTATGTTAGCAGTTGTCGCTAGCTTTAAAGTCTTAAAGAAACGCTATCCACGACAATTTGTGGATGAGCTGACGTTGAATGTGATCGTTAGCGCCTTAGCCGTAGTCGCGGTCGCGTTCTTTACCATCACGGCAGCGGCGGACAACTATAATATCGGCTCTGGATTTTTAGGAATCCTGATGTTGATTCTGGTGGCAATCTTGCTGATCAACGCCGGAACGTTCCTCTACCTGTTCTATAGCTACACACTGCGGGTTCAAAACAACCGGCAAGCTTTGGAGCGGCAACAATATGATATTTATGTCAAAAATTTAGAAAGTAGTTATCAAAATTTACGTAAGTTCCGCCATGATTATCAGAATATTCTGTTATCTTTAGGCGAATACATTCAAACGGCCGATGATCCTGAATTACAGCAATACTTTCGGCAAGTCGTGACCAAGTCGAAGCAGAGTCTTAATCGTGATTTTGGCCACTTCGACAACTTGGAACAAATTAAGGATAAGCCATTGAAGGCGATCGTCCAAAGTAAGTTTTCCGTTGCCCGCCAAGCTGGGATTCAAGTACGCTTGGAAGCTACTGACCCCATTTCAGTGATTGCAATTGATCCGGTGACGCTATCACGGGTGAGTGGAATCTTGCTAGATAATGCCATCGAAGCAGTGAAGGGCCAGAGTGGGGGGCAGATCACGGTGGCACTGGTCAAGTATCCTCGGATGGTGGAATTAATATTTGCCAATTCATTGAATCACCCGATCGAGCGCTTAGATGAGCTCATGGTTGCGGGACATACCTCGAAGGGTGCTGGCCATGGGCAAGGATTGGCAACCGTCCGCGAGTTGTTAGACCCGTTAGCGAACGTGACTTATGAAGTGAGCTCCCATCAACGATTCGAATTTATTATTAGTATTGAAAGTGAGTGAGCAGCGTGTTAAAGACCTTTGTTGTGGAAGATGATCCTGAACAATTAGCAACTTTAAAGCAAATCATTAAGAATCATATTATGATCAATGATTTTGATATGGAACTGACCTTGGCAACCGGACAAGCACAAACGTTGTTGGACTATGTCGAGACCAATTCCGATCTTGAGGGACTCTACTTTTTAGATATTGAATATCCTGGGCAAGACTTAAATGGCCTAGCACTAGCGACTCGAATTCGCGAGGCGGATGTTAATGCGCGGATTGTCTTCGTGTCGACCCATTCTGAAATGGCTTTTTTGACCTTTGAACGACGAATCGAACCACTGGACTTTATTGTGAAAGATTTGGGTCAAGAAACGGTCAAAGCCAAAGTGGAGACAGATATTCGGGTTGCTTATGAACGTTATACCAAGCAAGCAGTCACCAGCAAGGCCATGTTTTCTTACTCTAAGGGTGGTCAGCTCTTCAATGTTCCATTAGATCAGGTGTTATTTATCGAGACTGGAGCAGTTCGCAATAAGCTGGTTCTCCATTTAACAGATCGAATTGTTCAATACAATGGTAAGATTAGTGATGAAACCGTGGCCCACCCAGAGTTATTCCGGGTTCATAAGAGTTTCTTGGTGAACCCGCAAATGCTAGTACGAATTGATAAGCAACATCAGCTTGGCTACTTTGAAAATGGCGAGTCGGTCGATATTGCGATTCGTAAAATGCATGATCTGGTGACGTTGGTCAAGCGTTCTGAACTAGCGGTTACATTCAGCTAGTGCCACACAAGACTCTAATGTAACAAAACCGTTAATCAAAAATGAATTTTAATGACGTTGGTGCAAGCTATTATGAGCTTTGCACCTTTTTTGGTTTTCCAGATGAATTTGCATGTATGCTAATATTATCAAATACCAGTTGTGGGAACTGGGGTGGAGGTGGTGTCATGAAACAGTTCTGGTCATTAATCTTAATGATTCTGGCCGGTTGTTTGCTAATATTCGGTTCGGAATACAGCTTGCAAGGTGATTATCATCGCCGAACCCATCGGCTCACCGTGTCAAAGGTGGTATACCATCAAAATGCCACCTCGGCGACAATCAGCGGGCGGACCAAGCACGGCGTTATCGTGACGCTCAAGAGTGGCAAACACGTTCGCCAGATTATTTCGAACAAGCAGAGTGGTCAATTCTACGTTAAGATGCCAGTTCACAAGCGGATCACAATTAAAGTTGTTGGGTTGAAAGCCAAAGTACTAACAGTACCAAGTGGGACAAAGAGTTAGATTGGGTGAGCGGGCAAGTTGCCGGCTCTTTTTTTGATAATTGCAAACGTGGCGCGGCCCATGTGACCAGTTGCGGCCGTAGCGAATGGGTTGGAGAATCCCGGTCACTAACCTAGTTACGGTGTTTGCTAAAAAATCGTTAAGCTTCTGGGTTTGTGCTAGGCGCGTGGTTGATTTTAGCGTACAGTAACAATGACAAAAAAAGGAGTAGTGGCTGTATGTTAGTGGTTGGCATTATCTTGGTTATTGGAATCATCGGGACATTGATTTTACGATTCCAATTTCACTTTCGCCTCGCGATGGGGACCGTTACCGAGACGGCGTTTGCCTGCTCATTGCTGAATATCGGGGTATTCTTATTGTTTGTTTTATTAGGTCAACTAACGGGGCCGCTATTGTTGTCCAAGTGGGCGTACCTGCCGATTTACCGGTTGCTCCAAGGAGGCTTGATTCCGGTTATCGGTATTGGCTTGGCCATCACAGGAATGGTGCGTGAGAAGGGCCTAATGAACTGGTGGCTGCTACACTTTAATGTGTTGTTCTTGATTTTTGACGTCCTACTTGTTTGGCAAGGCGGCTATACGAGTTAGTCTGGCAAGCGTCCCCACAAAGTTGCAGAGGTGGTTCGTCAATTTAGCAACATGATGGTGATTGCGAGGGCGTTAATCACAAAGTGGAGTGCGATGGCGGCACGAATCTTTCCGGTCAGACGATAGACTACGGCGAGTGCCAGTCCCATGGTGACGTATATTAGAAAGCTTGGAACGGTCGAGCTACTGTGCAGGCTACCGAAGACCAGGCCGCTAAGCCCAATTTTGAGCCATTCTTGTTGGAAGAAAAGGTTCGTCAGGACGCCGCGAAAAATCAGTTCTTCGACGATCGGGGTCAAAAAAACAGCACTCAATGCCATGAGCCACGGTGACAAGGGACTGCCGGCCATTAAGTTCTTAATAGCGACATTATTTTGTGTCTGGTTCTGGTGATATAGGAGCTGATTGATTAATTGCAAGCCGCCCTCCAAGATTAAGATAATGAGATAGGCCGTTCCAATAACTTGCCAGTCATGGCGTTGTAACTGTTTCGACTGGTATTCACCCGTGTAATGACGCATTATGGCCGTTGCAGCTAAGGCCAGGATCATAAAAAGCAGTAAGTAAACGACCGCCAGTGTTATTTGCCAAGCTATGAGTTGGTGATGGCGATACAATTGGTTAATTAACTTAAGTAACATTGGTGGAATCACGACGCCGATGATTAGACCGGTGGTGAGTAGTACGCGTCCCAGCCACCCCAGACCGCGGTCAATTATTTCCATCCGACTTCACCTCCTATGGTTGATTTTACCGCAGTGCTCAGGTTTCAACACGGATTTGCAAATCTATAAAAGCGTGTGACGTAAGTCTTGAGTGGGGATATTAATATAGTTACGTGCCCGAAATATAATAATTGTAAAAAAAACGATTGGCGTATTATAAAAATAAAGAATAAAAAATGGTCAATTCGAAGAAATCTTCACACTTTCTTCACAATTATGTAATAGTATATACTTGTACCTAATAGTTATACACTTGTTCATTTTACTCCCCCAAAGTGGATGGACAAGCAAGTACAATCCCCCATATTGTACTTAAACCTAACTCTTTGGCCCTACTGCTTCCGGCGGTAGAGTCATTTTTTTGATTTAAAGTGCTCCAAAAGTGTCCCACCGGCTCCAAAGTGAAAGACTGACGAGGGAGTCACGCTAATACATACTTAAATTATGTTTTGCTATCTAGATTATCAAGTGCCACTAGAGTTTTATTATTTTCTTTATTTTTGAAAGAGACCGTCCATGATTATTTAGGCGCTGCGAACTGGCCGTAGCTTTGCACGGTGCAGGGGGTGCTGTAGACTGGCAATCACTCGGTTTAATCGCAACAAAAAAGCCGAGATTATGATAATCTCGGCCAAAGTGAGGTGACTGGTTAGAATGCTTCACCGGTGTAGTCGACCTTTTTAGGATCGGCGTTTTTGATGTGTTCAGAAGCAAAGTTGACCGTTTCGCGAATCTGGTTATAGGTTGCTTCATCTAAACCAAGTAAGTCCATGCAAGAATTGACGTGGGCAAAGATCTCTGGCTTAGCATCGATGGCTTTCTGTGATAATGAAATGTTAACTTGACGTTCATCATCCGTATCGCGCTTGCGTTCGACCCAGCCTTGGGTTTGCATCCGTTTCAATAACGGGGTCAGAGTTCCACTATCGAGGTTAACGTGTGAACCAAGCTCGCGGACCGTCATCGGACTCTTTTCCCACAGTGCTAATAAGGTGATGTACTGCGGATAAGTCAGCTTAAAGGGTGCTAAAGCTTCGGAATAAAAATGATTATATCGTTTGCTGGCGGTGTAAAGTGCAAAGCAGAGTTGTTCATCGAGCAAAATGTTTTTTGTTGGGGTTGCCATCAAACCGCCTCCTTTACTATCTGTTTTAGTACATTGTACGCAATTAATTCGCCAAATGCAATTAATATTGCGCAAATACATTGTTTTCGAACGATTTATTTATAAAAATGAGTTTGTTAATTGACCTGCTGGTGTTGTTGGGACTTGATGCACGTTAGGAATAACTGGGCCATGGCCCGCTGATTAATAGCGAGCTGGTGGTTGTCCGTGAACGCATAGAGTGGGACTTTGGTTGGCAATGTCTTGGCTCGGTGGTCGCCGACTGGAATCAGACAGGCGACTTTCGTTTTGTCGTGGACAAATTCATGAGCGTCCTGCGGGGCGTTCTTAATCGTCAGTGATGCTAAGACGTGATAACCGGTCGGCACCATGTGTTGCGCGTGCTTGACATGTACCCCGTGCAAGCGGGAACGTAACTGGAACCCAGACGTGGTGGTCAACTGTAACGCTTGTTTTAATTCCAATAAGTAAGTTTGTTGATTATCAATATTTTTCAACCGGATCTTGAAGTGTCCGAATGGAATGGCGCGATCCTGATGTTGGACGGCTAAGGCGTGTTGTTCGACCCGCATTTTATCCTTAACGGGCTCAAAGGTATATTGTTGTAAAAGTTGTGTTGCTGTTTTCAAACTATCACTCCCTACGATTAATTTAGTCCTTTAAAAACTTGTGGTCAAATAATTGGTTACGTTTGCGAGTGACGTCGTTTTCAAGTAAAATTAAAATGATAGGGGGTTGGAAAAATGTTTATGACAACTGGTGATTTACAGCGCTCCCATATGATTAAGGGCGTCGTCTCCGTCACAAAACACCTGATGTTTGAATCTGATGGTGTTGATCAGTTTGAACGGTTTGACGATTTAATCGAGCAAGTCAAGCCACTACTGCTACAAAAGGCAGAGGATCAAGGTGGCGACGGGTTAATTTATGTGAACTTCAATACTGAAGTCGCTCAGATGAGTGTTGCACCACGGTTTTTGATCGTAACCGGCTATGGGACGGTCGTCAAGCTCGTTGATGAATCAGTCTGATACTTAGGATCTGAATTTTCAGGTCCTTTTTTGATAGCAAACAAGTGATAGAAAGGAAGGTTTGATGACCAGTTATTCATTTCCACATGGCGCCATTGACGTATACGACGCTACCCAAAACAATTTAAAGCACGTTAGTCTTCGCGTTCCTAAATATGCAACCACGGTGTTCGTGGGCTTGTCAGGTTCCGGTAAGTCGTCACTCGTTTTTGATACGATTGCAGCGGCGTCACGGCGCGAACTGAATGAAACGTTTCCCAGTTTTACGCAACAATATTTACCGAAGTATGGTCAACCACACGTCGGGCATATCGAGCACTTGCCCGTTGCGATTGTGATTGCTCAACAACGCCTCGGCAAGAATGCGCGTTCAACCTTGGCAACCTATACTGGGATTTATTCGTTACTGCGGCTCTTGTTTTCACGGGTTGGGGAACCGTTTATCGGGTATTCGGACAGTTTTTCGTTTAACTTACCCCAAGGCATGTGCCCAACCTGCCAAGGTTTAGGTTATGTTGACGATATTGATGAGCAGCAATTGATTGATCCTGAGAAATCATTAAACGAGGGGGCCATCACGTTTGTGAGTTTTGCACCGGATACGTGGCGTTGGCGCCGTTATGCGACGAGTGGTTTGTTTGACAATGATAAACCCATCAAGGATTATAGTGCTGCGGAATACGATTTACTGATGCACGCACCGCAACAGAAATTAGCCCATCCTGGAGAAGGTTTTCCTAGAACGGCCCTGTATGAAGGTGTTGTTCCGCGGATCAAGCGCTCGATTATTGGTAAGAAGGAAGCCGAACACCATCGCGATGCGATTGCGGCGATCGTCACGCGCAAACCGTGCCCAACGTGTGATGGCACACGACTCAAACCGGTCGTGTTGACCAATCATATTAACGGGGTCAACATTGCTCAGGTGACGGCGATGGATTTAAAGCATGTTCTGGCATTTTTACAAGCGATTGATGCGCCGTTAGCCCAAGATATTGTGCGGGAGCTGACGACCAAGATCCAATCGTTGGTCGATATTGGCCTGGGCTATCTGACATTGGATCGTGGGACCAGTTCTTTATCTGGTGGTGAAGCGCAACGGATTAAGATTGCCAAATACTTGACCAGCGCCTTAGTAGATATGGTCTACATTTTGGACGAGCCAAGCGTTGGGCTGCACCCACATGATATTCAGTTAATCAAGCAAGCGTTAACGAAGCTGAAGGATAAGGGTAACACAATTCTGATTGTTGAACACAATCCAGCCATGTTTACGTTAGCCGACTATGTTGTCGAGATGGGGCCTGCAGCTGGTCGCACTGGTGGAAACGTAACCTTTACTGGGACTTATGACGAGTTACTGGCTTCTGATACGTTGACGGGCCGGTGGTTGCGACAACCGCATAAATGGGGTCAAGAACGACCAGTCCAGGCCCACTTGGCATTACACCATATTAATGAAAATAACCTGCACGATGTCAGTGTCGACGTGCCCCTCGGTGTGATGACGGTCGTCTCGGGGGTGGCCGGTTCAGGGAAGAGTTCGCTGGTTACCGCGCTAAAACGGCAATTAAAGACGGCTTATATTGATTTAGCCCAGACACCAGTGGGTCTGAATATTCGCTCAACACCGGCGACTTACTTAGGAGTGCTCGACCAAATCCGACAACTATTCGCGAAAGCCAATGGCGTGGCAACTAGTTGGTTCAGCTATAATGGTAAGGGTGCTTGTCCGCGGTGTAAGGGTAAAGGCGTGACCATCACGAATATGGCCTTTATGGATCCCGTTGTGCAGACATGTGAATTGTGTCATGGGCAGCGGTATAATGAAACGGCGCTCAGTTATGCTTACCAGGGTAAGACGATTGCCGACGTGCTCCAGATGTCAGTCACAGCGGCGTTAGCTTTTTTTGCCACGATGGACAAAGTGGCTCAGCCATTGAAGAATTTAGACCGGGTCGGTTTGGGTTACCTAACATTGGCGCAACCGCTCACCACTTTGTCGGGTGGTGAACTGCAACGGTTGAAGCTGGCGGTTGAGCTAGGCAAGCAGGGAACGGTGTACTTGTTAGATGAACCGACTGCCGGTCTGCATTTGCAAGACACACAACGCTTATTAAAATTATTCGATGCCTTAGTGGCCGCTGGTAACTCGTTGATTATTATCGAACATAATCTGGCGGTAATTAGCCAGGCCGATTGGTTGATCGATGTGGGGCCGGATGCTGGTCAGTATGGCGGCCGAATTCAGTATAGCGGAACCCCACGAGCAGCAGTTGACGTGCCCACTTCACGCACTGGAGCCGCTTTGAAGGCTTGGCTGACGGCGTGATTAGAAAAATTTGATTAAATAAAAAAGCACGTGCAATTGCACGTGCTTTTTTAGAAGGGCGGTAGGTGGGAATCGAACCCACGCGTGCCGGAGCCACAATCCGGTGCGTTAACCACTTCGCCACTACCGCCATCACGTTAACTTTTCGTCAACATATCTAGTATACACTAAAATCGTGGGTTGCATAGGACTTTTTGGGGATTTTCAGAAATTAATCGCCTCAGTTTCTGAAGTGTTGGTGATGGTTCCACTGTGATCAATAATGACTTAACCGTTAGTAAAAGGCCATAGTTCCCCTAACAATGGGAGCGACGGCCCGTTTGCTGTGGTTAGTGTGTCTAAACGGATAGGTGAGGTGGACCAGCGCTGATCGGTTGAGCAAAATTATTTTAATTTCATCCTTATTGAAGAAAGGCGTAAAAACCTTTGCAAAGTCACTACTTTGTTAAAATCCACAAAATAAAAGAGCCCAGTAAATAAGTGTTTACCGTGGCTCTTTTATTGCTCATAGACTATTTATGCCCCAGGCAGGATTCGAACCTGTACATTGTTTCCAATACAGCGACCTGAACGCTGCGCGTCTGCCAGTTCCGCCACTGGGGCAGTTGCTTTAACAACAATATCCATTATAGCGAAAAGTAACAAAAAAATAAACCTTTTTCTATATTTATGCAGTTGATATTAATTGTAATTGCAAATTGGTTGCTTAGTTATTGGGGCTAGCCTTAATTAGCATGGAATAACTGTACGCCCAAACACTGAAATGATTACCGGCAAAAAATGCATCCAAAAAGTCACCCATCCCAGCAGCTTCAACGACGCTGCTCGAATGGGTGACAACTTGTCTGTTTATTAATTTGCTTGTTTGGTCGTGATACTACCATCTAAATAAACAAAGTAACTATTCAGATAATGCCCCCGGCCGCCATTAGCCGTTTTCTGATAAGCATCGACCTGATAATAGTGGTGGCCGTGTGCATCTTGGTTGGCAGTTGGTACGACACCAAAGGTTTGTTGCTTGGAATCGTTGAGCACTTGCCCGACGGCGGCCACTGCACTAGTTGCGCTAGTGATATGGTCGTCAGTAGCTTGATAATGGTCACCAGATTGCTTCTTAGCACTAGCATCAGCCGCTGCATTGGCACGACTAGTTTGCTCCGCGCGGTTAGCGGCTGCAACTGAGTTCGCTTGCTTAGTGGAAATACTTGGCTCAGCTTGGGAAGTGCAGCCTGCTAAAAGGAATAGGGCGCAGAAACTGATTAAAATTGCCCGGGTCACGTTCGGACCTCCTTATTTCGTTTGTTCTTGGGACAAGCTCGGATAAGGGGCTTGTCGGATGATGTTCGAATCAACGATGGTCATCACACCGATTGACAGCAGTAACAGGATCACTAAGATTAATTTTTTCATTAAAATAACCTCACTTGATAACGGTGATTGACCTATTTCCAGTTAGGGACCCAAATGACGCGGTCGATTTGTTCAGGAATGACCGTAATCTTGGACCCTGTCTGTGGCCCAGCTTGGACGTCGATCACATATGAGATCGGACCAGCATCAACTTCAACAATTGAGCCACGTTGACCGTCGACGGTGTCGACTAAACTATACAATGGAATCTCATCATTGCTGATTTCCATTTCATATAGGGTGAATTGGAGGAAGTAGGACTTTTTACCGGTCTTGATTTTTAAGGGGGTGTCAATGGCACCGTAATCGGGAAGGGCCCGATTTTGAGCGTTGGGATCATTCAGGTACTGCATTTCATCGACAGCATCGATCGCCATCTTCCATTCACCACCAGTTAAATTGGTTTTGGAGGAGAGGGTCATGACCGAGTTGGCGTAAATGTCGATCACGTTGAAGGCCTCGTCGACCTGTTTTTTCGGCAGATAACCGATGGTATAGCCATGCTCCGCGACTTTTAGTTCAACCCGGACGGAGCGTTCGGCGCCATCGACTTCCTCCACTAGCTGAATTTCACCGATATTGGCGTTAGCGTCGACACGGTATTTCTTAGCGTAGAGATAATCTGCTTTCAGACCAGAATCATTATAGCCACCATAAGGTTTAAAGTAACCCCGGGCACTCGCATCGGCCAGTGCGGCTTCAAATTCTTTTTGGTAGTAATCTAAACCAATGACGTATGAGCGGAAAATTGCCCGTGAATTCGCGTTGATCCGGCGCGTCTGAGGAACCGCCACCGGATGCGGAACGGCCTGATTCAAGCGATTCCGAAAACCGTTGTTTTGAGTCTGCAACTTGGTAATTTGGCGGTCTTGTTCCTGGTTGGCCAAAGTCTGGTGGACGAGGCGCTGCCGAATTGATTTAAGCAACGCGGCCTGCTTATCCGCCGCCTGGTTGACATGGCGGAGATGGACTAATACCGCAATTAAGATGATAATTAAAATTAGACAGGCTAAGACCAGCCCGGCAACAAATAAATAAGTTCTCATAAATAATTCACTCCAAAAAGAATTGCAGATTAGTTTAAGTATAAGCGACCGGCCCATTAAGCGCCAATTTAACGGCTGAGCTTGTCAGGGGGCCGATAACAAGGTATGATATTGCTATTGTATAATATTTTTGAGTTAGAAGAAACGGTGGCGAACGGCGTGCAATGGTTGATTAAAATCTACCATCGATATCAATATTTTTGGAAATACGCACTGTTTGGCTTTATGGCCGCGCTAGTGAACGTCTTAGTATTCTGGTTGCTCCACTCGGTGTTGGCAGAACACTATTTATTTTCCAACACAATCGCATGGGTGCTAGCGACTTTGTTTAGTTTCTTTACCAACAAAGCGGTGGTCTTTCAATCCAAATCTCGCGACTTTTGGCACTGGTGCCGCGAGTTCCTTAGTTTCATGCTGACACGGGGCTTATCATATTTTTTCGATACTTTCCTCATGTTCGTCGGCATTTCGTTGTTATTCTGGACACCCCTACTTGTTAAAATCATCGACCAGGTTCTCGTGGGACTCTTTAACTACGGGACGTCGCGGTTGATCTTTATGGAAAGCAACCAGAAGATGCGGATGCGCCAGCAAATCATGAAACGATTGAGTGATCGTAACAATTAATTGTCATCAGGCAAGTGGTCCGTAATGGGACGACTTGCTTTTTTGATAGCATCAATTCGAATTCGCATCGTCAGTCAGCAACGTCAATGACAGTGATGGTTTAAATCAAGTTACCTGTCAATTGCCAGTGCAAGCCGATGCCACAAACAATCGTCAGCACGGTGCCACAGACGAGCAGGGTGACGAGTCCAGGGTTCAAATGGCTTTCTTGTTTGCGGGCAAAAGCCACTTCGATCATCCCAATCGTGCCGAGCCCGAGGATTGCTTTGACCAGGGTCAACCACCAGTTGCCTGATAAGGTTCTGATTGCCAAAGCCACCCCAGTGATGATAATTAGCAGGTACCCGATGCGACTAAGAATCAAAAAGCGATTGGCTGATTTGACTGAGTGACGACTGAGACCAATCGCAACCGTCAGCATGAGCCATAGCCAACCAATAATGTGCCCTAATAAGTACATGACAAAACCGCCTCCACATTTACAATTCATGTCTAATTTTAGCATGAAAGTAGGTGTTGGTGGCGGTTTCTTTTATTGTACTTTAATTAAGTTTTTCTGTTGGATGTAATCGACTAATTCAATGACCGTTTTAAAGCGGTTAAACGGTGTGACGATGTGAACGCCGTTGAAGCGCGCACAGATACCATCAATCAATTCCTTTGCAATAGCAATGCCCACTGCCCGTTCGTTTCCGGTCTGTTCGGCTTCTGCCATGCGTGTCAAGATAGGTTCTGGAATCCGAATGCCATGGACTTCATGGTGTAGAAATTCAGCATTACGCCGTGAGACGAGTGGCATAACACCAACGAACACTGGCACATTCACGTGATTAGCCGCTAGAGCATCTGCCAAAGCGTCAACGTTTGCAAGATCATACACGGGTTGGGTGATAATGTAGTCACAACCATAACTTAACTTCCGACTGATTGACTTGGTCGATATGGAAGTGCGATAAGCGTTAGGATTAAAGGCGCCTGCGACCCGAAAGTCACTGGCTTCTTTAAGCGACTTACCCGTTGGTCCGATGCCGCTATTGAATTGCTTGATCAACTTCATCAGTTCAACGGAGCGCACATCGCTGACCGAAGTGGCTCCCGGAAAATCACCGAGTTTGGCCGGATCGCCAGTGATAGCTAAGATGTCCTCAATACCCAGGCTGTGTAGACCCATGATCTCTGATTGTAAGCCGATTAGATTGTGGTCGCGGGTCGTCAAGTGCACGATCGGCGTGATGCCGTAGTTCAACTTGAGCTGCGCCGCAATCGTCGTATTAGCAATCCGGACCGTTGCTAACGAATTGTCAGACAGTGTAATGCCATCGACACCAGCGGCTTTTAATCGTTCAGCACCCCGGAAAAATTTAGTCGTATCAAAATCGCGGGGTGGATCGAGTTCGACTAACGCCGTTTTTTGGGTCGCAACTTTTTGCAGAAACCGGTGCTGACTCTTTGTCGTGACGAGCGTTGGTGGCTGTGGTTTTGTAGCCGGCTGGTCATGAGCAACGATGCTGCGATTACTTAGACCGCGGACGGTTGCGCTGGTATGCAAAGGTGTGGTCCCACAACAACCACCAATAATGTTCAGACCGAGCTGACGAAAGCGTTCGGCATATTCTTCGAAATAGCTTGGTTCACCATCGTAGACCACCGCACCGTCCTGATCAGTGCCAGGCAAGCCAGCGTTTGGGTAAACGGCTAGTTTGACGTTAGCTGGAATCGCCAAGTTTTCAAATGACTGAGCTAGATAGTAAGGTCCCAGGCGACAGTTCGTGCCGATTACGTCGGCGCCGGCAGCGTTGAGTTGGACGATGGCATCAGTGAAGCTCGTACCGTTTCGTAAGACGCCGGGGGCTAACATTGAAACATTCGTGATGACGGGCAAGTCAGTATGGGCCTTCACGATTTTTAACGCGGCGAGTAGTTCTGGCAAATCATAATATGTTTCGAGCAAGATGCCATCTAACTGGTTGGTGGCTAGAAGGGCGGTAAGTTGTTCAGTCACGTTGGCAGCAATCGTTGCTGGTGTCGCCCGTTGAACAGTTGCATCGGTATCGCCGGCTAGTCCACCGATCGTTCCCAGAATGTAAACGGGGTGATCCGCGTGTTCCCGTGCGGTCGCTGCAATTTTCACAGCGGCCTGATTGATGGTGGTGACTTGGTCTTGTAAATCATACCGGGTCAACTTTAGGCGGTTCGCAGCGTAGGTGTTGGTTTGAATAATATCGGCACCAGCCCGAATGTACGATCGGTGAACGCGTAAGATCGTGTCGGGATGCGTCAAATTCAGGTTTTCAAAAGCCGAATTGATGCCATAATTACCATATAAAAGGGTGCCCATTGCGCCATCGGCAACGAGGACCCGTTGCTGGAGTGCTTGTTTAAACTTCATTCAAGCCACCTCCTTAGTGGATGCTAGTGGTCAATTGGGCCTGGATCGCGTTGCGCGCAGCAATCATGTTCTTTAAGGCTGCTAGGGTTTCTGATTCTTGCCGGGTTTTGAGACCACAGTCAGGATTGATCCAGAATTGCCGGGCGTCGATAACGCGTAATGCGCGTTGGATGTTGGCTTCAATTTCCGCAACACTCGGTACACGTGGACTGTGAATGTCATAGACCCCCAGACCGATTTCTTGATCGTACCCGGTTTGTTCAAAAGCACTGATAATCTCCCCATGGCTACGGGACGTTTCAATCGAAATGACATCTGCGTCAAGGGCTTTGATGGTATCGATGATATCGGCAAAGTTAGAGTAGCACATATGGGTATGAATCTGAGTGTCGTTTTGCACGCCGGTCGTGGTGATCTTAAATGAGTACACTGCTTCATCCAAATAGGCTTGCCAATGGCGCTGCTTGAGTGGCAAACCTTCCCTAAGTGCTGGTTCATCAACTTGAATAATCTTAATACCAGCTTTTTCCAAGTTTTGAACTTCTTGCCGGAGGGCCAAAGCAATCTGATTTTGAACCTGCGCCCTAGGGATATCGTCGCGAACAAAACTCCAGTTGATAATGGTCAGTGGTGCTGTCAACATGCCTTTAACCGGCTGGTCGGTTAGACTTTGCGCGTAAACGGACTCAGCAACGGTGATTGGTTCTGTGTAGGCGACATCCCCAAAGATAACGGGTGGCCGGACGCCTCGTGAACCGTATGATTGGACCCAACCATTTTGGGTCGCATAGAAGCCAGTCAGTTTTTGACCAAAGTATTCGACCATGTCAGTGCGTTCAAATTCACCGTGAACCAGGACGTCGAGGCCGAGGCCTTCTTGTAGCTTGATCCATCGTTTGGTTTCGGCATGTAGGAATGTCTGGTAATCGGCGTCGGTTAAATTACCCTTGCGCCATGCTGCTCGTTTTGCCCGGACTTGCGCACTTTGCGGAAAGCTCCCAATCGTTGTTGTTGGCAGGAGGGGAAGGTGTAATCGGTCGTGTTGTAACTTAATCCGGGTCGCAAATGGTGCCTGGCGTTCGAATTTTTGATTACTCAGTTGCGCTTCCGCCGCGCGGACTGACTGGTTGTTGCGGTGACTGGACTGGTTGAGAGCGGTCAAGTTGGTCTGATTACGGTCAAACGCTGCTTGAACAGCGGCAACCCCTTGATTGGCTGCCACGGTTAAGGTATGCAGCTCGGCTAACTTCTGGTCCGCAAAGGCCAGTCCGCCCAGTAAGACGGGGTCAGCCTTGGTTTCGTTTTTGGTGGTAATGGGAACGTGTAATAATGAGTTGGCCGGTTGGAGCCATAACTGATCATCGGTCACGATTTGCCGTAACTGTTGAACTAATGCAAGTTTTGCTTGTAGATCACTAGCCCAGACGTTATGACCATCAATAATGCCAGCGGCGAGAGTTTTATCAGTTGGGAAGCCGTGGTCGACCAAGTGCGCCAAGTTTTCACCATGGTCGTGTACTAGGTCCAGTCCAAGTGCTTGGACTGGCCAGGTCACGATTTGGTCGTACTGATCAAGACTGTCGAAATAAGTTTGGAGTTCGATTTTTAAGGATGGGACAGCCGCATGCAAATGTTCAAGTGCAGTTTGATAAGGTGCGAGTTCCGCAACCGTCGTTGTTTTGACGAGGGTCGGTTCATCCAATTGAATCCATTTTGCGCCAGCTGTCGCTAACTCTTCAAACACTCGTTGGTAAAGTGGTAATAATTGCGGTAATAGTTCGTTGACGGCCGCGTCATTTAAGTACTGTCCGTGACGCTTCCCCAGCTTAAGGAAAGAGACGGGGCCCAGAATCACTGGTTTACCATCGATGCCAAGTTCTTGCTTAGCTTCTTGGTAGTAACGTAGCCAACGGTTATCTAATAACTTGAAGGACACATCATCGAATTCAGGCACGATGTAGTGATAGTTGATATTGAACCACTTTGTCATTTCGGCCGCCACGGCGGTATCAGTTCCACGGGCAATTGCATAGTAGTCGGGCAAGTCCAACTGGTGATCGAAGTGACCAAAGCGACTTGGAATCGCGTTGAATGCGACTAGTGTATCTAAAACGTGATCGTAATCCGAATTGTCAGCGACCGGAATATAGTCCACTCCCAGGTCGCGTTGCTTTTTCAAGTTAGCTAGACGTAATTTTTTAGCAGTGGCGTGAAAGGTCACGTTGTCTAATTGTCCTTTCCAAAAGTGTTCCAATAAGTGCTTCCATTCACGATGTTCACCTAAACGTGGATACCCCAAGTTACTATTAATAATTGTCATTAAAACCCACTCCTTATATTTAGCAAATTATTTTAAACGAAAAAACGGCAACCTCATCCTGATTAAAGGACGAAGTTGCCGTTCGCGGTACCACCTTAATTTGTCAACACCTCACGATATTGACCTCAATCCGTACGTTTCATACGGAAGCTTATTAACAGTAGCTAACTGTCATCACCTGGCAAAAGCTCAGTGGTGCCGTTTGGAGGCCATTTTTCATCAATCGTTTTCCGGTTTGGTTTGCACTATTCCAAACTCACTGCACGGGTAGCGATGATTACTTTCCTCTTCAGGACGTTTACATGTTTTATGGTTGATTAGAAAATACCACCAATTTCTAATTTAATCAAATTATTTTTTAATCTTTTGAACATATTCAAGGCGTAATGTGACGCACACGCTATTTGGAGCCAGGCAAGTAGGAAACGTAGTGTGAACAGCCACTAGTCTTTGCCAGCAACCGTTGTCGGATTTCGACCACTTGAGCTGGTGAATAGGGTTGAAACGCAGCTCCCACATGGTTGGGTTGACATTTTAGGCCTTCATAACAGGGGTGTTGCGCCAAGCATTCAATTGAGGATTAAGTTGGTTAAGGGTGCTGACGATACTTAATGAAATCAGGTGCTTTGGTAATCAATGCACTGGTATAAAGGAATTTTAATAGTCCTAAAATTTGAATATTTCATCAAAACTGTGGGGAAATGTCCTAATCTACACCCAGCAGATTACCGGGTGCGTACTTGCTAAAAGCACTAAATTTCATGAAATCATCATATTTTTTTCGAGTTAAGAGTACTTATTTTCACAATTAACTTGCTAGTATATTTGGTGAGCCCACTAGCGAAGTACCAAAGATCAAATAAATAATAATGATTAGGATGATGAAGAATGAGTCAAAGCTTATGGCAACGATTGTTTAATCACCGTCAACCAACGAAGCAGGTCGTATTAATTCTTGGGAGTGGCCGTTCCGGAACATCGGTAATGACTAAGTGTGTTAATTTGATGGGCATTTCTCTCGGGACTGATAACCTGCTGGCACCTAGTAAGCGGATCAATCCGAAAGGCTATTTTGAAAATAAAGATGTCATCAATATTCACAAGTCACTTGGAAGTCGCATCCGGTACCGGCCAGCCTTCAAGGGTTACTACGATAGCCCGAAGATTAAAAAGGACCGGGCGGCGTTAACCACGTATCTACGAAACTTTTTTGAGAATGAACAATATCTGGCGATTAAAGACCCACGGATGAATGATTATATCGAATTGTGGCAACGTGTTTTGGCTGACGTTGAGGTTCAGCCGGCTGAGATCGTCTTGTTACGTAATCCGATGGACGTGGTCAATTCGAATGAGCGCGCTTGGCATCGTGATACCACGCTCGCAATGCGTCAGTGGCAAGTCCGGACGTTGCTTTCATTACGTGATACCGACCGTGAGCACCGCATCCTCGTCACGTACGAAGATTTATTTGGTCAGACGTTGACGACATTGAAACGAATCGCGACCCAATTCAACTTACCATGGACGAGCGATGAGGCGGCCCTGCAAGCGCAAATCGATGACTTCATCGATCCAGCACTCCAAAAGAGTGATAGCGGTGAAAGCTTAGCTGAGTTTGAAGCTCGAACGGACGTGGAACCCGATGTTAAGGCACTTTACTTACTAGGCCGTCAAGCTGCGGCTGACCCGGATTACTTTGCTTCGGCTGAATTTCAACAGCGCATCGACGAGATGACTGACGAGTATTTAGCCAAGTATGGCGCTTTATATCGGGACTTTAACGTCAAGATCAATAGTAAAACGTTCTTTGTATTCGGCGAAGATCAGGCCCAGGTTGATCAGGTCAACACGACTTTACGAAACGGTCAAGTCAAGATGGTCGGCACAGAAGCTGACAGTCATGAGATTGCCGAAGATTTGAGCGAACGGTTGAATAATAATACGATTGCCATTCAGACGTACCCCTTGGACTATTTAGTGGTCGAGCAAAAGGAAGCCTTGAATAATTATCTCCGTAAAAACGCAAAACGCGAGACGTTGTGGGGAATTGGCGATGCTAAAAACAATGAAATCGTTGAAATGTTAACGACGGTCAGTGCCGAGTTAGGTGCGGATACGCATAACGTGGTGATTGCAGATGACTTAACGGCCATCACTGATGAACGTGAGCGCCGATTAGCGATTCAACATTTAATACGGACGTTGCACGCGGTTGAACAGCCACCATACTTGGTCCTGATGGCTGACGAACTGGGAACCCCTGCGTCGCAAAGTGCGGTGACGGCTTTTATTGCTGCTGAGCCGACCAAGGCAGCGCCATTACGAGATGAACAGCCGGACGAAACGTTCAAGCTGCGGACCCCGCTAGACATGGATGAGGTGGCGGCAACTTTAACAGCGTTGTGTCGACGTGCGAGTCAGGATGAACAACAGCAAGCCGCATTGAACCATTTTGTAAGTCTTAATTATGATGAAATTTTAAACGTGAAAGGTGATCAATATGCAAACAGTGTACGGAATTAAAGCTCATGGTGGTAAGTTAGTTAATTTAGAAGATTTTAGTGAAGCAGCGCGTCAGGCTGCTGAGCAGCTGCCAAGTTTAACCATCAATAATTGGAATATCTCAGACTTGGAATTAATTGGGATTGGTGGTTTTAGCCCCCTGACTGGCTTCATGGTCAGTGATGATTACCATTCAGTGGTCAACACGATGCACTTGAAGAGTGGCGTTATCTGGAGTGTACCAATTACGCTGGGTGTGTCCCAAGCGGATGCTGATAAGATTGAATTGAATACTAAGATTGCTTTGAAGGGCGCTGACGGCGTCATTTATGGCACGATGCAAGTTGAAGATAAGTTTGTTCCGGACAAGCAATTGGAAGCCCAAAACGTCTACAAGACCACCGACGAAGCCCATCCAGGTGTTAAACGCTTGTATGCCAATGGTGACGTCTACTTGGGTGGTGCAATTAAATTGTTGCATAAGCCAGATCATGGTGCTTTTAGTGATTATTATATGGAACCATTAGAAACTCGGAAGATGTTCCATGACCTCGGCTGGAAGCGGATCGTTGGGTTCCAGACACGGAATCCAATTCATCGGGCGCATGAATATATTCAAAAATTAGCTTTGGAAAACGTCGATGGGTTATTCTTAAATCCATTGGTTGGTGAGACCAAGGCGGAAGATGTTCCAGCAGACGTTCGGATGGAAAGCTATAAGACGATTCTGAAGTATTACTATCCAGAAGACCGTGTTCGGTTGGTCATTTATCCAGCCGCGATGCGGTATGCTGGTCCTAAGGAAGCCATCTTACACGCAATCGTTCGTAAAAACTATGGTTGTACTGATTTTATCGTCGGTCGTGACCATGCTGGTGTGGGTGACTATTACGGGACCTATGAAGCCCAAAAATTAATCACTTCGGTCGAAGACGAGATGGGGATGCACTTCTTCAAATTCGATAATTCCTTCTACTGCAAGAAGTGTGGATCAATGGCAACGCAGAAGACGTGCCCACACGGTGCCGAAGATCACATCTCATTGAGTGGGACAAAGGTTCGTAAGATGCTGGCTGATGGTGTCGTACCACTAAAGGAAGTCTCACGTCCCGAAGTAGCCCGGGTCCTCATCGACGGGTTGAAGCGCAAACGTGAACAGCAACAGGAGGTCTAAGCATGGTAAAGTCAGATAATATTACTTGGCACCATTCGCAAGTTAGCAAAGCTGAACGGCAAGCGCTGAACCATCACAAGAGTGTCGTTTTATGGTTTACGGGCCTGTCTGGCTCTGGTAAGTCGACAATCGCGAATGCCGTTGAAAAAGCACTATTTGACCAACAAATTGGTAGTTACGTCTTAGACGGCGACAATATGCGTTTTGGCTTGAATAAGAATTTAGGATTTTCAGCGGAAGACCGTGAAGAGAATATTCGTCGAATCGGTGAAGTTGCCAAACTATTTGTCGATGCTGGTGTGATTACGTTGACGGCTTTCATTTCGCCATATCGGGCCGACCGTGATAAAGTGCGGGCGAACCTGGAGGCCGATGAGTTTATTGAAGTGTTTGTTGATACGCCACTTGAAGTTTGTGAACAACGGGATGTGAAGCAATTGTACGCGAAGGCGCGTCGTGGTGAGATCACAGGCTTTACGGGTATCGATGCGCCATACGAAGCGCCAATCGATCCTGAGATCACGATTGATACGTCTAAACAGCCACTGGCCGCTTCCGTGCAACAAGTATTGAATTACTTAGCGGAACACCATTACGTCAGTTTGGTTACTGCAAATGAAAACTAGTGCAATCATTACTGCCATCACAAAATCGATTGTGAAAATGGACCGAATCTTGGTCTATCGTCATACGAATCCGGATCCCGATGCAATCGGGGCACAGTTTGGATTGGTCGCTTTGCTCAAAGCAGCTTATCCAGAGAAATTCGTTGTGGCGATGGCGCCAGTTCCGGGCCATTTGGCGTGGATCGATCCAACCGATGAGCAGCCAGTGACCCCACAAGCAACGGACCTCGTCATTGCCGTAGATTGTGCTAATCACGAGCGCTTGGCCGGGGCGTTGCCATCAGATGCCTTTGTCATCAAAATCGACCACCACCCGAATCACGATCCCTATGGGCAACTGAACTGGGTCGATGAAACTTATAGCAGTTGCTCGGAGATGATTTATGAGTTGGCACAAGCGGGGCGTTTTACCATAACGACGGCCGTTGCCACTAAACTATATGCCGGCATGATCGGCGATACGGTGCGCTTTTCGACTCCTGAGACGTCAGCTCGAGCCTTGAAGATTGCGAGTGCACTCGCGGCAACGGACATTGATATTGCCACTATTAGTCACCATGAAATGGACTTGACGCCGGCACTCAGCAAGTTGTACGGATACGTTCTGAGCGAACAAACTATTGCCCCAAGTGGCCTGGCACACGTTGTCTTACCGCAACGGCTATTTAGTGATTTTGGTCTGGAGTATGGTGATGAGGACGCAATTGTCCCGTTACCCGGTAACTTGACGACGGTCAAAGTGTGGTTATTCTTCATTGAAACCCCACAGGGACAATACCGCGTGCACTTCCGGTCCAAAGCAATCAACGTCAATGCGGTCGCCAAAGCGTTCAATGGTGGCGGTCATCCGTTAGCAAGTGGGGCATTTGTTCCGGACCTAGCGACGGTGGGACAAGTGATTGAGCGAATGCAGGCGCAAATATTAGCTGCGACGGCAGTGGATTAAGTATAATGAAATTAATATTAACTGGGTGGTTTCGGCTCAGTGGCATAATTACTGGCGGTTTCTAGCGATGAAGTGACGCACACAGTTAGATTAGGTCATTGTTATCAGGGTGTCCTACTGACAGTTAGCCGAAAAGTGGTCATCTGGTTCGAGTCACAGTCGTGAGGTTTCAACTAGTGTCAGAAAAAACAGTGAGATAGGGTCGGTGAAAGGTAAATGAAAAAGCGAAATTGGTTGATTGCACTAATTGTCGTTGTGATTGTCGCGATTGGCGGTGGTTTTGGGTATTACAAGTATCATCAGTCAACTGCAACGACAACGACCACTAGTAAGGTACGTTCGGCGAGTGCGACGAAGAAGGACATCAACACGCGGCTAGTCAAGACTGAGATTAAGGCCCAGTCGGGTGAGACGGCGACGCTGAAGAAGGCGGTCGCTAATAAGAATTATACCGTTAATAACATGTACACGAAGGTTAACCCATACGGGGTGTCTCCGTTATCCGCCAAGGTGATTTTCCAGACCAGCAAGGCGGCCAAGGTCAGTTATACGGTGGTCGGTAAGAGTAGTAAGACTTCAATTTCTAATACGGTCAATAAGTATACGACAAGTCATGATTTGACTGTGCTGGGGTTATACGCCAACACGAATAACCAGGTCAAGATTAAGGTAACCTATAAGAATGGCACGTCGACAACCAAGACGATCCGACTCAAGACGGCGAAGTTACCTTCAGCGTTGACCGATTTTAAGATCAACGTTAAGAAGGCTAACAAACAAAAAATGGTCTTAGGGACTGGCAATTCGAAGCTGACATTTATGGTTCGGACGACGATCTCTGGGAGCAAGCAGTCTAAAAACTTATCGTTCGGGATGGATGCGGATGGTAATATTCGGTGGTATACAACGCGGCCAACTTCCCACATTTTCAAACAACTTAACAATGGGCATTTATTGATTTGGACCAAATCGAATGCTAAGAATTCATATTTTGATGAGTTAGTTGAAATGGATTATACGGGTAAAGTTTATAAGACTTATAAATTTAATCATAAGGCCTGGGGTAAGGCTAAGGGTTCTAAGAAGCAGAACCATAATCAGGTCCACCATGACGTAACGGAATTGCCAAACGGTGATCTGATTGCGACCGTTTCCGATGGCGGCCGGACTTATGTCGAAGACACGATGATCGTTATATCGCATAAGACGGGTAAGATTACCAAGGTCATCAACATGAAGAATATCCTACCTGCGAAGTTCTATACGAAGTACAACGCGACGAAGTCCAGTAAATATATGGGTAAGAAGGACTGGTTCCATCAGAACTCCGTCTATTATGATAAGACGGATAAGAGCTTGATTATTTCAAGTCGCAACCAGAACTTAGTGATGAAGATCGATTACAAGACTGAAAAGATCAAGTGGATCTTGTCTGGTAAGAAGACTTCAGCTTGGCCGAAATCGTACCGCAAGTACTTGCTGAAGGCTAGTGGTAAGATTGCTTGGCCGGGTGGGCAACATGCCGCCATCGTTGATCCAAGCACCTTGGGCAAGAAGAACTCGCTCAACGTGATGATCTTCAACAATAACGTGGCAGTTGGTACGACCAAGAAATCGTTGGCGGACTCTTCTGGTAAATATTCAGAAGGTGTCGAATATCATATTAATGAAAAGACGAAGACGATTTCTCAAGTTGGCAGTTACGGCAAGTCATTAGGTAAGAAGAACTTTGCCAATATTATTGGTTCTAATCGTTACTTGAGTGCTTCGAATCGGCTAATTGATTTTGGTTGGTTGAATAATGGTAAATCAGCTAATATTATTGAATACGATTTGAAGAGCAAGCAACAGGTGTTTAACGTTGAATTAACGGGTCTTCCAAGCGGTGGTTATGTCTACCGGGCCGAACGCTTCTCGTTGTATCCGACGAAACACACGTATGGTATTAATGAATAAGGATTATCGAATGTAAAACGGGCGCTCATGACTAGATGGCTCATCTGGTCGGGGGCGCCTGTTTGCGTGTTGCGCTAACCAAGATACTGATGGCGCGATGGTCGTTAGTAGCCCGGTATGAAAATATGGCTCAATGGCGGACTAGTCATAATATCGGTTGATCAATAACTGCGGATAATGATTGCCGGTTGACTAGCTAGGCGTCACTTTTGAATGCTTGATAATCAATATTTCGTCATCCACACGACTTCAAGCGCGTCCGTTCTTAAACCAGTTGTCAGCCCGAAAAGGTCGTTTGCAAAGTTGTGACTGAATGTTAATGAAAAAGTCACAATTTGGTCGCAAAATCATCCGCAAAGCTAGAATAATTTCATACCGTGTCGCATTTATGTTCACATTCCAAGTCTACAATGGTTCTTATGTTGAACGGCGCGACGGATATAGGCTGATTATGAGCAGTGGCGCAAGACTCAGCGAGATGAAAATTAGTTGAAGCGGAGCGATGACGATGACCTTAAATATTGCAATTGTTTTAATCACGTTATTAGTATCATTTATATTAATGGCCATGGAAGTTACGACCCCGAACGCCGTAATCTTGTGTGCCTTAGCGTTCTTGATGTTTGTCGGCATCTTGTCGCCAACGGACGCACTGTCTGGTTTTGCTAACGACGGATTAGCGACAATTGCCCTGATGTATATTATTGCCTATGCCATTGCCAAAAGTAATATTATTACCCGCTTATTTGACCGGATTCTCGGCGATGGTCACAGCGAAAAGCGTTCCTTATTACGGTTGTTAGCGAGCGTGAGTGTGATTTCACCGTTTATGAATAATACCCCGATTGTGTCCACTTTGACACCGATGGTCCAGCGTTGGACGAAGCAGAAAGGGATGGCAATCTCAAAGTTCTTGATCCCACTATCCTATGCCACGATTCTGAGTGGGCTGTTGACCGTTCTAGGGACTTCGACCAATCTAGTGGCACAAGGATTATTGTCTAAGTACAAATTAGCACAATTTGGTACCTTTGACTTGGCCGTCATCGGGGTTCCCATCACGATTATTGGGTTGATTTACTTACTGACAATCGGGTACCGCATGTTACCGACCTATTATGGGAGTAGTGTTGACGATGTTGTTGCTGAACCGAATGATTACTTGATTGAAATGACGATCGGCGATGAGTTTGAACACCTCAATCAAACGGTGGTCGCCGCCAAACTTCGTAATTTACCGCGCTCTTTCTTAGTGGCGATTAATCGGAGTGGTCAGTCGATCGTGCCGGTGACGGATGAGACGATTCTACAGTTAGGTGACCGTCTTTACTTCACTGGAAATTTTGATTGTATTAATGATCTTATGAATATTAAAGGTCTAATACCAAGCACTCAGAAAATCAATATGACTGATATCACCAATGAACGGGTTCGGCTCGTCGAAGTCTCCATTCCGGACACGTCCAGTTTGGTGAACCAAACGGTCAAATCAGCGCGTTTTCGCAATGTCTTTGGGAGTGTCGTCGTCGCAATTCGACGCAACGATGTCAACCTCGAAGGGCATCTCGGAAGTATTCGCTTAAAAGGCGGGGACAACTTGGTCATGATTACCACTGGTGAACCAGACGAGCTGGCAAGTCTCAAAGATTTACACGTCTTTAATTCACAACCAGTGAAGTCCCGGAAACATACTTATAAGGATGTTTTACCGATTGTTTTATTGGTTGCAACGATCATCGTGTCGACTATGGGCGTGATTGATTTGTTCGTTGGTCTGGCGGCCTCGTGCGTGGTACTTTTCTTGACGAAATGCGTTTCAATCAGCGATATTGTGAAGGCTGTCGATATGAACGTGTTGTTTTTAGTGGCTAGTAGTTATGGACTTGGGCTTGCGATGTCGAACGTGGGTGCTGATAAGTTTATCGCGAAGTCATTGGTAGCAATTACCGGGAATGCGTCACCAATCATCTATATGTTCCTGATTTATTTCGTGACCAATTTCTTAACGGCCATCTTGTCCAATGCGGCGGCGTTATCACTGATGTTTCCAGTGGTCGTTTCCGCAGCGAAGTTGGAAAATCTACCCGTGATGATGCTTGTTATGTTGATTACGATTGCTGCGACGGCGGACTTTTCAACGCCAATCGGGTATCAAACAAACTTGATTGTTTACGGCCCTGGACATTATAAGTTCACGGACTACTTTAAAGTCGGAATTCCGTTAAATTTGATTTGTATGGTCGTTTGTGTGTTTGTGTCCTATTACTATTATATGGTGCTGTGATGTGACTTAATCGAATCTAAAAGACTTGTGAGTGGCTGCTGACAAGTTTTTTTGTGTTGGTTAGTAAATCGGTGACAGCTTAGCACAGTGAAATAACCTTAAAAAGTAAATCAAGACGGCCAATTCACTAATTAAAATAAAATATTTAATATTTACGAACAAAGGACTAGTATTATAAATCTAAAGTTGATATACTAGCAAAGTTTGCTTGTCTGGCAAAGCGCCAAGAAAACGATTACAAGTACGTCATCTTAATTAATGAAAGGAGTGCGAAAATGAACGATTTAACAAAGGGAAAACCGCTAAAATTAATTTTTTGGTTTACGATTCCGTTACTAATCGGTAACATTTTTCAACAATTTTATAGTTTATCGGACACGTTGATCGTTGGTCAGACGTTAGGGGTTAAAGCCTTAGCGGCAGTTGGATCAACTGGGAGTGTTCAGTTTTTGATCATTGGCTTTGCGCAGGGGTTAACCGCTGGCTTATCCATATTAACAGCCCAACATTTTGGGGCACGTGATTTTAAAGCGGTGCGGCGCAGTTTTGCGATTAGTATCGTAGTTAGTTTGATTGTCGGGATTATTTTGACGATTCTGTCGTTGATCTTCGTCGACCACATCTTGTTGTTGATGCAAACGCCGACGGATATCATTGCGGATGCGCGGACGTTCTTACAAATTATGCTTGGCGGGATGCTGGCACCAATTGCGTTCAACCTATTGTCAAACATCATTCGCGCACTCGGTGATAGTCGCACGCCGTTATGGTTTTTGATTATCAGCGCATTAATTAATATCGGCTTGGAATTGTTATTCATCTTGGTTTTCAAATGGGGCATTGCCGGGGCGAGCTGGGCGACAATCTTAGCGCAAACCATTGCAACGCTCATGTGTGTGGTTTACATCATCGTCAAAGTGCCCATCTTACACATTGGGCGGTGCCACTTCAAGTTAGTTTGGTCAGAAGTGAAGGCCCACCTGAATGTTGGGCTACCCATGGCCTTTCAGATGTCAATCATAGCGATTGGAACGATCGTGTTACAAGCGGCATTAAATAGTCTTGGTACTAACTCAGTGGCGGCGACGACTGCTGCTCAGAAAATCGACCAAGTCGCGACTCAGCCATTAATGTCTTTTGGGGTCACCATGGCGACTTTCGCAGCTCAGAATTATGGCGCGCATCAGTATGAACGGATTATCACGGGGGTCAAGCAGACCATGTGGTTGTCGGGGAGCTTTAGTGTGGCTGCCGGCTTGATCGAAATTATTTGGGGTAAACAGCTTGTGGGGTTCTTCGTCGGTCATCAGGACATGGCGGTATTGAACTTATCCCAGACGTATTTTAACGTCATCGGAAGTACGTATATCCTCTTATCAATGTTATTTATTATGCGTAATACCTTGCAAGGGCTTGGACGCAGCGCGATTCCAACCTTGGCGGGCGCGGCGGAACTCTTTATGCGGGTGTTTGCGGCGCTGATCTTAGTTCGGATCTTCGATTACGCCGGTGCTTGTAGTTCGGAACCGTTAGCTTGGTTAGGGTCGTGTGCCGTGCTGTTGCCTGCTTACATCAAATCGGTCCACGATTTACGGCAACAGGCCCGCATGACAAACACGGTCGCAGAAGGGGCCGACCAATATTAAACGATTCTGAAAAATTGTAATTAAGGCTTGCAACCAAGCGGATTATTTGATAATATTTGTTATCAATTTTATTTTAAAGTCACTCATCTAATCTCCCGGACACCTATGGACGGGGCATGAATTGAAAAACGTTAAGGAGTTTACAAATGGCCGTAGAATTAAAAATTGGCGATTACGTCGCTGGTAAGAAGTTTGCTTCGTTGGAACACGATTTCAAGGGCGAAATTGAAAAAGTGTATGAAAATTCAGTCTTGATCTTAATTAAAGAATTTCAAAAAGCTGACGAACCAATTGTTAACGAGTATAACCACCGCGCAGTTGTTCGTAAGGATGATGCTAAGCTTATTAAAGCGGCGCCAAAGCCGAAAGTTGTCCCAGAAAAAGAAGACTAAAAATTTATAAATAACCATGACAACAGAAAAAATGTATGCTATACTAATTTCTGTTGTCAAATGCGGGTGTAGTTTAGTGGTAAAATTCAAGCTTCCCAAGCTTGCGTCGCGGGTCCGATTCCCGTCACCCGCTTTGCTATTAATCAGTTCGGTTAATAGTCATTGTATTCTCAAGCTCCTTGAGCGCATGGTCCGTTGGTCTAGTTGGTTTAGGACGCCTGCCTGTCACGCAGGAGATCACGAGTTCGAGTCTCGTACGGACCGTCAATAGATGATGATAATCAAGAACGTCAGTCAGCGATGACCCGTTCTTTTTTATTGGATAAAAGTCTGGATGATTAATGATTGGCCGACTCAGTGGTCAATAGTCAGCATTAAGGAGATAACATGCAATTTACGACAATGCCGTTCGATGAGTTAACCGTTCGGCAGTTACAACAGATTTACAAGCTCCGCGTGGCCGTTTTTGTCGTCGAACAGGCTTGTCCGTACCAAGAGGTCGACGATACGGATCTAACCGCTTGGCATTTACGGGGGCTAGATTCAACGGGACGGCTGCTAGTATATGCACGCTTAATGCGTGAAGCCAACCAGCAGGCCCGTATCGGCCGGGTGATCACTAATCCGGCGGTGCGGGGGCACGGCTACGGACAGCAGTTGCTCCAGCAGGCAATCGATCAGATTCAAGCGTTGTGGCCAACAACGACACAAATCAACATTCAGGCCCAACATTACTTGGATCGCTTCTACCGTGGATTCGGGTTTCAACCAGTTTCTGACGTTTATTTAGAGGATGGGATTCCGCATCAGGATATGATTTTAACGTTGAACTAGTCAAACCGGTTGAATTCTGTTATACTAACGCATGGTAAAAATATATACGTCTAATGAGAAAGAATAGTACGATGAATGCTTAGACCAGCGAGTTCGGGATGATGGGAGCCGAATATAAGCATCATTGGAAGCGCGCTTTTGAAGACGACAATTCGATAATAAGTGGATGTCATATCAATTAGAGTGGTACCGCGGGCACGTCTCGTCTCTTACATGTTTTTAAATATGTGAGGGACTTTTTTTGTCCCGCAAGACAGTCAAGGAGGACAATATGGATTATAAACAACTCGTCGCAGCGGCCTTAGCGCCAGCACTACCAGATTTAACGCAGGAAGCGATTCTAGACAAGATCGAACAACCAAAGACGTCTAAGCAGGGGGACTTGGCCTTTCCAACCTTTACCTTAGCCAAAACGTTACACAAGGCACCCCAGATGATTGCCAGCGACATCGTCGAAAAAGTCGATGGCAGTGACTTTGAAAAAGTTGTTGCAATGGGACCATACGTTAACTTCTTCTTCAAAAAAGAAGCGTTTGCGGCCGATATTTTAAATCAAGTGTTGGCGAATGGTGGTCATTTTGGTGATGCTAAGCTCGGTGAAGCGGGTCAAGTTCCCATCGATATGTCATCGCCAAACATTGCCAAACCAATCTCGATGGGTCATTTACGTTCAACAGTGATTGGGAATTCATTGGCAAATATTTTAAGTAAGTTGGATTACCAACCAGTTAAGATCAACCACTTAGGTGACTGGGGCACGCAGTTCGGTAAGCTAATCACAGCGTACAAGATGTGGGGAAGCGAAGCTGAAGTTAAAGCTGATCCAATCAATAACCTATTAAAATACTACGTGCGTTTTCATAAAGAAGACGTGGACCATCCTGAAATGGACGACGAAGCCCGTGAATGGTTCAAGAAGTTGGAAAATGGTGACGAAGAAGCGACTCATCTGTGGTCGTGGTTCCGCTCAGAATCATTGAAGGCGTTCAAGAAGATTTACCAACGTTTGGATATCGACTTTGATTCCTTCAAGGGTGAAGCTTTCTACAATGATAAGATGCAAGAAGTTGTCGACATCTTGGAGGATAAGCACCTCTTGCAAGAAAGCCAAGGCGCCGAAGTGGTGGACTTAAGCAAGTATGACTTGAATCCGGCATTGATTAAGAAATCAGATGGCGCGACCTTATACATCACGCGGGACTTGGCCGCTGCAATCTACCGGAAACGGACTTATGATTTCGTGCAGTCCCTCTACGTCGTTGGGAATGAACAGACCAACCACTTCAAGCAATTGAAGGCTGTGTTGACTGAGATGGGCTTTGACTGGGCTGATCAGATCCACCACATTCCATTTGGCTTGATTACTTCTGGTGGTAAGAAGTTGTCAACTCGGAGTGGCCGGGTCATTTTGCTCGATAAGGTCTTGGACGATGCGGTTGCGTTAGCGCATGAGCAAATCGAAGCCAAGAATCCCGACTTGCCTAACAAGGATGAAGTTGCGGATGCCGTTGGGATTGGCGCTGTGGTCTTCCATGACTTGAAGAACGAACGGATGAACAGCTTTGACTTCAACTTGGAAGAAGTTGTTCGTTTCGAAGGCGAGACTGGGCCATACGTACAATACGCCCATGCACGCGCTGAAAGTATCTTGCGGAAAGCCGGTAGCCCAGAAATTGCGGTAACTGGTCAAACGTTAAGCGACCCAGCCGCTTGGGATACCTTGAAGTTATTGAGTGAATTCCCAGCAACTGTGGTACGTGCCAGCACGGAATACGAACCATCCGTTATTGCTAAGTATGCGATCCACTTAGCCAAGGCATACAACAAGTATTATGCTAACACCAAGATCTTAGTTGAAGATGATGAATTAAACGCACGTTTGGCATTAGTCAAGAGTGTCAGCATCGTCTTGAAGGAAGCTCTTCGCTTACTTGGCGTTAAGGCTCCCGATGAAATGTAATTAGAATTAACTGTTCAAGTTTGAACGCCACGCATGCGAAACCGGCCGTTAAAGCCGAGCTAGTATGCGTGGCGTTTTTTGGTTGCGGTCATAGCGGCACAGGATTCGATGTACGACCGCGGGCGAAGGCAAGTTGCGAACCAATCGCAGAAATCGCGAGCAGGTAGCTGCGCCCCACTCTTGTAACTGGAACCAGACTTATCGTGTGAAGCGGATCATCAGTCGATGGATCAAAACTTTACCGCCCCGGCCTAGTAAAACGAGCCCGATTAACGGCCACGATAATAACAATAAGCAACCATGAATGACAAAGGAAACGCTGATCGACATCATGTCGTCGCGATATTCATTTTGAGAGAGCAACATATCACGGCTACTGACGGGATTGACGGCGTTATGATAAATTTGAGTGATTGTTTGATGTTGACCGGTCGCATCATTCAGCGCACGTGAAGCGACTGAAATCATTTGAAAGGGGTTATGGGCAAGTCGTGGCAATAGGCACATTAGGAGTGGATGGCCGAAGAAGTATGCGGAAGTCAGATAGATGTTGGTTAACGTCCAATGTAGGTGAAACCGGCCGCTGGGCTCTGCGGTGACGGCATAAAAAGCAATTACGAAAAAAATCGCGCAACGAATGTAGTCGGAACCGATTAAGCGGAAAGCCTTTTTCATGAATACCCCTCCCATTGGTGGCTTGGCCGTTTACTTTGGGTGAATGATCTAGCTGGTTGACAAGCACCAACTTAGTGACCAGTTCGAGGTAGTAAACTCAAGCCTAATTTACGTCTGATTATAAGCCGTGATGGTGATGGCATGAAACATTAAAATCTTAATAAGGCAACTTACGATACTAAAATTTTTATGACCAGTTTCGTAGCCAGGGGTGGTATTCTGGAAGCTAATTCAAAATGCCATATTGGGGGCTTGGTGATGAGTTATTTGGAACTAACGAATATTTGTAAGAACTATCAGGTTGGCAAACAAACATTCAACGTCTTAAAGAATATTAACTTGCAGTTTGAACTCGGTGAATTTGTGGCAATTGTCGGTGAGTCAGGTGGTGGCAAGACGACCTTGATGAATATTATTAGGGGCCTCGACCATGACTTCACGGGGAGCGTCAGTATTGCTGGACAACCGCTTGATTATCATCATGAGCGCCAGTTGGATCAGTACCGGCGTGAAGTTATCGGCTATATTTCACAGAGCTATAATCTGATCAGTCATTTAACGGTGCTTGAAAATGTCATGTTAGCCCTAGATATGACTAGGTTAAGCCATAGCGAACGGATGCGGCGGGCACACGATCTCCTGGCCGACGTTGGTTTGACGGCTCAAATCAAGAAATACCCGCAACAGTTATCAGGTGGTCAAAAACAACGAGTTGCGATTGCTCGGGCATTGGCCGGTGATCCTAAAATCCTGATTGCCGATGAGCCGACCGGTGCGTTGGACGCTGATAATACTGCCGATGTCATGGCAATGCTTCAAAAAATTGCCCGGGAGGGGCGCTTGGTGATTTGTGTCACCCATTCACAGCGCGTGGCGGGTGCCGCGACTAGAATTGCTGAGTTGGTGAACGGCCAAATCAAATCACAACCACTGACGACCAACAATGAATTGGTCACGGCAACAGTTGCACCATTACCCGCGCGGCCGCTGCCATGGCGCGTGTCAGTCATGATGGCCTTCAAGCATATGCGACACACGTGGACCTGGAATGCGTTGATCGTATTAGGAACCGCGATTGGACTATTTGCGGTCATGCTTTTCGATGGCCTAGGTACCGGCATTAAGGGCTATATTAACCACGAAATGAATACGTTAGTGGATCCGCAATCAATCATGGTCATGCATCAAGCAGATAACGCCAAGGATCGTGATGAGCAGGCCGCGGCCGTTTATGATCCGGCCGTCGCTGGAGGCATCGCCGCGCGAATGCCCGTGTTCACCGACACGCAGCTCACAGCATTACGGGATCTTAAGCACGTAACTGACGTGGAACCTGGCATCTCAGCGACGAATGCAACGATTGCAATCGGACAACAGAAGTTTGCTGCACCGGAGCTGACGACTTGGACGAGTAGCGACCCGACCCGGCAATTGAAAGCGGGCCACGTGGCCGGAGACAACCAGATTGTATTGGACAAGTCTTCCATCGCTCAGAAATGGTCGGCCACCAATTGGCGCCAGTTAGTGGGGCGGTCCGTGACGGTCAGCTATCAGACATTTGATCAAAAAGGAAAGCCCGTAACGGTGACGCGCGCATTGACTGTTGCCGGAATCGTTGATAGCACCTCAGAAGTCGGTCTGAATGCTGTCAATTACAACACGATGCAGGCAATGCGTTCAGCCGCACGGGTTTCGACGCAGCCGACGTTTGTCACCGTTAGAATCAAGAGTCGGGAACAGAATCAGATCGTGGTTAATGAAATCAATCATTTATCGATCAATGGTAAGCAGCCATTTGCGGCAACCAGTATCGCGGCCACGCTGGATTCGTTCAATACTTACGTTAATATTGCGGCCAAAGTGTTAGCGGCGATTGCCGGGATTTCGTTAATTGTCTCCGCATTAATGATCATCGTGACGATGTTTATGTCGGTCAGTGCGCGGATGCGAGAAATCGGTATTCTGCGGTCATTAGGGGAGCGGCGTCGTGACATTCGGCGATTGTTTACTAGCGAAGCACTGATGCTGGGCATAATTAGTGCCACCTTAGCGACTGGGCTGTCCTACCTAGCTGAGCGGGGGCTTAATCATGCGCTGGCTAAGTTAACGGGCGGGTACGCGCTGGTTCAGATTCAACTCAGTAACGTGATTGCTGTTTTTGTGATTGCTATTATTATTGCCTGGCTGGCGGCCATTTTACCGGCACGGCGGGCAGCACGGGCCAACCCAATTAAGGCTCTGGCCGCGGAATAATTGCCAGTAACTGTAGCGGGTATTCCGCAGTGCCGTGTATATAGTCGTGTTTTTGTGTGAGCGATTACGAGATTGGATAAGGTTGTCGAGGACGTTGACAGATGGAGAAAACTAGATTGGCTCGGCGAGGTCTTTGATAACTAGTCGGGCCAATTTTAATTCGGTCACTATTCTACTTGGGCGTGATTATCTGATGTGTGCTCTGAATAACGGTGGAGAACAAAGTCCGGTACTGGTTAGTTAATTGACTGAACTAAACATTATTAGTAAAAACTAATTTTCGGGGAGATGAATAGTGATTGCAAAATTAAATTGTATCCGTTTAAATTGGTTACTATGCTTGATAACGTTTACTTTAATTTCGCAAAACCGTGTCTTGTCAGTCTTAGGCGCGATTATTCCATCGGCCACTTGACTCTTTCAGCGAGTGAATTAATTCGCCAACAAACTTATCAGTGACTTCTCATAAAAAGCCCTAAGTCCCCCCTGTTATACATGCAAAACACTGGCAATTCAGCGACTGTCCGGGTATGCTGTTGGTGTAAATTAAGCTAAGGAGGGTTTTGTTTTGAGGAAACAACCACAAACACTAGTCATTGGTGGAACGCAAGCCGCTAGTGGCAAGAGCTTGTTAACACTGGCGTTAGCGAACGTATTGACCAATTGGAAAATGACGGTCACCATCGTTAGTTGCAACTATCAAACCGTCACGTGGCGGACTATTCAAAAGCATCACTGCTATGAGTGGCAGTCAGACATTCGGACGGCTAATGAGCTCAACAACTTTTGGGCCGCATTACAGGGTGTCCAGACGGATTATTTGCTGATCGATCTTGATTCGACGGGGCCAAAACACGATAACTATACCTGGTTACTCAATGAATGTTGGTTACCATTGGCACAACAAATCATTTTGACTTATTCTACTGAAACGGATGTCAGTACGTTATTGTATCAAGATTTGGGGGCATTGCAATTTAGCATGGAGTACACACTTACCAACCCGAAAATCTATACCGTATTGAATCGCTATCCGGCACCGGTGGCCGTTAGATCCGCGATGTCGGCTAGTGAGTTGCTCCCATTTCATCGTCAATTTCAAACTCGGCACGCAGAATTTGCTGCCTTGGATTTGGAGCCACTAGGCATGTTGGCGGACGCACGGCAGCATCCGGAAAAGGTTTTAGCGGATGCTGCTCAGATTTTGACGAAACTAGTGGCTTAAATTGTAGACAAGTATTGATTGAAACGACACGCGCTGTGATGAGCAACGGGTGCTTTTTTCGATGGCAAATCACGGCAAAAAATGTACAAGTCTGGTATAAAAGTAGTGATGTAAATTTAGTGGGGGAATCTAAATGGAAACGACTCGAGAGCTTATTTATGATATGGTACGCAAATTGGTTTTAACGGATACGCGGTATCACGATGGTGTGACAGCAATGGTCATTGCGACACAATTGAAAATGCAACGCACAAATGTTAGCGCGGCTTTGAATGCATTAGTGCGCGAACACAAGTTAGTCAAGACTAAGACGCGGCCAGTACAATTTCTGTTAGCTACCTCAGGCTCCCAAGAACCATTTACGGGACTAATTGGCAGTCTGAACAGCCTGCAACATGCAATTAAACTTGCAAAAGCGGCGGTTCTGTATCCCAGCGGTCCGTTGAATATTCACATTGCGGCGAATGATGGGGCGGGTAGTACCGCGTTTGTGCATGAAATTCGAGATTTTGCTAGGCAACAGGGCATGCTGACGGCCGCTGATAGCACCACTGTTGTTAATTGTCGTAATTATGCTGACGACATTCACCAACTTGACAGTCAATTATTTGGTGAGCATGGTGAGTTCGCCAACAGTCTGTGGTGGCAATGCCAGGGTGGTATTGTCGTGATTGACCATTATGACTATTTAGATGGTCCACAGCGTGCTCAATTGATGACTGTCATGGAAACCGTAGCGACTTTCAAACAACCACCGTTAATTATTTTAGTCAGCGGAGTTGAGCAGCAAGTTCTCGGTACACAACAATTGATAATGAAGATTGAATTACCGGATTTCAAGCGGCGACCGTGGTCAGAAAGGTGGGCGTTGATTCGCCATTTTTTGACCATTGAAGCCCAACAATCCAAGCGAACGATTCGAGTAGAGTTAGATGTTGCCAGGGCACTCATGTTGGCCAACTATGATCAGAATTTAAAAACGTTGAAAGCGACCATTACTATGGCTTGTGCGCAGGCCTATGTTCGTTTTATAACTGATACTGACCGTGAAGTTCGCGTATACTTTGCTGATTTATCACCAGTGGTGCAACAGGCATTGACGCAAGAACGAGACTATCAAAAGGAATTGGCGGCTGTGTTGGAAACGGCTGACTTATCGTTTGAGACTAATACAACGTCTAATTTGAATTTGGGTTCATTGAAAGTGGGACGGCAACAGGCCGAGTCGAACACCAGCGCCGACCAATCGCTGTCAGTGATTGACCAAGATGTCGGAAAACAGCTTGAATCCAATACGCATAACTTAGCACAAATCGTCGCTCCAATAATTATTGAGATTGTCAGGGACTGGCAGCCAGATTGTGAACGATTATTGGGACGGCCGTTGACTGAGAGCGTGTTTAATGGCCTATGTCTGCATATTAATGGAATATATCGGCAAATGCCAATGACCAAATCTGCCTCACTGACAACGGCCGCGCAATTACAGTCACAGTATGCGGTCGAATATGAGGCAGCAGTAAAATTAACACAGGTTTTAGCGACAAAGCTTAACCTATCTATTCCAACGGCCGAAGTCAGTCTATTGGTGACGTTTTTAGTTGCGCAATCACCAGTGACACGACAGCATCCGGTTGTGCTTTATGTCATGCATGGAATGGGAACTGCCAGCGCCCTGATGCGAACAACCAACACACTCAGCATGATTAATAATACTTATGCTTATGATGTTGACCTAGCAGCCGATAGCGTGATGGTGATGAAAGCACTGAAGCATAAAATCAGTGAGATTGATGGTGGCGCGGGTGTGATAATCATTTATGATATGGGAGCAATCAAATGGATGTTGACGACCATTCAAGGTGAACTCTCGACTAAAATTCGGATGATTCAAATTCCAGTGACCCTGGTCGGTTTAGATGCTGCTCGAAAGAGTGCCCGCGCAACGGATATAGATGACGTTTATCACCTGGTGAAGGTCGACCTGCAACAATTGAATGCTAAAAAGATGACCAAAGATGAGTTGATCATCACGCTGTGTCATACGGGTGAGGGAGGTGCAGCGCAATTAAAAGATTACATTGATAAGTATTCACGATTGCAAATGCGCGTCAAGGCGTTAGCGATTGGACATCGTGATGAGTTGGTCGCGACCGTACTTAGATTACAACAGGTTTATCAGATTCATGCGTTTGTCGGCACCTTTGATCCTCAACTATTCGGCATTCCGTTTATTTCGATGGCAACAGTTTTTGAACACTCGCATCAGCAGTTAGATCAGGTACTGATGTTTCGGCCGGAAGCTGGTCACTGGGATACTTATAATCAGATCTATCAGTATTTTAAGACGCAGTTTGAATATGCAGAAGTTGCTAAGTTGCAGCGTGTGTTACCACCACTCATGGACGACTTGACAACCTTATACCAACTAACTGAGGATCAACAAATTGGCCTGTTTGTTCACTTGGGTAGCATGATTGAGCGTATTTTGGCCGGCAAAACTGAAACGACTACGCCCCCAACGCGGAAATTAATAACTCAGTATTCGGATGATTATCAACAGTTACGACGGTGTCTACGACCAATCGAACAGACATTCAAACTGATTGTGAATGATGAGATGATTGGAACGTTACTCGTCATCTTGAGGCAATTGCGCTGAGCCTAGTTCAAATGAGCAATCGGTTGAGATTGTTGGGCAGGGAGGTGGCAACCTTGATTTCGAAGCGGGCAATGATGGGCAAGTATTGATAGTGGTTCTGGTATTGACGGAGCACGTACTAACAAAGCTGAAATAGTCGCATCGAGTGGTTGTAATTGCTTGATGTGACTATTCAGTAGGCCATTGATTCCTGTGACTCGAAAGGCTGAATCATTGCCGAAATGTCTATGGTTGGATAGCTTGATGACTGGTCGTTCGGTGATCAATGATTTGTTGTTCAAGCTGTAGCAACGTGTCAGACATCCGCCCAAGGAGCATTGCCTGACTAAAGGTTCTGAGTAGCCAATGGTGTTGTTGCGGTCGATAGCTGTCAACGTCCTCTAGAAAGGTCACGGTAGTTTGAGCACCTTCATCAGTGGTTAAATAGGTTACGGTGACGGTATCTAGTGGTGAAACAGCTGTCATTTGGTACTTAATACCGCGTTGGTAATCATCAATCATAATTTTAATCTGAGCGGCCGTTTTGGCGGCCGTTTTCCGATAGGTTAGTCCTTTCTTGATTGACGTAGCCGTGAGTACTTGACCCGTAGCGGTTTGAATCTCCGTGAGTAGTTGTTGTTCTAACCAGTTATAAAATTCCGTATTCGTGACGGCAAGTGTGCGAATGATTTTCATGATTCGATTATAGCGAGACTCATGTGTTAGTTCAAGGCTGATAAAAACGAGTTCAAATGTGTAGGCTATACACCAGTTGAATCAGCTATACACAACCTTCAAATTAGTAGTTAAATCTATACACTAATAGTGAGGAGACCGAGTGTTAGGTCTAATCTGGTTATTTTGATGCCAGTGAGTGTCAATCCGGTCAATTAATTAAGTCCCGGTTTGTAAAATTAAGTTAGAAATTTAAAAAGCCATTTGTGATAGACTTTTGAGTGTCAAAATCAAAAGAAAGGCTGATCACAAATGACCTATACTCATCTTACCATAGACGAACTTGCCACAATTTATTCTTTTTGGAAACTCGGTAAAAAGGCTTATCTAGTGGCCCCAGCGCTCCATCGGAGTGCTGAAACTGTGTATCGTATTTATCGGTTTCTTGACGCTGGCGGTACGATTATTGATTACCAATGCCACTATCGAAAGCATAAACAACATTGTGGGCGTAAACCAATTCAACTACGCCCTGATGAACTGGCCTATATTCAAGCCAAAACTCAAGCTGGTTGGCAACCAGATACCATTATTAATCGCCAAGAACGGGCTTTCAGCTGTGGGGTTCGAACCCTTTACCGCCTTTTCAAACGCGGTGTTTTGGGGTTGTCGACCAAAGATTTACCGATGCACGGCAAACGGCACCCTAATGGTTACATTGAACGCCGTGGGAAAGCGGGTCAATTGGGCAGGGATTTAAAGAATCGTTATCAGGACTATCCTAATTTTAATCAAGAATTCGGCCATTTAGAAGGTGACACGGTTCAAGGTAAAAACCATCAGGGTGCGGTAACCACGCTGGTTGAACGACAAACTAAGGTCGCAATTGTGCTGAATTCGCATACCAAGTCGGCACACGATGTCAATCGTAGTTTAGCAGGATGGCTTTCGAAGCTGCCACGACACCTATTTAAGTCAATTACGTTTGACAATGGTAAGGAGTTCGCCGGTTGGCGAACCATTGCTAACCAATTTGATTTAAATATTTACTTTGCCGCTGTCGGAGCACCCAATCAACGTGGTTTAAATGAGAACACCAATGGTCTGCTGCGTAAAGATGGTTTACGTCACAATCTTATTATGGACCAGCTATCAGATAGATTTGTTCAAGCAGTTGCCAGTCGACGAAACCACATCCCACGAAAAAGTTTGGGTTACCAGACACCTCTGGAAGCATTCATCAGTCAGATTACAGATGAACAGTTAAAAAATTTCTAACTTAATTTGACAATTCGGGAGTTGAAAGCTATACACAAGAATATGTAAGCGCTTTTGTGATTGACAAAAAAACTTGTTACGATGTGTTTGTCGACAAATACAGAAAGTAGGTAACCGGATAATGACATTAGCCAATAATACAGAAACTCAAAATATCGCAATGGCCCTTATTGCATATTCTGGTGAAGGACGCACGCTGGCTTTTAACGCGTTAGATGCGATGCATCGTGAGGCTTTCTCCGAATCTAAGATGTTATTGAAGCAATCTAGTGAAGCGCTGGGGAAAGCCCATGATGTTCAAACCCAACTACTGGTGGCTGAGGCGGGTGGCCAACAGATTTCCATTGATGTTTTACTAATTCATGCTCAAGATCATTTTATGACAAGTCTGTTAGCTAACGAGTTAATCGCTGAGATGTTAAAGATGTCTCAAAAATTTGAAGGGATGGTTGGTTTATGAAAGCAATCAACGTGTTATTAGTTTGTGCGGGGGGAATGTCAACGAGCATCTTAATGAAAAAGTTACAGCAGTATCGTGACGAACAAGGCGTTGCCGGACAAATTAAAGCAGTCGGCTTATCTGCGTACGAAGATGTCTACCAGGACTATGACGTTATTTTGATGGGACCGCAAGTAGCTTATCGGCAGAGTGAAGTTGAAAAAGCCACGGGGTTGCCCGTCGCCGCCATTCCACCATTGGACTATGCGGTGGGCGACAGCGCCCATATTTTTAAACTGGCCGAGAACTTGGTGTGATGACGAGGGATTAGTATTCGGGGGTGAAGGACGATGGAACGCTTTTTTAATAGTAAACTGATGGTCGGACTACAACGTGCCGGCCAGGGACTTGGCAATAATAAGTTTATTACCGCATTACAGGCAGCTATGATGTCTTTGATGGGTATTCTAATGGTTGGCGCGATCTTTCAAATCACGATGTCAGTACTGGGACCGACGATGTTTGGCGTGTTATCAGCAAAGAGTATTCTGTTAGCCTACTTGAAGATTCCATTCCAATTCTCAATGAATTCTTTATCAATTTGGGTTGTTTTATTCTTGGGATTTCATTACGCCAAAAATTTAAAAATGACGGCCCCAATCATGAATGCGATTGACGCATTATTGGGTTTTTGGATTGTGGCCGGTGGATTGATTGTCAGTAAGACTGGAACAGTTAGCATTGATACGACCTATTTAGGTGCTCAGGGAATGTTTATTGGCTTCGTCGTAGTTTGGATTTCCGTCCGCGTTGAGAAATTATGTACAGACAAGAATATTCGAATCAACATGCCAGATGCAGTCCCTCAATTTCTCCAAGACGGTTTTGCATCCATTGTGCCATTATTGTTTAACGCCGTGATTTTCTTGGGCGCATCGTTATTAGTCACGGTTGGAACAGCCGGTAAGTATAATATTTGTTCGGGTTTTATGGAATTACTGGCAATTCCACTGAGTGCACTGACTTCAACCATAGGTATTTTTGTCCTGTGTATCTTGGGTGCTTTATTATGGACCTTTGGCATTCATGGTACGATGATTTTAGTCCCAATTGTGATGCCGTTAGTGATTCAAGCGGTTTCTGAAAATGCCGCATTGCAGGCAGCTGGGAAGCCGGTGGTGTTTGCACCTGTGATGTTGTTCTCATTTATGACCGTAGCAGGTGGAACTGGGAATACCCTGCCGTTAGCGCTAATGGCGATGCGTTCTAAATCTAAACAGCTGAGTGCCGTTGGTAAGCTGTCAATTATCCCCGGCTGGTTCAAAATTAATGAACCCATGACTTTTGGTATTCCAATTATGTATAATCCGATTATGAGTATCCCGTTTGTCCTGAATATTCCGGTAGTTATGTTGTGTGCACTCGTACTATACAAGATTGGATTTTTAACACCGGGGTGGATTGTAATTACCGCGATTTTACCCATGGGTTTTGGAAGTTATCTCAGTACGCTCAGTTGGCGCAACGCATTGACTGACTATTTGATGCTGATTCCGTCAGCGCTTATCTGGTATCCCTTCTTTAAAGTTTATGAAAAGCAACTGATTGCCAAAGAGGCGGCAGTTGAAGCTGAAGAAAAGCGGGCGGCAGTTTCGAATCAAGATAACGCGGCCATGCAACCTGTGAAGACTGAGAAAGAGGTGTGAATATGCAATTTCCGGCTGATTTTTACTGGGGTGGGGCCACTGCCGCTAATCAATGCGAAGGTGCTTATGATGTTGATGGTCGCGGCCTGACTATGAAGGATATTACGACAATGGGAGGCCTTAATCAGCGACGGCAAGTCACTTATTTGCAAGCGGATGGTACTCCTGGAAAAGGGGATTCAATTCCTACTGGAGCACATGGAGCGGTGCTGCCAGATGAATATTATCCTAATCAGACTAGTATTGACTTCTATCATCGATATCAAGAAGATATTGCGCTGTTTGCAGAGATGGGTTTCAAAATGTATCGAATGTCGATTTCCTGGTCACGGATTTTTCCACGCGGAGATGAAGATGAACCAAATCAAGCAGGGCTGGATTTTTATCGCCGGGTGTTCGAAACTTTGAAAAAATACGAAATTGAACCATTGGTGACGATTTCACACTTCGATATGCCACTACACCTGGAGGAAACGTATGGTGGCTGGAATGACCGTCGGATGATTGGTTTTTACCAGCATTATGCAGAAACGCTATTTACGGCGTATCGTGGGCTGGTAAAGCACTGGATTACCTTCAATGAAATTAATAATACGATCATGTTTCTGGCGTTGCGTGCCAATGCCGATGATGCAGATTACCAACGTGCTTATCAACAATTACATTATCAATTTGTCGCTAGTGCTTTAGCCGTACAGCAAGCACATGCGATTGATGGCGAAAATAAAGTTGGTTGCATGATTTGCGGTATCACGTCTTATCCGTTAACCTGTGATCCGGCGGATGTCTTGCAGAATCGGTACGTCTGGGAACAAAACATCTATTACTGTGGGGATGTGCAGTGCCAAGGGCAGTATCCGACCTATGCACGACGTTTATGGAATGAGCATCAAGTTGATTTAGACATTACGGACAGTGATTTAGAAGCCTTGAAAGCCGGTACGGTTGACTGGTATACCTTCTCGTATTACATGTCAACGGCAGTTACAACACATGAGGTCAGTGCAACTGTTGGCGGTAATTTTTCGATGGGCGCGCGTAACCCATACCTACAATATTCTGAATGGGAGTGGGCGGACGACCCGGCTGGTTTACAATATTATTTGGAGGTGATGAATGATCGATATCATTTACCACTAATGGTTGTTGAAAATGGATTGGGTGCCAAGGATTATTTGACAGTGGATGGTCAAATTCATGATGTATACCGGATTAGCTATCTACGTAAACATATTCAAGCAATGGCAACGGCGATTCACCATGGCGTTAAACTGATTGGTTATACCAGTTGGGGCTGTATTGATTTAGTTTCTGCAGGTACAGGGCAAATGTCTAAACGATACGGATTGATTTATGTGGATCGTCAAGACGATGGTAGTGGAACTCTGGCCCGAATCCCGAAGGACTCTTTCTACTGGTATCAGCGAGTGATTGCATCCAATGGTCAAGATCTGGGTCCCTCGGTCTCAAATTAAATGAGTGTTTCTCAGCAGTTTTCGTCGATATCGGATGAAGACTGCTTTTGGTTGTTCAACAAGATAATTAGCCGCGTCAAACAAAACAAGAGGATACCCCCACCAAGCAAGGGGAGGGTCCAAGAACCGAGCGTTAAGATCAAACGGGGTGCCAGCAAACTACCAATAACGGTGGTGGTGTCGATGACGGTTAAGACCCCCGTCATTAGGGTATTACGATTGTTGGTGGAGATTTGTTGAATAGTAGTGAAAAAACTAATGTTGGTCTGTCCGCGTAAGACACCAATTAAGAACATGGTAATCATAAGACTGGCAAAGGTCGGCCACATGAATAGTAAGCACCCACCGGTGAAGGCCGTCAAAGTTAGCAGGGATTGCTTTGACCATCGTTTTAGCAATAGTGGTGCCAATAAGATACCTGTGGCGTTAGCGGTTAAGAACCAGCTAAGTGGCCAGTGACTATGCAACTTGCTGACGACGAGCCAAGGAACGGCTACTGCAATCGTCGCGTCGACCAGATAACCGAGAACGGCGTACAGTAACGACCATCGCGGCCATGATCGATGGCGTTCTAGCTTGACGGAGACAACCGAATCCGAGGAGGGATGGGAGCGTGTTCGGAATTGCTAATCGAGGCCGGCTGAAACCAAGAACGCTATCCCCATTATTAAGATTAAGGTGGCCGGCGTTACCCATAGTGCCATCGTGACGAGCATTGTCGCGCTACCGATGGCCAACTGGCGAATCTGCGTTTGATAGCCGTTGACGATTTGAATATTTCCGGGTGCAAAAAGGTCTGGCAAAATCGTTTTGTTACTGAGCTTATAAAAGACCCCAATTGATTTATTAAGAACGGCGACGATGACTAAACAATTGATTTGCCAACTAACCGTATTTAGTGCGTAATAGGCACCAATGAAGAGTATTCCCGTCAAAATATCCGTAATGAACATCATTTGTTTGGCTGAGTAGTATTTAAGTACCCGACCAGCGACTAGGTTCAGACCGATTGCCGGCAGCATTGTCATCGCCATGACGTTGCCGAGTAACTGGGGATTACCGGTCTTTTCAATCGTTAACCAGGTGACTAGGTAAGTAAAGCCATAGAAGCCAAAAAAGGTAATTAACATGCTACTGAGATAGCAGAGTAGGTTATGGCGGTCATTAGGATGTGGCCTAAATTCTTTTTTTATCAACTGACAACCACCGGTGTATGGGTTGAAATGTTTTCATAGAGCCATTTGGCATCAGCAATCGTCAGGCGAATACAACCATGTGAATTGGCGACTTTACCAAGTTGCTGGGCTTCTTTAACGATGTATTGATCGTTAGCATCGACTGGTACTGAGTGAAATAGGTAAATCCCATGATCCTTGAATGAGACCCAGTAATTGGCGCCTTCACCCGATTGCGTGTTAAAAAAGTGTTGTCCTCGTTCGACTTGGATTTCAAAGTGTCCTTTGGGAGTGTCAGAGCCATGTTTGCCCGTAGAAGCAAGCATGGTGTAGAGGGTCTGATCGTGATTTCTTAAGTAGACGCGTTGATTTCTGGTTGAAACCTGAATATTGATGTCATCGTATTTGGCCAGTTTGGGATACGGCCGTGACAGGGAGGGCTTATGCCAGTCAACGGTCTTTGGGACTGGTGTGGTTACCTTAGCCGCTGAATGACTAACCTTAGTGATTGGCCGGTTACTGGCGATGGCCTGGTGGTGCCGGGCAAACAGGTGTCCGAATCCGGTAAAAATAGTCAAGCTAATCGTGCCAATCGTGACCCAGATGAGCTGATGAACACTGATTTTCAAAATACCATCCCTCACAAAAATGATTTTAGTGATTTTAGTTTACTCAGTTAGCGAACGCTTGTTTATCAAAATTGTGTAAACTTTGCATATCATTTTCGTAAAATTTTCCAAAATAAGTTGGGATAGCCGTTATCACTGGTGCCACAGGTAATGTCAGAAATCGTCAAATTAAAGTTAGTTGCAGTAAATCAGCTGTTAACTAGGCATTTCTTGAGCTAACTAAAAAATCGCCATTAAGCAGCGTGCTTAACGACGATCGGAATTTTGTTTATTGTAAACTAGCGACCTTAGCCACGATTTTTGCAGGCGTTTCCCATTCAGAACGTTCAAATTCGGAAACGGGCACTTCAATACCAAGCTGATTTTGAAGTTCCAGTAACAGTTGTACGGAACCCATGGAATCTAAGATACCTTCATCAAATAAATTGGCATCCATATTGTTTGAAACATCTTCCCCAGTTAAATCTTGCAAGATCGATAGTACCGTTGCTTTAACATCATCCATGATCAAAATACGCCCCTTATCATTATTGTGAATTATTCAGTCTTCATTCTAGCATAGTTTTATCATCGATGATGGTTAATCAGGTGTATTAACGAAATCTTTACTTGATTAAACGTTAAAATTGGCGTGAATTAAATCAGTTAGAATTTTAATCCCCTGTTCAAAGCGGTCGCTGGATTCATAAGAAAAGCTCAGACGAATGTACTGATTCGGCTGGAAATCGTAGATACTACCAGGGTTGAAGAGAACGTTGTGCGCAGTGGCAAGGTCGAATAATTTGGGAATATTAATGTTGTCGGCTAAGCGGACCCACAGATAAAAGCCACCCGTGGGCGTCTGCCAAGTCGCAAAATCGTCCCAGTAATGATGCAGAATTTGTTCTGCCGCCGCGGCCTTCTTGGTAAGTACGGACCGGAAATCAGCTTGATACGTTTCATATTCAGGATCAGCTAAGATTTCTGCCAGTACAAGTTGTGACAGTGAGCTAGCACCGTAATCGGTTTGCATGCGCACGTCAGTCAAGCGATCGATGACCGGTTTGGCGGCCACCGTCCAGCCGATGCGTAATCCCGGTGCAAGGGACTTTGAAATACTACCAAAATAAATAACATTGCCGGTCTTATCGAGGGCCTTCAGTGGCTGTGGCGGTTGCTGATCGAACCAAACATCTTGATAAGCGGCGTCTTCTAAGATTGGTAAGCGGTGTTCTTGTGCCGTTTGTAAGACTTGTTGACGACGCTCCGCACTCATGACGATTCCAGTTGGGTTATTGAATGTCGGAATCGTGTAAAGAATGGCATGGTGGCCTTGGGTAGGGGCGTTCATCTGCCAGTAGGCCAAGCCCTGACTGTCCATCGGAATGCCAGCGAGATGGGTGTGGGCCGACTGAAAGACGTGTAAAGATTTGACGTAAGTAGGTGCTTCCGTGTAGATGGTGGCATCTTTTGGAAATAGTGACATTGAGACCAGCTGGAGCGCTTGTAATGATCCGGAGGTAATTAGAATGTTTTCCGGATGGGTATGAATCCCAACTTTTTCCAAGTGACGTGCGATTTGTTGGCGTAAAGCCAAAATACCCGCGGGCTCAGTATAGTTCAAGCTTGTCAACTGTTCGCCTAGATGAGCAAAGGCCCGTTGAAAAAGTGGACGGGGAAATTGTTCTGGTGCGGGTTCACCAGTACTCAAACGAATAACCGCATCGGTTTCAAATTGGTTGATTTTTTGGAGCGCGTGGGAATTGGGCTTGAACTGGCCAGCTTTAACATATTGCGACCAGTTGACGTGTTCCGCCAATAAGCTGGACCAATGGTTACCGGAAATAACCATCCCAGAGCCGGGATTACTCGTAATTAAGCCGACTGCCATCAGTTCATCAAGTGCCGTGATTAGGGTGCTGCGATTCACGCCGAATTGTTCGGCCAATTTGCGTTGCGCAGGGAGTTTAGCCCCAACGGCCCAGTTGCCCTTTGCGATTTGTTCTTGAAAATAATTGGTAATTTGTTGGTAAATGGGTGTGGCGACCTGTTTATCTGGTTGCCAGTTGATTGATAAAAGTGCCATGGCAAATGCCTCCTGAGTGCCCGTGTGGGCGATTTAAGCAGTTAGTTTTCCAACCTGAAAATTGGTGTTCGATTACAGGTGGTTGGGTAAAAACTGCCAAATTGGTTGGCTACAAATGAAATTATCTCTATTATAATCATCTCTGAATTAAAAGCTAGTCGGATATGACCAATTGATTGAACAATAATTGGTTGGTAGGGAAATCGAATTGGCTGGTATTAAGGAGGTCAAAAACATGCAAGTGTTTTTACAAGGATTATTATTTGGAATTGTTTACATTGCCCCAATCGGGATGCAAAACTTATTTGTGGTTTCGACAGCCATTGAACAACCATTGCAACGAGCATTGCGAGTGGCTTTAATTGTGATTGCATTCGATACGTCGCTTTCCCTGGCTTGCTTTTATGGGGTGGGCCGATTGTTGCAGACCACCCCCTGGCTTGAATTAGGGGTGTTGTTGATTGGCAGTTTACTGGTCTTTTACATTGGTTGGAATTTGTTGCGGCAAAAGGCGACGGCCATGGGGACCCTCGACGCAGACTTTTCGTATAAAGCAGCGATTCTGACAGCTTTTTCGGTAGCGTGGCTGAATCCGCAAGCCCTGATCGATGGTTCCGTGTTACTAGCGGCGTTCCGGGTATCGATTCCGGCAACGCTGACCCATTTCTTTATGATGGGGGTCATTCTAGCATCCATCATTTGGTTCATCGGTTTGACCAGCTTGGTCAGTAAATTCAAGCATCTCATGCGACCGCGAGTCCTACTTTGGGTCAATCGGATCTGTGGCGGCATCATTATTTTATACGGCGTGAAGTTGCTAGCGACCTTCATCACGAAAATATAGTTGCGGTTACCTCTGACAATCGGTATGCTAGTCGTATTGGACTTTTTATGAGAGGGACGATACGCATGAAGATTGCTGGTTTCGGAGTGGAGGCCTGGTTAAACGCACATGAGCGTGAAGCAACCACCGATATTAGTCAAAGCTCAATCGCAGCCTTAACGATGGCAGAAATTGCGGCTTTAGACGACCAACAAGCACCACAGGATTTTTATGAAGAACTAGGGGCGGCCCGGCTGGATTATGGCTGGATCGAAGGCTCACCACGATTCAAAGAACTCGTGAGTCAGCTATACCAGCAAGTGCCAGCAGCCAATGTTCTCCAAACAAATGGGGCGACCGGAGCTAATCATTTAGCAATCTATAGCTTGGTGGAACCCGGTGACCACGTGATTGCACTGTACCCGAGTTATCAGCAACTGTATGACATTCCCAAGTCATTGGGGGCCACGGTTGATTATTGGCATATCCATGAGTCGGCGGGCTGGTTGCCGGATATTATGGAACTGCAACAATTGATTCGACCAGATACGAAGATGATCTTACTTAATAATGCCATCAATCCGACTGGGAGTTTACTAGATCGGACACTGTTAGAACAGGTCGTCACATTAGCTCGCTCAGTTGGAGCTTACGTTTTGGCCGATGAGGTCTACGAGCCACTGGATGAAACCCCGTTCGTCTCAATTGCCGATTTATACGAGCGTGGAATTGCAGTCAACAGTTTATCCAAGACCTATTCAGCGCCTGGTATCCGGATTGGGTGGACGGCGACACCGAGCCAAGAAATCGCTGATATTTTTCGGAAGTATCGTGATTATACGATAATCTGTGGGGGCGTCTTGAATGACCAACTAGCCGTGAAGATTTTAGCGAACCGCCAACGGGTTCTGGCGCGAAATCGGGAGTTAGTCAGTCGCAACCTCAAAATTTTGACAGAGTGGGTCGCACAGGAACCGCGGGTCGAATTAATCACGCCACACGGTATTTCAGTGTCGTGTATTAAACTAATGGTACCGATCGATGACGAGACGTTCTGTCGACAATTACTGCGAGATACGGGTGTTTTATTAGTGCCGGGTTCACGTTTCGATATTCCAGGGCACGCCCGCTTAGGTTACTGTACGGATACGTCGACGTTGCAACGGGGTCTGGATTTATTAGGGCAATATTTGCGACGGTTCGATTAGGTCCTGATGGTCTGACGAGCATTGGTGACTCATTACTTTTAAATAATTATACAAAATTAGTTTAAGCACATTTTCCTAACAGTCGCGGAAAATGTGCTTTTTGAAGTTCTGTGCGTAGTTTGCCAAGTGAATATTTGCTATAATGTATTCATTACAAGATTTGGGGAGGCTTCGCGACATGAAAAAGTCTGAGCGCCAAGCAGTTATCGAACAATTAATTAGTGAATACCCGATTGCTACCCAGGAAGAATTGATGGCTAAGCTTCAAGCGAAAGGCATTGCTGCGACGCAAGCGACGATTTCGCGCGATATCCGAGAGATGCAGATCGTCAAGACGCCGGATGAGCACGGTCAGACGCGGTACGCGATTTTTAAAACAGCTAACAAAAATGAACAGGACCGGCTATTTGAAACGCTACACGATGTGGTGACCAGTATTGACCGGGTTGAATTCATGAATATTATTCATACGCTACCGAGTAATGGGAATCTATTGGCGGCGATCATTGATGATTTGAACTTGCCAGAAGTGAGTGGGACCTTGGCTGGTCACGACACGATCTTTGTCGTGAGTCCGAATACGACGGTGGCAAAGCAGCTATACGAATCCTTTGCTAGTCACATTAGTAATGAAGACTGACTGTGGTGAGCAGTCTAATTGGTTGCACTAGGCCGTCGTTCACGGTATGATTATTGTCATTAAAAGAGGTGTGAGATATGAAATATACGAAGAAACGGGCGCCTCGAAAGAATCAAAAACAACGCGATGCGACCTTCGATAAATTTAAACAACAACAAAATGAGCTCAACGCTAATCGCCGGGGTGTCCGGCGTAAGTAATGACGTGGCTGAGCTAGCTTTCAAGTATGTCATATGGACGGCTCGGAAGCTTTTTTTGTTTATGGCCGTTTTAGCGTAGTGACCTTTAATCTGGTTACAACCCGTGGCCTAAATCAGTGATTCGGCAACAACTGGCAAACATCGGGTTATCTACAAAATAAGTTGCGTTTGATTGTTGAAGATTTTTTCAAGGTTGTGGTCAATTACTGAGCATCGGAAAATTTATGATACAATTGTAAAAGCTAACAAGTAACGCGGACGTTGTGACAGGTACGTCGGCTGAACAAGGGGAAGATTATGCAAAAAAATGGTTTTTGGGCCACGATCAAAGACGGCTTACGAGTCATTGGCAATTGGTTAGCACCCTATTGGCAGCGATTCGCTGCCGTCGTCGGCTACCAATGGCACCGGCGACAAATCACACGGTGGCTAATTGTACTCGTCTTGACCGTCATCTTAATTGGGAGTGCCTATTTAACTTATGAAGCCAAGACGGCTAAAGTTGGTAATTTACAGGCGGAGCTAGAAAAGACAACTGAAATCTATGATAAGGACAATAAAAAGGCCGGTTCACTCTATTCACAAAAGGGAACCTATGTCCATTTGAGTAGTATTTCAAAAAACTTACAGAACGCGGTAATTTCGACTGAAGACCGTAATTTCTATAAGGAACATGGTTTCTCAGTCAAAGGAATCGGGCGGGCGTTTGTCCTGCTCGTTATCAATAAGATCATTGGCCGTGATTACATTAGTGGCGGTGGGAGTACGTTGACGCAACAATTGGTCAAAAACGCCTACCTAACACAACAACAGACCTTCTCGCGTAAGTTTCGGGAAATCTTTTTGGCGATTGAGACTGAAAATGTCTATTCCAAAGGCCAAATTTTAGCGATGTATTTGAATAACGCTTATTTCGGCCACGGCGTCTGGGGAGCTGAGGATGCGTCTGAACGGTATTTTGGCGTACACGCGTCGGAGTTATCCGTTGACCAGGCGGCGACCTTGGCCGGAATGCTGAGCTCGCCCAGCGGTTATGATCCAATCAATCATCCGAAAGCGTCTACGGCTCGTCGAAACGTCGTCTTGAATAACATGGTCGCTAATAATAAGCTTTCCAAAAGTGAGTATAAGCTTTATTCGCAAAAGGCGATGACGCTGACGAATAACTACCATTATGAAAGTGGTTATAATTATCCATATTATTTCGATGCGGTGATTGATGAAGCAATTAATAAGTACGGGCTAACGGAATCTGACATTATGAATCGGGGCTATAAGATTTATACGTCGCTTGATCAAGATGATCAGACGCAGATGCAAGATTCATTTAAGGATAGTACGTTGTTCCCGGCCAACGCGGACGATGATACGAAGGTCCAAGGGGCCTCGATTGCGGTTGATCCGTCGACGGGTGGTGTGTTAGCCGTCGTCGGTGGTCGGGGCAAACACGTCTTCCGGGGCTTTAACCGTGCGACTCAGATTAAGCGGCAGCCGGGTTCGACGATCAAACCGTTGGCAGTGTATACACCAGCACTACAAAATGGTTATACGTATGATTCGAACCTCTCTAATAAGAAGCAAACTTTTGGGGCCAATAAATATGCGCCCAAAAATTATGATAATGTTTATAGTAAATCGGTCCCAATGTATACCGCGTTATCGCAAAGTATGAATATTCCGGCGGTTTGGCTATTGAATAAGATTGGCGTGAATAAAGGGTATCAATCCGTGAAAAAGTTTGGCTTACCCGTTACCAAGTCGGATGATAACCTGGCACTTGCCTTAGGTGGTTTGACGACGGGGGTATCACCTGCTCAAATGACCAGTGCCTATACAGCGTTTGCGAATGGTGGTAAGAAAACGACGGCCCACTTTATTACGAAAATTATCGATGCTAGTGGCAATGTCGTTGTCGATAATACGAAGACTAAGACGAAGAAAATTATGTCCGCCAGCGTTGCTAAAGAAATGACCAGTATGATGCTTGGCACGTACAATAGTGGGACCGGGGCTGCGGCCAAGCCGTATGGATACTCGGTTGCTGGTAAGACTGGGAGTACGCAGGCTGATTACAGTACGGGTTCGGGAACGAAGGATCAGTGGATGATTGCTTATACCCCGGACATTGTGGTCACGACCTGGATCGGATTTGATACGACGAACAGTACTCATTATTTGAAGAGTTTATCTGAAAATCAACTTTCCTCGTTATTCAAGAATGAATTACAAAATATTTTGCCGAATACGAATAATACTAGTTTTGGTACGAAGGATGCTGCGACACTGGCGACCGAATCTAATAGTAGTGATTCGGATAGTTCCGATAGTGGATCATCCGTATGGGAAAACGTTGAGAAGGGCGCTAATGCCGTTAAGAATAAGGCTAAAGACTGGTTCTCCAAGGCCAAAAGTTTCCTTGGCAACTAGTAAAGCTAGCTTCTGAACGTACTAATGCTATTCAAGTTCCGTTAAAAATGCTAAAATAATGACGACACATACTTCGAGGAGGAACTCACGATGGCCGTAAATATTTACGATACTGCGAACCAATTGGAACAAGAATTACGTCAGACTAAAGAATTCAAGGAATTAAAGGTCGCTTATGACACGATGAAGACCAATGACAGTGCCTTTTCACTGTTTAAGGACTTTCAAGAAGTTCAGATGCAATTGTCACAAAAGCAGATGAATGGGGAAGAATTGACTGATGACGAAGTTCAAAAGGCCCATGATTTAGCTGATAAGGTTGGCAACGTTGACGAAATTAAGTCCTTAATGGGTAAAGAACGTAACTTGAACCAATTGATGAATGATTTAAATCAAATTATCACTAAACCAGTTCAAGAATTATACCAGAACTAAGTAAATTAAGGATCGAGGGGCAATGACGGAATCTGTTCCGTGATTGCCCCTTTTTTAGTGGGGGTTATCATGAAATTTCTACACGCGGCAGATTTACATTTAGATACACCGTTTCAAGGACTGAGTGGCTTAACACCAGCTTTGCAGGAACGGTTAGTGACGGCACCACTGAGGGCACTCAGCCGACTAGTCGATTTGGCGGTGGCTGAGCAAGTCGATTTCGTCCTGCTCGTTGGTGACTTGTTTGACCAACAGGGCCAAAGTGTTCAGGCCCAGGCGGCACTGATGACGGCGCTAGCGCGGTTGAATACGGCTGCGATTCCGGTGCTGCTATCGTTCGGTAACCATGATTTTCAGGCGGATTTAAGTCGCTGGCACTTTCCGGCCAATGTGCACGTTTTTGGCCCGCAGGTAACAACGGCTACCTTAACGACTGCGGCACAAGAACGGGTCGCGATTAGTGGGTTTAGCTATGCGCAGCGGTGGGTGACGACGGACCCCGTTGATGATTATCCGGTTAAAGCCCCGGGCGTTGATTATCAGATTGGTACCTTGCACGGTCAGATTGGCGTGGCGGGTGACCACTACGCCCCGTTCAACGTTAGTGAATTATTAACGAAACATTATGATTATTGGGCCCTTGGTCATATTCATCAGCGGCAAACGCTCAATTTGCAACCACCAATCGTATATGCCGGCAACACGCAGGGACGCCATCGCGGTGAAACTGGGGCGAAGGGGTGCCTCATTGTGAATAGCCAGGCCGATCAGACCTTGCAACCAGTATTTCACGCCTTGACTGATATTGAATGGGCGGATTGGACGCCAACACTCACTAGCCCAGAACCCATGTCCCGTTCACACATCGTCCATCAGTTAGCTGATCAATTATCATTGAAGATGGTTACCGGCTTAAAATTAGTAACGATTACGTTACCAGCTAGTCTTCAACTGAGTGCGATGGCGGAATTAGCCTTAAATCAGGGGGCCATTCTAGCCCAGTTGCAGGAACAAGCAAATGAACATTGGTGGCCGGTTGCGATTGAGCAAGCAACGACGGATACGATGACCCCCTTGTTTGGTATTAACGCGACGACCTGGCAACAAGTTGGTGAGCAGGTCGTGACCGATCAAGCAGTCGCTGAACTTGCAGGCAAACTCTTGGATGAAGACTTTCTGAACACTGTGTTGCTGGAAGATATGTCACCCACTGCTTGGCAACAACAAGTGGTGCGACTCTTAAATGATCAGTACCATTTAACGACGGGGGTGAATGATGATGCAGATTAAGCGTCTTGAAATTGCGGGCTTTGGCAAATTTCAACAGCAGCAGTTCGAGTTTGGTGATGGGCTTCAAGTGATTTACGGCCTCAATGAAAGTGGTAAATCAACAATGCGGGCCTTTATTCTCGGCATGTTATTTGGTTTTCCCTCCCGCCGTCACCCACTTGAACGCCATGAACCACAAGGTACGAATCAGTACGGTGGTTCGATAGAGCTAGTGGTTGACGAGACGACATACCGGTTGACCCGGTTAGGTGATCAACCCGCTACCTTGGTGAACGTGCAGACGCAGGCCGCTCAACCGCTGGCTTTACTTGACAAGTGGTTAGCGCCTTATGATCGTGACCAGTATTTGCGATTGTTTACGTTTAACCAGGCTGAATTGACGGCGCTCAAAACTATGCACGCCAGCGATTTGAACGTGCAATTACAACAAGTCGGATTGGTGGGCAGTGCACCATGGCGAGAAACGGCGACTACGTTACGGACAGATGCGGAGGCGTTATATAAGCCCCGCGGCCGCAAACCCAGGTTGAATCAAGCATTGCAGCACTATCGCATGTTGACAGAACAGGTCAAGGCGGCCAAGCAACGGTACCCAGAATACGAAACATTACAAAATCGATTGCTGGATTTGCAGGCACAACGGACAAGTACCCAACGTGATTTAACCAAGTTGGATCATGAACAACAACAGCTCGCCAATTTACGAAATCAGTGGCCGGTCTATCAACAATTGCAGCAACTGCAAGCCACTAATATGACGACGACACTAACTACGGCGACTAGGACACGCTATCAACAATTAAGCCAACAGCGAACGGACTTGCAACACGCCTTGGCGAGTGCCCGTCAGCAATTAAGTCAGCAACCAGTTGATACACAATCTCAAGGACTAGTTGGCTTCTACGTCCAACATCAAGACCAGTTTGACCAATTAGAAGCTCAGTTACCAACCCTGCAACAAACCTTAGGCCAATACCAAACGTTGACCCAGCAGGGAAGTGCTGCCAAGGCCGATTTTCAAGCGCAAAGTAATGCACATCCTGAGCTGTTAGGTTGCCTCTCTCCGCACAAACAGGCCGCAATCGAGACCTTGAAGGCGACGTTGGCAGCGACGGCGAACACGCGTCGCCAACATCCGGCCCCGAATAGTCCATCGCTTGATTGGCACTTGATTGGTGGTGCAATCGGGATTGTCGCGGGATTATTGCTACCATTAGGCGGCTTTAAATGGATCTTGATGTTAGCAGGTGTGGCCCTACTTGGTTGGTTTGGGATGACCCGTAGTCAGGGTAAACCGGTGCAAGCAACCGACCACTTATCAGACCAATTAGTGGCTGCTGGTCTGGCACCGAATCTGACTGCCAGTGAAGCCTTACAGCAATTGGAACTAGTCGCGGCACTGCAACGCGCACAAGCTGCGGTCACGACTGCTGATCAAGCATTAGCAACACAGGCTGCCAAACTCTGGCAATTGATTCAGCCTTATCAATTTGCGGCAGGATGGATTCCTGTTGATCAGGATCATTTAACGACAAGTGTTACTCGAATTGCCCAATTCTATGATCAAGTCCATCAAGTGATGCAACAGCAGACCATGTCCGGCCCCGACTTTGCCTTTGTCCAGCGGCAGGTCCAGCAGTTGACGCAGCAGGTCCGTGATCTGACCGAGCAGCTACAGGCGTTAGCAACGACCAACGGTTTAGCGGATGTAGACTCGTTGACGCAAGCGGTTAGTGATGCCGAAAAGCAAACGGCCAACGCCACGAGTCGTCAACAATTACAGCAACAACTCAGTTCTGCTGAGCTATCGGCGTTAAAGCAGTATACGTCGCTTGAAGCGTTGCAAGCGGTACTGGCTGAAAGACGGCAACAACGTACCCAAACGGTGCAGCAACTGACACAGTTAGCTACGGACATTGCCACGGCGCAAGCACAACTCCAAGAGTTGACGGCGGATGGCCAGTACGCTACGCTACGTCAGCAACAGGCGGATCTACAAACGGAAATCACTGTCATGGCACGTCAATGGCTAACGCGGCAGTTGGGTGCGAACTGGATCGATACGGCGCTACAGGTATTGACACAACAGCAATTACCAACTGTTTTGGCCGCAGCAACCACGATTTTCGCGCAATTAACGGCACAGCGGTATAATAAAATTGACTTAGACGGTGATGAAATGGTTGTGAAGACGGCAACAACGCAGTTCATGGTCGCGGAACTTTCAACGGCGACTAAGGAACAGTTGTACTTGGCTTTACGGCTAGCGTTGATCAATCATTTGGGCCAAGCAGCTCAGTTACCACTAATGATTGATGATGGCTTGGTGAATTTTGATGAGCAACGTAAGCAAGCTGCTTGGCAAGTCTTAGCAGTAGTTGCTCAGCATCATCAAGTGCTCTACTTTACGAATGAGACAGCGGCACTGACCCAACTGAAGACAGCGACTGTACAGCAGTTAACCTAGGGGGGATAACATGGCAAAGAAGTTATTTGATTATCAATTAGATGAAACCGTGGATGGCTATTTTTTGTTGAAAGATTCGGAAGTTCGCATCGCCAAGAACGGCAAGAAGTTTTTAGCCATTAATTTTCAGGATACTTCCGGCGAGATTTCCGGGAAGTTTTGGGATGCAAGCGATACAGATGTCGAAAACTTTCAGGCAGGTCGAGTCGTTCATCTGAAAGGTAAACGCGAAAACTATCAGGGTAATCCGCAAATCAAAATTCAACAGATGCGGCTCACTCATAGTGGCGAACCACAAGAAGTGCAACAATTTGTGGAACACGCACCACTAAAGACCGACACGATGGCGGACGAAATCAATCAGTTTGTCTTTGAAATTACTGAACCTAATTGGAATCGGATTATTCGTCACATGTTAACGACATTTCATGACCGATTCTTTAGCTATCCCGCGGCGAAGAAAAATCATCACGCGTTCGCCGGTGGCTTGGCCTATCACACGTTATCAATTTTGCGCTTAGCTAAGGCAGTTGCCGATCAGTATCCCCACGTTAACCGGGCCTTACTATACGCCGGTGCGATTTTGCACGACATGGGTAAGACGATTGAAATGTCGGGGCCGGTCTCGACGACTTATACGTTGGCAGGAAACTTGGTCGGTCACATTGTCCTGATTGATGAACAAATCGTGGAGACTTGTCAACAGTTGAAAATTGACGAGCAGTCGGAATCTGTTTTAGTCTTGCGGCATACGATTCTTGCGCACCATGGTTTGTTAGAATATGGGTCACCCGTTCGGCCTCATATTATGGAAGCTGAAATCTTACATGACTTAGACGAGTTGGACGCGTCGATTCAAATGATGCAGACTTCACTTGGACACGCAGAACCGGGCACGTATACGGAGCGGATCTTTGCCATGGACGGTCGTAACTTTTACCGGCCAACTGGTGATCAAACGAAGGGTGAATTACCAGACGAACAAAACTAACTTAATCGTCATCTCTGACGGGCAACCGTTGATGGGGATCACGGTTGTCTAAATCGATACGGTGTTTGAAAAAACTGTTGAAATCAATGATTTTAACAGTTTTTTTGTGATCTTTATTTTTGATGATGAATTCCATTGGGGGGGTGCGACGTTGCACCATTAATTAGCGTGGGCCGTCATTAAAGCTAAAATAAAAATTTTAATTGCAATTAATATCCTGACATGATAAGTTACTACGAGTGATTAGTTGTTATCGTTGACCATTGCATACGTGTTGAATTAGGGCACGTTGAGTAGTATTGGCGTGCACGATGCGCGTAATCTAGCGGCCAGACTGATTGATTAAACGATAATCCGGCAACTGTGGCACGTGACGGGACCGTCACAGAGACAAATGATTTAAAATTGCACGCATTAGGGGAGATTATCGGGATGAACGAACAAGAAGCATATGTAACGACATTTTATTGGCTCGCGGATTGTTGGTTGGAAACTAGCTATCTGGGACTTGAGGATGAATTTGACGACGATGAAATCGATGACGCCGTCAAGTCACTACTAAATCGGATGCAAGCCGGGGCAATTTATGAGGTAACGGCGGATGATCCAATGTGGCAAGCATGGAAGCGGGCAGTTAGGGCCGTGCTTACGCCCAATGATCATGCTGAACATGAAGTTGATGAGACCGACGGAGAGGATGAATTAGTGCTGCCAGCTGGAGTACGACCTGAACGTCAATTAGAAGAAGTTCAAGCCTATGCAGCGATGAATGCGTTTTTGCAGGCACAAGATCAGGAATATCTGCAAGAAATTGGTAAACGGGCGGCCACTCAGGTCAGTGGTGCCGGGTGGCAAGTGTGGCGTGCACATCGTCAGAGCATGCATCCGGAGTCTGCCGCCCCGTCGACGTTGACTGCTGAACAATTACCAGCCGTGATGTGGGCCTTTTTCGATAAGTACCAGGATACTGAGGACTCTTTTGAGATTTTTGAATTGGTTAACCAACTTGAACAATGGCAAAAAAGTGCTGATCGAGATTTGGACGCGCAATGGTCACAGCTGGTGGCGAAAAGTCAGATTGATCCGGCCGCAATTACGCCCATGCAGGGCTTGTCGTTAGCGATTGAGTTCTTCGATCAGCTTGAGTGGGACGGTGATTTGACTGCCAAGGCAACTTTGCAGAATAAATTGATGCAACGCACGCTCGATGACGCCCTCAATGATGAGACGACAGCCAACTGGACGGATGCCTGGCAACACTGGGATTTAGCAGATCCGTTGACAACTGAACAGTGGGCCCGACGGTTTGATCCGGCGGACGACTATGAAGACGAGAGTGAAGAAGATGGCGCGGCTCGGCCAGCTTGGCAACTTGGTGCGAGTTATAGTACCGTTTTGATTGCAATGCGCTTAGTCGCTTACGGTGTACTGCGGCCTGAGAGTGTGCCTGGTATGGCAACTGTGAAGATGGCGAACCGTGCACTGGCAGCCACCGTCAGTATTGGGATCGTGTTAGTCGCTTGGCTGGTCACAGCTATTCTGATTACAATTGTAATTTGGGGATGGCGGTGGATGCGTAAGCTGATTTTTTAGTGCAGCTGAACGGCTAACTGAATCACAATAGTGCCGATTGACTAGGCTGAAGTTTGTGAATCTAGTAGTTGAAGCTGAAAGGACGGGGCGTCAGTGGTAGTGCTTCATGATGGTTCGTAACTCGGACAGAAAGTCGGCATCTAAATGGGGCGATTGGCCTAATTGTAATGGTGCCAATGGCTGACATAACGTTGGTATGTCTGGCTTTAACGGCTGGTTATTGAAGTATTGCTGACCATGGATTTTGACGGTCGCTTTGAGCGTGCCAATCGTCATGACGGCCACGGCGGTATTTAAAAAGACGCCACCATTGAGACTAGTATATCCAGCGGAAGAACGCCCAACTAAAGTAACGTGCGGGTTACGTTTTAGCGCCATGATGGTCACCTCCGCGGCACTCGCTGTCTGGTTACCAATAATGGCATAAATATGACGAAAGTGGGCCGCCGTTGGTTGCGAAAAGTTAAAGTCATCTTGACCAAGTCCACCAGTGATGCGGCCATGGTACATCACACGCGGCCGGTTGCGATGATGGTTCGTGATGCCGGTGTAGAGGGTGCCGTCGGGAATGATGGTGGCCAGGCCAGCAATCATCGGTGCCGAACTACCACCAGTATTTGCTGCGAAGTTTAAGATTAAATCGGTTGTCGGCTTAGTTTGTTTAATCAGGTGCTGGAGTTGTGTCCAATACTGTTTTTGTAATTGGTGCTGACTGCTGTAAAATGCTGGCACATTGATGATGGTGAGGCCGGCACTCATTGTCTTGGTCGGACGGGTGGCATGTTCGACTTGGCGGAGATTGGCGACGGCGAATGAATGTAAATTTGCAGCGCGCAGAATTTGATTGAGTTGGGTCAGTGACGTGATTTTGCGACCATGATCAGTCGCATGCAGCATGGCTTGCCATTGCGTGCGATGGTTGATAATGCCATATTTTGACATGTAGGTGATGGCCGGCGTAGCGTTGAAGGACGCACGGAGCCGATTAGAAGCGGAAAGACCAAACGTTAGGACTATCGAAATTAGACCTACCAGTCCGTAACGGCATTTATTCGTTATCATGATAAGCCATCCTTACTTTTCGTGACTAGATTAGCATGTATTGGTTAGCTAAATTGTAGGCGTGGCGTCAAAATTTCGCAACGAAAAGCATATCTCAACTGATGCGTCTTTGAAATAATGGTTCCTGTTAAAATACCCATCTACATTGGCCGTCTTAACGGCTAAGTAGATGGGTATTTGTTGTATCATGAAATTGTTGACGATTGTGCCAGATCGGCTTCTAACTGGGTTAAGAAGATCGTCACCAAGTCTTTTTCCACCTGGTTCAGTGAATGCTCAGCTGAAAAGGCAATGAAATAATTCAGGGACATTAACGCTTGGGGCAAGGGTAAGATGTTATAGCGTTCTGGATCAGGTTGGGTATGCACACTGTCTGGTAAAAAGGTAACACCCAGTCCAGCGGTGGCTAGTTTGGTGATGGTGGCGGTATTCGTGCTCTCAATTACGATATTCGGTGTCACGTTGTGCTTTTGTAATAAGTAGTCAACTTGGCGTCGAATCGATGACCCGTGGGGCGACAAGACTAGCGGCGCTTGTAGCAGGTCGTTGAGGGGTAACGCTCCCGGATTAATGAAGGCCTGATGGGGTTGGTACCAGTTGACGGTGTTCGGGATAATCGCGTAGTACCCGTCGCGACCGCGGTCATAGCTTTCAAGCCCCGGCGCGATGGTTTCCGGGTTTTGACCAATTAAGAAGTCCAGCTCACCGTGGAGCACGCGCTGTTCGTTGCGACTAGCGATATCTTCGGTTAATTCGATCTTAGTGGCCGGGTGGGCTTTCAAAAAAGCAGGTAGGAACAGGGGCAATAAGTAATAGCCGAGGCTAGATAAGACGCCCAGCCGAATCACTTGTTGGTTGGCATGCGTGTATTGCCTAATTTGCTTATTAAAGTAATCCTTCTCGTTTTCGAGCACCGTCAAATATTGATAATAAGTCCGCCCAGCCGTGGTCAGTCGCAGTGGCGTGACTTCACGATTGATGATGGTGACGCCCAGTTCTTTTTCCACGTTGCGGATGCTTTGGGTGAGGTAAGGTTGTGAAATGTAGAGATCTTTAGCCGCCCGGGTAAAATTGCCGTGCTTGAGCAACACATCTAAAAACCGTCGCATTTCGCTGGAATCTGATTTTGGCATAAAGCGCCTTCCTCTCGCATTGTGATTAAGTGATTATTCGTTTGATTGCTGATTTGGTCATGTTGGGTTAGTTGCATCGCCATAAGGACGTTCAAAACATGTTCAATAAGTTCGGTCAACATCCTGACGATAGTGGCTAAACCGCATTATGACCAACCATTTTAACATGATTAATTTTAACGCGAATCGTCGACATAGTAAATTTGTTATCGGGGTATAGATAAATAAATATTTCACAAGCACAGCGCTTTCACTTACACTAATCAGTATTAAGAGTGGCCAATCATTCAGTAGCTACTCGTCGAAAACGACTGTTTAAATCATCCTGAAAGGATCTGAAATTATGAAATTTGTTGGGATTGTTGGGACGAATGCAACCAAATCGACCAACCGGCAGTTACTGCAATATATGCAACGGCATTTTCAGCAACAAGCCACGATTGAAATTTGTGAAATAAAAGATTTACCGGCTTTTAATGAACCGGAAGACCGAACAGCACCAGTAGCAATTCAACAGCTCAGTGATAAGATCACCGCAGCAGATGGCGTGATCTTTGCCACGCCGGAGTATGATCATTCAATTCCGGCCGTACTGAAAAGCGCGATCGAATGGCTGTCATATACCACGCGGCCGTTAATTAATAAACCAGTTATGATTGTTGGGGCCTCGAACGGTTCACTGGGAACCTCACGTGCTCAAGCGCACCTACGCCAGATTTTAGAGGCACCGGAATTAAAAGCACTGGTGATGCCGAATATTGAATACTTACTAGGCCGTTCACTACAAGCTTTTGATGATCAGGGTGACCTGACTTATCCGGATAAGGTTCAGGAATTAGACAATGCGTTTGGCGAATTCATTGATTTTGTGGATTTAACGAATAAGATCATGCCGTCGAGTCAGTTTTTCGAAAAGAGTAAGCAGTTCTCGTGGCGACAAGTGACTGGGGAGGAATAAACATGAAATTTGTTGGAATTGTTGGGACGAATGCTCAGCATTCATATAATCGGATGTTACTGGAGTTTATGCAACGACATTTTGCGACGCAAGCCGAAATTGAAATCTTAGAATTGACTGATGTCCCAATGTTTGATGAATCGAATAATCAAACTGACAGTACCATCATTCAAAACTTTGCCACCAAAATCGCGGCGGCTGACGGGGTTATCATTGCCTCACCGGAACACAATCATTCCGTACCTTCCGCGTTGAAAAGTATTATTGAATGGTTATCATTCAAAATTCACCCATTAGATGGGCAAGCAGTAATGATTGTTGGGGCTTCATACAGTGTCCAAGGATCGTCACGCGCGCAACTACACCTGCGCCAGATTTTAGACGCTCCCGGTGTTAACGCCAGTGTCATGCCCGGTTCAGAATTCTTATTAGGTCGTGCCCAAACGGCTTTTGACGATCAAGGTAATTTAAAGGTGCAAGGGACGGTTGATTTTCTGGACAGTTGTTTTGCAAAGTTTCAGAAGTTTGCGACCATCGTCGCCGAGATGCGGGCACCAGAAGCGCTTAGCTTTGCCCCGGGTACTTATCAGGTGACGGCCACTGGACATAATGGCGAATTGCCAATGCGAGTGACCCTCTCCGCTGACCGGATTGAAAATATTGAAATTGATACTAGTAGTGAAACGCAGGGGATTGCCGATGTGGCTTTTGAACGCATTCCCAAGGAGATTATTGCGGGTCAAACGCTCGCTGTTGATGCGATTTCCGGGGCTTCAATTACCAGTCATGGTGTTATCGATGGGGTCGCTCGTGCGGTCAAAGAAGCTGGTGCCAATCCTGATGATTTGAAGAAACGGCGTGCGACTAAGCAGGTCGCTCAACCTGCTGCCAGAGAAGTGACGACTGATGTCGTAGTGGTTGGTGCTGGTGGGGCTGGTTTGACGGCAGCGGCCAAAGTGTTACAGGCTGGTCATCAAGCCGTTGTCCTAGAAAAATTCCCAGCTGTCGGTGGTAATACCGTTCGCGCTGGGGGGCCCATGAATGCGGCTGATCCGGATTGGCAACGACATTTTGCAGCTTTGCCAGGTGAAAAGCAAACGTTGAAGGATCTGAGTGAGCGTGATGAAAGTACAATTGCACCTGAATATCGGGCTGATTTCCGTAAATTGAAACAGCAGATTGACGCATACCTGACTGCCAATACCAATCAAAAGGGCACCTTATTTGATTCAACCTTGTTACATCGAATTCAAACTTATTTAGGTGGTCAACGGACTGATTTGAACGGTCAAGAGATTCACGGTCAGTATGATTTGGTAAAAGAATTGACGGATAACGCCCTGGATTCAGTCAAGTGGTTACAATCGATTGGTGTGAAATTTGATGAAAGCCAAGTGACAATGCCAGTTGGAGCCATCTGGCGGCGCGGGCATAAGCCAATGGGTGATCTAGGTTTTGCTTACATCAAGACTTTACGGGCCTTTGTTGAACAACAGGGTGGTACGATTATGACGGAAACGCCGGTAAAAGAATTACTGGTGACAGATGGGCAAGTTCGTGGCGTCATTGCGACTAATGCGGCTCATGAGAAAGTGATTGTCCATGCTGATGCGGTGATTTTAGCTTCTGGTGGTTTCGCAGCGAATACCAAAATGTTACAAAAGTACAATACGTACTGGACGGCCATCGATGATGATGTCAAGACGACTAATTCACCCGCAATGACTGGTGATGGGATTCGGCTAGGAACTAGTGTTGGTGCAGCATTAGTTGGGATGGGCTTCTCACAAATGATGCCGGTATCTGATCCGGAGACCGGCGAATTATTCAGTGGGCTCCAAGTGCCACCGGCTAACTTTGTGATGGTAAACCAGCAAGGAAAACGGTTCGTCAATGAGTACGGCAGTCGTGATGAGTTAACTCAGGCGGCCATTGATAATGGGAGTCTCTTCTATCTAATTGCCGATGATGAAATTAAAAAGACGGCTTACAACACGACCCAAGCTAAAATTGACCAGCAGGTGGCGAATGGGACCTTGTTCCGTGCTGATACTTTGACAGATTTAGCGCACCAAATTGGCATGGACCCGGCAGCCCTGACTAAGACGATTGCGGATTACAATCGTTACGTTGATGCCGGCGAGGATCCTGAATTTCATAAGACGGCCTTTGATTTGAAAGTTGCCGTGGCACCATTCTACGCAACGCCGCGTAAACCAGCAACCCACCACACGATGGGTGGCTTGAAGATTGATCCGGATGCTCACGTTTTAAATACGGACGGTCAGATTATCGACGGGCTATACGCAGCGGGAGAAGTAGCCGGCGGAATTCACGCGGGTAACCGGCTAGGTGGTAACTCGCTTAGTGATATCTTTACGTTCGGTCGAATCGCGGCTGCTCATGCCGTTGCTGAGCACGTTGATCCGGTGACGGCCTAAGGCAATTATTAAGTCGCTACGTTGGTTGAGTCGGGTTAGTGTATAATCGACCGTAGAGAGAAGCAGATCGACAAGGGAGATTATCACATGCAAAAACCAATGCCAGTCGCGGTGACGAACATTGCGGACAATATTACGCACCAACCAGCTTATATGACGATTGTTTTAAATGATCACAAGTATTCGACCGCGCGCAAAAAGACGCCGTTTATCTTGAAAGCGTTGAATGAGGGCGCGGCTGCTCATGGGCGTTTGACGATCACGCCTAGTCGGCTGAGTTTGGCCGATGAGCGCGGCACAGTCTTTCAAACCTTGGCGCCAATACCCACAGTCATCACGGACGTCGAGCTGGGATTGTATCGCTCAATCGTGCGGCAACTTGGTAATGGCGTACGAATGAAGGCCCGTTACACATTGGCGGTGACGTTGACCAGCGATACCGCTACTTATCAGATGTTAAATACCGATTTGTCAGTGTTGAAACCGCTGTTGGCTTGGATCACCGACTTTCATCTTCACTTAACCGATTCGTTACAATTGGCAACCGGTGACATCGACTGGCCCAATTTGACGGCTGATCAATTTGAAGCATTGACAAAGGGCACCCCGTACTTTGCTTGGCAACAGACGATCGGGGCCCACTGGTAAGTAAAGTTAAGAACGACAAAATATGAAGCCAGACTTTCGATAATAGTCGAAAGCCTGGCTTCGTTTTTTATTATAAAATTTCACCGACAAAGTCGCCTTGGGGCAATTGTTGGAAGTCGTAAGTTTCAAAATCACTGACTTGTTTGGTATACCAGTGTAAGCTTTCGGTAATCATCAGGTTGACGGCCTCATCTTTTTCCTGCAAGGCGATGATGGGCAAGTCGCGCATGGTAGCCACACCTAGCTCGTAGGCGGTACCAGAATCTAAGTTTTTGGCTTCAAAGTCTAAGACAGTCACGATGACTTGCGCGGCCGCAATTTGGGCCATGTCACGGTGGAAAATTTCGGTCGCCCAAGTTTTGGTGAACTGTTCGGCTTGAGCGTCCTGGTGTAGACGTGGTGAATAAAAATCCGTGACGGTTGGATTTTGCGCTAAAGCTTCCTCAAGTTGTGTGACCCGTGTCACTTGTTCGGGACTGAAAAACGGACTAGCAATATAAATTTGTGCCATGAAGATACTCCTTAAAGTTAATTTAGTAAAAAGACTAATGGCTTAATTTTAGAGATTTTGGGGGTCAACGTCAATTTGTTTTTAACTACTAGCTTGTGGCCACAGATCAATCCGGTCAAGTTTCGAAGGCAGTAACGTTACCACAAACGAGCGAGAATCACCAAAGCTTGCTCATTGCAATACTTGGACTTGCCTTATTGTTGTTGATGCTTGTATGGTTACCAGCTAAATAAGTTATTGTTTGACTGAAATTAGAATGCAATGGATTTAGAGTTATATAATGGGCTTTCAGAAATTATGAAGGCCCATTTTTGTGAGCTTAAATGGATTGTTGTGGTTAATAATAAGTCCGTCACTTAATCTTAAATAAATCGGTTTTGAAGATTCGGTTGGAATTCTGAATGGTTCGTAACACAAGGTTATTTCCGCATTTTCTTTGTACCGGTTCGTAATAATGGGTGGTACTAGCACGGGGGTTAAGTTCGGATAATTTGTTAATGGTTGGTACCGAAATCGTTGCTTTGTTTGAATTGCGAGGAAGATATTGGTACTATCAATTTGAACTATTGAGCTGTGTGACCACTGACAGTTGCCTAGGTCAATGGTTGGATGATTGAGATAAATAATTACAGTAATAGTCGTAAGCTTGCCTTTGAGGATTGTGGGTGTCAGGCATTAATGATTATAAAATTAGTCGTGGATAGTTGTGGGGGCAGATATTCTGCGTTATTAATGATACCGGAATGTTTTTCGTTAAGTGTCTAATTTGGGCCACAATCGCATGGCGCTAATGATACCGAAAGTTGCAATTATAATTGTTATTTCGTAAAACTATTTGAGTCATATTGGGGGAATTAGCATGCCAAATCCACGGTTAGCCATTATTGTGCCTTGCTACAATGAAGAAGCGGTGTTACCTAAGTCTGCACACATCTTGGATGGTATTTTGACGGATCTGATCCAACACAAACAGGTCAATGCGGCAAGTAAGTTATTATTTGTTGACGATGGTAGTCAAGATAAGACTTGGAAACTGATTAAGTCGTTGGAAAAACAGTACTCAACCGTGACGGGTCTTAAGTTTAGTCGTAATTTTGGTCATCAAAACGCGTTGATGGCTGGGATGCAGGTCGCCAGTCCGACTGCTGAAATAGTCATTACGATTGATGCTGATTTGCAAGATGACCCACAGGTGATCCCAGAAATGGTGGCACGCTATCGTGCTGGTAGTGATATTGTATTAGGTGTCCGCAATGATCGAAGTAGTGATTCACTTTTCAAACGATGGACCGCGGACGGCTTTTATCGGCTAATGAAGCGTATTGGTGTGCAATTAGTACCTAATCACGCCGATTTTCGATTATTAAGTCAACGGGCAGTTCAGGCACTGTTAACCTATGAGGAAACCAATTTATTCTTGCGTGGAATCGTACCACGACTAGGTTTTCCAACAACTAAACTTTATTATCATCGCCAACCACGTTTTGCGGGTGTTTCAAAGTATCCATTACGTAAGATGGTGGCTTTTGCTTTTGATGGGATCACGTCATTTTCAATCGCACCGATTAAAGTAATTTTATTGTTCGGTATGGTGATTAGTGGCGGTAGTTTGATGATGATGCTATATGCGTTAATACAAGGATTACTAGGGACCGCAACGAGTGGCTGGTCCTCACTCATGACAAGTCTATGGTTTTTAGGTGGGATGCAATTGATTGGTATTAGTATTGTTGGCGAGTATGTCGGAAAAACTTTTGCGGAAGTCAAGCACCGGCCCCGCTATATTATTGAAACGGATGATTATACGGCAACTCAACAGCCAGCTATTGTAAATTCGCAACGGGTGCACGGATGAAGGGCGTAGTTAAGAGCGTCAATTGGCTGGCGGCCGCGGTATTGGTCGTCGCAGTCGGCATGGCGTGGTTGCAACCGATTCACTTCTTCGGCAACCCGGACTGGGCGTCACCGGTCGTTCAATTAGCCATGGTTCTGGGATTATTGGTCATGACGATGGCTGGCCGGCAGGTGCTCAAACAGTTATCATCTCGTCAGTATCGTTGGCTGTTGATTGGGCTGGTCGGCTTAATCGCCATCGTCCAAATGTTGATTGCCACTAGTTTTGTGGACGTGGCGCGGGCCGACCCGTTTTTCGTTCGGCAGCAGGCACTGTTATTAGCGCGGGGCAGCCATCATTGGCAACATTATTTTATGATTTATCCCAATAATGTGAATTTTACGTTATTAGTTGCGAATCTGTTCAAGCCATTAATGAAACTGACGCAGACGCCCTGGGTATTATTAAATGTCATCCGCTTTATCTGGATCGATACCGGACTAATCAGTGGGCTATATTTACTAAACCGTTGGCGTTACTGGCAACCGGGGGCGGTCTCATTTAGTTTGTTGTGGCTCGTCAGTGTTCCCGTGGCCGCATTTGGACTATTTGCATATACGGACGCCCTCGTTTTGCCACTACTTCCAGACAGCTTGGCCTTGCTCACACTCGGACTAAGCTTAACCGGCTGGCGTCGTTGGGGCGTTTTGATTGGTGATGGGTTATTGGTGGCCGTGGGCGTGGTGATGAAGACTAATCTCATTGTGCTCTGGCTCACGCTCGTATTGATGGGGATCATCTTGTGGTGGCAACGACAATTCAGTGGTCGGCAAATGTTAGGCTGGCTCGTTAGTTTAGTGATGACACTCGGGGTGATGTTTGCGGTGATGCGAACTGCCCAACAGCAAGCGGGTTATACGCGCCAAGCTGATGCCGCCTTACCGGCAACCAGCTGGATTGCGATGAGCTTGAACCCCCAAAGCTCGGGTGAGTACCGACATGACGATTTTGCGCGCGTTAATCAGATGCCAACTGCGGCGGCCAAGCGCCAACAGACCCAGCAAATAATTCAGCAGCGGTTACATCAGATGGGCGTTACGGGGACCCTCGTACATTTGCTCAAAAAGATGCGGGTCTTCTGGGCGACTGGCGATTTTGATAGCTTTAAGTTGACCACTCAGTGGATTCGTGCGCCCCGCTGGTATTTGAATCATCAACGCCAGCTTCAATTTTGGCTGGTTCTAATGACGCAAACGATTTACCTGACAATGTTGGTGCAAGCAATCGTGACTTTGATGAGGCGGCGCGAGTGGGCCGTGACGTTCGTTGCCCTGGCAATTCTCGGTTTAACGGCTTTTCATGTCGGACTCTGGGAAGTAGAAGGGCGCTATGCGTTGCCACTATTACCGGGATTGATGCTCCTCAGTATTGTGGGTGGTCGTGAGTTGCCGGTGTGGCACCTTAACCGAGTAATGCGGCGCCAATTGACGTGGTTGGTCGTCGTATTGGCGGCAATCAGTGTGGCCAGTTTGTGGCAGACGGGTCAGGCGACGCGGATTACTGATGTGGTACGTGGCAATCAGGGAAATGGGCGTTATGTTGTGTCCACGGTGCAAAAAATTAGACCGGGTCACGCTGTTACTACGCCGTTAGCCGTTAGTGGTAAGAGTAATGTTTTACGGTTGAAGCCAGTTGCGACGCATGGGCGCGTAACAATTACCTTGACTAAGGGGGCGCATATTGTCAAACGGTGGCGGGGCTCGGCCAATGAGCTGACCACTTTGAATTATCCGTTGACAGCGGCGGGCAACCTGCGATTAGCGATTAAAAACATTGGTCAGACGCCCGTCCGGTATGGTGTGATGGCGGCCAACTACAGCCCGTTAACAGGCCGGGTGACGGCTAAGCGGCACGCGTACTTACAAGTCGTGATAAAACAGCAGTTTATTAAGCCGCACGCGTTAACAACGGGTGCCGCCAGTCTAGCAGTTGTCGGCTGTGTGGCGCTGGCGACCATTTTGGCGTTAGGTCGGTTACGGCCAGAAACTGAATAATAAAACTTGAATCGAAAGTCTTAATAACTGGTGTTGCCAGTGTTGGGACTTTTATTTGTGGTTAAACGAAAGATAATCGCCGTTAAGTAGCGGCCAAACGCGAGTGTTGGGAAGAGACTAACTTGAAAGTTCAAATTGAGCACGTTATTTGAGAAGATGCCACCTTTGACAAGGCTAAAAATCAGGTGTACACGCGTTTAGTGTATAACGCACTGGCATTCGTTACTAAACCGGCAATCAACTTAGATTTTACTGAGCATAGGGTCTTTCTTTGGATGAAACCTGAATTAATTTTGACTAACATAATGTGTCCTATCTAAAACCGATATTAACGCGACTGGTTTAGCAGTTACAGCGACCATTAAAACAACAATCGGACTGCCTAGCAGAATAGCTTGGCAGTCCGATTGTTTTGATTGACACGATTCTAATGCTGGCGATATCGTTGACGCCAAAGAATGAAGCTAAGTCCACTTATGATTGAAATCAGTAGTCCGCCCAGCAATCCCGGGACGTGGTAAGTTAGCTGAATCTGATTCTTACCGGGCTGAATCGGTAGGGCTAACATCCCACCAATGACCGTTTTAGGAGTAACTTTGACGCCGTTGACCGTGGCGCGCCACCCCTTGTCGGCTGGAATAGCAACGTAGAGCCATTTTTGCTTGGAGCGATTGGTAACTTGACCACTGACCACGGTATGAATGCCCGAGACGTGGTAAGTCGGTGTAAAGCGCGTGGATAGCAGTTGCTGTTTGACTTGGTTGAACCGGGCTTGATCCAGGCTGGCGATGTGGACATGGGTGCCAAGCGTTGGTTGGGTGCGTTTGACCGTTAACGTGACAATAGCGCCTTTGTCAAAATAACCTAGTGATCGGAGCACTAACTCACCGTTGGCATTGAACTTAGTCGGGACTAAGTGGCCGTTGACCCGCATCGTGGTGTACTTTGTTTGACGAGTCGTGTCGTTATAATACAGCGTCCCGGTGCGGGTCATCCTTAATTTAATCGTATCCAAATACGGATAGTGTTTGGCCTGTGAATCTTGGACGACGTGATCTGAGAGCGTCGTGGCGTTGCCAAAATAGGCGCGTTTCGATGGCCGCAAACTTTGTAAGAGGCGTTCTTGATTGATAATGGCACTATTCTGACGAAGCTTTAACTGTCTAAATGCTGTTGGCACGGCAAACCCTAACCCGTTTTGACTACGGAGCCGCGTTGTCGCTTGACCCACGGCGTTTAATTGCACAGCGTATTTTACATCTAAGAGTAAATCAGTGACCGGATTTAGGCCTTCTGAACTGACACGCCGGGCGTTTTTAGAAAATAGCCCAAGTGACTTCAACATGAGACGTGTTTGGTTCGCAAAAGTTGAACTGTAGTAGGTAATATCGTGAAAGTTAAATAACATCGGGTCGTTGTAATTACGATACTTGCTATCATAATTGTAGGCCTGATTGATTAGCGTATTTTGATTTTCAACGCGATATAATTGACCATCAGGATCGTTGACGGCTTGCATTTGGCGGTATTCGGTTCGATAGGCAGTTACAAATTTAGCCTGATTCCCTAGTGGTGATTTCGCCATCATGAGGGTACTGTTAGTCCCTAATTCTAAGGCGACGATACCTGCCAAGCTGAGCGTTTGCCATCGCTTCGCCGTTGCGAATAAGGCAATTGCGGTTAAGATGACAGCGACTAAGCTGAGCGCCAGCGTTGAAGTTGTTAAGGGGTGCTTAGCAGTTCGTTGGGCGAACCAGCCTAATATCAGCGCACTGAGCATGAGTGTCGGTAACAACCATTGCCAGCGCAAGGCGATCCGCCGGGGGCCTGCTAACCAGGCTTCAAAAGCGATCATGATCAAGACAAAGCTAAAGAAAAAAGCATTGCGGTATGGAAAACCAGCGGGCGTTTGAAACATGTGCCAAATCGTATCTAAGGTCCGAATGTCCATACTCAAGAAGAGTGCAAGTAATAGTCCGAAGCCATGCCATTTGTGAGCGTTAGTCAAGTTGGGCTGCACCCAGAAACTTAGGGCCAGCAAGACGACCAGACTACTGCTGAAGACGGTCGGTGCGTGTACGAGCCGAGTCGTAAAATTGGCGGCACCTAAGCCAAATTGACTCAAAATAGCTAAACCGAATTGTGGGACCGGTAAGTAGCTCGATAATTTGACCGCAGATTTAGCCGTAGTCAGCATGCCTAAACCAGTGGGAATCAGGACAAACATCGTGCTTAACCCACTGAGTAGCATGGTGACTGCGACGCGCCGTATTAACAAAAATTGATGACGAACAGTTTGCCAAAGACTGTCCTGAGGGCGTTTGTGTTCAAATAGTTGATAAATAAAATAGTAAATCACAAATAGGCAAGTCATATAGCCTAAGTAGTAATTGGTGACGATACTGACCCATAACCAGCCGAAAAAGCGCCCGGGATGACCAGTTGCAATTAAGTGGTCGAGTCCTTGAATGACCAGTGGTAACCAAATTAATGCATCCAACCACATGATCGTAAAATAGTTGAGGGCAACGAAGCCAGAGAGGCTGAAAGCAACACCAAAAATGGCAGTCGACCACCGCTTTGTGTGAAAATGCGTTTGTAAAAAAGCCGTCATAGTGACCGCAATCAAGCTGATTTTTAACATGATGAGTAGACTAAGTCCGGTTGGCAAATTGGCCGCCGGAAACAACAACATCAAAATGTTAAATGGGCTTAATAGATAGTAAGCAATCGTGGGTAGTGCGTTACCGCCTAATGACTGTGAAAATGAATATAATTGAAAACTATGCGTTAAAATGGCATGCCGATACGCGGTGAAAAATGATAAGTATTGGCCACCCATATCACTAATTAATAAGTTATGGTTACCGAAGGGCGTGATCCCCCAAATTGCGAAGACAATCCCCATGATAGCAAGGGACAGTAATCCAGCTGTCACTGCCACTTGCCAGCGCCTTGTTTGATAATTAGGCCACATTTTATTCAACTCCGATATTATGAATGATTTCATTGTACCGTACTGAAACTTGAAAACTAGTTAAGAAAAGCGAACAATTTTCTGAAAAAAGTTAAAAATTAGTGTTAGTCATTATCATTTTTATAAAGTTTGCTAGCAGTTTAACACAGCAGTTCACGAGGTTAAACTAAAAGGGGTGATTGACAATTGATTAAGAAAGTGTTTTTATAAAAGGTGAAAACTGAATACGATTTCTTCGGGGCAGGGTGCAATTCCCGACCGACGGTAACAACGTAAGTTGAAGTCCGTGACCCGCGTGAGCGGTGGACCCAGTGCAAGTCTGGGACCGACAGTATAGTCTGGATGGGAGAAGAAAATTATTGCTTGAATTTTACTAGGCAGTAGTGGCTATTGGCGACCTTTAAGTAGGTTTATTTAGCTGGATCCTACTGGTGAAATCTATTTGGCGAACACTTCACACCCGATTATCGATGATTTGATAATTGGGTGTTTTTTTATCTTGTTGGAGGTGAACCAATGTTAACTGATTTTATGCAAATGGCTATCGATCAAGCCAAATTGGCGGGGGTGGCGACGTACCAAAATCCCCAGGTCGGTGCGGTATTAGTCAAAGACGGCCACGTGTTAGCTCAAGGTTATCATCATTATTTTGGCGGTGACCATGCTGAGGTGGATGTGCTGCGGCAGGTCACACCAGAACAGGCGCGTGGGGCCACGTTATTTGTCACACTAGAACCTTGTTCACACTATGGGAAGACGCCGCCGTGTAGTGCGCGAATCGTCGCGGCTGGAATTCGGCAAGTCGTGATTGGTCAATTAGATCCCCATCCAATCGTGGGTGGTAAGGGACGTCAGTATCTTTTGAACCACGGAGTTGATGTGGTGACGGGCTGTTTAACGGACGAAGTTCGCGCGTTGAACCCCCACTACAATCATTTTTATGTGCAGCAGCGGCCATGGATCACCCTGAAAATGGCGATAACGCTTGATGGCAAAATTAATACTGAAACGCCGACTCGGACGCTGGTTTCCAATCATGCTAGTTATATCGATAGTCAGTGCTTACGGTCACAGTTTCAAGCAATTCTGATTGGTGAACGGACGCTAACGATTGATGATCCACAATTAACCGTCCGACTGACGGCAATGGTGCAGCCACCGGTTCGATTGGTGGTGTTGAATACGAGTACCGTGGCGTTAAACCACCGGCTTGTTCAGGACGGTCAGGCCCCAACCTGGTTACTTTGTCGTCAGGCTGCGGCTAGTGACGACCAACTTCGAAACAGTCCCAATGTACACGTCCTGATTGGTAACTGGACACCCGCTGCAATCAGTCAACTATGTGTCGAACAAGGCTGGCAGTCACTCTTAGTTGAAGGTGGGGCTCATCTGCAAGCTGAATTTGTTGCGGCTGAATTGATTGACGAATGGGTCAGCTACATCGCACCAATGATGATTGGTGGGACGGGTTTGCCAGCCGTCACCGGGGCCGCTGTGATGACGCCGTTGACATTTGAACAACCAACGGTAACTTGTTTGGGGACGAATATCCGGCTACGGGCCGTTCGAAAGGAAGTTAAGTAAATGTTTTCTGGAATTATTCAAACCAAGGGCCGCGTCAGCCAAGTACACCAACAAGGGTTGGAAATGACCCTTACGATTACCGCACCGTCGCTGATGACCCCGAATCTTAAGATTGGTGACAGTATAGCGGTGAACGGCATTTGTTTAACGGTAACGACCCGACAAGCGGATGCTTTCAGTGTAGTGGTGATGCCTGAAACGATGCGTCGAACGAACTTAAAGATCCTTGTGGTCGGTTCATTGGTGAACCTAGAACGTGCGTTACAAGTGAACGCGCACATAGATGGGCACATTGTTCAGGGTCACATCGATTACTGTGGGCAAGTGCTACAGCGACAATCTGATGCGCACGCGCTGCGTCTGTTGATCAGTTTACCGTCAGAATATCGCGCACTAGTAGTCACTAAAGGTTCGGTGGCAGTTGATGGGGTTAGTTTGACGGTCGTAGCTGTCACGGAGACGACGTTTGAAGTCGATTTAATTCCGCATTCACAAGCGGTGACGACCTTGTCTGAGTTACAAGTTGGAACGCTGGTGAATGTAGAAACGGATATTCTGGGCAAGTACTTGGCCCGGCAATTAGCTTTAGAGGGGAGTCATTAAGATGGATACAATGAAAAAGGTAGCAGCGGCCTTGGCCGCATTAAAACGGGGCGAATTGATTATTGTTGCGGATGATGAGACGCGCGAAGCGGAAGGAGACATGGTTGGCCTAGCCGCTAAAGCAACCACTGCGACAGTGAATCGGATGATTACATCAGCACGGGGACTACTCTGTGTTCCGATGGCGCCAAGTATCGCCACGCGACTACATTTGACACCGATGACTAGTGAACACGATGCGTTTGGGACGGCATTTACAGTCTCAACGGATCACCAGACGACGTCCACGGGAATCTCGGCAGCTGATCGGGCGACCACGATTCAAGCGTTAGCCAATCCCAATAGTCAGGCCGCTGATTTCTATCATCCCGGGCACGTTTTTCCATTGATTGCGCGGACTGGTGGATTGTTAGCGCGGCGTGGTCATACTGAAGCAGCCGTCACGTTAGCACAATTAGCAGGTGTGACCCCCGCGGCCTATATTTGTGAAGTTATCAAGAAAAATGGCTTAATGGCGCGGCGCCGTGATCTCAAAGCTTTGGCAGAGGGCTTACAATTACCGCTAATTACCATCGAAGATATTACCACCTACGTGATTCAAACGGGTGCCGCCCAGCTAACAACGACCCCGAGCGTCAACTTACCGACTAAGGATGGTCAGTTCACGATGACTGGTTTCGAAGTCCCCGGTCATACGGCGTTGCCAGTAGCACTGCAAGCTGGTGATATCAGTGACGATGAACCAGTGTTAGTGCGGTTACACTCTGAATGTTTTACGGGTGATGTTTTAGGATCGCAGCGGTGTGACTGTGGTGATCAATTACACGCCGCACTCCAAAAGATCAGTCAAGCTCAGCGCGGTGTTTTTGTCTATTTACGGCAAGAGGGTCGCGGCATTGGCTTGGCTAACAAACTAGCGGCTTACGCACTCCAAGAACACGGGGTTGACACGTATGATGCGAACGTGCAGTTGGGCTTTCAACCGGATGAGCGCCGGTATGATATTGCGGCATTAATTCTACGCCAAATGGGGATTACACGGGTTCGTTTGCTGACTAATAATCCTGATAAGGTTGAGCAGTTACGTGCAGCGGGGATTGATGTTGTTGAACGGATCCCCTTAGAAATACCAGCCAATCAGTACGATCAAGCTTACTTAAAAACAAAACGTGATCGATTTCATCATCAACTCACACTAACGGAGGGACACGAATGACAACTTTTAACGGCAAAATTAATGGCAACGGGCTTAAGATTGGGATTGTCGTGGCGCGTTTCAATGCGTTTGTAACGCAGCAACTTTTAACTGGGGCACAAGAAAGTTTGGTACAGCATGGGGTCAATGAAATCGATATTGACGTGGCCTGGGTACCGGGAGCTTTTGAGATTCCACTGACGGTTCAAAAAATGATTACAACCAAGCGCTATGATGGCGTGATTGCACTTGGGGCAGTCATTCGGGGTGCAACCGCGCACTTTGACTATGTTTGTAGTGGCGTGACGACGGGGATTGCGACCGTCAGTTTGGCAACCGATACGCCCATAATGTTCGGCGTTTTAACCACGGATACCATTGAACAAGCTATGGATCGCGCTGGCTTTAAGAGTGGCAATAAGGGTGCTGACTGTGCGGTCAGTTTGTTAGAAACGTTGGACGTGCAGCGGGCAATATTAAAAGCTGACTTGGCCTAAATGACGTAAATTAAGGGTATGCATAATATTTCAAATACCATCAATTTGTAACTTGGGCCATTGTTGATGCCACTGCTTCTGTGCCATTCGCTGCTGATAGATTGCCATGTGCTTGGCATCCTGGCGATAGTAGGGGATTGGGGAACAGCGAAAGTTTATCAAATCGTCTACACCATATGGGGCGATTAGCTTGATTTGATTTTCGTCTAAAAAGGCGCCAATACAAGTTGGAACTTCGACAAAGTGACCAATTGCATCGGTAACGGAAGTGAATTCGGGATCCTTATCAAAATTATAATGTGCCATATAGACCTCATTTTTTATTTGCCATTGGTATTGTGGGGCTTTATCAGTAAGTTGCTGATAGATTTTTAAATCATCGCTGGCTGGTCGCTCAGGGTCAAAAAAGACGACGTCAATATCACTGTTGAACATCACTGGCTGCCCGCTGAGTACTTGCCAAACAGTATTACGGATGCTACCAGCCGCCAATGCGCCTTATTTTAAATGACAGTCTTGAATTAATTGAAGAATCGTCATTAAAGCAGGAGTTGTTTTAATAATATGAATAACTCGTTGTTCGTTGGTCATTGAAAACACCTCAATTTAATGTTGGTTAAAAATAGTCTAACATAGTAATGATATCGTGCAATTCAAATAAAGGATTTGCTTTTGCTGATTTCATAAAAAACTAAGACCGCTTACCACTACTAACTGATAGTGGTAAGCGGTCTTAGTTTTTGGTTGTGAGTTTAAGTAATAATTGCCTAGTCTTCCGTAACCTCAATCTTACCAACTGCAATTGGTAGGGTGACGTGAGCATCATACATGCCCACTTCACCAGCGACTGATGCAGGTAGGGCTAAGTCTTGTGGGACGCCGTGAATATAAATGACCCGCTTGTCTAGTTCTAAGTCATCGGTACCGAAGACTTCTTTGAACTTAGCCTGTAGGTCGCCTAAGGGCACATCGATTTCATAAGCGAAGTGGCCCTGCGCGTCGGCAACTGGGTAATTATCATTCGGTACGTCCATGTGATGGGGCGCATTGTCAAATGGGACCATCGTCGTCCCAGAAACGGGTTCAGTTTCCGGCAAGTCTACAAAGCCGTCGTGATTGACATCTTGGGCCATGGTCGCAATCTGTGCCGCTTTGCCATCTGGAAAGCCGTGGAAATGTTCCCAGTGTTGCGTGTTGGCCGGGGTATCGAACATTTCAATGGTGACGTGTAATTGGTTACCAGTTTCAGTGAAAGTCGCTGTGCCGTGGGGGGCAGTACCGATTCCTTCGGCGTTCAGCGGGACGATGTTAGCAACGTATTTTTTAGTCATGAATAATTCCTCCAGTTCTTCATTATATGGTCAGTATATGCTATTCTAATCATATAAAAATTGATATAGATCAAGAAAAGGAGAAATTATGCATTCAAAAATGGATTGTGTGAGTCGTTCACCATTATTTGCACCGCTAGCGCCAGCGGTGAAAGCCAAATTAATAACGGTGACCCATCACCGGAAATTTTATCAAAGAGGGCAGTTGATTCGTCAGCCACTCGACCATCAGGAAGGCATGCTCATTTTGGATGAGGGAACGGCTAAAATTTATGCCCTAGCTGCTAATGGTAAGGAGAAAATTATTGAGTTGTTGCGTAGTGGTGATGTCGTCGGACAACACTGGCTATTTGCACCGCATGAGAATCAGGGGTTTATTCAAGCCACGAGTGATGCGTGGGTCTGTTCCATTCAATATGATGATTTTCAGCGATTATTAGGTGAATCAGCCAGTTTATCATTGGCGATGATCAACAACTTTGGGAATCAATTGATTGAAGCTGAGAAGAATCAATTGCGACGAGATTTGCTGGATGCTAAAGCGCGTTTGATGGCGTATTTGCGCGATTGTGCCGTTGAATCCGGACAAATCGAGTTTGAATTGCCGTTGAGGAAGAAGGAATTGGCGAATATTTTGGGGATTACTCCCGAAACCCTGAGTCGTCAGTTCAAACAATTGGCGGCTGAAGGGCAGATTATTGTCAATAAGCGCCAGATTACAATTTGTTAGACGGGTAAAGGGGGGCGTCGCCTGGTTTTGGCTAGTTAAGGGTGACGCTGGTTCAATATTAAAAATAAAGTCTGATTTCCAACGCAGTATGGGCTAGGAAATCAGACTTTATTTGACTTGTGAGGAAGAGGTTCTTTAATGATGAAAATGCCGGTTAGCAACGCCACTTGCTCGCAATGCCGGCAAAACGACTTGATCAATGAGATTGGTGAGTTGCTGATCAGTGTTCATCGGTTGGTTGATGATGTCGCAGTACCGTAATTGTTGAAACAATACTAATTGTGCGGCTTGGTTAGGCCAAATCTGAAGTTCACCGTGGTTTTGTGCATTCGTCAGAAGTGGCTCGATCAGGGTCAAGTTGGCATGATCAATTTGAGTCACTAACTGCGTGAGATCGCGCTGGTTCTGCGCGTTCAAGGCTGTGGCAAACAATAGCCGAAAATAGCGGAAGGGCCCCGTACTAGTTTGTTGGATAAAGCGTTGCGCTAACAGAATGAGATCGGTACGGAGACTGCCAGTATCTAGTGGCGTGGTCGTAAGTGCAATGGGAGTCTTTTGTATTTGATGAATAATAGTATGAAAGATGAGGTCAAAGGTCGAATCCCAGTAGCGATAAAGAACACTGCGGCTGGTAGCGGCCGCAGTGGCTACTCGTGAAAAAGTGACCTGGTCGAGGCCGTATTGACTAAGCAGGGTATAGGTGGTGTCATAAATCGCGTTTTCCAGTCGGTTGCCACGTCGACGTTGATTGAGTTGGGTCACAAAAAGATCTCCTAATTGGTTTTAGAAACAGTTTACTGCTTTTTGTGCCTTAATAATAGTGATTTCCGTAGCCAAACGATTGTTGTAGTTAAAGACAACGTGTATCTTAAATAGCGTTGTTAACAATAATTTAAGTAATCAGAGGCGGAAAATATGGCAAAAATTATTATTGTCGGGGCTGCACATGGCGGCCGCGAAACGGTCAATGGCTTATTAGCAGCTAATACGGATAATGAGATTCATTGGTACGAGCACGGGCAATTCGCGACGGCTTTGGATTGGGCTCCGGCGGATGCTGAAAAAGAGCGGTTGGCCTTGTCCCAGCAGGTGACGCTATTCGACCAAACGACGGTCACAAAAATTACCCCAGCGACCCACACGATTACTGCTCGTAATCAACGGGGGCAATTACAGACTGATCATTACGATCGATTGGTATTGAGCGTTGGATCGTTACCAATCCAGTTACCGATTCCCGGAGCCGAATTATCTGGTGTTCGATCGATTCAAAACCGTGCCAGCATCAATGAGTTAAAATTGGCCGCTAAGTCAGCAGCAATTAAAAACGTGGTCGTGATTGGAGGCGGCTATATTGGGATGGATTTTGCAGCCTTATTTAAACAAACCGGCAAGCAAGTAACTGTTATTGATGTGAACGCTCGGCCATTCAGTCACAATCTTGATTCAGAATTTACGCAAATTTTAGCTGCAGCGAGTGTTGAGAATGGGCTGCAATTAAAGATGGAAGAGCGGGTGACGGCCATATTAGGTTCAACACACGTGACAGCGGTACAAACGAATCGTGGTCAGTATGCTGCCGACTTAGTCCTTGTCGCAGTCGGCAATCGGCCGAATACTGCATGGCTACGGGGAACTTTGACGCTAGATTCTGAGGGATTAATTGAGACGGATGATTATTTTCAAACAAGTGTTCCAGATATTTACGCGATTGGCGATGCGACTAAAGTTCGGTTTACGCCCACGGGTACTAAAGAGCGGATCACTTTAGGCAGCGCGGCCAGTCATGCCGGTCGGTTATTAGCGCATAACTTGTTAACGGATCAGCGAATTGTGTTTCCCGGCGTTCAGGCAACGTCCGCGCTTAATGCGGCGGGATATTACTTTGCTGCTACGGGCCTAAACACGCAACTAGCTGTCCGTATGCAACAACCAGTGTTAGCAACTTACATCGAGGTTCCCCGATTGGTGGCATCCGCACCAGCTCGATTGAATGCGACCGTTCATTTTAAGTTGTTTTATGATAAAACTCATCGGATACTAGGTGCACAAATAATGTCTACAGCAGAATTAACGGCGGTCATCAATACCGTTTCGCTCGCAATCCAGATGGGAGTAACGCTCGAGCAATTAGCCTATGGTGACTTTTTCTTTCAACCGGGATTAAGCCAGCCGGTGGATGTACTCAGTACGGCTAGTTTACAGGCGTTACAAACTTTAGCCACTAACTAGGTTGTATTGCCAAGCCCATTATACGGACTTGGCAATTTTAAGTTGATGTGTTGTTTAAGCTCAGTATATGACATGAAAAACTAGTGGCTGCTGATGATTAGCTAATTAGAAACTCACAGGAAAAAAACGTCGCGTCATCAATAATGATGGGCAATCCAGCGACGGTCAAATTTAAGTGATGAAATCGACAATTATTGTGGTGGTCTAATGGTGCTTTGAAGTCGCGCTTCCAATTGCTAGAGTTGGGGCCAGTACTTAAGGTGTACGGCCGAGGAGCCTCAGTTTGGCACATTTAATCGTTGGTTCGTCACGTTAGCCGTTAGCGTCCAAGTTACGGTTGTGTTATAGGTTTGGCCCGCTTGGGCGGTGTTGCCAGGAACGGTCAATTGAACTTGGGTGGGTTGCCAGACGTTGGTTGAAAGGTCTTTCCCCACGTTGGCCGTTGCTGGGGCTGCAAAGACGGGTTGTTCGGCGGTTGTGAGATCGACCGCGTAGCTTTTGAGTTGGCCCGTAGCGCGTTCATTATAGGTCTGCCCGGCAGGAATGTGTAACTTCGCGCCGGTGAGTTGGGCGCCACTAGTACTAGTAAAAGGACTGTTCTGACGGGCAGTGACGGTCCAACCGTGAGTTGCTAACCGATTATCCGAAACTTGGAGCCACTGTTTCGCGACACCGTTGATTGTCTGGGCGGCGTAAGTTTTAGGCTGCATACTTGTTGTGACACTGCCAAAGTTAAATTGGCTGGGCGCGTAGTCTAAACGAAGTTCGCCCGTATTACCGGTCCCAGTGTTTTCGCTCCCACTGGTATTGGTCGTACCAGGGTGCTCGGGCTCAGTTGGTGCTGTCGGGCCAATTGCCGGTGCGACGGTGTATTGGGTAGCGGCGGCAAACGTGGCATCATGATAAGTTGTACTGGTGACCGGATTTTCGTTCCCCGCACTATCTTTCACAAAAATCTGAATGACGTCGTTAGCTTTTAATTTAGTGGCTGGCATCGCAAGGGACCAACTCCCATCACTGGCAGCGGTTGCGGTGATGGCATTGCCGTTGTTATCAGCTGCGGCGGTCCCGTTAACCGTGTAACGAAGTGTGTTACCAGCCGTCGTCGTGGAGCCGCTAGCAATCGTTTTTTGATCGGCAACGATTTTTCCATCTTTAACGGTTACCGGTGTTGGCGGCGTTTTATCCTGGACGGTTATGGTGACGGGATCTGAAGTATAGGTGGTCGTTGCTTGAGCTGTCATCGTCGCGCCGGCCGTTGGAAAATAATTTAAGGTGAAATTGACGTAACCGCTGCTGTCAGTCGTACCACTTTGCGTTGCACCCTGATCATCTGTCAACTTGACGGTTGCCGTTCCCGTTCCGGCGTAAATCGGCGTTTGTGTGCCATTCGATTCCGTATAACCGGTGATAACGCGAACGCGGACCTTCTTGTCGGCATTGGTGACGAGCTGGGCGTTCAAGTCACTCGTATACGGTGAGCTGAATTGCACAGTCGGCAACGAGAGGGTGTTCGCAATTCGTCGTGCCGCCGAGAAGGTGAGTAGTCCCGGTAAGACGCTACCACTGTTGGTAATCAGGACCCCATTCTGTTCGATGGCAGTGATCCCTTGATAGGTTACACTGGCGCTCAGCAGGTTCAGTAGGGACAATGACCAGATACTCAGGTTACTGTTCGTGATTTTGAAACTTTTAATGGTCGTCTCGACGATTGAACCCGTTTGAACGAGAATTGCAAAGTCCGTATTTTTAATGTCGTAGGCCTTAGGGGAATCTAGCAAGACGCTCAGACCGGACATGTAGCCACCAAAAATGGGGGCTGAACCACTGCTAGTGATATACAACTCGCCACCTGTCACAGTAAACGTACTGTTGTTGCTTAGCGGAATCAACGGGGTGACGTAGTAGAGTGCATTGCTACTAGTTGTGGCTAAGTTCTCAAACGTGACCTTACTGCCTGCGTTGGCGGTAAACGTGTTTGCTGTTTCTGCCCGATAGACGTTACCGTACATCTTGGCGGTCAGGATCGCGTTGGTCCCCACCGTGACGGCATCATACTGGTCATAGAAAATACCCCGAGTCGCGTCTGATGCGCTGCCTAGCAAGTTAACATTAGCAGCGCTACCAATGGTGACTTTGCGGTCTCCAGTCCCGACTGTACTAGTTGCCGTGAAGTTGAAGAAAGCTTTGTTGGCGGCACTGCTATTCGCCTTGCGACCGATGTAGGTACTGCTGGCGGCAAAGGTCATTCCACCAGTAATCATGTTTTCAGCGACGGTTGTTGCGGTGACTGCGCCACTGACATTGACTTGATTACCAGGAGCGTTGACGAGGCGGTAAACGTCGCTGGTGGTGATTAAATCGCTCACTGTAATCGTCCAGCGAGCACCACCAGCATTAGTTCCACTATCAGTCCCGCTCTGAATGATTCCGGCGGCGCCACCACTACTCGTTCCACTCGCAATTGCGCCACGAATACTACTGAAGTTTTTTACTGTCATTGTCTGGGCCGTGGTTGTGGAACCCAATGTGAAGTTGCCGATGCCGGGATCCAGGCTGTGATTTTGCCCGTCGATGGTCAGGCTGGTGGTACGGGTGCCTAATTCTGTGGTACTTGTTGACGTGTGGGCAATGTTGGCCCCCAATTTAATCGTCGTGACGGCGGTATTGGTATACGCTGATTTTAAATCATCGTAAGTCGAAACGGTCGTGCTACCATCTGGATTGACCACGATTGCGGCGGTCGTGATATCACTAGTGGCTTTAGTGGCAGTCGCTTTAGTCGCTTGCGGTGTCCGTTCTGCTTCCGAATCAGCTTGCGCTGTGCGACTAGTAGCAGTGTCGTTGTCAGCAGTCGAATCCGATGTCGCTGTGGTACTAGACGACTGTTCGGACGATTTGCTTGTGGCATTGTTGTCATCGCGTTTCGTGGCAGCCGCTTGTGTTGCTGTTGCTGACGAATCGTCAGTGGTCGGGTCTTGACTGGCCGAAGAGGTGCTTTCGGCATCATTGCTGACCTCACGTGCTGATTCAGTACCGGTTTCTTCAGGAAGTGCGTCCACTGCAGAGCCCGCGGCCACGGTGAAGGTTATTGGTTCAGTGGTCATGGTGTGGGTCGTCGGTTTTTCACTACTGGCGACAGCTGAATCGGCAGTGGTTGCTAATGCTGGCCCAGTAATCAGTGCTTCCGCAGTCACTTTGTAGGTCTTTGCTTCACTAGCGCTCAATACCAAATCGAACGTGGTACTGGCTGTCGGATCAGATGGTGTCAACGTTAGTTTCCGGTTGTCGGCATCAAAATCCAGCTCAGCGAGGTTCGCCCTGTTGGCTTGCCGGGTTTTAGTTTGGTCAACGGTGAGGGCCTCAGGTATCGTGACCATGACTTGGTGTTCATGAGAACCTTGTACGGCCAACTGAAGTGTAAAAGGTTGCCCAATCACTAATTCCGTGGGTGGTTCCTCGAATTTGATGGGTGTGGCCGTGGTGGTCGCTGTCGCATAAATGGCACCGCCGTTGACAACGAGTAGACTCATTAAGAGAACGAGTAACCCGAGCCAAGCCGTTATTAATCTTCGTGGTCGTTGCAAGTTGATCACTCCCTTCGGCGTTGCATGAGCCACACGAGCCAACCAGTCAAGCCAGCTGTCAACAGACCTAACCAGGCTAACAGTTGGCGGGCTTCATTCGTTTGTGGTAGCACTGATTGATCCGGACGGATCGCCGCGGATGATGGTGTCTGAGTCGAAGCCTGTTGATTAGCAGTGGCGATGATGTTGGGTACCGCTAGATATTGGTGGGGACGGGGGTGTTGGAAATTTGTCAGATCCGTCCCGGCTTGCCAGTCGGTCAAGGTTACATTAGTGTCAGTTGGGGTAGCCGCTAGGGCGTCGGGACTCCGACAACCACCAGCGAGGGCTAGTCCAAGGCTCAATGATAGTAGAACTAGCCGCCTGAATTTAGCCATAGTGATAACCTCCTTGTTTGCGTGCCAAGCTAGAAGATAATCTAAAATTAACTGCTTATTTAGGATCTGTGATTGTGTCGTTGCATAATCAGATAAACGATCCCGGCAGACAGGCCCGCAATCACGATGACGATTAGGACGTACCACCAGATACTGATGGGGGCGGCCGGGTCATTTTTAGCTTTTTGATTATTTTGACGTGCTTGTTCAGTCGTAATCTTAAAGTCCCGGGACCAATGCCAAGTTTTCTTGGCCCACTTAGCGTCGTTAGTCGTTGCGGTGACCGATAAGGTGTAATCGCCCGCCCGCATGACTTGATCGTCTAAGAAAGTGGGGTAAGTGAAATTTGAATTAGGGGCCATGATCAAGTTGTCGCTACTGTTCTGATAGAGTACCTTGGAACTGCCTTTTTTCGTGACCTTAGTGGTTAATTTTAATTGCGAGACCACTGCCGGTTCTGGGTTCCGAATGGACGCGAGCACGACTTTGCGATAGTTGCGTAATCCAGGAGTGACCGTCCCTAAAGTCAATTTAGGCACTGCGATTTCTTTGGCCGTCAGTTTAACCGCTAACGCATAACTGTATTTTTGGTTAATATTGACGCCCTTAGACGCTTTTTTGGCGCCTTGCCCCATTTTTTCGAAGTACCATGAGCCTAAGATTACACCGGTATCGAATCCTTGGGGAATGTTGATGGTGGCGCTGACGACCCGGTTACTTTTGGCGGGGACGGTGACTTTGTCGGAACCGGTTGCCAAAGTCGCAATTTGATCAAAACGATATTTCAAGCTGGCATCGTATCGTTTGGCTGTTTGGGTGTAAGCGATTTGGCCTGAGTCATTCGTAAATGTCGTGAGTAGCCGGGTCTTGACCGTAATTGCTTGGTCAGTCGGGTTATAGACTCGCGCCTGAATTTTACGGGTGGTGCCCGCCTTGGCTTTAAGGTCGAAAAAGGGACTGCTAGCATCGACTTCTTGGCCGGGACTGATTTTGTTAACACTATATTGAACTTCGGCATTGGTAGCGGTGGCCTGGATGCTTGGTGAGGTCCAACTCATGAAAACCAAGCCACCAATTACGCCGAATAAGCACATCAATTTTTTCATGATTACCTCCTAGTTAGTGGTTGCGGCGACTAGCGTCCAAACCAAGTTGTTCGTGTAGTTACCGACTTGGGCTGTCAGCTTAGGGATTGAAAGGGTCACGGCACCCGCGTTCCAAGTGTTCGTGGAAGTGGCTTTACCAACACCCGCTCGGTTGGGGGCACTGAAAACGACTTGGTCGGCGGTGGTTACGCTTACACTGGGAGCAACAACTAAATTGGAATCGGCTACTGAGGCGGGCTCGTTTAGCGAATTACGTGCAGTTCCTTGGGGTAGGTGAATCACCGCACCAGTCAGCACGTGGTTATTACTAGCGTTAGTTAACGTCCGGTCTTGCTTAACGTTGACTTGCCAGCCGTTGGCAGTGGTGCGTTTGTCCGATACTTGTAGATATTGATTGTAGTTGCCAATTGCAGTGTAAGTTTTGGCTGCGTTGGACGTGGTGACGGTACCAAAGTCGATAGTTTTGGGGGCCACATCGAGGGTCAATGTTCCGGTATTGTTAGTTGCCGGATTATTCGGATCGGTGGTTGTCAACGGGACGTTGGGACTAGTGGGATCGACTGGGGCCGTGGCACTAGTATCATCTTGAAAAGTCACGGTACCATTAGTCGTTGCCCCGAGAGCCGTCAAACTGGTTGCCATTAACCCTAAAGTCGCTAACCCCGTGCTAAGACAAAAGCGGTTAAACATGGGCGATCCCTCCTTATGGTTAGCTAGGGGTAGCAGCGGTCAAGGTCCATGTCAAAGTGTTGCTGTAGGCTCCTGGTTTGGCCGTGCTTTTGGGAATCGTCAAAGTGACATCACTTGGATCCCAAACTTTAACCGAAGTGCCTTTACCAGCGCCGTTAGCGGTGGCTCTGCAGAATGACACAAGCGTCGCACATCGACTGACGATAACTAGAAATTATACGATGTTGACACATGGTCATGCTCGTTCAGTTGTGGCGAGTCTAATTTATTTGGAAGTGTTGCATGCGCTTCATCAGGGACAAGCGTTGCCCGCCGCACTGGTATCAGTGCGTGAATTACTAATCAGTACGATCAAGGATGTGACACTTTTAGGTGAACTGGACACATACGGCGCGTTATTTTCACCAGACTTCGCCCAAACAAAAGCCGGGGTCATTCGGACGAGTGGTTACGTTGTGGATACCTTGTTGGCCGCATGTTGGGTAGCTTTAAACTACCAGACGCCACGGGAAGCGGTGTTAGCGGCTGTTAACTTTGGCGGCGATACGGATACGATTGCTACGATTACCGCGGCCTTAACTGCTGCTTGGCATCCTGATATTCCGGTGGATACCAAGTGGTGGCAACAAACCTTAAACCATCAACTGCTCAATGCCCATTTTGAGGTGTTTACTGATAAGTTTGCGACCAGCTAGCTGACGGGTAGTCTGTCGGCGTGAATTGTTTGGATGTGATTGAGTCGCTTGGGAGGCGTTCCCGGGATATAGTTATCGGTGGTCTGGTGCAAAGCGTTCAAAATCATGATTCCACACAAAAAGCCACCCCGACAGGTTAAATGTCGGGGTGGCTTAATTAACGTAATTAGTTAGAGCTTGATGAAGATGAGGTTGAAAGGTATGACGATAAGATATCCTTCAAATCGTTATCCTTGATTGAAACGTTCCCACCCTTAAGCACTTTAGAAACAACGTTTTGTAAGACTGTGGAGTCGCTCATATCATTGTCCCAAATTTGTTTCTTCAAATCAGCGGTGTGATCAGACATCTTACCCTTACCAGGGTTCTTGATCATCCGAATAATTTCATAACCGTTGCTGGTCTTAACAGCAGAAGTGGTGTATTCACCGTTCTTCAACTTGAAAGCGGCTGTCAAGAATTTAGATGAGTAGCTCGTGTTCGTGTTATCAAAGGCTGATAACTTACCACCATCATTCTTAGTCGTTGTATCAGTTGAATACTTCTTGGCTAACTTCGTAAAGTTGGCTTGGCTAGAATCCTTCTTCAAAGCGTCTAAGACTTTGTCAGCAGTTGCTGATTTGGCAACTAGGATATGTTGAACCGTGACTTTAGGTTCGTAAGACTTCCATTGCTTCTTCAAAGCTTTGTCAGTAATCTTGACCTTATCTTTAACGGCTTCCTTCAATAATAAGTTAGAACGTAATTGTTCCTTGAAGGTCTTGGTCGTCAAACCATTTTGTGATAAGACGGTTGAGAAAGAACTACCATATTGTGACTTGTAAGTATTGTATTGCTTCGTCACTTGCTTAGTCGAAACTTTTGAACCGTAATCCTTTTCGAGCACCTTGTTCAGGATCATTTGTTGCAAGACTTGTTTACCTGAAGAGGTTCCCTTCATACTACTGTAATATTGGCTTTCGGTAATCTTACCACCGGAAGTTGATGCAACGGTCTTGCTACCACAACCAGCTAAGGTGAAGGTTAGTAAGACACCAGCAAGGGCAATGAGCCATTTCTTCATTCCTAAAACACATCCTATTCTTGAAATCGTTCTGCATTAGCAGACTTCAACGACTACTATACCATATCTATTAAAGCTTCTGCATGCATATGGAAATCTTTACAAAATTTTCAGAGATTTCACAGCCTCTTCATAAATTCTACCTAATGCGTCAGTGAATTTAAACGAAACAAGCTTGTTAAGATAGCAAACAAAAGAATCGTGGGTCGTATGCGACCACACGATTCTCAATTAGTCGGTTGTCTTAGTTAAATGGTCTAAAGTATCTTGTAAGTGATCCGCACGCTTTTTCATGATGGCGACGTGGGGTTCGATCTTAAACTGAAATTTATCCAATTCAGTCTGAATGTCATCAAAAACCTCCGCGGCGTGGGCCATTTGCACACTGAGATTGCTCTGAGCATCGCTAAACTCTTCACGCGCGTCTTGTAAGTTGTCAGCGGCATCTAAAACGTCTTGCACGTAACTTTTGATGTCTGTGTAGAGCGCTTTAGGTGTTTTTTGATTGATCAACATGTAGGTAGCAGCACTGAGACCCAGACCAATCAAGCTGTTACGAATAAACTTTGCCATGGGGGGCCTCCTAATTAGCTAATTCAGTTTTAATGGCGTTCTGTAAGCGAGTGTAGTCGGTTTCGTCATATTTTTTAGCGTTGTCCTTGAAGATCATCCGAAAATCATCTTTATCGCTGTAGCGGGGAATGAGGTGAAAATGGGAGTGGAAGACGGACTGATAAGCGACCGCACCATTATTGTTAACGATATTCATGCCAATGATATTCTCGTCAGTTGCTTTGATAGCGCGGGCGATTTCAGGAATCCGCGCAAACACGATGCTGGCAAGATCACGATCGTAACCGAAAATATCGGCAACGTGCGTCTTCGGTACGACTAAGGTGTGACCAGGAGTACCTTGCGAGATGTCAAGAAAGGCTTTGACCATGTCGTCTTCATAAACGGTATAGCTCGGAATATCGCCCTTAATTATTTTACAAAAGATACAATCGTCATCGAGTTTTGGTTCAAAAGCTGTCATGTGATAACCTTCTTTATTTATTAGTTGGGTTCATTATACACTATCGGCGTTGTGGCAATCAAAATCAGGTGGTCTGATTAACAATAATTTACTGAAGTTTCGGTAAAGTCGGGGGTCAATGAGCCAACCAAATAGAGGGTGTCGTGATGGCTATGCTATAATGGGAGCACTTATACCAACACAGAAAGAGGTTAACGTTATGACATTAGCGGTACAACACTTAGTTGGTGGGTATTCGCAAATTCCCGTCTTAAAAGATATTAGTTTTCAAGTTGAACCTGGTGAATTAGTGGGCTTGATCGGACTTAACGGGGCCGGAAAGTCAACGACTATTAATCATATTATCGGTTTGCTGACGCCCATGAAGGGTTCAATTGCCCTCAATGGTGTGACATTGGCACAAGATCCTCAAAACTATAAGAGCCAAATTGCGTACATTCCAGAAACACCTATCTTATATGAAGAGTTAACATTAAAAGAACATCTAGAAATGACGATGCTGGCGTATGGTTTAGACCAAGAACAGGCGTGGCAACGGGCTCATGACTTATTGAAAACTTTCCGATTGGCTAACAAGTTGGATTGGTTCCCCGCGAACTTCTCAAAGGGAATGAAACAGAAAGTCATGATTGTTTGTGCGTTCATCACTAACGCTAAGTTATTCATTATTGATGAGCCTTTCTTAGGGCTGGACCCTTTGGCGGTGCACGACTTGTTGGCATTGATTGCGACAGTCAAAGCACAGGGCGCCGCTGTTCTTATGTCGACGCACGTTTTGGACACGGCTGAAAAAGCTTGTGATAAGTTTGTATTATTGCATGCTGGTGAAGTACAGACACAGGGGACTTTTGCTGAAATCAAAGCGAATTATCCGGATGCGGGTGAGTCGTTAAACGATATTTATCTTTCATTGACCGGGGTGACTCGTGATGAATGAGTTATTTCAAACGCGGTTGCAGCGGCATCTGCGTCGGATGTTGCGCTACCTAAGATTGGTGTTCAATGATCACTTTGTCATTGCATTAATGTTTTTTGTCGGCGGACTCGGGCTGGCTTATTCCAATTGGCTCAAGACGCTTGGCCCTCAGCAGACGTGGATCGTTTGGGTGCTCGGTCTCTTATTATGGGCGGGCCTAAGTGTCAGTCATATCGCAACGTTATTAGAACCGGCCGATACCGTTTTCCTGTTACCACGTGAACGGGATGTGCATGCGTACTTCGTGAAAGCGTGGCGCTATAGTTGGTGGTTGGCACAAGCAGTCCAAGTGGTTTTTGTTGGTTTGACCGTGCCGTTGCTCATGATCGTTGATCAGATGACGGGCTGGTCGTTGCTGGCGTTACTCATCACCCAGTTGGCGTTAAAGGATGCCCAGTTAACGCTGAGCGTGACGCATCTCTATCAAGTGAAGCCAGCCATGCAGCGGTGGTTGCGCCCCCTGAACTGGGCCGGCGCGTTCGTCACATTGGCAGTGGGACTACTAGTGACGCCGTGGTTGAGTGCCGTAATGGCCATCGCGATTGCGGTGGGACAACGTTATTTGCACCAACGAATTTGGTCGACCACGGTGATTGCTTGGCGTGACGACATCAAAGCCGAAGCCAACCGTATGTTAGGGATTTATCGATTCTTTAATTTATTTACGGATGTACCAATGGTGCAAGGCAGTGTCAAACGTCGTCGGTACCTGGACTGGTTACTACGGTGGTTACCTAAGGACCAGCAGCATGCGTTTGGCTACCTATATACACGGGGCATGTTGCGCGGCACGGAATTTAGCGGGTTAGTGGTTCGTTTGACCGTCATCGGTGCGGTGCTACTGTACTTTAGTGGGCACGGTTGGTTAGCGATGGCGTTGGACGCCTTATTTATTTACTTGATTGGGTTTCAATTGTTGCCGTTTTACAAGCAATACGATAATATAGTTTTTACGCACATTTATCCGCTGGCAACTAAACAGCGGGTGAAAAACTTTCAGCGGTTATTGCGAAACGTGTTAAGTTTGACGGGATTAATCTTTTTAGTTGCGTTCTGGTTAAGCAACGCACCGTTAGCTCAAGTTGGGATTTTGCTCATCATTAACGTGATTGAAATCTATCTCTTAGTTACTTGGTATTTAAAATTAAGATTAGCTTAAAACCTTGATGTATCAAGGGTTAAAAAGGACTTGACGGATTCAACTTTCGTCTATAAAATGTGATTGTTAAGTCAAATAATAATGAGTCATTAAATAAATTTTGAGAGGAGTGGGGCTGATGGATTTCGAACTTGATGATGGCTGGGACGTTTATCCGATCTATGGGAATACGAATAAAGCTTTCATGGGCAAAAAAAATCACCAACGATTGTTCTTAAAGCGAAACGCCTCGCCGTTCCTAGCGGCGCTGTCGATGGAAGAAATTACCCCGCGATTAATCTGGACGAAGCGTATCTCAAGCGGGGATACGCTGACAGCCCAAGAGTGGTTGAATGGTCAAACTTTAACGAAGCAACAAATGCGGCTGCCTGAAGTGGCGCATTTATTGGCACGTGTGCACAATTCCGAGTTGCTTCACCGGATGTTAAGAAAAGTCGGTGGTCAGAGTGTCCGCCCACAAGACTTTATTCAGCAATACTTACAAGATTTACCAGATGATTTACGGCACCATCCGTTAATGGCCCGGGTTCTGGATGAATTAAGAGGAACCGCACCCACTTTACCGGCCACTGATTATCGCGTTTGTCACGGTGATCTTAACCACAAGAACTGGTTACTGTCTGATCGCCAACAACTGTACTTGGTTGACTGGGATTCCGCCCGATTTGCGGATCCGGCGTCAGACATCAGTATGCTACTGTGCGAATATGTCCCGTTAAGTGATTGGCAACAGTGGCTTAGTGAATACGGTGAGACTATGACGACCGCCTTACGGACGCGAGTGGTCTGGTATGCTAAGATTAATTTACTATTGAATATCAAAGATAATTATTATCGGAATCAGTACCATCAGATGAACCATGAAATTATCTTTTTAGAAGAATTATCGCAGTACGAAGTGTAACGACGAGCAACAAAATCGCCGCGAGTCCCAGATGGAATTCGCGGCGATTTTGTTGAGTAAGCAAATGAAGAAGGAGTCAATCAAGATGCGTGTCAGAAATAAACCATGGGCGCCAAAGTTAATTGCCGCCCATCCCGAACTTATTACCGAAGATCCAACTCAGTTAAAAGGCCGCTGGCAAAGCCGTTTTGCCAAACCCCAGCCCCTCCAGATTGAGGTGGGGAGTGGAAAAGGCCAGTTCATCATTGAAATGGCTAAGCGTCATCCTGAAATTAATTACGTGGCCATTGAAATTCAGACCTCGGTGATTGCGATTATTTTGAAAAAGCTAGTCGAGGCACCGTTGCCTAACCTGCAATTGGCACATGCGGACGGTCAAGCGGTGACTGCCTTTTTCGAACCCCATGAAGTTGATCGCTTATATCTGAATTTCTCTGATCCGTGGCCGAAGTCGCGGCATGAAAAGCGGCGTTTGACCCACAAGTCGTTTTTGAGCAGTTACCGGGAAGTCTTAAAACCCAACGGTCAGATCGAATTTAAGACTGATAACCGGGGGCTATTCGAATTTTCATTAACGAGCATGAATAACTTTGGGATGCAATTTGAACAAGTTTGGTTAGACTTGCATGCGGTTGCCACACCTGAGGATAACGTCGAGACTGAATATGAACAGAAGTTCAGTGCGGCGGGTCCGATTTATAAGATTATTGCAACTTTCCCAGCAAAATAGACTGATTGAGAGCAGCGAAACGCGTCGGCGGTCGCTGTTTTTTATTGAGTGTAATTATCGGAAGTATCAAAAAAGCTTCCGGAATCTTAATTCCAGAAGCTCATCTTTGATTTTTGATGCGGATAGTCAATTGTGAGTTATTAAAGCCGGTAAATGTCTAAAATACTACCAGTATTGGCATCGGCCAAAAACTCGTACTGTACCAGCTGGCCATCTTCATAGCGGGTAATGCCGCCATAGTAGACATCCGTGCGCAATGCGAACTTTTGTAATGGGGATTTTTTCATTTCAATCCACGAGCCTTCGATCGGCGCTTCCTTTAAAAACGCGCGCTTGACTTGGCTAAGAATTTGGTTAGGGGTGGGGCGGCGCAACCGCTTGAACAGGCCGCCAACGGAAAAGCCCCCGGCGATACCAGCCATCCCAACCGCTAACAAGCCGCCATACTGTAATTGTTTATTCATGATGTTGCGTCTCCTTTCAGCTAACTTGACTAGGAAATGTTTTATTTAAATTTAGTATACCAATGATTGACGAGAATACAAAGAAAAGTCATAATTAATCAGTATGATTTAAGTAAAATACGCTATAATAATATATTGAACGCTAAAATGAGAGTAAAGGGGTTTCACATGTTAATTACAAGTTATAATCCATCCGAATTAGGTGACACGTTAATCACCATTTTACGACCAGATACGGCCACCCAAACGATTGAAACACATGCCAATGTGACGCGTATTAGCGATGCTGACAGTGGAGAAACCTTGGGCTATAATTTCTTTGACGTTTCCAAGACGTTAGGCGACTTAGATGCCAATGGTCAAGTTCACTTAACGGCAGAACAAGTTGAGCAATTAAATAATTTATTAAAAACCAATGATTTTGAACCTGAATTAATTTTAGACACTGACCCTAAGTTTGTGGTCGGCTATGTGGAATCAGCCGAATCACATCCGAAGTCTGATCATTTACAGATTACCAAGACGAATGTTGGTTTGGATCAACCACTTCAAATCGTGAGTGGTTCACCTAATATGCAGGCGGATATTTTGGTTGTTGTTGCCAAGGTCGGTGCAATGATGCCCAGTGGCTTAATTATTTGGCCGGGCGAATTACGGGGCGTTGAGAGTGATGGCATGATTGTTTCAGGCCGAGAATTACAATTACCGAACGCGCCACAACGGCCAGGGGCTTTGATTTTGCCCGCCGATTATCAGCCAGTGGGTGCGGCATTCGATTTTAAACGCGCTCAGACGTTATTTACCGCTTAATTTGCAGATATTAAAAACTAGGATGATTGAAAATGAACCATTATGATGGCCCGGCATTTTTCCGGAAATATCGATTTAACAAACCACAAGTGAATAATTCAGCGGCCAGTCAATCAACTCCTGTAGCGGCATCGGCTAGTCCACAATCGACTGCTGATGCACCCAGTGTGGCGCCAAAACGGCCAGCCAGTCAAACTAGCGCCAAGCAGGTGACGAGTCAGGCAACTACTTCGAGTAGCAGTGCTGCAACTAGTGCGACCCTCTTTAACGGTGGCACCCATGGGACTTTTCACCCATCCCGGGTACCGGCCCAGCTTAGTGCGGCGCTGACAAATGGCGGTATCATTCAGGACCACGATGACCGTAATTATTTAGAAATTGAAGCGAGTTTGCATAAGCGGCCCGAGACCTTCTTATTGTTTGCGGATGCAGCAGCTATTGATTTACCGGCTGTTGATTTGCAACAACCGCTTTCTGATAGTGGGACGGGCACGAGTCAAGCTGAACACCCGAGTGATTCGGCAGTTCTTAGTCAAGCGGAACGGAAGATGGCTTCAAGTGTTGACCCGACAACGGTAACTAGTCAGGCAGCATCGAGCGTGGCTGCTCAAACGGTCGTGGCTAACACGTCACAGACCGGCAGTGATTCCGCGGTGTCCGCAGCTTCGGCGATGGTTGTGCGACCAACGGAAGTGTTTGAACCTACTACTCCTGAATTAGCTGTGTCGGCTGCGGCAATTAATACGCCTAAAACCGATGATTCAGTGGTAGTGACGGCTCCCACGGAAGTATTTGAGCCCACTGACCCAAGTTTAGCAGCGTCGGCAGCGGCTGTAAATGCGCCTCGCGCGGCAAGTTCGGCAGTATCGGCCGGCCCGACGGAAGTATTTGAGCCCACTGACCCAAGTTTAGCAGCGTCGGCGGCCGCCGTAAATGCGCCTAGCGCGGCAAGTTCGGCAGTATCGGCAGGGCCGACAGAAGTGTTTGAACCAACTGATTCCGCGCTTGCTGAATCTGCTGCAACTGTTAATGCGGCTGCTGATCATGATGAAACAGAATCTGCTGCGACTAGCGCGACACCCAAGTCAGCACATGGGCTAGGCCTATCCTTAGGAGATATTATGACCGCTGAACACGATGCGCAGGCGGACTTAGCGCTATTTAAGGATCAGCCAACAACGGCAGCTTCTGCAGCACCACAATCAAGTCATGCGCAGACGCGTTCACACGTTAACGAAGAACCTTATCAACCGGTTGGCATGCGGCCAACTAGCACAAGTCCTGCAGTGACGTCGGCAACGGCCACGCCAGTCAGCGTTGTGGCATCCACGGTCCCTTCACAAGAAAGTGGGGGAGCGGCTAGTGTCACTATGGCACCGTCACAGGCGGCTACTTCTGCAGTTACCACTAGTCCCGCTTTATCAGAAACGTCCGCAGTGGCTTCACAACCTGGGTTAGTTCATAGTGGTGGTTCAGCGGCCCCCGTCCTTGAAGACAAAGAATTAGCGGCTTACCATTTGCCACCGCTGAATCTGTTGAAAGCACCGATCGTGGCCAATGAATCTGAGATGGATGATTGGATCGAGCAGAAGGCCAGTGCGTTAGATGAATCTCTGGACGCATTTGGTGTCAATGCCAACGTTGTCGATTGGACGATCGGGCCAACCGTGACTCAGTTCCAAGTAAAACCTGCTCGTGGCGTCAAGGTCAGCAAGATTACCAACTTAAATGATGATTTGAAATTGGCCTTGGCTGCAAAAGATATTCGAATTGAAGCGCCGATCCCTGGCCGTAATACGATTGGAATTGAAATTCCAAATGCAAAATCGCGGCCGGTGATGCTGTCCGAAGTTTTAGATTCTGACAAATTCCGCGACAGTAAGTCACCATTGACGGTCGCACTCGGTGTCGACTTATTCGGGCAACCACAAGTCACTGACCTGCGGAAGATGCCGCACGGTTTGATTGCGGGGGCGACGGGTTCTGGAAAATCGGTCTTCATCAATAGTATCCTGGTTTCGATCCTGTACAAGGCGAACCCACAACAAGTTAAATTGTTGCTCATTGATCCGAAGGCCGTAGAACTAGCACCATACAACGAGATTCCACATTTATTAGCACCCGTGATTTCAGAACCAAAAGCCGCTTCGGCAGCGCTGAAATGGGTCGTTGATGAGATGGACAATCGGTATGATAAACTGGCCGCTGGTGGTGCCCGGAACATTGAACAATTCAACAAACTGGCCGACGAACATGATGAGCCGGCGCTAAAAATGCCGTATATCGTGATTGTAATCGACGAATTAGCTGATTTGATGATGGTTGCTTCTAGTGAGGTTCAGGATTACATTGCCCGGATTACTCAGAAGGCCCGTGCGGCAGGAATTCATTTACTAGTTGCGACCCAGCGGCCAAGTGTTGATGTGGTTACTGGTTTGATCAAGAATAATATTCCAACGCGGGTGGCCTTCATGGTTGCCAGCCAGATCGATTCGCGGACGATTCTGGACGCGAGTGGGGCGGAACGCCTGTTGGGACGCGGTGATATGTTGTATCTTGGTAACGGCCAACCCGCACCGATTCGGTTGCAGGGGACCTTCGTGGACAGTGAGATCGATAGTATCACTCAGTTTGTCCGTGATCAGGCCGCACCGCACTATGAATTTCAACCAGACAGCCTAATGAAGCACGAGGAAGCGGCCCGCAATGAAGATGACTTGATGCCTGAAGCATTGGCTTACATTGCCGATGAAGACACCATGTCGACATCGAAGTTGCAACGAAACTTCTCGATTGGCTATAATCGGGCGGCCAATATTATTGATGATTTGGAAAGTCGCGGCTACGTTTCAGCGGCTAAGGGTTCCAAACCACGAGATGTTTATTTCACGGCGGCAGATTTAACTAAATTACAAGCCAATTCATAATTAAAAATAAAGCGATTCACCTCATGACTGATGAATTGTGAATATGGGAGATTATTAGCATAATGGATAAAGCAACGGTTTATTATTTTGTTGGGATCAAGGGCTCTGGGATGAGCTCACTAGCCTTGATTTTACATGACAAGGGTTACCAAGTTGAAGGCTCAGATATTGAACAATATACGTTTACGCAAAAAGGTCTAGCTGCAGCTGGCATTAAGATGCTACCGTTTTCCGAAGATAACATTCGCGAAGGCCTCACAGTGATTGCGGGGAACTCATTTACTGATGACCATCCTGAAATCAAAAAGGCGCGTGAAATGGGGTTGCCCGTTTATCGCTATCATGAATTTCTTGGAAAATTAATGGAAGGCTTCACGAGTATTGGTGTGGCCGGGACTCACGGGAAGACGTCGACAACTGGTTTGTTGTCCCACGTTTTGAGTCATATCGCTCCCACCAGTTACTTGATTGGTGATGGGACCGGTAAAGGCACCCCTGACGCGCGTTTCTTCGTTTTTGAAGCGGATGAATATCGCCGGCACTTCGTTGCTTACCATCCCGATTATGCCATCATGACGAACGTTGACTTTGACCATCCTGATTACTACAAGGATTTAGCTGACGTTCAATCCGCTTTCCAACAATTTGGCAATCAAGTGAAGAAGGGCATCTTTGCTTGGGGTGACGATGAAAGTTTACGACACCTCGATGTTGATACCCCAATTTACTATTACGGGACGAATGACCGTGACGACTTTCAAGCGGTGAACATCAAACGAACGACTAAGGGGTCTTCATTTGAAGTGAAGTATCACGATGAATCGTTAGGGGAATTTGAAATTCCATTGTTTGGTGAACACAATGTCTTAAACAGCACGGCTGTTATTGCGGTTTCTTACTTTGAAAAGGTGAACTTAGACGAAATTCGGCGGGAACTCCTCGACTTTAGTGGGGTTAAACGACGTTTCTCAGAACATCAAGTTGGCGATATGGTCATGATCGACGACTACGCCCATCATCCATCAGAAATTAAAGCAACATTGGATGCTGCACGCCAAAAGTATCCGGATAAGGAAATCCTGGCCGTATTCCAACCACATACGTTCTCACGGACGAAAGCATTGATGGATGGCTTTGCAGCCAGCTTAAGCAAGGCAGATCACGTCTTTTTGACCAATATCTTCAGTTCTGCCCGTGAAAAATCTGGTGATGTTTCCTCCAAAGACTTAGCTGCTAAGTTACCCAATGGTGGTGAAATTATCACGACCGATGACATGTCTGCTTTAACGGCTTACCACAATGCCGTCGCTGTCTTTATGGGTGCTGGTGACATTCAAAAGTACGAAAAAATTTATGAAGATCAAATGAAATAATGTTTAAAAAAGTGGCCCCGCTGGGGCCGCTTTTTTAGTCTGTCTTTAAATTGATTTAGCGTAAACCGACGTCAGCGGCCAAGTTGGAAACCCTATGAGGGATGTTAGATTATTGCTAGACAACAGTTGTGCGACCTATTTGGACCTTAGAAGTTTTAATGAAATTTATGCAGCCGATAAATAAAGCACCAATGACGATAATTCATTCGAATCCCGTCATTGGTGTTTTATTAGTGTGTCTGATTTTCAAGTATTAATTACGTGAATAGGGGAGCAGGTGTAACAGTTTTAGTTTTGTTGTTTCTGGGCCTTGTTTAACATTTTTTTAGCTTCACAATCATAGTCGCAGGCCGCACATTTGCCCTTTTTAGCACGTTTGACCACGTGATAAATCTGATAACCAGCAGTCCCAATAATTAGTGCGATAATCAAGAAATTAATGAATAATGCCATGTGAATCAAACTCCTTTTAGATAAATAATTGGCCAACTTGGTAAATGATGAAGGCCAAGGTGTAAGCAATGACTAAACTCGAGCAGACGGCGTAAACCGCCCACTTGGTCGATCCAGTCTCGGACTTGATGGTCCCAATCGTGGCGAAGCACGGGACGTACAGCAGGATGAAGACGAGCATCGCGTATGCGGATAACGGTGTGAAAAAGCGGCCCATCATGGCAATCAAGCCGGCCTGATTTGCGCTGTGGAACATGACCATCATACTAGAGCTGATGACTTCTTTGGCTAGAATCCCAGTAAAGAGGGCTGAGATAACTTGCCAGGCGGTCACACCAAGTGGCGCGAACAGCGGTAATAGTGTCTTGCCAAGTGTCGCGGCAAAGCTGTTATCGATGTCGCTGACTAAGCCGCTAGTGCCGAATGAGGAAAGTAACCAAATCAAGACCGTACCGGCAAAGATGATGGTACCTGCCTTTTTGATGAAGCCTTTACCCTTATCCCAGGTCCCGCGCCAAATAATGTCAACTCTGGGAATATGATACTGTGGTAACTCGACGATGAAGACGGAACTGTCATCGACGTTGAAAATCAGTTGATAAAATTTAGCCATGCCGAGGGCGACCGCAATACCGAGGAAGTAAATCGACAAGACAATCAGGGCCTGATTTTTAGGGAAAAAGGCGGCCACAAATAGGCTGTAGATTGGCAGACGGGCGGAGCAACTCATAAATGGGGAAATCAGCGTTGTAATCAAGCGTTCTTTAGGTTGTTCGATTGTCCGGGCGGCCATAATACCAGTGACGTTGCATCCAAATCCAATAATTAGGGGAATGAACGCCTTCCCGTTGAGTCCAATCATTTGCATCAAGCGGTCGGTAACTAAGGCTGCCCGTGCCATGTAACCCGAATCTTCCAAGATTGAAATACAGGCAAACAGGACAAAAATCTGGGGGATAAAGACGAGCACGCCACCGACCCCTGCGATTAGGCCGTTAACAATCAGTGAGCGCAAGACCGGGATGGCTCCAGCCATGGTCAACCAGTGACTTACGGTGGTGGATAGTGGTCCGGAGACGAAGCTATCTAACAAATCTGACAGAGGCGTGCCGATCCAATCAAAGGATAATTTGAACATCAAGTAGAAGATTCCCACAAAGACGGGTAGCCCTAAGAACGGATTGGTGACCCACTTGTCGATTTTAGCAGTCATCTCGACGTGGCTGGTGCTTGCCAAGTTTTGACTAGCGCTGGCTAGGGTTTGCTCAATAAAATCTAGTCGGGTTTGGAAGATCTGCTCGTCGAATTTTTGAGCGTCGTAATAAGCGGCTTGACTAGTAAGTGGTGTCAAGCCCATGTGTTTCGCGTAGGCGCGAATTGGCTTATTTTGATTAATAAATTGAATCGTCAGCCACCGTGCGAAGTCTGCTGTCAAATCAAATTTTTTGATGAGCTGTTGGCTAGCCTGACGAATGGCTTGCTCAATCATGAAAGGATAGTTGAGTTTGAGCGGTGTCGCGGCCGGATGGGAACCTGCCAATAAGTCTTCGCGTAGCTGATGCAGCCCTTCTTTATTGCGGGCGTTAGTCGCTTTGATCTGACAGCCAAGTTGTTCAGCTAGCTTGTCAAAATCATAATAATGGCCCGTCCGTTTGAGGTCATCAATCATGTTGAGTGCGATAATCACCGGTGCGCCAAATTCCAACACTTCGATCGACAGTAGTAAGTTACGCTTGAGCTGACTCGCGTTGGTCACGTTCAGAATTAAATCAGGGTGGTTATGTAGCAGATAGTTGGTGACGACTGCTTCATCTTTGGTGATTGGATTAAGTGAATAGACTCCGGGTAAATCGACCATTTCAACTTCAGAGTGCCGAATCCGGCCCATCTTCTTCTCAACGGTCACGCCGGTCCAGTTACCGACGTACGCGTATTTATCCGTCAGTTCATTGAAGAGCGTCGTCTTACCAGTATTGGGATTTCCGAGCAATGCAACCGTCGTCATCTTAATGGCCTCCAATCAACGTTTGAAATACGGTGTACCGAATCCCAATCCGTTGTTGATCAATCTGAACAATTACTGGTCCGTGAAACGGATAGTAGCGGACAACGGCCAGCGGACTGCCGACATGTAGCCCTAAGCTGTGCAATCGTTGAACGGTCTGATTATCCAAACCTGTGAATTGTTGAATATGTAGTTGTGATGTATTAGTAACGGATTGACTTAGCATAAGGCTCAGTCCTTTCTGAATATTCCAATAGTGAATAATTCATCAAAAATATTATACCTACATCATAGCATGAAAGGGCTTTTATTAATATGGGGAAAAGCCTTATTTTCTTTTGAAATGAAAACGGTTATACTCTAAGTATAGAATACAAAAAGGCCGATGTTACGCTATTTTTGTTGAAGCCGTTGACTAATCATTATATACGGAAGGAATAACGGCTTGGGTAATAAATTCAATTGTTGGAGGATGATTTAAATGGCAACCTTGGAAGTTAAAGATTTACACGTTGAAGTGACGGATGATGAGCAAAAAAAGTCTCGTGAGATTTTAAAAGGCGTCAATTTATCTATGAAAACTGGTGAAATTCATGCCATTATGGGACCAAATGGGACTGGTAAGTCCACTTTATCACAAACTATTATGGGCCAACCGGCTTATCACGTTACTCAGGGTGATATCTTGTTGAACGGCGAAAGTATCGTAAACATGCCAGTTGATGAACGTGCACGTAAGGGACTCTTCCTCGGCATGCAGTATCCAGCTGAAATTCAAGGGGTCACCAACGCTGAATTTTTACGGGCAGCAATGAACGCACGTCGACCAGCTGATGATCAAATCTCAGTGATGGCCTTTCTTAAAGAACTCGACAAGAACTTGGCACTACTTAATATGAGCGAATCCATGACGGAACGTTACCTAAACGAAGGTTTCTCCGGTGGTGAAAAGAAGCGTAACGAAATTTTGCAATTATTGATGATCAAGCCATCATTCGCCTTATTGGACGAAATTGATTCCGGGCTTGATATCGATGCGTTACAAGTGGTTTCTAAGGGTGTTAATTCGATGCGGGGCGATAATTTCGGCTCATTGATTATCACGCATTATCAACGGCTGTTAAACTACATTGTGCCCGATGTCGTTCACGTGATGATGGGTGGTCGAATCGTGAAGACTGGTAACGCCGACTTAGCAAAGACCCTTGAAAAAGAAGGTTATGCTGGTTTACGTGACGATTTGAACATTGATGTCAAACTTGTTGACGACGAAGATTAGGGGGTGGCAGTAATGGAAGCAACTGCTGATTATGAAACTATCAAAACAACGCTAGCTGCGGCTGCTAACGAACATGGTGAACCGCACTGGCTCGTTGAACGCCGTTTAGCGGCTTTAGATGCGATGCAAGGCCTAGCGGTTCCCAAAGCTGATCGCTTTAGTATTCGCGACTGGCCACTGACGCCCACCGACCAACCACTAAAGTTCAGTCGTTCGGATCGAACTTTAGCAACTGATGTAACGGCTGAAGCTGGTCATATCCAAATCGTACAAGTTGGGCAGACAACGGTGACCGTCAATTTGCCTGATGAACTAGATGATCAGGGTGTCATTTTGACCGATATGTTCACGGCTTTTCGCGAACATCCACAGCTAACTGAAAAACATTTTATGGGCAAAGTCGTCAAAACTGACGAGGACCGGTTGACCAGCTACCATACCGCGTTTTTGAACGCCGGGGTCTTCCTATATGTTCCAAAAGGGGTTACTGTCAAAGAACCAATCGAGATCACCACGATCCAGGATAGTACCCGAGTGCAACCGTTAATTAGTCACGTCTTGATCGTGGCTGAACAAGACAGCCATTTCGCAGTAACTCAGCACCTGACAACCAAGGGGGACGTTGATAATATTGCCAACTGTGTGGTGGAAATTTTGGCACGGGCTGACAGCGAAGTGCATTTTTCGGCGTTCGATGAACTCGGGGCCAACACGACTGCTTATTTGAATCGGCGAGCCGCAATCAGTCGGGGAGCCAAAGTCGATTGGGCTATCGGGATGATGAATAACGGTAACACTTTCGGGGACTTTGACTCGGAACTGATCGGTGAAGGCGCCAAATCCGATGCCAAGGTCATCACAGTGACGACCAAGGCCCAGGATGTCTGTGTTAATACGCGGGTCACCAACCGTGGTAAGAAGACTGACGGCAATATCGTACAACGTGGGGTCATTATGGAAAAGTCTAACCTGATTTTTAACGGAATCGGTCACATTATTCACGGGGCCTCCGGTGCACATGCTGAACAGGAAAATCGGGTTTTGATGATGTCTGATGATGCCCATGGTGACGCGAACCCGATTCTATTGATTGATGAAAATGACGTGTTAGCTGGACATGCAGCAAGTGTTGGTCAAATTGATCAAAATCAAATGTACTATTTGATGAGTCGCGGGATTGATAAACCACAGGCCCAACGGTTGGTTATTCGGGGCTTCTTAAGTACCGTGATTGGTGCGATCCCATCGAAGACTGTCCGGACGCGCTTAACGAACACGATTGAAAGGAAGCTTGAAGATGGCATCCAATTTTGAAACGTTACGTTCAGATTTTCCCATTCTAGATCAACAAGTGAATGATGAGCGGCTAGTCTACCTGGACAACGCGGCGACCGCTCAGCGCCCCAGCCAAGTTGTGGATGCGCTCGTCCACTTTTATCAACACGATAACGCCAATGTTCATCGTGGTGTCCACACCTTAGCAGAGCGGGCCACTAGTCAATACGAAGCTGCGCGTGCCAAGGTGCAACGGTTCATCAATGCTGAAAAAACGGATGAAATCGTCTTCACTAAAGGGACGACGGATAGTCTCAACCTGATTGCCAGTACTTATGGCGAAGCCAATATTCAAGCGGGTGATGAGATCGTCATCTCCATTATGGAGCATCATAGTAATTTAATTCCGTGGCAACAGTTAGCGCTGCGTAAGCACGCTACCTTGAAATATATTGAGTTAACGACTGACGGTGAATTGGACATGGCCGATGCTGCCAACAAGATTACGGATCGAACAAAAATCGTTTCAGTGACCCATGCTAGTAATGTATTGGGAACGGTCAATCCAATCAAGGCGCTAGCACGATTGGCACATCAACACGGTGCCGTGATGATTGCGGATGGGGCGCAAGCAGCCCCTCATATGCCGGTTGATGTCCAGGCGCTCGATGTTGATTTTTACGCATTCTCAGGGCATAAAATGCTGGGACCAACCGGCATTGGCGTTCTATATGGTCGTGAGAATTTATTAGCTACGATGCCACCGTATCAATTTGGTGGTGAGATGATTGGCTTTGTTCACCGTGATGACAGTACCTGGGCGGAACTACCGTGGAAGTTTGAAGCGGGCACTCAGAACATTGCCGGTGCGATCGGCTTGGGCGCGGCGGTTGATTATTTGACGCAACTCGGTATGGATCAAGTTCAGCAACACGAACAGCAATTAGTCAATTACTTATTGCCTAAGTTGATTGCAATGCCTGGTGTCACGGTCTACGGCCCCCAAGATCCACAACACCACACCGGCGTCATCGCCTTTAATATCGACGGTTTGCACCCGCACGACGCGGCTACCGCGTTGGATATGGAAGGTGTCGCCGTTCGCGCGGGTCATCACTGTGCACAACCCCTGATGGCAGCACTCGGCTTAGTAGCGACCGCACGGGCTAGTTTTTACATTTACAATACACAAGCGGACGCTGATCAATTATTAACGTCACTCCAAGCAACAAAGGAGTTTTTCAAACATGGGACTGTCTAAGTTAAGTGGCTTGTATCGCGAAGTAATTTTAGATCACGGTGATCATCCGCATCACAAAAATGCGTTGCCAAACGCAACACATGCCATTACGTTGAAAAATCCAACTTGTGGCGACGTCATCAATTTGGCCATCGAATTGGATGATCATGATCAAATCGAAGATATTGGATTTACGGGTGAGGGCTGTACCATCAGTCAAGCATCGGCCAGTATGATGACGGATGCGGTGATGGGTAAGTCGAAAGAACAGGCATTGGCGATGGCTAAGACGTTTTCGGATATGGCGATTGGCAAGCAACACCCGCAGGCCGATATGGATGCCTTAGAAGACGCCGCAATTTTATCGAATATTATGCAATTTCCGGCACGAATCAAATGTGCCACGCTAGCTTGGTGGGCTTTGCAACGGGCATTGCTTGCTGAAAATGGCAATGAGGAGGAATCAGAAGTATGAGTGAAGTACCTGACGTGGTCAAAAATGACCGTGATTATGAATATGGATTTCATGACGATGTCAAACCAGCATATTCAACTGGGCGAGGATTAACGGAAGCCACGGTGCGCGAAATTTCCGCGGCAAAACATGAGCCACAATGGATGTTGGATTATCGGTTAAATGCCTATCATGAGTATTTAAAGATGCCGATGCCTAAGTTTGGCCCGGATCTCACGAAACTCGACTTGAAGGACATGCTGTATTATCAGAAGATGACCGATAAAAAGTTCCGTGACTGGAAAGAAGTCCCAGCTGACTTGAAGCGGACGTTCGACCGGTTAGGTGTGCCTGAAGCTGAACGGAAATACTTAGCCGGTTCATCGGCGCAGTATGAATCTGAAGTCGTTTATCACAATATGCGTAAAGATTTTGAAAAGTTAGGTATTATTTTTACCGATACCGATACGGCGCTTCACGATTATCCAGAACTGTTCAAGAAGTGGTTTGGGAAACTCGTCAAACCAACCGATAACAAGTTTGCGGCTTTAAACGCGGCGGTCTGGTCAGGTGGGTCCTTCATTTACGTGCCTAAGGGTGTCCAGACGAAGACGCCAATTCAGTCATATTTCCGGTTAAATGCTGAAAACTCGGGTCAGTTTGAGCGGACTTTGATTATCGTGGAAGATGGTGCCAGTGTCGACTATGTCGAAGGGTGTACGGCCCCTAATTATTCTTCAGATAGTTTGCACGCGGCCGTTGTTGAAGTCAATGTTGAGCCCAACGCTTACTGCCGTTATACAACGATTCAAAACTGGTCTGACAATGTTTATAGCCTGGAAACTAAGCGAGCTGCAGCGGCCGAAAATGCCACGATGGAATGGGTCGATGGGAATTTAGGTTCGAAGGTTACGATGAAGTACCCAAGCGTTTATTTGAATGGGGAAGGTGCCCGCGGGACCATGTTATCGATCGCGGTTGCCAGCAATGGCATCCACCAAGATTCTGGTGCCCGGATGATTCATAATGCTAAGAATACCTCCAGTTCGATTGTTTCGAAGTCCATCGCTAAGACCGGTGGTGCGACCGATTATCGTGGGACCGTGCGTTTTGCCAAGCATTCAGACGGTTCCAAAGCGCATGTTGAGTGCGACACGATCATCATGGATGACCAGTCGTCTTCCAACACGATTCCGTATAACGAAATCGACAGTGCTAACGTCGCGATGGAACACGAAGCTAAGGTGTCCAAAATCTCTGAAGAACAGCTCTACTACTTGATGAGCCGGGGAATTTCAGAAGCGAAGGCGACCGAAATGATTATCATGGGATTCGTGGAACCATTTACCAAGCAGTTACCGATGGAATATGCCGTTGAATTAAACCGGTTAATCAGCTTTGAGATGGAAGGTTCAATCGGGTAGTAAGGGGGATTGGTTAAGCTGATGTTAAAATAAAACTTGAGTGGCATGCGAGATTGCGATTCGAGTTTTTTGGTTAAATGATTGTTGATGAATGTTAGCCATTATAATCGTGCCAGCTAGGATGGTTGATAATTGTAGTAATTTAAAATTGTATCTCGGTTAGTGTTTTTATCATGCTGATTCGCCTTTTCGTTAATATTGGCGACGTACTTTATTATAAATTAGGATTATTAACGTATATTCTAACAATGGTATAATTAAAAACAGTTTTAAACAGACAGGAGTGTGGCAGAATGGCAGACGAACTTGGCGAGGATAAGGCCCTCTCACCCGTTGAAGACGCGGTCATGAAGTCGTTAGAGCAGGTGATTGATCCAGAACTGGGCGTTGACATGGTTAACCTTGGTTTGATCTATGGTGTTGACGTAGACGATAATGGTAGCTGCACGGTAACGATGACGCTGACGACGATGGGGTGCCCATTAGGAAATTTATTGGCAAGTCAAATTAATCAAGCAATTATGAGTGTGGATGGTGTTAAGAATTGTGAACTTGACTTGGTCTGGGAACCTGCTTGGGGAATTGATAAAATGAGTCGTTTTGCTAAGGTTGCCCTTGGCATTCATGGCTAACGGGTGAGACAAGGTGGTGTGCGATGGATATTGAAAAGTTTATTGCCCGGCGAAAAGCTTTAAAAATTTCACAAGTCAAATTATCAAACGGAATTTGTACGCAGGCGACTTTAAGTAAGTTTGAACGGCGTGGGCGAGTACCAGCATTAGCAATTTTAAATCAGCTCTGCGCTCGTCTGGGATTGACAGTTGATGATCTAAGTGAAAACCAGGCTAATTCAGTGACCCAAATTCGACAGCAACTTGATGAGATTGAGCGACGACTGATGATGGAAGATTATCAATCAGTCCTGCAATCATTGGTAGACCTGAAAGTTGAGCAAATTGATGCGGTACCTTCACGGATGCAATATTACTATTTATGTGGCATGCTAAGTTCGTTGATTAATGGAACAGCCAGTGATATTTGTTTTTCCTTCTCGCAAATCGTTGATGATTTGGATAGGGCTCACCAAACAATTTTCACACCGCTAGCTTATGTCGGTCTGGGTGTCATGTATGGCCGGTTAGCTGAGCCTGAGAAAGCTCAATTTTATTTCAGGAGAGTACGATACTATGTCGAGCACGCTGGCTCATCAGGATATGCAAATGATTACTTACGGCTGTTAACCCTAATCTTTTATACGGCAGAGTATTACGCAATTAGTGGTGATTTCGTCACAAGTAATCGTCTAATAGATGATGGGGTAGCGCTTTGCTCAGATGAACATGTCACGTATTACTTACCAAGATTGAAATACTTAGCGACCGAGAATGCTGTTAAGCAACAACTTTCGGATAAATTGATTAAGCGGTTAATGAGTGAAACAGAAGCTTTTGCACGGATTAATCATAATCAAGTTGTTGAGGTTAAGGTAGCTGCATTGCGACAACGATATTTGCAGGGTATTGCTGCTTCAGAAAACAATTAACAAGACAATGGCTAGATTTAGTGTTTTATTGTAGTTTCCAACATGCTAAAACTAATCAATGCTTTGTACATTAAATAATAAGAAGTCCCACACTAGCAAGTCAATACTAGTGTGGGACTTCTTATTTAGAAAGTTATGTATGACGCCGCCCGCCCCTAAAAAATCTTCCCCGGATGTCCCGCAAAAAGTCCTACCGATTGAAGTTCTATTATAAACGCTTATGGTGTCCCATTCCGGAAAATCCTAATGTAGCGGTAATCCATTAAAGACAATGATTGAATGGAATTCACTTAGACATAAGAAATTCTTATTAAATTCACAGGCACAAACTATTTTACCTTCTTTGACTAATTTGATAGACTTAAGTTAAGAAAGTTGAGGTGACTGATTGAGATGGCTAGTCATAGGCAAATGATTGACAAACTAGTGTGGTGTTGTTACTAGCGCAGTCTGCGTTAGTAACGATGCACAAACTCAATTTTTAATCTTAACTCGGAAAAAGTAACGAGTAGTCAATTTTTAGGTGAAAGAGGGATTTTATGAACAATTTTCAAAATGACCCACAACCACGGACCATCAACACACAAGTTGGCCTCCGTAGTTTCCTAACTAAAATGTATGGGTTTATGACAATCGCCGTGTTAGTTTCGGCCTTTACCGTTTACTTAGCGATGACCACGTTCCAAGCACAAATTAATGCCGCCTTTTCACAACACCCATTCATCTTCTTGATGATCTTCATTGTCAGCATGTTTGTGATGATTGGTGGGATTCAAGTCAACGCGACACGCAATCCAGCGATGAGCTTCACCTTACTGATGCTCTTTGCCATCATCTTTGGGGTTGAAATGTCAGTGACCTTGTCCTTATACACGGGTGCCGTTATCACCGGTGCGTTCGTTGCAGCTGGAGCTGTATTTGCGACCATGGCGGTGATTGGGACGACGACTAAGCGTGATATTTCACGTATTGGGACGCACTTGATTGCAGCCTTGATCGGGTTGTTTGTCGCTTCACTGGTCAATATGTTCTTACAAAGTGCCATGATTAGTTACATCTTTTCATACATTGGTGTATTGATCTTCGCCGGTTTATCCATGTGGGACGCTAACCGGATGCGCAACATGTATTTACAATATGGTGACCAGGTTTCATCGACTGGTTTGGCCGTTACTGGGGCCTTACAATTATACTTGGACTTCGTTAACTTGTTCCTCTACTTCGTCCAAATCTTCGGTGGCTCAAGCCGCGACTAATCATTAAGATAATTATTAAGGATTATGACCAAGATGTCATAATCCTTTTAATTTACCGAAAATGAGTTATTTCACGGGTTTTCGGTGGACCGAACTCCCGTTTTACTTAATTGTTTGGTACAATTATAAGGGTAAATAATTAGTCGTTCAGCCTGTACTGACAGGCGCTGCGCATCAGACCGCCAATCGAGTGGTATTAATGGTCTGAGTGACGGATTTTCATAAAAATGATGATTTAAATTAAGAGATGGGAGCAAACTAATGGCAAAAAAATTATTACTGATTGATGGTAACAGTGTGGCATTTCGGGCGTTCTTTGCGTTGCATAGTCAACTGGAACGGTTCGTAAATCCAGACGGCCTGCATACCAACGCCATTTATGGCTTCAACACAATGCTTGACCACATGATCAAGACAGTCGAACCCACGGATATGTTAGTGGCTTTTGATGCGGGTAAGACCACGTTTCGAACAGCCATGTACGATAATTACAAGGGTGGCCGGGCTAAGACGCCCAGTGAGTTTTCTGAACAAATGCCGTATATCAAACAGCTATTAGACGCATATGGTATCAAACATTATGAATTAAAAGACTACGAAGCCGATGACATTATTGGTACACTGGCCGGTCAAGCGGATCAAACCGGCTACACCACGACGGTCGTCACTGGTGACCGTGATTTGACGCAGTTGACGACCGAGCATACCACGGTGGCCGTGACCGTTAAAGGTGTTTCTGAAGTGGAACGCTATACGCCGGCGCACGTTGAAGAAAAGCTGGGCATCACACCGGCACAGATTATTGATATGAAGGGGTTGACAGGTGATACCTCGGATAACTATCCGGGTGTCACCAAGGTTGGTGAGAAGACCGCCCTTAAATTACTCAAACAGTATGGTACGATGGAAGGCATTTATGAAAACATCGATGCCATGAAGCAGAGCAAGATGAAGGAACATCTGATTGAGGATCGCGAACAAGCGGCGCAAGCTAAGGTGCTAGCAACAATCAAGCGGGATGCGCCGATTGATGTTCAATTGGCTGATTTATCCTATGATGGCCCGGATCTTGACCAGCTGGCCGCGTTTTATCAGAAGATGGACTTTCAATCATTTTTGAAGAAATTACACCTACAGTCGGACGAACCAGCAACGCCCATTGATTATACCGTCTTGACGAAAGCTAACCTGACGGAATTGCAACAATTTACCGACCACGTGGACTTTTACTTGGAGATGCCAACGCCAAACTACCACACGTCGGCCTTTGCTGGCTTTGCCATCGGAGCGGATGATCACTGGTACATCAGTCGGGATGTGGAATTATTAATGCAACCGACTGTGGCTGACCTCTTGAGTAGCACAACGATTACCAAGGACGTTTTTGATATGAAACGCACGACGGTCGGGCTTAATCGTTTGGGTATTCAGCTAGGTAAAGTCGATTTTGATCTCTTACTCGTTTCATACTTATTAGATACAAATGATAACAGTAACGACTTGGGAAGTTTAGCTGAGCAACACGGGTACACTGACTTGCCGAGTGACGAGACCGTTTATGGTAAGGGCGTTAAGCGTGCCATTCCTGAAGATGATGATGTCTACTTTAGTCATCTCGCCCGGAAATTGGCCGCGATCGCTAGTTTGAAGCCACAGTTATTAAAGGAATTGGCAGCCAATGAGCAGGATCAACTTTACGATGATATTGAAAAACCGATGGCCAATGTCTTAGCTCAGATGGAAATCGCCGGCATTACGGTCGACAGCAGTCGACTTAAAGCCATGGGCAGTCAGTTTACAGAACGGTTGAGTGAAATTGAACAGACGATTTATCAAGAAGCCGGTGAAGAGTTCAATATTAATTCACCTAAGCAACTAGGTCACATCTTGTTTGAAGAAATGAAATTACCCGTAATCAAGAAGACCAAGACAGGGTATTCTACCGCCGTAGACGTTCTAGAAAAGTTAGCACCGGAAGCACCAATCGTCGCTAATATTTTACAATATCGTCAGATTTCGAAGATTCAATCGACCTACGTTGTCGGTTTGTTAGATGCCATTCATTCTGCTGATCAAAAAGTGCATACGCGCTACTTGCAAACGTTGACCCAAACCGGCCGATTGTCGTCCGTTGATCCAAACTTACAAAACATTCCGGTGCGCTTGGAAGAAGGACGTAAGATTCGACAAGCCTTTGTTCCTAGTCATGAAGGTTGGCAGATTTTCTCGTCTGATTATTCGCAAATCGAATTACGGGTTCTCGCGCATATTACTGATGATGAAAATATGCAGGCCGCTTTTAAAGCGGGTGATGATATTCATGCCGCAACGGCCATGCGCATCTTTCATTTGAACTCAGCTGAAGAGGTGACGCCAAATATTCGACGGCAAGCCAAGGCGGTTAACTTTGGAATCGTCTATGGAATTAGTGATTACGGCTTGTCACAAAATATCGGCATTACGCGTAAACAGGCTCGCAGCTTTATTGACGCTTACTTCAAAGAATATCCGGGTGTCAAAAAGTATATGGATGAAATTGTCCAAACGGCGAAAAAACAAGGTTATGTGGAAACCATTTCACATCGACGCCGGTACTTGCCAGATATTAATTCCAAGAGCTTCAACCAACGCTCATTCGCTGAACGGACAGCCATGAATACCCCCATCCAAGGGAGTGCGGCTGATATTATCAAGATTGCGATGATTAAGATGCAAGATAAGTTACAGGCTGCGGGTTTGAAAGCAACCATGCTGTTACAAGTTCATGATGAATTGATTTTTGAAGCGCCAAAAGAAGAAATTCCAGTTTTAGAAAAATTAGTGCCAAGCGTGATGGATTCCGCCGTACAGTTAGCCGTACCGTTAAAGGTTGAGAGCCACTACGGTGATACTTGGTACGATGCAAAATAGGGGGAACCACCATGCCTGAATTACCTGAAGTTGAAACTGTTCGTCGCGGCTTAAATCGTCTGGTTAGTGGGGCAACGATTGCTAGTATCGAGGTTTTTTGGCCGAAAATTATTAATAATGATGTCGATAGTTTCAAACAGCGTTTAGCCAACCAAACGATCCAGACCATTGATCGGCGGGGGAAGTATTTATTGTTTCGCTTTAGCAATGGTCTGACGATGGTGTCGCATTTGCGGATGGAAGGCAAGTATAATGTTGTACCGCGTGGTGAAGATCAAGGTAAACACACGCACGTGATCTTCCATCTGACCGATGATCGTGATTTGTTGTACAACGATACGCGTAAGTTCGGGCGAATGACGCTCGTGCCGACCGGTGAAGAAGGCACGGTGGCGGGATTGCGGACAATTGGCCCGGAACCCGTTGCTGAACAGTTAACACTGGCTTATATGACGGCTACTTTTGGCAAGTCGAAAAAGATGATCAAGCCACTATTGTTGGATCAAAGTAAGATTGCGGGCATTGGGAATATTTACGCGGACGAAACGCTATGGATGAGTAAGATTCATCCAATGCGGCCTGCTAATTCGCTAACTACTGATGAGATTGCTACATTGCGCCAAAACATTATTGATGAAATGGCGATGGCAATTAAAGGTCACGGCACCACTGTTCATTCATTTTCAACGGCATTTGGTGAGGCCGGTCAGTTTCAAAATCACTTACACGTCTATGGTCGTGAAGGGGAACCTTGCGAACGGTGTGGCACAATTATTGAGAAAATCAAAGTGGCACAGCGAGGGACCCATTTTTGCCCGTTAGAACAACGGTTGTAGGTGATCAAGATGACAAAGTTGATTGGATTGACTGGTGGCATTGCCACTGGTAAGTCGACTGTTTCTAAGCTGCTGGCAACTAAGTTACCAATCGTTGATGCGGATAAAATCGCGTGGCAGGTTGAAGGGCCAGGCCAACCGACGACCCAAAAAATTGTGGCGCACTTTGGTCAGCAAGCAGTGCTGGCAGACGGGCGGCTGAATCGGTCATGGCTTGGCCAGTTGGTTTTTAACGATGCTCAAGCTTTACAAGCCTTAACTGCAATTACACGGTTACCGATTCAGTACGCGATGTTCGAAGCGATTGTCGCGGCGAACCAGCAACAGCCAGACGCAATTATTTTAGATGTGCCGTTGTTATTTGAAAGTGGCTGGCAACACGTTTGTGATCAAGTGTTGGTTGTGACGGCACCACCAGCCGTAGTATTGCAGCGGTTGATGGCGCGTAACCACTTATCGCAACAGGCGGCTCAGGCACGAATTGACAGCCAAATGCCACTTGCACAGAAGGTCGCAAGGGCTGACGTTGTCATTGATAACGGGGCCAACATTGATAAAACTAAAGCAGCCGTGTTAAAATGGCTGAAAACTATTACTAAATAAAGAAAAACTGATTGTTAGTTGTTACAAGGGGTGAGAAGTCTATGCAATGTCCACATTGTCATCATAATGGCTCCCGCGTGGTTGACAGTCGACCAACTGATGATGGTCGCGTGATTCGACGGCGCCGGGAATGCGAAAACTGTGGATTCCGGTTCACAACATTTGAACGGGTCGAAGCCACGCCATTATTAGTCATTAAGAAAAATGGTGCCCGCGAAGAATTCAATCGTGAAAAAGTCTTGCGCGGAATTATTCGCTCGGCCGAGAAACGACCCGTTAGCATGGAAACCATGACGGGCGTCGTTGATGATGTTGAAAATAAGGTCCGGTCACTGGGCGAAAATGAAATTTCAAGCCAAGTTATCGGCGAGTATGTCATGGAGCAATTGGCAGATATTGACGAAATTTCGTACATTCGTTTTGCCAGTGTTTACCGGCAATTCAAGGATATGCACGTCTTCTTGAATGAACTCCAAGATATGATGGAGCGTGATAAGGTCAAACTGGCAAAACCGTCAGCGAAGACGACCCACGCACCTAAACGAAAAAAAGATTAGTGAAAAAGAATGGTGAACAACATGCCAAATGATGAACCCTTAACACCCAAAACTGGGTTAGTGGTCCCGCAAGCACCAGCGCTCAGTGCGGCGCAACAAGCTGTATTGGCGGAATTATACTTGCCACTGATGGGGCCATTGGCATATAGCTTGTACGCGGCGTTACGTAGCTTACAGAGTAGCGAGAATGAGCTGAGCAATCGACGCAGTCACGCGGAACTGCTTGGCATCCTAAATGTGGACTTGCCGACGGTGTTAGCGGCTCGGCGTAAACTTGAAGCAACTGGCTTGTTGCGCAGCTATTATCAACAAGATGAATTGGGTGCCATGTACATTTATCAATTACAAGCACCATTACTGGCGTTACAATTCTTTGCGGATGATCTATTGAGTGTCCTATTGTTAGATACGGTCGGTGAGTTACGTTATCAACAACTTGCTGGCGATTTTGCAGCACAGCCGATTGACTTGACGGCTGCCAAAGACGTGACGGCAAATATCTTAGATGTGTTTCACGTTGATAGTCAAAAAGTTACGACGCCACCTCTTTCAGTGCAAAAGGTGCGCGCCCAATTGGCGGCCAATGAACCGGCCGAGGATCACTCGCCCGTGCTCAGTGACGATGACTTTGACTGGCAACTGTTGGGGCAAATTTTGAAGCAGAACTATGTTGATCTCAAACAGGTTGCGAGTTCACGGCAACTGATCATTACGGAAAGTCGGGTCTACGGCATCAGTGAGATTGAGATGGCTAAGTTAATCAGTGAAGTGGCTAGTTTAACAACGGGTCAGTTTGATGAAAATCAATTGAAATTATTGATTGCGCGGCGCTATGAACGGCCCGCAGTTTCGAGTCAGCAGGTCGCTACGGAAGCAACGGTTGCAACGACGACCACTAAGGATAACAAGGCTTCAGCACAGCTCTCAACGGCTGAGCAGCAACTCGTGACGTATGCTAAGCAGACAGCGCCGTATGACTTTTTATCAGCTTTGAAGCAGGAGAAACATGGTTTTGTGACGAGCGGTGAGAACCGGCTAGTTCATGATTTAATTGGTCGGGGGGTATTACCCAATGCCGTCATCAACATGGTGATCTACTACTTATTGCAAAATCGGGAGTTAGCTGCCCTTAATCGTAATTTGCTAGAAACAGTCGCCAATGATTGGCAACAACACGGCATTACGACGCCGGAAGCGGCTTTGATGTATTTGAAGCAACGTAAACAGCCGAAATCAACACCAACACGGCGCAAGAACAATCGACCGACGCGTAAGGAGATTATGCCAAAGTGGGCCCAACAACAGCAACAGACTGAGAGTGGTAAGCAACCAGCTCGGACCGGTAAACAAATTACTGCTGCCCAACGCAAACAGCTTGCTGATCGACTAGCAAAGCTTGAGACAAATTCGGAAAAGGAGGACTAAAACATGGAGAATATCTCAGAAACACTCCGGACGTTAATGAATCGGAAAAACTTGAATCATCGGTATGAGGCGTTAATGACAGCTGTGTACCAAGATCCAGATGTTCGCCAGTTTTTAGCTGCTCATCAAAACGAATTATCTTCGGATGCGCTAGAACGTTCAGCAGCTAAATTATATGAATTTTGTGAAGAGAAACGTAAAATTGCGCGGCACGAGCCAACTCAAGCACCTGGGTATCAGCCGACATTAGTGATGAGTAATCACTTGATTGACATTGCTTATCAGCCAACACCACAAATGCAAGAACAGCAAGCTGCTCACGCATTGCAACAGCGGGTTCGATCAATCAGCATGCCGAAAAACATTCAGTCGGCGGATTTAAAGACGTATGATCAAGATGGTGACCGGGCGACAGCATTAATGGCAGCACTTGATTTTATTGATGCCTATACACAAGCGCCCAAGCGTTTTCACCGGGGCTTATATCTCTACGGCTCATTTGGTGTCGGTAAAACTTATTTACTCGGTGGGATGGCGAACGCGTTGGCAGCTAAGGGTTTCAATACGACCTTGATTCATTTTCCGAGTTTTGCGGTCGAGATGAAGCGCTCGATTAGTAACAATACGTCGGCAGATAAGGTCGATGCGATTAAACGGGCACCGATTCTCATGATTGATGATATCGGTGCGGATGCTTCGTCGACTTGGATTCGGGACGATGTGCTCGGGGTTATTCTGGAGTATCGAATGCAGGAGGAACTGCCAACTTGTTTCTCGTCTAATTTTTCGATGCAAGAATTGCAAGATGGTTATTTGACGCTCTCACAAAAGGGTGATGAAGAACCAGTCAAAGCGCAGCGAATCATGCAACGGGTACGTTACCTTGCGAGTGAGATTGAGATGGTCGGTCGTAATCGACGACTCAATCCTGATGCTTAAAATCAAGAGTTGACTTTTAGTTTAAAAGTGGTTTAATGAAAACAGATGCAAAAGACACGCTTTGTTTACTATGGATTGCAGAGACCAAGACCTTGTTCTGGAAGTCTTGGACCGGGTTTACGAAGATACCACTTTTGTGAACATGCTCAATTGAGCCGGAACGCTTCCGTTATTAGCGCTAATGAGTCAGTGTCTTTGATGACACTGAAAAATCGGGTGGAACCACGTCAATGACGTCCCTAATGCTAGTTCAGTCTGGCATTAGGGACTTTTTTGTCGTCCCGGCGCGGTGTTTTGGTGAGTGGGTAAATTTTAAGGAGAGTGTCAAGTATATGGCAAGTATTAATGTTAAGTTCCCAGATGGTGCTGAAAAGCAATTTGATGCCGGCGTAACGACGGAAGAAATTGCAAAGTCAATTAGTCCTTCATTGGCTAAACGGTCGGTTGCTGGTAAGTTCAACGATCAGATCGTGGACTACCGCCAACCACTGACAACCGATGGTAGTATCGAAATTATCGCTGCTGATAGTGAAGACGGCCTCAATGTTTTACGGCAAACGGCTGCCCAAGTATTAGCTAACGCGGTTAAGCAATTATTCCCTAACATTCATTTTGGGAGTGGTGAAGGGAATGCCAACGGTTTCTTCTTTGATACCGACAATCCTGACGAAGATGGTAAACAAGTCAGTGAAGATGATTTGGAAGCCATCAGTGATAAGATGGCTGCAATTATCAAACAAGATTTACCAATCGAACGCGAAGTCTTATCAAAGGCTGACGCTTTAGCTTTAGTTGGTGACAACCCTTACCAACAAGACTTAGTTAACGAACGTGCCGCTGCCAACAATGATCAAGTCGTTGTTTACAAGCAAGGGGACTTCGTTGATTTATCTGACGGGGCCCAATTAGCTTCAACGGGGAAAGTCAAGGTCTTCAAGTTATTATCCGTTGCCGGTGCATACTGGCAAGGTAAGTCCAGCAATCCAATGTTACAACGGATCTACGGGACGGCCTTCTTAAAGCAAAAAGACTTAGATGCTGATCTCAAGCGGCGTCAAGAAGCCCGCGAACGTGATCACCGGGTCATTGGTAACGAATTAGACTTATTCTTCGTTGATCCTAAGGTTGGAAATGGCTTGCCTTACTGGATGCCAAATGGTGCAACGATTCGTCGCCAAATCGAACGTTACATTATCGACAAGGAAGTTGCAAATGGCTACCAACATGTATACACGCCAGTTTTAGCTAACTTGGACGTTTACAAGCAATCTGGTCACTGGGACCACTACCGTGAGGACATGTTCCCACCAATGGACATGGGTGACGGCGAACAATTGGAATTACGGCCGATGAACTGCCCATCACATATCCAGATTTACAACCATCACATTCGCTCATACCGTGAATTACCATTGCGGATCGCTGAACTCGGCATGATGCACCGTTACGAAAAGTCTGGCGCCTTAACTGGATTATCACGGGTTCGTGAAATGACTTTGAACGATGGTCATACCTTCGTTGCGTTGGATCAAATTGAAGAAGAATTCAAAAAGATCTTGAGTTTGATGGTTGAAGTATACGAAGACTTTGACATTTCTGATTACCGGTTCCGTTTGAGCTACCGTGATCCTGAAAACAAGGAAAAGTACTTCGATGATGACGCTATGTGGGAACGCAGTCAAAAGATGTTGAAGTCCGCTATGGATGATATGGGCTTGGATTACTTCGAAGCTGAAGGTGAAGCTGCTTTCTATGGTCCTAAGTTGGATGTTCAAACTAAGACGGCCCTTGGTGGTGAAGAAACCTTATCAACTATCCAATTGGACTTCTTGTTACCAGAACGCTTTGACTTGAAGTACGTTGGTGCTGATGGTGAAGAACATCGTCCAGTTATGATTCACCGTGGTCTTGTTTCAACGATGGAACGGTTCGTCGCTTACTTAACTGAAATTTACAAGGGTGCTTTCCCAACCTGGTTAGCACCTAAGCAAGTAACAATCATCCCAGTTAACAATGGTGCGCACGGTGCCTACGCTGAAACCGTTCGTCGTCGTTTGGCAGCTGAGGGTGTTCGGGTAAGTATCGATGACCGTAACGAAAAGATGGGTTACAAGATTCGCGAATCACAAACGAAGAAGGTTCCATACTTGTTAGTTGTCGGTGACCAAGAAGTTGCTAACGGGAGTGTTTCAGTTCGGAAGTACGGTGAAGAACGGACTGAATCCGAAGCCGTTGACATGTTCATTGGTGCCATCACGCAAGAAATCAAGCATTACAGTCGTGGTGCAAGCAAATAATTAACAGCCAATGGCATCAATATTGATTGATGGGTTGACAAGGGCCGTGGTTCTTGTTAATATATTGGAGTTGAGAAAAAAAGCAGAAGCACCCGCTTCTCGCCTTGGTGACCAGAGTCATCGGGCAGATGAACGATGAATTGATTCCCATTAACGGGGTTGAGCGGGCGTACTATGCGCCCGCTCTTTTTGTGAATTTCTCTAAAATATTTCGGAGGTGAATTACCATAGCTAAAGATTCAATGGTTAATGACGGCATCCGTGCTCGCGAAGTACGTTTGATCGCCAGCGATGGTGAACAATTAGGTGTCAAGTCACGACAAGAAGCAATGCAGATTGCTGAAGACGCTAGTTTAGATCTAGTATTGGTTGCGCCGAAAGCGAAACCACCCGTGGCCAGAATTATGGATTATGGGAAGTACCGTTTCGAGCAACAAAAGAAGGATCGGGAAGCCCGTAAGAAGCAAAAAGTGGTCAGCATCAAAGAGGTCCGCTTGAGCCCAGCTATCGACACCAATGACTTTAACACGAAGCTGAAACATGCTGAAAAGTTCTTGTCAAAAGGTGACAAGGTTCGCGTCTCCATCCGGTTTAAGGGCCGCGCTATTACCCATAAGGATATTGGTCGCCAAGTCTTAAATCGAATGATTGAAGCTACTAAGGAATTTTCTACGGTCGAAGCCTATCCTAAGATGGATGGTCGGAGTATGTTCCTAGTACTAGCACCAAAAACAGATAAGTAATTTCTAGGAGGATTATTGATTATGCCAAAACAAAAGACAAACCGCGCTGCTGCAAAGCGTTTCAAGGTAACTGCTAAGGGTAAGATTAAGAGCGCCAACGCTTTTACTAGTCATCGTTTCCATGGTAAGACTAAGAAACAACGTCGCCAATTACGTGGTACGGCTATTATCGAAAAGCCAATGGTCAAGACATACCACAAGTTATTACAAAAATAATTCACAACGTTTTAGTTAAATCTAGGAGGAAATAACATGGCTCGAGTAAAAGGTGGAACTGTAACACGTAAACGTCGCAAACGGATTTTAAAATTAGCTAAAGGTTACCGTGGTGCTAAGCACATCCAATTTAAGGTTGCTAAGGACCAAGTAATGAAGTCATACCTATACGCCTTCCGCGATCGTCGCCGGCGTAAGAGTGACTTCCGTCGTCTTTGGATTGCCCGGATCAACGCGGCAGCCCGGATCAACGACATCAGCTACAGTCAATTAATGCACGGTTTAAAGTTAGCTAACGTTGACGTTAACCGTAAGATGTTAGCTGATTTAGCTGTTAACGATGCTGATGCTTTCAAGGCATTGGTTGACACTGCTAAAAAGGCACTTGCTTAATTTAAAACTTAATTAGGGCTTGCTCTAATGTTTGAACGACCGTCATCCTGTATGGGTGGCGGTCGTTTTGTTTTGACGCTTGATTAAGGGGCACGATTCCTGGACAAGATGGTTCGGTGTGTTGACGTCCTTACTGAATCTTGAGATTGATTTGACACATTATTGTGATATAGTAACGATGTAAGCGCTTGCTTATGTGTTGATTAATTATTTAGCTGGGAGCTTTGGAGAAGGGGTGTCACCATGGCAACAGTTTTACCTAAAGCAGTTAAGGTCTGGATGGGCGCCAACATCTTGCAGATTGAGTTTGATAATGGGGAGTTTCGATACATGCGTACACATTTCATTGATGACTATGTTTCTGCGTGGTCACCCAAAAAGGGTAAGGGAAAGCGGCGCAATTTGTGGTTAATGCCATCTTGGGAATGGTTGGGTGCCAATGCTCGGATTGAATCGGATGGCACTGTCGTGTTGTTCGAAAAGGATGTTTATACGGCCCAAGAACTTTGGCATAATAGTGTGACGCGAATTGACTTGGTCTCTGGCGTGCACTGATTCATAAAAGATGATGCCAAATAAAAATGGACTTGGTCATTTGACTGAGTCCATTTTTTGATGCCGCTTGGAGTATACGTGGATAACGGCCTAAGTGAGCCATTTAGTGCGCGACTCTGATTTATGAAAATCGAGTGTGATTTCTGATTGGTTAAGCCAGTCTGCCATTGTCTATTCGTGATAATCTTCGTTATAAATAAAGCGATGCAGTTTTAGGTATTGTGCACCGAGTTTGCGTTCATTTTCATTATCTTTAGGGTAATAATAACGACGACCAGCCAATCCTTTAGGCATGTAGTTTTGTTGGGCAATCTGATGTGGCATTTGGAATGGATTATCGATCAGACCACCACCTGTAATTTCCTCGGAGTGTTTGTAGTGCATATCGCGCAATCCACGGGGCATGGGGTGCTGACTTGGATTTTGTGTGTCCTGGTCTAGTTTTTCCCAAGATTGGTCAAACGAACCAGACTTGGGTGAAATGCACATCAGCATGGTGGCAAACATTAGTGGATATTTTGCTTTGGGCATGCCAATCTTTTCGGCTTGATTGGCAGCGACCACAATTTGTGTGACCTGTTCCGGGTTAGCTAAGCCGATATAAGTGTATGGAATTTCACGTAGCCGGCGGACCACTGAGGGTAAGTCATCATTTTTTAACAAAATGGTTAAGTAGTAGAGCGCCGCGTCAGTATCTGAGCCAGCCATCGAATCCGAATAAGCCGACAGATAGTCATAATGCTTAGTTGCCTTCCGGTCGTAGCTAAAATGCTGTTGCTGGGCAAAGTGTTGTACCGCAGCAACAGTGATTTGCTTCTGGTCAATAGCGTGGAGCGTTTCCAAGATATTTAACGCAATTCGCAGATCCCCTTCGGCCGAAATAGCGATCAGGTTGAGGGCTTTAGCATCCACCTGATCGTCGGTTAGGTTGTAAATGTCGGTTACCGCACGGCGTAAAGCAATCTCGATATCTGTATCGCTCAGTGGTTGAAACTCAAAAATTTGACAGCGCGAACGAATGGCCGGAACGATTGACATAATCGGATTTTCGGTCGTTGAGCCAATTAGCATCACGTGCCCATTCTCTAAGTAGGGCAACAAAAAATCCTGCAATGTTTTAGTCATTCGGTGAATTTCGTCAATTAATAGAACAAACGATTGCTCTGGGTATTGTGCGATGACTTTCGTCAGCTGTGCCTTATTTTCGGTCGAAGCATTAAAAGCCACGAATGGATAATCGTCTTGACTCGCAATAATCTGCGCCAAACTAGTTTTGCCAGTTCCCGGCGGCCCCCACAGAATGAGGGGAATATTAACATGTTGATCAATAATCTGGCGTAATGGCTGGCCTGCCTTCAACAGATCCTGTTGCCCGACCATCTGTTCCAGTGATTGCGGGCGCATTTGATCAGCCAGTGGTGTTTTAAATGCCAATTTCAAAGTCCTTTCTGATTAAGTGTTTTAGTCAAATTGATGCTATCATCATAGCACTAATATTTTGGAAACTGAAAAAGAAAGTTTGGCAGTTTTAGCGGGGAATGATGCTAAAATGGGCGAGTCTGATACCATAGGTTTGACGTTGGTTCGGACTGGAAAGTTTAATGACTTAGATTACCCCCGTATACACGGGGAACAGGTTGAGCCAGAAGCACCTATCTACAATGACACGGGATCACCCCCGTATACACGGGGAACAGTAAGCTGAACTAACAAGCTGGTTGATATCCAAAGGATCACCCCCGTATACACGGGGAACAGACACCAAGGCAACCGTTGCAGATGATGGCACGAGGATCACCCCCGTATACACGGGGAACAGACGTACAAAAAACTGTTGGTAATCTGGAAACTAGGATCACCCCCGTATACACGGGGAACAGCCCATACCAATATCGGAGGACCAATTACTATCGGGATCACCCCCGTATACACGGGGAACAGAATTGCATTTCCCTGTCGGTAAGATTCCCACAGGGATCACCCCCGTATACACGGGGAACAGCGTCTACCTATTCCGCCACAAGCACACGTTAGGGGATCACCCCCGTATACACGGGGAACAGATGGAAGCGATGAGATGAGAGAAAAATACCATAGGATCACCCCCGTATACACGGGGAACAGTTCCAGTCCGTGATATAAGTAACTAAGTCATCGTTTAGGATCACCCCCGTATACACGGGGAACAGTAGTCGGGTGCCACGAATATGAGCAAAGTTGTGAGGATCACCCCCGTATACACGGGGAACAGTGGTAGGTGATTAAATGGGGCTAATACAGCGTAGGATCACCCCCGTATACACGGGGAACAGTTCCAGTCCGTGATATAAGTAACTAAGTCATCGTTTAGGATCACCCCCGTATACACGGGGAACAGTAGTCGGGTGCCACGAATATGAGCAAAGTTGTGAGGATCACCCCCGTATACACGGGGAACAGTGGTAGGTGATTAAATGGGGCTAATACAGCGTAGGATCACCCCCGTATACACGGGGAACAGACTAAATAAATCCCGGTAAATCAACAATCAAAAATAATAAAACAAGGAATTTTAGTTAACTTGCAAAATCGCCACTACTTTGACTATAAGGTATGGCTCCAAGAATATCAATAATTTCTCCATTGGAGTGCAACATCAGTTGTAAGCATCAAAAGACAGAACAGGACAGCGTATTTGGCGAGTTAAAGTTGATCATTATCGCGCGAGCCGTAATACACGCCAACTCATTTCCATCCTTCAATAACTACCTTGCCAATCATATGATGCTGCTCGATAAGTTGATGGGCCTGCCACAATCTAAGCGCGTTGATTGGCCGTAGTGTCTGTGATAGCGTGCTTTGAAGCAAGCCACGGTCAAAGCAAACCCGCAATGGTTTCTAAGATATTGTGCTGACTAATCATGTCGGCCGTGTGGTAGTAGGATTTTGAGTACATCCATTTCCAAGCAAATATTCCGCGTTTCTTGGTTAGTTTTTTAAGATCGATTGGGCGCCGGTTTTCGGTAATTGATGCGATGTGGCCATCGGGTTTAACGAGCGTACATATCTCATTCCAGTGACTGTCAAGATCGCTTAATCCGAGGATATAATCGACATCTTTAATACCTAAAGCATGTACTTCACTAACCAAATCATGACGATGATTGACGACTAAATTTGCACCGTGCTGCTGCGTCCAAGCGATGCTTTCAGGTCGTGAAGCACTACTAATAACTGTGAGCCCGGCTAATTTTGCTAACTGAGTGGTTGGCAAACTGTTAACGTTAGTTGATGTGTGAATAGCCCCTTATTTAGCCTGAAAAGTGTTTGCTGAGTAATAACGAAATAAGTGGTAAGCAATGATAACGTACTAAGTTGGGGACGGATTGCAAATTAGTTGCTTGTAGTTGAACGCTTGTTAGATAATAAGCAACAACCTAACTAAATACAATTTGTTATATCGGTTATTGCTGGGGTTGTAAGTCTCAATTAGTCTTTCGTCTGCTAAATGGGGGTGCTGTTATGGAAAATTGTTTTGGAATCATTGGTGGAATGGGAACGATGGCAACCGAAGATTTTGTGCATACCGTTAATCGGCTGACTGTCACGCATCGTGATCAAGATTATTTGAATTATGTGGTGTTAAACGACGCGCAGATTCCTGACCGTACTGCCTATATTTTGGATCATAATTGTACGAACCCACTGCCATCATTGAAAGCGGACGTGCAGTTACTCGATCGGTTAGGGGTTAAGTTTATCGTGATGACGTGTAACACGGCGCATTATTTTATGCCGGGGTTAACAGCGATTACCAACGTGCCGATTTTGAATATGCCGGCACTTGCAGTGGAAGCGGCTTGTCAATTGCAGCAATCGCGACCGTTACGAATCGGTGTTTTGGCGACGACTGGAACGCTGAAGTCACAACTTTATCAGCAACTCATTCTAGCTAAGGGTCATATACCGGTCGTGCCAACTGAGCAGCAGCAAGCTCAAGTAATGGCTTTGATTTATGAAGATATCAAGCAGCATGACTATGTCAATCGGGTCAAATTCCATGGATTAATTGACCAACTATTGAACGCCGCCAATTGTGATGCTGCTATTCTTGGCTGCACAGAATTGTCGGTGGCCCAAGATACTGCGCCGTATGGGTCTGAACGAATTATTGACGCACAGCACGAATTGGCCAGAGTAACAGTCCAATGTGCACAGGCCGCTAAAACAACAATGATACTTCGGTAGCAGCCATCGATCAAGGGTTAAAAGGGAGGTAAACCGAACGGGGATTAATCCTATAGCATACTAAATAATCGTCGTCATGGATTGATGAAGACGATTATTTAGTATGGGCGATTGTGGTGTATAAGATCCTCCGCGTATATACAGGAAATAGGTAGTTAACTACTCAACAACACAATCACACAGTTAATCACCCCCGCATACACGGGGAACACTGTTAAATGACCTTATTTATAGGATCACCCTCGTACAGACGAGGAACTGTAATTAGCATGATTTATACCACGCGTAATTATAAAGCCATTTAATATACTAAAGAATAACATATTTAAAGCCGACTTGGGTGATTGGGAAGAACCATAATTGAAAATCTATTTATTGAATGTGAGTTGCTCATAGCATGTACGATAAGGGTTGAATTGTAAATAACTGATATAAAACGAGTCGATCGCTATTTGAACTGTTGAGTTTAGTGCGCTTAAATTGAATTCCCATTGCTTGAAAAAATATATTGTATTTCTAATGAAAACATTGTAATATAAATAAGGTAATTAATAATAATTTTCGGAATCAATACAAAAATTTCTTGACCGGGTATACTTGTATTGTTAAGCAATAGCTTGACTCTAGTGAGATGTAAATATTCAGTATGAAGTTGGAATTTTTTTATCATGGTTTTGTAAGCGCTTTATTAGTTGTCCGATTAGCAACTATTCCAGAAATATAAGTGGGGCAAGCGCTGTGTAAGGATAAGAGCGTATTTGCTAAGTCGGTTAGTGAATATGGTGCGAATTTGTTGTTGCTTATGTCGGAGGTGTACAAACAATGGAAAAATTTGGAGCAAAAAAGCCAGAATTGTCAGAGTTGAGTCGAATTCATGATCGATTAACATTTTTATACTTGGAACATGCCAAACTCGATCGCCAAGATAGTGCGATTCGAGTCAGTGATGCTCGTGGCGTGGTTTTTGTACCCGCAGCAATTATTAGTGTGTTAATGCTGGGGCCAGGTGTGGATGTTACGCACCGCGCAATGGAATTAATGGGGGATGCGGGAATGGCAGTTGTGTGGGTCGGTGAGCGTGGGGTGCGGCAGTATGCACATGGTCGAGCATTGAATCACTCGTCGCGATTGCTTGAAGCCCAGGCAAGATTATTTTCAAATCAACGTTCACGATTGGCGGTTGCACGTAAGATGTATCAAATGCGTTTTCCGAATGATGACGTGACAACTTTATCAATGCAAAAACTGCGTGGTAAGGAAGGTGCACGTGTTCGACAAGTTTACCGTTTGGAGTCTGAACGTACGGGGGTCAGCTGGACACGGCGTGAATACAATCCTGACAATTTTGAAGCGAGTTCACCAATTAATCAGGCGTTGACTGCAGCGCACCAAGCATTATATGGGCTGAGTTATAGCGTCATTATGGCGATGGGGGCTTCGGCGGGGCTTGGATTTGTACATACTGGTCATGACCTATCTTTTGTTTATGATTTCGCTGACTTGTATAAGGCTGAAACTTCAATTCCAGTTGCCTTTGATATCGTGGCTGCTTCGACGGCCGATGAAGATATTGCTAGAAGTACGCGCTTGGCAATGCGGGACGCATTTGTTGATGGCAAACTATTGCGACGAATGGTCTCAGACTTGAAGGCAATTCTCGGTGTCAGTGAGACTACTACGGAAGTTAGCAATCTTAGCCTTTGGGACGATCGGTTAGGATTACAAGAATTTGGTGTTCAATATCACGAGACTGAAGTAGGTGGCATAGAATGATTGTAGTTACCTTAACAAAGGTGCCGAATGCCTTGCGTGGCGACCTGACTAAATGGTATCAAGAGATTCAGACGGGAGTCTACGTGGGTAATGTTAATGCCCGTGTCCGTGATTCGCTATGGTTGCGAATTGTTGAGAATATTGGTCGGGGTGAAGCAACCATGGTCTACAATGCCAATAACGAACTTGGCTATCAATTCAAGACGACCCGCCATGACCATCAAGTGGTGGATTTTGATGGTATTCCGTTAATGATGCACCTTGCAGCGAGTCAGACGGTGGAAAAACATGGTTATAGTAATGCTGCCAAGTTCCACAAGGCACGGATGATGACACAAAAAGTTCAGCGGCAACAGTCCCGCCACAGTGATGAATCGGTCGTGGCAGTAGATATTGAAACGACGGGATTGGATCCGAGTAAAGACGCTATTATTTCAATCGCAGCAGTTAAAAGTATTCCGATGGTCAAACAAGTGAGTTTAACCGACTAATAAAAATTGATCGACCGTTGTCCCAAAAAATTGTTGAACTTACTGGGATTACACGTGACATGCTTAATGAGCAAGGTGTTTCGATAGCTATGGCGTTGAGTGAAATGAAGGCCTTTATTGGTAACAGTGTAATCGTAGGCTATAATTTCCATTTTGACGAAATGTTCTTGAAGCAAGCATTTATAGAAAATGACATAGAAGGACTGACCAATCACACAACAGATCTCATGCCCATTGTGAAACGCACAAATGTCTTCTTGGATAATTATCGCCTGTCAACGGTATTAGCAGATTATCAAATTGTGAACTTAAGGCCACATAACGCGCTTTCAGATGCTAAGGCAACACTGGAGTTAACACATAAGTTGATTAACGACGGTTCTTTAAACGTTTAGTGAGACTTTGTAGCGTGCTGATGTGTAAAGTGTGCACGTCTATATCTGTAAAGTCGTATTTGTTTCAAAGTGATTTGTTGCTTTATCTATGGCTTTGTTTGGGTTACCCCCGTATACACGGGGAATAGTTTTTAAACCAGTCGAAATCGACGGGTTTAGAAGGAGCACCCCCACATACACGGGGAATAGCCACCATTCGGATACTTAGAAGTGTCGATCGTGGGATCACCCCCGCATACACGGGGAATAGTCAGCCCAATACAGGTTACTGGCTCGATTGTCCGGGATCACCCCCGCATACACGGGGAATAGATTTAAGAATGATTATGAGGGCGGTCGCTGGTAGGATCACCCCCGCATACACGGGGAATAGGGCATAATGACCGCCTACATTGATTTCAAAATAGGATCACCCCCGCATACACGGGGAATAGCCAAGTCCCAATGGGCTTTCGATGTTGATGTTGGGATCACCCCCGCATACACGGGGAATAGCAGCTAGCGAATTGGTTGGATAATGGCGGTTGGGGATCACCCCCGCATACACGGGGAATAGACTAAACAAAGCCTATTATAGCAGTAATATCAAATTAGTACTTGAGAGATTTAAGTCAACTTGCTTAATGAACACTATTAATATGACGAAACAAGCAAGGCGGCCTTCAATGTATAGAATTTGTACTTGTTGTGAGTATTGATTGAGATTATTAGGTTGCATAAATTATGTGATACAAAATGCTAAGAGATAAATTTATGATTAATAACTATGCGGTGGGCCCAAGTACTAGGCTTGCAGCAGGCATATCTCATCCGTAGCGCAGATTATTTATTGTTTCAACGATTCTTGCTCACATAAATAATTGAGACAAAGATAGCGACGTTTTATCAAGCCGAAGCTGAACCTCTAGAATTTAAATGTTAGTATAAGATATAGTTAATTTTTGAATTGTTTTACAGGCCGCAGAAACTTAAGATAAGTAAATATCCAATGAAAGTAATTTTAGTGAACTGAGATTAGACGGTACAATTATTATTTTTCGTATATAACTACCAGTACTTATCGTCTAAAAGTGCTAATAATACTAATGTGAGGGGGCAGAAGATTAATGACAGAATTTTCACGGTTAGCACAGAGTCTATGGGCTAAGAAACGCTCAGATGATGGTCAGCGGCTTTGGCTGCCGCTGATTGTGCATCTAAAGGATTGTGAAAACACTATTAATTGGTTATTCAACCACTGGCTGAGTGAGGGACAGCGGCAACAATTATCGGAGGTAACCTCGGAGGAAGATATACAGAGATTAGTGAAGTTTTTAGGCTTCACTCACGATATTGGAAAGGCCACCCCGGCATTTCAGACTAAGCCTGCTTATAATGGCGATCATCAATTAGATCAATTATTGATTGAACAGCTGATGCAAAATGGATTTCGAGATTTAGCTAGTTTAAACTTGTCTTCCGCACGTGAATCACCTCACGCAATTGCCGGTGAAGCAATTCTAGAATCGTTTGGTGTGAACCCAACAGTGGGAGCAATTATTGGTGGGCATCATGGCAAAACTGCAAGCGCTTCACCGAAACGGCAGATTAAAGACTATACGGCCAATTACTATCAGAATGATAACCAACCTGATCTTCAAATGGCATGGCAACAAGTTCAACGTGAACTAGTGGCATATGGGTTACATACCGCCGGCTATCAGACTACTGCCGACATTCCTACTTTGAATCAGCCTGAAGCCGTAATTTTAACTGGATTGTTAATTATGGCAGATTGGCTGGCTTCAAGCGAGTACTTAAATGAAAATCCGGACAAACCACTATTCCCATTAGTGACAACAATGCAATCGGCGACAGATATTAATTTGCAGGCCCGTTTTCGAGATGCAATCACAACTTGGCAGTCAGATGATGAATGGGTGCCGGCACCGCTTGATCGCAACCGGGACCCATATCAGGTGCGTTTTGGTTTTCATGCGCGACCAGTTCAAGCAGCCATTACGAACGCACTTGAGGCGACCACTGATCCTGGAATGGCAATTGTTGAGGCACCAATGGGACTAGGCAAGACTGAGATTGCGTTAATTGCAGTTGAACAGCTTGCAAGAATGACCGGTCGTGACGGTGTGTATATGGGGCTGCCTACCCAGGCAACCACTAACGCGATGTTTGCACGTGTGAACGACTGGCTGGAGCGTGTTGCAGATGAACAGTCCGCCCGACTCTCAATTAAATTAATGCATGGCAAGGCGCAGTTTAATCAGATGTATAAGCGTCTACCGAATGCTAGCAATGTTAATTCAACAGATGAACATGATGGTGCCGTAACTGTCAATAGTTGGTTTGGCGGGAAAAAGTCGATTTTAACCAAATTTACAGTGGGAACAATCGATAATTTGCTGCTCATGGGATTGAAACAGAAGCATCTTTTTTTGCGCCACCTTGGATTCTCTGGAAAAGTTGTTGTGATTGATGAAGTACACGCCTATGATGCCTACATGAATAAGTATCTGCTCAGAGCAATCGAATGGTTAGGCGCATATCACGTGCCCGTTGTAGTTTTATCAGCAACTTTACCCAAAATAAAACGAAATCAGCTATTAAAAGCGTATATAAAGGGGAAGTATGGTCGTCGCTATCATCAAATATTGAAAGTCGCCCCAACTGGCTGGGAAGACACACAGGCGTATCCGTTGTTGAGCATGTTGGACGGTCCGGACATCAAACAACTGACTAATTTTGAAGGTCAAAGTGATCAAGCCGCACTTACACTTGAAGTGCAGCGTAACAATCAGGATGATCAGGAATTGATTATGAGGTTGTTGAAGCAATTGCGTGAGGGTGGCATTGCTGGAATCATTGTCAATACTGTTAAGCGAGCGCAGGACTTAGCGGCACTGATTCCCGCAGATGTGCCGTTAATGGTGTTACATTCGGCCTTTTTAGCACCGGATCGTGCTCAGCAGGAAATGAAATTACAAGCGGCGATTGGAAAACACGGCGAGCGGCCTGCTAAATTAGTCGTGATTGGCACACAGGTGTTGGAACAGTCCTTAGATATTGATTTTGATGTCCTGTATACGGACATCGCCCCGATGGACCTAATCTTACAGCGGGCTGGTCGTTTGCATCGACATCAAATGATTAAACGGCCACGTCGGTTTCAACGACCACAGTTGAACATCATGGGTATCAAGGGCTTCGGCGACTATGGTGATGGTAATGAGGCTGTCTACGGCAAGTATTTACTGATGAAGACCGATCATTTTCTCAAGAATCAGATAAAGTTGCCTGACGATATTTCCACCCTTGTTCAGCAGGTGTACGACTTGGCAACTGATATACAAGTCCCTGGGATTAAGGCTGCTGCGGAGGAATTTTCGACGAAATTAAAGGCTGAGCAACAAAAAGCTCAAGTTTTTCAAATTTGTGAGCCGCAACTAAAGCATGGTCAATCGATTCATGGGTGGCTGGATCGCGAGCATCGAGATATTGCCACTGATCAGCAGGCCAGTGCAGCTGTGCGTGATATTCAAGAAACATTGGAAGTTATCTTGATCCAGCACATGAACCACGATGATTTTCTCCTGGATGGTCGTCGATTAGACGAAGTCGCCCCTGCAGAAATTGCGCAGCAGACGCTACGCTTGCCGGTAGCAGTAACGCCTAACATTACTAAAGCAATCAATCAACTAGAAGATTTGACGCGGCCTTACCATGCGCGTTGGCAGGACGATATTTGGCTACGTGGGGTGTTGGTATTACCACTGGATCAGAAACTGACTGCTGAGTTTAGTAAGTGGCGGCTCAGCTACTCATCACAATTAGGATTGAGTTATTCGAAGGAGGAATGAAGACGGTGAGAATGCAAACTTTTAACTTGACGACGGATCCGTGGATTGTTGTGATCGATGCCCGTACGAATCAAGCGGTCACGGTGTCACTAATTGAGCTGTTTCAAAATGCGCAATATTATCGACGACTCGCTGGCGATATGCGTGCACAGGACTTAGCGATTTTACGGCTGCTATTGGCAATTCTGACGACGATCTATACGCGTTACGGTGCCGATAATCAAGCCTATGAATGGCTGACTATGAACGACATGTTCGAAGTCGAGCATGTGGATGAGGACTATGGGATTGATGAGATTCACGATGATTTAAAGCAAACTTGGGCAGACTTGTTTGCAAGTGGTCATTTTTCCACAATCGTGACGGATTATTTGCAATGTCATGCGGGGCAGTTCGATTTGTTTGGGGATCAACCATTCTATCAAGTAACAGCGTCGGCCTACGATGAATTTGTCCCTGAGGCTAAGAGTGTCGCGCGTAGTAAACGGACGGGCAAACCAACTGGCCAAGTTGCTGTACGTCAAATGAATCGACGCATCTCTGAGAGTGGGAATTCAGTAGCGTTGTTCGCTCCCAAGGTTGATGAAACTAAAAATGAGTTAACATTAGCCGAGTTAGTTCGCTGGCTGATTATGTACCAAAATTATACTGGGGTTACTGACAAGACAAAGATTAATAGTGACGAAAAATTCTCTAACGGAGCTGGCTGGCTGTATCGACTCAATCCAGTTTATGCGAGTGGGCGCTCCCTATTTGAAATTTTAATGTTGAATTTAGTCTTAGTCCCAACCGTTTCAGATGAACAGTACATCGTACAGCAACCCGTCTGGGAATATGCAACTTTCACTGCCTATTTGCAGGAACGGCAACGTCAACAAGTCCCGGATAACTTAGCAGCATTGTATACCACCTGGTCACGGTTATTGCATCTTGAGTGGGATGATCACCAACGGCCGACAATCTATAGTGCGGGTATTCCGATGTTTGATACTGAAGATGCCCTGATTGAACCGATGACTTTGTGGCGTCAAGATAAAAAGACTAGTCGGTTTCGGCCGGCAGTCAATGGAATTAAGTATATGGGTAAAGCGATGTGGCGTAATTTTGGTCAATATGTCAACGTCAATCGTAGTGACGACATTTATGAGGCGGGAATTGTTGCGTGGCTGCATTACTTGAAGACGGAGGGCTTAGTAGCGGATGACCGGCAATTGTGGTTGGCCTCTACGGCATTGATCAGTGACGGCAACATGTCGTCACAGATGCCGGCAACTGAGGTCTATGATGATATGCAAATTCAAGCAGATGTGCTGTTCGATGAGGCAACGGCGGATCATTGGCCCGTTCGGATTGAAGAGGTCATCGAATTAACACAAAGAATTGGGGATGGGTACTATCACTTTGCCGCAACGGTCGGCCAAATCCGTAATATCGACGCTAAACAATTTGCGCAACGCCATAGTGCTCAGTTCTATGCGAGCCTAAATCGACCGTTTAAGGACTGGCTGGCTAGCTTGACTGGTAATGATGATCGGGATGCTAAGATTAAAGAATGGCGGCAGACTTTGCAACAACTAACGCTACAAGCATCCAGTGTAATGATGGCGACTAGTTCATCAAGGGATGTTCGGGGCATTGTTGAACGTGATAAAAATAACGTGCCTCGACAAGTCAATATTTTTACGGCCAATGATCAATTTCGTCGACTCGTGTTTACACAACTAAGTGGAAGGTAGGTGAAAATTGCAGATGGAAAGTAAAATTCAATCGGCAACTATCAGTATTATTCGACAGTTATACAATAATGGTAATCTTAACAAGGGTGTGTTAGCTAGTGTCCGGCACGCAACGGCACTGACCAGTCCGCAAGCCCAGACACTGTGGCCGGTGATGATGGCTCATTTAGAACCAAACATGTTGAGCCAAGATGGCCAGCCCACTAAGGCGGAAGTGGCCGTTTATACCGCGATTCGATTCTATGCGATCCAGCAGCAGGGAACTGAATCCTTGGTGTATGGTCCCGCGAACCCGCATGCAGATGTAAAGGATCAAGGAATGCCGTTATTCCGAGCACTTGCAAGGCTGCGGCGTAACGAAGAGACCAGGGTTGCGCTAGACCGGCGGATGCAACCATTACTAGCAACGACTAACGTTGCTAGTATCATCAACGCACTGACACACTTAGTCAGTATGCTAAAAGCCAACGATCAATTGCAAAAAATCGACTATCCACGTTTAGCGCAAGACCTTTACTGGTTTCAGCAAGATTATGAGCATGCGAGCCAGGTTCGATTGCAATGGGGGCAGCAATATTATCGCCCGCTAACAGTGACAACTGAAGGGAAGAAAAACTAATGATGACCAATAACTTATATCTGGATATACATGTGATTCAAACGGTGCCATCTTCAAATATTAACCGGGATGATACTGGGGCACCCAAAACGGCCCTATATGGTGGTGTGACACGAGCACGAGTCTCATCTCAAAGCTGGAAACGCGCGGTACGCCAAAGCTTTAAGGATGACACGGTGACGGTGGGCTTCAGAACTAAAGCAGCGGCTCAACTCTTGAAGCAAGCGCTACAGAAGTTAACGCCTGAATTGAATGACGATGATGCGTGGAAACAAGTTAATGCTGTTTTCAAGTTAGCTAGCGTTAAGCTGGATAAGGATGAAGAGACAAGTGCGCTATTACTCGTTAGTCCTGGCCAAATTGACCAACTGGCACAGTATGTGACGGATAATGCGGATGAAGAACTTGATAAAAAGGCGATCAAAGCCGTATTGAAAGGCAATCAGTCGATTGATTTAGCATTGTTTGGCCGAATGGTCGCAGACAATCCTGAATTGAATGTTGACGCCGCTGCACAAGTCGCGCATGCTATCTCAACGCATGAAGTGGTGCCTGAATTTGATTATTTTACGGCCTTAGACGATTTGCAGCCAGAAGATAGTACTGGGGCGGCCATGTTAGGAACCTTAGAATTTAACTCAGCGACTTTGTACCGGTATGCCAATGTCAATATCAATGAGCTAATTGCTAACCTCGGCGAGACCGCCGCCATTGATGGTATTCGTGAATTTGTGAAAGCCTTTGTCTTATCAATGCCAACTGGCAAACAAAATACGTTTGCAAATAAAACGTTACCTAATTATGTGATGGTGACCTTGCGACCTGATACGCCAGTCAATTTAGTTTCTGGTTTTGAAGATCCAGTAGCTTCTAAGACGGGTTACGTCAAGCAATCGGTGCAACAATTGGCGACTGCCTATCAAGCAGCGTTGTCATTTGTTGAGCAGCCGATACTGAATGTTGATCTAGGCGCCGACGAGTCACAGGTTGCGACGCCTGCTGATAGCTTGACAGGCTTACTAGAACAACTCGTCGCGAAATTAACAGAGGTGGTCAAGGATGAAGACGGTAACGATTAAACTGACAGCCCCATTACAATCATACGGTAATGAAGCAAACTTTGATCGGCGGACCAGTTATGATTATCCTTCTAAGAGCGCTATTATCGGTATGGTGGCAGCCGCACTCGGTTATTCAAGACGCGACCCACGAATTAAGACGTTGAACCAGCTGGCCTATGCTGTTCGAATCGATCAACCTGCCAAGCCGCTCACTGATTTTCAAATTGTTGAATGGAAGCGGAATCGACGGAAGCTAACTTATCGTGATTATTTGCAAGATGCCGTGTTTATGGTTGCGCTTGGTAGTGAAGATGGTGGCTTTATTGATCAGATCGACTGGGCCATCCGACATCCCCATTTCCAACTTGCATTAGGTCGACGCGCGAACGTTCCCGCTGGTCCGATGATGACGGCAATCCGTTCGGGGCGTAATCCAGTACAAGTGCTGCAAGCCGCGAGTTGGCAAGCCTCCCAGTTCTACATGCGGCAAATCCGGCACCACACCTTCGTGGCAGAACTCATCGCTGACGCTGTGTTGTTGCCTGACTATCCTAGTTCGATGGTGAAGGATGCGGTTGTATCGTTCGACCAGCGGCATCGGCAATATGGATTCCGCGCGGTAGCAGTTGATCGCGTGTCACTCGAAAATCCGTATTTCGCAACCAAGGATGCCGATACTGAACACGATATTATGAACTATCTTTAGAAGGGAGCCGCTGATGTATTTATCAAGAGTTGAAATTGATACCAATAATCGCCGTAAGATAAAGGATCTCAGCCATTTGGGCGCCTATCACAATTGGGTGGAACAAAGCTTTCCGGATGAGATTAATAGTGGTCAACGGCAGCGTCATCTTTGGCGCATCGATCGTTTAAACGGCAAAAGCTATCTATTGTTGTTGAGTGCCACGCGGCCAGCACCAAAAGAATTCGAACGGTACGGCGTTGCGGGTACAGCGGTCACCAAATCTTATGATGCCTGGTTGGATCAGCTCAAAGTCGGTATGGTGATGCGTTTCCGGCTTACTGCTAATCCCACCCATTCAATTGTTGATCCCAATCATCCCAAGGGGCGAGTAGTGCCGCACGTGACAATTGAACAACAAAAGCAATGGCTGGCAGACCGAGCAATCCGGGCTGGCTTTGAGTTGGTTGATCATCGTGAGACAACATCTGACAAGATTCACGAATTCGCATTTGACGTGGTGAGTCATGATTGGCCCATGCTTCACCGAGCTAAAGGGCACGGCGTTCGCTTAAGTCGTGTGACATTTGAAGGACTCCTATGTGTCAAAGACCTACCAACCTTCAAGCAAACCTTGACGAGAGGAATCGGCCGTGAAAAGGCATTTGGTATGGGGCTGATGACGGTCATTCCTGAAGTACAGTGATTGACTTACATCGGTGTTTACTGGATTGGTGAGCCTGGAACCAATGCTGACGAACCAGGGATGCGCTAGTTTTTATCGAGCGTATTAGTCAGGGGTTAGTTTTACAGTTCGTCCGTGCTTGCTATCCTCGAAGTCAAGTTAACTTATTTTTAGTGTTTGGTATTTTCAGAAAGGCTTGGCGGCGGGATTTGTCAAGTGTGTTCCCCATGTATGCGGGGGTGATCCTGACTGACATTGCGAAGTTGAGTGATCGCGATGGGTGTTCCCCATGTATGCGGGGGTGATCCTGAGCCTACTGCTGCTAAAGATGCAGTCGCTGCGTGTTCCCCATGTATGCGGGGGTGATCCTCATCATGGGAAGTTTTATTTGGGGAAATATTAGTGTTCCCCATGTATGCGGGGGTGATCCACGTGAATTTTGCCATTACATTTCATCCTCTCCAGTGTTCCCCATGTATGCGGGGGTGATCCTACGCTTAAAACTCAAGTTTTCAAGTATGTTTAGGTGTTCCCCATGTATGCGGGGGTGATCCCGACTGTTCCAGCCTTGCCCGTGAAGCTAAGCGGTGTTCCCCGTGTATGCGGGGGTGTGATCCTTGGCTTGAATGCAGCAGTGACCCGCACAACAAAAGAGCGAGCCTTCGATTGAAGGCTCGCTTTGTGTTCTCAATTATTCAGTGTGGTGTTTCCGAACTGGACTGACCCAGGTGCCGCTGCCGTAACCCAGGATGGTTTTAACGGCTGGGATTAGCGTTGTGACCAGGGCGAGGGCGTTAACCTGCCAATAGATCAGCATATAGAGTGGCATGAAAATCAGATATTTGAACTTGCGGCCACGGTCGTCAACGATCAATGCGGACAATAGCTGCAAGACACCGGCGAACATCTCGAAGGTCACGAAGATGAAGGCCATGCAGAACATATGATAGACGCGCTCGTAATTGCCGGTAAAGAAGAAAGTGACGAGCGAAATCAGGAAGATCAGTGTTGAGACGAAGAAGAATAGGGACCAGATGATGCTCAGTGTTTGATCAGTGATAAAAGCCCATTGTTTCAAATACTTGCCTGGATGAGTGGCAACCCGTTTAAAGTTGGTCAACAGCACTTCGGTACCACCTTTGGCCCAACGTTTGCGTTGATGATAAAGGGCGTCTAGATTCTCGGGGACGTTCATATAGAATAGAATGTCTGGCGAGAAAACGGTCGTCCAACCATTCAACTGGTGATCCCAAGCAATACTGATATCTTCGGTCGCGCGATCTTGCCGGAATAAGCCAACGTCAATCAGAGCATCACGCCGGTACATTGTATTGGCACCACTATAGGCATACATGTTACCTAAAGCACTGACTTGGCTCCGCTTGATAACACCAACGATACTTGAAAATTCTACGGTTTGCGACTTGGCGATGATCGTGCTTCGGTTCTGGACATCCATGTTGGCCGTGACCGCTGCCGTATTGGCGTGTTCTTCGCCCATGAAATAACTCATGTATTTCCACAGCGCATCGGGTTCTGGAATGGAATCAGCGTCATTACTTAAAATAAATTCACCACGAGCAAAGCCAACACCGACGTTGAACGCGTGGGCCTTACCCTGATTTTTCTTGATTGTTACCACGCGTAGGTTGTCGTACACGCTCTGGAGACGTTCTAAAATAGCCGGAGTCTCATCAGTCGAACCATCATCTGTGACCAGCACTTCATATTTTTCATAATTTAAATTATTCATTAAGTAGTTGATCGTGTGTTCAATCATGACTTCCTCGTTATGTGCTGGAATCATGATTGTGATAAAGGGTTGTGCTTCAGGTGTTAGTTGTTTAAATTCAATATCGTCTTTGTGACGATGACGATAAATCAGCTGGTAGCAGAGTACACCGATAAACCAGGCAAATGCACCGAGAATCGGGTAGGAGACTAATAATAACAGCACAAAGTTCCAGATACTTTCGAAGGGCTTAAGTGTTTGCATTATTTCCATGGGCTAGTCCTCATACAATCTGTGGATTTCATTAACATCGAGATTTTGTTCGGGGTCAACCGTGTAGTGCTTGACGTGTTGCCGGAAAGTGGCCTGCCCGAATCGCTGGGTGTAAAAGTTGTTTAATTGACGCTTTCGAATATCTAACTGGTCCTCGTCATATTGCCGTTCTTTACTGATGTGTTGTTTGACCCGGTGATTATTGTGAATCGTGGAGACAATGACCACAATGGCGATTAAGATGAACGCAATAATGAAGAACCGGTCAAAAAAGTAGAACAGCGTCTTACCTTCTTCGTATTTCCAGGCGTGAATGAACTGGGGATTATTGGCAAGTAACGTTGACGAAATAGTCCAATAGACAGGTACGGCCACGCAGATCCAAGTAATAATTGCGACTAGGGTTTGCCAAAGTTTCGTCCACCAGTGCCCCTTGGAAAAATATTTATCGGTAACGTATTGTTTCATAACATCTTTTTTCTCCATAAACGAACCTCCGAGATGACATATTGTTTAGTGATCATGCGGATCATATAGTTTATATCATTACTGATATTGTCAGTTTATCGACATAGAACAACACCAGGGTGCCTAACGTTAACTGCGATGAACAGTTTTAGAACGATCTGAACGTTTAACCATGCCAATAAGCTTACATGAGGATTGCATTGATGTGCAATCAATATACATATCGGTATCATGATATAAGTAAAAGCAACGTATCTTTAATCAATATACACTTAATGGGATACTTTGTTAATCTAATTTGACAAAATGGTCAGTGCGCCAATTGTCAGATTGTGGTTTAGCCATTGCAAATAAACTGGCGAGAAAAGGGCAACCGGCAAAACATCGCTGAATTTACTGGCGACTTTTAGTGCTATTTTCAATGTCTTACTCGGGCCCCAACCTATCAAATAAATGCGGGTGCGATCAACTTAGTCAAATTTGATCCAGGTGGTGTCATCAAGTTACGACAACTTGGAAGGATTTTCGTTGCTTATTTTCAAAAAACAAATTATTATATATTGATGACTAAAATTTAGCACAATTGCCTAGTAAAATCCGGCTCCAGACCTGATTTAGTCCGGTATTTCACCAATAGTATGATAAAATGGGCTAGTGGGGTTATGCCAATAACCAAAAAATCCAGCGAGAAGCGAAGGGGATAACGATGATTAAGCAATTTAAACCAACTTGGATGATACCAGCAATCTACAATGTAACACCGGCGCAGTTACGGGCGCAGGGCATTAAGGCGGTATTCACCGACCTTGATAACACATTGATCGCATGGAACAATCCGGATGGCACCCCGGAACTGAAAAAGTGGTTGCACGCGTTACAGGACGCGGGCATTCCGTTAGTGGTGGTGTCGAACAATTCTGAAGCGCGAATTGCTAAGGCGCTACAAAGCCTGGAACTGCCATTTGTTTCGCGGTCACTGAAGCCCCTCCCGCTGGGGATTAGTAAGGCACGGCATGACCTGGGCTTACACAAAAATGAAGTGGTCATGGTTGGCGATCAGTATATCACCGACATGTGGGCGGCCCATCTTGCGGGCGTACCCAGTATCTTAGTCCAGCCAATCGTGAAGACAGATGCGTGGAATACCCGGATCAACCGTTTCTTTGAGCGGTTTATCAAATTACGATTAGCACATGTTTATCCAGAAATGCATTTTCAGGAGGACCTTAATAAGTGAGTGAAACATCAGAAGAAACTTTATACTGTATTGGATGTGGTGCGGCGATTCAAACGACCGATCCTAAGGCGGCCGGCTACACACCGAACAGCGCGTTACAAAAATCATTAGCTAGTGACGCCCAGGATTTATACTGTCAACGTTGTTTTCGGCTTCGGCACTATAACGAAATCGTGCCGGTTGGCTTAACGGATGATGATTTTCGTCATTTGTTAGCCACGATTCGCGATGCGAACGCCCTGGTTGTGTACGTTGTCGATATTTTTGATTTGAATGGAAGTATCATTCCTGGTCTCCAGCGCTTTGTTGGGGATAATCCCGTTCTGTTAGTCGGTAATAAGGAAGACGTGTTGCCACGTCAACTACGCCGGACGAAATTGCGGGAATGGATGAACCAACAAGTTCGCGCACAGGGCATCAAGCCAGTCGACGTTGCGCTAACAAGTGCCAAGAAGGGGCATTCCATTGATGAACTCTTAGCGATGATTGAAAAGTATCGTCGTGGCCGCGATGTTTATGTCGTAGGGGTCACCAACGTTGGTAAGTCAACGTTGATCAATCGAATTATTGCCAACAATACTGGTTTGAAGGACTTAATCACGACATCTCGGTTCCCAGGGACCACGTTAGACAAGATTGAAATTCCGTTGGATGATGGTCATATGATGGTTGATACACCCGGAATTATTCATCCTGAACAGATGGCCCACGTGTTATCAGGCGATGACCTGAAGTTAGTCTCACCACAACGCGAGATTCGCCCAAAGGGTTTCCAATTAGGTAACGGTCAAACTTTGTTCTTAGGTGGGGTGGCACGGTTAGATATAGTTGATACGTTAAAAGCCACTGGGACGGTCTACGTTGATAATAACTTGACCTTGCACCGAACCCGGACTGAGAATGCGGACAACTTTTATACCAAGCATGTGGGTGAACTGATCACCCCCCCAACTGGCGATGCGGTCGCTGACTTCCCACTACTGGTTCGTCACGAATTCAAAGTGACGGAAATCAGTGATATTGTCTTTGAAGGTCTCGGATGGGTCACGGTGGCTGCAGATACGCGTGTAGCGGCCTGGGCACCAAAGGGTGTTGCAGTCTTGACGCGCCCAGCTATGATCAACAAGCGTTGATGAGTTGTGGTCGGAGTAGAATCTGATGCGCGATTGTCAAACAGAAAATTATAGGAGTAAATCAAACTTAATGGAAAACTTACGTGGAAAACAAAAACACTATTTACGTGGTGAAGCCCACCACATGCGGCCACTATTTGCTGTCGGGAAAAACGGCTTGACTGACGAATGGTTGACCCAATTAACGGGTGCGCTGGATAAGCGGGAATTGATTAAAGTTAACATTTTACAAAACGCGGATGTGACAACGGCTGAAGTTAAAGCCGCAATTGAACAGAAAACCGCGATTACGGTCGTTCAAACAATTGGCCGGGTGCTAGTCTTATACTTGCCAGCTAGTCATGAAGAAGACCAGCACTATTCATTGGAAGTTGCTAAGTTATAGGAGGAATGACGGGTGCAGACGGTTAATCAAACAGCGACAAAAGTTCTGACGGAAACGGTGACGGCAATTCCGCATCGCCGTGTTGGTATTTTAGGTGGCACGTTTAACCCACCGCATTTGGGACATTTGATCATGGCCCAGCAAGTTGGTGATCAACTAGGTTTGGATGAAGTCCGCTTTATGCCGGACGCTCAACCACCGCATGTCGACGAAAAGAAGACGATTGCGGTGGAGGATCGCGCAAATATGGTCCAAGAAGCCATTGTTGATAATCCACTGTTTCGGTTGGAGACGGCGGAAATCGAGCGGGGCGGCAAAAGCTATACTTACGAAACGATGAAGTTTTTGAAGGCTAAGCATCCGGACACCCAGTACTATTTCATCATTGGCGGCGACATGGTCGATTATCTGCATACTTGGTATCATATTGACGAGCTAGTTAAATTAGTCACCTTTGTTGGTATCAAACGAACCGGGTATCCAACGACGAGTCAATATCCGGTCATTTGGGTCGACGCACCGTTGATCGATATTAGTTCTACCCAGATTCGTCAAAAAATCAGCCATGGACATTCGGTCCGTTATCTGGTTCCAGAAGCCGTGGCCGCTTATATTAAGGAGCATCATTTGTATGAGCAAAACGATTGAATATACTGAAGGAATTGTCCCATATCGTCACGAGGAGCTAATGGCAAAAGTTGCCGCCCAGTTGACTGACAAACGCTATCAACACTGTTTACGGGTCGAGGATACGGCGCGGCAGTTAGCTGCCGACAACGGTGTTGATATCGAGTTAGCTGGAATTGCGGGGTTGTTACACGACTACGCCAAGCAACGTGATGATCAAACCTTTATTCAGCTCATCAAGACGCGTGGCATGGATCCCGACCTGGTCTCATATGGAAATGGGGTCTGGCACGGCTATGTCGGCGCTGAGCTGATCAAGGATGAATTGCACATCTACAATGAACCGATTTTGAATGCGGTGCGGTTACACACGGTCGGAGCGCCTTATATGACTAAGTTGGACCAAATCATCTTCATGGCTGATTTTATTGAACCCGCCCGGGACTTCCCCGGTGTTGAAGCGGCCCGTGAAGCGACGGCCAAGTCGCTGGCTGACGGTGTTCGTTTCCAAATTCAACATACACTAGATTATCTGATTCAGAAGGGCGCGCCAGTCTACCCACAAACGTTAGCGACTTATAACGCGTGGGTCGGCGGGGTAGACCCTCAATTTGCCAATTAAATTTAAGGGAGAGTTTTATGGATAGCAAAGAACTTTTACAATTAACTGTTGAGGCCGCTGACGATAAGCGTGCCGATGATATCGTAGCTTTAGACGTAGCGGAAGTCAGTTTGATGGCAGACTATTTTGTCATTTTATCTGCGGATTCCAAGCGCCAAGTTCAAGCAATCGCTGATAACATCGTAGACTTTGTCCGCAAGGCTGGTTCAGACGTCAAGAGCGTCGAAGGTCGGACTGCGGGCGAATGGGTCTTGATCGATGCCGGTGACGTCATCGTGCACGTTTTCCAAAAGGATGCGCGGGCACACTATAATTTGGAAAAATTATGGTCTGATGCGCCTATCGTGGACGTTGCACAATGGGTAAACGCATGATTTATCAGACGTTTGCCGAACTTTATGACGAACTTTTTGATCCAGCCATGTACCAGCAATGGCTGGATTTTGTCCGTCGTGAGTATCCTAACCAAGATGGTCAGTTGCTCGAATTGGCTTGTGGGACGGGCCGCTTAGGGGTGTTGTTAGCCCAGGCCGGCTATCAGGTCACCGGCTTAGATCTGTCGGAGAATATGTTAGCACTGGCACAGCGTCATGCGGGCGAGGCAGCCGTGACCTTACCGCTATTACAAGGGGACATGCTCGATTTATCTGAGATTGGGACCTTTGATGCGGTTACCTGTTTTGCTGATTCGTTCTGCTATTTGCCCGATATTACCACGGTCCAACACGCATTTGAACAAGTGGCTCAACATTTGACAGCGGATGGCGAATTTTTATTCGACGTCATTACCCCTTATCAAACGGATGAGGTCTATCCAGGGTACATGTATAATTACCGCGATGAGGACCGGGCTTTTATGTGGACGAGCTACGCTGGTGAACAGCCGCACAGTGCTGAGCATGATCTAACCTTCTTTATCTATAATGATGAGAAGCAGGCCTTTGACGAAGTCAGTGAATTACATCAAGAACAAACTTACGTGCTGGCTGATTATCAACAAGCGTTGCAGGCAGCTGGTTTCAACCATGTTACAGTCAGCGCAGACTTTGGCCGCCAACAACCGGACGATCAGACAACGCGGTGGTTCTTCAAGTGCCGTAAGTAACAGGAGGAAAAGGATGCAAGCAGTCGGGTTAATAACTGAATACAATCCGTTGCATAATGGGCATCGCTACCACTTGCAACAAGCGCAACAGCTGACTAATGCCGACTGTGTCGTGGTGGTGATGAGCGGTAATTGGCTACAACGCGGGGAGCCGGCCATCTTAGACAAGTGGACACGTGCAAAGCTGGCTTTGGAAAACGGGGCGGATCTAGTAATCGAATTGCCCGTATTTTTTGCGACCCAACCAGCCCATTTATTTGCCCGGGGCGGTATTGAGTTGCTCAGTGCACTGGACTGCACGAGTGTTGTTTTTGGTGCGGAACATCCTGAGTTAGACTTTCAGCGGTTGACCACGGCAATTGCGGCGCAACAGGGCGACTTTACGCATTATAATGCGACTTTTGCCACCCAGTTTAACGCGGCCCTGCAAGCTGCCACGGGCGTGACGTTGACGGCGGCCAATGACATGCTGAGCTTCTGTTATTACGCTGCCAATCAGGCCTTGGCACATCCGATGCAGTTATTGCCGATCAAACGCCGCCAAGCGGATCACGCGACGACGACAATTGCGGCCAATAGTCGCTATGCCAGTGGGACAGCGGTTCGCCAAGCGGCGCTGGCGCAGGATTGGGCGGCGCTGAAACCAGTCGTCCCAGCTGATACCTTCACGGCGTTGACCACGCAACGGCTGCAGCGCTGGCGCGATTTTTGGCCGTTCTTGCAGTATCAATTGCTGACCGTCGACGTTGCCCGTAGTGGGCAGTATGATCAGATGGCGGAGGGCTTGGAATACCGGATGCAGGCAATGGCCCAACACGCCACGACTTTTGATGACTTTATTCATCAGGTCAAGTCAAAACGCTACACGTATACGCGATTGCAGCGGGTGGCGACGGCCGCACTCTTGCAGCTCAACCAGATAGAAATCCAGAATGCACAGGCACATAACTACCTGCGCGTCTTGGGCTTTACACCTAAGGGGCAGGCTTATTTGCATCAAGTGAAGAAACAGCTCCCGTTACCGCTGTATACGAAAATCAATCAAGACTTACGCCAGCATGCCCTGAATCTCGATTATCGGGCGGGGCGCGTCTATCAATTAATTAATGGGCAGTCGCAAGATTTGTACCGGCGGCCGTGGCGGTTGCCGGCAACAATTGGTTGACCGTAGCGCACTTTCCTGATATGGTTAGGTCTAATGACGGGCATTTTGGACTGTCAAGGAAAAAACATTGACAAAGGATTTTTACACAGGTATAATTTATCACGTTGCATTAGGAGGTTTTTAAATGAAATGGTCACTTTCACAGCTTAAAACATACCGTGAAACGCCACTTCAGTTTGATGAAGCATTGGATTTAAAACACTCCTTGATGAGCCGTTATCCTGAAATTATCGACGTTAAGTCAGTTCACGCAACTGGGTTAGCAAGTTATGATAAGGATAATGTGTTAATCACGGCGAAGATTGACGCAATGTTAACATTGCCGTCTAGTCGCTCGCTGACGCCAGTGGATGTCCCATTGGCTTTTCAAATGACGGAATATTATGTTCCTCAGGGAACGGATCTGAGTCGTTTTGACGAAGAAACTGATACGGTAATTATTTTACCTGAAGATGATATTTTAGATTTTGATGTCGCTGTGGAGGATAATATTTTAATTCACATCCCCATGCAGATTCTTTCTGAAGCTGAACAAGACGGCGCCCCAATGCCAACTGGTAAGGGTTGGGAAGTTCTCTCCGAGGACGACCAAGCGTTGCAAGCTGCAGAACTTAAAACTGTTGATCCGCGTTTAGCTAAGTTAAAAAACCTGTTCCCTGATCAGGAAGACAAGGATTAAGTTAGCTAGGCGTATCAAAACACACATTATGTGAATTCACTTGAAGGAGGTGTAGGTTGATGGCTGTACCAGCAAGAAGAACATCTAAGATGCGTAAACGCAACCGTCGTGGTCATATTAAATTGGCTACACCAAATTTGGCACCATGCCCAAATTGTGGCGAATTACGTGTATCACACCGTGTTTGCCCAAGTTGTGGATACTACAACGGCAAGCAAGTCGTAAAAGTAAACAACTAATTGTTAGTTGGTGAAAAGTTGCATTGCGGCCATGGCGCATGGAACTTTTCGTTACCATAATACGATCTCAAAGCCCGCTTAGGCGGGCTTTTTTGTTGTCTTCAATTAAGTTTGGCGGACCAGCATTTCTCAAAATAAGGCATGATTCAGGCGCCAGTGCGGTCAAACTAGAGACTTTGCATATTGATTGCGAGGGGGCGTCCCCGTTCCGTATACTATGACTATTAATATGGGCGCAGCCCCATGACGATTGTTACTGACGCAGCGACAAGGGGGTTATGGAGATGATGAATAAACGATATGGTATCGGGTTGGCGCTGTTAAGCGTGGCCCTGTTAGCTGGATGTGGGACCCGACAGTCGTCCCAGGGCAAGACGACCAGTCAATCGACCAGCACGCAAAGTAGTTCGACTAAAAGTGTGACGGCCACAACAAAAGTGTCCTTAACCGCAGCCATCAAAAAGTTTCAACAGCAATTTCCGAACGCCAGCGTGACGAGTATTGAGTTGGAGGACCAACTCGGCCGTCCAGTTTATACGCTGGAAGGCGTTGGTGGCACCCAGGAGCATGAATTACAGCTCAATGGGCGAACCGGGAAGGTCATCAGTAAGAAGTCCGAAATGCTGGATCAAGATGACCAAGCTGACGCTGAGCGTGACCGGCTGAATCTGAACAAGGTAATCAGTCCTAGCAAAGCGGTGGCGATTGCCGTCCATGATCGCAATGGCGGCTATGCCAGCGAGCTTAAGCTCGATAAGGATAACGACACGACTTATTGGGAAGTCCAGGTACATCAAGGAAAGCAACAAGTCGATGTTAAGATTGATGCTTACGAAGGCAGCATTTTGGAAACTGAACACGACGATTAGTGTGGAGTGGTTGCTGGTGAAAAGGGGCGGTGTCCTCACTTTATCAGCAGCTAGTCTTGAAATGGCCAGCAGCCATTCCTCTTTTAATCAGCGAGTCGGTCAAACACAGGGGTTGAGTATAAAACGCCGATTTGATCAATAGTTAGTCGTAATCATCACGTCCGTTTCCATCACACCGAATTCTTGCCACATGATTTGATTGATGGTTTCGATCAGACGTGTGATTTCAATCGCCGTCATCTGAGGTGGCACACCGATCGTGGCTCGCAGCATGATGAGATTACTATCATAATGAGCCTTGAGAAAAATGACTTTGCGGACACTCGTTAAATCAGCAATTCGGCGTTGATAGCGATCTTCAAGGTAAGGGTCGAAATAGTCAACTAGGTTCAGACTACTTTCTCGAAAAATTTTGGTACCAGTATTGAGGATGTATAGCCCTAAGCCGATACTGATCAGGTTATCGAACCACTGAAGGTGGAGTTTGACCGTGACGAGGATCGTAAGCACGGTAGTCAGACTGGTCAACGCATCCGTGAAGGTATCACGGCTCGCTGCGATCAGGGCTGCATTGTTAAGTTTGCGACTCCAGTAATGATTAAACGCCCATAGGACCAGTAACACGACGAAGGAAAACCCGGCGGCCCAGCCGGCGATGCTGCTGAGGCTTTTGAAGAGGGTACGGGTGGCGAATGTCATTACGCCTTTGATAATAATGTCGATTCCAATGGCAGCCATGATGGTGCCGGCTAGTAAATTAAAAATCGTCTCAAAACGAAAGCGGGATTGCTGGATTCGGGGTCCTAATTGCTGCTGCTCCGCGGGTGCGATGGGTGCGCCAAATAAATCGTCATCGTGCGTGCGACTGGCGATGAATAGACCAGTCATGAGTAGCCCGGTCGAAAAAATTCCAGATAAATTATTAACGGCATCCGCACGCAGGGCCTGTGAGTGGCCCCAGCGTGCCCCTAGAAGCTCGATAATAAATAGGCCCAAATAAACGGCCACGTTGCCCCAGAGATGGTGACGGGCCGTTTTAAGCGAAATGACAACGGGCTGTTCAATTTGATGCCAATCTGGCAGTCGTTGGATCGACATGATTAGGGGCCTCCTTACACATCTTGAATTGGACTGCTGGTCAGGATTAGTGGTGCTAGGGTGTCTCTCTGGTAAAAGTGGCCACCAGCGGGCATGTACGAATAAAAAAAGTGCGGAACGTCAGAATAACAATGAGGACACTAGCCTAAACACCACGAACCGATCTATGAAGGTTATCCGTTTATTTTACTGTAAGCCTAGCACGGTGTTTTTAACTTTGTCAGTTGGTGCTGTTTGAAAGGTAAGTAACCTTTTTGGATGGTCCTATGAAAATTAATTTCTTTCCAAGATAAATTATATGAAATTAATTTTAAAATCTGCGGTCATTTACTTTATTAACAGCGTGTTTTTTGGTACGATAGTTGCGTATTAAAAATTGGGAGGCAATAAACTAATGAGTAATGAAAAACCACAAATTGGTGTCATTGGGATGGCCGTCATGGGTAAGAACCTGGCGTTGAACATCGAAAGCCGCGGCTACAAGGTTGCGATTTTTAATCGGACTGGTGCCAAAACTGAAAAGGTCGTTAAGGACCATGCTGACAAGCAATTAGTACCAAGTTATAAGATCGAAGACTTCGTGGCTTCACTTGAAACGCCACGACGGATTATCATGATGGTTAAGGCTGGTAAGCCAACCGATGCCGTTATCGATGAATTATTACCACTATTAGATAAAGGCGATGTCTTGATTGATGGTGGGAACACCAACTTTAATGACACGATGGCGCGTAACGCCCGCTTAGATAAATCCGGAATCAACTTTATTGGTATGGGTGTTTCCGGTGGTGAATTAGGTGCCTTACAAGGCCCTTCATTGATGCCTGGTGGTCAAAAGGAAGCTTATGATTTAGTTGCCCCAATCTTGGAAAAGATTTCTGCTAAAGCGCCTCAAGACGGTGCACCATGTGTGACTTACATCGGCCCGAACGGTGCTGGTCACTACGTTAAGATGGTCCACAACGGGATTGAATACGGTGATGAAGAGTTAATCGATGAATCATACAATATCATGCGCAACGTCGCAGGCTTGTCCGTTGATGAAATGTCCGATATTTTCACGGACTGGAACAAGGGCGAATTGAGCAGTTACTTGATCGAAATCACCGCTGACATTTTGTCACGTAAGGATGATTTAGGTGCGGATAAGACTAAGCCAATCGTTGACATGATCTTAGACCGTGGGAACAACAAAGGAACTGGTAAGTGGAGTTCCGAAGATGCCTTGAACGTTCAAGTGCCACAATCCGTTATTACGGAAGCGGTCTATGCGCGTTACATCTCAATGATGAAGAACGAACGGGTTGCCGCTTCTAAGAAATTAGCTGGCCCAACCGCTGACGTTGACTTGCCAGCCAAGGAAGAATTGGTTGAGAAGATTCGTCAAGCCCTCTACTTCAGCAAGATTATGAGTTATGCGCAAGGCTTCGAACAACTTCGGTTCGCTTCTGAACATTATGGTTGGGACTTGAAGTTCGGTGAACTTGCCCAAATCTGGCGTGCAGGCTGCATCATCCGGGCCCAATTCTTACAAAACATCACGGATGCTTTTGATAAGAAGCCTGATTTAAATAACTTATTGATGGACGACTACTTTGCTGACATTGCTGCTAAGTATCAACAATCAACACGTGAAGTGCTTAGCTTAGCAATCCAAGCCGGTGTACCAGTACCATCATTTAGTGCGGCATTGTCATACTACGACTCATATCGAGCCGAAGTATTGCCTGCTAACTTGTTGCAAGCGCAACGGGACTACTTTGGTGCGCATACGTATGAACGGACTGACCGTGAAGGGTTATACCATTACAGTTGGTACGAAGAACAATAAAATCATTTTGAATGAACTAAACTGTGGCTAATGACGTTACGCGTGATTAGGCGCAGTTTTTTTGTGCTGTGGGTGGCTGTGCGGTAATGATCGTTGGTTTGAGTGGATTAGAACGTACGTTTGCGTTAAAATTGAGAGTAATGAATAAACGCGAAAGTGGGGGTCGCCATGCGACAAGAATCATTATTTAACCCGGATAAATCTAGTAGTAGTCCGTTGGCTTACCGGGTCCGGCCAGTGACGCTGGCGGATTTCAAGGGCCAAGAGCATCTACTTGGCCCGGGTAAACTATTACGACAATTAATCGCAGAAGATCAGTTACCATCCTTGATTTTTTGGGGGCCACCGGGAGTCGGTAAGACCACGCTGGCCGAAATTATTGCGCAACAGACCCAGTCGCACTTTATTACGTTTAGCGCGGTGACGAGTGGCATTAAAGAAATTCGGCAAATCATGGATGAAGCGGAGGCTAATCGAGATTTTGGTGAAAAGACCATTGTTTTTATTGATGAAATTCACCGGTTTAATAAGGCCCAACAAGATGCCTTTTTACCGTATGTTGAGCGCGGCAGTATCACGTTAATTGGTGCGACGACGGAAAATCCCTCATTTGAAATTAACGCGGCGCTATTGTCACGGTGTAAAGTGTTAGTCTTGAAGGCATTGACGCCTGAAGCGTTAGAAGCTGTCTTGCAGGGTGCGTTACAGAATCCGAAGGGGTTTCCAGATTTAGAGATTACGATGCAACCGGATACGCTACGGTTGATTGCCGAGTTTGCCAATGGTGATGCCCGCATGGCGCTCAATACGTTGGAAATGGCTGTTTTGAACGGTGACCGTGATGGCAAGCACGTTACGATTACCACGGCCGGTTTATCGCAACTGATCAATACTAAGTCATTGCGTTATGATAAGCATGGCGAGGAGCATTATAATATTATTTCTGCATTACATAAATCGATGCGTAACAGTGATGTTGACGCGGCGATATACTGGTTGATGCGGATGCTCGCTGGTGGTGAAGATCCGTTGTACATTGCGCGGCGTTTGATTCGGTTTGCGAGTGAAGATATTGGGCTCGCTGACCGGCAGGCATTACCGCTAACGGTAGCGGTCTTTCAAGCGTGCCAGTTGATCGGTATGCCGGAGTGTGACGTGAATTTGACTGAAGCAGTGACTTACTTAGCCTTAGCTCCGAAGTCGAATGCGTTATATGCCGCTAAATCGGCAGCCCAAGCAGATATCAAAGCGACTGGAAATTTGCCAGTACCGTTACAGATTCGCAACGCACCGACAAAATTAATGAAAGATTTAGGTTATGGTTCTGATTACCAATATGCCCATGATACAGCGGCCAAATTAACCACGATGACGACGATGCCACCTGAGTTAAAACAGCACCGGTACTATGAGCCGACTAGCCAGGGACAGGAGAAAGCCTGGCAACAGCGTCTAGCTGCTATTCGCCAGTGGCACCAGCAACATCCGCAAACCGAACCGTCAGATGATGAGACATAAAGATTGCAATTTAATGAGAATTCACTAAAATTAGATTTGGGTGAGGAGCAGACCCTGGTTGGGGTGTAGGAAATTCAGCGTTTTCATGTTAAAATAACATGTTGTACTAGCTTAATGCAGGTTAGTGGTGATAAATCACTGATTCGTACGGTTTTTAGATAAGTTGAATATTAGGAGTGACTAAAAGTAAATGAGTCGAATATTAATTATTGAGGATGAAAAAAACCTCGCACGCTTCGTTGAATTAGAATTAAAACACGAAGGCTATGATATTCAAGTCGAATATAACGGCCGTAAAGGGTTAGACGCAGCGTTAGCTGAAGATTTTGATGCCATCCTATTAGACCTGATGTTACCAGAACTGAACGGTTTGGAAGTCTGCCGGCGGGTTCGTGAAGTCAAGAACACGCCAATCATTATGATGACGGCCCGTGACTCCGTGATTGACCGAGTTTCCGGCTTGGATCATGGTGCGGATGATTACATCGTTAAGCCGTTTGCCATTGAAGAACTACTCGCACGTTTGCGGGCGTTACTACGGCGGATCGATTTGGAAAGTGAACAACAGAGCACTAAACAAACGACCGTTACTTACAAAGATTTAACGATTGAAAAGGAAAACTTAGTCGTTAAACGTGGTGACGAAGTGATCAACTTGACAAAACGTGAATATGAACTGTTATTAACTTTGATGGAAAATATTAACGTTGTCCTCGCGCGCGATGTCTTATTAAACAAAGTATGGGGCTACGAATCAGAAGTTGAAACGAATGTCGTCGACGTTTATATCCGTTACTTACGGAACAAGATTGACCGACCAGGAGAAAAGAGTTACATCCAAACTGTTCGTGGGACTGGATACGTGATTCGTTCTTAATGACTGACGCTGATACGAATCAAGTGACGCCTAAACCACGGCGCCGTTGGTCATTAAAATGGAAATGGGCGCTCGGGACCGCAATTGGGTCCGCGCTCATTTTTATTTGTTTTTCATTATTGGTCTATAAGAGTTTCACGAACCTCTTATTGCGCCAAGAACAACGGAACGTGGCTAGTGCTGTTACAACGGTGCAACAATCGTTACGAACGGAGTCGAAGGGACTGACCATTAAGTCGGTGGCTGCTAAATTGCAACCCGAAGCGAGTGTTGAACCGGCAACTACCATGAGTGAACGTAAGCATGGTGTGCTGCAAAGTAAAATCTTTTCAGATTCCGATTTAACAGCCTTATCCCGCACAAACTTAGCTGTGACGGTTTATGATCCACATGGGAACACACTCTATCTATCCCGCAAGGATGCACATGAGTTCTCTAAGAATAAGACGCGTCAGGTGGTGGTGATTGGCCGAGGAAGTGATGCTGAATTAGTTGGGCGGGCGCCCATTTATGCGGCTAGCAATCACCGTTTGATTGGTTACACCCAGGTCACCGATAATTTGGCGGAATACCATTCAACGACTCAGAATTTGATCTGGATCTTTATTGTGATGACAATGATCACTATTTTTGGTGCCACGCTACTGGGCTATTTCTTAGCTGCGTTTCTATTACGGCCAATGCGTAAAATCAAACAGACGATTAATGCGGTCAATGATGATCCGCAAACTGACTCGCGAGTGCCCGATCTTAAACGCAATGATGAATTGTCGGATTTAGCAGTCGTATTCAATGATATGCTTGATCAGATGCAACGCTATATTAATCAACAGCAGCAATTTGTTGAAGACGTTTCCCATGAATTACGGACCCCGGTGGCCATTATCCAGGGCCATATGGAGTTGCTGAATCGATGGGGCAAGGATGATCCACAAGTGTTGTCGGAATCATTGGCGGCTAGTTTGTCAGAAACCAAGCGAATGCAGAGCTTAGTTCAAGAAATGTTGGACTTATCGCGTGCTGAACAATTGGAAATCAATTTTAGCCATGAGACGTCGGACGTTCAGAAGTTAGTGACGCAAGCATTTAACGATTTTACGATGATTCATCCCGACTTTCATTTTACGTTTGATGATGATGTTAAAAAGCCGGTGTATGCTCAGATTTACCGTAATCACCTCGAGCAAATTCTGATTATTTTATTGGATAATGCGGTCAAGTACTCGACACGACGTAAAGAAATCCATTTATCATTATCCACGGATTATCGCTACATTGAAGTCGCCGTCCAAGACTTTGGCGAGGGTATTTCTAAGGACAATCTCGATCGAGTTTTCAACCGTTTTTATCGGGTTGATAAGGCGCGTAGCCGTGATAAGGGTGGTAACGGGTTAGGATTATCCATTGCGCAACGGTTAGTTGAAGGTTACCATGGTCATATTAGTGTTGAATCTGTGGTGGGCCAAGGCTCGATCTTTCGGTTCCAGTTACCGATTCTACGGGACGCGAAGCTCTTAGCTAAGGCCGAGGCTGAAACGAATGATGTTGAAAAGATTGCCAAGTCGGAACTGCCAGCCGGAATCCGACCAGCTACTCGTGATGAAGATGAAGCGCCCTTGGATGATCATGAGCACGACCACTAGGTAATCGAATCATTGATGAATTTAAAACGCACATTCAAGTTAATTTAACTTGAATGTGCGTTTTCAGTATGGATAATTGCGCTGTAATGAATTTTAAAGCCGCGGCCTATGGGATCATATCGTGATTTTGAGGGAGGCCTGGATCAATATTGAGCATCGACTGACAGTTCGATAGGGCGCAGTAAGATGCTGATTAAACGACGAATAGGTTGTACACCAGCAGGCTGGGTTTAATCCTGATTCAGATTGATCCGACTCGAAATATATTTAAGCTGACCGATATTTGTTGGTATGTTCATCATGAAACCATTTTCACAAGTAACCTTTTTTGGTATAGTGGAAGAGTAGTTAATTTAATCAGGGGGCGAAGTTGTTGACGAACGAACCAACTTATCGGCCAATGACGTTCAAAATTTTTTTGGAATTCATTCGGCTAAATGCCAAGGCAGCTAGTGTGGTGCCGTATTTTATTGGTGTTTTATTTTCAATCTATTATTTTCATGCGTTTAATTGGATCAATTCGTTAATTTACTTAGTTGCACAAGTAGCGATTGCATTGTTTGTGACGGGGTTTAATAACGTGCAGGATTACTACTTGGCTAAGGATTTACATTATCGGGATACTTATAACATTGTTGGCCGTGAGCACCTGTCACCACGACGATCATTGAATTTGATGCTAGCGATGTTAGCAACTGCAATTATTTTAGGATTAGTGCTAGTCGTCAGAACAAACCTATTGTTACTGTTCATGGGCGCTGCAGCGATTGGTGTGGCTATCTTCTATACCTATGGCCCGGTGCCGTTTTCGCGCTTCCCGTTGGGTGAATTACTGTCAGGATGTGTCGAAGGATTTGGCGTTTTCTTTCTGAGTGTTTATATGAACGTCGCGACCCCCGTACTGGCGGGCTTTAAGTTTGCTTGGCCGCAGTTTGCGATTGTGGGGAACTTAGAGAACATATTGGTCATGATTTTAGTGGGGCTACCAGGGATTTTCTTGGTTGCGAATATCATGTTAGCTGATAATATTTCAGATTTACAACAGGATATTCGCAATGAACGTTATACGGTTCCATACTATATTGGTCATCGTTGGTCACTACGGGTCTACGATACGCTAGCGCTGTTAGGTTATTTGCCAGTGCTGATGAGTGTTGTTTTACAAATACTACCGATTTATCAGCTGGCAGTGTTGCTCGTTTTACCAAAAATTTTGAAGAATATTCGGGCCTTTAACGCGGTGCAAGTGAAAGAAACCACCTTTAATACGGCACCACAAAATTTGATGATGTTTCAAGGCATGCAATTACTTGGACTGATCCTGGGTATTTTCTTTTAATCCGGTCTGATTAATTGGGATGGTTCGCAAAAACAGCGGCCGTCATCCAGCATAATTGCTGAATGACGGCCGCCGTTTTTTGTGTCGCTGTTTTTTGGACCTTGTTAGTCATGTACTGCGGTTGTTTTCGGCGGCTATTTACTGATCAACCGCACGGTACTGCGGCCATCCCCCATCTTTTTGATGAGAACTTGTTGGCCAATCGTTCGTTTCATTGATTCAATGTGACTGATAACACCGACCATTCGGTTTTCACCAATTGTTTCGAGTGCCTGCATCGCTTTTTCCAAAGTTTCATCATCCAGGGAGCCGAAGCCTTCGTCGACAAATAGTGCGTCGATTTGGACGCCATTAGCCGAAGATTGAACGACCTCACTGAGCGAGAGTGCAATCGACAGAGCAGCAATGAAGGTTTCACCACCAGACAACGTGTTGGATGAACGCGAGTTGCCGGTCTCATTATCGTAAACATTGATATCGAGGCCATGGTCACTGCGGTTATCACTCGCTTCGGCAGCTAGTTCAAATGTGTAGCGGTTATTGGAAAGCAGGTTGATAAAGTGATCATTGGCGTAGTTTAAGACGCGTTGCAAGTAGTTTTGGACAACGTAGGTCTCTAACTTGAGCTTGTGATCGTTGCCATCTTTACCAGTCATGATATTATACAGGCTTGTAATTTCGGCGAACCGCTTTGCAAATGTGCCTTGCTGGTGCATGATTTGTTGGACTTTTTCGAGACAACTTTGCGCGTCGGTTAAGGCTTGTTCCGCCACGGTTTGGGATTGCAGTGCTCGATCCTTATGAGCTTGCAGGTCGGCCAGCTGAGCTTGGATGCCCGTAATATTCGGTCGTTCAACGTTCGTTAAGGCGGTTTGCAGTTGCTTGATTTCGGTTGTCAGACGCTCCTTGTCTTGCCGATAGGTGGCAATTTGGACTTGCAGGGCGGTCAGTCGACCATTGGCGAGTTCTTCTAACCAATTTTCAAGTACGGTTTGGTCATGAGTCGGTGCTTCTGGAGCAGCTAAGGCCTGTGCGATTGTTTGCTCAAGCTGCGTGCGCGTGGCCTGTGTTGTCTTCAACCGGTCGTTTAAATCATCGAGCTTAGTTTGATGTTTTGATAAAGTAAGTTGACTGATTTGAACGGTGGCTTGGGCGGCCTCTAGGCGTTGTTGGTAGGTCGCGACGATCTGATTGAGATGCGCTTTTTCGGCCAGCAGGTCAGCGCTTGTGACTTGTAAGTCCGTACCAATGGCTGCCTGAGCTACCGTCAAATCGGCTGTTTTATTGCGCAATAAGGCCCGTTGTTCGCCTAACTGTAACTCCGTTTGTTGGGCCTGTTTTTGTTGTGCTTCCAGTTCAGCAGTATATTTCTCAATAGCTTGAACCACTCGTTGGGCTGCCTCAAGCTTCTTCGTAATTGTGGCGAGTTGCCCAGCGAAAAAAGCCCTGACTGCGGTCAAATCGTAGGGTGACTTTAGTGCTAGTCCGTTGGTTTCAATCAACTGTTGGTAAGTTGAAGTTAGTTGCGTTTGGGCGGTGGTTACTTGCTGCGTAGCCTGGTCAACTTCTGTTTCAGCCTGTTCGACACGTTGTTGAGTTGCTTCCACTTGCTTGTTGGCTGCCGCCAGCGCGTTTTGAGCGTCGTCAACGGCTTGCATGGATTGTCGTAAGTCAGCTTCATTTGCAACGATGGTTGTGACCGGCATCTGTGAATGATCGGTTGATCCACAGACCACGCAGGGCTGGCCGTCAACGAGTTCTTGTTGTAATTGGGCAATCATTAAGCTTTGGCGTTGACCACGTTGTTGTTCAAATTGGACTTGCGCATTGTGCTGATTCTGTTCATCGCGGGCAAGCTGCGCCCGTAAATCAGTCAGTTGCTTGGTGACGCGCTGCTGTTCTTGTTGCGCACCTCGCCATTGACTATCAAGTGGTGTCAGGGTGTCGACGAACTGTTCTCGTTGTTTAATCAGCAAATCTTTAGTGGCGTGTAAGTCATCAATAGATGGCAAGTTCGCTTGTTGGGTGGTGATTTTGGCTGTTAATGTCTTTATTACGGTTTGGTGCTGTTCAAAAGTCGCCTTCAGATCAGCGACACTCGGCTTGAGCTTTGCGAGCTGTGCGATGAGACTTTCAACGCGTTGCGCTTGTGGAATCAACGTGGCCAATTGTTCCAAGCGCTGCTGGTGCTGATGGTTAGCTTCACTTTGGTCATGTAATTGTTGAACTGCAGCTTGCGCTTGGCGATAGTCGTCCTGCGCTTGTTGCACGTTATCCATAGCTGCTTGCTGGTCAAGTGTCAATTGCTTTTGGTCACGTGTTTGTTGAGTGAGGGCTTGCATGGTGGCTTGTAGGGGCTGGGCCCAAGTTAACGCGTGCAACTGTTGCTTGGCTATGGTAATTGCCGGTGTTTGTTCTTCAACTTTAGTTTGATAATCAGCTTGCGCCTGTGTGAGCCGGTCAAATTGTTGTTGGCGATCGCGTGCTTGCTGGTAGGTCGTTTCGGCCGCTTTAACAGACCGATTGATTTTACTAGTCGTTTGCTGTGCTTGGTCAAAAGCACTTTGACGCGTCGTAACAAATGCTCGTAGTAGTGGAATTTTTTGATTGTCCGGAACTGCTTGAAGTTGAGCCTGTTCCTCATCATTCCAAGTTGCTGAGGCTAGTGCGACCCGCAAATCGGCGACAAACTGATCACCAGTCTTGCTGGCGGTTTGATACTCCGCTTTAAGTTCCGCAGTAAAGTCTGAATAAAGTTGCGTTCCAAAAATCTTTTTAAGAATTTTTTCCTTGTCAGTCGTTTTTGACTTTAAGAATTCCGAAAAGTCATTTTGGGGGAGTAGAATGATTTTTTTAAATTGATCGGCAGTCAAATTCAAGATGGTCGTGATCTCGGGACCAACGTCGGCCGGTTTGGTTGCAATGCTCTCAATCTCCACGCCACCAACGTGATCAACGACAGCTAATTTGGCCGTACTATTCTTTTTCGTCAGTCCAGAACCCTTTTTCTTAGCTAAGTATTGCTCAGGGGAGCGCGCAATCTTATAGAGTTGATTGCCTTGCTCAAAGTAGAAGGTGACGCTTGTCGGTTGGTCGGCGGGGGCAAACTGGCTGCGCATCTCTTTGGCTGCCCGACCATCCGTCCCATCATTCGTCGTACTGCCAAAGAGGGCAAAAGTCATGGCGTCGAAAATAGTTGACTTACCGGCCCCAGTATCACCACTAATCAGAAAAATCGGCGTACTTTCTAGCTTGCTAAAATCAATAATTGAATGTTCGTGGGGGCCAAAATAGTTCATGGCTAAATAAACGGGTTTCACGGCTAATCCTCTTTTCTTAAGTTGACAAAAATCTGGTCGACGAGTTGTTGTTGTGTCGTTGAGAGTTGTTTACCAGTAATCGCGTGGAAAAACTGCCCAACAATTGCATCAGGACTCAGTTCGTTCATGTTTTTGGGGCCACTGATGGCGGTGGCTTGGTGGTTCGATTCGTAGTCCAGTTCGACAATCGTGCCGTAGATTTGTTCAAGCTGTGCCCGGACGTTCAGATGCTTACTACGGTCGAATTCTTGGACGGTAATCGCGAACCATGCTTGCTTTAACGGCTGTTGCTGATAAAAGTTGGGATCAAGTAACGTTTCCCAAGGCGCACGCAACGTAACCAAGTCAGTTTGCGGCTGAATTGGTTTGAATTCATGGGTGATCGCAGTGGGTGTGATTGTCACGATCTCAACACCTTTGCCATGGAACTTAGGGTTGACTTCCTTGACGTTGAATTTGACGGGACTGCCCGAATAGCGAATGCAATCTTTGTCGGGTGAGGCTAAGCGAGTGTGAATATGGCCCAGCATCACGTAGTCGAAGTCTGCGAATAAATCGGTGGTCAGCGTCGCCAAGCCGCCCACTTTGGAAGTCGTTTCACTAGTCAGTTCCAAGTCGTCATCCGCTTTGGGTGTAACGGTAAAATGGGTAATCAACAAATGCCGTTTTGCAGGATCAAAGGTGGCAACGAGGTCACTAATCACGCGTTGCATCGCATCGTGAATGGTGTGAATCGCCTTGACCTGCTTTTCAGGCAAACCTTGTTGCTGATAGTAGACCCGCGCGTCAATAGGGTCAAAAAACGGTAACATAAAGATTTGTGCCGTTGGGGTCTCGATGGGCGTGAAGGCCTCGGCTAGTAACGTATTGATATGAAAGTTATTATAGGCTAGCCATTCACGACCATAGTTGAGACGCTTGGCGCCATCATGGTTGCCAGCAATGGCATAGATTGGTAAGTGATGCTCGATATTAATAGCCTGCAGCATGTGGTCGAGTGAAGTGACCGCATCGGTACTTGGCACGGCCCGGTCGTAGATATCCCCAGCAATCACGATACCGTCAACTTTTTCAGCCAATGCAATCGCGAGGATCTGCTTGAACGCTGCTTCCTGTTCATCAAGCAAAGAATAACCATTAAGCGTCCGGCCGATGTGCCAATCCGCTGTATGTAGTAACTTCATGAAAGTTTCCCCCTGAGTTTGAATTGTTAAGTTCCATTATCGCATATTTACATAAAATTTCAGGAAACAAAGTGTCGTTTGCTCAAAGTGGATTGCTTTTGACGAAATACGTTGGATTTAGTTCGGCATGTTGGCGGACAAGTGACGTTGATTGAGTCTTGATTGTCAGAAAAAGTCATTGCATTTTTAATGGATTAATATTAATATTGGATTATAAAAATTAAGTGATGATGAGAAGAGTAGCTAGTTAATAAATTTGAAGCGACCATGGATAGTGAAAGCATGTGAATTTAGTGCTGGTGAAGATGAGCTCGGAGCATGGTTTTTGTGCAAGCAAAAGCTGCGGGTGGTGCCGTTATAGACCACTTATAAGTGGAGCCACGTTTGACTGTTGGCTCAACTCAAAGGTGGTACCGCGGGAAATCTCGTCCTTATGTTAGTTAAGGACGGGATTATTTTTTTAGTTGGAGGACATCGTTATGAGAAAGAAGTACTTGGGATTTGGAATAACCATCAGTGGCATGATTTTATTACTAGTTGGTTGTGGTCGTGCAACCAGTTCAGCAACGCATCACAGTCGAACTTTAAACTTGATGCAAACGGCAACACTGACAACACTTGATAGTACCAATCAAGCAACTTTGCCAGAATTTAATACATTAGTAAATACAACGGAAGGACTTTATCGGTTAAACAGTCAGGATCAGCCAGTACCGGCGATGGCGACAAAGATGGTCAAGCCAGTGCACCATGGTACAGTGTATGTTTTTCATATCCGTAAATCTGCTAAATGGAGCAATGGGGATCCGGTCGTGGCGAGTGATTTTGAGTATGCGTGGAAACGAGCCATGAATCCGGCTAATAAGCCCGTGTACACGTACATCTTTAGCGGTATTAAGAATGCTGATGCAATCAATAGTGGTTAAAAAAGTTATCGGAGTTTGGGAATTAAGGCGACTGGGAAACGAACTTTAAAAATAACGCTGGATCATCCAATTGCAGCTTTCAATAAACTGGTTACGGTTCCGGTGTTTCTGCCTCAGGATCAGAAATTTGTGACTAAGGTTGGAACTTCCAGATATGGCACCAGTGCATCAACGACGGTTTCTAATGGTGCTTTCAAAGTTGCAAGTTGGACGGGTTCAAACGATACTTATCTTCTGAAGCGTAATCGCTACTATTGGGATCAGAAAGCAATTCATCTTAAGCAGATCCGATATCAAACGGTTAAGGATGCCAACACAGCGCATAATTTATTCGAGGACGGCAAACTAGATGATGCGACTATTTCCGGTGTGACGGCTAAAAGTCTGCAACATGATACAGCCGTCAAACATGTTGACCGCGCATGGACTTATTATTTGCAAGTAAATCAACGGGCGGGACAACCGTTAGAAAACCGAAAATTGCGTCAGGCCCTCTCGTTGGTGATTAATCGACAGCAACTTACCAAGACCGTCTTGGCCGACGGTTCAAAGCCCGCCTCGAGTTTCGTAAGTCCGGGTACGGCGGTCGATCCGACGACCAAGCGCGACTTTAGTGCAGAAACCAGCACTTCGACGAAAGTGAATATTGCTAAAGCCAAGCGCTTGTGGGCCGCGGGATTGAAAGAAACTAAGGTGAAGGGAACGGTGCAACTAACATTGGTGGGTGATGACCAAGATGTGACCAAAAATGTGGCTCAATTTGTTCAACAGCAAGTGCAACAACACTTGAGTCGGGTAAAGGTTAGTACGAAAAACGTTCCTGACAAGGGATTACAGAATTTGAAAAGCGATGGTCAATTCGGGCTCAGTCAGTGGTATTGGTTAGCTGATTTTGCTGATCCGGTCAACTATCTTGGGGTTCTTCAATCGGGTAATAGTATGAATAGCGGTAGGTTCAGTGACAAAACGTATGATGATTTATTGACGAAAGCTAAACAAACAAGCAGTCAAAAGCAGTATTGGCAAAGTTTACGTCAGGCGGCTAACCGATTACAAAACCAAATGGGAATAGTTCCGCTGTATTATGTTAGTGAAACGCACCTGGTGACGCACAAACTCGCTGGTGTTGAGTACCATGCTGCAGGGGAAACTGATTATACTAGAGCTTACTTTAAATAAAGGTGTGATAAAAATGAAAAAAATTGGAACACAAACTCAAACTGAATTCTTTAATATGATTGATACTGGCTACTTTATTGTATATTTTGGTGCTGATTGGTGTCGCGAGTGACAGTATATTCGGCCCAAGTTACCGACAATTGAACATGAATTTTCTCAGTATCGTTTTATTAAGGTTGACCGTGATGAAAATATACAGCTTTGTTTGGAATTGAACGTTCGGGGATTGCCAAGCTTTATTGCATATCGAGAAGGTCAAGAAATCGGCCGATTTGTGAATGGAAATTTAAAAACACAGCCTGAAATTGAAAACTGGATACGCAGTTTGAAGTAGTCTGTCAGCTGTTATTAATCTACTTGAAAACCCAAAAAATAAGTGGGGCAATCATCGGAATCGTTATCAAAATGGAATTTGCTGATGAACATGAACGTCCCGACATCAAATTTATGGATTCAATATTTAAGCGCGTCAGGCGGTGCTGGAATGACCGGCAGACATTTTCTTGCTCCCCCACTTGCCGGCTACAAAGCAAGTGGGGGACTTCGTAAAGTTGTTGGCCTGACTAACGCTAAAACGGACAAAGTACCCCACACATCACCGAATCAAACTATAATTGTTTGCAACTGGTAAGCAGTTTTATGCGCTCTTAACTTCTAGTAACAATGGGTTGGAATACGCCGTTGTGTGAAAGATTGGTAGTTGTATGGAGCCAAATACTAGTTCGAACGAGAATGGGGGCTGACTCATGATTCCAGAAAAGTGGCAACAGACGCTTGGAGTTAAATTACTCGTCGTGGTGAATTTAATCAATTTGGTCATCTTAGCGGTGGTCAAACTGGGCAATCGTGGACCTGTGTGGCGAGTTCGTAATGCACCGTTAGCCGTGGTTGGTGGGTTGTTTTTAATTGGGCTTAGTTTGATTTTGATTTGTAAACAGAATTCCAACTGGCGCAAGGGGACGTATCTCGGTGCTGATATTAACTTGACCGTTTTATTCTATTTGTTACTCATTGATTTCAATCGGATTGTCACGATTGGCTTTGCGCTGATTGCGCTGATTATCTCGATTGTGGCACTACCGATGGCGTATGTGCCTCGTAATTTTTTGGTTGGAATCCGGATTCCGTGGAACTATTTGTCAGAAGAAAACTGGCACCGGACGAACGTGCTAGCAGGCCGATTGTTTGGCATTTCAGGACCGCTGTTAGTAGCGATGGGAAAGATGTCCACCAAGTCATTTCTCAATGTCTTTGTTATACTCATCGTGTTAGTCGTGATTTTGACCGTGGGTTATTCCTACCGGCTAAGTAAGAAATTGATCTAATCGGCCTGGCAGCGTTAATTGGCATCCCGTGGTAATGTTCGTAAAATCAGTTAAGGGGACGGCTGTATGCCAGTTAAGTGAAACGTAAAAAGCACCGCCATGAGAATTTTCATGACGGTGCTTTAGTGTTGATTAAGCTTCAGTTATTATTTATGATGTCGTTGTTGTTTACCGGCATTCCGACCACGCCCCGCATTATTTTGCGGACGAGGATGACTAAGCCTGGATTCAGTTGCACTAACCGGCTTTGGTTGCGTCGGTGTTGGTGTTTTGATTGGGTGCTTTTTGAGTTCTGCTTCAACTTCGCGCCGAATACGTGGCCGGAAGAAGTTGATGATCAGTGTTTGCAAGCAGGCAAATAAACCACCAACGAAGAAGTAAAGTCCTAAACCTGCGGGAGCGGACATGGAAACAAATAAAATCATGACCGGACTCATAATGAGCATGAGACGCATCGTCTTCTTCTGTTCTTCAGGTAAACCAATCATGGATAGGTAACCCTGTGCCAAGTAGGATAAAAAGGCTAAAATGGCTAGAATCAGACTGGATTTCCCAAGGGAGATTCCCATAAAGGTCGCCTTAGATAATTCAGGCGAATAGCGAATAGCGTAGTACAAGGCGGAGAAAATTGGCAGTTGAATCAGTAGTGGTAAACAGCCAATACCACCAGTCATACTAATACCGTTGTCACGGTAAAGTTGCATGAGTTCATTACTGATTGCGGCTTTTTCTTCCTGAGTCGTCGCTGCTTTTTGCCGTGCCTGGATTTTTTCCATCTGTGGCCGAACTGCGGACATTTTTTCTTGTTGGTAAGTCGATTTACGTTGCTGGTTGATCATCATTGGTAGCAAGACAAGTCGCACAATGACCGTCAAGCCAATGATTGCCCAACCGTAGTTGTTACCGAATAGTTGTGACAACCATTCCATCACGTTTTGCCCTGGCTTTGCAAGGTACTCGTAGACGAATCCGTATGGTTTACCAGCTTTGGTCGTTTGCACACAACCGCTTAGAAACAGCGCTAACGTTCCTAAGGTGATGGTGAGCGTAAGGCCTTTTTTTGATTTCACTAGTTAATAATCCCCTTTGTTAAAGTCATATAATGATGATGATACTAAAGATGTCGGGGGAATTCAATTGGTTATCCGAAAATCATGATAGTTTTGTGGTTCAACTTCGTGGACTTCGAGGTGCTTGACTTTGCCAAAATCAGTGGGGGACTGCCGAACAACGTCGATAAAGACTTGCACTCGTTGGTCTTCGCCCTCGGCTTCAATAAAGACTGAGCCGTCCATCAGGTTACGGACGATTCCGTTCACGCCGCATTTGTCAGCGGCAACTTTAGTGGCCCAGCGAAAGCCCACCCCCTGGACCCGGCCGGTTGCTTTTAATGTTACTGCACGCATTGTGTCACTTCCTTACTTAACTTGTTCAGCTAGTGTAATACATGACTAGCACCCTGATTGTTGCGATTGCCGATTGTATTGCGTCGGCATAATTAGTACAATCAGTATTACCTATATAATAGCATGGAAATGTTCAACGGGCGATATGCTATACTGGGGATAAATCGGCATTTTGACGATGTTTCGGATTCAACGATGACCCAAAGTGCCAAAAACTGGCCAGACCAGCGGATGTTCCAATTGATTAAGATTAAAGGAAGTTAACGATGGAAAAAATTAATTCATTACAGAATGTGCACGTCAAGGCGTGGAAGAAGCTCCAAACAAAGAAGGGACGCAAACAACAGGGACAATACTTGCTAGATGGTTGGCATTTAGTCAACGAAGCAGTTAAAGCACACGTCGCGATTAAGACCTTGCTCATTACTGCCAAGCAACTGGCGACCGAACCGGACTTGACTCATTTTCCAGCGGTCATTGAAATCTCTGATGAAGTTGCCAAACATATCAGTGCGACGGTGACGCCGCAGGGGGTGTTTGCGCTGGCGACCCTGCCTGCTGCAATTGAAGATCTATCACAATTAGATTTAACGCGGCCTTGGTTACTGCTCGATAATGTTCAAGATCCCGGAAATATTGGGACCATGGTCCGGACTGCGGATGCTGCGGGTTTTGCCGGCGTCGCTTTCGGTACCGGGACGGTGGACATTCATCAACCCAAAGTTGAACGAGCCATGCAGGGGAGTCAGTTTCATTTACAACTGATCAGTACTGATCTCGACAAGTTGGTTGACCAATTGCAGGCGCAGGGTTCACCAGTCTACGGTTCAGAGTTAAATCCACAGGCAGCCCGGTATTTAGATATTGACGCGCCGGCTAGTTTTGGCTTGATCATGGGAAACGAAGGTAATGGAATGAGTCAGGAATTATTGGCACGGACAGACCAAAACTTATACATTCCCATCAAGGGACAAGCAGAATCGTTAAATGTAGCCGTGGCAGCGGGCGTTTTAATGTTCGGTTTATATCGCTAACTTACAATTAGTAAGAAAATGCTAAAATCCAGGTAAAATACTTCCAAAATGGCGAGCTTTTTAGTAGAATAGCCGTAGATATTAGCAAAGGGAGCTTTAGATGAAAACTAATAATGCGTGGCAACAAGATTCTGAATACGTGGCGATCGTCGAAGACTTATTAGCACAGCCGGCCGTTCAACGACTAGCTGAGTTTACACAGCACCACCATTCAAATCGATTGGATCATTCGATTGCAGTTTCATATGATAGTTATGTTTTAGCGAAGAAATGGCATCTTAATACGACGGCAGTGGCGCGTGGTGGATTATTGCATGATTTGTTTTATTATGACTGGCGTGAAACCAAGTTTGATCTCGGATCGCACGCATTCATCCATCCGCGGGTGGCGTTACGTAACGCCGAAAAGTTAACAAAATTAACGCCCATGGAAAAAGATATCATTTTGAAGCATATGTTCGGCGCAACTTTAGCTGTGCCGAAATATCGGGAAAGTTTGCTCGTCTCTTTAGTTGATGATTATGAAGCAGAACATGAATTTTTTGGACCATTGCGTATGAAAGTGGCCAAACAACTAGATCGGTTCCGAGGCAAGGTCTCCGCCGGTTAATTCAATAATTGGGGGTCATTGCATGTCAGAAATACTAGCTGACACGGTAACAGAATCCAACGTGGATTTTGAACTGTGTCCAAAATTTGAAAAGACGTTTTCAATTCTCGGGAAGAAATGGAACGGGCTAATTATCGATGTTTTACTGGAAGACGGTCCCCAACGCTTTAAGAATCTGGCTCGTCAGATTCCTAAGTGCAGTGATCGAGTGCTCGTTGTTCGCTTGAAGGAATTGGAAGAAAACGGCATTGTAAGTCGGGTAACCCATTGTGACTCTGCCCTGATCGAGTATCGATTGACCACTAAAGGGCAAGATTTACGGCAAGTGATGGATACCGTCCATGACTGGTCCGATAAGTGGTTTAGTCCGGCCGAATCCTAATACGGGGTTGACGTGCAGGGCACTTTGCCATAAACTGACAATGTAGATAAAAGCCTTGACGAGAAATAGTAGTTAGTTACGGCGTCGTAGGGAAGGGTGTCACCGATTGAAAGCACCCTGGCGACCAAGATTGACGAATTCACTCTCCGAGCTGAAATTGGGCGTTTGTGAAAACAAATAATTTTCCGGTATCCCGACCGTTATGACGGGTTATGAGTGTGCATAGTAATTACGATGCAAACAAGGGTGGTACCGCGATGACCTCGTCCCTTTTTAGGGATGGGGTCTTTTTTTGTCCGCAACGCAACTAAAAATTGGAGGCAGCATATGAGTTTACAAGATCGATTAACCGAATTACGCGATCAAGGCTTGGCCGATATTAAATCCGCCGATGTTTTGAAAAAGGTTAACCAAGTCAAAGTTGATTTGCTTGGTAAAAAGGGGCCGATTACGGAAGTATTGCGCGGAATGCGCGACTTAAGTCCTGAAGAACGGCCAAAGGTGGGGGCTTATGCCAACGAAGTTCGTGACCGGATTCAGGCGGCGATTGATGAACGCCGCGAAGAATTGGAACAAGCGGCCGTTAATAAGCAATTGGCTGCTGAAAAGCTTGACGTGACATTGCCGGGACGGGAAGTCCCACAAGGCCAGCCACATGTGATTACCCAGATCATTACTGAATTGGAAGATTTATTTATGGGAATGGGTTATCAAATCGTTGATGGTGACGAAGTTGAAGAAGATTACTACAACTTTGAACGGTTGAACTTACCGAAGGATCATCCGGCCCGTGACATGCAGGACACGTTCTATATTACTAAAGACGTATTGCTACGGACGCAGACGTCTGCTGATCAGCCGCGGTCACTTGAAAACCACGACTTTTCTAAGGGACCATTGAAGGTCTTGTCACCAGGCCGCGTCTATCGGCGTGATACGGATGATGCAACCCATTCACATCAATTCCATCAAATTGAAGGATTGGTCGTAGACAAGCATATTACGATGGCCGACTTGAAGGGTACGTTAATCCTAGTTGCCAAGACCTTATTCGGCGACCAGTTTGATGTCCGCTTGCGGCCAAGCTTCTTCCCATTCACGGAACCATCCGTAGAAGCTGATGTGACTTGCTTTAATTGCAATGGTAAGGGCTGCGCAATCTGTAAGCAAACGGGTTGGATCGAAGTGTTGGGTGCCGGCATGGTTCACCCCCACGTGTTAGAGATGTCTGGCATTGATCCAGAAGAATATGGTGGTTTTGCCTTTGGGTTAGGACCAGACCGCTTTGCGATGTTGAAATACGGTGTTGACGATATCCGCAACTTCTACTTGAATGACGTGCGGTTCTTGTCACAGTTCTATAAGAAAGGTTAGGCGTCCACATGAGAATTTCTACGACATGGTTACGCGATTATTTGAAGCTGGACATTCCGGCCGATGAATTAGCAGAAAAGATTGAACGGACGGCCGTTGAAGTTGACGGTGTTATTCGTCCCAGTGAAGGATTGAAAAAAGTTGTAGTGGGGCACGTCTTAACGTGTGAGCCACATCCAGATTCTGATCATCTCCACGTTTGTCAAGTGGACGTAGGCGAATCAGAACCCTTGCAAATCGTTTGTGGGGCACCTAACGTTGCGGCTGGCGAAAAGGTGATCGTGGCGTTACCCAATTCATGGATTGGTGGTCACACTAAGATCAAGAAGAGTAAGATGCGGGGAGTTCCATCAAATGGGATGCTGTGCGCCTTAGACGAACTTGGTTTTGATGAAAAGTTAGTTCCCAAAGAAGTTGCGGATGGTATTTTCATTCTGCCTGACGATGCCACGCCAGGTGATCCGGTCTTTTCATACTTAGGGATGGATGATGAAATTATTGACATGTCCGTTACCCCTAACCGTGGTGACATGCTTAGTATGAATGGTACGGCGCATGAACTTGCTGCCATTTACGACCAGCAACCAACGATGCCGAAAGTTGATTTGCATGAAGATGCTACGACGGTGGCTGCGGATGATCTACATGTGGCTGTCGCTGCCGATGAACATGATGTCCCAATGTACAAAATGCGTCTAATTAAAAACGTTACGATTAAACCAAGTCCGTTATGGCTCCAAATTCGAATTTGGAATGCTGGTATGCGGCCAATCAATAACGTCGTTGACGCAACGAACTACATTTTGATGCAATATGGACAACCGCTACATGCTTTTGACTTTGATCAATTGAATGACGGTCAAATTAACGTCCGGTTGGCGAAAGCTGGCGAGCATTTAACGACGTTAGATGGTGAAGATCGCGAATTACTAGCGAGTGATCTGTTGATTTGTAGTGGCGATCAACCAATTTGTTTGGCTGGGACGATGGGTGGCTTAGCGACCGAAGTCACTGATCAGACTACGACCATTGCGTTGGAAGGTGCGGTTTTTGATGCAGTTAAGATTCGTAAAACTGCCCATAATCATGACTTACACAGCGAAGCTTCAATGCGCTACGAACGGGGTATTGACCACGGCATGACCGCAACGGCCTTAGACGCTGCCGCGGCCATGATTGCAGAACTTGGTGATGGTCAAGTTGCTAGTGGTATGCTCATCGGTCGTGAAGAGGATGTGCAACCAACGACAGTAACCATTGACTTAGCACGGATCAACCACGTCTTAGGAACTGAGTTGTCATTGGACACGGTCCGTGATATTTTTAAACGATTGGACTTTCCAACGGTCGTTGCTAATGAAACGTTCACGGTTACGGTGCCATCACGGCGTTGGGATATCCATATTCCAGCTGACCTTATCGAAGAAATCGCCCGGCTATACGGTTATGATAACTTACCAGCGACCCTACCAACGGGCCAACCAACAATCGGTAAGCTTAATGAGACCCAACAGGTGATTCGTGACTCACGTAAGTTAATGGAAAGTGCTGGCCTCACGCAAGCCATCAGTTACTCATTGACCACAGAGGCTAAGGCGAAGGCCTTTGCGCTTCATGCTAGTGACGTCACTAAATTAGACTTTCCAATGAGTTCAGAACGGACCACGCTACGCTTGAGTCTAGTTTCTGGTTTGCTGGATGATTTAGCTTATAACAATGCTCGTAAGGAACACAATGTGGCATTGTATGAAGAAGGACGGGTCTTTTACAGTCAACCTGAACAAGTCCGGCCGAAGGAAATTGAACACATTGCCGGAGCTATTACGGGTTCCATGGTTCCCAAGAGCTGGGGCGTTGCCGAACAACCCGTTGATTTCTTCCAGATTAAGGGTATCGTGGCTGGTTATCTGAAGAGTCTGGCGTTGCAAGATGCCGTTAGTTATGTTGCCACGGCCGAACATCCAGAGATGCATCCTGGTCGGACAGCTGATGTTTACGTTGGTGACCAGTTAGTCGGTTTCGTCGGTGAAGTTCATCCAACGACTGCCAAAGCCTACAAGATTCGGGAAACTTATGTCTTTGAACTGGATTTAACGGCGTTGATTGCCTTACCAAAAGCGCGTCAACAGTATCAACCGATTTCCAAGTTCCCAAGTATCACCCGGGACGTGGCGATGTTGATTGATGACGATGTGACCAACGCAACTGTGGTTGCCTTGATCAACAAGAAGGGCGGCGCGCATTTACGGCACGTTCAACTCTTTGATGTTTATAATGGGAGTCACGTACCTGCTGGCAAGAAGTCACTAGCTTATACGTTAACGTATCAAGATCAAAATGCAACGTTAGTCGATGATGACGTTACGACTGCTTTTGAAAAAGTACTGACAGCCTTAACGGATGAATTAGGTGCAGAGATTCGTTAATTTGTTGATAGTCTTGTTAAACGCCGAATGATTTGAAGTCATTCGGCGTTTAATGTGTGTCCAAGATTCTAAAAAACCATAAAACTAATGGTGAACTAGTGCAAACTGGGCAACAGTTTTGTATAATTGATAAGATTAATCAATAAATGGAGGGGCGAGTCTTGAATAACAACCAGGATAACCAAGATCAGAAGGATCAAAACGATTCACAAGATCGTGGGGTAAATGAACCTAATCGTTCAGAGCAAAAACAACGGAAATCATTTTCGAAACACGTTATTGGTGGCGTTGTTGGTATTTTAGTCGTACTTTTAATTATTGTGGGGGTATTGGGTTATCGATATTTTGATAATGCGACGCAACCATATGACAGTAGCGACAATCGCGTCGTTCAAGTTGACATCCCATACGGTGCGAATGGTAAGAAAATTGCCGATATTTTGCAGCGTGAAAAGGTGATCAAGAGTGGTTTTGTCTTTGAATACTGGACGAAAGCCCATAACTTATCGAACTTTCACGCGGGCTACTATCAGTTGAAGCCGTCGATGTCACTTGCTCAAATCGCGAAGGCCCTGAACAAAGGTGGCTCATCGGAGCCGGTTCAGAGTTCTAGTGGTAAGGTCCTAATCGTTGAAGGTAGTCAGATTAAGACGATTGCGAAGACGGTTCAAAAACAAACTGATTTCACGTCGGCAGAATTTCTAGCCCTAATGAAGGATCAAACATTCATCAAATCGTTGGCCAAGAAATATCCACAATTGCTGAATTCAGCGATGAGTGCTAAGCAAGTTCGTTATCGACTTGAAGGCTACTTGTTCCCAGCAACCTACGTCGTTGGCAAGAAGACAACTTTGAAACAGTTAGTAACGCAGATGGTTTCGAAGACGAATGATGAGCTTGAACCATACTATACGGAAATCAAGAAATCAAAGATGTCCGTGCAAGAAGTCATGACCTTAGCGTCCTTAGTTGAACGTGAAGGCAGTACGACGAAAGATCGCCGGTTGATTGCTGGCGTTTTCTTGAACCGGTTAGCTGCTAAGTGGCGCTTGGATTCTGATATTTCAGTGTTCTATGCGATCAATTCTAACAAGTCAACGTTAACGAATAAAGATTTGCAGACTGATTCACCGTATAACTTACGGTTGAACTTAGGCTACGGCCCCGGACCGTTCAACAGTCCTAGTTTAACATCGATCAAGGCAGTCTTAGATCCTGCACAACGGAGCAAGGGTTACATGTATTTCGTAGCAGATTTGAAGACTGGTGACGTCTATTATGCAAAGGATGCTGCGGGTCACGCGGCCAACATCAAGAAGGTTTCGAAGCACAATGAAGCCGCTGAAAAATAAGAATGAGGCATAACTTAAATGACTGAAAATAAACATCGCCGACCAGTAGTCATTGGGGTAACTGGTGGTTCCGGTAGTGGTAAGACCACGGTTAGTAAAGCAATCTATAATCAATTATCAAGTCAATCTTTACTGATCTTACAACAAGATTCGTACTACAATGACCAGAGTGAGATGACCATGGCTGAACGGCATGCTGTCAATTATGACCATCCGTTGGCCTTCGATACGGAATTAATGATCAAGCAGATCAAGCAGCTACTCGACTATCAACCCATAGAAAAGCCGGTCTACGATTACGAGCAGTACACGCGTAGCGATAAGACCATCCATCAGGAACCACGTGACGTGATCATCGTCGAAGGGGTATTGATCCTGGATGACCAGCGTTTACGCGACCTGATGGACATCAAGGTGTTCGTCGATACCGACGATGATATTCGGATCATCCGGCGCATTCAGCGTGATATCAAAGAGCGGGGCCGGACACTAGACTCTGTGATTGGTCAATACTTGGCGACGGTCAAACCAATGTATCACCAATTTGTAGAGCCCACTAAGCGGTATGCAGATATCATTGTGCCTGAAGGTGGCGAAAATGAAGTTGCCATTGATTTATTGACCACTAAGGTTCGTTCGATTTTATAAAAATAACGTCATAACCAGCACTATTTTGGAGTTTGGAGTTTACTTTTAAAATCTGAAATGGTAGGCTGGTTTTTGATAACTATATTGCGTATTTGAGGAGTGAAACACATTGGCTGAAGATAAGACATATCCAATGACAGAAGAAGGCAAGGTCAAGCTGGAAAAAGAGCTTGAAGACCTTCGAATTAATCAACGTCCAGAAATTATTAATCGTATTAAGATCGCACGTAGCTACGGTGATTTATCAGAAAATTCTGAGTATGAATCAGCAAAGAATGAACAAAGCTTGCTAGAAAACCGGATTAAGACGGTTGAACACATGCTTCAATATGCTGAAATCATCGATAGTGACAAGATTGACGAAACGGAAGTCTCCGTTGGTAAAATCGTGACGTTTAAAGAATTACCTGATGAAGAACCAGAAAGCTACACCATTGTTGGTGCTGCCGAAGCTGATCCAATGGTTGGCAAGATTTCTAATGATTCCCCGATCGCCAAGGGCTTGATTGGGCATCACGTTGATGAAGAAGTTGCCATCAACATTCCAGCCGGTACCATGACGGTTAAGATTTTGAAGGTTGAAAACGCGTAATTTTACGCTTAAGACTGTTTTGAGGTAGGGATACCTTGAGACAGTCTTTTTTTGTTGGTTTAGAAGCGCGACTACTGATTACCAGCCACTATTTAACGAACTGTTACTGAACAAGCACGTTTGTGTGTGAGTTCGGGATTCAAGCAAAACACCCGCTTATCTGCACAAAGCAGGTAAACGGGTGAGTAAATCGGGCACGTTACAATTTTGTTTAGCATTTACTATGATTAAAACATGCCAGTTGTGTAGGTTCGAAAACAGCCAGCTTAGACCCGCTGGAAACAGCTCGAACTCGCGTAGACTTTTGTTGTGGGTTCGTCCTACGCCGACCTCCAGGCATTTCTGCCAATTGCCGGAACGTGGTGGGCACAGATTTGAGCCGAAACACCACGTCTCAAATACTGGCCTTTCACTAACCAAGCAAAGGACGCTTGCAAAGTGAAATTTCACCACTGGGCATTGTCAGAAACGCCTTCCAGTCGGGACAGTATTCGAATGGCTGACGAAGATGTACCCAACTTTTATTGGACTCATCATTGTTCTTCATAAACAGTAATTTTGTCGAGCAACTGTCAGGTCGAAAAGATATTGGATAGCTCGCTATTTCGGAATTACTATAGTAATAATCGAACGTCTCGACAAAGTGGTTAATGTAACCTTAAAGTCTCGTTTAAAGTTCTATTATCAAAATAGCCAACGACCAATTGTACCCAGTTAAGTGGCCGTTCATCAGCCATTCGAGCGGGTTCTCGAAACGTGCTCGGTGCCACTGAAGCCTGTGCTTGCTACGCCAACGGACTAGCATTAATCCGTTGGTTAGGCAATACTCAGCTTCAACCCGCGGCCCCTCACACTCTAGAGACTGTAGGGGCTGGGTGACAATGCTCAGTAGCCAAATTATTCTTAGCTGGAAGTGGGTTGCTTCCGGCTTAGAATAAGACTCGTATTTGAGATGACGCGGGTTGTGCGTTAGCTCAAATCGACGTCGACTGCGTTCCAGCAATTGTCACCCAGCCCCGGAGGTCGGAATAGGACGAACAAGTGCTGACGAACAGTAATCCAACCAACTGGCATGTTTTAATCATGATTCATGACAGATTGATCAGGATATGGCCGACAGTAAAGTAGGATTAGATATAGATAATTCGTAATTCACCAAGCGAGACGCTGCCGGTTAGTATGACACCCGGGCCAGCAGTGGTCGGTGTACCGGTCGATGAGATGTGGCCCATTGAGTTGCTGAGATTTTCCTGTAGCTGCCAAGTTTGAGGGAGGTATAACTCAAGGCTACCTAATGAAACGTCGACATTGATGGTTGCTTGGCCTTCTTTGATGGCAGCGTCATCGAAGTAGATTTTGGCACCAGCCATTGATACGTTTAGATCCGCAGAACGAAAATTTTCGCTGTGAACGTAGCGGATACTGTTGCCTAGTGATAGATCTAAATTAACATGGTCATCGTTGATTGTGCTCGTTGATTCATGGACGTCATCGTGGTTATGATGATTGTAATGAGCATGATCATGGTTGTGATAGCGATAATGATATTGATAACGGGGATGAATCAAAAGACCCAAACCAATGCTGAGTAATACGGCAGCCCCTAAAATTGTCCATGGTACGAGCTTAGTGATTCCAAGTGGTTGCGCATAGATCATGGCTAAGAATGCGATAGCGAAGACGACGCCCGGCATATTCAAGTAACGAAGGCTACTAATTAAAGCCGCAACTAGAATCAATGTTAACAAGAGACTCCAGATGCTGACGTGGAGCGTGAAGAGACCGAGTTGACTAACGATAAGAACAACGGCGCTGGCAATTAAGAAGACGGGCCAAAACCAATTTTTATGCATTTATAACAGTCCTTTCTGTTCAAGACTTATTTTGAGTTGGCGATAGTAGCGTCTTGAAGCGTACAGTTGTTTAGGTGAGTGGTGAAACGCAATCAAGTTCCCGGTCAATGTCTTGGTCAAGGAATAGACTTGTTTGGTATTGACAATGGCAGATTTGGAGACGCGAAGAAAGGAAGCAGGTAAGCCTGTGCCCACAGCGGTCAGCGACTTGGGAACACGATAAACATTATCCAGCGTATGGGCGGCGACCTGGTGACCAGTTGCTTCGATGAATAGGATCGAAGTAAGCGGTAACTGTACGAGTTGACCACGTTGTGAAACGGTTAACGTAGCGGCCTCAATTGAAAGATTTTTGAGAGCAGCAGTGAGGGCGGCCGTTTCGGGGTAGTCGACTGGAACATGCAGTGTGACGGTTGGAATTGAGGTGTCGGGATCCGTTTCAATGTTCACTTGCATGGGTTTCACCTCCTTAAGTAGCTTAAGTACACCACAAAACAATGACGCTGTAAATAAAGACTCCCTTAGCGGTCATTTCAGGAACGCAACTGGTCATTGGCTTGCTCATCGACTGTCAATGTTGCGTTTTATGGGCAAAAAGGGCACAATTACTGTAAACGATTTCAATGATGAGGTGTTAGTAATGAAAATAACAATTACAGATTTGGCCAGTAAGTGGTTTCATGATGACATGGGTGTAACCACTGGTAATGGGGTGCGCTTTTACGGCAAAACTTATGGCAAGACAGCCGTTCACAGTGGCTTCTCAATCGGGATCATGCGTGATGACGAACCCCATCAACCGATTGCCATGGTTGAAAAGGATGGTGTCAATTACTATGTCAACGACCGTGATGAATGGTTCTTTAAGGGATATGATCTCACAGTTGATTATGATGAACAAAATGACGGCCCGAAGTATGACTACACGCCCAATAACGAGTAGTTCTGGTGAGTGCTTGCCAATAGTGATTAATATTTGGACAAAAAATCAGCGTCGCCTGAATTAACAATTCAGGTAACGCTGATTTTTGCTGACCACATCTTTGACTGTGAACCGGGCTAGGCGTGGTGGCGTCGACGCCGGACGATAAACCAACCAGCCGTTGCGAGGGCACTAATCCCAGTAATCAGACTACCAGTGATTAAGAATGGCGGTCGATACGTCAAGGTGACCGTATGCTTGCCCTTACTTAATGGGACAGCAACAAAGGTATTAATCACTTTCTTAGTTGCGACGGATTTGCCATCAACAGTGGCATGCCAACCTTTGGAGTAAGGAATGGTCGTCATCAAAACTTGGTGACGATGCTTGATGTTGATTGTACCAGTAATCTTACGACTTGAGTGGGCCGTGATGTTCCAAGGGGATTGCTGGAGTTTCTGCGCCGACTTCTTGAATTGGGTATTATCCAACTTGTAGAGGGTGAAGTTTTGTAACCAGAGAGAAGTCTTCTTCATCTGAATCCCGAATGTCACGGTCTTGCCCTTGCTATTCGATGCAACGTTAACAGCGATCGTGTGCCGGTAAGTTGGGTACTGCTTGAGTTCCTTACCGTTAATGTAGTAACTCGCATTCGAAGTAGTTAGGTTTTGCCCGAGCGTGATGTAGTAGGAATCATTGGTTGTCGGCGTGAACTTAAAGTAAACCGATCCCGTTTTCGCTAAATTTTGTTTGTTCAAGACGGCGCCAGTTAACGTCGTGACCTTCTTAACGTTTTGGAAGACCACTTCGTTAAAGTTTTCGGCACTGATCAAGCCGCTGGTTGAACGATTTGCTAAGGTTTGGTAAATCAACTCTTGCCGGGCAATCGGATCGCCAGTTGTTTTGGAGACTTTCAAGCTAGTAATCTTGTCAGACGCTGCGAAACCAAGACCCAGGGCGTATGGATTTTTGTAGGTCGTGACTTTGTTAGTGCTGAGCTTTGCCGATTTTTGGTAATTCGTCAGATCTTTCTTGGTACTGGTGACCGGAATGTAGCTACGATAGTTCGCGTTATCAGTCTGGGATGTCGGTACTGTTTTATCCATAAAGTACTGCATGTCCAGTAACGAATCGGTAATCATGGTCCCGTTGGTGTAGGCGACCACACCGTCCCCATCCGGCTGACCAATTGAACCGAAAAAGTTAGGGATAATACTTTCGAAGGTCGAACTGAAATGGTCAGCACCGTTATAGGCCGCCTGCATCGGATCGTCTTTAGTTCGTGTAAACGTCTTACCAATTCGATAAAAACGATTGTTGCTAGCTTTAATTTTGTTGACGGCATTGTCAAGGGCTTGCGTGTATTTACCAAACTCACTTTGTGACACGTAGGAAATATTATTTAATGAAGCGACCACGTTGATTGACATATCAGTCGCAACTAAAATTAACGCGACGATTTGATAAATGAGACGTCGTTCCTTAGGCAACGTTAAGAAAATCAATGTAATTGCTGCCAAGCCAATTGTAATTAAGAGATTAGCTTGGGTGACGTAGGTGACTTTCTTAATGTTCAAGTAAATGGTTGTAAACAAACCGACCAGCAATGCGAGCATCGTTAGCGCTTGCCACAGTTTGATCGTTATTTTGTCTGTCAGTGCTTGGGCACCAATCCAGACGACCCAGAAACAAAAGACAAAGGAGAAGCGGTAAGGGTACCAAACTGGAAATTGGCCCGCATGCCACAATAAATCAAGTGGTTCGTAACAAAATGATAAGATAAGCGTCGCGGTTACAATCAAGGCGCTCAACTTCACGGACCATTTGAACTGGCGCCGTAAGAAGAAGAGCACAAAGGCGAGAACTGCTAACCATGCCACGTAAAAGTTCGGTTGACCGGATGGCATCTGATCGAAGTTGAAAGTACCGGTGACGAACTTAGCTAACATCTTCCAGGGCGCGTATTCAAGTTTCCAATGAACCTTGGTCACATTATATTGAGCCTTACTTTGAATGAGCGCCCAGAAAGTTGGTAATAGCAACCATGCGGAGAATGCGACACCTAGCAGACCACCCCAAGCAAATTTGAGGGCGTGAGTTGCTAAGGTCTTCACGTTTTGCCAATACTTAGTTGCGCCATACAACCAGTATAAACAACTGAATAAAATGACCATGTAGCCCATATAATAGTTGTCAATTAGCATGACGGCCAGCCAGCCAGCGAAGTAACGGACTTTACCAGTTGTAAACAAGCGTTCCAGTCCCAAAATGACCAATGGTAAAATGGCGACCGTGTCTAACCAGATCATGTTGAGCTGATTGGCGACCATCCAGCCCATCAGTGCGTATGCGGTACTGAAAGTTGGCACCAGCCAACCCTTTTGCGTCTGCGTTTTAGTGAGTAGCCAGGCGAAGGATAGCCCTGCGAAACCATACTTTAGTACAGTGACGATAAAAATGCCGGTAGTGATTGATTGACCAGGGAACAGTAAGTAGATTAAATTAAAGGGACTCATTAAGTAATAAGCCCAGACCCCAACCATCTCGCCACCAATCGTTTTGGAGAAGGAATAGAAGAAAGCACTCGGGTCGTGCAGTAGGGTATGCCGGAAATAGGAAAACAAATCAACGTATTGTTGGCCTAAATCGACCGTTAACAGACTGCTTGATCCAAAGGGAGCCATGTGCCGATAAATAAAATAACCGGTCATGATCAGTAAAGGTAACCAAAAGCTGATCCATAATGGCCACGTGCGCTTGTCAAAAAAACGACGGAGTTTCAAAAATTGCCACCTCAATCTCTAATAATTCACAGCCAAACAGAAAAATAATCAAAAAAACATTAAAATCCGTAATAACGGCTGAAATTTTTATGTCTATCGTTTAGAATAACATAAGTATGGTATTTATCTAGGATTGCTAGTATCATCTGGTAAATTTTTGCGAAATGTTTACCAAATTAAGAATGGGAGCGCCTGAGAATTGAAATTGTTTAAGAAAATTACGATAAATCGTGATCCCAACAAGTCGCATATTCCATTTCGGCTGAACTTCTTGTTTTTCATCGTCTTCTTGTTATTTGCTGCGTTGATTGCGCAGTTAGCTTACTTACAAGTTGATTACGGACAGAAGTTTCGAAGTACGGTGAATTCGGCCAATAATACGACGGCAACGGGAAACGTTCAACGGGGATCGATTTATGATTCAACCGGTCGGGTCTTAGTGGGAAACAAATCTCACCAAGCGATTCAATACACGAAGGGGCTGTCAGTTGCGTCGACTAAGATGTATGAAGTGGCGAATAAGTTAGGTGAATACTTAACTATTCCAACGGATACATTAACGGATCGGAACTTGGCTGATTATTACTTAGCGGGGGCGGCTAATTTAAAGTCGGTTGCTAAGAAGGTCAAAACGTCTAGCGACGATGATGTTTTGTACGCACGGGAAGTCGCCTATGCGGAAAAACATATCATTAATAGTTTAACGTCTACGCAAAAGAATGCGGCGGCGATTTATTATAAGATGAGTTCGGCGTACTCGCTGTCAACGGTCAATATCAAATCGACTGGTGTGACGAGTACGGAGCTTGCTGAAATCGGTGAGCACCAATCCGAAATGCCAGGAGTTAAGGTCGGAACGAGTTGGACTCGGAGTTATCCTAATGGGACTGACTTGAGTAGTGTGCTCGGGACAGTTACGACCGAAAAGCAAGGGCTACCGAGTGATAGCATTAAAACCTTGCTGGCAGAAGGCTATTCTCGTGATGATTCGGTTGGTCAAAGCCAATTGGAAAAGCAGTACGAAAATGTCCTTCGTGGAACCAAGTCACAGACTGAGGTCAAGACGCAGGATGGGGTCATTCAAAAGGAGATTAAGAAGTACGGTGGCCAGAAGGGTGACAACGTTCAGCTGACGATTAATTCGAAGTTCCAGAAAAAGGTTCAAAGTATCATTATGTCTGAAGCCAAAACGGTGGGGAGTAGCAATGCCTACTCGCCAGGAGCCTATGCTGTTGTAATGAACCCTAGCACTGGTGCCATTTATGCGTTAGCAGGTGCCAGCCGGAATCTATCCACTGGTAAAGTGACTGAAAATGCGTTGGGAACCATCAACCAATCCTTCGTTATGGGGTCGGTCGTTAAGGGTGCTACGGTCATGGGTGCCTTGCAAGATGGTGTGATTACACCCACGAATAGTACTTTGACCGATACGCCGATCAAGTTAGCCGGAACGGCCACCAAGTCGTCATGGTTTAACAAGAATGGTGGAACTAGTCTGAGTCTTAACGCTTCGACTGCCATGGAAGTTTCTTCTAACTCCTATATGATGCAATTAGCCATGAAGGAAGGTAACTTCAGCTATGCGTCTGGGAAAGCCTTGACGATGTCTAATTCGGTCTTCTCTAAACTTCGTGGTTATTTTAACGAGTTTGGCTTAGGTGTTAAGACCGGGATCGACTTGCCGGGTGAAGCCTCAGGTTACCAAGGTTCTTCGGCACAGAAGGATATTGGTAAAGCGTTAGACTTGTCCTACGGGAACTACGATGCTTACACGACTATTCAGTTGGCGCAATACATTGCGACAATGGCGAATGGTGGGCAACGCATTGCACCACACATCGTTTCCGCTATTACTGGGACTAAATCTAACGGGTCCCAAGGGGCTGTTAAGACTAATGTTAAGCCACGTGTCCTGAATACCATTGACGTCCCATCCTCATACTTTGATGTCGTACACCAAGGGTATTGGGATGTGGTCCATGGGAGTATGACGCAGCGGACGGGGAGTGCACTAGCTAGTTTATCACCAGCGGTTGCAGCTAAGTCTGGGACTGCCGAGACATTCCACGGAACGACATCTACTGAAACGTTAAGTTTGGTGACTTATGCGCCTTATAAGAACCCTAAAGTAGTGATAGCGGTTGCCTTTCCAGGAATTACTGCTACTAGTGGTGATTATAATATGGTCGTTGCTAAGCAAATTTATGCAGCGTTCTGGAAGTATTATAACAAGTAAAAAATCAGCTTTTTTCGTGCCAGTATCTTAATTGATACTGGTATTTTTTAATCATTAATGGTATAGTAGTTCAAGTTAAGGGTTCCGGCCCTGTAATATGCGAATGAGTTTGGAGGGTCAACAACATGCGGGTACACATTACACTTGAATGTACAGAATGCCATGAACGCAACTACTTATCTTCAAAGAACCGCCGGAACAATCCGGACCGGGTTGAATTTAAGAAGTATTGTCCACGGGAACACAAAGTGACATTACATCGTGAAACAAAATAACAACGGGGACTCCTGTTGTTTTTTCTGTAACATTGTCATCAGACAATGGGTTTCTCATTTGTTGGCAACTGCCAAATTGATTTTTCAATTTGACATGTTAATGAATGAGATTTTTTTATACCAATTTTATTTTCGGGGGTGCCGTACGTGGAGAAAAAAGCATTTCGTAAGCAACAGCTTGGGCGATTAAGCCAAATGACGCCGGCTGACCGGCAACGGCAAAACCAGGCGTTACAGACTCAATTATTTGCAAGCCCAACATGGCAAACTGCCCAGGTCATTGCCATGACAATTAGTAGTGACATCGAAGTAGCGACGCGCCCACTTATTGAACAAGCTTGGGCGGAGGGCAAAATGGTGGTTATTCCAAAAACGCTGCCGCATCGTCAAATGGCTTTTTATCCTTACCAAGCGACTGATCGACTTGAGCGAACGTCTTTTGGCATCCCAGAGCCCGTCACGGGTGAACCAGTCGCCAAGCAACAGATCGATCTGATCTTAGTTCCTGGTCTTGGGTACAGCCGTGACCGGCACGCCCGGATTGGATTTGGTGGTGGCTACTACGATCGTTACCTCGCTGATTATCGGGGTAAGAAGTTGACACTGGCTTATGACGAGATGGCTTTTGAACACGCTGAATGGCCGGTTGATCAATATGACGTCTTATTAGACGAACTCTTGGTAGCAGGGGATGAACAACATGATGAGAATTAAACGCTGGTGGCAAACTGAACCGGCTGTCACGCAGGTGCTACTTGGAATTACTGTGGCAGTCTTCTTAGTCGAGTGGCTGATGGGCGACGGTGCCATGCTGATTTTTAATTCACTAGGTGCTAAGAACAATCAAGCAATCGCGGCCGGCCAGTGGTGGCGATTGGTGACACCGATGTTTTTACATATGGGACTTACTCATATAGCACTGAATGGTGTCGTTATTTATTTTATGGGCATGCAAATTGAAGCGATGTATGGCCATTGGCGGATGCTGGCAATTTATATTTTGGGTGGCATTAGTGGTAACATTATGAGCTTCGCGTTATCCAATAATCAGTCAGTAGGGGCCAGTACGGCGTGTTTCGCACTCTTTGGTGCCTTTTTGACGATTGGGGAATCGTTCTGGGAAAATCCAGTGATTCGCCAGCTCACGAACCAATTTTTACTACTAACCGTTTTGAATTTAGTATTCGATATGTTCTCGAATGGCATCGATATCTGGGGACATGTCGGCGGCCTAGTTGGTGGCTTCTTATTAGGCTATCTGCTGGGTGTACCGCGAATTGGCAAGATTGCGCCGCTGAAACGAATTGTGGCAACGGTTATTCTAGTCATTGGCTGGTTAGCTTTACTAAAAATGGGTTTTACAAATGCTAATTTAACTGTATAATTAATCGAGGATATGCACATGAAAACACTTTATGACGTCCAACAATTACTTAAAAAATTTGGCGTGTACGTGTACGTAGGCAAGCGAATTTGGGACATTGAGTTAATGGCGATTGAGATCGATCATCTCTATCAAGCTGGTGTCATTGACCCGAAGATGTATGCCCGCGTCAAGCTCGTATTGAGCCATGAGCACCGGATAGAAGCAGAACGCGCCCGTGAAGACGCGGCGCATGACTAATGGAGGGATTTAGCAACATGGAGCGTAAGTTAATCGGAGTCGACCTTGGTGGGACGACAACTAAGTTTGCCATTTTAACAGAAAATGGTGATATTCAACAAAAGTGGAGTATTGAAACCACGATTTTAGATGAAGGGGCCCACATTGTGCCTAACATCATCGATTCCATCAACCACCACATTGATTTATATAAGATGGACCGTTCTCAATTTATCGGAATTGGGATGGGGACTCCCGGGACCGTTGATTTGGATAATGGGACGGTTATCGGTGCCTACAACTTAAACTGGAAGACTTTACAACCAGTTAAGGCGCAAATCGAAAAAGGAACCGGCATCAAATTTACGCTTGATAACGACGCCAACGTTGCTGCACTTGGCGAACGTTGGAAGGGCGCTGGTGAAAACGGCAGTGATGTTGTCTTTGTAACGCTTGGAACTGGTGTTGGCGGTGGAATCATCGCCGATGGTCGTTTACTCCATGGTGTTGCCGGTGGTGCCGGTGAAATTGGTCATGTAACGGTTGAACCAAACGGCTACATGTGTACTTGTGGTAAGAAGGGTTGCTTGGAACAATACGCTTCTGCAACTGGTGTCGTTCACGTTGCCCGTGATATGGCAGAAGAATTCTCTGGTGCTTCTAAGTTGAAACAATTATTAGACAACGGTGAAGAAATTAGTTCAAAGATCACCTTCGATTTAGCTAAAGAAGGCGACGTCTTGGCTAAGCGCGTTGTTGATCGGGTTTCTTACTACTTAGGCTTGGCATTAGCTAATGTCGGGAACACGATGAACCCATCTTCAATCATTATCGGTGGCGGGGTTTCAGCTGCTGGTGAATTCTTATTAGATCAAGTCATCAGTTACTTCAACCAATTCACATTCCCAACGATTCGCGACACGACTGCTTTGAAGTTAGCAGTCTTAGGTAACGACGCTGGTGTTATCGGAGCCGGTTCATTGGCCCAACGGTTTATTTAAGTAAAAATCAATCTTCAAGAAGCTTGGAAGTAATGTCCGAGCTTCTTTTTTATACCAAGTGCCACAAGCTGTGCTAATCAGTTGGCGTTTAACAACTAAGCGCCAATTGCCAATATTGATTTGAGCTCACGTCCTCAGGTGATGCGCAGTTTTCGCTGTATGTCGGCATGTTGGTTGAACGGCGTGGGAACTGCTATGCAACTTGGTACAAGGGGTGCGGATCGATTAGTGTGAATTGAATTAGATGACAGGATTGATTGGAGGAGCAGGATGGTAAAGCTATTATTGTCTTCACGGGCGTTTAGCACTACGGCCGTAACGGACGCCTTTTTCACTTTAGTGGCGCCGGTGGCTAAGGACAGCGCAAGGATTGTGATTATCGTCAATTCGGTCAGTGCGGGTAAAAATCACCCCCAAATGGTGGCGCTACAACAAACGGTTCAGCAGCTTGGATATGCGCACGTGCAGCTCCTAGATGTATTGACGGATGATTTGGCCGCATTGAATACGGCAACGGTCATTATTTTGAATGGTGGCTACGAGTTTTTACTGTTGAAGAATCTGCGTGAAACGCACGTGCTGGAACGACTGAGGACTCTCGCGCTGGCGGGCAAGCCAATCTACGGTATTAGCGCTGGGGCTATCTTGTTAGGCCCGGATTTAGACCTGTACGCCTATTTATACCCGGAGGACAACACCGAGCAACTGGCAAGCACAACAGCCATCAATGCGACGACGATCCGTATTTATCCGCATTATGATGTTCATTGTGAAGTAAAGCCGCAATTGCCGCAGTTTATCACTGACTGGGAACATAAGACGGGCGTTACGGTCACGCGGTTGACTAACAATCAAGGGTTACTGGTGCATGGTAGTCAGATTCAGATGCTCGATTCGGATTCATAAATGTGATACTGCGATGCTTGGTTTTGAATTAACAGCGTGGTTAAATGCGGGTCTCAGGCCCCGACCGTTTTAATGGGTGCCTTTAAACTGTGGGTGAGCACGGCCATAAAGCAATCAGTGGGACTTCAGGATTAGTCAGCAGTTTAATCGCGGCTTTTCCAGCTTACCCCTAGTAAAAGTAAGCGGTTTTGTGTAAAATAGGTAAGTAGAAATTAGGAGGGATAACGTGGTTTTAGGTGCATTAAGTGGTATGGCTTATGTTAACATCGTGTTAGTTATCATAATTGCGGCCTACTTTATTTATGAGTTATATAGTTATATTCGACGGCGGCAGGTGTCCACGATGTTGGACGAAGAAGCATTTCAGGCGGGAATGCGCAAAGCCCAAGTGATTGATTTGCGGGAGAAGAAAGAGTTTGACGCTGGTCATATTTTAGGGGCTCGAAACATTCCGTTCAACAGTTTGAAGGTCCGGATGAACGAGCTTCGTAAGGATATGCCAATCTACGTTTACGATCAAACCCACACGTTAAGTACGCGGGCCGTCGTTACATTAGCTAAGAATGGCTATTCGAAGCTGTTCATTTTGAAGCCCGGCTACGCACGTTGGGAAGGTAAGACGAAAAAAGCGAAGTATTAAAAAATGGCGGCTAGAACAACAACTTGTTCGGCCACCATTTTTTAGTTAATTAACCGTTGTGAGCTGAGCGACTCTTGCGCATCGCCTTTTTCCGGTTTTCTTCGAATTTGTTTTCTTGGTCTTCGATTGGATCAACAACTTGCTTCTTAAATGATAAGACAGAGCCAATTACGGCACCAGCAGTTGCGACGACCCCAAACAAGAAGCCACGGGTAAATGATTTCATTAGTAAAACCTCCTAGCTATTGTTAGTTTTATTATGCTTGTTTTGCGCGGAGATAGCAATCAATTCAATCTAATTTTTAAAAAAGTGGGGTGAAATGCATGCTGACTAAAATTATTGCGCACCGTGGAAGTAAGGGGACCAGACCGGAAAATACGTTGCCAGCATTTATTGCGGCTATCGCGGATGGTGCGGATGGCATTGAGACTGACGTCCACTTATCGCGAGACGGGCAACTGATTATTATGCATGATGAGCTCGTCGACCGCACGACCAACGGCACCGGCCGAATCGTGGATCACACGTTGGCCGAGTTAAAGCAATTGGACGCTGGTGTTAAGTATGCACCGGCCTATGCGGGGACGCGTATTCCAACTTTAGATGAAGTGGTTCAATTATTGATTCAATATAACTTTACTGGTATTTTCAATCTGGAAATCAAAACTAATAAGATTCATTATGAGGGGATCGAAGACTTGGTAGCGGATTATTTCAAACATCATCAAGTCCCGTTTACGCTAATTTATTCGAGCTTCTACGGAAAGTCGATCGAACGGTTGCATGTTTTACAGCCCGAGGTCGAATCGGATAGCCTGTTCAAGACTAAGGTTCAAACTGCAAAGCGACTGCATGCGCAACACATTGTTCTCGGTTATCATCCGGATATTCGCTGGGTGCGGGTTCACTGGCTCTTATTGCCAAAAGTACAGTTGCGGCCATGGACGGTCAACACGGAGCGCGATATGCGATTCTGTTATCGGCATCGGTTTGCAGGGCTGATTACCGACTACCCTGGATTGGCGCGACGAGTTCGTAAACAGGTACAAGGAGGTTAAACGAGTGACGGCAGTAACTAAACAGAAAGTATTATTAATCGCGGGACCGACAGCGGTCGGCAAGACGGCGTTATCGCTTGAGCTAGCTAAACGGCTGAATGGCGAAATTATTTCAGGGGACTCAATGCAGGTCTATCGTGACTTAGATATTGGTACGGCTAAAATAATGCCGGAAGAGCAAGCTGGCATTCCACATCACCTAATCGATATCAAAAATATTGATCAGCGTTTTACGGTCGCTGAATTTGTCAGTCGGGCGACAGCGTTGATTACCGATATCAGTGCACGAGGTAAGCTACCCATTATTGTTGGTGGGACTGGCTTTTACTTGCAGTCCTTGTTGGCGGGCTATCAGTTTGGACCAGCGGATAATGAACCTGATATGGCGTATCGTCAAGCTTGGTTTGATCGTGCCGCTGTCGAAGGTTCGGATGTGGCGTGGATGGCGTTGAAACAGCGTGATCCGCAGGCGGCCACCGCAATTGCGCCCGCTAACTTGGTACGGGTCGTACGGGCGTTGGAGTACGTGCATACAACTGGTCAGCTTTTTTCTGAGCAGGCGGATGCGTCCGGTAACACGCTGGATGCTTATACGCTATGCCTGACTGCGGAACGAGCGTTGCTATATGATCGAATCAATCAACGCGTCGACCAGATGGTAGCCGCTGGATTAGAACAAGAGGCCCGCTGGCTATTTGACCAAGGTGGCGCCATGTTACCGGCTGGTAAGGGGATCGGGTATCACGAATGGTTCCCTTACTTTAATGGGGAGCAGACGCGTGACGAATCAATTGCTAAGATCAAACAGGACTCACGTCGTTATGCGAAGCGTCAGTTGACTTGGTTCCGTAACAAGATGTCGGTCGACTGGATCAATCTATTGGAACACCCTGAATTACGGGCCTCGATTGACCAACAGCTAGCTAGTTGGTTAAGCTAAATTATAAATTGGTATACCTATGATAAAACGTGTGATATTTTCTAACATGAATGATTGACATTCGATGATAACATTGCTAATATTAAGTCTGTATTAAAGAGGAGGGTCGTTATGAAGGAAAAGGAACTCCGTCGCTCGTTGGCCGTCTTGCCAATTGGTACGGTTATGAAGCTGACCAATTTGTCTGCGCGGCAAATTCGCTACTACGAAGAGCAAGAATTGATTACACCGGAGCGAAATGCCGGTAATCGGCGAATGTTTTCGTTGAATGATGTTGATCGTTTGCTTGAAATCAAGGATTACTTAGCAGATGGCATCAACATGGCTGGAATCAAAGAAATATATGCGCTCCAAAAGCAGCGGGCTGAGCAGAAGCAAGCTGACTTGGCTAAGCCACTAACTGATCGCGATGTGCGCCGAATCCTTCATGATGAATTCCTGAATCTCGGAGGCTTGCAGTCCGACAAGGGCCCCAATTATCCGGCACACTAAGATGTTTGCATCCGTTAGTCAATCAATTTAAGGAGCGATTTTCATGGCAAAACAGTCCTACTCAAAAGACGATATTCGCCGCATCGTCAAAGAAGAAAACGTTAATTTCTTACGGTTAATGTTTACTGATCTATTCGGCACAATTAAGAACGTTGAAGTTCCAGTTTCACAACTCGACAAACTCTTGGATAACAAGTTGATGTTTGACGGCTCATCCATCGATGGGTTTGTTCGGATCGAAGAAAGTGACATGTACCTGTATCCCGACTTATCAACTTGGTTGATCATGCCTTGGAACACGGAACATGGTAAGATTGCACGGATTATCTGTGAAGTTTACACGTCTGATCGTAAGCCGTTCGAAGGGGATCCACGGAACAACTTAATTCGTGTCCTGAACGATATGCGCGAAGCGGGTTACACGGCATTCAACTGTGGGACTGAGCCTGAATTCTTCTTATTCAAGATGAATGAGAAGGGTGAACCAACGACCGAATTGAATGATAAGGGAAGTTACTTCGACTTATCACCAATGGACTTGGGTGAAAATTGCCGCCGAGACATCGCACTTGAACTTGAACGACTCGGCTTTAATGTCGAAGCCAGCCATCATGAAGTTGCCCCAGGCCAACATGAAATTGACTTTAAGTATGCGGATGCGTTATCGGCAGCCGATCATATCCAAACATTCAAATTGGTCGTTAAGACCATCGCGCGGAAATACAATTTGTGGGCAACCTTTATGCCTAAGCCGTTAAACGGGGTCAATGGTTCTGGGATGCACGTGAACATGTCCTTGTTCCATGATCAAGGTAATGCCTTTTATGATGCTAATGATAAGAGTGGCTTAGAATTGTCATCAGACGCTTATCACTTCTTGGGTGGTTTGATGAAGCATGCTCGCTCATACACTGCGGTTACCAACCCAACCGTCAACTCATACAAACGTTTGGTTCCTGGATATGAAGCGCCTGTTTACGTGGCTTGGTCGGCATCTAACCGGTCACCAATGATCCGGATTCCAAGTGCGCGGGGCTTATCAACGCGGCTTGAATTACGGAGTGTGGACGCCTCAACGAACCCATATTTGGCCTTTGCAGCGGTCCTTGAAGCTGGTTTGGATGGCATCAAGAATGGTATCGAACCACCAAAGAGTGTTGACCGTAACATCTACGTCATGGATGAAGATGAACGGGCAGCAGCTGGTATTGCTGACTTACCATCAACGTTACACAATGCGTTGAAAGAATTCCAGACGGACCCAACGATGAAAAAGGCGTTAGGACCACACATTTACCAGAGTTTCTTGGAAGCTAAACGACTTGAATGGGCTTCATACCGTCAACAAGTTAGTGAATGGGAACGCGATCAGTACATGGAATTGTACTAGACCATAAATTAAGATAAAAATACGACGGTTAGGGCACCTTAAATGGCGAACTAGCCGTTTTTGTTATAAAATTGGTAAATTAGTGGTGTTAACCTTTATTAATGCGCTAATTTTCGGTAACATTAAGAACAGCAGTGCAATTCAGCAAGTTTTCAATTATTATTGATTGCAAGGAGATTATTATGGAAAAACAAAATCAGCCTGATCTTGAAAAACAAGATCAACCTACGCGCGCGCTTACGAAGCGACTTCAACAAAAGTTAGACTATGTAACTACGGTGCGCCAAGCAATTACGGCTGGTGACGACCGGTTGATCTACGAATTGATCGATGGTGACCACTATCACCAAGCCTTACTTAACGAGGAACCGGATCCAACCCGTAACGCCCAAGTGGATTTAATTACGGATGTCTATCCGGCAATCAGTCACTACTTGAGTACCAAGTTAATTGATTATCTGGCTCATGAGTACCCATTCTTTTATTATGAAGAAACCCAACTCGGCGAATTTCAGATTTACTTTGGTAACTGGTGGGATCGGCGCCGGTTTGGTAAATTGAACGTTTTGAAAGTCGCCTTTGAATTTAGTTCAGAAGAATACAACAAATTACAAAAGACGTTTGAACTGGCTCCCGCGCACAAACGGTTCAACACGGATCGTATTCAACAGATCTCAGCTGGTAGCGATCAGCTCCAAAAACTGATTGACGCGCAATCAGACCGCGATGCCCAAAAAGAAGAATTGCGGAAGCAACTAAAAGAAAATGGGCAACGTAATTCACTATTTGATTCTGGTCGGATCAAAGAAGAACGGCAGCAAATTATTGACCAGTTAACTAAGCTGGCCGATGAAGACGAACAAGCTAATAATGCCCATGCAACCATGAAGGATAACGAAGCTAAGATTTTAACGCTGTCTAAGGAAGATACGATTTTAGCTTATGAGAAGCAAGCAATTGAAAACGCCTTTAAGAGTTTTGAGAATTTTAATGAGCGTAACCGTAGTCTTTATGTGGACTACTTGACCACGCTGATTGGGAAGGCGCAGGTAGCGGCTGATGGCGAATAATACGGACAAGCAGATGGACACGGCAACACTGAGTACTCACGGTAAGTTGAGTACTTTTAACGATGGACTCAAAAAGGGACTCGCGAATGGTGAAAAATTTACGGCCTTGATGGACCAACTGATTGATACGACTGACGGGGAGACGCTGCTAGCGGCGGCACAACAGCTAGCCGATTTTAAGCTGGATACGGCTTACGTCACGTTCCCACATCAGTATCAGAATGCGGATTATTACTTGATCTTCATGAGCCGGTTGTTAGGTATGCATGGTGATGAACAAGCGGTGTTGAATTCTCAACGGCATACTGAAGCACTGTATCACGTTTACGGGGCGCTAACGGATGATTACACCTTCTTGTATCAAGTGGTGAACAACGGTAACGGTGGCGCCTATTATCGTGAACAAACAACTGGCGAAAACTTATTTTATATTCATTTAGAACGGCGCTTGTTACGGTTTAATAGTTCGGCGTTCACGAATTTATTTATTAATAAATTATTGTTGAAGGGGACTGGGGTTGACCAAATTAATACGGTCCTGGCAACGCTAATTAAATTTGGACATTGCTTACAAGATGATTTTGGCTTTAACGTCGACTTTAATATTTTGGACGTTGCGAACGCGGCTAAATATGAACTGCGGTCGGCTAATTTAGATCGGGCAATCGTTGACAAATTGTTTGTCAGTGCGGCTAAGAATGAGCACATGTTGCGTAATTCACATCAAGGACATGGTGCCCAAATTGAACTGCGGGCTGGTTTGACAGTTGATATCTTTGATGCCGCTGAAGCTGGCGGTAGTCAACAATGGGTCCTGACTGTTCATGATCCTGATCAAGCAGTTTCGTGGTTTGACGTGTTGTTACACTTTGGGTTCATGCGTGATTGGTACTTAGAAAATATCGATTCGCTAGAAATAAAAGCGGATCCATTAGTATTTGCTTAAGTAACGGGGGTATTAGATGTTAGAACTAACAACGTTATTACAACAGTCGATTCGTTTAGACCGCGATATTACGGCCCGTCAACAGATTCATTGGCGGCCACAAGAACGGTTGCAAAATGCGATGGTCTCACTGGACGTCGAATTGGCAGAAATGGCTAATACGTCGGAATGGTTCAAAGTTTGGAAGATTCATCGTGGCAAAGCGGATCCTGATAAGACACACCGCGAAACGCTGCTGAACGAATACGTCGATGCGATGGACTTCTTCTTTCTTGTCTCAGCGATTCAACAGTGGACGCATTTGATTCCAGTAACGCCTGAGCAATTGACGACGATTGCGGCCAAGCCGGCGACTGATTTGAATAAACAGTACTTGGCGATCAAGCACCTCCTCTATGATGCTTACTTTAACCATCGTCAGGAGAGCTACCAGCACGCTTGGCACGTTTTCTTGAAGATTGGGCTAGTTGATTTTGGCTTTACTCAGGACGAGATACAAACGGCGTTTACGGCCAAAAATCATGTCAATGAGCAACGACAAGCAAATAACTATTAAAAAAATAACCTAATTGCGCGATTTGATCACGTAACTAGGTTATTTTTTTAAGCCTCTGTCATTAATTGCGCGTCGTTATCGGCGTCTTGTGCAACTAAGTCATTAACTTGGTCGATCAATGTTTGTCGTTGATCAAGATCATCGTCGCATTCAAAGAAGGCCCCGAGTTCCTCAGCTAAAGTATCTTTGTCCGCATCCATATACCGAAAGTCATTGCTGGTGATCGTATAGTGCTGGTGATCTGGCATCCGGACGATGACACAACCAGTGGCTGACTTTCCCTTGGTGGCTTTGTCCGTAAACTCGACCGCGAGTACGTAGGGCCCGTCAGTTGAACGATCTTTGATGGCGTGCGCGATATTTCCGGCAATTGCTTCAAGTTTCAATATGTTTCACCTCAAAACATATTATACGCACTATTAGGATGGGATGCGAGAATTGATTTAGTCCATCAGTTGTTCAGCCAGCCGATCCTGTTCAGCGTAGAAGGTGTTAAAGGCGCGGTGGGCGCTGATGACGAAGTGGTAGTGGTGTTGTGCGATTAATAAGTTATTATGGAATTCAAAGGTGTCGCGTCCTTGCTGAACAAACGTCAAGTAATCGTTCAGATAAATGTTACTAGTTAAGCCATGGCGTAAAAGCATTGTTGATTCCCCCAAACATCTTAGATATGTTGATTGTACTACTTCAAGGCGGTAGTAGGTTGGGTCGGAAACTTGATTGTAAATTAGTGATATAAACGATAGCTGCCCAAATCTGTTGAAACAAAAAAGAAGTTTGCTAACTGTTGGTTCAGCAAACTTCTTTATTCAGAGTCACAACTGTGAATCGCCAGTATGTCACGAGTGAGACTTGAACTCACAACCCTCCGCTTAGAAGGCGGATGCTCTATCCAGTTGAGCTACCGTGACAACAACAAGACTAATTATAGTTAAGAAGCTGAAAAGTGTCAATTTTTATTTGATTTTTCACCGATTTGTAGTGACCGAAAAAGGCGTGAGCAATCAGGATAATGTGAGAATGTAATATTTGTAATGAAAAAGCACTGAATTAAGGTAAGTATATTTCATCAGGACAATGGCAATTATGATGAAAGTCAAAAATGTCGTCAGACAGGTGAGTGGGAACATTGTTTTTATGGCTATTAATTACCACCTGAAGAATGACACGATATAAACCTTGTGGTAGCGCCAACTACGTGCAGTTGCAATTTAATTTCCTCTTGCGGAGCTACCGCTTTTATTAGTCGTGAAGAAACCAATTTCTCCTAAAATACTTAAGAAAAGATAAAGAAACTAACAAAACTGACAAAAATGGTTTGTTTCGCTTGAAATATTTCTGTAACAAAACGATAATAATCACGTAACAAGGAAGGAGAATTCTTATGGGTTCAGTATTTGCAATCGTCGGTATCATCGCCATCGCTGGTGGCATTCAATATTATTCAAACTTTGTTGCCAAAGAAAATGCAAGCAGTAAGCATTTCACTGCTTCCCGTAATGACCGTTAGTCAACGGGAGTTCTTAACTTGCACATTGGCATTATACAATCAATCAATTAAAAAAGAACTGCTCATTCAAGATGAGCAGTTCTTTTTTAATTACTTGATTTTTGGTGTTTTTTCGATGGTGTCAGTCTTGCCGGCAGCCCAACGTTGGATAGCAGCAACTTCTTTTTCGCGACGAATGCGCTTTTGCTTCCCAGCAACTGGCCGACGTGATGCCCATGTGTTATATGGTTTTGCAACAACAGTCATAAGAGTATGTCCCTCCTTTGATTAGTCCAATAACGACTATATTAAACAAGAATAGTGTACATTGCAACCGAATTAACAGGAAAAGCTAGAGTTTTCCCAAAAATTGCATTATTAGTATAACGGTTATTTTGGTCGGTTGTCAAGATAAAATCCTTTACAGCACTGATCATTTTAATCATTCCACTTGAAATTAGAATCACTCATCATTTTGGAGCGGCCAATTTCTTTGCCGTTGAAGTAGATTTTAGAGCGTAGACCATAGGGACTTTGGACAATGTTAAACCCTTGTTTGGAGAGTTGGTTGATTGAAAATTCGCGGAATAAATTTGCCAGTGCTGTTTTTTGCGAGTTATTAGCAGATAAGAATTCGGAAGTGACGTGAACGTCTAGCCCAGTGTGCTTATGAAATGCCATACCATCGATGAGTTGTAAGTATATATTGTTCATTATTGTTGGCAAGTCGCTGTTTTGCTTTGAGCGTAGTGGCAAGAGCGGTGTTGTATTGACCCATCTGTTTAGATGACATGCTGTTAAAATGGTCGAGTGCAGTTTTGGCAGTCGTTTTTGAAAATTGGGCTTTATTATCATGGCTTTTAGCAGTTGCGGTTTTCACAGCGTTATCAGTACTTTCCTTGGAATCGATTTTACCGACGATCGTGCCTGTGACTAGCAATAAAATGATATAAGCAAAGAGCCATTTTGCGAGCTGCCGTTTTCTGAGCATCCTGGGTCTGGTTGTGATTCTGCATTTTATCCAGTAGCCGATATACCCGCTAATGGTCAAAGTGGCGGTCAATTGCGTCATAGACAATAATAAAGACATATGAAATTCCTCCGTGAATTAGATGGCAGATAGATTGAATGATGTATCGGATTTGAGTCGTTAAATCTCATTTTATCGAAGCGTGTACATTCACTCAATCTGTATGTAAAAGTTCTAATAATCTTCAGAATATCCGTACATGGTAGTGCTTTATTAATCGTATTTGCGAAGTGTTTTAAATTGATGGTTACTTAGCGAAACTATTTTATTAGCTGCGATTATCTTAGACGTAATCCAACTATTTGTCCGGCTAATTATCATCTGTTAGACGCTCCTGGTAATTAATGTTATATTAATTATGAAATGAAAGTAGGGAGCAGATATGAGCCATGAAGTTGATCCGCGTGTCGATAAAACTCGGCGGCGCTTGCGACAAGCATTAATTACATTATTACAGACAGAAACAGTTGATAACATTTCCGTGCAAAAACTGACTAGTACGGCGGCAGTCACCCGTGGAACATTTTATCTCCACTATAAAGACAAGCCGGCGTTTGTTGATCAGGCCCTAGATGACTTGGTGAGTGAATTATTTGAAACGGCCATCGTGACGGTTTCAGTGAGCGACATTATGACCAATCCGGCCGACCCATTACAGCGGGTGCACGTTTTTTCCTTATCAAAGGCACTTGACTACATTAGTCTGCATGCAGAAGCTTTTGAGACGTTATTACTAGACCAACGTCAGTTAGCGGTCAATCAACGGATCAATCAGCAGATGACGACCTGGATGACGAAATTTCATCGTGACTTTCAGGATCAATTTGCTGATCTGGAAGTACCGGTCAGCATTCAAATCGCGTATTACGTTTCTGCGACAGTCGGCTTGATTACTGATTGGCTAGCTAATGATATGATCTACACGCCACATTACTTAACCAAGTGTATTAAAAAAATGCACCATTTGATGACGGTAGGGAGTATTAGTTTCACGGACTTTTTTGTGAAGTGAAATCATTCCTTGACTATTATGGGAAAATTTGATAATATTTTCCTGTTGTATTTGTGGACTTCTACAGCTACAACCGCACGGATTGAGTCTTAAGTTCAGCAATGGCACTTATATTCGGCGAGTCTAAGTGATTTATATTTTAAGGAGGTGCACAAACGTGTACGCAATTATTGTAACTGGTGGTAAACAATATAAAGTTGAAGCAGGCCAAGCAATTTACGTTGAAAAGCTTGACGCTGCTGCTGGCGACAAGGTTACTTTTGATCAAGTAGTCTTTGTTGGTGGTGACACAACTAAGGTTGGAACGCCGACTGTTGATGGTGCGACGGTTGAAGGTACTGTTGAAAAGCAAGGCCGTGACCGTAAAGTGGTTACTTTCAAGTACAAGGCCAAGAAGGGCCAACATACTAAGAAGGGTCATCGCCAACCATACACTAAGGTAACGATCGACACAATTAATGCATAATTAAGAAAGTAGGCATTCCTTATGATTCAGGCAACCATTTCTCGTAATGCGACCGGTCAAGTGACCGCTTTTAAATTAACGGGACATGCTGATTCAGGTGCTTATGGACAAGACATCGTTTGTGCAGCGGTTTCGGTGTTAGCAATTAGTACAATCAATGGGATTGAACAAGTTGCCCACTTACAACCCGTAGTACAAAGTGATGAAACCAATGGTGGGCTGTTAATTGCAGACTTCACTAAGTTGGACTTAGCGAACGCACAATTACAAACCTTACTTGAAAGTTTCACACTTGGTTTGAACGATGTGGCCACGAATTACGGAGATTACATCCGGGTTCGTGAACAAACACGATAACCACATTCGGAGGTGGACTTTACTATGTTAATGAACTTGCAATTCTTCTCTCACCATAAAGGTGGCGGTTCAACTGCCAACGGTCGGGATTCAGCTGGTCGGCGTTTAGGCGCTAAGCGGGCTGACGGCCAAACTGTTAAGAATGGTAACATTCTTTATCGTCAACGCGGAACCCATATTTACCCAGGTGTAAACGTTGGCCGTGGTGGCGACGATACATTATTTGCAATGGCTGACGGTGTCGTTCGTTTTGAACGCAAAGGTCGCGACAAGCGCCAAGTATCTGTTTACCCAGCAAAATAATTTTTGAAGAGCCTCTGCAGGGAGGCTCTTTTTTTGTGAAGCAATCTAGTAATACTGCTAGGCTCACTACTCGTCCGTGGTTGCATTATGCGCAGCACACGTTGTTGAAGCGGTCTTCAATAAATCATTACCTTCAGTTTTGGGAAAGTTTGGTATAATGAAGCGTGAGGTAATGATGGGAGTGACGAATAATGGGTCGAGTTGAACGGTTACAAAATAAGTTTGATCAATTAAAAATCGATGCGTTCTTAGTCTCGAGTGGTGCTAATCTCCAATATTTGACGGGAATGGCTGATATGGCCGGCGATGGTTACTTGTTAGTACTGGCGCAGGAAGTTTATCTGATTACGGACGCCCGCTATCAGACAGCTTTCACGAATCAGTATGACGACCAGCACCTAGTTATTACACGTGATTATCTGGGGGCCGTTTGTGAGATCATCGCCAAAACTGGCACTGGGGTCATGGGTTTCGAAGACGAGATTCCCTATGCAGCTTATAGTTACTTGGACGAGAACTTGGTCAGCGATTTGGTTGCTTTACCAGACGTGGTCGACGAATTACGCATCACTAAGAGTGCTGATGAGATTGATCGGTTACGAGCGAGTGCACGTTTGGCGGATGCTGGTTTTGAATACGTCACGAGCATTGTGCGACCAGGCATGCGCGAAATCGACGTCAGCAACCTGTTGGACGCGTTTATGCGAACACACGGTGCAAGTGGGCCGTCGTTCACGACGATCGTGTTGGGTGGTGCCCGTGCGGCCTTACCACACGGGACAGCTTCGAACGCGGTCTTGACGGCCGGGCAACTCGTCACCCTAGACTTTGGTTACTTTTTGGACGGGTACACGTCCGATATGACGCGAACGTTTGCTTTAGGTACTCCGGACGACAGGTTAGTTGCGGCCTACCAAGCGGTGCAAGCCGCCCAACAGGCTGTAATCGATCAGGTCCAAGCTGGGGCAGCAACTGCTCAACTGGATGCGGTCGGGCGTGATTTGCTGACTAACGCGGGCTATGGCGACGCCTTCAATCATGGTATGGGCCATGGCATTGGTCTCGCTATTCATGAAGGGCCGTTGATTTCAAAAAACACAACGGGTACCTTGGTTGCAAACAGTGTGGTCACTGTTGAACCCGGGGTATATTTCCCAGATTTAGGTGGAATGCGAATCGAAGATGATGTCTTAGTGACCGCTGAGGGCCATGAACGACTGACGACCGCAACGCGCGATTTACTGATTTTATAGTTAAGACAGTTGCCACAGCGGCTCGGTCTTGTTATAGTTATAAAGATATATTTGAGGAGGATTTTTAAAAATGATTTCAACTGCAGATTTTAAAAATGGTTTGACGATTGAAGTAGACAACGCAATTTGGCGCATCGTGGAATTCCAGCACGTTAAGCCTGGTAAGGGTGGCGCCTTTGTTCGTTCAAAGCTTAAGAACTTACGGACCGGTGCCGTTCAAGACAAGACCTTCCGTGCCGGTGCGCGGATGGAACAAGCGCCAATCGAAAAGAGTACGATGCAGTACCTCTATGCCGATGGCGACAGCTATGTCTTCATGAATACTGAAACTTATGAACAAATCGAAATTCCTGGCGACCACATTCAAGACGAATTGAAGTTCTTGAAGGAAAACATGGAAGTTCAAGTAACGCTTTATAAGGGTGAAGTGTTGGGAATTGATTTACCAAACACGGTTACTTTGGAAGTTGCCGAAACTGAACCAGGAATTAAGGGTGATACCGCTTCTGGTGGTTCTAAGCCAGCAACGTTGGAAACTGGTGCGATTATCCAAGTGCCATTCTTCGTTAAGGCCGGCGACAAGCTGATCGTTAACACCGTTGACTCCACTTACGTTTCACGGGCTTAATTTTTAGAAAAACTAATACCGGCAAACATGGAATTGGAGGAATGTCAAAATGGCTGACAGTAGCAATATTACGTTACAAAGCAAAGAACCCAGCTTAGGACAAATTCAAATTGCACCAGAAGTGCTTGAAATAATCGTTGGTATCGCGGTAAGTCAAATTGATGGCGTTAACCGGATGCAAGGGACGATTTCTTCCAGTGTAAATGAGTTGTTCGGTCGCAAGAAGAATCTTGGTAAGGGTGTCAAGCTAACGATCGTTGATGATCAGATCAGTGTTGATGTGTACGCATACTTGGACTATGGCGTTTCAGTGCCAAAGGTCGCTTTAGAAATTCAAGATAAGATCAAACAACAGATTTTATTTATGACCGATCTTGCCCTGAGTGAAGTCAACGTTCACATTACTGGTATCGTGACTGAGAAGACCGAAAGTGCCATTGATCCAAACAACTTGTTTGGTGATGAAGATACCCAGACCGATGAAAATGAAGATGGTGAAGAATCGTGAGTTTAACGCGTCATGAAATCCGGGAAAAAGCATTTCAGGCTTTATTCGCTTTGAATGCGAACCCGGACGCTGATGAAAATCAGTTATTCCAACAGTTACTCAACCCTGAAGAGGCGGATGCAGTTGAAATTCCCGCATATTTAAGCACGTTAGTAACTGGTGTTCGTGAACATCAAGCGGAATTAGACGCCCAAATTCAGCCTTATTTAAGTCAAAAGTGGTCGTTGGACCGACTGGCTAAGACTGATTTGATTATCTTGCGCATCGCGTTCTTTGAATTGCAATTTGTTGACGACGTTCCAACTAAGGTCGCGGTTAATGAAGCAATTGAATTGGCAAAGGCGTTCAGTGATGACCGCTCTCGGAAATTCGTTAGCGGGGTACTTGGTAAAGTGGTTAAAAACCAGGCCAATTAGTCTAAAACCGAACAATCTTATGTTCTACCGTAAAAGTCTGGCGATTTGCCAGACTTTTTTTAATAACTTATTAGTAAACCGGTCATAAATCATCGTGGTGAATATGCTAAAATAAGACCAGACAGAGAAAGAGGAGTGTGGCACTTGTGACGAAGATTATTGATGGTAAGGCAGTAGCTAAGAAAGTTAACGCGCAGACGGCAACGGCAGTAGCGGAATTGGCTGCTCAGGGAATTCAACCAGGGATTGCTGTAATTATTGTTGGGGACGATGCAGCCAGTCAAATCTATGTTCGAAATAAGAATCGTAAAGCCACTAAGTTGGGGATGCACTCCGTGGTGCGGCAGTTGCCAGCGACTACTAGTCAGGACGAACTGTTAGCCATTATTGCGGCATACAATGCGGATGACAGCATTCATGGCATCTTGGTGCAGTCGCCACTACCAGCCCAAATTAATGAACCATTGATCACGATGGCCATTGATCCTAAAAAGGACGTCGATGGTTTTCACCCGACGAACGTTGGTAAGTTGATCACCAATTTTCCAGGTAATTATCCCGTAGCAAATACGCCTCGCGGTATTATGACGATGTTGGCTGACTATGGGGTTGATCCGGCTGGTAAAACGGCGGTTGTTATTGGTCGGAGTACCATTGTTGGTAAGCCGATGGCCGCTTTGTTAACAAATGCTAACGCAACTGTAACGATTGCACATAGTAAAACAGCTGACCTAAAGGCGGTCGCCCGGACGGCGGATATCTTGGTGGTTGCAACTGGGATTGCACACCTGATCACTGGTGCTGATATCAAACCAGGCGCGACGGTCATTGATGTTGGCATGGATCGTGATGAAAATGGTAAACTAGTGGGTGACGTCGATTTTGATTCTGCTCAAGGCATCGCGGGGTTGATTACGCCCGTTCCTGGTGGGGTGGGTCCAATGACGATTGCCACCTTGATGCAGACAACGGTGGAACTTGCAAAGTGGAGTGATGTAAGTGAGTGAAAGTCAACAATATTTGACAGTGACAGCTTTAACTCAGTATTTAAAACGTAAATTCGAGGTTGATCCGTATTTAGGTAAAGTGTACCTAACGGGGGAAGTTTCTAATTATCGTCCCCGGCCTAATACGCATCAATATTTCAGTTTGAAAGATGACCATGCCAAGATTTCAGCCATTATGTTCAAGTCGGCGTTTGCCAAGGTCAAATTTCAGCCTGAAGAAGGTATGAAGGTTCTGGTCGTGGGCCGGATTGGTCTGTATGAGCCCAGTGGTAGTTACCAGATTTATGTGGAACGCATGGAACCAGACGGCGTGGGTGCGTTGTATCAAGCCTACGAACAACTTAAAAAGAAATTAGCGGCTGAGGGCTTGTTTAGTGCACCCAAAAAGCCGCTTCCGCGCTTTCCAAAGCGAATTGCAGTGGTCACTAGTCGTAGTGGCGCAGTGATTCGCGATATTATCACGACTACTCGGCGCCGTTTTCCGATTGCGCAGATCGTTTTGTTTCCATCTCAAGTTCAAGGTGATGCGGCTGCGGCCGAAATTAGTCGGCAGATCGAACGTGCCAATGCGCAAGGTGATTTTGATACATTAATTATTGGGCGTGGTGGTGGTTCAATCGAAGATCTGTGGCCATTCAACGAAGAAGTGGTTGCGCGTGCAATCGCACAGAGTCAACTGCCAGTTATTTCATCCGTGGGACATGAAACGGATACGACAATTGCTGACTTGGTCGCAGATGTGCGGGCGGCCACCCCAACTGCGGCTGCCGAATTAGCGGTACCAGTATATAACGATGTTTTATTACAATTAAAGCAAGACCAGACCCGCGTGTTCAATGCATTTCAGAATTTCGTTCAACGCGATCGACAACGACTTAATAAATTACAAACGTCGTACGTGTTTACTCAGCCGAACCGCTTGTACGAAGGGTATTTGCAGAAGTTAGACTTCTTAAATGAGCGACTTAAACAGGCTGGTCAAAATAACTTTAATCTGGCAAGCCAGCACTACCAGCGTGTTTTTCAACAATTACGACAGCAAACGCCGATTCACCAAGTTCGCCAGGCACAAACACAACTGCTTAACTTGCAGCAACGGCTGAATCGGGGTACCCAGTTAGTCGTGCGGCAGAAACGGCAACAACTGACGCAGACCGTCCAATCGTTGGATCTACTTAGTCCGCTTAAAATCATGACGCGTGGTTACGCCTTTGTGACGGCGGATGAACAAGTGGTTCACGGGGTCAAACAATTGCAGCCAGAACAAACGGTTGCAATTCACATGGCTGACGGTGAGGCGCAAGCACAGATTACGAAGATCGATGGAGGAAAATAATGGCTGAACAACCAACTTTTGAACAGAATTTATCACAATTAGAGACGATCGTTAATCAATTAGAACAAGGCGATGTCCCTTTAGAACAAGCCTTGGATCAATTTCAAAAGGGCGTGGCACTTAGCAAGCAGTTGCAAGCAACCCTTGAAGGTGCTGAAAAGACGCTCACTAAGATGATGAATGAAAATGGCGACGAAGTTCCGTTTGAGCAAGCTGACGCCAATGAATAAGCAATTATTAACTGAATTTGAATCCAAGTGGCGTCCTCAGATTAATCAGTATTTAGATGAGCAGCTCCAAGCGTGTTCTGACCAACCGACCCTGACTGACGCCATGCGTTATTCGGTACTAGCAGGTGGCAAGCGGTTACGGCCGTTATTGACGTTAGCTATTTTAGATACTTTTGATATCGTAACGACGGCTGCAAACTTGCGGGCAAGTGTGGCCGTTGAGTTGATGCATACTTATTCGCTAATTCACGATGATTTACCGGCGATGGATAATGATCAACTACGACGTGGCGAACCGACTAACCATGTTAAGTTTGGGGAAGACGTTGCCATTCTTGCAGGGGATGCCTTACAACCGTTGACTTTCGAATGGATTGCGGATAGTGGGTTACCGGCATCGATCGTTGCTGATCAAACCTTAGCATTAGCGCAGGCCACCGGACCTCGCGGGATGGTGGCTGGTCAAATTGCTGATGTCCTGGGAGCGGGACAACATTTGGCCTTACCAGCCTTACAACAGCTGCATCGCGAGAAGACGGGGGCGTTAATTCACTACGCTGTCCAAGCAGGGTTGATTCAAGCTCAAGTGCAACCAGCCGTGCAGGAATTGCTATTACAATATGCTGATGCCTATGGATTAGCGTTTCAAATTTACGATGATATTTTAGACGTGACGAGTACGCCTGCTCAGTTAGGAAAAGCTACGCATAAGGATGCCGATGAGCATAAGAATACGTATCCAGGTTTGCTGGGGCTTGCAGGCGCACGAACAGCGTTAGAACAAGCTGTAACAGCTGCTCAAACGGCGTTGGTAAAAGCTAGTGCTGCTAGTCAACGAGACATGGGCTTGCTTGCAGCTTTTCTAACGTATTTTACAGATTAAGGACTTAAATTTAGATGGAAAAAGAACGAGTTGACGTATTATTAGTACAACAAGGATTATTTGATACCCGCGAAAAGGCTAAGCGTGCCGTAATGGCCGGTGAAATCTTAGGTGTCAACGAAGAACGCTTAGATAAGCCGGGCATGAAGATCCCAGTGGCAACTGAATTACATTTGAAAGGCAAACCGATGCCCTATGTTTCACGTGGCGGTCTCAAACTTGAAAAAGCACTCAAAAGTTTTGAAATTGACGTGACCGACAAAACGGTCCTAGATATTGGCTCGTCGACTGGTGGTTTTACCGACGTGGTTTTACAAAATGGGGCAAAAATGAGTTACGCCTTGGATGTCGGTAGTAATCAGTTGGTCTGGAAGTTACGCCAAGATCCGCGCGTGGTTGTGATGGAACATACTAACTTTCGGTATAGTAAGCTGGCAGATTTCACGCAGGGGCAACCTAACTTCGCGTCCATCGACGTTTCATTTATTTCACTACACTTAATTTTGCCCCCATTACACGCGATTATTGAAAACGGTGGTTCAGTCGTTGCTCTAATCAAACCACAATTTGAGGCTGGTCGTGAGAATGTCGGCAAACACGGAATTGTCCGTGATCCTGCTGTTCATCAGGCGGTGTTGACAGATATCGTGGAATTTGCGCAAGCGAATGGTTATAACGTTCTAGGGCTTGATTATTCACCAATCAAGGGTGGTGAAGGTAATATTGAGTTTCTAATTCATCTACAAGCTACCGATGAAACACCACGGATTGCGCCGACTGTGTCGATTGAAAAAACTCAGGCGGCCGCTTATGAACAATTAAATCAAGCTTAAAATTGAAATCCGGACTTTCATATTTATGCATTTTGGCTTATGATGTGTTTAAATAAGTATGAATAGCTACCGGGGGTGATCGGGTGAAGAAGCAAGAGCGCCAACGCTACATTAAACGATTATTGAGTTCGAACGAAATTGAACGTCAAGAAGACTTTGTTAAGCTGTTACGTGCTGAAGATATTGACGTGACACAGGCAACCATTTCGCGCGATATTAAAGATATGCAGCTGGTCAAGGTTCCCTCGGCAACGGGCGGTTACCACTATAGTATGCCAGTTCAGAAACAAATGGATACGGAGAAAAAGCTCAAGCGGACACTGAAAGATGCCTATGTCTCGTATGCGACTCAGGATAAATTTGTCCTCATCAAGGTGTTGCCGGGTAACGGACCAGCACTAGCAACGTTGATTGAAGCAATGCATTATGACGAAATTTTTGGAACGCTAGGCGATGATGCTCACGTTCTGATTATTTGCAAGTCGTTAGCGATGACTTTAGAGCTACAACAAAAAATTCAACGCTTACTGAGTGATCACTAATTAGTAAGCTATCTTCGACCTGCTCACACGTGTGTCAGGTCGCTTTTTTTCAAAATTAACTAACGGATGCTGGTAACCAATTGCTTTTAAGGAGGGCTTGCAGTGTTACAAGAATTATCAATTACGAACTTTGCAATTATCGAACACTTAGACATTGCTTTTGAAGCTGGCATGACGGTTTTAACTGGTGAGACCGGTGCTGGTAAGTCAATTATTATTGATGCAGTCGGTTTATTAGCGGGTGGCCGCGGCTCGGCAGAGTTTATTCGGACCGGTGCTGATAAAGCCGTTTTGCAAGGCATGTTTATTTTGCCGGCTGACGGCGTGACGGCCCAATTGTTGGATGAAGCGGGGATCGAACATGCGGATAATACCGTCATTCTACAGCGCGAGATTACTAAAAGCGGCCGTAATACATGTCGCATCAATGGTATGCTGGTCAATACGACGACTTTGAAACAGATTGGTGAAACAATTGTTGATATTCATGGTCAGAATGAACATCAAGAGTTGATGCAACCTGAAAAACACCTGGGATTGCTGGACGAGTTTGCCACCGCTAAAATTCGTAAATTGAAGCAGCGTTACCAGCAACAGTATGATCGTTATCAGCAGTTAAACCGTGAACTGCGGCAAAAGAATGCGAATGAAAAAGAGTGGGCTCAACGCTTAGATATGCTGAACTTTCAAGTGGACGAAATCGCAGCAGCACAAGTCAAAGTGGGTGAAGAGGCCAGTTTAACTGCGGAACGCGACCGTTTAGATAATTACCAAATGATCAATCAAGCACTTCAACAGAGTTACACGTTGTTAGCGGCGGGTGAAGAAACGACTGGTGCGGTTGATATGGTCGGTACGGCGATGAATGCACTAGAACCGATTGCTAATTTGGACCCCGCCTTTAATGAGATTACCGTGAATGTCAAAAATGCCTTTTATGGGCTGCAGGACGCGGCCGGTCAGATTTCTAATCAGCTCGATTTGCAAGAATTCGACGAGGGTCGCTTGGATGAAATCGAACAGCGGCTGGACGTTTTGACCCAGTTAAAACGTAAGTATGGGGACTCTGAACAACAAATCTTAGATTATTACCAAAAAATCGCGGCTGAGTTAGCCAAGATGACTGACTCTGAAGAAAATAGTGAAGATTTGGCCCAGCGGGTCGCCGATCTGAAACAACAACTACTTACGACGGGCGAAGCGTTGTCCGATAAACGGCGGGCTGCGGCGAAAGTGTTACAACGACAGATCCATCAAGAACTCAAAGATCTGTATATGGATAAGGCAATCTTTGAAGTACGATTCAAACCGACTAAGGGTCAGATCTATCGGAGTGGTCTGGACAGTGTTGAATTTTATATTCAGACTAATCCTGGTGAGCGCATGCGCCCATTGGCTAAAATTGCGTCTGGTGGGGAACTCTCACGGATGATGCTGGCTTTGAAAACCATTTTTTCTGAATCACAGGGAATTACCAGTATCATTTTTGACGAAGTTGATACGGGCGTTAGCGGTCGGGTTGCTCAAGCGATTGCTGAGAAAATCAATGGTATTGCACACTTTTCACAAGTGCTCTGTATTACCCATTTGCCACAGGTTGCGGCGATGAGTGATCACCACTACTTCATTGCCAAGAAGATTACTGGTAAACGCACGAAAACGAGTGTGACTAAGCTGGATAATGCGGCCCGGGTTCAAGAACTGGCACGCATGTTGGCGGGAACTAAAGTCACTAAGTTATCGCTTGAACATGCGGAAGAGTTATTGCGACTGGCCGATGAGGAAAAAGATGATTAAGCTTAATTGATCGGTACCACAAGGGACGGACAACTATGGTCGGTCCTTTTTTGATGGTGTTAATTAGTGACGATAGTGTCGAGTGAGGTTTCGGTATTATTGCCAAGGCGACGATAATTCTTTACAATATAAAACGCAAATAGACGAAATATGGGTCAACGGACACGTTTTAATGAACTGTCGGACTGGTTGGTAGTGGGTGGCTAATCTGAAGCTCCGACTACAAAAATATACCGTTAAAACGATAAAATGTTCAGTTTACATGTCATGACGTTTGCATTTTGCTTTCGTTATAAGTTATGCTTAATTACAGTACAGTTTATTCGGCAACGAAATAAACTGAGTAAATGATTGGAGTGATGAGGTTGTTTCTGACAATGGAACATTTGAATAAAACGTATCCTGGTGGCAAAGTAGCCGTTGAAGATTTTAATTTGGAAATCGAAAAAGGTGAATTTGTTTGTTTCATCGGGACATCTGGTTCAGGTAAAACGACCACGATGCGGATGATTAATCGGATGTTAAGTCAGACTTCCGGTACCATTAAACTTAATGGTAAGGATATTAGCCAGATTGACCCGGTTAAATTACGTCGGCAAATCGGTTACGTGATTCAAAATATTGGGTTAATGCCCCATATGACGATTCGAGACAATATTACTTTGGTACCACGATTGCTAAAGTGGCCCCAAGATAAAATGAATGAACGTGCTAAGAAGATGATTAAGCTGGTGGAATTGCCAGAAGATTATTTGGATCGGTACCCGTCGGAACTTTCCGGTGGGCAACAACAACGGATTGGGGTCGTTCGGGCGTTAGCAGCAGACCAAGATTTAGTATTGATGGATGAACCCTTTGGCGCGTTAGACCCGATTACCCGTGAATCCTTGCAAGATCTCGTTAAAGATTTGCAGGAACGCTTGGGTAAGACGTTCGTCTTTGTAACCCATGATATGGATGAGGCGTTAAAATTAGCGACCCGTATTGTAATCATGGATGGTGGCGACATTATGCAAGTGGATACGCCAGACGGTATCTTACGTCATCCAGCTAATGAATTCGTTGAGAACTTAATTGGTAAGGATCGCTTGATCCAAGCACGGCCAAGTATTACCACTGTTGGGCAAGTGATGTTGAAAGACCCAATTGCCACCACACCAGGAAAGTCATTGACGGTCGCATTACGACAAATGCATGATAAGCGGGTTGACTCGTTGTTAGTCACTGATGAAGCCGGCATCTTGAAGGGTGTAATCGGCATTGAAGACGTTGATTATAACTTCAATTCGGCCACTAGTGTGGGCGATATTATGAAGACTGATATATTCTATGTTCAGTCGAATTCATTGATTCGTGATACGGTCGAACGTATTTTGAAACGTGGCTTAAAGAATATTCCAGTTGTTGATGAACAACATCGTTTAGTCGGCATTGTGACGCGGGCCACTCTAGTTGATATTGTTTATGATGCCCTCTGGGGTGATGAAGACGAAGATGAAGCTGAAAACAATATTCATCACGGGGAGGACGATGCGCCCGCTGAAGGCGGTGAACAGGCATGATAACTTTCCTACAAAACTACGGCATACAACTGCTGGTTAAGACGTGGCAACACTTGTATATTTCAGCGTTTTCATTGTTCTTAGGAATTATCGTGGCGGTTCCAATTGGAATTTTGCTCACGCGGGTGAAGCCGATTGCAAATGTGGTCATGTCAATTGCTAGTATGTTACAAACAATTCCAGCGATGGCACTGTTGGCATTGATGATCCCGTTCTTCGGGATTGGTGCGATTCCGGCTATCATTGCGTTGTTCATCTATTCTTTATTACCGATTCTCCGCAATACCTATCTTGGACTGGAAGATGTTGATCCAGCCTTAATCGATGCGGCTAAGGGAATGGGAATGACCGGTTGGCAGTCAATTGTTAAAGTTGAGTTACCGATGGCAGCCCCAGTTATTATGGCTGGTATTCGATTATCCGCAACGTACGTTATTGCCTGGGCTGCGTTAGCATCATACATTGGTGCCGGTGGCCTTGGGGACTTTATCTTTAATGGGTTAAACCTCTATCGAACTGACTTGATTTTAGGCGGTTCGATTCCGGTGATTATCTTAGCCCTCATCGTTGATTGGCTGTTGGGTAAACTAGAAGCAGCGGTTACCCCAAGAACCACACAAGCGTAAGGGGGATTAAAGATGAAGAAAATTAAAAAGTGGTTGTTAGGTGTTTTTGCAACGGTCGCCAGTGCATTATTATTGGCCGGCTGTGGCTTTCCGGGTTTGTCTGGAACTTCATCCGATACGATCCGGATTGCGTCACAAAACACGACTGAACAACAAATCATGGCGTACATGATTCAAGATATGATTAAGCATTATTCTAATTTGAATACGACGATCATTAACAATTTAGGTTCTGGGACGGTTAGTTTCAATGCCTTAAAGAATGATCAGGCTGATATTTCAGCGATTCGCTACACTGGGACGGACTTAACGACGATTCTGGGTGAAAAGATGGATCGGAGTAATATCAAGTCGATTGACCAAAAAGTTCGCTCACAATTCAACAGCAAGTATCAAATGACCTATTTTCCAAGTTACGGGTTCGCAGATACTTATGCTTTTATGGTGACGAAAGCGACGGCCAAGAAATATCATCTAAATACGGTTAGTGATATGAAAAAAGTGGCTCCAAAGCTGACGGTCGGTTTGGATCAAATCTGGACTGAACGAAAAGGTGACGGTTATCCTGCCTTTAAGAAGTTGTATGGTTTCCAATTTGGGAAGACTTATCCAATGCAAATTGGTTTAGTTTACGATGCCTTGGAATCAGGTAAAATGGATGCCATCCTCGGATACTCGACTGATGGCCGGATTGGTAGTTATGATCTGAAGATTTTAAAGGATGATAAGAATTTCTTCCCACCATATAATGCGAGTGCGGTTGCAACGAACAAGATCTTGAAAGCACATCCGAAGTTGAAGCCAATCTTGAATCGATTAAACGGTAAAATCAGCTTAAAGACGATGCAAAACTTGAACTATCAAGTTGATAATAACTTAGTGGAACCGGAAGTTGTGGCTAAACAGTTCCTTGAAAAACATAATTACTTTGAAGGGAGTGACAAATAATGGCTCAGATGAACTTACTGCAACAGTTGATATATTATTACCAACAAAACGGTGTGTACGTGTTAAGCCAGTTCTCACGTCACTTCTTGATTTCAATTTATGGCGTGCTGTTTGCGGCAATTGTTGGGATTCCAATTGGCATTTTCATCGCCCATCATAGTCGGTTGAGTGCAACAGTGATTGCGATTGCCAATGTGATTCAAACGATTCCATCACTAGCGATGTTATCAATCATCATGATTGGTTTGGGCCTAGGTGTGAACACGGTAATCGTCACGGTCTTCTTATACGCATTGCTGCCGATTATCAAGAATACCTATACTGGAATGCAAAATGTGAGTGCTAGTATTTTGGATTCCGGTAAGGGGATGGGGATGACGCGCTGGCAATTGTTACGAATGGTGGAGTTGCCACTGTCACTTTCCGTCATTATGGCTGGACTCCGGAACGCATTAGTGTTGGCTATCGGGATTACGGCCATTGGGACCTTCGTTGGTGCCGGCGGCTTAGGGGATATCATTATTCGAGGAACCAATGCTACGAATGGTGGTGCCATTATCTTGGCCGGGGCGTTACCAACAGCCTTAATGGCAATCATTGCTGATACGGTCTTGGCTTGGATTGAAAAGCGTGCTGATCCAACTCAAAAATAACGTCAGTGAGCGACAAGTAAAAGAAGCAATATAAAAATTAAGTTACTAAAAAAGATTGATTTACAGGTACTCCGTACTCACTCATTCAGGGAAGTCAGTGGAGCTGTAACATCAATCTTTTTGATTTGCATCAAAAACACCATGAGAATACGCAAGGTTGTATTGAACATGATTTCATCTTTTGATGCAAGTATTAATGATTAAACTAAACGCGTTTGATATAACGGATGGCGTCCGGATCGACCAAGTGGGTCAGGTGTAACTGCCGGTTGACTAGAACCAACTGACCATTAGCGAGGGTTCTTAACACTCCGTGAATATTATATGGTCGGGACTCAGTGAGCTGAGGCTGCATCTGGAGCATGATTTGATAGTGTTCCGTGTGCGCTTGAGTTAAGAACAAATCCCGCTGGAAAGCCGGCATCATTGGCAGTAACGGCGCAACGACGGTCGGGGCAGCAGTAAAGTCATCCATAAATTGGCGATAGGAAGCGTGTAAGTTCTTGGAAATTAGTTTCAAATTAGATTGTTGATTTTGCATATTAGCCACCTCGAACATTTGTTTGTGTTTCCATTATACGAACAGGCGTTCTAAAAAGCAAGCCTAAAATTTGAGAAAATTCACGAATAAAAATGAAAAAAAGCTGTGTAACCTTGATAATACTTGCAATATAGGGTTAAAAAGTGCAAAATAAACTTTAAAACATATTTTAATTAAGGGGAATTTGTGATCATGGCGAAACAAGGCATGTTAATCGTCTTATCAGGTCCTTCGGGTGTCGGTAAAGGTACCGTCCGCAAGGAAATCTTTGACTCAGATGATAACGATTTTCAATATTCAGTCTCGATGACGACGCGGCAAATGCGTCCGGGCGAAGTAGATGGCAAGGACTACTATTTTGTGTCCAAAGAAGAGTTCGAGGATGAAATTAAGAGCGGCGGTATGCTTGAATATGCCAAGTATGTTGACAATTACTATGGGACGCCCTTAAAATATATTAAGCAGTCGTTGGCGGCTGGCAAAGACGTTTTCTTAGAAATTGAAGTTAACGGGGCCATGCAAGTCCGCGAAAAAATGCCTGATGGCGTCTTCATTTTCTTGACGCCGCCGGATTTGATGGAATTGAAGCACCGCATCATTGGTCGTGGGACTGATGATATGAGTGTGATCAACAAGCGGATGGCAAAAGCGGTTGATGAAATCAAGATGATGCGTAATTATGATTATGCGGTTATCAATGATGAAGTCCCGCTAGCTGCTGAACGAATCAAGGCTATTATTCGTAGTGAACGGTTTAGTGTTAAACGGGTCATGCCCGAGTATGAAGAAATGTTAGGAGATGCGGAATCATGATCTTATATCCATCAGTTGATGACTTATTGAAGCAAGTTAATTCGCGTTACTCATTGATTATGTTAGCTAGCAAGCGGGCCCATGAATTGGACGCTGGTGCAGCACCAATGCTTAGCGAATACAAATCGGTTAAAACGATTGGTCGGGCCATGGAAGAAATTGCGGCCGGTGACTTAATGATCGATCCAGATGAAACTGACAAAGATTAGTAACAAAACGGTGTGCTGAGCCAGCTGGGGCTTGGCACTTTTTTTATGAAGAATGACGCGGACGTTCAGCTTCACGTTACTGTCGATTCTTGATACAATTGTTTTATTAAAGTGTAAAAATCTCGCTGGCACGGTTGCGAGATTTTTCAAAGGACGTGAAGAAGTGAGTATATGGACAAAACGCCATGTAACGGTAGTCGTTAGTGGTGGGATTGCGAGTTATAAAGCGTTAGTATTGATTCGTAATTTGATGAAACAGGGCGCCGTCGTGCGAGTTGCGATGACGACCCATGCGGCAAAGTTTATCACGCCATTGACCTTTCAAACTTTAACGCAGCAGCCAGTGGTCATTGATGAATTCACAACGACTGACCCGCATCACGTCGTCCACGTCGCGTTAGCTGACTGGACTGAAGTGATGATTCTCGTTCCGGCTACCGCCAACTTGATTGCTAAGGTGGCTAACGGTCTCGCAGATGATGCCGCAACGACGACAATTTTAGCGACGACCGCACCCAAGTTTGTGGTGCCAGCAATGAATTCACATATGTACGCTAATCCAGCAACTCAGCGCAATTTGAAGCAACTGACGACGGATGGGTTACACGTCTTAACTCCTGCTACGGGTATGTTGGCGGAAGGCTACAGTGGTCAAGGACGCTTGCCGGAACCAGCGGTGATTTTGGCCTGGTTGACAGATCTATTGATTCAGTTGACACCTGATTTGCCATTAGCAGGACGGCGAGTTGTCGTCACTGCCGGCGGAACCCGAGAAGCCTTAGATCCGGTACGATTTATCACGAATCGTTCATCGGGGAAGATGGGCTACGCAGTTGCTCAAGTCGCACGGGAGTTAGGTGCAACTGTGACACTGATCAGCGCCACGACTCATTTAGCAGCGCCTAGTGGTGTTAAGGTCGTGACGGTTGATTCGGCTCAATCCTTATTGACGGCAGTCAGTGATATTTTTGATGATACGGATATCTTGGTCATGGCGGCGGCCGTATCTGATTATCGGCCGGCTGAATTAGCTGATCAGAAGATTAAAAAGCCAGCTGACCATGCTGACTTAACGTTACGATTGACAGAAACACCGGATATTTTAAAAACGTTAGCGGCCCGGAAGCACCAACAGTATGTGATTGGTTTTGCAGCTGAAACGCAATCATTGCTGGCTAATGCCAATCGTAAGTTAACTAGTAAAAAATTAGATTTAATTGTTGCTAACGATGTTTCCAAACCGGGAGTTGGGTTCAATGGTGATACTAATCAGGTCACACTGTTGCGGCCTGAGCAACAACCAGTTACGACGGAATTGACAACGAAAACTGCAATTGCCAAACAGATCTTGATGACGGCAATTGCGGATGGTGCAGGAACACAGGCATGATTAAGTAGAGAGGAAGAGTTGTGTGGCACAAATTGCCCAAGTATTAGTCGATGTGCCCACTATGCAGACAAATCGACCTTATAGTTATCGAATTCCAACCGCCTGGCAATCACAAGTGCAACCCGGCATGCGCGTCGTGGTGCCGTTCGGCCGTGGTAAACGGCGGGTGCAGGGGTTTGTGTTAGCTCTTGATGACGTTACTAACTTTGATGGTGAGCTGAAACCAATCGACGCGGTCGTTGACCTAGCACCGGTTCTGAATACTGAAGCCTTAGCACTGACCAAGTGGTTGGCTGCCAGCACGTTTTCATTTCAGATTACCTGTGCACAGACCATGCTGCCGGCGGTCATGCGTGCAAAGTATGAAAAACAGTTGCGAACAACAGCAACAACGCCCGCGACGATTCGAACGACGCTGTTTGGGGACCAATCGATGGTGCCGTTTGATGACGTCGCCACGACGCCGGCAATCGTCAGCCAGTTATTACGGCTGCAGGCGGCTGGGCAAGTCGATGTGTACTACCAAGTTAAAAATCAAGCACGGCGTAAAACGCAAACGGCGGTGAAAGCGGCCTTAACTAACGAAGCGCTAAAGGCTGCAGTGGGCCAGGTACGCGCCGGGGCTACACAACAATTGGCAGTGCTCCAGGGGTTGCTCACTTTAAATGGTGAACAGCTCTCGCAAAAGGCGTTTTGTACTCGTTTTGATGTCACGGACGGTGCCATTCGTACAGCAGTACAGAAAGGCTGGCTTAAAAAAGTGGCCGTCGAGGTTTATCGTGATCCCTACGCAACTAGTGATATTAAGACTACCAAGGCATTACAATTGAATGATGAACAGCAAGTGGCCGTCGATCAGATTACGCAAGCTGTTGACCAAGCCGCAACCACCACGTTCTTGTTAGAGGGTGTGACGGGGAGCGGTAAGACTGAGGTGTACTTGCAATCGATGGCGGCCGCATTGGCACAAGGAAAAACGGCGTTGATGTTAGTGCCGGAGATTTCACTGACACCCCAAATGGTTCAACGCGTGAAGGGTCGCTTTGGTAAAGCTGTTGCCGTTTTGCACAGTGGATTGTCCAGTGGTGAGAAGTATGATGAGTGGCGGCGAATCCAACGAGGTGAGGCTCAGGTGGTGGTTGGCGCACGCTCAGCGGTGTTTGCCCCGCTAAAAAATCTTGGCTTAATCGTGATGGATGAAGAACATGAGAGCACGTATAAGCAGGATGATGCCCCGCGTTATCATGCTCGGCAAGTGGCTTTATGGCGTAGTCGTTATCATAACTGTCCAGTCGTGCTGGGCTCGGCGACCCCATCGTTAGAAACGCGCGCCCGCGCAGAAAAGGGCGTTTATCAGCGCTTACTGCTTGCGGATCGGGTCAATCGACGGCCCCTTCCTAAGGTTTCAATTATTGATATGAAAAAGGAAATGCAACAACACGCTGAAAGCAATTTCTCAGCGCCGTTGTTAGTTGCCTTGCAGGATCGGCTTGAACGTCATGAGCAGAGTGTTCTAATGCTCAATCGGCGGGGCTATTCATCGTTTGTGTTGTGCCGAGATTGTGGTTTTGTCTTGAAGTGTCCTAATTGTGATATTTCACTCACGCTACACATGGATACGCACACGATGAAGTGCCATTACTGCGGTCACGAAGAAGCCATTCCGCGGAATTGCCCGAACTGTTATAGTCGTCAGATCCGTTATTATGGGACGGGAACTGAAAAAGTCGAAGAAGAATTGCAAGACTTGCTTCCGGACGCTAACATTATTCGGATGGACAATGATACGACCCGTAAAAAGGGCGCCCATGCCAAGCTTTTAGCACAGTTTGGGAGTGGTGAAGCTGATATTTTGATTGGTACCCAGATGATTGCGAAGGGACTGGATTTTCCTAACGTGACCTTGGTCGGTGTCTTGAATGCTGATACGGCCCTAGGACTGCCAGATTTTCGCGCCAGTGAACGGACCTTCCAACTATTAACCCAAGTGAGTGGTCGAGCTGGACGGGCGGAAAAGAGTGGTCACGTGTATATTCAGACATTTAACCCGGATCATTACGCGATTCGCTTCGCACAACACCATGATTACGAAGGCTTTTTCAAGTATGAGATGCAGATGCGGCACCGGGGTGGCTATCCACCGTACTACTTTACGGTTCAAATCACGGCGAGTGACTTAGATGAAGCGGTAGCGGCCAAGCGCATGTATCAGCTACTGCAATGGTTACGCCCACGGTTGGCACCGTCAACGATTCTATTAGGCCCAACGCCCAAGCCGATCGCACGCGTCAATCGCCGTTATTATTATCAAATCGTGATCAAATATAAACAAGAACCCAATTTAGCGCAGACGCTGACAACGCTACTGCATGAGACGCAGGCGCAACAACGACAAGGGCTACAGATTGGAATTGACGTGGAACCCTTACATTTCATGTAACGGGATTAGGAGGAAGTTTGACAATGACATCAATCGTTTTTATGGGAACGCCCGCGTTTGCGGCACCGATTCTCGAAAGTTTAATTAAAGAACAATACCAAGTACTGGGTGTCGTAACTCAGCCAGACCGAAAAGTTGGTCGCAAACACGTTTTAACGGCTTCGCCAGTTAAAGAAGTTGCGGTTGCCCATGATATTCCCGTGTTTCAACCGGAAAAGATCGGTGGTAGTCTTGAAATGCAACAGATTATTGACTTGCAGCCCGATTTAATTGTGACGGCCGCCTTTGGACAGTTTTTACCAACAAAATTGTTAAAAGCTGCCAAAATTGGTGCCGTTAATGTTCATGGCTCGTTACTGCCTAAGTATCGTGGTGGCGCGCCTGTCCAATATTCAATTATCAACGGTGAGACTGAAACTGGCATTACTATCATTTACATGGTTAAAAAGATGGATGCGGGCGACATGCTGGCGCAGCGGGCGATTCCAATTGAAAAAAACGATGACACCGGGACGATGTTTGATAAGTTGAGCATAGTTGGTCGCGACTTGTTACTGGAAACATTGCCCAAGTTGATTGCTGGCGAAATTACGGCGGTGCCACAGGATGAATCCCAAGTGACCTTTGCACCGAACATTCAGCCAGAACAAGAGGTCTTAGACTTCTTTACAAAAACGGCCGTTGAAATTGATAATCAAGTTCGGGGTATGCGACCAGCACCAATCGCCTATGCGGTCTTGGATGGAAAGCGCACGAAGTTCTGGGATGTGACCCCGTTAGCTGACGAAGTGGTCACGCAAGCTCCTGGACAAGTGGTTCGCAAGACGAAACATGAGCTTGTGATTGCAGCCGCTGACCATACCGCGCTTGCAATCAATCAGTTACAGCCAGCTGGTAAACCGAAGATGACGATTACAGACTATTTAAATGGGGCAGCGGATAAATTCGCTACCGGAGAGCAGGTTATTAGTAAATGAGCACAGTTGACAACACCCCCCGCTGGTTAGCGGTCGCGGCCTTAGCGAAGATCAAAAACGGCGCGTATTCGAATTTGCAATTAAACCAATTAATTAATGATCATCAAATGGATCGGCGGGATATCAATCTACTGACCAATATGGTTTACGGTGTCATTCAACACCGGTTGACCCTCGAATACTGGTTGACCCCGTTTGTTCGACATCCGCACCAGATTGACCCGTGGGTACGGGAACTCTTATTGAGCGCATTGTATCAATGGCAGTATCTGGATAAGATTCCACAACGGGCCGTTTTCAACGAAACGATTGAAATCGCTAAGGTCAAAGGTCACCCTGGCATTCGGCGGTTTGTAACCGGCGTCTTACATCAAATGGATCGTTCAGGACTACCGAGTTTTGATGCGATTAAAGATCCTGATGAACGGTTGAGTGTGACTTATAGCATGCCAATATGGTTGATTCAAGAATTGCGGCGTCAATTGGGTGCTGAGAAGATGGAGAAAATCTTATCATCATTGAACCAACCGGCTAAGCAGGCGTTGCGCGTCAACCCGGCCTTGTCGACGGTTGAAGATGTGACAACGGCGCTGATTAATGATGGCTTGACAATTACGCCGAGCGAGATTTCTCCGTTAGGACTGATTGCAACGGATGGTCAGGCGATTAATACTGAAGCGATGCGGTATGGCATGTTCACAGTTCAAGATGAAAGTGCACAATTAGTTGTGCCGGCACTCGATCCGCAGCCGAGTGATCGGGTCTTGGATGCTTGTGCGGCCCCCGGGGGGAAGACGACTCAGATTGCGGCCAGTTTAGATGCTGAGCAGGGTGGTTCAGTCGTTGCCCTTGATATTCATGCCAATAAAGTGAAGCTGATTGGTCAAAATGCGGCGCGGATGCACGTTGCTGATCGTGTTGAAGCAACCGAACTCGACGCCCGTAAAGTTGAGACGCAATTCAATGCTGAAAGCTTTGATCGGATCTTAGTCGATGCCCCATGTTCGGGACTGGGATTGATGCGGCGTAAGCCCGAGATTCGTTATGAAAAACAGTTGCAAGATAGTTTGAACTTGCAACGAATCCAACTGGCAATTTTGACAGCGGTCGCGCCAACCTTGAAAAAAGGTGGTATCATGACGTATAGTACGTGCACGATTTTGCAACAGGAAAATCAGGACGTGATTACCAAATTTTTAGCGGATCACCCGGATTTTGAGCTGCAAACAACGCCAACTGAACGAGACTTGAAAACTGATCGAACGGAAAAGACTTTGTCGATTTATCCCGATGATTATTTATCCGACGGTTTTTTCATTGCTTGTTTGCGAAAAAAATAATGGTGGAGTGGTAAACAATGGATTTTGCATACCGGTCGGATATTGGCCAACAACGTGAAGAAAATGAAGACTATGTCGGCTTTTTTCAAAATAAGGCTGGCATCAATTTTGCAATTGTTGCGGACGGCATCGGTGGTCACCAAGGGGGCGATGTTGCTTCCGAGATGGCAGTCTCGCACATGGGCTTTCGGTTTGAAAATACAACGTTCAAGGAACCCAATGATGCGGTCAAGTGGCTGGCAAGTGAGGTTCAAGATGAAAATCAGCATATTATTGAAAAGGCCCGTGAATTTTCAGATTTAAACGGTATGGGTACGACGATGGTTGCCGCCTTACTTTTTGACCAAAAGTTTTTGATGGCCAACATTGGTGACAGTCGGGGCTACCTTTTTCGCGACGGGCAACTCCACCAACTGACGGAGGATCATTCTTTAGTTAATGAGTTGGTCAAGCGCGGGGAAATTTCAGCCGAACAGGCCCGACAACATCCGCAGAAAAATATTATTACGCGGACACTAGGCATCTCACCAGATGCGGATATCGATACGAACCTTTACCAGATGCAACCCGGCGACCAATTGTTGTTATGCTCAGACGGGCTGACAAATATGGTGACTGATCAGCAACTCGCGACGGTTTTGGCGACGTCCCAGACTTCGACCCAGAAGTGTGAGACCTTGATCAAGTTAGCCAATGCAGCTGGTGGCAAGGATAACATTACGGCGCTATTGATGGCGCTTGATGGTGAGGTGGCCAGTAAATGACACCCAACTATACCCTTAGCGGACGATATCGGATCGTCCGGTCCTTAGGTGAAGGTGGGATGGCCAACGTTTACTTGGCTCATGACTTAATATTAGACCGTGATGTTGCGGTCAAACTGCTCCGGTTAGACTTACGTGATGATCCTAAGACCATCAAGCGATTCCAACGTGAGGCACTGGCAACGACGGAACTTGTTCACCCCCATATTGTCAGTTTGTACGATATTGGCGAAGAAAATGGCATGCAATACTTGGTCATGGAATACGTCAAAGGGATGGATCTTAAAAATTATATTAAAGAGAATTTTCCGTTACCGTTACAGCAAGTGATCGACATCATGGAGCAGATATTAAGTGCCGTGGCAACGGCCCACGCGCATAATATTATTCATCGGGATTTAAAACCACAAAATATTTTAATTGATGAGCAGGGCAATGCTAAAATCACTGATTTCGGGATTGCAGTCGCGTTATCTGAACATACCATGACGCAGACTAACACGATTTTAGGTTCGGTCCATTATTTGTCACCGGAACAGGCCCGCGGTAGCATGGCGACAAAACAATCGGATATCTATTCGTTAGGGATTATTTTATATGAGATGTTAACAGGTTCAGTCCCTTTCAAGGGTGAGACGGCAGTTTCCATTGCGTTAAAGCATTTTCAGAATGCAATGCCATCTGTGCGGGAATTTGACGCGGACATTCCACAAGCGCTTGAAAACGTCGTCTTGCAGGCGACAACCAAAGACCCCCGGGAACGTTATGCTACGGTCGAGGACATGGCCGCCGACTTATTGACGGTGCTTGCTAGTAGCCGTGCGGGCGAAAAGCGCTTTGTACCGCAAGATGTCGGTAATGATGAGACTAAGATCATGCCCAGTGCGGATATTCAAGCCGCAATCGCGGCCAATCAAGACGGTAAAACCCAGGTCGTAGCCCATAAAAGTGAGCAAGTGGCGCCTAAGCGTCCGGCTGAAACGACTGAAAGTCAGACAGATACTGATGAAGCACCGTTGCCAACCCGCTCCTGGTCCAAACGCCATCCGTTGCGACGGCGGCTCCTATTTTGGGGTGGGATTATCTTGTTATTAGTCGTGGCGGTGATTGTCGGTCTAGAATTAAGTCGGCCACAGATGACGACGGTGCCGAAAGTAACGGGCTTAAGTCAGAGCGCTGCAACTAAAGTCCTCAAAAAGCACCATTTGACGGTCGGTACTGTCCAACACGCAAAAAGCAATCAGGTAGCCAAAAATCAGGTGATCAAATCAACGCCCAGTGTTAAGACGCGGGTCCAAGAACGTGCTCGCATTAATTTGGTTATCAGCAACGGTGCCAAGGTCATGAGCTTTGGCAATTATGTCAATGATAATTACCATGATGTTCGACAGACGCTCAAATCGGCGGGCTTCAAAGTTAAGGAAACTTACAGTACGTCGTCGGTTGCAGCGGGGCAGATCATCAGTCAGGATGTTGTCGCTGGTAGTCGCGTGATGCCGACGGATACGACGGTGACGTTTACGGTCAGCGCTGGTAGCCGCTACGTCGAGCTAAAAGATTTAACTGGTGAGAGCAAGAGCGATATTTTGGACTATGCTGAAGCGAATGATCTTAATGTTAACTTTAAGCAGGGCTACTCGTCAGAACAGAAGGCGGGTTATTCCTATGATCAAGATCCAGATGGCGGTGGCAATGTCCGGACTGGGTCGACTATTACGGTGACCATGTCACGGGGCAGTGATAATAACGTAACGACACCACAGAATTTTTATGTTAAACTAACGGTGCCGTACAAAGCGTTATCGGCCACGACTGCCCAAGCCAACGATGTTAAGATTTATTTGTATGATGATACCCATATGATTGAGACCGTTTATCGCGATATTGCAATCATGCGGTCGACCAAGATTAGTTTGCCGTTTCAGCTGACCGGTAATACGAAGGGGCATTACCGAATCGTGCGTAACGGGGTTACGATCATGGAAAAGAAGAATATTACCAGCAAAAATGTAACAAAATAAAGATAAGTCATGCGCAATGCATGACTTTTTTGGTACAATAGAGAAAAGTGGACCGTACCAAATAATACAAAAGGTGGTGCTAATTTGAAAATTGGACAAATTCGGCAATCGCTAAGCGGCTTTTACGACGTTTATGCGGATGGCCAAATGTATCGGACCCGTGCGCGTGGGAATTTCCGGAAACGGCGGATCACGCCACTCGTCGGTGACAATGTGGAGTTTGATGCGGCGACCCCACAAGAGGGCTACGTGTTAAAGATTCTTGATCGACAGACCCAGTTGGTACGGCCGCCAGTGGCCAATGTCGATTTAGGTATCGTGGTAACCGCCACAACGGAACAAGAATTTTCAACGAATTTATTGGACCGACAACTGGTGGCTTTGGCGGTAGCGGGGATCGAACCGCTACTATACTTTGCGAAGACTGATTTACTAACCGATGAGGTGTACCAACAACGATTAACGTTAGCGGACGCTTATCGCCAAATTGGCTATCAGGTCGTCTGCGAACGAACGGCATTTTCACCAGCCGCCTTAGCTGCAGTTAAAACGGCGCTGGCAGGTCACGTGGCAGTTGTCATGGGTCAAACTGGTGCGGGTAAGTCAACACTGCTAAATCACCTGCAACCAGGGCTGGCGTTAGCGACTGGTGAGATCTCACAGGCGCTGAATCGTGGGAAGCATACGACCCGTAAAGTTAGTTTGATTCCAATTGCGGATGGGTTGGTTGCTGATACGCCGGGTTTCTCATCCTACGAAGTTTTCGATATTGCCGCTAACGAGTTGACCCATTATTTCCCAGAATTTGTGCGGCTCAGCGCTGATTGCAAATACCGGGGCTGCGTGCATATCAATGAGCCACAGTGTGCGGTCAAACAGGCACTGGCAGCCGGGGAGCTGTTAGCGAGTCGCTATGATAATTATCTACAATTCTATGAAACCATTAAAAATAAAAAAGTAATCTATAATAAGAAAAAGTGAGTGAGACTAATGATTAAAGTTGCCCCTTCAATTTTAAGCGCAGATTTTGCAAACCTTCAACGTGACGTTCAGATGGCTGAAAATGCCGGTGCCGACGCGTTGCATATCGACGTTATGGATGGTCAGTTCGTCCCTAACTTGTCATTCGGAATGAGTACCGTGGCGGATTTACGGCCAGTAACGTCATTGATGTTAGATTGTCATTTAATGATTATGGATCCCGAACGCTTTGTCGGCCAGTTTGCAAAGGCCGGTGCGGATCTGATCGGTGTGCATGTTGAAAGTACCCGGCACATTTATCACGCCTTACAATTGATCAAGGATGCAGGCGTGAAAGCTGAAGTGGTCGTGAACCCCGGAACGCCCCTCAGCATGATTAGTGAATTACTGCCACTAGTGGATCAAGTTTTGATTATGACCGTCAATCCTGGCTTTGGTGGTCAACATTTTCTGGACCAGATGGTTGCTAAAATTGCGGCGTTGAACGAATTGAAGCAACAACACGGTTATCAATTTGAGATTGAAGTTGATGGTGGCATCAACGACCAGACCGTCAAGGCGTGCTATGACGCTGGTGCGACGGTCGCTGTTGCGGGTTCGTATGTCTATGACAGTGCGGACCCAGCGCAACGTATTCAAGATTTGAAGGTGGCGACCAATTAATGGCAACCATCGTAAACTTACTGGTTGGCGGACCGACCGCTAATTATCCAGCAGATTTAACGACGATTCCAGGACCATGGGTCGGCGCTGACCGTGGCGCGTTGCGTTTAGTGAAGCGTGGTATCCAGCCCGTGATGGTCGTGGGGGATTTTGATTCAATCGATGCGGCTGAACTCCAGACTGTCAAAGAGGCGTTGGTGGGCGCTGTCGTTGTCAAACCCGACCAAGACCATACGGATACGCAATTGGCAATCAAATCTATTTTTGAGCAGTTGCAACCGGACGAAGTGCATCTATACGGAGCCACGGGTGGTCGGCTAGACCATTTACTGGCCAATATGTGGTTAGTGCTTGATCCGGTATTTCGTCAGTGGGCCCCACAGATCAAACTGATCGATAAGCAAAATTCGGTTCAGTTCTTTCTACCAGGGGACTACCAGATCACGAAGGAAGCGGATAAACGCTATTTGGCGTTTGTACCGCTGATGCCGATGCATCTCACGTTACCCGATGAAAAGTATCAGTTGGACGCTGCTTATAATGCGTACCCGATTTCATGGGCCAGTAACGAATTCAGTGGCGATACTGGTCATTTTAGCTTTGATGCAGGAGTTCTGGCTGTTATTCAAAGTTGTGATGACAGCATGGCGGATGCGTAGGGTACCCCAAGGTTTCAGCTAAAATAAGACCGGTCGGTGAGTCATAAACTCATCAACCGGTCTTTTAATGTGCAGTAACGACGTATCATCGGGAGCTTGTTAATGAAACGTGCTGATGTTTAGGTCGGTGGTCGTTAGCAGGCCTAACCGGAAAGCTTATGTTGAAGCAGACCTTTCTCGCCAGATCCTAGCTGGTCGTTGTTGACGACCAGGGGATGGCGAGCTTGCTCAGTGATTTAAGTTATCATAATGGGCTGGTCAAGACTGAATTATAAACTTTATAAAAAACTGACGAGAAATTAGTGATTTTAGGCAACAAAAAACGCCAGCCACAAAAAAATGTGCTGGCGATTTGCTGCGCTAAACGCGCGTAACTTTACCTGATTTCAAAGTCCGAGCTGAAACCCAAACCTTCTTTGGTTTACCATCAACTAAAATGCGAACTTTTTGCAAGTTAGCTTTCCAGCTGCGGCGGCTGTGGTTTAAAGCGTGAGAACGCGTGTTACCAAAGTGCGTCCGTTTGCCTGTAACGTAGTCTTTTGCCATGTTGATCTGCCTCCTTCGGTAATTCATTGATAAAAGGTCGTCTTTATCATTCACTAGAATAATTTATCATAGATTAATAAAGGTTGCAATACATTTCTATCAAGTAATTTTACTTTACTGCTAAATTCCCAGTTTCCGGGCTTCTGTTAAGCAGTCGCTTAATTTTTCTTTCAAGAGTGGTTGTGCTATGATAAACTATCGTAAATGAACGCGTTAAAACAAGGAGGCTATTTTCATGGCTGTCAAAATCAAAACGCAATTTGGAACCATTGATATTGATAATGATGTTATCGCGACGGTCGTCGGTGGCGCCGCAACGGATAACTACGGGGTTGTCGGTATGGCGAGTCGGAACCAGATTCGTGATAATGTTAATGAAATTTTACGCCGCGAAAACTATGCGCGCGGTGTGGTTGTTCGCCAAGAGGATAATGGGGTGGCTATTGATGTCAACATTATCGTCAGTTATGGGACCAAAATTTCAGAAGTCTCACGCAATGTCCAAGCCAAGGTCAAATATAACTTACAAAACATGCTTGGCGTTACGGCCAATTCGGTCAACGTCATTGTCCAAGGTGTCCGGGTAATGAACGACTAAATTGATGTTGGTGGAAGCCAAGGAGGAATTTTGAAATTGAAAATCACCACGATTACTAATCTTGAATTTGGCAAAATGGTGCAGGCTGCTTCACAAAAGCTGAACCAACGCGCTGAATTTATTAATTCTTTGAACGTCTTTCCGGTACCAGATGGTGATACCGGGACTAATATGAGCTTATCGATGGCCAGCGGTGCCAAATACGAACGTGAAGAAACCAGTACAAAAGTAGGCGACCTAGCGTCAGCCTTAGCCAAGGGACTCTTGATGGGGGCCCGTGGTAATTCTGGTGTGATTCTATCACAAATTTTTCGGGGCTTTTCTAAAGCCGTAGCGGATAAGGACAGCTTAACTGCTAATGATTTAGCTGCCGCCCTCGCTGCTGGTGCTCAGACCGCCTATAAGGCCGTTATGAAGCCGACCGAAGGAACTATCCTCACGGTCATTCGCAAAGCTGCTGGTGCCGGTAAGGAAGCCGTTAAAACGACTGATGATATCTGTGAAGTTATGGATGCCGTCGTTACGGCTGCTGAAGCCGCGTTGAAGTCCACACCGGACTTGTTACCCGTTTTAAAACAAGTTGGGGTTGTTGATTCCGGTGGTCAGGGACTGACTTTTGTGCTGGAAGCCTTTAGTGACTCGTTAAGCGGCAAGGTCGACGAATCGCAGGACTATGTTCCGGACGATGCTGAAATGGATTCGATGATTGATGCTGCGCACCATCAAAGTGTTCAGGGTCAGTTAGACCCGAATGATATCAAGTATGGCTACTGTACTGAAATTATGGTGCGAATCGGTGATGGTAAGTTAGTTGATCACAAGTTCGATTACGACACTTTCTATGATTACTTAGCAAAATTAGGCGATTCATTACTTGTCATCAACGATGATGAAATCGTCAAGGTGCACGTTCATACGGAACATCCGGGCGATGTCATGACGTGGGGCCAACGTTTTGGGGCGCTGATCAAAGTTAAAGTTGACAATATGCGTCTACAACAAGAAACCATCATGGAACATGATAAGGAAGGCGAAGCGCAAGCTGCTGCTGAGCCCGCCTTACCTTCACAACCACAAGTTGACATGCATGGTTATGCCATCATCTCCGTTTCGTCGGGTGATGGGATCGGCAAGCTATTTAAGGGCTTGGGTGTCACCGATATCATTGCTGGTGGTCAAACGATGAATCCAAGTACCGCGGATATCGTTAAAGCTGTCAATGACAGTGGTGCCAAGCAAGCATTAGTATTGCCAAATAATAAAAACATCTTCTTGGCAGCCGAACAAGCTGCGGAAGTGGCCGATGTACCAGTTAAAATTATCCACAGTCAGACGATTTCGCAAGGGATGACCGCGATGTTGGCATTCAATGCGGAAGCTGATCTGGATGATAATCAGGCCGCAATGGAAGAAACCTTGAGCACGGTCGTTAGTGGTCAAGTCACGCATGCTGTTCGCGATACGACAATCGATGGCCTTGAGATCAAGAAAGACGACTACATGGGCTTGGTCGATGGCAAAATCGTGATTACGAATCCAGATCGCGATACCGCTGCTTTAGATATGGTTAAAGCCATGCTTGACGAAGATAGCGAACTCGTAACGATTATTTACGGCAAGGATGCAACTAAAACTGACGCTGATCATTTAGCAGCGAAGGTGCAAGAGTTGGATGATGAATTAGAAATTGAAATTCATGAGGGTGATCAACCAGTTTACCCATTCCTTGTGTCAGTTGAATAGGACTAACCGTTAAAAATAGGGCTTAGCAGTGATGCTGGGGCCTGTTTTTGTACGGGCGGATACTTCCCGCGGGATTGAAACGTTTTTTTGGTATAATTAGTACCAGTAAAGTCAATTATTTTAGAAAGGGCGGTGGTCAGGCATGGGACAACAGTTGAGTGACGCGGTTGCAACCTTAAGTGGTGTCGGCCCAGCCCGCCAAAAAGGCTTAGCGGAGCTTGGGATTAATACGATTGCAGATCTATTGACTTATTATCCCTTTCGCTATGAAGATCTACAGGTCAAAGACGTTAATGAAATCGCGGATCAAGAAAAGGTGACGCTAAAGGGGACCGTGGCTTCTGAACCGGTACTAGCACGCTTTGGCCGTAAGAAGAATCGCTTGAATTTTCGCTTATTGATCGACCATGACGTCTATATGGTGACTTTTTTTAACCAACCATACTTGATGAAACAGATTGAGACTGGCCAAGATTTAGCCGTTTATGGCAAGTGGGACGCCACGCGCAGTAGCTTGACGGGCATGAAGATCATCAATCCCAATAATGCGGATTCAGCGTTTGGCTCGATTTATCCGGCCAGCAAGACGGTCAAGCAGGGGACGATTCAGAAGATGGTCAAACAGGCATATGAGTTATATGCCCCAGTCATTACGGACATTGTCCCAGCTAACTTACGTGCGAAATACCGACTGTTACCGCGGCGCCAAATGATTCATGATATGCACTTCCCAGCTAGTCAAGCCGATTCAACGGCCGCACGACGCTCAGCGACCTACGAGGAATTCTTGTTGTTTCAAATGCAGATGCAAGCGTTGAAGCAAACGGACGCGACAACCAATGGTATTGCGATTGCTTATGATAATGACCGACTAAAGGCGTTTATCAAAACACTGCCATTTGAATTGACCCACGCCCAAAAACGAGTCGTCAATGAAATTTGTTTGGACTTGAAGTCACCGAAACATATGAATCGGTTGCTGCAAGGTGACGTGGGGTCCGGGAAAACGATTGTGGCTGCCATTGTCATGTATGCGGCGATTACTGCTGGTTATCAGGCCGCGTTGATGGCGCCAACCGAAATCCTGGCTGAACAACACGCAAACAACTTGGCTCAGGTCTTTGCCGACACGGATGTCAACGTCGCGCTGTTAACGGGTGCGACCAAGCCAGCTGCCCGTAAGACGTTGCTAGCAGCGCTGGCTGCTGGTGAGATCAACTTATTGATTGGCACGCACGCCCTGATCCAGGACGGGGTGACTTATGCTAATTTGGGATTAGTTATTACCGATGAGCAACATCGCTTCGGGGTCAACCAACGGGCCGCTTTTCGTCAAAAGGGCGGGCAGCCCGATGCACTAGCCATGACGGCAACACCGATTCCAAGAACGTTGGCGATTACCGCGTATGGCGAAATGGACGTTTCTGAAATTGACGAATTACCGGCTGGTCGGCAACCGATTCAAACCACTTGGGTACGGAGCAACCAAGCTAATTCGGCGTTAAGCTTTGTTCATCAACAGATTGACAATGGTTCACAAGCCTACGTGGTGACGCCATTGATTGAGGAATCCGAGACGCTGGATGTCAAAAACGCTGAGGCCCTGTCAGCTAACTTACAAGAGTATTTTGGGGCGAGTGTTAAAGTTGGACTGTTACACGGTCGAATGAAACCTGAGGAAAAAGACGCGGTCATGGCGGCTTTTAAGGCGGGCGACATTCAATTACTTGTTTCCACGACCGTGATTGAAGTGGGAGTTGACGTCAAGAATGCGACAATCATGATGATTTATGACGCTGACCGTTTTGGCTTGGCGCAACTACATCAATTACGCGGACGCGTCGGTCGTGGGACGAAGGCTTCATACTGTATTCTAGTGGCTGATCCCAAGAATCAACAAGGGATTGAGCGGATGCAGATCATGACGCAGACAACCAATGGTTTTGTTTTGGCACAAAAAGACTTAGAATTACGAGGAGCCGGTGATGTGCTGGGAGTCAAACAATCGGGAATGCCGGAATTTAAAGTGGGTGATCCGATTGCGGATTTGACCGTGCTACAAGTCGCCCAGCAAGATGCCCACGCAATCGTGCAGCAACCGGATTGGCAAAGTCAACCGGATAATCGGGCGCTAGCTGCCTATCTGAGTCAAAAGTTGGCTGCAGTGGGAACGCTCGATTAATAACCTAAAGACAGTACTTGTGATGAGAGGAATGGTGACACAATGATTAAAATTGCGATTGATGCCATGGGTGGCGATTACGCCCCTAACGCTGTGATCGAGGGGGTCGAACAGGCTCGTGATTTATTTGAGGATACGGTCTTTTTATTATATGGCCAACGTGACGTGATCAACGCGCAACTGAAGAACCGTGATCGGATTCAAATCATCAATGCTGATGAAGTCATTACGATGGAGGACGAACCCGTACGTGCCGTTCGCCGTAAGAAGCATTCATCAATCGTAATGGCGGCTCAGGCCGTAAAGGATGGCCAGGCGGACGCCTTCTTTTCTGCCGGTAATTCGGGGGCCGTTCTGGCGGCCGGGTTATTTATCGTGGGCCGAATCAAGGGCATCGATCGACCGGGATTAGTGACGGTATTGCCAGTGGTACGCAATGCCAACCAATCGAACTTTGTGATGATGGATATTGGTGCTAATGCGGATAGTAAGCCACTGAACTTGCAACAATACGGTGTGTTGGGGACGTACTATGCGGAACGGATGATGCAAGCCAAACATCCCCGGGTCGCCTTGCTCAACAACGGGACCGAAGATGACAAGGGAAATAAGGTCCATAAGGCAGCGTTTGAACTCTTGTCACAGACTGATGGTATCAATTTTGTTGGCAATGTTGAATCCCGAGATTTGTTAAACGGGGTTGCTGATGTCGTCGTAACGGATGGCTTCACAGGTAACGCCGTTTTGAAGAGTATTGAAGGGACGGCGCGTTCCATGCTCGGTTTAGTGAAAGATGCCGTCTATAACACCGGTATCAGTGGCAAGTTAGGCGGCCTATTGCTTAAAAATGGGTTTAATGACATCCGGTCGCAAATGGATTATTCCCAGTACGGTGGTGCGGTCTTACTCGGATTGAAAGCCCCGGTCGTAAAGACGCACGGTTCTAGCAAAGCCCCAACGATCGTGAACACGATCCGTCAAATTCGCCAGATGGTCAGCACGGATATCGTCCCAGGAGTTGCGGAATATTTTGCCAATCAACAAGCTAATCAGCAAGCAAGTGTAGACATTCCTGCTGAAAACGATTAGAATACTTTAGTGAATTCAAGTTAGTGAGGGATCTTTACATGACGAAAGAAGAAATTTTCGATAAAATTGCGGATATCATTGCTGATCGGTTTGAAGTTGATAAAGCAACGATTACCAACGAAATGAACTTGCAAACCGATTTGGATGCTGATTCCATCGATTTTGTTGAGTTTGTACTGGAATTAGAAGACACCTTTGGTAGCGAAATCTCAGACGAAGATGCCGAAAAGTTGTCAACGGTCGGCGAAGTCGTCGATTACGTGGCAGCGCACCAAGCAAAATAAGTTAATTGACCAAGCAAAAACAGGTAGCCAACATGGTTACCTGTTTTTGCTTGTCTGACTACGAAAGTACCGATATCATTGTTATTGACCACTAAATCATAGTATAATGTTATGATATGCAATGTGTGACCTGTTGACTGACTGATTATCAGATGAATCCTTACTTAAGCGGACTTTTAACTTGTGTTTCTATTTGTTAGCTTCTGATCATCCACGGTCGATTGCCACGGCTGGGTGAAACTGAACATTGCGTGTAAGAGTAGCACTGAATACATGTCGGAAGCACTCGAACGGCAGATGAATGACCACCTTAAATAATGATTCATGCTAAGTTAGGCACCACCAGTAACAGATTGTGATAACTGGCTGATCCAATGGGGTTAGTCGATAGAATGATAACGAAAGGAAGTTTCAAATGATTACAGAATTAGCTGCAATGTTGAAGGAACGGTTTGGCATTGTGTTTAACGATCCCGATTTATTGGCGGAGGCATTTACACAAGCCTCGTATGTCAATGAGCATCAGGACCAACAGTTGAAGTATTACGAACGGGTCGAATTTTTGGGGGATGCCGTCTTGGAGTTAGTGGTGTCCGAATATTTATACAAACGTTATAAAGACATGCCCCAAGGTAAGTTGACTCGTTTACGGGCCGCCATGGTTTGTGAAGAAAGTTTTGCAAGCTTTGCCCGTGAATGTGACTTTCCTCAGTACATCCGGTTAGGCAAAGGCGAACAAAAAGCGCATGCTTGGGAACGAGATTCACTTTTATGTGATATTTTTGAATCATTTGTCGGGGCACTGTACCTGGATCAAGGACGGGAACCTGTTTTGAAGTTCGTTCATCAAGTAATTTTTCCTAAGCTGGATGAGGGTCGTTTTGATGGCGTTTTTGATTATAAGACGACCTTGCAAGAATACTTGCAACGGGATGGCGATGTCGCAATCGACTACCAATTAATTGAACAAGATGGTCCAGCCAATGAGCGGTCTTATGAGATTGCCGTACTTGCCGATGGTCAAAAAATCGGTGAGGGCTGGGGGCATTCCAAGAAGGAAGCCGAACAGAGCGCTGCTCGGCAAGCTTATTCACAATTACAGCAAAAGTAACCATTAATAATTACAGGAAGTTTGTGTCGAATGCAACTTAAATCATTAGAAATCAGCGGATTTAAATCATTTGCTGATAAAACCAAAATTGATTTTCAAGCCGGAATGACGGGAATTGTCGGCCCAAACGGTAGTGGTAAGAGTAACATTATTGAAGCTATTCGCTGGGTCCTCGGAGAACAGGCCGTCAAAAGTTTACGTGGCACTAAGATGACCGACGTCATTTTTGCCGGCTCGGCTAATCGAAAACCGTTGAATATGGCTAAAGTCACGATCACGTTTGATAACAGTGACCACTTTTTACCTTTGGATTACGCAGAAGTCAGTATTACGCGGAAACTCTTTCGCAACGGTGACAGCGATTATTTAATTAATAATCAGAGTTGCCGGTTGAAAGATATTACGAATTTGATGATTGATACTGGTCTGGGAAAAGACTCATTTTCAGTGATTTCTCAAGGTCGTGTTGAGGCGGTCTTTAATGCGAAACCAGAAGAGCGCCGCAGTATTATCGAAGATGTCGCTGGGGTCTTAAAGTACAAAAAGGATAAGTTCACGACGGAAAATAAATTAGCAGAAACGACGGATTATTTAGACCGCGTGAACGATATCATTGCTGAGTTGAATCAGCAAAAGGGGCCGTTGGAAGAACAGGCGAGTCTTGCCCGGGATTATCAAGATCAAAAACAAAAATTTGATTATTTGGACCGTTCGCGGCTTGTTAAGAAGTTGATGATTGCTCGTGATCAACTGCAAGGTGTCAATGAAAAGTTAGCTAGTGCCAAGGCGTTAGTGGCTAAGTATCAGCAACAAGTTGATGCTGGGGCAACCAAGCTAGCTAATTTTAAAACCCAGCAGACAGCTCAATTAAAGCAAAAAGATGAGCTGGTAGCACAAAATCTTGAGCTGATTAAGACCATCGAAAACACGCAAGGACAACAAGGGGTTGACGCTGAACGGCGGCAAAACCAACAGTCTGAGCAGGAACGGCTGACGGCCAGTTTGACCGCAACTGAGCAACAGATTGCGACGCAAACCGAGCATCAATCCCAATTAGAACAAACCTTATCTGAGCAGCAAGCCCAAGTTAAGGCAGTCAAAGCGCAAGTTGCCGAGTTAACGACGGCAACGAGTGCGGCCGGCCGTCAGCAGTTGGCCGATGAGCTGGAAAAATTACGCAATGCTTATATTGATGAAAAACAAGTTCAGGCTGAATTGAATAACGAAGCGAAGAACCTCGTTAAGCAACATCAACAGTCTGGGAGTCAGAGCACAGCGTTAGCAGAACGGCTAGCACAGGCTCAGGCTAACTTGAAACGGGTGCAGACGACCGTGGACGTGCACAATCGTGAGCAACGTGATTTAGAAAATCAAGTTAGTCAGCAGCAGGCCACGCTAACAGCCCAACAAGCCCAAGTAAAAACGAATGCAGAGCGGATCGACGAGCAACAGCAACGTTGGTTAGACGCGGCTGGCTTGATGCAGCGTGAAAAGTCACGGCTAGAGGCGTTGCAAGCTGTTCAGGAACGCTATACGAACTTTTATGCGGGCGTTCGAATGGTCTTACAACATCGCCAACAGTTTAGTGGCGTTGCCGGGGCCGTTTCAGAACTCCTGACCGTTCCTGATCAGTATACTAAGGCGGTCGAAGTTGCACTGGGCGGACAGTTGCAAAATATTGTTTGTGACACACAACAGACGGCTAAAACTGTTGTTAATTTCTTAAAACAAAATCACGCCGGTCGGGCAACCTTTTTGCCTATCGAGCGGATCACGGCTCGTCAACTTCCCGTTAACACTGAGCGCGATTTATCACAAAAACCTGGTGTGTTGGGCGTGGCTAGCGAGTTGGTCGATTGCGAACCACGATTGACGGCAATCAAACGTTACTTGTTAGGAACAACGGCGATTGTGGACACGCTAGACCACGCGATGGCAATTTCACGGAGCCGACGTTTTCGGTGCAAATTGGTAACCATTGATGGTGAAACGATTGCGGCCAGTGGGGCCATCACCGGTGGTGCGACTCGCCATGATGATAATGGGCTACTCCAACAGCAACAATCCGCGGAAAAAATTGCAGCTAACGTTGCCCAGATGCAGTCTGAATTAGTAACCTATGAACAAGGGCTAGCAGATCTTAAAAAAGCTAACCAAGACTTAACGGTTCAAGTTGAAACGACCCGCCAACAACTAAGTGAGCTTAAGGATCGCCTTAGTCAGACACAGGCCCAGTTACAGGCGGCACAGAGCGAGCAAACGCAGCTAAGTCGTCAAGTTAAGGCTTTAACTTATGAGCAGCAACAGACGCAGGCTGATGATAGCTATGAAGACTTAGTGGCTCGTAATCAGCAAGCGCAAGCGGCTAATGCGGCTAAGCTTAAAGACTATCAGGACCAAATGAAAACAGTCCAACAACAGCAAACGGATTACGAAAGTTATCAACAGACTCAAACGACGAAATTACAAGCCCAGCGTGAACAACTGATCACGTTGCAGGAACACGTGAAACAAACGCAACGACAATTAGAACAATGTCAGGCGACCTTGGCGCAAAATGAAGCGACGAAAAAGCAAATTCAAGCGGATTTAACAGCAATTAAAACAACGTTAGCGAGCCAGCAAATGTCGGTCGCAGAACGCGATACGGTCTTGAAAACAGCTAAGGCTAAACAGGCTGTGGTTGAAGAACAACGGAAAACGTGTGAACAACAGCTAGCAACGCTTAATGATCAGGTTGAAGAATTATCGACCCAGCAAGTTCGGTTGCAACAACTCGCAGCGGCTGCAACGGATGATTACCGTCGCTTGGAATTGAGCCAAACAAAATTGACTGGCGAAGTCGACCACGCCACGGCTGATCTGGCTGAAAAGTACCAGTTGACAGTTGCCGCAGCACAAGCTGACGTCAGTGACTTAGCGTTACCTGCGATTACAGAACAGTTGAAACTGCTTAAACGGGGCTTGGATGAGATTGGAACGGTAAACCTCGGCGCAATTGACGAATTCGAGCGGGTCAAGGAACGCTTTGACTTTCTCAATAACCAAGCTTCCGATTTAACTGAAGCCAAGGAACACTTATTGCAAACAATGGCTGATTTGGATACGACCGTTGCCACTCGCTTTAAAACGGCATTTGATCAAGTCGCTAGCGAATTTAGTACGATTTTTGAACAGATGTTTGGCGGTGGTAAGGCTGAATTGATCTTGACCGACCCAGAACATTTATTGACCAGTGGGGTTGATATCATGGCCCAGCCACCTGGCAAAAAATTTCAGCGATTAAGTTTACTTTCTGGTGGGGAACGGGCGTTAACGGCTATTACGTTATTATTTGCCATTTTAGCAGTGCGCCCCGTGCCATTCAGTATCTTAGATGAAGCCGAAGCTGCGTTAGACGATGCCAACGTGGATCGGTTCAGTCAGTATTTGAATGATTTTCAAACGGGAACGCAGTTTGTGATCATTACTCATCGAAAAGGAACAATGATGCACGCTGACGTACTTTATGGGGTAACCATGGAAGAGTCAGGTGTCTCCAAGATGGTCTCAGTCTCCTTGGCAGATTTAAAAGATGAACAAAAATAATTAAAGGAAGTGTTGAAGATGGGACTATTTAGTCGGTTAAAAAAAGCGTTTAGTTTACCAGAATCAGATGACGCTCAAACAACGTCAGCTGCCAGTGAAGCGCCAGCAACGACGAGTCAAGCTAACGCACCGGTCAGTGACGACCGGGCCCCTTCGTCACAACAGCCAGCTCGCTCGGAGGGCGCAACAACTGAATCTATTGCGACACCGGTGTCCAATACAGCCGTAAGCGAAGCGACAAGCACTGCGGACGAACCAGCGACAGTAAAATCGGCAGCTACTAGTGAAGCCCCGGCCGATAGCACGGCGGCAGTGAGTGCACAGTCTGGTTCACAAGCATCACTGCAGTCGGCGACGGTGTCGGAAGCGCCACTCACAGCCAGTGCAATGGTTGCCCAGTCACTAGCTGCATTAAGTGCGAGTGCGGCACAAGTTAGTCAAGCGGCCGCGAGCGACGTGGCGTTAGCGACTAAGTCTGATGCGGTAGTTGAAGGAAACGCTATGTCAGAATCAGTAGCCAGTACGGCGCCAGCAGTCAAGTCATCAGCGACGACTGCGACTGAATCCGCCGCACCGACTGTTAATGCGGCGGCTGATTCGGAATCGGCTGAGCCGGAGCCAACTGAGGCAGAACGTTATGATGAAGGACTGAAAAAGTCGCGGAAAACGTTTGGTGATCGTATCAATGCCTTCTTGGCTAATTTCCGCCATGTCGACGAAGCGTTCTTCGATGATTTGGAAGATACGCTGATTGAATCTGATGTGGGTTATGAGACCGCGATGCGAATTAGTGACGAGCTACGTGACGAAGTTAAATTAAAGAACGCGAAGAGCAAGAAAGAAATCTCAAGCGTCATCGTCGAAAAGCTCGTTGATATGTACGGTGAAGCTGGTGAAGGCGAGGATAACTCGATTCACATGGCTAAGAGTGGTCCGACCGTTATTTTATTTGTCGGGGTCAATGGTGCTGGTAAGACCACGACAATCGGTAAGATGGCGAACATGTACAAGCAGCAAGGCAAGAAGGTCTTGTTGGCGGCTTGTGATACGTTTAGAGCTGGTGCAATCCAGCAGTTGCAAGTCTGGGGGCAACGAGACGGGGTTGACGTGGTCGCTAAGGCCGAAAAAAGTGATCCAGCGGCCGTTTGCTTTGACGCGGTTAAGAAGGCTAAGGCCGAAGATTATGACGTGCTCTTTGTGGACACTGCTGGTCGGCTTCAAAACAAAGTCAACTTGATGAATGAATTGGAAAAGATCAAGCGGGTCATCACCCGTGAAATCCCTGATGCACCACATGAGGTCTTACTGGTGCTGGATGCCACGACTGGGCAAAACGCGCTGAACCAAGCCAAATTGTTTAAACAGTCGACGGATGTCAGTGGGATTGTGTTAACTAAACTTGATGGTACGGCACGTGGTGGGATCGTCTTAGCTATTCGTAATGAATTGCATCTTGCTGTGAAGTACGTTGGTTTAGGTGAAAAGGTGACTGATTTACGACCATTCAATGCCAATGACTTTGTCTACGGGTTATTTAAAGATATTATCACGGGTTAAATCAGTTGATGATGGTCTTAAATTGAAAGCCAGTTAATGAAATGGTAATTGTTCTCAGCACGAGGACGATTACCATTTATTTTTACCCCAAATGGCGACTGATAGTTGACGAATGGCGATAAAATCGGTACTCTTATTTAGTGTGTAGTCTGTATGATAAGCGTGAGGAGTCCCCACATGGAAATTGAAAAAAATTATCGAATCAATTCGTTATTCGAGTTTTATGAACCGTTATTAACGAATAAGCAAAAAGCCTATATTCAACTGTACTACGCTGATGACTATTCCTTAGGCGAGATTGCAGCGGAGTTCTCAGTTTCGCGCCAGGCCGTCTATGATAACATCAAGCGGACTGAAAAGATTTTAGAAGGTTATGAGGCTAAGCTGCATCTCTACCACGACTTTGTGGAACGTAATCACGAAGTTGACGCGATCTCTGACTATATTAAGCAAAATTACCATGGGGATACCCAGTTAATTAAGATGATTCAACAACTAGTCAACTTGGAAGCTGACTCAGAATAATAATAAAGGTTAGGTGACACTAATGGCATTTGAAGGCCTAACGGAACGTTTACAAAAAGCAATGACCAATTTACGGCGCAAGGGGAAGATTTCGGAAAGTGATCTTCGCGCAACCATGCGTGAAATTCGGTTAGCATTACTTGAAGCCGATGTTAACTTTACGGTGGTCAAGGATTTTGTTAAAACGGTTCGCGAACGTGCGCTCGGCGCAAAGGTGCTGGAAGGCTTAAATCCAGCCCAACAAATCGTTAAAATCGTTGATGAAGAATTAACGAAAACAATGGGTGAAAAGGCAGTTCCACTGAACAAATCGCCGAAGATTCCAACGGTCATCATGATGGCTGGGCTCCAAGGGGCCGGGAAAACGACGACGGTCGGGAAATTAGCCCTGAAATTAAAGAACGAACAGGATGCCCGACCATTAATGATTGCGGCCGACGTTTACCGGCCAGCCGCGATTGAACAATTGCAACAGGTTGGTCGCCAGATCGACGTGCCGGTCTTCCAATTAGGAACCGATGTTGATCCCGTTGAAATCGTGCGTCAAGGGATGGCACAGGCGAAAGAAAACCACAATGATTACGTGTTTATTGATACGGCTGGTCGGTTACAAATCGATGAGCAGTTGATGAACGAGTTGGCCAATATTAAAGATCTCGTTCATCCTGACGAAATTTTGTTAGTGATCGATGCGATGACTGGTCAAAACGCCGTTAATACGGCGGAGGGCTTTAACGATAAGCTGGATGTGACCGGGGTCGTCTTGACGAAGTTAGATGGCGATACTCGTGGTGGGGCTGCACTATCAATTCGGGCCGTCACTGGTAAGCCAATCAAGTTTGTCGGTCAAGGCGAAAAGATGACTGATCTTGATGTCTTCCATCCAGACCGGATGGCGGATCGGATTCTTGGCATGGGTGATATGCTGACGCTGATTGAAAAGGCGCAACAGCAATATGACGAAAAACAAGCCGAAGAAATGAACCTGAAGATTCAGGAAAATACTTTTGACTTCAATGACTTTATCGACCAATTAGACCAAGTTGACAAGATGGGGAACATGGAAGATATCATGAAGATGATTCCCGGCATGGCTAACAATCCAGCGATGAAAAATATCAACATGGACCCGAAAGACATTGCCCATATCCGGGCCATCGTTTATTCGATGACCAATGCCGAAAAAGCAGATCCGGATTTGTTGAACCCATCTCGGCGTCGACGGATTGCGGCTGGTTCCGGGCGGCCAATTCATGAAGTCAACCGGATGATCAAGCAATTCAACCAGACCAAAAAGATGATGAATCAAATGTCCAAAGGGAACTTTGCTGGTATGGAAGGTCTCATGGGTGGTGCCAATGGCGGTATCGGTGGTAAGATGCAACAAATGGCCATGAAGCGAATGGTTCGTCAAACTAAGAAGAAAAAACAAAAGCGCTTAGCCAAAGCAATGCGGCGTCGCAAACGCTAATTTATAAGTTTTTTTAGCCTGTCAAGAAAAAGTCCTTTACAAGCTATTGATTTACTGGTATATTATTACCTGTTAAAGAATTCGGGAGGTGTTTAAATGTCAGTCAAGATTCGTCTAAAGCGGATGGGTTCTAAGAAAAATCCATTTTACCGGATTGTTGTCGCAGATTCACGTTCACCACGTGATGGTCGTTTTATCGCCCAAGTCGGCACATACAACCCACTTACAGAACCAGCCCAAGTTAAACTTGAAGAGGAAGATATCCTCGGTTGGTTGAACAATGGTGCCCAACCTTCAGATACGGTTAAGAATATCTTATCTAAGGCCGGTATCATGAAGAAGTACCACGAAGCTAAGTTCACTAAATAATAAAGCGGTAATAGATCATGGCAGATATTAAAGCTTTAATCACCACGGTTGTCACCCCGTTAGTTCAATATCCAGACGATATTAAAGTTGATTTTAAGGAAACCACGCGTTATCTTGAATACAACTTAACGGTTAATCCCGAAGATATCGGCCGGGTCATTGGTCGGCAGGGACGGGTTGCTTCGGCAATTCGGACAATTGTGTATAGTGTCCGAGTTTCAGGACCTAAACGTGTCCGGCTTACGATCGAAGACGGACAACAAAAAAACTCTTGAGCGAAGCAGTGATGTTTTGTTTAAGAGTTTTTTTATCTTGTTCCAGTTTTTGAGGACGAGTCAAAGTATCTCGATGACCGTCGTTGAGTAGATTAGTTGTAACATGTTGATGACATTTAAAACGAATAACAATCAAGCTAATTAAGAGGAGGAAGCTAATGGATTACTATCGTGTTGGCACCCTAGTTAACACCCACGGCATTCGTGGTGAAGTGAAAGTCGTTGTCGTGACTGATTTTCCAGAAGAACGCTTTAAAGTAGGGCAACAATTGAGTTTATTTAAAACCCCAGATGAAACGACTGGCGGGATTACTGTCAAAATCGCGAAGGCCCGTGAGCAAAAGGGGCTGTACTTTCTTACCTTTGAAGGGCTCGATAACATCAATGATGTGGAGCGCTATAAGGGGTGGACGATCAAAGTTCCTGCTGAAGCATTACATGCCTTGCCAGCGGGTGAGTACTACTATCACCAGATTGTCGGCCTACAAGTTGTGACGACCGCTGACGAGCCTTTAGGGACTATTAAAGAGATTCTGTCACCTGGTGCGAATGATGTTTGGGTGGTCAAACGGGATCATGGTCAGTCTGACGTCTTACTACCTAAGATTCCCCAGGTCATTAAAGATGTTGACTTGGATGCGGGCGTGGTGACTGTTGAACTAATGGAAGGGCTGATTGATTAATGCAAATCGATATTTTAAGCCTGTTTCCAGAGATGTTTGCGGGGCCGCTTCATGAGTCGATGATTGGCAATGCCATTGAAAATGACGTCATCAATGTTGATGTCACTAATTTTCGGGATTTTACGACCGACAAGCATAACCATGTGGATGATTATCCGTATGGTGGTGGTGCGGGCATGTTACTCCAACCACAACCGATTTTTGATGCTTTGGCCAGCGTTCAGGAAAAACACCCGGCACCCGGTCGCGTGATCTTATTGGATCCGGCGGGAGTCCAGTTCAATCAACACGTTGCTGAAGACTTTGCTCAGGAAGAACATTTGACCTTTATTTGCGGCCACTATGAGGGTTATGATGAGCGGATTCGGTCATTAGTCACCGATGAAGTCTCGCTAGGTGATTACGTTTTAACTGGTGGTGAACTGGGTGCAATGGTCATGATTGATGCGACGGTGCGGCTCTTACCAGGTGTGCTTGGTAATTCGGAATCGGCTCCGGGGGATTCTTTTTCGAGCGGTCTCCTGGAATACCCACAATATACGCGTCCTGCTGATTTTCGTGGTATGAAGGTACCAGATATCTTACTGAGTGGTGATCATGGAAAAATTGATGATTGGCGCTTAGAACAGGCACTGAAACGGACCTATGAACGGCGCCCGGACATGTTGACGGGGCTATCATTGTCAGGAAAAGCTAAACAGATGTTAGCAGATATCAAGGCGGATGAGTCGGAAGTGTAGGCTATGCCGTTAATTAGGACAAGTTAGTCGTGAAGAGTTCAAAAAAACTTGCGTGCCCACCCTCGAATATGGTATTCTATTTATTGGCTATTGTGCCCATTAACGATGTTCCGCTGACCAGGTTGTCACGAATGTCGGCGAAAGGAAGAAATACATTATGCGTCAAAACCAATTGATCGAAAAGATCACCAATGAACAACTTCGTACGGACATCCCTGATTTCCGTGCTGGAGACACAGTTCGTGTTCATGCACGAGTTGTTGAAGGTACTCGCGAACGGATCCAATTATTTGAAGGTGTTGTTATCAAGCGCCATGGTTCCGGTATCAGCGAAACTTATACTGTTCGTAAGATCAGTAACGGTGTTGGTGTGGAACGGACATTCCCATTACACACACCACGCGTTGCCGCAATTGATGTCGTTCGTCAAGGTCGTGTACGTCGTGCCAAGTTATACTACTTACGTAACTTACATGGTAAGGCTGCTCGGATCCCAGAACGTCGTCGTGGCTAAATCACAACGTCAGCAGTCATCGGTTGCAGCTTAGGCTGAACTGATGATGGAAAGCTAGTTAATCATTTTTAATGATTAGCTAGCTTTTTTTATTGGCGAAGTTAGTGACACGCTCAATCGTCAAATCATCGACCAATTTAGGTCGGTTCACAATGTGAGCATGCTGTGCTTGGGTTTATCTCTTAACAATCTTACGAGATAGCTCGTAATTCCTAATTTGAAGTATTATGATAGTAATACGAGTACGCGATGCTTCTTGGAATACGTCAATTAGCTGAATATGAATCACTCGATATCAGACTAAACTGATTTATCTGAACTGGTTTGTCGCGTATTTGACCAGTATAACTAGTGCTAAGCTGGCGGCCGGGTTAATTAAACGGGAATTGCTCAGAGCTAGCACGATAAGATAAAAGAGAGTTAGGTGAACGCCGATGTTTGGACATACGGGGAAACATCAGGTCGATGAACAGGCGTTATTGAGTCAATTAGTTGACTTCGTTCTCGACACGAGTCTTACCGACCGTGAACGTAAAATCGGGTTGATGGTCAAAGCCGATTTGGAGCATCATCGCTATTCAATTGCTGTGTTAAATAAATTAGTGGTCAGTTTTCAAATGGAGGCGCTACGCAACAAGGGCCTCTCGAAGGCTGCTTCAAACTTTTATGATCAGATTTATCCAATATTAGTCGCGGCCAAACCAATGGGAACGAATTTAGGCTATATTGGGATGCATAGTACCTATTTAGATTAGGGTGTGTCAGTAACAGCTTAAATGAGAATATCCGTGCGGCATGTCCGTGCCCCTTTGAATGAAACCCATTCAGAGGGGCTTTTTGGTGTGAAAATACAGTTCATGATTTGCGCGTCTTAACAATATTAGGTGATATGGTCGGCGTGCAGGCAATGAAAATTAGTTGGTGCCGTAAAATAGCTGGCAAACCATTTCAGCAGTAGAACAAATGATATACATTGTTTGATAACCACCTAACTGGGATGCGGGTGCAATAGATTCAAAGTAAGTGTGTCAGTATGTCGGTTATATTAGTATTTTTATGCAGCGTTATAGCATGAACTGATACTGCAATTAAATAATCTAAAAAATAATTTTGTCTATTTTTTGTTATGCACTTGTTATTTTAACTTATTTGAACGTATACTAATGATTGAAGGGGTCAATCAGGTGATAGCTTGATGATTAACGCGATTGTTTCAGTACGTTATGAAGCGCACCAAATATTACTCAGCTAAATAACTTGATTGTCCCAGGTACGGTTGAACTTTGGAGGCAGAATTATGCGGAATCGTTTAAATAGGTTGGGATTGGAAAGTAAGTCTCATTATAAGCTTTATAAATCGGGGCGGCGCTGGGTGGCTGCTAGTATCACGGTATTTTCAGTTGGCATCGGTTTGACTTTTAGCCAAGTTGAACAAGTGAAAGCCGCAACGGGTACGGGGGTTGACACGGCCGACAATAGCGCAAGCGTTAGTTCCGACATGGCAGAACCGAGCAATGCCGTTGTACTAAAATCATCTAGTACGGCGACAGCCACAAAGGCCGTGACTCAGGATACTAAAGCTACTACTGATTCAACTGGGGCAACTTCAGCTTCCAGTAATCGTCAGTCGGCAGCAGCTACGAAGCCGGCTGCCGAAGTCGGTGCTGCTTCAAGCAGCGCTGACTCAAGTGCTAGCATATCAAGTACTGATGGCTCAAGTGCTAGTGCACCAAGTGTCACCAGTAAATCTACTGACACGGAAGCCACATCAACATCCGCAACTAAAACGGCTACTACGAGTTTTAACACGGATACGACAAGCACTAAGATGACCAATTCTTCAGTAGCAAGTGATGTCACTGCTTCTACACCAGCTAGCCAAACGCGCGCAGAAACTGAGAAAACGGCCGGCACCCATACTGCTGAAGCACCGACCATTACGACTGCAGTGACAAGTCGGGCACTCCCATTGACGGGTGCGCTAGCGAGCAGGTCAGCAAACACGCCGGTCACTAAGTCCGCAGTACCGGCGGTTTCAGCTATCGCCAGTGAAGCTGAAACGAAGCCGACCGTATCGTTAGTAACTACGGGGACCGTGTCGATGAATTATGGCGAGGCGTCGCTGGCGGATCTAGAATCTTATATTAGTTCTCCAGATGAGACGCCGGCTAACGACATCGCCTACTATATTCAAGATGCAGCGGGCAATTACTTAGAAGATGTAAACGGCAACAAGGTCAATTTATTATATGCACTTTTTCTGGACTCTGCTGATGTCAATGATTACGTTGATGTTGTGTATACGGATGAACATGGGCAAGTCACGAAATATTCCGGAGATACGGACCTTGCAACGCTTACCAAAATTGGCAGTTACGCAGTGACGATCAATGCAGCGGGTAAAGCTGGGATGAGCCGGGTTATGCAAGGTTATAATGCTTATGATACCACCAGTGATTTGGATGACTTTGTCCCAACCTTTTCGACTGGGGCCTCCGATTATACCTTTACAATTAAGATTGTCCCTGTAAAAATCACAGCCACCACTGGTAAGAATGGGCTAATTATACTTCGGCCTTCACAGCCGTATACGGGAGCATTGACAATGTTGCCGGTAATCACCGTTAAAAATGCAACAAAGCGAAATATCCTTCAAATTAGTAACGGTGAAATCGGCGATGCTAAACCAGGTGTAGCCGGCAAGGTCGGTCAAAGTATTTTAACGCCGGCAGACTTTACTTACGCGTATCAAGGCACCGATGCTAACTTGACCGGGACGGACACTGGCCAATATACAATTACTCTTAATGAAGCAGGTCGGGCGGCAGTTCAAGCTGCGTTGGGGTCGAATTATATTCTGGATGATGCGGCAGTTTTCACCACGATTGGTACGGTGCAGGCTGCTGGTCTCGGGTTAACGATAGCCAATGATACAGTGACCTATAATGGCAAGCCTCAGGGGACATCCGTAGCTGTAACGACTGGAACCGCGTATGATCACTTTGATTTTACTACGACGACTGCCACGAACGTCGGTACCTATGACGACCTGACATACGCGTTAGCGGATCCCACGCAAGCGGCGATTTTGGCTAAGAACTATACCGTTACCACGACGGATGGGACGTTGGTGATCACGCCAGCAGATCTGACAGTCACGGTCAAGGATGATAATGCAGTTTATGACGGCCGCGCACATGGCACGACTGCCGCTGTTACTAGTGGGACCAATTATGATCAGTTAGCATTTACCGCAGTTGCGGCAGATGGCAGTGGTGCGACGACTTATACTAAGGTCGGCACTTATGCAATGACTGGGACCACGGCAGCCGATACCAGTAATTATAAAATTTCTTATGTCAATGGAACGCTGACAATTGATCCAGCCAAAGCAACAATTACGATTTCCAACAAGATTTATTGGTCGGATGGGACGCAAAAGAATTTGGCGGCGGTGGTTACTGGGACAGTTAATGGTGAGACCTTAAAGTATCGTGTGACCAACGGCATGAGTGCGGTTGGAACTAAGACAATTACGGCCACTCCTGATGCTGATGATTCGGTGAATAAAAACTATACCATTTCAGTCATTCCTGGCACCTTGACAATTGGTGATATTGCGGTTAAGTACCTCTACGAACATGTAGATGCTAATGGTGAGACTCAGGTAGATGCTTCGGAAACTGGTACGGCGACACATGCTACGGACGCAACGGCCACGGACTATTTGACCTACACGACGGCAGCCAAACCTAAGACGGGCTATGTGTTAGCACCCAATACTGGACTAGCCTATAATGGCACGTTAACTGATCAGGGCGGTACCGTGACGTATCGTTATTTGGCCAAGACTGAAACGGCGATTGTAACGTATTTTGACCAAACTGATAACAAGGTTATTAAGACGGAACCCTTACAAGGAGCGTACGGGACAACGGATGCGTATCGGACGGCTGATACGATTGCCGCGTATGAGAATGCGGGCTACGACCTGGTCGATGATGACTATCCAACAGCCGGGGTGGTCTATGATCAGGACGGCAGTGTTCAAGAGTACCAGGTTACGCTTGTTCATAAATTTGTAACACGCACGCCAGATAATCCGGGTACACCAGGCGAGCCGATCGACCCCGATAATCCAAACGGACCCACATATCCAGTGGGGACTGACTTTGAGGATTTAACTGAGCAAGTCAGTCAAACCATTCAGTATTTATACAAGGATGGTCGCACTGCTAAACCGAATAATGTTCAAGCGGTTAATTTTGGTCGTAACGTCACGGTAGATGAAGTTAATGGCACAGTCGTCTACACAGATTGGTTGACTGATGATGGGGCCGTGACTGGTCGTTTTGAGGCCGTTGATTCACCTTTGATTACTGGTTATACGGCTGACTCAACCAGTGTTGCCGGCAATCCCGGCGTTGTATGGCAGGATGATGACACGACGATTCCTGTGACGTATACCGTGAACACAGAGTATGCGACGGTCACGTATTTTGACCAAACTGATAACAAGGTCATTAAGACGGAACCCTTACAAGGAGCGTACGGGACAACGGATGCGTATCGGACAGCTGATACGATTGCCGCATATGAGAATGCGGGCTATCAATTGTACCGTGATGACTATCCAACAGCCGGGGTGATCTATGACCAGGACGGCAGTGTTCAAAAGTACCAGGTGACGCTTGTTCATAAATTTGTAACACGCACGCCAGATAATCCGGGTACGCCAGGCGAGCCGATCGACCCCGATAATCCAAACGGACCCACATATCCAGTGGGGACTGACTTTGAGGATTTAACTGAGCAAGTCAGCCAAACGATTCATTATTTATACAAGGATGGTCGCACTGCTAAGCCGGACAATGTTCAAGTGGTTAATTTTAGTCGTAACGTCACGGTGGATGAAGTTAATGGCACAGTCGTCTACACGGATTGGTTGACTGATGATGGGACCATGACTGGTCGTTTTGAGGCCGTTGATTCACCTTCGATTACTGGTTATACGGCTGACCCAACCAGTGTTGTGGGTCGTGATACGGTGAGTGGGACGGATCTCAGTCCAGATGTACAAGTTTATTATCAGGCTAATCCCGAAAAAGCCACGGTGATCTATGAAGATACGACAACGGGAGTGGTGCTGGCGACAGACCCACTAACTGGTGATTATCAGACCGTTTCGAATTATCGGACCGCAGATCGAATCGCTCAGTACCTTAATATGGGCTATAAAGTGGTCAGTGATGGCTACCCGACAGCCGGTGCTGTGTTTGATAAAGACGGAGGTACTCAGGCTTATACTGTCAAATTGCAACATAAACTCCTGCCGCTTACCCCAGATAATCCGGGTACGCCAGGCGAGCCGATTGACCCCGATAATCCAAACGGGCCCACATATCCAGCGGGTACGGCTGTGCAAGACTTGATTAAGCAGGTTGGTCAAACCATTCACTATCAGTATCAGGATAAAAGTACTGCTGCCGACGCTAATACGCAAACAATCACTTTCAAGCGCAGCGTGACGGTCGATGAGGTTAACAATAAGCTAACTTATACCGATTGGTTGACTGGTACGGCAACGACTGGTCGTTACATGCCAGTCGATTCACCGGAAATTAAAGGCTATGTTGCTGATTCAACGCGTATTGCGGGTAATAACGAGGTGCACAATGCGGATGCTGACACGAACATCGTGGTCACGTATCAGGCTAAGCCAGAGAACGCCACGGTCACGTATGTAGACGTCACTACGGGTAAAACGCTCGCTACGGATCATTTGACTGGTAACTATCAGACCACGTCCAGTTACCGGACGGCTGAAACGATTGCGAGCTATGTCAAGAATGGCTATCAACTCGTACGTGATAATTATCCCGTATCGGGGATGCTGTTCGACGTCGATGATTTTGCCAAAACTTATACCGTGACACTGAAGCATAAGTTAGTCACGGTTACACCAGAGAATCCGGGTACGCCGGGCCAACCAATTGATCCAGACAATCCAGACGGACCGAAATATCCAGCTGGAACGACCGCCCAAGATCTGACGAAACAAGTTAGTCAAACGATTAAGTATCGGTATCAAAATGGCGCTTCGGCTGGTACTGATAACGTTCAACTAATAACGTTTAATCGGGATGCCACGATTGATGAAGTTGATCCTACCGCAGTTTATACTGATTGGTTGAATGGCACTTCAGCTACTGGTCGTTATACCACCGTGATGTCACCCGTCATTACTGGCTATACGGCTGATAAAACACAGGTTGCTGGTCGTGATTCAGTTGCTAATACAGATTCAGACACACAGGTGGTCGTCACCTATGCGGCAAAACCTGAAAAAGCAACGGTCACTTATGTGGATGTCACGACGGGTAAAACGCTCGCTACGGCCAATTTGACTGGTGACTATCGGACACAATCCAATTATCGGACCGCTGAAACCATTGCAGGTTATGTTAAAAACGGTTATGAACTGGTACGTGATAATTATCCCGTATCGGGGATGCTGTTCGATGTCGATGATTTTGCTAAAACTTATACCGTGACACTGAAGCATAAGTTAGTCACGGTTACACCAGGTAATCCGGGTACGCCAGGCCAACCAATTGATCCAGACAATCCAGACGGACCGAAATATCCAGCTGGAACGACCGCCCAAGATCTGACGAAACAAGTCAGTCAAACGATTAAGTATCAGTATCAAAATGGGGCTTCGGCTGGCACTGACAGCGTTCAACTGATTACGTTTAATCGGGATGCCACGATTGATGAAGTTGATCCTACCGTAGTTTATACTGATTGGCTGGATGGGACTTCAGCTACTGGTCGTTATACCACCGTGACGTCACCCGTTATTATTGGCTATACGGCTGACCGGGCGCGGGTCACGGGAAACGATGCAGTAACTAGTGCGGCGCAACCGACCAACATTATTGTGACGTATGCGCTTAACGCAGAAAAGGCGACGGTCACCTATGTTGATGTCACCACGGATAAAACGCTCGCGACCGTCAGTTTGACTGGCGATTATCAGACATCATCCGATTACCGCACGGCTAACACAATTGCTGATTACAGTAATCAGGGCTACGTGCTTGTCCGCGATAGCTATCCAGTTTCAGGAGCTATTTTCAATGATGATGGTGTTGTTCACAGCTATCTGGTTCAGCTTGCACATGTGACAACTGCGACAACCGAGACCAAGACGATCACGCAAACCATACATTATCAGAGTACGACTGGCACGCAGTTGCACGATGATACGGTCAGAGCGATGACATTCACTCGTACTAAACGGGTTGATCAGGTCACCGGGGACGTAACGTATAGCAATTGGTCGACTAATCAGGCGGATCACACTTTTGAGCGCGTCGCGGCGTTCAGTATTCCGGGCTATCATGCGGTGGTAACGGGTACTCAGGCAGTCATGGTTACGCCAGCTAGCGTGGATGATATTCAAACGATTCGTTACGTTACCGATAGGCCTTCAACCGGTGAGACACCAAAAACACCAGTGAAGACGGTGACAGTTAATAAGTCGGATAAAATTAAGACGACTGACACGCCAGATAAAGTCGCAACGGTCAAGACGCCGGATAAGGCTCAGACCGTCGCAACAACAACTGCTAAACAAGCTAGCGTCAAGCGGTCAGTGGATCTCAAACAAGCACAGGCTGTTGAACAGACTGCTCAGACACGACCAGCCAATGTAAAAACGGTTAAACTGGCGAAGACGACTAAATCCGTTAAGCCAACCGCGGCTCATCAATCAGCCACCCACAAACAAGCGACTTTACCGCAAACCAATGATGATCGGCCAGCTAGTGTTGCGGCGGAACTACTTGGTTTGACTGCAGCAACCTTACTAGTTGGTGTGAGTGCAATTTTGAAGAAACGTCATAATTAGCCGTTAAATGGAGGCGTTAATATGACTACTTTAATCGATATCACGGGTCAGAAGTTTGGCCGCTTAACAGTCATTAGACGTTGTGGAACTGCCAAAAATGGCAATGCCCTCTGGTTGTGTCAGTGTCGCTGTGGCAATCAGACCAAAGCTGATTCGTACGCGTTGCGGCATGGGCGAGCAAGAAGCTGTGGGTGTTTGACACGAGAAAGTCGGTCGCAGTTAATTCGACGTAATCCCAAAACGGCTGCCAGTATGGGGCGGTTAAGCAATCTGAAAATTCATGATCATCACACTGATTTACCGTCAAAGATTATGTCTAAGCGTAATAAGAGTGGTGTCATCGGTGTCAGCTGGGATAGCAATACTCAAAAATGGGTGGCGACATTTTTCTACAAGGGGCGCTACCTGTTACACAAGCCGTTTCAGCACTTTGAGGACGCTGTTCTTGCCCGCCAGGCAATGGAAAGCCGTTATTTAAATAACAAAGTGTAAATTAAAGTTCTTCCTTGATAGGGCCTGATGCCTTGTCAGAGAAGAACTTTTTTGCGTTACAGCAACGGTACCAGCTTCTTAATTGGGTTAGGGGAATCTTTTCAAAATTGTAAGTAACAAAAAGGATTAATACTGGAATGTCAAATGACAATCTGTATCTGTTTTGTAGCGACGGAAATCTTCAAAACAACTAACTTGTATATGACAACTGTAACAACGAGGTGGTCGTTGATTGGGTTGGGCTAACAAGTATCTTGGAAGTGGTCGGTGAAATCGTTAGTTTCATGATGAAACTAGTCATTGGCACAGATGAGTTAATTGATGAGGATCGAGTCGCTCCGTTTTCGAGTTTTCAAACGTGGTCCGGTATAATAAAGCCAAAATGGTGACTAGGGGGATAATCACATGATTGAAATTCACGAATTAACGAAACGTTATGGGGATAAGACAGCATTGAATCAGCTTACTTTAACCATCGCATCAGGCCAAATCTTCGGTTTGCTGGGCCACAATGGGGCGGGTAAATCAACGACGATCAAAAACTTAGTCAGTATCATTAAACCGACGAGTGGCACGGTTACGGTCGATGGCTTAGACCTTGAACAGCAACGACAAGCTGTCAAAGAAAAGATCTCTTACGTGCCGGACACACCCGATATTTTTCTTCAACTTTCGGCGATGGAATATTGGGACTTGATAGCTGCCGCTTACCAGCAATCAGAGGAAACCGTTCAGCAACGGCGCCAACAGCTGGTGGCACTGTTCGATATGGCTGAACACGTTGAGGAACCCATGGCCAGTTATTCACACGGGATGCGGCAAAAAGCTATTTTGATTGGGGCGTTGCTTCCCGACCCCGATATTTGGATTTTAGACGAGCCGCTGCAAGGGTTAGACCCCCAAGCTGCTTTTGATTTGAAAAATTTGATGAAGGCCCATGCCGCCAAAGGTAAGACGGTCATTTTTTCCACCCACAATCTGGATACGGCGCAGCAGTTATGTGACCGATTGGCAATTTTGAAGCAGGGGCAATTGATTTATACCGGTTCGGTTGAACAATTACTAGCGCAACATCCGCAACAATCACTTGAGGCGATATATTTACAAATGGCCGGGCGGTTGACGGATGATCACCTTGTCGATGCACTGGAGGGTGAGCATGATGCATAAAAGTCAGTTGCGTGTTTTGTTGGCTGTTAATCTCAGGTTGTTGAATCCGCAACTAACGGATCGGCTACGTAAAAAGGGCGCTTCGGGGTCAGCCTTGAGTAAGAAGTTGATGCGGCAATTTTACTTGAATGCCTTGATGTTTCTTGGTATTTATGGTTTGACGATGCTGGCCTTTGATTTTAGCAAGTTGCCAGGCATGTTTACGTTCTATGTGGCGTTATTTATCTTATTGGGAGTTTCACAGAGTATATCCGGTATTTATAACGTCTTTTTTGCCGGCAATGATCTTGTTGAATACTTACCGTTACCTTTCCGCAATCAAGAAATTTTTATGAGTAAGATTTTGGTCGTGATATTCAACACGGTACCCTTTACCATTCCGTTACTTTTAATTTTTATCATGACCGCAACACGGGCAGGAATCTTTGTGGTGTTAGGTGTGCTGATGGCCGTCTTGATGTATGGCCTAATACTGAGTTTGTTACTGTGCTTGTGCGCCCTAATAGTTTTTGGCTTAACCAAGCTAACTGTGTTTCGCACCCATCAAAAAATGGTGATGAACGTCATGTTAGGCCTTAACGCTGTCTTAGTGCTAGTCGGGCTCTACTTCATGAATCGCGGCTCATCATCTGACACCGGAACGCAGGTTGACCGCGCAGCATTACCCCTATTGATACCGATTTTTAAAGTTTTCACGACGCCGTTGACAATGACGAGTTTGCTAACCTGGGCGAGTTTAATTGTCATCTCGCTGATTTTGTTCGCACTGACTGGACAATTTGTTTTGACCCACTTGGTGGAACAGCTTACGCAAGTCAACACAGTGTTATTGGCAACACCGCAGCATCGACATTCGCGACAACATAACCGCAATAAAATTTTGCGTACCTACCAGTTTCAGTTACTGAAAGAACCCAGTTTAACCTTACAATTATTCACAAATTCAATCCTGCTGCCATTGATTTTAGTCGGGACCGTTCTCTTTTCGGGGACCGCCCCTAATTTTAGTCGGCTATCGCTGAACTGGCTCGGTGTCTGGTTTGTCAGTGGGATGGCCGGTGCGATCGTCAATGTTAATCAAACCTCATTAGTCGGTAATCTCATTTCACTTGATAAAATGAACTTTGACTTTGTGCGTGCACTGCCAATCCCAATGTCCCGTTACTTACGACAAAAGTTTTACTTGGGTTATTGGTTCCAGATCATGATCAATGGTGTGATGGTTCTAGTGGTGGGTATCGCTGGGCGAGCACCATTAGCCCTAGATTTGGCTCTAATATTGGGCGTTGCTTGGGGGACGTACCTAGCTGCCCAACATTACTTTAAGCGTGATTATCAGCTACGGCTGACGAATTGGACTAATGTGACCCAATTGTTTAATCGGGGCGGCGGTAATCTTGGTTTGATGCTTAACTTGTTGGCCTGCAGTGTTGTGGGCGTGCTGACAATTGTGATCTATAGTGTGCTGATTCAGCTGTTCGCGGCGGCAGCTATGCTGATTAATATCATTGTATTAGTTGGCGTCGGAATTATTTCTGCTGGTTTGGTCTGGCATTACTACAAGACTTTTTGGCAGCAACTTGACTAATAAGTGTTAATTTCACAGTCACATAATATTAAATTAAGATAAAAGTGTTGACAAATTGCTCATCGAGTTTTAATGTTAATGACAACTTAATATTCGTCCATGAAACCGATGAAGTGGAGATCAAGATAATGATGCCCGTAAAGAGAGTCGCCGTTGCTGAGAGTGCGATCGAACGCAAATTATTAAATGGACCACTGAGGGCGCGACTAACGAACAGTTTTGTTCTACTACCTCGCGACGATAGGGAGCCGTCAATTCCCGGGAATGTGTTTGCATTTCGCTAAGCTGGGACCCAAGTCTAACCTGAATGGGATAACTTGGTGTCCAACCAAGGTGGTACCGCGGAAAAATCCGTCCTTGACTGTCATTAGTCATGGACGGATTTTTTTGATAGGGGGCAGTTCAATGCAGCAACGATGGCAATTAACCACAACTCAAGTAAAACTATCTTATTAATGAGGAGTGGTTCAATATGAATCCAACATTACCAACTTTGATTCCTTATCAGGATCATTATCCCTACGTACCAGTGATGGTCAAACGACCACTCGCCACATTTGACCCCATTGCGGTTGCTAAAATCGTCCACCAGATGGGGAACGGTTTCGCGCTGACGATTGATCGGCACCAACGATATAGCTATTTTAGTTTTAAACCACAGCGAAGTCTCACGGGCCGGCAACTAGCCAAGCACAAACGACCAGCTAATGAGACACTCCAAGCCATTCTAAACCAATATCGAACACCACGAATTCAAGGATTACCACCATTTACGGGGGGCTTGATAGGGTATTTCGGCTATGAGTATGTTCAACAATTTGTACCCAAGTTGCATTTGAAATCACCAGCAACCGCAGATCTCGATGACTTAGGTTTATTCTTAGTTAGGAGTGTGCTCGTCTATGATCATCGACATCATGAGCTTGGGTTGACGCAGCTGATTTCAACTGCGGATTTAGCGGCAACTTACGCCGTGACTCAAACGGCTCTAACGCAACAGTTAGCCGCCATTATTGAACAATTACAGCAACCAATAGCTCTGCCACCATTTGACTTACAGCAACCATTACACATGCAAGCGGATCAAGCGACCTATGCGCGTCAGGTTGACCGAATTCGCCAACACATCTACGCTGGTGATATTTTCCAAATGATATATGCTAATCCATGTTTGGGGACCATGAGCGGGTCATTGCTGGCAGTTTATCAGCAACTTCAAAAAACAGCGGCCCCGTATACCTGTTATTTTAAACAGGCTAATTTCGAAATGACGGTGGCCTCACCAGAAACGTTAGTAACGAAGGATGGGGAACAAATCGCGACGTATCCATTGGCCGGGACGAGACGCCGTGGTCGAACACCTGCCGAGGATCAGCAGTTGGCTCATGAATTACAAACCAGCCCTAAAGAGATTGCCGAGCACAATATGTTAGTTGATTTGGGACGTAACGATTTAGGACAAGTTGCAAAGTTTAAAAGTGTCCGGGTGACTAATTTACGGCGATTAATTCGTTATTCGCAAGTCATGCACTTAGGGTCTCGGGTGGCCGCAGAAGTGGCGCCGACTACTACAGCACTCCAAGTGCTTGCCGCTACTTTTCCAGCTGGGACGTTAGCTGGCGCGCCTAAGATTGAAGCAATGACCCTGATTAATCATTATGAGCAGGTGCCGCGGGGTGCTTATGGTGGTTGCTTTGGTTACTTGGATTGTAACGGTAATTTAGACATGGCGATTGGCATCCGGCTGGCCTACCGAATGAATGAACAGTTGGTGATTCCAGCGGGTGCGGGCATTGTTGCTGACAGTATCGGCGCTCAAGAATTTAAGGAGTGCCAGAATAAACAACGAGTGATCGTTAATGCAGTACAAGACGCGAAAGGACGAGTTAAAGATGGAATTATTAATTGATAACTATGACAGCTTTACTTATAACTTGTATCAACTAATTGGTCGTCTGACGCCCGATGTACGGGTCATTAAAAATGACGATTTGACGGTTGCTGCAATCAAGGCATTACAACCTGACCATATCATTTTATCACCAGGGCCGGGGACGCCAGCCCACACGGGAGTTAGTCCACAAGTCGTGCAACAATTAGCTGGTCAGGTCCCCATATTGGGGATTTGTATGGGATTAGAAGTGATGGTCACCGCTTTTGGCGGTTCGCTGCAAGGCGCCCAGCATTTAGTTCACGGGCAAGCCACGTTAATGCACGTGCAGCCGTCATCACTATTTAAAGATTGTCCGATGCAGTTCATGGCAGCGCGCTACCACTCGTTGGTAGCTGATGCGGGCCGTTTGCCCGTTAACTTTCGAATCATTGGGACAAGCGATGATCAGGAAATCATGGCAGTGGAAGATGTGGGCCGTCAGCTGTACGGCGTTCAATTTCATCCAGAATCAATCATGACGCCAGCCACCGTTGGTGAGCAACTGATCCGTAATTTTTTAGCACTTAAACATTAAGCAGACGAGAGTGGAGGAATACTTATGATTGAAACAGCGATTGCACAACTCACTAACCAAGAAAATCTAGACTTTACAATGAGCCAACAAGTCATTACGGAAATTATGAAAGGTCAAGCCACCGACGCACAGATTGGGAGCTTTTTGACCGCCTTAGCCATCAAAAAGGCAACTATCGATGAAATTGCTGGTGCAGCAACTGCGATGCGTTCCCAGGCGTTACCTTTTAAAGTTAAACGGCCCACGCTAGAAATCGTTGGGACGGGCGGTGACCGGTCGAATTCGTTTAATATTTCGACGACCACTGCGCTAGTGGTCGCTGCTGCGGGTGTACCAGTGACCAAGCACGGCAATCGTGCGGCGTCGTCCAAGAGTGGTGCGGCGGATGTTTTAGAAGCACTCGGTATCAAAATCGATCTAACGCCCGCTCAGAGTCTAGCATTGCTAGAGCGGACCAATTTTGCCTTTATGTATGCGCGCGAATATCATCAGGCGATGCGATTCGTCGCTCCGGCCCGGCAACAAATCAAGATTCCAACTATTTTTAATATACTGGGTCCCTTAGCCAACCCAGCTCATGCTGAGATGCAACTATTAGGGGTATACCGGCAAGCTTTAATGGCTCCATTAGCCGAAGTGTTGACGCGTTTAGGTGTTAAACATGCCATGGTCGTGCATAGCCGAGACGGCTTAGATGAAATTTCAGCAGCAGCCCCTACGGATGTGATCGTAATTAATCATGGGCAGCAAGTAACGCGAATCCTGACGCCTGAACAGTTTGGACTGACGCGTTGTGACCATGCGGCTCTTATTGGTGGTAGTGCCCAAGTTAATGCCGCCATCACGCGGGCAGTGCTCGCTGGAGAACCGGGGGCCCCTCGTGACGTGGTGTTGATGAATGCCGCCGCGGCGTTGCATATTGCCAAGCCACAGTTGGATCTAGCGGCCGCTTTTGAGTTGGCCCAGCAAACAATCGATCAAGGAGCGGCCGCGGCTAAGTTGGCCCAATTAATTCAGAGTAGTCAGGCGGTGATGGCCTCATGATTTTAAATCAACTCGTCCAGGCGAGTCAGCAACGGGTTCAGAAGGTGCCAGTTAGGGAGCGTGTGAAGCGCATTCAACAAGCTCGAAAAATGACCACCCCCGTTTTATCATTTGAAGCAATGCTGGCCCAGCCGGGCTTACAGCTTATTGGTGAAGTTAAGCGGGCGTCACCTTCTAAGGGGCTGATTGCGGCTGAGTTTGACTATTTACAGATTGCGCAAGACTATGTTGCTGCTGGGATCGATGCCATCTCAGTGTTGACCGAACCCCGGTATTTTAAAGGACAGTTGTCTTACTTACAAGCCATTGCGCAAACGGTCTCGGTACCCACATTACGTAAAGATTTCATTGTGGCTGCTAGTCAGATTGCGAGTGCTCGTATTGCTGGTGCTAGTGCGGTTTTATTGATTGTTGCTATTTTAACACCGGTTCAACTGCAGGCTTTCATTACGTTGGCTCATGAGCTGAATTTAAGTGCGCTAGTTGAAGTCCATACAACGGCTGAGATTAAGCAAGCGGTGGCGGCTGGGGCCCGGATTATTGGCATTAATAATCGGAATTTGAAAGATTTCAGTGTCAATTTTGCAACGAGCTGTCAGTTACGGCAAGCAGTTCCAGCTGAGTGTTATGTGGTCGCTGAGTCTGGTATTCAAACGGCCACACAGGCTCAACAGTTGGCCGCTGCTGGCTTTGACGCCATGCTAGTTGGCGAAACATTGATGCGTGCACCAGATAAAGGTCAAGCCGTCATGCAATTGCGGGCGGGGGTGCGTGGATGACTCAAATCAAAATTTGTGGCTTAATGCGACCAGCGGATGTCGTGATGGTTAATCAAGCGCTCCCAGACGCAATTGGGATGGTATTTGCCCCCGGTCGTCGACGACGGATTACGATGGCGACCGCGCGCCAACTGTCACAGCAATTAGATCCGCGTATCCGGCGTGTTGGCGTGTTTACAACTAATCAATTATCGGAAATTTTAGCTCTCGTGCAACAGCACATTATTCAGGTGGTCCAGCTACACGCTACCGTCGATGATCCTCGGATTGCGTCCTTAATGGCCGCCCATGTGCCGGTGATTCAAGCGATGACGCCAGCGAATGCTACACAATGTCAAGCGGATTACTTATTATTGGATAATGCCCGTCCAGGTAGTGGACAGGTGTTGGATTGGAATCAATTACAATCACAGCGTCCCGTCCGGCCGTTTATCTTGGCTGGTGGTTTAACACCGACGAATATCGTAACGGCAATCAACAAGGTGTACCCGGCAATGGTCGATGTGGCTAGTGGCGTCGAGACGGCGGGCAATAAAGACCGTGAAAAAATCAATCTGATGGTCCAACGGGCGCACCAAACGGGCGTGTCAACACCATTATTAACAGAAATTAGGAGGAATTAGTATGATTAAAAATCAATCACAGGCGGGGCGTTACGGCGACTTTGGTGGTCAGTACGTTCCAGAAACATTAATGACCGAGCTACAGCGGTTGGATCGCGCCTTTCAACATTACCGACAGGACGCGCATTTTCAAGAAGAGTTGACTGACTTGTTGAATAACTATGCGAACCGGCCATCGTTGTTGTACCATGCACAACGATTATCAGATCAATTAGGTGGTGCTCAGATTTATTTTAAACGTGAGGACTTGAACCATACGGGTGCGCACAAGATTAACAATGTCTTGGGGCAGGCACTGTTGGCAAAGAAGATGGGCAAAAAGCGATTGATTGCTGAAACTGGGGCTGGACAGCACGGGGTCGCAACTGCAACTATTGCTGCTTTGTTCGGGATGGAATGCGACGTCTTTATGGGTAAGAAAGACACGGATCGTCAAGCGCTGAATGTTTACCGGATGCAACTATTAGGGGCCAAGGTCCACCCGGTCACGACTGGTTCAATGGTGCTAAAGGATGCGATCAACGCGGCCTTACAAGAGTGGACGCGGCGCTGTGATGATACAGCTTATATCATGGGCTCTGCAACGGGACCACACCCATTTCCAATGATGGTACATGAATTTCAAAGTGTCATCAGTGTAGAAGCCCGACAGCAGATCCTGGACCAAACAGGTCATTTGCCGGATGCCGTCGTGGCTTGTGTCGGGGGCGGCAGTAACGCCATTGGAAGTTTTGCGGCTTTTCTTGATGATACGTCAGTTGAGCTGATTGGCTGTGAGGCAGCGGGTAAGGGTGTTCAAACGCCGTTGACGGCTGCGACGATTGAACGTGGTCGGACTGGTATCTTCCATGGCATGAAGTCACTATTTTTACAAGATAAAGCCGGACAAATTGCCCCGGTCTATTCAATCTCGGCTGGGCTGGATTACCCGGGCGTCGGACCGGAACATGCCTACCTGGCTGCGAGTGGCCGGGCGCAATATGTGGGGATCACCGATGACCAAGCAGTACAAGCATTTGAACTGATTGCTAAGGTCGAAGGGGTGATCTGTGCGATTGAGAGTGCCCATGCAGTCGCCTACGTACAACAATTAGCACCAACGATGCGACGTGACCAAACTATTATTTGTACGTTATCCGGTCGTGGAGATAAAGATGTGGCGGCAATTGCAAAGTATCGAGGGGTGACAATTGATGACTGATTTAACAACAATTTTTAAAAATCATAAGGCGTTTATTGCTTTTGTAGTGGCCGGTGATCCTAATTTTGAAGCGACAGTTCACCAAGTTGTTGCGTTAGCAGAAGCGGGTTGTGATCTCGTTGAGATTGGCATTCCGTTCTCAGACCCTGTGGCTGATGGTCCCGAAATTCAGGCCGCTGATCTCCGTGCGTTTGACCAACACATCACACCCCAACGCGTTTTTGAGTTGGTGGTGGCAATTCGAGAGAAGACAACTATTCCACTCGTATTTTTAACCTATGCGAACATTGTTTATCAGTTTGGTTATGCTGCCTTTGCCCAGCAGTGTCAAAGTTTGAATGTCGCAGGCTTGATTATTCCCGACATGCCACTAGAAGCCTTTGGTGAACTTCGACCAACCTTAGACCACTATGGTATTGCTTTGATTCCATTGATTGCGCCAACGAGTGATGATGCACGTATCGCAGCGATTGCCCAGCAGGCGCGGGGCTTCATTTATGTCGTATCATCACTAGGTGTCACGGGGACCCGGCGACACATCACGACTGATTTAGCAACACTGGTGGCGAAGATTCGCCATGCGACTACGTTACCTGTCGCAATTGGTTTTGGTATCCATGAGCCAGCCCAGGCCCAGGCCATGGCACAAATTGCGGACGGGGTCATCGTTGGTAGTGCAGTCGTGCATTTGATTGCGACGCACCAACCAGCGACAGCAGTCTTAAGAGACTATACGCGACGGATGCGGCGCGCATTGGATGGTCGCACGGCTGATACAGTTGACTGATCTTGTTTGTTACGATGTTGTTGTGCCGGGCTACTTCGATTAAATGCTGGGAAACGCTAGGATAATGTGCTAGCCTAAAAACAGCTTACTGCTTTGTGGGCGTCGTTAATAATAGTTGACGCTAACCAAGCCAGTTAAATTAATTTAAGGAGGGCTCAACATGGCGGATGTACTGATTATTATTGATATGCAAGTTGGTGTCTGTCGCGGGCCCCAACCGGTTGCCAATTTGGCAACCGTGATTGCGGGTATTCAACAACGCATGACGAGTTATCGGGCTCAAAATAAGCCAATCGTGTTTGTGCAACATCACGATGCTGACTTAGTCACTGGTTCTGCCGATTGGCAGATGATACCAGAGTTGCCAATTGAAGCAACCGATATTGTGGTCCAGAAAACGCACGCCAACGCTTTTTATCACACGGATTTACAAGCCCAATTGACGGCGATTGGATGTCAAACACTTGAAATCTGTGGTGCGCAAGTCGAGTTTTGTGTGGATACGACGGTTAAAATGGCTCATGGGTTAGGCTACCACCTCGAAATGGTTCGGGGGTTGACGACAACGACGGCCAATTCCATGATGAGTGCGCAACAAACGATTGATTTTTATCAAGATCGGATTTGGAACCACCGTTTCTTGACGTTGGTAACAGCATCGGGCCAGATTGACGATTTGTTAGAAAAGACGGGTGATTAGTTGAAAGCATTATTTTTTAATGATTTTGGCGATGCGTCGGTCCTACAGTACGGTGAGGTGGCGGACCCAATCGTTACTGCAAATACTGTATTGGTTAAAACAACGTATATCGGGCTCAACTTTGCCGACATTTATCGTCGTCGTGGTACCTATCATTTGGAAAAGCATCAACCGTACATTGATGGTTATGAAGGCGTGGGAACAGTTGTGGCAGTTGGTAAGCAAGTGGCGAATTTTAAACGCGGTGATCGGGTGTTATTCGTTGACGTGCCGTTTGCCAACGCTAGCCTCGTCGCGGTTCCAGCTGATCAGGCGATTAAAGTACCACGGGCAATCAATGATCAGCAGGTCGCTAGCATTGGATTGCAGGGCATGACTGCGGAGTTCTTAGTCCATGACTTGGCGCAAAACCAACCGCACGATCGAGTCTTGATTCATGGCATCAGCGGTGGTGTTGGGCAGCCATTAACGCAACTGCTCGTGGCCAATGAGGTGGCTGTTTATGGTGTCGCGTCAACACCGGCGAAAGCTGAATTGGCCTATCAAGCTGGCGCAACCACCGTTTTTATGCGCCATGATCCTTGGGACACGACCCATCATAATTTTTTTGATACGGTGTTTGATGGGGTCGGTAAGACACTACCAGTTAGTCTGGCGACTACCAAGCACCGTGGGCGGGTCATTTTTTATGGCATGGCAGCTGGCAATCCACCAGTAATTGATCCAGTCAAGCTAATGTCCGAATCCAAGAGTTTGATGACTGGTGATTTATGGGATTATTTGGACAGCGCGGTTGCTCGTCAGTGCTGTGCCAATCAATTGTTTGATGATGTGCTCACGCATCGCGTGACGATACGACCAGCGACAGTCTATTCATTAGCAGAAGGAGCCGTTGCGCACCGGGCCCTTGAGACCGGGCAAGTTGCTGGCAAGATTTTGTTGCGCCCATGAAGTACTTGAATCGTATTTGAAATTAACTGGTTTAATCGAATATCACCAAACGGCATCGGGCAGTTTTTCCGATGCCGTTTTTGTGGTGGATTAGTGCGTCGTCCAGCTAGTGCAGGCTGAATCGAGCACCAGTTAGTCAATTCAACAATTGAATTATTAAAATTCCCAGTCATGACCACGGACTGTTACACTAAGTGCTAAATCGGTCAAATGGAAGTGTGATGGTCATGATTCAATTAGTACGTTATTCGACGACACGGGGAGCACTGAAGCAAATACAACAGTATCAACTGGTTAATGTGATGTACACGGCGACGCCACAACAAGTTATTCGTGCTTGCAAATCTGATTTAGAACGAACGGCCGTTATGATTATGAATGGCAACCAATTAGTGGGCTTTTTCTGTTTGCATGTTGGTCAAGGACCGCTCAGTTACGGTGAAACGGAAGTGAATACGATTTTGTTGCGAGCCTTATCTGTTGATGATCGCTTTAAGCATCAGCGGGTTGCGTCTGACGCGCTTGCCGAATTACCACGTTATCTTGCCAGTCATTATCCGATGATTCAAACAATATTATTAGCGGTCAATCATGCCAATCATGTGGCGCAACATTTATACCTGACCCATGGTTTCACTGATACGCATCACCGCATAGATGGTCGATTGGGGCGTCAATTTATTTATGAACGCCCAGTCCATTGTCCCATGGATTTAAATTTTGATTAAAATTTGCTTAGTTAGTTCAGTCAATCTAGTATTTGGAATCTTATCGGAACTAGGTGCGATACTTTAGAATCGTTTGTGTCGTTGCGAATGAGATTGGGTTTAAACGGAATCTGATTGAACGGCTCGTTTTACGATTGGCTTTCTGTTAGATTATGATAATACGATTAGAAAAAAACCAATCGTGAATTAAGCTAATGGAAGTGATGGTAATGGTAGCAACTATTTCTCTTATGGTTGTCATGGGCTTTATGATGCTTGGCGAGTGGGTTTCCACGCGCAGTCGGGCCTATGTTCCCTCCGTATTTATTACGGCACTCTTATTTCTAGTGGGCTTTTGGACAATTGTTCCCAAAAACATTGTCCCCGCTGCTTCATTTGGCACTGCCTTTATTCAAATTACCCAAGCCGTTTTATTGGTTCATATGGGGACGTTGATGGATCTGAAATTGTTGTTAAAACAGTGGCGTGCAGTTGTGATTGCCCTGAGTGGCGTGGTTGGAACAGTGGTGCTCACGATGGGAATTGGCCGTCTTTTATTTGATTGGCACACGATCGTTGCCAGTGTGCCCCCGTTGACGGGTGGGTTAGTGGCTGCCTTTCTGATGACAGCTGGACTCAAGGCCCAACATATTACCGCACTCGTGGCGTTTCCGGTGGCAATGTTTGTCATGCATAGCATGCTCGGTTATCCGCTAACCGCGTGGATGCTCAAACGGGAGAGTCGCCGACTATTGCAAGTCCGACATGTAGACGTCACGGTCGCGACCGCTGATTCTGCCACCAGTGCGACAGTTCAAACAACGGCGCAATTACCAGTGTGCCCGCTACCAACCGTACCAGCGAAGGTGAAATCAGTTCAACCTCAATTACGGCATTGGCAACTACCGGCTGCTTATGATACTTCAGCTTTTATGTTATTTAAAGTCGCTGCTGTGACTGGGCTAGCTGAATGGACTGCCCAGTTAGCCCATGGCACGATTAATCAGTACATCATTTGTTTAGTGTTTGGTGTTATCGCGCATCAGTTGGGCTTTTTAGAAGATGCGGTGTTGGAGAAAGCGGGCGTCTTTCACTGGCTGATGTATGGTCTGCTAGCTTATATTTTTGCCAATCTAAACATTGTTAAAATCAGCATGTTAAGTGGTATTTTGATCCCGATTGTAACGTTGATCGTTCTTGGTGTTTTAGGGATGTGGATTGCATCTAGCTTATTGGCGCGACCGTTGGGATTTAGCCGCGAAATGGCTTTTGCAAGTGCATTGACTGCCTTATTTGGTTTCCCCGCGGACTATATCGTCACCCATGAAGTGACCGAAATTATGGGATCGACTGCGGAGGAAAAGCAATATTTACTAGACCAGATGTTACCTAAAATGTTAGTGGGCGGTTTTGCAACCGTCTCAGTGGCGTCAGTGATTATTGCGTCGATCTTCTTGAAAATTTTATAGGGGGCTTTTCAGATGATGACAACAACTTTAGCAGCTTGGATGACGACCTTGCGCCATCAATTACACGCACACCCAGAGTTAGCACTGCAGGAAGTCGCGACGACCGCTTTAATTAAGCAAACATTGACTGAGTTGAACATTCGGTTGGTAGACTATCCGGGAGAAACTGGGGTGGTGGCCGAGATTGGGCATGGTGCGCCAATCATCGCGTTGCGCGCGGATATTGATGCACTCCCAATCCAAGAAGACAATGAGTTATCCTTTAGATCAACGATTCCTGGTCGGATGCACGCTTGTGGGCATGATTTTCACACGGCCGCCTTATTAGGGGGAGCGCGATTATTGAAAGTGCATGAGGCGGATCTCAATGGTACGGTGCGACTGATCTTTCAGCCTGCGGAGGAAGGACACCGCGGTGCCAAAATGATGATTGATAATGGTGTTCTAGCAGGTGTTCGTGCGATTGCGGGATTCCATAATATGCCGAATTTACCAGTCGGCACTTTAGCGATGAAGTTTGGACCACTCATGGCTAGTAATGATAATTTTGACGTCACAATTCTGGGCCAGGGCGCCCATGCAGCGATGCCCGAAGCAAGTCATGATCCCATCGTGACGCTTGGTGAATTGATCAGTAATTTACAGACCATTCGTAGCCGAAATATTGCGCCAGACGCAGCACTGGTGCTAACGATTGCTGCCGTCCAAGCGGGAACGACTTTTAACGTGATTCCAAATACGGCGAATTTACGAGGCACGATTCGGACCTTCAACACGGCTAACCGGGATCTAGCTAAAGTACGTTTTTACGATATTGTGCGTGCAACTGCCAAGATGAATCAGCAAACCGCTACAATTGATTGGGACCGAGGACCAAGCTGTGTCAACAATAACGCGGCACTTACCGCTGTACTATCACGTGTTCTGAAAGATGATTTTGATATTGTGCCTGCCCAGCTATGCAATGCCGACGATGATTTTGCGTTATATCAAGAATGTATTCCAGGATTCTATGGATTCTTAGGTTCAGGCGGCAATGGGACCTTACATCAATCAAATTACCGCTGTGATGACGCAGGCCTAACCTATGGCGCTCGCTTCCATGAGTTGGCAGCTACGGCACTATTAAAGTGGGTTCGTGCTTGAGTTGAAAGTGGTCGATCGACCGAGTTAAGACGCCTGACTTTGCTAGGAAACTAACATGGTTGGGCGCATTTTTATGAAAAATTTCTGACAGATAAATGACAAGCGCGGCTAGTCCCGATTATCTGAGTAACTAAATATTTAGTGACGCCCGACTTGGTGCAATCATTAACTGATACGTGCAGATTCTTGTTATAATATATGTGTATTCGTTTTAATATTATTATTTTAATGATGAAGGGAACGACCGCTGATTGAATTTTGGTTGAGGCGGCCAAAGGTGATTAGGATGAAATCAACAATTTTCGAAAAAGCTGGGCTAGTATCTGTTCAGGAAGTTGACAAACCAACATTGCAAGCTGATGATGATGTCATTGTGCGCATCGTGCGGACTTGTGTTTGTGGTTCCGATTTGTGGTCATATGCGCATGGTGATGACAAAGCTGCCCATTCGATCAACGAAGGACATGAAGCTATCGGAATCGTTGAGGCAATTGGCTCGGCCATTACGACGGTCAAGCCAGGCGACTTTGTCATCACCCCATTTACCCATGGCTGTGGTGAGTGCGCGGCTTGTTTGGCTGGTTTCGATGGTACTTGTGATCGGCATCCGGGCCACATAAATTGGTCTAATGGCTTTCAAGCAGAATACATTCGCTTCACTTATGGTAACTGGGCGTTAGTTAAGATTCCTGGTCAACCTAGTGACTATACGGAAGGGATGCTCAAGTCATTGTTGACGCTGGCAGACGTGATGCCGACTGGTTATCACGCGGCACGGTGTGCAAACGTTCAAAAGGGCGATAAAGTCGTGGTTATTGGTGACGGTGCCGTTGGGCAATGTGCTGTGATTGCAGCTAAGTTGCGGGGTGCCGCGCAAATCGTCTTGATGAGTCGCCACGAAGATCGGCAGCAAATGGCACTGGCATCTGGCGCGACCGCGGTTGTCGCTGAACGTGGTGACGAAGGCATTGCGAAGGTACGTGAAATCCTTGGTGGCGGCGCGGATGCGGCGTTGGAATGTGTCGGCACCGAAGCGGCCATTGACCAAGCTTTAGGTGTTTTGCATAATGGGGGTCGCGTAGGCTATGTGGGTGTACCACATTATAATAACCGGCCACTTGGGTCAACCTTTGCTCAAAATATTGCGGTTGCTGGTGGTTCCGCCTCCGTTACGACTTATGACAAACAGTTCTTACTCAAAGCAGTTTTGGACGGTAATATTAATCCGGGCCGGGTATTTACGCAAACGTATCCATTAGCCGACATTAATCAGGCTTACCAAGATATGCAAAATCGAAAGACGATTAAGGCTATGATTACCATTGATTAATCTCGACTAGGTAACTAGTCGCTTCAAAGTAATCAATCAAAAGTCGTTTCAGTACTGATTCATCGTGCTGAAACGACTTTTTTGATGGCAATAATTAATGTTAAAAATCAATCAAACTTAGTTGATTTAGACTAGTCTTTGCGTTGGCATTAGAAAAAAGATATGCAACCAGTTGAACCGTGTCGTTAAAGCTAGCTGGTCGCACAATTGTAGTCGGCTTCGATAATTAACCGTTTAAAAAAACGCATTTTACTATCCAGGCGGACGCCAGCTTGCTATACTGGGTCAAAAATGAGGTGAGCGCCATGCGAGTCTTTACTTGGATCGTGCGAATAATTGTGGCCGTGGTCGTTTTGATGTGTGTCATTATGATTGGTTTGGCACCCCAAACAGTGGTGACGCATTTCAATAGTGCCGGGTTGGCGGATTCATTCGGCAGCCGCTGGTGGCTAGTCATGTTACCACTACTAGCTGTGGTGACGGGTGAAGTCATCATTAAGTTGGCCCGTCAAAAACGGCGCAAACTCGGACTCTTGCAACTACCGACGCTAACCGACTTTGAAGGACAGTGTTTAGGTGTCATGGTGGGCTTCAGCGTCCTGTTGTGGGTGATATTGCAATCGGAAGTGCAGGGCCAGCTTGTCAGTGGATTTATTGGTGGATGGTGATTAGAAAAATCGATTTTCTGAATAGAAGCGCTTGAGACGACGAGTTTCAGGCGCTTTTTAATGCCCTAGTTTTATCCTAGTGACTGCCAGCAGACAGGTGACTGGTTGGTTGAAACTATTTTTTACGAGGAATCATTAACCGATTGAACACATTATAAACTTTATAGTCAAATTACTAACCTGTGCCAGTTCGTTGACGGATTATGACCGCAAAAATTGGCCAGTTACGAAATTTTCGCAAAAAAATAAAGCCCGATTAGAGCCCAGCTTACCGGGATTTAACCACTGAAGAATGTAACATACTGTAAATTAATCTGCTGAAATCAATTGACAAGATTTGGTCGGACGATTAACTTAATGCCATTCCCAAACGCCGTGAAAGGAGCGACTAACTATGAGTGTGTTAGAAGCAAGTGAAATTATGCAATTAATCCCCAACCGGTACCCAATTTTATTCATGGACCGGGTGGATGAATTAAATCCGGGTGAATCGATCGTGGTGACGAAAAATGTCACGATCAATGAGTCATTTTTCCAAGGGCACTTTCCTGGTAACCCGGTCATGCCGGGCGTGTTGATTATTGAAGCTTTGGCGCAAGCCGCGTCGATTCTGATTTTAAAATCTGAAAAGTTTGCTGGTAAGACGGCTTATCTTGGCGCCATTAAGGATGCCAAGTTCCGCAAAATTGTCCGTCCCGGTGATGTCTTGAAGTTGCATGTCCAAATGGTCAAGCAACGGTCCAACATGGGAACGGTGAGTTGTCAGGCGATGGTCGGTGACAAGGCAGCCTGCACAACTGATTTAACCTTTATCGTTGGTGCAACTGATTCAAAATAGAAAGGTGGTAATGTCAATTCGGCGATTGTCGTTTGGGAAAGTTTTTTAAAAGCATTGCCGAATTGTAACCAACCATGACAACTAATTTTTCGATTTTAGCGAGTGCTAAGGCACTGCCGACGACCAAAGTCACGAATCAAGAACTAACGCAACTGATGGCGACTTCTGATGATTGGATCAAGCAGCGAACGGGAATTCGTTCTCGCCACGTCGCGACCGATGAGACAACGACGAGTTTAGCTGTTTCAGTTGCCCAGCAGTTGTTGCAGCAAAGTCGGCTAGCGGCGACGGCGATTGATTTGATCATCGTGGCAACCATGTCACCGGATTATTTGACACCGGCGACGGCTCCTCAAGTACAGGCAGCGATTGGGGCTGAAAAAGCAATTGCCTTTGACATCAATGTTGCCTGTGCGGGCTTTGTTTATGGGATGCAGTTGGTTCACCAATACTTACAACCGGGTCAGACCGCTTTGTTAATCGGTAGCGAGACCTTGAGTCGGTTAGTAGACTGGCATGATCGTAGCACTGCCGTTTTATTTGGTGATGGTGCGGGTGGTCTATTGATTACTGCTAAGCCTAATACGGCCACTGGGCACTGGCTGGGCGGTCATTACGCGACGTTTGGCGCTGACGGGCATTATTTAACGGCGGGACAGCAGCCTCAGGTGAATCCGTGGTCAACACGGACTGATGGTGCAGGTTCTAACCGCTGGGCCTTTCAGATGAATGGTCGGCGGGTTTATGACTTTGCCACTAAGCAAGTGCCCCACTCAATTGAGCAGGCGTTGATGCAGGCACGGCTTGAGTCGAGTGATATTAAAGCATTTGTGCTTCATCAGGCCAACGCACGTATTGTTAAGAGCGTTGGTCAAAAATTAAACTTAGCTACGGAACAATTACCGATGAACATTGCACAGTATGGCAATACTGCGGCGGCCAGTGAACCGATTCTATTTGCTGAAATGGTTGCCCAAAAGCAAGTTCAACGTGGTGACAAGCTGGTGTTTACCGGTTTTGGCGGCGGGTTATCCGTTGGTAGTGCCGTAATTGAGTATTAATTGATAACTGAAATCAAGCATTTAAAATTAATTTAAAAATTCTGGAGGAATCAACAATGACTAAAACTGAAATTTTTGACCAAATTAAAAAGATGATCGTGGAACAATTAGACGTGGATGCTGACAAGATTACGATGACAACGAACTTTACCGAAGACTTAGCACTTGATAGTCTGGACGTTTTTGAAGTGATCGATAAGATCGAAGACGAATATGATATCGAAATCGAAACGGATGACGCTTTAGCCACGGTTGGTGATTTAGTTGATTATGTGGCGACTCATCAGGAAACTAGCGAGGACTAAGTTATGAAAACGGCAATCTTATTCAGTGGTCAAGGACAACAGTTTGCCGATATGGGGGCCGATCTTTATCAAACGTTACCAGCGTACCAAGCCACAATTGACGAAGCTAATCAAGTGTTGGACTGGGATTTGCGGGTAACTGCTGATTGGATCGATGATGCTCAACGGATGCCGGTTGCAATTACAGCGATGAATATGGGGTTATATCGTGCTTTAACAGCGTTGCTTAATGAGTGTCCGACCGTGTTAGCAGGATTGAGCCTTGGCGAGTATGCCGCATTGATTGCAGCTGGCGTCCTGCCATTTGCTGATGGCTTGAAGTTAGTTGCCGATCGGGCTAGATATATGCAACGAGCGGGATTACAGCATCCCGGGGAGATGGTCGCGGCGTTGAAGGTAACGCCGGCACTGGTTGCAGCCGCTTGTCAAAGTGCCCAAGCAGTGGGGGTTGCGTATCCCGCTAATTACAATCTAGCTGATCAAATTGTTATTGGTGGCGATGCAGCTGGTATTCAAGCTGTGCGAACCTATTTAAAAACACACGGCGTTAAACGGGTGGTCCCATTAGACGTTGCGGTGGCTTCACACACGCCGTTAATGGCAGCAGCGAGTGAGGCGTTGGCGCAACGATTACGATTTGTTAATATTGCAGCACCCCAAATTCCGGTCATCAGTAATACGACCGTGACCCCCTTTAGCCAGGCAACTGTCAAGGAAACGTTGGTAAAACAGTTAGTATCGCCAACGCACTTTGCGGCCTGCTTACAACGAATTGCGACATATGAGGTCGATGAGATTATTCAAGTTGGACCGGGGCATAGTTTAGCAACTTTTGCCAAACAAACATTGTCAGGGGTAAGGGTTTGGTCAATTGAAGATGTGACAGATTGGCAGAATTATTGTCAGGATACTGAGGAGGTACGTGAGCGTGGATGAAGTGATTTTAGTCACTGGAGCTGCTAAGGGTATTGGTTTGGCAACAGTCAAACGGTTGGCAGCTCAGGGGGCCAGCGTTATTTTAAACGTTCATCATGAAATTGAAGCGGCCGATTGGCAAGCATTAACGGCTGAATATCCAAGGTTGACGCAATTAGTTGGTGATGTGAGCGATGATCAAACGGCGGCTGATTTAATTGAGACCGTGATGACAAATTTTGGTCGCTTAGATGGACTCGTGAATAACGCTGGTGTGACCCATGATCAGTTATTAACGCGGCTACACGCGGAAGATTTCATGAGTGTGATTCAAACAAATTTATTGGGCACATTTAATATGACCAAATACGCTTTAAAAGTCATGCAGCGACAGCGACAAGGCGCCATCGTTAATGTTGCTAGTGTGGTCGGGTTACATGGCAATATCGGCCAGGCGAACTATGCGGCTAGTAAGGCTGGAATTATTGGTTTAACTAAAACGACGGCAAAGGAAGCGGCTCGGCGCCAAGTGCGGTGTAATGCGGTGGCCCCAGGAATGATTACGACGGCCATGACGGCACAATTGAATGACCGTGTAACGGCGGCTGCCTTAAGTGATATTCCACTCAAACGCTTTGGGACGCCCGACGAAATTGCCCAAGCAATTGACTTTTTATTGCACCAACCGTACTTAACGGGACAAGTGCTAACAGTTGACGGTGGCATGACGATATAAGATATGGGAGGTTATCCAATGACAGAACGAGTAGTTGTGACTGGAATGGGTGCGGTGACGCCCCTCGGTAATAGTGTTGATGAATTTTTAACGGGGTTATTCGCGGGACAAGTTGGGATTAAGCCCATCACGAAGTTTGACGCGACGCCCACTGGGATTACAGTTGCCGGTGAGGTTAAGGATTTTCAGCCAGAAGAACGAATTGAAAAGAAATTAGCGAAAAGATTGGATTTATTTTCCGTTTATGGTCTATACAGTGCAAGTGAAGCGATGGCGCAAGCCGGACTAAATGAAGCAAATATTGATCCAGAACGATTAGGCGTTATTTATGGTTCGGGTATCGGTGGTTTAACGACGATTGAAGCGCAAGTGATCAAGATGCACGACAAGAGTCCCAAACGAGTTTCACCGTTATTCGTCCCTAATTCAATCATCAACATGGTTGTTGGTAATATCGCGATGCAATTTAACGCACAGAATACCAGTCAAGCGATTGTGACCGCGTGTGCGTCGGCGACGAATGCCATCGGCGATGCGTTTGAATATTTGCGTCAAGGAAAGGCAGATGTGATCATCACGGGTGGTTCAGAAGCTTCCGTCAACGAAATCGGTATTGCAGGGTTTGCGTCCCTGACTGCGTTGTCGAAAGCCACTGACCCAACGTTGGCTTCGTTACCGTTTGATCGTCAACGCAATGGGTTTGTGATGGGTGAAGGGGGTGCGACGTTAGTCTTAGAAACGTTGGCCCATGCCCAAGCCCGAGGCGCCCAGATTCTTGGTGAAGTCGTGGGTTACGGAACGACTAGCGATGCTTATCATATGACAGCCCCCCGACCGGATGGTGCTGGTGCCAAACGTGCAATGCAACAAGCCGTTGCGGAAGCCGGCATTCAGCCGCGTGATGTGGATTACATCAATGCTCATGGAACAGCCACACATGCGAATGATAGTGCCGAAGCTCAAGCAATTAGCGCGTTGTTTGGTCAAGATGTACAAGTCAGCAGTACTAAAGGAATGACGGGGCACTTATTAGGCGCTGCGGGTGCAATTGAAGCTGTTGCAACGATTGGTGCTCTGCAAGCGGGTCAGTTACCTGCGAATATTGGTTGTACGGACCAAGATCCTGAGTGTCCAGTCAATTTAGTAACGCCAGCAACTCAACATCAAGCCGCAACCTATGCTTTGAGTAATTCATTTGGTTTTGGGGGCCATAATGCCGTGGTTGCCTTTAAGAAGTGGGTGAATGTATGAGTATGACGGATACGGAAGCGATGACCGCCCTGATCAATCAGTTTAATCAATCCAGCGCTCAAGTCATGGACGTCAAGACGACAACCTTTGAACTGCATTTGAATAAACAAGCTGAAACTGCTGAGACAAATTCAGCGCGTTCACAGCCGGCAGTGACCGACTCTACGGTACCAGTGGTCAAACCGACGACTGAAGTGGCGACTCAATCGGGAACAACGATGGTCACGGCGCCCCTAGTTGGGGTGGCTTACTTAGCTGCCGACCCGAAACAGGCGCCGTTTATTCAGGTGGGTGATCGTGTCAAGTCAGGGGAAACCTTGTGTGTAATCGAAGCAATGAAAATGATCAACGAAGTCCCTAGCCCAGTTAGTGGGATCGTTAAAGAAGTTTTAATTAAGAATGCAACTATGGTTGAATTTGATGAACCATTGTTTGCAATTGAGGAGACGACCGTTTAATGGAAGTTACGGATTTAATTCCCCAACGGTTTCCGCTGCAATTATTAGACCGTATCATAGCGGTCCAACCAGGTGTCAGCGCAACAGCGGAAAAATTAGTCACGATTAATGAATGGCTTTTTCAGAGTCCGACACTGACCGGAAGAACGATGATTCGGCCAGTATTATTAGAAATTTTGGCTCAAACGGGAGTTGTGGCTTTACTATCGATGCCAGAACATCATGGTAATAACGTCTTTTTTGGCGGAATTCGGCAGGCTGATTTTAAGACGGATGTGCGCCCAGGTGACCGGTTAGAAGCGATGGTAACGTTAACTAAGTTGCGTCGTCAAATCGGAACAGGCCATGGCGTGATTACCTGTGCTGGTCGTGAGGTTGTTAGTGCTGATTTAACCTTTGTAATGCAAGCCTGAAGGAGGTATGGCGATTGTTTAAAAAAGTCTTAGTCGCGAACCGTGGTGAAATTGCGGTCCAAGTTATTCGCGCGCTTCATGAGATGGGGATTAAAGCGGTCGCTGTCTATTCAGTGGCTGATCAGGAGAGCTTATTTGTACATCTGGCTGATGAGGCGGTCTGTATTGGGGCGAGTCCCGTCAACCAGTCATATTTGAATATGCAAGCAATTATTAGCGCTGCTAATTTGACCGGGTGTCAGGCGATTCATCCAGGCTACGGCTTTTTATCTGAGAATGCGGAATTTGCCAAAATGTGTGCGGATTGTCAGTTAACGTTTATTGGACCGCGTCCTGAGGTGATTGACCAGATGGGTGACAAAGAAAATGCCCGGCAGACCATGCAACGATTAGGCGTACCCGTGATTCCCGGCAGTCCATCGGTGCTTAAGGATATTGAGGCGGCTATGCAAGCGGCCCATACCTTAGGTTACCCAGTTATGATCAAAGCCGCTGCTGGGGGTGGCGGTAAAGGGATTCGCGCTGTTAGCAATGATCAAGATTTAGCGAAGGCTTTTCGAACCGCTCAGCAGGAAGCTCAAGCTTCATACGATGATCATCGGTTGTACTTAGAAAAAATCATTGCCCCGGCGAAGCATATCGAAGTGCAGGTATTAGCCGATCAACAGGGGCATGTTATTTATCTACCAGAGCGCGATTGTTCGCTACAACGGAATCATCAAAAAGTGTTAGAGGAGAGTCCATGTGCGGTCATCACGACTGCTGAACGGACCAAATTGGGACAATTAGTGGCTAACGCAACCAAAAAGTTGGGTTATACAAATACGGGTACCTATGAGTTTTTAATGGATCAGCAGCATCATTTTTATTTTTTGGAAATGAATACGCGGTTGCAAGTTGAACATACGGTTACTGAAATGGTAACGGGTATTGAATTGATTAAAGCGCAAGTACAAATTGCAGCTGGTATGCCATTAAAAATTAAACAGGCGGATGTGAAAATTCATGGTGTTGCCATGGAGTGTCGCTTGAATGCGGAGGATCCGTACCACGATTTTCGACCGCAACCTGGAAAAATCACCCGGTTGATCTACCCAATGGGGACACTGGGAGTCCGGATTGATGCTGGTGTGGTGACTGGTAGCATGATTGCACCGTTTTACGACTCGATGATTGCCAAAATCATTGTTCACGGTATTAATCGGAAGAGGGTCAGTCGCAAGATGCATCGTTGTTTATTGGAATTAACCATCGATGGGGTTCAAACGAACCGGACCTTCTTAGCAGGATTAGTTGCAGATTCGACTGTTGGCCGTGGTACCTATACCACAGCTTATATCGAACAAGACTTTTTGAAAGGATGGTTAAGTGATGCCCAAGCGCAAGTTTCAAGCACCCACTGAACGGCAGTTAGCTGTTCGACGGGATAATATCCCAGACGCGTTATTGACGCGCTGTCCAGTTTGTCATGAAGATTGTTATACCCAAGATCTCGGTGAATTCAAGGTATGTCCCCATTGTGATTATGGGTTTCGCTTGCCTGCTTGGCAACGTGTTCAACAATTGACGGCGAGTTTTGAAGAGCGGGATGCGGACCTGAGTGCGCCCGTTAGTTTTGATGACCCTGCATATTTAGAAAAGTTGCAGCGTGCCAAAGCAGCCTCACACTTGAATGAGAGCGTATTGACTGGTATTGGGACGTTAGCGACTTATCAATTTGGGTTAGGTGTCATGGAAACTAAATTTATGATGGGGAGTTTGGGGGCGGCAACCGGTGAGAAAATTACGCGATTATTTGAAACTTGTACGACCCAAAAACTTCCCGTTGTGATGGTTACTGCTTCTGGCGGGGCGCGTATGCAAGAAGGCGCTCGTGCATTGATGCAAATGGCTAAGGTGTCCACGGCGGTTGCAAATCACCGAAAAGCTGGACTATTGTATATTACAATTTTAACTGATCCAACCACTGGTGGTGTCACGGCTAGTTTTGCGATGCAGGGTGACATTATGTTGAGCGAGCCACGAGCGCTCATTGGATTCGCGGGTCGGCGAGTCATTGAACAAACCATTCAACAGACACCACCTGCGGATTTCCAACGGGCGGAAACCTTATTGGCCAATGGATGGTTAGATCAAATTGTGCCCCGACCAGCCTTACGGAAAACACTACAACGATTATTAACAATCACTCAGGGAGGTCATCAGGATGTCTAAAGTAACGGCCTACGAACAAGTTCAAGCAGCCCGGGATGCTAGTAAGATTAGCATTCAAACGTTGATTGATGGCTTGACAGAGGATTTTTTTGATTGTCATGGTGATCGTCAACGGGCGGATGATCCAGCTGTAATCGCCGGCTTAGCAACAATTGCCCAACGGCCCGTCACCATTATTGGTATTCAGAAGGGTCAAAATTTGGCCGAGAATCAAGCTCGGCATTTTGGCTGTGCGACGCCTAGCGGTTATCGAAAAGCATTGCGGTTAATGCGGCAAGCAGAACAATTACGGCAGCCGGTCGTGACCTTAATCAACACGCCGGGTGCCTATCCGGGTGTTGATGCGGAATATGAGGGACAAGGACGAGCAATTGCTGACTGTTTGTTAGCAGGATTACAATTGCGAGTACCATTTTTGAGTTTGATTGTTGGTGAAGGTGGCAGTGGTGGTGCATTAGCCTTAGCATGTGGTGATCAAGTCTGGATGTTGGCGAATAGTACTTACTCGGTGTTATCGCCTGAAGGCTATGCCACTATTTTATGGAAAGAATCGCAACGTGCTGCTGAAGCTGCGGAAAAAATGCGCTTGACGCCGACAGAATTATTGGCAGATGGGATTATCGATCGGATTATTCCTGAAGTAGCAACCGCAGCAGATTGTCAACCGCTGAAAACAGCCATTGACGAGACATTAACTGCTTTAACAGCAAAGTCGGTGACGGAACTGGTTACGCAACGCCAAGCCCGTTATCGGCAATTTTGAATAAGTGAGGAATGATAAGTATGGATGGAATTTTATCGGGTAAGACCATTGTGGTCATGGGTGTGGCCAATCAGCGCAGTATTGCCTGGGGGTGTACCGAGGCATTAATTGCACAGGGGGCCCAGGTTATCTTGACTTACCAAAATGACCGTTTGAAGCAAAGTTTACAGCGGTTTGTTGCGCCAGATGTGCCGTTAATTGCCTGTGATGTTGCTGATGATGACAATGTTGATCGGGCATTTGCAAGCATTAAACAACAGTATGGTGTCATCGATGGGATTATCCATGCGATTGCTTATGCGGATAAAGCAACGTTAGAAGGTGATTTTGTGAATACCACGAAAGCTGGATATGATTTGGCACAAAATATTAGTGCGTATTCGCTGATTGCAGTTGCCCGAGCAGCTCGGCCAATGCTGAAACCAGGAGCCAGTCTCGTAACGTTGACGTATTTTGGATCAGAGCGAGCCGTACCAAATTACAATATGATGGGGGTTGCTAAGGCCGCGTTGGAAGCAAATGTGCGTTACTTGGCACGTGACCTTGGACCACAACAAGTCCGCGTGAATGCAATTTCAGCCGGAGCAGTCAAAACGTTGGCGGTAACGGGTATTCATGAGCATCAGCAATTATTAAAATTATCTCGCAGTATGACAGTTGATGGAGAACCGGTAAAAACGCGTGAGATCGGCAACGTGGCTGCCTTTTTATTAAGCGATCTCTCGACTGGAATGACCGGGGACGTGGTATACGTGGATAAAGGGGTCCACTTAAGTTAATGCCAATCACTCAAGTTGTCTTTAAACGGCAGTGGCTTCAGATGCCGGTCGATGTTTCTAAAAAAATGCGACGGGTCACTCAGCGAACCGTGAGTCGCCAATTAATTCAGCAAGTGTTATCGGTACCATTAGCTTATCATCGATTGGGACAGCCCTATTTTCCAAGTCATCCTCGATTAGGTGTTAGTGTTAGTCACACGCACCAGTTAGTGATGGTGGCGGTCGGTCCGGGACCTCTGGGGATTGATGTTGAACAGGTCCGTCCATATGATGTGACTGCCATTCGGCGAGCCTTTACATCGGCGGAATGGCAGCTATTACAGGCTTTATCGGTGCAAGATCGTTATCGGTTAGGGTGGCAACTTTGGACGGCTAAAGAAGCGGTATTAAAGTTAGTGGGCTGTGGCTTGACCCATGCGCCCCGCCGTGTCGAGGTTCTTGATTTACAACGTGGACTAGCGTGCTATCAAACACAGTTATACCAGTTGACGCCGTTAGAATTGCCTGCGACCCACGAGGGATTTTTGGCTCGTCCCTTGTCGGTTGGCTGATTGGAGTGCGTGGTTGGTATTAACTTTAGTGCGCTCTTTTTTAAGTTTAGTGAACAATGGCCACTGGATTTTATTATCAGCCGACTGGTTGACCTGCTATTGCAAGCCTTCTACGTGCTGACTAAAAGCAGTTCTGAGCAAGCTATAATTGTGGGCTCAGAACTGCTTTTTAATTTATCCTTCAATTAGTTTATCTGTAATAATGGCAATACAAAATTCATCCATAACCATGAAATCGGCATGATAACGACCATCATCGGAATCATATCGGCGGTCGGAAACATCTTGACGGCAATAATGCGAAAGCCGCTGGCAACCATTAAAATACCACCGACCGCTTTGAAATCTAGAATCATGTCAGGAGTGGTCAAGGGAAAGACTAGGTGAGCGACTAAGAATAAAGCTGTCAGGATGATTAGTTGGGGAACAGCAATTAAGGAAACAACTAACCCTAAGTTAGCACCGAAAATTACCGCAGCAAAGAAGTCCAGAATCGATTTGGAAATTAAAATTGTGGCGTCGCCGTTCATCCCTTCAGTTAAAGTCCCGTAAATACCAGTTCCACTGGCACAAAATAGTACGATTACCGTGACCATTGTCTGTTCAAAAGCCTGTTTCTCAAAAGTTGCTGGTGCTTTGACAAACCGTGAAATGAAACGTTGCATCGCGGCAGCGCCGTGATTGATTGCAGTTCCCAAATGGCAAAGTAATCCAATACCTGTTCCGATAATAACGGCAAAGATGACCGCCGCTAGATTTTTTAGTGGTGCAATCGCGTAAATCCCCATACACATGGAACAGATCCCAAAGGACATATTCAGCCCATCTTTTAAACGTTGTGACATTCGTTTGCCGGTCAATGCGCCGACAATACCCCCGAAAAAGATTGCACACACGTTAGTAATAATTCCAATTGGCACGCAAGCCCTCCTCAATATTTAATTGATAAAAACAACAGCTATTAGTTTAGAGCTTGTTTCGGATAAGAACAATTCTGAATATGTGGTAAACTATTCTAAATAGGAATAGTTAGAAGAGGGTTAATTATGGAAACACGGAAATTGGCAGTGTTTGTTGACCTTGCCACGACCCAGAACTATAGTCGCAGTGCTGAACGCATGTTTTTGTCACAGTCGACCATTTCAAAGTACATTATGGCTTTAGAGCGCGATTGGCAGGTCCAATTATTTGAACGTGAGCATCGGCAAGTCACGTTAACACGGATTGGGCAACAATTATTGCCACGGGCCCAAGCAATTCTGCGCGAAGAGCGTCAGTTACAACAAGCTCTGGCCGCTAATACCGCTCATAATGCGCAGTCGCTGGTTGTTCAGGGACTACCATCTTTAGCACAATACCAGGCTTTTCATATTATCACGGCATTTACGAAGCGGTATCCGGAAGTGAAATTACAATTTAGTGAGGCGAGTGTCGATCGGTTAGCGCATGCACTGGATCATACGAATGTCGACATTGTATTTACACGGATTTTCGGGGATCAACCCAATAATTATGACGTTTTATTGAATGAGACCGATCAGTTTGTGGTCCTTGTTCCGAAAGACGATCCGTTGGCGCAACAAGCTGAGATTAGTCTGTCGATGCTGGCACATGAATCAATTTTATTATTGAAAGATACCATCGGTGAAGATAACCCGTTGTTTTCGGCATTTCAAAAAATGCATACGCCACAGATGGTCTATGATGGTCAACGAATTGATCTCATTTTAGAAATGCTGAATCAGGGTGATGGTGTCTCGGTTGTCATGGCGCGGTCATTTGATCTCACTGGTTTTGACAACATTAAAGCAATTCCACTGACGCCAACTATTCGCAGTCAGATGGCTTTCATGAAGCGTCCCGATAATCACGCTGCCGTGGTTGCTAAATTTTGGGCGTTTGCGACGAAGTATTGGCAATCGGTTGCGGATTAATCGTGGCGAATAGGCAAACTTTATCACAGTTAACCTGGCATGAGCATTAACGTGGGCGATGGCATGACTAGCCGGCCAATTAGCAGGTTTCGTCGTTTACAGCGATATCAATGAAAATTATTAAAGATGACGGGGTGCAGACATGGAACCAATTCATATTTCACAGACTTTATCAATTAGCAATCACCGTGTGTTCTCAGCCGATTTGAATGAGCACGACACGGTTTTCGGCGGGAAAATCTTGGCGACTATCGATGATAATTCATCGATTGCCGCATCGCGAGTGGCTCGAATTGAGACGGTGACCGTGTCAGTCGATCAGGTCAATTTTTTATTGCCGTTTCGGTTACAAGACTCAATGTGTGCGGAATCTTACGTTTCGGGCGTTGGTCACCGCTCAATCGAGGTATTTACTAAAATCATTGGTGAACACTTGAAGACCGGCGAACGGTTTTTGGGATTGACCTGCTTTTCAACGTTCGTGGTGACGGACCGTAATATTGAATTACCACTGTTAGTCGCTGATAAACCAGAATACACGTTTGTGGCTCAGGGCTATCAAGAGCGGCAGGCCGCCCGGTTAGCCAAACTAAAGCGCCAGCAAGACTTTAATGCGCACATTAGCGTTGAATTGCCGTGGTGAATCGATTTAAATTGACAATTTTGGTGAGACTTGTTAAATTGTAATTATCAAATATAGGAGGGGTGTTTTATGTCGGGCATTCGTTAGGGTGTTGTTGAGCGAAAAAAGTGGGTTGGACCCGCTTAGTTTCGTGTACCCTAATGTGACGAATGGCCTGGCAGATAGACATGCCGGACGGTTTTTGCGCACAGTTGGGATAAGATTGGGTGCATTTTTAATTCGCAGAGCGTTAGGGTAAGTCACTTTGCGAGAGGATTATAAAAATTGACAATTAATTTAACTAAATATGGATTGACGACGGCGGTTCAAGTCGACTTGACTAAGGAAAACGGTCAAATACTTGGCCGGATTATCGGCCAACATCGCGATTGGTACCAAGTCATCACAACGGCTGGGGAACGTTCAGCACAAGTTACGGGAAAACTGGCTTATGAAGCGGCCAGTCCCGCGGCATTTCCGGCGGTCGGGGATTGGGTGTACCTGGCTTCATCCGCTGATAATCAGGCACAGATTGAAGCAATCGAACCACGGCAGAGTGTCTTGGCGCGCGGTGCTGTGAACCACCAAGATGGCCAAATCATTGCGACAAATATTAATACCATCTTTATCTGCATGTCATTGAACGCGGATTTTAATGTGCGGCGGTTAGAACGTTACCTGACGATTGCGTGGGATAGCGGTGCACTTCCGGTCATTGTCTTAACCAAGGCGGATGTCTGCACGGATCTAGCCACTAAGCTACGGGCGGTGGCGGATGTCAGTGTCGGCGTACCAACGATCACTTGTTCGGCCGAAACGGGTCAGGGTTTGGATGAATTGCAACCATACCTAACGACTGGTCAAACGGTGGCCTTCGTGGGCTCTTCGGGTGTCGGTAAGTCGACTTTGATTAACCGATTGTTGGGCCAGGATATCTTGGCGACGAAATCGATTCGTACAGATGATGACAAAGGGCGGCACACAACGACGAGTCGGCAATTAATACCGCTACCAACGGGCGCCTGCGTCATTGATACACCAGGAATGCGTGAGTTACAAATCTTCATGGGTGATTTAAATCAAACTTTCGCGGAAATTGCCGCATTGGCGACACAGTGTAAGTTTAATGATTGTACCCATACTAGCGAGCCTGGTTGTGCGGTACGGGCAGCAGTTGAGGCGGGCACGGTAACGTCTGAACGGTTACAAAGCTATCAAAAATTACAACGTGAGATGAGCTATCAAGGACTCAATTCACGCCAGTTGGAGCAGGCTAAAATTCAGCGGATGTTTGGTGGCAAACAAGCGATGAAGCGTGTTAAACAACGTTACCATCGCGACTGAGTTGATAAGTGAATTAAAGAAGCTACTAAACGGGATGTCGGCAACGGCACCCCGTTTTATTTAGGACCTACTTTCGTTATCGCGTAGAGTGAACCGAGTGACCTGTTGAGCGAGATAGGCCGGTGTTTCAACCATCCCATTCTGTTGCCAATGAACGAGCATATTGATGACCGCACCAGAAAAATAAGCCGTGTAGTACGGTTGGCGAAGCGCGGTATTGCTTGAACCGATAATACGGTCTTGTTTGATGAGTAATGCAAAGACGGCTTCGAAACTTTGAATAAAAATCTGGTTTTTTCATTTTTGATCAATAACGCATTTGTCGCTGCCATTTGTTGCATGAGAGTGAAATATTGAGTCATCAATACCTGCAATTTAACCTTTGATTGTCGCGGTAATTGGCGCAGATATTGAAGGATAGTCTGTTTTTGATAGGCCAAAATAATCTGATCGAAGTTGGTGAAATTACGGTAAAAATAGGTGCGAGAAACCTGAGCGTGCTGACAAAGTTCTGTGATTGAAATCCGACTGAGTGATTTTTGCGACATAAGCTGTAGTAAGGCCGCATAAACCGCAGTTAAATTTTGGCGTTTTCGTGTTTGTGGGTTCATTGGTTACAACATCTCCTTTTTTGTAACGTAAGTATTTATTTATGACCATTTTACCAGATATACTCCCATTAACTTAACGGGAGGCGATTATGATGAAAAAATCGACGAAAGTAATTGCAATGATGATGATTGGCATTTTTCTATGTATGCTTGATACGACGGTTATGAATATTGCGTTGCCAGCAATTCAGACGAGACTAAATACTGATTTGACGCACCTGTCGTGGGCACTGAATATTTACACCGTCCTGTTTGCTAGTCTGGCGATTCCACTCGGTCGGTTAGCGGATGTCTGGGGACGCGGGCGGATGTACTTGATTGGACTCGGGCTCTTCGGTATTGGTTCACTAACTTCTGGCTTGAGTCTCAGTGTCGGGCTGCTGATTACTGGCCGAGCGATACAAAGTATTGGTGCAGCCATCGTCTTCCCGGCTAGTATGACGATTGGTATTCAGAGTGTTGCACTCAGCAGGCGCACGGGGGTCATTGCAAGCTTGGGCGTGATGCAAGGGCTAGCCGCGGCGTTAGGGCCAACCATTGGTGGTGCGGTCACTCAATTTTGGGGGTGGCGGGGAATTTTCCTGATTAACGTGCCTTTAGTTGCCGTCGCGTTGTGTGGTTGCATCGCCTGGCTATCATGGCGGCACCCTAGTCATGGTCAAGCAAAACTAGACCTCGGTGGGAGTGCCTTAGTGATGACGACCTTATTGGCATTGACGTTGGTCCTGGTTAAAGGTAATGACTGGGGATGGACAAGTCGCATAGTCCTGAGCCTGGGCGTCACTAGTGCGCTAACATTGATTGCCTTTGTCTGGATGGAGGCCCACGTCTCAGCGCCGATGGTCCCATTAGCCCTATTTAAAGACCGACAGTTTAACGGTGCGGCGTTAGCGACCGTGTTATCAGGGGTCTTTATGGTGGGACTATTAGTCTTGATGCCGAGTTTCTTCACGAAAGTTCAAAGTAAGACGGAATTGATGGCGGCGATTATGATTACGCCCGCTTCAATGATGATTTTTATTTTTTCACCAATCAGTGGTTTCTTGTTAGCAAAGCTTGGTGCGCGGCGCGTGATCTTTAGTGGTAGTCTCGCAATGGCTACGGGTTATGGGGTACTTAGCCTGATGAGTCCTAGTCAGTACTGGCAGTTTGCATTAGCGGCGTTACTGGTTGGTGCGGGCTACGGCACGATTATTGGGCCAATTACGGTATTAGCGGCCGGTGATTTTACCGGTGAGTTACTGACAGCGTCACAAAGTGTGATTGGCGTGTTTCGGCAAATTGGCACATCGTTGGCCGTAGCCATTTTTGTGTCAGCTTTAGCCGCTAATTTGACAACGGCTAAGACACAGATACGAACGTATGCAACGACGACGGTCACTACTTTATCAATTCCTAAGCAAGCCAAACGTGATACGTTACGCGTGGTTGACCACCAATTAGCAACTGAGCAAACCGCGCAAATGGTCCACGAGCCAATCACGGCGGCTAAGGCCCGCCGGTTGGTTGCTGCCAATTATATGCAAGTGTTAAAAGCACGGTCATTGCAGTCCGCTCCAGTGCGTATCAAAGCTCAAATTCATCAGCTGGTGGCCCAAAAGGTTCACAGTCAAGTTAAACATACTAACCAGCGAATAAGGACTGCTGCATCAGCGATTAAGGCCAAACCCAAAATTGAGTTAACTGCTGCGTTTATGCGCCCCTACCAAGTCGCTTGGCCATTCACGCTATTGCTAATGATGACGACCTGGTGTTTTGCGGGACGGGAGCGGAAAAGTGGCAAGCCGAGTTAAGTCACGTTGATGGGGATGGACTTCACGCACGTTTGAATAGCTGAGCCGGGAGGGCCGCGAAGGCGATCGCCATCACTGGCTTTGGAACTTGCCATCGAACTTAGCTTTGCGAGCATGTGAGACGCTTATGCTATAATAAGGGCCAAAGGGGGTAGTCTTGATGAAAGAAAAACAAGTGTTTCATATCAATGGCTATATTGGTCTAGTGTTAGCGATCGCATTTGTGTTAGTTGGCGGTTGGCTGGTTTGGGCCGGTGCGACTGGCGATCATTTTGCGAGTATCTTTTTGGGCGCATTGTTAATTATTATTGCGGCCTTTGGGGCTAGTTCGCTAACAATTGTGGGCCCCAACGAGGCGCGCGTGTTAACATTTTTTGGTAAGTATATCGGGACAATTCGTGATTCCGGGCTGTTTATGACCGTTCCGTTAACCAGTAAGTTTTCCATTTCACTGCGGGTCCGCAATTTTAACAGTGCCATTTTAAAAGTTAATGACCTCCGGGGAAATCCCGTGGAAATTGCGGCCGTTATCGTGTTTAAAGTTGTTGATACCAGTATGGCACTCTTTGCAGTGGATGATTATGAACAATTTGTTGAGATTCAAAGTGAATCAGCGGTGCGGCACGTGGCCTCTGAATATCCATATGATACGTTTGATGACGACAAGAAGATTACGCTGCGGAGTAATCCAACCGAAGTTTCTGACCGGTTAACGGAAGAACTTCAAGAACGGCTAAATGTTGCGGGGGTCGAGATCGTTGAGACACGCTTAACGCATCTCGCATACGCGACTGAAATCGCCAGTGCGATGTTACAACGCCAACAATCTTCGGCAATTCTATCTGCTCGCAAGGTCATCGTGGAAGGGGCCGTTTCAATTACAGAAGACACGATCGCCCGTTTAGAGAAAGATACGGGGATGCAGCTATCAGACGATAAGAAACTGCAACTGATCAATAACATGATGGTCACCATTATTTCGGAGCGGGGTACGCAGCCGATTGTGAATACTTCGGAAGTTAAGTAGGAACGTTGATATAACAATAATCAAAGTTGTAGCAGTAACATAAAAGGCGCTCATTTGCTGAGCGCCTTTTATACTACAGTTAAGTTCAAACAGTAACAAAAATTGACATCATGACCCGCTAATCTTTTAAAAAGATGCTCTTTTGGGGATGCCTTCAATGGGTCAAATCGTAGCTGGAACACTCTTTATGAATTGCTAGGTTTACTTTCCAACACTGCTCATGGCAATTAGGCCATACCAACCGTGGGCAAACATTCTATTTGTAGAAGTTGTTAAGTTGGCAATTAACTGATCTTGTTCAGATGAGAAATGGTATTGTTTAGCGACAGCCATCACTTGAAGTTGACCGATTAATTCATTGATTGCGTCGGGTATTTGTTGATAACGCTTAGTAACTGAATCTGGTTGGTTGATAGTTGCATAGGCTTGGCTAATTAATTTTCTGATTTCAACTTTTTCAATTGGAACTGAAGTGTTTAGCTGTTCTAAAAGCTGATTAACAGTTGTTAAACGCGCTAATTTCTGTTGCTGTTTCATCATTGAATCCCCCAGTGTAGTGTTTAGTTTAAACAAATGAATTAGTTATAGTGATATAAATTTCACGTCACCACTATATAGGCTAACATACAAATGAATACTGTACTGCATCAGCAATTTAGTTTTTATGTTAATTTAGTTGTCCGTTTAGATAGGCTTTGCCAATAATAATAATTAACCCTATTATGATTAATAATAAACTAACATAATTAAGTGGACGACTTTTGCTCTGATAGTGAGTGAACCAGCCATACTTGATCCGGGTGTTAAAGACATTGATGATGAGGCCAATGCCAGTGATGAGGCCGCCAATTGCGATAATGAAATCCATTTGTAATACCTCCATTTAGTTTAAGCAATTTAGATGTAATGACTGCAGTAAATATTGATGCTGAACAATCTCGATGTTTGGCAACAGACATTAGTTTTTGGTATGACGAATTGTCAAATCAAGCGCAACTTTTTGCCGAAGAAAACTTCACTTGGACTTTTCCATCCCAAGACCTTGCGTGGACGGTTATTTAAATCTGTGACGAATGCGATAATCTCTTGGTCATTTAAATCGTTCAAATCAGTTCCTTTGGGGAAATATTCACGAATTAAACCGTTAGTATTTTCATTGGTTCCACGTTGTTGTGGTGCGTGTGGATCTGGAAAAAATACCGGTATTTCTAAAGTGTCAATGACGTCTTGATAATTGGCAAACTCAGTTCCACGATCAGGTGTAAGTGTCTTTACCCGTTCCGGTGTGACGCTATTTAATAAGTCCATCATAGCTTGTGCCACGGGTTTAGCTGCGACTTTACTTACCCGTTCCGCTAATAAATACCGTGATTTACGGTCTACCAGCGTCACCAGCGCTGAACGTCCGGTTTTACCACGCACTGTGTCACCTTCCCAGTGACCAAACCGAGTTCTATTTTCAGCCGAAAGTGGGCGGTCGTGGATTGAAGGTACATCGTTAAAACGACCACGCCGTTCCTTGATAGTTCCCTTAACTTTGCGCGTTTTACCTCGATGTCTTAATTGGCGGGCGAATCCACGGGCACCATGACTTTTACGCTTTTCACCAAGATTATTCAAAGCAATTCCACGATAAATTGTGTTGTAACTGATTTTCCAGTTACTATGCTCAAAATTTAGCCGTCCTGCGATTTGTTCTGGGGACCATTTACGATGGACGATACAATTAATGACAAATGCCCGGATATCAGTTTGCGATAAGATCCGTGGCCGTCGACTTTTCAAACGTTGACGCTCATAATTTAGTTGCGCATTAACTGCGGAATATTTAGAACGACCACCATTCCGGCTAACTTCCCGTGAAATAGTCGCTTTAGAACAACCGATGCGTTGGGCAATGGCCTGGTAAGACTGTTTTAAAGTTAGCCCAACTAGTAGGCATTCACGGTCATTTAAGGTAAGATGATGATATAGGCTCATAGTCTGAGTCCTCCTTGTAAGTAAGTTGTGGTGACTATATTTTACAAGGACTCAGGCTGTGAGTCTTCTTTTTGATCATTTGTTGCACTTCAATTGTAAATTCGTCATTTAAAAAATAGGTCATTCTGAATTTAATATCAGTAGTTTAAGATTATCAATATAAATATTATGAACAGCATAATTCTCAGTATAAATAAAACTGGCAATCATTGCTATTATTAGAAATACCGTTGGCTGTTCAATACAGGTTCAGTGAAATAAAGACGATCAATCTTCCGGAAAATCAAATTCAGGTATATAATGTTTCATACGTAAAACATTATATAGGAGACTGTTATGTTAGACAAAATCATTTATAAAAACTTATTTAGTAAAGCGTTCGATATTACTATTGAAGTCACTTATTGGGATGGGCAAATTGAACGGTATGGTACCGGCATGCCAGCTGTTAAAGTTCGATTAAATAAAGAAATCCCAATTAAGCTATTAACTAATCAGCCAACATTGGTTTTAGGTGAAGCATACATGAATGGGGATATTGAAGTAGACGGGAGCATTCAGGAATTAATTGCCTCTGCTTACCACCAAAAAGACAGTTTTTTGACACATAATTCATTTTTGAAACACTTGCCAAAATTATCACATTCCGAAAAAAGCAGCACAAAAGATATTCAAAGTCATTATGATATCGGCAATGATTTTTATAAACTATGGTTAGATGATACCATGACCTACTCTTGTGCGTACTTTGAACATGACGATGATACTTTAAAACAGGCACAACTCAATAAAGTGAGACATATTTTAAATAAGCTGGCAACCCAGCCTGGTAAAAGATTATTGGATGTTGGGAGTGGTTGGGGAACATTATTATTTATGGCCGCGGATGAGTTTGGGTTAGATGCAACGGGTATTACTTTAAGTCAAGAACAGTATGATTATACACAAGCGCAAATCAAGCAACGTCATTTGGAGGAAAAAGTGCATGTGCAGTTAAAGGACTATCGAGAAGTCACTGGCCAATTTGATTATGTCACCTCGGTAGGTATGTTTGAACATGTTGGTAAAGAAAATCTAGGGTTATACTTTAATAAAATTCAAGCGTTCTTAGTTCCAGGAGGCCGAGCTTTAATTCATGGCATTACAGGTCAACATGAAGGTGCCGGCGTTGATCCATTTATTAACCAATATATTTTCCCAGGGGGCTATATCCCAAATGTTGCTGAGAATCTCAAACATATTATGGCTGCTAAGTTACAATTTTCAGACATTGAACCCTTGCGGCGCCATTACCAAAAGACGTTAGAAATCTGGTATCACAATTATCAGCAGGTCGAACAACAGGTCGTCAAGAATTATGGGGAACGATTTGACCGCATGTGGCAATTATATTTACAGGCATGTGCAGCTGCTTTTGAGGCCGGAAATATCGATGTTATTCAATATCTATTAGTGAAAGCTCCGAGTGGAACTGGCCTTCCGATGACTCGCCATTATATTTATGATTGATCTTGTCGGTTCTGCGGTAGTCGTATCGAAATATAGCTCCACAATAAACATGTAGTTTCATTGATCCCTCATAAAAACATGAGGGATTTTTTATGAGGGATCTGGAATGATAGACAAGGGCAACCATTCCAGACTTGTTCAGTATTAGGCTGGAATCGATAGGCATAGAAAAGATTTCGGGCCTCTGTGCATCTTGGTGGCTATCATGTTGTCAGGGCGTTATAGTGACAATTGAGGAGGGGATCTTATGTTGAGCACCAAGAAGAATCATGTATTACGGTACTTATTTATTATAGTTGGTATGATGATCGCGTTTTTAGGTTGTGGCGTGATTCAAGTTTCAGCACATGGCTTTGTGACGAACCCGGGTGGCAGAGCTTATCTGGGGAGTACTTGGTATCCAGGTGGGCCTTTGAATACCAATATTGGTTCGGTTATGTATGAACCACAGAGTATTGAAGCGCCCCAAAATACATTTATTGATGGCAAAATTGCCAGTGCCGGTATTGCTAACTTTGCACCATTGGACGAGCAAAATGCCAAACGGTGGTATAAGACACCTGTGAAGGCCGGCAATCTTAGTGTGACTTGGCAGTTAACTGCCAAGTCATAAAACTAGTACTTGGGATTACTATATTACCGAGCCTGGCTGGAATCCAAACGCACCACTTAAGTTTAGTGATTTCAAGAAGATAGCTAGTTATAATGACAATGGTGCCATCCCTAGTGAATTTGTAACCCATCAAGTCAATATTTCTGCTAATGAAAAAGGCTATCAAGTGTTACTCAGTGTTTGGAATATAGCAGATACTGGTAATGCGTTCTATCAAGTCTCAGATATTGACGTACAGTAATTAGATGAGGCCTAAATTTACTTTGAGGTGATTTTAGACTATAAAAGTTGTCTTTGAGATATCGTAAAGGTCTTACTGGCGTTTATTGGCTAGTAAGACCTTTGTAAATGTGCTTTAAGGATTCATAGAAGCGAATGGCGATGACCGGTCTTTACTGATTAGTGAAGAACAGGTTGCTATTGTAAATTAGTGGTAATAATTAAGCGGATGCCGGGAATCAGATTTGCGATTACAGCTTGGCAGCTGGCATTTTAGCATTAAGGAGTACGCGCAGGAGCATCCCCTCAATGCAAGTTAGTTGAACCAAGGTGGCTCAAATTTGTGATTCAATAGGTGACTGTCAGTTGCGCTCATGTGACTACAGTACCAAGTCGTTAGTGATCCATCCGGGTAATTTCAGGCTCAGTTATTAGATACTCATTGATATGAGCGAGAAAGTTCTGGAAGTGCGGTGTTTTATTATGGAAATCCACGGCGGCTTGGTCTTGCCAGTGCTCAATAATCTCGTAGTCATGGTCATGACCTAGTTGTTTGAAGTGGCCGTAGAAACTGTTACCGGGTTCTTGTGATGAATTGACCACTAGCTCATGAATAAAGGCTTCATACTGAGTGGTTAACTCAGGCTTGACGTGTAGTGCGACATTAATGACTTTCATTGAATACTCCCCCTGTTGTTCGTGCTTGCGGACTGATAACCTACTCGGTGATGCCGATAAAGCCGCCAAAGCATTGAAGCGACTAGTCGTCACCATCTTACTGTAATAGTTTTACAAAAAGAATATTCTGATTATATCGTACGAGACCAGGATTGTACAATGAAAACAGGTATCAATTATGCAACTGCATCTGATTAATTACTCATTTATCAAGGCCGATTGGTGCGGGCGAAAATTTAAACGAATTAGGCGGTATATCGGGGTATCAGTGACCTGTACGATTATCATTTTTTAGTAATAATAACCAGCAGATGTATATTTATGGATTTGTCATTCAAGACGCGGTATATTAACAATGTTAAATACTAATTCCTAGGGGGTGGACAATAATGAGTAAAGTTTATACGGATGTGTTCAACATCAAGCATACGGATTGTACGGTAGTCGATACCATTAACGAATTTAGTCGAATTTTTATTATCCAGGATAAACACGGCTCACGGTTTACGTGTCTCAAAGATGATGCCCGCCCAGCTAAAAAGGGTAGTGGCCATTGGACGAGTGCCAGTCCGGAAGATGCGCCACAAGATTACGCTGTGCCGTATCGTTCAAGAAAACGACAACGTAGAACGCTTTAAATAGTTGATTGGTAATCAGTGCCTATACACGGGGGCCTGGCGGTGACAACACCAGTTAAGCCGTGTTAAAACTTTAATACAATAAGATAACGGTCCCATCAGTAACAATGACTGATGGGATCGTTATTTGAATTGTGATTATATTTAATTTAATAATGCGACGCCTAATGTCAAATAAGTTGCAAAACAGATCCAGACCAAGTAGGGGACCATCAAAATTGCGGCTAGCCGACTACTGCGATAGAACTGTAATATGCAAAGTAAGACGACTAAATCAAGCACAATGATAATGACTAAGCCCCACCAATAAGCCGACTGGCTGAAAAAGATGATGCTCCAAATAAAGTTTAGTAACAGCTGGATACCAAACAGGGTGGCGTCCATGAGGCGGTCACGGTGTGTCGTAGCCTGCTGGAAAACTAAGTAACCAGCAATCGCAATCAGCGCATATAGGATCGGCCAAACGATGCCAAAGAGGCCATCTGGTGGTGATAGTACTGGCAAGTTGAGCCCATTGTAAACGGCCTTAATGTCTCCCGCGAGCCATGCCGACAGACTACCGATTGCTTCGACGACCACAATGAAAATGAGCAGATGAAGCCAATTGAATTTAGGGCGTTCTTTGATCATTGATTTTTCCCTCCTTCTATTAGTCGTCTAATCAGGGTCGTCAATTGTGTTAATGACTGTCACGTTGACTTCCGCTTTTTGTACGACGTACGCGGTTGTTGAGCCTAGCAAAATTCGAGAAACCGCGTTGGTGCCGGATTTGCCCATGACGATTAGATCAATTGCATATTTTTTGGGAATATCAGTTGCAATGCTAGCTTTTGGTGAACTATTAACTTGAATTGGTAGGGATTCGACTTGTGCTGCCGAAGCCATTTGCTGACCACGATCCAGAATGTCCTGACTATTATCTTTTGCGACTTTTAGAAGGTTTGTATATAGCGTTCCCCCGTAAGCTGCAGGACTATACGCATTCAGTCGTGTAATATCAATAACATTGACCAGAAATAATTTAGATTTAAACGTCTGGGCTAGTTTGACCGCATGTTTTAAAGCCATGTAGGCATTATCAGAGCCATCAAGCGGGACTAGAATATTTTGATACATCCTCAGGACCTCCTAAATGAAATGATGTTATTTATTATACTAATGATAACATTCACATAATTAGTGCGTCTATTAATATGATTAACTGCCAGCGCTTAGTCACAAAAGGCGCAACCATTATGGGCCGCTTAGCCAATAAAAGTTGCGCCTAGTTAAATTATTGCCAACGATTTGAGCGTGACGGCAACACCATTAAGATGAAGAACCAAATGGTCCCAATTATTGGAACTAAGTCAATTAAAATCCACCATGCAGTGTGATCACTGTCATGCAATCGCCGAAACTTCAACGAGAGCGTTCCTAACCAAACGATTAATGCGATGAGTTTACTCATCGTATTAACACTCAGATCGCTCCAATTGTAAATATCCTCGATGGGGTGTCCCATAATCATCTGAATAATTGCAATGATAATACCACCAAGAATGTAGTTAATGATAACGGGCCACCAGTACTCAGAGCGTGTTGCTGTACCCGAAAAGTTTAAAAGATTGTCCCAAAATTTGCGATAAGCAGATGCCATCGTAATCCCCCCAATAAAGTTATGATGTGAACATTATTATTTTTTCCCTGTGTTAATTGGGATTAATTAATAACTATGTTTAACTATAATCAAAAAGTTAATAGTAAGCAATCAATATGTTGATTATATTAATAAAAAATACGTCGTTATTCGATGACTGTTGGTACGATCAATTCGAAGCGGTCTGTCAAATAGGTCAATTCAATTGGCAGTTTAACCGCTGGGTCGCCGTCAATACGTGTCGTCACGGCTTGACCAGTTGCACTCGTAATTCGTGCACTGGTTGCCGTTAGCTGTGTAATGGCCTTGGAGTTTTGCAAGTTCCCCGTTAGTGCGAACCAAATATATGGAATTACTTGCCGCCAGCCAATGTTGTTAAGTAGACTAATATGCATTTTTCCTGGAGCAGACGCGCTATAGACGTGCCCACCGACTGATTTGGTCGTTGTAATCAAACAGAACCATGTTTTTAAGGTGTGGCTTCCTTCGTGTTTGAATTGATATCGAATTGGCAGTGACTTATTGTGACCAATATGGCAAATAGCACGGTAAAGATAGCTTAATTTACCGAATCGCTGCTTTTCAGATTGTCGAACTTCATTGGAAATGTCAGCCAAATTACCGAATGTCAGTGAACTCACGACTGCCCGGCGTTGATTACAAACTAGCATGCCGACTGCTTGGGTCGCCGGCTGAGTACAAATTAGTTCGATGGCCGCTTGGGGGTCAGTTGGTAATTGGTAGCGGGTGGCAAAATTATTAACCGTTCCCATGGGAATAACGCCGATACGAATATGTGCTTCAGCTTGGATTGTGGCTGTCATTGCAACGTTCAGTGTGCCATCTCCACCAATAATAATTAGTGCTGACAGTTGAGGAAGCGTTTGCTTAATTAACGCAATTGCCCGGGGGATTCCTGGTGTTGTCAGTAATTGAGACTCAATGCCGTGGTTCGATAGCGCTTGCGCGGTTTGATGGGCGACGGTTGCCGCTTGCCCATTACCCGCTTGTCCGTTATAGAAAATGCCGTAAGTTGTTGCCATGACAATCACCTCTTGATTAAAAAATTAAGTTTATTCATCGCTTATTTAGTAAGCTTTTGATAGTCTCAGTATAGCTTGAACACTGGTTTGACTGGAAATGATATGCATCATTACTGAATTAGTCGGGTCAATGAGCATTTTGATTGCTCAATATAAATATTATAGTTATGATGATTTTAATCACACAATATCGGGATGGAGCGTGTTCACAATGGGATGGATAGGTGTTGCGATATTAGGACTAACAATAGGTATCGTTGCAAATGCAGTAGGCGCACATGGTCGGCGTCAAACGACAATTAATTTAATCGCAGGCTTATTCGGTGCACTTGGTGGCCAGCTGTCTTTTGGATGGTTCGGGCCAACAGTTGCTGGAATGACGTTGTTGCCAGTCGTGAGCGGGGCGATGATACTTATTGTGATCGGAACCGTTGCTGCCCAGGCGCTTCAGCCGCAGTAATTGTGATTAGGCATAAAAGGATTTGTTGAAGTAGCACTTGTTAGCGTTATCAAAAGATGGAGGTGTCCGTAATGGCTAAAATTAAACGACAGACCCCTGGTTTTTGGGGTAAATTGTCACTATTGATTGCAATTGGGCAATTAGGATTGACTGTGTTTCGAGAAGTGCGGCAGTTCAAACACCGCCGCTAAAAAGGGGATGACAGCATGCATTGGTTATGGGTAATGATTGTTGGCGCGGCGGTTGGTGCTTTTGCAGGTGCTATCATGAGCCCCAGTCAATCGCGGGGTTGGATCGGTCACATTATTGCTGGCGTTCTTGGGGCGCTCATTGGTGAAGGTGTGCTGGGGCCGATGGGGCCTGAGTTAGCCGGAATGACTGTGATACCAGCCGCAATCGGTGCAATTGCCGTTGTCCTGATAATGATGTTCGTGGTTCAGTGGGCACGGGTTCGACGGTCAAAACACAATTGAACAGTGCCAATTGACAGCCTGGCTGTTACGCTCGGCATCAAAAAATGTTAAACATCACCCTAAACAGCCCCACAGGTGACTTCGAGGTACTAGCTTACTCGAAGTTGTTTTTGTGTGCGCCGATGGGGGCTCTCATTTGAAGTGGCGTAATCATAAAAAACGGATGGTGATTTTGATCACCATCCGTTTGCGCCGTGCCCACGACAAATTTTAATCGTCAGATTTCTTCTTCATTTTATCCTTAGCTTCATCCACGACGCCCTTAACAGTTTCTTCTGCGTCAGCTAATTTGTCCTTAGCTTTGCCCATTAAGGATTGTGTTTTGCCCTGGGCTTCACGTGCACGGTCCCCGGTTACTTTACCTTCGACTTCTTTGGCCTTGCCGCTCAACTGGTCCTTCTTGCTATCGAACTTCTTGTTAACATCACTCATAAAAAGCGCCTCCTAATATAAGAATTAACCTTAGTTTGCGATAAGTGATGACAAAACGCAACCAATATGCACAATGCTCATAACCACTCGGTCAGAAAGGCAATCAGTAGGGCAGCAAAGTTGATCAGCCAAATTTGTTGTCGCTGGGGGAGCATGATTGTCGGATGATGTGTCAAAACGATCGTATTCAACAAAACCATTAAAATAATCAGGGCGCTGAGCCCGTAATTTGTAGCGATCAACAGATGGTTGCTGGCAATGCCGGCCCAATGAGTCAGGGCAAAAATCAAGTTTAAAAAACACGCAATTAGGATACTATGGCGTAGATACTTTAACGTGGTCATCAATGGTAACCTCCCTTAGAAATAATCATGCTGATGGTTTCTAAGAAAAAATACACCATTGCCAGGTTAACGGCGTGCACCAAGTTTTATTTGGATAGTAACGGAACTAAGCGCATTTTGACCAGTCCGAAAGCCGCATCACATCAATAATGGTTGCCCCCAAAAACGGATAGGGGGTGTGATTTATAGGTTTAAATCAGTATCGTAATTCAACGGTGACATATCGGTGCTTTTGGTAATCAGGTCAGCGGCGAGAACTTGCATTGCGCTCAAGGTCTGGTCAGCGGCTTTTTGATTAGCCGTGGTCAGTGCCGTCGCAAGTTCGTCGCCAGTCAAAGCGGCGACTTGCTGATCCGTGACAATAATGTGGTGACCAAGTTGAATCGCCAATTCCTTTTGTACTGTTTGTAATTCCCCGTGTAGTTCATGGTAGTGGGCGTCGACTAGGATACCGACGTGCTTGAAAATCCAGTATGCCGAAGCCGCATCGTATTTTTCAGTCGCAACTTGATAAGCTGCTGGAGTGGTCGTAGCACCGGCATAGAACGGAACGTAGACACTTTCAGCGGCTACGCCCATCGCCAACCAGTGAATCCCGCTCAGCGTGACGGGAAAGTCCGGCCGCAATTGTAAGACGTGTGATTCTTGCGTCTTCGCCAGACTGATTGGCCGGTACTGATGCTTCTCCGTAGCGGTCCCCTGGCCGACGGGGTCAAACGGCGTGCCTTGATAATGAGATGCTAAGTAAGCTTCGACTTGGTCGATGTGAATTAAGCCATCCGCTCGCTGAATGAATGGTAAGTCAAACGACTCGGGGGTCTGGCTCACACTTGGTGTAAAGCACTTTTGTCCATACCAAACACGCGGCGTATTGTAATATCGATCAGAAAGGTCGGCCGTACCGAAGACTTCTCGGAAATTCAAGCCATTATCCATGGAAGCTAACTGATTGTCTAAGACAAAATTACGAATGTTTTTAGCATAAAGATAATTATCATGGTCACTAAAGTCGATTTCTTGGATTGCCAGCTGGTTAGCAACCACTGCGTAGGCATCGTCTGGGATGCGTTGTGCGACCCAGTAATGACCAGCACCAGTTTCCATGTACCAAACTTCATTGACATCACTGAAAAGAATCCCGTTAGTCTCATAAGTGCCGTGTTCTTCAATAATGTGTCCGAGACGTTCAACACCTTCGCGAGCAGAATGAATGTATGGTAAGGTGACCGTCACCATGGCTTCTTCGCCGATACCATCTTTGACATAGGGGTCGGCAGCTAGCACGCGGGTGTTACAGTACGCACTCTCGGTGGCACTCATCGCTACGCCGTATTCGTTAATACCATCCTCTTCAAATAGGCCGTATTCGGCTGTCCATTCAGGGGTGGCCGTGTATTTGGCACGAATCTTTGGCAAGGTCATCGTAAAGGGGTGGCTTTGATCCTGAGATTTGAAAGTTTGTGGTTCATCGAATTCACGGTGCGTGTGGATGACCATCTTTTTCGCCCAAGCGGCGCGTGAATCTTCATTACGGCCAATCATGGTCGAACCATCTGCACTGGCGTTCTTACCCACTAAGATACTAGTGCAGGCGGAATAGGGGTTAAATTGGTGGGTCAACATTTGGAGCCTTCTTTCTCCACGCGACATAATTGAGTGCCGTATCGTGGCATAATCATTTTTGTTAAATTAATTTTAGCATGTTTGCTCGTGAATGGGGATTTTCAGTTTGCACGACTACGCCAAGTGAATCATTGCCGTCAAACTGCCAGCTATGGGCAACGTACTATTAAGTTAGCAATGTCGTGGCTTGCAAAATGGAAAAGATTAAAGTAAGATTAAAACATTCAAAAATAGTGAATTAAGAATAGGAGCGTGGCCTCATGCCAATCGTACACATTGATCTCATTGCTGGTCGTTCACAAGAACAACTTAAAAACTTGGTGAAAGACGTGACTGACGCGGTCAGCAAGAATACCGGTGCACCAGCCGAACACATTCACGTGATTTTAAGTGAAATGCAGAAAAATCGCTACAGTGTTGGTGGTGTCTTAAAGAGCGACGAAGAAGCAGAATAGGTTGTTCATTGCCGGACCAGTCGAATTTGACGTGGCCGGCTTTTTTTAAAGTTGAGAAGGTAGGTTAGACTGTGAACGAACAAATAAAGACGGATGCATTAAATTCGGCGCACCATTTGATGGTGGGGGGCGTCGATACATTGACCCTTGCCAAGACGTATCAGACGCCGCTATATGTTTATGATACCGGTGCGATTCGTGCCGAGATCGCGGCGTTCAAGCAGGTGTTTGAAGAAAACCACGTTAACTATCAAATCAGTTATGCCAGTAAGGCGTTTGCAACGGTCGCGATGTATCAATTGATTGCCCAAGAACACATCCACTGTGATGTGGTTTCCGGTGGTGAACTGTATACCGCCCAACAAGCAGACTTTCCAATGGCTGCCGTTTCGTTTCACGGTAATAATAAGTCGCTGGCTGAGTTGACCATGGCCTTGGATGCCGGGGTCGGAACCATCGTGGTCGACAATTTCGATGAACTAAGCCAACTGACGACGTTGACGGCACAGCGGCAACAGTTAACGACGATTATGTTGCGAATCGCCCCCGGAATTTCAGCGCATACGCATGACTATATTTCAACTGGTCAGGCCGATTCCAAGTTTGGTTTTGATCTGAACAGCGGCCAAGCGGACCAGGCTATCAGAGCTGCGCAAGCCGCTCCCTATTTGAAGCTAGTTGGGATCCATTGTCATATTGGATCACAGATCTTTGAACTGAACGGTTTTGAGATGATTGTCGACAAACTCGTGAGTGAGTTTGCCCGCTGGCAACGGGAACTTGATTTTTACCCCCAAATCATGAATGTCGGGGGTGGCTTTGGTGTGAAGTACACTGCCGAGGATCATCCGCTACAGCCAACGGATTTTGTCGATGCGATTGTTAAGGAGACCCTTGCTCAAACTGCGGCCCACCAAGTTCCCATGTTAGAAATCTGGATTGAACCGGGACGCTCGTTAGTCGCAGCTGCTGGGACGACCCTGTACACGATTGGCGATGAGAAGGATATCCCAGGCATTCGGAAGTATCTGTCGGTCGATGGCGGGATGGGTGACAATATCCGTCCAGCACTATACCAAGCGAGGTATGAAGCAGTCTTAGCCAAGGATCCGACCCTGCCAGCTGAACAGGTTGCCTCGATTGCTGGTAAGTACTGTGAATCAGGCGATATGTTGATTTGGAATCAACAGTTGCCGGCCACCAAAGCGGGTGACGTCTTGGCCGTTTTAGATACCGGCGCATACGGCTATTCAATGGCTAGCAATTATAATCGTAATCCGCGACCTGCCGTTGTCTTTTGTGAACAGGGGCATAGCCAACTCGTGGTGCAACGTGAAAGTTACGCCGACTTGACGCGCTTAGATCTCCCGTTATCAGTGCCGGAAAAAACCAAGTAGCGTGCGTGATCGATTAGCATTTCAGGAGTCCGGCTCTTGAAATGCTTTTTTAAATTCGACGAAGTTCGCGGTACGTATGTAACGGTTATTGTCGAGCGGCTTGGGCAACACTCGGCTGGGATCAGTGCTAAAATGGGCAATATAAGTGGATTGGTTACGGACTGCTGATCGTATGGAAGGTTTCAGTAAAACTGGAATGATTGCCCCGGCGTCCGCCCGTTGTTTAGAAACTCACCTGCAAGTGATGCGGTTGAATGAAAGCAAAATGGGTGCTTTCAGCGGCTTATGTGCATGTGAGGCCTAATTTTTTTGTTAAATCTATCCGCTTTGCTTGCGTTAGGCGTGTGGTTTGTTAAAATTTGATAGTTAAAGTCTTCGACGGTGACGATGGTCAATAAGGTCCCAATAGAAAATTAACGATTTAAATAACCGGTGGGGGAGTTGTTAAAATGTTCAAAAAATGGCTAACTTGGCCAGTATTCTATGAACTGACAGAAATTTATACGGCACCACTTAATATTATGTGGTTTGTGCTCGGCAGTGCCATTGCACAGTATCACCTGGGTACGGTCAACTGGCTTAACGTGGCCTTGTGTTTGGTTAGCGTGTTTATTTTTGATTTAGCCGTCAACGTCTCTGATAACTATTATGATTATCGCCATGCCCGTGATCGGGAAGGCTATGCACAGAAGACGAATCCAATCGGCCGCTTGCAGTTACCCGTCGCGGGTGTCGGGCGCCTAGCATTGGGACTGTACCTGATCTCACTGATTCCCGGTATTTGGCTTGTCATGCGGACCGGGTGGCTAGTACTCGTCCTGGGGCTGGTTGGCTATGTGATTGGTATTTTTTACACGGCTGGTCCTTATCCAATCAACGCGACCCCGCTGTGTGAGACGGTCGTGGCGTTAGCAATTGCTTTTTTAATCGAATTGACTTGTGTGGTCGTATCGACGTATGGACAGCATCCGTTGACCTGGTCGATCGTTGGGACGACTTTCTTACTATGCTTACCACTGACGCTGATTTTCTTTTGTCTCCAGCTGGCGAATAATACGGCGGACCGTGATGAAGATATTCTGAATCATCGCTACACCTTGGCCTACTATCTTGGGAAGCCGGGGTCGGTCCGTCTGATTCAGGCGTTCTTGATTATCGGTGGGATTTGGCCACTTGTGAACGTCTTGTTGGGACTGGCACCAATCGTTACGATTTGGGTCGTCCTCCTGCTGCCAATCATGTGGCAAGGTATGCGGCCGTTCTTTGATGTGCAAGATAAAAAGAAGACGTTCATTACGACGGTCAAAAGTGCGTCACTGTTCTTCATCCTCTACCCAGTGTTATTCGTTTTGGGAACTTGGTTGTAACGAATTGGTAAAGCTCACTAAATTTTTAGCACTTATCGTGGTTATTTTTATAAAAGTGGACTATATTATTACCAGTTTATAAAATAGGGGTAAGCAGGATGGAAGCAGAACAGCGACAGCAGCGAAGAATTGCGGTGTATCACTTAATTGTCACACTTTTGACACTCTGGTCGGCAGTTAACGTGATCCTATTATCGTTTCATATCGGTGATTGGCACGTTGAAAACCGCATCAGTAACGGCTTATTAGTCGTGTTTGCGGTGGACTACTTTGTGCGCCTGATTCGTTCTCGAGATCGGAAGACCTTTCTCATTCATTCGGCGTTCGATTTGATGGGGATTATTCCCATGCACCCGGTGTTTGCACTCTTTCGGCTGGGACGCTTGGCACGGATGATCCAATACCACCACTTGTTTTGGAAGCTTGGACTGGATGGTAAGTGGACGCACGATTTTCACCGCTTTATTTATAGTACTGGGTTTATTTACCTGTTCTCGATCAGTATTGCGATTATCGTACTCAGTGCGTTGCTCTTTTCTGTTTTTGAGCATCAAAGCCTATCAGATTCACTGTGGTGGGCCATCACGACGGCGACGACCGTGGGTTATGGTGACGACACGCCCCATACCGCCGTTGGCAAAGTCATTGCGGTCGGGCTGATGTTCGGTGGGATCGGTTTTATTGGTTTGTTAACAAGTACGATTACTGACTTCTTTACCACGCAAGCGAATCAGAATGTAACGATCGATGAACCACAACATGATGACGACTTGCGACAATTGCTGACTAAAATCGATACGCTGACGACTAAGGTCGACCATTTACAAAATCAAGTCAAGCGTTTAGAAAAATCGGGCAATAAAAAACATTGAATTTCCGGACCGTTGTGGTGCTCTTTTTAGGCCGCAGCGGTCCGTTTTGCTATGCTATAATAACGGTAACAAATGCGAAACGGTGGTGGTAGGATGGGACAAGCAATAACCCGGTGGGTCTGGCTGCTCGCCCCAATTGTGACCCGTCAGTCAACGTTTAAAATTCACGTGGGGGATTTACAGCGGCATCCAGTGCCATTACGTGCCGCACAGTGGTATCAATTTGAGCAGTCACGAACAAAGCGAATCTGTTCAGCACCAATCACAACGACCCAGTATGCGGCTGTTGCGCGTTTAGCGACTCAGAAGCTCAAAGCCGGCCAAGCGGGGATGTTGTCAGCACCCCAACAGCCCGTGATGACCCGGGGGACGACGATTACGTTCACCATGTAAAGCGGGGGTGATGAAAGCGACTTACTGCAAGATTAGTTACTGTAAAGATACTTTGTGAATGGCGCTTAACAGTTGGGAGCGCGGTACCGGCGTGTTATATTCAAGTTATTCAAATTGTCGTGAGGTCGCGAATTCGCGAGGAAGTGATTTTTCGATGAAAGCACGCTACCAGTTACAAGCTAAGTACGACAGTCTCAGACCGTTAACGCGTTGCCACGTGTTGGTGACGATCATTGCGAGTCTAACGGGTTGGCTGACCGGATACCAATTAGTGCGGGCCGCCACGGTGCCGACGATGATGCAAACTTACCGTCGTTGGTCCGTACCGGAAGTCAATCAAGAAAGTTTGTGTTTACTAGCAGTAACGACCGTCTTAGGGCTAGTCTGTTGGGGCCTAGCCGCATACTTAAATAAGTGAGGCCAACTAAACAAAACGATTGTTGTCTGACCCTTGAAGGGGGCGGGTGATAATCTTTTTTTGTGTCGCATATGGGGCATTGAACGATGCTGTTCACGGTGGGAGCCCTTTATTCGTCTCAGACGTACACTTATTGTGACGTGAACTTCGCGAGTAGTCGGTGAGTTGAGTAAAATGATTGCGACTAGCAAATCAAATTTCAGGGCGGGAGCGTCATTTAAAATGATGCCAGTTTTTTGATCTGTTGATGGCAATTAGTTGTATGAGACGGTGATTGATTTTGTTAATTTATATCTTATTAATTAAAAATATAATTGGCGTTAAAACCAGCCCTATGCCGGTAAAAGTGGGTATTTATAACCGACTGTGCGGGCAAAAAGACTTGCATATAAATTAAAGAATGATTAAAATAAGTCTTATTAAATTAATGGAGGTATGCGAATGATTAGTCAAAACCATCGTTTAGATCAGCAACTCATTGAACGTGAGGACCAGTATATGGCGACGGCTGCACGAATCAACTACTATGATTTGGTTATTGATCATGCGCATGGGGCCCTGCTTACCGACGTCGATGGGAATCAGTACATCGATTTGTTGGCAAGTGCTTCGGCCATTAACGTGGGTCACACGCACCCCCACGTGGTTAAAGCCATTCAGGAACAGGCGGCCAAGTTGATTCATTACACGCCTGCATATTTTCATCATCAGCCAGAACAACAATTGGCTGAGCGGCTGGCAAAATCAGCTCCGGGTACCGACAATGAAGTCGCATTTGGCAATTCTGGTTCGGATGCTAATGATGCCATCATCAAATTTGCGCGGGCTTATACTGACCGACAATACATAGTCGCCTATACGGATGCTTATCATGGGTCAACGTACGGCTCAATGTCACTCTCAGGAGTTAGCCTGAACATGGTCCGTAAGATGGGACCGTTACTACCTGGCATCGTGCACGTGCCGTATCCTGACTGTTACCGTACCTTGCCGCATGAGACGGAACATGAACTCGCATTACGGTACTTTGAAGCGTTCAAAGCGCCGTTTGATTCCTATTTACCGGCGGAAGAAACGGCGTGTGTCATTATTGAACCGATTCAAGGCGACGGCGGAATCCGGAAAGCGCCAGCAGAATATGTTCAATTAGTTTATGATTTTTGTCACCAGCACGGTATCCTATTTGCCGTCGATGAGGTCAATCAAGGGATGGGACGAACCGGGAAGATGTGGAGCATTCAAAACTTTCCCGGCATCCGACCGGACTTGATGTCCGTTGGCAAATCACTGGCTTCGGGGTTACCGTTGAGTGCGGTGATTGGGCGCCGCGAAGTGATGGAGAGTCTGGCAGCGCCGGCGCACGTCTTCACGACCGCAGCAAATCCGGTTTGCTGTGCGGCGGCGTTGGCGACAATCGACGTTTTAGAAGATGAACAGTTGGTTACCCGTTCCAGCAACTATGGTCGTTACGCTAAAGAACAGTTCTTAGCGCTTCAGCAGCGCCATCCTAAAATCGGGCAGGTGCGGATGTACGGGCTGAACGGCGGCATTGAACTGGTGAAGGGCCAACAGAGTAAGCAACCCGATCCGGAGTTTGCCAGTGACGTCATATACGCTGCTTTTGAACGGGGCGTGGTCATGATTACGCTCAAAGGAAATATTTTACGGTTCCAACCACCATTAGTAATTACCAAATCACAGCTAGATACCGCATTAGCCGTGTTAGATGAAGCACTGACTGCCGCAGAACAGAGGCTGGTCAAACGGCCTCGAGGTAAGATTGGTTGGTAAAACGAGGAGGATTTTAATGCAACGGTTATTAAAACGATTAACTTTAAAGGAAGATCCGAGCATTTATGAAGATAAGGATTCCCACTTAGCGCGGGTATTAACGGTCAAGGACTTCTTGGCCTTAGGCGTGGGGACGATTGTTTCAACGTCCATATTTACATTACCAGGGGTGGTGGCCGCGAATCACGCGGGCCCCGCAGTGGTCTTTTCGTTCATCGTCGCAGCAATTGTTGCTGGATTAGTTGCGTTTGCGTACGCTGAGATGGCGGCAGCAATGCCGTTTGCCGGTTCCGCTTATTCGTGGATCAACGTGATGTTTGGCGAGTTTTTTGGTTGGATTGCGGGTTGGGCGTTGCTTGCCGAGTACTTTATCGCACTGGCGTTTGTCGGTTCAGGGTTGTCCGCCAATTTGCGGGGGCTCTTGTCACCATTAGGACTAACGCTGCCGAAAGCGTTGTCGAATACGTTCGGGACTGATGGTGGCGTGGTCGACCTGATTGCCGTCTTGGTGATTGCGCTGGTCTCGTTATTACTCTCACGTGGGATTAGTAAAGCCTCCCGAGTCGAAAATGTGTTAGTCGTGTTGAAAGTGTTAGCCGTGCTCACGTTTATCGTGGTGGGTGCGACGGCGATCCATGTACAAAACTATGTCCCATTCATTCCTAAGTATCATTTGAACGCTGATGGTAGTGCATTTGGCGGTTGGCAAGGGATTTATGCCGGGGTATCGATGATTTTTCTAGCTTATATTGGCTTTGATTCGATCGCCGCTAATTCAGCGGAAGCAAAGAATCCTGGCAAGACGATGCCCCGAGGAATTCTGGGTTCACTGGTCATTGCGGTGGTGCTCTTTGTGGCGGTTGCTTTGGTCTTAGTCGGTATGTTCAAATATTCATCATATGCCAATAACGCCGAACCAGTTGGCTGGGCATTACGGCAAGCCGGTCACCCGATCGTTGCCAGTGTTATCCAGGCTATTGCTGTACTAGGGATGTTCACAGCATTGATTGGGATGACTTTAGCGGGCTCACGGTTGATTTATTCCTTTGGACGTGATGGGATGTTACCTAAGTGGCTTGGTAAGTTACATCATAATCAGCCTAACAACGCACTACTCGTCTTAACGATCGTCGCGATCATTATTGGGGCGTTTTGCCCGTTTGCGTTTCTGGCACAATTGATTTCCGCGGGGACCCTGATTGCTTTCATGTTCGTCTCTCTGGGAATCTATGCTTTGCGGCGGCGTGAAGGCGTCGATATCGCGGTACCAGCTTTCAAGATGCCGTTTTACCCAGTTCTACCAGCCGTCGCTTTTCTCGGCGCACTATTCGTCTTCATGGGTTTGGATATCCAGGCGAAATTATACGCGGGCGTGTGGTTCATCGTTGGCTTAGTGATCTACTTTAGCTATGGCATGCGTCATTCGTATTTGGCGGAAAAACGGCAGTCTGAGACTGATACTGCAGGCGCATCCGCTTCAAAGGTGGCCGATGCGACCGTCGAAGAGCGGGACTGATTTTGGTCCGCTGCGTTGGTGCGGACGTCTGAGCCCACTAACGCCAAACTAAATAGTTAAAAATAGCTAAATACGGCACTTCCAGATGGGTCTTGATTCTGGAAGTGCCGTATTTAATTGGTGATTAAAAGCGGGTATCGCGTCCGTTAATCGACGGTGGTGCGCAGTCAGTGCTTTAAAGTATAGCCAGTGACGACTCAGAAGCATCGGATCGTTGGCGTCCCACTGTCGCGGTGTATCCGGGTTTATTCCGCAATCGCGAAATAATCGTTCAAGTAACGAGCTACGCCATTTTGATCATTATTATAGGCGGTCACATCGTCAGCCGTCGCTTTGATCTTATCAGTACCATTGGCCATTGCCACGCCAAGACCAGCGTATGCCAACATTTCGAGGTCATTGTGTTCGTCACCAAAGGCAATGATGTTGCGCTGTGGGATTTGAAAATAATCGGCTAGATATGCGACACCCTTAGCTTTGTGGACCCCTTTCGAGGTAATCTCAAGGATGGCATTCGGGCCGCCCCAAACGCCAACGTCGACTTGGTCACCAAAGCGTTCCGTGATCCAGTCAATGATGGCCGCCCGCCGATCAAGCTGGACGAGCAAGACGATAGAATTAGGATTCCGAGTTAACGTCTCCGGTGTAAGTCGGGGGCTGTCGGCAATTTCTGGGAAGAATTGACCTGCGATCAAATCCTGGCCGGCTGTCATCGTGCTATTTTTATTTTCGGCAATTATTTCATTGATACCCAATTGTTCGCGATATTTAACGAGTGCTAAGACAATCGCTTTGTTGATCGTGAATTGGTACTCCGAGGCCCACGCCTGGTGGGGCAAATGACCCAGGGAGCCGTTAAAGTTGATCATCGGACTCTTGAGATGTAACTGGTCGTAGATCGCCTGTGAACCCTGGTAGGAGCGACCAGTAATAATACTCACAATATGACCCGCTGCTTGTAACCGCTGCATCGTTTGGATCGTCGCTGAATTGAGTTTGGATTCAGCATTCAAAGTGGTTCCGTCTAAGTCTAACGCAATTAGTTTTCTTTCCATATTCAACAAACATCTCCCATATTTCCGGCAGTTAATTAATTTAATTTAGCATAAATCCGACCTAATTGCGAATCTTTGCTACCTTACAGTCGGAGCAAAATGTGGTAATCTAATTGAGGATACTTTTTAGTCGAGGAGGAAATTTGGGTGCAATTACCTGCAGAATTTATTCAAAAATATCAACAACTACTAGGCGATCAGGCGCCCGCTTTTTTGGCAGCGTTTGATGGTTCAGTCGAAAAGGGATTTCGGGTCAATCCGAATAAGACTGTAACGGCTGCGATGCGTGCTAAAATGGGCGCTCCCGTGCCGTACAGCCCAATTGGGTATTATGGTAAGGTAAACGGCAATGCGCTTGAACACTTAGCGGGTGCCGTCTACAGCCAAGAACCAAGTGCCATGACTGTTGGTGAATTTGCAAAACCAGAGCCCGGTGAACGGGTGTTAGACCTATGTGCGGCACCGGGTGGTAAGACGACTCATCTGTTGAGCTACTTACAGCAGACCGGCTTGTTGGTGACTAACGAGATCAACCGGCAACGGGTGACCGCTCTCGGCGATAATGTTGAGCGTTATGGGGCCCGTAATACGGTCATTACTAACGAAACACCAGCAGCCCTCGCCAAGGAATTGCCGGGCTTTTTTGACCGGATCTTGGTGGATGCGCCGTGTTCGGGTGAAGGCATGTTTCGTAAGGATCATGACGCCGTTCAGTATTGGACGCCCGACTATCCAGCGGCGTGTGCCGCACGCCAACGAGAGATTTTAACGGAAGCGGTCAAGATGCTGCGTCCGGGCGGTCATTTGATCTATTCGACCTGTACTTTTGCGCCGGAAGAAGACGAGCAAATGATGGCGTGGTTACTTAAGACTTATCCTGAGTTTGAACTGGAACCACTGGTCAAGACGGCCGGGATGGTCGATGCGAAGCCGGAGTGGGCGGATGGCAATCCCAATCTGGCCAAGGCGGCGCGTCTATTTCCACACTTGATGCGTGGGGAGGGCCACTTTATTGCCAAGCTGGTCTATCACGGTACCGGCGTGGTCAAAGACAAAAAAGTGGTGCGTGAACAATTAAGTGCCACACAACGGCAACTATGGACGGACTTTTTACAAAAGCAAGCAACGGACAGTTTGCCGGGACTCGTCCTACAAGCACATGGCGATCAGTTATATGGTGTGCCAGCGATGATGCCGGTTACGCGCAAACTTAAGGTCTTTCGTCCCGGAATTTTATTGGGCACGTTTAAGAAGAAACGCTTTGAACCAAGTTACGCGTTAGCCCTAGCCAGCGATGATCTGTCGTTACCTAAAATTGAAATAACGCGTGAGCAGTGGGCCGTGTACGTTCATGGGGAGACCTTTGAACTGGCAAGTGCGACTGCCACTGGTTTTCGGGTCTTAACTTGTGAGGGGCTCCCAGTTGGGTTCGGAAAGGTCGTCGCGAAGACGGTCAAAAACTTCTTCCCTAAGGGTTTACGGTTCTTGGCGACCCCAGAAAACGCAACGCTCTAACCTGACATGATAGTGATTAAGGCATAACGCCCGTTCGCTGTTAGTGCGGCGTCGTAAATGAGTAGTAGTCGTCATGGATTATTTGAACCATGTTAAAATAGGGGAACGATGCATTCAAGCTGACCAACAAACGAACCCAAGCAATCATGATAATTGGAGGAAGAGTTATGTACTGCCCAAATTGTGGGAAAAAGAATGATATTGACGCGCTATTTTGTGAAAACTGTGGTGCACGGCTGATTATTCCAGCTAGTTCGGCGCAACCAACATCGACGGCCGCTGTGAGTTCTGCCGCGCAATCCACGTCGTCAACGGCTGCTTCAGAAACACCAGCCGCCAGCGCGTCAGCTTCGGCCGCACCGACTACGACGCAACCAGCTACTCGTTCAGCGCAACATGCGCGTCAAAATGAACAACCGCATTCAGCATCAAAGGCGCCGTGGTTGATCTTGATTGTCGTATTAGTCGTTGCATTCGGTGGTGGCTATTACTGGCTGGAACACCAGCAACAGAATAATTCGACGACGACCGCGACGACTGCCAAGTCTTCGTCACAAACCGCTGATTCGACGGAAGCCGCGTCGTCATCATCGTCCGCGTCGTCTGCTAGCACGGCAACTCAGGCGGCACTGTGGTCGACAACCAAGTCGAGTGAGTTGGCCTCATTCATGTCGTCGTGGGAAGATACGATGAACCAATCGTACGAGGGGACGTATGATGGTCAGTCGGTCACGGTTGGTGAGTTGAGTTTACCGGCAGACATCAAGAATAATCAGTATCAAGATAAAATCACGGTCAATGGTGACGCGGTCAAGCTCAAGTGGACAACGACTGCTGATACCGATGTGAAGTACCAGGTCGTTGCTGCTGCTACTGATCCCAACGCATCTAGTGGCGTGATTACGTATCTCTACGTTTTCCATAACGGCTCGCCAGACGTCTTGGTCTCGCAGGACAGTGCGGATGCCACGACGTTTAACTTCACTAGTTCACAAAATACGGATTTACAAGATGGTTTTGCAAAGATTGCCAATGCGGATTAATAACTGAATAATTTGGAATCGTGTGTTCATGCTAAGTCGGCATGAGCACACGATTTTTTTGCCTCGATATTCAATCTTAAAGCAGGGTGGCGTGTTCTAAACATGAATAATTGATGGCAGATAATGTAAAATAATGCTGCCTTGAAGCCAATCATTGAAAGCAATGAGTTATTTACAAAATGATATTCGCCGATTGAAGTGATTTGCTCATGCAACGGTATGCAACGCTTTATTAACTGAAGCTATTTAGCTATGCAACACCACGCAATATAATGATTTTTTTGTGAATTTTATATGAACTTTATATGAATTATGGCCTGTGAGAACCTATTTAAGCCCCTGGTATTAGCGGATTTCACGCGCAACGGGCGCTGATATAAATAAATAAAGCATCTTCATGCAATTTAACGCAAACGCTTGCATAAATTTGGAAGCGGTTTTATAATCTAACTTGTACTCAAGCGATTGATATTATTTTTGGGAGGCTTTATTGTGAAAGAAACATCTAAAACAACGGCCGGGTTACCGAAACTGTCATCCAATAAGATTTGGATGATGAGTCTGGGTTTTCTCGGTGTTCAAATGGCATTTACACTTCAGAGCTCACAGATGAGCCGGATCTTTCAAACTTTAGGTGCGGATCCAAATAACCTTGGTTGGTTTTTCATCTTACCACCACTTGCTGGTTTGATCGTGCAACCAATCATTGGGAGTTTATCTGACCGGACATGGGCCCCACGCTTAGGTGGGCGACGGTTACCTTACCTGATTCTGGGGACGGTCGTTGCAGCTATCGTGATGTTACTACTACCCAACTCTGGCTCGTTTGGATTTGGTTACGCTTCCATGGCGGCCTTAGTTTTCGGGGCAATTACCGTGGCATTTCTTGATCTGTCGTCTAACGTGGCAATGCAACCCTTCAAGATGATGGTCGGGGATATGGTCAACGATGACCAAAAGAGTTACGCCTACGGGATTCAAAGCTTCTTGTTGAATACCGGTGCCGTCATTGCGGCAATCTTCCCATTCCTGTTGACCTTGTTTGGGGTCGCTAATACGGCTAGCAAAGGGGTCATTCCTAATTCAGTAATCTGGTCATTCTATATTGGTGCAGCAATCTTAGTTGTTTCAACGATTATCACGATTGCCCGGGTGCGGGAATATGATCCGGTCACTTACGCGAAGTATCACGGCATTGATGAAAGCGCTAATAAATCTGGTGGTAACTGGTTGGCACTCTTGAAGAAAGCGCCAAAGGTCTTCTGGTTAGTGGCCTTAGTTCAATTTTTCTGCTGGATGGCATTCCAATACTTATGGACCTACTCAACCGGTGCCATGGCTGCCAACGTTTGGCACACCACTAATGCCAGTTCTGCAGGGTACCAAGCTGCTGGTAACTGGTACGGAATCCTATCTGCTATTCAGTCCGTCGCTGCAGTTGTCTGGTCATACGTGTTAGCCAAGGTTCCGAACAATCGGCACAAACTTGGTTATGCTTTGAGTTTATTACTTGGTGCGGTTGGTTTCCTGTCAATTTTCTTTATTCACAGTCAATCCGCATTGATTGTCTCATTCATTCTCGTTGGGATGGCATGGGCTGCAATGAATACGTATCCATTGACGATGGTGACCAACGCCTTATCTGGCGAACACATGGGGACCTATTTAGGACTCTTTAACGGTTCGATTTGCTTACCACAAATTGTTGCGTCCCTATTGAGCTTTGCATTATATCCATTATTTGGCAATTCACAAGCTAACATGTTCATCTTTGCGGGGATCGTCCTTGCAATTGGTGCGGGCACGGTTGGCTTGATCAAAGAAACGTATAAAAACTAGGAGGAATTAACTTATGAAACGAATTTTTGATGTCAATCCATGGCATGTCTTGACGACTGATTTCAAACCAGAAAACAAACGGCTGCAAGAATCCATGACTAGTCTGGGAAATGGTTACATGGGCATGCGCGGCTTCTTTGAAGAAGATTACAGCGGGGATACACTTCCCGGTATTTATCTGGGCGGTGTCTGGTATCCAGACAAGACCCGGGTCGGCTGGTGGAAGAATGGCTATCCCGAATACTTTGGCAAGGTGATCAACGCTGTCAACTTCATCAAAATCAATTTTAAACTCAATGGAACCAAAATCGACTTAGCAACGGCCAACTTCAGCGATTTTAAGCTTGATCTGGATATGCAACACGGGACTTTGACGCGATCCTTTATCGTTGATCAGGACGGTCAACGGGTTCGCGTGACCTTTGAGCGTTTCTTGAGTGTTGCGCAAAAAGAACTTTCTGTTCAGAAGGTGACGTTCGAAAACTTAAGCGACCAAACGGTTGAATTAAAAGTGGCTTCCGCACTGGATGCTGACGTTAAAAACGAAGATGCCAACTATGATGAACATTTCTGGAACGTTCACGAAGTTAGCGACGATCGGCTCATTGCTCAGACCGTGCCGAATGATTTTGGAACCCCACAGTTTACTTCTGGGATGCAAGTTAGTTATGTGACAAAACTAAATCACAAAGCGGCTCAAGTGACGGACACGGCCACAATCGATCGTTACTACGGTACGTTAGAAGCTGGTGCCAGCGTTAGCTTTGAAAAGCGAGTCGTTGTGGTTACGTCGCGGGACTATCCGACTGATGATACCATCATGACCGCACTTCAACGTTTGACAGATACGGTCAGCGCCCAATCCTTTGATGATTTATTGGCAGCCCATGAAGCCGGCTGGGCCGATCGCTGGCAACAATCAGATATTCAAATTGAAGGCGATACTGAGGCTCAACAAGGCATGCGCTTCAACTTATTTGAACTCTTTAGCACTTATTATGGTGATGATCCACGGTTGAATATTGGACCCAAGGGCTTTACTGGTGAAAAGTATGGTGGTGCGACTTATTGGGACACGGAAGCATTTGCCGTTCCAGTCTATCTGGGCATTACCAAACCAGAAGTTACCCGCAACCTGCTGATGTATCGTTACAAGCAGTTGGATGGTGCCTATCACAACGCGCGTCAACAGGGGCTTGATGGGGCATTGTTCCCGATGGTGACCTTCAACGGGATCGAATGCCACAACGAATGGGAAATCACCTTTGAAGAAATTCATCGTAACGGCGACATTGCCTTTGCTATTTATAACTACACGCGTTATACCGGCGATACATCATACGTCTTACACGAAGGTAGTAAAGTGTTGACCGAGATTTCTCGTTTCTGGGCAGACCGGGTACACTTTAGCAAGCGCAATCAGCAGTACATGATCCATGGGGTTACTGGTCCAGATGAATATGAGAACAACGTTGATAATAACTTTAACACCAATTATTTGGCACAGTGGACGTTGAAATACACGCTTGAAATCTTAGATCAGGTCAGTGATGACCAAGCTGCTGCCTTAAATGTGACGGCTGAAGAACGTGCCCACTGGCAAGATATCGTTGATCGGATGTACTTACCATATGACAAGGATTTGGATATCTTTGTTCAACATGATGGGTACCTGGATAAGGACCTAGCACCCGTTTCCGCGATTCCAGCTGATCAATTACCAATCAATCAGCATTGGTCTTGGGACCACATTTTACGGTCACCTTATATCAAGCAGGGCGATGTGTTACAAGTGATGTATGACTTTATTGATGATTTCTCGAAAAATCAATTAAAGCACAACTTTGATTTCTACGAACCAATGACCGTTCACGAATCAAGCTTGTCACCAGCCATTCACGCCGTGTTAGCTGCTGACCTGCACTATGAAGACAAGGCCGTAGCTTTCTATAACCGGACGGCACGCCTCGATCTTGACAATTACAACAATGATACGGTCGATGGTCTTCATATCACCTCAATGACTGGTGGTTGGATTGCGATGGTCCAAGGATTTGCTGGCATGCGTGTTCATGATGGCCAACTTAGTTACCGGCCATTCTTGCCAAAACAATGGACGAAGTATTCATTCCGTCAGGTCTTCCGTGATCGGATTATTGAAGTTACGGTTGATCACAATGGGACGACGTTGAAGCTGATTGCCGGAGAACCAATTGATGTTCAAGTGGATGGTACCACGCAAACATTGACACAGGACTAGTTCAATTTGCACTGATCGAAGGGAATGAGGCGTACGATTTCTGCAGTACCATTTGGTGTGTATCAGGACGAACCAGTCTATTTATACACGATTGAAAATGACCATCATAGCAAACTGAAAGTGTTGAGTTATGCAGCAACTTGGTATGACTTTGAAGTACAGGTCGACCATCAGCCACAATCGTTAGTGCTTCACTTTGACAATTTGGCGGATTATATCGAGACGCCATATCAAGTTGGCAAAACGGTGGGGCGAGTCGCTGGCCGAATCGGTAACGCGGCATTTTCTCTGAATGGTCAAACGTATCATTTACCGCCAAATAACGGTCGGCACCTGCTACATGGTGGTGAGCATGGCCTACAGACGCATAATTATCAGGGCCGTTTTAATCCCGATGGTGATACCGTCACGTTGACGACCACACTGTTGAGCGCTGACGACGGGTTTCCGGGCGACTTGAGGGTAACCGTAAGCTATACGTTAACGGCCGATGATGAGGTTCAAATCAGCTATCACGGGGTGACCACTGCCGATACGTTATTCAATCCGACCTGTCACGTTTACTTTAATCTTGATGGTCAGGCCGGGCTGATCAATTCCCAGCAATTACGTATCAACTCGACCAAACTGGTTCACACGGACCACGAGAAGGTCCCCACGGGCGTCTTCTACGTTCCGTCACCAGCGTATGACTTTCGCGAGCAGCCAACGATTCAATCGCAGCTCGATCGGTTGATCCAAGAGACTGGCAAGACGGAGTATGATGATTGCTATGTGCTTGACCACCAGGATGAACCTGCCGGTGTATTGGCAACGACTCACGGGCGACTGCTCATTAACACGGATCGCAATGGTTTAGTTATCTTTACCGCTAATCCCGAACGAACGCAGCCGTATCGGCTAGGAGACTACCATGCGCTGGCCGTGGAACTGCAAATTTTGCCGGATGCTATTAATCATCATGGCTTTGGGGATGTTGTTCTACGGGCTGGTCAGCCACGGACGTACGTGAATCGCTACCAATACGTGTCAAAATAGCAATCAATAGATGATGGAAATTATTTTCTTTACCACGATCAAAAAGCAGTGCTTGCCATAGGGGCACACTGCTTTTTTGGTGTACTTGGTTATAACAAAAACGCGTCATCACAAGTATAGAATGACATTCCGTAGTTTGTGATGACACGCTTTGTTTTAATCTTTAATCGATTGCTTGTAGTTAACAAGTTCAGGTGATAACAGAATCTTGTCCTGAATACGGCTACTTTTGAATTGATCAACACGCGTTACGCCGACGAGTGCAAATAGGCGTTTTAATTGCGACTGCCAATCCGTCAGCATCGCAATGACTTCGTCGTCCGTATGATGGAGTAAAGCGTGTAGCACGGTGCCAGCCATGCCGACCGCGTCAGCGCCTAACATCAACGCTTTTAAGATGTCGAGTGGCTGTCGAACGCCACCAGCAGCTAAGACCGTGAGATCATCCGGTCGGTTCTGAACGCCTAGCAAGGACTCAACCGTGGTGAGGCCAAAGTCGTGAAGGTAGGCCATATCGCGGTTAGCACGTCGGCGATTCTCAATGTCGACAAAGTTAGTCCCACCGTGACCGCCTAAATCTAGGTAGCGTACGCCGGCAGCGTAGAGCTGTTGCATCGTGGGGCGGGAAATACCAAAGCCCACTTCTTTGACGATCACTGGTACCGTTAAGGCTTGGACTAAGTCCGAAATGTTAGTTAGCCAATGAAAGTCACGATCGCCTTCTGGCATGACGATTTCTTGAACGACATTGAGATGGAGCTCGAGCGCATCGGCCTGGAGCATTGCAATCGCTGTTTGGGCCGCAGATAACGGGTGGCCGGCACCAAGATTGCCAAAGATCAGCCCGTTCGGATTGTGGTCACGCATCGTGGCAAAAGTGGGGGCTACTTGGGGATCTTTGATGGCAACACTTTGAGAGCCGGTCGCAATCGGTAAGCCACAAGCTGCAGCGATGCGGCCTAAACGAGCGTTGATTTCGCCCGTTCGCTGTGAGCCCCCAGTCATCGCTTCAATGTAGAGGGGGCTGTCCCAATGCCACTGGCCAACGGTGGTGGCTAAATCGACGTCGGCCACGGCAGTTTCCGGCAACGCGTCGTGGCGAATCCGGACCTGGTCAAAGGCATTGGCTTGTTCGCCATGAAAATACTTTTCAGCTAACGAAACATGTTCATCTTTCCGATGAGATTGTTGACTTTGTGGCACGGTGCCACCTCCAATTAATTTAGAATCTGAAAACGAGTCCAGCAAGGCTGCCAGGCTCGTCAATAAACTGCTTAAGAATTTGGTAAAACGGTATCCTGAACCGTATGCACGTTTAAGTTAAGTTGTTCGATACCATCGTGAGCCCACGCAGCTAATAATGGTCGTGGGTCGATGGTTTGATCAATCAAAACGATCCCACAGTCACCACCACCAGCGCCCGAAGTCTTTGCGGCCGCGCCAGCACTTTCGGCGAGTTGAATCATCCGTTGCAGCAGGGGTGTTTCAATCGTCACGTGACTGAAATCGCCCAATTTCTGAAGTAGTTGACGATTGGTTCGCAACTCGGTTTGAATCACGCGCAAGTCACCACAATGAAAACCAGTGATCATACGTTTTAGACAAGCTTTGCTGGCTTTTAGAAAGGTCTGGTATTCGCTGCGTTGCTTCGCCTTGACTAAGGCCACTTTATCGACTAAGTGTGATGTGGAGGCCGGTGACCCCGTCCAGCCAATCATCAAACGTAAGGCGGCTGGGGGTGTCAATAACTCGATCTTTAAATCGGGCCACGGCATCGTCAACAAATCGCTTAAGCTTGACTCAGCTTGTTGTAGGTGTAACCATTGCCGATCGAATGAATGGTAAGCAATCCAGCCACCATAGACGCTGGCGGCAATGTCACCAAGCGAGCCATTGCCTTGCACGGATAGATGGGCAATGGCGGCTAATTTGAAAAGTTTATTTTTATCCATCGGTAAATGGTAGAACTGACATAGTGCTTTGACAGTTGCCACGGTCACCGCTGCCGAAGAGCCGAGACCGTATTTTTTGCCATCAGCACTATCGAGCTCGCTATTGATACCGAGATGATAAACACCAAGTTCACGCCCCAATTCATGGGCATAGCTTTCAGTGAGATTAATTGCTGCCAAAATATAATGGAAGGGATTGTCACGATTATCAAAAACCATCGCGTCTCCCTGACGTCGCCAGACGATTGAGTTTTCTTGATACTGCTCAGAAACGATACTCCCAATCGTTTCGCTAGGTGAAATCGTTGCCGTCACAAATTGATCTAGTGCAACAATAATTGCTGGATAACCACTTTCCACTACGGCGTATTCACCGGCAATGTAGAGTTTTCCAGGGGCTTTCACCGTTATCATGCCATCATATCCTTTCATGACCATCACTGATCATTTTAAATTAAACTGAATTATTTTTCCGTTATCGTGATACCCGGGCCAGGTTTGGCGACGATTAATTGATCAGCGTCAAAGTGTTGTTGTAACCCGGTCATAATGATGTCGGTATCTTGACCCGCACAAATGATTTTGACGTTCGGGCCGGCGTCCAAAGTATAATAACAGTTTATCCCGTGTGAACGCAAGTCGTTAACTGCTTGAATGGCTGTCAGTGTATCCGCGGTGAAGTAGTTAAAGGCGGGCTCAGCGCTCAAATTGAGCGCGTGCATCCGCATTGCGTTCGTTTCGGCGATCTGGCCAACGGTTGTGAGGTCGCGGTCAGCGATGGCTTGGCGCATCCGTTTCAAGTCCGTCTCAGCTGTGGTAATCCAAGCTGGATAGTAAGGGGATGTCGCAACGACGCGTGCCATACCGTCCGTTGAGCTGATTGGCTTTTTAGTGGCTTTCAAAACAACGGCGATCATTTGAATGTCCCAATCGACCGGATCTTGTAAGACTTCCGCGTAAGAACTCTGATCATCGTGGCCAGCATGCCATTCGACGAAGCCACCAAAAATTGAGCGGGTCGCAGAACCTGAGCCACGGCGTGCTAGTCGTGATAGATCAGCCGCATCTAGTTGTAAGCCAGCCGCACGACTAGCAGCCCCTGCTAAGGCCGCGAATCCGGAGGCGGAAGAGGCTAAGCCAGCTGAGGTCGGCACATGATTTTCAGTTTTGACCGTTGCATAGTTGGTTTGACCACTGCGCTGGCGAATCAGGTCGAGGAACTGGCTGATTCGTGCTGATTTGCCCGTGGGTAAGTGTTGATGGTTAAAGTAAATTTGGTCAGTATCGAGATGCTCATCGAAGGTCACACTGGTCTGGGTATAGAAGTGATCAAGGGTCAGCGAAATACTCCCATTTTGTGGTAGCATCAGCGCCGCATCTTTTTTCCCCCAATATTTAACTAACGCAATGTTAGTATGGGCCTTGGCCGTAACGGTTTTCACTATGTCTTTTCCTCCAAAGTTAAATTTAGTCATCGTTTAAGAGTGGTTCGACCCAGGTCGCAGTGGCACCCGCCGCAGCCAACTTTTGTGACAATTGGTTGGCGATGCTAGCTTCCGGCGCGAGCGCAATCAGGCAACCGCCCTGACCGCTACCGGTCAACTTGGCAGCCAGCGCCCCATTTTGGCGGGCCACTGCCAGTAGTTGTTCCAGAGCGGGGTGGCTGACACCCATGGAACGTAGGTCATCCTGCGCACCATTCAGGGCCGTGGCTAGGCCGCCCATGTCACCATCTTCAAGCGCGGTTCGGGTCTGACGAGTCAAACGGCCTAAGTCATCGATGCGTGCTTGAATCGTCGCGCCCTCAACCATTAGTAAGTTGCGAACGGTCGCCACTGCAACTTTGGTCTGACTTTTAATACCCGTGTCCGCGATGACTAAATAGCCGGGAAGCTTTACCGGAATCGGAAAGTTCTCACGACCCTTGACAAACCAGACGGGGCTTTTGGCGCTGGCCGTCGCAACGTCTAAGCCGCTGGGTTGACCATGCGTGTAGCTTTCCGCTACATTGGCAGTGGCCAATAATTCTTGGTGGGAGAGTGGTCGGTCGAAGAAATCATAAAAAGCCCGCGTTACGGCCACGGCCGCTGCGGCTGAGGACCCCATTCCGCGTTCAGAGGGAATATCGCTCGTGATGTGAATATCGAAGCCCTGCTCGGGGGCATCAAAACGTGCAAGCAAGGTTCTAATGAGCGTCTGAATACCGCCTAAGTTGGCAGACATCATCTTAAAGTCGCCGTTGAAGTAACGGCTTTTGACCGTCTGCGCTGCATCACGGCGGTGAATAATGGCCTGCATTTGGATGGTCGAAATCGGTAAGGCAATGGCGGGTTGTCCGTAAACCACACCATGCTCGCCAATTAAAATAATTTTGGCATGACTAGTACCGGTAGCTAGATCTTTCAATCGTGTCGCTGCCTTTCTGTAAGTAGATTAATAATAGCTTCATAATACCTTATTAGCGCTTCTTTTGCCATGCTAACCCCGGCGAACGCGCTGAATTCAGTTGAAATGTAAGTTAAACTGGTTTGGAAAGTAACAATTTAATTAAATTAAATCATTCACGTGAGGGGCGTATGGACAGACTGGTTATCAACGGCAGACGAAGATCGATTACTATGTTAAAATTAGTAAATGATTAGAAATCAGTCCGATAATGATGAAAAAGAAGTTGAGCTGCTTGTGACGGACTACGTGGCCCAGAATTCACTAATTAGGAAAGTGAATTTTGGGTAGCAGTGCCGGCTATTCAAGCGCGCGTACTCAGCTGACTGTGTTATGGCAGATGTACGCCGAGACACTTTCATGAACTTTATCGTTGCTCAATCATACTCTTGACCAGTCTCTGCCCGTTGTCCTCAGACTGACGAATTTGGCTTAAGAGTTGGTCGGGCTGAGTTCCCTGCGCCGAATATGCTATAATTTACAATGATCGACGTGACGTATGTGTGACGATCGGTGTGGAGGATGAGCCAAGCGGCTTGCGTCATCAGGACGACTTGTGTCACTGGCACAGTTTAGTAGGTTGAACTCAGCTAAGTTGGGCTGACCGACGGACCGTTAAAGTTAGTGGTCGAGACCAAGTGTAGCGCTACTTGGACCAGCCTTCAGTCTGATTACAAACACATCGCACGTGATATGCCATAAAGATCGATTAGTTGGTCGAACGTCAGCGTTAGCGTTGATAACGGATTTATACGCTTACCAATCTAATGAACATCTTTACAATCCATAACTTGGGGAAATGACCATGAAACCAAACACAACTTATGCGGTAGTTGATATTGAAACTACTGGAACTAGTGTGAAGGACGGCGACCGGATTATTCAAATCGGTTGCGCGTTTGTTAAGAACAATAAAATAATTAATACATTTGCCACGGACGTTAATCCGTTAACAACGGTTCCCGCCGTCATCGAGAATTTAACGGGAATCAGTAATGCACGGGTACGCAAAGCACCACCCTTTGATGATCTGGCTGGTACGGTATACAGCTTATTACAAGGGACGGTTTTTGTCGCCCACAACGTGAACTTTGACCTGCCATTTATCAATTCAGAATTGCAGCGTGTCGGTTATCCAGAACTACCAATTCAGGCCGTTGATACTGTGTCTCTTAGCCAAATTCTGTTACCGACTGCTTCGAGTTTTCGGTTGCGGGACTTGAGTCACTTGCTTGCGATTGACCATAATCATCCACATTCTGCGGATAGTGATGCAATTGCTACGGCCCACTTGTTTATCACGTTACAACAGCGGCTCGCACACTTACCATTGATCACGTTACAACAAATGGTGCAATTAGCACCGGAGTTACCACGTGAAACGGCTGACTTGTTTGCATACGCCTTTCAACAGGGCAAACAACATCCACAGCAGTTACCAACTGACTTAGTGATCAAAAACGGGCTCGCTCTGCGTAAACAGCGATTGCCACAGCAAGCCGCGGGTCGTAAAGCGGCACGCTATCCGTTGACAAAAGCACAAAAGCAGCATATCTTTGGTGATCGCTTGACTTATCGGCCACAACAGGCCCGGATGATGAACCAGATTTATCGGCACTACTCAAAACAGTCTGCTGAACAAGTACCATTGTTGATTGAAGCACCGACCGGAACCGGTAAAACACTCGGGTATTTGCTGCCACTCGCCTACTTGGCACAGGATGGTCAACAGGTGGTCGTTAGCACGGCGACCACGGTCTTACAAACGCAGTTACGTGATCAGGGTGTGGCGTTGTTGAATCAGTTGTTGCCTAATCCTGTGACGGCGGTTGTGATTAAGGGTAATCAGCATTACGTTGATTTAAACCGGTTTGCCCGTGGCTTGGCATTGCATGAACATTCAAAGCAAACGCAATTATTGAAGTTGCGCGTGCTCGTGTGGTTAACGATGACAACGACTGGTGATCTGGATGAATTGCACTTGAGCACGTATCAAGCGCCGTACTTTAGCGAAATCGCTCATCATGGCGTGGCCTCGTTGAAAGCTGATGATCCGTTCTTTAAGGAAGATTTTTTACGTTTCCGGGATCAATTGACCGCGCAAGCGACCTTCATCATTACCAATCATGCCTACTTGATGCGCCACGTGGCCCAATTGGGTAGCCGTCAAGAGCGGCCACTGCTGGTTCTTGATGAGGCCCAGCATCTGGCAGATGGTGTCGTTCGTGACTCACGGCAGACCTTTGATTTCAATGGCTACATGGCGACCTGCCACAGCTTGATCAGTCGCATTGACACGGAACATAGTCTAAATTTACGGGCACTGTTCGCGGAACAACCACAGGCCGATTATCGTCTGAAATTATTAGATAATTCATTGAATGATACTGACCTACACCTGCAACAACTGCAGGCGGCGCTAGCTAGAACGTTTGTACCAGCACAAAAGGGCGGCAATCAGCCTGCTGAATTAGGAATCACCACGGATCAGTTGACTAATTTCTTTGCGGCCCACAATCCGCTGATCAAACAATTACAAACGGCCATCGAAAACTGTTTTTTACAGTTTCAACAATTAAATGAGCAGTATCAACATGATCAATCGCAAATCTTGCCTAGTGAACAACACGTCCTCGACGACTTTGACAATCGTCTTCAACATCTTCGTCAGGGCTATGAGTTATTACAAACGTGGTTAGTGCCAGCTTCGCGGGAACAACGGGTCTTCTGGGTGAGCCTTAATCAATGGCATGATCGCGGCAGTCTCACGCTCGCGGGTAGCTTGATCGATACGCAAGGGTATTTTAAGACGCAACTATATCCTTACTTCAGTGCGCCACTATTAACTGGTGCCACGCTATTTGCCACTGGGAAATCTCAGTACGTTTATTCGCAATTGGATATTGACCAAGCAACGGCTAAGCATCACCGATTATCAACACCGTTTGATTTAGAACACCAGGCACGGCTATTCGTCGCTACGGATGCTACTGCGGCGGAAGCACCCAGTGGCAAGCAGCGCGTGGCATACTTGACGCATGCGATTCACGACATCGTGATGGCAGCGCCTAAGCAAACGTTGGTCTTGTTCAATTCACTGAATATGATTGAAGCAGTCTTTTACAGTTTGCATCAAACGGATCTACCTGGTGATCGCGAAATTTTGGCTCAAGGCGTCAATGGTAGTCGTGAAAAGCTGCTTCGGCGCTTTATGCAGGGGGACGATGCCATTCTCCTGGGTGCCGGTAGTTTCTGGGAGGGGATCGACTTGCCACAAGAACAGTTGGAATTGTTGATCGTCACGCAATTACCGTTTGAATCACCCGACCAGACGACAACCAAGGCCCGCTATCAACAACTAAGGCAAGCACAACTCAATCCGTTTTATAACGAAGCGTTACCGAAAGCGGCATTGAAGTTGCGCCAAGGTGTCGGCCGCTTGATTCGGACGGATGAAGACCGGGGGGCAGCGGTGATCCTCGATGACCGTTTGATGACGAAGCGATACGGGCAGACGATTCTTAAAGCTTTACCGAAAACGTTGCCGCCCGCAACCGGTTCATTGACGATGATTACGCAGGAACTTCAAAGTTTTTTCAAAACTAAGTAAGAAACCATTCCGCAATCAGTTAAATTTGCTATAATTAATTTATCTGTTTTTGAAAGGAAGAGCATATGCGAGTTCAACGTAGAAGGCGCCCTGAGCGACTCATTATGATTATTCTGGTCGTCATTTTAGCTATTATCGTGGCGGTCTATGGCACGTTATGGGCCGCACAACGGCCAATGCACCAAGCCCAGAAGACGGCGTATAGTCTGGCCGTCAGCAAGGGCAAGCTAAAGACCACGACGGCCTTTTCACAGTACAATGGCACCAGTAGTTATTACGTCGTTACGGGAACGTCGAGTAAAAATGTTCCGGTATACGCGTTAATTAACGCGAATAAACATCATAAAACGACCGTTATCGAACAGTCCGCTGGGATTTCACGTACGAAAGCCTTGAAAAAGGTCTGGTCTAAACGCAATCCTAGCAAGATTATCAAAGCGACGCTTGGGAAGTATGATGGGACGGTCGTGTGGGAAATTACGTACTTGAACCAGAAAAAGAATTTATGTTATGAAATTTTGCAGTATTCTAATGGAAACCAGCTGAAATCAATTATTAACATTTAAGGTTAAAGGAGTGCGGATGTACATGGAATTATCGCGTAAAGTAATGCAGGTTCAACCGTCAGCGACATTGAAGATCAGTGCGACTGCCAAGCAAATGATGGCGGACGGCGTTGACGTTATCAATTTAGGAATCGGTGAACCGGATTTTCAGACCCCGGATAACATTAAGCAAGCAGCCATTGATAGTATTCAAAATGGTCAAGCGAGTTTCTACACACCGGCAACTGGATTACCAGCTTTAAAACAAGCTATCAGTCAGCGAATTGAAGCTGACCATCACTACCATTTTGATCCTAATCAGATCGTCGTAACGGATGGCGCAAAAATGGCGTTGTTTACGTTATTCCAAGTTATTCTGAATCCCGACGATGAAGTGTTATTACCAGTCCCATACTGGGTCAGCTATTCGGAGCAAGTTAAATTAGCTGGTGGTGTGCCAGTCGAAGTTAGCACCGATGAACAGTTGCGGTTTACCGCTGCTGATTTGGAAGCGCAGCGGACGCCTAAGACGAAGGCCTTAGTCTTGAATTCGCCACAGAATCCATCCGGTCTGGTATTCAGCCGTGCAGAATTGACGGCGATCGTGAACTGGGCCGTTGAACACGACGTTTTGGTAATTGCGGATGAAATTTATGAAAAGTTATTATATAACGGTAATGAATTTACATCCGTGTTAGAATTAGATGATGCTAATATGGATCACGTGGTTTTGATCAATGGGGTTTCAAAGGCCTATTCCATGACTGGTTGGCGTATCGGATATGCTGCCGGGCCACAAACCATCATGGCTAAGATGGGGGTCGTGTTAGGTCACGCTGCTAGCAACCCAGCCGCCGTATCACAATATGCTGCGATTGAAGCTTTTAGTGGTGACCAATCATCGGTTGAAACGATGCGTCAGGGCTTTGAAGCGCGGTTAAACGAACTATACCCACTGATCGAGCGTTTACCTGGGTTTAAGATGCCTGCTGGCAAACCAGCGGGAGCCTTTTACTTGTTCCCAGATATTACGGAAGCATTGCGTTTAACAGGCTATGCAGATGCACCGGCCTTTGTGACGGCAGTGTTATTAGAAGCCCATGTCGGTTTAGTGCCTGGAGAGGCGTTCGGCATGCCCGGTTGTTTACGGTTAAGCTATGCAACTGATATCGATTCCTTGCGAGAGGCCCATCGACGGTTACAAAAATTTATGACAGAAAAAATTGCTGAACAAGCAAAGTAATTGGAGGATGTAAGTAAATGGTGCAACAGATCAACATTATCGATGCTAAGGACCATGTCGACGAAAAAGTAAAGATTGGGGCTTGGCTCACTAATAAACGTTCAAGTGGTAAGATTGCCTTCCTACAATTACGTGATGGCTCCGCCTTTTTCCAAGGTGTCGTTGTTAAGAGCCAAGTTAGCGAAGAAGTTTTTGAACTCGCTAAGGAAGTTAAGCAAGAAGCCAGCATGTGGATTACGGGTGTGATTCATGAAGACAGTCGTTCAAAGTTCGGTTATGAAATCGAAGTTGAAGACATTGTAGTCGTTGGTGAAAGTGAAGAATACCCAATTACGCCTAAGGAACATGGGGTGGACTTCTTACTAGATCACCGGCATCTATGGTTACGTTCTAAGCGGCCATGGGCAATCATGAACATTCGTAATGAAGTCATTCGCGGAACGTATGAATTTTTTAATCAAGAAGGTTTCATTAAGATGGACTCACCAATTTTGACTGGGAGTGCACCTGAAGGGACAACTGAATTGTTCCATACTGAATATTTTGATCGGGATGCCTACTTATCACAGAGTGGTCAGTTATACGCCGAAGCCGGAGCTTTGGCCTACGGAAAGGTCTTTACTTTTGGCCCAACATTCCGGGCTGAAAAGTCCAAGACTCGGCGGCATTTAATTGAGTTCTGGATGATTGAACCAGAAATGGCTTTCATGCATCAAGAACAAAGTTTGGAAGTTCAAGAACGTTATATTGCCTTTCTCGTTCAAGGTGTGATTGATCATTGTCAATACGCACTCGACATTTTAGGTCGTGATGTTGAAACGTTGAAGAAGTACACCAAGTTACCTTATCCACGAATCAGTTACGATGAAGCCATTGAATTGTTAAAAGAAAATGACTTTGACGTGGATTGGGGTGTTGATTTTGGTTCACCAGAAGAAACCTTCTTGGCTGATCACTTCGATCAACCCGTCTTCGTTTTGAATTACCCGAAAGCCATCAAGCCATTTTATATGAAGCCGCATCCAACCCGGGACGACGTGGTGATTTGTGCGGATTTATTAGCCCCAGAAGGCTATGGTGAGATTATTGGCGGGTCAGAACGAGCAACTGATTACAATTACTTACTTGACCAGATCAAACAAGCCGGCTTAAATCCAGACGACTATGCTTGGTACTTAGATTTACGTAAGTATGGTAGTGTTCCTCATGCTGGTTTTGGTTTGGGACTCGAGCGATTCTTGACTTGGATTACGGCCGAAGATCACGTGCGGGAGACAATTCCGTTCCCACGGTTGTTGAACCGGATTTACCCGTAAACTTTAATTGAAGGTTAGTTTTATTAAGAGCGTGGGACCTAGTCTCACGCTCTTAATAGTGAAAGGATGATAACGAGATGGAGTCCTTAGCTGCCGCGTTAGTGAATGATGGTCAAACGACCATTGCGAACGCATTATTGGCCCACTATCGTGAAATTGGGGTCACAAACGATGAATTATTGGTTTATTTGCAGTTCAAACGGTTAATTGATCAGGGTAATCAATTCCCAGATGCTGCGGTAATTGCCAAGAGTTTAGGTGAATCGACAAATGCCGTTTTTCAGCGGCTACATGAAATGTTAGCCAAGAAATTATTGACGATTGAATCGATCACGGCGGATGACCACAAGATTCATGACCGTTATAATTTTGACGGCCTGTATGACAAGCTGGCCGTCGCACTCAAGAAACAACCGGCTGGTGATCAAGTTTCCGGACAGGCCACAAATGAAAATCGGCGGGAAAAAGTTTTTCGGGCAATTCAAACGGAATTTGGCCGGGACTTGTCACCAATCGAAATGGAAAGTATTAGTAAGTGGTTCGACGAAGACCATTATGAACCGGAAGTTATCGAATTGGCACTGCGAGAAGCAGTTCTGCGTCAAGTCTATAACTTGACGTATATGGACCGAATTCTGTTGAACTGGCAGAAACGTAACTTGAAGACGGCTGCCCAGGTGGAAGCAGAGCGGCAACGCAGTATTGAGCAACGCTTGAATTCCGCTCCGCAACCACAACGCCAGACGGGTGAAAATGCCGGTCCGAAGATTCCGTTATTCAAATTAGGTGAAGACCAGTCTTAAGTATTGTGCTGAAAAGCATGTCGGGGGTTACAATAATCTTGATAAAGTGGTGACGATTGCCTGGGTGAGGTGTCGTTACCACTTTTTTTACGGGATGAATTGGGCGTTGCTTCACATCAATGGTAGCTGTTTACGTCGTTGGCGCAGCGCACTGGGGTCGAAACCAGACCACCGGAATCTGTCGGCCCAAATAAACTGGTGGGGCACATCAGCAGACCGGAATCTGTGAATATCGCTTAAATTAGAGAATGGTTATAATTAAATGTTGACTTCTCATTAAAATAGCGTAATACTGTAAACAACCAAGTAAATATATTAATAAATACGTCTAAGATGAGTAGCCGTTGTTGGAATGCCATAGAGAACTGCCGGTTGGTGCGAGGTAGCCATTTCACAACGGTGAAGATGGTCTTATAATGCAAGTTTCAACGCTGAGCTGATGGGGTTAAGCGTTGACGGTTACGCCCGTTATGCGGTTAGAGTCTCACCCAGAAATTGCAGTGGCGGTACTCGAAGTGCGGTGGCCTGTGAGGGTCATTTGAAGTAAGGTGGTAACGCGGAAAACGTCCATTCGTCCTTAATCTGATAATCAGATTAGAGACGATGGGCGTTTTTTAATGGGAGGAAGTCGACTATGACAGAGGCAATTATTGATTTAAAAGACATCGCGGTGACCTTTGACGACGGGCACCAAGTCGTTCACGCGGTTCAAGATGTCAATTTACAAATCCAGACGGGTGATATTTATGGCATTATCGGCTATTCCGGCGCCGGCAAAAGTACCCTGGTGCGGGTGATCAATCTCTTACAGCCACCGACAACGGGCCAGGTAGTCGTCAACGGCCAGGCCTTACAAACGCTATCGCCAGCTGCATTACGGCAAGCCCGGAAACACGTTGGGATGATCTTCCAACACTTCAACTTGATGCAATCACGGACAGTGCTGGGCAACGTTATTTACCCATTACTGGGTCAAAAAATTAGTAAACAGGACCGCCGCGCCAAAGCATTACGGCTACTGAAGCTCGTTGGATTAACAGACTATGCGCAGACCTACCCAGATAAATTATCCGGTGGGCAGAAGCAGCGGGTGGCAATCGCGCGGGCCCTGGTCACTGACCCGCAAATCTTGATTTCTGATGAAGCAACTAGTGCGCTGGACCCAAAGACCACGGCAGCGATTCTTGAGTTGTTGCAAAGGGTCAATCGCGAGTTAGGGATCACCATCGTCCTCATTACGCATGAAATGCAAGTCATCAAGAGTATTTGTCACCATGTTGCCGTTATGGCTGATGGGCGAATTGTCGAGCGAGGACCGGTTGCAGAAGTCTTCACAGCCCCTAAAGCACCCCTGACGGTTGATTTTGTGGAAACGTCTACCAATGTTCGGGCCGCCATTCAACGAATCACTAAAACGATTAAATTGAGTGAATTAGCAGCGGACCAGGAGCTGATTGCGTTTAAGTTCGTTGGTCAATCGACGAAGCAGGGGATCGTCTCGCAGTTATCGCAAACACTGGGAGTCGACGTTAACATTTTGTTTGCCAATATTGATCAGATCGATGGTCAAAACGTTGGTGACATGATTGCGATTATTACGGGTGATTTAACGGCCTTCAATACGGCGGTCACTAATATGGCCGCTCAAGGCGTACACACGCGCATTATTAATGAAGAAGTTGTGAAGGGAATGGTGGACTAATGACAACATTAATTCCGAATGTCTTGCAAATGAAAGCTGAGTTTATTCAAGCAACGTTGGAGACCCTCTATATGACCGCAGTTTCCGCGCTGGTCGCAGGAATATTAGGCTTGGGATTAGGCGTGCTATTAGTTGTGACACAACCCCAAGGCATTTTAGCTGATGGCCCTTCGTATCAAATATTAGACAAGTTAACGAACTTACTCCGTTCAGTGCCATTTATTATTCTACTGGCCGTAATTTCGCCGTTGACCAGCTATTTAGTTGGAACAACGGTGGGGACCACGGCATCGTTAGTCCCACTAGTTTTTGGTATTTTTCCTTTCTATGCCCGGCAAGTTCAAAATGCGTTACTCGATGTTGATCAGGGCATCGTCGAAGCTGCTCAGTCCATGGGATCTAGTCCCATGGCAATTATTTTTCGGGTTTATCTGAAAGAGGGACTACCTGATTTGATTCGCGTCTCCATCGTGACGGTGATTAGCCTGATTGGTCTGACGACGATGGCCGGTGCGATCGGTGCGGGCGGCTTAGGTGACATTGCAATCAGTATTGGGTACGCTCGGTTTGAAAACGACGTGACGTTTGTGGCGATGATCATCATTTTAATCTTAGTATTTGCTGTACAGCTATTTGGTGATTGGCTCGTCAAAAGCGTCTCACACCATTAAAAAAGGGGGAATAAGCCGATGAAACGATTAGCATGGTGGTTGATTGGTATTGCCGTAATTGTCGGTATTTGTGTGGGGTTACATGAAATAACGAGTTATTCGGCCCGCGCGCAACAGAGTGCCACGATTACGGTCGGATCAATGGGGTCGGACTATGAAGTCTGGCAGCACATTGCTCAAAGCCAGGATGCCAAGAAGATGGGCCTAACGATTAAGGTCAAACAGATTACGGATGGGGTTCAGCTGAACAAGGCCACGGCGGATGGTAACGTTGATGTAAACGCCTTTCAGTCCTGGTCATATTATGAAACGTATAATCAGCAGAATCCCAAGGCCAAGTTGGCGGCGTTAGGAACGACTTATTTGGAACCAATGGGAATCTACTCCAAAAAATATCAAAGCGTCGATGAAATTCCGGATGGCGCTACGATTGCAATTGCTGACAATCCCTCTCAAGCTTCGCGAGGCCTGTTGCTGCTTCAAAAAGCGGGCCTGATCAAACTGGCGGCAAATTTTGGTGTCTTAGGTTCAGTGAAGGATATTACAAGCAATCCCCGTCATCTGAAATTCAAACAGACCGATGATACGACCGGTCCCCGGATCATTAAAAGTGTCGATGCGGTTTTAATCTCGAATACGGTTGCTTTGGAAGGACACTTACACGTTTTACGGGATTCGATTTTCCACGAAAGTCTGAATAAGAGTACTAAGGATAACGTCAATATCTTAGCAACGGCCGCTAAGAACAAGCATCGTGCAAGTTACCTTAAACTAGTTAAATTATACCATCGAGCTGATATTCAAAAGTATATCAAGCAAAAATATTACGGTACTAAGATCAACGTCAATAAACCGCTATCTTATTTTGATAATTAATAAGCATATTGGGTGCTCGACAATCATGGATAAGTTATGATTATGATAATAAATGTTGTAACTCATTAAACTTATCAGGAGGTCTCAACCATGTATAAACGAATCCTGGTCCCATTAGATGGTTCCGATAATGCTTATTATGCACTTGAACACGCGATTGCGTTAGCGAAGGTTTTTGACTCCCAGTTATTTTTATTGCACGTCATCGATGTTAATCGATTTGGCGTCTACAGTCCGGATGTTTTTACGAGTGCGGCACCAGATATGATGAGTTTTGATCAAGCCCAGAGTAAGAAGTTATTAGAGCGGGCCCAGGATCAAGTTGCGGCCCACCAGTTGCACGCCGAAACGATTCAGCAAACCGGAGTGCCCAAGGTAACAATTGCGGTCGATGTTCCCAAGGCCCAAAATATTGATTTAATCGTAATTGGTCGTTCGGGAACCAATGCGATTTCCCGCCTGTTCTTAGGTTCAACGACAGCGTATGTTGTTCGTAATACGGAAGCTAACGTCACCGTCGTTAACATGCCGAATGATAAAGCTGAAACGGTTGAACAAACCGGTGATGTTTCGGCCGATGAGTCTAAATAATTCGTAAGTGATGATTAAAGCCGGTCACACGACGTCAATTTTGACGTTCGTGCGACCAGCTTTTTAGTTTCTGGTAGTGTTGAAGATTGCTTAAAGTTGTCCTTTGTTGTTCGCAACTGTCGGTTCAAGCGCCGATTGGTGTCGTTTGGACACTGGTTCGGACGCTACCACGCGCTTGTCTACTGAGTGCAGCCGATTAGCGCCAATCAGCCCGATGAATGTAAGGACGACTGTCACCACTGCTAGGGCCATACCGGCGGCTGCTTCGCCCTGTTCAAACGATTGATAGATAAAGGTTGAAACGGTCGTCATCCCCGAAGGCAGTAACAAGAGGGCAACGACTAATTCACGACTTGTGGCAATGAAAGCCATCACGAAACTGTTGAGTAGCGCTGGCCATAGAATCGGAAGTGCAATCTTTAGGATAATGCGACCGAAGCTTGGTTCGAAGATGCGCGCGCTGGCTAATAATTCCGAGTCAAACGCCTTGAGAGCAGTCGTTAAGTATTGCACCGTAGTGGGTAGAAATAAGGTGACATCCGCAATCAGGATGATGGTCAGGGTGCCGTATAATTTAGTGAACGCCAGCACCTGTGAAAAGAGCATCATTAAGCTCAATGCTAAGACGACGTTCGGAATTGCGAGTGGCAATGCGCCTAATGTATAACACAATCGTCGTAGCCATTTGGGAAAGTGTTTCGTTAAACTTCCGACACTTAAGAATAAACCAACGATCACATTGAGACTGCTGATCAATAAGGCCAATCCCACGGTCGTGATAATGGCTTGCCAGGCTGGACTGTCAAAGCGCAGCAGATCCAGATAGTGTGCAAGTGTCAGATTGGACAGACTCCAACCAAGACTGCGTTGTTTGAGCAGCGATTGGAGCACAATGGCACTGTATGGCAGGATAATCGCAATCCCGATGACCGTAGTGACGAAAGTGCTTGCCAAAGCCGTCACGCCAGGATGCTGATATTGTGGCGCTGACCGTTGCCCGGTGAACTTAACGGCCGGCCGTCGTAGCAGCCATTGTTGGGCACCCCAGGCAATCAGAGCAATTGTCAGTAGGAGGGTGCCAGTGAGCACCCCGTTTTGAAAATCTAAGGGCCACTGACTGAGGTCCTTTTGAATCGTAGTCGTCAGCACTTCGAAGTGAATGCTCCGGCCAAAAGTGGCTGGCGTACCAAACTCAGCCAAGGTTTTGGTAAAGACTAGAATCCACACAGCTAAGTATGGGACTAACATGATTGGCACCGTGATCCGCGCTAGTTGCCGCCAAATGCTGACCCCGTGAACTTCAGCTGCCTGAAGCCAGCGCTGGTTGAATTGCGTGAGGGCCGTGCGCAAGCCTAGGTAAGCCACGGGGTATAAGTGCAGACTCATGATAACAATCATCCCGAATGGCGAAAATAGCCACTGAAATTGGTGGTGCCAACTCGGATTGAGCTGGGCCAGAAGTCCGTGTGGTTGGAAGAAATATAACCAGCCCATCGCGTTAATATATGGTGGTGTCATGAACGGCACTAACAAAAGCCAATGCAACCAGGGAAGTTTTGTTAAGCGAGTACGCGTCATGATCCATGCCAAGGGGGTGGCCCAGTAGGGTCGTCCCAATCACCGTGCCTCCACCGAGGAACAGACTGTGTTGAATGCTTACGCGGTTGGTTGAATGCGTCAGCTGTGTCCATAGTTGGAGCGGTGATTGCCCAACTAGTGTTTGGCCAATCAGGGCGACGAGGGGGCCGATAATTAGAATCGCCAACACGCAACTGATGATGATTGATAAGGACAAGCGAACTTGGCGATTACTCATCGGCTAAAGACCTGATTAAATGCGACCACGTTTTTAGTCAGAGCAGCATTAGCACTGGTCCAATTGACCGTGTAAGCTTTGATGGTTTCACCATTGCGTGGATCGGTCAAATCGCTCGCGGTACCGGGAATTAAGTTGCTTTTTTGAATCTGTTTTTGAACTTTAGCTGACAAGAGGTAGTCAATAAATTGCTTGGCCGCGGCTTGGTGACGACTAGCTTTCAAGATCATCGCTGGTCGTGGATTAACTAAGGTCCCACTCTTAGGATAGACGAAACCAATCTTCTCGCCCTTTTTAATAGCCGTCAGACTCATGTAATCGACCCCACCGAAGACGGCCGCTTTTTGGCCGGTAATGACCGCATCGAGCACTTCCTTGTTGGCACCCCCGATATCGGCGCCATTTTCTTGAAGCGCTTTGAGCAGTTTGGTACCATGCTTCATTTGATAAGCATTGATAAAGTCCAGACTTGAACCAGAAGTTTGAGGGTCCGGGATGGTCACTTGATTGCGATACGGGGTTGTTGTTAAGTCAGACCAGTCTGTCGGTGCCGATTTGATGTGCTGCGTATTGTAGGTGATGCCAACTGCCGAAGCACTGTAATTGATCAGTTGGTGGCTAGCGTCCTTAAACTGCGCATTTAGATGTTTAGCTCGAGCGGGCTGATAGGTCAATAGCTGACCGTTCTTTTGGAGGTCAACGCCAGCGGCCATTGAAGCCAAAATCAGCACATCAGCTTGTGAATTACCTTGCTCGGCCTTGACCTTACTTAAAATCTTACCAGTCGTGCCGTCAAAACTTTTGACTTTAATGCCAGTTTTGGCTTCAAAGCCGTGGATGATTTGATCAGAAAGGGGTTTAGGTCCGGCGGCGTATACTGTTAAGACTTGTTGACTAGTTTGCGCGTTGGCGGTTAACGTTTTTTTCTGATGTTGATTAACATAAAGTGACGTGCCAATTGCGAGCACGCCGAGCGTGGATAATGTGATAATTGCCGTTTTAGACATGTGTGTCAACTCCTAAAAAGTTAGTATTTGATGTGGATCGATGCTTAATGTAATCGGTGCTGCGGTGTACGGCAACTTGGTCTGGACATGCCAATCGTAGGTGCCGACTTGGACACAAGTATCAAAATGGTCACCCATGAAGGTTGAACGTTGTACCAAGCCTTGGTAAGTGGGCTGCGGGGTATTCGTTTGGCTGACTGTGACATATTCTGGGCGAATGGCCTGATGCGCGTTGATCTGATTAAGTTGGCCCATGAAATTGGCTGCGAACTGAGATTTGGGCTGTTGGTACAGCTGCGCGGGTGTGCCCGCTTGGGCCACGTTGCCATCCTGAAGTAATACGAGATGGTCGGCGACTCGCAAGGACTCTGGACGATCATGGGTCACAAAGATTGCTGTCAGATGCTGGTCGTGAATTAGGGCACGAATCTCTAATTGGAGCCGTGTGCGTAGTTCAGGATCAAGCGCGCTTAATGCTTCATCGAATAAGATTAAATCTGGTTGCGTCGCTAGTGCGCGTGCAAGGGCGACACGTTGCTGCTGACCACCCGAAAGTTCACGCGGATAACGATGTCGGAAGTCGGTCAAGCTCACTTGTTCCAGCGCCCAATTGACTTGATTAGCCAATTCCGGCTTGGTCAGGTGCTTTTCTAATGCAAAGGCGACGTTTTCCTGGACCGTCATGTGCGGCCACAGGGCAAAGTCTTGAAAAACCATTGCCAAGTGACGCTGGGCGGGTGGCTGATTCAAATGGGTGGTGGCATCAAAAATAGGCTGATTATCAAATGAAATTTGACCACTATCAGGTGTCGTTAGACCTGCAATCATGTTTAACAGCGTTGATTTGCCGGAACCAGACGGACCAATTAATGCCGTGATTTGTTGATCAGGAATCGTCAGACTGAGTTGATTGATTACCGGACCTTGAAAACTTTTAGATAATTCGGTTAGCTTAATGGCAACCACGATATGTAACTCCTTTGTCTTGATAAGTTTGTTCAGTTTATTAAGTTACTTTGTATTGTAGTAGTAATTCGCCGGGTTAACGTTGATTTTGAGTTTAGTTTATGTAAATTTTGTGTGTTATTTCAGTAAAACAATGCAACTAAAAAGACCACTGAATCGAATTCAGTGGTCTTGGGTGATGCTTATTGTCCTTCAGTCGTGTTATTAGTATCAGCGGTCGGTGTTTCCGATGAAGTTGCTTCGGAACTTGCTTCCGAGCTTGAACTTGCTTCCGAACTGCTACTACTTTCCGAACTAGATTCAGACGACGAACTTTCGGCACTGCTTGAGGAAGAAGCGGCTTCGGAACTGCTACTGCTACTTTGCGAACGATCACTACTTGCTACCGTACTACTGCTAGAACTACTCGTTGTTGCTGAATTGGAACTAGCTGAACTAGCAGTTCCAGATGATGCTTCGCTGCTGGAGAAGAGGTGACCAACAACGTAAAGTTCTTCGATACCGTTCCGTTTAGTCGTGCCAACCGAGCTTGGTTTGGTCCAATCAGAGTTTGGTGAATACTGTTGAAGGTAATTCATCATGGCGCGATAAATTTGTTGTGAGATCTTTTCGTTGGAGGTATCTAGATAACCACCAGCTTCGGTGGACTTATCATAACCAGTCCAAACGGCGACCGAATAATTCTTCGTGTATCCGGCCATCCATGAATCAACGACGGCATCGGATGGCACTTTGTTTTTATACTGAGAAGCATAGTTGTCAGTACCAGTCTTACCAGCTTGGTAAACACCACTGATCTTAGCGGTTGTCGCCGTCCCAGTGGAACTATTGATGACCCCTTTAAGCATATCGGTAATCATGTAGGCTGTTGATTTCTTCATGGCGCGCTTACCAGTGCTAGTATATGATGTCGTAACGCCATCCGAAGTGGTTACTTTCCGGATGTAGTATGGCTTGTGATAAACACCACCGTTGGCGAACGCAGCGTAAGCCCCAGCAACTTGTAGGGTGGAAACACCAGCACCGATCCCGTTAGCATAGTTAACGGTCTTAAGGTTCATGCCGAGGCCGTTAGCGAAGGTTTTGGCACGACTCTTACCAACGGTCTGTAAGGCCCGAATTGCTGGAATGTTCCGCGATTGAACCAGTGCCTCACGCATCGTCATGTTGCCCAAGTAATTATTGTCAAAGTCATGCACGGAAATGTTAGTCCCGGGATACTTGTATTTCGTATCAGACAATGATTTATAAGTTGGCCAGTTCAAGTATTCAATGGCTGGTCCATAATCGAGAATCGGCTTCATCGTCGAAGCGTTTGAACGAGATGTCCAGACAGCTCGATTGGTCCCGTACGTGACATTACCGGTTTTACGACCACCAATCATAGCTGAAACCTTGCCAGTGTATGAGTCAACAACCGACACCCCTAATTGGAAAGTCTGTTTGCCATTATTAGGATAGTTGACGTATTGAGACGTGTTGGCAATGTCGTAAAGCCGCTTCTGGGCATCCATGTCAATGTTCGTATAAACTTTCTCGCCATCGGTTAATTGATAACCTTTTTTGAGGAGGTCTTGACGGACTTCGTTCAGGTAAGCATCCAAGATCTTATTCGTCTTTTCATGCTTTGCCAGGCTTGACCGTCCCGAACTAGTTAAGCCCGTTTTGACACTGACTTTTTCAGCAGCGGTTTCCTGACTCTTGGAGATGACCTTGTTATCGTACATCGCTTGCAGCACCAGATTACGGCGGCTAGTTGCGTATGATGGATAAGTCGTCGGGTCGTAGTAGGTCGGTGATTGCGGCATACCTGCGAGCAGTGCGAGTTGACTAAGACTCAGATCTTTTAATGACTTGCCGTAGTAATACTTAGCGGCCGTTCCCATACCATAAATCCCGTTACCCATATAGACTTTATTGATGTAAAATTCCAGAATTTGGGATTTGCTGTAATGTTTTTCAAGATTAAGTGCAATCCAAGCTTCCTGGGCTTTGACTTTCAAATTTCGATCCGAAGTACTGGTTGAAAAGACCGCAAGTTTAACGAGTTGCATGGTCAAGGTGCTCCCGCCTTGCATCCCGAGCGAGCTACCTTTTAAGTTGCCAACTGCGGCGCCAAGAATCCGGTAATAATCGACCCCTTTGTGCTTATAAAAACGACGGTCTTCGATCGATACGACGGCATTCTTAAGCGTGGATGGAATATTGCTAGACTTAACGTATTCGTGGTCGTTGGTTCCCAAAGAGGTCAAGTAGTTGTCATCCTTGCCGTAAATCTTAACGGCCCCCGTATCAACAAGGTCACCCTGCGTGACAGTTGGTGCCGTCTGCGCATAGTAGAAGAAAAGTGCTAAACCAGCGAGTACCCCGATAACAAACAGTGCAGCTAAGGATAAAATAATCCGCCGAAACCAGTGTTTCTTAGGTGGTTTAGGTTGGCTTTTTCTGCGAGCAACCCGTGAGTTCTGTTCATTGTTACCTGCCATGATGTTCTCCTTTAATGAATTGATGAGGTCTCATCAATAATATGATCAAGCGCATCCAAATAGGGAATGCGTGGATTGATTTGATAATGTAGCTCTGCGGCTAAATGTTCAATATCCGTCAGTGGAATTGACTTGCGACCACCATCTCCTTGATGATCCCAATAAGTAAATAAGTCGCTGGCTGTTAACAAAAATAGGCGCCCCAAACTCGCAAACCGAATAATAACAAAACAGATGCCACTTTGAGCTAAGCACTGGCGCATGTGCTTAATTTGATGCTCATGAAAGTTTTTTAGTGGAAAGGCTGTTTTGTTCTTGGTTTCCTTGGCCTCAAAATCTAAATACTTCCCCCGATAGACACCGTTATAGTCAGTAGTAGAAGCTTGTTTAAAATAAGCCTCACGAATGACAGCAGCGCTTCGTTTGGGATAATCGACTTTAACGATTTGAATGGGCGTTGGCTTTTTATGAATAACTGCGATATTATTTTCAAGATAATAGGCGTTACTATCATTGATTTCTTGTTCCAAGCTCATTCCGCGATCGCCAAAATTGACGTTAGCAAATTTGGAAGATTTCGATTTAGTTGGGTCGGGTTGGCGATAAACTTGACCGTTTGGATAGCGAATCGTCACATTAATCAACCTCCTAATAATGTTACATTTTACCATTAACTAGCAGGGAATGTGAAATATCTGTGAGTTTTTAACTGATTTGGACCGATTTAGTGACAGAAAGGAGACTCTTTTATGAGCCGGTTGTGGCTTAGTGGTTACCGGAGTTACGAGTTGAATGTCTTTGGTGATCAGGATGATAAACTAAAAGTTATTAAGTTTGCGTTAACTAATTACTTAACGACGCAGATCGAGGATGGTATGGATTGGCTGATAACGGGTGGTCAGCTCGGTATTGAACAGTGGACAGCGGAAGTAGGGTTAACGCTCAAAAAGACATATCCAGAATTGAAAGTGGCAATGATGTTACCATATGGTGAATTTGGTGGGCGCTGGAATGAAAATAACCAAGCTAAATTACAGACTTTGCTGGCCCAAGTCGATTTTCATGCACCAGTCAGTAAACAACCGTATGAAAATCCGCAACAATTAAAAAATTACCAAGAATTTATGGTTACCCATACGGATGCGGCGACGTTGGTGTATGATCCAGATAACCCGGGAAAACCCACGTATGACTATGATTTGATTCGGAATTTTAGTGACACCCATCCATACCCGCTGACCTTGATCGACTTCGACTGGTTACAGGAAAGTGCCAACGAATATGCAGAAAAACAGAATAATGGTTTTAATTTTGAATAAAGTCTGCTACAATGTTTTAAGTAATGCGGATGCCTAATGGGTGTCGCGCGAATAACAATGAGGTGTTTTTAAATATGGCTAAACGTAATTTTACTCCCAAAGACATCCTTCAAAAAGAGTTTAAGCCAAAGATGCGGGGTTATGATCCCGCCGACGTGGACGGCTTCTTAGATAATGTCATTAAGGACTATGAGTCATTTACTAAAGATAACCAACAACTTTCAGATGAAAATGAACGGTTACGGGCCAAGGTTGACGAGCTTACCAAGCAAGTCGCTGTCGGTGCAACCAGTCCATCTTCACAACCGACTAGTACGGTGACGAATATGGATATTCTGAAACGTTTGTCTAACTTGGAACGTCATGTCTTTGGCGCCCAATTAGATAATAATCAAAATGAATCACACCGTCTATAATTGTGATTCGATGTAAATTCTGGGTAATCGCGGTCGGCTTATGTCGGCTGAGGAAGGTCCATGCTCGCACAAGCTGCGATGCTTGTAGTGTTCGTGCTCGGTGAAAAAATAAGCCGGGGTACCGATTTATCGGTAACGGCGGGAAAAACGGCTAAGGCTTCGGCTATGCCCGAGTATTCCTGAAAAGTGCCACAGTGACGATACTCAATTGGAAACGGTTGAGTTGGAACGCGGTAAACCCCACGAGCGGGCAACCCAAACTACGGTAGGGGCGCTTCACATAAGGAACTGAACTAAATGTGGGGGGAGATTAGTAATCTCGAGATAGATGATTACCGCCTAGTTAACAGACCCTGTACTTTAACTAGGTACAAAACATGGCCTACAGGAATTTACATTTAGACAGGAGACTGGGACAAAAGTTCGCTTTTGTCCCAGTTTTTTTATTCGATCAGTTAGCAAACTAGCAACTTATGCTAAACTAGGTGAGGAAACCAATTTAGTGGAAATATTTACTCAACAAGATGCGCCTGCAGAACAGGCGTCGCAGGAGGAAACTATGCAAGAATTTAGATTAATTGCCACCGCCGCTAGCGGAATTGAAGCATTAGTGGGGCGTGAATTGCGAGATTTAGGGTATCAAGTTCAAACTGAAAATGGCCGGGTTCGCTTTAACGGAACGATCAAAGATATTTTGCGGACCAACTTGTGGTTACGAACGGCTGATCGAATCAAGATCATCGTTGGTGAATTTGATGCTTATACGTTTGATGAGTTGTTTGAAAAGACCCTCGCATTGCCATGGGACCAGTTATTGCCGATGGACGCTGAATTTCCAGTTGAAGGTAAATCGCGCAATTCTAAGCTCCACAGTGTTCCCGACGTGCAATCTATCGTCAAAAAGGCAATCGTTAATCAATTAGCCGATACTTATCATCGGAGTGGGCACCTTCCGGAGACGGGCGCTTTGTTCCCATTAGAAGTGGCGATCAATAAGGATCACGTGTTGTTAACGCTGGATACAACTGGCTCTAGTTTATTCAAACGGGGTTACCGAGTCGAAAAGGGGGGCGCACCCTTAAAAGAAAACATGGCCGCTGCCTTAGTGATGCTAGCTAAGTGGTATCCGGATAATCCATTTGTTGATCCAGTTTGTGGTTCGGGGACGATTCCAATCGAAGCCGCTTTGCTGGCGCGCAACATTGCCCCGGGGTTCAACCGCGCATTTGCGTGTGAAAAATGGGACTGGGTTCCCGCTGGCCTGAGTCAACAATTGAGAGACGAAGCTGATAGTTTAGCCGATTACGACACTGAGCTAGATATTAGTGGGTACGATATTGACGGTAAAATGATTGACATTGCCAAGCTGAATGCGCGGGAAGCCGGGTTGTTGCATGACATTCATTTCAAACAACTGGCTGTCAAAGACTTTACGACTGACAAGATCAACGGGGTCCTAATTGCCAACCCACCATATGGGGAGCGGCTAAGCGATCGGGATACCGTCCGGATTCTCTATCGGCAAATGGGCCAAGTTTACAGTAAATTACCAAGTTGGAGCAAGTATATCCTGACCAGTGACTTAGAATTTGAAGACTTCTATGGACAAAAAGCCACGAAACGCCGGAAACTCTATAACGGTGCGTTACGGACAGATTATTTCCAATATTGGGGCAAACGAATTCGGCCAGCACGGACGGAATAAGCAGGCGACCTTTGTTGGTAAAGAAAAACAATTTGTAGCTAACAATAACGATCATTACAATGTGTGACAGATAGTTTGAGTAGCCTTAAAAGAGCGTGTTTAATCGGGTGACCGACTAAGCACGCTCTTTTAAGGCTAACGTTAACCATGGTTGAGCCTTTGATAATTAATTTAAATAATAATCGAAGAAATTAGCAACTTTGTTCATCAGGGGCACTTTGACCAGATGTTTGGCTTGATAACCCGTGATAAATGCCACTTGTTCAGCATACGGGGCGGTATGCACGCGGTCAAAGAAATTACGAGACTGTGAATAAGGAATCCGTTCATCCTCAGTACCATGCCAAAATAAAAGTGGCCGATGATTGATGGTTTCCGGTTGCAGGTTAAGATCATAGTGATCTAGCCAACTGGTCAATAGGGCTAAATCACTGGGAATGTAATAAGCATGGGCCTGCGCATGTTTGCGGACTAATTGGGCGTACGCGTTCAGGTTAGGGGTCCCCATAATGATTGTGGCTGCTTTAATTTCAGGATGATGGGTCAATAAAGCCCCGGTCGTCATGCCACCCATTGAATAACCGCTGACACCAATCTGCTCATTCAAAATGAGTTTACGCTCCCGGTAGTAATTCACAATTAGCTCGAATTCGCCAAGATTACCTTGGATACTGTTCCAAAAAGTAAATGAAGGAATCTGGCTAACGATTTGGTGTCGTTCACCGTGATTCATGGCATCGGGCAAGACGACTCGTAAATTCTTGCGCGCCAGTTTACGTGCTTGGGTCAACACGAGTTCTTTATTGGACTGCCAACCGTGGTAAAAAATCACTAGTGGCAGCGGTTGGTCTAAATGGGTTGTAGTAACAACTTCCAGCGCAGGCACATCTTGAAAGTGTCGGTTAGTAACTTTGATCATATTTATCGGCTCACTTTATTAATATTATGATTAAGTTAACTGTGCCAGAAATGACTGCTGAATACAACTGATAGACTTGTTTAGTCAATATTTGGTCTTGTTAATTGTTAGTGATGTTAAAATAATGGTAATCGCCTGTTTATTAACTAGAATTACGGCCTCTAAAAAGTAATCTTAAAACGGAAGGTGTTTTAAATGACTGCAATCGAAACGGCACTACTTCGGGACCGAAAAGCAAAAGTCCAGCAATATTTTGCGATGTGGGTCACTCGTGATTTTGAAGCGTTACCAAAATATTTGCGGTCGATTGTTATTATCAAGAATGCTATGGACCAGCATATCTATCATTAGCGGATGGTCTACGAGGATTTAGATATTTTGCTGGACATGTTGAGCTGCTGTGAGCGAGTCGCTTATGTGCAACAACCATTTTATAATTATTATAAACACGCTGGTTCGACAACTTTAGATTATACCAACCCACGACTGTTTGATATTATGACCGCCTATCAAGATGCCATTGAGCACGCCAAGGGGACGTATCAGGATGCGGTGACTTATTGCGTCGCTAAGCGAATTTTGATTAATTTAGCAACACCAGGCTTTGCCGATTATCGAGCAGAGTTTATTGAACTGATACGACAATTGCGTCCTACTTTTGAAGCCAGTCCGTCAATAATGAGTGATCCGGCGATTAAAAAAATTTGTGATTATGCAGGTCAATTGACATTACCCCGGCGATTTATCTGTGAGCATGAGGACTGGGTTCAATCGTGGCATCAGTATAGTCGGAATTTCAAAACGACTATACCAGTAGCTAAAGCATTGCCGGCCGATTTACGACAACGGTCTAACCACTTTAAACTCGATTATTGGTTGTTGCAAACGTTATTTGAACAAGGCGGCTTGCTGATTTTGGGTACCGTCAAGTTGCGCCGCCCGTTTGGCCGTTTACGGGCGGGAGGTGACGTGTTATCCTTTGAAGGTGAACATTGTTTATTAGTTGGTGCGCAACCACGTTCCCCACTGGTCTCAGCATTACTGCAAAAGTTAAATGGTGGTTCCGAGTCACTGACAGAGTTGTTGGCAATGGTTAAGGCACAGCCAGAACGATGGTCAGCGGGTACGCATAAGTTTCGCTTGGTTGACATAAAAGATTGGTTACAATAGGGTGACGGGTCACTGAGTCATGCAGAGTTGCGGACTCAGTGACCTATTTAGTCGGTGGTTACATTGAAAATGAATAAAAACTAAATAACAATTTAAAATATTATATAATGATGATAAAATTAATTTTAAATTAAATTAAGAAAGGGTGAGCATATGTTAAAACCAGCACCATTGCACGTTGGTGATCACGTGGCCGTCGTCAGTCTTTCGAGCGGGACGCTCGGAGAACTCACGCAGCAGCATCAATTGAATCGGGGGCTAAAACGGATGCGACAACTAGGGCTCGTCCCAGTCATGATGCCGAATGCCTTGAAAGGGCGACTGGTTTTACAGCAACGCCCTGATTTAAGAGCCGCCGATTTGAAGACGGCCTTTCTGGATCCAAGTATCCGGGGGATTGTAGCGGCAATTGGCGGTGATGATACGTATCGAACCGTGCCATATTTGATGGCTGATGAGCAGTTTAAGACGGCGGTTCGGCGGTCGCCTAAACTGTTCACAGGCTTTTCAGATACGACGATCAATCATTTGATGTTTTATCAGCTGGGACTGCAAACTTTTTATGGCCCCAATTTTTTAAGCGATTTGGCCGAATTAGGGCCGCAGATGTTGCCGTATACTGCGAATACTTGGAAGCGATACTTTGAAAGTCCGCCGCAGACAAGCATTATTAGCAGTCCCGTGTGGTATGACGAACGAACAGATTTCAGTGAATCGGCGCAGGGAACGCGGCGCATGACCCACACCGAAATGCACCATTACGAAGTGTTACGTGGTCACGGGACAATCAGTGGAACGCTACTTGGTGGTTGCCTGGACAGCTTTTATGATTTATTGACCACGACCCGCTATCCGGACGAACGGCAAGTTGCGGAACAGTTCAGACTGATTCCATCTGCAGCCGAATGGCGCGGAAAAATTCTGTTTATCGAAACGAGTGACGAACAGCCGCAGCCCGATTTGTTCAAGCGGATGCTGCAACGAATGCGACAAGCTGAGATTTTGACAAACGTCTCCGCCGTGATTGTAGGTAAGCCGCAGAATGAGCATTATTATCAGGAATACCGCCAAATTTTGATCGATGAGACAGCCGATTTGAAATTGCCAATTCTGTATAATATTAATTTTGGTCACGCTTTTCCGCGAACGGCACTTCCATATGGGGCGCAAGTGTGTATCGATTTTGATCAAGCCACGTTAAAAATTTTAGAACCTTGGTTTGCGGAAGTTTAAGTGGTCATTGTCAAATTGGTATCGGCAGACGATCAAAAAGACATTCTTTGTTCATTGCAACGATCAAAGAATAGTGCAATACGAGAGGAGTTGTCATATGCAATTACAAGTTCGACGTTTTAAAACTACGGATGGGCCAGCCGCAGCGGCACTGATTGCGCGCACATTACTGACGAGTAATCAGGGTGACTATCCTAAAGCATACTTGGATCGGCTTATTGCCCAGATGACACCGGCTTGGCTATGCCAAAAAGCTGCTGCGACGCACTTTTATGTCGGCTATTTTCAGCAGCAACTCGTCGCGACCGGGGCGATTGGGTCGTACTGGGGGCGTCCGGGTGAGTACAGTCTGTTCACGATTTTTGTTGATCCTGCGATTCAGGGCATGGGCGGCGGTCGTCAAATTCTGCATACCCTTGAACAGGATATCTATTTCAGTCACGCCCACCGTGTAGAAGTTCCAGCGTCCGTGACTGCGCACTTATTTTACCAACACTTCGGGTATTGCCCTAAGCCTGGGGAAAGCTACCCGGATGATGAAGGTCTGTATCGGTTAGAAAAGTTTCCACATGAATCATTCCACTAGTAAATCACACTTTCCTGCATTAGTTTATAATGTAAACAAATTGTAAAACGACTGCAATCAGTTTGAGAACCTTTCTGCACATTTTATCGGTAGGATAAGGTGTGCAGTAAACGTACATATCAAACTAATGATGGGAAGGCGAGTAATTTGGTCATGCAGAAAAAGTGGCGGTTGATGCTGCTACTCTTGGGTTGTTTTTTAGGTGGTATTGGGGTCGTTCAGGCACACGCGGCGGTGCCGGATATCTCAGAGTGGCAAGGTCAGTTAACGAGTACTGAGGTTCAAAGTTTGAAGAGTCAGGCTGACTTTGTCATTAACCGGGTGCAATATGGGAGTAGTTATGAGGATCTCTACCACACCTCTAATGAGAGTCTCTATGTGAAATATGGTGTTCCGTTCGGGTCCTATGACTATGCGACCTTTACGAGTACCGCGACTGCTAAAGCCGAGGCAGATAAGTTCTATCAACGCGCAAATAAGAACACGAAGTTCTACGTCTTGGATTTTGAAACGACTTCCATGAGTAGCGCGGCGGCCAACGCGGCTGTCAAGGCTTGGTATACTGAGATGCGGTCGTTAACGAGCAAGAAGTTGATTTTTTATTCGTACCAGTCATTTGCAACCACATACGCCAACACGGCACGGCAAAGTTTTGACGCCCAGTGGATTGCAAATTACTCCTCGAAGCCGACGATTTCGTTCTCATTGTGGCAATATTCCAGTAGCTATTATTTATCTTCGCTAGGACAATATGTCGATAACAGTTTGTATGATAGTGCCTCCGTGACGACCTACCACCCGTTAAGCTGGTGGACTTCTGGGACTTCGGCATCATCGTCGACCAGTTCAACTAGCACGACGTATGCCTACAGTAGCTATACGAAAGGGCAGCATGTGTACCTCAATAATGGGGCGTCGAGCTATTATGACGGCACGAAAGTTCCTACTAGCGCTAAGAAAAAATACTACAAGGTCACAGCGACTAAGTCAGTCACCAAGAGTCGCTCCAAACAGTTAGTTTACTTAAGCGGTTTGAATAAATGGGTCTTATCCCAGGACGTCACCGGCTATTGGGTCGGCCAACATCGGTTGTATAAGCTTCGTGAAAAGAGCACCTTGTTCAAAGATGTCAATTTGACAACTTCAACGGGTAAAACCTTGAAAAAGGGTGGCATCTACAGTGGTAATTTGGTTAAAAGTGGGAATTTCTATCGGATTAAGGTGAGTGGTGGTTATATCACGGCGAAGGTCTCTAAATCTGATCATTGGTACTATGAATCAGTACCTTCCAGTGGCTGGATCAAGGCTAAAGTGGGGCTCTACACCTATAAATCTTCAAACTTTGTCAAGTCTAATCGACACGCCTACCACGCCGCGGGTGATCGAATTAAAGTAACCAAGGTTTATTCACGCTCGGGTGGCTCACGCTATTATTTAACGAATAAAGGGAATTACGTTTCAGCCAACCGCTCAAACGTGGTCACGCAATAAGTCGACTAGGTCGTTCAATACGAGCATTGCCAGTTGATTACTAAACGACTTTCAGCAAGTTATTAGCTGAAAGTCGTTTTTTTGACGAAATCCGTCGATTGGGAATTTAGAAAGATTAAAAAGTGCTACACTTATTTTAATTACATTTTAATCTTACGGGGTGGGAATACAATGAAAATTGGGACATTTTCTGCATCAACGCCGATTACGGCATTATCGCCAAACCGTTATGCTCGCGCACGACGGTTCTTGGCAACCCAAGGAGTGACCTTAGTTGCCGGTAATTTGACGGGACGACGGGATAGTTACCGTGCTGGTTCCATCAAAGAACGGGCGGCCGAAATCAACGCGTTAATTCATGATGATTCGCTGGACATTTTGATGGCAACGATTGGTGGGACAAACGCAAATTCGGTTCTAGCAATGCTCGATTACGAGTATCTCAATCAGTATCCCAAAACAATTGTTGGTTACTCCGATGCGACGGCCGTGTTATTGGCGGTGCAAACGCACGCGCCTAACTGTCGTGTGATTTACGGACCGGCCTTAGTAGCCTCACTTGGCGCCTTAGAGTCAGAGATCGTGACAACCACTTGGCAAAATTTTCTGACAGTCTACCGCGCAGCACCGGGGCAGGCCGTAACCGAACAGGCACCGGCACAGTGGACGGATGAAGCGGTCAATTGGGAGACCTTTGAACATCCGAAACACATGCACGCAAATACTTGGCATTATACGGCGACCCCCGTTTTGGCTGGCCGTTTGATCGGTGGGAACTTGAACACCATGTACGGCTTCTTTAACTCACCTTATTTTCCAAAATTAACTGGTAACGAGCTTTTATTTATTGAAGATGCCGAGAAAACTGCAGCGACGCTGGAAAAAAATTTCGTAATGTTAGCGTTGGCTGGTGTTTTTGATCAAATCTCTGGCATTATTTTGGGAAAACACGCGTTGTACGATGATCAAGGCAGCGGGCGGTTGCCAATCGATATCTTACAGGAGGTGCTGGGGGCTCACCAATTACCAATTATTTACGACTACGATAGCTGCCATACAGTCCCCATGCTCAGTACGCCATTGGGGGCGGATGTCCGGATTGATGCGCAGGCTCGAACGGTGACGTTTAGTCATTTTTAGACTACCTTTTGCAATTAAAGACGTTTAGCAAGCTCAAAAACTTTGTAAATTGGCCATACTTACATGCCTGGTATAAGAATACTTGCTTTTTGATAAATGATAAACATATAATAAAACAATTAGATTAACAAAAGGAGTGTGATGGTGATGAATAAATATAGCGTTCAGGTGGGGGTCTACACGCAGTATTTTTTTAAGGTCATTCGGGATACTCCCGGGGTGTTAATTTACACGATCTGTTTACCACTTGTCTTTTTAATCATGAATGTCAGTAGCGCTTTCTTTAAACCTTTATCGCTGACAACTTATACGGCTCAAGTCGTGCCCTACATTGGTTGGATGATTTTTTCCAATTGTCTAACGACTGCCAGCAGTGTAGCCATTCTTCGCGAGCAGGGTTATCTCAAACAATATCGAACCTTGGTGGTTAGCCCCGCAGTTTTTCTTGTCAGTCAAGCGCTGGTCAGCTTGGGCATAATTTTGATGACTTTATTGTTGGTGGCCCTGTTGAGCGCGATCACTTTCAAGTTGGCCTTTTTACCGTTGCTAGGCCGCTTATGGTTGACCGTGTTGCTTGTGTATCTACCAGTCACTTGTTTTGGCTTACCCTTGATTGCCTTGGCGCTCCGCCGTAAAACTGTCGATACGATTGTAAATGCACTGGCGCTGATCGTCGTCGTGGGGACCTTTATGTTGAGTAACATGCTGGCGGTGTCTGCCAGTAACCCGTTGCTCAACCTGGTTAGTCCCATTTACTTAGTTACTAATGTCTTTGCGATGATCAGCATGGGCCCCGTCAGCCACTTTATGACGACTTATCTTCTGAGTCTGATCGTATTATTGGTTATTGGCGGACTTAGCTATCGGCACATTAAGATTCTGCCAACGGAGGGCTTATAATGATGCGTGTTGAGCATTTAGCATATCAATTTTCAAGAAATGGGCAACCGTTCTTCAAGGACGTGAGTTTTCAATTAAAAAGTCCCGGTGTCAATTTTTTGATTGGTCAAAATGGCGCTGGAAAAACGACGCTGGCTGATATTATCACTGGTTTGCGGCCGGCACAAGGTGAATTAGACCTACCTAAAGCAGCCATTTATTTGAACCAACAACTCCCGTTACTGTCTTCAATTCGTGTGCGGGACGTTGCCCAGCTGGTTTTGGGTATCGAGCACGGACGACTACGATTGACAACTGAACAGCTCCAACAACTTATTGATCCCCAAGCTTATCAATTCTTGGCCCCGTTATGGGATCAGCATTATGGTCAGCTTTCTGGGGGCCAACGCAAATTAGTTCAGTTATTGCTGTTCTTACAAGTTGATCGCGAATTGATTGTTTTGGATGAACCAACAGCGGCGGTGGATCGGGAAAACGTGCAGTTGTTATTTCAGGTCATGCAAGCCCATCCTGAGCGAACCTACTTGATGATTACACATGACGTTCGCGACCTCCATGCTTTTACAGATTACCAAGTGCTGTGGCTCAATGATCGGCAGGTGACGACACTGTCCAAGCGAACGTTTGAAGCTGCGAGCGCGCAAGCTGACTTTGTTGCGCTCTTCAAAACGCAGTAATATAACAGTAATGGCTCTTGCGCCGCAATGGCGACACTTATTTTGAGTCCTTTGGCGCTCAAGTTGGCCTCGCTGGCAAGTCTCATAAAATGACACTAAAAAACGGTACTCAGATTAGTCTGAGTACCGTTTTGCGTCTTATTGGTGAGCGTACCTAGCCAAAGTAATAAATATAACCGATGATCAATGCCCAGATAACGATCCATAAAATACTGAATGCCAACTTGAAGTAATACAAATGAAAACGAAAACGACGGAAGCGGTCGCTACCGGCCAATTTGAACGTCAAGGTCTTGTTATCTAATAATTGCAAGTAATCATAGAAACGGGGAAGCCACACACCGCCCGCTGTTAACACGATTAACAATCCGATGATGGCAAACGCCGCTGCGGGGTAAACGATACTGGTATCGACCGTAAAGGCCGGTGCAAGAATGTTGGCATATAACAACCATAAAGCATACAACCCCAACGCGTAACCAATAATCCGAACAACATTAACGATAATTAGCCGTGACTTTAAGTCCGGTTGTTGTTGCATGAGTGCCTGATTCGCATGATAATGCTGGGTGCCAAAGCGCCCGCTGACCGGAATCAAGTATCGGTTTTGATGTAAGTATGGCAGTTGTGCTAACAGCGTGATCAATGCCACAACTGGTACGGCGATTGCCACCACCATTAGTAGGTACTCAATAGTGACCATGGGAACGGTGCTGACCCGGTAGGCCCAACTAATCCAACCAATCAGGATGAAGATGTCTAATGCCAAAACCAACCAAATCTGAAAGCGACGATAGTGTTCAAACGTGGCGGTATCGGCTAGCTGCCAATGATGGTTTTGAGTCGGGTGACCAATCAAGTAATCATAACTTTGCGTCGGCCACACTAAGGCAGGAATCATTAGCAAGATGATGCCAACGATCATTAAGGCGATGCTTGTGACAACACTCCGAATCGGAAAAATCAACAAGGTTAATTTTGCGCTGACCAAGTAGCAACTGACTAGTAAACTGATAACTCCGAGCCACCAGCAAGCTGCCATTCCATAATATAACCATTTCAATCGTGGTGCTTGATCAGTCACGTGTTGCCGCACTTGATGTTGCAATTGGAGCTGTGCGCGCGGCGCCAGGGTTTTAGCTGGCTGGATGACCGGATGCTGAAGATTGTGGTATTCCAACCAACCCATGAGTCCTAACAATAAAACTAAAAGAATCCAAACAATAACTAACATGGCAAAAGTCCTTTAAAACAATATAGTCGTGCGTATTAATAAGTGTAAAACGAAAATATGGTCAAAATGTGACGATTATTTAAATCTTGTCACTTTTTTAATGGTCAGTTGATTTAACAAAGCGGTTAAAAACCATTTTCTACTGATCAGTTGTGGACTAGACTATGCATGACTGATTGTAAAGCTGTGTTTTATCTGTAATAAAGAAGCATTTGGGACTACTTACGATGTCTGTCATTGTGGGAGGCAAGTAATCATGAATCAATTAATGACGGAATTGGGACAAGTGTACTATCAGTACCGACCGGCGGAACCACAACAGCCGACGTTGATGTGCTTACCGGCGTTTGGCTGGGACGCCACTGATTATAATTTTAAGCATTTAATGGCACGATTGCCAAGTCAGGTGGGATTACTTGCCATCGACACGATTGGCGTGGGCCGTAGCATTCATAGTCAAATGGTGCGCACTGTCCCGCATATTTTAGCCAATCTTGAGGATGTGGTTCACCATGAACACGTGAGCAACTTATTATTGGTGGGCCACAGTTTAGGCGCTAGTTACGCATTCTTATATGCCCAGCAGCACTTAGATAATGTTTGTGGCTTAGTTTTGCTTGAACCACCCTATGCCGCGATGGCACCACAACTTCTTGCAAACGTCCAATCTTTTATTGAAAACTATCCGCAACTAGTACAACAGCGACAAACTTTGACACTTCAGCAACTCTTAGCAGAAGTTAATCCTTTAAACCCACTGGCCGAACGTGCCGCCAATGCCCGTATTGATTTAGCAGCTTACGCGAACCCGAGTATTCTGACTGAAGCGCAATGCTTACCACAATTAGTAACGACGCTTCGAACCGCTGAAAAGCGGGTACTGACGCTGCCAATCCAAGTTTTAGTCACTGACCAACGCTTGACGGCGTACCAACAATCACCGTGGTGCCAGCTTGGTCACTTGGTTCATGCACCAGGTCAGCATTATTTACACTGGACGAACGAAAATTTTGTCCGGCAACAACTATTGATTGCCCTGTCTCAGTCATAAGGGGCAAAGAGCCAGTCCACGGTATTAAATTAATTGCCGCAAAGCTCGTGCCAGCAACATTTACGAATGATCTGATTTTAATCCAACTGAATCAGCCACCCGCAAAAAATTCGAGTATGCTAAAATGAAAGCAGATTGGTTGTGGAGGCGTTGGAAAATGCAAAAACAAGTAACGATTATTGGTAGTGGCATTGTTGGGGCGGTCACGGCGTACTATTTAAGCCAGAACCCTGACCTGAACGTCACGATTTATGATGAAGGTATTGGTCAAGCGACTAAGAATTCAGCGGGGATTATTTCACCTTGGTTATCTAAGCGTCGTAATCAGCGTTGGTATCAGCTTGCTAAGGCTGGGGCTGCTTTATATCCAGAAATTGTTGCGGACACGCAAATGGGCTATTCTGTTTATCAACAAGCAGGAACGATTGTGACTCGTGCCGATCCAGATGATTTGCAGGCGCTATACGATTTAGCGCTAAAGCGCCGGCAAGCGGCACCCCAGATGGGAACGATTGAGAAATTAACTGCTGAAGAAGTCCAAGACCGGATCCCACTGCTAACGGCGCCCCAACCCGGTGTGTTTGTGAGTGGTGGTGCGCGGGTCGATGGCGATAAGTTTGCACATAATTTACTGAAATACGCTGAAAAGCGGAACCTGGTCCGTCATAAAGGTAAGGTACGTTTAGGTGACCAGGGCCAACTATTGACGGTTAATGGTCAGCAAAGCTATGACACGTTGATTTTAGCAGTCGGGGCGTGGCTAAAGCCGTTATTGTTGCCAATGAAGATTGTTGCTGATGTTCGGCCACAAAAAGGGCAGTTGATTGAAATGCAGCTGCCTGAGACTTGGGCTGACGATGTTCCAGTGCTCATGCCTGAGGGTGAACGAGACTTTATTCCCTTTACGCGCAGCAAATTGGTCGTTGGGGCGACGCACGAAAATGATCAAGGTTATGATTTGCAAGTTTCAAGTCTGGTTGAAGATGATCTCTTTGCTAGCGGGCTCAAACTTGATGCCAACCTGACTAAGGATCAAATTACGCAGGTAAAAGTGGGTACGCGTGCCTACACGCGTGACTTTGCGCCGTTCTTCGGTCCAATTCCGGATAACCCACATATTTTGGTAGCTAGCGGGTTAGGTTCATCTGGTTTAACAACAGGACCCATGATTGGTAAGTTGTTAGCCGACTATGTTCAAACTGGTGCCCATGACTGGGACCAGTATCAACGACCAATTGAAACTTATTTGGCCCCGGCTGATTAGTCACTAAGATGTAAGCCTTGTTGTGCTAATTGATGGGCGCCATGGTTATCACTTTCGGCAATCCACTGGGTGATTACTAATTGGCACTGGTCTTGCAGGTGCAGCAAAGTCGCCAGTTCGACACTGAAAGTTTTGCTGTAACCCTTGGCGACACTTTCGGCGACGATTTGACTATCCGTATAGAAAAAGACGCTGACTTGCGGACCATAAGAATCTAATAAAGTTTTAAAGCCAGCAATGGCGGCAAGAAATTCTGCGGTATGATTATCACTGTCTGGCAAGACCTGTTTGAATTGGTGTTGTTGGCCCTGATCAATAATTAAGATTCCCGCGGCACTGCGCTGATTATCGGGTGTGGTCGCGGCATCCGTATATAATTGCATCAAACTCACTCCAATGTGAAAGGAATTTTGTACTGTGAATAACGATAAGCATACCTTTAAATACCAACCAATGCTAGCGTCAAGTGTGATCGTCTGGTCGTGGACGGCACTAGTATTGATGGCGGGGATTATTTTGTGGCTAGAAATCTTGAAGTTTAAGTGGTGGTTACTCGTCATTGCGGCGCTCTTTATTGCCTTGGTCGCGATTCAAATCAGCTTGCGGCGCGTAACAATTAATCATAACCTCATTATTTTTAGCACGGTCTTGAACCATTCTTGGCTGGTGATTCCCCGTGATCAACTCGAATTGATCGTCCCGATACGCGGTGGGTTGAAAGTTCAAATCGATGGTAATCAATATCGGTTTTTGATGTTGAAAAAGGCGCGCAATCAGTTGATTGACCTGGCAACCAGTCGATAGATACGAATAAAAACAATCAATATACAAATAATGTTCATAATTTCAGGAAAATTGTTATAATGGAGTAAGTAAAAACAGAAGGGCGGAGAATTGATGAAGGATATTGAAATTGCACAGCAAGTGACACCAGAACCGATTACGGCGATTGCGGCTAAAGCGGGCTTGACGGTTGACCAGATCGACCAATATGGGAGCACGAAGGCTAAACTTAAATTACCGTTACCAGTTAAGAAAACTCAACGCAACCTTATTTTAGTAACGTCGATTAACCCGACGCCTGCTGGTGAAGGAAAGTCAACCGTGACTATTGGGTTAGGTGACGCGTTGACTAAGATTGGCAAGTCAACGATGATTGCATTGCGGGAACCTTCATTAGGACCAGTTATGGGGATGAAGGGTGGCGCCACTGGTGGCGGGTACTCACAAGTGATTCCAATGGAAGATATCAATTTGCACTTCACCGGCGACATGCATGCCCTGACGGCTGCGAACAACACGCTCGCGGCCTTAATTGACAACCATATTCAACAAGGTAACCAGTTGGGTATCGATCAGCGTCGAATTCAATGGAAGCGCGCGTTGGATATTAATGATCGGGCGCTCCGGCATACGGTGATTGGCCTTGGTGGTGCAACGTCGGGTGTACCTCGTGAAGATGGGTTTGACATTACCGTCGCGAGTGAACTGATGGCCATTCTCTGTCTTTCAGAAAATATCGCGGACTTGAAACAACGTGTTAATCGAATTGTAATTGGCTACACACATGACCGTCAACCAGTGACAGTTGCTGATTTGAACGTCGGTGGCGCGATCACGTTACTTTTGAAAGACGCGTTACGTCCAAATTTAGTTCAAACCCTGGCGCATACCCCGGCACTCGTTCATGGTGGTCCGTTCGCCAATATCGCGCATGGTTGTAACAGTGTACTTGCCACACAAGCCGGATTGAATCTAGCCGACTATACGGTAACCGAGGCGGGCTTCGGTGCTGATTTGGGTGGTCAGAAATTCATGGATATTAACGTGCCAGCGGTCGGACAAGCGCCCAATGCCGTGGTAATCGTGGCGACGATTCGGGCTTTAAAGTTACATGGTGGCGTGGCTTTGCAAGATTTGGCAACCGAAAATGTGGCGGCCTTGAAAGCCGGTGCGGCTAATTTAGGACATCATATCCATGCCATGCAACGTTATGGGGTGCCAGTCGTGGTGGCCATCAACGAATTTACGGCCGACACTGACGCCGAAATCCAAGCCGTCAAAGACTATTGTGCCGACCTTGGCGTCGATGCAGTCTTGGCTGATGTCTGGGGTCGTGGGGGTGACGGGGCAACCGACTTAGCCAGCGCAGTGGTTGATCTATGTGCGCAACCAAGTCACTTTCAACCGTTGTCAGCAGCGGATGCGGATCTCAAGACCAAAATCAACGATATTGTCACTAAGACGTATGGTGGGGCCAACGTCGAATATTCGGCGAAGGCTCAGCGCCAATTGAGAACGTTTGCCAAGCAAGGGTGGGATCACTTGCCAGTCTGCATGGCGAAGACGCAATATTCGTTGAGCGATGATCCCAAACGTCTCGGCGCACCAACCGGATTCACAATCAATGTTCGTGAATTTGTGCCGAAGTTAGGTGCCGGCTTCATTGTCGCCTTGACTGGGAATGTGCTGACGATGCCGGGGCTGCCAAAACATCCGGCCGCACTCGATATGGACATTAGCGATGATGGAAAAATCTCAGGTTTGTTCTAATACTTGACCGATAAGTCGATGCCAGTTGGGGTCGACTTTTTATTTGCGGTGTTTTTGGCAGACCGCGGCAGCGAATCAATCACGCAGGCTTAATTTGTGCCCTGCCGATGATGACTAACTCGCTTAGCAGTGCAACCGATCATCAGGCTCGTTGCTTCAACTGGGGGATGGTTAATCAGGTGCCGATGCTTTTGGGAGGATACCCGAAAGGTGCTTAGTTATTAAGTCTGCAATAAAAACCGCGCTTTTCCTGCCGGAGTTTCGTACAAGGACGACGTCTTTTGGTATAATTAAACACAGCTTAGCGAAATGTGAGGACAGAATATGTGGATCTATTTAATTTTAATGGTAGCGCTGGTCGTTATTGACCAGGTTATCAAAGCAGCGATTGTGAGTCATATTGCGTTGGGTGCCAGTACGAGTATTGTTACCGGGTTATTATCACTCACGAATTTACATAATAACGGGGCTGCTTGGAGTATCTTAGAAGGCAAGATGTGGTTCTTCTACTTGATTTCAGTGATTGCCTTGATCGTGATGGGCTACTTGCTGTGGCGCTTACGTGGCAAATGGCTATATGAGGTTGGTATTTCACTGATGATTGCGGGAACTTTGGGGAATTTCATTGACCGGTTACGTATTGGGTACGTCGTCGATATGTTCCAACTTGATTTTATTAATTTTCCAATTTTTAACTTTGCGGATTCATGTTTAACCGTGGGCGTCATTTTTATCTTGATCGGCGTGCTGCGGGATGATAGTTTTGAAAAATAAGTTACAGGGAGCTGATAACGTGGCAGGAGCGACCACGGAACAACAATTCACGATTACTGACCAAACAGGGCGCTTGGATAAAGTGTTAGCGGCACTACAGTCGGTCTGGACGCGGTCGCAAGTTGATAAGCTGATCAAAACGGATCAGGTGACGGTCAATGGTCAACTCGAGGCGAGCAAGTATCACGTCAAACCAGGTGACGAAATTGTCGTTGCCGCACAGACGGTTCAACAAACAACGATTGAGCCAGAAAACATTCCATTAGACATTGTTTATGAAGACGATGATGTCTTAGTTGTCAACAAACCCCAGGGAATGGTCGTGCATCCAGCTCCTGGGCACCCTAACCATACCTTGGTGAATGCCTTACTGTATCATAGTCCGTTGTCGACGATTAACGGTGAGTTTCGGCCCGGAATCGTTCATCGCATCGATAAAGATACGTCCGGATTATTGATGGTCGCAAAGAATGACCGGGCTCACCAATCGTTGGCGGCCCAGCTGAAGGCGAAAACTAACTTGCGAGAATACGTCGCACTCGTTCACGGGGTGATCAAAGAGGACACGGGGACAATTAATGCCCCACTCGGCCGGTCACCGAAGGATCGCAAAAAGCAAGCCATCGTTAAGACTGGGCGACCAGCAGTTACTCATTTTAAAGTACTGAAACGTTATCAGCACTACACTTTGATTAGTTGCCGGTTGGAGACTGGTCGTACGCATCAAATCCGCGTTCATTTACAATCTATTGGGCATCCGCTAGTGGGCGATCCCCTGTATGGCCCTAAAAAGACGATTAAGGGGCACGGTCAGTTTTTGCACGCCAAGCTATTGGGATTCAAGCACCCCGTAACGGGTGAATTATTAACCTTTGAAGCACCACTACCACCAATTTTTACTACAACCTTGGCTAAGCTTGACAAAACCGATGGGAATCATTAATCTAACAGTAATGAGCGTCCTTTAATCCGGCCCTGCGAGACTGAAAGGCAAACTGTTAACAATAACTTTTCGTCGACGGCCGTGACACCTTGTCCGGCCGTCTTTCTTTGTCATACGGGTTGCTCAAAAAAGCGATAACCACAAATTGGGAGGCAATTATGCAAAAAGAAGTTGTTGATTCAATGGCGATGAAACGGGCATTGACCCGGATCACCTATGAAATTATCGAACAGAACAAAGGCATTAAAAATGTCGTCTTAGTGGGCGTTAAAACCCGCGGCGTCTATATTGCGCAGCGGATTGCAGCCCAATTACAACAGCTTGAAGGTACTGCGATTCCAGTTGGCGAGTTGGACATCACGGCATTTCGTGATGATCAGCCACTGGATCAAGCACGGCTTTCAACCGACTATCAGTTAACGTTTTCGGTGGCGGATAAGCGGGTCATTTTAGTTGATGACGTTCTATTTACCGGCCGAACGATTCGCGCGGCTTTAGACGCCTTAATGGGTGGCGGTCGGCCCCAGAGCATTGCCTTGGCGGTGCTAGTCGATCGTGGTCACCGCGAATTGCCGATCCGCGCTGATTTTATTGGTCGCAACATTCCCACCGCGCGTCAAGAACGCATCAAAGTGACGGTCAGTGAAATCGACGGTCACGATGGTATTGAAATTATTAACTAGTACGACAAAGTCAAACAGATGAGAAGGGATCGCAATGGCAGACCGCTATTTGATTCTTGAAGATGGCAGCGCCTATTTAGGTGAAGGCTTTGGCTCGCCAGCGGTTTCTACCGGAGAAATCGTCGTCAACACGAGTATGACGGGCTATCAAGAAATTATTACTAATCAAATTTATCATAACCAAATCGTTGCTTTTACGCAGCCGACCATTGGGAGCTATGGAATCAACCATGATAGCTACGAATCAATTTTACCGACCGTTAAGGGGGTCGTCGTTCGGGATGTCGCTAGCATTTCGACCAACCGGCAGCGGCGCTGGTCACTGGATCAATATTTAAAGCAACAAAATATTCCTGGCATCAGCCATATTGATACACGGCACTTAGCGAAGCAACTCCGAGCAAGTGGCCCGATGAAAGCCAGTATCGTAGACGTTGCAGATGCCCATGCCTTTGATCAATTGGGTGCGACCGTGCTGACTAATCAACAGGTGGCAGCGGTCGCAACACCGAAACCATTTCCTAATCCGGGGACGGGGCTCAATGTCGTGGTCATCGACTTTGGCCTCAAACACGGGATTTTACGCGAGCTTAGTAAGCGTGCTTGTAACGTCACGGTCTTACCTTATACGGCAACGACTGAGGAAATTTTAAACTTAGACCCGGACGGCGTCATTCTATCGACTGGGCCGGGCAAACCGCAGGACTTACCAGCCAGTGTGACTGAGATGATCAAGAACATTCAAAATCGGGTGCCGCTGTTTGCCATCGGACTGGGCCACGAACTATTTGCGATGGCCAATGGCGCCCAAATTATGAAATTATCACCTGAACATCATGGGGCTAATCATCCGATTCGTGAAGTAATCACGAACCAAATTATTTATGCAGCTCAGGGCCAGGGGTTCGCGGTAGATGCGGATACTGTTGATCGTAATAAGTTGATCACGACATTTGTTGACTTGATCGATGGGACGATTCAAGGACTGCGTCTACGGGACTTTCCAGCGTTTTCAGTGCAATTTTTCCCAGATGGCGCTCCTGGTCCGACTGAAACGCGCGATATTTTTGATGAATTTGTTGAGTCGATGCAACAAGCAAGGGGGCCAATCTGGTGAACAATCAAGCCTTACAAAAAGTGTTGATTATCGGCGCTGGGCATAATGATATTGGCCGTGAGGGGCAACACGATGCCGCGGTGACCCAAATCGGTGCGGCAATTCGGCGTCTGGGCATTGCTGTCGTCCTCGTCGATAACAATGCTTACTCCGTGGCGGCTGAAAATCGGTTTGCTGACAAGGTTTATTTGGAACCACTGACCGTCGCCGCACTATCCAAAATTATTGAAACTGAACAGCCTGATGGCCTCATTCCTTCACTTGGTGGCGTCCAAACAGTCACCCTAATTCAAGGGTTGATTCGCAACAATGTGTTAAAAAATAATCACGTGAAGTTGCTACAGTGGGATCAAGACGTGGTCGACATGATCGTCAACCCAGCGCTGATGAGCAACCGGTTGAAAGATATGGGTGAACCCGTGATTGCCTCACAAGTGGTGGCTAGCACGACTGAGGCGATGGCCGTGGTGCGCCACGTCGGTTTTCCAGTGATCGTCAAGTCGGTCGCACCCCGAATCGAAGCGAGTCGCCAACTATGTGAAGATGAAGACGAACTGCAACGGGCCCTAGCAATGGGATTCAAAGTTTCAGGGACCAAACAATGTATTGTCGAACAGAGTATCGTCGGCTATAAAGAACTCGAATTTGTGGCCGTCCGTGATCAGAAGGACACCGCGCTATTAGTCAGTGGGATGGAGAATTTTGATCCAGTTGGGATTCACTCCGCTGATTCGATCGTTTTTGCCCCAACGCAAACGATTACGGATCAAGAATACCAACAGTTTCGCTCAGCGACACTTAAGATCATGCGCAAGTTACATTTGACCGGCTCTTGTCACGTTCAATTTGCACTTGATCCGACCACGCAAAACTATTACGTGATTAAAGTGACACCGTACTTTGATCGGACGATGGCGTTAGCCGCGCGGGCAACCGAGTATCCGTTAGCACAAGTTGTTGGTAATCTAATGGTCGGGATAAGTTTGGCAGAGGTCAAACTGCCCGGCGCCTACCGTAAACAAACAGCTTTAATTGAACCCGTTTTAGATCATATTGTTTGCCGGATACCAGTTTGGCCGTTCAATGTGTTGAAGAAAGTTAGTCATCAACTAGACACCGTGACGGAATCGACAGGCTCAGTGATTGGTATTGGTCGTTCAACGGAAGAAGCCTTGTTGAAGGGGTTGCGGTCTACGGACGAATCTCGCTATCACGTGATTGCTAATCGACCCCAGAACTATTCGGAGGGTGAACTGATCCAACGGTTGATTCATCCGCAAGCTGGGCGCATGCTGATTTTACTTGAAGCCCTGAATCGTGGTTATCAAATCGATGAATTAGCCGAGCTAACCAAGATTGATGCTTTTTACTTTTATAAACTGAGTCATATTTTAGAAATTGAACGCGCCTTGCGTGAACGGCCGTTTGACGTCCACGCGCTGGGCCGAGCCAAATATTTTGGCTTTACCGATGAAGATGCGGCCGCTGCCTGGCAAACAGATGTGGCTAAGGTTCGCAACTTTGCGTTGGAAAATGAAATTCAACCGACTTTTAAGGAGGTCGAACCGACTGCCGGGGAATTTACTGAGCAGACGAGTACTTATTACTCCACGTACGAATTTGATAACGAAAGTCAACCGTCTACTGGTCGGCGAGTCGTTGTCATTGGCACGGGTGCTAACCGGATCGGAACCAACCATGGGAACGACTATTTGGTCTCACAACTGTTGTTCTACTTGAAAAAGGCTGATTATGAGCCTGTTTTGATCAACGCTAACCCTAATAGTGTGGCGATGACGCCGCGATTGGCCCAAAAACGTTACGTTGAACCTAAACAGTATTCGGATATTTTAAACGTCTTAGCGATTGAAAAGCCGCTGATCGTTTTTACCACCTATCATGATTACCGGCTGGGCCAGAAGTTAGTACAGGATGGCTATCAAGTGATCCAAATCAACAATAGCTTGCCGCGCGAGCAGATCAAGACCAACGATTCGCCCGCCGTCGAGGTGATTACCGATGGCACGGATGTCACGATTTTTGGCGTGAGTGAGATTATTGCGGGCAATAACCTGCGTGGCAATGTCCGTGGTGCGGTCCAAGTATTTCCGATTCGTGATAAGGCGGAAAATCAGGCAATTACAGCTTTACACGCTGAAATCAAGCAACGAGTGCTCGCCATGGGTGCGCCCGGGCTCTATACAGTTCGGTTAGCAATTGCTGATACGGCTTTGCAACTTGCTACGATTGAACCGATGAGCATTGCTACGATGGCGTTAATCAGTAAGGCCAGTGGGTCGAGCGTGACCCGCTTATTACTTCACGTAAAATTAGGCGAAGCACTGACTAAGGTGATGTACGACTATCCGGATGTTAACCGGCTAAAGCCAGTCTATGTTCAGGCAAATACATTTCCCTACAATCATTTACAAATTTATGATGAGGTGGAAGCCACCGGTGAACCGGGTCACGCTACCGGCACGGTGATTGCACATGGCGACACGTTAAAGGCGGCGTTGACAGCGTTGAATCAGGGAAATGAGGATACGGATTTTTAGGCCGAACTTTTGAGCAATAGCGCCATTTAAAGCACAACTAGATTTTAGTCTGGCTGTGCTTTTTTGCGCGTTCGTAGGCAGAAGTAGGCTTTGGCTGGCTAATTTCTAGGGCGCTTTAAATAGCGCTTTCATTTATGGTATGCTTATCTAAAGACAAATTAAAGGCAGGTTAGTTAAATTGGCAAAGACGTTATATATGATGCGGCATGGTGAAACACTTTTTAATCGGCTGAAGAAGATTCAGGGGGCGTGTGACTCGCCGCTGACACCCAAAGGAATTGCGGATGCTCAACGCGTGGGCGCGTATTTTCAGGCGCAAGGGATTACGTTTGATCATGCGTACAGCTCGACGCAGGAACGGGCTAGTGACACGCTAGAATTAGTGACCAAGCAACCTTATGAGCGTTTAAAGGGTATCAAAGAGTGGAACTTTGGCGTTTTCGAAGGTGAGTCGGAAGTGTTAAATCCAAAACCGGACCCCGTACGCCGCAGTCATGGTGACTTTTTCTGTCAGTACGGTGGCGAAAGTGATTTGCAGGTCCAAGAACGCGTTGTCAAAACGTTGACGGCGGTGATGGCCCGTCCGGATCATCAGCAGGTGTTGGCGGTCAGTCACGGTGGGGCTAGCTTCATGTTTTTGCGGCAATGGCTTTCAATGGACGAAATTGAGCGGCAAGGTATCGTGTTACATAACTGCGCAGTCATCAAGTACCAGTATGACGCGGGCCACTTCACCTTTGAAAAAATCATTAATTTGGCCGCAACTGATAAAAATTAAAATTATGTCAACTAGCGCCAAGTGTGTTGATAACCAGTCTGATTCTAGACACTAAAAAGCGCTCACGACCCGAATCAGTTATGAAAGTGGGATTGTGAGCGCGGTGTATCAAGGGCGCCAAAAGGTGGTCATGGCTTGTTTGGTATCTATGTTATATTGGATAATTTCGGTAAGTAGCTTGTGATTGATTGGCGCGTCGAAAGCGATTTGCCATAACATTTTGGTGGCTTTATCACCAGTAGCTGTGATTGCGCTACGATAGCTATCCAAAGTGTGTGATTCAAGTGCAATGTTCAGATGATCCTTGGCGGTACTGAACCCAATGATAAATGTGTTGTGGTCAGTAAACATCGGTTGATTCCAGGCGACCCGTGCCTTGAGTTGTGGAAAAGTCGTGTGTACCCAGTTGAGTAAGGTAATCAGTTGGGCGCGGTGGGGTGTTGCACCTAGTTTTTCCAGGTACGGTGTTAAAACGGCTAGGTCAGCGTCAAGGTACTCGGCCATTGGCATTTCCTCCATTCATTGATGGCTTCAGTGTACCGGATACCCAGGGTACTTGCAATCAAAAATAATCCCGTTTGATCAGGTGGTCCACACGGCTGATCAAACGGGATTATTTTTAATACCGCGCATTTGAGCCCACTACGATTCAGTGCACGGTTCGTTTTTTATTAGTTCGTTAGGTTCCAATGCCAGTAAGGATGGTGATCGACTCTATAAATGACAGCTGGATCAGCACTCCGAGGCCGCGGTTGTTTCACCGTGATCGTTAAGACTTGTGAATGACGCATAGACATCAGTTCCTTTCTTAATTAATGTCTTTAGTTTACCCATTTGAAGCAGACTCAACTACTGCGTTTTCATAAGGCTAACATAAGAATTTCTTAGAATTGTACTGGCGAGGGCCGGCACTACTTGGACAGCGGTTACGGTGTGGTTGCTTGAAGAAAGGCGCAATCTGATGAACGAACAAACACCGGTAAATAACACTGATTAAGCTAGTGACTCATTCGCTTCAAAAAAGACCTGACGAGCGGTGTTTAAGCTGGATAACAAATGCACATAACGGGCCTTAACTATATGGTTAGGCTAAGTATTGTGTTGGTTGTTCCCAACATGACTGGAGTTCATTAAAAAAACGACTGAGATGATCGCCATCAATGGTGGCATGATTGACCGTAATGCTTAGCGGCATGATTGTTTTGTCAGCGTCCTTCTTAAACTGGCCAGCCTGAAAGATTGGAAAGAAACTATCTAGTGGTTTGAATGGGAGGGGCGTGTAGCTACTAAAGTGGACTCCTGGAAGACAGCCGATATTAACCAGATTAGGTGTTTGTGGTGTTTTCGGCATGGGTCCTGGAAGTGCACTAAATTCAGCTTGGTCTGCTAAATAGTGTTGATAGAACGTTTCAAAATCGGTGTCGTAAGTCGTCCATAAATTGGCCATTGTCCGGTCAGCGTGTAAGATCGTATAAGACGGATGTAACACGTCAAAGGTCACCAGTTGATCGTTCAAATAGCCGATGCGCATTTCGGGATGTGTGGTCAACAAGCGACTCACTAGGTATAGATATACCGCGTTGAATTTAACGTGGTGGGCTTTAGTCCAGGCTAGGGTGGCGGTAATATCCATATTTACCGTGAGACTAAAACCGCTGGGGGCTATCTTGGTGAAATAGTAAAAATAAGTTTGGCGCGGCCAGGTTGCAGGATTAATAGCAACGGCGTGCATGTTTGGTTTAGTGGTGGTCATTTAGTTTTCCTTCCAATCTTTAGGGCGCCGATTATAGCCATGGTCATCGAATGGTTGTAAATCGTGCAGCCATTTGGTTTTGAGTGCTTTGAGCGTGGCACGCATATTAGTAACATCGGTCGTTTCCTTTTGCCACAGAATTTGATATGAAAAGTCAGCGGCAGTTTGTTGATTCCAATCAGCCTGTAACGGGTTGGACCGGTAAAAGTTTTTATTGAGATTTAGTTGATAAAAGGCCCAGCGGTTGTGTAAATTGGGCACTGTGTCAATCCAAATTTTATGATTGCGTTCGTTGGTAATTTGAATGACGCCGTAATAAGTTGGGGCAAGTTTGTATTTTTGTTGTAAGCGATGTTTTTCGACTGGTTGCATGGTTCAGTCCTCCTTAGTAGTTGTGCGCCAGTATTGCCGGCCATCGACGGTACGCTTTAAGAAGCCGTAGTCGATCAGGTAACGGCGCAGCGTGGTGTAATCGAAATAAATCGGGCGTAAATAGTGGTTGAGCTCGTCTTCGTTCATTGGTCGGTTCATCGGTACTTCATCAATGATCCGCGTTAGAATCGTGACGATCGTCTTTTGCTTTTTGGGCCACCGCTTCAATTGTAGTGGGTCATGATCAAAGTTGAAGTACTGCTTCAATGTTTGGGCCACTTCGTCTTCAGTAATCGCAAAGCGGTCATCAATAATTCCAGGTTGTTCTGGCAGGACAATCAAATCATTAGGCGTCTGACCACTCTCAAAGACGGATTGATAGATGGCCAGGTACAATTTAGCTTGTTTGGCTTTTTCACGAAATGTAAATTTTTGATGTCGAATCGTGGCCGCCGCTAATTGAAATTGTTTAGCCAAGTCGGCATCCTTGATGCCGGTCGCAAAAGCAGTCAGTAAATTTTGCTGTTTAGTGGTTAAAGTGTTGTAGCGACTCGCTAAGTGAATCAGTGGTGACTGGATACCACCATGGACGATCGTTAAATGTTGTTCGATCGTGGCCGCCGCTGTAGTCGTTTCCCAGCTAGCATCACAGTAATTACAATACCGGGCAGTGGCTGTTTGATGCCAGCCGCGTTTTAAATCATCAATCGTTAAACTAGTTAAGTCCATGAGGCTACCTCCAATGTTACTGATTATACGGCTGTTTACTGTATTTGTAAACACAATTGGCAGATTAATGTTTATCGAAATAGTAAACTTAAAATTGTCTGATATGTTTGCTGTGATAGTAAACATTGAGATTTACCTTGACACCAAGATAGCTAGTGCCTACGCTTAACGACGCTGTTTAAACGTGAAAGGACGTGGGACAATGGAAATTTATCACCGTGCATTTGGTGTTTATGGGATTATTGGCGATGAACATGCGTTGGTCGTCACTAAAAAGTTTGGTGGTCCCTATACCAATCGCTACGATTTACCAGGTGGCAGTTTGGCCGATGGTGAGCCCTTACTTGCCGCGATTCGCCGTGAGATTCAAGAAGAAACCGGGTTAATCCCGACTGAATTGACGCAATTGGGTATCACGAGTTTTCGGTATCCCTGGCAGTTCAAGCAGTGGCGGATGAACCAACATCTGGCGGTCTTTTACCGAGTGACCCGGACGACTGGGCAGCTGGCCGAACATGTCGCTAACTTTGATGGTCAAGATTCGCATGGAGCATCACGGGTGCCGTTGCATGCGTTGACTGAAGCTAATGCGTCACCGCTAGTTTTGAAGGCGAAGGCCGTGTTGTTATCTGGGCAGTTTGATCCCAGTGATCAAACCTACCCGGACTGGACGGTGCTGGATCATCCGGTTTATTGACCCGAACAAATCACGGCACGGCGCCATAAAACTAACACAACAGTGAAAAATAAGGTGAGTGCTGGATCGGTAATGTAGCTGATCTAGTAGTCACCTTATTTTTCACTTATAATCACACGCAATGATTACAAGCGTGCGCGCTGCATGGCAAAAGTCGGCTGGTTTTGATTGGTTAGTTAATCGATGTTTCCTGTGGTTGGTTTTAACCGTACCAAAATACTAGTGTGCGCCGCCAAAAAATAACATTTAACTGAATAGCGGGCTATAATTCAGTAACGTTCACATGGTGACTTTTCCGAGATGGTGATCACTTGTCATTTAATGGGGGCGCAATGTGTCGATAGTTTTTGAAAACGTTTGCCATCATGAAAGAGAGGGGATTTAAATGACCGATGTAATTCTAACCGTTAAACATCTGAATAAAAGTTACGGCCACCAGCCAGTTTTGCGTGACGTTAGTTTTGAATGCGCCCAAGGACGTATCGTGGGCCTGGTGGGCGCGAATGGCGCTGGAAAAACGACAATTATGAAAGCAATTTTAGGGTTACTTAGTACGGATGGTGAGATTCAAATCGCAGGTGAAACGATGCAACTCGATCATCACCCAATCCTAGCGACAGTCGGGTCGTTGATCGAGTATCCGAGCCTTTACCCGTATATGAGCGGCTGGGACAATTTACGGTTGTTTGCGGACGGGCCTGATGCTCAAGCACGATTGGCAGCAGTGGTGTCTGCACTAAATATGACGGACTATATCCATCAAAAAGCGCGTCACTATTCATTGGGGATGAAACAAAAGCTGGGTGTCGCCCTGGCTTTCCTGAATCAGCCTCAGTTGGTTGTTCTGGACGAACCGATGAATGGTTTGGATCCGCAAGGTACTAAGGAGTTACGTGATTTTATTTTGGCGCAAAAACAGGCGGGTGTCACATTTTTGATTTCCAGTCACATTCTCAGTGAATTGCAAAAGTTAGCAGACGACTTAGTCATTATCGATCACGGCAAAGTTATTGAGAAAACAACGATGACGACCCTGTTAACGACGACTGACCATTTTGTGATCGTGAAAACTGATCATGACGGTCAGGCCAAAGCCGCTCTGGTGGCAGCCGGTTATCAGGTAGTTGCCGACACGGCTGTGAAAGTCCACTTAGCACCCGACCATCAGGTGGCAGATGTGCTCCATGTTCTGACTAGTCACGGACTGACGGTCACGGATGTTCAGCACGAGGATGCCGACCTGGAAAGTACGATTTTAAACTTGCTGGCGACGACCAGTGCGTAGGGGGTGACGACTATGATGACGTTGTATCGACAAGAACTTATGAAACTATTTAAGAAGAAGTCCACGATTTGCTGCGGAATGATACTGGCCGCAGTCGCCGTACTTTTTGCGATTTTGGCGCGGGTCAAGCCAGTGATTTTTCCCGCCAAGACCGTGTTCACAGCGAATTTCGAAGCACAACAGTTCATCGTCTTCTTTATGGTAGCAGCGGCGGCCACGACAATCACGATGGAATTTCAATTTGGAACGATCAAGCACGTGTTAACCCAGCGCTATTCACGGCCACTCGTTTTGGTTAGTAAGTGGCTCGTGCTGTTAACTTACAGTCTACTGTTATATATCGGTAGCAGTCTGTTGGCCATTCTACTCAAAGTCTGCTTAGTGAATGATAAATTCGCAATCTTTTCGCGGGCCAAGTTCTGGCATGATTGGCTGGCTGGTGTCGGTGGTGATTTTCTTAATACGTGGCTACTGCTCAGTCTGGTGCTGCTAGTGGCCGCACTGTTTAAGAGTTCTGGCGCAGCAGTCGCGGTCGGGATCATCGGCTACTTTGTCCTTGGCATGGTCAATATTCCTATGATTGCACTCATCCGGAAGTATGCGTGGCTCAAGTGGAACCCGCTCAACATGTTCAACTTTTCGGCCCAGTTGGGATTGCCGACGCTGAGTAAAATTACTAAGCTCACGGATGTCCAGTTGTTTTGGGGCAATCTCGCTTACATTATTTTATTCTTAGTGTTAGGCCTGCTATTCTTTCGGCGGCGGGAAGCTTGAGCCGTTACCGTCTGAGGCACTGCCAGTGAATACTAAAAATCGCGCGTCCAGAAATTTCATCTTGGACGCGCGATTTTGTTGGTTGATGATTGATCACCGCGCACTTTAAAACTAGTTTACGCGTGCGGTGTCAGTTGTTCAACGAGCTCAGCATTGGGAGAAACGTACAACGTTTTCTGACCTTCATAGATCACAAAACCAGGCTTGGCACCATTGGGCTTGCGAATTCGGCGAACTTGGACGTAATCGACCGGAACGGTTGCTGAATCGCGGGCCTTTGAGAAGTAGGCGGCAAGGTTCGCAGCTTCGGTGAGTGTTTGGTCACTAGGATCATCTGAATGAATGATGACGTGTGAGCCTGGAATCTTTTGTGTATGCAGCCAATAGTCACTCTTACGGGCCGTTTTCAATGTTAATTGATCGTTTTGCCGGTTGTTTTTACCGACAAAGATCGGTGTCCCGTCGCTCGCAGTAAATTCCTGGGGCTGACTCGGTTTGCGTGAACTGCGCTGCTTTTTCTTAGTTTTGTGTTGCTTTAAGTAGCCTTGTTGCGTCAATTCTTCACGAATTTCGGTGATGTCAGCGGGGCTAGCAAGCTCGATTTGGGTCTGGATATTGTCCAGATAATCAATCTCAGCTTGGGTCAAGCTGATCTGCTCACCAACGAAGCCAACGGCATTTTTTTGCTTCTGATAACGTGAAAAATACTTCTGTGCGTTCCGGGAAGGCGAGAGCTGATTAGATAGTTGAATCTTTAACGGCGCGTTATCGTGATAATAGTCTGGTAAAGTGATCTCAGTCATCCCACGTTTGACTTCATGTAGATAGGTCGTTAAGATTTCACCTTTTAACCGCAGCTCATCGGCCTGCTTGGTGTTAGCTAAGGTTTTTTCCAACTTTTTGAGCTTATTGCGATTCTTCTTCAGGTTGTTTTTGACCACCCGAATCAGATTGCCGGCTTGTTGTTGAACTCGTTCCCGTTGGGCTGCGTCTGCATAATAGAAATCAAGCAGACTGCTCAATGAGTCGAACTGGCGCGTGGCTTTGCCAAAATGGTCAAACGGCCCCGCGGCAAACATGGTCTTGTTATTTGGTAAGGTGATCAACGTCGCCTGCGGCTGATCAAACTGTGCCAAAAAGGCCTGATAATGGTGATCAAGGTCGCCAGACTGATGCAAGTCAGCAGCTAACTGTTGCGCGCTATCACGGCCGAATCCCTGATAATGCTGCTGCAATTGTTTTGCCAGCACGTCTTCGTTGGGGTAATCCGTGACTAAGGTGTGAAAATCAGTATTCGGTGTAAAGGGGTCTTGTTTGTCTTGCTTGGGGGGCTCGATGTAGGTCGCGCCTGGTAGAAGTAGTCGGTAGCGATTCTGATCCGCACCGACATGCTTGATGACGTCAATGATCTTACCAGTCTGATTATCAACTAGGATCACGTTACTATGTCGCGCCATGATTTCGATAATCAACGTCAATGTCTCGGCATCACCGAGTTCGTTACGGGTCGTCACGGTCAGGTGCACGACCCGGTCGTTAGCGACCTGCGATACATCGGTCACGATGGCACCTTGTAAATATTTACGCATCATCATTGCGAAGTTCGTCGGCACGGCTGGATTAACGTAAGGGATTTGTGTTGTCTGAATCCGCGGGTACGTCGGGTCAGCCGATAGTAGAACTGGGTGATTCTTCCGGTTGGCACGAATGGTCAGAATCAACTCGTTTTGGTATGGCTGATTAATTTTTGAAATACGACCGCCAACTAGTGTTTGGCGTAATTCGGTGACCATGGCATGGGTAAATAAACCATCAAAGGACATGTGATCACTCGCTTTCTAAGATATTCGTTATCACTGTAAAAATACAGTTAACCGGGTACTAGTATACCGTTTTTGAACGGTTAAAAACAAGTTAGCGCCCCGCGCTGGCGCATAAAGTTAGTCGCTGCCGCTGCTGGCTGTCAAACAAACAATTAGCGGATGAACGCTTTGAATCTAAAAATGTTATATGCAAAAACTACTTTAACGGTATTTTAAATAAAAAGTAGTCGTAATTACGCCCTCTATATTGTATAATACAAATGTATTCATTGTGGGTGTTGCTATTCGCATGAATGATGATTAAAGCGTGCTAATTACGATGGAATCGCACTGAATCGTCAGCTTGCGCTGAAGCGGGCGTGTGTCAGCAAAGTTCAGTTGATTTTTTGGTTTAAAAACTTAGCACGTTTTTAATCATCAGGCGGGATAAATCAAGTCACAATGGACCGATGTGAATTATTGTTGAGAGGAATGAACTGTCATGAAGTCAAGTTTAACGGCTTTAGCGGAAACCGCTAAGTTGCAAACTGCCATGTTGAAAAAAATTACTAAGGCCCAAGGAATCACCGTTGCGGAATGGCAACTACTGATCCAGTTGGCGGCGGGGGCCAATACGCAAGAAAAATTGGCGACGGCCATGCAGCTTGATACATCTACATTAAGTCGGCAACTGGCTAGCCTAGTCAAGAAAGAACGTTTGAGCAAGGAAGCGATTGGTCGTGACCGCCGCCAACTCGTTTACACGGTCACGCCGGCAGGAACAGCGGCATTGACCACGATTAATGCGGATTATCAACGGTTTGAAGCGGAAGTTTTCGACAAATGGCCCCAAGATGAACAGAACCTTCTCCGGATTCTACTCAACCGGTTAAATAAGTCAGTTAGCCGAATTCTCGAGCCATGACTTTCCAAACGGTCGAAGGTAGAGTATAACTTAGTTTTATGCTATGATATTTGTTATTATTTAAATGAGAAGTAGGTGTAAGTCATGAAGATTGCTGTTGTTACTGACAGCACGAGCTATTTGACACCGCAAGAGGTCGCGGACAACGATATTCATGTCGTGCCGATTCCGGTTATTATAGATGGAAAAGTGTATCAAGAAGGTGTCGACATTAAAACGGCCGACTTTTACGCAAATATGAAATCATTTAAGTCGTTCCCAAGTACGTCCCAACCACCCGTGGGGGAAATGGTGGCATTCTATAACCGCTTGGGTGAACAAGGTTATGATGCGGTCATCAGTATTCATCTTGCTAGCACGATTTCCGGTTTTTATAATAGCTTGATGAACATGCGAGATATGGTCGATAATATCAAACTTTATCCGTATGACTCCCAGATCACGGTTCGTCTGATGGGCTATTTGGCAATTGAGGCCGCGCGGATGGCCAAAGCGGGTCACAGTGTTGAAGAAATTCTGGCACGCCTAGACGATCTGCGGGCCTCGATGGGCGAATACTTTATCGTGGATGATTTGCAAAATCTGGTCCGGGGTGGTCGTTTATCGAATGCGTCAGCCTTCATTGGGAGCGTGTTACGGATCAAGCCACTGTTGACTTTTGATGATCAGAGCCATGAAATCGTCGCCTTTGAGAAAGTTCGTTCAACTAAGAAAGCTTTAGCGCGAGTTGAGCACCTCTTTGCTGAAGCCCAGTCAAAAGTCGACTATCCGCTGCGAGCAATTATCGTTCAGGGCAATAATCTGGCTGCCGCTGAAGATTGGAAACAAAAGTTACAACAAATCTATCCAGACATGCCGATTGATATCACGTACTTTGGCCCAGTCATTGGCGCCCACTTAGGCGATAAATCATTAGCGTTAGCCTGGTTGAAAGACATTGATAAGGCCTACTAACATGAAAATTATTTTTTCAACGTCACCAGCTAATCAAGCAGCCGCCTATGCGTTACGCCAGGCGGTATTTGTAGAAGAACGTGGGATCAGTGCTGACGTTGAATTTGACGTCAAGGATACCGATCAGCGTGAATATGCCGTTCTTTATTTGCAACCAGATTTGCCAGTTGCAACGTTACGCCTAGAACCACAAACTGACCACGTGATGCGCTTTGGGCGGGTCTGTACCCGAAAGGCCTATCGTGGTCAGGGTCGGGGACGACAATTATTGACAGCAGCTGAGGAGTGGGCCATGCAACGTGGCTTTACTCAAGGTGAGATTCATGGTGAACTCACTGCCCAGCGTTTTTACGAACGGTGTGGTTATCAAGTCACCGCTGGCCCATATGAAGAAGATGGTGCCCCCGTCGTGATTATGCATAAGCAATTATTATGATTCAACCCGTAGCGTTGGCTTTTTGCCGGCGCTTTTTTAGGGTTTAGGCGTTGACTAACAGGGGCAAAACACGGAAAATGGACTAGATTAAACAAGTAGTGGAGAGGTGGAGCAATGATTCAAAAAACGAGGGTCGAACTTAAAACTGAAATTAAGCAACTTTTTAAGGGGCGCTGGAAAGATGCCATCTTATTATGTATTATTATTAGCTTATTGACGATTTTCGGAGTGATGGCCAATTATTCAGATCGCATGTCAGCGGGCAGTTCTACGTCTGACAGCGCAGCCTTTAAACAGCTGGGGGCACTGACGGGTACTGATATATCGCTGATTTTAGCTGTAATGGCCGGCTTTTTACTGGTCCAAGTTGGTGTTTGGCTGGTCGTTCAAATCTTTCGGATCGGGACGAGCTACGCAATGTTGGACTGGGTCCGTCAACCAGAACGCCAGATCCATCCAGTCAGCGACTCAACGATCGGGTTCACGAAGCACTATGGCTGGGCGCTGGTCGGTTTGATTATTTATAAAACGGTGCTCATCTTTTTATGGAGCCTGTTATTGGTCGTTCCAGGTATTATTAAGGCGTATGCTTATTCACAGACTTTTTATGTGTATAAGGACTTGTTAGCCGCAACACCAGCTGGGCAACCCCGTCCCCGCTATCGGGATGCGGTCACCCGTAGCCGTCATTTGATGTACGGACACAAGTGGCAGTTATTCGTGTTACATTTAAGCTTTTTAGGTTGGGAAATTCTCAGCATGTTAACGGTTGGAATCGGCCAGTTATGGTTGACACCTTATATTTATGGGGTGCTTGCCAACTATTATGATAATTTACAAGCAATTAATTAATGAACTTCAATATTAAAAATCGACACAAATAATATTGTTTCTTTTATTAAGCATTAAGACAAGCCCGCCAAAATATGGTAAACTGGCGGAAGCAAGAAAGGAAGTGCGATAGTTAATGCCTGAACAAAAACAGACGCGCATGTCACGCTTAAAAGCGCGAGAGGCTACGGGTGGCAAGCGGGGACGTAAGGCGAGTTCGCAGGGATCCCATGCACCTAAGCAACCGAACGATCCAAAGAAACCGCAAGCACCTAAGTCACCGCAAAAAAAACATCACGTTTCGTTATGGCTATTGGCTTTAATCGTGATTGCGCTCGGGGGAACGGTCGTATACTTTGTCAAAGCCGCTAGCAACCAAGACTTAGTTGAAACGACGAGTTCCTCAAGTAGCAGCAAAGCGCGGAAAAAATCATCTTCGAAGAAAGCATCGAGCACATCGAAGAAAAAGAAGAAGCATTCAAGTTCAAGTAGTGAAAGTACTAGTGAAACGACGGCTGAAAGTACGGATGCCGACACTAGCACAGATGGGACAGAAACGACGGGTGCGTATAGCAGTTCAACTGCCACTAATACGACAGCTAGTTCGCATAGCACGACGGCCAGTCATCAAACGACTACCAGTAGTGCCACCTCTCACAGTACTTCAACAGCCAGCAGCTCATCAAAGAGTGAGACGTCATCAACGAGTACTGAGAAGAGCAGCAGTAGCAGTCACTCCGGCTCGACATACGATAATTTAGATGACGCGAAGGACTATGGCGAAAACTCAATCAGTGGGAACTATAAGGTCACGACGGATAGTAATGGCTCGTACCACGTGTCAAAAGCTGATTAATTTTACGGCAATCATGATGTTTGAGCTGGGCTTTTGCGACCGTTTTCGGTATAATAGCCTTAAAATGATTGTAAGAAGTGAGTGATGAAATTGAATCACAATTATGTGGAAGTTAAGTATCCAGCCATTTTTCGTGATGAAGGCACCTACTGGGATGTCCGTTTTCCAGACGTTCCGGCCGCCCAGACCTTTGGGGCGAGTGTCCAAGTTGCTGCGGACAATGCGGCTAACGCGTTGGCAATTGCGCTCTTTGAACAATCACTACCGGCGGCGTCGGACCCGCAGTACTGGCGGCTAGCATCAACGGAATTTGTTGTTTGGATCACGATGGCGGATGTCCAATTTGGTCCGGGCGCTGATACACCAGAACCAATGAACTAATGCGTATAAGCGGCAAACGGGTCGGCACCTGATTAGTGTGTCGGACCCGTTTTCTTATTTTATGAAAGAAGTTGAGGAACCTTGCCAAACCAGCCACTAATCTTTGATACGGCCATTGCGAAGGGAAAGCCCGAGAATATCCGGCATCCGCACAATGCCTGTCCTTTTTGCGCGCCGCACCAGTTGACTGATATTCTCGCGCAAGATGCAGATCGTATCTGGCTATTGAATAAATTTCCGACCTTGCAAGCCACGTGGCAAACGATCGTGATCGAATCCGCCCGCCATGATGGCGATATTGCTACTTACTCACCCGTAGAAAATCGCGCTGTCTTTGCATTTGTATTAAAGCACTGGCAGGCCACGATTGCGAGTGGCCGGTTCCAATCGGTGCTGTGCTATAAAAGCTTTGGCCCGCATTCGGGTGGCAGCTTACGGCACCCACACATGCAAATCGTTGGCTTAACGGCCGTCGATGGCTATGCCAACGTGACAGCCGCCAACTTGACGGGGTATCCAGCGTTGACGGTCGACCGGGTCCAAGTGACCGTTTCTGATCAGCCCATCATGGGATTTGTCGAAATCAACGTCGCTGCGCCAATCACCGCTGTTACCCCTTTCGCGGATGCGGTGCAGCAAGTGGTCCAGTACACACTAAACACCTATTTTCATGGGTGGTGTGACAGTTATAACCTGTTCTTCTATCCACAGGGTGACCAGGTCGTGGCCAAAGTAGTGCCGTTATTTAACGTCTCACCATACTATATCGGCTATCGACTGGCGCAGGCGGATACACCTGAGCGAATGCGGGCTATCGCTCAGGAAATTCGGCAACAGTTCGCGCAGGCTAACCCGGTCCGCTCAAACTAGCTTAGCGGTCTGTCGCCGCAAAAGGACGAACAAGGTCCCTAAGAATCACACGATTCTTAGGGACCTTTATTTTAACGTTCATGGCCATGATTAATGGTGCTACAGTTGCGGTTGATGTCCGCGGTCAAATAGCCCGTATTTAAAAGTTACGAGGTGCCGGGCCTCGCTTGGTTAGCAGCAAGTGAGGCAGTCAGTAATGCGTGTCATCGGGTTGGCCCGCGCCGGATATAGCCGTAGAGACTGAGCCAGGCAATCAACGTCAGCAGGCCACAGCTACCGAAAGTAACGGCAAAGCCAATTCTTTGAATCAGCCAGCCAATCAGAGGAAAGACGCCAATCATGGCTAAACTAAAGACCATGCTAGCAACGCTCAGTAAGGTGGCGCGCTGGCCGTTTGGAATCAGCTGATTGAAGTAGTTAGAAAATAGCGGTTCAATCAGTGCCATTAGGCTATTGATCACTAAATAGGTGAGGACCAGGAGACCGATGAAGTGACTAAACGCACCCAGCAAGGCCATGATCATGCCTAAGCAGAGCCAGTGAAGCAATTGATGTTGGGTTTGATGTCGCTGTAGCCACGGTGTCAGTTGGATCGCCACGATATTGAGGGCCATACCGGCAAGGAGAATCGTCGTGATCAGGGGTCCACTAAAGTGTTGTGCGGTCATCACCGTTTGAAAGTAATAGTAATAAGTAGTGCCGAGTGCCGAAAAGAGCGCGTCAAAAAGCATCAAAAATCGTAAGCGACGCTGGGTCACCAACAGTTGTGCGGCCACCCGAAAAATCGTTCGTAACGACGGCTGGTCTGCATGCGGATTGGTCAACTGATGGGGGACGTGCAGCCCACTGATTGCGAGAATGGCGATGAGGGCGGCCACTAGGTAGACCCAGTAGGTGACCGTGAGATGTTGCGGCATTAACCAGCCGGCCAACACGACGCCCAACGTATCGGCAAGTTCGATCGTGGTGTTGAGAATCGTCGTAACGCGTGGATAACGTTGCGTGGCCTGAGCAGTGACGAGACTGTCATATTGGGCGGCTTCAATCGTTCCAGACTGGAGATTATACGCCCAAGCCTGTAGGATGAAGGCCAGGAGAAACCAGCCGAGACTGTGAACGGTTAACATGATGAGGGCGTGCCCGATAGCCATCAGGCGACTAAGGATCAGGACTGGCCGATAACCAAAGCGGTCGGCGATCACGCCAGAGGGGACTTCCGAGAGAAAACTAGTGAGATGAAACACACTTTCGCAGAGCCCAATTTCAACGAGTGATAGGCCTTGTTGCTGTAAAAAAATTACCCAGAGGGTGTTGATGCCAAAAAAAGCACAGGCCGCATAACCATAACTGAGGGTGAGGTTACGACGGGTAAGTGGTGATAACATATTAGACTCCTTTAGCGGTCACGTGCGGACAAAAAAAGACGACCCATTGTCGTCAGCTGCTCGTGACTTCGCAATGGCTAGTGGTCATTCAACTTGGAAAAAAGGGCAGACTGCGCCCCTGACATAACCATAACTGCAAAAATCGTGCGTTTAAGGTTGATCCAAGCTAAAGATTTAGCCACCATGTTGTTCACCACTTTCTAATAATCTCATTTTAATATCATAATAGTACCATATCAATCTTTGCCAGACAACTGCTGCCGATAAGTTTGAATAACTGATATTAGTTATGATTGTGGTATGATGTTAAGTAAATGAACAAAAGTGGAGGAATAATCATGCAGAATTTGATTCCAGGAGATATGTTGGAAGTCAATCAAAAACTTAAGTGGGAATTAGACGCGGGGATGACTGCGGATGAAAGTAGTGTGATTAATGACGCCGTGCTGGCGGGTACTCAGTACTTCGTCGATGAGGCCCTAGAAGGTAGCTACTGGACAGTCAAATGGGCTGCGGATGGTCAGACAATTGAGCTCTACGGCACAACTGGTTCGGTGGTTGGCCGGATTAAACCGCTGTCTGACACGTTAGAAAATGATTTTCGACAGGATTCACAAGGTTTATTTATCCGGATTGAAAAAGAAGTTGCGGTGATTGTTCGCGATAACTAAGCCGAATCGATTTAATGAGGTGATTGGCATGTTCGATCGAGATGAAGAACGGTTTGCAACGTTGGGCCTAGCCGCCAAGCTACCCAGCGCGGTGATTGATGGCATTTGGGATATTATTGATCAAGATCTAAAGGGAGTCGTTCGCTTACCACAGGTCCTGCAATTTGCCCTGATTGCACGGAATGGCCAGGTCACGGTGGCCTTTGACGCTCAGCACGATGCCATTATGGAATTTGACTTACCAGTTAGCTATCAACGGGAGTTCCCGGAGACGGTTGCAGTCTTAGATGACGGGCAATATCAGACGATGATGTTGATGGACGAACTCTCTGTCTAATAGCAGCGATTGTTCGACGAGCTGAATGCGAGGAAACTCGTCACTTCAGGCCGCGAATAATCGCTTTTTTGTTTGGTGGTCTTTGACTGGGCAGACGCGCCTTAAATTTGTATAATTAAATAGATGGCGTGAGGTGGGCACCGTGATGGCGAGGGCCGCCGTCCGAGTCGTGTGGCCAAGTTATTCACGAAAGTTTTGCGCCGGGATCAGAGAAAGGTGTGTGTCTAATGGCGAAAACAGCAGTGTGCATTGTCGATCAACAACGGTACCAAGTTGTGGACGGCATGCGATTAGAAGAATTGGAAACTAGTTTGCAGCAAATGATTTTAAAGGACTTTCCGCAGGCCCATAATAGTAGTTTCATTTGTAGCGAGCATCTCGTGCATTACCGCTTAGCAAAGATGGATGCGATGATCGAGAGCGACTACCAGCAAAATGATAAGGTCAATGCGCAATTATCTAAGATCCTCGCCAACCATACGTATCGCGTCGTCGATGTGAACAACGAACTGGAAAGTTCACTGACATTCGGGCAACGGGTCGCGGATGGCGTCGCGCGGTTCGGGGGGAGCTGGGCGTTTATCATCTCGTTTGTGGTCGTGATGCTCGTGTGGATGCTACTCAACGTTTTACCAATTTTCAGCCACCATTTTGACCCCTATCCCTTTATTCTATTGAACTTATTTTTAAGTATGGTCGCGGCGATTCAGGCGCCATTGATCATGATGAGTCAGAACCGGGCAGCCGAGTATGATCGTCTCCAAGCGGCCAATGATTTTAAAGTGAACTCGATGTCTGAAGAGGAGATTCGGGTCCTGCACTCGAAGGTCGATCATTTAATTCAACAAGATGAACCGAACATGCTTGAAATTCAGAAAATGCAAACCCAAATGTTAGGCGAGATTCAGGCACAAGTCAACGAATTACGGCGGTTGCAACCACGGCGACGTCGTAATCAAAGTTAAATCAGCTGCTTGAGTGGCGCACCAAAAAACTGAGTCCCGGAAGATGAAAATTCTGGGACTCAGTTTTTTTATAGCAATCCGTGACCGTCCCGTAACATTCGACGAAGCTCGTCAAGTTTGCGTACGGTCAGCGCTATTATTTGTATTTGCTTTCTAAGGCACTCATCCAGTAACCCACCGCAATTCCGACAGCGAGTGCTAAGGCACTGAATAGGTAAGTACTGAGAGTGGCATTCGCGTATGAGATACTCTCAGCTGCATATGGATTTGGAATCAATATCAGCATGGTACTAGCCAGCACGATACCGAGTATGAAATGGTAGACCCGGGAATGAAACTTTACTAATAGGTGATCCATCAACTTCGAGAACAAGGCCATTGCCAGAATACCACCGATAGCGATCGGCAAGTAGACGCCCACGATGTCTAGTTTTTTAAAGCCTGTTAGCATCGGCGTGAAGAGACCTAAAATCAGCAGTAAGTTGGAAGGGCTCAGCCCCGGCACTAGAACGCCTAAGGCAATCAGGGCGCCTGCAACGATGAACCCACCAAAGTTAGCCGGCAAAGTCCCAAACAACTCACTCATGAAGTAGAGTAGACCAGCACTCATAATGAAGGTCCCGAAGAACCAAACCCCGTCGAGCCAATCGCGCGGCCCTTGACTAGTCGCCGTCGTCATCAAGGCTGGTAAAGTCCCGATGATGGCACCCGCAAATCCCCAGAGAACGATCACCTGGGCATGTGCCAGTAAGTACTCCAGTGGGGCGGAAAGCAGGGCAATCCCGACAATACCCCCTAAGCCAACGGGAACAAAGTACCAGAAGTCGCGTTTAAAGTTACGGCGGAAGTGGGCCATAAAGCCCAGCAACCGCTCGTAAATACCGAGAATGGCGGCCAGGACCCCACCTGAGACGCCCGGTAAAATAAAGCCGAGGGCGATGACGACGCCCTTGAAGAATCGTTTCCAGAAAGTATCAGTTGTTTTAGTTGGCATAAGTAAACTCCTTTAGCTCTAATGACTGGTATTCCAGTAATAATCAAAGTAATTAAAGATACCAGAAAAAGAGCGACCTGGCAATTAAAATCCGTTTTTACCGTTTCTTTCGGTGGCAAAAGTTGCGCGGCGGATTATTTTGTCATAAAATGAATGGACGTGAAAAATTCTGTATTTTTATGAAAATTATTATTAAATTGGATTAAAGGAAAGTTGAGGTCATATGGAAAATCAGCAACTTGCCCGCAAACTAAAACGCCGTCACGTGCAGATGATTGCGCTGGGGGGCGCGATTGGGACCGGGCTCTTCTTAGGCTCCGGGTCAGCAATCAAGCAGGCGGGCCCGTCGATCTTGCTGGCGTATGCGATTGGCGGCTTTTTCTGCTACTTGATGATGCGGGCACTGGGTGAGCTTCTATTGTCAGATACGCGCTTACATTCGTTTTTGGAATTCATCAATCGGTATTTGGGTAAACGTTTCGAGTTCGCCATTGGGTGGACCTATTGGCTTTGCTGGATCAGTTTGGCCATGGCTGACTTGACTGCGAGCGGCATCTACATTCGTTACTGGTTCCCGTGGATTCCACAGTGGGTAACGCCTTTAATAATTATTTTGATTTTATTAGTATTCAATATGCTTTCCGTCAGTGCGTTTGGCGAATTAGAATACTGGTTTTCGATGATTAAGGTCGTGGCCATCATTGCCTTGATCGTGACGGGGGCGATCTTGATCGGCTCCGCGGCCCATGTCGGTGGGCAAACGGTCTCGGTGACGAACCTGGTCAGTCACGGGGGCTTCTTCCCTAAAGGCATCCAGGGGTTCCTGATGTCGTTTTCGCTCGTTATTTTTGCGTTTACGGGTATCGAGATGGTCGGAATTACAGCTGGGGAAGCTGAAAACCCCGAAAAAGAATTACCGCGGGCCATCAATAGCCTGCCGATTCGAATCTCATTCTTCTACGTGGGCGCCTTATTCGTAATCATGGCGATTTATCCCTGGGACCAGATTACGACCAGTCAGTCGCCCTTTGTGCAAGTCTTCAGCGACGTGGGCATCAAAGCGGCGGCTAGCATTATTAACTTCGTGGTTCTGACCGCGGCGCTCTCAGCTTGTAACAGTGCCATCTTTAGTACGAGCCGCACGTTATTTACGCTGGCGCACGGCGATAACGCGCCGAAGTGGATGGGAAAGGTCAATCGCTACAACGTTCCCGCCCGCTCCTTGTTATTCTCGTCCTTGATTTTACTGGTGATCGTCGCACTGAACTACGTGATTCCAAGTACCGTTTTCACGCTGATCTCGAACGTGGCGACGACCAACTTCATCATTGTTTGGTGTGCCTTGTTGGTGTGCCATTATGTCTACAAACGAACCACTGACAGTACGCATAATCCCTTTAAACTGCCACTGTTCCCCATTTCTAACATCGCGACCTTGACCTTCTTTATCGCGGTGACGGTCGTCTTGTGCTTTGATCAAGTCAACCGCTGGGCAGTCATCGGTTCAGTCGTTTGGTTCGTCGTTTTATTAGTCATTGAGCGAAGTATGCATCACGTTACTGAATAACGATTGAGCGTCAACGCCGGTCATCAGTCTTGGTAAACCCAATTAGTTTACCAGCTGGTGGCCGGCGATTTTTGTAAGGTGCAATAATCACCCCTAATGGCGCATTCTATTCTATAATTAAGTCAAACCTCATGGACGCTGCTGACGAGCACGTATCAGCTGTGACATGATTATTGGGGAGGGGAACAGTATGAATTATCGCAACTTGCTCGTATTACCACTCGCCGTCTTATTGGTCGGCTGTTCATCACAGACACAAACACATCAGGACGCCAAGGCAACTAGTCAGACGACAACGACTGCCAAGGCCACGGTCAGCAGCGCCAAGAAGAAGGCTTCGACCACCAGCAGTACTAGTAGCCAGCGTCACACTACGATGAGTCGGTCATCTAAAGTAGCAAGTGAGCGGGCCACCAGTGTTTCCAACAAGTCGGTCACCCAGTCGACGGCCACCACCCGGCTAGCGGCACTTAATCAACAGTTGACTAAGGTGTTGGGGCAACAAGCACTTGTCCCACAAGTTGATGGGTTAACCAGTGGCAGTTCGAAGTTAAACATGCGTTATTCAGGTGCCGCGGCTAATTACACTGTCCGGTATAGTGTGGGACAGCAAGCACGGCCATTCAACGCGGCGGCTGTGGCGGATGAAACGGCCTATGCGACCGTCACCAAGACGACTTATACGACAACGGATGCCGCGGCCAAGCAAGTGGGTTATCGGGATAATAAATCCGCAGCGGGGCTCCCGACTGTCGATCTCGGTCATCAAATCACCGCGCATATCGACGCGGGTGCCGGTCAGCGATATATCATGTGGAACGAGGGCCGCTGGTCGTTGACCGTGCATGCCAACATGATGAACGAAGACGCGGGCGTCGCGTTGGCGAAACAGGCTGTCGCTACCTTCGAACAAGTCTATTTACCAGCACCACAATCGGTCGGCGATATCAGTTTTGACGCGGTCTCGTCAGGTTCTGGGCAGCTAGATCAAGTTATCCAATGGCAAGCTGGTAAAGTGGTCTATCAAGTCAAGGCTCAGGAGATGGCAACGGCAATCAAAATGGCTGCCAGCATGCAATAATGATAACGCGTCGGTCGATAACTAGGTTCGCCGCCCGTTAAATTGAGTCAGTTAGCCGACAAACAAAAGTAGCAGTGTCATCAGCCAGAACCGGCTAATACACTGCTACTTTTTTGATTTTAACGGGTGGTGTCCATGTATGCCTACCAGCTATCCCGGTCTCATCAGTGTGACCGATGACGAGCGGCGGCTACTGATCAGTCGGGGGCTGACGCAGCTGTTTTTCAATTGGTTGCGTCGCTTTTAAAATCAGCGCTTGGTCACTCAGCGGGATGATGCGGTGGTGGGTGAGCACGGCGGAATCGGTTAATGCTTGGTAAACGGCCGCTGCGACGACCCAACAAGTATCGGTGTCGTAGTCACGCGCATGTAGTAAATCGTAACCGTCGCTCGTATCTAGATAGACTTGAAAACCGATACCTAATCGGGCCTGTAATCGTTTCGCATAGCGTTGATAAAGCGCGCGATTGGCCTCGGGGTCGGGGGTCGGACCAATAATCCGTTCACCGAGTTGTAAGTTCGGCACTAAGCGCACTTGCATGTCAGCGCCTCCTTTGCGTTGAAAATTATAATCCTATTTTAGTCTAATCCATTCATGAAATAAAGGCACTAATCACCTGAACTGCGGTTGATTAGTGCCTTTATGCGCATATAGTTAAGCAACTAGGCGTAATAATAGCCACCCGGCAACCCCGATTAAGAGGGCGTAACCCAGACCTGGTAGTAGTGTTTTACGTAAGATGGCGCCTTCCTGACCACTCAGGCCGACGACTGAGCTAACGGCAACGATATTATGGACACAAACCATGTTACCGGCCGCTGCCCCGACGAGTTGGGCTGCCAAGATAATCGTGGGCTTCAAACTCGCATTGACCGCAATATCAGCTTGGATTTGCGCAAAAGTCAGCGTCGAGACCGTGGTACTACCAGTTACGAACGCCCCTAATTGGCCGAGAAACGGTGCCATGATTACCCAGACACCAGCTAGATAGGTCGCGATGAACTTGGCGATATACATTGGCATGCTGGGAAGGTTGGCCTGATTGAGGCCAGAATTAGTGAAGACTTGAACCATGATCAAGGTAACGCCGAGGGCAATGGCGGTGTTACCCATTGAACGGATGACCGAATGGGCAGTCGGTAATAAGGGTTTCAATGAACGGACTTGTACGAGTAACCCAATGATGGCCGCCACCGCCAAGATCGTCCCCGGTGAGTAGAGGAGCTCCCAATCAGAGTTGATCTGACTATAACCCAGAATGTGGGACCACGATAAGTTAGCATAACGAGTCAAAACATGCTTGATCGGTGTCACGACCCGACTAGCGAGTAATAGTACAACGACCAGTAGGTAAGGGAACCAGGCAGTCACCAGGTTCACCGAACTAGATGTAGCCGTCTGAGTTACCGGGCCATTGGTTCGCCACGGCGTTGTCTGACTCGACTTTGGTAACAACCAGTGCCATCGGATCGTGATGATGGCAATGATCAGTGTTCCCAGCGGCGCAATAATCGAGACGAATTCATAACCTATCAGCCAAGCACTGAGGAGTGCCAGTAGGCTGTATACGAAACCGATCACTAACGCCCAGGGTAAGACGGCTAGCCAGTTTTTCAAGCGGTGCGTCTTAGGACCGAACCACATGATGAGAATTAAAATGAGCACCGCTGGCATTAGCGCACCAACGAATAGATCGAGTTGCGTGATGCGCAGACCAATCAAGTTCAAGACGGATGCTTTTTCAGTCACATTACTCAGTCCCACGGTCAATGGTGTCCCGACGGCGCCGAACGCTGCGGGGGTCGAGTCAGCCACTAAGGCCAAGATAACGGCCGCCATGGGTGAAAAGCCGAGTGCAATTAGTAATGGTGCAGTGACCATTGCTGGGGTCCCGAAGCCTGAGACACCTTCGATCAAGCCCCCGAACAGGAAGGCGACCAAAACGGTTTGTAGCCGCATGTCGGCAGACAAACTTTGAAAACCCTGGTTGATCCGGTCGATTGCTCCGGTGGCGCGCAAACAGTTGAGCATGAGTAAGGCGCCAAATAAGATCCATAAGATGGGCAGGGCTTTATGAATCGCCTGCAGAATTGAGGCGGTCAGAACTGTTGGACTAATCTGCCAGAAGAAATAGCCAGTAATAATCACTACCAGAGCGCTAATGGTCATTCCACGGGTCGCCGATAAATTCAGGCCCCCGAGAAGAATCAGTGGCAGGATAATTGCCGCACTTGCAATAAAAATCATAGTCGTAACGCCTCCTTAGATGGTGTCTAATCGTTTGACTGCGCCCGTTTGAAATAATACTGGCCATAGAGCGTGACCAGCGTAACAATCAGGGAAATCGCCGTTAAGGGCCAAACCATCCCTACTAGATAAGTGTTCTTCAAAGCAGTTGAAGCTGGATTGAAGAAATTGAGCAAGTTTAATTGCCGAAAACTGCTAACAATTACTAAGAGGCCGAAGAAACAGAGTTGACAAAGTAGGCCCCCATAAGTGGAAAAGCGATATTTATGAATAATTGCGAGATCGGGATCATCAACCTCAGTGGCATAAACGCTAGTATTGATGGCTGGGTTTTCAAAACCGACGTACAACGAGATCAGAAGCAGCCCGGCGACGTATAAAACGGGTTGGGCCATCGCAACTAATAAGTGGCCAATGATCAAACCACCGCGCGCGATGGTTGTCGCACGATGTAAGTCATGTCGACCTAGTAACAAATACAGTGGGCGGCCGGTCTCAAAGCCCAACAAATAGATAGCAAAGACTAGGTACATCCCCATTTTTCCAAAGACAAAGACACCAAAGAAACTATTAAACAGTAGGACAAAACTCAGTAAAAAGCCCCGATCAACAATCCGTAGTTTGTTAGCCGGCATAGCTTGCCAATCAGCAGCTAGCTCTAGATTGAGTAGAATAATGGCCACGACGATGATTCCCAATACGGCTGGTAGCGCGATTTGCAAGCTCGCCTTACGCAGCAACGTCAGTAACCCAATCGCAGCAAAGAAGACGATAAAAACCACCACGCGCCACGGCTTGATCGGGCGTGCCTGGGCCATTTCATGTTGATCATAAAACGCGAGTGAAAATTGACTCAGCAAACGGCCAGCAGGCAAGGCAATGATAAATAGTAGTGCCAGCAGGATAAAGGCCAGTCGGTAACCCCAATTCAATGCAAAATCTAGGACAAAGAGAATGCCGAGAACTAAGAAAATTAACCAGTAAAATTTCTTTAATTTAAAGTCCGTCTGCGCGGACAAGTGCAGCTTGATCGTCAAGTAATAGGGCCAGATGTTGGCGGATGTATACCCTAAGCATAGGGCCCCGACCAGCACAGCCACAATGTTAGCCGTCAAGCTGAACAACAAGCTACCGAATGCCCCCAGCCAGAGGCAAATGAGCAAATAACTACTAGCCTTGAGGTTCAGGTGCTTAGTCCAGAAGACACTTGCCGCCCGGGCCACATAGAAGACCACGATCGCAGCTAAGTAATTCGCGTTGTGGGTCTGCTGATACTTAAAGAGAATTAGAACGTAGGGTAGGACGATCCCGACGTTCGCCAAGAAGTTAAGCGTCGCGACGGAGAAGTCTAACCCAGAGTTTCGTAAACGAGTCAAAGATAATCACAACCATTTCGTTAGTTTTTCTAGGCCTAGTATACCAATTAATGCGCATAAATGGTGCTAAAAGGTATGTTTAGGCACTTTTACCTGTAAATTGAGCGCCGGGATATGTAGATATATTTAAACTAATCGTATAATCTTACTTTAACTAAACAAATAAAAAAAAACAATTCTTACCAGGAACGTCACACTTCTTTCATATTTATTCACAAAAAACATAAAATTCTTATTTATCATTATCCACATAATTTAAATAATGAATGGGGTCATGTAGATATGATTTATGCACAAATATTAGCCGGCGGTAAAGGAACTCGCATGGGCAATGTTCCGATGCCAAAGCAATTCTTACTGCTTGCCGACAAACCAATCTTAATCCATACTATTGAAAAATTTACGCTTGAAAGTCGCTTTGACGCCATTTTAGTCGTCTGTCCAGCCGATTGGGTCAGCCATACTGAAGATATCATCAAAAAGTACATCACCGATGAGCGTGTTCACGTTGTCATTGGTGGGGCCGACCGTAACGAAACACTAATGAGTGGAATCAACTATATCCAAGATCATTACGGTATTCAGGACGATGATGTTGTTGTGACTCATGACGCAGTTCGGCCGTTCATTACACAACGTATCATTAATGACAATATCGTCGCCGTTTTAGAGAACAAAGCAGTCGATACCGTCGTCCCAGCAATCGATACAATTGTCCGCGGTACTAATGATCAAGTAACTGATATTCCGGTTCGTTCCGAAATGTATCAGGGTCAAACACCTCAGAGTTTTCACATCAAAACGTTGATCGACTCATATAACGCACTTAGTTCCGAACAAAAGGCATCACTGTCTGATTCGTGCAAAATCTGCTCGCTGGCTGGTCAAAAGGTTAGTTTAGTACGTGGTGAAAATTATAATTTTAAAATCACAACGCCGTTTGACTTACGCGTTGCATCAGCATTAGTAGAAAAGAGGTCATAAGATGTTAAATCAAGTTTATCGCTTAGTGAGTCCCCGTCAATTTGAAGTTGAAACCGTCGCCGAAGAGGTAGACGCCGATGATTTGATCGTGCGACCAAAGTTCTTATCGATTTGCCATGCTGACACGCGTTATTTCTTTGGTCAACGCTCCCAAGCCGCATTACGTGCTAAGCTACCCATGGCACTGATCCATGAAGCTGTGGGTGAGGTTGTTTATGATCCTCAACATGAGTATAGGCCTGGGACGCTCGTCGCAATGGTCCCTAATACGCCCGTTCAGAAGGATTCAATTATTCAGGAGAACTATTTACCTTCTTCAAAATTCCGTTCAAGTGGCTACGACGGCTTTATGCAAGAATACGTTTGTTTACGACGCGACCGCGCAATCAGCGTGCCAAGCGACTTCGATCCACACATGGCCGCATTCATTGAGATGGTCTCGGTCGGCGTTCAAGCATTAACCAAGCTTGAAAGTGCCATGGATGAGGACCAACGGGTTATCGGTATTTGGGGTGATGGTAACTTGGGCTATATTACAGCGACCCTGGTTAAACAAATTTTCCCAGACAGTCAGTTGCTGGTATTCGGTCGGCATCAATCCAAGTTAGATTATTTCTCATTTGCAGACAAAACTTACCTGGTCGATGACATTCCAGCCGATGTCAAGGTCAGTCAGGCCTTAGAATGTACCGGCGGCCAGGGCAGTGAAGCAGCGATTCAACAAATTATCCAGCATATTCAACCGATGGGAACTGCCATTCTAATGGGCGTCTCTGAAAACCCAGTCGGTATCGACACCCGGTCTGTCCTTGCAGAAGGATTGACGTTACGAGGCGTCAGTCGCAGCAGCCGTGAAGATTTTAAATGTGCCGTTGATATTTTATCCTCCAGTCCAGTCACTCGCGAACGGTTGCAAAATTTAGTTGGCTACGTTCAAAAAGTGGGTTCCATTCAAGACATTACCAACTTCTTTGATAGTGCACTTACTAATTATTGGGGCAAGGAGGTGATGGAATGGGACGTCTAAAGACGGTAAAGCTCGTGTTACTACACACGAGCTTTAATTTATTCTATCAATTTTTTTATAAAGTGTTTGGCCCGAAGAAGGGACGGATCACACTTGCCACGATGCGCAGCGGTCAATTAAACGACAATTTGGCAGCTCTTGAGCAGGGCCTAAAAACTGCCAACGTTAAACCGGTTACTGTGTTTTGCTATCATTATGACCGCACCCTGGTTGGAAAAGTGGGCTTCTTGCTCGCCTCCATTAAAGCGCTATACGTGATTGCCAGGGCTGACGTCTTTGTGATCGATGATTACTTTTTTCCACTTTACGCAATTCACAAACATGATGATAATCAAGTGGTACAATTATGGCATGCCATTGGTTCATTGAAAAAGTTTGGCCTCAGCTTACCGAATGCTGATCAGAGCGTCATGAAGCCGCACACAAATTATGATTGGGTCTTGATCAATGCAAAGTCTGATCAGCCTGCTTATCTAGATGCCATGGCTATCAATCAAGATCACGTCATTGCCACTGGATCGCCAATGGTCGACTCGTTGCTTAATCGACAACCACAACAACCGCGGCTCGCCGCCCGTCGTATTCTATACTCACCGACTTATCGGCAAGGTGTCCAGGGTAAGCAGCAAGTCATGGGATATGTCAACAACATGATTGCGGCCTGTCAGCAGCTGACCGGTCCATGGGAACTGTACATTTCGCTGCATCCGTACTTAAAACTGTCAGCGATGACGCTACCATCCAACGTGCATATCTTCCAAGATGCTGAGCGGGTTAAGACGCTGATGCCAACGATTGATTTATTTATAACCGATTATTCGTCATTATCATTGACGTTTAGTTATTTTGAACGACCAATCATTCTGTATACGCCTGATTATGATGATTATATGCAAACATCCGGATTCTATGTCGATTACTATCAATATTTGCAAGCACCGCACTTCAGCAAAGCGGCGCGAGTTGTCGATTTTATTAATCAGGAAGTTGATCATATGGATCTATCTTATGTACATGAATTAAAGCAAAAGACATTTCCACATCAAGATGGGCATAATACCGAACGGGTCGTTCAATTTGTTGAAAAATTAGCAGGGGGAGAACATTAGATGATACAACGACTAAAACGAATCGCACGTCGCATCGTATACGGACGGAATCAACCGCAATACACTCGTAATCGTGAACTGGTTGAGGACGCACAAACGACCAAGGAAGACGTTGATTTTCTAAATACATTGCGAATTGAGAAAGATGCCGAATCATTGATCAAACGTCAAGTGACTAAGCTGGAATTCAACAGTTCTTACTTAGTGATTGAGGGAATGGCGTGGTTTGAAAAGTATCCCGAACAAGATACTGAACGAATTATTAAAAGCTTAATTTTGACTAGCAAGACGAATGAAGAATTAGAAATTCCGTTGATCAACGTTCGTGGTCAAAACGCTGATTTTCCATATGCCGGGTATCATGGTGACATCAACTTTTCGACACTCAGTGAGGGTAAACCGTTAACGCCAGGCACTTATGAAATCAAGATACAATTAAAACAGTATCTAGGTAATGGTTGGATTATCAGACGAACCTCCATTGGTCAAGTGGTGGAAACACAGCAAGACTTAAATTATACGACTAAAATGACAAGCTATTCAGCGAAAAGCAATAAGTCATACAGTCTAATTTTTCGGTATAATTTAGCCGCCCAAGCCTTAAAGGTCACTTCATATAAACTGAGTGATGTCAACCCGCTTGAAAATGAGTTTACTGAAGATGTCGGGTTAGATAGTGTAGCGATGCGTGCCATTAAACGCCGGGCGCTAAAACTCTGGTATCGGTGGTACTGCCTTCAACCGATTCATAAGAAACAAATTTCATTTGTTTCCGATAGTCGGGTGACGATCTCCGGTAATTTCGAGTTTATCTACCAGGAATTAAAACGTCGCAATACTGATTTTAAGATTTCATTCTATTTGAAGCCAAGTATTAAAACCAAAAAATCCTGGAAAGAGGTTCGAACGTTGGCTAAAGCGTTGGCTACTAGTCGCTATGTGATTTTAGATGACTTTTACCCACTAGTTTACCCATTGCATATCCGGGAAAATGCGGATTTGATTCAGGTATGGCATGCGGTCGGTGCCTTTAAAACATTTGGTTACAGCCGGTTGGGGATGCCTGGTGGTCCTAAGGTTCAATCGTTAAATCATCGCAATTACACCAAAGCCTTGGTTTCTTCGCATAACATCGCGGATAAATACGCGGAAGGATTTGGAATTGCGCCGGATAAGATTCAGCCGCTAGGAATTCCGCGGACGGATATCTTTTTCGATGAGCCCAAGAAACAGGCAATCCGGGAACGGCTCGCGCAAGATTTGCCATTCATCAAGGGCAAAAAAGTCATTCTCTTTGCCCCAACATTTCGTGGCAATGGTCAGCAATCAGCATACTATCCCTTTGAAATGTTGAATTTTAGAGCAATCTACGAAGCGTTACACGAAGATTACGTCTTTTTACTGAAGATTCATCCGTTTGTGCAAAACAAACCAACGTTACCATATGAATATTCGGACTTCTATTATGATGTTTCTGATTATCGTGAGATCAACGATTTATTACTCGTTGCTGACCAATTAATCACTGACTACTCATCAGTTTGTTTCGAATACGCACTACTGAACCAGCCAATGATTTTCTTTGCGCCGGACTTAGCGGATTACATGCAATCCCGGAGCTTTTACTTCAACTACTTTGATTTTATTCCCGGTAGTTTAGCGGAAAACACGGGTGAGTTGATCAGCCAGCTGCAACATCCCCAAGTTGACCAAGCTAAATTGGACGGCTTTGTGAACTTCTTCTTTGATGATTTAGATGGCAAGTCGACAGCCCGTTTTGTGGACGCACTTGAAAATGACTTCGAGGATCCGAACGCAGCTGAGTTAGAAAATAACGACGGTCTCGCCATTAGTGAAGATGGGAAGATTATCCCTGATTGGGGTAAAAAGGCTAAATAATATGTTAGAATAAAACAGTCAGTCACATTGTCAGCGTATTTACCGCGTTGATCGTGTGACCGACTGTTTTTGCTAGGAATCTATAGGAGGAATTGATCATGTCACAAATTACGACACGGCGGCTCACCACTGCTGACGTGAACAAACTACAACAAATCAGTATTGAAACCTTTAAGGACACGTTTGGTGCACAAAACACCTCTGAAAATATGGCCGCATACTTACAAGATGCATATAACTTGCCCAAGTTAACCCATGAATTAGCGGAACCCGAATCACAATTTTATTTTGTTGAACGAGCCGGTGAGTCATTAGGATACTTGAAATTAAACACCGGTGCGGCACAATCAGAAGCAATGGGCTCAGACACTTTAGAAGTTGAACGGATCTATATCCGAAAAGCATTCCAACACCAAGGGCTCGGCAATCAATTTATGCAACAAGCGATTCAAATTGCGAAAGCTAATCATAAGCAGAAAATCTGGCTTGGCGTTTGGGAACATAACGAACCCGCGAAGGGCTTCTATGCGAAGTGGGGCTTTGAACAATTCAGTGCTCACGATTTTGTGATGGGTGATGATCGCCAAACCGATTTGCTCATGATCAAGTCACTGACCCAAGACTAAGGGCAGTAAGTGCTTTTGAGTGAACTGCTTTTACAAGTTTAGAATTAGTCGCTGTCTGTGGCGACCAGCAGCTTACAAATTTATTTACCCCTTGTTTTTTACGGGCAAGGGGCTTATACTGATAATCAATCGCACACGATTGAAAGGAGCATCCGCATGACACCAGAAATTGACCTTGCTAATCAACTTTGTTTTAGCATATACAATGCCAATCGGTTATTTAACAAATTTTATGTCGAAGCGTTAACACCATTCAAACTGACTTACGCACAGTATCTCGTACTGATGGCATTGTGGGAACATGACGACCAGTCATTACACGAGTTAGGTCAGGTTCTGCGCTTAAGCAGCAACACCTTGACACCGCTTTTGCGACGCATGGAAGACGCAGGGTGGTTGCAGCGCGAGCGACCAGCAACGGATCGGCGCCAGTTACTCATTCATCTCACGACGCAGGGTAAGCAACAACAAGCACCAATCGAAGCCGCGATTGAAACTTGTATCAGTCGCTACCACCTGACTGTCGATGAATATCAACAAGCACTGGCCCTGAACCAGAAGATTATTACCGCATTATCACAGGATTTGGCCTAAACGGGCCTTTTTATTGACCATTTCAGTCGTGTGCGATTGAAATATAATTTTAGGAGGAATCTCTAATGGCAGATTATGACACAATTTTTATCGGTAGCGGGCACGCAACGTGGCATGCGGCAGTAGCCCTAGCACATGCGCAACATAAGGTAGCAATCATTGAAGAAGATACCATCGCCGGAACGTGCACTAACTTTGGCTGTGATGCTAAGATTCTGTTAGACGGTCCCTTCGAGCTGACTGAACAACTCAAACAATATCAAGGGATTGGCATCAACACAACGCCCACCATCGATTGGTCACAGTTGATGGCCTATAAGCAACAAGTCATTCAACCTTTATCGGTACAAATGACGGCCGTCTTCAAACAATTGGGGATTACAATTATTACCGGTCATGGTGAGCTGACTGATACCCACACCGTTCAGGTAGCGGACAGCACGTATACAGCGGATACCATCGTTATCGGGACCGGACAACGACCAGTCAAGCTGGCGATTCCGGGTGCGGAGCTGATGCATGACAGTCGTGATTTTCTTGACCTACCAACCATGCCTAAACGGCTGACCTTAATTGGCGCCGGAATTATCTCGTTAGAATTTGCCAACATGGCCGTGTTACTAGGATCAGAAGTGCATATTATTGAGTTTGCCGATCGGGCACTACCCGCATTTTATTCAGAGCACGTTGAAAAAATGATTGCACATTTACAGGCAGCCGGGGTGCACTTCCACTTTGGTGAAGCCCTTAGCCAGGTAACTAAAAGCGCCACAGGATTATTGGCAACTACTGAGAACGGCCTGACCATTGAGAGTGATGACATCATTGCGGCCACTGGTCGGATTCCAAACATCGAATACTTAGGGTTAACAAAAGTTGGCGTTAAAACCGACCGACACGGCATTATCGTCGACGACCATTTGCGGACAAACATTCCAAACATTTACGCTAGTGGTGACGTCATCAGCAAAACTTTGCCGAAGCTAACCCCGACCGCGACCTTTGAGTCTAACTACATCGCTGGCCAACTGCTTGGAAGTACGGCTGCAATCGATTATCCGGTCATTCCATCAGTTGTCTTTACGTTGCCAAGAATCGCACAGGTCGGTATCCCTGTCGAGAACGCCAAGCTTGATACTGACCACTTTCACGTTCAAGCACTGCCATACGGTAAACTGTTAGCCTTTCAGTATCAAAACGAGGTCGATGCTGATCTACAACTGGTCTTTGACCAAGAGAATTACCTCGTCGGTGCCTCCATCTATGGTAATGGCGCGCCAGACTTGATTAATTTACTGACCATGATTATTAATGATCACGTCTCTGCCAACACGTTAAGTCAGAAGATTTTTGCCTTTCCAAGTGCTTCAGTGGGGATCATTGATATGTTGACGCCACTCTTACACCATGACTAGTCATTAAACCAACTAATTTAAAGATGCTGGGTAGGTTGCCGCCTACCCAGTATCTTTTTGTTATTCGAAATTAACTCACTGATTGTTTATGACTAGGACGCCTAATAATTTGGCGAGCAGGACAATGGCGCCACCAAGTGACCAAAGGAAGATACCCCAGCTTAGCCAGCTAGCTTGAACAAACAGGCTGATCAGAATAAACCAATTCATTCCAAATAGCCAACAGCCAAGCGTCCTTTTCAAAATTGTTGACCAAGTAAAGGGTGCCGCATACCGATTTAGTGGGATAATCGCGAGCAGTAGGGCCGGAATAAGCATACTTTCAAGCATCGCCAAATAGTGGTGCGAATCACTCGTATAAGCGATTGCTCCCAACAGACCATAATGACTCGGAATCATCGTTAACAGGGCTGCTTGTCCAATATAAACGATGATTGGTTGTCCAATCAACAATGTGAGTAGTCCCCAAGTTACTTTTTTCATCAGTCTCCGCCGTCCTTATTAGTTAATAACACTATCCTACCAATTTACATACGTTGCTAACTACCGAATAATTGTAAACTTCCCGTGAAAAAGACGTAAAGAATGGGCATGATTCGTTCACTATGTTTTCATAACATAAATAATAGGAATTTTAAAAAAGTATGCGTATAATACCTTCTTAATAAGTTTCTATGGGGGCGTTATGATGATAATAATCAGAGTCGCAATTATGATTTCAGTCGTTTTTTACTTGTATTTTATTATTAACTTATTACTGATCAATCATTATCGAGAACCTATACAAAGCTATGAAAAGGGGCCCACACCCTATGAGTTGTTTTTGGTCATTCCGGTGCTTAATGAAGAACACGTGATCTCGCGAACGATTACACAATTAACTGAATCTCTCGAACAGTTACCACCAACCATTCACGCCCAAATCATTGCCGTTGATGACGATTCGACAGATCACAGTCTGTTGTTATTAACACAGTCATCGTCGCGCTTCTTACAAATCTTACACCGCACGGGTAACCAGCGTGCTGGTAAGGGGGCCGTCCTCAACACTGCCGTCCAGTACATTCATAAGACATTGGCACTGAAGTCCAATCCGCAGCGAACGATCGTGGGGGTCCTGGATGCAGACGCGTTCATGAATACTGCCGATTTGACACGGGTACTGGCGCACTTCGAACAAGAACCACAGTTGGCCATGATCCAAACGAGTGTGAATATCTACAATCAGCCCAACTGGCTGACTAAGATGCAGAATTTTGAGTTCATGGGGGTTAATAATGCTACCCAACAGTTGCGCAATCGCCTTGGTCAGGGGATTGCGTCGGGAAATGGACAGTTCGTCCGGCTAGATTTAGCGTTACAGAATCCATGGGGGAATAGCTTACTCGAAGATCTCGAATTTACTTTGCGGACTTGGCTGTTAGGTGGTACCCGAACAGCTTTTGATCATACCTTAGTTGTTCAGCAAGAGGCCGTTGAACAACTACGCCCATTTTTTCGTCAACGGGTGCGCTGGTGTCAAGGCGCCGTACAATGCATGCGCTATTTACCAGCACTTTGGCGTTCGGGACGCCTGAACCATTTTCAAAAATTGGACACGACTTTTTGGATTCTGATGCCTATCAGTGGTTGTATCGTGCCACTGACCAGTCTGATCACGATAGTCGTGCTTGTGAGTCGCAGCTTGCAACATTGGCAAGTTGGGTGGCATCATTTGGCTATCGGAACATTACTAGTGATTGCCTTTTCAGCTTGTTTAGTATTAGCAGCGCTGTATCAGCGCAACTGTGCTGTCGTGAAACAACCCGTTGGCTTCTTGGATGCGCTCAAGCAGAGTTTAACCTTTCAAGCATTCCTATTGATTATTAGCCTGACACCATACGTCGCCATTTACCGGCAGTTGCGTGGTCAAACGGGGTGGGCTAAAACGCGCCATGGTGTCACGACCCCCGTTGCAAAATACCCAGATACTGGCTTGAAACGCTCATATTAAGATGAAGGTGCATGCCGATGAAGTGGTGCTATAAGATATTTCAAATTACCGTTCTCACGATTGCAGCTGCCTTGCTCGGGTGGATGATTATCGCCAACTGGCAGGTCAGTCGGCAATTACACCTCGCAATCAGCGCTTGGATAGCCGCTGGTTTGTTCGTATTGTTCATTGGTGCCACGATTGGCCTTGGCAGCTGGTGGTTGAGCCGCCATCAAACTAGCTGGTTAGTTGCAGCACTGATGGGGTTAACTCTCTTAAAATTCCCACTAGTTGCAGGGTTAAAAATCGATCCCACCTCAGATTTCTGGAATTACCATACGCTTGCCGCATTTAGTGCCCAAGGACTCACCTGGACCCAACTATTGCACCATGGCATCGTTGGTAATTACGTCGTTTTTCCACACGCCTTAAATATCGCGAACGGCTACAGCTTAGTCGCGGCTTTTGGCGGGGCCAATTTTTTTGTCAGCCAACTAATCAATATTGGGTGTACGTTAGTCGACATGATCTTAATTTACTGGCTGGTCGCACGGTGGCTCTCACGACAATTAGGTATCGCGGCTGCACTCATTTTTTACTGGATTCCAGCTTATTGGCTGTACGGCACGCTCTTAAATGGTGGTGAACCGTTCTTCTTCACCAGCGTTTTGCTCATGATGTATGCGCTGACACGGGCATTAGTTCCACTCGCGACGACCACAATCACAGACCGGCGACTATACCTAGCGCTGGCAATCGTGACGACTGTCGTAGCAAACATGCTAAGACCAATCATGGGCGTTTGGTTAATTGCACTGGGCTTGATGAGTCTATGTGTCCCGCTCAAATCTTACCACCGTTACCGCGCTCAAGCTCGGCAGATCCTCATATACGGTGGGGTCGTGTTAGGACTCATGTTCACAGCGACCAATCTCGACAGCTGGTTATATGGCTTTAAGGTTGCGCCAGCCCAAGTTGAAACTTTATACAGCCTGGCTACGGGGACAGATGTCAAAAGTCACGGGACCTATAGCCCGGCACTACAAGCTACCGTCAGCCACGAATTACGGGTGGCGCCCACGTTGACGCAAGCGTATCCACGCATTACCCGAACGATGGCGACAACCCTGAAGACTAATCTCAAACAGGTCAAGCCACAGTTAGGTCCCTTTGCTAATGAAAAAATGCAGGGGTTTATTCGTGAGGATTATGGTTATGATTGGAGCTTATATAACTTAAGCCACCATCCCGGTTTGCTCAACCGCCACTGGTTTCACTTGGCACCTATACTGATTACAAGTGCGACGATTTATTGGCAAGCAATGCTGGTAATTGCGTTGTTCAGCGTTTTAATGGGACTGGGACTGCTATGGCACCGGCACTATCTCAATCGCTATTTGCTGATGGGAGCGCTGTTACTAGATGGTTTCACCCTAAGTGCCTTACCATTGGAAGTACAGGGCCGCTATCATATTATCTTGTACTTACCAATCCTTATGTTGATGACTTGCGGGATCGCGGGGGCCAAGCTCTGGTGGCAGCGTCAAATTAAGCAGAATTGAGTGGCAGGGGCTATTTCAAGATCAATGCTCAAATGAATCGTTAGCGTTCGAAGCTCACTGAATGAAAATTAAACTGATGATATAAAAAAGATTATTGCTGACAGTAGTGACCGTTGCTTCAGTAATAATCTTTTTAGCATCTCGAAAAGGGGGGCCGGCGTAATGGCGTGGGTGAGCAAAGCCATTGCTATGAGGCGTCATGTCAATTCGTCAAGCTTCAGCCAAAACGGGTGTACCATTGAATTGGCCCAATTGATTGGGTAAAACTGGTGCTGAGGCGGTCTTAGAATGCGTTGAATGGAAGCGGCTTGAAAAATAGGGCGACCGGGTGCTATTTCTGGCCGGGTAGGGGCTGCCACAAAAAGTTGACATGAACACCAACGACCTATTTGAGCGTAATATCGGGTTGTGCGATGACATTGCGTTTTACGCAATTTTATTAGACGTGGTATTAAAAGAACCCATTACCCTGGTAAATTATTCACCGAACTTTTGATCTAGTGCATGGCCAACAAACCGATGAGGCCATGACGAATTACTGTTCGTAGTCTGCAATGATTGGTGACACTAAATCGAATGACACAATTAGCTTTAATAAATACGCTTAATTTTAGGATTAATGGTCTGAAAATTAATAAGTTGTCAATCCACAATTATGACTGAGCACGCATTATTGTTTAATTACCGCGATTATTAGTTAGAATAGTTGCCAAAAAGCAATTGCAAAGCTAGGCTGTACCGGCTCTTCATACAACCGCAGTACTCAAAGATGCCCGCTCACATTTATGGCATTCAGCACGCGACCTCTAATATAAATTACGATAAAATGACGTGACTGCCAACAAGACAAATTAGTATCACAGACGGATCTAACTTACACATCTTTAACATTTTTAGTTGAGTGCGTGACTGAATACCGTCATGATACGGCTTTGGGCGCTCCGTCCATGGCAAATCATGTCCTTTGAAACTTGATAAACAATGACGTTCTAAAAGCCGGTTTTAAATCTAAGGTACGCAGCAATCCAAGCGATTGACTAACAGTTATGCGCAGTATCATCATTAACACAGTCAAAAGCGATTTGATGATGAAATGGTTTCTGACTGTGCCTAGCTTATGAATCATAATCATATGTCCACAGTAAGTCACATCAATATTATTCAGCAGATTTTATAAAAATGCGTAATAAATTTATTTTCTAGCCGAAAATAATCGCTGTACTAGCAGTAAACTTGATAACAATTTACATGATAAAAGCGGTTGGTTGGTGATTATGATGGCTTATGTGCGGATTATGGCTAAATCTAGCTAGGGGGCTTTTTATATATTTTTTAGTTTACATAATATATATTATACAAAGTAGAATTGAAAACAAAATTGCTCCCCCACGACCTGATTTAGGTCCCCCGTGATGATTTTTAAATTTTATGTTAGCTTTCTGGTGACTCAATTCTTAGATTGTCATTTCGTTGCAACTATTTTTTCGTGGCTAACTGTTTTGAACTTTTTAGCGCGTCCGTTTAACTTAAATTATTTTTTTGAGTCACAGACATCAACGCTAAAATCAGTCGATTGAATTTCAACCGAGTATTTTTCATGAATTTGGATTAGCTTGTCTGAATCACTTAAAGTTCAAATACTTTCAAACTGCTAAATCTAACTAGCTCACTAGCTGGTATTTATCACTAACTTGCATGTACGCTCATAATTTGCTGATAGCTAACGTCGATTATACGCTTCATTTGACGGACGAGTCTTCAACTAATAAACGAACACGCGCTTAGAATGCGCCTCTCAGCATCGGTCAAATCGCTTGTTTTTGCTGTAAATTTATGTTTTAGTTAAAGTAAGAATTCTAACCCAGAAAGGATGTCCTACTATCAATGACCGCTAAATTTCCGTATGCTAAAAGCTTTCTCGCCTCATTAGAAACTGCTGGCAAGCAAGCTAGTACGATTGAGCAATATGAATTAACCTTGGCTGACTTTTTCAACTATGAGCAGCATTTCAATGAGACCTTTGCTAAGGATCAGTTACTAGCAGATTTAACTGAGAATGATATTCAAGCTTACTTGGCAATGCTCCGTGAACAACGTCAATTCAAAACATCGACGCTGAATAAATGTCTGTCGAATCTAAACGGCTACTTTAGCTATTTATTTTCACACCGAATTATTACAACTTTACCAACCTTTACAATCAAGGGACAACCATTGACTAATCGGCAACAAACAACGACTTGGCCAGAGCAATTGGCGGCATGGCTAGCAATGGATGACCTGCATCCATACACCCGCTTATTTTTGTTACTAACGACCAAGGGTTATACTGCCACGGAGATGCTCACACCGGGGTTTTATCAGCAATTGAATACAATTACCTTTACAGCAGTAGAACAGGCTTTTCTGGTTAAACTACGGGCCTATTTGCAGCCATTACAGACTCAAAGTGGTAGTTCGGACCTTTTCTTAAAGCAGCGTCAACGTGGGACCGACCCACATATCACTCTAGCAGCATTGCATAAATACTTGGCGGGTGATAGTCAACGTTTAGGTGTGCCATTAAAGCCGGTTGCACTGCGCCAAGACTTCATGCTGTGGTTTCTCAATCAACACCGGACGACCGAACCGACTGAGATCATGCAGCAACTGCGGTTAGATGAAACCAGCCTCGAATATTACCAAAACTTGCTACGCCAACGTGATTTGCGCACTTTAAAAGCCACTAAAACAGATTAAGGCAACACTGATAAGCTAACTGCGACGGTTAGCTTTTTTAGTTAAAGTAACTTTACGTTGTTGCACGATCTTTACATAACTTTACAAACACATCACAAGCATTACGTGGAATTTGCTAGTTAATTAAGAAGCCTTAAAACGCCTATACAACGCGCCTTTTTGCAGTTAAACTAGTTTTAGTGATTTAACTAAAGTATTGAAAGGATGATTTGATGACATTCTATCGTTGGTTAGAACCGTTTATTGAACAAAACGGTCCGTTCGCACCAGCTGCTTGTTATGCGCACTCAGACTTTGATTTTCCTTTGACTAGTAATGTTCATGAATTATCTGATTATATTACTTACTTAAATATTCGTGACTCAGTCAAAAAGTCGTTTTATTCAGCATTGGACGCTTACCAAGCAAGTTAACAATCATAATTAAACTCAAAAACCAACCTACTAACCCAGTGACGATCGCTGAAGGTTTGCAGGTTGGTTTATTCGTATTTTTAGCCGCATTATTGTGATGATGCCCAGTGATAAACAGTTCTCCAATAGGCGTCATTCTAAGCGCTTAAGCCACCATTACGTTTATTGCCAATGTTCCTTAATAAACGCCTCACGACCGCCCATTTCTTCGATTTGATAGCGGAATGGATTGCGTCGATAAAAGTCTTGGTGCTCGGCTTCTGCGGGATAAAATGGCTTCGCATCTTCAATGGTTGTCACAATCGGCTCAGCAAACTTACCGCTAGCTGCCAGTGCATCTCTTGAAGCCGTTGCAGCTCGTCGTTGAGCTTCACTATTAACAAAAATTACTGGTCGATAACTGTCGCCACGGTCCTGAAATTGGCCCGATGCATCAGTTGGATCGGTCTGACGCCAATAAATTTCAACTAAGTCGGCATAACTGATTACCTCTGGGTCAAAAGTGATTTCAACCGCTTCAGTATGTCCAGTCGTATGGCTGGCAACTTGTTCATACGTTGGATTAGCAACTGTACCACCCGTGTAACCTGAAATGACTGACTTGATTCCGGGCTGCTGGTCAAACGGTTTGACCATGCACCAGAAACAACCACCAGCAAATATTGCAGTCTCTGTCATCTAAATTCCTCCCGTTTATTAACTCAATTATTTAAATAAGCTCTGATACTGACCATACCCAGCTTTTTCAAGTTCAGCAACTGGAATGAACTTCAGCGCTGCTGAATTAATACAATAACGAAGCCCACCGCGATCACGGGGCCCATCTGGGAAGACGTGCCCTAAGTGTGAGTTCGCTTGCGTGCTAGTTACTTCTGTACGGTGCATGCCAAACGACTCGTCACGGTGCTCGTTCAGATTGGTCTGATTGATTGGTTTGGTAAATGATGGCCAGCCACAGCCCGCATCATATTTATCAAGCGAGCTAAAGAGTGCTTGACCGCTAACAACATCAACGTAAATACCTTCCTGATAAAAGTTATCATACTCACCACTAAATGGCCGCTCGGTCGCCGCCTCCTGGGTAACGGCGTACTGTTCTGGTGTTAAACGCTGTCGTAATTCATCTTGCTGCTTATCCATTGCTACCAGTCCTCCCATAATTTAGTTGTGCACAACCTAATCACAATCTTTATCATACCCCAATCTATCTAGAATGCAAAAAAGAAGCTCCCACAAGTGGCAGCTTCTTTTAAATTAATCTGTAAATTAAGCGTTGAAGGCGTCCGTTAATTGAGGGACAACTTGTTTCTTACGTGAAACGACACCTGGTAAGCTGAGACGGTTGTTAGCAATCGTCTTACCAAAGGCCTTTTCAACGGGTTCCGTTGGGTTACCAACGACTAATAATTCGGAGTTACTATCCAAGATATTAGTAGCTAAGATTAGGAATAAATCATAACCGTCACTCGCGTTTTCGTCCTTAGCAGCACTCTCTAAGGCCGCTTGGCGCTTGAAAACATCGTCTAAGTCAACTGTATTAATCTGCGCAACACGTACGGTCTTGCCGGCCATTTCAAATGACTTGGCATCAGCATCGATTAATTCTTTTTCAGACTTGCTGTCAAGGTTAGTCCCTGCTTTAAGCATTGCTAAACCGTAAGTTTCATAGTCAATATCAGCGATCTTAGCCAAGTCTTTAACGACTGCAACGTCAGTTTCCGTTGTCGTTGGTGACTTTAAGAGTAATGTATCTGAAATGATCGCAGATAACATTAATCCGGCTAGTTTGGCTGGAATTTCAATATCATTTTCTTGGAATAACTTGTAAATGACGGTACTGCAGCAGCCAAGTGGTTCTGCCCGGTAGAATAATGGTTGCGCCGTATCAAAGCCGGCGATTCGATGATGATCGACCACGTGACTAACAGTTACGTCAGCAATGTCACTTACACTTTGTTGTGGTTCGTTATGGTCGACAAGCATAACGCTGTCAACTTCATCACTGGCCTTAGTAATGACCCGTAATGCTGGTTCGTCAAAGTAATCCAAAACGTATTGGGTTTCTTCGTTGGGTTCACCTAAAGCAACCGCTTCAGTGTCCGCCCCCATCTTATTTTCGTAGTATGAGAACGCCTTGGCCGCCACAATCGCGTCGGTATCAGGATTTTGATGTCCAAAAACTAATTCCTTACTCATTAGCACAAAACTCCCTTAAAACTTATTTTTGATTAATTTTTTGTAACCGTGAAATGTAATCTTCGGTCCGTAAGTAAGCGTCAAATTCGTCAAGGAAATTCTTGATTCGTGGAATTTGGTCCTTATCTTTACGGAAGACGAAGTTTAAGTCAAACTTGATGGCTGGTTCAAATGACAACGTGTGAAGCTGATCAGTTGCCGGATTAGCCACCATAAATGAATTAGGTAACGCCGTGTTCGTGTTAGTTGCTGCCACAAAACGATAAATCTGTTGTGGTGTCGTGAACCGGGCGACTGCCGTTGGCAAATCAGCCAATTGGTTTTTATAGGATTCCTTAACCACTTGATCCAAGTAGTAGTTTTCAGGATACGTCACCCATGGATTGAGCGTCGTATCTTTGAACTTGATGCGCTTCTTCTTCGCTAACTTCTCGTCACCCGAAATAAATAACAGCTCATCTTGGATAATCTTCTTGGACTGGTATGGTTTCCAGTTCTTGATACTTTCATCAGGTAGGTACATGACTGCCAAATCAATCCGATTATTTTCCAATCGTTCCCAAATTTCTTTACGCGTCAACATGTGCAACGAAATAATAACATTCGGATTGGCCTCGTAATACTTGATGGCAAAATCCTCAAATACGTGGTCTTCAATTGAAGCTAACACCCCAATATTGATTGTTCCTTGAGTAGCACTGGTCGTCTGCTGAATTTCATCAGTTGCCTTGTTCAGTACGTCGTAAATGCTGTGTGTTGCGTTGAGCATCGTGTAACCGGCGTCAGAGAGCCGTAACTTTTTCCCGACGGAGTAAAACAAAGGGGCGCCAACGGTACGCTCTAGTTTTTTGATTTGTTGCGTCAATGCTGGTTGCGTGATGCCTAAAATTTGGGCTGCTTGTGTGTAATTCATAGTTTCAGCTAGTTGCAAGAAATACGTTAACGTTTTCGATGAGAAAATACTTTCTTGAGTTGTCTTCATGAATTTTACCTGATCCTTTCTTCTTATCGCCATCTTATGATACCTATAATTTTATACAAGATTCAAAGTGAAAGCAAGCGGTTGTTATTGGTAAATAAAGCTTAACTAATTCATAATATTTTACCCTGTCATAACATTATCTTAATCGAATGCCAGTTAACGTGCAAGTATTCGCATTGCAAATTACACCGTTAGCGGGATTGGATGGATCTGCATAGAAACAGGTTCCCCTTCAGTATCAGTATCAACTACAAACGAGCCATTAGAATAACGCGCACTGATTGGATGATCATCGTTCAGGATCGAATGGTGCCTACCACGATCAGTCAGCACATCAAGTGCAACCCCATTTGCGTCACTAGCAACTAAGACATAGTCAGCGACCCGGTGTGGATTATTCTTCAACTCCCGTAAGACTTGAACACCCCGTCGTGCACGACTTGTCACAGGTAAATCTGCTACCTTCATCTTCTTGAATGAGCCCCGTTGCGTAATCATGGCAATCAAATCATTATCTGCGGCAATCGTTGCCCGTACAATGGCATCGTCGCGTAGATCCATAGATTTCACGCCGACCGCCTTCGCACCGATTGTTGGGACCTCGCTCAAATCATAACGAAGGCCATAACCATGTTGCGTAATCAAGATCAGGGTTCCCGTTGGCGCAGCCGGTAAGTATTTGACCGTTACAACAGTTGCATCATCAGCCTTCATCTTGATGAACTGACTAGCCCGAGTCTTATAAGTTCGGCCCGGCGTGTAATCGGCAAAGGCCGTTTGCTTGATATAACCGTCACTAGTTGCCACTAAGAATTTTCCGGTAGCTTTAAGGTTTTCAAAAGAATAGACCCACGTGATGCGCTCGTTTTCAGCCAGCCCAATCGTCTGAGAAATGTGTTCGCCAGTATCTTTCCACTTGGCGTCAGCAATTTCATAAATTGGCCGGTAAATGAGATGGCCCATGTTGGTGAACATCATTAAATGATCTAACGTGCTGTTTTTAGCCAGATAGATTGGATAATCCTCATCTTTAAGCCCATTATCATCAGGCTCCGATGCTGAATAAGAGCGTAAGCTGGTTCGCTTGATATAGCCATCATGGCTAATCATGACAATGACGTCTTCTTGTGGAATCACGACCTCGGTCTTGACTTTTAACTCTTGAATTTCATTTTGAATTTCAGTCAAGCGGCTCGTTGGATAGGCTTTTTGAACGGCTTTTAATTCGCGCCGCAACACTTTATCGAGTTCTTTAGGCTCTGCCAAGATCAGCTGATAGGTCGCGATAGCCTTGGCCAGTTCAGCTGATTCTTTTTCTAGCTGCGTCACATCGGTATTGGTTAACCGATAGAGTTGCATCGTCACGATGGCTTCCGCTTGAATCTCAGAGAAATCGAATTGACTGACTAAATTCTGTTTGGCGTCCTTCTTATCCTTGCTACCACGAATCGTTTTGATCACTTGGTCGAGGATGGACATCGCCTTGATTAATCCTTGAACGATGTGTTGGCGATCCATAGCCTTCTGCAAGTTAAACTGGGTCCGCCGGGTTACAACGTCCCGTTGATGCTCCAAATAGGCCGTTAGAATCGTTTTCAGGCCAACGTGTTCGGGCCGCTGATGATAAATGGCGACCATGTTGAAGTTATAAGTAATTTGTAGATCGGTATTTTTGAGTAAGTAAGTCAGAATACCTTCTGCATTGACGTCACGCTTCAGTTCAATCACGACCGATAATCCTTGGCGGTCACTTTCATCACGAACTTCGGCAATGCCTTCGATTTTCTTCAAAATGCGAATTTCATCAATCTTTTTCACTAGCTGTGCCTTATTAACTTCATAAGGGATCTCCGAAACTTCAATCTGTGACTTATTCCCCTTAAGCGGTACGATCTTGGTTCGCGAACGCACGACGATACGCCCACGGCCAGTCTCATAGGCTTGCTTGATACCTGCTAAGCCTTGAATGATTCCCCCAGTTGGAAAATCGGGACCCTTGACAAAGTCCATCAAGTCTTCGAGTGTTGCCTTAGGGTGATTCATCAGGAATAAAATCGCGTCAATGACTTCACTCAAGTTATGCGGCGGAATTTCCGTTGCATAACCGGCTGAAATCCCCGTTGCTCCGTTAACTAATAAGTTCGGGAAACGGGCCGGTAAAACAGTTGGTTCGTACTCCGTGTCATCAAAGTTGAGGACCATATCGACAGTCTTTTTATCGATATCTTGGAGCATTTCACCAGCGATTTTACTCAAACGTGCTTCGGTATACCGCATGGCGGCAGCCGGATCACCGTCCATGGAACCGTTATTCCCATGCATTTCAATCAACGGCTCACGTAACTTCCAGTCCTGACTAAGGCGAACCATTGCTTCATAAATCGAAGAATCTCCATGGGGATGAAAATTACCCATGACGTTTCCGACTGACTTGGCCGACTTACGGAAGGCTTTGTCAAAGGTGTTGCCATCCTGATTCATGGCGTATAGGATCCGCCGTTGTACCGGTTTCAAACCATCACGGATGTCTGGTAAAGCGCGTTCCTGAATAATATATTTAGAATAACGGCCGAAGCGGTCGCCCATGACGTCTTCAAGGGTTAGTTCTTGAATTTTTGGTTGTTCAGTTGCCATTTTACGACCCCCTCTATTGTTTTAGCTGTTGTGCCAATTCTTCGTCGGCTTGCTCATGTGCAGATGAGACGGCCTCGTTATCTAGTAATGACCCGTCTTCGTCCAAGTTAAAGTGGACGTTACTTTCGATCCATTTTCGACGAGGTTCAACTTTGTCACCCATTAGCGTGGTGACCCGTTTTTCTGCTAAAGCAGCGTCATCGATTCGAACTCGAACTAAGGTCCGTTTCTCCGGATCCATGGTCGTTTCCCATAGCTGTTCCGCGTTCATTTCACCGAGCCCCTTGTAACGTTGGAGCGCATAGCCCTTACCAAATGACTTGGTCTTGAGCGTTAACTCTTCGTCAGTCCATGCATATTCCGTCCGCAACTGCTTGTTCTGCTTCTTTTGTAAGCGATACAGCGGTGGCAACGCAATGTAGATTTTACCAGCGTCGATCATTGGCCGCATGTACTTATAAAAGAATGTCAGTAAGAGAATTTGGATATGGGCACCATCGGTATCGGCATCGGTCATAATAATGACCTTGTCATAATTACTAGCCTTAATATCAAATTCGGGCCCAACACCCGCACCAATTGTGTAAATCATGGTATTAATTTCTTCATTCTTGACAATGTCAGCTAATTTGGCCTTTTCGGTATTCAACACCTTACCACGTAATGGCAAGATTGCTTGGAACTTGCGATCACGCCCCTGTTTTGCTGAGCCACCGGCCGAATCCCCTTCGACTAAGAACAATTCATTCTTCTTAGCATTCTTAGACTGCGCCGGAGTTAATTTTCCAGAAAGTAACCGTTCCTGTTTGTGCCGCCGCTTACCATTTCGACTTTCATCACGGGCCTTACGGGCAGCTTCACGAGCCTGGCGAGCTTTAGTTGATTTGCGAATCAGCATTTGAGCAAACTCGCCATTTTCCATCAAGAAGAATTGAAGTTGTTCGCTCACGATATTATCAACAATCGTTCGTGCTTCGGGTGTCCCGAGCTTTTCCTTAGTTTGACCTTCAAATTGCAAAAGATTTTCCGGTACTCGTAACGAAATAACAGCGGATAGCCCTTCACGAACATCGGAGCCTTCCAAATTCTTATCCTTGTCCTTCAATAGGCCAACCTTGCGAGCATATTCATTGAACGCTTTCGTCCAGGCACTGCGGAACCCGACTTCATGCGTCCCACCGTCTGGCGTCCGCACGTTATTGACGAATGATAACAAGTTTTCCGAATAGCCATCGTTGTACTGCGCAGCAACCTCAACTTCGACGCCTTCCTTAGTACCATCAAAGAACATGATGTCCCCGAGGGTGTCCTTATCTTCGTTGAGGTAACTGACAAACGCCTTGATACCATCTTCGTAATGGAAGACCAGCTCTTGTTGTTGATTTTCTCGTTCGTCAGTCAGCGTGATTTTGACGTCTTTCAGTAAGAATGCGGATTCACGTAGCCGTTCAGCTAAGGTTTGGAAATTATAAACCGTCGTTGTAAAGATACTAGCGTCGGGCTTAAAGGTCATTGTTGTTCCAGTTGGCTTATTAGTCTTCCCTTTCTTCTCAAGGGTCCCAACGGGATGACCACCATCTTTGAAATGTTCAACGTAGCGGTAGCCATCACGGATGATGGTGACCGTCAATTCGGACGACAGTGCGTTAACGACGCTCGCACCGACCCCATGCAGCCCACCAGAAGTCTTATAACCACCCTGGCCGAACTTACCACCAGCATGCAAAACCGTGAGGATAACTTCAGGTGTTGGAATACCGGAAGCATGCATTCCAACTGGCATCCCACGACCATGATCGACAACGGTGATGCTATTATCGGCGTGAATAATCACGTTGATTTCTTTACCATAGCCAGCTAAGGCTTCATCAACGGCATTATCGACAATTTCATAAACTAAGTGATGGAGTCCGCGGCCGTCCGTAGAACCAATATACATTCCGGGACGCTTCCGAACGGCTTCTAATCCTTCAAGTACTTGGATTGAAGAATCATCATATTTTGGGCTTTTCTTGGCCATTCTCACAACTCCTTTTATCTTTAAAAATCTGCCTCGATCAAGTGGTACTTTCAGGAAACCGTAATAAAGTAGTCCTAAAAGCCCCAACCTGTCAAGGTGCAATTATATTAATTTCTGATTGTTACTCGTGGCTCTTCATCTGTTAGCATACACGTTAACAACTAAAATAGCAAACGTGTGTTCGTGTCAGAAGTCATCTTCTAAAAATTAAAGCCACTTACTAGCTTACCTCATGTTGATTCTAAGCGCCAGTTCAATGAATAAACTTATTACTGGTCACGACTAGTTCTTAAAATGCGTGAATATTTTGTCAGTTAGCGCTTTAAAGGCCCTAGCCACCCGCTTTTAGGCACATAATAATTATCAAAAAATCATTTTATTTTCATAATTTACCACCCAATCATCATTTTTTAAACCGATTAATCCCCACAACCTTAAAAAGAATGCTAAAATATTGATTGATTCTATTGCAGGAGGAACCAACTTTGAAAATACTAATTATGCTGATCATCGCCTACTTAATTGGCGCGATTCCTTCGGGTGTCATTATTGGCAAGTTTTTCTTTCACACTGATATTCGTCAAGCAGGTAGTGGTAATATTGGAACTACCAACACGTACCGGGTCCTAGGCCCGACCGCCGGGACAATTGTCATGGTGATGGATATTCTAAAAGGCACTATCGCAGCACTACAGCCGACCTTGCTATTCCATATGAATAACCGCTATACCTTATTGATTGGACTAGCAGCTATTTTAGGACATACGTTCTCAATTTACATTGGCTTTAAAGGTGGCAAGGCCGTTGCCACCAGTGCCGGAATCTTACTGGCCTACAACTGGGAGTTTTTCTTAATTGCTAGTGCCATCATGTTACTGTTGGTTTACACGACCAGTATGGTCAGTGTTGCTAGTATGACGGCCTTCCCAATCGTTACGTTGATTGCGATTTTTTACTATCAAGATTGGTTGCTGTCACTCGTAGCCTTTGCATTGACGCTCTTCATCTTCTATCGGCACCGCAGTAATATTGCCCGTATCAAAAACGGGACCGAATCATTGGTACACTTCGGACTCGGTTGGCGACGTCAGCAACGTGCTAACCACAAATAATCGCACTCTTTTCAAGACCATTTCATTATTGAGTGGTCTTTTTATTTAGGAACTGGTAAGCTTAGTTGCTGGGCTTGTGTGGTGTTTTTGCTCTTAGTTAAAGTAAGATGATACAAATAGCTTTTGTGCCTTTTTAGGCCACAACAAAAAACCGGTCAAGCGGCTTGACCGGTTTCGTAAATTCACACTAGTTTAGTTAGAAAAAGCTGATCGCATATTTAGCATCAAACGTCTGGTTCGCTGCAAGCCGGTTAATGCCCATCTTATGGCTTAATTGACCGTCGCTATCAACGTTATCCGCAATGCCCCACCATGGCTCTAAGCACACGAACGGCGCTTCTGCGGGGTATGGTGACCACATGCCGACGTATGGTGCATCTTCAATCGTCATCGCTACCCCATGATCATCCAGATCAGTGTCCAACATTAACGTCGTCTCGTGATGATCCAAATCCAAAATCAGGGCATCGTCCTTAAACAAATCCCGGCTAAGTGCTAATGGCTTGGTCAGGTCGAAGTCATCCGCATTTGCCGCATCGTTCAACGGTGCCTGTAATGGAATATGCGCGTAGACCTTTCGTGGTGCCACGGTAACCTTATAATCAGCTAGTGTGCCCGCCGGATCAGCGAGTGGCACGTTAAATGCTGGGTGCCCCCCAACAGAAAACAACAGCTCTTGATTAGCCGGATTATGCACATTGTAGTTAACGGTCAATTCATGATCCGTCAACGTATAAACCAGACGTAATCGAAACGCGTATGGATACATCTCCCGCGTCGCGCGACTATCGGTCAATTCAAATGTTGCTTGTGTGGCCGTTTGGTTGACGACCGTAAAGTCATTGTCGCGGGCAAAACCGTGTTGTCCCATGTGATAAGCCTGACCAGCAACAGTATACTGGTCATCCTTTAAACGACCAACGATTGGAAAAAGCACGGGTGCGTGCCGGCCCCAAAAAGTTTTGTCGGCCTGCCACATGTACTCAATACCGTCACTCGACTTGACACTACTTAATTCCGCCCCAGCTTCATTAATCAAAACGGTGAGGTACTCATTCTTTAATTCGACTGTCATCCGCGTAAACGCCCCCTTAATAAATTTTATAAGATGTAACGACTAAGATCCTTATCCTGTGCAATGTTACCGATTCGCTCGTTGACATAGCTTTCAGTGATTGTGACTTCGCCCATTTCCATGTCAGGACCTTCGTATAGCAATTCTTCCAAGAGCTTTTCCAAAATGGTGTGCAAACGACGGGCACCGATATTTTGTGTCTCATGGTTGACCTTATAGGCAATCGTGGCAATCGCTTCGATAGCCTCGATCGTGAACGTCACTTTAATGTTGTCCGTACCGATCAAAGCGATATACTGCTTAATCAACGCATTCTTAGGTTCCGTCAAAATCTTAACAAAGTCATCCTTGCTTAAATCGTCTAATTCGACCCGAATTGGAAAACGGCCTTGCAATTCAGCAATCAGATCACTAGGTTTACTTTCCGCAAAGGCCCCGGAAGCGATAAACAGAATGTGATCAGTATTGATGGGACCATATTTTGTTGAAATTTGTGACCCCTCAACGATTGGCAGAATATCTCGTTGAACCCCTTCACGTGAAACTTCACCGGAACCTTGCTGACCACCCTTAGTAATCTTATCAATTTCATCGATAAAAATAATCCCGGTATTTTCAGCACGGACAATCGCATCATGATAAATATCAGCGTTATTGACTAACTTTTCGGATTCTTCCCGGACTAAAATTTCTCGGGCCTCTGAGACTGGCATTGTCCGTTGGATCCGCTTCTTGGGCATTAAAGCCCCTAAACTATCACCAAGATCAATACCCATTTGACCCAGCATGTTATTATTACCCGCGGCGGCTTGTTGGGGGTCATCCATCTCGATGGTAACCTCTGAGTTTTCTAAGCGCCCCGTTTTCAACTGATCGGCAACTGATAATCGTTGATTACGAACTTCATCGGTCACTTCTTCGTTACTTGAATCGTCAACGTTGGGGGTCTGGCCGTTTTGCATCTGGCTAAACATGTTCATCATGTTTTGGAACTCGTTACCATTATTCTTAGCCTGCTTCTTTTGGGCTGGTACTAATAATTTGACGAGCCGTTTATCAGCAGCCTGCACCGCTTGCGCCCGCACACCAGAATAAGCCTGTTGTTTTTCCATCTCGATAGCCACGTCCACTAAGTCACGAACCATGGATTCGACATCGCGACCAACATAGCCGACTTCCGTAAACTTAGTTGCTTCAACCTTCACAAACGGGGCGTGCACAATCTTAGCCAACCGCCGGGCAATTTCGGTCTTCCCGACCCCGGTTGGTCCGATCATCAGCATATTTTTGGGGGTAATTTCTTCCTGCATTTCAGCAGAAAGTTCCATCCGCCGATAACGATTACGTAGCGCGATTGCCACCGCTTTTTTAGCTTGGTTTTGACCAATAACATAATTATCAAGCGCGGCCACAATTTGTTTCGGTGTCTTATTGATTTCTTCCATGAGCGTTTCCTCCTACATTACAACGTTTCTGAGATCACATTATGATTGGTAAAGATATCAATGTCGCCGGCAATATGGATTGCCGCTTCAGCGACTTCCTTGGCACTCATATCCTTGGCATGCAGCTGCATTGCGCGCGCGGCGGCTAAGGCAAAGTTGCCACCAGAACCAATGGCTAAGACGTCGTTATCCGGCGTGATTACTTCACCACTCCCAGAAACAAGTAACATGTCATCTTTGTTCATGACGATCAACAAAGCTTCCAATTTCTGTAACGCCTGGTCACTGCGCCATTCCTGGGCAAGCTCAACGGCTGCCCGTTGTAAATTACCAGAAAATTCGTTGAGTTTCTTTTCAAAACGATCTTCAAGGTTAAACGCATCCGCGACACTCCCGGCAAAACCTACGACGACCTGATCATTATAAATCCGCCGAACTTTATGGGCTGTCCCTTTCATTACGACTTTTTCACCCATCGTGACCTGACCATCACCGGCCATGGCGTTATGGCCGTTTTGGCGAACGGCGCAAATGGTAGTTGCTTCAAATTTCGTTGTCATGTTCAGTCTCCTTTGTCGATTCCCGCGTTGCCCGTGGGAAAAATTGACGATAATCTTGTTGTAAATGTTCCTTTGTCACGTGCGCATAAATTTGCGTCGTTGACAAACTTGTATGACCTAACAGCTCCTGCACGGTCCGTAAATCGGCACCATTATTCAGCATCTGCGTTGCAAACGTGTGCCGGAGCATGTGGGGATGAATATCAGCCGTTAAACTACTTTTCTTAACGATTTGATTCAAGACATATTCGATTCCGCCGCCAGTAATGGGACCGCCATGCCGATTAATAAACACCGTTTGGTGCGTTTGACTATACTTGGCCATCACGGGCTGCCGGCAGACGGTTTCGTAATGCTGAAGCGCGGTAGCCGCGTACCGACCAAATGGGACGTAACGTTCCTTGTCGCCCTTCCCACGAATCAACATCATTTTTAGGTCGTAATCAACGTCGGCTAATTGTAGATCGACACACTCACTCAGCCGAATCCCAGTACCATACAGGACTTCTAATAACGCCGCGTTCCGGGCCCCCATCACGCTATCATCCGCATAGACGGTTTGAAATAATACGTCCAGCTCCTTTTGATAGAAAAAACGGGGTAAGCGCGCCGCATGTTTTTTGAGTTGGACGTACACGAAGGGATTCAATTTAGCTAAATCATTCTTAACCAAAAAGTTATAGAACGACCGCAAGCTTGAAACTTTCCGAGCAATTGAATTGCGGGTCAAGTGCCGGTCATATAAATGACTTAAATAGACGTTAACGTCCAACCGGTCAACTTCAGTATACGCTTTCGCGCCGCCATTTGCCGTTAAGAAATCATTAAAAGCTTGAATGTCTTCCCGATAAGCAGCAGCGGTCTCTTCCGAATACTGTCGTTCAACCCGAATGTACTTTAAAAAGAGGGTTAAATAATCCGTTTCCATGCAAAAACCTCCATACGTTGCTACTTTAGCAAAGTATGGAGGAAAACACAATTATGCACCCTGTCAATGGGGCGATATTTTAGTTGTTAACGGTCAACGTTTCATCTTTAAAAGTCGCCAGGTCAGCCAAGGCCCGTTCAGAAATCGCCGTATTACGTTCACGCTTATCCCGAATGCGCTGTTTGAGTTTTGGCATAATGCCAAAGTTGGCGTTCATCGGCTGGAAGTTGCTAGCGCTCGTATGCGTGATATAGTGGGCCATCGCCCCCATCATCGTGTCCGTTGGAAAAACGACCGGTTCTAACCCAAGTGCTAAGCGCGCCGCGTTGGTTCCAGCAACGATGCCACTCGCTGCACTTTCAATATAGCCTTCGACGCCCGTCATTTGGCCCGCAAAAAATAAGTCAGGCCGTTGCTGCGTCTGATAAGTTGGCGTTAATAGTTTCGGTGACTTCATAAAAGTATTGCGATGCATGACGCCATAACGGACAAATTCAACGTTCTCCAGACCCGGAATCAGTGAAAAGACCCGTTTTTGTTCGCCCCACTTAAGGTGGGTTTGGAAGCCGACGATATTATATAGATCACCAGCGGCATCATCTTGGCGCAACTGAACGACTGCAAAGGGTTGCTTACCCGTCTTTGGATCTTCAAGGCCCACTGGTTTAAGTGGGCCAAATAGCATCGTTTGGCGCCCACGTTGTGCCATCACTTCGATTGGCATACAACCTTCAAAGACATCCGAATTTTCAAAATCATGCGCTTCGGCCATTTCGGCGTGAATCAACGCGTCATAGAAAACGTCAAATTCGGCTTCCGTCATTGGGCAGTTCAGATAGGCCGCTTCACCGCGGTCATAGCGTGATTTGAGATACACCTTGTCCATGTCGATCGAATCTTTCGTTAAAATCGGTGCGGCCGCATCAAAAAAGTGTAAGTCATCTTCGTCGTTAAACGTTTGAATCGATTTCGCTAAGGACGCCGCCGTTAATGGTCCAGTCGCTACGACCGTAATACCATCTGGAAGACTCGTAATCTCTTCATTAATAATCTCAACATTAGGTAACGCGGTGATTGCAGCCGTGATCTCTGCAGAGAACGTATCCCGATCAACGGCGAGCGCACCGCCAGCTGGGACAGCGTGGTGTTCAGCCGCTTGCATCACGATCGAATCCATCTGTCGCATTTCGGCCTTTAATAGGCCCGCCGCGTTGGCTAATTGGTTCGCCCGCAGTGAGTTCGTGCACACTAATTCAGCAAATTGCGCCGTGTGATGGGCGGGAGTCATTTTGCTGGGCCGCATTTCATACAGCCGGACATTGACGCCCATATTAGCAATATGCCAAGCGGCCTCTGAGCCGGCTAAACCGGCGCCAATTACGTTTACTGTTGGTATTGATGCCATCCAGAATTCCTCTTTTCTTGTTGTCATACCATTGATAGTATTGTTGTCATCATACCTGAGAAACTAGCAGAAGACAACTAATGGCATCAGCAAATCCTGCAATGAGATGGCCGCCGTCAAGCTTAAAGCGAACATTAATTTAAGTGGGCGCTTATTTTACCGATGAAACACTTGTTAATCAGTTGAAATTACGAATTTTGTCAACGGATTTTCACAAATTGTACGCATTGTTTGACAATGCACAAAAAAAGATCATCCGTAGATGACCTTTTTTTTCATTTATTTTTGAACGTTTTCGGTATAATCGCCATTCGGACAAAGCACTTGCTTGCCACCTTTGACCTTCTTTTCGACCAGGTAATGGCCATCCTTCGGGCAGTCACGACCAACCGGCTTATCCCAAGAGACAAAGTCACAATCTGGGAAGCGGGAACAACCATAAAAAATCCGGTTCTTCTTCGATTTCCGCTCAATGACCTGGCCCTTCTTACATTGCGGACAAACGACACCAATTTCTTTAACGATCGGCTTCGTATTACGGCAATCCGGGAAACGGGAGCAGGCAAAGAATCTGCCGTAACGACCCATCTTCACAACCATGGGCGCGCCACAAATATCACAATTGAAGCCCGCTAATTCGTCTTTGATTTGGATCTTCTCCATACTTTCCTCAGCCGTGGCAACTTCTTTCGAAAACGGCTTATAGAAACTATCGACGACTTTGACCCAGTTTTCCTTACCTTCTTCAGTCGCATCCAACTGTTCTTCTAAACTGGCCGTAAAGCCGACATTAACGACATCCGGGAAGTATTCCTGAATAATATCGTTAACGATCTCGCCGAGTTCAGTTGGCACAAACCGGCGCGCTTCTAATTTGACGTAGTAGCGCCGCTGAATCGTATCCAGGGTTGGTGCGTACGTTGACGGCCGCCCCACACCATTTTCTTCCAATGCTTTGATGAGGTTGGCTTCAGAGTAACGTGCGGGTGGCTGGGTGAAGTGTTGTTGCGGATCCGTCTTCGATAGCTTGACCACATCACCTTCACTTAAATCTGGTAAGACGTTATTCTTTTCCGTCTTATCGTAGATCTTCGTAAAACCAGCAAACTTCGTCTTCGACCCGTTCGCCCGGAATTGGACGTCATTTTGGTCGATCGTGACCGCCATTGTGTCAAGTACTTCGGGCGTCATCTGACTAGCCACAAACCGTGACCAGATCAGCTGGTATAACCGGAATTGATCCTTCGTCAAGTAGTCTTTGATACTTGCGGGTGTCCGGAAGACGGATGAGGGTCGGATTGCTTCATGGGCATCCTGAGCGCCTTCTGGTAACTTGCCCTTGACAGGTTTGGTGGCCGCATATTCTGCGCCGTATTCTTTATGCAAGAATTGTGACGCTTCGTGCTTCGCAATCGACGAAATCCGCGTCGAGTCAGTCCGCATATAAGTGATTAAGCCGACGCTACCTTCCTTACCACCAACATTGATGCCTTCATATAATTGTTGTGCTGCCATCATGGTCTTACGCGTCCGGAAATTCAACTTCCGGTTGGCATCCTGTTGCATGGTGGAGGTTGTAAATGGCGGCGCTGGGAACCGTTTACGTTCCTTCTTGACGACTTTGACGACATTAAAATCGCCATTCCGGTCTAATTGGCCCAAGATTTTTTGCACCGCATCGTTGTCATCCAACGGTTGCTTCTTGCCATGGGTTCCATAAAAGCTTGCCATGAACTTGGAACGACCCTTTTGAAATTCACTATCGATCGTCCAATACTCTTGGGGCTTAAACGCTTTAATCTCATTTTCACGTTGAATGATCAAATCTAGCGCGATCGATTGCACCCGACCGGCCGATAAGCCCTTTTTGACCTTTTTCCACAATAATGGGCTAATTGAGTAACCCACTAGTCGGTCCAAAATTCGCCGGGCCTGTTGGGCATCCACCAGGTCCATATCAATTGAACGCGGTTCTTTAAAAGCGTTTTTGACCGTATCCTTGGTGATTTCATTGAAGACGACCCGGTTTTTATCCTTAGGGTCAAGCCCTAATAAATAGGATAAGTGCCAAGCAATGGCTTCCCCTTCACGGTCCGGGTCAGATGCGAGGTACACGGCTTTGGCTTTTTTAGCCTCTTTCCGCAATCCCTTGATCACATCACCCTTACCGCGAATCGAAATATAGTGCGGTTCATAGTCGTTATCCACGTCGACACCCATCTTGCTCTTCGGTAAATCCCGAATATGGCCCAGACTAGCGACGACTTTATAAGAACGACCTAAATATTTTTCAATCGTTTTTGCTTTAGATGGTGATTCCACGATCACCAATTTTTTAGCGGGTGTTTTGCTTTTCCGCTTGGTAGCAGTTTTAGTTGCGGTCTTCCGCTTTGCCGCCGGTTTGGCTTTAGTTGTACTTGCAGCCACTCGATCAGCTCCTTACAGGTTTCATTATCATTATTATAAATATCAGTTTAAGAAATCCCTGTAATCATATTTCAAAAATTTCGTGTTGTCAAATTTTTGGTAAAAACTCTTCTATTATATGTCGCGAATTTAAGACTGGTTTGGCCCCCGCGACGATCAATTGATTGCACCCAACTGAAAATGGTGCGTCAATTGGTCCAGGTACTGCCAGAACGTTGCGATTGTTTTGTAACGCGATATTAGCAGTGATCAGACTCCCAGAATGGGCCTGCGCCTCGACCACGATAACCGTTTGGCACAGCCCGGCAATAATCCGGTTACGAGCAACGAAGTGGTAGGGTTCCGGCCCCACCCCCAGTGGGTACTCACTGATTAATAAACCGACCTGACTAATTTGTTGCTGCAAGTCGCGGTGTTGACGGGGGTAACTAATATCTAGTCCAGTCCCGATCACCCCGATCGTCGGTAAGTTAAAACGAAGGGCGGTCCGATGCGCAAAACCATCGGCGCCCTTCGCTAGGCCACTGACAATAGTCAGCTTTTCCGTGGCTAACGGTGCCAATAATTGTGTCGTGACCCGTTCCGCATACGATGTCGCCTGTCGCGCACCAACGACCGCAAGTTGACGCGTCGTGAGTAACGCACGCTGTCCGCGCAAAAACAACACTACTGGTGGTTGATAGCCTTCTAATAGGGCCGGTGGATAATCATCATCCAAGATCGTTAAAATATCAAGCGGCGCATGCCGTTTTAGTCGTTGTTGAAATGCCGTGCTTTGCCAGTCAGCGGTAAAACGCTCCTGCTGACTAGCAGTTAAATGGGCCAATTTACCTAATTGGCGGGGATCAGTGACGACCGTGTGAACCTGCCGACAGTGTTGTAGCACACGGACCATCCCGGCATACCCGATGCCGTGTGCTAAGTGTAATCGAATCAATAAACTTCTTAACTGCATGTTATCACGACTCCTTAAGTTCACCCTTGTTGACACTAGTCGTCAACAAAACGGCTTCTTTAAAGAGTAGTTACGGATTTAGACCCGCTTAGCATTTCGAACCGGTGAAAAAGATTGGCGATGGATCGGCGTGGCGCCCAAACTGGCCAACCCGGCCAAATGCTTAGCAGTCCCGTAGCCCATATTATCAGCAAAGTCGTACCCGGGATACACTTGATCGTACATGGTCATTAAGTGGTCCCGGACGACTTTGGCGACAATACTAGCCGCCGAGATGCTCGCGCTCTTCGCATCGCCCTTGATTAGACGGGTCTGTTCAATTGGTACCGGCACCTGCATCGCGTCAACTAGTAAACGGGTTGGCCGAACGGACAGGTTACGGACGGCTTGGGCCATTGCAACTCGGGTCGCCTCGTAGATATTTAATTGATCAATTTGTTGGGCATCCGCAACGCCGATGCCCACGGCGACCGCTTCTTCTAGGATCCGTGGCATCAGGGCCGCCCGTTTCTTAGCGGTTAATTGCTTTGAATCATTGACTTCTAGCAAATCAAAATGATCGTCCAAGACTACAGCGGCAGTGACGACTGGTCCAGCTAACGGACCGCGACCAACTTCATCGATCCCAGCAACGTATTGTCCGCCGTGGGCCCAAAAATCCCGTTCTAAACGCATATGTTGATTAAAACGTGTCTCTAACACCGCCTGTTTTTCAGCTTGTCGCAAATAGTGTTGATAAGCCTGCTGCACGCCCTTGCGCGGGTCGGCTTGGGCCGCGGCTAGCAGCGCTGCCGTTGGTTGGTCAGCCAGTAGCCGTTTAAAATCCGCAATCGTTCGTTCAGGCATCGGGTTGATCCCCCGTTAAGTCGAGCGTAAAACGACCGAGCCGGCCCTTGCGAATATCTAAGAGGAAGGCCACGCAGAAACGTTCCCAGTCATCGCGCATCCCCGCATTTTTCGTCATCGCAATCAGTAATTCCGGGTTTGGTAAGGCCAACTGCTCAGCCGTCAAATGATAACGGTCGACTAAGCGGGCCGCGTAGTGCTGCTTGAAGAAGTCCAAGGCAAACAAAGCGACGTCATCGTTAGGATAGATATTTTCCTTAATCGCGCCCGTGACGGCCAACTTGGTCCCAACGACTTGGTCTTCAAACTTCGGCCATAAGATCCCGGGAGTGTCTAGTAATTCCAATTTATTGGACGCTTTGAGCCACTGTTGGCCCTTGGTAACGCCCGGACGATCACCGACTTTGGCAATTTTTTTATTGACAATATGGTTTAATAAGGTCGATTTGCCAACGTTGGGGATACCGACACAAACTGCGCGGATTGGCCGATTAGTAATGCCACGGGCCGCAATTTTTGCTAACTTGTCAGCTAACATGTCACTAGCCGCTTGCGTCATTTGCTTACCAATCGTACGGCTACGTGAATCGACCGCGATTGCAACTTGACCCTGGTCTTCGTAATACTTGACCCAGTCAGCTGTCGCTTGCGGATCTGCCAGGTCCTTCTTGGTCATAATTAAGAGGTGTGGTTTTTGTTGAACCGTTTTTTCAATTTCTGGATTCTGGGAAGCCACGGGGATCCGGGCGTCGACCAATTCAAAAACAATATCAACTAAGTGTAAATTGTCCTGAATTTGATGAATCGCCTTAGCCATGTGACCTGGGTACCATTGAATATTTGCCATTACATTGTGCTCCTTTTTCTCGTGGCGTGAATGCCTTCAAACTTTGATCATTGTTAAAATTCTTTAACAGCACGGGCTGTCAAGCCGAAACTGCTAGCTCCAGTGGCGACATGCTTAAGTGCTTTGCGCCAACCGCTACTAATGCGTTCATTCAACGAAATCGTTGGTCGCTATGCCGCCCATGAACTAAAACACCGGACGCTTGCTAGTCCAGGACTGGCATGATGCAGCAATCTATATTTTACCATGTTTACACCGACCATGCTTTGAAACCGCCCATTGAGCTGCTGCCCAATACATCCTCACGTTAATTTAGCTAACCGGAATAGTGACACCATTTTATTGGCTGCAAGCTTGCGGTAGCTGTCAATTAGCTCGTTAGTCCAAGCACATCGCATAACCGTCCTTAGCGTTAACGTCCACCGATACGATCATACAACAGTTCACCTACTACAAATGCAAATAAGCGCGACGTCACAGCCTTCATCATCAAGATGGCCGCAACATCGCGCTTATTTGATTGTCGTTTGATAGCCGTCAGCTAATTAACTGACGTGACTTAATCCCAGAATTTTGCCGCAATCTTTTGTCCCTGATCGATCTTCGCCCACTGCTGAGCCGCCGTTAACTCGTTGCCTGAGTCACAGGAAGCGAAACCACATTGATGAGATAAATATAACTGGTTCTTATTCAAAATTTGACTAGCTTGCGTCAGTAACCGTAACGCGCGATCTTCATCATCTAAGGTGTTGGTCTTACTGGATAACAGGCCCAAGACGACTTCCACATTCGGCCGGTCCTCAAGTACCTTGAGCGCTGAAAGATCACCGGCGCGGTCATCGTCCCATTCAAGGAAGAACCGGTCGTAGTGTTGGTCATGCAGGAATTTCTTAGCGATCGTATTGTAGCTGCCTTCCGCAAAGTGCCGACTTTCATAGTTACCACGACAATTGTGCGTCCAAACTTTCAACCCTAATTGATGGCCAAAATCAACTAACTCATTATTGGTGTTGACGGCCACATCAGCTAATTCTTGGAGACTGCCATTGCCAGCACCAAAGGGGCTTTGCTGATTATCACTGGCAAACACTTCCCACAAGCAGTCATCGAATTGGATGATTTTGCCACCCGCAGCTTGATAATCCGTTAAGAATTCTTTATACGCCCCGAGTAAGTCCGCATGCAAGTCATCAACAGTTTTGTAAACCTGGTCAGGGCCATATAGCTTATCGATGTATCCAAACTCAACAAAGGCGTGCGCGGGACTCCAGATCGTTAATTTAACGTCATTACCATCGGCTTGTGCCTTAAGCTGCTGATAAATATCGATAAAATGATGATGCTTGCCCGAAAGTGGTGCGGTGATTTCAATGCCAATATCTTTACGTGTTTCAAAATCACTGCCGTCATGATCGCGAAAATTATAACCTTCATCCGCAATAAACCGCCGAACACCACTAAACCCCCAAATAAAATCCAAATGCCACATTGACTTCGTATATTCGCCATCCGTTAGCACATCAATCCCATGCGCCTTTTCGGTGGCAATCACCGTCTTCACCGCCGCGGTTTCGGCAGCCTGGTAGCCCGGCAAAGCCTCATAAAATGGGTATTGAATATCGTCACGATGTTCGATTTGATTCTTATAAGTGAGTAAACTAGCCGGGCGTAAAAGTGAGCCGACCAGCTGGAAATGTGTTTTTGTCATAATGTCATCATCCTCCGTGTCTGTCTGAATGAGTTTATTATAACAATTTGATTAGAAAATAGATAAGACTGGTTGCATTGATGATATAATAGGCAACACCTATAACCTAAATAATTTATGCAATCACACCAGCTACAATCATGCGTTAACTAGTTACTGAAACCAGAAATTTCTCAGGAGGTGCGCCTAATGCGTATTCAACAATTGCGCTACTTAGAAAAAATTGCCACGACGGGCTCGATCAACGAGGCGGCCAAACAGTTATTTATCAGCCAACCCTCATTATCCCAAGCAATGAAAGAACTCGAAAAGGAATATCAAGTACAACTGTTTTATCGTCATAAAACGGGGATCACTTTGACGGATGCGGGCCGTGAATTCATTAACTATTCTCGCAGTGTCCTCGACCAAGTTAATTTACTCAACGAACATTTTGGTCAGGGAACCGTTCGCAAGCGTATCTTTAGTGTCTCTGCGCAACACTATGCGTTTGTCGTGAACGCCTTTGTCGAATTAGTCAAGGAAATTGGTGGCGATACCTATCAGTTCACATTACGCGAGACTGAAACGGCCAACGTGCTCAATGACGTTCAGACTTTGAAAAGCGAGCTCGGCGTCATTTATCTTAATAAGTTCAATCAGACCGTGCTTAGCCGTTTGATTGCTGACAAAGACTTAAGCTTCGTACCGCTATTCGAGGCTCGCCCGCACGTTTTCGTCGGTCGTGATAACCCATTAACGCACAAGCAAGAACTGACTTTGGATGACCTACGAGACTATCCCTACCTCTCTTATGAGCAAGGCGATACGAGTTCCTTTTATTTTGCAGAAGAAATCCTCAGTACGCTGCCTCATAAAAAGCATATCCGCATCAGTGATCGGGCAACGATCTTCAACTTGATGGTGGGTTTAAACGGCTATACGATCAGTTCAGGCATCATCAGCAGTGAACTCAATGACGAAAAAATTGTGGCGATTCCACTAAAAGTGGATGATGCAATGACCCTTGGATACCTGCGCCATAAAAAAATCGAATTAAGCGCTACGGCCCAGCGCTATTTGACACTATTGAAACAGCACATTCAAGGATATGGCTTTGACGTTTTTAATGATAATTGACTGATTGACACATGCCGTGACTGAATTCATTTTTTGTTAACAACAGCATACAGACGAAAAAATACGACATTCAAGTTGAATGCCGCATTTTAGTTTGGTTTAACTACTCGTTTGTTTCAGCATCCAATGCATGTTTGGCCGCAAGTGCACGACCAAAATCAGTTTCATCAAAATGATCAATGATTTGCTGAAGCGCGGTCGCACTTAAACTGGCCCCAAATAACGGACTGCCAGGCTCAGTCATAATACCATCCGCCAGTCGGGGATAGCTAATGGGATCAAACCCAAGCGTCTCCACAAAGTGGGCCACAGTTGCTACGGCTTGGGGTTCATCACCAGCTACCAATAGGGCCTTCCGCGCCGGATCACCATTAGGTCGGGCGTCTTCTTGCAGATTATGATAACCCATATGGTTCAGTGTTTTAACCAGATGGCTCCCTTTGAAGTATTGCTGGACTTGTTCGCTGGAGGACGTCTGGGGATCCAGAATTTCTTCCCGTACCCCGTCTGTTTCCCACCAATAATTCATAGCATCAATTACAAGTTTACCATCAAGCGCCGTAGCCGGGATTTGTCGGTAACGACTCAGCGGTAATGCTAAAATAATTAACTCACTGTTGGCGATGACATCCTGATTTTCCGACGCAATCGCACCCGGAACTAGTGTTTGAATCGTTAATTCAATTTTGCTTACTTTGCCAGAACCCGAAATGCGAACGTCATAACCGGCCGCCAATGCCAGTTCCGCTAAGACGATACCAACTTTACCGGCGCCGAGGATTCCAACGTTTTTGACTGTCATTTAGTCGTCACCTGCTTCGCTTGTAAAATAGTTTTAACTTGTGGAATCACCTGTGTCGCATACAATTCAATCATCCGTTCACGTTGAGCCGCCGTTTGATTACCGGCCCCGTATACCAAGTCAAAGCGCCCCAGCCCCAGTGTTTCAATCGTCGTCGCGATCCGTTGCGCAACCACGGTCGGCGTCCCAACATAAAACGACCCGTATTTTGTTTCACGGTCAAATTGTTCGTGACTCATTGGCGCCCATCCCCGGGTCAATCCAATGCGATCAAAATTAGCTTTGATATTTTGATAAGCCACCGTCAAGGCCTCATCCTGATCATCCGCAATGAATCCATGCGAATGCACCGCAATCGGATAAGCTGGCTGATTGAACTTTTTAGCGGCTTCGTGATACAGTTTGATATACGGTTTAAATCGGTCCGCCCGGCCACCGATGATTGCAATGATGACTTTATAGCCAATCTTAGCCGCGCGAATAATTGATTCTGGTGAACCACCAATCCCAATGTAAGTCTCAAGTTCACCAGTAGCTGTCTTTGGATACACGTCTTGATTCGTTAACGAAGCCCGAAACTTACCCGACCAAGTCACCGGCTTTTCCGTTCGCAATTGGTCATATAGTGCGAGTTTTTCGTTAAATAGATCATCATAATCCGTCAAATCATAGCCAAATAACGGGAACGATTCGGTAAACGACCCCCGTCCTAACATCACTTGGGCGCGCCCATTAGACAGGCCGTCTAACGTTGCAAACCGTTCATAAACTCGAACCGGGTCATCGGAACTCAGCACCGTTACTGCTGACGCTAATTTGATGTGCTGGGTCACGGCAGCGGTGGCTGCTAACACCGTTTCCGGACTTGAGACACTGTAGTCTGGTCGGTGATGTTCACCAATGCCAAAAACATCCAGCCCATACTGATCCGCTAACTGACCTTCGCGCACGATTTGGCGCAATGACTCTCCCGCCGACTGTAAACTACCATCCGCGTTCGCGACAATATCCCCAAATGTTTCTAACCCAAATTCTAGTTGATTAACATCAATCATCTTAAGGCCCCCATTACTTTTATTTTTGGTTACTTTTAGTAAGTGATTGACGTTAATATAGCGTATTATCGCTTTAAATGCAATTGATAGGCCCAGCTTGCTAGCCATCAATCATAATCAAAAACAATCTGCCAATTAGCTAAATTCCGGTGCGGTAGTAATTCAGCGATCCAACCATCGACGACCGACCAAAAAGAGGTATTCAATTAGAATACCTCTCCGTAAGTTTTTCCGAATCAATCATCATTGCAAAAATCAAGTTTGCACAGGCTATCTAGCCCTGGACCTGCCGCTGCGTTTCATGACGTTGTGCCCATAAGTTGATCACTAAAGCGACGATCATTAATCCGAACGCAACAATCATGATATTTTGTAGTCCAGTGTGTAAGATGCCACGCATCATCGGCACTAGGTGCGCTGGTAGCCGGCCCGCCCGACTAGCATCACTTAACTGGTTCATCATCGCCATGGTGATTTTACCATCCGATCGTGCCACCCCACTAGTCAGAGCTTGGTTCATGATTAGCCCAAAGATAGCCGTGGTAAACGTCTGGCTGAGCATCCGAATCAAATAACTAAACGAAGTCGCAACTGGAATGTCACGTTGATCAGCGTCTACTTGGACCTTAACCTGCAGCTCATTAAAGCAGGCCCCATTGCCCCAACCTTCAAAGAAGCCAGCTAAGAGTAAGACCCAGTATGGAAGCTTAACACCGCCAATCATCAATGGAACGAAGGTCAGCGTCAAAATGATAATATTGATCGTCAAGACGCGATGGGGCGTCAAGTGCCGCCGCATGCGGGGAACTGATTCACTACCCCCAAAATTAGCAAAAGCACTTGGAATCTGCGTGGCGCCCCCAATTAACGCTGACGTCCCTAGCAAGCCCTGAGCCCACATCGGACTGTACGTCAAAAAGGCAACGAACGCGCCCCAAATAAGCACAAATAAGACGAAATCGACCACTAACGGCGCGTTCTTAAACAGGCGGCCCGGAATAACCGGGTCCACAGCGCGACGTTCCACGATGGTTAAACTGCCCAACACAATGAGCGCCCCCACGATCACGATCGCGACAATCCATAACGACACCATGCCGATCAGTTCAATACCACCAAGCAAACTGATGATCCCAACCGCCATCAATAACGCCCCTGCACGATCCATTGGTTGCAAGTTATGTTCCCGCTTAGGTTCTTGATAGAAGATTTGTAACAGCACGGCTGAGACAATCCCAATTGGTACGTTGAGGTAAAAGATCCAGTGCCAAGACCACACATCGACAATCACACCACCGACCATGGGGCCAATAATCGTTGCCATACTAAAGCAAGCCGAGACTAGTCCCAGTGCCCGCATTCGATCACGCGGATTCTTAAAAATATCCGCATACATGATGTAAGGTAAGGAAATCATCCCCCCGTTGCCGAGACCCGCAATACCCCGAGCAATAATCAAAAACCAGATGTTGGGTGCTAATCCTTGTAGTAAGGAGCCGACAATAAAGAGTGCCGTCGTCATTTGATAAGCGCGCTTATTACCAAAGCGCTCACCCATTTTTGACCAGATCAAGGTCGAAACGGCCGTTCCTAGTAAGAAAACAGCGACGATCCACGCCATTAACCGTAGACCGTGTAAATCTGCAATAATGGCTGGTAGCGCCGTATTCACATTCGTACTATCGATACCAGCCATAACGTTCGATAGTAACAGGGCGCCCTGAACAAAATAAATGGCCCGTCGATTCACAACAAAACTTCTTTCTATCTATAATTGCTAAACATCTCGTCAGTCGTTCAGCTAAAAGTTACCTCAATCCAACCCGTTGAAATTCACTATTTCATACCGATCAATTAACGCACAATTTCTAGTATACCGCTTTACCCCCACTGCAAGGCAAGTCTAAATCTTGATTTCAGTTCATCAAGAATAGGACTTCCCACTGTCGATGTATGAAGCACGCGTGACCAGCTATTTCTGAGCCTATTTCGTAGGTTCACCTCCATCTTGTCAAAGCTTCGTTGCCGGTGCCGCATTAAAATTCCGCAACTAAAAAGGTGTGACCGAAAGCCATGCGGATTTCGGTCACACCTTTTAAAATATACGAATCAGCTTTGAACTAATTCGTCTTTTCAATCAACTTCATTGCTGCATCGTAAGCCCGATCATTATCACTGATCTTATTAGCTAATTCAGTCTCGATCTTAGTCAGTGTCTGTTTATCGACCTTGCCATTGACCGTTAACTTGGCATGCTTTTGATACTGCTTGACCGCACTGGTGGTTGAATCACCAAAGTAGCCATTAACGGTTCCTTTAAAGTAACCTAAGGCTTGCAAGTACTTCTGGAACGTCTTGACATTGCTATTGACCTTGTCAGCTTGTAAATCACTGACCTTGCTAATAACCGTCAAGCTTGCATAACTCGGCTCATCAGCTTTAACATCAGGTGTCAAGCCCTTCTTGTTGATCCAAGTGCCGTTTGGTGTCAGCCACTTCGCGACCGTGATCTTCATCTCAGTCTTATCATTAAAAGTCGTCACCGTTTGAACGGTCCCCTTACCATATGACTGTGACCCGACCAGTTTAACACCTGCCGATTGATGCAAGGCTGCGGAGAAGATTTCAGCTGCCGAAGCACTCCCACCATCAATTAAGACGGTCGTTGGCTTCGTTTCTTTAAAGCCACCATCATACTTCTTGGACGCCGTGTATTTTTCGGTCGAACCATCGCGTGCTTGGACCTGCATGATCGTCTTACCATTCTTCAAGAAGATTGAGGCCATCTTCAAGGCAGCCGTCATCAACCCGCCAGGATTACCACGCATATCGATGACTAACTTCTTGGCCCCCTTCTTATCGAGTGCCTTCAACGCCGTCTTAAATTCCTTAGCAGTATTCGTCGAGAAGGTCGATACTGTAATATAACCGATCTTCTTATCGCCACCGACTAACTTATAATCAACGGTCGTCACTGGAATCTTAGCCCGCTTCAAACTTACGGTAAAGGTTTGACCACTGCGCTCAATCGTCAATTTGACCGTCGTCCCGATCTTACCACGCATCATGCTAACGGCTTGTGTCAAGGTCTTACCGGCCACTGACTTGCCATTGACCGCCTTAATAATGTCCTTCGGTTTCAAACCAGCTTTCTTAGCTGGCGTACCAGCAATTGGTGAAATGATTTGAACATAGTTGCCAGATTTTTGAACCTGGGCACCAATTCCAGAAAACGAACTGTCGATCGTGTCATTCAAGCTTTCCGTCTCGCTCTTGTCCATGTACTCGGAAAATTTATCACCTAACGAATTGACCATGCCGTTAATGGCACCGTTGGCCAACTTATTCGCATTGACCGGTTTGTAGTAATTCTCATTGATCGTTTCATAAACTGATTCGATCTTTTTCATCGCTTTACTAGTCTGCTGCATACTGCTGAGCTGGGCATTGACTTGCCGACCGATCAGCCAGTACGTCCCACCAACCCCAATACCTAATGCGACGACAATGGAAATAATATAGGTCCATAGACCAACGCGTCGCTTGGGCCGGGACACTTTTTTTATGTGCGGATTAGTTTGTTTGGGTTCCTCTGGCATACCGAACGTCCTCTTTCCTACAAATTAATTTAAGCTTCACTTGCCAAATAGGCTTGCCACGCGTCATCAAAGACCGTCATCGTTGGCAAATAACCAGCGTTCAATTCCAAATATTGTGAGAGTTCGTGAAAATCTTTACTCTGCTTTGGAAACGATTGATCCAAAAACGCATTATTGGCAAATTCGGCAATGGCATCGGTACTGTCTGGGTTCCGTTGCGTCATCAAAAATGTATAAAATGTTTTATGCATGAATTCACTCCTTAGTCACTAGTTTTTGGAATATGCATTTCGAACTTGAACTGATTATTCTTCAAATCAAGCTTATCTACACTATAACGAACATCATGTTTACCAACTAATTTATTCAAGTAGAGGTCGATTGTCTTCTTCTTGGCATTCAGCTTGACCCACTTAGGTGTCTTGTAATTATTATTAATATAATTAATCACAAAGCTGATTGGCAAGGACATCGTCCCGACTGATAAATTGGTTGCTTTCAACGAAATATTGCCGTTATCGATGACACTTGGTTTCATCGTAATCACAAACGACACGTTTTGCCCCAGTACCTGCGTCGTTCCGAGCAAATAAGCGCCGGTAGACCGGACCACGAAGCGATATTTCATGTCTTGGCCCTTTTGTAGATCATTCAAATAATAACTCGCAAGGGCGTTTAATTGTTTTCGATTCATTGTAATCGGCACACTAGCCGCGTCCGTATTGCTGGCAGTCGTCAAACTGGTACTTTCACTAGGCGACCGTAAGACCTGGGTGCCGACGTAAGCACCGGTACCAACGATCAACGCAATCAAGACAACGGCGACCCATTTCCAAACATTGATTGGGCCGTTTGTCTTCGGCTTTTTAGGTGCTGGTGCCTGCTTGTTTCGTTGTGCTTCCCGCATCTCATTACCTCCCTATTTTTTGATCAACCACGCATCATGGACCATCATGGTCTGATACAGTTTGGTTGTAAACACACGATACCCCCGCTTATTGGGATGGAAATTATCAGCAGTCGAAATCAAATCATTCGTCTTGTTTTCCGTCTCTAACGCACCGGTAATGGCCTTTGAGCTGGTTAAGCTAGTTAAGGTCGTGGCACTCGCTGCTTTCTTCAACTTACGAATCTGCGCCGCCGTCTTGTACTGGCCGTGCGACATCGTCCAATTGATATCCATAAAGTAGGTGTGCTTGTATTGACTAACCGTCGTCTGTGTCTGATCATTCCACTGGCTAATGTAGTGCGTGATCGACGTCACATTTGGAAAGTTCACATAAATTGGATTATAGATGCTAAAGACAAAAACTGACGCAGTGCCATTCAAACTTTGTAACTTATTAAATAATTTGGTTAGTTTATTCGCATATAAAGTTTGCGCTTTAGCAACCGTCGCGTTATTTTTGGCCGTATTGTTAGAAGTTAGGGACCCTTCGAGCGTTTGCAGGAGGTCGTTACCGCCAACCGTCACGGTAATCACATCCGCCTTGGCAATTTTCTGTTGTAACGCTTTCGACTTATTGATGCGTGCTAAAATCTGGTCACTCCGATCACCGGACTTACCAGCATTCGTGGTCGTCACCTTCAGCTTTTGCTTAGTCGTCAACGTTTGTTTGATTTGACCAACGTAGCCACCCTCCGACTCATCGCCGACCCCTTCCGTTAAGGAGTCACCGACCGCGACCAAGTTGATCTGCGCCTTATGGGGCGTCTTCTTAGCAGTAGTCTTTTTAGTCGTTGTTGGGGTCGTCGTCGCCGATTCATTTTGCGGATGCAGCAAATAGTTGACCCCGAAAAATACACCGACCGCTAACACCGCCACCACTAAAATGATTTTGATGGTTTCTTTAACTTTGGACATTGGCATCCAACCTTTCTTCACCGTTGAGCAGTCCATCTAATCAGCGCTAACTCATCTTGGAACAATAAAATGGTCACCATCCCCTGTTGGGACGATCACCATTTGCCATTAGTGCTCGTAGACAAGCCGCCTGTGGGACACCGCTCACTTTACGCTGGCACTTGCGTATGATATTCCACGGCAAACGCACCCGGGCCACCATGGGTCGCAATAATTGGCACCGTTGGTTGAACACTGACCTTGAGACTTGGTAAAGCCGCTTGTAGGCGTGCCCGATATTCTTCCACACGCTCCGTGGCGCCAACATGAGAGATCGCAACTTCGGCGACGTTCGGCGTTGCGATAATATCGTCGAGAACCTTATCAAAAAATTTATTAATCGCCTTAACACCGCGCCCCTTCATCTTCACATCCAGGGTGCCGTCATCAACTTCCAAGGCAATCTTAACATTCAGCAACGTACTGATAGCTCCCGTCAGCCGGCTGATTCGACCACCAGCAACGAGGTTATTCAGGGTCATGACGCCCATAAATAGCTTGGTATGGGCCTGAGTTGCATGAATCTGATCAATGACTGCTTGTTTGTCAGCACCACTCTGGGCTAACTTAGCAGCAGTCAAAACTTGAAAGGCCATCGCACGATCGGTCGTCCGCGCGTCAATCACGGTGACATCAGTCTTCGTAATCGAAGCCGCTTGTTCCGCTGTGTGCACCGTTCCTGAAATGGCTTCGAGCATATTGATACAAATCACACTCGCGCCATCCGCACCTAACTTATCAAACGTTTCAATGAACGTTCCGAGTGCCGGTTGGCTCGTCTTTGGTAAAGATTTAGCCGTTGCCATCTTGTCAATAAATTCTTCACGCGTAATCGTTTCATCTTCCACGTAAATGGTGCCATCGATCATGACAGTCAACGGAATCACGGTAATATCGTATTTTTTTACCTCGGCATCCGTCAAATTTGCCGAAGAATCGGTCACAATCTTGATTTTCGTCATACTTTGCCACGCTTTCTTATACTTGTAACGGTTAAACGATCGTTACAATAAAATTAATGCTTTCAGTATAGCAGAAATCTGCCTGAGTTTCACGGTTGCCGCTGAATTAACGCCGGCGGAAATCATCAAATTCGTACGGATATTGATTTTTCTCATCCACCGTTCCAACTTGTTGGCTCACCAGCTGCCACTGCGTGTAATCCACGGCTGGCATCCAGGTATCACCATCAAACCTTGCGTTGATACGCGTCCGATATAAATAATCGGCCACCGGTAACACGGCTGCAAACACCACCGCACCACCAATGACAAAAATCGGTTCATCCGGATGGGCGGCCGCCAGTGTTTGGATCGCCGCCACATCTGCTAGTTGGTGGACTTCCGGTGGCAACTTCAAATCAGGCTGACGTGAGAGCACCCAGTTGGTCCGCCGGGGGAGCGGGCGTTTAAAACCCGCGAAGGTCTTGCGCCCCATCACAACATGGTGTCCGGTCGTCAGCGCCTTGAACCGCTGCATATCTGCAGGTAAATGCCAGGGAAGCTGGCCCTGGTTGCCAATCAGGCCATTTTGATCTTCTGCCCATATCAGTGCAATCATTGCGGCCTCCTAAATCGCGACCGGCGCTTTGATTGCCGGTGCGGGATCATAGCCACTGAGCTTAATGTCACTCATTTGGTAATCAAAAATACTGTCATGCGCCCCACTTAAAGTCAGCTGGGGTGCTGGCCGGGGTTGCCGGCTCAACTGCGTTTTAACTTGCTCCACGTGGTTCGTATAAATGTGTGCATCACCCAACGTATGCACGAACTCGCCCACTGCTAGGCCCGTCTCCTTAGCAATTAGATGGGTCAGTAACGCGTAACTCGCAATATTGAATGGCACACCTAGGAAAACATCGCCTGAACGTTGGTAGAGTTGGCAAGAGAGCTTACCATCCGCGACATAGAATTGAAACAGGGTGTGACACGGTGGTAACGCCATGTTCGGCACATCTTCTGGATTCCAAGCGGAAACGATCAACCGCCGCGAATCCGGATGCGTCTTGATCATTTCAATCACATTGGCAATTTGATCGATCGTCTTTCCCTGACGCGTTTGCCAGTGACGCCATTGCGCACCGTAAACGTCACCCAAATTACCATACTTAGCCGCAAACGCATCATCGGCCAAGATCTGCTCATCAAAGGTCTGCATCTGCGCTTGATAAATCGGTGCGAAGTCGGGATCATCTAGCCGGCGATGTTCAAAATTCGTCATGTCAGGGCCGTCGTAATCGGCACTCGTGACCCAATTTTTGAACGCCCATTCGTCCCAGATATGGTTGTGATGTTGCAATAAATACTGAATATTCGTATCACCATGCAAAAACCATAGTAATTCGCTCTTGATCAGTCCAAACGGCACTTTTTTGGTCGTCAATAACGGGAAACCTTGACTCAGATCAAAGCGCATCTGATAACCAAACACACTGTATGTTCCCGTGCCGGTACGGTCATCCTTATACGTGCCGTGTTCTAAAATGGTGCGCGCGAGTTGTAAATAACTATCTTCTAACATGCGATCATCCTTTCAGGCTTCTGCATACTGGCTGAGGTAGTCCCAGCGATCCATCTTCTCATCAATCGTTTGTTCCGTCTTAGTCAATTCTTTTTGCAAGTCAGCTAACTTACCATAATCACTGGCATTGGCAGCCATCGCCGCTTCGATCTCACTCTTATGGCTATCCAATTGCTCGATAACCCCTTCGATCTTGTCATATTCGAGCTGTTCCGCGTAAGTCAGCTTGACCTTGGCCTTCTTGGTCACTGGTGCGGTCGAGTCATCCGTGACCGGCTTAGCCGTAGTTTTTGTCGCACTGGCCTTGGCTGCGGGCTTGGCCGCGTCTTTTTGATCCTTCAAATAACTGGAGAAACGGCCAGAATAGCGTTCAATATGCCCCTGACCATCAAAAATCAGCAGTTTCGTGCCGACCTTGTCCAAAAAATAGCGGTCATGGGAAACGGTGATGACGGTCCCGACAAAATCATCGAGGTAGTTCTCCAGCACCGTTAACGTACCAATATCCAAATCATTAGTCGGTTCGTCCAATAAGAGGACGTTCGGCTGTTGCATCAACAACTTCAGTAAGTATAACCGGCGCTGTTCGCCCCCGGATAACTTGCGAATCAGCGTACCGTGCATCGAACGTGGGAACAGGAATTCTTCTAGTAACTCAGTCACTGAAACATGCTCGCCCTGTTTATTCAAGACCGTCTCACCGACATCTTGCAAGTAATTAATGATACGCTTGTCGCCCGGAATCGGTTCGGTCTGTTGCGTATAATAGGCCATCTTGACGGTCTCACCGATCGTCACGGTCCCACTGTCAAGTGGCAGTCGACCCGCAATCACATTCAATAAACTAGATTTCCCGGCACCGTTGATTCCAGTGATACCGATGCGGTCATTGGCTTGGATCAACATCGAAAAGTGATCCAGGATGGTTTGCCGATCAAACTGCAAGCTCGCGTCCTTTAACTCAATTACTTTCTTACCCAAACGCTGCTGACCGAGCGAAATATCAACATCGTTATCAACTTGGAGCGTATTCAAATTATCCTTCAAATCATTGAACCGATTGATGCGCCCCTGTTGCTTCGTGCTACGCGCGGGTGCTCCCGCACGCATCCAAGCCAGTTCCTTTTTGTACAGTTGCTGTTGCTTGTGTTCAGCTAACACGTCACGGGCGACCCGTTCAGCTTTCGCTTGCACGAAATCTTGGTAATTCCCCGTATATTTATGCAGCTCGCCGAATGACAATTCAAACATTTGGTTGGCGACTTGGTCCAAGAAATACCGATCATGGGTCACGACAATCAACGCGCCCTTATAACTAGCTAAATAGCTTTCTAACCACTCGATTGAGTCAAAATCAAGATGGTTGGTCGGTTCGTCTAGTAATAAAAGATCCGGTGATTGAATCAACACTTGCGCCAGGCCCACCCGCTTCTGTTGGCCCCCTGACATCTGACTGACAGTCTGCGTCAGGTCGGTGATGTGTAATTGTGTCAAAATCGTTTTGACATCACTTTCAGCCGTCCAAGCATCCTCTTGGTTCATTCGATCCTCGGCGGCCACGTAGGCTTTTTGAGTCGCTTGGTCTTCGGGATGATCAGCGTAAGCAGCCAACGTTTGCTCGTAGTGGCGAATCGTTCGAAAGACTTGCTGACTACCGGCCAACACGGCATCAATGACCGTCAGATTCTGATCAAGCTCCGGCTTTTGCTTTAAATAACCAATCGTATAATTTTTGGGCATCACCAGTTGACCGGCTTCCGGCGCCGTAATCCCGGCTAATACGTCTAATAAATTCGTTTTCCCGGACCCGTTAACGCCAATGACACCAATCCGGTCATGTTCATTCACAATAAATGAAATATCGTGAAATAACGTCTTCTCACCATAAGTTCGGGTCAGATTTTCTGCTCTTAAAGTTTGCATTGTTACGATCCACCCTTTTTTTACATCATTAAGTTCTATCTTAGCTAGAATCGGCTTAAAACACAACTGACAAACGCGCAAATCAACGTTAATATTTCCTAACGACCATCGATTACGATTGGGCGCGAGTCACAAAAAAACTCCTAAGGCCCGATCGGCCCCAAGAGTTTTTGGTAACATCTTAATTATTGTGATCACCGTAAACATCAAAGACGGTCCGTTCATCATCAACGACTAAGTGTAATTTTCCATCACTAGCTAATGAACTCGTCTGGTAAATGTTGTCGATACCATCCGCATCCCGCGGCTTGAATGGCAAGTAGATTTGTTCACTACCGCGTTCGTCACCAAACAGGATGTCAATTTTTTCAATATCTTGATAATGCGTTACCCGTTCAAACATCCCACTTGTCACGGATGATAACTGGGTCGTATCTGGGTCAATCGCATCGGCGTCAGGTTTAAATTCAGCCTTGAATGATTTGCAAGGGTGAATGATGGTCATGTGACCACCTTTAATTCGGCCATAACTCGTCGTTACCCGGCCAATCCACAGGTCAGAGATATCTTGATGATGAACTGTCCAAGTGTCACCATTCCGAAAATGAAATTTCAATGCTTCTAATGCTCGTTCCATTTAAATCACCTCATTGAATTAGTTTCACTTTAATCGTAACAGATTCATAGAAAATATCAATGGTTTTTTGAATCCGCTACCATCCTTGCAAAATCAAGCAAAGCATCCTGTTGATTTGGGACCTGTTTCATCACCACGGCCTGCAAGCAAGCCGCGAGAATTTGGCCCATCATTGGCCCAGGCGTCACCAGTTTTGCCTTCAATAAATCGCCACCGTTAATGGCCAATTCATGCTTGTCATGAATTGGTAAGCTAGCATAAGCTTGCGCCAATTGTGCTTGGTCCTGACCAAAGCCTAAAATCGTCGCCACCTGATTGGCCGTTCTTAGTGCGTCTAAGCCCGTGTAAAAGTTCTCTTGCGCAGTTAGCTGACCATTGTGCTTCAATGCTGTCAGCGCCTTAACAGCGGCCGTCACATGACTGATCAGTTCATTGCTCGTCTTCCACGTCTTTAGTAACTGGCGAATTGCTGCTTCGTCAGTCCGGTGCATGGCCCAACTGAGCAAGGTCCAGGTACTCTCAATACTCGGCAAATGCCAAGCCGGCAGTGCCATTAACTGCTGCAGCATCGCTTCTTGATCGGCCATGGCGGGCATATACCGATACAAGCCAGTGGTCAGCAAGCCGGTCAAACCGGCAACTGGGTGCTGACCCATCAGCAGCTTCTCCCACTCAACACGCGTCCGTTCCACGGCGATTTTCGTCAACAACGCCGCGTTATCCGCAATTGCCTGTTCGGTCTGTGATTCAATGGTAAAGCCTAACTGGCTGGCAAACCGAACGGCCCGCATCATTCGCAACGCATCTTCATGAAAACGTTCTTCAGCAACGCCAACGGCACGCAAGACGCCGCGCTGCATGTCTGCTAATCCGTCAAACAGATCGATCACTTCACCGTTAGCAGTCATGGCTAAGGCGTTGATTGTGAAATCCCGGCGCTTCAGGTCCTCTTTCAGTGACCGAACGAACGTGACCTGATCAGGGCGCCGAAAATCTTGGTAACCAGATTCAGTCCGAAACGTCGTCGTTTCATAACCATTGCCGTGATCTAAAATCATCACCGTCCCGTGCTCGATTCCCGTATCAACCGTTCGTTTGAATAATTGTTTGACTTCAGCCGGAAACGCGCTGGTCGCAATATCGACGTCATGTAGGGGCTTGCCCAAAATCGTATCGCGAACACACCCACCAACAAAGTACGCCTCATAGCCGGCCGCTTCGATCGTCTTAATAATCGGCTTAGCTGCTTGAAACTCAGCTGGCAACTGCGTCAAAATCATAGTAAGTGCTCCAAACCAACAAAGAGTTCGTGATACTGGTTAACTTTTTCAACCGCCACTTTGACACCCGTCATAAATGAGATCCGGTCAAAGGAATCTTGGCGAATCGTTAACCCTTCACCAGGACCGCCAAACATGACTTCTTCGTGCGCCACTAGTCCAGGCAACCGAACCGCGTGAATCCGCATCCCTTCATATTCGGCACCGCGTGCGCCTGGTAAGGTTTCAGTGGCGTCAGGATTGCCTTGTTCCTTTGGTTGCCGAACTTCAGCAATCTTCTTAGCCGTACTGATAGCAGTCCCACTTGGCGAGTCAATCTTATCGTCATGATGCATCTCGATAATTTCAACGTCTGGGAAGTACTTCGCTGCTTGTTGGGCAAATTGCATGAGCAAGACGGCACTGATCCCAAAGTTAGGCGCAATGAGGCCGCCCACTTGCTTGTCCTTCGCTAATTTTTGCAACTCGGCAACTTGTTCATCGGTCATCCCAGTAGTCCCAATAACGGGCGAAATACCATGGTTAAGTGCAAACTTTGCATTTTCATAAACGGCGGTTGGAATCGTAAAGTCGATCCAGACCGTGGCATCCGTCTTAATTTGGTCTAAATCATGAAAAGCTGGCACGTCTTGACCCTTAAAGCGGTCGTCCTCACCTAGATTTTGTTCTCCACTGCGCGCGTCATAGACCCCAACCAATTCAAAATCAGGATTATCAATGACCATCTGAGCGGCCGTACTACCCATCCGACCCTTATAGCCGGCAACAATTACTTTTACCACAATAAATTCCTCCTCAAGATTAAGCTAATTATATTTTAGCAGACAATGACCAAATTAGGCAGGAGAATCCTCGGCAAACATCCTTAAACTTCTGCGTTGCGCGCTTAAATTGTCAAATCAGCCCGTGATGGTTCGCGTAGCGCGACTAACACGGGCTGGTGTAACGCCGATTTACGGTTCCGTTCGGCAGCTCGTGTCCGCCCAATTTGTGCATAGAAGACTTAAAAAGCAGTGTTTGACTCAACGCGGTGGTCCCGCTCGGTCAAACACTGCTAACTACGATTTCATTCGGTAATGATCACTGACGACGCTAGATTAACGTGTCAATGGTTGCGAGGACCCCATCATGATTATTGTCATGGGACGTCAGATACGTGGCCATCTCTTTGACGGGGGCAATCGCATTTTGCATCGCAAAGCTGTAATCAGCTTCTCGAAGCATTTCAAGATCATTGCCATTATCCCCAAACGCAGCCGTCTGACTCGCAGCGATATGCCAATGCTGTTGCAAATAAGCAAGCCCAGTCGCCTTATTAACATGGGGCGGAATGACGTCGAGCCCATTCCCACCACTGACAGTCGCACGTAACCGGCCAGCAAATTGCTGGTTGATCAAAGCGGCGTGCGCGTCAGCATCCGTATCTTGCCAACTAAAAGTGGCTTTATAGATATGGTCGTCAATGGTCAACAATGATGGCACGATCTGCAGTCGGCTCAGGTAGTAACGCATGATTGGACTGTCATCTTGAGGCCGGATGTATGCCCCTTGCTTACCGGAGATCGAGATCTCAGCACCCGCCAGTGCCGGTTCAGTCGCCACGTAATTCAATAGTTCCTGATAAAGCGCTGGCGCAATCAAGCTTTCAGCCAACACGTTACCGTGATTATCAATGACCAACCCGCCATTTTCAGCCACATAGGTCAATTCACCACTGATCCCGTCAAAAACGTCAATGCAATGTTGCAGCTGATTGCCGCTCGCCACGACAAAGTGCTGACCCTGCGCGTTCATTTTGTCCAACTGGGCTTGGAACCGGTTGTGGTCAAACTGATGGTCGTCTCTCAAAAACGTGCCATCCAAATCGGTGGCAATAATAGCTACTTTCACGATAGTAAACGCCTCACTTGAATTTGATATACGTTCATTTTACCAAAGCTGAAAGTGTTTTCAATAGCTTTAGAAATGGAACTTTCAGCAAGCTGTAGAGAACCACCGTCCTAGTAACCCTGATCCTCGTAGTCTTCTAGCATCGCGACCATTTCACCATCATCCGGTTCGATCGTTAAATAATTCCGTAATGCTGCTACGGCACTGTCAGCCATTCCGGCTTCACGGAAGAAATAAATCGCCGGTTTGAGGAAGTCCTTGTTATGTTCAAAGAACGGATAAGCCGCTTCATAATTATCCTTAGCTGCCTGAAAATGATCAAGATGATCATTAGAAATCGCCAGGTTCCAGTAGAACTGTGGGTCGAATTCATTACTTTGCAAGTATTGATCCAACAAGTCGATATTGTCTTGGTAACGTTCCTGCTGAACTAATAAATTGGAAAGTTCCAATACCGTGGTCAAGTTATCAGGGTCAATGCTCAATCCTTCCCGCAAATACTTTTCAGCTAATTCCTGATCGTCTAATTTCAAGGCTAAGCGGGCCGTTTGCAAGTACAGCTGCTCATTGTACTGGTCGACCGCTAAACCTTCTTGTAAGGTCAATAACGCCTTGTCCAGTTGATGAAGTTGTTCTTGGGCCTGGGCCAAGTATGGATACAGGGACGCATACTGATCATCTTGCTCCCGCAGCTTGTCGAAGATGTCAATGGCCTTCTGGGGTTCGTTTAATTGCAAATAGGTAAACCCTAACTCAAACTGGCTGTCCGGCGTGAGCTTGGCAGGCTTGATCTGTTCCAAATAACCCACCGCCTGTTCGAAGCGTCCCGACTCCGCATAAGCGACCCCTAGCCGTTCAACTAGATTAACTTTGGAGATTTCGAGTTGCCCCTGCTTAATCAAGTCCAAGTAGAAACGGGTCGCCTGACTGTAATTACGAATCAGGAAGTAAAATTCGGCGAGTGCGAATTCAACGACCGGTTCGTCTGGTGCCAACTGATAGGCTTCTTTGAGCTTCTGTTCACTGACTTCAAATAGTTCCTGGGTCTGGTATAAATCAGCTTCAACTAGCAAAGCTTGAACATAAGCCGGCGAGTCTGGCTTAACTTGTTGTAAATAGTCGAGCGCGAGGTCGGTATCGTCCTCATCGATCGCGATATCAGCCAGGCTGGTCCGTAAATCGTCCTCATCGGGATACTTAGCCAGTAACTTCTTATAAGTCCGTTCCGCTTGATTTAAGAAACCCAGGCCGTACAGTTCTTCAGCCAAACTATACAGCGTCTGGTCATCGTCTTTACGTAAGGCCCATGCAAAGTGCTTTTTGGCCGTGTCAATTTGCCCGTTTGATAGTGCTGCGAGCATTTTTTCTGAATAACTCATTACACCCATCCTTTAACCCACTAAGAACGACTGCGTTTAGTCGCCGTGGTTCATCATTTATTTCAGTAATCAGCCCGATACCGCCACTCACGATACCAGCTGTAGGTCGTTTGACCTGACAGTCTATCATACCGCAGACGACAGCAAAAAAGCCAGTATAACGGTCGCTATACTGACTTTCATGTTTGCATTTCATTAACTGATATGCATTATTTAACTGCGTCCTTTAAAGCTTTCCCTGGCTTAAATGCAGGTACTTTGCTTGCAGGAATTTGGATTTCGTCACCAGTTTGTGGGTTACGGCCCTTACGAGCAGCACGTTCACGTACTTCAAAGTTACCAAATCCGATCAGTTGAACTTTTTCACCCTTTGCAAGAGTGTCTTGGATTGATGCAAAGACTGCGTCAACTGCAGCAGTTGCGTCTTTCTTCGTTAAGTTAGTTGCCGCAGCAACGTTGTTAACTAATTCAGCTTTGTTTGCCATGTTTGATTCACCTCCCCGTTACAGAGTGAAGGATCGCCGTGCTTTTTAACATCGATGATCCAGATGATCATTTTTGAGTGGTCCAAAAATGAGAGAAACGATAACAAGCATCATTTCTTCATCAAAGATAGCATAGGAATGCTGTAATAGCAAGCTTTTTTAGCCTTTTCAGCGAAAATAGCGCAAAAAGATGATAATCGTTTACATCAATCAAAGAATGTGCTAAAATGCTGATTTTACGCGCTTTTGACTACTTACGACGCCGCTCGATCATGTGGATCGGTGTCCCGCTAAAATCAAAGGCGTTGCGAATTTGATTTTCAAGGAACCGTTCGTATGAAAAGTGCATCATATCAGGGTCGTTCACGAAGACCACGAAGGTTGGGGGTTGAATCGCCACCTGAGTGGCATAGTAGACCCGTAGCCGCTTTCCATTGTCACTCGGGGTCGGATTCATCGCAATCGCATCCATGATAACGTCATTTAAGACGGACGACTGAATCCGCCGCATATGGTTCGTATTGACTTTCTTGATGAGCGCTGGCAATTGCTCCAAGCGCTGGTTCGTCTTAGCAGAGACGAAGATAATCGGCGCGTAGCTCAAGTAAACGAACTGATCACGAATATACGCTTCGAATTCTTGCATCGTGTGGTTATCCTTCTTAACCAGATCCCACTTATTGACCACGATGATAATACCCTTACCCGCTTCATGCGCATAACCAGCAACCCGCTTATCCTGCTCACGAATGCCTTCTTCACCATTGATAACAAAGAGGGCCACGTCACTATTATCGATTGCCTTGAGCGCACGCATAACGCTGTAACGCTCAGTATTTTCGTAGACCTTGCCTTTTTTACGAATACCGGCCGTATCGACCATCACGAACCGGTCACCATCCTGATCAGTAAACTTCGTATCGATGGCATCCCGGGTCGTCCCGGCCACGTCAGAAACAATGACCCGGTCTTCGCCCAGCAAGGCGTTGACAATTGATGACTTACCCACGTTCGGGCGACCAATCAAACTGAACCGAATCGTCCCCGGTTCGTCTTCCCCGCTTTTTTCAGGGAAGTTTTTAATGACCGCGTCAAGTAAGTCCCCAAGACCGAGCCCGTGCGCACCTGAGATAGGATACGGATCACCAAAGCCCAGGGAATAAAAGTCATAAACTTCACTCCGAAGCTCAGGATTATCGACCTTATTGACACCCAGCACGACCGGCTTGTTCGACCGATACAAGATCTGGGCAACGTGTTCGTCAGCGTCTGTGACGCCTTCTTTGATGCTTACTAAATAAATAATAACGTCAGCTTCGTCGATTGCAATTTCAGCTTGCTGCGTAATCTGCTTAATGAACGGGGCATCTTCAATATCGATTCCACCTGTATCAATCAGGCTAAATTCTTGACCAAGCCATTCGCTGTTGGCGTAAATCCGGTCACGGGTCACACCTGGTGTATCTTCAACAATTGAAATCCGATCACCAGCAATCCGGTTAAAGATCGTGGATTTACCAACGTTTGGTCGCCCAACAATGGCGACAACTGGTTTTGCCATATTAACTCCTCCTTTGCCCTCGCAGCTGTCAGGTTCCCGCCACGAGTCTCAGATTAATTGGTAGCACCAACTAATCTGTTCCTAAAAAAATATCCTTCAAGGCAAGCTTGAAGGGTATTTTTAATCAATCAATGATTAGTTTTCATCATTGTTGCTTTCAGCATTCTTCAATTCGTCACCGATCAAATCACCTAAAGTGAAACCAGTTGATTCTTCAGGAGCGTTAGCCGTTGAACGTTCGCTAGCAGTCCGGTTGTCCCGGTTGTTGTTACGACGACGGTTGTTGTTGCTCCGACGTTCTGGTTGACTTTCGTTATCATCGTCAGCAGTTTGTGGCTTTTCTTCCAAAGCTTTAATTGATAAAGCTAACCGCTTTTCGTCTGGACGAACGTCTAAGACTTTGACTTTGATTTCTTGACCAACTTTTAAGACATCGTTTGGTGTGGCAATGTGTTGGTGTGAGATTTGTGAAATGTGAACTAACCCTTCAACACCAGGGAAGACTTCCACAAAGGCACCAAAACTCGTCAAACGCTTAACTTTACCATCAAGTACAGCCCCTTGTGGTGCTTTTTCTTCAATACCATCCCAAGGTTCTGGTAAGGTTGCTTTGATTGATAATGAAACCCGTTCGCGGTCAGCATCAACGGATAAAATCTTAACCTTGACTTCTTGACCAACCTTCAATACATCAGCAGGCTTTTCAACCCGTTCGTATGAGATTTCTGAAACATGGACCAAACCATCAATCCCACCGAGGTCAACAAAGGCACCGAAGTTCGTCAAACGCGCAACTTTACCTTCAACGACGTCACCAGCTTGTAAGGTCTTCAAAGCTTCTTCACGTTGTGCTTCACGTTGCTTTTCAACAACGGCACGGTGTGATAAGATCAAGCGGTTTTCGCTAGGTTCAATTTCAATAATCTTAAGTTCAAGTTCTTGGCCTTTGTAGGCATTTAAATCTTCAACGTAATGATCATCAATCATTGAGGCAGGGATGAAGCCACGAACACCAGCGTCAACGACTAACCCGCCCTTAACAACTTGCGTTACCGGAGCTTTAATCGTATGACCTGCTTCGTATTCTTTTTCAACATCGTCCCAAACTTTGCGAGCTTCTAACCGACGATGTGACAGTAAGTAACTGCCGTTTTCCTTGTCGCTGCCAATCCGAGAAATGACAACCAAGTCTAAGACATCACCGACTTTAGCGGCTTCGTTGACATCGTCAACCCGTTGTGTTGAGAGTTCCTTCAAAGGAACGACCCCTTCAACACCGGTACCTTGGATACCAACAATTACTTGTTTGTCGTCGTCAATTGCTAAGACTTCACCCTTAACAACGTCACCGACGTTTACTTCTTCAACGCTGTTTAAAGCGTCTAAAAGTTCATTTTTCTCTTGGCTGTTTTCGTTTTCACTCATGCAAATTTCCTCCTGTCAACAATAACTCTAACCTATATCATAGCTGAAAATGCAATGAAAAGCTAGCTAAAAGCATTAAGTTAATGCAATTAGATTGTTGAACTTTGTTTTTTTGTAATAATTTCGGCAATGGCAGCAACAACTTCGTCGATTGACATTGGCGTCGTATCAACAAGTGTGGCGTCCGCTGCCTGTGTTAATGGTGACACTTTCCGCGTTGAGTCTTTGTGATCGCGTAATTCGATCTCAGCCTGGAGCTGAGCCAGGGGCGTGTCAATCCCCTTTTTAATATTTTCGGCATAGCGGCGCTTGGCCCGTTCAGCCGCCGAAGCAACTAAGAAGATCTTAACTTCGGCATTTGGCAATACCGTTGTTCCGATATCACGACCGTCCATCACGATTCCACCGGCATTGGCCATTTCACGTTGTTGCTCAGTTAAAATGGTACGAACTTGTGGTAGCGCTGCAATCGTCGAAACGTTATTCGTCACGTCTGGTTGGCGAATTGCCGCCGTAATATCTTCCTGGTTGGCAAAAACCAGTTGATCTGGTTCGCCGGGCTTAAAACTAATCTTGAGCGACTTCATCGCCGCAATTACGGCCGGTTCATCCGCTAAATCAATGTGCTGTTGCATTGCCCAGTATGTGACCGCCCGATACATGGCGCCGGTATCAACATAAATATAGCCAAACCGTTTTGCAACGAGTTTGGCTACGGTACTCTTGCCAGCTGAAGCCGGACCATCGATGGCCACCTGTAATGCTTGCTTAGCCATTAACTAACCCCTCACAATCTGAAAAAATCGCGTATTAACGGACACGTAACCGTTGACCAGCTGAAATCGTTGCGTCAGATGATAAACCGTTTAGTTCTAATAGTTTATCCACTGAGATTCCAGCATTCGTAGCGACCCGATAGACTCCTTGGCCGGCTTCTACCGTGACGTACTTAGTCCCTGAAGATGATTCTGAGGAGCTACTACTACTGCTAGCGCTGCTGTCGTCAGTACTCGCACTTTCTTTCGAGCTAGCAGCGGCTGAACTAGCAGCCTTGGAACTGGCAGCTTTAGAGCTAGCCAATGCCAAGCTACTGCTTTTGGCAGCAGCCTTTTTCGACGATGCGGCCGCCTTCTTCTTGCTAGCAGCAGTCGATGACTTGCTGGCAGCAACACTGGCCGATGACTTTTTCGAGCTCGAACTAGCAACTTGTTCAGTCTGTTGCGGATTATTAAGCGAATTCTTTTTCACCAAAAAGTAGCCAATTGGTGCCAAAGCAAGCAACAATATTAGCACGACTAACACGGTCGTTAGCGTGGAGTTGCTACTGTCTTGTTTTCGTTTTTGAGTTCGCGATAAATTGCCCGAGTCATCCCGATCGTCTTCAAAAGTTTTGTCCCACGGCTTATCCGCTTGGGATTTGTCATTATCATTTTTTTGACTCATAGGGTGTTCCTCCTCAAAAAACTTTCAACCAATATTGTAACATAACCCTGAATTGATTTCTTTAAGAATTTGGTAAAAACAATTGAGCTAAGCGCTGTTCCCACGACATTAGCGGGGCCACAGCCTCGTCATGTGTCGCTGTCAGCCCTAACGCATCAAGCGGTAACGGTTCACCAGCTAGCTGACAGCACTGTTCTGTATGAGTCACGGCCGCCTCACCAAAGTAAGTTAGCATTACGGCCCGATGACAAGTCGTGGTTTGGACGTAACTCATGAGTGCTCGCAGTTCACGTTCCTTAGCCGCTTGGCGATCAGCAAAAATGGTTGCAACGGTCTGCGGCGGCGTTCCTTGTAGCCAGTAAGACTGCAAGACTTTACTACGGTCATCCGTCGGCGGTTGCTGTGCTTGATAACGACTGTAGTCTTGCTGGATTTCATTGGGGGTCGCAGCCGTCAATTCGTTCAGATTCCGAACCAGGTTTTCGTCGCCCGGTGCGTACAACATAATCGCCATCGCCTGCTGGCCATCACGCCCCGCCCGGCCGATTTCTTGAACGTAGTCGGCTAGTGTCGTTGGTAAGTGGTAGTGGACCACCAGGCGAATATCAGCTTTGTTGATTCCCATCCCAAAAGCAGACGTGGCACAGATCACATCCAACTGTCCCGCCATGAATTGCTGCTGGATCTTGAAGCGGTCATCAGTCGCTAGCCCCGCGTGATAGGCCGCGACCCGTAACGTAGTCGTCGTGTGCAGCCACTCCGCTATCAAGTCAGTTTGCCGCTTGGAAGTAAAGTAGACGATGACTGGTCCGCGCGCACTCGTCACTAGATGTTGTAAGGTCGCCCGTTTATGATCTTCGTCATTGACCTGCTCAACTGCTAAATAAATATTGGGCCGATTGACTGAATATAAGACCTGTTGGGCGTCCGGAACGGCTAACTGCGTCAAAATATCTTGCCGAACGCGTTGCGTGGCCGTGGCGGTGAGCATTAACGTTCTTGGTGCCCGCAACCGTTGCCGAATCTCGCCGAGACGGCGGTAGTCGGGACGAAAATCCGGCCCCCAAGTCGAAATGCAGTGGGCTTCGTCGATCACCAGTAACGCCAGTGACACACGCATCAGCGCCGCTTGAATCTGGTCTTGACTCAACATTTCTGGCGAAATAAACAGGAACTTTAGCTGGCCGAGATGATTCAGCAGGTGCTGGCGAGCACCATAATCGAGTTGCGAAGTCAAGGCGGCCACTTGCTTTTCGCCTTGATAGTTTAAGCGTGCCAACTGATCTTGCATCAAGGAAATCAGCGGTGAGACCACTACCACTAATCCTGGCAACGCAGTCCCAACGAGTTGGTAAATCAATGACTTACCGGTTCCCGTCGGTAATACCGCTAAGACATCTTGACCTGCTAATATTTTCTGAATAACGGCTAGTTGGCCGGGGCGAAATTCATCAAACCCATACTTCGTTTTCAACAGTCGATACAATTCATCTTCTGACATGCTGACACCTCATAATCTGAAATAACCGAAATTCAAAGAAATCTAACGTGGGTAATGCAGCCTGGGCATCCTGAAACGACCAGTTTGCAACATCTGGTTGCGCCGCAAAGATATTGGTCAATTGCTGCGTTAACTCATGATCCAGCACCATTTCATACGGAAAATCAGGCGACCACATCGCGACTTCCAGCAAGTGTTCACGTACCGTACTCATCTTTAAATGCCGGGCCTGCGCGATTGCCGCGAGTTGGTGGGTCGTTAAAAATGCTTGGTAGGTTTGCAGCGCACTTTGACTGATGGGACTCGCTTGAGTGAACGCCGCCAACAATTGAGCAAATGGATCCTGCGGGTGCTGCTGGATCCACTTGATCCACTGGCAGATTACATCGGTGTGCATCATGTCAGTCTCGAAGGGGTGCCGACCTAGTTGTTCAGCTAACTGTTCATTCGTTAGCCCGGGTTCTTGATAACCTGTGAGCCCCTGGACGAAGACCGTTGGCAACTCTGCATCTTCCAAACTCGTTAAGAAGGCGGTCAAAGCCGCATGAATCTGTTCGCCGAGTGTCGCCTTCGATTGACGGCGCAACCATTGCTTGACCTGTGCTTGAATTCCCGGATCAGTCGTCACCGGATAATAATGGCGATCATGATGCACAAGCTCAGAGACAACTTGTAAGGCGAGTTGACTGACGACCATAAATCGACGGACATCCGTAGTTTGAAACACCTGAAAATTCCGGGGTAAGTATAGCGTCTGACGGAACTCGGCTTGCCGTTGCGCCCCCACCGGCGTTAGTTGCCAGCTTCCCGCGGTCGTACTCACCAATTGACCATTTTCGGTGAGGACTTCAGTTGCCGCCATAAAGTCTTCTAAGGGCACCGTGTGACAACTGTCGAGTAGATCTAAATAGCCGGCGGTCAACCCGGCAAAGAGTGTGGAGACCGTGCGGCGGCCGCGTAAGACATTAAACAAACTCTTTGCTCGTCGCGGCGTCGTACTGAATAACAATAAAACGTAGTCTGGAAACACGGTGAGCCCTCCTTTACATTTGTTAATTTGACCGGCTCCCAACCAAGGGCCAGCTTAACTTCTTAAGTTGGTGGTGAGTTAGCCCAACTTCACTCAGGATGACGCTGCTAATTCGCTAGCTGGTAGATTAACCGGTAGCTTATTGATCTTGCTAAGTTTAGGTAATCAACGCTACCACGAACTGGCAAGACGCCGCATTGCGCATCCATGATTAAGTATTCAGCGTGCGTATTTAAGAATATCACGGTGTTGCCAAATTAAAAAGGCCGTCACCTTGCATTTACGCAATAGATGACCGCCTTCGTTATTATATTGATTGTGCTTAAACTCGGCTCATCAGCTGATTGTGGTTGCCTAACCATTTAGCCAGCCGTTGATAGACCAGCCAGAAGACGTTGCCGACCAGCAGACCCTTGATCAAGTTGAATGGGACGACTGCGACCAGCACGATTGTATTCAACGACATGCTGAGCTTCATGCCCATCACTTGTAAGTAGAATGGCAGGACAAACGTCAAGTTAGCTAACGATTCAATCACAACGAGCCCGACCGTCGCAACACCAATTGCGACGGGCATCCGCCACTTAGGATCACCATGATAGTAACGTAGCACTAATGCAAATGCTAAAATCAGCACTGCCGTACCCAAGAAACTAGCAAACGACCCGATTAAATCATAGATGGCGAAACCCATCATGGCTGAATGCAGGAGCAGTTTGATAATGGTGATAACAAACGCGCCCCCAACACCAAAGAGAAAGAGCCCAATCAGAATGGGAATATCTGAAAAGTTGATCTTCATCCATGGCGCAATCGGCAAAATCGGAAACTCCACTAACATTAAAATATACGCACTGGCACCGAGTAAGGCTATGCCCACTAGTCGGTGTAACGTTGTATGTTGCATAACGCACCCTCCTATGGGTCATCTTCAATGAACCGCATTACCAGTTGTTTCAAATAAAAAAGCCCGCCCGATCACACTAAATGTCATCCGGGGCGGACTTACTTGCAACGCTTGGCAAATAAGCTCGATCTTCTTTATACCAGACTTTACTGTCGACTTTGGAATTACACCAAATCACTATGCACACGCATAGGTCGCGGGTTATTACCGCCGGTCGGGAATTGCACCCTGCCCTGAAGATGAACCAATATTTATTTTTACAAGTTTATTTTAACGGCTTTCGTTCAAAAATGCAAGCGCTATCGTTCACCTTTTAACTTACTAATTTCAATTGGCTTTAACTTACGGTATTCACCTGGTTGTAAACTCTGCAAATCGAGAACCCCATAGCGTTCCCGTTTCAACTTCGTCACCGGGTGACCCACTGCAGCCAGCATTTTCTTCACTTGATGATTATGGCCTTCGTGAATCGTCAATTGAACCAGCGCATTATTCTTCTTGTGATCACTATCTAACAAGTTCGACTTGGCAGGCGCCGTCTTACGGCCATCGATTTCAACGCCTAAGCGCAATTGTTTGAGATCGGCGTTGGTCGGCACGCCCTCGACTTTAGCCAAATAAGTCTTCTTGACTTCGTACTTCGGATGGGTCAACCGATTCGCAAGGGCCCCATCATTCGTCATGATGAGCAAACCTGAAGTATCATAATCCAACCGTCCTACTGGATAGATCCGTTCTGGTACGTCTTCAAAGAAGTCTAATACCGTCTTACGGTCCTTTTCATCATGAACGGTCGTCACGACTCCCCGCGGCTTGTAAAACAAATAATACACGAGTTTTTCCGCGTTTAACGGGACCCCGTCAACCTCGACATGGTCACTGGGTTCCACCTTTACGCCGAGCGTGGTGACCGTCTTCCCATTCACCTTAACGTGACCGGATGTGATCAACACTTCTGATTTACGCCGCGAAGCGATGCCCGCTTCCGCCATTACCTTTTGTAATCGTTCTGCCATTATTTATCCTCACGTTCTGCTTGTAATTTATCCTGAAATGCATTTAAAAAGAGGTCCGTCTCTGGTGCGGGATGCTCCGCGTCACTCAAGGCCGCTAAATCAATCGCTGGTAAATCATCTAGAGATTTTAGCCCGAAGTAATCCAAGAACAGTTCCGTCGTGCCGTACAAGATTGGTCGTCCCGGTTCACTCAAGCGGCCCGTCTCGGTGACCAACTGTCGCAAAACTAATTTTTGAATCGTCGACCCACTGTGCACGCCCCGAATCTCATCAATTTCGATTCGCGTCAAGGGTTGCCGATACGCGATGATTGCTAAGACTTCCAACGATGCTTGTGACAAACTCGTCGTTAGCGGCGCTTCAAAGTAGCGTTTTAACACCGGTGCCACTGCGGCCTTAGTCGCCAAGCGATAAGTATTCGCCGTTGATAGGATCATGAGGGCGCTGTCTGGATCGGCTTGATACTTCGTGGCTAGTTGTGTGAGCATCGTCGTAATCGCCGGCTTAGCAAACCCCGTGGCGTGCTCGATTTCGGCGACCGTGATGCCTTCATCACCAGCCACAAATAATAGTCCTTCAATTTGTTCAATGTTCGTCATGCTGTTCATCCTGTCGTAAATATAAATGAATCGGACTCAGTGGCTCAGCTTGCTGCAACGCCACTTGATCCTGCTTGGTTAATTCTAACACAGCCATAAAGGTTGTCACTAACATTTCATCGCTGGCACTGACCGTAAATAGGTCGGCAAAATCCAGTCCGTGAGGTTGCTGTTGCAATTGCGTCGTAATTTGTGTCATCCGCTCATCAATGTTGATGGTTTCAGCGACGACCGTTTTCGTTAGTGGCCGTACCCGCCGCCGTTTAGCCACTAATTGCCGAAAAGCCGCCTGCAGATCATCTAAGGTGATTCCCGCAGTCAGCTTGGGAGCACTCAGGTCGGCCGGCACTAACATCGCTTCCCGCGTGAAATGTTGATGGCGCGCTTGTTCTTTTTCCCGTAATTCACCAGCTGCTTCCTGATAAACCTTATAAGCTAAGAGTTCGGCCACCAGTGAATCACGCGGATCATCGTCCTCATTATCCTCTTCGTCCTCGTCTGGTTCGGGCTGGGGCAACAAGAACCGACTCTTGATGGTCATCAACGTCGCCGCCATGACCAAATAATCACCAGCAATATCTAATTTTAGTGCTCGCATGGAGTGCAAGTAATCCAGATACTGCTGCGTGATGGCCGCAATTGGAATATCATAAATATCCATCTTGTTTTGGCGAATGAGGTGCAGTAATAAGTCTAACGGCCCCTCAAACTCCGAAATCTTAATGGTGATTGGTTGTTGTTGGTTGTTTGTCACGATTACGCTCCCACGCGCCAATGATTGGCGCCATTTCTAAAGTTCCCATGACCCGTTGTTTGGGATACAGTGCGGCCAGCTCATCCAACATCTGATACTGGTTAGCGGCCGTCCGTTCCTCGGGCGATAATGAATCGTGATGCAATAAGATAAAGTCACTGCCGACTTCAATGCCAATAATGCCACAGAAATCGCCGTCACCTTGCCGCCATAGTAATAATTGGTGGTCCTCTGTTGACTGATACCACTGCATCTCAGTTTGTAGATGTGTTAAATCTTTGAAATCCGGGATAAATGACAGTAGCCCCATGGCGACCTTTTCATAATCCTTCCGATATTTAACGAGCACGGTATTGCCTCCCTTAACTGCTTGCTTCCACACCACGTCTACGCTCGCGGATGATACTTATTATAAACCTCAGCGAGGCGTTTTTTCGAAATATGCGTATAAATTTGGGTCGTCGAAATATCGGCATGACCTAAAAGTTCCTGCACGACACGCAAGTCCGCCCCATTTTCTAAAATGTGAGTTGCAAACGAATGGCGCAACGTATGCGGTGTCACGTTTTTTTCGATGCCAGCCGCCTTGACCTCTGCCTTCAGATTTTTCCAAACCCCTTGCCGACTTAATTTACCACCGTGGTTATTAATAAATAAATAGCTGTTCCGGCGTTTGGCAGAGACGAGTTTGGGCCGAGCCGTTTTTAAATAACGGGTAATAAAATCAATGGCAACATCACCGATGGGAATGATCCGCTCCTTATCACCCTTACCGATCGTTTGAATCAACCCCAAGTCCAAGTGCAGATCGTCCATCGTCAAATTAATCGTTTCGCTGACCCGCAGCCCGGTCGCATACATCACTTCTAACAGGGTGCGGTCACGTAATCCGAGCGGGGTATTCAACTTAGGGACGGCTAGCAATCGTTCGACCTCACGCGGTGACAACACTTGTGGTAAGTGTTGCGCCCGCTTAGGCGTATCGATCTTTAGCATCGGATCAGTATCGATGGCGTGCATTTGGGCGAGATATTGAAAAAACTTACGCAAACTAGACACGCTATGAATGATCGTATTCCGCGACTTGCCCGCCTCATCAAGATACTGCAAATAATTCAACAGGATGTACCGGTCAACCACCCGATAGTCCGTGATCTGCTGACTCATCAAGTATTCGCTAAACGTGGTCAGATCTTGAGAGTAACTCTTGATCGTATTCTCGACTAATCCCCGTTCAACACGCAAAAAATGCAGGTAATCAGCAAGCTGGTCCTGCATTTTTTGATCAATCGTCGGCTTGCTCATCCGCATTTTCGAGTAGCTTGATCTCACCTGGTTGTTGGCTGATCAAGCGTTGCTTCAACAGATTACCCACAGCGCGCTTAAATTGTGATTTACTGATACCAAAGTAATTCCGAATGTCATCGGGATCACTCTTATCCCAAAATGGTAACGCGTGGTCCGCTTGATGTTGCAATGCTGCTAATAACATTTGGGCGTCATCGCCAATTTCTTCATATCCCCGCGGCTTCAAGGACAAGTTCAATTCACCGTCGCGCAAAAAGCCAATGACCCGTGCCTTGACGTGTTGTCCCATGCGTGGTTCCTGTTCACGTTCTGACGGGTGCACGAAGCCCAGGTGATTATCGTCCGTGATGACCGACGTACCAGCCATCTTCAACCGAAAAACGGTCGCCATGGTATCCGTATTCTTAACTTGGGCCCGATCATATGGTTTAGAAATAGCCTCAAAGTCCGTCAATTCGGCCAACGTCGCCCATAGCCGTTGTTTATTGTCACGGGCTAACTTAACGTATAAACGATCATCTTTTTTAGGCCATAGTCGACTGATAGTCGGTAATTCGTCTAATGACACCACCAAGTCCTTATTCGGTAAACCGACATCGACAAAGACCCCTAGATCATGCCGCGTCCGGACAACCGTTCCCCACACAAAGTGATCAAACGAAATTTCTGGGACAAACCGCGTCATTTGTAAGTGGTGATCTTCATTCTCATAAACAAAACCTTCGTAAAGTCCGCCAATATGCAATGGCTTCTCCGGTTCAGTCTTATCGACCCACAGCGTCTGCCCGTCGATCTGTACGAAGTATGCTTCATCGTTTTCATCGGTTACCTTCGCCGTAACCACCGTTCCAATAATACTATCCATGTGATAACTCCTCTGAATATCCGTCTATAAATATCAACGGACCGTTCTTTTTAATTACTGTAAACTTAAATGTAAGACTTGAATAATGCAATAGGTTATACCAGCCGCAATAATTGGCCCGGCCGCGATTCCTTTGAGCAAAACAACACCCATAATGGTCCCGAATACTAACGCCACGGTAATCTCTGGTGTCGCTGACAAGAGCCCGACACCGTGAAATGAGAGCACTGAAACCAACACTCCACACGCAACCGCAATCCAGCCCACTGGTGACTTAAACGCATGCCACAGATCCCGAAATCCAATCTGACCAGTCGCAATCGGAATCAAAATTGCAACGGTAATCACCGTCACACCCCAATTGATCCCCTTCTGCCCAATCGTCGTTAATAGCTTACTCGTATTAGGAATCAATTTGATGAGCAACACAACAACGGTCGCAATCTGTAAGGACTGATTTTTCCCTAACCATGCCACCACTAAAATCGCTAATAAAAATAACCAACTTTCCATACGACACCTCACGTGTTATCAATTGTAACTGAAAACGGCCCGAATTACGAGGGGTGTTGGTCGTTACTCACCAATTTCACCATCCCCCCTGATCAATAACCGATCCCTATTCTTCAATTTAGGCGGAAACATGATCAAAAGGTGCCAAAACGTCAACGTCAAGTGATCCAGCTTAAACCCGCTGGAAAAGGGTCTATTTAGCGTAAACTTGCTTAGTTAGCGGCGTCCTACACCGACTTCCAGGCATTTCGGCCAATTGCTGGAACGCGGTGGACACAGATTTAAGCCGCAGCCCACGTCTTAAATACTGGTCTTCCACTAACCAAGCAAAGGACGCTTGCCAAGTGGAATTTCACCGCTGAGCATTGGCCGAAATGCCTTCCAGTCGGGATGGTATTCGAATGGCTGACATGGGTGGACCCAGCATTGAACGAATTGGACGTTGCTATTTTAGAGATAGCAATTTTATCATACAACAGTTAGTTTGATAATATAATTGTGATTGTACGATTATTTCTAACTCCACCGTATTAGTACTGAGGTATCCCAAACAATGAGACAGCATTAACGCATGTTCAAAATTCTAAGTAGTAAACTCGTTCAGCGGCAAGTTGCACCAAGTTAGGTGGTTGTTCATCAGCCATTCGAACGGCTTCCCGACTGGAGGGGTTGGGTGACAATGCTCAGTAGCCAAATTATTCTTGGCTGGAAGTGGTCTGCTTCCGGCCTAGAATAAGACTCGTATTTGAGATTGCGCAGTGGGTTGCTGCGTGAGCTCGAATCGACGTCGGCTACGTTCCAGCAATTGTCACCCGGCCCCGTAGGTCGGAATAGGACGAACCTTGCTGACTAACCGGAATCTCCAAACGTTTTGGCACCTTTTAATCATATTTCATACTAATTCATCTGGGGGTGAAGCAGTTTATGTAACCCGGTTTGTAAAATTAAGTTAGAAATTTAAAAAGCCATTTGTGATAGACTTTTGAGTGTCAAAATCAAAAGAAAGGCTGATCACAAATGACCTATACTCATCTTACCATAGACGAACTTGCCACAATTTATTCTTTTTGGAAACTCGGTAAAAAGGCTTATCTAGTGGCCCCAGCGCTCCATCGGAGTGCTGAAACTGTGTATCGTATTTATCGGTTTCTTGACGCTGGCGGTACGATTATTGATTACCAATGCCACTATCGAAAGCATAAACAACATTGTGGGCGTAAACCAATTCAACTACGCCCTGATGAACTGGCCTATATTCAAGCCAAAACTCAAGCTGGTTGGCAACCAGATACCATTATTAATCGCCAAGAACGGGCTTTCAGCTGTGGGGTTCGAACCCTTTACCGCCTTTTCAAACGCGGTGTTTTGGGGTTGTCGACCAAAGATTTACCGATGCACGGCAAACGGCACCCTAATGGTTACATTGAACGCCGTGGGAAAGCGGGTCAATTGGGCAGGGATTTAAAGAATCGTTATCAGGACTATCCTAATTTTAATCAAGAATTCGGCCATTTAGAAGGTGACACGGTTCAAGGTAAAAACCATCAGGGTGCGGTAACCACGCTGGTTGAACGACAAACTAAGGTCGCAATTGTGCTGAATTCGCATACCAAGTCGGCACACGATGTCAATCGTAGTTTAGCAGGATGGCTTTCGAAGCTGCCACGACACCTATTTAAGTCAATTACGTTTGACAATGGTAAGGAGTTCGCCGGTTGGCGAACCATTGCTAACCAATTTGATTTAAATATTTACTTTGCCGCTGTCGGAGCACCCAATCAACGTGGTTTAAATGAGAACACCAATGGTCTGCTGCGTAAAGATGGTTTACGTCACAATCTTATTATGGACCAGCTATCAGATAGATTTGTTCAAGCAGTTGCCAGTCGACGAAACCACATCCCACGAAAAAGTTTGGGTTACCAGACACCTCTGGAAGCATTCATCAGTCAGATTACAGATGAACAGTTAAAAAATTTCTAACTTAATTTGACAATTCGGGTAATATAAAAAGCCGCCGCAAAGCGACGACTTTTCAATATCAAATTGGATTTGATCTTAAAGGGCGTTTGAAGCACCGCGGTATACAAGGCCACGACGTGAATCAACGGTGATCAATTGACCATCAGAGATAACACTAGTAGCGTCCTTAACACCAACGATAACAGGAATTCCCATTGAGATACCAACAACAGCAGCGTGTGAAGTTAAACCACCGTTTTCAACAACTAAAGCACTAGACTTTTCGATTGCTGGTAAGTAGTCTTTGTCAGTCGTCTTAGTAACTAAGACGCCACCTTCAACGGCCTTGTCGATAGCTTCTTGAGCAGACGTTGCGATTACGGCTTTACCGATAACCGTTTCATCACCGACACCTTGACCATCAGCTAACTTAGAACCAATTAATTGGATCTTCATGATGTTAGTCGTACCGCGTTCGCCAACTGGCACACCGGCAGTGATCAGGATTAAGTCGCCTTCCTTGGCAAAGCCAAGTTCAACAGCCTTAGAAGCAGCTAAATCAAACATGTCATCAGTGGTTTCTGGTTTTTCAGCCACGATTGGTTGAACACCCCAGTTAACCATTAAGCCACGTTGAGTCCGTTCGTCAAAAGTGATTGCTAAGATATCAGCATTTGGACGGTACTTCGAAATCATCTTAGCAGTGTAGCCAGATTCAGTCGCAGCAACGATCGTCTTAATGTTCAAGTTCTTAGCTGCCCGAGCAATCGCAATACCGATTGTTTCAGTAACACTAGTCTTGTCGAAACGGTTTAATTGTAACGTACCGTTTTCAGCCAAAGTGTTTTCAGCCTTTTCGTCGATCTTAGCCATCATGGCAACAGATTCAACAGGGTAAAGACCATTAGCACTTTCACCAGAAAGCATCGTTGCGTCAGTACCATCAAAGACGGCGTTGGCAACGTCAGAAGCTTCGGCACGAGTAGGACGTGGGTTTTCTTGCATTGAGTCTAACATTTGAGTAGCCGTGATAACTGGCATACCTAAAGCATTACACTTCTTGATTAAACTCTTTTGTACCAATGGCACATTTTCAGCAGGAATTTCAACACCCATGTCACCACGAGCAACCATCAAACCATCACAAACCTTAAGAATTTCATCGGCGTTGTCGATACCTTCTTGTGATTCGATCTTAGGGAAGATTTGAACGTGTTCCATGTGCTTTTCTTCAAGTAATTCACGAATGTCTAAGACATCTTGTGGCTTACGAACGAATGAAGCAGCGATGTAGTTGATTTCATGATCCAAACCAAAGCGAATATCGCTTGAGTCTTTTTCAGTGATCCCAGGTAAGTTGATTGAAACGCCAGGAGCGTTAACACCCTTACGTGAGCCTAAAACGCCGGCGTTTTGAACAGTTGTAACCAATTCGCGGTTAGCTTCGTCCTTTTCGTCGATCTTCATGTCTAATAAACCATCATCAAAGAGGACATGGCCACCTACATGAACGTCGTCAAAGAGGTTCTTGTAAGTAACGGCAATCTTATCATGGGTCGTATCTAATGAATCGTCCATGGTGATACGAACCTTATCACCGATCTTGTATTCAGATTTCCCGTTAGCTTGAACGGTCGTCCGAATTTCAGCACCCTTAGTATCAAGCATGATACCAACGGTCTTACCCGTAATCTTTTCTGCTTCGTGAACTTTGTTTAAGCGATCTAAATGTTCTTCATGATCACCATGTGAAAAGTTAAAGCGGAAAATATTTGCGCCGGCTTCGATTAATTTAACAATAGTGTCAGTATCGGTGCTGGCAGGACCAAGTGTTGAAACAATCTTGGTTTTTTTCATAAGAAAAATCTCTCCCTTGAAAGTTTTTATAAAAAGACATTAACGTCATTTTTATCAAATTAAAATAAGAACTAACATGCCATGATTACTTGAATGAAATTTCTTCATTCAACTTATCTAATGACACTTCAACGTCATGCTTAGATTCAAATAAATCTAAGATGTTGTGGTTGACTAATTGGTTGTTTTGAATCCCAACCGCTAAGCCACCCTTGCCGGCAAGCAAGAGTTCCACAGCGTAGGCACCCATCTTGCTGGCCATGACACGGTCTTTAGCAGTTGGATTCCCACCACGTTGCATATGAGCAATGGTATTCCCACGAGCATCAAAGTCACCATATTCGGATAACTTCTCAACAAACTCCTGGGCACCCATCACACCTTCGGCTAACACGATCAAGTTGCTCCGATGACCATTGGCCCGGTTATGCTTAATCTTGTTGGCGATTTCTTCCATGTCCCAATCAACTTCGGGGACCACGATAGCAGTCGCGCCGATTGAAACACCGGACCATAAGGCTACGTCACCAGCGCCACGACCCATAACTTCCACAACGAAAGTCCGGTCATGACTATGAGCCGTATCATAAATCCGGTCAAGGGCTTGCACGTTGGTGTTGACAGCAGTGTCAAAACCAATTGTGAAGTCCGTGTAAGGAATATCATTATCGATCGTCCCTGGAAGACCAATCGTGTTGTAGCCGTGTTCCGTTAAGCGCAATGCGCCATGGTAAGAACCGTCGCCACCGATAACAACTAAAGCATCAATCCCAAACCGCTTCAATTGTTCGATCCCTTTTAATTGACCTTCTTCATGGGCAAATTCTGGATAACGTGCGGAGTATAGTAAAGTTCCGCCGCGTTGAATCACACCATCTAAGTCGGCTGCTTCTATTTTGTGAATGTCACCGGCAACTAATCCAGCAAAGCCGTAATTGATGCCGTATGCTTCCAACCCTTCAGCCATTGCTTTACCAGCAACTGCACGAACGGCCGCATTCATACCAGGAGCGTCGCCGCCACTGGTTAAAATACCAATGCGTTTCATTTTTTCACCTCAGGCAATAAATTGAGTTCGTAACTCCATAAGTGATTCTAACACTTTTCACGTGGATTGTCTGTTATTTTCTAAAATTAAATGCGTTAAAAAACGCCGTCGTATCAAGGGATAGCGTTCTTCATCACCACATTATCGCGACCTAATAAGGTTGTAAGCGCTCCAACCAAATCTGGATTTTCTGCGACCCAATACTGTGAATTTAGTTCAACCGTTCGATGGGCTGCTGCCGAGTAAATTAGAACTGGATTAGGACCTCGATATTGACTTAAGATCCTTAAAATTTCCTTTTGCACAGTCGCCGTTGCTTGCTCAGGTTGCAACCGCAAAAAGAGTTGGCCGGTTGGTTTAGGTAGTTGTTCCGCCAACTGCCAGGTGTTGACGATCACTTGCAGATCCCGCTGTTGTTCGACCTTACCAGTAATTAACACGATTGCTTCTGGTTTCAATTCCGCCTGAATCCGTTGATAGGTGTTGGGAAAAATCGTCAAGTCGATTTCCCCGGATAAATCACTTCCCGTGGCAAACGCCATTGGTTGACCACGCTTGGTCCGAATCGTTCGGACCTTCGTAATATAGACCAGTATTTGTGCCGGTTGTTCACTCGTGAGCGTGCTGACTAATTGCGTATGTCGTTGTTGCGCGAGCCAATCATACGTTTCTACCGGGTGCCCTGAAACGTACACACCAAGATATTCCGCTTCTTTGGCCAATCGCTCACCTAACGAGAGCTCCGGTTGCTTTTTGATCTTCGGCGCTAATGATTCAAACAAACTCATACTGCCACCGGCTAACTCGGCGCTTGACATCAACTCAGGTACACTGGTCAGCAGCTCCGCACGATTCAGGCCAAAGTGGTCAAAGGCACCCGCATAAATCAAGGCGTTCATCAAATCCGCTTTGAGCCACTTCGCGTCAATCCGTTGCATAAACTGTTGAAGACTCCTGAACGGTCCGTTGGCCTGCCGTTCGTCCAGTACACTGGCAATAAAGTCACGTCGCAGCCCCTTGATTGAACTGAGGCCAAACACAATGGCCTGACCATTCCAGTCAAAGTACTGCCCACTGCGATTAATATCTGGTGGAATAATGGCAACTTGATGCTGCCGAGCTTCCGCTAAATACTGTTTTAGCTTGGTCCCATTGCCTAACACAGAATTCATCAACGAGGTAAAGAATGCCCCGGAATAATGAACCTTCAAGTAGGCTAGTTCAAAGGCCATCTTACTGTAGGCAATCGCGTGTGAGCGGTTGAAACCGTAGTTCGCAAATTGCTCAATATATTGATAGACCTGGGTCGCCACTGCTTCGGAATAACCATTCTGTTGTGCGCCGGCGATAAATTGCTGCCGCATTTTGTCGATCACGGCGCGTTTCTTTTTACTCATCGCGCGCCGTAATAAATCGGCTTCTCCCAGCGTAAAGCCACCCATGACCGCTGCAACTTGCATGACTTGTTCTTGGTAGACCAGAATGCCGTACGTCGGTCCTAAGATTGGTGCGAGCTGTTCTGCGGGATAGCTGACCGGTTCTTGGCCTTGTTTGCGCGCAATAAAATGGTCGATATTTTCCATTGGCCCCGGCCGGTAAAGTGCGTTGACTGCGGCGACCAATTCAAAATTATCCGGGTGCAAGCGCCGCAGTACATTTCGAATCCCCGCCGATTCAAATTGGAAGACCCCGGTCGTGTCGCCTGCCTGAAATAATTTAAGGGTCGCCTGATCGTTCAAGTCGATTTTAGTAATAGCTAGTGGCTTGCCAGTTTGACGCTGCACATAATGTAGCGCACTCGCCATTAAAGACAAATTTCGCAGTCCTAGAAAATCCATCTTTAACAGGCCGACTGCCTCAACGGTATCCTTGGTATACTGAGTCATCATCATTGTTTCACTACCCGCTTGTAGTGGCACGATCTGAATCAAAGGTTTTTGGCTTAGTACCACGCCAGCCGCGTGCGTTGAATAATGGCGCGGCAAGCCTTCCAAGCGCTGGGCAGTTTCAAATAGCAACTTATTTTTCGATGAATCAGCAACGAGATTTTGTAACCGTTGGGAACCCTGATAAGCTTGCTTGAGGGTAATATGCAATTGATTAGGAATCGCGGCGCTCCAGTCACTCATCTCGTAACTCGAGAGGCCGAAAACCCGGCCAACATCACGTAAGGCTTGCTTTGCAGCCAAAGTGCCAAACGTGATGATTTGGGCGACACGGTCATGACCATACTTATCATGAACATAATTCAGCACTTGCTCCCGGCGATTATCAGGAATATCTAAGTCAATATCCGGCATATTCGCCCGTTTGGCGTTCAAAAAGCGTTCGAATAGTAAGTCGTATTGCAAGGGATCCACATCCGTGATATTGAGGACATAGGCGACTAATGAACCAGCAGCGGAGCCTCGCCCAGGCCCGGTCGTAATCTGTGCTTCATGAGCAAAGTTCATCACGTCCCAGACGATCAGAAAGTAGTCGTCAAACCCCATCTGATCAATCACGGTCAGTTCGTGATCCAAACGATCCTGGTAGGCTTGTTGATCAACAGACCCCGTCATCGCAGCCAGGCGCTTTGTCAGGCCAGCCGTGCACAACTCGCGTAAGTAGACGTTGGCTGGCTGTTCAGTTGGCGTTGGAAATTGCGGTAACTGCGGTTGTTGAAATTGTAATTCAACTTGGCACTGCGCGGCAATTTCAGCGGTGGCCGCCACTGCCACCGTCAATCCAAGTTGCTCATAGTCAGCCGTTACGGTGTCGGCTGGCCGTAAATAGTGACTACCCTCAATGCCCTGCAACGATTCAGGCTGTTCGATCTGTTGGCCCCGATCGATTGCTCGCAAAACTGAAACGGCAAAGTAATCCTTGGCCTGGACGTAGTCGACTGGATCTAATGCTACCACCGGTAATTGATGCTGCTGTGCAAAGGCCGTCATTGTCGTTCGTAACGCGGGAGCCTGATCCAAAGAAATTCCTAGATATAGGCTGTCAGGGTCGACCGCCTGCCGTAACATCGTCACCCAATCGGCGGCTTGCTCAGCGTTGTTTTGTAATAGCAATGCTGCTAATTCGCTGTCTTTAGCCGGAGTTAAGACCATTAAATGGTTCAAATACGGTAATACGGCTGTTAGCGATAACCCGGCATCCGTCGCCGTCTGCTTCATCGTCGACAACCGCATCAAGTTTTGATAGCCAGCTTGGTCTTTCGCGAGCACGACCAGCGGATACGTTTGGGCCGTTAGTTCATGTCCTAATAGGTTCAACGTTATGCCTAGTATCGGGGTGATTTCCGCCTGGCGACAGGCATTATAGAAATCAACAATCCCGTACATGACATCAACGTCCGTTAAGGCCAGCGCTGAATAGCCGTGCTGCTTAGCAGTCTGGACTAGCTCACTGACAGTGCTAGTGCTTTGAAGCAAACTAAAAGTACTCAACACTTGCAATGGAACATATTGTGCCACTATCGCCGCCTCCTTTCATAAAATATCAGCTTTCAACTCGCATCGAAAACGTAACATCAAATCAGCTACGTCAAGCTCACTCCAAATTGATGAGTAAACAAAGAATTCACCAGTCTATTCAATGCCAGTTGATGGCCAATCTTGTTCTCAGATATATTCGTTACTATTTATTATACCAAACAGTTGTTCTAAGCGGCAGTTTTAAGTCATCAGATAACGTGCACGGTTATATTTAGATGGATAACTAGGGTTTCACCGCCGTCTCGTCGTAGTTATATCAGCCTAATTAAAGCCTTAATATCCCGTTATTACCCAATTGCTTTTTCCTGTCGGTGTGTTAAAATAATTTTCATTGGGAGGTGTCGGAAAATGATGAGACAACTTACGATTATCTTTTGGAGTGTCCTCTTCGGTGAGGTCATCGGCTATATCGGTGGCGCCCTCGAACAACTCTCCTATAATCCTGGTGAAATTGGCATCGTTGCTGCAATTTTTGCGCTAGTCGTGGTCAACAGTATCACATATATTACTAATCATTCCCAACCCGCTAAAGGTTCAGATAATAAGTAATTAAAAACAACCAGAGGCTTTGCTCCGCTTAGTCTCAGCACAACAAAAAAAGACGAGTACCCCGATTGTGGTTGCTCGTCTTTTTTGTTGTGTGCTTGGCACCCTAGCCAACTCACAATGATAATCCGACTAAAAAAACTGGACCGTGAGCCTCCCAAGATGCTCACATTCCAGTTTTCATTGACCTAGCTATCGTCACCGCAACGCATTTTCACGCGTCCCAATCAGCGATTGCACCGGCCGTTGTGCTTATGCCGGCTGGGTCGATTGGTTTTCGAAGACTAAGTGATCGTCCATCAAATTAATGGCGACCGTCGATTTGGGTGCCACGCGACCCGCAATGATTTCTTTTGCTAGGGGTGTTTCGACGTGATTCGTGATAAAGCGCCGCAACGGCCGAGCACCGTATGCCGGTTCATACCCCTGCTTAGCGATCCACTTCTTGGCTTCATCAGAAATTTTCAGTGTGATTTCACGGTCCTGGAGACGAGCCGACAACCGATCAATCAATTTCACCACGATTTCCTCAATTGCACCCAATTGTAACGGCGTGAACATAATGATGTCATCGATTCGGTTCAAAAATTCTGGTTTGAATCGACTTTGAACCAGCTGCATGACCTGTTGATGCGTCTCATCCGACAAGTGACCCTGGTCGTCCACTCCCGCGAGTAGTAACTCGGAGCCTAAGTTCGACGTCATGATCAAGATGGTATTTTTGAAGTCGACGGTCCGTCCTTGTCCATCCGTCAACCGACCATCATCCAATACTTGTAACAAGATATTAAACACGTCTGGATGGGCCTTTTCGATTTCATCGAATAAAACGATCGAGTAAGGATTACGCCGGACAGCTTCGGTCAACTGACCGCCTTCTTCGTAACCAACGTAGCCCGGTGCCGCCCCGACCAATCGTGAAACGGATTCTTTCTCCATATACTCACTCATATCGATGCGAACCATATGATCATCGGCGTCAAATAAATTCTCAGCCAATGCTTTCGCTAATTCCGTCTTACCGACCCCAGTTGGACCTAAAAACATGAAGGAGCCTAGCGGACGATTAGGATCTTGCAAACCGGCCCGCGAACGTAATACGGCATCCGAAACGGCATCGACCGCCGCATCCTGGCCAACCACCCGTTCATGCAAATGGTCCGCCAAGTGTAATAGTTTCTCGCGTTCACCGGCAACCAGCTTGGCGACTGGGATCCCCGTCATCCGGGAAACCACGTTCGCAATCTGATCCGGTGTGACGGATTCCTCAACTAACCAATCTTCATGATGATCATTGGCTTCCATGACCTTCAACTCTTGTTCCAGCTTGGGAATCGTCCCGTGCTGCAACTTAGCTGCTTGTTCCAGATCATAGTTGTTTTCGGCATTTTCTAAGTCGTGTTTAGCCTTGTCTAACGCCGACTTTTTGTCGCTTAATGCTTGGAGACTCTTCTTTTCACTGTCCCAACGTTCGGATAAAGCCCGCTGTTTTTCCTTAGCGCTGGCGAGTTCTTTTTGCACATCCGCCAACCGTTTAACGGAGGCATCGTCAGTTTCCTTCTTCAAGGCGGCTTCTTCGACCTCTAGCCGCATTAATTGTCGGTTGACTTGGTCTAATTCCGTTGGGTTGGAGTTCATCTCGACCCGGATTTCAGCAGAAGCCTCATCTACTAAATCTAAGGCCTTATCTGGCAAGTAACGATCCGTAATATAACGATCAGACAATTTGGCAGCGGCCACTAGGGCGTTATCATGAATCCGGACACCATGATGGATTTCAAAGCGTTCCTTTAAGCCACGTAAAATACTGATCGTATCTTCAACGCTCGGTTCAGCAACCAATACTTTTTGGAACCGCCGCTCGAGCGCCTTGTCCTTTTCCATGTACTGGCGATACTCATCTAACGTCGTGGCCCCGATCAAATGAAGTTCTCCCCGCGCCAACATTGGTTTCAACAAGTTACCGGCGTCCATACTGCCTTCCGTCTTACCAGCACCAACGATATTATGGATTTCATCGATGAACATGATGATCTGACCATCGCTCTTCTTGATTTCCTTGAGGACGGCTTTGAGTCGTTCTTCAAATTCACCACGATACTTCGCCCCGGCAATCAGGGACCCCATATCTAACGAAAACAACGTCTTATCCTTCAAATTCTCTGGGACGTCACCCCGAACGATCCGTTGTGCGAGTCCTTCTACGATAGCGGTCTTCCCAACACCTGGTTCACCAATCAAGACGGTATTGTTTTTCGTCTTCCGTGACAAGATCCGAATAACGTCCAGAATCTCTTCGTCCCGGCCAATTACTGGATCTTGATTCCCCTGGCGCGCCTGTTTAACCAAGTCGACCCCGTACTTTTCCAAAGCTTGATACTGATCTTCCTGATTACGCGACGTCACCCGCTGGCCACCGCGAATACGATCAACGGCATTCTTGACTTGTCCAGCCGTGATGCCTTGCTGATTCAAGTATTTGGTCAACTGATCACCAGTTTGATCCATCAACGCTAAAGCCAAAGTGTCGGTCGCAAGGTAATCATCGCCTAACGACTTGCGCTTGGCATCGGCAGCCTGCATCAGCGTCGCTAGACTACTGCTCATACTGCCACCGTACTGAACGTTACCACCGCTAACAACGGCAATGTCATCCAGCTCACGGTCGAGCTCTGTTTGTAATTGGTCTAACTCAGCTCCGGCCTCACTAAAGATCTGCCGAACCAGTTCGCCTGGTTGCGTTAAAAATTTAAATAGATGGGGCACCCCAATTTCTTGATGGCGCCGTGTTTGTGCGATTTGTTGTGCCTGTTGTAAGGCTTGTTGTAAACTTTCTGTAAATTGTTCTGGATTCATATTCACGTACCTCCTCAAAAACGGTAGCAAAAAGGCAGCCGTCATAGCTGCCAATTTTTGTTTGACCTTTATTGACTATTAAAGTATAACCCGTAAGGTCAAACAAGGTCAAGAATTTAGTCCTGGTCATAATTATCCTGAACAATTTGTAAGACAACGTCCACGGCCTGGGCCATCACTTGTTCTGAAACGTATTCAAACCGACCGTGCATGTTCTCACCACCAGCAAACAAGTTTGGTGTCGGCAAGCCCATGAATGAGATCTTGGAGCCATCCGTCCCACCACGAACCGGATAAATGGCGGGCGTGATCCCGAGCTTGAGCATGGCTTGTTTGGCCAATTCAACGACCCGCATATCTTTTTCAATGATTTCGCGCATATTGTAATACTGGTCCTTCATCTCGACCTTGATTCGGGCCACACCGTCAGCTAAATTCAGCCGATCCGCAACCGCCAAGAATAGCCGTTTACGTGCTTCGAACTTATCACGGTCATGATCACGAATAATGTAGGTCATCTTGGCGCTATCAACGGTCCCGTCTAAACTAAGCAAGAAGAAGAACCCTTCACGGCCTTCCGTGTGTTCTGGGACATCATGTGCGGGTAACGCCGATTGAAAATCAACGGCTAACTGCAAGGCGTTGACCATCTTGTCCTTAGCTTCACCTGGGTGAACGTTAACACCTGTAATCGTCACCGTTGCTTGGGCCGCGTTGAACGTTTCATACTCCAGTTCACCAAGCGGACCACCATCGACGGTATAGGCATAATCAGCGCCAAAGGCAGGCACATTGAAATGATCGGCACCAGTCCCAATTTCTTCATCAGGACCAAAGGCTAACCGAATCTTGCCGTGTTTGATTTCAGGATGGGCCAACAAATATTCCGCAGCACTAATAATTTCGGCAACACCAGACTTATCGTCAGCTCCAAGCAACGTGGTTCCATCAGTGGTGATCAGCGTGTGACCAGCATAGTTCTTTAAGTTTGGGAAGACCGCCGGATCCAGCACATAGTCCCCATTTCCGAGCTTAATAACTGATTCACCGTCATAATTGTCAACAATTTGTGGATTGACATTTTCCGCATTAAAGTCAGCCGTATCAATATGGGAAATGAAGCCAAGGGTCTTAACGGCTTTATCACTATTAGCAGGAATCGTCGCAAAAACGTACGCGCTTTGTGCATCCTGTTCAACATCGCTCAAGCCTAAGTCGGTGAGCTTACTCATTAATTGCTTTAAAAAGGCCGTTTCACGTGGTGACGAAGGAATTGTCGTTGATTCCTCATCTGAACGACTATTAATTTTGACGAAGGTTAAAAAATCTGAAATTAAGTTTGGATATTTTGACATATGATAACTTCCTTTCCTTATTAAAGCTCATGATTAACTTAGATGAAGGTAAACGGATCAGTATTCAGCTGAGACGCCACAATCTCGATTGGCCAGCCAGCTTGTACACGCCATTGATCAAACAGCTTAGTGAGTTGTGACTTACAAATACTCTCGATATGGTGGCCTGGATCAATGACCGTCAACCCGGCTGCCAGCATATCGTGACCGGTGTGATAATAGACATCCCCGGTCACGTAAGCTTGGGCACCTGCTTGCAACGCTTGGGGATAGAACTTACCACCATCGCCGCCCAGGACGGCCACACGGGTAATCCGTTGTCGGGGATCGGCACTGACTAGTCGCAGGCCACTGACACCAAATACTCGCTTACACTGTTCGGCAAATGCCTGCGCTGATAACGGTGTCGGCAAATCACCGACTCGGCCCATATAATACTGATGACCGCCAGATAACAGTGGCACAACCTGGTAATCCCACGTGTCAGCGGCGAGGTCATTAATGCCCGCTACCGCAGTGGGAACCTGATCAACTAGTAAGCCGACGCTGAACTGTTCACCTGAGTTGACAGCGTAACGATCGAGTGTGGCACCCACGGTATTCGTTAAGTATTCCTGTACCGTTTCAACTTGATCAGTCGGCACCGTGAGGGTCATCTTAACCGCCTGTGCACGGTAGCCCGGGACTAACCCCTCAACATTTTGCAAGTCGAGGGCCGCCGCTAGCCAATCGTTCATTCCACCCTCAGCACAGTCCAAGTTCGTATGGGCCGCGTACACCAAGATGTGATGGGCTGCGAGTTCTGCGTACATTGCTTTCTGAGGATCCTGATAATCGAGATTGTTGGCCGGCCGAAACATGACGGGATGATGCGCAAAAATCATGTCAGCACCGATCGTGATGGCTTCTTGGACAACTTCCGGCCGCACATCCAGGGTAACTAACACCTTGTGGATGTCCTGATGAGGATCGCCGATTTGTAATCCGGTGGGATCATGCTCCCACTTCAACTTGAGTGGCGCAAATTTTTCAAAACGCGCAATTAATTCACTTGCTTGCATCCGTCAAGACTCCTTCAATCAATTTGATTTTTGCGTGAGCCAGCGCTAAATGCTCCGCTGGTAACACTTTAGCCCGTTGCATTTGCGCAACCGCCGCATTTACTCGTTGTAACTCACGTTGCCACTTAGCGATAAACACCGGTGACTTCTCCGTGAGCAGAAACGGACCAAACAACTGCTCAGCCGTCGTGTACGTCACCGGATGATCAACCCGATCAGCACAAATGATCTCATAAGTATGGCCATCTTCAGCTAGAATGCGCTCGGCCACGATTTGAAACTGATTGGCCGCTAGCCACTCCCGGACGGTCGCTTCACCAACGTTCGGTTCGAGTACCAACCGTTGAACACCGGCGAGCTGGGCCGGGCCTTGTTCAAGAATGTGGCGAATCAGCGGACCGCCCATCCCGGCAATCGTGACCGTATCGATACGATCAGCTGGTTCAATCGCAGCGAGGCCATCAGCTAGACGGGCCACTAAGGTACCGGTAAGTCCTAACTTTTGAATCTCATGACGCGCATTTTCAAAGGGCCCCCGGACGACTTCACCAGCGACACCATAACTAATTTGATGATTTAATGCAAGATTAGCTGGCAAATAAGCGTGATCTGACCCAATATCGGCCACGCGGGCGCCCGGCTGGACGAAAGCGCCAACCGTTGCTAATCGTTTTGATAATTGTTTTGCATCCACGTACAGTTCCCCTTTAATTCGGCCAGACTTACCCACGAAACAGCTTTCAGTGATTGTGACTAAATCCGCCCGGCTCAATTGTTTTAATTATTCAGTTTAACTAACCACGCACGTCACTCGCTATCCTCAGCATGTTCCCACAATCGAAACGTAATGGCCGTTGAATTACAGGTCAGCGCTTTATCGTCATCACCCAGCAAGGTCCAACTAACATCGCGCCAACCAAGTCAAGGCGATGCCCAATGGACTATAAGCTAGTGTCACAACACAGATTGCACAGTCGCTTGGACCTTTGTTAGCCAATTGTCTTTAACTTTAAAGCGCAACACATTTCAATCATGATTCAGGACAGCACCAGTATCGCCGTACGTCACTAATCATATTTTACCATGCTTCACCGTGAATACGCATTCAGCTGGCTAATTTTTCCTGAAAATTCCTAAGCTTTGTTCAAACTAACTAAAATTCTATTAATGCAAGTTTAGTTGATAGGTAGACGTGCCATAATATGGCTAATGTCGACTGGCAAGCGACATATTATTTAATGAGAGAAAGTTTGATTAACCATGCGAAAACGTCTTTTAACGACGTCGCCATTTTTGACTGGCTTAAAACTATTAGCTATCCTACCACCGGTGGGTATCGGGTGGCTGATCTACTTAAGCCGGTGGCAATGGTTGGCGTTACTCAAACACCCGCGGCAGTTCAGCCGGCACGACCCGTTGTTGGGCTTTATCGTACTATTAATGGGCATCACGACGCTCAATCTCAATCATCGCGACTATCGAAGCGTCATTCTATCTGTCCTCATGCTTTTTGTATTAGGCAATCTGTGGCTACTATGTCGTGAGTCCACACAATCGATTGCTTGGCACGAGATCCGTAAATTCATCATTCAATTTGGCTTGTATATTACAATTAGTGGTTTTGCTTTTCATTGGCTTAACCAATTATTGACGTTACCCACGTGGCTAAAGTTCATGCTAGGCGACCTCTTATGGGGTTACGCCGCTAATCAAAACCGCTTGTTTGGGTCCGCCTATAATCCGAATGACGCCTGCTGTTTATTATTGATTGCCCTCGGCTTACTATTGACGCAGTTAAGCCATGAAAGCGCTCACCCTTTCACACGTTGGCCACTGATGAACTGGTTTTTCGTCGGCCTACTTTGTGTGGGTATTTATCAAACCAAATCGCGCACCGGGCTCATCATCATGATTATCATTCTAATTATGACGACGTACCAGCTTTGCCGCCACCATCGCATCTTGGTTACGACAATCTTAACCACCGGCAGCTTAGTTGTCTGGCACGTTTTTCCGCGCAGTGCTTCGACCATTACCGCGCTTCAAAGTCGCTTGACGATTTGGCACAACAGCTTCACCGTCTTCAAGCAGGCCCCGTACCTTGGCGTGACGTATTTCGGCTTTGCCCGGCGCTATCTGCAATTGACGGGAACCTATGTCCCACACGCTCACGATATTTTGCTCATGCTACTCGCTTCTTTCGGTATCCTCGGCGGTGCCGGTTTTATTTACTTAGTCCTGAGTAGCGGCTGGCACTTAACCAAATATTGGTACCAGTATCGTACCCCGAATTTGCGCTACTTTATGATGACGTTGCCCATTATTCTGGCCTATGGATTGACGGACTTTGTCTTATCTTCTATGCAAGTATTGATTATTATTTTGCTCATTATCGCTTGTTGGCACCACGAACAACAATTACGGCCAATCATTGGTCCGCGCCAGTATCAGTCCCCGCTAATCTAACGCGGGACATGGTCATCAACTTTAAACGGGCCCGTATCGCCCATGATCACAAAAAGGTGTGCGCTGCCGGTTAACCTACAACGCACACCTTTTTTGGGCAAACCATTAACTAAACCGGCGATACGCCCAGATCGTCAACGGCATAAAAATCGCAATAATCAGGCCCCCACTCATTAGAACCCCAAATGCATTCGGGCCCCACTGACCAGTCCGCAGAATCGTGCGAATCGCAGTAATCGTTACGCTGACCGGGTTCAATCGGACAATTATTTGCAGCGAATCCGGTAGCGTCTTGGTCGGGATAAAGGCGTTGGACAGAAAAGTCAGCACTAAAATAATGATCATCGACAGACTGCCGATCAAGGCTGCATTTTTGACCATTAACCCCACCAACGCAAAGACCCATGAGAGCGACCAGCCAACAAATACCGCCAGCAGGAGGATACTAAGCAATACTAGTGGGCTAGTAGTAGGTCGCCAGCCCATCACAAAGGCCGTCACCAGTGCCATCAAGCCAGAAATAAGCAATCGGAAAACATCCCCCACTAACTGACCGGCTAACGGTACGATTGGTGAAATCGGTAGCGTCTTGAAGCGGTCAAACACCCCCGCGTTAATGTCTTCACGTAATTGCTGTCCGGATCCCGATGCTGCATTCAAAATACTTTGAATCAAAATACCGGTAACTAGCATTGGTAAATAGGCCTGGACACTACCCGCAATGGCCCCACCAAACAAGTAACCGAATAATAGGGTAAAAATAATTGGTTGTATCACCACGTCACTAACATTATCTGGATTATGCCACATTTTTAATAAGTTCCGATGCGTCATTGTCAAAACATGACTTAACTCTGCTGGTTGTTTGATTTCCATCGCTTTGTCCTCCTCTAATTTGTGCCCACGGTCAGTTTAAAAAACACATCATCGAGCGATGGCGCGTGCATCGCAAAGTTACTGACCGTGATTTGAGCAGCTTGTAACCGCGTCAAAATTTCAGTGACCGGCGTCAAGCTAGTGGTATCCAACGGCACGGTTAGGGTCCGTTCTGCAACGCGGACATTTTGACCGAGCATGGCTTGTAAGATATCCTTAGCCGGTGCAACGGCCGTCGTCGCACTGACTTTTAATTCAAGCTCTTGACCCCCTACTGTTTGTTTCAAAGCGGCGGGCGTCCCACTAGCGACCAACTGACCGTGATCGATGAGCGCAATGTGGTCGGCTAACTGGTCGGCTTCTTCTAAGTACTGAGTCGTTAGCACCACGGTCGAACCATCGGCTACTAATTGACGAATCGCTTGCCACATCTGCGCTCTGGTCCGCGGGTCCAAGCCCGTGGTCGGTTCATCGAGAAAAAGAATGGTCGGTTTACCAATCAAGCTAACCGCCAAATCCAATCGCCGGCGCATTCCACCAGAAAACGTAGCCAAGACGTGATCTGCGGACTGAGTCAAATCAAAAGCGGTCAATAATTCGATGGCCCGATTCTTTGCTGCTCGACGGCTTAAGCCGTTCAAACGTCCAAAAATCTGCAAATTTTCCCGCGCACTCAGATCCTGATCAATACTAGCGGTCTGACCAGTCAGACCAAACTGCTGGCGAACACGTCGGGCTTGTGACAACGAATCAAAACCATTGACCAGGATTGTCCCAGCATCTTGTCGCAAAAGCGTTGTCATCATCCTGATAGTCGTCGTTTTACCCGCACCGTTAGGACCCAACAAGCCAAAAATTTCACCCCGTTGGACTTGCAGCGACAAATCTCGAACGGCGACTTTCGTTCCAAATCGCTTCTGAACATGGGTCATTTGGATCATCATTTCTTCATTCAAGCTAAAACCTCCCAAAAATTAATCAGGGCCCCTGATGAAATATATATTAAGACCCCCTGACTAAATTGTCAACGACTAATTATTGACCATCGATCTAAAAAATCAACTAACCTTAACGTACCGCATACCAAAGAATGTTGTATACTTAAGAAAAGAACGAATGGAATGATCAATCGTGACAACGAATATTAAGGCGGAACTAGTCGCCGGAAAATTGGCCGAGTACGAACAACTAAGCAAAATTTATGATGACATTGTCAAGCAGGCCCGTCCAAGAATAACCGTTGAAGGTCAGGGCAAGATTCTACTAGCACTAGCCGATGAGGACCACCTCTCACAAAAACAGTTAGCAAGTCGCCTTGGCATGTCGCCGCAATCAACGAGCGAGTTCGTCTATAAACTTGTCAATCGTCAGCTGGTCACTTTATCCAAGTCCACCAAAGATCGCCGCGTCAACCTTGTGAACTTAACGGCTGCTGGTCGCAAAGAGATTGCATCCGCAGCCCAGGAGGTCCCCCCATTTGTCAACACGCTTTCTGACGACGAGCTCGATCAACTGGCACCCTTGTTAACCAAAATTACCACCGCGATGTATGCGGATATTGACGCTGCCAACCCGACTTTGGGCGTTAAGTTTCACAAATTATTTGCTAGTCGGTACTTGAAACAGTTTAAAAAGTAAATCATATGCCACCTGCCCGTCATTTTTAGATGACCTCTTGCTCCGAATTAACCCTGAATCAGTATTTGGCTCTAAACAAACTTAAAGGCGGACCAATTCAGTTACGAATTGGTCCGCCTTTAGTGATTATTTAACTTTTAACAGGAATCATAGTTTACCATTTATAATCAATTGGGTCCCGTAAGCCCCGGCCAGTCGCTTTGTCCAACATAATGCGTTGTTCAAAGTGCGCCACATTTCGTTTAGTCTCCTTGACCATATCCGGATTGACTGAAACATAGTCGATACCGCTTCGAATCAGGAAGTTAGTAAACTCGGGGTACTCTGATGGTGCTTGACCACAAATCGAAACCGTCTTGCCATCTTTATGCGCCGTCTTAATCAAGTGCCGAATCGCCCGTTTAACGGCCAAATTCCGCTCATCAAAGAGGTGAGCCACCGTATCATTATTACGGTCACAACCCAGGATCAGCATTGCAAGGTCATTCGAACCGATCGAATAGCCATCAACGAATTGATTGAATTGGTCGGCCAAAATAATGTTGGTTGGGATTTCAGCCATCATATAGACTTTGAAGTCAGCACCCCGAACTAGGCCTTCATCGCGCATGATGCTCGTCACTTTTTGTGCTTCGTCAACGGTCCGGACAAATGGAATCATAACGTTCAGATTCTTCAATCCAAATTCATTCCGAACTTTCTTAACCGCTGCCAGCTCCAACTTGAAGGCTTCGATATACTTCGGATCATAGTACCGCGAAGCGCCCCGCCAGCCCAGTAAATCAGCTGGTTCATGCGGCTCGTATTTGTCGCCACCCTTTAGATTACGATATTCGCTCGACTTAAAGTCTGAGAAACGTAGGACGACTGGCCGCGGTGCCATTGCCCGAACAACCTTCGCGATACCATCTGCCAGCATATTGACCACCTTTTCAGGGTGACCCTGCTCAATCAAGTATAGTGGGTGTTCATGAATGAAGGTCGTCCAAAGGAACTCTTCACGCATCAAGCCAATCCCGTCAGCCGGTAAACTTGAATATTTGTCAGCCAGATCAGGATCGCCCAAGTTCATCATCACACCCGTTGCCGTTGGTGCAAAGCTCTCGGCAGCAACCACTTGACCAGCTGCCACTGTGCCGCCATTCTTCGGCTTCAACATGCTGGCGACCTTACCTTGATAGACGACCCCATTCTTAGCATCGACCGTGACAACATCACCGGTCTTCAAGACGTCGGTTGCCGCGACTTCCTTACTTTTAGTGCCGACAATACATGGAATCTGCATCTCACGAGAAACGATCGCAGCGTGACAAGTCATGCCACCGTTATTAGTCACGATTGCTGCAGCTTTCTTCATTGCCGGTACCCAATCTGGTGACGTCATTAACGTCACTAACACTTCACCTTGCTTGAATTGATCAATGTCCTTCGGGTTATCAATGACATGCACGACCCCACTAGCTAAGCCTGGACTGGCTGGTAACCCCCGGACAACGACTTTAGCATCCGCTTCATCCACAACATCTTCGTCGTCAGCTGCATCCTTGTGTTTATTGCGCTGTGACCAAACCGTTTCTGGCCGTGCTTGCACGATCCATAGCCGGTTGGTATTCGTGTCCAAAGCGTATTCCATGTCCATGTAGCAACCGTAATGCCGTTCGATTTCTTTAGCGTAGCCCGCCAATTCGATAACTTGTGCATCCGTTAATACTGGTTGTCCCTGTAATTCATCGGGAACCGGCTCTTCCTTGGTCCCGCCACCCGGTAACCGCATCAGTTGGACGGGTTGTTTAATAATATTCTTTTCAACGATTTTCATGGACTGTTTATCGATAACAAAGTGATCCGGCGTCACTTTGCCCAAGACAATGTATTCGCCCAAACCATAAATAGCATCAATCACGATCTTAGAAGCATCCCCATCCGCCACGTTGACGGAGAACATGATCCCAGAAGCTTTAGAAAAGACCATCATTTGAATTGCAGCTGAAAGCGCCACTTTTTCGTGTGGGAAGTGTTGCTTGTGCCGATAATACGTCGCCCGATCGGTGAACAGCGATGAGTAACATTGTTGAACCCGGTTAACGACATCGGCGGCACCCTTAATATTTAAGTAAGATTCTTGTTGGCCGGCAAATGAAGCGTTTGGCAAGTCTTCCGCAGTCGCTGAAGAACGAATCGCCACGAACGGATCAGTTTGGCCCATCTTCTTGGCTAGATCTGCATAGGCTTGTTCAATATCAGCTGCCAAATCAGCGGGCATCGTCGCTCCCACAATCAAATTACGGATTTGTTCGCACGCGGTATGCAATTCATCAGAATTTTCATAATCCTGAATGCTGGCCAACAAATCATTGACCTTATCATTCAATCCCGTCTGGTTCATGAAGTACTGATACGCCCGGGCGGTGGTCGCAAAGCCATATGGTACCGGAACATCCATCGATGACGTCATTTCACCTAGTGAGGACGATTTGCCACCCACCAGGTTTACATCTTCGCGGTGTAATTCATCAAACCATAAAACGTTTGCCGTATCACGACTACTCATAAGATTACCTCCCTGTGTTTCTTCACTTGAATATCATCATTATCAAACTTAAGTTCTGTAAGTGTTTACATTAACCGTTTATATTGTAGTTCATTTTTACACAAAGTAAAACCCATTTTCATTATTTTCTTGGCAAAATATAGTTGTATACGTTGATTGATCACGCCCGTTAAAGTTCAACGCCGGCGTGAAAGAAAAGGCATTTAACGGGGACATATTTTCAAATTAACTCGGATTCTAATTGCCAACTGTAAGGCCAACTAATTAACGAACTTATTTCACAATATGCGAAATCAACTCATTCCAGACGGTGCAACCCAGTGTTTATCCCCAAAACACAAAGTAGCCAGCGGTGATTACTTTCATCACCACTAGCTACTTTTAGCGTCCATCACTATGACTTAAGTCTAAATCGATATTTCACTAATCCGTAAGCACTTCAACTGGCAGCTGCATTCCTTTCCAGCCTTCCAGCGCTCCTGCTAATTCATACGCATCAAAGCCTGCGGATAGTAGCACGAGTAGCGCCGTCTTGCCGAGGGTTGTCCCACCCGTCCAATCGTACACGACATAGGTCTTCGCCGGATTCAGTTCATTGATTCTAGTTGCCAGATCCTTGGCGGGCATCGCGATTGCACCCTTGATTTGATCTTTCTTCACTTGGGCCGGTGCATTCCGAACATCTAAGACGACGTACTTGCCCGTCGCATTTTGCATATCGGCTAAAACGGTGTGATGATCGATGTATAAGCTTAAATATGTTGTTAACAATTCAATTTTCTTGTCATTCATGATTAATTGCCTCACTTTTTAAGTGTTGGGTCCCCTGCTTGATTTTATCCATTAAATCTTTAAACTGCTGCTGCTCTTCAATCGTAAACGACGCAAAAATTGTCGTAACCGCCTTAAAATTGGCCGGTAAAAATTGCGTCAATACACGACTACCGGCGGCGGTCAAATGAATGGCAACCGTCCGCTTATCATCTTGTGGATGCTGCTTTTCCACCCAGCCTCGCTTTTGCAAACCGACCAGTAACTTGCTCACAGTCGCCCGCGCAGATCCTAGCTTTGTGGCTAACTCCGATGGCAATAGCGTGTGATCAGTTTCATTTTCCAGCAACATCAAAATAATAAACTTAGATTCTGAAAGTTGATATTGATCGAGTAATTGTTCATAGGTGGCTTGCATGGTTCGAAATGTCCACTGAAAATCCAGAAAGGCCAAAACCTGCTCAGCATCCGCCGAGCTACTCACTTTGTCCAGCGTCAATTGCACACGCTGTTTATCTGGTCGATCACGAAACGGAAAGTCAGGCATTGAGATCCTTCTTTCTAAAACTAATTAGCCGGCTAACTACTTTTAGAAGTATACACGCTTTTTCATCATCGTCAACCCTTGAATTGGACTAGCCGTCATTCAAAACACTCACCATCCAAATAACCCTAGCCATCAAGCACCACGACATTCTTCGTTCAAACTGATGCTGATTGAAATCAATAGATTAGCGTGCGCAACTCAACGGAAAGCAAGCAATCAGTTGTCAACATTCAATATTCAGATACTGAGCAGGCACCGACCATTGAACGGGGCCGCGCTTTCGCTGATACTAGCGCCAAGGCCACGCCTAAACACGTCAACGTAGCGAGTTTGAATGATACCTGGATTGCTGCCGAAAATACGACTAGCGCTAGCGATACAGGCAAGTTGCTGATCAAAGATGGCGACCTATATCAACATCGTTATGATAGTTATGAACGAGCTGCTATCCAGGACCTCAGTCACTACTCATTAGGCTCACTGAATCAAAACGTGACCTATGTGGCTTTCAAAACCGATGCAGCCCACGCTGGCTATCAATTAGCCCATACCGCCGTTGCCAGTGGTGATAGTACCGGTATGTTATCTCTCATCATCAACGCGAATAAAATCATCCGTATCAATCAGCAGATTGTTACGACCTATACGAAAACCGTGCCGTCGTCGCTGCTAACGACCTACCGAAAACAGCCGCTGATTTATTTAAGCGAATGGATCAAAAAAAGGCTGGTGAAGTCGCCACGACGATTACGGTAAAGGTCGGTCCCGCGCAGATTGGCATGACCAATAGTATTAACTACCTAACCGACCCCGATGCTGGTCAAATCACAGAGACAATCGTGATCAACTAACAGCCGGAGTGCTTCATTTGAAAAAGGATCAGGGCGCCACTTATCAAGAACGACACTTCATAAATCACGCAGCAAAAGACCTGTTGAACTAATTCTCACATCAAAATAAGCACGTTGTAAAACCACGTTCTGGTGATTTTTACAACGTGCTTATTTTGTCATCGAACACCTGCACCGTATCAGTAATTTTATGCTTAACACAGTAACACAATTTCACGACACCTCAGGCCGATTCAGAAAGTGATCTGGTCAACTGACATCCCAGTATGACACAACACGTCAATTGTCCCGCTTTAATCGTGCAGAGTATGACTGACTAATTGCAAGGTTAGTCCCTAATCATGCTCGTATTCACGTTTTAGCCGCGTCCATCCCGCATGCAGACCAAAAGCCGTTGTAAAGGACAATAACCAGGTCAAACCATAGCACAGCGGAATGCTCAGCCAAGGAGCCTTGACCATCAAAGTACGACCAAAACCACCCCACAACAATTCAGACCAGAAAACATTCGCTAAGTATGCCTTGTAGGCCATACCAGCAAAGAGATGTACAAACTTGCTAACAGGCCGTTGATGACGAACTTGAATCTCACACAACGCCGCCAACAGGCCGATGACTGCTAGCGCATACACCGTCATTGACGGTTTGTAATACGGGGCGTTGTGCAAATTAACCGGGAAGCCGTAACTGAAAAGTTCCCAATTAGTCCAAATCAGGCCAACTAGCCATAGACCAAGTAATCCCGGCCACCACTTGTTAAGCAGGCACTGAAAGGTATCTCGAAACACCCAAGCTAACATGCCATAGAACCCGAAAATCTGGAAACTGATAAAAAGTCGGTCCAGTAAATACCAATCACGGCTGTGAGGACCATGGAAGACTTGTTGGTCATAAAACCACAACCACAGAATAGCCACCAGTGTTGTACCGCCAAATACGATCCAGCCGCGTCGAGGTCGAGACTGACACCAACGGCCAAGCGCCCAGAATAACGGCATTAATAAGATAAATTGTAGCATCATGGTGTTATACCACAGATGCGGCGCTGCATTACCATTAACGAACTGCCAGAAAAAGCCCCGCCAGTCATGATACCGGCTACCTTGCTGCACTTGTGGCATCAAGATTAAGTAGATCGCGGTCCACCAAATCGTCGGAATAAACAGCGCATGCCACTGCTGGTGCAAATAGTTGGTATAGGTCAACGCGGTCTGATTAAGCGTCAAGCGCGTCGTCGTATAGAGAATACCAAAAATAAAGGCCGGTGCCGTATACTTGACCAGATTATAAACAACACCAATCCCAGTTTGCGTGGCAATCGACGGCCCACTTGCCAATGCGTCTGTGAGAATTGGCTGGGCCATCACCGCAGTACAGGCCCCTAGTTTGAGGTAATCGCCAACGTCAGTGACCGCCATCGACGGACTAGAAATCATCGTCACTTGCTACCACCTCTTCGAATTGTTACCAGATCAACCGGTGGTCAACCTTAAACCCAGTCTAATAGATTCCCATGGGATTACAAGTACACTTCGCGAACATTACCAGCTGATGATTGTATTCTTTGATACGATTCCAACTACCTTACCTTTCAAGCAAGCCATACACTTTAAGGGACCATCTAGGCAAAAAAATCGCGTCAGACCGGTCAGCATTAGCCGATTTACGGTCAGACACAATCGTGATTTCTTTATAAATTTCAATCTGGTGGTCTAAGCCCAACCTGCAAATACCTGACTGAGCAGTAGCCAACCACCAGATTACTCAGCGTTTTGGTCCAACAACACAATGACCTTTCCAAAATTGTCCGCCGCTTGCAAATAAGCATGGGCCGCCGGTACCTGATCAAAGTTAAAGATTCGAGCCGGTGCGACCGATACGTGATAAGTCGAGATGAAGTCAAATAAATCTTGCAACAATGCCTGCGAAACATCGCCAGAGGAAAAGCCCGTTAAATAACCCCCATTCGGAATATCACTGATCGGGTCAAAATCAGGGACGGTCCACAGCCCACCTAATTCACCCGTCATATTTACAATGCCGCCTTCGTTGAGATGCGACAACGAATCTTTGACACTGAGCGGGCCAATCAAGTCGATAATCTTATCAAAATGAGCCGTTGCGGCTGGTAACTGAGCGCTATCCGGCGCGACAATGACCTCATCAAAGCCAGCATCAATTAATTGTTGGCGCTTAACTAGCCGCCGAGTAGTCCCGGCCACATAAATCTCTGGATTATAAGCCTTGATCAGATTTAAATCGGCAATCCCAACCCCACTAGTAGCTGCTCGAATCAGCACCCGGTCCGTCGCTTTAAGCTGCAAAGACTTAAAAATGCCATAGGCCGTGTAGTAGGTCTCAGGGGTGACCACCAATGAAGCCATCGGTAGATCCGTTTTGATCGGATAAACCTGCTCGTTCGGTAATAATACGTATTCGGCATAACTACCATCATATGCCCGACCCATCTCGCCCATGATTGAAACCACACGTTGCCCAGACGTGAACGTTGCTGGTGCACTGGTCTCATCGACCACCCCAACTACTTCGATTCCGAGCACTCGTGGGAACTGCACGCTCGGTGACTTGCCTTCCCGCGTAAAGATTTCTGAGTGATTGATACCAAAACCTAAAACTTTTACCCGGGTCCACCCCGGTTTAACGCTCGGTTTAGGAAGCGTCGTTAATTGTAACGCTTCTGGTCCACCTGGTTGGTTCACGACGTATGCTTTCATAATAATTGTGCTCCTTTATCGATTAGTTTAATAAATGGTGGGCTTTCAAATATGCTTTTGCAACCATCGCCGCCTTTTTATGTTGCATGGTAACCTGATAATTCATATTTTGCATATCAGATGTTGAAATCTTGCCTGATAGTTTCTTCAAAGACTTAACAATTTGTGGATGTTGTGTCATAAACCGCCGCTTCATTAAAGGTGCCCCCTGGTACGGCGGGAAGAAATGTTTATTATCCTTCAATAGGACTAGATGATACTTCTTAGCGGTTGCCTGAGTAACTGTAATTCCATAACCATTTTGATAACTCATCGGTTTTAGATAGGCTAATTGGTACTGCCGTAACAATGCTCGTTTAGCCGTCTGATAAGTCACATTTGGATTTGAATTAAGCGCCGCCTGCCCTTTACTAAAGATTGTAACACCGTTCCAGTAATTCCCCCAAAAGTTGAGTACCATCTCTCGGATATCGGTGAAAGCATGCGGCCCATCATCAATTCAATGGCCGATTGGGGCAGTGACTATTTGGATAATCACCCTGACAAACGCAAGGTTATTATGTAAAAAAGGCAATATCAATTTTAAAAAAGCTCCTTCTATGACAACATCAGAACTTGGTTGTCATAGAAGGAGTTTTTTTATCGTTGACCAGTTTGACGCGTCTTCATTGCCAATATCATGGTTCACAATTCAATTAACACTAAAATCAGCAATAACCCCAACGCCATGGTTGACCCTAACGCTGTCCGATGCGCACTAGTTCCAGTCGTCTGTACTTGAACTAACGTGATAACGGCGGACACGACTGAAGTCCCAATGGCCCCTGCAAACTGCTGCATGGTATTGAACACGGCATTGCCATCAGCTTGATGCTCAGCTGACAACTGCTGTAAGCCACTCGTCATCGTATTACCCATGGTTAAGCCAATACCAATCATTAATAAAATGTAAATGGCTAAAATCAAACCGCCTGACAGGTGCATCCCCAACACCGTAAACAGTGCCATGGCAATAACCAAAATTGTTGAACCCGTGAGGACTGGTTTAGCTGCACCCAGACTGTCTAGAATCCGTCCACCTAGTGGGGCAAAAACAGCCCCGATCGCCGCGCCAGGTAGTACAAACAAGCCAGCTAACAAAGCACTCTTGCCGTTCACTAACTGGATGTAGTTGGGCAAGATGAAGGCCAACCCGAGGGCGCAGATTTGAACCAAAAAGTACGCCATTAAGTGCAAATCATAAGATTTTGTGGTAAAAATCGCCAGATTGATTAGCGGTTGTGCCGCTCGACGTGTGCGGATAACGAACCCCACAAGGCCAATCAGGCCGACCACCAGCCAAGCCACAAAAATCAGTGGTTGCGTGATAATCGTGGCTAACTTGCTGAATCCAATTGTAAAGCCAACGAATAAGAGGACAATTATCAGCCAACCGACCACATCAAATCCGACTTTAACGGTTGGCTGGGCTTGGCGAATCGCATATAATCCTAACGCGAGCGAAAGCACGAGTACCGGGATCAGCATGATGAAAATCCAATGCCAATCCATCCGACTAACGATCAGACCCCCAAAGGTCGGCCCCAGTGCTGGGGCAATTGCGGTAATCAGCGTACCGATTGTACCGATTCCCATCAAGGTCCCTTTCTGCCGCGCGGGCGCCCAATCAATAATAATATTAAACATTAGCGGTAAGGCGATTCCAGTCCCCAACCCTTGAATGATTCGTCCAGTGACTAAAACGGGAAAGCTGGTCGCAGTCGCGTCAACGACCAGTCCCAGAATAAATAGTAAGTTGGCCGTCACAAATAATGTCTTAGTCCGAAAGCGGCGTTTCAAAAACGCCGAAATCGGCACGATAATTGCGACTACTAACAAGTAAGCCGTGGTCATCTACTGGACCGTCGCCGTATTGAGTGCAAATTCTCGCATCAACTTAGGAAAAGTGATATTCATCGCAGTCTCCACGATCACCCCGCAAAATGAAAGTAACCCGGCAGCCACGATTGCAAGAATCAATTTGAGGTCAACCCGTTTTTCCATATTTAAAATCAGCTCCTTAATAATAGTTCGAACACGAACTAATTATCTATTTTAACATATTGTTTCAATATTTAAAGTCCTAATTCGGTTGACTTTGAGGCGATTAGTTCTTATAATTCAATCTAGTTAGAAAGCTAACCATAGCATTACTAAGGAGCCTACTCATGCAAGATTCATTAGGAATCATGATTAAAAAAGCGAACAACGCGCTAGCCAGAGACTCAGACCATTTTGCAAAATCACTGGGACTAACTGGCATGCAAATTAGTGCCATCAACTTTATCGCCAATAATGAACAACATCACGACCTCTTCCAACGGGACTTAGAATTAGAGTTCAACATTCGTAAAGCGACCTGTTCCAGCCTCGTTTCCAAAATGGAAGCCGCTGATCTACTCATTCGCGTGCCGGCGAAAGACGATGGTCGCTACAAACGACTACTCCTAACACCCAAGGCCCGCCAATTAGCCACCAAGATCGAACGCTTCTTTGAAGCCAGTGAACAGCGAATGGCCACGATTTTAGGAGCAAGCACCGCCGAAACTTACGAAGCCCTGCGACAAATCACCGTCGCCTTTTCAACCCCGACCCATGCACCTGAAAATTGGTACTAACCGTTCAAAGACCCGCTGACAGTCACTGACTGCCAGCGGGTCTTTGATTTTACGATCAATCAACACCGATTACTCGGCCAAAAAACGTGTAAACAGCTGTTGATAAATGGCGATAAAGTCATAAAACATCTGCTTTGGTAAGCTTTCATTGACCTGATGTTGGGTCATGTTACCCGGCCCATAAACCGCAAAGGGAAAATCAGCCGGTTGACGCTTAGCCAAATTGGAAGCATCGGTAATTCCCGGACTTGAGGCGACGACAACATCGCGACCAGCGTAAGACTTGCCAACGGCCTGCACTAACTTTACTAACCGATTATCAGCCGTGGTTGCAATTGGTGACTCATTCATGATAGCGGTCATTTTAATGTCAGCGCCTTGCTGATTATACGCCGCGATCAGGTCCGTTAATTTTTGGGTCACTTGGTCATTATCGTATTCCGGAATCGTCCGCACATTAACGAGTGCAGTCGCTAAATCGGGCAACGAATTTACCTGGTCCCCACCGTTTAACACGTCAATGTTAAATCTGACCGGTCCCATCTCGCCTGCCGGAATCGTTTCAAAATAGTCATTGGCTTCATTGAGTAATTTAATCAGCGGGACTAAGGCATTATAGCCGCGTTCGGGTGTCGAACTGTGTACTGCCTTACCCTTAGACGTCAATTTTAAGTCATAAGACCCCTTCTGCTCAGCCGCTGTTCCATAAACCGTTGAAGGTTCAGCAATCAGTAAACCAGCTGCATCTTGCATCGCCCCTTGTTGATAAAAGGCAGCCGAGCCAGCTTCACCAACTTCTTCGCCCACTGTCGCCAACAAGCGAATGGTGCCATGTTTAGGGCCACCTTGCTGCTGAATATTGATCATCGCAACGACTAATGCGACTAAACCAGCCTTCATATCCGTGACACCCCGACCAAATAATTGACCGGATTTTTCTACTAAGGTGAAAGGATCGGTGTCCCACGCCGCCAGGTCACCTGCCGCAACCACATCCATATGACCGGAAACCGCTAAAACAGGCTGCCCATGACCAATCTCAGCAACTAGATTTGCACGATCACCGGTAATGGGGTGAATTTTAGCTGAAATATCATACTTCGCCAACAGGGCTTGCAAATATTTTGCGACCGTCAACTCATGGTCGTTAACTGATGGAATCTTAATCACATCCGCTAGAATCTTAAGCACTGCATCGTCTTCAATCGTTCGCATATTTTGCCACCAACTTTCTTATGATAATTTCAGTCTAACACTTCTGAACCTTCTATTTTACCCAATAGCCTCTGCTACGTTATCAAATTTTGTTGAAATTAATATCTTAGTTATCAATCATCATGTTCGTGTCAAAATTGAAGTTCGCCCCGTTGTCTGATCATTAAAATATTCATACTGAACTAGTTCGGCATACGACCCAGCAATGTTGACCACATTCGTATAGCCGCGCTGAAGTAACGCGCGGACCATATTGTAACTTCGCTGTCCAGTCTGGCAATGAATATAAACTGGCTGATTGGTCGGAATTTCCACTAAGCGCTGCCGAAACTGACTCAGTGGAATATTATGAGCGCCCTTGATGTGCCCATCAGCGTACTCTTGTGGTTCACGGGCATCGATGATAAACGCCCCCGCCAAGACCAGCTGTCGAACCTGCGTCACCGCAACCTGCTTAAATTCATCATTCAGGACGTTTTCCGCCACTAAGCCAACCATGTTGACGACATTTTTGGCGGTACTGACCCATGGCGAATAACATAATTCAACATCTGTCAGGTCACTGACTCGACCGTGCATCGTGATTAGACTAGCGATAATATCAATCGGTTTGTCAACGTCCGATTGACCAATAGCCTGCGCGCCCAAAATCTCACCGGTCGGATAACTGAATATCAACTTAAGAAAGACGGCTGTTGTCCCCGGCATCACGCTGACCCGATTCTGTGGTGCCACCGTTGCGAACCGATAATCAAGTTGCTGGTGCTCACACTCAGTAGCGTTCAGGCCCGTTGACGCCACGTTTAACGTAAAGACGTGAAGAACCTGCGATCCGATCACACCCTGATAATCTGGCGTCCGCCCGTATAAATGATCCACCATGTGTCGGGCCTGCATTTGTGCTGGAAATGCCAATGCTAGCCGCGTAGATTGACGCGTAAGCCGATTAGTCACTTCAATGGCATCACCCACCGCATAAATGTCGGCCACGGACGTCTGGTAACGATGATCAACCTTGATACCACCAGTCACGCCTAACGCACAACCCGCTTGAACCGCTAATTCAGTTACTGGTGTAACCCCAATTGCCATAATCACTAACTGGCTGGTCACGGCGCGTCCCGAGGCGAGCTGAACTTGTGTTGCACCAATGGCCGTCACTTGTTCTTGCAGTATCACCTGCACACCGTGATCGTATAGTTCCTTGTGTACTAGCTGAGCAAACTCATCATCCAAAGTGCCCAAGACGTGCTCAGCAGCCTCAATGATTGTGATCTGATAGCCAGCCTGTTGTAAATTCTCAGCCATCTCTAGTCCGATAAAGCCGCCGCCAACAATCGTCACATCATGAACGTGTTGTTCAGTCAGATACGCTTGAATCGTTCGGACATCTTGAACATTGCGGACCGTTTTAACATTGGGCCGGTCGATTCCCGCAATCACTGCGGGTAGTATCGGTCGAGCACCAGGTGAAAGAATCAGTGTATCATATGGGACGATCGTCGTTGCTACCTGTCCTTGCCGTTTGATCATCACTGTCTTAGCCTGCGCATCAATGGCGACAACCGTTGTATTCACTTGAACGTCAATATTGTACTGTTGCTCGAATTGCATCGGTGTCTTTAAAATCACGTCATCGGGCTGGTCAATCACATCACTGAATGTGTACGGTAAGGCACAATTGGAAAATGAGACATCCGGCCCCTTTTCAAAAATTGTAATCTGGGCGAACTCGTCCAATCGACGCACGCGGGCCGCCGCTGAAGCACCACCACCAACGCCACCAACAATGACCACTTTTTTCACTTTCATCTGAACCATCCTTTCGTAGGTATGCTGTAGCCCTGCCACTAATTAGCTTAATTTTAAGGGTTTCAAGGCGTAACCACAACATCAACGCCGATTAATTCAACCGTTTTCATTAATTGACGTCATTGGCTTTCTATTTAAGCTAAAATAAGTTAGTATGTGTTTAACACTTAAAAAAACTTAAGGTGATCAATTATGAACCAAAAAACACGCTTATCATTGATTCTTGATGAATTAAAAACCCACCCATCACTGAGTTTAAAAGACATTATGCAATTAACGGGGACTTCACGCGACACTGCCCGGCGCGATATTGTCAAACTCGCAGCTCATAATTTGGCTGAACGAAACTACGGTGGCATTAGTCGGCCGAATACGTTTAATAAGCTGGATCAGTACCTGGACCGGGATGATGACTTACTGCAAACTAAACGAGCCCTGGCCCACACTGCCAGTTCGTATTTACTAAATGATGCGTTATTATTTCTAGATATCTCAACCACCGTTGCCTGTCTACCACAATATCTCCAGTCCAAGCACCCCGGCATGATCGTTACGAATTCCCTTGACATTGCTGACCAGGCATTACGACATAGCAATTTTCAAACGCGTATCCTGGGTGGCACATTAGATGCACAACAACGGTGTGTTCAAGGCGCTGACAGCATTCTAGCACTACACAAATTTCAATTTACGACCACGGCCTTGAGTTGCGCTGGGTTGACCGCAGACGGCGTTTATTACGCTTACGAATCTGATATCGCTTTAAAGGAAACGTTACGCGCCCAAAGCGACCGGCTAGTGCTGTTGTTTGACCACACCAAGGTGAACGTCAGCCACAACTTCAACTTGCTAGCTCTCAGTGATTTTGATTACTTTGTGACTGATCAGCCACTACCGGATAACCTAGCTACTAAAATTGCACCTGATAAACTTATTTACCTTTAGAGGAGGATCATTAACATGCCATCTTCACTATTAACTACTCAACGGGCAATGTTAGCCCTGATTCAAAGCGGATTAGCCTACACGACTGACCCGTTCGACAAAGATCGCTATCAAAAGTTACAAACCTTATTGATTCAACAAATGGCCGCCGCTGCCAACGTCGCCACTGCTGACCTGACGGCTGCTCTAACACAGGACTCTGGCTACATTACCCCCAAAATCGACGTTCGCGGCTTGATACGCCATGGTAATCAGCTACTACTCGTTCAAGATATTAAAACGAAACTATGGGCCTTACCAGGCGGCTTTGCTGACGTGGGCTACACGCCGACTGAAAATGTGCAACGCGAGGTGTGGGAAGAGACTGGCCGTCACGTCGCGGTTCAGGGGCTCATCACCGTTTTTGACACTGCTCTACGTGTCGATATTCCCCAACCATTTCAGTATTATAAATTGGTCTTTGCTTGTGAAATTACTGATGGCCAATTTGAGCCTAACATTGAGGTCGCCCAAACAGCCTACTTTACACTCGACAACTTGCCACCGTTGTCCCAAAACCGGACGACCAAAGAACAGTTGACGCAACTGATGGCTTCTACGGCCACCATTACAGTCGACTGAACAACTGCTGAGACGTCAAAAATATCCCGACTAGCCGTCTGCTAGCCGGGATATTTCACTTTAGATGTCATCTCTCAACATAGTTGCGGCGCTACTGGCGCCAACAATCATGAAAAGGATGGTCGAATTAACATTAATTTACATCAACATAGTAATTACCATTTTCACAATGTCATGGTCTTTAAACCCCAACATTACATATCCACCAATCCAACTAAGGTTTGTTGAAAATTCAGTCGCCGAATATGCCGGGGAATGAATTGGCGAATATCATCATCATTAAAGCCTACTTGCAATTTATTACGACCAACAATAATTGGCCGCCGCAACAACTGGGGTTGTTCGCATAACAGCCGGAGCGTCTCATTGAATGACATATCTGGCAGCTTATCAGCAATTGCGGGATAACTTTGTGAACGGGTAGAAATAATATCTTCCAATCCATTCTCAGTTAGGCACAGAATTTGTTTTAACTCACTAACAGTAGGGGCTGCGCTACTAAAGTTCTTCTCCTCAAATGCAATATCATGATCCCGGAACCATTGGCGGGCCTTTCGCGATGAGTTACATCCTGCTTGCGTAAACAATTTAATCATAATTATTTCGCCTCCTTGATTAGTGTTTTTATTATGATAATTATAACTTGCTTATTATTGTAGCAGGTTATTCATAACTTTGTAAAGACCTGAACGAAGTAATCGTAAAAAATTCATTATTTTTTCATATTTATTATCGTTCAAATAATATAAATGTTATACGAATCACCGTTGATTTTCATGCTGATCAAACGCGCGCAGCAAGCGTGACGCCAGCAGATAAGCCACTTCGTACTTCACCGTTAACTGCCACAAGAACGGCCCAAGCTGATCGTGTGCCGGGGTTAAATTCGTTAGTAAATTCAGGTAACGTTGCTTTTCGGCCAGCGTACACCGTTTTTTAAAATAGCCCCAGACGTGCTGATAAGCCGTTGTCAACGTGGCTTTAGTTGGCGTAATTTGTTCGGCTTCTGCTAATAATTGTTGGTAGCGTTCCTGCTTTGCAGCTGACCAATCATTGTGCCGAGCTAATTGTCGGATGGCATTATAATGCTGCTGTGAGTGTGCCATGACCCAGTACTTTTGGTAAGCCCAATCTTGTTGCCATTGTGACATTGCTCCCATCTCCTCAATCTTTTGATGAATTTACAAATATTGTACCGTCTGGCTCAGAAAAATAGAACCAATTTACATTAGTACACTGGTAACAGTCGTAAGTTTTGAAACTTAGCACAAAAATGGCGATAGCCCAGTTACCCGTTGGTGCAACTTAGCTATCGCCATCAAAACTTATATTTTATGAGTACTACTGTTGTCAATTAAAGTTGATCAGCCAGAACTGATGTTACTTTTCGCCTGGCCGAGCTGAGATCATGAGCTCACGTTGCGGATAATCTTGTGGATGTTCCAACATATCGGTGATCAATGTCGCCAATGAGAATAAACTAAGTGGCCCACCGCTAACAGCATTTCCAGCTGGTTCAACAATTAATTGATCCACTTCATCATTGTACTTGAAAAAATGACAGGCTAGCAATGTATAGTCCAAATCACTATTCCTGATGACTGCGGCCCCGGCCTTTTGCCCCGCCACATAGGTCGTCTCAACTTCACGACTAAACCCAAACTCACGGTGGGCTAAGGTGTACATTGCTTCTGAAATCTGATCATAGTTGATTTGAAACTGGGTCGTCCAAAATAGCCGTTTGACCCCAACTGCATCCATCGCTTGCACCAATGCCGTGGCAAACTGCGCCGCGTGGGTAATGCCCACCGTTGAGAATACGACGTCAATCCCTCGCAGCGCGCGTTTTAAATCATCAACATTGCTCGCATCCCCGATTAACTGCGTGGCTAACGAGACATCATGCTCATGTCGGTGATGATCCAACAAAGTCACGTGGTGCTGCGGCATCACGGCCACTCGACGATACACTTCATACCCCAATTTACCCGTTCCAATAATCAAAATATTCATTACTGATCACGTCCTCACATCACCCGCTAATTTATTCGTAGCAACGGCCGGACCACGAATGACGCCAACAGCGCATATCCACACCCTATGGTTAATCAGTTCGGTCGCTTAAGGCTTATCATACCGGTTCCAAGATGATAATTCGGTCATTATTTAAACTTAATTGTGATTCGATGACTGATTAGCCTTATTTTGAATAACAGGGTCAATGACAGCCACCGGTCAGCCCTGAGTACGGATAGATATTAATAACTTTGAAATAAACTAATGTCCTACCATTTTATCTTGGCTAGGATGACCAAGGCCCAAAGACAATTTATTATGCCCGCAGTTGGCTATGAAAAAAGCACCGCTAAGTTTGGGGTAGGAACCGATCCTAAACTTAGCGATGCGACTTAACTCTGTTCGCGATTGCTGCGCCAACTAACGATCAATTACCAGTTTAACCGCGAGAGCTCATCCATCATTGCTGAACGCCGCGGATATTGTTGCTGCCAATCATGTACAATCGCCTGCACGGTCGATTTACCAGCCGGGTAAGCAAGCATCCGTTTCAATATGCCAACTAATTGTTGATACTTTCGCCGAGTTCCAGTAGTAGTAGCCATTTTCCGCACTTCATGATCATATTTCGCTAATAGCAGATCTGAAAAACGTGGTTTCAATAACGGCTCATAGGTCCGTAAATCCCAGAGTCCGTCCGCGGCCACGACCGCTTTTAATAGCGGGTTCAATAAGTTTTCTTGCACGTACAGTGGTTTCAAATCGGCATTGGAATTCTTCGCGATCGCCGTCAACAGTTGCTCGCGAACCGCCGGCCAATCCTTGGTTGGGTAACTCTGCTTCAACTCTGAAAATAGCGCCTCATCCGCTGGCACATATTCAGTCAATAATTGCCATAATTCCTGACGATACAATTGCTGCTCACCTAGTTGCTGATAAGCGTCCTTTAGTTGGCGACTAAAGTCAGCTAATACGCTCGGATTGTCCGCGACCAACTTTTTGCCATCTTTTAGTAATTGGACCGCATGCGCCTCATCTTGATGTTGAAGACAGAACCGGCTATAAAACAAGCGGACTTGCGGTATCGCCAAATTAGAATCACAAAATTTAATAATTTGCTTATCAGGCACATGAGCCGCAGTCATCATTTGTAAATAGTGCTTTAGCCATTTTTCTATCTGCCAGTCATAGTCCCAGCGATCCGGGTGTTTTTGCACGGCACGGAACCGTTTAGCGGTATACACCAGCTTGGCGTCAATAAACGCTGGCGTCTTGAAATACGTGAATAATAAGTCGTCAAGCGTATCTTCAATGATATTCAACGACTTCGTTAATTGTTTGCATAACCAATCAAACACCTGCTGCTGCACATCCGCGTCGGCTTTTGTTAAGACAGCTTCCCACAAGTCGTCACTAGCACTCATGATCATCATAATCTCACCATCGGAATCATCAATGTCGACGTGGTCGATTTTAAGCATCAGATGCGCTAAGATTTGAAATACCAAACCATACTCGCCGTGATCGACCAACGGCTGCACCTCTTCTTTTAGAAAAGCTAAGGCCTCATCGCCGAAATCCGTCGCCGCGTCATAATCGATAAAACCACCGCCATCCGCGTTTGTGTCAAATAAATCATCAACACTCGCGAGATATTCAGGTAAATCTGTCACAACATCAGTCTCACCCATGACCGTCCGGAACAGTTGGACGAGATGATTGTCATGGGCCAACACCACACTCAAAAAGTCCCGAACTTGCCGATCAGTAGCCCGCTCAACCAGCTTAGTGGCAGTCTGTTCAAGACTGTCGCAACTAGTTGGTGCTTTGGAAACTTGCTGTTGACTGGCAGGTTTATCAGCCGCCATCGCTTGGTACAAAACGGCCGCCATGTGCTTGCAGTACGGATGACTATTGGCATACGGACACTCACACGCGCCACCGTGAAAGTCACCATTAGCGAGATCAATCACCACGCCATAGTCCTGCGTGCCCGTAACCATTGCCGTAATTTGTGTTTTGGTCCGTTTTAAATCAGTGACATACCCCTGTAAGTAATAATCGTACCCACGTTCAGCGATTGCCGTTGGAAAATAGTCTTCCCAGTCCATATTGTCACTCCCGTTAACTCGTTTGTCCTAACCATACTGCGGTATGGCGGATTGGGCAAGACCCGGCAAGCAATTTCTCACCATATCACTCAATACCGACCCTCATTTAGCATACGCCGTGTCATAACTTTATCTGTTGACACTAAAAAGCTTGTTTTTTCACCGTGGTTTGTGGCTCATTGGCCGCACCAATCCATGACCAAGTCGCCGTTGCAAGTAGGCCCACAACTGCTCGACCGAAGTAAACACGATCTGATCGCCGGCTTCAGCAATTGGCTGATTAGGATCCCACGTCGCCGTCAAACATTGCACCCCGGCCGTATCAGCTGCTTCAAAATCTGAGCGAGTATCGCCAACGTACAAGAGTTCCGCGGCGTCTAACGACTTAGTGCGCATCAATTGTCGCAGATTGTCAGCTTTATTAGGTTGACACTCAGAACCATACAACCGCGTGGGGAAATAGGACGTCAGGCCAGTCACGTCCAAGGAAATTTGACAACTCTTAGCCGCCTTACCCGTAATCAGAGCTAGCGCCACCCCTTGCTGCTGCAACAGTTCTAAAAGTGTGACGATTCCCGGATACGGTGCTGACACCCGTAAATGTGCGCGAGCGTATTCTTGATAAAAGGCGGCCAAAGCGACCGGCCACCGTTGACCAGCCACTGCTTTGACCATCCCAACCTCATTTAGCCCAAACGTCTGGACGATAGCTTGCTTGGTCAGTTCGTGCTCAACGTACGGTGCAACGCTACGACGAAAGACGTCAATCACCATTGGAATCGTCGGCGCGAGCGTGCCGTCAAAGTCAAAGGCGATCATCTTAAGCATGCGGTTCACCTTGATTAATCTGCCGAATCACACGACAAGGATTGCCTACCGCCAACGAATTAGCTGGAATGTCTTTGACGACCACACTACCGGCACCAATCACGGATCCCCGACCAATTGTCACGCCGGGAATAATAATCACGCCACCGCCAATCCAACAGCCATCCTCAATTGTGACTAGTCGCGCTAACGTCTGGCAAAAATACTGATCGCTATCTGGCTGCCAGTCCGCACGTAAACGTTCATGCAGTTCGACCGGATGGGTGGCCGTATAAATTTGAACATTTGAGGCAGTCAAGACATTATTGCCAATGGTAATCCGATTACAGTCGATCAAGGTACAGTTCATATTGATTGAAACATTCTGACCAATCGAAATATTACACCCGTAGTCACAAATAAATGGGCTCCCCACCGAAACATTCGATCCAATCTTGGCAAACATAGCCTGCAATATCGTACGTTTCTCACTTTTTTGGTCATAGGCGAGCTGGTTATACTGGCTTAAAAGTTGCCGTGTACGCCGTTTTAGCTCTAAAAATACTGGTGCGTGTGCATCATAGGTCTGACCGCTCAAACTCCGCTGTCGTTCATCCATCATTAAGCACCCCTTTCACTTCCAAGCTTAAAAAAACGAATCGTTACTATTCAAGTCACGATTCGTTTCTTTAGTTATAGTCGTTTCGCTAAGGTCTCAATCACATAGACCACGGGGACCTGGGTCGTTATATTATAATTACCATTAATTCTCTGGTGAGCCAATTGATATGAAAAATTCCAATCGGAAAGCTTCGCTAGCGTGGATTGGGACTGGTTAGTAATGCTTAAGACTGCGCACCGGCGTTGTTGAAAATGCTGAACAAGTGCAATTAGTTCTGGGGTTTCGCCACTCTCAGATAACGCAAAAACGACCGTATCGTGAATCTCAAAAGTATTCACTGGATAATTACTATCCTCAAGTCCAAACGCAACCTTACCAGCGTTGGTAAAACAGCGCGCGGCATAGCGGGCCAAACTTCCTGAGGAACCAATGCCGACAAAAATAACCAGCGTGGCTCGACGCAAATACGTGAGCGCTGGCATCAACTTACGTTCATACGCGCTAGAATTAGTTTTTGCAAAAAAGTGTGCTAGCTCACTGACGTCGCTCTTGGGCTCGTAGGTGGACAACTGTTGTTGTTCACTTTTAAGAGCCCGTTTAAAATCACGATAACCTTCGAACCCATTTTTAAGACAAAAACGCAAAATCGTCGAGGTCGACACGTGCAACTCGTGAGCTAACTCACGAATGCTCATGTAGCCGACCCTATCCATATTATTAATAACGTACCTGTAAATTTCCACATCAGTTTCATTATATTTTTCGAGCTGCTCATAACTAAACATCCGCCACTACCCCCACTCCAATAATCCGTTGCTTGGTCACCATAATAACTTGGTTTGTTCGACCCTCATTAGTCGTACAATCGATTGGACGCGCAACTACTATCAATAGCCTACTATAATCAGCCATTTTGGTCGCGCTAGCAAACGACCAACACCAGTCTTTATCTATTTAAGCGCGAATACCCCGTCATTACAAGTTGGTAGCAACCAAAAAACTAGGCTAACCACTGACAAACGTCAGCTGACTACCCCAGTTTCTTTAGCGTCAATTTTAAAAATGCGCACGCGCCAGTGCCTGTCCATCAGACTGCCCCACTTTAATGTGTGGGCCATAAAAAATCAATCAGTAACCGGTCGACCTGCGCATTTTCATGCAACTGGCTGTGTTGCGCATGTTTCCCAGTAATCTTAACCTCGCGATAAGAACGCGCACGCGCCGCAACTAAGTACCGTAAAGAGCGTGATGAAGCGTTACTGACGGACCCATCCGAATGCGTCCCATCGCCCTTATCGCCATAAATATTAAGGACTCGTACTTGCTGACGTGGATAAACCCGCCGCAATCCTAATAACTGGCGGTAGGCCGGTCGCAATTTATTCGGTCGGCCCGCAGCATTCAACGTCATCTGGTTAGGGCTGTCGTCCATGCCCAAAATACCATTGAAATGTCCAGCAATTGCGACTTGTTGCCTGAGCTGCGGCAACCGCTTATTTTGCGCATTCGCCAATAGATAATAGGTAATCGCCATATTACCCATGGAATGACCAACCATGTTAAACGACGTGATGCCATAGGTTCGTTGGAGCGCCACCACCACATTTTTTGCCCAGCGGCCCACGGTTGGATAATCCGAAGACCGGTTATTAGCAAAGTTCACTTCGACAATTGGTCGATAATCACCTGATCTAAAGTGGCCTTTCAAAGTCACCGTCCCGTTTTTAGCAACCATCGCGCGTACAATAGTTTGTGTTTTGCCGGCTTTAACGATGGCATCTGCCATGTGCGTCTCAGCATGGTAACTACTGCCCCACCCATGGAAAAACAGTGTTGGAATGTAGCGATGCCCCTGAGTCGTAACCGGTTTAGTCACCCCGGTCGTCTCTGCACGACCACAACCAACTAATAATAACAGCAGGCCTGCCATCAGCCCCCATAAGCGTATTCTTTTCAATAACTTCCCCCTGAATTCTATTTAATCATCTATTCACTGTTAGTTCGTCATTTGAATTTGCGCCACCCCGCATCGGAAGGCGTTGTCGTCTGAGCGTTAACGCCTATTTTAGCATTCAATCAAGGCTCATGACAGGAATTACAACCAACTAGGCCGGTCACCCGCCGTACCAGGTTTATCGACCCCTAAACTGACACGCTGATAATTTTCAGGATGCGCCATTAATTTAAAGACTAAATCGGCAACACTTGCTCGTGATACCTCAGTTCCTTTAAAAGGTTCTGCGCCGGTCGTCAATTCATAATCAATTTCGGCAACATCCGTTAGCCAGGCTGGTCGGATCTCCGTATAAACCAGTTCGGAAGCACTAAGCAACCTCGCTGCTTCTCGAAAACCGGGTAGGAAATCGGCAATGGCTTGTTCGTTCCACGCGCCAAATTTTCCTGGCACCTCATGATGGGCGCCGAGTGCACTAATGAAGATCAACCGTTGCCGCTGAGTTCGAACCATTGCGGCCAAAATGCTCTTCGTCTGGGCTGCTAGATCAGTCCCGCCAACATTGGAATAGACTATGTCCACCGGTGCCATTGCTGTGGCAAGTTCATCCGTATCAAGCACGTTGCCATCAATCAGCGTGACCCGTGGTTGCTCCCGATACTGGGCTAAACGTTCCGCTCGACGTAGGAACAATACCAGTTCATCGTCAGTTTCTGCTAATAACCGTTGCGTCAGCTTCCTGGCAATCCCACCATTAGCACCAATAATCATTATTTTAGTCATTTCTATTCACCTTTCTTAGATATTCGTGGCATCACTTGGACCGTCGCCTGCCGCGGTCCACTTGCTAGCATCGGCATTAAATACGGACTACCGGCATATTTTTGTCGATAAGCTTGGTCAATCTGGTTATTTAAGGGCTCATCACAAATGGGCACAAAATTCACCAGATGATTGCTCTCGGCCAAGTGAATCCGGCCAGCCCTTTGGGTTACGGCCGATCGATACCAGCGTGAGCGCGGACCGTTCCAAGCACGGATAAATAGTTGCTGCCCTACCACGACCGACCAAATCCAGGTCGGTGTCCCGTATGTCTGCCCATCACTGTAAAATGGGGAGACTTGAAAATCATCCGCCGTGCTAAAAGCGGCTAACTGTGCTCTGGACCACTGCATCGTGGTTACAGTGGTTGACACTACGGGCTGATTACTTTTGTTCATCGTTAACATTCCTCCATTCTGGCAAAATAGTGGTGCTTAATTCAGAGCACTTCGGTTAAATGGTGCCCTGCCTTGATGCTTGACACGTTATTCTCTGAATAACCAACTATTCTGCACTAACCTCAAGTTTCATCTTAAAGCTTGACAGCAACCATGTCGAATGCTTATATGGAATTTAAAATTATACTTAATTGTAATAGAAAGAAGTGCTTTAGATGGAATTACGAGTTCTACGTTATTTTCAAGCAGTGGTCGCCGAGTTAAATATCAGTCGGGCCGCTGAACGCTTACACGTCTCGCAGCCAACAATTTCACGACAATTAAAGGATTTAGAGGATGAACTGGGCGTGACCCTATTTGAACGCAATGGCCGTCATATCAGTCTCACGAGTAGTGGCGAATACTTTGCCACGCAGGCGAACCAAATCATCGCCTTAGCCGATAAGACGCTTGCCAACATTAATACAGCCAAAGAAATCAGTGGCACGATTGAATTAGGGAGTGCCGAGATGCGCAGTTTTTTGACGATTGCTCAGTCGATTAAGAAACTACAACAACAGTATCCGAAAATCAGGATCAACGTGACGAGTAGTAATGCGAATCAGATTCGAACCAACCTCAAAACCGGGAACTTTGACTTTGGAATCGTCATGGAACCAACTGACAAACACGACTTAAACTTTATCCATCTACCCGGCGAAAGTCGCTGGGGATTACTGGTTCCGCGGCATTCGCCGCTAGCTGACCATGATTACATTAGCTTAGCTGATCTTGAAGGCCAAAAGATCATTGTTTCTGCACAACACGGTACGATCAATCAACTTCAGGATTGGTATGGTGAAAGCACGCCCAAATTCACCATCGTCGCCACTTATAATTTACTCTATAATGCCTCGTTACTAGTTTCTGCGGGCGTCGGGTACGCGTTGGGGATTGATGGCATCATCAATACGAACCAATCCGATTTGATTTTCATCCCACTAACACCTCGAATAACCGCCCGCACTAGCCTAGTCTGGACTAAGGGACAACGCTTGTCGGAAGCCGCCAAAACCTTTTTAACGCAACTGGCGACAGACCTGCAGCAACAAATACCTACTGACTGACACTATCGACTCAGCTTTCACCAATCACCACAACACACTGCCCAATTGATGGCTGCTGAAAACGACGCGCATCTAATTCACGCTAGTCCGAACTAAATAATTGAATTGAGCACAACTAAAATGCTAAGCTAGGTTATTCAGTTTCAGGGAGGAATTATTTAAAATGAAAGCAGTCATTATTAATCAGTACGGTGGGCCCGAAGAACTCCAGATGGCCACTATCGAACGTCCCAGCATTGATCAGGACGAGGTCTTAGTCGCCGTTCAGGCAACGAGTATCAACCCCATCGATTGGAAAGCTCGTCAAGGGTTGCTTAAAGGCATGTTTGACTGGCAAATGCCAGTTGTCCTTGGTTGGGACGTCGCTGGGACCATTGTTGAGGCTGGCGCGGCCGTGACCAACTTTAAGGTTGGTGATGAAGTCTTTGCCCGCCCAGACATTTATGCGGATGGCCGGCGCGGGACCTACGCTGAATATGCCGCAGTCAAAGAAGACAAGTTAGCACTAAAACCAGCCAGTCTTTCTTTTGAACAAGCCGCCGCTTTGCCGTTAGCGGGGCTAACTGCTTACCAAGTCATTCATGACCAATTAAAGATTCAAGCTGGCGAGAAAGTCTTAATTCAAGCCGGTGCTGGCGGGGTTGGTTTAAATGCCATCCAGATTGCTAAGTACCTCGGTGCCGAGGTTGCGACTACTGCGAGCGCCAATCACCATACGCTGTTGAAGCAAATCGGCGCTGACCACGTCATTGATTACCACACGACGGCTGTTCAAGATGTCCTTACAGACTACGATGCCGTCTTTGATACCATTGACGCCATTGATGAGGGCTTGGCAATCTTAAAGCCAACTGGCCGACTCGTGACGATTGATGGGCAACCAACAGCGGCTCAAAAATCCCAAGGCCCCACTGTCTCCAGCTGGTGGTTACAACCCAACGGCCGGGAGTTAGCCATCTTGGGGCAGCTCGCCGTTGAAGGACACTTACAAGTCATCATCGACCAAGTCTTTCCGTTTAGTACGGCTGGTCTCCAAGCCGCCCACCGGTATAGCGAAAACAGTCACAGTGCTGGTAAGCTCATCATCAACGTCGGCACTGAAGCTTAATACGGTATCGGCTCCAGCCTCAGCCAATTGACCAATCGCCACATTGACTGTCAAACGACGCATTAAAGCCTTAAAAGGGCGCTTCAAGAATCCACTACGAATTCTTGAAGCGCCCTTTTTTAAGCCCCATCGCCCGAATAACGCTAGTTGTCACCCCTGCATTTTCAGCCGCTTGTCCCATCTGTGCCTCGGCGTGATACCTATTACCGCCACCGTGGAAAAATAACGTAGGCGTATTTGACTGTACATACTTCATGCGGTGTTGTTGTGCCATACATCCACTGAGCCCCAGTACTAGCAAAACCACTAGCAACCCCGACAGCCATTTCACTTTTACTTGCATGTCCTGATTCCTACTTTTGACTGGAATCTATTATACAGGGTTCCTGTCAGCACAAATCAGGCTTTTTCACCAATTATGGGATGACGAACAGTGCTTTCATCATTTGGATGGCATAAAAACAGACTTGGGAAATGACCCCAAGTCTGTGATTTAATGCGCCTGTGCTGCTTTACGTTAGGTCAATGCTTATCACTACTATTCGACCAGTTACCACGAGCTGTAATTCGTGGTGTTTGATTGCCTCGCTGATATTCTTGTTTGACGGCTAGTTGCCCCACCAAATTTAAATAGTTAAACGGTTGATTAAAATTCGGCTGAAAGAACATATCCACGTAAGCCAAATCATCAATCGTATTCTGATTTTGAATCATTACTGAGATCGTGTTTGCAGCTTGGGCAATGTCGTGACGACTCCAGAATTGCGCGCCGAGAAGCTGACGATTCTGATAATTATAAACTAGTTCAATCGTGACTTTGGCCGTCGTCGGCATATAAGCTGGCCGCCAATTGCCTTGATAGACGGCGTGTCGTACTGGTAGTTCTCGTCTTTGCGCGGCTAGATAGGTCAACCCAGTTGTGGCCATCGTGTGATCAAATAATTGCATGGCTGAGGTGGCTTGCGTTCCCATGTACGGCTGTAAATCTCCGAAAACATTGATCCCCGCCAACGCACCTTGGCGCAGTGCGTTAGTTGCCAATGGTGTATACGCCGGCTGTCCCGTGGGATTATAATTGACCACGCAAGCATCCCCAGCCGCATAAATATCCGGGTCAGAGGTTTGAACATAATCATTGATCAAGATAGCACCATGGCGGTCCATAGCGACCTGCCCGCGTAACAATTCCGTATTCGGCATAAATCCCGCGCAAACGACGGCCAGATCAACCTCATAATCACCCTGCGCGGTTTCAACGATCAACTGATCATTCGAACCGCTTGCGAATCCAGTCACCCGTTCATTGAGGTGGATATCGACCTGGTGATGTTGTAAGAGTTTAGTTGCAGCATCCGCCATTTGGGGACCAAGATAATTATTCAAAATATGTGAATGCGAATGAAATAACATGACTTGTTGGTCCATACTAGCATAGCTTTCCGCTAACTCGGTCCCCATATATCCGGCCCCAACAATTGCAACGCGTTGGTTGGCTTGTAGAGATTGATAAAGTTGTTCCGCCTGCTCGTAGTTTTTGCACAGTAATACTTTCTCATGATCGATACCCATAATTGGTGGCACAATAACTGATGAACCAGTTGCCATAATCAGCTTATCATAAGTATCATCAAAGACTTCGCCAGTCTGCATATTGGCGACCTGCACCGTTTTATGGTCCGTATCAATTCGTAAAACATTATGGCGGGTCTTAACTTGAGCGCCTAACTGCTTCAAGTCAGCCGGCGAGGTGTAAAACATGTCTTCCAGGTGTTGGATGACACCCGTTAAGTACAAATAAATCCCACTCGAAACAAACGAAACGTTATCATTCCGCTCGTAAATCGTCACCGCCGTCTCCGGATGACGTGTTAAAATTTCGCGTGCCGCTGCCGTACCAGCGTGGGTACTACCGATGATCATTACTTTCATCTTACCGGATCTTCCATTCTTCCAGATTTGCCACGTAATTAGTAAGTGGGCTCAACATTAACCACTATTCAATTAATTATATCGCGCACCAAATCATTTGTATATGTGTTGATAAAAATAAACCTAGTTGGCCCCTCGTTCAAACAGCCTAGCTTTACAACCACTGATTAGCTTTCGCCACACGAATCGCTTCTAATCGATTGTGAACCCCCAATTTGCTAAAAATGGCGGATAAGTAATTACGGGTCGTCCCCGCTGACAAGTATAAATTGGCCGCAATCGTCTTCGTGGGCAACCCCTTCTCAGCTTCGACCAAAACTGCTAGTTCCCGTTCGGTCAATGGATTGTTGTCTGCTGACAACATATTCGTGACTAGCTCGGGCGCATAGATGGTGCGGCCGGTCATCACAGCTCGAATTGCATCAATTAGGTCATCACTCGGACTATCTTTTAACAAATATCCCGCGACATTGGCTTTAACTGCTCGTTCAAAATAATGGCGTTGCGCAAAAGTCGTCAAAACAATTACTTTCGTGGCTAGCTGCGAACTGGCCAATCGATCAGCAACATCCAAGCCGGTTATCCCTGGCATTTCGATATCCAGAATTGCGACATCCGGTTGCAGTTCTTGCAACTCCTGCCAGGCGTTTATGCCGTCTACTGCGCTACCCACCACGTGTAGATCATCTTCTAATTCCAGTAATTGGGTCAAGGCAGAATTCAACATGCTTTGGTCTTCTGCTAAGTATAAAGTTATCATGCTGACTCACTACTCCTTTGGTAAAGTTAAGATCAACTGGGTGCCGCGCCGACTACTCGTGATGGCAAAGGTGCCCTGTTTAGCTTGCAAGCGGGTTCGCATCCCGGCAATCCCGTTGGCGCCCTGACGCATCAAGGTTCCACCTTTACCGTCATCTTTCAGCTTAATCTGATAAATTTTTGCCGTCTCGACAAAATCAATCCGCACCTCGTGCGCGTGTGCGTGGCGCATCACATTGGTCATGGCTTCAACTAACACCGCCGCAAAACAACTTTGGACCGTTGTCGGCCACTTGGTTGCCTGTGTCTCACCAGTGGTCGTCGTCCAGACACCAACCACTGCTAGATTACGAGTTTGGGCCAATAGGACTTCTGTGAGCGATTGTTCATGCAAATTATTGACGATTTCGCGAACTAACTGTAAATTTTGGCGACTGGTTTGTTCGATTTCGTCCAATTCTGGTGCCACTTTCTCCGGTGCTTTGACGAGTAATTTTTTAGCTAATTCCGTTTTGAGTGTAATCATTGAAAAGCTTTGTCCAAGGGTATCGTGCAAGTCACGCGCGATTCGTTCACGCTCGTTACGTTCCACAATTGTTTTTAATCGGCGGTTAGTTTGGTTGAGTTGGCGCTGTCGTTCAACTGACCGCGAAAAGGTATACGCGAGTATGGGTGATAACAATGGAAAAACTAAGCCCATCATGTCACCATTATGCCACCCAAACACACCAGGATATTGTAAATAGTCTCGTATACAGCCACCAATTAAAAAGGCCCCGAATTGTCAAATTAAGTTAGAAATTTTTTAACTGTTCATCTGTAATCTGACTGATGAATGCTTCCAGAGGTGTCTGGTAACCCAAACTTTTTCGTGGGATGTGGTTTCGTCGACTGGCAACTGCTTGAACAAATCTATCTGATAGCTGGTCCATAATAAGATTGTGACGTAAACCATCTTTACGCAGCAGACCATTGGTGTTCTCATTTAAACCACGTTGATTGGGTGCTCCGACAGCGGCAAAGTAAATATTTAAATCAAATTGGTTAGCAATGGTTCGCCAACCGGCGAACTCCTTACCATTGTCAAACGTAATTGACTTAAATAGGTGTCGTGGCAGCTTCGAAAGCCATCCTGCTAAACTACGATTGACATCGTGTGCCGACTTGGTATGCGAATTCAGCACAATTGCGACCTTAGTTTGTCGTTCAACCAGCGTGGTTACCGCACCCTGATGGTTTTTACCTTGAACCGTGTCACCTTCTAAATGGCCGAATTCTTGATTAAAATTAGGATAGTCCTGATAACGATTCTTTAAATCCCTGCCCAATTGACCCGCTTTCCCACGGCGTTCAATGTAACCATTAGGGTGCCGTTTGCCGTGCATCGGTAAATCTTTGGTCGACAACCCCAAAACACCGCGTTTGAAAAGGCGGTAAAGGGTTCGAACCCCACAGCTGAAAGCCCGTTCTTGGCGATTAATAATGGTATCTGGTTGCCAACCAGCTTGAGTTTTGGCTTGAATATAGGCCAGTTCATCAGGGCGTAGTTGAATTGGTTTACGCCCACAATGTTGTTTATGCTTTCGATAGTGGCATTGGTAATCAATAATCGTACCGCCAGCGTCAAGAAACCGATAAATACGATACACAGTTTCAGCACTCCGATGGAGCGCTGGGGCCACTAGATAAGCCTTTTTACCGAGTTTCCAAAAAGAATAAATTGTGGCAAGTTCGTCTATGGTAAGATGAGTATAGGTCATTTGTGATCAGCCTTTCTTTTGATTTTGACACTCAAAAGTCTATCACAAATGGCTTTTTAAATTTCTAACTTAATTTTACAAACCGGGGGCATAATACCCTAAAGCAAAACCATAAAATTCTCGTTTAGGACGACGACCAAGTAAAAAGCTCACTTGCCAGCCGGGAAAGATGATCATAAAATTGTTAGCCGCAAATACCGCAAACAGTCCCGTCACAACTAACTCCGCCGGCATCGTCACTGCACGCCAATGCGGTTTCTCAACAACCAAGATGTACAATACAAGAAAGCCACCAACTAACATTAGCCAAAACCAATCATGCCAAGATTTAACGGGTATATAAGCCGCAATTGTATACGGCAAATAGGCGAGCCACACGTAGCTCGTCCATTCAATCGTCTTCAATTTATTTTTATGATGCGTCAACAACGCCATTCCCCCGTTTAAGTACCCGCTGAATCACCCAACTAACAATCACTAATAGGCCGCACACCCACAGCCCGATACCAAGCAAATCGATTAATTTTAGTGTACCATGGGTGCCCCAGTTGACCAACAAATCGTTCACATAATATGTTGGCAGTCGTTTACCAATCACCTGTAGCCAGCTTGGTAATAGGCTAATGGGCCACCATAGACCACTAATAATGGCCATTGGAAAGGTAATTAAATTACTAGCGACACTCAACGTTTCGGCACGATTCAAAAATGAGAGTCCAACGCCCATAAGCAATGTCGGCAATTGACCAATCAGGGCAATTCCAAGTATCCCTAGCCATTGAAACACGGTTAAATCAACGTGGTTCACAACGACCGCAAGCGCGCCTAAAATAACGACCGTTAACGCATTCATTCCCAAACTCATCATGCCAATCGAACGATAGTACGGTACTACCCCGTGTGGCGTTAACCGTAGCCACCGTAATAGTCCCCGTTCCCGATCATGCATTAGAATCTGGGCAATACTGAACAGCGTACTGATCGTCCCACTATAAACGATCATACTGCCCATATAAGACCGATTAAAAAGTGCGATTTGAGCCGTTGTGCCACCGGTAACCATTACTTTTGTAAATAACAAGTAAAAAGCTGCTGGCATCACCAAGGCAAAAAACTGAAACGCTGCGTTTCGAATAATCAAACGCCGTGCATCAAATCTCAGTTGAGCCATTAAAATTTTCATGCTGAGACTCCCTTCGTCAGATGAACAAAAATATCCGTCAATGATTCACGACTAATTGAGACTTGATGCAACTCACTGATTATGGGCATCATCGCTTGCAGCGTAGCGTCACCGTCTTCACTACTCATGCGTAGTTCGTCGCCTTGCTTAGTAACCGCAGTTACTGCCGTTAAATTTGTAAACCGATCCGCTGGCAATCTCGTTTGGCAACGAATCTCTACTTGTTGATATTGTTTTTGCAACACGGCAAACGAGCCTTGAAAAACAAAGCGCCCGTCCTTCAGCAACATAATTCGATCAGCGATGGCTTCAATCTCCGGTAGGTAATGACTGGTAATGATAATGGTTTTACCAGCGGCCTTCAAGAGCCTAATCTGTTGCCAAAATGTCTGTTGCGCATTGGTATCCATGCCAACGGTCGGCTCGTCTAAAAATAACAAATCGGGATCACCTACCAGTGCCAAAGCAAAGGTGACTCGTCGTAACTGTCCTCCAGATAACGCCGTCAAGCGTTGCTGGGCTATGTCTTGTAGTTTCAAGGTGGCTAGTAATGCTTGCCAATCAAATTCAGGCAGACGTTGTACCGCAGCTAGCCTTAACATATCACGCACCGTCACGCCTTGAATGGCCATATCACCCTGCATCATTGACCCAATCTTTAATCGCGCCGCCAGGCTACCGGCCGCTTGCCCGAACACCTTGAGATGGCCCTGCTGGACTCGTTTGATTCCTAATAACAAATTTAACAACGTCGTTTTGCCGGCCCCATTTTCACCAATCAAGCCAACAATCTCGCCCGGCATGATCGTCATATTAATATCAGTCAAAACTGACTGTTGACCATAACTAAATGCGACCTTAGTTGCTTCAATCAACGGTGTCATTATCCCCGCCTCCTTTAATGATTATAGTTTACGCCAGCGTAATCGGGTCGAGTAGTCGCGTTTGTCATAATGATCAGGTGACAAATGTCATTATTTCAACAGTATTGATAAGTTAGCATAATTCTTTAGAAAATAACCCAGACAAAAAGTGAGCTTCTGGATTTACATCAAAAGCTCATTTGAATCACAATTAATAACGCTAGTTACCGTGCTTTCAATACCCAATGTGCTAATTGCGAAACGATGACGATTCCAATAACACCAATTAGACGCAAACTCAATGGCAGTGTTCGACCATCAATGAGCCAGGCAGCTAACAGCAGTAATTCACCGCCAAAAATCACAAATTTCATTCCAACACATCCAATCCACTTTTCGCTAGTATACGAGCCAGCCAATACATTGTCGATTGATCTGCCATTCCTAACTGAGGGTGGTCGCTGATTAACTGTGATTTCACTTCGTCTAGTTGTTACTCGCCTACGTATGTGCGTCTTTAATCCGCCATTCTCCAGTTGAAAAATGATTAGTCCATCAAAAGTTCAATACATTCAAAGGTCATTCCAACCGTTGAATTAGTTTTGGCACTGACTCTAGCTCTTATGTTAAACTTAACCAATCACAACAAAAATAAGGAGGTCGACCATTGTTAATTAAGTCTTTCCCGCCTGCCGAGCGAACACCGCAATTGATTAGCCAATTAACTCAGCTTTGGCGACAGTCCGTCGACGCCAGTCACCACTTTCTAACGCCCGCTGAAATCACAACCATTGAGCACGAGGTCCCCACAGCATTACGAACCGTTCCACAACTGCTCGTTGCAGTGGATGACCAAAATACCCCAGCTGGTTTCATCGGTATTGATGGTTCACTAGTAGCCATGCTTTTTATCGCCCCAGCCGCAAGTGGGACTGGTATTGGAACCGCCTTACTGCAAACTAGTATTCAGGATTATGGTGCCACAGCGCTTACGGTGAATGAACAAAACCCGCGGGCGCGTCAATTTTATGAACACCGTGGTTTCCAAGTCACTGATCGCCAACCAACTGATGATCAGGGCCGTCCATATCCACTATTAACGATGACTTACAACTGTGACCGATTAAACGACTGACTTGACAAAGTCGTTTTTTTTATAAATAATGGACTTGTCCACTATTTATAAAAAAGGAGTGCTGACTATCGAGTATTTTAGTCTAACTAAATATATTGCGGGTATTTACCGCGAATCCAAAAACAGCATCAACACCCAACTACAGGCGTTGAATATTCGAGCGACCGAAAGTGACTTATTACTGGTTGTTTACGACCACCCGGCTCAAACTCAAAAGGACTTGGCTGCCAGTCTGATGCTCGATCCTAGTTTATTAGCTCGAACTGTTCGTCAACTTGAGCAACGCCAACTCGTCATCCGTTTTCGTGATCCTGCCGATCAGCGTAGTCTACGAATTAGCTTGACACCGGCTGGTGAACAAATCGCTATCGCCATTAAGAAAACGTTGATTGACTGGTGGCATGACTTCTTCGCTGCTCATCCAGAAGTCAACGAGCAAGTGTTTACGAACCAATTGCAACAAGTTTACCTAGCCTTACAAGAGAAAAGAGATTGAAATTGTCATTGAAAAAATTCATTAAACACTTTGGAGTCCTCGTAATTGGTATCCTGTGCATGTCAGCTGGCGTCGCACTCTCTAAATTATCCTTACTAGGAACGTCCCCAATTTCCAGTATTCCGAATGTCATTAGCAATATTACGGCAATTCCAATTGGCCAGTTGACAATTGCTTTTATTTTCATTTTAGTTCTACTAGAAGCCGTCGTTTTGCGCCGGCAGTTCTCCTGGCAAAACTTATTACAATTAATTCCGGGTAGCCTGTTCGGTTGGTTCATCGATGCTTTTGTGCGGTTTTTCCATAGTCTTCCTAATCAAACATACATCGAGCAACTCGGACTTGTCTTAATGGGAACGGTGCTCTTATCGTTAGGTGTCTTTTTAGAAGTCAATTCACACGCCATTATCATGCCTGGTGAAGGACTTCCGAACGCCATCACACTGATGCATCAACTCAAGTTTGCCAAAGTCAAAGTTTATAATGATTTCATTCTGATTGGCATTTCACTAGTCCTGGCACTCAGCTTTACTCATTCTTTAGCGGGGGTTCGGGAAGGTACCCTCATTGCAGCCTTTTTAACTGGGCGACTCGTAAATTTCTTTACCGAACATGCAAATCGATTTGTTGATTGGATGACACCAGCCGCTGACGCGAACAACTAATTTCCAGAATTATCAAATAAAAACACGGTCACTGGCTAGTGATCGTGTTTTTGGGCCTGTGTTCACGCCAATTCGTTAGACTGCCAGTGCCTGAATTTTTTCAGCTGCTAATGCAGGTGAACATTGGTGACTGGTAAGCCACTCAAATGGCCGCCTAACTTGGTACAATTATTTATTGAATATTTTGACCTGGCACTGCAATTAAAAACTTAAGTTATCATCGATTATCTTTAGATATTGTCCTATTAATACTGGTGAATCCGAATACCATCACGACTGAAAGTTAGCGTGGTAAGAATCCACCGAAAATTGGTGCAAGCTCAAACTGTTTCCGGTTGATCCAAGCTGGCGATTGCTGAATTCAATTACTGCTTGGAACATTAAACAAGCGTTAATGTTGTCTCAGTTGTTTTGAATCTCAGTCAGACCCGAACACGTTTCGTCAATATGGCATTAAGACGCGGGTTGCGTCTTAAATCAGTGTCCACCACGTTTTAGCAACTACATAAAAAAAACGCCTGACCAATCAGCACCTTAGCTGGTTAGTCAGACGTCATCATCTGGTGATTATTCCAAGAAATCTTTCAATTGTTTGCTACGTGATGGGTGGCGTAACTTCCGTAGCGCCTTGGCTTCGATTTGGCGAATCCGTTCACGGGTCACACCGAAGACTTTTCCAACTTCTTCCAGTGTCCGGGTCCGACCATCATCAAGTCCGAACCGTAAGCGTAAGACGTTTTCTTCCCGGTCCGTCAAGGTATCAAGGACACCTTCCAGTTGTTCTTTCAACAATTCATAAGCCGCGGCATCCGCTGGTGAAGTTGCGTCTTGGTCTTCGATGAAGTCACCTAAGTGTGAATCGTCCTCTTCACCAATTGGCGTTTCCAATGAAACGGGTTCTTGTGCGATCTTCAAGATTTCACGAACCTTTTCCGTTGGCATGTCCATTTCAGCCCCAATTTCTTCAGGAGTTGGTTCGCGCCCTAAATCTTGTAACAGTTGCCGTTGAATTCGAATTAATTTGTTAATGGTTTCGACCATGTGCACTGGAATCCGAATGGTCCGCGCTTGGTCGGCAATTGCCCGCGTAATTGCTTGGCGAATCCACCAAGTCGCGTACGTTGAGAACTTGAATCCTTTACGGTAATCAAACTTTTCAACGGCCTTCATTAGCCCCATGTTACCTTCTTGAATCAAATCAAGGAATTGCATTCCCCGACCCACGTAACGTTTGGCAATCGAAACGACCAACCGTAAGTTGGCTTCGGCTAATTCTTGCTTGGCAGATTCATCACCTTGTTCGATTCGGAGTGCTAAAGCGACTTCTTCGTCAGCCGTTAACAAGTCGACACGACCAATTTCTTTCAAATACATCCGCACGGGATCATTGATTTTAATTCCAGAAGCCGAGCCAGCGTCACTAAGTTCCTTCTTAGAAACTTTTTTGACACTTTTGACCGCTCGAGCATCAGGATCACCTTTTTCATCAACAACACTAATCCCAGCATCTTCAACCTTTTGTAATAATTTATCAATGCCACTAGCATCTAGTTTGTAAGGCGCTGCTAATTTATCTGATAATTCATCATATTGAATGCTACCAGTTTTCTTATATTCCTTAATTAATGCTTTAACGGCTTTGTCGTATTCCGTCGTTGCTTTTGCCTTTGCCATGTAGTAGCCTCCTATTTAGTATGCATCTACCAGCTGATCGGTTGCAATACCGAGCCAACCTTAAGTATATCATTTTCACGCCTAGTTATCAGCTCGTTGGACCTGCTGTTGTTGCCGATATAGGTCAATTAATGCCAACGTTAACTGCTGAACCAAATCACGATTACCGATCTGCTTGGCTGCCGTTAACTCGGCCTTCTTACTGTTGATTTGTTCTACCAGCGGCTGTTGATTCATGATTACGTTGACTAGATCAGCAATCTCCTCCTTGGAAGATTCACTGGCAACGTCCATAAATTCCAAACTCGTGACGACCGGCTGTAAATCTGAATCCGTCATAAAATCCGTAAAGTTACCCAAATCAAATTGATTATGCGTTTTAAAGTAAGCCTCCGCATACACCAAGATTTGTTGATACGAATCATGAACAAAATGAAAACCAGCAATCGCCATCACGCGTAACCAAACATCGTGGTCATTCAACAAACGGTACAGTAACAGCCGCTCTGCCTTCTCTACCCGACTTAACGGGCCGTTGTTGGTACTGCCATCCACCGTGGCCGGGGGTGGCCCTAGCGGTGCAGGTGCTGGTGGCGGAGCTACTTGCGGTTCATCCGAGCGACCACCACCGCCACGTCGAACGGCCTGCTGACCGACCAGTGATCGTAACTGTTGCTTTAAATCATCCTTATCAAGATCGAACTCCGCCACTAATTGGTTTAAATATAAATCCTGTTCGACACTAGAGGACAGTTGTGCTAATTGTTGCAAGACCGCCTGTAAATAAGTCAATTGATCGGGCGTGTTTTGCAAGTTCAAATCATGTTTTAAATACTGCATTTCAAATGCAGTGGGCGTTTGCTTACCGTCTTCAAATACTTGGACAAACTTCTCCTGCCCCTGAGCACGCAAATACTCGTCGGGATCCATCCCATCAGGCATTTGGATTACACCCAGATTAAGGCGACTGTTACCACCTAGCAATTTCAGAGCACGATCAGTCGCCTTTTGCCCCGGCATATCGCTATCGTAACAGACATATAGGGTGTCGGTAACGCGCTCAAGCATGTAAATCTGCTCATCAGTTAAGCTCGTCCCCATTGATGCGACCCCGTTCTGAATACCAGAACGATAAGCCGCAATCACATCCATAAAGCCTTCAAACAGCACCACCGACTTTTGTTGTCGAATGGGCCCCCGTGCTAAGTCAAAGTTAAATAATACCGAACGCTTGTTAAACAGCTTCGTTTCCGGACTATTTAAATACTTAGGTTCATTAGGGGATTTTTTGAGGATTCGACCTGAGAAAGCAATCACCCGCCCACTCGCGTCTTTAATCGGAAACAAGACCCGGTCAACGAAGCGATCACGTAAGTCCCCTGCTTGATTCTCAATGAACAGTCCCGACTGCCGTAGTAGTTGGTAGTCAGTCTGGTGTTCTTTAAAAAAATCTAACAAGAGCTGATTAGCAGGTGCATAGCCGATACCAAACGTTTTAATCGTCTCATCATCCAGCCCACGCTCGTGCAAGTACTTAAGCGCCGGTTCACCCAGTTCAGTATTCACTAAAATATGTTGATACATCTTAGCGCTATCCGCGTACAACTTTAACAGATCGGCTTGTTGCTGATCCTTAGGTGCGGCCGGTTGTGACTGCGCCGTATAGCTCGCCGGCAAGTCAATGTGCCCAAAATCGGCCACCTTGACGACTGCTTCCGGAAAAGACAAGTTTTCGAGATCCATAATGAAGCTGAACACGTTGCCCCCACGGCCACAGCTAAAACAGTGAAAAATCTGCTTTTGCTCATTGACCGAAAAGGACGGCGTGCGCTCTTCGTGAAAGGGACACAGGCCAAATAAATTCTTACCGGCCTTCTTCAACTGAACGTATTGTCCAATAAAATCCGCAATGTTGACTGCTGAGCGGACTTGCTCAACCTTTTCCTCGGGAATTCGATTGGCCACTTTGCCACCCCATTTCTACTAACTAAAGTCTGACAAACCAACCAAATCATTGCCGCAATCAAAAGCCGCATCACGAAACTTGGATGCGACTTTGTACGTGCAAACTTTTACAGAATATATAGTACCACAAGTTTGACAGCAGTGCAATAATAAGTTGTTCTTATTAGACACTTTTGTCAAATTTGTTTGTCGTTGAATTAAAAAAGAAGTTACAGCGTGCTTGCTGTAACTTCTCTTTATTATACATGGTCTGCGTCTATTTAACGATTAATTGGTTCAAATCACCCATCACGTTAATCATTTGGGCGATCGTTAAGAGTTGCTTCAAGTGATTATCCCGGACTTTTTCATCCTTACTCATCACCATCGTCTGTTCAAAGTAATCGACAATCAATGGTCGTAAGGTGGCCAGGGCCTTGAAACGGTCGTCCATACTCATCGCTGGGGTAAATTGCTTTTGCAATTCAAGCACAGCATCGTACAACTGTTGTTCCGCTTCATTTTCAAACAAGCTTGGATCAACGGTCAAATCACCAGTGTCCAACTTAGCTTTCGCCGTAATCCGCAATAGACGGGTAAAGGCTTCAATTGTGTCCTTGAACTGTGGATCATCTTGATGGGCATTCAACACGTCGGCTGCTTTAAACATCTCACGGATATCCTGACGACTTCCTTTGATAACCGTATCGACGATATCGTAGCGAATCTTACGGTTGTTAAACCACTGCTTGACGCGATCCGTTAAGAAATCAGCAACTGGTGCCGTTTGCTTTTCGAAGTCTAAGTTGTACGTGGCATCATGAGCCACTAATTCCTTTTGAATATCGGCTTCGAGTTGACGAATTGGGAAGTCCCAACCCTGTTCCCGTACGATCCGCACGATCCCAAATGCCTGACGACGCAAAGCAAACGGATCATTAGAGCCACTAGGCGTCAACCCAACGGCAAAGAAACTCATAATCGAATCAACCTTGTCCGCAATGGCTAATACCGCGCCGACCTTGGACTTAGGCAAGTCGCCATCAGCGCTGATTGGCATGTAATGTTCACGAATAGCTTGACCGACTGCTGGATCTTCGCCCTTCAAAACAGCATACTTGTCACCCATGACCCCTTGTAATTCAGGGAATTCACCAACCATCCCCGTCACCAAATCAAATTTATAGATTTGCGCTGCCCGGTGGAGTTGGTTCTTTTCAGTCTCAGTCAAACCAAACCGATCAGCCAAAAAGTCACTGATAACCATGACCCGTTGCATTTTCTCATACATCGTCCCGATTTTATCATGGAAGCTAACCTTTTTGAGTCGTTCCACATATTCTTGAATCGAGTGTTGTTGATCTTCATGATAGAAGAAAGCAGCATCTTCTAAGCGCGCCGTTAACACTTTCTGGTTACCTAAGGCCACGTTTTCCAAGTGATCCGTGTTCCCATTTCGAACGGAAACAAAGTGTGGTAATAAGTTATCCTCGGCATCCGTTACGTAGAAGAACCGTTGATGATCACGCATCGAAGTAATCAAGACTTCATCCGGGATCGTTAAGTATTTGGTATCAAAATCTCCAGCAAATGCAGTTGGATATTCCACCAAGTTATTAACTTCTTCCAACAGGTCTTCATTAACTTTGATTTGCCAGTCGCGTTCATTCGCCAAGGCTGCGATCTGTTCACGAATCGTCGCTTTACGTTTAGTGGCATCAGCAATGACTTGAACACTAGCTAAGTCGGCTTCATAATCCGTGGCCGTGGCGATTTCAACGTCATGACCTAAGAAACGATGGCCCCGTGAAACGCGGCCAGCCGTGACGTCCAGAATCTGAACCGGCACCACTTCGTCATCTAATAATGACACGATCCAACGAATCGGCCGGATATACTTGAAGCTGTACGTTGACCACTTCATCATCGTTGGGAAATTCATCTTGGTGATAACTTCCTTGATTCCGGCCGTTAATACTTCAGCCGCCGTCTTACCAGCCGTAAAGGTCTGAACAAAGACATATGGGGTACCCTTGATATCCTTGAAGACGATATCATCAGTTGACGCCCCTTGGCCCTTAGAAAAGCCGATTGCCGCTTTCGTCCAGTTGCCATCTGCATCCTGGGCAATCTTCTTTGCTGGCCCCCGAACTTCTTTTTTCACATCAGCCTGCTTGTCAGCTAAGCCTAACACTTGAACCGTTAACCGGCGTGGTGTTGAGAAAGCTTTAACGTCTTCAAAATCAAGCCGGGCATCCTTCAAAAACTTGACCATTCGTTCTTTAAGTTGTAACACACTCGGTGTAACGACGTGGGCCGGCATTTCTTCCAAACCAATTTCAAGTAAATAAGTTTTCGCCATTATTTCGTCTCCTCCTGTGCGTGTTTTAATAACGGGAAGCCACGTTTTTCACGTTGCGCCACGAATTCCTTGGCAATCGACTTCGCCATGTTACGGATTCGGTCTAAGTAGCCGGCCCGTTCCGTAACTGAAACCATACCGCGAGCATCCATCAAGTTGAAGGTATGACTACATTTAAGACAGTAGTCGTACGCGGGGTGAACTAAGCCGTTCTTAATTTGCCGCTTGGCTTCCTTTTCATATTCATCAAATAACATTAATAATAATTCTTCGTTGCTATCTTCAAAAGCGTACTTAGAATTTTCGAATTCTGGTTCCAAGAAGATGTCACCATACTTCACGCCATCACCCCATTCGAGGTCAAAAACGGAGTTCACATCTTGAATATAAGATGAGAGTCGTTCCAAACCATAGGTAATTTCAGAAGTAACGGGGTCAACTTCGAGGCCACCAACTTGTTGGAAGTAGGTGAATTGGCTGATTTCCATCCCGTCGAGCCAAACTTCCCAACCAACACCGGCACAACCCATTGATGGGTTTTCCCAGTTATCTTCCACGAAACGAATATCGTGTTCTAGCGGGTTAATGCCAAGTTTTTCCAAGCTTTGTAAGTATAAATCCTGCACGTTTTCTGGTGAGGGTTTCATGACTACTTGGAATTGGTGGTGTTGGTACAACCGGTTGGGGTTCTCCCCATACCGACCATCGGCAGGCCGGCGTGAAGGTTCAACGTACGCCGCGTTCCATGGTTCCGGACCGATTGCCCGTAAGAACGTGTAGGGGCTCATCGTTCCGGCCCCTTTTTCTGTATCATACGATTGCATTAACATACAACCTTGATCCGACCAAAACTTTTGCAAGGTTAAGATAATCTCTTGCACTGATAACTTTTTGCTCATTAGTATCCTCCCAAAATTAGTGACTGAACGGCTGATGGCTTTGAAACGGGGGCACCGCTATTCCCATTACTTAGCGGCACAAAAAAAGTCCCCTGTCGTCGACAATAACGACATAGGGACGATTGGTTTCGCGGTTCCACCCTACTTCTGAGTAACCTCAGCAGCTTAATTACACGGTATAAAAGCTCCGAAAGCGCCAATTAACGACTTTGACTGACCGTTTTTCACCATCACGGTCTCACTGTAAATCGAATCCGTCAACCTTCTCTCATCAACACTTAACTATTCAGTTCTCCATCATCATAGCTGATGGCCGTTCGTTTGTCAATCCTCATTCTTCCGGGGCGCCAACGGTTGGTACCAACTGCCCATCTGATCGATGAAGCGTTTAGATTTCAACCGGACGCCCACTGAGTTCTGATAGATCTCATCCAAAATCCGCCGTAACTCCGCCGCTGTCCGCGGTTTGACCTTGATCGAATGAACCTTAGCCAAATCCAACACGGAAAACTGACGTAGATAAAAGATCGCTGCTGGACTGGCATGCAAGCGGTGGGGATCCAAATGCCAGTGCTGTTGACAGAGCAAACCGCCGTAACTTTCAGAGTAATCTAGCGGTAAATCACTTCGACCACAAACCGTGCACCAGCGCAACTCTGGGGCCACCCCAAACGGTTGCAATAACTGAATTTCGACCACGTTAGCCACCAACGCGGGAGCCACATCTTGATCAATCAGTTGCAGTGCACTGGTCAATTGCTGGTACCACCGTCCCACCGGTTGATTATCTGGAAAAGCGACGTCCATTAAGTTCATGACGTACGTGGCGTAAGCGTTCAAAGCAATGTCTTGACTAATATGTTCAAGATACTGCACCGACTTGACACTATTAATGTACGAAAGACCTTGATCACGTAAATCACCAACGTATTCCCCCATCGTGAACGGCAATAACTCCGCCGCCATTTTGAAGCCACGCCGGCGCGCACCACGGATAAAAAACATTTTCTTGCCATACTCGGCAGTTAAAAACTTGATTAGCATATCGCGTTCCCGGTAATCCCGGCGAAAGAGCAATATGCCGTTAAAATTCGTGACCATTTGTTGGGCCATCTGGATCACCTAACGATTCTAATAGTCATCTTGCCGATAGCCATAGCTGGCTAGCAAGTCTTGACGATCCTTCCAGTTCTCTTGGACTTTTACCCACAGTTCAAGGTAGACTTTGTCCCCAAGTAAGTGTTCAATATCACGCCGGGCTAATGAGCCAATCTTTTTGAGCATGCTTCCGCCTTTACCGATGATGATGCCCTTTTGTGAAGACCGTTCAATAATAATCGTGGCCTGAACGTGAATTTTTTCTTCATCCTGACGTTTGATTGAATCAATCACGACCGCCGTTGAATGGGGAACTTCTTGACGAGTCAATTCAAGGACTTTTTCACGAATCAATTCAGAAATGATAAACCGCTCTGGGTGATCCGTAATTTGGTCGGACGGATAGTACTGCGGCCCTTCTGGTAATTGGCTCTTCAAGGTGGTCAGTAATTCATCAACGTTATTGCCTTCAAGCGCGGAAATTGGATAAACTTCCTTCCACGGCAAAGCGTCTTTATACTGATCCATAATTTCCAAAAGATGATCTGGATGGACTTGATCAATTTTATTAATCACCAAATAAATCGGTTGTTTAACCGTTTTAAGCCGATCGATAATAAAGTTATCTCCGGCACCACGCCGTTCGTCCGCATTGATCATAAATAGGACAGCATCCACTTCACCCAAAGTAGACAAGGCCGACTTGACCATGAAGTCGCCTAACCGACTATGCGGTTTATGAATCCCAGGGGTGTCAATGAAGACCATCTGCGTATCCGCAGTGGTATAAATCCCCTGGATACGGTTCCGCGTCGTTTGCGCTTTGTCAGACATGATGGCAACTTTTTGCCCAACGACCCGATTCAATAGTGTTGATTTACCGACATTGGGACGACCAATGATCGCCACGAAGCCGGAATGAAATGCTTGTTGTTCTGCCATAATTAATTCCTTTCAATCTTGCCTAAGCGTTACGCGCAGACTAGCGTAACCAACTGACAACTAAGTTCCAAACTTTAGGTCCAAACAACACCAACCCGACTAAGACGGCAAAGGCCGCGGCAAACACTACCGCACCCGCCGCAATGTCCTTAATTTTTTTAGCTAACGGACTGAAATTAGGCCCCGTAATCATGTCGGATAAGTTCTCTGCGATCGTGTTGTTGATCTCACATAAAATGACTAGAAAAATTGCTAATGCCAGCCACAGCCATTCGTTAACGCTCAAGTGAACCCACCAGCCAGCAAACAAGGCAACCGCCCCCAGTGCAAGGTGTGTTCGCATATTACGTTCTTCAATCACCACCGTTTTCAGCCCAGTCCACGCGTGTAGCCAGGACTGCCAAAACGAGTGATTCTTACCAACTTGTAGCCGATCTGGTCTATTTTTCGAGGCCATAAGCATCCAAAATCTGGCGTTGCAATGTAAACATTTCGGTTTCATCTGCTGGCTGAAGATGATCATACCCATTTAAATGTAAAAAGCCGTGAACAACCAAGTAGCCTAGCTCACGGGCCTCCGAATGATGCAAAAAGGTGGCTTGTTCACTAACTTTATCAACTGATATCATAATATCCCCAAGGTTTAGCGGCATTTCCGCCGCCATCTCTGGATCCATCACGATCAGATCGTCCTCGTCATCGTCGTGCATCGCAAAGCTAATGACATCGGTTGGCCGATCGACGCCCCGATACCGCTCGTTGATTTTTTGAATTGCATCGTTATTCATCAGGGTCACCGAGACCTCGGTATCATCCCGTAACTTCAATGTCTGACCAGCAAGATCAATTAAGTCCCGGATCAATTGCAACTGTTCTGGCTGCGCGCCCGCCGTGGTTTGGTCGTATAATTCTAAATCCATAAGTGCCCCCTAGCGTTGTTCCACACGATCGTACGCCGTAATAATCTTGGCAACGACCGGATTTCTGACCACATCATCCGCCGTAAACTTAACGAACGCGACATTGCTAATACCGCCCAAAATCTGTTCGGCTTGAATCAAGCCACTCTTAGTATGGTGTGGTAAATCAATTTGTGAGATATCACCATTAACAATCATTTTGGCGCCAAAACCTAACCGCGTCAAAAACATCTTCATCTGGGCATTCGTCGTATTCTGGGCTTCATCCAAGATAACGAAGGCGTGGTCAAGCGTCCGCCCCCGCATATAGGCGAGCGGTGCAATTTCGATAATGCCACGATCCATTAACCGCTGCGTGTGTTCAGCGCCATAAATATCATACAACGCATCATAAATTGGCCGCAGATACGGATCGACTTTTTCTTTTAAATCACCGGGTAAGAACCCGAGACTTTCACCAGCTTCGACCGCTGGCCGCGTCAGAATCAATTTCTCGACATCGCCCCGTTTTAGGGCGGCAATTGCCATCACAACGGCAAGGTAGGTCTTCCCAGTTCCAGCTGGGCCAATACCAAACGTAATGTCACTTTTGGCCACGGCCTGCACATACTGCCGCTGACCAAAGTTCTTGACCCGAATGGGGCGTCCACGATTGTCCTTAATTAAGGTCTCTGAATAGAGGTCTTTAAAGTAGTTTAAAGTCCCCCGGTTGACCATCTTAATGGCGCTGATAACATCCGGCGCCCCAATCTGAATACCTTGCTTAATTAAACTCGTTAAATTATCTAGTACTGCTTGCGTATTATGAACAGCGACTTCGTCATCGCTACTGATCGTCATTTGATCCCCAAACACGTGCAACTGCACGTGTAACCCATCTTCAAGCAAAGCTAAATGAGCGTCTTCTGGTCCTAATAATGCAACTGACTGGGCCGGATCGGCAATGAGAAATTTTTGTTCATATTTTGAGTTTTCGGTCAAAAACATGGACTCCTTTATTGACAGATTTGATCACCATCATTTGATGATGGTGCCCGCAATTAGCGTGATAACCACGCTGATTTCAGCAGGTATTTGTTAGTTAATCATAGCATAAAAGCCCCCATCGAACCAGTACAAGGACGCCTCCGCATTCGCCAGCGAGGTGACAAGCACTATTTTCTTTCTTTTGCTTAAATCGTCGGCGAGTCAACCAGTGCAGCGTTTCAGCACTGAGCGCATATCCGTCAGTCGGTGTCAGTCAATTTGAAGCCGTCAGTCGTACACTGTTGCCAGTCTAAAAGCACAAAAAAACCGGAGAAAAATTTCTCCGGTTAACCGTTAATTCAATAATGATTTAACTGTTTGGTTGATCAGCTTGCCATCCGCCTGACCTTTAAGTTTGGGCATCACGGCACCCATCACTTTGCCAAAGTCACCTTTACCGGTAGCTCCGACTTGTTGAATGGTGTCAGCAACAATCTGTTGAACTTCTTCGTCCGACAATTGTTTTGGCATGTACTGCTCAACAATTGTAATTTCTGCTTTAACGCCGTCAACTAAATCTTGACGACCCGCATTTTCGAATTCACTTAATGATTCGCGCCGTTGTTTCAGTTCACGTGAGAGCACGCTTACTTCCTCATCAGCTGTTAAATCATGGCCAACATTAATTTGTTCATTCATTAATGCTGACTTAAGCATCCGTATAACGCTGAGGGCTTGCTTATCGCGCGCCTTCATCGCAGCTTTTAGATCACCATTGAGTGTATCAATTAAACTCATTGGTTTTCCCTCCTCGTTAGGTCATTAGTAATCAATACTAATTACTTGAAACGACGACGGTTCTTACGCTTACGTGCTGCTTCAGATTTTAACTTCTTCTTCACACTTGGTTTTTCGTAGAATTCCCGTTTGCGGTATTCTTGTAAAGTACCACTCTTTGAAACGGTACGCTTAAAGCGACGAAGAGCATCATCAAGAGATTCGTTTTTACGAACGACTGTTTTTGCCATGTTAAATTCCCTCCCTCCGAGCTCAAAAAGTAACCGTTAAATTATGCATACTTACACATAACGCAACTGTTCTAGTAAATTATACATAAATTGAAAAAGGCCGTCAACCAAAGTTTACAATTTCCTTAAAATAAATCGCGAAAAGCGACGCCAGTTCGGACAGTAAATCGTTTTCATCCCCCGCCAGCTATGCTACACTAAGACTATTATCGAACCGAAATGAGGTTATTCTATGTCAGCAATTAAAGTCTTTATCTTATCTGATTCCATCGGTGAAACGGCTCATAATGTGGCTCTGGCCGCTGCCGCACAATTCTCCGACTATGACATTCGCTATCAGCGCTTCCCGTTCGTCCGCACCGACTCCCTGCTTCAGACGGTTTTGGCGCAGGCATTGAAAGAACACGCCGCCATCTTTCACACGTTTGTCGATCGTCGGCTCAGTAAGATCGTTAATCAATTTTGTGAAGCGCACGACCTGCCGTATTACGACGTCATCACACCCGCGCTAGATACTTTTTCACAGATTACGCACGTCCAACCGTCCAATCACCCTGGTACCGTACATGCGTTAAATACTAACTACTTCGACCGGATCAACGCAATCGAATTTGCGGTCACCTACGATGATGGCAAGAATCCAAGTGGCTTTTTAGAGGCCGACGTGGTCTTACTGGGTGTCTCACGGACCTCGAAGACCCCCTTGTCACTCTACTTAGCGAACCGGAACCTGAAAGTCGCTAACTTGCCACTAGTACCACAGGCTCAAATTCCTGATGAAATTTGGAAAGTTGATCCAAAAAAGATTTTTGGCCTAACTAACGATCCTGAAAAGTTAAACGATATTCGCCGGCAACGGATGGTCCAATATGGGCTCAATCCCGACACCATGTATTCCAACACGGATAAAATTAAAGCCGAGCTGGAATACGCTGACAAGATTTTTAAGAAGATTGGTTGCTTAGTCATCAATGTTGCGAATAAGTCCATTGAAGAAACCGCCACTTTGATTACGGAAAGTCTCAATACTGACGAAACCAACAATGACTAGGGTCACAGGTTCCCAACTCAGCGGCGCTTCCTAGGGGTTCCAGTCAGCTAGCGCGTGCCACCGTTCACCGGTCAGCACGCGTTTTTTTGTGTCATTTTTTCTTATCATGATGGGAGGGATACGGATCACCAGACGTACCACTTACACGAGCTCGACACCACCGTCGACGTGCAGCACTTGTCCAGTTATAAACTCATTTTGCATCAAATAAACATACGCCGATGCCACTTCAGCTGGCGTTGCCACGCGTTTCAAGGGATTACTAGCACTGACGGCCGCGGTCTGTTCCGTCAATTGGGCGTTTGATAGTTGACGCCAGAGACCAGTCGGCGTCCAAGTCGGTGCAACAGCGTTGACGCGATAGTCCGGGGCCAACTCGACGGCCAGTCCAGCGACCATCGTATTAATGGCTTGATTACCAACGATTGCTCCGGAAGCGTTATCTGGTCGACCCCCAGCACCCGACGTAAAAATTAGTGAGCCGTGTTGATTAAGATGGTCGCTGGCCAGCTGGGCCACTTGCAGATTGGCAAAAAACTTATCTTCGATCGTCTCTCGAATCGCCGCGACCGAATTGTCCAAGAACCCGCCACCCATAGCACCACCTAACATTGAGACGACGTGGTCAAATGCGGGTTGCGCGGCAAAAAATGCTTTTAGCTGCGTCGGGTCCTGTGCATCTAACGCCGTACCTGTTAGGTGGTCTGACGCACCTAATTGCGTCATGGCCGCGCTCACGTGTGCAGCCGTATGACCGATAATCTGAACGTTAGCGCCTTCCTGTAAGGCTTGGCCGGCAATCGCTAGACCGAAGCCCGAAGTACCGCCAATCACTAATAACCGCTGTTGACTCAATTGCATGTGAATCTTCCTCCTTTAAACTAAAAAACGATAACCGGCTAGCGATTATCGTTCAATTCTCATTAACGTTGTTGTTCAATATCTTCAATCAGATGCGTGTTAAACTCCCCAGCCCGGAGCATGGCAATCTCATACTTGTAAGGTGGCAATTGATGTTTCTTATCTTCCCCAACATACGGCGTTTCCAAAATCTTGCTGATGTCTGGTAGTTGTGGATGATGAGCGACCTTATTCAAGGCATCAAAGCCAATCGTTCCCATGCCGATATTCGTGTGCCGGTCCTTGTGCGCACCTTGAGGGTTCTTAGAATCATTGAGATGGACTACCTTCAAACGATCCAACCCAATCACGTGGTCAAATTCATTCAGGACACCATCGAAATCATCCTTAATCGCGTAACCGGCATCACTCGTATGACAAGTATCAAAGGTAACCGATAACTTTTCATTATAAGTCACACCGTCGATCATCTGTGCGAGTTCTTCAAACGTCCGGCCAACTTCAGTTCCTTTGCCGGCCATCGTTTCCAACGCAATTTGAACGTGCTGTTCGGGCCGGATGACCGCGTTCAGCCCCTTGACGATCTGTGCAATCGCAACATCCGCCCCGGCACCAATATGTGCCCCCGGATGTAATGTCAATTGCGTCGCACCAACGGCATCTGCGCGTTGAATTTCTTGATAGAGAAAGTCGGTTGCAAACTCAAAATAGCCTGGTTTTTTCGTGTTACCTAAATTAATGATATACGGCGCGTGTACGACGATCTGACGCAGATCATTGGCCTCGATTATCGGCTGTGCTTCATCAATCTTCAGCTCGTCGATTGGTTTACGCCGTGTATTTTGTGGTGCGCCCGTATAAATCATAAACGTATTGGCACCGTAGCCGGCCGCCTCATTGGCAGATCCAAGCAACATATTGGGTGCCTTCATCGAAACATGTGAACCTAGTCTAAGCATTGTTAGTCCCATCCTTTTCGCGAGATTACTACTTCCTATCATACCTTAAAGTTGCCTGGTGTCGGCATAACCACTCATTATCAAAACAAGTCCGGCACGTGATCTTAATTCGCTGCAGTCACCCGTGGGTAAAAGTACGCCAAGGTCCGCTCGATCGCATGACCGTCATTACGCGTGTTCCATAACTGGTTGAACCGAGCCAATTGTAACGGCGTGCTTGGCATTGCTAAGACGTGATTCAAGTCCACTATCGTCTGGACTAATGGTCCTGGCGCCCAGTCCTTAAAATCAGCTTGCAGGCCCACTTCTTGTTTATAGCGGTCCCAATCAAAAACATAAAAAATGATTTTTTGACAATTCGGTAACAGCGCGTAGTCAAACACGACTGATGAATAGTCAGTGATCAAGGTATTAGCGACCGTCAACAATTCATCAGTACTGAACTCCGGCACCAACGTCACGAGATCCGGGTAACGAGCCTGCAAATCACGTTCCTGCTCGGCCAAATGGGGATGTAACTTGATAATCAAGTGTTGATCAGGCCGTAACTTTAATTGCTTGAAATCAGCTGGCAACGTAAATTGAACACCGGCGCGATAAGTTGGCGCATATAAAATAACTTGCTGTTGTTTGAACACTGGATATTTCTGATAAATGGCCGTCGCGGTTCGCGTCACCCAGTCGGACTCACAATATCGATCCGAACGAGGATATCCCAAGACGCGCATCCGCGTCTGGGAGACGTGGTAACTGTCGGCAAAAATCGTCCCCATCTTCTCGGAAGCAACCACGTAATCAGTAATCTGATCATACACGGTCTGAAACCGACGGCGGTCATCTGCGGGCCGCTGTGCCGTCTGTGGATCACCCCAGCCGAATGTTTTGACCGCCCCGGCAGCATGCCAGAGTTGAATCAGTCGTTGCGGGGCCGACCGCGTCAAGCCTGCGGTAAAACCGTAATAATTATCAAGATAGACGTCCGCTGCTCGGGTAATGACGGGGATTCCCGTCAAGGCAAATCGAACCGAATCATGAAACGGCCGTGTCGCAATGCCCGCCCGTACCAGTTGTGCTGCCCCGGTGGCCGCACTCGGCAAGTAATAAACAGTCAAGCGCCCGGGAACGCGCTGGTTCAACTGCTGAATAAAATCCAAATTATCCGCAAAACTCATCAGATAAATCACCTGATCACTGGTGCCAAAGTGCGCCAACCACGATATGATCCGCACCAGCCAGACATAAATTACTTTCTTCATCCTGGCCATCCTTTCATTTCATCATTGATTATTAGTAAAAAGTATGCTATGCGTCATGACCCGGAACAGCCAACTCCAGCACGCCGGAAGAAGTCCAGATCAGCATGTACTTGCTGGGTTTGTTGATTCTCGTCTGTGCGATTTGCCGTGCGTCCCCACCGGCTTTATTAGATTTCGGTCAACTGGTATGAGCTTGTGACCGACTCCTAACACAATGCTTGTATTATATAACAGATGTCCACCCTTCTGCTAGTTGTGTCGCCATTAATAGTAGTAGGTAAGTCGCCCCGGGACGCCTGACTAAAAAAGTGTTTGCAAACAAGTCTCGAAAGCCCTGTCTGCAAACACTTTTGATCTGATCATTTCATCAAGGCTTCGGCTCATAAAAGTGGCCGAGAATCTTGACCGTGTCCGAAATGCTGACGAAAGCGTGTGGATCCGATTCGGCCATCGCCGCCTTCAATTCGCCCATTTCGTAACGCGTGATGACTGTGAATAAAATCGTTTTGTCATCATGTTGATAGGCACCTTCAGCGTTGTGCACAATGGTAACGCCGCGCCGTATCCGATTTTGAACGCTATCGATCACCGTTTTAGGGCGGCTCGTTATAATCATCACTTGCATCTTCTGTTGGCGCGTATACGTCATATCCATGACCCGACCATTTACAAACAAGCCGAGTGCGGAATAGAAGGCATATGGCCACCCGTAAACAAAGCCGGCCGCAATGACAATGATCGAGTTGAACGCCATGTTGATCGTCCCGATACTCCGACCCGTTTTACGACGCAACACAATGCCGATGATATCAAGGCCACCGGTTGAAATCCCGTTTTTCAGGGCCGTTCCAGTCCCAAAGCCATTAACCGCACCCCCAAAGATCGCACAAATGATGGGGTCATGGGTCAAGCCAACTGGGGCAATCAGTTTAATCATAATACTAGACAGCGTAACGGCTAAGAACGTATACAGCGTAAATTTATGCCCAATCGAACGCCAGGCAATAATGAACATTGGGACGTTCAAAATAAACAGTAACGCCGCCGTTGAAATCTGAACAGGAAGAAACTTGCTCATCAAACTATTGATCAACTGCGCGAGCCCAGTAATCCCTGAGGAATAAATATGACCCGGCGTCCAGAAATAGTTCATAGCAATGGAAACTAAAATGGCGTATATAAAAGCAGTTGACGCTTTCACAACATCACGATGGTGTTTGGATAACTGCTGAAAATCATCCATGAATTAAGTGTGCTCCTTTACGTTTTCGCTTTCGTTATTGTAACACGCCGATTTGCAAACGGCCGGTCTTTTGCAGTATTCTGCTAAAAGTCTCACGTTTCTCAGCAAACTCCCATTAATCAATCCGACTAAATTCCAGAACGAGCCCCGCTACGATAGTTATTGTTAGATCACACCTATCGCGATGACCAGCAACTCACGCTTAGTCCACTTTCGGCGCATCCGCCCACTGTGCAGCGATAAAATCAGCGCGACCGCCCGCTTCTTGTTCCGCGAAAACTACCGGATTATTTTTATAAAAACGTTGATGGCGTGCCTCGGCCGGATAAAATGGTTTGGCATCCTCAATCGCCGTGACGATTGGCTTGCTAAACCGTTCGCTCGCTTGCAATGCCCGCTTGGACGCTTCGGCGATTCGACGTTGTTTGGGGCCGTTCACAAAAATGACTGGCCGATAATTGTCCCCGCGATCTTGAAATTGTCCCATGGCATCGGTCGGGTCCGTTTGATGCCAGTAAATATTGACTAATTCGGCGTAACTAATGATATCGGGATCAAACGTGATTTTGACGGCTTCCGTATGCCCCGTCGTATGTGCCTTGACGGCTTCGTAAGTGGGATTTTCCGTGTGACCACCGGTATAACCCGAGACGACACTATCGATTCCGGGTTGACTGTCAAAAGGTTGAACCATGCACCAAAAACATCCGCCCGCAAAAATTGCTGTTTCCATGAGAATTCCTCCAATTAAATGTTAATATAAATTTAACACTAATTAAAAAGAACGTCCATTCCTGGACGCTCTTAATATTTTTATTCGGTTGGTTCATCATCCGTTACGGGATTGGTAATATTCAAGTCCAAATCAGCTAATTGCTGGTCAGAAACCCGCGATGGTGCATTAGTCATTGGTTCTGACGCCTTAGAATTCTTAGGGAAGGCAATCACTTCACGAATGTTGTCGTTACCTGACAACAACATTGCGAACCGGTCTAACCCGATTGCCAAGCCACCATGAGGCGGAAAGCCCATGTCAAGGGCATCCAGCAAGAACCCAAATTGTTCTTGGGCGCGTTCCTTAGTGAAGTCCAATGCCTTGAACATCTTTTCTTGTAATTCGCGGGTATGGATCCGGATCGACCCGCCCCCGAGTTCATAACCATTCAAGATGATATCATAGGATTGGGCATGAGCTTTGTGTGGATCTTCGCCATCATTCAAGTAATGCACATCTTCTTCATTCGGCATTGTGAATGGGTGGTGGGCTGGTACCCAGCGCTCGATACCTTCATCATATTCAAACAATGGCCAGTCAACGACCCATAGGTAAGCGTATTGATCTTGATCAATCAAGTCAAGTTCCTTAGCAATCGCTGTCCGTAAGTACCCCAGCGTGTCAGAAACTACCTTGAAACTGTCAGCAGCAAACAATAATAAGTCGCCTGGTTTAGCAGCAGCCGCACTCGTAATGGCTTCAAAGTCACCATCGTTCTTGAAGAATTTCGCAACCGGACCACTAAAGCCGTCGTCTGTGACCTTCATCCAAGCTAAGCCCTTCGCCCCAAACCGTTTGACGTACTCCGTGTACGCATCGATTTGTTTTCTGGAGTATTTGTCAGCACCGCCAGGAACTGCGATCGCCTTGACCAGGCCACCATTAGCGAGTGCATTATCAAAGACTTTAAAGCCAGCCTTAGAAACGGCCGCGCCCATGTCTTTGAGTTCCATACCAAAGCGCACATCCGGCTTTTCAGAACCAAAACGGTCCATAGCTTCTTGCCAAGTCATCCGCGTAAACGGCGTCTTGATGTCAACACCCTTAACGTCCTTCATGACTTGCTTGATCAAGCCTTCAGTATAGGACTGAATTTCTTCAGCCGTTAAGAAGGACGTTTCCATATCAATCTGGGTAAATTCAGGTTGACGGTCACCCCGCAAATCTTCATCACGGAAACAGCGCGCAATTTGATAGTAGCGATCAAAACCGGCCCCCATCAGCAATTGCTTAAAGAGTTGTGGTGATTGTGGTAACGCGTAAAAATGCCCTTGATAGACCCGTGAAGGCACTAAGTAATCCCGGGCCCCTTCTGGCGTCGACTTCGTTAAGAACGGCGTTTCAATATCGTAGAACCCGTTGGCATCAAAATAGCTATGAACTGCTTGGGTGATGCCATTACGGATCTTCAATCCACGTTGCATTTCTGGCCGCCGCAAGTCCAAGTAACGGTACTTCAAGCGCAATTCATCTGATACGTTAATGTCATCTTGAATATAAAATGGCGGGGTTTTCGCCTTATTTAAGATTTTGGCATCGTGAATTTCAACTTCAACTTTACCCGTCTTCATCCGGTCGTTAACAGCGTCAGCATTCCGATTAACAACGGTTCCTTGCACTTCAATGACGTATTCGCCCCGTAACTGATCCGCTACCGCCAAAGCATCCGCTGAAAATTCCTGACTAAAGACTAATTGCACAATTCCTTCACGGTCCCGTAAATCAATAAAAATCAAACTCCCAAGGTCGCGGCGTTTTTGTACCCAACCTTGTAAAGTGACCGTTTGGCCTAAATAATCCTCATTGATGAGACCCGCATATGTGGTCCGTTTCATAAACGCTTCCTCCTTATAAATCGGCAAACTTGCCGTTCACACTACTTATCTAAAACTTGATGAGCATCTTGATAGATGCCCGCCATCGCAACCTTGGTTTCCTCACCAGTAGCCATAGCCTTCAAGTTAACGACCTGATCAGCCAGCTCGGTTTCGCCCACCGTCATCGTGTAACGGGCATTCAAGCGATCAGCACTCTTGAACTGAGCTTTAGGCTTGCGATCCAAGTAATCCCGTTCGGCCTTATAACCGGCGGCCCGTAATGCTTGTACCAGCTTCAACGTCGTGGCACTAGCGGCATCACCAATTCCCACAACATAGACGTCCAACTGATCATCAGTTGGTACTTCAATATTTTCGGCATCCATCAACACTAATAGTCGTTCAACGCCCAAGCCAAAGCCGACACCCGAAACTTCAGGACCGCCTAATTCCTTAACCAACCCGTTGTAACGGCCACCAGCACAGATCGTCGTGTAGCCCTTGCCTAACGCTTTTGAGTGGGTCATAATTTCAAAAATCGTATGGTTATAATAATCTAATCCCCGGACCATCGTGGCATCAATCTCGTACGGAATTGCTAACGCATCTAAATACGTCTTAGTTTGATCAAAATGCGCTTGAGCTTCCGGAGACAAGTAATCTAAAATCGATGGCGCATCGGCCACAAATTGTTGGTCTTCCGGTGCCTTACTATCTAAGACCCGCAATGGATTCTTGTGTAACCGTTCCTTGGAGTCATCACTCAATTCATCAAAGTGTGGTTCCAAATAATCGATCAAGGCTTGGCGGTAATCATCACGCGTTTGTTGATCACCCAACGTGTTGATGACCAGTTTCAAATCAGTCAAGCCAAAGGTCTTAAGTAAGTTATAGCCCATTGCGATCACTTCAACGTCGAGGGCGGCACTTTCACTACCAAAAGCTTCCACACCTAATTGGTGGAACTCACGTAACCGACCTGATTGGGGCCGTTCATAACGGAACATTGGTCCCATGTAATAAACTTTGTACGGTTTGAGAACCTGCGGACCGTACAACTTGTTTTCAACGAACGCCCGGACGACGCCGGCAGTTCCTTCTGGGCGGAGCGTAATGTGCCGGTCACCCTTGTCATGAAAATCGTACATTTCCTTCGTCACGATATCAGAAGTGTCCCCCGCTGAACGTGAGAAGACCTCGAAGTTTTCAAACATCGGTGTCCGGATTTCTTTGAATTGATAAGTCTTGAAGACGGCACGAGCCGTTGCTTCAACGTATTGCCACTTTTCACTATCGCCAGGCAAAATGTCGGCGGTGCCTTTAGGCCGTTGATATCTCATTAATAGTTCCTCCCTTGATTGCAATCGACAAAAAAAGCGCCCTTGATTATTTACCAAGGGCGCTATTAGCGCGGTACCACCTTTTTGAGTACTAATTGATAACGTCTGTAATCACAGGCGGAACGCTGCCGTTCACCTCAAAAGCGTCTCCTCATTGCGCACTATCCGGAATTCTCAGCACTACCGGTCTCTGGTTATAGTGGCGTACAATGCTCTTACTTTCTCTGCGGTCGATTGATTAATATATGGTTAAAGTTACACGAAAATCACTTAAAAGTCAACGATTCTAGTTAAAATTATCTCAAGATTTCGTCGGTCTGCTGTTTTTTTGGTATACTATTTGCAGCACTTCAAATTGCAATTATCTTAAATCTAGTTGGTGACAAAGCATGCAAGTTTTAAAACAATTTTGGCGTCAAATCACGGTCACGCTTATATTTATCGGCCTCGTGATTGGCTTTGTGGTGCTATTGGCGACTAATAACACTGCGACGGTCAATATTGCCAACGTCAATATTCGTAGCGGTCCAGGTATGAGTTACGCGATTGAAGACGCGACGTCTAAGGGCACTAAGGTCCACATTATGAAACGCAAGAACAATTGGCTATACGTCCGTTACGCGGATCATAAATTCGGCTGGATTGCCAGTTGGTTGGTCAATGAACATAACAGTCAGTTGACCAAGACGACCAAAATCTCCGAAGCCACCATTGTTTTGGATCCGGGACACGGCGGTTCCGATTCTGGTGCGCTCTCGAGCAAGGGCAAGATGGAAAAAACGTACACGTTACGGGTCGCCAAAGCTGTGGCTAAAAAGCTTCGAGCAGCTGGCGCGCACGTCATTTTAACCCGTGATTCGGATAAATACGTTGGCCTGAGCGCGCGTCCCGCAATTGCGAATAAGCTTCACGCGGACGCCTTCATCAGTTTTCACTTTGACAGCTCACCAGAAAAAAATACGGCTTCTGGGATCACGACCTATTACTACCATAAGTCCACTTCACTAGCACTAGCCAAGGCGTTAAACAATAACGTCTCGACCTTGCCAATTCCTAGTAAGGGAACGGACTTCGGTGACTTTCTGGTCATTCGTGATAATTCACGACCATCCGTATTGATGGAACTGGGTTATATTAATGATAAGTCGGACTTCAAGACGATCAGTTCTAAAAAGTACCCTCAAGAAGTCGCGCACGCGGTTTACGCCGGATTGAGTACCTACTTCGCCAATCAATAATAATGCGGTCGGCATAAAGTCTTTGAAGGTGGCCGTTATTCCAGTGACTGGGATAACGGCCACTTTTTGTGACTATTCAATCGATGAAGCCCAAATCAACTGACGCGGTTTACCTAAATGACCATCTATTTGCCAGGGCTTTGACCCCGTAACAGATTTCTAGCGTCATTTCACACGCTTGCGGATCAGCGCTACTAATTGTTAATAACAATTAATTGCGTTACAGTGATGGTAACCGTATTTAACATCGCAGCAAGGAGGAAGTTAACATGCACTTAACAAAAGCTTGGCTCGCACAACTACCACTCACTGACATTCAGCAAGTACAACCAGTGAGCGGTGGCGACATCAACGCAGCCTTTCGAATCGTTACTCGTCACCACCAATATTTTTTGAAGGTCCAGCCGCACAATGACGTTACTTTCTTTGACCACGAAGTCGCTGGATTGCGACTACTTGGTGCAGTGACTAAGACACCGCATGTTATCGCCAGTGGCACGATCGCCACAGACGGTTACCTCTTATTAGATTGGCTAGCGACCGGGACTGGCAGTCAGTCCGCACTTGGAAAAGCCGTCGCCAAAGTTCACCATCAACACCACGCCCAATTTGGTCTTGACCACGATTTCACAGCTGGCAAGTTACCGAAAATCAATCATTGGCAGACTGATTGGGCAACTTTCTATACACAACAACGTTTAGATGTATTAGTCAATTTGGCCAAGGCGCACCATTTATGGTCAGAAACGCGTGAAAGGCATTATCACCACTTGCGACAACAACTGTTGCAAGATTCTCACATGCATACGGTAAAACCCAGCCTGTTACATGGCGATTTGTGGTCAGGTAATTACTTATTTGACACGACCGGTACGCCCGTTTTGATCGATCCCGACGTGTTTTACGGTGACCGGGAGATGGATCTGGCCATGACGACGATTTTCGGCGGCTTCGATGCTGATTTTTATCAGGCCTACCAAACAGTCTATCCGTTCGCACCCGGTATGCAAACGCGACTACCAAGCTACCAGCTCTATTATTTACTGGCCCACCTGAACCTGTTTGGTGAAACGTACGGGCCAGCCGTTGACCGAATCCTCATGCAATATTAATAAAAGCCTCGTAACCAGGGCGTCTCAATTGAGCGACCCGAATTACGAGACTTTTTAATAATTTGTTAGACACAATCATTAGTCACCACAATGGTTCTGGCATCTAGACTAGTCGACAAAGGTCAATAAGTCGTTTAAATCCGTAACTTGAACTTCCGGGTCACTAGTCACCGTAATCAGGCGGTCGATATCAAATAAATATCCGGCAATCCCAGCATTGTGACCGGCCTCGATGTCCAAGTTGCGATCACCCACCATAACGGCGCGGTGGCGATCGACCTGGTGTTTATCCAATAAATAATTCAACGCCGCTGGATCAGGTTTACGTGGGAATGGTTGCGCAGCCGTGACCGCATCCGTGAAATATTGGGCCAACCCGGCTTGTTCCAAGTAGCGCTGGGCACTTTCGTCACGATGGGTCATCAAATAATTGTGACCACCAACGGCACTAACTTTTGCAAGCACGGCCTGTGCACCCGCAAAAGCGGCGGGCGCGTGCTGTAATTGTGGTTCCCAGCGTTGATAGCCAGCTCGTAAATCATGCCAATCCCAGCCATGCTGAGTCGCAATCATTCTTTCTGCATAGCCGACCGACTGTTGACGCATCAACTGGTACGTGGCGTCCGCCGTAATGGTCCCACCCAACTCGGCAACTGCTTGTTGGAAAGCTCGGACCATGGCTGGATAAGTATCTAACAAGGTTCCATCGAGGTCCCATAAAAACTCACGCATCTCATTCACTCCCGCTAATAATTGTAATAGCCAAAAAGCTGAAAGTACCGGATTGGTCTTTCAGCTTTTACTTCAACGTTGATCGGTGTCATAACAAATCGTGACCGGCCCATCATTGACCAGGGAGACTTGCATATCGGCACCAAATTCACCAGTCGCAACAGTCACGCCACTGGCAGCTAATTGCTGATTAAATGTATCATACAATTTGCTAGCCAATTCAGGATTACCCGCCGCTGTAAAACTTGGGCGATTACCATGGCGCGTCTCCGCGTATAACGTAAACTGCGATATCGACAAGATGGCCCCACCGACTTGTTGAATATTCAAATTCATTTTTCCATCGGCGTCACTAAAAACGCGAAGGTTTAAAATCTTATGCGCGACGTAATCCAATTCGGCTTGTCCGTCGCCATCCTGAAAACCGACCAACAGGACAAAACCATGGTCGATCGTGCCTTGCACTTTCCCATCAATACTAACTTGTGCCTGCTGGGACCGCTGAACAATAACTCGCATAGCGTCCTCCTAAAACATTTTCCGTTCGACAACGTAAAGATCCTGAACATTTTTAAGACTGTCAATGATTCGTTGGAGATGTTCCAAGTTGCGAACCCCCAACGAAACACTAATAATGACCATCTTATTGTGATCGACCTTACCGTTGACATTGGTCAAAAATTTCGTGTGATTATTGATGACTTTCAACACATCATTGAGCATACCATTACGGTTGTAACCCTGAATTTCCAAATCAGAATTGTAGTTCGTTCGGTCACCCTCGGGATTTTCCCACTGAACATCAATCAAGCGTTCGCCATTTGCTTCCGCGCTCTTAACGTTCGGGCAATCAACACGGTGAACCGAAACGCCGCGCCCCTTCGTGATGTAGCCAACAATCTCATCACCCGGAATTGGGGAACAGCAATGACTTAGACGTACGAGTAAGTTGTCGACGCCTTGAATAATCACCCCACCAGAAGAGGAGACTTTTTGCCGCTTCCGATCCTGCTTCTCCTGATCCTCATTATGATGATCTTTGGCTTTCTTCTTCGCTGGCGCTTCCGTAGAATCTGCCAAAATCGCTTCTTCCCGTTCACGCTGCCGATTAGCCTCGCGCTGTTTACGAACATCACTCGTTAACCGGTTGGCAATTCCCACCGGTTGAACGTCACCAAAGCCTAAGGCCGCGAACAGATCATCTTCACTACCGTAGTGCATCTTTTGAGCGACCGCGGTCACCTTGTCCTTGGTCATGACTTCTTTCGGGTTAAATTCTAAGTCACGTAACTGCTTTTCAAGCAAATCACGTCCCGTAATGATATTTTCCTCACGGTCAGCATTGCGGAAGAACTGTTTGATCTTATTACGGGCCCGCCGCGTGTAAACCAATTTCTGCCAGTCACGGCTAGGACCAGTTGAACTAGTGGACGTTAAAATATCCACGATATCCCCGTTTTTGATCTGGTAATCCAACGGGACGATCTTGCCATTGACTTTCGCACCAGTCGTATGGTTACCCACTTCCGTATGGATCGAGTAGGCCATATCCAGTGGTCCAGCACCCTTTGGTAATTCCGTCACGTCACCCTTGGGTGTAAAAGCGTAGACCCGATCACTAAAGAGGTCGCCCTTGACGCCCTCCATGAAGTCAGCAGCGTCCTTACTTTCATCCTGTAGTTCGATGATTTCTTTGACCAGGTTCAACTTATTGCCTGACTGGGTCTCCTGGACCTCGTCACGCTTGCCTTCTTTGTATGCCCAATGCGCTGCGACCCCGTATTCGGCGACCCGGTGCATCTCAAACGTCCGGATTTGAATTTCGAGGGGCTTGCCTTCAGGGCCGACCACCGTAGTATGCAAGGATTGATACATATTGGCCTTGGGCATCGCGATATAGTCTTTAAACCGTCCGGGCATCGGTTTCCATTGTGTATGAATCGCCCCTAAAACGGCATAACAGTCCTTAATTGAGTCCACGACCACCCGGATCGCCAACAGATCATAAAGTTGACTAAACTGTTTGTGCTTATCCCGCATCTTCTTATAAATTGAGTAGATATGCTTTGGACGACCATAAATTTCAGCTTCTGGTAGTTCCAGATCATGAAGTGCCTTTTGAATGTCTTGAATGGCAATCTCGATGTACTTTTCCCGGTCCTCACGCCGCGAATTCATCAAGTGGACAATGCGATAATACTGTTGCGGATTCAAATAACGTAGTGAAATGTCTTCTAGTTCCCACTTAATCGTGCTGATCCCTAACCGGTCAGCGATGGGGGCGTAAATTTCCAACGTTTCATTTGCGATGCGCCGCTGTTTATCGGGCCGCAAATGCTGCAAGGTCCGCATATTATGCAAGCGATCAGCTAATTTGACAATCATGACCCGAATATCTTTCGACATCGCCAACAGTAACTTACGATGATTTTCAGCAAGCTGTTCTTTGTTGGATTTGTACCGAATCTTGCCCAGCTTGGTGACCCCGTCAACAATTACGGCCACGTCATGACCAAACAATTCTTCAACGTCTCCTAGAGTAACACCGGTATCTTCCACAACGTCGTGTAAGAAACCTGACGCGACGGTTTCGGGATCCATCTTCAATTCAGCTAAGATACCAGCAACTTGAATCGGATGCATAATATACGGTTCGCCAGATTGGCGATACTGATCCTTGTGCACATAAGTTGCAAAATCACACGCCCGTTTAACTAACGCGACGTGATCACTATTCATATACTTTTGAACCATGTCCAGGACATCCTGGGCAGTCCAAGTAGGTTGTTTGGGCATTTTATCACCACGACTTCCACAAAGATTCTATTTAATAAAAGGCACGTGAGGTTCCCACCCAACGTGCCTTGACAACCGTTTTAACGCAAATTCGCGCGGGGACCAGTTAACCCATATGCTAAGTAGGATATGCCTAAATCAACTAACGCTAAGTAATAGACATACGTTGGGAAAAATAGATAGAGCCCGACAAAACAGCCCACTGGGAACAACCAGACTAACCAGCCTGTCCGTTCAGTCCGACGAATCCACCAGCCAACAACCGCTGCCAGCACAAAGTCAACTACAAAGAGTAGCCACACAATCTGATGAAACCGGCTAACACTCGTAAAGCGCAGCAACCATGGTATCATCACCCCAACGACAAGCGCAATCAGCCAATACTGGCCATTAAACTTACGAAATTTTTCCGTCAAACTAACTCCCTCGCTTACGCTTTATTGCTAAATGACTATGATTATTTATTGTACACCACCGACCACAAAATTACACTAGTTCGCACCAAAAAGAAACGCTGCTTAGTAAGTAGAGGGGCGCCGTTTCAGCTCGCATGATCCGTGGGCCCAGGCCGACTGCCGTCATACCAGCAGCTTGTAATGCCGCTACTTCTTGTGGCGCCAAGCCCCCTTCAGGACCAAAGATCGCCAGCAGTCGTTGTGGCGGCGTCATTGTTTTTAACGTCTGCACCAATTGACTGCTCTCACCTTGCTTGGCCGATTCTTCCCACGCTACGACGCCGGTATCATACGGCACGTGCGTTAACACCTGCGTTAGATTCGTCGCATAACTCACACTAGGAATCATTGTTCGGTGCGACTGTTCCGCCGCCCCTTGGGCAATTTTTGCCAGCCGGGTCAACTTACGGGCCTGCTTGTTCACTGCCCATTTCGCGACCGCCCACTGACTATCAAAAAATACAAAGGCGCTGGCACCTAACTCGGTACCGCGTTGCACGATCTGGTCAGGCTTGTCCCCTTTAGACAAACCACAGGCAATGGTCACTGGTAATGGTAATTCCACGTGGGGCGTCGTAACGGCCGTAATTGTCGCCGTCGCTGTCCGTCCATCGCTTTTCACCAAGTCCGCCAATACGACTTGATGGGTCGTCGTAACGAATTCCGCAGTATCCCCCGGTTGTGCGCGCATCACTTTGACCCAATGCTTGACAGTTTCACCCGTTATCGTGAAAGTTTGTCCGACGGTCGTCGTAATCGGTGTTGATAAAAAGTATCGTTGCATTTTTGTCCCCCACTAATCTTCGGTTGTTGGTAGATAGGCGATGATGCCGTGCCAGTCGCCCATTTGCGTATGTTGTGTAATTTGGAAGCCAGCTTTTTTGATTGCTGCCATAACGACCTGGAACTTATCATCGATGATACCAGAAGTGATGAAGTAACCACCTCGTTTTAAGTTTTGCCGGGCTTGCGGTACCAATGGAATAATAATTTCAGCCAAGATATTGGCGACGATAATATCAGCCTGGGTATCAATCCCAGCTAACAAATCATTAGCCGCCACATGAACATCCTTAGCAACTGGATTTAAGTCCAAATTCGTCTGGGCTGACGCCACGGCCACATCGTCAAGGTCATAAGCTTCAACGGCACCGACCCCCATCGCTTTAGCCGCAATACTTAATACGCCTGACCCGGTACCGACGTCAATCAAATGCTCGCCACCGTTAATGACGGTCTCAAGCGCCTGCAAACAGAGCTTGGTTGTCGGATGTGTCCCGGTACCAAAAGCGCGACCCGGATCTAATCGCAATACAAGCTCACCTGGTTGCGCTGGTTGGTACTCTTCCCAGCTCGGCACGATCGTCAAGTAGCGCGTGACCCGGACCGGATGATAATACTTTTTCCAAGCGGTCGCCCAATCTTCATCTGACAAGGCCGTCATGCTGACTTCATTTGGGGCCGGATTCAACCCAAAATCAGCCAACTGACTGACACGTTGCTTGATTGTTGGAATGACCTCCGGTACGAACACCGTCTCAGGATAATAAGCGGAAATCTTTGCACCACTAGTGACGTGTGGAATTGTCGCTAAATCAATGATTTCGCCATACCGATCCGGCTTTAAATTCTGATAATCCAAGGCATCATCAATCTTGACGCCACTGGCCCCGGCTTCCATTAAAATATTGGCCACTGCTTCAACCGCTTCGTTAGAAGTACTGACTGTTACTTCAGTCCATTTCATATCTTTATATTTTCCTCCCGTAACAAGCTAGAGCGCCAAGCGCCATCACTTAAGACTATCACGTTTTTTCTTAGTATCAATTATATAACAAGCCGGATCAGCTTGACAATCACCTGGTCATCCAACCATGATGTTCATGATCGATCGTCCGGCGAGAAATCTTGGATACGAACGGATTGCCAGCCACCAAGTACCGCAACGGTGCCGTTGTCCATTCACCTTTGTTGACGATTCCAATTCGTGGGGTCACCACAACTTGTTCCGGTTGCCGACAAGGGCTCAAATTCAGCGATAGCGTCGCCGGTTGCAGTGCTTGTCCATTCAACGTTTTATCCAGCCCAAGCGCCTGCATTAGCTTGCCCGGTCCATTGGTCAAGTTCGCAATGGGCACTGGCCGCTGCGCTTGCATTTGCTCAAGCCCCGCATCTGGTTCAATCCCGCGGATCAAGACACATTCCGGTGTACCGGCAGCTTGCGTCACGATATTCAGTAAACACCAGGCCCGCATTTGATAGATGTAAATCGTTCCCGCCGATTGCCAGAGTGCGCGATTACGCGCCGTTTGATGGTTCTGGTACGCGTGGGCGCCCGCATCACGGACGCCAAGATACGCTTCTGTCTCTGTGATCCAGGCCGTCAATACGCCGCTAGATGTCTGTAAGCACAACTGCTTACCCAGGAGGCCCGCCGCAATTTCAGGGGTCGTATGTGTGCTTAAAAATCGTTCGATTGCTATCATGCTTATTTCACTCACTTCTAATAGAAAACGGGCTAGCACCCTGCTAGTCCGTCCTCATTCACTTAGTCATTATTTGCGGTCTTCTTGGTTAAATGCTTATTCAAGTACTTGATCATGTCGGCTTCATGCTTAAAGATCCGCGGATGCTTTTGCTTGTGCAACCGAACTGCGATCTCATTGATTTTGATTCGCCCGGTCCAAGTATGACTGTACTTAACGACCACCCGATTGTTGCGATGGTCCTTACCGAATTTCAACACGTAAACGCTGTCGGGCACCATCAGCGGTCTAATATATGTTTTATCGTAGTCATAATGTATTGATCGCAGAAACTGTTTCGTGCGTTTTAACATGTCGTTGATCTCTCCTTCACAATGTGAAATTGATTAAATAATAAATTAATTTATCGTTAGTATATTTTCATATCTAGCTATTATTATAGCAGACTTTAAACAAGTAGTGTACCAATTTGCCATTGGTTTAGCAAGTATCGAACTTTAATTCTTATAAATTTGCTAACCATTTCAGAATTGTTTTTGCCGCGTATCCGGGTATGGTAAAATATGATTAAATTAGTAAGGTTATCAATATTAGGGGGAATTTACTGATGATACTCATCGAAAGAATTTATCGTCGTGGTCATGAACAATTGACTACGGTCGACCAAATCGAAAAATTTCAAACCAACGACGGTTACGTCACATCCAACCAAGTCCTCGCCCGCGAAATCGGTGCGGATAGCGAAAACTGCTTCTACAAAAATCAAGAAGGCAAACGCAAAAAAGTCGTTGCGACCAAGGACGATCAGGGTACTTGGCATTTAAAGACCATCGGCACAACTGACCCGGCTAGCGATGGCTTATTGCAACTGCCGCACATGGATGATGTTTGGGGTTAATTGGTAATCACAATTATCTGAATCACACTATACTTGTATCTAACAATAACGCAAAAATGGTAGTGCCATCAATCGATGGTACTACCATTTTTTATTGTCTTAATCAGTTCGGCTTTTCGTCTTCGTCAGTTTTCAGAACCGCCATGAACGCTTCTTGCGGGATTTCGACCTTGCCGACAGCCTTCATCCGCTTCTTACCAGCTTTTTGCTTTTCAAGTAGCTTCATCCGCCGCGTCCGGTCGCCACCATACAGATGGGCCGTCACGTCCTTACGGTAAGCTTTAATGTTCGTCCGAGCAATGACTTTAGAACCAATCGTTGCCTGTACCGGAATTTCAAAGTTTTGCCGGGGGATAATCGTCTTGAGCTTAGCGGCAATCTCGCGTCCACGCGCCGGTGCAAAGTCGCGATGGGCGATAAAGCTCAGAGCGTCAACTTGGTCACCGTTTAATAAGATATCGATCTTAACGAGGTCGCTGGCACGGTAACCGTCTAAATCATAATCTAACGAGGCATAGCCGCGCGTATTCGACTTTAATTTATCAAAGAAGTCAAAAATGATTTCGGACAACGGAATGTGATAAACCACGTTGACCCGGTTACTATCCAAGTATTCCATCGTATCGAACTCGCCCCGTTTACGCTGGGCTAATTCCATGACCGCACCGACGTAATCATTAGGCACCATAATCTGAGCTTTCACATACGGTTCACGAATTTCCTTGATGGCAGACGCCTCAGGCATTTCAGCCGGGTTTTCCACCTTTTTCTCCGTGCCATCCGTCATCCGGACATGATACGTTACGGACGGCGCCGTGGTAATTAGTTCAAGATTAAATTCCCGTTCGAGACGCTCCTGAATGACGTCCATGTGTAGCAGTCCCAGGAACCCACACCGGAACCCGAAGCCCAGTGCTTGTGATGATTCCGCTTCAAATTCCAACGCGGCATCGTTCAACTTTAATTTTTCCAACGCTTCCCGTAAATCGGTGAATTTGGCATTATCAGTCGGATAAATCCCAGCGTAGACCATCGGATTCATTTCACGGTAACCCGCCAATGGTTTTTCGGCCGGATTTTTCGCGTTCGTGACCGTATCACCCACTCGGGTATCCTGAATATCCTTGATGCTAGCCGTAATGTAACCAACATCCCCCGCCATCAAATAATCCCGTGCTAACGGCTTCGGTGAATTGACGCCGACTTCCGTGACCTCATATTCACTACCACTGTTCATCAACCGGATCCGATCTCCTGGACGGACGATGCCTTCGTGAATCCGAACACTCAGCACCACGCCACGATAATCGTCATAGACGGAATCAAACACTAGGGCCTTCAGTGGTGCATCCAGATCCCCCTGAGGTGCCGGAATCTTATGCACGATTTGTTCGAGCAGATCCTCGATACCAATACCGGCTTTCGCTGAAGCCAGAACCGCATCCTCCGCATCAATCCCAATATCATCTTCAATTTCTTTGCGCACCTTTTCCGGTTCAGCCGATGGCAAGTCAATCTTGTTGATCACCGGGACGATTTCCAAGTCATCATCAATGGCTAAATACACGTTAGCGAGTGTTTGGGCTTCGACCCCTTGGGCTGCGTCCACGACTAAAACCGCCCCTTCACAGGCTGCGAGGCTCCGTGAGACTTCATATGTGAAGTCAACATGTCCAGGTGTATCGATCAAGTGGAAGATATAAGTCTCCCCATCCTTTGCTTGGTAGTGTAACTCTACCGCGTTCAATTTGATCGTAATCCCACGTTCACGTTCCAAATCCATTGAGTCCAATACTTGGTCTTGCATTTCACGTTTGGAAATCGTATCAGTGAGTTCCAGGATACGATCCGCCAACGTTGATTTGCCGTGATCAATATGGGCGACGATCGAAAAATTCCGAATATGTTGTTGTCGGTCTTGCATTGTCGCTTTATCCATTGATTTTCCTACTTTCTTCCTAAATCCTAATCCCTACAATTATACCAAGTTAGTGGCACAAGCACAATTTTTCTATCAGACCGGTCCAGACATGCCGCTGTGTTACTCATTGAATGGCGCAAAAAAAGCACAAGCCAACGTGGCTTGTACTTCTTAGCAAGTTATTCAAAATTCTTGATTTCACTCGGTTTGAGTAATTGCCATTCTTTCGAATAGAAGTCGTCATTAATCTGATAATGAATCGGCTTGGTCTTCTTGGTCAAGAATGGATCGACCTTTTGATCCACGGCCAACCAACCGCGCCAACCAAGATGAATCGTATCAGTCATGAAGTAGTCCTTACCACCGTCCTGGGTCAGGTCCAAGACGTTATTAAACCCTTGACTCTTCAACTGGTACTGAATCTTCTTGTCAAACTGGGCAATCATCTTCATCGACAGTCCGGTATAAGCAGACCAGCGCTGATTGATCGGTGGAATGATGAACAAGACATCGGTGTGCGTCTTTGCAAACTGATTCAAAACCAGTTGAAAATCGGCAAATTCTGGTGACTTCGTGTAATTCAAGTGTCGCTGTGAATCTTTGAGTCGCTTGTAATTACGTTTTAACTTCGTGTTCCAAAATTGATTGCTGATTTCAAGACTGTTCGAGTCCGTTTGCGCCGCACCGATTTTACCGGCTAATTGGTTTAACTGATTAAAGTTATATGTCGCTGGTAACTTGTTAGCTTGCGCATTGACAGTCCGTAAATTTTTGCCCGCAATTCCAAAACGTGAGAAGAACTCATCCTCACTGCCAAGGACACGTGCCTTATAGTTAATATACGTCATTTGTGCGCTCGTTGGTTTAAACCCAGCTGCCACACGTGCCAGGGCGCCTTCCAAAATGCGATCAGAAGAACCCGATGGCATCTGTAACAAACGTTGAGCGGCATACCGGTCCATTGCCGTATTCTGCTCATCCTGTAACCAATCAATGGTCTGCAGTGGTGAGTAATAGTACGAAAACGCATCTTTCCGCGTTCCTTGTGGCACAAACCATTGTGGCGAAATTACAAAGACGGCCTTCTTATTTGTAATCTGCTTTTTCACTGACTGCATCGCGAAATACTGCGTCAACGACTGGGTCCCCCGCGCACCGAGTAGAAATGGTCGGTAATTGCGGTGATATTTTGTTGCCAGTACGGACGGATGCATTGGATCAAATCGTGACCATTCTGAAGAACCAAAGAACGGGACATAGCCATCATCCAGCGCCTGTCGTTTAACTAACCGACCTTTTAATACGTTGGCTGACAAGGAAACGGCCGCTTTTTTCTCAGTATCCTTAGAAATATGGTTTAATCCAAATGAGAACGGTGAAAGCAGTACGGCCAATAATAAGACGGCTGCCAAAATAATTGGCCCAAAAATCTTAAAAAGGCGTTTGGCAACGTTCATTGCAAGTTCTCAACCTTTGCAACAATCTTAGCCGGTGTATCCCATTCTGACCGTTGAAATTCAGAGACCGGCACTTCGATTCCTAATTGATTTTGAAGTTCCAATAGAAGTTGGACGGAACCCATTGAATCTAAGATTCCTTCGTCAAACAGGTTAACGTCCATATTGCTAGAAACGTCTTCCCCCGTTAAATCTGCTAAAATTGATAAAACCGTTGCTTTTGTATCATCCATTGTCATTACGCTCCCTTATTGTAATTATATTATGGCCGGGCCCCAAAGAATAACGTGTTCAAGAATCCTGAGAAGATCAAGAAACTGAAACAAACGACGTTAAACGTTAGGAAAATCGCAAAGTATTCCGTAAATTTGTTAGACGGCAACTGTGCTTGATGTTTTTTCTTGTACCGCAACCAAGCATCGTTGACAACCATTGCGAAACCGTGGAATAACCCATAAACGATGTAATACCACGTTTCCCCGTGCCAAAACCCCATGATCAACATATTAATAACGTATGCCACGTTGGCCGTTGTAATCCGGCTCTTAAAGACCTTGTGTTTCATCATAAAGAATACTAACCGCATGTAGATGAAATCACGGAACCAGAAGGACAACGTCATGTGCCAACGATTCCAGAAGTCTTTGATGTTCTTTGACTTAAACGGTTGATTGAAGTTCATCGGAGTTTCAACACCCATCAGGTAACTGATACCGACGGCAAACAAACTGTAACCCGCAAAATCAAAGAATAAATCCATACTATAGACGTACATCACACCGACTAACGCCCATGACATGCCGTGTGCTTGCAAGGCAGCGTGTTCAACGACGGGTAGCATCCGCGTCCCAAAGATATAAGCTAAAATGAACTTATATAAGAATCCCAAGAAAATGTAGCGAACCCCTTTTTCAACTAACCCGAGATACTTTTCACGAGTCGGGACACTATCATAATCCTTGACGAACCGCCGATACCGGTCAATCGGCCCGGACGAGATCGTTGGGAAGAACAGTAAGAACTGCCCAAACAGCACTGGATGGAACTCTTTAATTACCCCATCACGGGTCTCCATGATCATCTGGACCACTTTGAAGGTCAGGTAGGAAATCCCTAAGAAACCAATAATTGAATTAGCACCATGTGCCACGGCTGGCGTGATCTTAACGACAGCTAGTGGAATAATCGCTAAGATCACACTGACAACGAACACCCAGCCCTTATTAGGCGAATCAGGACGTTGCCGATACTTTGAGTACAACCAAACTAGTGTAATCTGATAGATCAGATAAACAATTAACGCGATCCCAGTTCGCCACTTAACGCCACCAAAAGTCAGCATTAAGAAGATAAACGATATCAATGATTCATACCAATGAGACCGCCGACCATATAACAGACCAATCATTAACGGTAACAACGCGATAAAGAGCAGCACAAAGTACGTTGGGTTACCATATGGGTCAAAAGAAATCATTCTGGATTAACCTCTTTAATGATCGACTTGACATCAATCTTACCGTTAGGCGTTAATGGCAAGCTCGTTTGATAAACGAACCGTTGCGGAATCATGTATTCCATCATCATTCCTTGAAGGTCCTTTTTAATTGCCGTGGTCAAAGCAAAATCACTTTCAAAGTCATTTGGCTTTGGTACCACGTACGCAATCATTTGCGTTACTTTGTGCTCTTTATCGTATTTTGGAACGGCAACTGCTTGTTCAATATGCTGCTGCTGTGCTAAGAAGTGATCCACTTCTTCTAGTTCAATGCGGTAACCATGCATTTTAATTTGGAAATCGACCCGACCACGATAACGGAACAGACCGTCCGCATCCATCGTGCCAATATCACCAGAATGATAGGCAGGCTGGCCGTCTAATTCAAAGAAAGCCTTGGCAGTTTTTTCAGGATTGTTCAAATATCCCTTTGAAACGGATGGTCCGGCGATAATCAGTTCACCTTCCGTACCATTCGGAACCGCCTCACCATTTTCATCAACCACCAGCATCCGCGTATCAGCCTTGGCATAGCCAATTGGTAGCCGATCGTACTGTGCTAATGCGGCATCCGTGATTTCAATTTGCGTGACCGCGACGCAGGTTTCAGTTGGCCCATACGTATTGAAAATCCGGGCATCTGGGAACCGTTTCTTGAGCGTCGCCGCCGTCTTGTGCGTGAGTTCCTCCCCACAGAACAAGAAGTGCGTTAATGTTGGTAAGTTTTCAGCATTAAACTTCGGTTCCAGCAGACAAATGTCCATAAATGATGGGGTTGAGACCCACACGTTGATTGGCAACGTTGGTAATGCCGCGAATAATTGTTTGAAATCATCCGTCACGCTCTTCGGTAAGGCGTATAGTGTCCCACCTAGCGCTAAGGTTGGGTAAACGTCCATCACGGATAGGTCAAATGAATATGGCGGTTGTGACAACGAATTCGGCTGATCAGGCAAGCCAAAGTCATCACTCAACATCCAGTCAACGTAACTAACCAGGTTGTCATGACTGATTTGAACCCCTTTAGGCATCCCAGTGGTCCCAGAAGTAAAGATAATGTAGTAATTATCATCACCACTGACGATGTGATCCGCCTGATAATCAACTGGCGTCGCAAAGATAGCCGCCAATTGATCCGGTGTAATTACGGGCGTGGTCCCGACACCGGTTGGCAAATCTGCAACTGCAATCACGGCAGCTGGCTTAGCAATCTCATTGATCATCGTTAACCGCTCATTTGGTGAATGTGTATCAATTGGAATATACGCCCGACCTGATTTCACAACGCCTAAGAAAGTCGCGATCATTTCAAACGTCTGACCACCAAACACAATAATTGGATCCTTGGCTGGTAGATCGAGTGTGTCAAGATGCGCCGCCAAGGCATCTGAATAAGCTTTTAATTCCGCATAAGTGTGCGTCACACCTTGCACATCATAAACCACGTTATTGGGTTGCGTCCGTGCATAATCATCAATCGTTGTAATGATGTTCTTAATCATAATTAAAACTCCCCCCAAACAATAATGTTACTACGTTCATTTTTAGAATTCGTTGTAAATAAACTTCGCTTGGTTGATCCCACTATAACCGTAAAGATAAACCAAGGCGAGCATGACAGCAAAGTAAAATACTGTAAGTGCAATGAATTGAACGACCGGACGTTGAAACCAGCTTTTCAACTTTGCAAACATGCCATCACCTCCTCCACTAACCCAATGTCAGTTACTTGATATCACCCTTCATTAATTCGGTAAAGATCTTATTAGCTGTTGCCTGAATGCCGGCAGACCTGCGATAATAATTGCTCATTAATACCACCCCGGTCTTCCCATCTGGTGAGAGGAAGATGCTAGATTCGTAACCATAACCAACGCCATGCGAACGTACCCCATTGGTCAAGTTATAAATACCACCACCGTACTCGCCAGTCGCAGTCCGGGTGTGTAAAATAGCCACGTTTCGCTTGGAAATTAGCTTACCTTTAAGAATTGCACTTTCAACCTTAAATAAATCTGCATTCGACATATAAACCTGTCCAGTACCTAACTCATTGGCCATCTGGGCTTTACTTTCTGGCATCGTTTTTTCATAGCCAGGAGTGGTTTCACTAGTCTCCGAGTGATAACCAGTTGTTGCGTCTTTTCCGAGACCATCAATAACAAAACCGGATTCGGTTAAACCAAGTTTGTCAATAAAATGGGTCGTAAAGTAGTGCTTGTACGTTTGACCAGTAAGCTGGCGAATAATACCCGCTAGCAAAAGGAAATTAACGGATGAATAATTAGCCGTTCCATTTTTTTCTGGATAATAATAAACATTATGCTTGGCATAATCGATTACTTTAGCCTCGGAAGCAAATTCTTTGAGACCAGTATTCAGGCGAAAGCCAGTCGTCATATCCAACATTTGGCGAATGGTCGTTTGGCGTCCGTGCTTCAAATTTGGATAAAATTTGGAGATTGGATCAGTTAACTTGAGTTTCCCCGCTTGTACGAGTTGCATAATGCCAACCGCCGTCATTGACTTCTGAATTGACAGAATCTGATACTTCGAATTAACTTGATTACGCACATGCTTAGCTTTATTCGCATAACCAAACGCATGATTGTAGATGACATGATCATCTTTAACGACCATCGCAGACCCGACAAAGTGGCTCAACTTGAGTACCTTAGTCACTTGTTCATCCGTATCTTTACTATTCGAAAACGTTGTCTGGTTGACCTTACGACTAAGCTGGCTATTTTTTTGCGCCGCTTTCTGATTCAATGCTTTGTCAGTTTGACGCTTTTTAGCAATCGCTGCTTGCCGCTCTGTATGATGAACATAGTAGCCGCCGCCAGCACCCACAATCAGCAGCACAAGAAAAACTGTGACTAAAAGTTTGCTTTGCTTCACAATGATTGACCTCCCCATTAGCTATCAATTACGAACTGATTGGTGATATTAGCTACGCCGCTAATAGGACGTAAGTTCAAGTTATAGTGTAACAACCTACCGACCAATAACGGTTAGGCCGGCTCAAAAAGATCAAAATCCTGCATTTTCGTTCGCTGATACGACATATTTGTAACGGTTTTGTAACATCAACGTTACGTCCCCCGTAAGCTAGCAGCGTATTACTTCACCTCCTTGACTAATTCTAGCACTCACTAATCACTGGACGACAGGATAACGAAACAGTTTACACAAAAACCGGGTTACTGAAAAGTCACTTAATAAACAGGCCAGCATCTTTGATTGACTGTACTAAAAGAGCTAGGCGCACCCACCACAAAATGTGATGGGTGCGCCTAGCTCTTTGTATATTTCTGGAATTAGTTCGCTCGGTTAAACACCCCGAAGCTTGTCAAATAACGAACTCTTGCCATTGCCAGCAACTGATTTGCCGCTAGCTTTAGCAAAGGTCTTCAAAGCTTCTTTTTGACCCTTGTTCAAGTGCGTTGGCGTTTCAATATTAACGGTAACGCGTTCGTCGCCGTTGCCATTGCCACGTAATCGTGGTGCACCTTTACCACGTAACCGGAAAGTTGTCCCCGTCTGAGTACCAGCTGGGATCTTCAACTTAACGTCCCCGTGAACCGTCTTAACTTGAACTTCATCACCAAGAGCGGCCTGAACGAAGTCGATCGGCAACTTGAAGTAAATCGTCGCACCATCCCGTTCAAAGTCCTTACTTGGCTCAACTCTGAAGATAATGAATAAATCACCATAAGGGCCACCATTCGTTCCCGCTTCACCTTGATTTTGAAGCCGCATTTGTTGGCCTTCTTCAACTCCAGCAGGAACCGTCACTTTGATGGAATGACTTTGTTCAGTATGACCAGAGCCACCACAAGTGGCACACTTGTCCTTGATTTCTTTACCAGTTCCATGACAAACGTCACAAACTTGTTGGCTCATCATCCGACCGAGTGGTGTGTTCGTCTGGACCTGAATATAGCCCGCACCATGACATTTCGAACAGGTCACCGGCGATGTCCCCGGCTTGGCACCAGAACCACCACAAGTCTCACACTGTTCCTCACGATTGTAGGTGATGGTCGTCTTCTTACCAAAGATCGCATCTTCAAACTTCAGTGTCATCTCATACTGTAAGTCTCGGCCTTGTTGCGGGGCCGTTGGGTTAGAACGCCGTGAACCACCAGCGCCACCACCGAAGAAGGAACTGAAAATATCTTCAAAGCCGCCACCGCCGCCGAAGCCACCAAAGTCTTGACCGCCGAAACCGCCGGCGCCACCGAAGCCTTGTTGGCCACCAGTCGATCCGAATTGATCATACTGTGCCCGCTTCTGGGCATCGCCTAACGTTTCGTACGCTTCATTGACAGCTTTAAACTTTTCTTCCGCGCCAGGTTCATGATTCAAATCAGGATGATACTTCTTCGAAAGCTTGCGGTACGCCTTCTTGATTTCGTCCTGACTGGCATCCTTTTCAACACCCAGAACCTTATATAAGTCTTGCTCTGCCATTGTAACCTCCTAATGAACCTTAATTAAGTCTCATTAATACTAGCATATTTAAAGCAAAAAGGCCAAAGCCACGTGGCCTTGGCCTTTTTGTTCTGCCGGTGCTACTTCTTATCCTTGTCTTTATCCAAGTCTTCGAAATCACCGTCAACCGTGTTGTCATCACTGCCCTTGGCTGAGTTGGCATTGCCAGCAGTATTACTGTCGGCACCGCCTTGTGCACCCTGAGCTTCTTGAGCTTGTTGATACAACTTAACTGATAAGTCCTGAACGATCTTGTTCAAGTCGTCCTTCTTGGCCTTCATTTCGTCAATGTTGTTATCATCTTGAGCTTTCTTCAAAGCATCACGAGCATCTTTGGCTTTCTTAACTTCATCTTCTGAAACCTTGCCTTCAAGATCTTTCAAAGTCTTGTCGGTAGTAAAGATCAATTGGTCAACTTCGTTCTTCAAGTCAACTTCTTCTTTACGTTTCTTATCGGCTTCTTCGTTTTCCTTGGCTTCCTTGACCATTTGATCAATTTCGTCGTCAGAAAGACCCGATGAACTCTTGATAGTAATCTTTTGTTCTTTATTAGTTCCCATATCCTTAGCAGATACGTTAACGATCCCGTTCTTATCGATGTCAAACTTAACTTCGATTTGAGGAACACCACGTGGTGCCGCTGGAATGTCCGTTAATTGGAAACGTCCCAACGTCTTGTTATCTGCTGCCATTGGCCGTTCACCTTGGAGCACGTGAATATCAACGGCTGGTTGATTATCAGCCGCCGTACTAAATACTTGCGACTTGCTGGTTGGGATCGTCGTGTTACGGTCGATCAACTTAGTGAAGACCCCACCCATGGTTTCAATACCGAGTGAAAGTGGCGTAACGTCAAGCAATACAACGTCTTTAACATCACCAGTGATCACACCACCTTGAACAGCGGCCCCTAAGGCAACCGCTTCATCAGGGTTGATAGAATGGTTAGATTCTTTGCCAGTCCACTTTTCAACAGCTTCTTGAACAGCTGGAATCCGAGTTGACCCACCATTCAAGATGACAACGTCTAAGTCGCTAGCTGATAAATCAGCATCCTTCAAGGCATTTTCAACAGGGATCCGTGTCTTTTCAACTAAGTCAGCAGTCAATTCGTTGAACTTAGCGCGTGTTAACGTGGTTTCCAAGTGCAATGGGCCACTAGCACCAGCGGAAATAAATGGCAAACTGATTTGGGCTTCAGAAACACCAGAAAGGTCCTTCTTAGCTTTTTCAGCAGCATCCTTTAACCGTTGTAAGGCCATCTTGTCTTTTGATAAATCAACGCCGTTGTCCGCTTTAAAGCCATCAACTAACCAGTCGATAATCTTTTGGTCAAAGTCGTCACCACCAAGGTGGGTATCACCATTTGTGGATAATACTTCGAAGACCCCGTCGCCTAATTCCAAGATGGAGACATCAAACGTCCCACCACCAAGGTCATAAACTAAGATTTTTTCATCTTTGTCGGTCTTATCCAAACCATAGGCTAAAGCTGCCGCCGTTGGTTCGTTAATAATCCGTTCAATGTTTAAGCCAGCAATCTTACCAGCATCCTTAGTTGCTTGCCGTTGGGCATCATTAAAGTAAGCTGGCACCGTCACAACGGCCTTTTCAACCGTGTCACCCAAGTAATCTTCAGCAAAACCCTTGATGTATTGCAAGATCATTGCTGAGATTTGTTGTGGGGTGTAGTCCTTACCTTCGATGCTAACTTTGTATCCAGCTTCACCCATGTGACGCTTGATTGAAGCTACCGTATTCGGGTTAGTGATTGCTTGCCGCTTGGCAACTTCACCAACTTGAGTTTCGCCATCTTTGAACGCCACAACTGAAGGAACCGTCCGGCCACCTTCAGGAGTGGTGATAATCTTAGGTTCATTACCTTCAAGAACCGCTACCGCTGAGTTAGTAGTCCCGAGGTCAATCCCGATAATTTTATTACTTGCCATAAATTAACAAACCTCTTTTTAATTTAGTATTTTTATTGATTAATTACTGTGCCACAACAACCATTGCTGGACGGAGGGTCCGATCTTTCAATAGGTAACCCCGTTGTAAGACTTGTACCACCGTATCAGCTGGATGATCATCATCAACTGGCACCGTTTGAACAGCTTGGTGAATATTAGGATCAAACTTTTCGCCCGCAGCCGCAACTTCGGTGACCCCATGTTTTTTCAAAGCATCTTGTAAATGGCCATAAACCATTTCGACACCCTTCTTCAACTGTTGGGCCGCCTCATCGTCAGCCGGCGTTGCTAAGGCCCGTTCCAAGTTATCCAAAACTGGTAAGACATCCTTTGCAAGTGCTTGACCATCATACTTGAGCAGCGCCGCTTGTTCTTTCTTGTTGCGGTTTTGCATATTGACGATCTCCGCCTGTGCACGCAATAACTGATCGTCTTTCGCATCAAGTTGTGCTTTTAGATCAGTAATTTGTTGTGTTGGATCGACTGCTTTCGTTTGTTCAGCTTGATCATCAGCCGCACTCGTCGCTGCCTGTGTGGCTTCACTGGCAGTTAACGTTGCTGCTGAATCAGTTGTTGACGCTTGTGAATCTTCCGGCGTCGTCCGCGTTGATTTCTTTGCCAATGTTTTCATCTCCCTGTCCGTCACTCGTCAAAGTACCGGTAATAATCTAATAATTTGCGGGCTAATTCTCGTTGGAACGCACCCATCAGTCCAATCATCCGTGAATATGGCATGGCGGTCGGCCCGAGCAAGGCAATCACACCCTGCCCGTGCTGATCGACATCATAAGTCGCGGTAATTAAACTGTAGTTCTTCAACAAATCGTTGGTGATCTCATTACCGATCCGGACTTGAATCCGTTGACCCGGCGGACCAATCACATTAGCTAACCGGTCCGTTTGGTCAAGTAACGAGTACAATGACTGTAACTCTTTGGGGCTTTGCTGGTCCGTATAGTTGAATAAATTCAGCTTACCACCAACATAGAAGCGCTCGGAGGCTGCCTTGGACAACACACTGCCAAAAATATCTAAGAAGCCGTCTGGATCTTGCAAATACTGTGCAAGCTTCAACGGAATCTCATGCGTTAATTGACGGAGGACGTCTTGTAACGGCAGGCCAACCAGTTGATCGTCAATAAAACGAACAACCGGCTCCAGATCATCACCAGTAATGTCACTCGGAATGGTGAACGTCTGATTTTCAACGTCCCCATTATTAGTAACCAGAATGGCCATCACCTGATGATTACCCAGTGGCACGAGTCGAAAACCACTCAATCGACTATCTTTAAGTTCAGGTCGCAATGTAAAGGTCGTGTAACTTGTCAGTTGTGACAAGATATCCGCCGACTGAGCGACGATCTCATCGATCTTGTGGAATTCACCACCCAATGAATGTTGAATCACCTTCAAGTCCTTCCCATCAACCCTTTCAGGCTTTAGGATATGATCAACATAGTACCGATATCCTTTAATCGATGGAATGCGCCCTGAAGACAAATGCGTTTTGACGATCAATCCCAAATCCTCTAGCCGGGCCATTTCATTACGAATCGTCGCCGAGCTGACCTTGATCGGTAGCTCTTGAACTAGCGATTTGGATCCAACTGGATTACCGCCCTCGGTATAGTCACGGACAATGGCCTTTAAAATTAGGCTTTGTCGTTCAGTTAACGTGATCATCACCTCTTTTTAGCACTTAACTTAATGGAGTGCTAACACAATTACTAATATAACAACCACCCTGATGAAAGTCAAGGAAAGACAAAGTATTTCTATAAAAGAATGCATAAATTATTAGGACGGCAAGTACCACCATGACTGGATTTAGTGGATTGCCACTAACAATTAGCACTCCTTACTTACGAGTGCTAATATACACCCTCACCCTTCACAATGCAAGCATGGTGCCTAGCAGCCTAATCGATGTTTCCAACGGGCGCCCGCACACTCTCTGCCAACGTTTTCGCACATCGTCGTCATAAAAAAAGTCTCGCGAGCTACTAACTCGCGAGACTTTTTTGGCTTGGTCACATGCATTTTTCAAGCTAAGGTGCCGGCCTTAACGGCAATCAGTAGTCAACTGATCAACGCTCAGCTTTATTGATAGCATGATCAATCGCTTCGTTATCAAATTGTTCTTGCAGGTACGCCTCATTGTCGATCGGTAAGTGGACGTGAAAATCAGCAAAATGTTGAACTTTCAGTGTCGCCTGTTCGACCTCAAAGCCCAGCAAATGGCCACCCAATTGATGATCGTTACTCAGGAAATGTAAGTGAAAGCCACCGACTGTGGCACCTTGGAACAGATGCGGTGCATAGTAGCCAATAATCGTGCCATCAACGTGTTCGCCGGTGAATTCCGGTTGTGTCGTCGTAGCCGCAACCAAGGTTTTGTACGGTGGCTCCTGGCGAGGTGCGACCCGCGTCTTGATTTTTGCAAAGGTCCCGTCGACCCGAATAGCCGCAAACACGTTAGTTAGCCGATAATCGCGGACCACTTGCTGTTCAAAGTCAGCTTGGGTGGTTAGCGCTAATTGCGCGCTGATGTCAGGCTTCTCAAAGTGTACTGATGCAAATGGCAACGTCTCTTCAGGCTGAATTTCACGAATCTTGCCATCCTCGCGTGCTTGGTAGGCGTGACCGTCTAAAATAATCACTTCGCCATTGAGGCCGTCTAGTGTCCCGATCCCGGTGTCACCATGAGTCAAGAGTTCACCGGCCGTAATCGTCCCGTCAAATAAGCCCGGAACGAGTAAGCCTAGTGTGCCGTGTTGAAAAATTGTTGTTGTGTCCATTCATTGTGCCTCCAAACGATCTGATTGTTGTGCAACTTGAATCCGGGGTGTCACCACAAAGGGATGCGCCACATAATAGTCACGGGTGTTTTGTTCATCCCGCTTTAATTGTGCAACCAAGGCATCAGCCCCGGCAAACTTGATTTCACCACGCATCCGGTGCCCCCAACGCACCGTTAAATTGTGTCCATATAGATCCCCTTGAAAATCTAATAAGTAGATCTCCACCGTGATTGGTCGGTGGTCACCAAACGTGACATTTCGTCCAACTGAGGCCATCCCCATGACCCAGCGTGTCCCAATCTGCACCATCGTCGCGTAGATGCCGATTCCAGGAACCCGGGTATTGGGTCCGTGCGCGACATTCGCCGTTGGAAAGCCGAGCGTGCGGCCCCGTGCTTCACCATGAACTACTTCGCCAGCCGTTTCGTATTGATAACCGAGTAACCGGTTGGCCGTATCGATATCACCAGTGTCCAAAGCACGGCGAATCCGCGTTGAGCTGATCTTTTCGGCGTCTAGTTCCGCCTTAGGGACCTCAATGATTTCAAACCGATCATGACCATAATCATTCAAACGTTGCATGTTCGCAATATCAGCCGGTCCGTACGTGTAGTCAAAACCAGCAACCACCGTTTGCGTGTGTAAGCCAACGATCAACTGATCGACAAACGTTTGGGGGGGCATGGCCCCGACCGTGGCGTCAAAGTGAAGCACATATAGAATGTCAACGCCGAGCTCACTCATTAACGCCGTCTTCTGATCAATCGTCGTTAAATAACGGACTTGCTGGGGATCAGTGTGTTTAAAAACAACTGACGGATGCTGGTCAAACGTCATCACTGCCAGTTGGGCGTGTTGGGCCTGAGCAGCTTGCCGGGCCGTTGCAACGACTTGCTGATGTCCGCGGTGAACGCCGTCAAAAAAACCTAGGGCCAATACGATCGGTCCGTCAGGAATCTGACCAGACGCCACGGGATACTTTAAATTAATCACCTGCATGACAAAAACTCCTTAATTGACCGCAAACATTTTGAACGGCTTGTACCGCTGTTCGTCCGGTCGATAACTATATAGACATTTTAGGCTGTTTTGGTAAACTAACGCAACCATCGTGTTCGCATCTGGATCAGTTTGTTGTCCTTCTGCCGCAGTAATAAAAGCACCGTTTTTAACGCGTTGCCACTGTTCATCCGTCAACGTGACCCGCGGATACTGCCCTAAGGCTTTATCGATGGGCGCTAGTAGTGCCCCCGCCGTGCCAGCTTCAACATGGGCCGCGATTTCCTCGAAGGTCACGGTCTCATCCAAAGTAAAACCGCCACTCTTTAACCGGGTCAGGTCGCTCATCACCGCGGGCACCCCGAGCACTTTACCAACATCCACTGCGAGTGTCCGAACGTAAGTCCCCTTACTACATGCGACCGTAAAATAGATTGTCTGCGTCTGGGTTGACGGATCATAAGTAGCGGCTTGACGTTGCTTGAAGCTGCTAATAGTGACGTGTCGTTCTGGGCGTTCGACGGTTTCACCGTTGCGAGCATAATCATATAAACGGCGTCCATTTACTTTTACCGCTGAAAACATCGGCGGAATTTGCGTAATGGCCCCGGTCATCCGTGCCAGCGCAGCATCAATTTCGTCATTTGTGAACGGCTCTGTGACCGCCTGGCGTGCAATCTCCTCACCATCTAAATCTTCAGTGGTCGTTGCAAATCCCAGGGTGATGCTCCCTTGATATTCTTTACCGGAAGCGACTAAAAATTGAACAACTTTAGTCGCATTGCCGATACAAATTGGTAAAACGCCATCCACATTTGGGTCCAGTGTCCCAGAATGGCCGACTTTGCGGGTCTGATAGAGTCGTCGAATCTTAGCGACACAGTCGAAACTCGTCATTCCGCGAGGTTTATATAATGGTAGAATCCCGTTCAACATAAAAAACGCCTTCAATCATTTAAATTCGGTTTCTAGTGGCAACCAACCGCTTTGCCACGTTTCGATCGTTCTTAATCGACGGTTTTCAGTATACCACACCTCACCACTATGTAAGCGGATTATCACAGAATTCAGGGAGCTGGCGTCGTAGCGACGACAGCCGGAAGCTGGTCCTGATTCGACACCATCACCTGGCATGCTGACAACGACTACCCAGTTGTCGCAATCGTTGATTGGCAAACCATATCGCACCCGAAAACACTTCCTATAGATCAATGGTCGCTCCACAAAAGCGTTGGTGGTGGTGGGCCGTACGACCGGTCAATGAGGCGTCAGATGGGTTGGCACCTTTTCCACAGTTGCCGAACGTACTTTACAGACATTAAAAAACCGTGCGGCCTCTTTCGGGACATGCACGGTCATCAGCATTTATTTTTCATTATAAAAGGTCACCGCCACTGTCTGCAAATGCCACTGGCAGTGACGCCACAATTGGCGACGTCATCAGCTTTCAAGCTTGAAGCGCCGTAGCTTGCTGATTCAACCATTCCTGAATCTGGTGCGCAATCTGCCGCGGTGTCAACTGATCAGTGGCAATCGTCAAATCGGCTACCGCGGCGTATAAGGATTGACGCCGCCGCTTCAAGGCAATCAGTGCATCCGGATCCAGTTCATTGACTAGTGGCCGACTGCTGTCATTTTTGACCCGATTAATCGTAGTCTGGTCCCCAGCCGTCAGCCAGATGACGGGCACCGTACTTTGCTTCAGACTGATTGCATTCATTGCAATGGTCGGCGTCCCGCCACCAGTTGATAAGACCCCAGGTGTTTTGAGGGCCTGCAGCAGCGTTTGATGCTCCATTTGCCGAAAGTACCCTTCGCCACGCTCAGCGAAAATCGTCGTAATTGGTCGTCCCGCTCGTTGAACGATCAAGTCATCCAAATCAGCGTGTTCCGTTGCTAGCCCAGCTGCTAAAAGCCGTCCGACCGTGGTTTTACCACTACCCATAAATCCAATTAAAATTGCGCGCATGCTAATTCCTCCTTGCAATCTGATAACCAGCATCTGTTAATAATGACGCGGCTTGCGTTTGCGTCTTCAAATCACTAAATGTCAGTTGTAATACGCCATCAACGTCTTCACGAATCTCTAAGATATGAATATTGACTATGCTCAGTTGAGCTTGTGCTAACCGCCGAGTAACATCCGCAATGGCCCCCACTTGGTCGGGAACGTTCAAAAACAAATCATAAAAGTTAGGAAGGCCGCCCAAACGTTCAGGCCCCAAGTGGTCACGAGTCACCTTGGCCGTCGCAAAAAAATCATGCAGCACTGGCTGATCATGGGCACTAATGGCCGTTTTGATGCGGATTAACTGGTCAATATAATCCTGCAATTGATTGGTTATTAGTTCAGCGTTAGTCATCAGGATAGCCGCCCACATGGTGGGGTCCGAACTGGCAATTCGCGTAATACTTTTAAAACCCCCGGCTGCTAAGCGTAATCCGAGTGGTGAATCCGCCAAAGCCACCTGAGTCTGATCAACTAGTGCCGCGGCGACGATATGCGGCAAATGACTTAGCTGACCAACAATCCGATCATGCTGCATCGCCGTGACCGTCAACCATTTGACGTGGGTCGCTTGTAACCATACTTGTAGTCGTTCAACGGCTGCCTGGTCGGTCCGTCCCGGTACCAAAAAGTAAAAAGCGTTCTCAAACAAATTGGCACGACCAGCCGTCACGCCGGATTTGTGCGAACCAGCCATTGGATGACCGCCGATGAAACTCACTCCTTGCTGCTGGAGGGCGTGACCAGCACGCATCACAACCTGTTTGGTACTCCCGACATCAGTCACGAGCACCCCAGCTTTTAGCGTCAGCGTCGCCAGTTGATGCAGGTCAGCCACGATCACATCTACCGGTCCCGCTAAAATGATTACGTCCGCGTCGCCCGCGACCGCTGCCAGGTTGGGCGCACTCACATCGATTATTCCTTGCTGGCGCGCGTAGCTCAGGCTAGCCGCATCCTGATCGATTCCAATGATTCGCACACCCGGATGACCCTGTTTGATGCCTAGTGCCAACGAACTACCAATTAGCCCTAAGCCCTTGATCAATATTGTCGTCATCTTCACACCTCCTGGTTTAAACGTGCCAAATCTTCGAAGAATGTCGGGTATGAAATATTCACTGCTTCGGCATCCACCAGTTCGGTGGGACCGCCGACCCGTAACGCCGAGATCGCCATCATCATACCGATTCGGTGATCGCCATGACTAGCTAGTGGCTCGGTCGGTTGCTGCCAAGACTGGCGACCATCGATCACAAAGCCATCTGGTCGTGCCGTAATCTGAACGCCCAGCTTTTGGAGCTCAGTCACGATCGTCGCAATCCGATCCGTTTCCTTGACCCGCAGTTCAGCTGCCCCACTGATCGTGCTAATGCCATCCGCGGTCGCCGCTAACAACGCGACTAGTGGCAATTCATCAATCACGGCCGGAATTTCACTGGCGGTGACTTGGACCGGATGCAATTGGGCAAACCGCACGTCTAGCGTACCAACAGGCTCACCCGCACCGAGCTTACGATCGACCGTCACCCGGCCGCCCATCCGTTGCAAAATGCTTAGGAACCCCGTTCGTGTCGAATTCAGTCCCACGTGGGTCAGTCGGACATGCGAATTTGGAATAATCGTTGCAGCGGTCATGAAAAATGCCGCCGAAGAAAAATCGCCTGGGATCGTCAATGATTGGCCAATCAAGTTTGGCTGCGGATGCACCGTGATTGTCCGATGATCAGCTGCCGTTTCGGTTTGACCACCAAATAACCTTAACAAGCGCTCGGTATGGTCGCGAGTCGGTAATTTTTCAACGATCGTACTCGGTCGATCAGCTTGCAAAGCGGCCAAAATCAAGGCGCTTTTGACCTGCGCACTAGCGACCTGCATCTCGGTACGACTACCATGCAAAGTCCGGCCAGTGATCAGCATAGGTAAGTGCCCTCCGGTTAATTGCAACTGCGCCCCCATGGCCTGTAACGGTTGCCGCACTCGTTCCATCGGCCGTTGACTAAGAGACGCATCACCAACCAGGGTCGTCTCAAACGGCTGACCAGCTAACAGCCCGGCTAGCAGTCGCGTCGCTGTCCCCGCATTTCCCATGTCTAATGCCTGTTGTGGTTGGGTCAGCCCGCGTAAACCGCGACCCCTGATCATAACGGTCGTGCCAGTCCGCTCGATTGGCACCCCTAACTGCTGAAGCGCCGTCAGCGTGCTGAGACAATCGGCAGCTGGCAAAAAATGATGCAAAGTCGTCGTCCCCTGACTAATTGCCCCCAGGATCAGACCTCGATGCGATATGCTCTTATCGCCGGGTACGCTTAACTCACCGTGTAGACCACAGGTTGGTTGAATGCTTAGTTCTTTTATCATTAATCATCATCACCTAATTTATTTGATAGACGCACCACACCATCGAAGGTGTCAAACGTGCAAGTTCTCGTTCGTGAGTCGTCAGTGTCACGTTTTTTTCATTAGTTAACACGTATGCCGCTTGATTACGCTGATAAGCCTGATATGCTAAATACTTACTTGCGACCGTTTGCACTGTGACCTGGTGCACGACCCTCGTTAATAATTGGGCAGTCGCTGCATGCGTGTAACCAATCTGATTGTCGGCCCCCACGCGCTGGAGCACGACGAGTGGATCGAGTTGCGTCATAAAACAATCGGTCAACGTCAATTGGGGCAACAACGCATAGTGGATATCGCCCCAACTGGCATTCAGGGTGTCCGATTTGAACGCGGCTGGTATCACCAGTTGGTCACCAGAATAGGACGTTAAATGGGTTAAAATGGCTTCAAAGCTTGGGTGTTCAACAATCACTGCTTGTCCCTGCCAGTTGCGATGATTATAAACTTGCGCGGCCGCATAACTATCCGTGGCGGTCGGTCCTAAGGTATGAATTTGCATAGGCCCTCCTAATATTGACGGAGTTCTTCGCGATATGCCGCTACAGCTTGTTGCAGGCGCGCTAAGTTACTGCCATCAAATGTGGCCGTCAATGCTCGCGTTAGTTCGATTGCGACCACGCTTTCGACCACGATCGAGGCGGGAACGATGGCTGTCGTATCTGAACGCTCCACGCTCGCCTTTTGGCTGACCTTGGTCGCGATATCCACACTTTGTAATGGCTTGTAAAGTGTCGGAATCGGCTTCATGGCAGCCTTAACAACGATTGGCATTCCATTAGTCATGCCGCCCTCAAAGCCGCCCAAATGATTGGTCAGCCGTGACCAGCCAGCATGTTCATCCCAACTAATTTCATCCATTACCTGGCTACCATAATGGCTGGCAGCTGCAAATCCATCACCGATTTCAACCCCTTTCATGGCGTTGACCCCCATCACTGCGGCGGCTAATTGACCATCTAACTTGGTATCCCAATTCGTGTAACTGCCTAAACCTGCCGGGACATTTTCGACAACGACCCGGATAACACCGCCCAAGGTATCCCCAGCCTTCTTCGTTGCTGTGATCAGCTCATGGATTTCGGGCACTAAGGTCGCATCTGGTAAACGCAAATCATTTTGTATAATTTGGGCCTGCAATTGTTCAACGGATAGTGCTAAATCGGACGTCACTTGCTTAGGCCCAATTTGTTGAACGTAGCCAACTAGGTGAATGTCCAGCTGCGCTAATAATTGCTTACAGATCTGACCAATGGCCACCCGCATGGCAGTCTCACGAGCTGAGGAGCGTTCTAGCACGTTACGTAGATCACGATGACCGTACTTCATGCCCCCCACTAAGTCGGCGTGCCCCGGACGTGGGCGCGTAACTTGTCGCAAGGTATTGGTTGCCGTAGCCGGACTGACTGGATCCATGATTGCGGCCCAGTGCGCGTGGTCGCGGTTCAGAATCGTTAGTGCAATTGGTGAGCCCAGCGTAACACCGTGCCGGACGCCACCGGTGATTTGAATGGTGTCATGTTCAATCTGCTGGCGATTACCGCGGCCAAAGCCACCTTGTCGGGCAGCGAGGCCCGCATTAATAGCGTCAATATCAAGTTGTAAGCCAGCCGGAATACCGGTCAGCACCCCGGTCAACTGGGGTCCGTGCGATTCACCTGCAGTAACGTAATTAATCATGATCAATCTCCTCCTTGTGTAAATCCGTCTGATAGGCGCGCGAGTTATGCATAATTGCTTGATAAATGGCTTGTAAATAAGGGGTATGCGCGGTCTGGGTACTCTTCACCGCAACTTGTTGGAGCACCCGTTGTTCCCGTTGTTGATCTAATACTGGAAGTTGCTGCGCTTGCTTCAACTCCCCGATGGCGGTCACCGTATCAAAACGTTGATTAAGTAATCGGACGATTTGCTGGTCAATGTGATTGATACGCTGGCGTTCTTGACTAAGTGTGGTCGGGACATGTACCGCCCACACAGCCAGGGCGACAAAGGCGAGACCACTGGCAGCAATAACTAAATCAAAGCGCATCGCGGTCGCGACACTTTGTTTGGACAACCACCCAGTCACGAGCGGAATCGTGAAGGAAGCAATACTGCCAAACGTGAAGTAAATGCCAGTGATTCGGCCCTTGATGTGAGGATAGATTTTGATAAATAAGTTGAGGCCGACCTGCATCACACCACCCGCAGCCGTAAAACCAAACCCGAAAGCTGCCAGCATCGATAAGCCCACCGCCGGACTATAACAGATCAGCGCTAACGCCAACAACGAGCCACCATTCATTGCTAATAGTAATTTAGTTTCCGCAACCCCCCACCGTAGTAGCCAGAAGATTACGAGGACACCTGTAATCGAACCAATGCTGTAAAGCGAGAGCAACCAGTGCGCTAACACTGACGAAAAATGAAACGTCGTGGTGGCGAACAAGCTGACCCACTGCGTGTAGAGAATCATGAGTGCCATCGAAGTATAACCATAGCCAGCTAAGCCAAGTGTCGCCAAGTAACGACGAGACTTCGGTTGCCGCTTGGAAGCAACTACGACAGCCTGATCAGTTTGATTTTTGACCGGAAACTGTTGCCGATTTAACAGGACGGCGTTAACCACTAAGATGGCAGCTGCTAGCATGAATGACCAGCCGTACCAGATCCGCTGGGCTTCAAAGTTCGCAATAAGCAGTGGCAACAAGAATTCACCGGCTGACATGAAGGCTTTCAGTAACACATTAGCTGACCCTTGCCGACCACCCATTTCAATAAACGTCGGGTAGGTTCCCGCATCCAACGCGGAGTTCGCAATACCGGCCAAAATTGCCAAGCCATAAGCCAGTTGAATATTCGTGACAAATGCCATACCCACGAAGAAAGTGAAGTAGCAAGCCATACCGAGATTGACAAAGACCTTGCGACCAAGATGATCTGACCAACTGCCGAGGATAAAGTAAGCCAGCAAGCGCCCGATACCGATTCCAGAAATCACGTAGGAAACCGTCGCTAACGGGGTCTGCCAGTGTTGACCTAGTGCTTGCATGTTTTGCGTTAAAATAATTAAGCCAATGCCGTGAACAAAGTAGTTTAAGTAAAGACTGATTGATAATTGGTGCTGACGCATGAACAACAACTCCTTAATGGAAATAAAAAAAGCCGGCTAGATTGTGTAAATCTAGCCGGCTCATCAAAAATTAATCTGAATTGATGATATTATTCCAGCTAGACTCACGGTGTCTAGCTGGCCAAGATGAATTGACTTCGCTTAGACACGAACGTAGGTGCCGTCCGTATCTAAGGTTCCAACACGGGCGCTACCTAAAATAAGCAAAGCCATAATAATAAGTTGCGTTGAATGCTAACGTCGTCATATTCATCTATCCTTTCCGTTTGATTGATTATTTATATTAAAACATTCTCATTTTAATTCGTCAACCCTAATTTCATTTTAATTTTATAATCAATACGCCATCTTCACTTGTAAAGGTGGCGTCAGGCATCCCTCGACACTGTTCACCAGTGACTGTAAAAACCATATCAACGACGAGTTGCTCGACTTTATCGGCGGCCGCCATCAGCACTCTTAAAACGACGGTTGAATACCTAACTCGCCATCGATACTCACTGAGCCTAAGAGCCAGACAATGTCTTTCTCTTAGGTTAAACAAAAAATAGTCGCTGCCAATCCGTTTGGATTCGCAACGACTATTTTTTTCAGCGCTTAATCTTGACGCTTCAAGTTATTAATTAATTCATCGATCCGGCTACCGTATTGAACCGAGTTATCGCGTTCAAAAGTTAATTCCGGGGTTTTATAGATGCTAAGCCGTGAACCTAATTCACTACGAATTAAGCCCGTCGCCTTAGTCAATCCAGCCGCCGTCTTTTCACCATCGGATGCCTTATCTGACAAAATACTGTAGTAGATGGTCGCTTGTTGAAGGTCGCCAGTTACCGTCACACCGGTAATGGTTACACCCGCAACCCGTGGATCACGAACGCGTTTTAACAAAATATCGTTAACTTCGCGTTCGATTTCCTGTTCCAAACGACCAACTCGATAATGTTGTGCCATCTGCTAATCCCCCTTTTAAAGGTTATTCAACTGGGACTTCCTTCATCACGTACGCTTCAATGACATCGTTAACTTTAATATCATTGTAATCTTCGATTCGAAGACCAAGTTCGAAGCCTTGTTTAACTTCCTTAACGTCGTCCTTGAAACGCCGTAAGCTAGCTAGCTTGCCGTCATAAATAACGACACCGTCACGAATGACCCGAACACCAGAATCACGGTGGATGACACCATCAGTGACCATCCCACCACCAATCGTACCGACCTTAGAAACCTTGTAGATTTCACGGATTTCGGCTTGACCAGTAATTTCTTCTTTATAAGTTGGCTCGAGCATCCCTTTCATCGCGCTTTCGATTTCATCGATTGCGTTGTAGATGACTTGATGCAAACGAATATCAACATCGTCAGTATCAGCTTGGGCTTTGGCTTGCGGAGTTGGCCGCACGTTGAACCCGATAATAATCGCGTTACTTGCTTCCGCTAAGGCCACGTCACTTTCGTTGATTGCCCCAACCGCTGTATGGATAATATTGACCCGCACACCTTCAACATCGATTTTACGTAAACTACCAGCTAAAGCCTCAACGGAACCTTGAACATCAGCCTTAATGATGACGTCAACTTCCTTAAGCTCACCTTGTTTCATTGAATCAAACAAGTTATCCAAGGTAACGTGAGCAGTTTGCTTCCGTTCTTCCATCAAGGCTTGTTTTGCACGTTGTTCACCAGCATCACGGGCAGTCTTTTCATCATCAAAGACCACGAAACGGTCACCGGCGTCCGGCACATCGTTCAAGCCAGTAATTTCAATTGGTGTCGATGGTACGGCTTCTTTGATCCGCTTCCCATGGTCGTTGGTCATCGTCCGGACCTTACCATAAGTATTCCCAACAACGATTGGATCACCAACGTGCATGGTCCCTTGTTGAACAAGTAACGTGGCGGTAGAACCTTTCCCACGGTCAAGACTAGCTTCCAAGACAGATCCCGCAGCATTCTGCTTAGGGTTTGCCGTTAATTCAAGCACTTCTGATTGAAGTAAGATCATATCCAACAATTCATCTAGGTTCTTACCGAACTTCGCTGAAATCTGAACAAAGATCGTATCGCCACCCCAATCTTCAGGAATCAATCCATATTCAGTCAACTGTTCCATCACGTGGTTCGGGTTGGCACCTGGCTTATCAATCTTGTTAACGGCAACGATGATTGGTACTTTGGCAGCTTTCGCATGGTTGATGGCTTCAATTGTTTGTGGCATGACCCCATCATCAGCAGCAACGACCAACACGGTGATGTCGGTGATGTCAGCACCACGCGCCCGCATTTCGGTGAAGGCCGCGTGTCCTGGCGTATCCAGGAACGTGATAGTCTTGCCATCGTGCTTAACTTGATAAGCCCCGATTGCCTGGGTAATCCCACCGGCTTCGCCCGCTGTCACGTGCGTATGCCGCAATTGATCCAATAGGGTCGTCTTCCCATGGTCAACGTGTCCCATGACCGTAACAACCGGTGCCCGGGGTGCCAAATTATCGGTGTTGTTGACTTCATCATCAAAGAACTTGTCCAAATCAGTCACATCGACTTGAACCTTTTCTTGCGCGTCAATGCCGTAATCAGTTGCTAAGATTTCAATCGTATCTTTATCTAAGGACTGGTTTTGGTTAACGGCAACGCCTAACATGAACAACTTCTTGATAATTTCAGCAGGTTCACGGTGCAGTAACTTACCCAAATCCTGAGCATTCATGCCGACCGTGTAAACCAGTGTTTCTGGCAACGGCTTGTCTTTACGAACTGGTGCCGGCTTGTTATTGACCTGGCGAATCCGTTGATTCTTATTATTACGGCTCTTATTGTTCCGGTTGTTGCGCCGACGGTTATTGTTGTTACCACCACGATAACGACCACCGCCATTGCCACCACCGTTATTGTTACTATTCAAACTGCCCCCGAAGCGGCCACTACCGTTACGGGAACTGTTATTAGTGCCGTTGCTCCGGCTATTGTTACTACTGTTACTGTTCGTCGTATTCCGGTTGTTATTCCGGTTTTGACCACCGTTGTTGGTGCGGTTGTTACTCGTTTTTGAGCGGTTGTTGTTATTCGACCGGTTGTTGTTACTATTGTTAGACCGGTTCGAATTGCTCCCACTATTATTGCGAGTATTGTTGTTCCGTGAAGCATTGGTCGAACGATTCCCGTTACTATTGTTAGTCCGGTTACCGCCGTTATTGCTTCGATTACCGTTACTATTACGACTTTGACTATTATTTTGGTTATTATTACGATTATTATTCAAAGAATCACCACTCTGTTGATGACGCGAGTTGGATTGCTGCTGATTAGCAGTTCGTGTCACATTGTTTGCTACGGTTTGCGTAGCCCGACTAGTTTTAGCTGGAGCCGGTTGAGATTTAGGATGGGTAACTGCAGTCGCGCCTTGTAACTGACGCGCCTCACTGTCACCGAGTGTCGACATATGATTTTTGACGGAGAATCCCAACTGCTGAGCTTGCGCGATCAGCTGTTTACTTGGGACGTTGAGCTCCTTCGCTAACTCATAAATTCGCTTTTTCCCCATATCTTCACCCTCCTTTACTGTGTCATGATCGCCACCATTTTCTTGGCAAATCCGGCATCGGTAATTGCATAAACCGTGCGCTTATTACCAGTAGCCGTGTTTAGTTCTGCTTTAGTAAAGGTATCGATCACTGGAACATCATAAGATTGGGCCTTATCATGAAACCTTTTGGCAGTCGTGGGACCGGCATCGCTGGCAATAAAGACCAGTTTAGCCGTCTGATTACGAATTGCGGCCAGGGCTAGCCCTTCGCCTGCAATCTGCTTGCTGGCACGCCGTGAAAGGCCCAGTAGGTTTAAACAAGCTTGGTTAGGCGTCATTTCCGAAGAGTTCCTTTCGGGCTTGTTGATGATCAACATAGGCCACTAACTCATCGTAAAAGTCCGCACCGACTTTGATACCAAACGCCTTGTCAAAAGTCTTCTCTTGCTTGGCGCGTTGTGCGACCTGTACGTCTAACGCGATGTATGCGCCCCGTCCCGGCTTCTTACCAGTCGGATCCACGGACACTTCATCCTGCTTATTCTTAACGACCCGGACTAAGTCTTTTTTGGGATGCATTTCACCCGTCACAATGTCCTTTCGTAACGGCACTTTTCTTTTTTTCATAATCCCAGACCTCCTTTAGTTACTTCACTCACTTAGTGACGAACTTATTCAGCGTCACTTGCTGATTCATCAGCAGCTGTTTCTGAGGCAGGCGTCGACACGGTGGCGTCGGACGTTGCTGGTTCCTCATCTTCACTGGCATCGGACTGCACTGCTGCTTCTGATGGTGCTTCAGTCATTTCCGTCGAAGCCGTTTCAGCAGCTGCAACATCATCAGGGTTTGCATCCATTATATCAGAAGCTTCAGTTTCCGATTTAATATCGATCTTGAACCCAGTCAATTTAGCAGCTAAACGCGCATTTTGGCCACGCTTACCGATTGCCAGCGACAATTGATAATCGGGAACGACCACGGTACAACCCCGCTCGTTTTCTGGATCAAAGATAACATCCAAAACTTCCGCTGGGTTCAATGCGTTCGCGATAAATACGGCCTGATCATCCGTCCATTCCACGATATCCATATTTTCACCGTGGAGTTCGTTGACGATCGTCTGCACCCGCTGTCCCTTAGGCCCCACGCAGGTACCGACTGGGTCGACGTTCGGGTTATTAGAACGAACGGCGACTTTCGCCCGATCCCCGGCTTCGCGAGCAATCGAGACGATTTCAACGATACCATCGAAGATTTCTGGGACTTCTTGTTCAAACAAACGTTTTAACAAATCTGGTGCGGTCCGCGAAACGAAGACTTGGGGTCCCTTGGTTGCATTTTCAACTTTTGAGACGTAAACCTTAATTTTGTCATGAATTCGATAAACTTCACCAGGTAACTGATCAGAACGACCCATGACCGCCTCGACTTTACCCAAACTAACGTAGACAAACCGGTTATCTTGGCGTTCGACTTCCCCAGTAACGATTTCATTTTCATACTGGCTATATTCATCATAGATGATGCCACGTTCCGCTTCACGAACGCGTTGCATGATAACCTGCTTAGCGGTCTGGGCTGCGATTCGACCAAAGTTCTTCGGTGTCACTTCAAACCGAATATCATCGCCAATTTCATAGGCCCGGTTGATGGCTAATGCATCTTGTAAGCTCACTTCTAGACGTGAATCAAAGACATCTTCGACCACTTCTTTAACGGCGTAAACATGAATATTACCCTTAATTTGGTCAAAGTCAACTTCAACGTTTTGTGCCTGACCATAATTACGTTTGTAGGCTGAAACGAGTGCTGCTTCCAAGGCTTCGATGACAACTTCTTTTTTAATGCCCTTTTCTGATTCGAGGGTGTCTAAGGCCCCTAATAATTCCTTGCTCATGTGTAGACTCCTTTACTTATTTAGAACTTTACCGCTAAGCGGGCTTGTGAAATCTGTTCTCGGTTGATCGTCACCGTTTTGTGACGTGTCTTATCCAAGTAATCGATGGTCAAGGTGGTCGGCGTCACCGCCGTCAGATCACCTTCAAAAATCTTCTTACCATCCAACTTCTGGTATAAGCCAACGTGCACGTACTTACCGATGGCATTTTGAAAATCTGCTTCCTTCTTCAGTGGGCGTTCTGCACCTGGTGAAGAAACCTCCAAAAAGTAGGCTTGAGGAATCGGATCAGGATCCATCGTATCAAGTTTTTCACTAAGTTCATCACTAACCATTGCACATTCTTCAATATTAATGCCGCCCGGTTTGTCAATGTATAATCGCAAATACCAGCTTTGACCCTCGCGGACAAATTCAAGATCCACGAGTTCAAACTGATGAGCACTGACAATGGCTGCGGCCACTGGCTGAATGGTTTCAACAACATTACTACTCAAGGCTGCGCCTCCTATTCAGATTAGTCCAATAAAAAGAGTGAGCATCGCTGCTCACTCGTTAACGAGTTTTAAATTACAACCCATATATTAGCACAATTATGTTCAAACCGCAAGTTTACGCCATTTATAGCATTAAACCGATGCGTTTCAAGTGATGACAAATTTCCGCTCTCAAGGTCTGACAATCGCCGGTATATCAACATAGCGCGCCCAAGATGAGTAAAATCAAGATGATTGCCGTTGAACACGGCTATCACTGCAAAAATTCATCAAACTTTAACAATTATCGTACTTCTTAGAACAAAGAGAGTTGGTTTTCGTCCGGTAAGTCGCTCAACACACCGTTTTCGGTCATAAATTCAATCAAACTCTTCGACACTTTTCCTCGCTTGGATAAATCTTCCTTTGACAAGAATGGCTTATCCGCCCGAGCAGCAACAATCTGTTTGGCAACGTTCAGTCCTAACCCCGGAACTGCTCGGAACGGCGCAATCAGCGTGTCACCATCGATCAGCCAGTCCGAAGCATCGGACTTCTCAAGATCGACCATAGAGAATTTAAAGCCCCGCTCCAACATCTCGTTGGCTAACTCTAAAACAGTCAGCAAGTTTTTCTCTTTGGAGCTGGCATCCATCCCTTTGTCGGTGATTGCCTTCATGGACGCTTTGACAGCGTCTTTACCATGGGCCATCGCAACCAGGTCAAAATCATCAGCCCGCACTGAGAAGTAGGCCGTGTAGTAGATCAACGGGAAGTACACTTTAAAGTAAGCCACCCGCAACGCCATTAAGATGTAGGCTGCCGCATGGGCCCGCGGGAACATATACTTGATCTTTAGACAAGATTCAATGTACCAGTCGGGAACGTTGGCGTCCTTCATTGCTTGTTGCCATTCATCCGGAATCCCCCGGCCCTTCCGCACGTGTTCCATGATTTGGAAGGACATGTCAGATTCCATGCCGTAGTGAATCAAGTCGGTCATGATGTTATCACGACAACCAATAACTTCGGCCAGCGTAACCGTGCCATCCTTGATCAATTCTTCAGCATTTCCTAACCACACGTCAGTCCCGTGTGAAAGTCCTGAAATCTGAAGTAATTCGTTAAACGTGGATGGGTGAGTCTCTTCGAGCATCCCACGGACAAACCGCGTCCCAAATTCTGGAATTCCCAGCGTCCCCGTTTTCGAGAAAATCTGGTCTTCTGTGACTCCTAAAACTTCAGGACTGGAGAAAATCTTCATGACGTGCGGATCAACTGGTGGAATACTCTCAGGTTGGACACCCGACAAATCTTGTAACATCCGAATCATCGTCGGATCATCATGTCCCAGAATATCAATTTTCAAAATATTATCATGAATCGAATGGAAATCAAAGTGGGTCGTTTGCCAGGCCGCACTCTGATCATCAGCCGGATACTGGACGGGCGTGAAATCATAAATATCCATGTAATCCGGCACAACGATAATACCGGCCGGATGTTGTCCAGTCGTCCGTTTGACGCCCGTCGTTCCCTTGGCTAGTCGGTCAACTTCCGCTGAACGAAGCGTCTGATTGGTGTCACGTTCATACGCCTTGACGTAGCCATAACCAGTCTTATCAGCGACCGTTCCAATCGTCCCGGCCCGGTACACATTTTTCTCACCGAACAAGACTTTGGTGTAATTATGGGCAATCGGTTGGTAGTCCCCAGAGAAGTTCAAATCGATATCAGGCACTTTGTTCCCATAAAATCCTAAGAACGTTTCAAAGGGAATGTTTTGCCCATCACGCACCATGTCAGTCCCACATTCAGGGCAATCCTTAGGTGGTAGATCGTAGCCCGACCCATACTCGTTATTCGTATAAAAGTGCGAGTACTGACAGTTTGGACACCGATAATGCGGCGGCATCGGGTTCACTTCAGTAATCCCAGACAGTGTCGCTACGATACTCGAACCGACTGACCCCCGGGAACCAACCAAGTAACCATCCTTATTACTCTTAAACACTAGACGTTGGGCAATTAAGTAAATGACCGAGAACCCGTTACCGATGATACTCTTGAGTTCTTTATCCACCCGTTTTTGGACGATTTCTGGCAACGGATCACCATACCAGGCATGGGCGCGGTCCATCGTCAATTTTTCGATTTCCGCTTCGGCACCCTTCATCCGTGGCGTATACAACTTGTCCTTAACCGGTCGCACGATTTCAAATTGATCAGCGATTGCTCGCGGCGTATCAACGACAACCTCGTGTGCCGTCTCCGCACCTAAGAAATCAAAGTCTTTGAGCATCTCATCCGTGGAACGAAAATGTACATCTGGTCGTTCAGTCCGGTTTAACGGGTTCCCGGGCTGTGAATGAATCAAAATCTTCCGATAAATCTTATCCTCAGGATTCAGATAATGCACGTCCCCCGTAGCCGCAACCGGGATATTCATCTCATGGCCTAGTTCGACCATGTTGCTGATAATTTCTTCCAAATGATCCGTATCGGCGATCAAGCCGCTCTCGATCAACGCCGAATAAGCCGGTTTTGGTTGTACTTCCAGGAAGTCATAGTAGCCGGCCTTTTGTCGGGCCTCTTCCTTTCCCTTTTGCATCATTGCGGTAAAGACTTCGCCACTAGAACAAGCCGAACCGACTAGAATCCCATCCCGGTACTTGTTTAAAATACTGCGCGGCACGCGGGGCACACGGTAATAGTACTCCACGTTCGACAAGGAAATAATTCGGAAGAGATTCTTCAACCCCGCTTGGGTCTGCGCATACAATGTCGCGTGAAAGGGCCGGGCATGGCGGTAAGCCGCATTCTCATTCATATGATCATTTAGCTGATCGTGGAATTGAACATGATAACGGTCCTCCGCATCTTTCAAAAACAGGTGGTTCAAATGGCCGGTCGTCTCAGCATCATAGATGGCGCGGTGATGGTGCTCCAAATTAACGTTGAATTTCTTGGCCAGCGTGTTTAAGCGGTACCCGCGTAAATTTGGATACAACCACCGTGCCAGCGTCAACGTATCAATAATTGGATTTGTAATCGGCCCCATATGGTGCCGGGCATATCCCGTATTCATAAAGCCGATATCAAAGGTAACGTTATGGCCGACCACGATGGCATCACCATAAAATTCACGGAAAAGTTTAAACACTTCTTCTTCCGATTTAGAGCCCCGCACCATATCATCGGTGATACTCGTCAAATTAGTGGTTGTTTCCGACAAGTGAAAACCAGGGTCAATGAATTCCTCAAACTGATCAACGACGTTCCCCTTGACCATCTTAACCGCTGACAATTCGATGACCCGGTCATAAATGGCGGACAATCCCGTTGTTTCAGTATCAAAAATAACGTAAGTGGACTCTTTCAAATCAACGTGGGCGTCATTATAAGCAATCGGCACCCCGTCATCAACCATGTTAGCTTCGACCCCGTATAAAATTTTGATGTTATTTTTTTCGCCAGCCGCAAACGCCTCTGGGAACGCCTGCGCCCCCGAATGATCCGTAATCGCAATCGCCGGATGGCCCCACTTAGCTGCTTGCTTGACGTAATCACTGACACTATTGGTTGCATCCATCTGACTCATATTAGAATGCAAGTGCAATTCGACCCGCTTCTCATCTGCCGGCGCCGTGTCTTGTCGGCTAGCATGCGACGTTTCGTTAATGTCATATGCATTGATCGTTAAATCGCGCATAAAGCTGTCTTCTTGCACGGAACCACGCACACGCACCCACATTCCAGGCTTCAATGCCGCGAATTGGGCCTCGTCATCCGCATTACGTGAAAACTTCTTAACGACCATCGACGAACTATAGTCGGTCACCTTTAAAATCAATAACTGCCGCTGAGAACGCAACGTCCGCACTTCCATATCGAAGACATAGCCTTCCACAATGACCGACCGTTCTTCCTCGGTAATTTGCACCATCTGTTTGGCCGGCTCTTGCGGGTTGATCTGCTTGCCTAATTGGACAGGCCCATCGATGGGTGCTGGTGAGTCTGCCTGCTTTTGGCGTTTCTCATTAGCCTTTTTGATCGCCGCTTCCGCTTTTTGGGCCAATGCTTGATCAGACTTCGCTTTTTGTTCATGAAATTCCTTGATCTTCGCCTGTGACGCACTCTCATCGATCATCGTGTGAACGGAGAACTTCGGGAATCCCAAACGATGGTAGGTGCTCTCAATCGGTCCTAATGCCTGATTAGTCAGAAAATTTTGAATAACTTCATTTTCAGCCAATAAAATAACCCGACCATCTTCATAAGTTGGCACGTTACTGTTACACAGTGATTGAACGAGTGGCGACTTGATGCCACTGTGCTGAACGATCCATTCCCAATATTCAGCCAGTTCGCGACCATTGACCTCGGTATCGTCGGTCACAATTGTAAAAGTCACTCGGGCAATTTCCTTAAAGGCAATTTGAAGTTTGTTTTGGAAAGTCATAAATTGTGAATACGGTAAAACATGTTGGAAATGCAAATGAAATTCCCAAACCTTGGAAGCTTGATGAACGGTCAACTTATCGATCGCTGCTTCTGTAAATTCAGGACCCGTTGGCATTTCAATTTGTTCGAGTAGTTTCTCGAACATTTCTTGTTGGTTTAAACTCACCAGTGGTCCTCCTTTTGTTGAGTACAATCAGTTAGTAAGACACCCACCGTACTTGTTAATTTGCGCTGACGTACGCGGACGGCGAACCCAGCTGTAAATGTTAGTTAAAACACAAATTAATTTTTCAGGGCCACGATACATCGTTAGCACTGACTTGTCAGTTTGCTTAAATGACACCGTGACGCCTCGGTTATAAAGGGCATCTGAAATAATCCTCAGTGAACCTGCAAATCATTCACTTGAAACGTTACTATTTTATCACAGTCTGACTGCTGAGCCACGTGATTAATCGGCAAACAAAAATCACCCAGTTCACGAAATTCAACCAGGTGATTGCTGTTGGCGACTAACCACGGGTAGTTGCCATATTTTTGACTTAACTTTGACGCATCTTAATCGATATTTTTAAGTAGGACCGCCAAGTTATTGGCAATTTCTTCCTGCTTGACTTCCAGGGTCTCACCAGTCTGGCGAAGCTTGATCTCGACGATCCCTTCGCTGGCTTTCTTACCAATGGTAATCCGTGCAGGAATCCCCATTAAGTCGGAATCAGCAAACTTCACGCCAGGACGTTCCTTACGATCATCATATAAGACGTTGTAACCGGCAGCTTCCAATTGTGCTTCAACTTGGTCAGCAACTTCGACTTGGTCTTCCTTCTTCGGGTTGACCGGAATCACGTGCACGTCAAACGGTGCAATTGCCTTTGGCCAAATCAAGCCATTCTCATCAGCCCGTTGTTCAGCAATGGCCGACAACAACCGTGAAACACCGATTCCATAGCAGCCCATGATTACCGGAATATTACGTCCATTGGCATCTAAGACTTCTGCGTGCAAGTCTTTAGAATAACGGGTGCCAAGTTTGAAAATGTGTCCAATTTCAATCCCCTTGGTGAACTTCAAAACGCCCGCGCCATCTGGTGATAACTCACCTTCCTGAACAAAGCGGATATCGACGTAATCTTCCGCGTGGAAATCACGTTCAGGGTTGACGTTCGTAAAGTGATGGCCGTCTTCGTTGGCACCGACCGTGATGTTGACCATGTCCTTCACATACTGGTCAGCGATAATTTTAACGTCATCACTAACGTTAACTGGGCCGAGTGAACCGAAGCTAGCCCCTAGGTATTGTTGCGCCTGTTCTGGCGTGGCCATATCTAAGAAATCCGCACCAAGGTAATTCTTCAGCTTAACATCGTTGACCTCATGATCACCGCGGACCAATGCCATTACTGGTTGATCGTCAGCAATAAACAGAATACTCTTAACCAGCTGGTCAGCACCAACTTTTAAGAACTCAGCCAGGTCGTCGATCGTACCCACTCCGGGAGTGTCAATCTTTTCCATATCCTTCAACGAAGCATGGGACTTCTTGGGCACGTACAGGCTCCGGGCCATTTCCAAGTTAGCTGCATAGTCACTCGCATCCGAATACACAATCGTATCTTCACCCACCGGTGCGATAGCCGAATATTCGCGAGAGTCCTTACCACCCATCGCGCCACCATCACCGATGATTGAACGGAACTTCAAGCCGACCCGTTCAAAAATGTTCTGATAAGCTTGCGCCATGTCCTGGAACGTGTCGTCCAATGAGGTCTCATCCGCATGGAACGAATAAGCGTCCTTCATGATAAACTCACGCCCACGCAGTAACCCATAACGTGGCCGATCCTCATCGCGATACTTAGCCTGAATTTGATACAAGGTCAATGGCAACCGTTTATACGATTTGATTTCATCACGAACAAGTGACGTGAACGTTTCTTCATGAGTCGGGCCAAGGATAAATTCCCGATCATGGCGGTTCTTCAATTTAAATAGTTCTGGACCGTATGTCTCATAACGCCCAGTTGCTTTCCACAACTCAGCTGGAATAACTGCTGGTACCAGCATTTCCGCTGCATCAATTTTTTCCATTTCTTGCCGAATGATTTTTTCAATATTCGTCAATACGCGGTAAGCCAATGGCAAATAGGCGTACATTCCGGCTGAAATTTGTCGGATATAGCCCGCCCGTAGCATCATTTGATGACTCAAGGCTTCGGCATCATTAGGCACTTCCTTGAGTGTTGGGATTAACAATTTCGACTGTTTCATCTACAAATCTTCTCCTTATTGTTCCAAATTAAATATCACTTAGAAGAAATATCGCTGAATATCATTCCAAGTTACTAGAATCATTAATAACATCAGGAGGCCAAAACCAATCAAGGTAATGACACTTTCCGTTTCCACCCGAAGTGGTTTACCCCGAATGCCTTCAACAATGTTTAATAATAGTTTACCACCATCAAGTGCTGGAATTGGTAATAAATTAACAATTCCAAGGTTGATCGACAATACAGCGAGTAAATAGATCACCGTACGCACCCCGGACTTAGCGGCTTGAGAGGTCGTCGCAAAAATCGCCACCGGCCCGCCTAAATCGTTCAAACTAAAACCGTGCGTGACCATCCGACCGAGCACTTGAAAAATCTGCTTGGTGATTCCCCATGAACCAGTAAAGCCGTATGCTAACTTGGCTCCCAGGCTCGTGTCGGTCTTGGTCGCCCATTGGACCCCGATTTGGCCGATTCGGTTACCAGAGACCGTCTTAGCAGCGGGGGTCACCGCGATTTTTTTGGTCTGACCAGCTCTTTTGATGGTCAGGTTCAACCGTTGTTTCGGACTATCTTGAATCAACAGCGAAATCGACTGAGCACTCGTCATCTTTTTACCGTTAACCGCCACGATTTGATCGCCTTTTTGGATGCCAGCCGTACGGGCAACTGAGTTTGCTGTCGTCGCCGCAACGTGCGTCGTTGTACTCGTAACGCCACCCTGCATAAAGGCCAGAATTGCAAACGTAATGATGGCCAAGATGAAGTTATTCATCGGGCCGGCAAAATTGGTCAGCATGCGTTGCCATAGCTTGGCCGATTGAAATTGGACGTCGACCGGTGCAATTTGAACCTCGGTACCATCACTTTCGACGATCGTCGCGTCATGGTCAACGGCGTATCGTTTGACTTCACTCTCGTCTCCGTTCTCATAACCCTCGATCCAGAGTTCTTTTTCGAGATCAGTCGCCGTCACTGACAGCGGAATACCATTGAACAACGTCGTCTTCTTACTAGCATTGATTGAATGAACAATTCCATCTGAACCAACTTGTAAACTAACTGGCGTTCCGGGCTTGAGTTCTTCATCCTCATCGTCAGCCACGCCGGCCATTCGCACGTAACCACCGATTGGCAGAAACCGCAACGTATAAGTCGTGGCATTACGACGAAACGCGACCGCCTTGGGTCCCATCCCGACAGAAAATTCACGCACTAGGATCCCAGCCTTTTTGGCAAAATAGAAGTGCCCAAATTCATGGACGATGACCAAGATTCCGAAAACGATAATGAACGTAATAATTGTAACGATCAATTAAGCGCTCCTTTCTCCCGCGTTTCGGGTACTCAGCTTAAAAAAGGCCGAATAAATGTGCAATCGGAAAAACCAATAACATACTATCAAACCGATCTAAGATGCCACCATGTCCCGGCAAAATCTTACCGGAATCCTTAACACCATAGTAGCGTTTCAACGCGGATTCCACTAAATCACCAAACTGACCGACAACTGATAAGACTAAGGTAATCAATACCATACTGATGACGCTCGCATAACCGACGTGAAAACCGATTGCAAAGGCACTGGCCACAATCACACCAATCACGCTACCGCCAATGCAGCCTTCCCACGTCTTATTGGGACTGATCGGTGTGACTTTATGCCGACCCAGTTTGCGACCGACCATGTAAGCCCCACTATCTGTCAACCAGACAATGAACATCAGGAAGAGTAACATGTACACGCTGACGCCCCGCGCAGCCGTGAAATAGTTGAAGCCCATCCCAATGTATAACACGCCTAACGTCAACATCCCGGCATCATCAAATGAAAAACGATTTCGCGACCACACGGTGTGCAACAGTAATAAGATAATTAAGAAGTAAACCACGTACTCCTTATTTAATTGGTCCGGTAAGCCATTGAACCAGTTGTTTGGTGCAATTTGAATCATGACTGCGAGCATGCTTACGATTGCTTCAAATGAAATCAATAGTTTTTTGCGCATCACGAGTAACTCGCTCATCGCAACAGCCCCTAGCAACATGGCCACAATATCTAAGGTTACCCCGCCCACAAAAATGACTGGGATAAATAAAATTAACGCAACGACAGCCGTAATGACTCGTTGTCTCATATCAAAAACTCCCTTTTATTTATGATCCGACAACCCGCCAAAGCGCCGATCACGACTCTGGAAATCCGCAATACAGGCTTGGAGGGTCGCCGCCGTGAAATCTGGCCACTTCACATCAGTAAAGACCAGCTCACTGTAGGCAATCTGCCACATTAAGAAATTTGAAATTCGTTCTTCGCCACTCGTGCGAATCAGCAAATCTGGATCGTTGTATGGTGCAAGTGGTGCCGTCATCAGGGCGGCGTCGATGGTTGCATCATCGATATCACTAACCGCCAATTGACCATCTTGGACTTGTTGGGCAATCTTTTGCACCCCGGTCACGATTTCGGCCCGTGAACCATAGTTGAGGGCAAAGTTCAACACCATGCCATCACAATCTTTGGTATCTGCAATCGCATTTTGAACTGCTTTTTGCGTTGCTTCTGGTAAGCGATCAACATAACCCATGACCTGCACCCGAACATTGTTTTTTATCAAGTCCGGTACGAAAGTATCAAAGAAACTCACTGGCAGCTGCATGAGATAATTAACCTCATCAGTTGGCCGCTTCCAATTTTCGGTTGAAAACGCGTAAAGCGTCAGGACTTTAACGCCCAAATCACTTGCGGCAATCGTAATCTTTTTGACCGTGTTCATACCTTCCTTATGGCCAGCAACCCGCGGTAAATGCCGTGCTTTGGCCCAACGCCCATTGCCATCCATAATAATGGCGACATGGGCTGGAATACGTTCAGGATCCAATTGCACGTCGGTGTTATCTGCAGGATCATTCTTATTAAAAAAAGCGAACAAGGCGCACCTCCATAAAAATAGCTTAACTATGCACTATTTTACCAAAAAAAGCACTAATTAACTATTCGTCAACAAAAAAAGGCTTGAATTTCTCCAAGCCTTAATAAATTGGTCGGTCATTAACCTTCCAAAATTTCTTTTTCTTTGTCCGCAACGATCGCGTCGACGTCCTTACCCGCTTGATCCGTTAACTTTTGGGCTTGGTCTTCTAACTGATGTAACTGGTCGTCAGTGAATTGACCATCTTTATGACCCTTCTTCAAGGCTTCCATTGCATCACGACGCACGTTTCGAACGGCGACCTTGGCACGTTCACCTTCCGCCTTAACGTCCTTGGCGAGTTCTTTACGCCGTTCTTCCGTTAATTGCGGAATAACTAACCGAATCGCAGAACCGTCGTTAGCTGGGCTAATACCGAGGTCTGACGCTAAAATAGCCTTTTCGATTTCTTTAAGGGCGCTCTTATCAAATGGGGTTACCATTAAGACCCGTGGTTCGGGTACCGTAATTGCCGCCATCTGATTAAGTGGTGTTTGCGCACCGTAATAATCTGCAGAAATCCGATTCAATAGTGATGCGTTAGCCCGACCAGCCCGAATATTACCAAGCTCGCGTTGTAAAGCGGCTTCCGCCTTCTTCATTCGTTCCTGTGCTTCTTTTAAAATTGGTTCTGTAATTGCCATACTATTTCCCCCTGACTGTTGTCCCGATGTGTTCACCGGCGACGACTTTGCGAATGTTTCCAGGTTCATTCAAGTTAAAGACCACGACGGGAATGTCATTATCCATCGATAAGGAACTTGCGGTCGTATCCATCACTTGTAACCCTTTGTTGATAATGTCGAGATGGGTAAGCGTATCAAATTTAACTGCACTCGCATCCTTGTTAGGATCAGCCGAGTAAACACCATCGACGCCATTTTTGGCCATCAAAATCGCATCCGCGTTAATTTCAGCGGCCCGTAATGCGGCGGTCGTATCCGTTGAGAAGTATGGACTCCCGGTACCACCGGCAAAAATAACGATCCGGCGTTTTTCAAGATGCCGCATGGCCTTCCGTCGAATGTATGGTTCCGCGATTTGCCGCATTTCAATGGATGTTTGAACCCGGGTCGGCACACCAATTGATTCGAGATTATCTTGGAGCGCTAAGGCATTCATAATCGTGGCTAACATGCCAATATAATCAGCTTGGGCTCGTTCCATACCCATTTGGGCCCCAGCTTCGCCACGCCACATATTGCCACCACCGACGACGATTGCAATTTGTACGCCCATGTCATAGACGTCCTTAAGTTCCTCTGCCACCGTTTTAATGACGGGCGGGTTGATTCCAAAGCCCTTTTCACCAGCTAAGGCTTCTCCACTCAGTTTTAGGATTACACGCTTATATTTAACTTCCGACATCGTTTTGTCCTCCTCGAAATTATCTGTCTATCATTTTACCATATATTTCAATAAGCGTTTGGTATCAGCCGTAATCCGGCACAAAAATTAACCGAATTCTCTTTTTAAAGCGGCTTCAACCCGTTACTTTACAAAAAGGGACTACGCCGAAAATTGCTTTCCGTCGTAATCCCCAATTAGCTAATCCTTTAGTCAGTAATTAGTCTTTGATTTGGTTCATAACTTCATCGATGAAGTTATCAGCCTTCTTTTCGATTCCTTCGCCAACTTCAAAGCGAATGAATGAGCTAACCTTGCCACCCTTTGATTCAACAAAGTGCGCAACAGTTTGATCAGAATCCTTAACGAATTCTTGGTCATCCAAGCTGATTTCTGAAAGCCACTTGTTTAAACGGCCTTCAACCATCTTTTCAACGATCTTTTCAGGTTTACCTTCATTCAGGGCTTCCTTAACAAGCACGTCTTTTTCATGAGCTAACCGGTCAGCAGGAACCTGTTCACGGTTAACATATTCAGGATTGATCGCAGCGACGTGCATGGCAACGTCCTTAGCAGTAGCACTGTCAGCACCGTCTAAGACAACTAAGGCTGCAATTTGGCCACCGTTGTGGATGTATGAACCAAAACTTTGGTCAGCACCCTTTTCAACAACTTGGAAACGACGAAGACTGATCTTTTCACCAGTTACTTGCGTCGTTTCGATGACGTCATCTTTGACCGTCCCGTTAGCCGTCTTCAAAGCTAAGGCGTCGTCAACGGAAGCAGGTTCTTCTTCAGCAATCTTGTCGGCAACTTCAGTTACCAAGTTTTTGAACTTGTCAGTTGAAGCAACTGAATCAGTTTCACAGTTGATTTCAACAATGGCAGCTTTGTTGTCCTTGATTGCAACGGCAGCAATCCCTTCGGCAGCAACCCGGCCACTCTTCTTTTCGGCCTTAGCAACCCCTTTTTCACGTAAAACGTCAACGGCTTTTTCCATGTCGCCTTCAGTTTCAACTAACGCCTTTTTAGCGTCCATCATACCAACACCGGTTTTATCACGAAGTTCTTTAACTTGTGCTGCAGAAATCTTTGCCATAGTTTACTCTCCTTTGAGTATCTTGATTTTAGATAAAAAGCTGCCCGCAAAATCAGGCCGTAATGGTCCGCGATTTTTAGGCAGCCTAATTATTTCAATTAATTATTTGTCAGACTTGGCGTCGTTGTCGCCTTCAACAGCTTCAACGATGTCTTCCAATGAGTCAACGGACTTCTTAGCGTCCTTGTTGTCCTTGAAAGAGTCTTCAGTAACATCTTCGTCTTCACCTTGACGACCTTCAATGACAGCATCGGCCATCTTAGAAGTGATTAAACGAACGGCACGGATTGCGTCATCGTTTGAAGGAATGATAACGTCGATGTCATCTGGATCAGTGTTCGTATCAACCATCGCAACGATCGGAATGTTCAACTTTTGAGCTTCCTTAACGGCGATTTGTTCCTTACGAGGATCAACGATGAAGATTACATCTGGAATCCGAGGCATGTCTTCGATACCGCCCAAGAACTTTTCAAGCTTGGCACGTTGTTTCATTAATAATGAAACTTCCTTCTTAGGTAAACGTTCGAAAGTACCGTCAGCTTCCATCTTCTTCAAGTCTTTAAGACGCTTAATCCGTGTTTGGATGGTGTTCCAGTTAGTCAAAGTCCCACCTAACCAACGATGGTTAACGTAGTATTGACCTGCACGGGTTGCTTCTTCTTCGATTGAATCTTGGGCTTGTTTCTTAGTCCCAACAAACAAAATAACACCGTCATCAGCTGCAGCGTCCTTAACGAAGTTGTAAGCTGAGTCGATCATCTTGACCGTCTTTTGTAAGTCAATGATGTAGATGCCGTTCCGTTCCGTAAAGATGTATGGTTTCATCTTTGGGTTCCAACGACGAGTTTGGTGACCGAAATGGACACCGGCTTCAAGCAATTGTTTCATAGAAATAACAGCCATAATAAATGTGCCTCCAAAAATTTGTTTTATTCCTCCCCACCGTTCAACTAATCATGGCACTCTCCCGAGCACCGCCATGATTATCGCAGTAGGTGTGAATTGGTTTTAACACCGAAAATTAGTATACCGAAAATTACTAGTGCTTGCAAGCAATTTCATCAAGAATTTGTGAATTCCTGAAAGTGTGTTAAAATACAATCTCGCATAGGGGGCTCACTTAATAATGATAAAAGCCATCATTTTTGACCTTGACGATACGTTGTATGATCAAAAATCACCGTTCACTGCTGCCTTAACTAAAACTTTTAACCAGGCTTTGAGCAGCACTGAATTGGCACAAATTTTTAACCGGTTCCATGATTTTAATGACCGTACCTTTAACCAGGTCACTGATACAACTATGACGCTGGAAGCGTGGCAAACCGCCCGTATTCGACACGCGTTAGCACCCAGCAAAGTCCACATCAGCACTGATTGGGCTATCCAATTTGAAATGGCCTATCAGCAGGAACTAAATCAGATTTGCCTTTTCGATGGGCTGAGTGCGACGCTGACCAAGCTCAGTCACGCATTTAAAATTGGTATCATTACCAACGGACCAGCGCCGATTCAGCATCAAAAGTTACATCAATTACAAATTGAACATTTCGTGCATCCGGATAACATCTTTATCTCAGAAGAATTGGGTATTGCTAAACCCGACCCATCGATCTTCACGACGTGGGCCCATCAGGTTGGCATCAAGGCCAACGAAGCCGTTTACGTTGGTGACAATGCAGCACTCGACATGACCAGTGCCAAACACGCCGGCTGGCAAACTTTTTGGTTTAATCACCGGCGCAATGACCAGGTGACACCGAGCGTGATCCCTGATCAAATCATCCAGAGTCCAGCGGAGTTAAATGAGTTGTTGTTAGCACTTCTTCAGGCGGCTAGTGCTTCATAATCCCGACTAATCCAACATTTAATCGGAAAATGTGCGGGCCTCATGATGGTCCCCGTCACCTATAGACCTGACCTTGACAGGCACGTACCAGGCAGCCCTGGACAGCGTAACACTGCCTCAGATTTTAACTAAACAGCTTATTTTTGAGGACCTCAATCGTGCAGCCAGCGTGATTGAGGTCCTCTTATAATATGCGGGTACTTCGCTGCACGTTTTCAATACCTACATTACAATGCTGCTTAGTCGCCCAGAATCGTCTCTAACAAACCGCCTTAAATTCAGCCACAAAAAAATGACGCCACTCAGATGAGTGACGCCATTTTTTAGTAATCGAGATTAGTCAAACTTAACTTGCGTATCAGCTTTACCAGTTTCGATGAATTGTTTGTTACTGTTCATTGAAACGTGCACCATGTTGTGAACGGCAGTTTCAGTGTAGAAAGCCGTATGTGGTGTAATCAAAACATTGTCGCGGTTGAACAAGTTCATGAAGACCTTGTCATCAATCGTTTGACCTTCAAGGTCTTTGTTGAAGATCTTAGTTTCGTATTCATACGTATCAAGAGCGGCACCGGCAACTTTGCCACTGTCTAAGGCTTTGATCAAGTCTTCTGAATCGATGAGTGTCCCACGAGCAAAGTTCAAGATGTAGGCGCCATCTTTCATCTTGCTGAAGGCATCCGCATTCAACATGTGGTAGTTATCCTTCAATGCAGGAACGTGTAACGTGATAACATCAGCTTGGGCGTATAATTCGTCCAAGGTGTCAACGTACATGCCTTCCTTTTCAAGTTCAGCATTCCGGTAAACATCGTAACCGATAACCTTAGCGCCGAAGCCTTTGAAAATATCGATGGCAGCACGGCCAATCCGACCAGTACCGATCACACCAACAGTCATGGTGTTTAATTCCTTGGCAATATCTGGTGCCCAACGGAAGTCTTGCTTAGCTAACTTCTTGTTGAACAATGGGGTTTGACGTAATAATTGCATCAATTGCGTTACTGATAATTCAGCAATCGCATTTGGTGAGTATGCAGGTACGTTAGAAATGTTTAAGCCACGTGCTTTAACAGTAGGAACGTCCAAGTTATCAACACCAACGTTACGAAGAGAGATGTTCTTAACCCCTTCGTCGGCTAACTTGTTCAATACTTCAGCAGTATAGTCCTTTTGTTGGTATACATCGGCACCGTCGAAGCCTTTAGCTAAGTCAACGTTGTCTTCAGTAAGTAATTCTGGAACTAATTTAACTTCAACATCTGGGTTTTCTTTCATCCAAGTATCGAAGAATGGACGTTCGTCATCACGTACAGCATATGCAATAATTTTCATTACAAAAATTCCTCCTATATATTGATACAGTAAATATTATAACAGTAAATGCGAGAAATAGAATCATAAATTGTGAAAACTTCGCTAAATTTTTACATCGTGAGCTGACAAGTATTTTAGCTTGGCAGCTCGCGATTGATGTTTGAAGGCATATTCAGCCTTTAACGCACTTGATTTGTCAGTGAAAGTTTCATGGTAAATTAATTGCAAGGGTCGCCGTGATCTGACCCGCGTATATTTAGCCCCTTTGCCCGCATTGTGCGTTGCTAATCGTCGCTGCAAATTATCCGTAAAACCACCATACAACGTTTGATCAGCACATAATAGGACATAAAAATAATATTTTTTGGTTGCCTTCGTGGACGCAGCCGGCTTACTTGTGCTTGCCATAGAGTAACGTGTACACCTCTTCCCCGTATTCACCATCATCACGATAAACGACAAGCGGTGGCATGATTCGAACACCGTTGCGTTTCCCATCCTTGATCATTTCAATCAGAACCATGTTCGCTTCCCGTTGCGCTTTCGGATGGACGAACCGAATCCGTTTGGGTGCCAATCGATTGGCCGCCATCGCACTGAATAAATCATCCAAACGTTCAGGACGATGCACAAAATAGGCTTTACCATTCATTTTTAACAAATCACTAGTTACTGCTAGAATCTGATCTAAATTAGCGGACAGTTCATGCCGTGCAATCGCCAAATGAGGGTTTGGATTTTTGACGCTCTGCGGTCGATCTTTAAAATACGGTGGGTTACATAAGACTGTATCCACCGAATCTTTCGGTAGTTGGCGCGTAATTGCCAGTAAGTCTTCGTTCAGGACTGTCACTTGCTGGGTCAAATCGTTCAAAATAACACTGCGCTGGGCCATATCGGCCAACCGGGGCTGGATTTCGACCGCCGTAATATGGCCTTGAGTTTTGGCACTGGCGAATAAGCCTACTGCACCATTGCCAGCACAGAGATCCACAATCTGGCTCTTAGCGCCCTTCGCAACCTGGGCAAAGTCACCCAACAGAACAGCATCCAGTGAGAACGCAAAGACTTGAGAACTTTGAATTATTTGGATATCTTGACTATATAATTGATCAATACGCTCATCGGCGTGTAACGTGACGTCTGCCATATTCGGCCACCTCTCCATTAAAATCATCGCACAGTTATCATACAATTAACTTGCAGAATTTGCCAAATTTCGTCATACTGTGAGCAGTTAGTAAACGAAAGGAAGATCGTGATGTTTTATTCTTTTATGCGCGGACTAGTCCGACTAATCATCACCATTATTAACGGTCGGCCGCACTATCAAGGACGGGAAAACTTGCCTGAGGGCGCCTACATCTTAGTTGGACCGCACCGGACGTGGTTTGATCCGTTGTACTATGCGTTGGCCGGCAGCCCAATGAAATTTAGCTTTATGGCCAAGGAAGAACTATTTAAGAATCCCGTCTTGCGGTTCATTCTCGTCCATGCGAACGCTTTTCCTGTCAATCGGCAACATCCAGGACCTTCAGCAATCAAGACCCCCGTCAAATTTTTGCGCAGCGGTAAGCTTTCACTAATCATGTTTCCATCGGGAACGCGCCACTCACAAGAACTTAAAGGCGGCGCCACCGTCATCGCTAAGATGGCCGGTGTTCCACTAGTTCCAACCGTTTACCAAGGCCCATTGACCTTCAAACAACTCTTTAGCCGTCAGCGGGTTACCGTCCGTTTCGGTCAACCGATTAATATTGATCGTAAACTTAAATTGGATGAAGCTGGTCAAAAACAAATTGAAACTAAAATGTTGCACGCTTTTGACGACTTGGATCGTCAAATCGACCCAACGTTCAAATACGTTGATCCTGCTACAACCCGTCAGAAACATTAAGTTCGATAATAAAAAAGTGCCGGCGATCGCAATTTAAAGCGAGCCGACACTTTTTTACTACTTGTTATCGTTTTTAGATGCAGCTTTCATCGAATTCAACATCTGATGTAACTTCTTTTCGGATGGGCGTTGACCCATTTGCATCATCATACTCCGAAGCATCTCTTCACTAATTGGTGGATTTTGCTTCAAGTAATTTTGCATATAGTGCCGGGCACCGAAGAAACCACCAGTTAACCCAACCAATACGCCGATAACGACGATTAAAATCCAAATTCCTGTAGACACAGTCATTCCCCTCCCTTATTACAGTCTTCATTAAACTAGTCTACACAAATTAATAATAAAAGAAAAGGAAAATTTGTCAGTTGACAAATTTTCCTGAAATCGGTTAATCATCTCGAAGACCGCGATCGCGTTGCACTTGACGGACCTTTTCTGGCGTAACCTCTTTACCATCTTTATCATAAACCTGAAGCATTTCAACTTGTCGCCGAAAACCGGCGCGAAATTCCTTCAAGTATTTTTGCCGCAACTCTTGACGTTCGGCTTCTTCTAGCTCGGTGAGCCCCTCGGCTTTCGCCTTATGAGCTAACTCATTGATCCGAGCAAGCAATTCTTTTGAAATCAAATCAGCAGCCCCTTTCACTCTTGAAATATACACGAAATTAGACCCTAAATCAATTAATAGTGTTTGTCAACCGAACATTTGTTTGAAAGCTATGAAACGCTATGCTACAATTGTTTTAACCAATAATGAAAATAAAAAATGAGGTGCCAAGATGAGTAAAACATCGGAAAGCAAACAAATGGCCGTTCTTCGCTTTATTTATGAACGCGTCAATGAAAAAGGATATCCGCCAACCGTTCGTGAGATTGGTGAAGCCGTTGACTTATCTTCGACTTCGACCGTCCACGGCCACATTTCACGGCTGGAGAAGAAAGGCTATATTCAAAAAGACCCAACTAAGCCCCGTGCCATTGAGGTAACGCCAGCCGGTTTCGAAGCACTGGGCGTCGAAACTACGCCACATCAAATTCCGGTACTTGGAACGGTAACCGCCGGCCAACCAATTCTTGCCGTACAGGAAGCGACGGATTATTTTCCAATTCCTAAGGAACTTGAATCATTCGGTGGCGACCTTTTCATGCTCACCATCCGTGGCGAAAGTATGATCAATATCGGTATCATGAATGGTGATCAAGTCATTGTTCGGCGTCAAAATTCCGCTGACAATGGTGATATCATCATTGCCATGACCGATGAAAATGAAGCGACTTGCAAGCGATTCTTCAAGGAGGCCGATCACTATCGGCTACAACCTGAAAACGACACGATGGCACCGATTATCTTGAACAACGTCTCTGTGTTAGGCAAAGTTGTTGGCCTATATCGTGACATGTTGTTTCAGTAATATGAACACTCACAAGATGACAATTCGATTTGTCATCTTTTTTTATTTGCCACTCTTTTGGACCTGATTGCCGGCACTATCTGCAGATCTCGTCACAGATACTTACATCCTTCCCGCTGGGCCAAGGCCGAAAGCGCGTGGTTTGCGACAAACGTGCGCACCCATTCCGGATTCACCTTGCTGTAATCCCGTAACGCCCAGCCAATCGCTTTCTGGATGAAGAAATCTTCATCCCCCTGATTCGCTAGTATCGCCGTTTGCAAATATTGGGAGTCCGTTCGCTCTTTCCAGCCTAATTGAAGCATGATTCCCACCCGGCGCACCCATTTATCTGTAGCCCGCAAGTAAACCGGCCCCACTTATTGCAAACAATCATGTGTCAAGATGTACGTTGCAAGCACCTTGCGCCAGGCATCAACACTATCCCACCATGGCGTTACTGTGATTTGGCGATAGCACCACTGATAATGAGCTGGTGTCATGTGGCGGACGTTAGCTTGGGCGAGATCAATTGCCACGTATTGATATTCCCGATAAGGTTGTTGGTAATAAAATGCAAGCCAAGCTTGTAATTCCTGAGGCGTGAGTTGGTGACTCTGTAGCCGTAACGGGTGCAATAGTGCTCGCCGTTCACCAGCCTTTACACCTAAGAAGTGAAACTGATCACGCATGTACTTAGCCATCGGTGCCTGATTCTCTGGATGTATCGGTAGAAAAAGTGGTGGTGTTAAATTAGCCATTAGTCGGGCCTCTTTTCAAAATATTTCAAATCTGTGACGAACAGCCAATAGTTCAATGGTATAATGATTATACTATTTTAAACATTGGGAGTTGGTTACATGTTGTTCCTAGCCATTATGGGCTTGATTGTTTTTCTATTAGCATTATTTTCCGTGATTTACGCACGTCAAACCGGTGGTGGTTGGAAATTTCTAACACTAGTTACGGTCCTAAGCGCCCTAGTCACCATTTACGCGGTCGTTAAATTGCCTTACTGGCCATATAACCAGTCGCAGCAATCGACGCGCAAAGCATCGTCCAGCACGAGTACCAGTGCTAGTACCAGTAAGTCCAAATCAACGAGCTTGAGTTCCTCACAAGTTGTTTTTAACGAAGCTAGCACCAAGCGCGCGGCCGCAACCACTAAGTTGAATGAAGAAAACATCCTTAAACAATTGCAATCCAATTATCAATCAATTGGCACCGTTGCATTTACCAAGTCAACGAAAACATATACGATTACGCCAACCAATAAAAAGTACGTTAAATCTTTGAAGACGATTAAATCATATCCATCTCAAAATCAAAAAGCAATCACCACGATTACCTCAAATTTCAAATCTTTGTCAAAATCGCTCCAGAAGAATCTTGCCGCTGGTTACACGATTCAATTGCTACAGCCAGATACCACTGACAAGACCCTGTTGAGTGTCAAAGATGGCCAAATCATCACCAACAACTTCAAATAACAAAAGCCACTTGCCTAGCGAATTTGCTAGTAACAAGTGACTTTTTTCTTAACCTTGTCGATCCAAATACTGGCGTTGTTCGTCCTTTTGACCGGTCAATACGAATCGGTGGGGATCATCAGCATAGCTGACCGACTGATCATCAGCCCGCCATTGCAGTTGATGACTAAATAAGGCCTCATATTCCGCCACGCTAACGCGACGCCGACGAGCCAGTCGTTGTGGCAAGCCCTGATCTAAGCCCGCCTGACAGTCCGGCTGAATGACCCCGGTATAAAATTCGCCCTCAGCACCCGAGCCATAACTGAATAATCCGAGTTGGTTCCCTGGTTGCAACTGAGGATCAGTCAGTAACTGCGATAACAAGCTCAGATAGAGTGAACCAGTATACAAGTTACCAACTTGCCGATTCAGCTGACGCGCATGTTCGAAGTGCGTCAACCACTGGGCTTGCTGATTGGCACCCACCAATGGCAACACGCTTCGAAGTGCCTTAAGTCCCATCTTTGTATATGGCAAATGAAAAACTAAAGCCGTCAGTGCTTCCGGACTGGTTTGAGTCGTTTGCAGGTAATTCTTAAACACATCTTGAAAATAATCAATATAGATATTAGACGAATATTTGCCGTCAACTAGGGCTTCTGTATGATACAACGGTCGCCAAAAGTCCATCACATCTTCGCTCAATAGACTCGACTCGGTACCCAGTGCTAATACTTTAGGATCCGCACTAATTAACATGGCAACCGCCCCGCCACCTTGAGTCGGCTCGCCCGGTGTGTTCAAACCGTAGCGTGCCACGTCGCTACCAATGACTAGCGCCTTCTTATCTGGATGAACACGCACGTGATCTTGGGCCAATTGAACACCAGCCGTTGCCGCATAACAAGCCTCTTTCATTTCAATCGTCCGAACACGTCGGTCTAAGCCGAGCAGCTTAGCAACATAAATCGCACTCGCTTTAGAATTGTCGATCCCCGATTCGGTCCCAACGACTAATAAATCAATAGCTGCAATGTCGGCGGCTGTCAGCATCGGTGCCGCCGCATTAGCCGCTAATGTCACGGCATCTTGACTTGGCGGAATCACCGCCATTTTGGACTGGCCAATGCCAATCAGATACTTATCAGGTTCTGCCTGGCGAGCCGTCGCCAGTTCCGCCATATCTACGTATAAATGTGAGGTTGCAAAGTGCAACTTGTCAATTCCAACTTTCACGTCTTTTCCTCCAATTTGTTAATGACAATAAGGGATTAATGGGCACGTCCGAGTGGCCCCAAGTAATGAAAATCAGGATCACGTCCGATCCGATAACAGCTGAAGGCCCGACTAATTTCATTATGAAAAGTCACAACAATCGCCGGGGTCGCCCACGTAGACGCTGCCCAGAAAGCAGTGTCGTCGAAGTCCCGGTTGTCATTCGGGTAACGATGATAACCTTGTACATTATCCCAAATGGTGCCGTGCGTATTCAACCAGTCTTCAGCGAGTCCGGCTTCCACCTGCATCATCACGTCCTGATTGTCGTCAATCAGACTGCTTATTTTTTGCCAATCGAGTTGCCAATCGTGCCTGTGGGGATTTTGTCCACGCGTTCCAAGCGGTGTATGTTCCAATGCAATCGGGGTCAATTCTACAAAATCCATCTTGACCACCCCGTTCGTTAACCATCTTAAGATTTCTTAACTATTATAGCATTTCACAACTAAAATATTGCCCGCAATTGCTTGACCTGGGACGGGTTCCATAATTTATGCTGAGGTTGAATCAGGTGATTATGACAAGTATCAAGTAAGGAGCGCGGTATCCATGTGGTTTTCACGTCGTCAACAACGAAATAGTCTTCAGGCACCCGTCGCCGGAACTCATACGGCGATGCCCGCGGCAACCTCACCTCAGCAGGTCGGGGTATTAGCCGTGCAACCAACCAGCCAAGTAATCAATGCCCCGCTCGACGGGGATATCATCAGCCTGTCACCGTCAAGTCTCGTGATCAATTCACTCAGCGGACATTATATTGAGTTGCGTATCGACACGCCATACTTCCAAAACACCTGTGACTGGCAAGTGCGCGTGGGCGATTCCGTTTCACCGCTGACGATCTTGGGTACACTTTCTGGATCATTAGACGGTGTCACCATCGCTGTCTATCGACTTAATCGTATTCAGGCAAGTGGCTCGATCACACTCGCAAGTAACTGACACTTTGTCATCACCACCTTGTAGCTGTTAATCGCCACACACTTCCGTCACCTGCTGAAAGCGTGAGACTGTTAAGTATTGTTCACACACACCTTGACAATCTCATCCAAACGCTCAAGCGTAACCCGCTAGGACCTTTTTTCTGCAGTTTTTGCCAGCGCCATTCCTGTGCCTGACAGAAACTGTTTTGTTTTGTAAACCGCTCCAGCCGGTACGGTGAGCGAGCTGGGTAACTTGGTGTTTGGTTGGCGCCCTTAGAATTGGGGGTACGCAAGCACGTCATTACAATTTTTGTGCCTTGATATTTGATTGCTTTATACCTCAATTCAAGCTATGATATTCATACTGGTTTAAATCTTTATTGATCAGTAAGTGCCTTTTATATAGCTGGTGCTCCGTTAATATCAAGCACCCTAATTCAATAGGTTACTCTAAAAACCATAAAAAGGTCGGATACAATTACTATGAAAACTATGAGTCTCGTTGTTCCCTGCTATAACGAGGAACCAACGATTGAAATATTTTATAACACCGTTGAAAAAGTCCTAGCAGATAATCCAGAATCGTTCAAGGATATCACTACTGAATATGTTTTCGTCAATGATGGCTCATCTGACGATACTTTGAACGTACTACGGACTTTAAATGCCGACCATCCTGACACTGTTCACTACGTCTCCTTTTCGCGAAATTTCGGTAAGGAAGCTGGTTTATTAGCCGGTTTAGAACACACCATTGGTGATTACGTGGCCGTCATGGACGTTGATCTACAAGATCCACCGACTTTATTACCTAAAATGTTGGCAATGCTTGAAAGCGGTGATTACGACTGCATCGGTACAATGCGGGAAAATCGTGCCGGCGAACCAATGATCAGGTCATTCTTGTCACGCTCGTTTTACTCGGTCGTCAACAAAATCTCAAAAGTAAAAATTATTCCCAACGCCCGCGATTACCGGTTAATGACACGTCAAATGGTTGATGCCATCTTGGAATTGCCTGAATATAACCGATTTTCTAAGGGCATCTTTAACTGGGTCGGTTTCCGAACCACTTATTTGAAGTTCGAAAATCAACCCCGCTCCGCTGGCGAAACCCACTGGTCGATTTGGCAGCTGTTCAATTATTCAATGGACGCCATCGTCGACTTTTCCGACGTTCCTTTGAAGATTGCGACCTTCACCGGTGGCTTGCTATCACTGATCTCAATTATCAGTATATTTGTTGTTATTATTCGTAAAATATTATTCGATAACAGTGTCAGTGGTTGGGCCTCAACCATCACGATTTTGCTCTTGATTGGTGGTATTCAGCTGTTCTGTCTCGGAATTATCGGCAATTACATTGGTAAGATTTATATCGAATCAAAACACCGGCCGCACTATATCGTGCAAGAAAAGAAGTAACCTTCTCAATCTAGACTGAGACGCATACGACCATATCGGGAAACTGGTATGGTCGTATGCGTTTCCGCATTCGAACGAAGTTAAAAATTATGAATGAAATTATTATTTAAACGCTCTCTGGGGGATATTAATGCAATGACACTTTCACGAAAAAAGACACACATGGCACTTGTGACAATCACAATAATAATCCTGGCACTATTGTCAACCTATCCAGCATTTAGTGGCCACTTCTTCGCAATCAATAGCGACGGTCAAGTTCATCTAGCGCGGCTTGAGTCCTTATACCAGGCACTGAGATCCGGGCGTTTTCCTAGCCTAATCAACTTTATCGGCTTTGACAACCACGGTATTGCCGTAAATGCCATGTATCCTTGGCCCACTTTGCTAATTTTTGTCATTCCACGACTTCTTTTTCAAAGCCCCATGTTGGGATTAGCCGTTGGGTTTCTGTTGATGAATATTTTCACCCTCACAAACGCATACTGGTTGGCTAAGTCGCTGTCAAAAAATCGCTTGGTGTTATGGTTAGGCGTCCTTGCTTATCAATTTAATTCATATCATTTTGAGTTGATGTTCACTCGAGTGGCAATTGGTGAGGCCTTTGGATACGCCTTCTTGCCACTGGTCATATTTGGACTCTTTAAGATTTGGAAAAACGACCAACTAGGGATTGTTTGGCTGGCTATCGGAATGGGCTTAGTCGGTAATTCACATATTTTATCGCTGCTTCTCTTTACGATTTTAATTGCGGTTTTGGAACTGATTCGCATCATCCGCCGCAAATTCACACGACGAGAATTCAAACAGCTCTTATTGAGTGCAGTAATTAGCATATTAATGGCCAGTTATTCATTATATAATGTTATAACTTGGGGTTTGAACAATAAACTGGTCACGCCGACACCAATTCTGCTGGGAATGAATCCTTCATACGGGCTAACTAACCTATTGAACAATGATATTACTGAATCAAGTACTGGTGCCCATATGGGATTGGCTGTAACCCTCCTACTTATTTATCTAGTGGCTCAGTTATTTTCGCATCCCACAGGGCAATGGCGTTACTGGACAATCGGTGCGCTCAGTCTCTGGATACTCGCTCAGAATTGGATAAACTGGCCACACTTTGCAACCACGCCAGTCAGTCTGCTTCAATTTACAATGCGCATTTTGACCATTGTCTCGCTTCTAATAATGATCGGCCTAATTCTATTTTTAAATCAAGTCAATTGGAATTCAACGGCAACAACTATTTTTGCAGGATTAGTGATCATATTTATCGGTGTTAGCGGTGTGACACAAATTCATGAACGTGCCGCCCAAGACTTTCACTGGGCGCAGCACCATACACAACCGACGACACTAGTCAAACGACGCTTAATTCGACATTTGACTGGGCGTAATTATTTAGCAAATGTTAATCACATGACCATGCCTGATTATCACATTCAAAAGGACACGGTTCGTACGAATCCTAGTTTCCACCCTCAAACCAATCAAAACTTTCAGCTTGCACTTCAACAAAACTGGAGAAAAGTCGCTTTTGATTGGAAAGGTGCACGCCAATTTAACCATTTTCGTGCAACCGATCAGACTGTTAACTTTAATATCACGCTTAAACAGCAACGATCTGTTAAATTGCCCGTAGTCGGCTACCATCACGTGAACTATCAAGTAATCGTTAACGGCAACAACACAACGTTCTGGCACTCTGGCGGACAGCTCAAAACGAAGTTACCAGCTGGTTCTAATAAAGTCGAAGTTTCTATCTCGAATGAATCACGCCATCTTGGTCTGTTTATACTCTCTTGTTTTGCTTATCTAATCAGTCTTGGATATGTGTTTTTCTATCGTTCTCGCTCAAGAAAAGATGCACAGGCAACCCGGTCAGGTTACTAAGTTTTAGTGACGAATCATTGGCTCTGATGTTTGAAACCAAAGATGTTTTTGGAACGCACAACATGTTGTACTTGTCGAGTTGATGAATGGGAGAATATGATTTTAATTACTCTTCAAACGGCTTCACCGCGGTTTTTAAACGTGGTGAAGCCGTTTCTTTGTACTGTTCCTGGAGGATTTTGGTCATTACAGTATTGAAAGTGACGTACAAGCTAGCCCTGATATGAGCCAATAGAAGTTTAAAAAACCCTATGATTACCATCAGCTCATAGACGACTTTCTTTGGAATCAGATAATCCTACTTGGTTAGCCTAAGTCACTTGATCTAACACATTATCCCGTAATTCTTACTCAGTCTGTTCGATAAGTTGATGTCGCACAATACTAACTTTGACGTTTTGGATGGCGTACAAATATCAAGCACTTAAATGAAAAGCCTGGTTCAATTGATTCTTTTCATAGTCAACCTTTTTCAAGTCAGTCATCTGGTCGTAGTCCTTTTCGCTAGCAAACGGTTTAAACGGAGTACCTCCCTTACCATCTTTGTCAGCACCGTCCTTATCGTTGCCTCGATCAATACCCGTAGCTCCATTATCATCGCCACCACCATCCATCTGTAAGTTCATCTTTTGCTAAAGTAGTTTCTTTATAGCACGTTAAAAAGGCATCCGTCATAAGCTTAAATCCTTATTCCGTGTCAGCATCAAATGTCAAGCCCTTCATTGCCATCTCGGTGTAACGCATTAAATCCGAATTATCTTTACTCATCGCATTTTCCCGTCGCACTAAAAAACGCCCAATCAAAATGATTGAACGCCCTACATTGCAACAATAACGATATCTCGCCATTGGTCACGGATTTTCTTACCATCAATTACATAATTAAGAATCTCATCAACATCGTCAGTATCTTTGAAGTAATAATCAAAATCACCATTATCTTTAGAAATGATACGTTTGCCCTCACTGTCAAAACCAATGTACCATTCAACACCATTGATTTTAATCTGAATATCCATTCCAATCTCGATTGTCATTCGTAACTGTTCCAATGACTGAAGTTTGTCCGAATACGGATCAATTTTATCTAGTATCATCAATATTCACAATCCTTTCTGCAAGGGTTAATTTATAGTATGGAGGACGATGAACCTACACTTTTCCCTCCTCTTGCTCACTGTAACTCCAAGTATGTGCATGCAGTGCAATTGGATGCATTTTAGCACCAGCATGGTCAGTAACATTAATGTCCAGCCGAGCCTTTCCAATTTTACCATAATACCTTCGCACAACTGATTGCCCATCGGCATAACGGTCAAAACCTGAGTTAGCTTCCCGTTGATACGGAACACCGTACACCAAAGTTGTGTAAATTGTTCAATGCAAATTGTTCGCGTCAAACCTCGCGCGCTACTTTCAATAGGTTCTGGTAACTATCACCTGTCATTATACTTCATTGTCTGGAAATCTTCGAATGTTGCGGGTACAGTGTCTGCACCTATAATCCATTTGTATTCATATACTGGGTAGAATCATACCGACAATTGCCAACTTGATTATCCAAATTATCGAAAGCCTGGCGCCAATCTTGATAAGTAGCATCAGACTTCAACTTGAGTTTTTTACCAGTAATTGGCTCGTTAGCCGTCTGTGGTAGCATGGACTTGCTATCTGACAAATAGATGATTGCGACAGTTCGGCAATCCGGATGCAACGATGGAAAATTCACGTTTACTTCCGCTTCATTCACATTAAATATTCGTCCATCAATGTTTCGACAAATTTGTGAAGTCCGCATATCTAGCACAGCAACCAGTTGGTACGTTTTAACACCGCGCCGTTTCCATTCATTGAGCTTCGTTTGATTATGAAAGTAGTTGGCTTCTATTTTAATCAATCGCCGCGTATTGTAGCTGCTAGCTCCTTAGCTAAGGCTTGCACCATGTCACGCTCACGCATACTACTCATTTGCTGGGCAGTGACTAGTTCACTAAGTCAGTCGCAAGTGAAAAGTGACAGGCAACATAATAAGCACCATTTAAAAGTCGGCAGACGGAAGATTGGGAGCCGCTTTTTCTTTTGGAACGACAATCTAATGCCGCAAACAATCTCGGTCGTAGTATGGCTGAATCTCAATTGCGACTAAGATAGTAATTTTAGTTTTGCTCCTGGATTTTTGTTGTTATTATGAACTAACACCACGCGTATGCTAATTTAAAATTATATTCCGTTAATTACTTCTTTTATCAATTTATCAAAGCTTTCATCATCTATATTTTTTTTAGTGATTGTACTAATATTTCTAACACTTGCCGAATCTACTTCAAAAACACTCGCACTGAAATACTTTTCTTTGTCTCTTTTCGTAACACCGACCATCTTAACTAAGTATCTTCTTGCATCATGTACATCAAGCATACGAACAAATCCTTGTTTTCCAAGGACATTAATTTTCCGTTTTTCACCAGGACATGGTACAGAATACCCACTTGGTATACGACTAAAAGGCCTTAGATTGAAGTCCGAAATTTCAAAATTTGCTTTATAATATCCATACGGCTCTGTATATCCTATATGAAACGAATCAATTTCAAATACTTCTAGTCGGCCATTCGGGTTGATTATGTCAAGCGTAAAACCTACTATCCCTTGATTTTCTTCGGGGGGGTTAACCAAAATTTGAAATGCTAAATCACTTTTCTTTAATTTTTTGAACCACGGACTCAGTGCAATTAAAACCGCAACAAGTGTACTGACGGAACCTACCCAATCAGCCCATGAGCCGATTTCTAAACCAAATAAAAGCACGTACTATCCCTCCAAACTAATATAACTATGCAAAAATTATCGCCCGAGATTGTAAAAAAATATCCCACCACTCATCTTCAGCATGCCAATCACTTGTAATTGTAATATTATCTGCTATGCCAACATATCCAAGCAACTGAATCATTCTCCTCTACCTCTATTTTCTCATTACGCGTGATGCAATTACTTGAAACAATTTTGCCACGTATTGAAAAAAGTATGATGTAGTTTCACGGACTTATCTGTCCAAGGTGTCATTCTGCAAGTTGACAATTGGTAGCTACTGATGCCAATATAAAGAAGATAAAAACCAATACTCACGTCAATGCTGATTCCATTCTTTCAGAGTTGCAATTGTAAGGCAACGAACGAGAGTAGTCAAAAAGCATTCTGCTATTAAAACAATATCACACTTCTTTGGCATCAAAATAATTAGCCTCATGGACTTCATCATACTCACGCAAATTATTTACTTTATAAGAATGTCAATGTGGAGCACATTTCTAAATGCCCACCTCACACCAGCAGTTCAATACTTGTAATGTCTATGCCCATTTAATTGCTGCAGATCAAAAGAAGGAGGATCAATTAGCTTTTCTGTGCTCGCAAGATTCAATTAATAGTTCGCATGTGCTACCGCTGTTATTCCCTTGTTATCAAGGTATACAGCGTTTAAAAAAATATTAAGGCTTGGCTCATCTCAATCGGCTCTCCCTTTGGTTCCTTTCTAGCCTTTTCTAAAAAATAGAACCCTGACAAAAGTTGATTTGTCGGGGTTCTTATTTTTTGTATCTGGTCTCTACTGCTTTAATAAGGAGAGTACAGGATTTGAACCTGCGCGCCGGTATTAGCCGGTTCGCCGGATTTCGAGTCCGGTGCATTACCACTCTGCCAACTCTCCATGTGGTACTTAATAAGTATAGCATAATTAGCTTTCAGAACAAATATTTATTCAGAATTTTCCACAAAAAATATCCGTCAGCCCTCGCCAACGGATACCCGATTACTTCTGTTCACGTGCGGCTTGACCAAAAACAAAGAACGAACCAAGAATACCCACGCATGATAGTAAAAATAAAATGCCATAGCACAGTACATCCCCCACTGTCACTAAAGTCTTCGGAAAACCGGCAGTTGAGACCCATAGAAAAATCACGCTTAACCAAAACCAAAATGAGCGATAAAACCGAACCGGTCGACGTATCCGCATGACGCTCCCCCCTAACTCGTTATTCCAATGAAATAACCGATTGGAATAACGCCTATTATAGGCAGTGCGCAGTTAAGTACAAGCGCTGAATACTCAAATCCAACGTTTAAGCTACAATTCGTAAGCGATTACGTTTGTTAAGTGCCAATCCGATTAATATGCCCCCTCGCAACCTTAACCACGACGAGCCAGTTTACGAGCGATAATCATAAATCGGTCTTCAAACGTCGTGACGCGACCATTAATGGCCAGTAAGGATTGTAACTGATGTAATTTGGGAAGCATCCGTGCCACGTCAAAATGCGGAAACTCCCATGGAATCACCGTGGCATAATAGACAATTGCGCCAACATCCGTAAAACTCAGGGCCGCGTAGGCTTGCTCAGCCCGCAGAATTTCAAATCCCGCAGCCTGCATTTGAGCCATTACCGTCAACAACTGATTGTCAGGATACGCCGGTTCGTAATGCTCGTCAAAGAATCGTGACAACGCATAATTATTGGTCGCACCAACTTGCTGAGTCACAAATCGGCCCCCCGGCTTTAAAACTTCCGCAATTCGCTTCACTGGCATCGCACCATGACTATTCGTTACAATATCAAATGTCGAATTTGGTACGGCCGTCAACTGTTCGGCGGCATCTGGATATAATGTTATCCCCTTTTTAACCACCGTTTGCTTCAACAACTCAATATTTGGTTGCCACCCCTCGGTCACCGCCGTTAGCGCTGGCTGATGGTTAAAACGCCCCATCAATTCACCACCGCCCGTATCAATATCCAACCACCGATCATCGGCACTTAGATACTCACGAACGAGGGCAGCGTAATCCCACGGCAAGTCCGCAGTCTGCCACCGGCCTGCCAGATGACTAAAGTCCCAGCCGTGCATGGATTGCTGCGCTTCTTCAAACCAACTTCTTTCTAAAGCTGTCATATTTTGCCTCCTTCGTTTCCTGTAAACCAGACCACTCATCAAAGTCTCCGCTGGCCTATTTCAATACGAATTATGCTATGATTACAATATCTTTAAAAGGAGGTTCAGTCAATGACACAATTACTGGTCACGACCACTGAAAATATTCCGGGGCACCCCTATGAAGTTATCGGTGAAGTCTTTGGGCTAACCACTCAATCTAAGAATCTGGTCCGTAACATTGGGGCGGGCTTAAAGGGCCTAGTTGGCGGCGAAATCAAGGATTACACCAAGATGCTCGAAGAGTCGCGCGATGTCGCGGTCAATCGGTTGCGCGATAATGCAAGTGCCATGGGTGCGGATGCCGTTGTGATGATGCGGTTCGACACCGGCTCCATTAGTCAGGATATGCAATCGGTTGCCGCATATGGTACCGCAGTTCGTTTTATCACCGAAGATTTGACCACTGACAATGCTTAATCTGATTCGAGACTAACGAAACCGCCTGCCGGTAATCTGGGCAAGCGGTTTTTTAGCATGGTGGCAGCTGTTTGTATAACACAATTATAATTTTCGTCACCGGCGAATGAACAGACAACCACCACAAGCTAACAGTAATCCCATGGCCGTCAAATAAGCCGCTTCTGGGCTCACGATATTATCCAACAAGACCAATCCAACACTGCCGATTGGAATCGAAATCGTCGCCAATGAATTTATGATGCCGCCTAAGCTCCCAACGATACTTTGATCGGCCACTTTCAATAAACTCGCCATCAATTTAGGATTTGCTTGTCCCATACAAAATCCCCCAATCATCATGATTGTAACCACTACCCAATAGTTTTGCCAAAACAACAGATTAATAAATAAACCCTCAAACGCCACGACGGTAGTTAACATGACACCACGAAACGTCCACCTCTGAAAGTAACCTGTATGCAACAAATTCCCTGCAACCGATCCAAATACGTCAGCAGTATTCATCACAAGAATTGCGACTCCGAATGAAAATGGTAACTGCGTCGCCCGGTGAATCAAGTATAAATTCAATAGTGCATCGACGCTTGCACCCACCGCATTCAAGAACAAGACGCTCCCCAATAGCGCCAAGACGTTCATGTGCACCCCCGCTTCCATTGCTTGTCGCACTTGTCGTAGCAGTTGACGAAATGTCGACGTCACGGTGACAGTTGCGGAAGGTAATTTTAGCGTTTCATACCCAGACAGTAGCACCAGACCGGCAATCAAGAACGTGATTGCATTCAAATATCCCGCGAGACGATAATCGCCCGTTGCGGCCAATAGACTGACACCCAACGCTTGGCCCATCGTCTGCATTAACACTCCGATGCCTTGGTTGATCCCTAAGGCCTCTTCTTGTAACTCAGACGCGACTTTAGCTTGTAATAATGGCATTCGGAGGCTGCCACTCAACATCCCCAACACGTCTGAGCACAAATTAATGACAATAATAATCAACAGCAATCCGACCTGTTTTTCAGTAATAAGTTGCGCTAACACGAGATATAATGCCGCTTGAACAAACTTCAAACCTGCTAACCACCCCCGCTTATTGGTTTGCGAGTCTGCCAATCGACCAGTAAGCATACCAAAAATACCAGGAAGCACAGTAGCCACCGAAACTAGTGAAACCATCAAATTTGCTTGTGCAAACGTTCGCGCGTACGTTAATAGAATAATGTTAAATAGGCTGGTACCAATTGTCTCAAAAAGATCAGCTACTGTTAACGTGACAAACGCTCGATTACGGCCTAGATTTTTCATAACGCCACTTCCAATTTAATATTATTTATCGCTTAAATAAATTTAAATGATAAAGCAACTTTAATCGTTTGATTTCTATTTGTCAAATGGTTAAGCTAGTATTGAGGTGAAAAACATGCCCAAAAACACACTGGCTCAGTTTGCAAAGTTAATGGCCGATCCCAAGGTGGCCGCTATCTTAAAGGCCACCAAATCTAAAACTGGTTTAACAACTAAGCAAATTTCGGCCCAAACTAAAATTCCCAACAATCAGTTGTACTACACCATCAACAAAATGCAGGATGCCGACTTATTAACCATCGTTAATCAAGTTCAGGTTAAAAATCTAACTGAAAACTACTATTCCAGTGCCCACCTCTCCCATGAGACGCCACAGGAATTGGCAGATCTTGATGGTCTCGATACTGATCTGACTGACATCTCCGACACGTGGACTCAAGCCCATGTCCAACAAGTTTTACAATGGATCATGCTATTGAACCACGACTTTACCGAAGCCTACCAGGAAGAGATGACCCGCAAGCAACCTGACAAGTCAGCCATTTTTTTCAGTAACGCGATCCTAAACCTTTCAGCGGCAGGCGAGCACCAGTTGCGCTTAGATTTGATCAAATTGCTTGGCGATGCTGAAAAGAATGATCCTGATCCTCAGTCAACGGACAAGCGTCAGGTTAAACTACTCATTGAAAAGTGGCAATAATTAGAATATGCAATTGTTAGTCTTTTTGGCTTGGCTACCAAAGAATCACTGACTATCCAAGCCAACTAACGACCAAAACAAGGGTTAGCAAAAAAGCTCCGAATGACTGATAAATCGTCATTCGGAGCTGCTCCGTGTCAAGTAGACAATTAAATAATTAAAATCTTATGCACTTTCTTGAACGGCATGATTCCGGTATTCTTCCGGGGTCATGCCGTTTAGTGTCAATTGACGTCTTGCTGTGTTATGCCAATTGATGTACTTCTTGATGATGTTAATGAGCTCTATTTCGGAGAGTGGTTGCTTGAATGCCAACTCCTCGGTCTTAAATTGGCTCCAGAAGCTTTCCATCGGACTGTTGTCTCCTGGGGTTCCAGGACGAGACATACTGTGCACGATACCTTCTCCAGCTAGTAACGTGTTGTATGCACCTGATGTGTAGGCCGATCCCTGATCAGAGTGTAAAATCTCAGGTTTGACACCATGAGTTGTTTTTAGAGCTTGCTTCATCGTATCGACCACAAGCTGGGTCGTCTCAGTACTTGCAATTTGCCATGCGATAATACTACCGTCATAAAGATCTTTAACGGCACTTAAGCGCAGGCGTTGCGCCATCTTTGTGCCATATCGTAACTCACTACAATCGGTCACCCAGGTAATATTCGGCCGTTCAGGGGTAAAGTCATGACTACCATCTTCACAGAGTAATTTGTTGGCGAGAATATATTCCTTCTTTTCTGCCTTGCGGTCGCGTTTGGCCACTCGAATTGACGAGTAGATACCGTGATTACGCATGATACGCCGAACTCGGCCTTGGCTTACATGGTAAGGTGTCTCCGTGTTGATGTACATTGTCATAGTACGGACGCCGTAAATGTAGTTTTGGGCTTCTTCACGCGCAATAATGTAGTTTAATATCACGTCATTCTCAAGCTCATGAGCGGTTACTGCACGGTGAGTCCACTTGTAGTATGCGGCACGAGAGATTCCGACATAGTTACACATAAAGCTGATGCCATACGGTCGCTTAGTGTCGGGATTCATTTTTTGTGAGAGCGTTTGAACGGTTTGATATTTTTCTTCTGAAGTGCATCTATCCTTTCGAACTCTTGGAGTTTTTTTAATATCGCGACCTCCGTAGAGACACGTTCTAGCCGTGCTTTAAGGCGTTTGATTTCAAGATCTTTAAGTTCTGATTCAGTCAATTTACCGTTATCTTCTTTAGCTTTACCTCGACGATCTGCGAGTGCGTCGGGGCCGCCTTGCTTGAATTTCTTGACCCAGGCATACACTTGACCATAAGACACATTGAAGTGAGTGGTCGCGGCACCGTAGTTCATTTCATTGGCAATGGTCCATTGTGCAATTTCGATTCGTTCAATCTGATTGGTTTTCCTACCGTCTTTCATTGGGGAGGGCCTCCTAGTGGCTTTGAGTGGTTTACCACTAGTATACCGGTTAACCCACTGATAGATAATGGAATGATTTGGAATACCATATTTTCTGGCTAGTTGTGGATATGAAGTGCCGCCTGCTAGGTATGCTTGGACCACCTCAAGCATAAGCACTTCTGAGTACGCGTGTTGATATCGACGACCACTCAGTGCTTCTGGCCCACCGTCATCATATCGCATGATCCACTGTGCCACTTGTGAGTGATGAACACCGTACTCCCTATGGATTGACGTGGCTGATACACCATCTCTTACCAATCCAATATAAAAGAGTTTCTCTTCCAGACTGTACCTCGAACCTTTTTGGCCCATAAAAATACTCCTTCCTCAATAGACAAGCTTTAATTATTTGCTTGTCTACCTTGGTAGGAGTATATCCTTCGGAGCTTTTAATATTGGCTTTAAAATTGCATCAAGCTCAACATATCATAATCTTTAATCTTATCGCGGCCGTGCAACTCTTTGAGTTCGACCAAGAAAGCCGTCCCAACCACGTTACCGCCTAATTCTTCAACCATTTGAATCGTTGCTGAGATGGTCCCACCAGTTGCTAATAAATCATCAGTAACTAGCACATTTTGTCCCGGCTTAATTGCATCTTTATGCAAATAAAGTGCAGACTGCCCGTATTCCAAATCATAAGTCGCTTTGACCGTTTCGCGTGGTAACTTACCCTTCTTACGAGCAGGTGCAAAACCAACGCCTAATTCATAGGCCACTGGACAACCCACGATAAAGCCGCGTGCTTCAGGCCCGACAATCATATCAACATGTTTATCACGCGCAAATTGCACGATCTGATCAGTCGCTTCACGGTAAGCTTCCCCGTCAGCCATCAGTGGTGAAATATCGCGAAAAATGATTCCAGGTTCGGGATAGTCCGGAATACTAGCCACATACTTTTTTAAATCTAATGCCATTTGTTCTTAACAGCTCCTTCAATTCTTAACCGCAGCCTGGTTCTTCACCCATACTTGGAGCGCTGCAGATTTACTATATAAAAGCGTTTCTTCAGCAACGATTTGTTGTTCGCGCAGCTGATAACTAGGGGCGTGATGTAAATCCGCTTTTGCCGGATTCGAAACGCCATTCATGACACCATCATTTATTTTAACAAATCCGACCTCAAAAAACACCTGAATCATGAAAATAAGCAAATTTCGTTCAATATGCAGATGCTTGGCCACTAATGTTAATTGATGATGAATATCAACATCATGGTGCGCTGCGGTAAACTGGAAAAGTTTCGCAAACTGCGCGCGATTTGGCATTCCCGTTAAATAAACCGATTCTTGCCGATATAAGTAGAGCGTCAGCTGATCGAGCGCAATTGTGCTGAGTACCTGGGTCATATCCGCCAGCGTGTCAGGACAATCGACAATGAAGACCGCTTGATTAGCCGTCACGGCAGTCAGATCCGTTTTCGTATCCCCCACCCATACGGCTTGCGCTTGGGAACCTAAATACTGTTCAACTTTTTTCAACAGACGCTGGTGGAAAAAGAGGTAGACCCCCGGTGCCTGAAATAAATGGGCTGACAAATGTTGCGTCCGCGCATCGATCACCTGGGTCCCCGTCACTGCAATATCTTTCACCATGATTTGGGGCTTTGTCTGACCGTTCCAAGTGTTTTCACTCAACTCACCCACTAACGTCACATCAGTGGGACTCGCCTGAATAGCTGGCAAGGCGGCTCCCATCGAAAAACCGATGGCGTCAACCGTATTGGTGCCATCACCCAGTTGTAATTTCAGGTGTTGTTGCTCACTACCAATCGCGCGTACTTGTGGGACAGTCGTTGGCACTAATTCAAACAACGGTGCCGGGTTATCCGTTCCAAAGGGGGCCAACGCTTGAATATCTGCCAGAGTTGCCAGGGTCGCCTCAGCTAATGGTAACGTACCGTCAATTGGTAAACTGACTTGCGCATTGTCTGCTAATTGCTGACCAACCGCCGCCGTTTCCATCGCTTCTTTAAGGGTTGCTAACTGGTCGGCCATAACCGTCAGTCCAACCGCCATATGATGGCCGCCAAAAGCCACCAACGACTCCCGAACCGGGTCGATCGCGGCAAACAAGTTATACGCTTCCACGCTCCGGCCACTACCTTTGAGCCGGCCATCGTCATCCTCATTTAATACTAGGGTTGGTTTGCCAGTCGTTTCGACCACGTGGCTCGCGACGATTCCCAAAACACCCTCGTGCCAACCATGCCCGGTAATAACTAAGGTTTGACGGGTCTCATTTTCCGGCGTCTGTGCTTGCTCGATTGCACTTGCACTAATTGTCTTGACCAAGCCCTGGCGTTTTTCATTCAATTGATTGACCTGTTTGGCCAGCGCGGTCGCCCGCTCATCGTCCAAAGTTGTCAATAATTCTACCCCGCTCTGCGCTGACTGCAAACGGCCTAGTGCGTTGAGACGGGGGGCAATACCAAACCCGATATTGGTCTCAGTCAATTTATCGGGAATCAGTCCAGCTTCTTGAATCAGTGCGGCTAAGCCTGGCCGAGTCGTCTGCTGTAAAACCTTCAGGCCGAGCGTCACCAAAGTCCGATTTTCACCAGTCAAACTGACCAAATCAGCAACCGTGCCGATTGCAGCCAGATCTAATAGCTCTTCCGGTACTTCCTCAAGCAGCGCCGTCGCCACTTTAAATGCCACGCCAGCACCAGAAAGACCGCCAAATGGATAGTTACCTTCTGGATGTCGTGGGTGAACAATGGCGTATGCGTGTGGCAATTCAGTCGGTAATTCATGATGATCGGTCACCACGACGTCGATGCCCTGTTCCTGCACTTGATTGATGACTGCATTTCCCGCGACACCGTTGTCTACCGTCACAAACAGCTTCGTTCCAGCCGCAATTAGCCGGTCAAAAGCGTCCTGATTAGGCCCATAACCATCTTTGAAACGATCCGGAATATAGTAATTCACGTTAGCACCAATTTGGTCCAGCGTTTCATACATAATTGAGGTACTCGTTAAGCCATCCGCATCATAATCACCGTAAATAGTAATTTGATCTCCGGCAATCACCGCTTCCTGAATACGATCAACAGCTTTTTCCATGTCATGCATGGTCGTTGGATCCAACAATGGTTGTTGTTCGGCGTGCAGGAATGGCGTGGCTTCTTCGGCCGTATTGATTCCCCGCATCATTAATAACCGGGCAACTAAGGGGGTCACGTTGGCCGCCTCAGCCAATTTGGCAACACCCGCTTCATCAATGGCCGTTGCTAAACGGGGCACCCACTTTTTCTTTGCCGCTAACATGACATCCTTCCTTTCAACAACTTACTTATCTGCTGGCGCGGTTGGCTGTTCTGCCACCGCCCGTTTTTGTTTACCTTTATTATTCAAACGCAACGTTAATTGCTTATTTTCGGCAGTCAACTTGTCAATCTTAGCCTGAGCCGCTGCTAAAGCTTCACTATGGGCCGTGCGTTCCTTAGATTCATTGACCGTCGCCATCAGTACTGCCGTAATGACGCCTAAAATCAATGTCACCACAATGACCAAAATCAGTGGCCAATGAACGGCTGTAATTCCAAAATTGATTCGAACTGGTTCTACGTTTAAAATTGCAAAAATAATCACTACTAGTGCAATGACTAATGCACTCACTAACCGCCATTGATTCTTCATTACATTCATCCCCTATTTAAAATTAAAAACCGTCCCCGTCAGCCAATCCCCGAGCTTGGGTGCCAGCTGATAACCCAAATTAGCTGCAGACATCACCCAAGGCCGATTCAGTTCGCGCCGTTGATGCCCGAGTTTACTGACAATCAATTCAGCAAACTTAACGGGGTTCAATGCCAGCTGGTCGACCCGGTCTAAATAGTGCCCCGTGGGATCCGCAATTTTGAAAAAGTCCGTTTTAATGGGACCCGGATTGACCGTCAATACGTTGACATGAGCATCCTTGAGTTCTAGGCGCAACGCATTATCATAAGCAATAACGGCCGCCTTACTAGCCGCATAAACGGCTGATTTAGGCGTTGCGATTTTGCCAGCCATCGAGGCGATGTTGACAATTTCACCTGCGTGTTGCTTGACCATCCGCTGCGCCGCCAGTTGGCTAACATACATGGTCCCCAACGTATTGACGCGCAGCATCTTCACCATCACCGACGCATCCATGGTGGTCACCATGGTCATATCGCCAAAACCGGCGGCGTTCATGACGACATCCAATTGACCAAATAGCTCATCGATGGTTGCAAAGACGTGATCAACATCTGCCACGCGACCCACGTTACAAGTAATCGCTACGGCCTGCCCGTTTGACAACAGCCGACATTGATCAGCAACCTGTGTTAACCGTTCTCGCCGCCGGGCTGCTAAGACAACATTGGCGCCCTGACTCGCTACGGCTAAGGCGAGTTGCTCGCCTAGCCCACTAGACGCGCCGGTAACCAAAACAGTTTTACCCACTAAGTTTGTCATTTACTTGACCTAACCTTTCTCAGGTAATGGAATATCAATTACATCAAAGTCGCGAACGACTTTCGAGTGACTGAAGACTTTCTGTGCTTGTTTTTGTAGTTCCTTACTCAACTTACCCGTGTACCGCGCCGAGATATGAGTCAACAATAGCTGCTTAACCCCGGCCTGTTGGGCCACCTGGGCTGCTTGGGTACTCGTTGAATGGTAATAGTTATGTGCCAACTTACCTTCATCTTTTCCGAACGTGCTCTCGTGAACTAAAGCATCCGCATCCTGTGCCAAACTGACCGCGTGCGGTGTCCGCCGAGTATCACCAAGAATTGTCACCGTCCGCCCCTTTTGTGGCGCAGCGATGTAATCTTGACCATTAATCGTCCGACCGTCAGGCAACGTCACCGTTTTGCCGGCTTTTAATTGACCATAGACGGGACCACTCGGAATGTTCAGGGCTTTGAGTCGATCGGCTTGTAGTTCACCTGGGTGATCCGCTTCTGCTACCCGGTAACCGAAACAAGCAATCCGATGATCCAGAGGTTCGCAGCTTACTTTGAACGTCGCATCTTCAAAAACCGTTTCAGCCTTCGTGATTTCATGAAACTTCAATGGATATGACAAATGGGTGCCAGAGACCCGCAACGCCGTTTGAACGAAGTCACGAACACCGACTGGCCCATAGATGGTGAGTGGTTCGTCCCCGCCTTGAAAAGAACGCGAGCTCAATAACCCCGGCAAGCCAAAGATATGGTCGCCATGCAGATGGGTAATGAATATTTTTGCAATTTTACGTGGCTTTAACGTCGTACGTAAAATCTGGTGTTGCGTTCCTTCGCCGACATCGAATAGCCAGACTTCATTTCGTTCATCTAATAGTCGTAATGCCGTGCTAGTGACATTTCGAAATTTGCCCGGTGAGCCGGCACCGGTACCTAAAAATTCTAATTGCATATTTTTGTTCGTCCTATCTATACAGTCTGCTAACTATTTTACCGAATCTAGCGGCAATACACAATTGTTAGCACTGCAAAGTCATGGCCGAGGAGCACCGTGCGCTCAGCGACCGCAATTCTAAAAAGCAAGCGACGTTGGGCGGCTCCTCACAATTAACAGGAAGAACACGAACAACGCTGCTCATTTCATTTTAACATGTCAGGCTAAAATTATCGCACTTGGTTTCAAGATTCCATGCGCCAAGACCGCCTGCCACCGGTGTTATCGATAATCAAAAAATGCACTTTTCGAGCAACCTGACGATGACCGATTGTGACCGTTTTCATTCAACCCGTCATCATCGGTGAGCGAGTTCACAGTCCATCTTGCTTAACCCAATCGATTATCGTATACTTGCTTACAAATCGTCCGAACAAGAGGGAACCGTTATGCGACTCATCGACTTTAACTTATCAACCGCTGATTTACAGCAAACTTTACCACTGTATTGGGAGCCTACGACCAATCAAGCGTGGCCGATCAAAAGTGTCACGCTCGTCGACCACCAGCTCGTCCTCGTCGCCGCAAAAAGCGTGACGCCACTGACTCTTGACCAATTCAACGCACGGACCCGTCAAATCGATGGTCAAACACAGCTGTACATTCAGACAACACCGCACCCACTCCGATTATTTGGCTATCGGTTGAGTCAGCAACGCCTGCTATTTGGCTGAGAACCCGATTGCACGTGAACTCAAAAAACAGCGTCGTTAGTTAAAATTCTAACGACGCTGTTTTGCATTGCTCATTTTCTGATCATTGGTTTGCCTAGACGACAGTCAAAACGACCGTCATCAACGAAACAGGTCTTCACCAAATTTTAGTCCATAAACTGGAAGGAGTAGTCCAAGATTTGAATCGTATCGTCATTCTTGGCACCTGCTGCGCGCAAGGCATCATCAACACCCATGCCACGTAATTGCCGCGCAAACCGCATTAAACTTTCTTCATGATCTAAGTTAGTCATCTTAAAGAGCCGTTCTAACTTTTCACCAGACAGAACGAACAGCCCTGGTTCTGGATTATCAATGCTAAAGTCCGCATCCGCTTCAGTCGTGTAATCACGGTGCTTCAAGTCGTCAACACCCTTGATTGGGAATTGTGGCGTCGTATCCAACAAATCAGCCGTCTTGGCTAACAAGGCTTTTAGTCCCTGTTGTGTAATCGACGATACCGGATAGACGGCTGGCGTGTTTGGCAACGTATCATCCGTCGCTAACTTCGCCTTAAAGTCTTCCAGATTAGCTTCGGCATCCGGCATATCCATCTTAGTCGCCACCACGATTTGGGGCCGCTTCAAGAGGTCAGGGTCATAACTCGTCAGCTCGTGATTAATTTTGTGATAATCCTCAAACGGATCGTTTTCTTCTACACCACTCATATCAATCAGATGTAAAATAACGCGCGTCCGTTCAATATGCCGCAGGAATTGAATTCCTAAACCGACCCCGTTAGCCGCACCTTCGATCAAACCAGGTAAATCAGCCATGACAAAGTCACGACCGTCATCCAAACGAACCATCCCGAGATTAGGCACTAAAGTTGTAAAATGATAGGCCGCAATCTTGGGCTTAGCACTCGTGACCACTGACAGTAGTGTCGACTTGCCGACAGACGGAAAGCCAACCAGACCAACATCGGCCAGCACTTTCAATTCCATTCGAATCGTCAATTCATCGCCGGGCTCACCATTTTCAGCAATTTCAGGAGCAGGGTTCTTAGCGCTAGCAAAATGAATATTTCCCCGACCGCCCCGGCCACCCTTGGCAACCACTAACCGCTGATCTTTATTGACGATATCGCCAATTAACTCACCAGTTTCAGCATCCGTCACCGTTGTCCCAAGCGGTACTTTAATAATTGTGTCCTTCGCGGAACGACCTGTCATCTGCTTAATCATTCCATTGCCACCAGCTGCAGCCTTGAACTTCCGCGTATAACGAAAATCCATCAGTGTCCGTAATCCTTCGTCAGCCTGCAATACGACGCTTCCGCCGCGACCACCATCACCGCCAGCGGGACCACCATTGGGAACAAACTTTTCACGGCGGAAAGCAACCATGCCGTTACCACCGTTACCGGCCTTTACATCTACTTTTACTTGATCAACAAACATGTTCTTTTCTCCCGTTTCTTCTATATTATTATCTACGAAATCCGATCGTGCGAAATTAGATACCTGACCTAGTATACAAATCTTCGGCCACTTCGTCAAAAGTTCCACGCCTAATTAGACAGATCATCTTTATTTGGATGCTAATGACGATTTGATGACAGATTTTGGATTATTTTGACGGTTTTTGAAGGTTTTTGTTGCATTTTGACGTTTAAACAGGTATATTATTATGCGGAGGGATTTGAAAGTGCTTACAGAAGAACGTCAACAGTACATTTTAAATACGATCCGTTTCAAGGGCATTATTAAAATCAAGGACATCTGTTCTGAAACTCGTTGTTCCGAGTCCACGGCGCGCCGTGACCTCCAACAGCTAGAAGAACAGGGCGAGTTACTCCGCGTGCACGGTGGTGCGAAGTATATGAACTCACTCCAAGAGGAACCCGCGATGAATGATAAGGTTTCCCGTAACGTTAACGCCAAGGACCATATCGCGCAGCAAGCCGTTGCGAACATTCAGGTTGATGACGTCATTTATTTGGATGCCGGGACTTCGACCCTAGCCATGATTCACCATTTAAATCCGAGCTACAACTTACGTGTCGTGACTAATGGTGTTGTCCATGCTTCCGCTTTGGCAGACATGGGCATCCAAACCTACCTGCTTGGTGGCAATTTGAAAGGCACCACCAAAGCCGTGATTGGTCCCGAAGCCGTTAAATCGTTAGAGGAATACCGATTCAACAAAGTTTTTCTTGGTATCAACGGTGTCCACCCAAAATTCGGGCTCACAACGCCCGACCCCGATGAAGCGGTCGTCAAAAAAACCGCAATTCTACAAAGTGAAGAAAGCTTTATCTTAGCTGACAACACTAAGTTCGACCACGTTTCGTTTGCGCGCGTCGGTGATTTATCCAGTGCAACCATCATCACTGACCAACTCACGCCAAGCGTTGCCGAACAGTATCAACCATTAACTACGATTCAGGAGGTTCAATCATGATTTATACCATTACTGTCAATCCATCAATTGACTACGTGGTGCAACTACCCCAAATGACCCTCGGTAGTGTTAACCGGTTAGCACATACCGCAAAGCTGCCTGGTGGCAAGGGCATCAATGTATCCCAGATTCTGAACGACCTAGACCAACCAAACAAAGCACTCGGCTTTATCGGCGGGTTTACCGGCACGTTTATCAGTGATGCGTTAAAAGCTAAGGGCCTAGATTGCCACTTCACCCCAATTGCCGATGATACTCGGATCAACGTGAAGATTCACGCTGAAGAAGAGACTGAATTAAACGGTGCTGGTCCGGACATCACCGCCAAAGAGATCGACGCCTTCTACACTGAATTGGCCGGATTAACGCCGGATGACGTGGTCGTCATGTCTGGTAGTTTAGCGCCAAGTTTACCGGATAGCTTCTATTATGATATTATCCAGAAGGTCGAAGCCGCTGGTGCTAACTTTGTCATTGACACGACCGGGGAAGCTTTGAAGAAAACCTTACCAAGTCATCCGCTCGTTGTGAAACCTAATAACCACGAGCTCGCTGATTATTACCACACCACATTTAACAGCCAAGCTGATATCATCGCGGCTGGCCAACGGATGCTAGCTGAAGGTGCACAACACGTGCTGATTTCAATGGCCGGCGATGGTGGCCTCCTGATCACCAAGGATGCGGTCTACTTTAGTCCCGCACCAAAGGGCCAGGTAATCAACTCAGTTGGTGCCGGTGATTCGATGATTGGTGGCTTTGTCGGCACGTTCGCCAAAACACACGATGCTGTTGAAAGCTTCCGCTATGGTTTAGCCTGTGGCTCCGCAACCGCCTTCTCAGAAGACATTGCGACCCGCGCCAAGATCGATGAAATTTTGCCACTCATTAACATTGAAAAACTCGCTCACTAAAGAAAGGACTGTTAACTAAACATGGATATCCGCGATTTATTACTAAAAGATGTCATGATCATGGACATGCACGCCACGACCAAGGACGAAGCGATTGATGAGTTAGTTCATAAATATGCCGAACAAGGTATCATCAATGATGAGGCCCTCTACAAGCAAGACATCATCAAACGGGAAGCCGAATCAACGACCGGGATTGGCGACGGGATTGCTATGCCCCATGCCAAAGATAAGGCTGTTAACCGGGCAACCGTGATGTTTGCTAAGAGTAAGGCCGGCGTTGACTTCAACGCGTTAGATGGTCAACCCGTTCATCTTTTCTTCATGATTGCTGCTCCTGAAGGTGCCAACAACACCCATTTAGCCGCCCTCGCCGCCCTCTCAAGCTTATTGATTGATCCTGAATTGGTCGCTAAACTTAAGAATGCACAGTCACCTGAAGAAGTTCAACAACTCTTCGGTGATGCCCAGGCTGCTAAGGAAGAAAAGGAAGCCAAAGATGCAGCTGCCAAGGCCGAAAAAGAAGCCGCAGCTGCCAGCACCACCACTGACGAAAAACGTCCCTATTTAGTTGGGGTTACCGCCTGTCCAAACGGAATCGCCCATACTTACATGGCCGAAGCAGCCTTGATCAAGGCTGGTGAAGCGGCCGGTGTCGACATCAAAATCGAAACAAATGGTTCTGAAGGTGTTAAGCACTTATTGACCGCCGATGAAATTGCTCGTGCCGACGGTGTTGTGATTGCCGCTGACAAGAAGGTCAAAATGGCCCGCTTCAATGGTAAGCACCTGGTTAACCGTCCCGTTACTGATGGGATCAACAAGGCCGACCAATTAGTTCAAGAAGCCTTGAGTGGTAAAGCGCCTGTCTATCACGATGCTGATGGTGGTGCCGCTGATGACGATGAAGGTGGCAGCGCAAATGGTAGCGTTTGGGGTGAAGTATACAAAGACCTCATGAACGGGATTTCCCACATGTTACCATTCGTTGTCGGTGGTGGGATTTTAATGGCCCTCTCCTTCATCATTGAACAATTCGCTGGGAGTAAGAGCTTAGCCTTTACCTTCTTCAACCAAGCTGGTAACATGGCCTTCGCTTTCATGGTACCCGTTTTGGCCGGGTACATTGCCGAATCAATTGGTGATCGTCCTGCCTTGATGCCCGGGTTCGTTGGTGGGTTCATGGCCACGGTCTACACTGGCGCTTACGGCGGTGTTTACACGGCTTCAATTACCGCTAATGCTAAAAGTCCTGCCGGGTTCTTAGGTGGTTTAGCCGCTGGTTTCTTGGCCGGTTACATTACCGTTTGGATGAAGAAGTGGACCAAGAACATGCCACAATCCTTAGACGGGATGAAGCCAATGCTGATCTTCCCAATTCTGGGCTTATTGATTATTGCTGCGCTAATGTTCTTCGTTGTTAACCCGATTTTCTCAGTCATCAACGCTTGGATTACCCACTTCTTGAACTCAATGGGTACTGGTAATGCCGTTCTCCTTGGGCTCGTACTTGGTGGTATGATGTCGATCGATATGGGTGGTCCTTTCAACAAGGCCGCTTACGTCTTCGCAACTGGTGCCTTTACCGCAACTGGACATGGGAACTTAATGGCCGCTGTTATGGCTGGTGGGATGGTTCCACCATTGGCAACTGCGATTGCCACTGCCTTCTGGCCAAAGAAATTTACGGATGACGAACGTAAAGCTGGTATCTCTAACTGGTTACTTGGTATTTCCTTCATTACTGAAGGTGCCATTCCATTCGCCACAGCTGACCCATTGCACGTTATCGGTTCAAGTGTGATTGGTGCTGCCATCGCCGGTGGCTTAACTCAACTTTGGGGCGTTGCCGTCCCTGCTCCTCATGGTGGCCTCTGGGTCTCATTACTCGCCACGAATATCTGGGGCTACATCGGTGCCACAATTATCGGTGCCGTTATCGCTGGGGTTATCCTCGGTCTATGGAAACCTGCTAAGGCTTCTAAATAATACGATATCCAAAAAGACGATCAACTTGATCGTCTTTTTTTGTTTTCAAAATTAACGAATCAGTCGTCTAACCCCGCAATAAAACGGGTATAATGAAACTAATATACCGATTATGTTAATGAGAATCGAGACGAGTTTGATGAAACTACGAAAATCTATCTTTGGCATCAGCTGTGTATTATTCGGCATGATGCTGCTTTCCGGTTGCCAAAAGCAACCTAAAACGGGTCTGCCTCCTGTCAGTCACAAGACCTTAACAGCGATGGTGATCAGTGATGACCATGTCATTGCGCCCAGCCTGCATGATAATGGTAAGGCTTTTACGCAGTACGCGGCTAACGATGCCGGTGCGGATTTAAAATACAGCGCGACGATTTTTCGCGCTTTTATTGCTAAGGCGTTAATCACCAAGCCTGACGTTGTGCTCATCAGTGGCGATATTACTAACAACGGTGAGAAAGCCAGTCACGAGTACGTTGCCAAGCAGCTTCGCCGACTGACTGCTAAGCACATCCGCGTCTACGTCGTCCCCGGTAATCACGACTTGAACAACCCCATCGCCCGTCGTTTCAAAGGAAAGCATCAATATAGCACCGAGGCAACTAGTCCGACCCAGTTCAAGAAAATCTATCATCAGGCCGGCTACGGCCAAGCCAGTGAAACCGACCCAAGTTCGTTAGGATACTTAGTGAAACCAAGTAAACACACTTGGTTTTTGATGCTAAACTCCGCCATTTATAAAAGTAATTATCAACAAGGTAATTCGACAGTCGGTGGTGGACTAACAGACGGCACCTTGCAGTGGATCACCAAAGTCGGTAAGCAAGCAAAGCAGGCTCACGCAACCCTGATTCCCGTCCTGCATCACAATACAATGGATCATACGGTGATTCATCAGGATTATACGATTGGTTATGCTGAAGACGTCCGTAAAACCTTTTCCGACGCGGGCATTAAGTTGTCGCTAAGCGGTCATATCCATGCTCAAAGTATCAAGTCGACTAAAGTCAAGAGCCAGTCACTGACTGATATTGCCAGTGGCGCCCTAATACTGGGATCGCACTACTACGGTACGCTGAAAATCAACCAGCGTAACGGGACGGCCACGTACCACGCGACCCCGTTAAACGTGAGTGCTTACATCAAGCACCATCGAGGTAATAAAGCGATGCGCGCCTACCAAAAGTACGATCATGACGTGCTATATGCGGCCGGCTATAACGCAGCACTGAGCCAGTTATATGAGGGCCGTGATGAAACGCAACTATCAACCGCTAAAGTTAATCAGTTAGCCCGCGGCATGGCGGCCGCCAATATTGCGCTCTTTCGGGGCACGCCAGTCAAAAACACCGCCGACATTCAGGCCTGGCAACAAATGCCACAAAGCACGAGTTTGCGTGGTTTCGTATTAGCCACTAAGAAACTACACGGTAACGTGACGTGGCCTGGTGCCGTACAATAAGCGATTTATCAAAAAGACGACGGCAGGTATTCAGGCTGTCGTCTTTTTGATAAATCATGACTGATTGCTTGTGACTCATAACCGCACCACCCTACCTCGACTAGTTCGGTTTTCGCACGCGTATCATTTGCTTCATAATCGTCATTAAATAATCACGCTTGATAAGTCCGACGACGCCCGTTATTAAAATCAATAGATAACGGAGCACCACACTGTGATAGGCACTCAAAAATAGAAAGCCGGCCGCCAAAAAAGTGAACGTAATCAGTACCAGTATCTTTCGATTATATGGAAGCGTGCCAAGTTCTTCACGACAGATTCGATTCATAAACCAATAATGAACAGCTGCATACATCACATAGCAAATCAAGGTCGTGTACCCCGCCACCTCGTATCCTAAAATTGGAATCAACCAATAATTTAAGGCCACATTCAGTACCGCGCCAATGACACTGGCAACCATAATTAGAGATGTCCGCTCATAATAGAATTCAAACTTTGCAAATAAATCAAAGGTAAAAATGAAAAAGACGCTCATTGCGATCGGTGGAACGATCCAGGTCGCCTTAGCATACGCTCGTGGTGCGAATATCGAAACGATTTCGGGCGCAAATGCAATCAGTAACAAGTTGACAATCGCAATTAAAATCAGAGAACCATATGCAACACCCGCAATATCGGCCACGCGCCGATCCTTGATTTTTTGATACATCCACGGACTGAGCGTTTGTGATAAGGCAACGTTAAATAAAATCATGATTTGCGAAAGTGAGTACGCCAAGCTATAGATGCCCGCACTTTTCGCATTGACCATGTTACCGATCATGATCCGATCAGCACTACTCAGGACAATCTGAGAAAGATAATGTGGCGCTAACGGTAGGTTGAACATTAACGCGTGTCGCCAAAAATGTCGTGAGAAAAACGTTTTGCCACGATACATTTGCACAAAAAACAAACCCGTATAGCCCACCAACTCTACCAATGCTAGTCCTAAAAAACGGGCCGTCACTTTATCATTCGCATATACAACCAGCAATACGCCCACTACTGGTTTGGCGACTGCGACCAGCAAAGTCACCACCACCAATGATTTGTATTGCAAGGCGACCCGTCGCTCGCCAGCCCAAAAATTAAAAACTGACGAGGTCCATACCATCAGCAGCATTGCCAGCATCTGCGTCGTCGTTAAAGAAAAAGCATTATTCCAAAAATCACGAAAACCAAGGTAAATTAGCGTCCATGTTAATACCAGCACAACTGTTAATCCTTGTAACGCTGCTGAATATCGCCGTCGATCGTGGCTGAACTTGATCAGTCCTTGGGTATAAACGCCATAGCACAGATTTAGTGAAACAATAATCGTGACGATGGTCAACCAGGAATACAGCACATTAAATTGACCATACTCGGAAGCAGACATGATCCTGGTAAAAATCGGCGTTGCGATTATTGAAATACTCTTTTCAAAAAAAGCACAGACCAGGAACCAAAGCGAAGCCTTAACTTGCTTAGGAAAACACCGGTATTTATTCTTAATGCTAACTAACATAAGTTCCTCTCTCATATGCTTGAACTAAGTATCACGTCTCATTCCAACCAATCCCTTAACCACTGACACGTTAGATTGATGGGTTACTACCGATACCGGTGCCCGTTGATCGTCCAAATCGTTCTTAATCGTAAATAGTTGATCACATAGTAACAATTATCTGGTGATGTCACCATGGCGCGGACTAACGCAGCCAGAGTCTGCCCAAATTTTCGTTGGTGCAGGCTGGCCATCGCCAGCGTAAAATGTTTTTGCCCACGATTAAACATGCTCTGGGCACGGGTGTCATTTATTTTTTCTGCTAGCGTCGGTAGGTCATGCCCGAAGCTGTCCGCCCCCGTCCGTTTTCGTTCCGCATATAATTGCTGAATATAGCGCGATACCAAATAGGTTTGCCACGCGTTGCTAGTCATACTATTACCGCGCAACCGGTAGTGCAACACCCGTTGGTTAATCGATCCGATTTTGAACCCGCCCGCAAGCAGCCGTAGCCAGAGATCATAGTCTTCAGCCGTTGGTAATAATCGGTAACCACCGACTTGTTGGACGGCCGTTTTCCGCATTAAGACGGTCGGATGGATAATAGTTGAACCATAGGGTAGGATTTTCTGGATCAGTCGTTCAGCCTCCGGAATGGCCGACTTCTCCCCGACGACCTCGCCGTGTTCATCAAGATAAGCAATATTTCCGGAGATTAAGTCTAACCCGCGCGTCTTCAGCGCCTCTAATTCAACTTCGAGGCGCTTGGTGGCAGAAATATCATCCGCATCCATGCGCGCAATCAGTTCACAGTTTGAAAGCTCAATTGCCTTATTGAGGCTAGCAGCCAGGCCAAGATTCTGATGATTGCACACTAGTTTGATCATTTCCACGCGGTTATCATAATTCATTAACAATTCTTTTAAATCACTTCGTTCTGGATTATCCAGTACGATCACAAACTCCATCGGCAAGTAAGTTTGCTTCAAAATCGAGTCAACCGCTTGCTGAACTTGCTCAGGTCGTTCATTATATACACTCATAATTACACTGATTGCCATTTTGTCTCCTCAATCTTCAATTCAGTTGAAAGTAAATACCCCAAAAATATCATTGCCGTCAGTACCATGCCGCTGCGCGCAACCTCACCTTTATAATTTGCGATTAGTAGCACTATTCCAAAGGCTAAGAAGATTTTACTATCACGAACGACTTTTCCAGACTTTTTATGGCAGGCGACCAAATAGGCGATGATCGTACTATACAGTAGCGCCATGTAAACGATGCCCCCCATAAATAAATCATTAATAAAGCCAATATCGGACGTTCCAAACCAAATATTGCTGGCGTTGCCGCCATATACGCGAACGCCATAACCAAACAGCCAGTCTAAAAGCCGACTTGGAAACATCAAGAACGAGCCCGTCAGTTGTTCATAATTGCCCTGCTTACTACCTTCAAAGACGAGTGCAAAGGTATCTTCAAAGCCGCTGACAATCCAGGTATACGTATCAGGTTGAATAGACTGCAGAAACGCTAAGCCCAGTATGATAAAGGTCACACTCAATATGATAATCAGCACAACTTGAAAGAGCCCGCGCACGCTCGAGACCATCCGTTTGACCAGCATCAAAGCAAAACCAAAGGCCAGCGTGATCAAGCCGGTGCGGCCGTTTAATACGATAATAAAGACACAAAATGGCAGGAACCAATAATACTTTTTGCCATGGTTCATTCCCAGATATATCGCAACTAGTCCCATTAGACTATGGTAGATTGGTGTGAAAAATGTGTAATCACTGCTGATTCCATACAAACGTTCACCATAAATAAACTGATTTTGAATAATACCAGTAGCTGTTTTAGCTAAAATTGCGGCGCGAATACCCGAACTTGCTAACATGATCAAGGCAAACAAGCATTGAACGACCACCATCCATAGCATCCAGGTCAAGACCGTTTCGCTTGTCACGTTAAAATACTTACGAAGAACCTCTAGCCATAACACCAGGGCAACGACGTTCAAAACAATCACAATATTTTGAAACACCCGGGGATCATTTCCTGCCAGCTTTGCCCTGAACGCAAAGTAAATGACCGATAGCATCACACCGATGACAAAAATGTGCAGTCGATTGATAGCAATCGATAAGTCCTTTGGCGACAATAGCAAGACACAACCACCGGTAATCCCCAGTGTAACTATCAGGGGCACATAACTACTGCTCCAAAAGTTGGGTTGGTAAATCAGATAAAACCCAGCAATCAACAGTCCTACTCTTAAAAAAGGCCCACCAATCTGACGATTTAATGCAGTCATCGTTCCATTACCCCTTCATAAACTTGCTGGATTCGCTGAATAAATTGCCTTTGTTCATAGTCACTAAAATCGACCGCTGCTATTTTAGCCTTGGTTTCCTGATAAAATTTTTCATCCGCAAAGAGACGTGTCAATACTGCGAGTAATTCATTATCACCCGCATAAACAATGCCATTGACCCTCGCGGCCGTTTGAGAGATGCCACCAATGCGGGGGGCGCACGGAATCGCACCCAGTAAGGCCGCTTCAACCATGGTCAATCCAAACGCGTCTGATTTGGACGTCGACAGCACGACTTTGGCATGCCGCATGTATTTATAAGGGTTACTTTTAAACCCGAGCCAGCGTATCTGCGGGGTGGCTGCAATCTGTTTAGCGATGTGTGTACGCAAGCTACCATCGCCGACAATCCCAATCTTTAGTTCAGGAATAGCATCCAATAATTTATGAGCAATTCTCACAAATCTTGCGGGATCTTTGACATCTTCCAACCGTCCCACGAACAACAGGTCAAATGCAGTGGTTGTGCTGGTAGTAGCCAGTTGGCGTATTCGCGAACTGTCGATCCCATTGGGAACAATCGTTGTATTAGTTAAATGATCGTGGAAGCGATACGATTCTTTGGCCCAATCTGAAACATATAAGACCCGTGAGCTCTTGTTGCCGATGTATTGAAACGCCACACTTCTCCAGTTCACACTAGTCTGCCATACTGGAGCTTGATGGATATGGGTAACAATTGGCACATGGTGAAAAAGCAGATTGACTAAAAAACTCGCTTTGAAATCATGTGCATGAATAATATCTGGTTGGAGCGCCAGAATAGCTCGCCTAAATTTAAGAAGCTGTTTCGGCGAAAAACTTTGATACGCGATCCCGACCGCTTGTAAGCTTTCTTGTATTGATCCTGCTTGTGAACAGTAAGTGAAATCATAGAATTCACTTAAACCCTTACTAATATTAATGACCACCTGCTCAGCACCACCTAATTTGGCGGAAAACAAGACATGAACGATTTTTGTCATCGACGATCGCCCTCCTAGGCTAAGCAACACAAATAGTACGCCTGCGTTTGTTCAAGCATCTCATGCTCAGTATAATGTCGTTGATACATTTGATAGGAATTAGTCTTGACCTCCGCAATTTTTTTCGATTGGTAGAGTGTCAGAATCTTTTCAGCAATCTGTTGTGCATCATTAGGGACCAAAAAGCCATTATGATCAATCAATTCCTGAATACCCCCGACATTTGATGCAATAATTGGCAGACCTTGAGCTAAGGCTTCAACTAAACTGATCGGTAGGGCTTCATAATCAGAAATCAGCACCCCGACGTCCGATTGAGAATAATATTTCTGCACATTATCCACCACCCCATAAAACTGCACTTTAGTATCCAGGTTCAACTGGTGCGTTAACGTTTTACAGGCTTCGATCGCAGGGCCGTCACCCAGAAAATGGCACACGATCGGCAGATTCTCAGGTAGGTATGTCAGTGCTTGAATCAAGAGATCCTGCCGTTTCGGCGCGTCAAAACGTGCCGCCATCGATAATACAAAGGTCTCGGTACTGTTCACCTTTTTTGAGCCCACTAATGCGGTCACGCCATTATGAATAACACGTGCAGGATGAGCGCTAGTAATCACACCACTTTGGACACCCAAATCATAATCAAACTGTGAGACACAGATATAAGCCGTTGTCAGACGGCTTAATGCTTTTTCGATAGTTTTCATCAAAAGCTGCCGTTTTTTCCCGACACCAGGTGTAAAGCCCCAACCATGAACGGTGAAAATGACTTTCATTGCCAATCTAGTTGTTGCCAGTCTACCAATCATACCAGCCTTCGAAGAATGCAAATGAACAATATCTGGCTGCCAATTTTGTAATAATTTCCTTAACGTGCTGATTGCTTTTAAATCACTCAGCGGTGCGATTGGATGCACCAGGCTGGCAACTCTGACCACTTGAACGCCTGGAAACTCTTTCGCGACACTTGCACTCAGGCGTCCTTCAACGCCGTATACTAGAGCAACGGTATTACCACGCAACACCTGAGCCTTGATCAAACTATACAGATGTGCCTGAGCCCCACCCCAAGTCGCCTGGGTAATCACATAAACGATTTTCACTACCGCGCACCATCCCCGGAAATAATCACCCTAACTGTCCCCATCAGCATCTTGATATCAAACCAAATCGAAAAGTGTTCAATGTAATAATTATCATATTGACACTTGGCACCCGGTGTAATATCGTAGCCACCATTGATCTGCGCATAGCCGGTAATTCCAGGAATAATTCGTAGCCGTTTGGGAAAATCAGGATGGCGTTCACTAAATTGTTCAGTAAGTTGTGGCCGTTCCGGACGAGGCCCGACCAGACTCATATCACCCTTGAGGACGTTCCAGAACTGTGGTAATTCGTCGATCCGAGTTTTACGCATCCAACGGCCAATCGGCGTCACCCGCGGGTCATTTTTTTGTGCCCACACCGCACCCGTCCGAGCCTCAGCATCCTGGTACATTGATCGTAGCTTAATCACGTCAAAAGTCGTTCCCATCCAGCCGACTCGCTCCTGCTTATAGAAAACGGGACCGTCAGAAGTCAGCTTGATAAGTAATGCAAACACAAGCACGATGGGGGCACTGAGGAGCGTGCCGACTAAGCCGACCACCAGATCAAAACACCGCTTTAAGTCCATTTTCCAGCCGGTAACTGGGATACCAATATTATGAATAAATTCATACTGGTGTTCATCATTAGCAATTGATTCATTGAGCTCAACTTCGTGCATGATCACGTTCCCCCTCCCAGTACTTAGTCAAACCCCTTCTCAAAGGCCATTCCGACTCATAATTCAAACGTGCCAACTTACCGATGCTTGCAACCGAATGGTCAACTTCGCCACCCCGTTGTTCAGCCTGTTTGATTTCAAGTTGTTGACCGGCAATCTCCTGATACATCTGAATAATCCCGTTTAAGCTAGTTTCTAAGCCGTTGGCAATATTGATGACCTGATGTTGTACTCGATGTTCCGTAATCAACCATAATGCCTTGATAACATCACTCACGTACACAAAATCCCGGGTCTGCGTCCCATCACCAAACAGAGTAAATGGCCGCTGGTTTTTCAAGCAGTCGGTCAGAATCGACAACACCCCTGAATACGGCGAACTTGGGTTTTGACGTGGCCCATAAACGTTGAAGAACCGGACACAAACGGTCGGCAAATCATACAGCTCACCGTACGCTAACACAAACCGTTCCGTCGCATACTTATCGATGGCATATGGCGATACCGGTGCGACGCGTGAATCCTCGCGTTTCGGTAGTTCAGGTAGATTGCCATAAACAGCCGCCGAAGAAGTGAATAGAAATTGTTTAATAGGCAGGCGAATTTGGCGAATATGTTCGAGCAAGTTAAATACCGCAGTATGATTCACAGCATGCGTTTCAGCTGGCCGTTCGATAGAATCCGCAACGCTCGCGATTGCCGCTAAAAAATAAATATAATCTGGTCGCTCGTCTGCCAGTAACTGTTGCATAAATTGATCGTCACAAACATCCGCGACATAAATCGTGACCTGTTCCCAATACTTAATATTACTGATGGCCCCCATGGACAGATTGTCGACCACCACTACTTCAAAACCAGATTCAACTAAATGATCAACCAAGTGCGAGCCAATGAAACCAGCGCCCCCTGTTACCAATGCTTTCATAACTATTTACCCCTCTCAAAAAAGCCAAAATTTTCGTCGTTGTTTAGGTCGCAAGACTTCCCCTAGCACTACTGGATCCCCGTTCAGTAGTAGTCTTGCATTTGTTGCAAAATAGGCAGGATTACGCCCGTCTAACCGTGCTAATGCTTGATAACCTGCTCGCATCATAAATCCCCGTCGCGCCATAAAATGCGCATCTGAAGCAAGCACCTGGACCAGTCCACACTCGACTAATTCCAGTGCTGTACTTTTGACAGCTTTTCCAAATTGCCCGACGAGGCTCGCCGCTGTCAGCTGTGCCAAACATCCCTGTTGTACTAAATCATAGAGTTGCTCCGGCCGAGCCATAATCTGAGCATTGCGCTCTGGATGGGCAATTACCGGAGTCGTCCCGTGTTGCAATAGTTCAAAGATCACTTGGGCGGTGTAATGAGGCACTTGCTCGTGTGGCAATTCCAGTAACAAATAGCGACGACCAGCATCAATGCCCAGTAGTTGTGACTGAGTTGTCACCAAATCATCGCGCAAATGGACCTCCTGACCAGCAAAGATGGTCAGCGGAATTTGCTGCTGCTGGAGTTCGGCTTGAAATTCAATAACCGCACGTTCCACCGCCGGACCGGCATTCTGATAGTGTCGATCCAGATGATGCGGCGTGGCTAGGACATAACGAATGCCATCCCCCACTGCTTGGCGGGCCATTTCGACCGCCTGATCAAGCTGCTGGGGACCGTCATCCAATCCCGGTAACAGATGACAGTGCAGGTCAACATACTCAGTTGGTATCAGTCCCATAGTAGCCGTACCCATAACCGTTAGTTTTGATGTCCACGTCATTTAAAACAGTCCCAAGTAGCTGTGTGCGTGCATTCTTCAGGGCATTGACTGCTTGGCGAACCGCAACCTTTTCCACAAAGTTCTGACGAACGACCAGGACGGTGCCATCCACTTGACCAGCTAAAATCCGGGCATCCGTCACAGGCAGTACCGGTGGCGCATCAACAATCACTAAATCTAACTTACGTGTGGCGACCGTTAAAAATTCGGTCATTTTATCGCTTGCCAGTAACTCAGCTGGATTTGGTGGTTTGGGACCACTTGGCATGACAAACAGATGATCAAGTACCGGATGAATCGCATCGTTTACGTCTACTAATTGCCCGCTCAACCACGAGCTCAATCCACGTTGATTACTGACACCAAATGTCTGATGGATCGTTGGCCGTCGCAAATCAGCATCGACAAGTAGGACTTGCATGCCCTTCTTCGCGTATTCCACGGCTAAGTTGCCACCGATTGTTGATTTACCCTCGCCTTGAACCGCTGACGTGATCATCAGTGTTTTCAGTGGCTTGCCGACCATTGAATAGTTCAGGTTCGTCCGAATTGTTTTTATCTGCTCAGTCACAACTGACATTGGCGCTGTCAAAGCCGTCAACTGTATGCTGGTAGACATATTCGTCACTTTTCGCCTCAATTTCATTACCGTTCGTTCCCCTTATGTTAAACTCGCTTGATTGCTGGTTTGGCCGCAGATTTCGCTGGCCGCTGTTTAATTGCTGCTTGGTCGTTTGTCGCTATAAGTGGCTGTTGATGGTTCACAATTCCTAGACTGGTTAGCGTTAGTTCCTCCGCTAAGTAATCTAACGTCTGCACCCGGCGATTAGATAAGATCCGGACACTCGCAACCGCCAAACCCAGCAGCAGGCCCCCCGCTAGGCCAATTAAGATATTAACGGCTTTCTTCGGCGCGACCGGCGTATCTGGTGTCTCAGCTGATGCAACGATCGTCACGTTGTTGACCTTAATAATGTGCTGGACTCGCTCTTTAAACGTCGCGGCGATTTGGTTAGCAATTATGGCACTAGCTTTGGCATTCTGATCACGAATAACAATCGAGAACACCTGAGAATTCGCGGTGCTCGTGACGCTGACCGCTTGCTTGAGCGTCTCAAGCGAGCGTCGAATGTCAGCTTCCTCACTCAAGGCCTGCCGCGCCGGCTTCAGCACGACCGAGTTTGTAATTAACTCTTTGTAAGTCGTGATCATCTGTACATCTGCTTGTTGCCCCGTTAATTCCGCAGCTGTGCTACTGTGTTTGCGGTTAACTAATATTTGGACATTGGCTTGATATTTAGGCTGTATGACCCACAAAGTCACCACTGTCGCAATCACCCCGCCCAAAATCGTTAAAATCAGTAGCACTCGCCAATACTGACGGAAAAGTTTAACCATAAAATCAAAGGTTATTATTTGCTCCATTCCACACGCTCCAATACTTCTTGATTGACCTTTACTAAACGATTGTCATTTATTGTAGAAAATTACCTGTAAATCACGCAACAGTTTTCATGATTTTTCATGAAACTCATATAAATACAAGCGAATATTTGTTGATTCCCATATTTAAATTGACATTGTCAACTTCAGTGTTATATTTATTGATAGTTACTAGTCAAAATATTATAAAACGTATAATATTTTGACTTTCTTGCAACTCGTATTTACATACAAATATTTCAATCGCAACACGGACCGTCTCCGATAACCAATGCCGTTTTCGACTAATCACAGTATCGACAAATCTAAAAATCAATGATGTTTTCAAGTATCAAAAAGACCACCCAGTTAAAAAAATAGGTGGTCTTCTTCGTATTAATTGGTTTAGTTAACCAAATAGCTATTATGTGGCGCCCTTTTGATAATGCTTCGGTGTGACCCCACCGCCAGCTAATGAAAATTTGACGGTTTGTGCGACATTCTTAGCAATGCCCAAATCCTGAATCTCTTCAAGGGAGGCCCCGGCAATCTTGCTCATCGAGCCGAACTTACGCAACAACTTATTACGCGTCTTCGGCCCAACACCGGGAATCTCATCCAGGCGCGAACTCAATGAATGTTTGGTATGGACTTGTCGGTGGAACGTAATGGCAAAGCGGTGCACTTCATCTTGAATCCGTTGTAATAAATAAAATCCTTGACTCTTCGGATCTAGATGCAAATGCTGATCACCTGCAGAAGCGAGTAAGTCCGCCGTCTTATGATGGTCGTTTTTGACCATCGCCGCGACCGGCGTTGCAATCCCTAATTCGTTCTCTAAAACGTCCTTAGCGGCTTCCAGCTGAATTTCGCCACCATCCATCAAAATCAGATCAGGCAACGCCGCATGCTCCTTCAGTAGCCGTGTATAACGCCGTCGAATCACTTCACGAGTCGATGCGGCTTCATCCGCATGATCGACCGTCCGCAACTTATATTTCCGATACAATTTTTTATTCGGCTGCCCGTCCGTGAAAACGACCATGGCGGAAACCAAGTCGGCCCCCTGAATATGCGAGTGGTCAAAAGCTTCTATCTTATGACCAGCGGGAATGCCTAAAGCATCCGTGATTTCTTGCATCGCCCCCGTCGTCTTGCGCTCATCCAACTCTAATAGCCGGAACTTCTCCTCCAAGACGATGCGGGCATTTTTTTGGGCCATGTCCAGCAAATCCTTTTTCTGGCCGCGTTGAGGGGTCCTTACCGGAATTCCGAGAATGTCACTCAGGACCTGCTTATCAAGACCGTTGGGGACTAAAACTTCGCGTGGTAGAACGTTATTTTTGCGATTATAAAATTGCAAGATAAAGCTCGTCATTTCTTCAGGTGCAGTTGACACTACTGGGAACAAGCGTTTCTCGCGCTTCATCAACCGCGCTTGCCGAATAAAGAAGACCTGAATCGAAAGCCAGCCTTTATCAAGATAGAAATTAAACAGGTCGCGGGGCGTATTATCGTTTGAAATAATTTTCTGCTTTTCAACTGTCATTTCAATATAATTCAGTTGATCACGTAGTTCAGCCGCTCGTTCAAATTCTAAGTCAGCGGCCGCCTGATCCATTCGTTTAGTTAACTGCTTCTTGACCGTTTCAACGTGACCATTCAAAAAGGACTTGATCCGCTTGATTTGCGCGTCATATTCTGCCACCGGCACCGTTTTGAAGCAAGCTCCCAAGCATTGGCCCATATGGTAATAGAGACACGGCCGCTTCTGGAAACCATGACAACGCCGCAGCGGATAGACCTTCTGGATAAAATTGACCGTTTCCTGAGCCGCGTAAACGTTGGGATACGGGCCAAAATAGTAGCCACCGTCTTTACGAACATCACTGACGATCAGAATCTGGGGGTCCCGTTCATTGGTAATCTTAATATACGGATAACCGGTCCCCTTTTTTAATTTAATATTAAAGTACGGCTGATGCTTTTGAATTAACGTAATTTCTAACAGAAAGGCTTCCTTATCCGTCGAAGTCACAATAAACTCAAAGTCCGCAATCTCAGATACTAACCGCGCGGTCTTACCAGTATGGCTACTTTTAAAATATGAGCGCACCCGATTTTTCAAGTTCTTGGCCTTACCCACATAAATGATCTGACTATTTAAGTTCTTCATCAGATAACACCCTGGTAAGTCCGGTAACAAGGATAATTTATGTTCAATATGCGCGGATGCCATAATACACCTTCCCTTCGCTTAGATTAGCATTAATAGTATACCGCCCGCCAGCACGGCACTCAACCAAACAGCCCGGAAATATGATTTTTATTATGATCCGACCATTCGTCGCTGTCACTACCGATCACAGTGTTACAAAAAAACGGTAATCAGCAGCTAAGCTGATTACCGGTTACGTGTGGTTTACATCAAAATTTTAGAAAGAAAATCTTGGGCCCGTTCTGTTTGCGGGTTCGCAAAGAATTCCTCAGGCGTATTATTCTCTTGAATATAGCCATCAGCCATGAACCAGATTCGGTCTGCCACTGACTTAGCAAAACCCATTTCGTGAGTGACCACGACCATGGTCATCCCATCCTTGGCCAATTCTTGCATAACGTTCAACACTTCTCCAACCATTTCAGGATCAAGTGCCGACGTTGGTTCATCAAACAGCATCACTTCAGGGTTCATCGCCAATGCGCGGGCAATCGCCACCCGTTGTGCCTGGCCACCTGAGAGACTACTTGGAAAGGCATCCGCGTGATCGTCCAACCCAACGCGTTGCAATAATTCATGCGCCTGCTTAGTGGCCGCTGCGTCATCGACGTGCTTGACCTTCATCGGCGCCAGTTTAATGTTTTCCAAGACAGTCATATTGGGAAATAGGTTAAACCCTTGGAAAACCATTCCCATTTTTTCACGAAGCGCGTTAACGCTCTTGGTATCCAACGTCGTGAGATCTTGACCTTCGAAAGCGACTTGACCACTTGTCGGTGTCTCCAGTAGGTTCAAGCACCGTAAGAAGGTACTTTTCCCCCCACCAGAAGGACCAATCACCACGATCACCTGACCGGGTTCAACTTTTTCTGTAATATCCTTCAAGACGTCGTTTTCACCGAAGCTCTTCGCAAGGTCTTTAACTTCAATTACTGGTTTAGTCATGTTGCATTCTCCTTTCGAAGTAGTTCAGGATCCGTGAAGCGGTAAAGGTTAAGATGAAGTATAGCACCATGATAACAACGATCGGTGCGACCCCCCGGTACGTATCTGAACGAACAATGTTACTTTGATAAATTAATTCAGTGACCCCGATAATCGAAACAATCGAGCTATCCTTGATCAACGTAATAAATTCATTACCAAGTGATGGCCAAATATTCTTCAAGGCTTGTGGTAAGACCACGTAACGCATCGTTTCACCGTTGGACATCCCCAAGCTCCGAGCAGCTTCCGTCTGCCCAACATCGACGGAATTAATCCCGCCACGAATATATTCAGCAACGTACGCACCAGAGTTCAAGGAAATCGCAATAATCCCAGAAGTCAGTGCTGGTAAATTGACGAATAACCCAAGTCCGAAGTACACAAACATCACTTGGACCATCATTGGGGTCCCACGAATAAATTCAACGTACGCGGTCGCTAACCACCGAATGGCAGTCTTAAGCGGATTACCCTTAGCCATCCGTGCTAATGCCAATAAAATACCGATGATAAAACCGAAGAAAACGGAGCAAACCGTAATGATTAACGTATATTCGATCCCGGTGGCGAACGCCTTCCAGTAATGCCCCATTGACGTATTAACGGTATTGGTCTTCAAATACTTGCCGGCAGCCGGTAAGTATTGCTTCTTAACGAGGTTCCGCTTCTTGATCCGATCAACGGTCTTGTTGACTTTGTTAACGAGACTAGTTGACCCTTTCCGAAATGCGATCGCCGAGCTCGTTGCACTAGAGCTCATGTTGAAGTCACTAGGAATAGCGACCAAACTCTTATTGTTGGCAACATAGGCTTCCGCAGAAGGCTTTTCCATCGCCACCCCATCAACTTTGTGACTCTGAAGTGCCAAAATCAGATCAGATTGTGAAGTCATCCCTTTAGCCTTGGCAGTCGTTTGGTTTTTGACGGCATTATATTGAGTCGTCCCAGTTTGGGCACCCAACGTGCCATTCTTGAACGAATTCTTATTCTTGTACTTAGCCTTATCAGTCTTATTGATGACAATATCGTAGCCACCCTGATAATAAACATGGGTAAAATCAACATTTTTCCGCCGTGAAGGGGTCGGGTTCATCCCAGAAATAATCATATCGATCTTGCCAGTTTGGAGGGCCACCAACAGTGAGTCAAATGACATGGATTTGATCTTCAACTTCACGCCTAGGTCCTTGGCAACCTGTTTCCCGATCTGAACATCCATCCCAACGATCTTGCTCTTACCGTTGACTGTGGCTTGAAACTCATACGGTGGATAATCAGGCGACGTCCCCATGACTAAGACGCCCTTTTTCTGAATTTGTTCTAATGAATTATCGGCCGCTTGCGCATGTTGCGTCTGTCCAAGTGGGACGACGGTCATGATCAGGGCCACAATAATGGCTAAAAACCACCCAAATCTTTTTTTCATAGGTATTCTCCTTGTTTTGTAATTTACAAGAATAAAGTATAACCGCATATGATTATTTATGCAAGTATTTTTGAAGATTTCTTTATTTTATGCACAACAAGGGCGTTTATACACGGACAAGCCCTAATTTTATGCATAAATGACGAATAACTGACAAATTGTCAGAAATTTGCTATGATAGGCGGTAATCGAAAGGAATGATTTTATGAGTTTAAAAGTACAGCGTCAAGATAACCTTGATAAGCTATTCGACAAGTTTGCCATTGGTCCTGACGATAAGGATAAACTCACCACTAAAGCAGTTCAGGATACCATTGACGAACATGCCAAGCGCCAAGAAAATAAGGTAGCTGATAAAAAGGACGCCCATAAATAGCAGTCAAAAAAACGCGATGGCAGTTAGCCATCGCGTTTTGATTTGAATTACTATGTTAGCAAATTTTAGTCCCGATCGTTTGCATCTTTTCACGCCGCTCTGCTTCCGTTTCTGGTGAAACATCGCGCCAGTCAACGACCGCCAAAGCCCCGTCGAGCATCCCGCTATCATCCTTGAGCGCTAAAGCATTATGCCAGCGAGAAATGTTGAGGCCGTTCCCCAAGTAAGCTTCATCAGCCGGGGCAACGTGCATCACATAACCAGCATTATTTTCTAATGGCGTGGTATAGTCGGGATCGGCGTCTTTAAGAATTACTAACTGAAACTTATTACCAATGGCACAGCTGCCGCCCAAACTCGAATATTTATTAGAACCATCATCAGTTGTTAAGATTACTTGGCTTCCTGCTGGAATCTTATCCGCAAGGTAGGCTTGAGCATCGTCTTTGATATTAATCTTCATAGTTAAGCATCCTTTCGTTTTCAAGAGAATTAAGTTGTGCACAACTCTTTTACAATCTTTAATTTACGCTATTTCAACTGCAAATGCAATTAATTTACCTAGAAAAGGACAAAATGACAGAAATCAATAATGACACGGTTATAAAAATTGAGACCTCGTCCTGAAAACTCGCGGCTCACGCAGTCGTTCGTCACAAAAAAAGAGTCGACGCCCCGCATGACCTGTTGGCAGGTCAACTTTCCTGGTTCGTCCACTCTTGACTGACTATTTAACTGGTTTGCCATTCGGATACTTATCGTTGAGTTTAACAATATTTTGCTGTGCCACTTCTTCGAACGGAATATCCGCCCATTCGGCAACTTGTGATAAGTACCATAACACATCGCCCATCTGTTTCGTCAGCTGGTCTTTATTCAAGCTTTCACCGTGAAACGTATACTTTTTGACTAAGTCCACGACTTGACCAGTCTCTGAAGCTAAGCCTAGCGACAAATTCGTCAGCACCTGCTCATTTCCATATAGCGTCCGATTTGCTAACGACTGATACTCATTAAATTCCAAGTTAGTTGCCTCCTACCGTGTGCGCTTCGATCCATTGCCAAACGGCATCCTTGCCTTCTTTGGTCTTAGCTGAAAACGCAATAAAATCGTCATCAGCTTGGAAGTTAAGCGTCTTTTTGATTAAACTCTCCTGTTTGTTCCACTTACCGCGCGGAATCTTATCACTCTTCGTAGCCACGACCAGCAATGGCATCTCATAATAGCGCATCCACTCGTACATCGCGACGTCGTCCTTAGTTGGGGCATGGCGCGCATCCACCAGAATAACCACGCCACGCAGCGTCTCTCGGCTTGTCAGATACGTCTCAATCATTTGACCCCACTTCTCGCGTTCCTTCTTAGATACCTTGGCATAACCGTATCCTGGAACATCGACAAAGTATAATTGATCTTCAACTTTATAAAAGTTCAATGTTTGGGTCTTCCCCGGTTGACTAGACGTCCGCGCATAGCTATTTCGGTTAATCAACACATTAATCAGGGACGATTTTCCGACATTGGAGCGCCCCGCTAACCCAATTTCTGGAAACCCAGTAGTCGGGTACTGGCTTGGCGCCACCGCGCTCATGACAAGTTCAACGTTATGCACTTCCATCGAATTAACTCCTTCTGCAATCGTATTGCATTCATTCTACCATAGTTTTTATGGCGGATTCGCTTCCACGCTCAAATTCAATTTAAACAGCACTCAGGACCGCGAATGATAACTCATCGCGGTCCTGAGTAACTGTCTATTAATTGGCTGAACGAAATATTAGGAAGCTTTTTGATCAGCCAAAACTAGTTCTGGTTCGGCGTGATCAGCAACCGTTTCACGAGTAATAATCACCTTTTTAACATCTTCACGACTCGGAATGTCATACATAATATCCCGCATCGTGTCTTCGATAATCGAACGCAACCCCCGGGCACCAGTGTTACGTGCCAAGGCTTCCTGTGCGATCGCACGTAAAGCGTCATCGTTAAAGTCTAATTCCGCACCGTCTAACGCGATTAACCGTTGATATTGCTTAACGAGCGCATTCTTCGGTTCCGTTAAGATCCGGACCAAGTCATCCTCAGTTAAACGTTCTAGTGCAGTCAGGATTGGAAGACGGCCGATAAATTCAGGAATCAAACCAAATTGTAAGAGGTCTTCAGGGACAACCTGTTGCATGAGGCTCTTAGAATCATCTAAGACGGCATTCTTACCATCAGTGTCTGTACCGAAGCCAATCGTCTTATCGCCTAAGCGACGTTTAACGATGTCTTCGATTCCATCAAAAGCCCCACCAACAATGAATAAAATGTTGGTCGTATCAATTTGAATGAACTCTTGTTGGGGATGCTTACGACCGCCCTGCGGTGGCACGTTCGCAATCGTTCCTTCCAAAATCTTCAAGAGGGCTTGTTGAACCCCTTCGCCGGAAACATCTCGTGTGATTGAAACATTTTCGCTCTTCTTGGCGATCTTATCGATTTCATCGATATAAATAATCCCTTTTTCAGCACGTTCAACGTCGTAATCTGCATTTTGCAGTAACTTCAGTAAAATGTTTTCAACATCTTCACCAACATAGCCGGCTTCGGTCAAAGTCGTCGCATCTGCAATGGCAAATGGCACATCCAGAATGCGAGCTAAACTCTGAGCTAAGAAGGTCTTCCCAGAACCGGTTGGCCCAACTAAGCTAATATTACTTTTTTGTAATTCGGGGCCATCTTCGGTCTCTTCATCATTATCAGCCATGGCTTTAACTCGCTTGTAGTGGTTATAAACCGCAACTGATAGGGTCCGCTTAGCTTCATTTTGGCCGATCACGTATTGGTCTAACTCGTCTACAATTTCCTTTGGCGTTGGGATATCTGTCAATTCATGGGTTTGTTCTTCGCTAAACTCTTCATCGATAATTTCTTTACATAAATCGATACATTCATTACAGATATAAACGCCGGGGCCAGCCACGATCTTTTTAACTTGATCTTGTGATTTACCACAAAATGAGCAATTCACAGGGCCGTTTGTCTCGGTATTTTCAAACATTCATTCTCACCTCATCGATGTATTTACATGGATTAATCATAACAGAAAAACTAAGCTAAAACCAGCTTAGGCACTGTCTTCTACGTCCACTACTATAACATGGACGAACCTAAACCCGAAATTATTTGTTCAATCAGTTGGCTAACCACTTTGAAAACCGAATGATTATCACAGAAAGTCGCCATTATCAGCGAAATAGCAATCAAATTAATATTATGATTAGCTGATGCTATGTAAAAGGGTCTTGGAAGCATTAATCTTCCAAGACCCCCAATTTGTATCTAATTAGTCCTTGTCGCTGTCATCTTTTTTGTCTTCCGCTTTAGCATTTTGCTTAGCAGAGTTGGCAATCAAATCAACGGCTTGGCGGATTGCAATGTCGTGTGACAACATGTCATCAGTTAAAGCACCACGAACGGCACTTTCTTCCATGTTGTATTGACTAGCTAAATCCTTAACTTCCGCAGCAATTTCATCCTTAGATGGTTTGATGTTTTCAGCTTCAACGACCGCTTCTAAGACCAAGTTAGTCTTGACCCGGCGTTCTGCATCAGCAGCAAATTGCTTGTGTAAGTCATCTTCAGTAGTACCAGTCAACTTGTAGTAAGTCTTTGGATCGATACCTTGTTGTTGCATGTTAGCCAAATACTGATCCATTTGACGATGAATGTCGTCTTCCTTCATGGCATCAGGAATTGCTTGGATTTCAGCATTGTCAACGGCTTGGTTTAAAGCTTCGTCTTCAATAGCATCATGTGCAGCGGATTCTTTTTGTTCCTTAAGTTCGTCCTTGATCTTAGCTTTTAATTCTTCAAGTGTGTCAACGTCTTCGTCAACATCCTTGGCAAATTCATCATCTAATTCAGGGAGTTCCTTAGTCTTGACTTCATGAACCGTCACTTTAAAAGTGGCTTCTTTGTCTTGTAAGTCTTCGGCTTGGTAGTCCTTAGGGAAGGTTACCTTAACTTCAGTTTCGTCGCCAGCCTTGACACCAACTAATTGGTCTTCGAAGCCAGGGATGAATGAGTTAGAACCTAATTCAAGTGAATAGTTTTCAGATTCGCCACCTTCAAATGGTTCGCCATCAACGAATCCTTTGAAGTCGATAACGACAGTATCGCCTTTAGCGGCTGGTTGGTCTTCCTTCAGAACTAATTCAGCTTGTTTTTCACGCCGTGATTCTAATTCGGCGTCAACGTCCTTAGCATAAACCCGTGTGTTTTGACGCGTTACACTAAGTTCTTTGTATTGGCCAAGCGTAACTTCTGGTTTAACCGTTACAACGGCCTTTAATACCCAAGGCTTACCTTTTTCCATGCTGTCAACATCGATTTGAGGTTGATCAACTGGTTCGATTTCAGTTTCCTTGATTGCTTCTTCATATGCCTCTGGGAGCACGATGTTTAAAGCATCTTGATAAAGTGCTTCTTCACCGTACATTTGATTGAAGATTTGACGTGGAACCTTACCCTTACGGAAACCAGGAACGTTTAAGTTCTTTTTAGTCCGTTGGAAGGCCTTGTCGATACCTTCGCTAATTTTATCAGCACCAATTTCGAATGTTAATTCGCCTTGGTTGCCTTCTTTCTTTTCCCACTTTGCAGCCATTGTATTCCCTCCGAAACATTATAATTTCTACAATTCTAGTCAATTGCATACTTGTTAAGTTTAACCTATCGACACCGTAAAGTAAACCGAATTGGCCAAAAAAGCGCGTAAGCTCGCGATTTATTGTATATTTTTCTTAAAAAAAGCGACCTGGAAGAAGACTTCCAAGTCGCTTAGATCAATCAATGAAAATCAGTTAGAGATTAGTCATCAATTTCTGAAACAACACCGGCACCGACAGTATGACCACCTTCACGAACCGTGAACTTGGTACCCTTTTCGATGGCAGCTGGTTGAATCAATTCAACAGTGAACGTTACGTTGTCACCAGGCATAACCATTTCAACGCCGTCTGGCAATTCAATAACACCAGTGATATCAGTGGTGTGGAAGTAGAATTGTGGACGATAGTTTGAGAAGAATGGCGTATGACGGCCACCTTCTTCTTTGCTCAAGATATAAACTTCACCCTTGAACTTCTTGTGGGTTTGGATCGAACCTGGCTTAGCCAAAACTTGGCCACGAACAACTTGTTCACGGTTAACACCACGTAATAACGCACCAACGTTATCCCCGGCTTCACCTAAGTCAAGCGTCTTACGGAACATTTCAAGACCCGTAACAGTTGACTTAAGAACATCTTCGTGTAAACCAACGATTTCAACTTCGTCGCCGACCTTAACAGTCCCACGATCGATACGACCAGAAGCAACAGTCCCACGACCAGTGATTGAGAAGACGTCTTCAACAGGCATCAAGAAAGGCTTTTCAGTATCACGAACTGGAGTTGGGATGTATTCATCAACAACATCCATTAAGTGCATGATAACCTTTTCTTGTTCTGGGTCGCCTTCAAGTGCTTTAAGCGCTGAACCACGGATAACAGGAATATCGTCACCAGGAAAATCGTATTCTGAAAGTAATTCACGTACTTCCATTTCAACCAAGTCAACTAATTCGTCATCGTCAACAAGATCGGTCTTGTTTAAGAAGACAACGATATAGTCAACACCAACTTGGCGAGCCAAGAGGATGTGTTCACGCGTTTGTGGCATAGGACCATCAGTTGCGGCAACAACTAAGATCGCACCGTCCATTTGAGCGGCACCAGTGATCATGTTCTTAACGTAGTCAGCATGTCCTGGGGCATCGATATGAGCGTAATGACGCTTTTCAGTTTCGTATTCAACGTGGGCAGTGTTGATAGTAATACCACGTTCACGTTCTTCCGGAGCAGCATCGATAGAAGCAAAGTCTTGTTCTTTAGCCAAGCCCTTAGATGCTAATACCTTAGTGATTGCAGCGGTCAAAGTAGTCTTCCCATGGTCAACGTGGCCAATAGTACCAATGTTTACATGGGGTTTTGTTCTTTCATAATGTTCTTTTGCCATTAATGAAACCTCCTGTGATTTTCGCAAGAATAGTGCCGAGGCCAAAATGGTCTCAACAATTCTTTAGTTAGTATTATACTACATCCTAGTGAAAAGGCCAAATCGCGCACCCATCACTGAGAATCCTTAAATATTATATATAGCCTAATCTGATTTGTAAACAGATATTATTCAAAAAATTGAATTTTTGTTAGTAAATTCTTATTACGCACGCTTATGATTGTAAATCAAGGCTAAATTGCTGAATTTTTTGTTGTACTTTCATCATTTTTTCAGTTTGATCATTGGGCTCCGTTAGCGGGTCCCCCGTTTGCTGACTGATCAAAATATTGATCCAAGCCGTGGCATCAGTAATAACCTGTGCGGCGCGAGGATATAAATACATTAATTGCAATTGTAAAAGTTCTCGTAAGCTTTCATATAGAAAAACATCTCGGTCACCAAGCCGCGCTTCCAAAACACGGTAAACGGCCTTGCTCGTTTCATCTTGACCGAGCGCCACTAACTTTGCCGGACATAGTGTCAAGATCTGCTCGTCCAATAGCCACTGCATCTTGACCGTTTCTGGTACTTGTAATTGGTACAGTGTATATAGGACTTCGACTCGTGTTAAGGGGTGCAAAAATGGATCCACTAATAGAAACTTTGCAGCCGTTAGATAACGTTCATATGGCAGGTGCCGGGCAGCTTGTAAGCCTGTCACTTGTTTCTGAACAGGCTGGTCAGATAAATGATAGAAATGACGCATGGTCGTAGTCAGCGTCGTGCCTAATGTTTGCTCAGCCGTGCGTTCCGCCGCATTTAAAGTTGCGATTGCAGTTGCCGTCCACGCACTCGCTGGACGTGCCCTGACCATGATGCGGGCGGAGATAAAGTCATGATTAGCAATCAGTGCGTTCAAATACAGATCTGCGGCCGCATCGGTTGCTAAATACTGCGCTTCAAACTCACTGGCATAGTTAGCTGCCGCCACGTATTGCTGATCAGCCACCAATGCTTGGACTAACTCATAATTGATGGCAGCCGTTTGCTGAGCTTGATACACCTGCTCCCACAAACTTGCCGCCTTGGACCAATCCTGATCTCGGCTAGCCTGTTCAGCGGCTAATTGGGTTTCGGCTATCGTCATTAAGCCTTCCTCCTCTTCATTGTAACCAAAAAAGTCGGAAGCAAATTCCGACTTTTTTAAGACTAAGCTTTAGATTCAGTCTCGACTGATTTGGCTGGTTTAGCCTTCTTGGTACGCCGATGATGCTGATTAACTTCCATAATAACTGGCAAAATAACTGGGTGCCGCTTAGTCTGATCCCACAAGTAATGGTTCAGCTTTTCACGAACAGCCTGTTTTAGATGGCCCCAATCAAACTCTTTGTTATCAAGGTTTTCTTGCACCGTCGTTTTGACTAACTCAGCGCTTTCTTTCATCAAGTCCTTACTAGTCTTGACGTAAACGAATCCTCGTGAAGTAATCTTAGGGGTCGCAATGATTTTCTTCTTTTTACGATCGATCGTGACCACTGCCACGAAAATACCGTCTTCAGACAAAATCTTTCGGTCCCGTAACACAATGTTCCCAATGTCACCGACCCCGATGCCATCAATCATCGTGTCGCCAACTTCGATGGAACCAGCCAGATGCATAGTGTCCCCATCATAACGTAACTGGTCACCTTTAGCGGCAATCAGAACGTGATCATCAGGAATCCCGACTTCACGTGCAAAGTCCGCGTGTGCATCCAACAGACGATACTCCCCTTGAATCGGAATAAAGTATTGCGGTTTCATCATGTTGATCATCATTTGCAAGTCGCGTTTGGCTGCATGACCAGAGGAATTCATTTCATCAGCAATCGCCTTAACGTCTGCATCAGCACGATAAATCATATCGCGGGTCTTAGCAACTACGGTTTCCATCGAATGTGACGGTGTGGTCGTAATGAACACTAAGTCGCCTTTTTCGATATTGACCTTGCTCTCCTGCTTATTCGCCATCCGCTGCAAGGCTTTGATTGGTTCGCCCATCCGGCCCGTCTGTAGAATCACAATCTGTTCAGGTTTGAATTTGTCAATGGTTTTAAGCGGGACGACAACGTCTTCCGGCATGTGTAACTTGCCTAAATCAATCGCAGTCTTCACAATGCTTTCAACATCACCAGGCATTAAAGCAACTTTGCGATCAGACTTCGCTGCGGCATCTAACACTTGCTGAATACGTAAGATGTTGGAGGCAACTGAAGCGACGATAATTCGTCCCGGATGGTACTTAAACGTTTCTAATACGTAGGCTGCGATTTCACGCTCACTGACCGGTTGTTCATAGTTTTCTGCATTAGCTGAATCACTCAGTAACGCCAACACACCTTTAGAGCCAATTTCTGCTAACCGCGCAAAATCAGTTTGATAATCGCCGGCAGCTGTCGGGTCAAACTTAAAGTCACCCGTGTATACGACCTCACCGGCACTGGTTTGAAGAACGATCCCCATGGAATCTGGAATCGAATGCGTGGTACGGAAGAATGAAACTGTGACTGTGCCAAAATCAATTTCCGTCTTTTCATTAATGATGTGGAAGTCATCAAATTTTTTGGCTTTCGGATCTTTTTGCAACTGAATTTTTGCCAACTCAATCGTTAACTCTGAGCCAAACACCGGCACGTTGAACTCATTTAAAAAGTATGGTAACGCACCAATAGCATCAGCGTGGCCGTGGGTCAAGAAGACACCCACGATTCGATCAGCATTTTCCCGCAAATAACTGAAGTCTGGAATCACGATATCAATTCCTAATAACTCATTTTCCGGGTATTTTAGCCCGCAATCTAAAATATAAATATCGCCATCGACTTCGACAGCATACATGTTTTTGCCGTTTTCACGGACCCCACCAAAGGGGGTAATTTGAATTTTACTACTCAATTATTTCACCTTGATTCTTCTAAATGTTTAATGTTTTGAAAAGTTGGGCGGTTTGTTCCGCACTCAACGGCAGGATTGGCAACCGGGGTTCACCCACGGGCTGGCCTAAATGATTCAACGCCGCTTTAACTGGCGATGGCGATGGCGCGCTAAACAGGGCACTCATCTTAGGTGTTAAGTCCCGCTGATACTTAGCGGCCGTCGCAATATCACCCTGGTCGATGGCACTAAACATCGCAGTCATCTCATCACCATAAATATGACTTGCTACTGAGATAACCCCAGCGCCACCAATTTCCTTAGCTGCTAAGCTCTGAGAATCTTCGCCTGTATACACAAGAAAATCAGCCGGTGCATTTTCGACGATGGCACCAAATTCCTCCATCGACGCACACTGCTTGATCCCAATAATATTGGGATTCTGTGCTAACGTTAAGACCGTTGACACGGCCATCTTCACAATGACTCGCCCAGGAATATTATAAATAATGACCGGTAAGCCGCCCTGATCAGCAACCGCTGAAAAGTGCGCAATCATGCCGGCTTGATCAGGCTTGTTGTAGTAAGGCACTACCACTAAAGCCGCGTCAATACCCTTGATCTGACTAACCTTCTTAGTAAATGCAATGGTGGCTGCGGTGCTGTTTGAACCAGTCCCAGCGACGATTGGTACTCGACCATCGACAATCTCAGCTGCTTTCTTTAGTAAGGTTAATTTTTCATCTTCGGTTAATGTCGGTGCTTCACCAGTCGTCCCACCCACCAGAATACCTTGGGTGCCGTGTGCCAATAAATGTTCAATCAAACTTGCTAACCGCTTTTCATCCAATTGTTGGTGATCATCGAAAGGGGTCACCATTGCGGTCATCAAATCAACGTTTGCAAAGTTCATGATCTAAAAACTCCTCTATTAAAATTTACAAGTACCAGCGTACCTGTTCCGATTAAGTAACTCTCCCCAGTTTACCACATTTTAAAGTAAAGCAATAGTTAGACCATTTAATGCAACCTAATGGTGCCGTTGGTGACTGAAATAGGTGACCCACAGTATCAGTGCAATCAGCTGCAATCCGGCCGTAACGATAAATATCGGCTGATAGCCCCACCAGTTGGCAACCATGACTGCCAATCCGGGACCGACTACGTTGCCGCAAGCCTGTGCGGACTGATTTAAACTAAACACACGCCCAAACGCCACGTGTGGGACATGTTCGACTGTCATCACTTGAAGTGCCGGCAATAGGGCCGCATCCGCAACCCCCAGGATTAGTCGTAGCCCGACCAACAACGCAACTTGGTGTACTAAACTAGTTAACAACAAGTCAACGATTGCTAAAATCAAAAAAATAATCAGACAACGACCGGCACCGAGCCGATCCAAAATGCGACCAACACGACCGGCCATCAGGATTGTGGCAAGACCCGGCGCAGCCGCCACGATTCCCGTCATCAAGACGATCGTCTGCGCCGTCGCTTGGGGCGCTAACTGTCCGACCAGCAAACTCAACAGTGGCGTTATCGCATTGGTGGTCGCTTGAACGACTAATAACGAGGTCAATAAGGCACAAATAAAGCGCCCCCCTAATTGATGCAGAATCGGCCCCAACGGTGGTAACGCGGTGCGACTCACTGGTGTCACGTCCTCCTGCACGCCCCACCAGGTGGCGGCAAAGACGAGGGCCATCAAACTGCTTGTCACCATGAACGCTCCCCGATAGCCAACCGTATTAGCAAGTACACTTCCCAAAAGTGGTCCCATCAATGTGCCACTAATGGAACCCGTGATCAATTTGCTCAGCCATAGACCACGTTGCTCGGCGGGTGCGGTAATCGAGATCAGGGCGTTCGCATTATTAATGTAACCTGAAAACGCGCCTTGGGCCGCTCGCAAAATTAAAAGTACGACCACGTTAGGCGCTAATCCCACGCCAAGAATCGTTAAGGTCATCATTCCAGAAGCTCGCAGGCACATCAGTTTGCGCCCCTTCTGATCTGCCAACCGCCCCCAAAGCGGAGCAATCAAGGCTTTGCAGGCATACGTTACGGCAAACGCCGCTGCCCCTAAAAAGTTCAGCTGGGTCGTCGAATAATCGCCTAGCGTCTGAATATACAGCACAATAAACGGTAACGTCATTGCGTTACCTAAATCCGTGATCAAGCTCCCAAACCATAAGACCCGAAAATTACGAGTCAACGTTTGCATTGCTTCCATGAAATCCCCTCATTCACTTTTGAATAAACATTAGTATAACGAACGGTTGTTTGGGATTAATAAAGTTTATGTATTGTTTCTGTAATTTTTCGCAAAAAAAAGAACCGCCCGCAGGCAGCTCTCATAATTTCAATATTAACGACGAAGACCAAGACTTTGGATTAAGTCACGGTAACGGTTAACGTCTTCTTTACGAAGGTAAGCTAACAAGTTACGACGGTGACCAATTTTCTTCATCAACCCACGTTGTGAATGAAAATCCTTCTTGTGAACACGTAAATGTTCGTTTAATTCGTTGATGTCTTCCGTTAAAACTGCAACTTGGACTTCAACAGAACCAGTATCGCCTTCGTGACGAGCATACTTGTTAATAAGCTCCGTCTTCTTTTCGCGTGAAATTGCCATGTGTTTCAACCACCTTTCCAATAATTGCCCTAAACTGAGTAAATCGTTGGTGGTGCACGAAAAACTAAGTAAAGGGTTGCTGAACACTTGATATAGTCTAGCAAACTAAGGAATAAAAAGCAAGTTTCAATACATATCAAGATAAATTACTTTACACATAACGGTTGCATTCAGGACGGGGCTTATGTATAATAGCATTTGTTGAAAAAATGATGGAGGTGAATCTGATGCCAATTATCAAATCCGCTATTGAACGCGTGAAAACAAACAATAAAGCAAACGTCCGTAACACCGCCCAAATGAGTGCGATGCGGACTGCTGTTAAAAAATTTGAAGCTGCTAAAACTGCTGGTGCCGACAACGTCGACGATCTATACTTAGCAGCAACTAGCGCCGTTGACAAGGCTGCTTCTAAAGGTCTTATCAAGCGCAACAAAGCTGCCCGTGACAAGTCACGGATGGCTGCACGTTACGCTAAATAAGCTAATTTTACGCCCGAGCATTGCGACGGCGTTTTTTTATTGTCATTAATAAGTCAAAAGATGGTCGACTGAATTCTTAGAATTCCAGTCGACCATCTTTTTATATCTTACATAAACGAGTCACATCATCACTATCGTCAGTAGTGGCCGTCATCGCTTAATCACATCTATCTAACGAGACGACCGCGTCGTGCGTGCCGCTTGTCGTTCATTAACGAATTGAACCATGAACAACTCAAAGAGTAATTCCGGATCACGTTGTGTCGTTTTCATTTGTACTTCCGTTTGGAGCAACCCCAAATACGCTGCACGCAACGCGGCTTGATCAAAATGACGGACCGTCTGCATGGCTAGCTTGACCCGATATGGATGTACTTTAAGTGTGCTAGCCAGGCTCCCCTGACTATAGCCCGCATGGACCATAATTTTGACCTGTAATAACAATCGGAATTGTCCTAATAAAATCGCATTGATTTTCAATGGTGCTTCCTGCGCAGCCACTAATTCATGATAAAGCTCAACAGCGGGCTGTGTCTGATACCGAAGCACATCATTGACCAAGTCAAAGACATTTTGCGTCAGTGATTTAGTCACTAGGGCTTGGACTGCCGCCAAATCAATTCGTTGCGACTGAGCCGCATAAATCATTAGTTTCGGTAATTGGCCCATAATCAGTCCCAACTGCCCATCAGTTCGATTAACCAATTTCTGTAGCGCATCCGCATCAATGCGGATTTGCTTCTCATCTAACGCCGCCTGCACGTAGCGCTGCGTTTCAGCCTCCGACACTTGGTTGATTTCCACCGTCGTTGCCTGTTTTTTTAACGTTTTAACGAGTTTTTTACGTGCGTCTAATTTCTCATAGGGTGCCATCAGTACCAGAATCGTACTTGGCTCTGGGTGTTCAAAATAGTGCTGTAGCGAGTCTAAATCATGGTCAACCTTGGTCTTCTTGTTTTCACCCGTCAAAAAATACGGGTGATTAATAAAGACTAACCGCCGCTCACCAAAAAACGGTGCCGACATCGCGTCATCTAAAGCCACGGCTACTGGCGTCGTTTCCATATCATAACTGCCGACGTTCATCGTCTGTTCTTCACTGGGAATTTGCTGCGTAAAAGCCTGTTTGAGCTGATCGGCCAAATAGTCGACCGTTCCCAAGATAACGTAGATTGATGCCAAGTCACCGTTGCGAATCGATTTTAACGCCTGTTGTGCGTTGATGGCGATCACCTTCCTTTAAAAATGTTTGCCAACGTCCCCGTCGATGATCAATAAAACGATAGGTAATCATCCCCTGCAAAGCCGTTGAATAAGTGACAATATGCTGTTCAGTTAAGGTTGCTAATGTCTCTTGATTCGGGTGTCCGTACCGGTTGTGCCGACCCACTGATAAAATACCGTGGTGAACACCTAATTGGTGCAAAGCTAACGGATCCGAGGCTGTTTTACTGCCATGATGCCCTAGCTTTAAAATATCCACGTGCAATTGTGGGTATCGGGCAACGATTGCACGCTCTCCCGCCCGATCAAGATCACCCGTAAACATGAAACGTTGGCGCCCAAAAACACCCGTTAGCACTAGCGAATCTTCATTTTCAGCTCGCCCCGGTTTAAATGGATGCACTGCAACCAATCCATCTGCAAACGTCTGGCCGGCCAAGGCTTCAATCACTTTCGGCCGCTTCTTAGCGGGCACTAGCAGTTTCTGAAACTTGGGCAAGTGCGCCATTCCGGCTGGCACCACCACCTGCTTGACCGGCATCAAGCGTAACAATTCACCCAAGTCACCAATGTGATCAACATCCTTGTGTGACAAATAAACTGAATCCAAGTGAGTAATCCCCAGCCGGTGCAAATAATTGACCGTAATCGTTTCCGCACGCGATCGCGGCTGGACCTGTTCTGCCTGCCAACGTGGCCTAGGAAAATGTAGTTGCCCCCCAGTGTCGATCAAGCTCACTTGGCGGTTAAATGGTTGGCGAATCAAAATCGAATCGCCCTGGCCGACATCGATGAATTGAACAGCGCCGTGAAGCGGAAAACGCAAACTAAGACTAAAACACGCATATGCCAGTAATAATCCACAGTAATACCGACGTTGCGGTGTCCGTAACAACCACAAACTCAATAAACTGAGCGTCCAGGCCCACAGCGCACTCGGTTGACCGATAATGAGTAGGCCGGGCCAGTGACTGACCCAATCAAGCCAGTTTTGGAAATTAGTCAACACCCACTCACACGTATTAGCAACATTGGCAGAACTAAAACCAATGCTAGCCCCAACAACTGTCACTGGCAATAGGACCCAACTAAAGATAGGTGCAACGATTAAGTTGACTGCTAAAGACCACAGATGCCACTGCGCCGTAGCCACCAGTAGGACCGGCAAGCTGATGATCTGAATCCAGATGGCTAACCGCCACGGCGGTAACCCGGGCATCAAGATCAGTAACAATGCTAGCCCATAGCTAAGCTGACCGCCTAATTGGCTCAGAACCAATGGATTGTGAACGATCCCCACCATCAGAGCAACGCTCCAACCGCTCAGCGCCCCACTTGACTGGCGCGTTAACAGTTGCCAAACAATCGGCAAGGCCGCAGTTACAACCGCTCGTTGCAAGCTATCGGCCCCGCCGCCCAACACAAGGTATGCTGGTAAGAGCCCTAATAACCAAATATCGATTGCTTGATGACTTAGATGCAGTCGTAACAAGACCCATTGTAAGAAGTTAACTAATAAAATAACATGCATACCCGACAAACTGAACAAATGCAATAGTCCCAGCTGTTGTACGGCCCCCATTGTCGTCTGAAAATCTGCGGGGCGCATCCCAACCAGTAGACTCGTCGCATAACGACTAAGCGTTGGCGGCAATCTTTGACAGGCTAGAAAGAATTGCTGACGCCATTGGTGTAATCGATCAAGTGGACCCAGCCAACCACGCCGCGGCGCAATTTCTATTCGTTGAACCGCTGTGACCGTCACTTGGCGGGCGACTCCTTGATTACGATAATACCGAGGCGCATTAAACTGCCCTGGGTTGGTAGGAGGTGCAATGGGCGCTGATTCCCCTTGAACACGCCAGACTGTCCGGCAAGTGAGCTGAGTCAAATGCTGTTTTTCAGCGGCATTTTTCAGCTGACCTCTAACGAGGAGTTTGCCCATTGGACTGGTGGTAATCAGCTGATACTGACCACCGCGCACCGTAATCGCATCAGGTTGAACGGCCAAGTCGAGTGCGACCACCTGACTAGGTTGTTGAACTATGGTTGTGAAACGATGATTTTGCCAATTTAGCCAGATTGCCATGGATACCACACAGCCGATCGTCGCCATCAAACAGTATCGATCTCGTAAACGGATAACTCGCATTAACCAAATTACTAATAATCCAGCTGCCAGCCATTGTTGGTCAACTAACCAACTACTAAGTAAGCCGCAAGCAATAGCGGCAAAAAATAGTGCGCGCAATTAGTCACGATCTAATAAGATTTGGTCAAGATTCAGTTTATCCAAGTCTGATTGGTCAAACTGCACTTGTTGTAAAGCCACGTGTTTGCGCTCAATTAACGACATGGCATACGCATCGTTATGATAATTACGTAAATAATGAATTTTTTGAATTCCAGCTTGCAATAACATTTTCGTGCATTGTAAACATGGAAAGTCCGTGACATAAATCTCGGCGCCATCTGTGGCCGCACCGAACTTTGCACATTGCAAAATTGCATTCATCTCCGCGTGAATGGTTCGAACACAGTGCCCATCAACAAGGTAACACCCCTCATCAATACAATGAACATCGCCGGATACCGAACCATTGTAACCACCCGCAATAATGCGTTTATCCCGGACGATCGTAGCACCGACCGAAAGCCGTTCACACGTGCTCCGACTCGCCAATAAGACGGCCTGCATCATAAAATACTGATCCCATGGAATTCGTTGATCTTTCATCATTTTATGCCTCACTTTCAATGACAGTAGTATACCAAATTGTGCGCTTTGAAACTAGACGGTGAGTTGGTCTTTGTATTTAGCCACGGTCTTTTCCCCAAAGCCGCTGACGTTTTTCAAATCATCAATCGTTTTAAAATTACCATGTTGCTGGCGATAATCGATGATTTTTTCAGCCTTCTTCTGTCCGATTCCACTCAGCTTTTGCAACGCGGCCACATCAGCCGTGTTGAGATTGACCTTATCCGTTGCCGCATGATCACTAGTTGGCGTCCCACCAGTAGGGGCCGTTGACGGCCCAACCGGTGGCGCAACGACTGGCGCCTGTTCACCCTTAACCGGCACGTAAATCACTTGTTGATCCGTCACCTTGGCAGCCAAATTAACTTGCCGAACATCGGCTTGGGGCTGCATGCCCTGTGCCAGTTGAATGACATCCGCAACACGCATACTCGCTGTCACTTGGTATAGTCCTGGTTTGTTGACCGCACCCTTAATATCAACATATCCTGGCGAACTGTCCCCCGCCGGATGGGCCGAGCTCGGCGTCGCATTCGACGGCTGGGTGCTCGTGGACGGTCGGTCACCACTTGGTTGGGGCTGACTCGTAGCCCCCGTTGATGTGGCACTAATCGAGCGTGCCAATAAGTTATCCGTGTTGGCGGGTTGGGGCTGTTTAAGTTGACTAAGGGCCCACCCGGTTATCAAAATAATCGTCACCGCACTCACACCGCCAACAATTCGCCAGTGTGTTTTAAGTAGCTTGATCCAATCTATCATTCATTTTCACCCCTTCAACGAATAGTTACGCAAAAGGGGTTACTGCCCATGAAAAAAGTTTGGGTTTTATCCCAAACTTTTTCAACTTACATCTCAATTTTACTGTGGGTGGGTCTGCAAATAACGAACGGCCTGCTTAAACGACGTCACTGGGACGACTTTCATATTTGGTGCGTATTTTTTCGCAGTCGCCTTAGCGAGTTGATAGTTGGTTTGACCCTTCTCTTCAACCGCCAAGAGCGCTTTGGTTGGTTTCACGTACGGTGCAAAGAAAATCGTCGCTCCCGCCCGCTTAGCAGCAATCACTTTCTTATCGATACCGCCAATCTCACCAACTTGTCCATTTTGATCAATGGTACCGGTCCCGGCAATCTTGCGTCCGTGTCGTAAGTTCTGATTGGTCAATTGCTGATAAATTTGCAAACTAAACATCAAGCCCGCCGAGGGACCCCCGATTTGTCCGGGATCGACCTTGACCGGAATAGTCGTCGTTACTTTAATATTATCAGTTAGACCAATGCCAATCCCGGCACGATGGGTGCTTAACCTGATCAATGGCGCGCTTGCTTGCTTCAAGTACCCCTTTCGCCGATACGTGATCGTCACACGATGTCCGACGCCCTGCTTACCAATATAATGCTGATAGGCACTGGCCGTATTAAAATGGTGCCCATCGACTTTCGTAATCGTATCGCCAACTTTTAATTGGTTTTTAAATTTCGAATTAGATTGCACCGTTAAAACGTAGATTCCCTGATAAGTCTTACGATATTGCTGATGTGCGGCTGAGTACGCTGTCGCGATGGCTTCATTGATCGCACTCTGCATATAAAACTTTTGCACCCGATTATAGGTCGCGTCATCCTGCCCGCCAGTCATGTCCTGAGCACTGACCACGTCATAGTGGGGATTCAGTTGCGCGTATAACCACAACAGCGGCGTCGCGCGAGCTTCTGCGACCGAAGTCAACATAAACTTGCCCGAATGATGATCTGGATGACGCTTGACAGTCACGAAGGCCTTCAAATTATTCGCACTCCCCGGTCCTTCAACATAGTATGGTAAAGGCACTAAAAACAACGCTAGCACCAACAGTACTACGACTAGCAAACCCCAGTAACGTTTGAACAGCTGACGGCCCCTAGTCATGTTGATCAGTTCCTAACCGCTGATGGAGTTTTTGCGCCACCGCGGTCGGGACGTACTTGGAAACGTCCGCGCCCATCTTTGCGACTTCCTTGATTAAACTGGAAGAAAAATAGGCGTACGGGGGCCGCGCAATCAAGCAAATCGTTTCAATCGTCTCGTCCAATGACTTGTTCATCCAAGCAATGTCACGTTCATACCCGAAATCCTGTTCATTCCGTAGTCCTCGTACTAGGACTGTCGCATGGACGCTCGCCATAAAATCAACGGTCAAGCCAGTCGCAGCTTGAACTTCAACGTTTGGCAAGTCCGCGACCTCTTCGCTGATCATGGCAACCTTTTCCGTCATCGTAAATAACGGTTGTTTGCTCGTATTGACCATGACGGCGACGATCAATTGGTCAACCAATTGGCTCGCCCGTTGAATCATATCTAAGTGGCCCCGCGTGATTGGGTCGAAACTTCCCGGAAAAACTGCTGTCACCATACTTACCCGACCTCCGTTACTTTTTGGTAAATGGTAATGACCGTAATACCGTAATCTTGTTGTCTGATCAACTCAAACCCCGGTAAAGTGGCCGGTAAGTTCGCATTCGTATCTGTCTCACAGATAATCCGACAGCCCGGATTCAACAATCCCAGTGCATCACAATGCTGAATATCCTTCACGATCTGTTGTTTGGCATAGGGTGGGTCTAAAAAGACCCAGTCAAAATGTTCGTCCTGCGCGGCTAACCGGTCCAAAATTCGTTCGGCATCGCCCTTGATCACTTCAAATCGTTCGGGCGCCTTGGTCACGGCAATGTTATCCTTGATCGTCTTGATGGCCTGATACTGCCGATCAATCAGAACAGCCCGAGCCACTCCGCGTGAAACAGCTTCGATACTCAACCCGCCGCTCCCAGCAAACAAGTCCAAGGACTGCCCACCATCAAAATAGGGGCCAATAATATTAAAAACAGCTTCTTTAACCTTATCCGTCGTCGGCCGGGTCTGCATGCCGGGTACGGCTTTAAGCCGCCGACCACCAAAGTCTCCTGCTACAATTCGCATCTCATCTTCACCAACTTAATCCTCATCATCATCGTCATCAGGTGCACCAGTCGTGGTGGGCTTAAAGAAGCCTTGATCCACCCGTTCACCAAAGTTCATTGCAACGTCCGGGCGGTATGACGGTTCAACCCTGCGGACAAAATTTAATTTTTTGATTTTCGTGGTTGCGGCTGGAATTTGATTTTCATCCATGTACAAGACCACATAATGTTCCTTACGCGATTGGTATTGAATTAATCCAAAGCGTTTCAATTGACGCACCTGCTTCATCGAATGCATATACACGATGAGCGACCGGCGCGGTTTAACTGTAAAATCCATCGAACCTCACCTCTTCTACTTGCGTTGCTGTTTAAATGTTAGGCTAGATTCAGCATTTCGTCAACTAGGTTCTTGCCCGTGCGGTAGTTTTATCGACGCAACGCTGAATCCAAAAAATCACTAGTTGCCTGAGCCACTAGTGATTTTGTTCAAAATAGCCTTATTGTGGTGCGATTTCTAGCAGAAGGTCATCCGTTTGAATGACGTCACCCGCATTAACATAAATATGTTCGATGACCCCATCTTCCGGTGCTTGAATGGTTGTTTCCATCTTCATGGCTTCTGTCACAAGTAATGGATCACCCTTCTTGACCGTTTGGCCCTTCTTGACTAACAGTTTCAAAACAGACCCACTCATTGTTGCCCCAACTTCATCCTCGTTAGTTGGTTCTGCCTTGCGCGTGCTAGTTGCTGATTGGTGAATTGAATTGTCCTTGACCATAATCTCTTGATTTTGACCATTGATACTAAAGTAAAGTGTCCGGACACCATCGACATCGGGATCACTGATCTGATTGAGTTTAACAATCATCGCCTTACCTTTTGCTAACTCAATATTGACCGTTTCGCCAAGCCGCATGCCTTGGAAGAAGGTCGGTGTGTCCAAGAGTGACACATGCCCATAACGCTTGTGGCTAGCATCGTAATCCATGAAGACCTTCGGATACAGAATGTAACTAAGCACTTCCTGATGGTTCGCTTCATGACCTAGCTTAGCCGACAATTCGGTTTTGACCGCGGCGAAGTCAGCTGGTTTAGCTAAACTACCAGGCCGGACGGTCAATGCCGGATGATCTTTCAAGATGATCTGCTGAAGCTTCTTTGGAAAACCACCGACTGGTTGACCAAGATTGCCAGCAAAGAAGTTGATAACCGATGCTGGAAAATCAAGTTTAGCTCCCTGATCGTAAACGTCATCCGGTGTCAGGTGATTTTCCATCATGAACAACGCCATGTCACCGACGACTTTGGAACTTGGCGTAACTTTGATAATATCACCAAACATGTCATTGACCGTCGCATACATCGTCTTAACTTCTTCCCAACGATCACCGAGACCAACTGCCTTGGCTTGTTGTTGCAAGTTGGAGTATTGACCACCCGGCATCTGCGTCTGGTAAATGTCCGTTTGGGGACCAGTCATTCCGTTCGAGAAGTCTTGGTAGTACGGCCGCACACCTTGCCAGTAGCGATTGATAGCTTCAACATTATTGATATCAACATCGGGTTGGCGATCATTGTGGGCTAACGCGTAGTATAACGAACTCATTGATGGCTGACTGGTTGTACCTGATAGTGCACTTGCAGCAACATCGACCACGTCAACACCAGCTTCCACCGCCCGGGCGTAAGTAAAGATCCCGTTACCCGTCGTATCATGCGTATGCAGATGAACTGGCACGGACAGCGTGTCTTTCAACGTCGATACCAATTCGTAAGCGGCCTCTGGCTTTAACACGCCCGCCATATCCTTGATGGCAATAATATCGGCACCAGTTGATTGCAAATCCAATGCTAACTGCCGGTAATAATCAAGATTATACTTCTGCCGATCAGGATCCATGATATCGCCCGTATAACAAATTGTTGCTTCCGCAATCTTACCAGTCTCTTTAACCGCCTGAATACTCTTTTCCATCTGAGGAATCCAATTCAAACTGTCAAAAATACGGAAGACGTCAATGCCACTCTTAGCTGCTTCTAAGATAAATTCGCGAATCACATTATCCGGATAATTCTGGTATCCAACCGCATTGGACCCACGGAACAACATTTGAAAGAGTGTCCGGGGCATTGCCTGGCGAAGCTCTTTGAGTCGGTTCCACGGATTCTCGTTGAGGAAGCGGTAGGCAACGTCAAAGGTCGCCCCACCCCACATCTCATACGAGAATAGCTGTGGTAACGCCTTTTGTGACGCTGCCGCAACGGCGAGCATGTCCTTGGTCCGCATCCGCGTCGCAAACAGACTTTGATGTGCATCCCGCATGGTCGTATCCGTTAACAGCACCTGCTTCTGGGCTAACAACCACTGTTGTAGTCCCTGCGCACCTTGCTGATCTAACACGTCTTTGGCCGTGACGATGTCGGGTGCGATCGGTTGAAAGTCGTCCTTGAATTCAACGTCCGGATAGTACTTCTTCGAATGCTGGGCAACGTCAGCGAAGCCATTGACCGTCACATTTCCAATATACTTCAACATCTTATCTTCACGTTGCGTATCGTCAGGAAATTTGAAGAGCGCTGGGGTCTGATCAATAAACCGAGTCCCCGCTTCCCCAGCTTGGAACGTTGGGTTGTCAATCACATTCAACATAAATGGAATGTTCGTCTTCACACCGCGAATATCAAATTCAACCAAGACGCGCCGCATCTTATGAACAGCCGCTTTGAAGTTTCGTGCCGCCACACAAGCCTTCACAAGCAGTGAATCAAAATAAGGTGTTACGATTGCACCGGAATAAGTATTACCGGCATCTAAACGAACCCCATTACCACCGGGCGACCGGTACGTCTCGATACGACCAGTATCCGGCATAAAATCGTTCGCTGGATCCTCCGTCGTAATCCGGCACTGAATGGCCGCGCCCTTGTATGTCAGGGCGTCTTGGTGTGGTAATCGTAAATCCTCGAATAAGTCGCCACCCATCGCAATTTTGAGCTGCGCGTGAACAATGTCGATTTCGGTAATCATTTCTGTCACCGTATGTTCAACTTGAACCCGTGGATTAACTTCCATGAAGTAGAACTGGTCACCTTCAACCAAGAATTCAACCGTTGCGGCGTTCAAATAGTGGACGCTCTTCATTAAGTCGACTGCCGCATTACAAATTTTTTGCCGCAATTCGATTGGGAGGGCCACGGCCGGTGCAAATTCAATCACCTTTTGATTACGACGCTGCACCGAACAATCACGTTCGAACAGGTGCATCACATTGCCGTGCGCATCCGCTAAAATTTGGACTTCAATGTGCTTGGGGTTGGCGATGAATTTTTCTAAGTAAATCTCATCATCACCAAAGGATTGCATGGCCTCTGAACGGGCACGGTCGAACGCTTCTTGTAATTCAGAAGCTTCGTGAACGATCCGCATTCCCCGACCACCGCCACCCATAGCAGCTTTGATCATAATTGGGTAACCGTATTGCTGGGTAAATTGTAACGCCTCGTTCAAGCTAGTGACCGGGTGCAAGGTACTTGGAATCGTCTGCACACCAGCATCACGGGCCACCCGTTTGGCCGTAATCTTATCACCAAACATCTCGAGGTGCTCTGGCTTCGGACCCACGAAGGTCATACCTTCTTCAGCAATCCGCCGAGCAAAAGTAGCATTTTCAGATAAAAAACCGTAACCTGGGTGAATCGCATCCACATGATTTTCTTTAGCGATGCGAATAATATCTTCAATATCCAGGTAAGCCGCAATCGGCGCCTTACCCTCACCTACTAGGTACGCTTCATCAGCTTTAAAACGGTGAACTGAAAACTCATCTTCTTTGGCATAAATCGCAACAGTTTGAAGGCCCAATTCGTGACATGCACGGATGACCCGGGTCGCAATTTCGCCACGGTTAGCAATTAATACTTTCTTCACCAAAATCCCTCATTTCCAAATAAAATCGTCTTAGCCTGCCTGTCGAACCGTATCAAGGCGCGCCATTTTTTCAAGTGCGCTGATGTTTAATACCAACCCTAATGAAAGCGTCAATACCATCATGCTAGAACCACCATAACTCATGAACGGGAAGGTCACCCCAGTAATTGGAATCAAACCAACGATCCCACCGACATTAATAAATGCCTGAATCGTCATGTAGGCCGCGACCCCGTAACAGACCAACGCGTTGAACGTATTAGTCGCACGAACACCGATATAGATCGTGCGCATCACGATGACAAGTAGTAAGCCCATTATGAGTAAGATGCCGATTAATCCGAGCTCCTCAGAGGTGATCGACATAATAAAGTCAGTGTTCGGTTCGGGTAAATAGCCGCGTTTTTGCAAACTATTCCCGATTCCGACCCCTGTCAGGCCGCCATTTGAGATGGCATAGTAAGAGTTGACCAGCTGCGTCCCAGCCCCGGAAGCCGTCTTAAACGGATTCAAAAAACCGAGGAACCGCCGTAACTGATAAGAATTTGCAAAGGCACTCTGGGGTAAGCGACTCACTAGGGGAACTAAGATCCACTCAAATGCGGCAACCGCCCCAGCAAAGACACCAACACCCACAAAGTATGAAATGCCACTTGCAAACAAAATAACTGCCGCAATGGCTAAATTAATCGTGGCGCCACCAAGGTCCGGTTGCACAAAAATCAATAAAATCATCGCGAATAACATCACAAACTGAGCACCCAATTCCCGCATCCGGGCCACCCCAAAATGCGCCTCACGTTGAGAAATGATGGATGCCAAGTAAATGATCAAGTAAAACTTACAAAATTCAGCTGGTTGAATCGAGACTGGCCCCAAAATGATCCAGCCAGCTGCCCCATTAATTGATTGGCCAATCAATCGGAGAAGAACCAAAACAAATAACATTGCAAACCCTAATATACCAAGTAACCTGGTTTGCTTAAAAATGTCGATTTTCAAATTCATACAAACCAAGGTGATCACTAAGCCTAAGACGACCCAGATCAGTTGTTTAACTAAATAACCGGTGGGTGTCGAACCGTTTTGTGCGGCTACGTATGAACTCGATGAATAGACCATGACTACGCCGATCCCGCTGAGAATCAAATACGGGATAAACAGCACATAGTCCATATAGTGCAACTTTTTCCACATGAGCTTAAATCCCACCCTAATTAATATCTCAATTCGAATTATTCCCACGATAACGCGAACTGTTTGCTTGCAACAATTATAGCATAAGTCGATTTTAACACAGCATTTTCACATATTAATTTGTTGTTTTTTAATCAAGTTGGGATGACTGATTTACAAACCGGTGTCTTTTGTCCAAAACGCACTTGATTGGCAGCACCTATCGTCCTGCCCCTTAACCCGCCTCACAGACTTACCTTTGGCCACTAGTCTAGTACTTGATTGCGATGAATTGAACCGTATTGGCACTCATAATAGCGGTGATACCCCAACGCGCGTCTAACTTCACGATGAATCATGTAGACAACAAAATAGCCGTGGGACGCCTGATCTAGGCCTCACCACAGCTATTATTGCTTTACTCACAACTCACTTGCATCAATCACGGATCACACGTCCTGACGATTGCCGGCTCACTCAGCTTCATCTGCCGCAATTGCCGCTTGCAATTTACGTTGATACCAATCCACGACGCGCCGAATATTTACAACGGCCCGCTCAAATGAGAACACACCAAGTAATAATAAACACGGTAAGTACTGGATTAAATACCGACTCCGACCACCTTCGAATAAGAGGAGGAAGATAAAGCCACCAATCATCGCCAACCGGAGTAGTTGAAGCAACTGGCGACGTGGCCCAAAGCCTAACGCAATAATCACGAGTAATGTGATCCACCACAGTTGCGCCACGAATCGGAAATCCGCAATATGGCGACCGTATAAATAAATAAAGTTTTTTAACCAATTACTAAAACCCTGATCACTTGGCTTTTGATTTTCGCGGAAGAAATTACCCTCCTTCAACCAGCCAAAGGTCCCGTCAGCGGTATTGTTGCGTTGCTTTTTTACCAAAAATTCAAGGTAGCCCCACGGTCCCAGTTTTTTGAGTTGTCGCTTCAGCATCTTGATCGAATACGCCGTTTTTTGCGCCTTGGTTGGCAAAACGGCCATCTGGATCGCCTGCTTTTCACTGTACCCACCGGAGCCGTAAACACCCATAGCCATAAAATGAATCGCCGGAATCGACCTTGATTTATCGATTTTGATATACGTCTGGTTCTGAATGGCTTGATTTGTATAGTGATAAGTGATACCGGCACTTTCCAGCATCAAAATTGCCATGGCGACCGTCACAAAAATCATCGTCGTTTGTGAACCCTGCCGCGACCGCAAACGTGCTAAACAGCTGATGATGGCAATGGCGATTACCGGAATAATCGATGACGGTTTCATGAAGTACGTTAATGCCACGCTTACACCAAATCCGACCGCAGCTGCCACACGCAGTAACGGCGGTCGCTTCGTTTGACTCATCACGAAATAGCACAGCATAAAAAACGAGACCAACGGTAATCCCCAGGCATCCGTATACGGCATGATGATACTGGGAAAAACCGCCAACCACCCGGCATGCAAATACATCGCAATCCCTAACGCTGAGCGCCGAACCACCAACACGCTCAGTATATTGAAGGCTGCTGACAAATCAACAAACAACAGTGTCAGGTAATTAAAGAATTGCCACGACGTTTGCCCCGTCACTTCTGATAGCCAGTGCATAAAGAGCATGATTGGCATGTTATTTTGATTAAGACTATAATACGCCGTCACGCCCACCTCTTGGACGTGCTTCGCACTGGTAGCGGCGTAGTGGAGCATCCCAGCATCAAAACCACTGACGGGATGGACAAAGGTTACGAACACGATCTGCCCAATGAAAACAAGGGCTAGCAACCCACCTGCCGTCCGAATCTGATGGGTGATCAATAGTCGATATAGCCCCCGATGAACGCGTGGATAGGCATAATTCATAATCAACACGGCCACAATGACAATAATCAACCCCGTCGTCAACAAGGTCGTACTCGTCCCAAAGGTGGCATTATCCCCTAAGATAATATTCGGCGATACCACGGCAAATAACAGCATTGGCGCAAATAGTAACCACCAAATACTCGTAATCATTTTTTGACTAAATTGGTAAATATAACGTCTCATCGTTACTCTGCTTTGGTTGAACCGGCACATTTTTGGACTGCAAGATCAGGATTTCCTCCCCACTGGACTTGAGATCCTATCACCAGCAGATGTGTCGCTTTAACTCATTTTCCTTTCCGGCGTTGTCGATAATGCTGCCGAATCGTGTGGGCATCATCATGTAAAACTGCCCACACCCGCTGCCATTCTTCGGTGAACCCCCGCATCTTCCAAGCTGCCTGAGTCGTCATCGCATTGATAACACCAATCAACCGAATCCACGCGGTTAAAAACATGTACAGTGGCAACGTCAACGTTAACCACCATAAGTGCAAATAAAACTGCTGCTCCTTGGGATAAGGCTTCAGTAAGATGCCCACACTAATAAAGTTGATTGCATCCACCAAGACGTACAGCCCATAAATCAAGATATAAGATAAGCCGACGACCACCGTTGAATAACCAAAGGCAATCAAAACGATGGTCGCAAACGTCCAAATCATGCGTGGAAACGTGAACGTGTGGTCAATCATGATCCGCCGAACGAGAAAGTCTTTGAAAAAGCCAGTAATACTAGCAGTTTGGGACATATAGTGCTGAGCAACCTCTAATTCGCCGCGTTGCCACCGCTGCCGCTGGGTATATAACTCTGAAAAGCCCGAAATGGGTGCGACATAAAAAATCGCATTCGCGCAAATCACGACTTTCTTACCTAGTCGAGTTCGAATCTGAAACGTCATATCCGTATCTTCACCGATCGTATCTGTATCGTACAAAAAGGTCTCCATTAGCACTTCACGTCGAAATGCCGAAAAGGCGCCTGACATGGTGAACAGTTGATCACGAAACGATTCAATGGTCCGACCTGAAAGAAAGGCCTGGGCATATTCATAGTACTCGTTCTTAGCCAATAACCGATGCCACCAGCCGGAAACCTGTTTGACTAACTCCCGCTGTGGTAATACTGCTCCGGTCATCGCCGCAATCGACTCGTCACTTTCGAACCGCAATACCATGTTCTTGACCGCATTCGGTTCCAACAAGCCGTCGCTGTCAATATTGATCACATAACTTCCAATACTCTCATAAATCGCCGCGTTTAATGCACGCGCCTTACCTTTATCCGTATTGACATAGCGCAGAAATAAATTGGGAAATGCATTCTGAGCCCGGGCATATGCCCCAAAGCTATCATCAGTACTCTGATTGTTGGCAAGAATGATTTGCATGGCCTTCTTATCATACGTTTGGTTATCAATCGAGCGGATGCAGTCAAATAAGGTATCTTCAGAATTATAAACCGGTACAATAATGGTTACCCACGGCCACTTTTGCGGCGCTTGGGGCTTTACCGTTTGTCGGTGCAAATACATTAACTTGATTGTTGACAGGATGGCGGGAATAATCTCGACTACGATCGGTACCAAGGCCCACGTGATCCAAAATCCCATTCTGGTCAGTGCCAGATTTAGCCAGTACATCACAGTATCCGATCCCTCCAATCAATGAATCGCTGATAAAGCCCCCGGGCCAATTGCGAATAGGTAAAGACGTTGTAATACAAGATAATAACGAGTACATAGAACAACAGCCGTCCAATCACCGAATGGGCCATGAAGAATGATTGCCCACCACCAAAATGAACGATGACTATCACAACGATGAGTCGCAGAACATTGATCAAGTAAATAAACAACAGTCCAAAAACGCCATAAAACACCTTCTCGCGGCGGTGATAGGCGGGGTAAAAAGCGACCAACGAAACAAACGCACAAGTTTCGATAATTCCGGAACACTCATAATCGATCGACATGACGACTGGGTTACCACTATTCGTAATGTAGACCAATCCCATCTTAAACATGATGTGGCACCACCCACTCACGTCGCTAAACAGCGCAACACCATGAATCACAGCATGGGTAAAGAACCACACCCAATACGGGCGACTAATTGCGGTTAATATAAAAAAGAGCCCGGCGCTTCCCACAATAAAAGAGAAAGCAGATAGCCGAGCTCGTTTGAGCACTGACAGTCCGTATAACCATATCAGAATCCCTAGTAGGATTTTTACATTCATCGTACATCAGTCCTATTAATTAGCTTACCGACGCGCCTCAGCCGTCGGTGGTTATGAATTGATTGTCAGTAAATTTGGTGTCATTAATTCAATAGTTATCGATTCAATCCACACTTTGCACGTTAAACTAGCTTGAATCATGATTAAAGCGTGCCAAGTTGTGTAAGTTCAAGAGCAGCCAGCTTCGGCCCGCTGGAAACAGTTCGGGTTAGCGTAAATCTGCTTAGTTGGTTCGTCCTACACCGACCTCCAGGCATTTCTGACAATTGCCGGAACGTGGTGGGCACAGATTTGAGCCGAAAAACACGTCTCAAATACTGGCCTTTCACCACTGGGCATTGTCAGAAACGCCTTCCAGTCGGGATGGTATTCGAATGGCAGACATGTGCGTACTCAACATTTGGTGGACTTGTCATTGTTCTTCATAAACAGTAATTTTGTCAATCAACTGTCAGGCAGAAAGTGACGTTGTGATAGCTCACTATTTCGGGATCACCGTAGTAATAATCGAACGTTTCAACAAAGTGGTTAATGTAACCTTAACGTCTCGCTTAAAGTTCCAGTATCAAAATAGCCAACGACCAATTGTACCAAGTTAAGTGGCCGTTCATCAGCCATTCGAGCGGGTTCCCGACTGTAGGGGCTGGGTGACAATGCTCAGTAGCCAAATTATTCTTAGTCGGAAGTGATTTTCTTCCGGCTTAGAATAAGACTCGTATTTGAGATGATGCGGGTTATGCGTTAACTCAAATCGACGTTGGCTGCGTTCCAGCAATTGTCACCCAGCCCCGGAGGTCGGAATAGGACGCGCACCGGCTGACGAACAACAATCTAAACTTGGCACGTTTTAATCATAGTTAATGCTAAATCATAACGAGTATAACGTGTAATCAAGCATTAGTTCTTAGTGGTCGATGAATCCGTTGCAGTTAATCGACGCCGCTTGCGGAATTTAAAGTATCCCCAAGCAACGATTACGACACCGACACCGGAAATTACGTACGGACCAGTTGAGCCACCGGCTACGGTCATTTTTTGATTACCGATATTCGGATTGGTCATCGTAATCGTTTGACCAGTCATCGTTGAAATATCAAATTTGCTCAAATTCACTCTGAATTCAGCAATCGAATGTGAACCGGATTGAGAAACATAACCATTACCGACCGTGCCGTACTGATGGCCCTCATTGTTGCTACCACCCGTAAATGAGACGGCTTTGACCGCCCCGTCACTTTGCGAGCTAGGCATCTCATTGGACCACACGTAATACTTTTGGCCGCTAATGTCGAAGTTATAATCCCCGTAACCGGGCACCTGCCCGTACTTCATCTTGACATAAACGTAGACGTACTTCCCGTCACTGACCATTGCCATATAGCCGTTATAACCCTCGGTCAGAGTCACGTTTTTCCAGTCATTAAAGTTACCATCGATTTTAATATTGAGATTATCATTGTCATTGGCCGCATTATTGTCCGTCGTCGAAGACGCCTTAGAAGCGGAGGTATCTTTATCAGTAATCACTCCAGCTGAGGAACTGGTCGCAGAATTTGCATTAGTACTTGAACTAGTACTGCTACTTGAGCTAGTCGAAGACGCGGGAATTGTTCCAACTGTACTAGTAGTAGGAGCATTACCGATGTTCAGATTGACCATCGAAATCTGCTTACCACTCGCACTGTCACTTAGTCCTAACTTGGTTAAGTCAATTTGAAATTCGGCATAATTATGCGAACCGTCATTGGTCACATATCCCGTTCCGACAGCCCCATATTGTGTGCCTTCATTCCATTTACCACCAGTTAATGTGAAGGACTTGACCGTTCCCGAGCTAACACTACCTGAAATATTCTTAGACCAAATATAATACGTCTTACCATCAATAGTGAAATTATAGTCGCCATATCCTGGCACAGCACCATTTTTCATCTTGACGTAAACATTGACATACTGGCCAGCACTCGCGAGTGCCGTGTAACCATTATAGCCCTCCGTTAACGTCGCATCTTTCCAGTCGTTCATCTTGCCATCAATGGTGATATTGGTGCTGGCATCGGCGGTAGTTGTCATAGCAGGATTAATTGTCGTTACTCCCGTTATCCCAAAAACGAGCATGCCTAAGATCATCAACTTATTAATTTTTTTCACGATGGTCACACCTCCCAAATTCAATACCATTTTGCGGGGTCATAAGTGTCAATGGACCTTTTTTACCCTATAAACTAATACCATACTCTGAATAACATTTTATCAATCATTATTTCCATTTAAATGAACACTGTAACCATTAGTGCGGTATGGATTAACTTTGCCGACTTCCTCCCGTTCTTGGGTGGTACCACCTGCGACAAAGTGGCACAAAAAAACACGCCCTATTAAGGACGTGCTTTCGAGTAATCAACTTACTTGTTCATTTTACGCTTTTTAGCTTCTTTTTCACGGGAGTTCGTGTTCAAAATACGTTTCCGCAAGCGAACATGTTCTGGGGTAATTTCGCAGAATTCGTCACTATTCAAGAATTCAAGCGATTCTTCCAATGTCAAATGCGTTGGCGTCTTGATTGTCGCCGTCAAATCCTTGTTAGAAGAACGCACGTTGGTCATGTTCTTACCCTTAGTAATGTTAACTGAAATGTCATTTTCGCGGCTGTTTTGGCCAACGATCATACCTTCATATACTTCGGTACCGGGATCAACAAAAATCGTTCCGCGGTCTTCAATACCCATCGTGGCGTATGTCGTGGTCTTACCCTGGTTGATTGAAACCAAAGCACCGTTACGACGGCCTGGGTTCCAGTTAGGAATAACTGGCAAGTATTCAGAGAACGTATGGTTCATGATTCCGTAACCACGCGTCAATGAAAGGAATTCAGTTGAATAACCGATCAAGCCTCGTGAAGGTGCTAAGAAAGTTAACCGGGTTTGGTTATTACCAGTACTTTCCATATTCTTCATTTCAGCCTTACGCTTTGATAAGGTATCAATAATTGAACCAGTATATTCATCTGGCGTATCGATTTGAACCGATTCAAATGGTTCGCAACGCTTACCATCAATTTCGCGATAGATAACTTCTGGACGAGATGCTTGTAATTCATAACCTTCACGCCGTAACGTTTCAATTAAGATTGACAAATGCAATTCCCCACGACCAGAAACGACCCATGAACCAGGTTCGTCAGTATCATCGACCCGAAGTGAAACATCGGTTTCAAGTTCGGCCTTCAACCGCATTTCAAGTTGACGGGCAGTCACGAACTTACCTTCCTTACCAGCAAATGGTGAGGAGTTCGTGCCGAAAGTCATTTGTAAAGTTGGTTCGTCGATCCGTAAGATTGGCAATGCTTCAGGATTGGCTGAATCAGCAACCGTTTCACCAACGTTGATATCTTCCATCCCAGAAACGGCAACTAAGTCACCGGCGTGGGCTTCATTGATTTCCAAACGTTGAAGACCGAAGAACCCGAATAACTTGGTTACGCGGAAATTCTTCTTGCTACCATCAAGCTTCATGACAGACACACTGTCACCAACCTTGATCGTACCACGGAAGACCCGGCCGATACCAACCCGACCAACATAATCGTTGTAGTCTAATAAGGCCACTTGGAATTGTAACGGTTCGTCAGAGTTGTCAATTGGTGATGGAATCGTCTTGATGATCGTATCAAAGATTGGTTGCATCGTGTGTTCCTGCTTAGCAGGGTCTGATTCGTAGCTAGAAGTTCCATTTAAAGCTGAAACGTAAACTACTGGGAAGTCTAATTGTGATTCGTCAGCACCTAATTCGATGAACAGGTCTAACACTTCGTCAACGACCTCTTCAGGACGTGCACCGGGACGGTCGATTTTGTTAATAACAACGATTGGTGTTAAGTGTTGTTCCAAAGCTTTTTTCAAAACAAACCGAGTTTGAGGCATCGTTCCTTCAAACGCATCAACAACGAGTAATACCCCGTCAACCATGCGCATGATTCGTTCAACTTCACCACCGAAGTCAGCATGTCCTGGCGTATCTAGAATGTTAATTTGTTTGTCGCCGTAACGTACGGCCGTGTTTTTCGAAAGGATCGTGATACCGCGTTCCTTTTCAATGGCATTAGTGTCCATCGCCCGATCGTCAATCTGGACATGTTCGTCAAGGGTATCCGATTGTTTAAGCATTTCGTTAACCAACGTCGTTTTACCGTGGTCAACGTGGGCAATAATGGCAATGTTGCGGATATCATCTCTAAATTTCAAAATTGATCTTCCTTTCATCCTTCAAAATTCTGGCTATCTTCGACAGCAGAAATCTTACATATATTAATACAATCCGCCGTTACTATCAAGTCATAGCTTCAACTTGAAACCTTCATAACGACGTTTTCAGCGGCTTTCATCCATTGACATAAAAAAACTGTGACATATGGGTCACAGTCCCACTACTTACTAGACGATTGCCAAAATTGAGCGTTGTGCGCGCTTTGTCGCTATCAGTACAGCACCCGATGATAACATATTAACCGGGCTGCCGTCAACTCTTGACACAACTAGTCCGAGGCTTTCAGCGAGAACCCGACCGGCTGCAAAATCCCATGGCCGCAAGTATGACAGATAACCGACTAGCTCGCCAGCTAAAACCTGGCTGATTTGAATACCCGCACTGCCCATGATTCGCGCGCCCAGTGACTGTGCAATGACAGTCTGCATATTGAAGCGGTCTTGAATCAATAACGGCGCACTCGCACCAAACAACCCCGCACTCAAGTCGACATCCGCGGGTGCAGCCAACAACTGTCCGTTAAGCGTGACGCCTACTTCAGGACCGCCAGCATATAGCTTATTCGCCATGACATCAAAGATATAGCCCAGTGTTGGTTTACCGTCAACATACAAGCCCACCATCATCGCAAAATGATTACGCTGATGCACAAAATTCATGGTCCCGTCAATTGGATCAACGATCCAGACATGACCGGTCATGTCGGTGACTTGGTCGCCGGTTCCTTCCTCAGCTAGAATCTTCGCGACCGGGTCCAAAGCGCGAATCTGACCTACCAAAAAGTCTTCATTGCTATGGTCCACGTTAGTCACCAAATCACGCCGACTGGTCTTCTCCGCGACCGTTAAGTGGGTTCCCATCTTCGCCAATACTTGCCTTCGCGCCGTTTGCATCACAGCTTGCATGTTCTGATTTAACTGTTTCACCACATTCGTTTGCACGTTAAGTCACCTAGTCTCGGTATTGAAATCGCTGTTTGTTCGTCTCCTGAGCCGCCCGCATCGTCTGATAAATCCGATAACCCGAGGCAGCCTCATAATCGCGAGCCAGTCGCTTTTCTTCCGACTTGGCCGGAACAACCGTCTTAAATTCACGATAAGCCGCCAGCAAATCTGCCGTAGCGATCGACCCTTCATTAGCGGCTTCGATAGCTTGGTAAAAGGTCGTCACTTTAATGATTTCGGCAGTGGTCCACGTCTCATCAAGTGGGTACTGATAATTATCATTATTTTTAGGCATCTTCATCCAACTCCCCCGCTGTGACCCGGTCAAGTTCTTCACGAACCTGGCCCGCAATCTCAGCGTATTCTTTCTGCTCGTCATCAGATAGCACCATATCCGCCATGCGTTTGATTCCGTTAGCGCTGATCAACACCGGCGATGACAAACCAACCAGCTGGTCGTCATCGACAAGTGTCTGGATATTTGTCACGGTACCGATAAACGGCGTCTGCGCGTAAAATGCATTGAGTACTTGTACTAATGCTAACACACTCAAGGTCTGATTAGTAACAATCGTGGGGTCATCGATCTGCTCCGTCGCTTCACTCATCTCGTCCATCCCAAAACTGATATCCTGGTTAGCCAAGTAAGTCATCACGGGCGCTGGTCCAATATATGAGCGACTCCATGAGATTAGGTGTGCCGCCGCAGTTCCAACCACGAATGCACGCACATCCGCTGGACCAACACTTAATTGCTGGCGTAACAGTTGCTCTAGTAATCGACTCTGTGGCAAGGTGCCTAGTCCGACTACTTTAGAATGATCAATGCCACTAAAACGTGCGACCAAAACGCTTAAAACTGCGTCATTGCTACCAGCCAAGATAATTTTTCCGTTAAACCCGGCGCCCATCGCATCATTCACGAATGTGCGAAACAACGGCAGGGTCGCCTTTAAATCACCACTGGCATCACGATCACTAGCCAACGGTACTAAATTTCCAATAATCAAGCTATCTGCTTGCGAATAATCTGGTTTAGCCTGTGCAGCTAATGTAAACTGACGACAAGTTAAACTCGCAGTCACCAGCGCTTGGTAGCGTGGCGCTTCGTCGGCACCCGTTGCGACCACTAATTTCACTGGCAAATCTTTGGCAATTGCGACTAATATTAATTGTTGTACGAACTCGAATAATCCCCGAATAATTACTGTATTAATCATTTCAATCCCTCCAACCTTCGCTAATAATTGTACCTGAGCTGTCAATGAATTCAAGTAAATGTTAACAAAAAGCTTACCCTTTTGTAACATTTATGCCCAACCAATTTGCCACTTGCCCCCGAAGCAAGCGCAGTTTGATGCTTCATCGTCATAGACCACTGTGCACGGAAAAGTTAGCCCGCTGAGTCACGATATTTGTGCCGGATACCAAGGTTGCACGCACCGTTCCAATTAGGCAATCTTGACCAACCCAGCTTTCAATTTTTCTGAGCACGTTCTAATTCGCGTTTCCCATGCAGCCCATTTTGAAGTGGTACACCAGCTACCACATCTTATGTAAAACAAAAGTTTGAGGCGCTGGCCTCAAACTTTTATTAAGTCATCATCCGCTTTAGATATGCGTTGGGTAACCCATCGCTTCATCCGCAGCTTCTTGAACTACTTCACCTAAGGTTGGGTGTGGATGAATCGTCAAAGCAAGGTCTTCGACGTTCATACCACCATTGACCGCAACACTTAGTTCAGAAATCAAATCGCTAGCACCCGGGCCGGCAATTTGCGCGCCAACAATGGTGCCTTCGTCCTTCGTACTTACAAGACGGAAGAAGCCGTCCATGGAGTTCAAAGAAATTGCACGACCATTGCCAGCAAACGGGAACTTGGACGTCTTCACTTGTAAGCCCGCCGCTTCAGCTTCAGCCTTCGTCATGCCGACTGTTGCCAATTCTGGATCAGTGAAGCACACTGCCGGAATTGAAACGTAGTCGTTCGCCGTCTTCTTGCCACTGATGGCACCAGCAGCAACTTTAGCTTCAGCAAACGCTTTGTGTGCCAGTGCGGCACCAGCGACAATATCGCCAATCGCAAAAATATCTTCAGCGGCCGTCCGTCCCTGTTCATCAACTTCAATCAGGCCACGCTTCGTCAACTTGACGTCAGTGTATTCCAAGCCCATGTCGTCAGTATTAGGGCGCCGACCAACGGTGACCATGACATAATCAGCATGGATCTCAGTTTCTTTCCCGTCAACGGCGTAGGTGACCGTGACGCCACTGTCATCTTGTTCGGAGTTCTTCGCCATCGCATTAGTAATGACGTCAACACCCTTCTTCTTAAAGCTGTTCAAGACAAGCTTGACCATGTCTTTTTCGAAGTTAGGCAAGATTTGCGGTGTCCCTTCAAGAATCGTCACGTGAGCACCGAGGTTGGCATAGGCGCCAGCTAATTCTGAGCCAATGTACCCACCACCGATAACCACTAATTCCTTAGGTACTTCGGGCAAATTCAAGCCACCTGTCGAGTCAACGACCCGGCCACTAAATTTGAAGCCCGGAATTTCAACTGGCCGTGAGCCAGTTGCGATAATCAAATGTTTGAATTTATAAGTCTGACCAGTATGGTCGCCGTTCATTACCCGTAAGGTATGATTGTCATGCATATAGGCTTCCCCACGGACCACTTCCACCTTATGCTTCTTGAGCAACATTTCAACGCCACCGGTCAACCGATCAACAACTTGATGGTCTTTCCAGTCCTGGGTCACTTTAAAATCTAACACCGGATCCTGAATATTTTTAATACCAAAGATCTTACTGTCCTTGGCTTCTTGTAGCCGATGACCAGCACTGATCAAGGCTTTGGATGGAATACAGCCAACGTTAAGGCAGACACCACCGATATATTCCTTTTCCACCACGGTGACTTTTTGGCCGAGTTCCGCGGCCCGAATCGCAGCGACGTAACCCCCAGGGCCCGCGCCGATGATCATTGTATCGCGTTCTTCAGCAAAATCTCCTACAACCATTCTGACCTCATCCTTCCATCAAAAGTAATTCTGGATCATGTAGCAATTGCTTCAATAAGTTCATTGCCCGTTGTGCCGTTGCACCATCAATCAGACGGTGATCAAAACTCAAGGACAACTTCTGCATCTTACCAACAACGATTTCACCATCGTCATTGACGTAAGGTTCCTTACCGATACGCCCAACACCTAAAATGGCAACTTCCGGTTGGTTGATAACTGGGGTAAACCAGCCGCCACCAATTGAGCCAATATTACTAATGGTAATGGAGCCACCACTCATTTCACTGGCCTTTAACTTGCCATCGTAAGCTTTTTGCGTATTGTCAGTAATTTCTTTGGCAATTGCAAACAAGCCCTTACCTTCAGCGTGCTTAATATTTGGCACTAACAATCCACGGTCAGTATCGGTAGCTACCCCAATATTGAAGTAGTGTTTGTAAACAATTTCCTTGTTTGCATCATCGATCGACGCGTTCAATTCTGGGAATTGTTGTAAAACCGCAACCAAAGCTTTCACGAAGTATGGTAAGAAGGTCAGATGGATGTCGCGATCCAAAGCAACTTGCTTGTATTTCTTCCGGTGTGCCATCAACGCACTCACTTCAACTTCATCAAATAAAGTAACATGTGGCGCGGTGTGTTTACTGTTCACCATAGCCTTAGAGATTGCCTTCCGAATTGGCGTCATCTTTTCACGCGTCTCTAATTCAGGTGTGTCAGAAACGTATGGTTTAACTGGTGTTGGTGCTGGTGCTGGTGCTTCACTTGCAGCCGGAGCCGTTGTCGCTGGCGTAGCTGCCGGTTTAGCACCCGTTGCCGCTGGTGCACCCGTGTAACTGTCAATATCTTGCTTTGTGATTTGACCATGGGCACCAGTAGGCGTAACTAGTGTGATGTCGATGTCCTTATCCCGTGCGTATTGTCGAACAGACGGCATTGCCAAAACCCGCTTGTTAGGATCGCCCGCAGCCGGGGTCCCCGTTGGTTGTGCTGGCGCAGCAGCTGGCGTTTCAGCAGCTTCACTTGCCGGTGCATCCGCCTTCGCAGGGGCTGGTGTTTCAGCCTTAGCCGCTGGGGCAGCGTCACCGGAACCATCGTCGATCGTGACGATGACATCACCGATTTTAGCGGTTTCGCCTTCTGGAACTAAAATATCAATCACTTTACCACTTACTGGCGATGGTAGTTCTTCCACCGATTTATCATTTTGAATTTCAACTAGAGAATCGTCTTCTTTGACTTCATCACCAGGTTTTACGAGCCATGATGCAATTTCGCCTTCTTCAAGACCTTCACCAAGCTCTGGTAATTTAAACTCGTAAGCCATTGGATAACTTCCTTTCATGACAGTCTCAGGTGACTGTTTTTCGATGCCGCGTCCTGATTAATAGTTCAAGATTTCACGGGTTTTTGCTTCAATTTCATCTTCAGCTGGTAGCCAATCGTCTTCTGCTAATCCGAATGGGTAGACCGTATCTGGTGCGTACACCCGGCCAACTGGGGCACTGAGGTAAAGTGCACCCTTTTCAGCAATCAGTGAAGCAACGTTCGCTGCAATACCAGCTTGACGTTGCGCTTCTTGAATCGCAACGGCCCGACCAGTCTTTTGAACGGACTTCAGAATTGTTTCTTCATCTAAAGGTGACAAAGTCCGTAAGTCAACAACTTCAACGGAGATGCCTTCTTTTTCAAGCTTTTCCGCAACCTTCAGTGACTGGTTAACTTGTGCACTGTAGGCAATCAAGGAAATATCAGTACCTTCACGAACCACGTTAGCTTTGTCTAACGGAACGGTGTAAGCTTCATCCGGAATATCGGCCTTCATTGACCGGTATAACTTCAAGTTTTCAAGGAAGAAAACTGGATCATTATTCCGAATCGAGGAAATCAATAACCCCTTGGCATCGTATGGATTAGATGGCGTTACGACCCGCAAACCAGGAATTTGAGCTAAATAGCCTTCTAATGAGTCCGCGTGCATTTCCGGTGTATGCGTCCCACCACCATATGGTGAACGAATGGTAATCGGCATATGCCGCGTGCCACCAGTCCGGAAACGTTCCCGTGACATCTGACCAGCAATTGAATCCAAAGTTTCAAAAATGAAGCCCAGGAATTGAATTTCGGGGATTGGCCGGAAACCTTCCAATGCCAACCCAATTGATAAACCGCCAATACCGGATTCTGCTAAAGGAGTGTCAAAAACACGATCTTCACCAAATTCGGCTTGCAGGCCATCGGTTGCCCGGAAGACCCCACCGTTTTTACCAACATCTTCACCAAAAACTAAGGTCTTTTCGTCTGACCCGAGTTCTAATCGAAGTGCATCGGTGATCGCTTGAATATACGTTTTCTTTGACATGTTACTTCGACTCCTTTGCTTGGAATTCCGTAATTTGTTGTTGAATGTTTTGTGGTTGTTCCTCAAAAACATTCCCCAAGAATTCGGTCATTTTTTGCTTTGGTGCTTCATCTGCTTGTTTAACAGCAGCCTTGATATCTTCTTTAACTTGTTCAACGTATTCGTTTTCTTGATCTTCTGACCAAACACCTTGATCAGTCAAGTACTTACGGTAACGAATCAATGGATCATTATCGAACCAAGGTTGTTCTTCGTCCTTAGTCCGGTAACGCTTAGGATCATCCCCAGCATTCGTATGCGGGCCAAACCGGTATGTCAGCGTTTCAATCATGACAGGACCGTTGCCAGCAGCAGCGTATTCCCGGGCGGCCTTTGTTACTTCATAAACAGCTAGGAAGTCCATCCCATCGACCTGAACACTTGGAATACCGGCAGCAACTGCTTTTTGAGCCAACGTCTTCGCAGCTGTTTGCTTGCGCCGTGGTACTGAAATGGCATAACCATTGTTTTGAACAATGAAGACGGCCGGTGCTTCGAAGGCTCCGGCAAAGTTCATCCCTTCATAGAAGTCACCTTGCGACGTCCCACCATCACCAGTGTATGTGTAAGCAACCTTGTCTTCGGTACCATTCTTCTTAATCCCTAAGGCGACACCAGCAGCTTGCACATATTGCGCGCCGATAATAATCTGTGGTGGCATTGCATGGAAATCTTCGGGATATTCGTTACCCAAGACATGACCACGAGACCATAGGAACGCTTTATAAACAGGTAATCCGTGTTGAATCAATTGTGGAATATCACGGTAAGCAGGCATTAAAACGTCGGTTTTCTTCATCGCGGCGTTACTACCCATTTCACTGGCTTCCTGACCTTCAGTTGGCGCATAAAATCCTAAGCGCCCTTGCCGCGTCAACGCGTTGGAACGTTGGTGTAACGTCCGTTCCCATAACATTAATTTAAAGAATTCAACGAGTTGTTCGTTTGAATATTTAGAGACAATTTCTGGTTTAATTACTTTAGCTTGACCATCCAATACTTGCACGGGTTCAAAGTCTTTCCCAAGTGCATCTCGGATCGCACCAAAATCAACAATTGGTTTTTCGTTGTCCATAAATGACACATCCCTTTCATGAACGTACAAACGAGTGCTCAGCACCGCGTTCGTAATCGTTTTCATAATTACAAGTCTAATTTACCATTGCATTTCACCTTTTGCAAGCCCTTCCAAAAGGCGGGAAGCCGGCTTTTTTTGTCGAAACGATTGTGAACTATTGAATTTGTGCAAATTTTTGTTTTCATTTTTTTCATAACGGGCGCTACTTTTTAGTTCGTCCTTATGATAAACTAGATATTAAGTGTAAACTGCGCGATCTTAATTTTGGAGGTAATTGGAATTGATTAAAATGCGCGACATTATCCGCGAAGGTAATCACACGTTACGCGCGGAAGCAAAACAAGTTAAATTTCCGTTGAGTGAAGCTGACCAGAAATTAGCTAACGACATGATGGAATACTTAGAAAATAGCCAAGATCCAGAATTGGCTAAAAAATACGGACTGCGTGCCGGTGTTGGTTTGGCCGCACCGCAAGTCGACGTTTCGGAACAAATGGCTGCGGTCCTTGTTCCGAGTGAAAATGAAGATGATGAACCGGTGTTTAAAGACGTCATCATCAATCCCGTGATCATCAGCCATTCAGTTCAACCCGGGGCTTTGACTGAGGGCGAAGGTTGTCTATCCGTCGACCGCGATATTGCGGGCTACGTCATTCGGCACGACCGGATTACGTTACGCTACTATAATATGGCTGGCGAAGAGAAAAAGATTCGTCTCAAGAACTACCCGGCCATCGTTTGTCAGCATGAAATTGACCATCTTCATGGCATCTTATTCTACGACCATATCAATGGTGACAATCCATTTGCCGCTGATGATGATTTAGTTCTAATTTCTTAAAGTCATTTAAAAAAGCAGTCCTGAAATGTTCAGGACTGCTTTTTTGGTGCACTCGAATTCAACCGACGCAAATCTTCCAAATACTCTAAAGTGGCCTCATTCATCAAATAGGCAATATCTAAGTGGAGCTGTCCGCTGCGCAGCCACGCATCCGTGACCCGTAGCGCCGGGCCAGCCTCTTGAAAAGCGGCCACTTGATTGTGAATTGCATACACTTGCAATTCGTTATTGAACAACCGTCGTACTTCCGGCAAATCCGCTGCCACCATGCCTGGTGCATCCAGTACGTATTCAAAGGCCATCACACCACGCCCCCAGACATCCGCAACTGGTACCGAATGGATCGCCCCCGCGACCTCTTGAATCGTCATCGCGTTAGCAAGTACTTTGAACGCTGCTGCCATCGCACTGTCCACTGTTCGTTGGCCAGCCCGCCGAATCTTCAATGCCGCGCGCTTCAACACCTGCCGCCGCAGTAACTCATAAACGACGATTGCAATTAGCAACCCACCAATGATTGTTAACCAACTCTGCATGCTCAACCCTCAATTCTTTTTTTGTATAATGATTCACAATTTTAGGAATTTTTCATTTTATTACTTATGTTTAGCATAGCATGTTTCATCAAAAAAAATTCTTTTAACCGCTCTATTTTTGAAGAAAGTTAACATTGTATACACCCATCTTAAATTATGCTAAAATGTAAGATAATTGTTGTGTTTACACAACCTGGTGTACGGATCAAACTTTTATTTTTGCTATCTATTTAGATTACTTAGTATCTAAATAAATCTTGTTTATATTAAGGAGTTTTACGCATGATTTACAAAGTATATTACCAAGAAACCAAAGAACGGAACCCACAACGGGAAACGACCCAATCTTTGTATCTCGAAGCTGAGACCGAAGTAGCGGCACGGACCTTAGTGGAAGATAATACAGATCACAACATCGAATTTATCGAACCGTTAGAAGGTAACTTCTTGGATTACGAACAAAAAAATCCAGAGTATCACCTAACGGAGTTCAATAAATGAAACGGTTAAACGTCAAAAATAACGAAACCGCTGTTTTTGCAGTCGGCGGTTTGGGAGAAATTGGGAAAAATACCTATGGTATCCAATTTCAAGATGAGATTATTCTGATTGATGCCGGAATTAAATTCCCTGAGGATGAACTTCTCGGAATTGATTACGTTATTCCAGACTATTCTTATCTAGTTGCAAATCAGCAAAAAATAAAAGCTTTAGTGATTACGCACGGTCATGAAGATCATATCGGTGGGATTCCATTCCTATTAAAACAGATCAACGTGCCAATCTATGCCGGCCCCCTAGCCTTAGCCTTGATTAAGGGTAAGTTAGAGGAACACGGGTTATTAAAAACAACTGAATTACACGAGATCAATGAAGATACGGTGCTCAAGTTCCGTAAAACCCGTGTCTCGTTCTTTAGAACGACCCACTCAATTCCTGATACGCTGGGGATTGCGGTTCAAACACCACCTGGCACGATTGTGGAGACCGGGGACTATAAGTTCGATCTGACACCAATCACCAACCAGCCGCCGAACCTTCAAAAGATGGCGCATCTCGGTGAACGTGGTGTACTGGCTTTAATGTCAGACAGTACTAACGCCGAGCGTCCAATCTGGACGAAGTCAGAGCGGTGGGTGGCGCAATCAATTCGGCACATTTTCGAACAAGTTGAAGGTCGAATCATTTTTGCCACCTTCGCTTCTAACATCTCGCGGATTCAAGAAGCAGCTCAGGTTGCCCTTGAACATCATCGCAAAATTGCGGTATTTGGTCGCAGTATGGAAGCAGCTATCGTCAACGGACGTGAATTAGGTTATCTCAACATCCCTGACGAAGCGATCGTCGACGCAAACGATTTGCGCTCCCTACCCGCCAATAAAGTCATGATTCTATGTACTGGGTCTCAAGGTGAACCAATGGCGGCGCTCTCGCGTATCGCCAACGGCACGCACCGTCAGATTTCTATTGAACCAGGCGACACCGTTATTTTCTCAAGTTCACCAATTCCTGGTAATACGTTAAGTGTTAACCACGTGATTAACGAACTCGAAGAAGCCGGTGCAAATGTCATTCATGGTAAAGTCAACAATATTCATACATCTGGTCATGGTGGTCAGGAAGAACAGAAACTGATGTTACGACTGATGAAGCCGAAGTTCTTTATGCCAATTCATGGTGAATATCGAATGTTGAAGATTCACACCGAACTGGCTGAGCAATGTGGCGTGCCACTAGATCATAGCTTTATCCTTGAAAATGGGGACGTGCTCGCCTTCACTAAGGATTCTGCCCGAGTTGCGGGTCACTTTGGTGCTGGTGATGTCTACGTTGATGGTTCTGGAATCGGTGACATTGGTAACGTTGTGTTACGTGACCGCCAAGTGCTTTCAGAAGAAGGTCTGGTAGTTGTCGTCGCCACCATCAATTTAAACAAAAAAGAGATTCAAGCTGGCCCAGATATTTTGTCACGTGGCTTTGTCTATATGCGGGAGTCCGGTGACTTGATCAATGAAGCTCGGCGACATGTCTTTCGGACGATCCGGCGCAAAATGAAGTCGGACAAGGCGACCGAAGCAACGATCCGTAATGCGATTATTGATGATCTGCAGAGTTTCTTATTTGATAAGACTGAACGGCATCCAATGATTCTGCCAATGCTGATTATGAACTAACTACTTGCCGGAACGATCCTGTTCCGGCTTTTTATGGTGTAAGACTGATATGAGGTGTAATTTTGATTGCTGAATACTACATTATTATTAATGAATTGGCAGGCTCCGGTCACGGTAAGGTCGTTTGGGAAACCGTCAAACCGATTCTAGAACAACGCCAAATTCGGTTTGAATATCGAATTTCTGAATATGCTGGTCACACGATTCGACTCGCAAGTGAATACGTAAAAACGATTCAGCGACGACCAAATGTGACTCCGGTCATTCTGGTCATTGGTGGTGATGGCACGCTGAACGAAGCCCTAAATGGCATCATGCAAGTCCCTCAGGATGAACAGATTCCCCTCGCCTACATTCCGGGCGGCTCGGGTAACGACTTTGCCCGTGGTTTGGGCATGGCGACTGATCCAGCAATCGCACTTGCACAAGTCCTTAATAATATGCGGCCCCGTCTGTTAAATGTGGGCTACTTTCATGAGACCTTGAAGAACGAGCACCGTTACTTTGTCAACAACGTTGGCTTAGGCTTTGACGCCCAAATCGTTGATGACACCAACCGGAGTAAGAAGAAGGGCCGTCTGGGCCGTTGGGCTTACCTCAGCAATATGCTGGCTGCCTATTCCCAACAAGAAGGGTTTCCACTGACGGTACACGTTAACCGCAAGCGGGACTATTATAAACGCGCCTTTCTTTGTACGGTTTCAAACATTCCATACTTTGGTGGCGGGGTTAAAATTCTACCGCAGGCCAATCTGCATGATGATCAGCTTGAATTGATCGTTGTCGAGGAGCCCCATTGGTGGATTATTCTGTGGTTATTCATTTTACTGCTAATGGGTGGTCGTCATCTCAATTCGCGCTTCGTTCACCATTATCGCAACGCTAACTTACACTTGTTGGTTAACTCCGTTGAGGTTGGGCAGATGGATGGTCAAATTATTGGGAATCGTAACTACGACCTCTACCTGTCCACCCACCCGTACCCATTCTGGATCGACACTAGCATTCATGACCACCACTAACCACCTGCTAAAACGACAGATTTTAGAACAAAAAAGTCGCTGCGAGGATTCTCGCAACGGCTTTTTTAGACGTTGATATTTCAAAGTTTCTTACTAGCTTATGCCAGTCGAAAACTGTCTGTGACCGACCACAGGGACCAGTCGCGACTCACCACTCATTTGACCGGCAGACACAGCTTAGTTGATAAAAAAAGACTGCTAACCATCTCAGTATGGTTACACAGTCAGTTTGGTTATTCTTAGTCCTCAGAAGCGTTGATTGCTTCCAGAAGCATGTCAAGTTGTTCACATTTACGAGATAAGTGACTCACCCGTTCTTTCAAGTGCGGATAAATGGTCACAACCCGTGAGCGATCCTGTTGTCGAACGGCCAACGTCTTTAAATGATCGAGTTCGGTATTAGCCTCTTGATATTCTTCCAGAATCTCAAAACGATTACTCACTGATAGCACTTCCTTATCACAATAGATGGTCCAATTTTTCGAATAGAAAAACGACAAACATAATATACCACAATTATTAGTAAGTTTAAATCATAAAACTAAAAAAATAAATAAAAATCCCCCTAACACTTAAGAATATCGTGTTAGGGGGATTTACATTTAAAATCGACTTACTTAACCGTACCTGCAAAGCTTGGCATGAAGTAAGAACTGATCGTCTGAACTTGAACGTTTTGGCCTTCAGTTGGGGCGGCAACGTATTGGTTATTACCAATATAGATGGCGTCATGATAAGTGCCACCACGACTCCCCCAGAATAAAATATCTCCAGGTTGAGCATCGGCAACGGAATGAGTCGTTACATAGGATTCCTGTGCCACCGTACTATGTGGCAAGGTAATCCCTGCTGCATGTTGGTAAACATAGGAAACTAAACCAGAACAATCCATTCCTGAAAGACTGGCACCACCCCATACATAAGGAATGTTGGCACTAGCCAACTTCAATGCGAGGCCAGTGACAGAACCAGTAGCTAAATCACTCGTTGAGCTCGTCGTGGTACTACTACTGTTAGTCGTTGCAGTACTACTTGCGGTGCTGCTGGCACTGCTAGTGGCGGCTGAAGAGCTACTCTGACTAGTTGTGCTGGAGCTGGTCGCTGCAGAGCTACTTTGAGTTGCAGTACTCGTGACCGCAGTCGCCGCTGTACTTTGCGCTTGACTAGCAGTGCTCGTTGCCGTCGTACTGCTGGTACTGGTGGCACTAGCAGTCGACGTGCTACTTTGACTCGTCGTTGAACTAGCAGCCGAAGCTGTGCTACTCGAAACTGAAGCGCTCGAGGCAACACTAGTCGACTGGCTAGTAGCAGTTGATGAGCTAGCGCTACTTGATGAGACCGCGGCACTCGTTGCCACCGCTTTGACCGTTGCAGTCGAAGTTGTGGCGGTTGATGAAGCAGCCGAGGCCGTCGATGATGATGCGTTCGACGTACTAGTACTGCTGGTTGAGTTCACACTGGCAGCATCCTGACTTGCTGCACTGGTGCTACTTACGACGCTAGCAGGCGTACTTGAAACTGAACTAGCGCTAGTACTCGAGGCAGAACTGGCACTAACTGCCGTCGTAGATGCGGTGCTAGTAGCTGAAGTGGTGGTCTTTTGACTCGTCTTAGCGGTAGCCTTGGTCGTTGCTCCAGGCACTTGAATGTTTTGGCCCACAACGATTAAATCGCCGGAAAGGCCATTTAACGATTGAAGCGCATGAACAGAAGTGTTGTACCGATCAGCAAGCGCCCAAAGAGTATCACCCGCTTTAACGGTATATGTACCCTTAGCAGCGGCTTTCTTAGTTGCTGACTGAGTCGTGGCGGTCTTAGTTGCAGACCCACCAATCTGTAAATTTTGACCAACATAAATTAAATCGACATTACCATCAGACGCTTTAATCTGGTTAAGTTTTTCAATACTCTGCACGGAAACACCGTGTTGTTGAGCGAGGCCCCAAACTGTATCGTTTGCTTTTACAGTGATTGAGGCAGCATTGGCAGCTTGGCCTGTAGCAAGCAATAAACCAACGGCACCAACCGTACTGGCTAGGACCTTGCCCGTTGTATGTGCTTGTGACATTTAATTCACTCCTTAGTTTTTTGAAATCAAGTTAATCGTAACAAGAACGTCTTGTGACTGAAGATTAAGAAATTCTTAATCTGCTTTTACAAATCATAATTTTATTGTAGCACAATTTACTAAAATACAAACTAGAATCGCTCGTTTTTTTACAAAACAGTACGGTTATTTTGAAAAATGTTTGCCACTGCCAAAACGACGCGGTTTGCCGCCATACCAGCGTTTATGCATATAAACGGAATGTTATCTTTTGATTACCTCAAGTAATTAGTTGCACCGTTCTGAGGCGTTCCGCCGTTGAGTGAACCAACTAAAAAGCACATCAGCCTGTTAGGGGGCTAATGTGCTTAAAGTCGCGGTATTAGATGCGGGGATCAAACAACCGATCAACTGGTTGCTGTGCATGGATGAGTTTAATTGCATCACCCAATAACGGCCCGACTGATAGTTGAACCAGCTTATCAAATTGTTTTTCTGCTGGAATCTGAATCGTATCCGTTACGATGACCTTCTCGAACTTAGAAGCCTGTAACTTGGCAACCGCGTCCTGTGAGAAGATCGCATGGGTCGCACAGCCATAAACTGTCGCAGCCCCCGCTTGTGCTAAAGCATCCGCTGAGACGTCAAACCGAGTGCCCGTGTCGATCATATCATCGATCACAATTGCGACGCGTCCCTTCACATCACCAATAATGCTACTTGGGACCAAATCATCATCATCAGGATGCCGATTGTCAATGATGGCAATTGGCGCTCCTAATAATTCCGCCATCTTACGTGCCCGTGAAACACCGGCATGGTCTGGTGAAACGACGACAAGATTATCGGTAATGCCGCGGTCCTTAAAATAACTGGCCAGCAATGGCGCCGCAAATAAATGATCAACCGGAATATCAAAGAACCCTTGAATTTGTGCAGCGTGTAAATCGACTGTCAGAACCCGGCTGGCTCGGTCTTTTTCCAATAATGTTGCAATCAGTTTTGCCGTAATCGGTTCACGAGAACGGGCTTTGCGGTCTTGACGTGAGTACCCGTAATAAGGAATGACCACGTTGATCTGACTGGCACTCGCACGCCTTAGGGCATCGATCATGATCAGTAATTCCAATATCGTATCATTGACTGGTTCCGAAATAGATTGAATGACAAAAACTTCCGCCCCACGAATACTTTCTTCGATGTTAATCTGAATTTCACCATCACTAAACCGCTTTACGGAACTTTTACCGAGTGGAATTCCAACCCGTTGCGCAATTTTTTCGGCTAACGGTAGGTTCGAATTCAGGGCAAACAGTTTCAGTTTGGCATAAGATTGATCTGTTGACATAACGACCTCCATAAAAGTTGTTTGATGATTTTGCTACTTTGATTATATCAGTAACCACGGCTAAAAACCGCTCACAATCGAATTTTTTTGGGAATGAACGTTGTCGGCAATGAACAGCTCGCCGCGATTTCACTTGCTACAACCAACTAATTATCAATTGGCCCCTTGCGTCATGAAATCAGCTGGTGTGACACCATTCATACCAATCATTGGATCAATCTGACCAGCACTAAGCAACGCTGGCGTTAAAATTGTTGGTCCCGTATTCTGGCGACGCGGTTCCTGAACCTCTTCAGCGGCCGGTTCTTCGCCAGAAGCAATTTTCTCGTCATCAGCGGCCTTCGTTGCCTCTGGTTGGTCAATCGTCGCAGTGGCGTCCGACTCAGTGGATGCTGGCTCCCCGCCAAAGACTTGTTGGAGTCGCTTGGTCAGCGTGGTTTGCCGATTCACCGATTCATTGATGACACTTCGCTCAAATGATTGGCTATCCCCCAGCAGAATTAACATCTGTTCAGCACGTGTCACGGCAGTATAGAGTAGATTGCGTTGTAGCATCCGTGAAAATTGGGGCACCAGCGGCAAAATCACCATTTTAAACTGACTCCCTTGGGACTTGTGGATTGACATACTGTACGCTAACGTCAGTCGATTCCACTCATTTCGTTGGTAAGTCACTTCGTTTTGATCGAAAGCGATTGTGATTTGGTCTTTTTTGGACTCGTTGTGTGAGTCGTTTGCCAAATCGATACCGACAATTTTACCGATATCGCCATTAAAGACGTTGTCTTCGGGTGAATTAACGAGGTGCAAGACCTTATCACCGACTCGGAAATCTTGACCGTTATACGTCAGATGCTTCTGTCGGGCATTTTTCAGTGGATTAAAGATTTTCTGAACCGTGGTATTCAACTGATCGATTCCGGCGGTACCGCGATACATTGGTGCTAGAATTTGCACATCCTCAGCACTGAAACCTTTCGCCTTAGCTCGCGCGACAACCTGTTCAACAATGTGATTGACTTGGTAAGCGTTACAAGCAATAAATGAGCGGTCCGGTTGGTTTACAGCAAAATCGGCTGGCAAATGACCATCTTTGATAGCGTGAGCCAATGGAATAATGCTGGAATCATTGCCTTGCCGGTAAATTGTTGTTAACTCAATTTGTGGTAATTCGCTAAACTGCAATAAATCATGAAACACCTGTCCAGCCCCTACTGATGGTAGTTGATCCTTATCGCCAACAAGAATGACTTGCATGTGACTTGGAATCGCCGTCAATAACTGCTGAAAAAGCACCGTATCAACCATCGACATTTCGTCAATAATCAACAAGCCCCCGTCTAATTCCTTACTAGGCTCCTCGGGGCCATCCTCGCGACCCGTCAGCCCAAGTAACCGATGAATGGTACTAGCGGGAAGTCCCGTCGTTTCGGCCATCCGCTTGGCCGCCCGTCCAGTCGGTGCTGCCAGCAGAATCGGAAACGGCTTATCCTTATACTGATTAATATCTAATGAAACGTCGTGTAATTCTGCATAAAGCGCGACAAGGCCACGGATAATCGTCGTTTTACCAGTACCCGGTCCCCCGGTCAGTAGAAAAACAGGCGCCGTAATCGCGGCTTTGAGTGCTTCGGTTTGTGATTCATCATAGGTAATATTACTGGCCCGGCCAACATGCTCGATAGCCCGATCCACGGCGTGTGCCGATAGTTTTTCATCATTATCGGCGGCTAACAGCCGTTGTAAATGTTCCGCAACGCGCCACTCTGCTTCATAGAGGCCGCGCAAATAGATACGATTCTCGTCACCCACGATTTTATTTTCTTTCGCCAGGACGACTAACTGATCAGCTAGCTTTGAAGGATCAATTTGAACATTGCGAGCATTTTCAAGTAGCTGCAAGGTTTGATTCAGCAGCGGCTGAGCCGTGGTATACGTATCACCGTTCTCCACACACAGCTCATTGATTTCAGTCAACAAGGCCGCCTTCAACCGGTCATCTGCTTGAGGATCGATTTTCAGTTGGGCCGCAATTTGATCTGCTTTTTTGAACCCGACTCCTTTGATATCCTCAACCAGACAGTATGGGTTCTCTTGAATCTTAGTCAAAGTGTCGCCTTGATAACATGCATAGATTGCAGCAGCTAAGCGACTACCAAAGCCGTATGCATTCAGCCCAATAATGGTTTGCTCCAAACCATTATTGACCGTAAGCGTATCAATCAAGGTCGCCTGAACACTAGTGCGAAGTCCGATCGGTTTTAAAACCTTCGGGTCGGCTAAGATTTGATCGATGGCGTCCTCACCTAAAGTATCAACGATTCGCTCGGCGGTCCGTTTTCCCAGCCCAGGAAAATCGCTACCGGATAGATAGGCAATCAGGCCCGCTCGCGTCGTCGGGGTTTCGTTTTGATAATTATCTGCTTGAAACTGAACCCCGTATTTGGGATGAGTCACCGTTTTACCGGTAAACCGATAAGTCGTTTCCTCCTGAATATCCGCAAAATTTCCAGTAACCACGATTTCATCTTCCGACCAATCGATATTTTGTTCAGTTACTTTGACCAATAAAACTTTATAAAAACTATCGGCACTGCTAAAAAAAACGGCAGCGACTTTACCGACGATAAAGTGTGTGACCGGTCCCCGACCGACATCATCGGAAAATAAATGTGCTTGTTCGTCCGTCACGGAAATCCTCCTCAATTAGTGATTTTGATCATCAGCTTGTGCGGCTAACATTTTCTCAATATCCGTTAGCTGTTGCTGGTGGGTTTTGAAATATTGACTGTCCAATTTCTGCGCACGTTCAAACCAGTTTGCATACGGTTTTCCCAAGACCATTGCGGTCAGTCCTAGGTTAAAAGCGGCTCGGCCAGATTGGGGGTCAATGTCGTATGCACGCTGGTAGTAATCCGATGCCTGCCGATTATTGCCTAATGCAAGTAATATATCTGCTACTAACAAATTGGCGTCAGCTTGTTGTGGGCGAGCCTCCTGTGCCGTAATGGCCCAGACTAAGGCATGCTGGTAATCGTGTTTCGCCATTAAAGCTTGCGCACTCATTAAATAGGCATCCTGTTTTAATTTATCATCCGTAATTTGTTGATAGTATGGTAATGCCTTGTCATAAGTTTGAGCTTGATAATAGACGTTGCCCAGCGCGTAACGCAGATAGTCGGCCGCGGGCTGTTGCTGTTCAAATTTTCCCAAAGCCTTCATGGCTAAAGCCTCGGCCTGTTCAAAATCCTGACCAGCCGTTAATAGTACCACTAGTTCATAGTAAGCATGATAGTCCTCGGGCTGTGCATCGATCTTGCCAATCAATTGGTGGACCAATGCTTGCTGTTCAGCTTTGCTAGGACGTGATATTTTGGCCATCTGAATCGCTTCCTTCTATATTAAATCGTATCTGTTGCATCGGGCCGACGTGATAAATACGACGTATCATTCCAATCTAATAGTTTGAAATGCTGACCGCGATCACGCGTTTCTAGGATCGTAGTGGAGGTATTCGACAAGCCACCCCGTTGCCGCAACGTCGCCAGTGTCGCCCCCAGTAATGAGTTGACCAAGGCATTCAACGCCGCACCATGACTTACGATCAAAACATTGTCATCGCGACGCGGATTTGCCTGAACAATTTGCTTGATGGCCGGGGTCATCCGCTTGAGCAACTGTTGGAAGCTTTCCCCCTGAATCGCGGTCGGGTCATACTGATCCGGATGATTTCGAAACGCATCGAATTCGGCCGGGTACTTTGCTTCCACATCCGTGAAGGCCATGCCTTCCATCTTGCCGAGATTGAATTCCCGCAAGCGGCTCAGTACCGTCAGTGGTAACTCTGATTGTGTCAGATCATCACGCAGGGTCATTGCCGTGTCACGCGCCCGTTTCAACGGACTAACGTAGATGTGACTAAAATGAATATCCTGGAGTGCTGCCGCTAATTCATGAATTTCTTGGTAACTCGTTGGCAATAATGGTGAATCCCCTTGAGAGCCTTGATAGCGCCCTTCAAGATTCCACTCCGTTTTTCCATGGCGAACAAATAATAATTTTGTCAATTGCTTACTTCCTTACTCTAGCGTCTTGATTCCAATCTTATTTCCCAGCAAAGGACTCTCAAAACCGAGTGTGAGTGCAGATGAGTAAGTATCATGTGGCTCATCACAATCGCGGTTATGTGAGCCCTGCTAATGACTCAAATAACGGGTCGATGGCCGCCATCGTTCGTCACGGCCACAACGCGTCTTACGTTCTATATTATGACAGTTTTCAGACTAATTTTCAAAATCTGTTCACAAATTTTAACGATGATTACGATACTATTCGACACCTGCGGATTTGACGACCTACTCAGTGAAATAAAATGAGTACCGTCCTAATCTACTCAGCAAAAATATAATTATGTAAACTGTATTCAAGAAAACGACACCCCATCTTTATCCAAGTATCGATAACCACCACCGTTTCTGTGTCATTGGTATTTCTTCCCCGAAATTGCGTCATAAAAAAGTGGTAAGTAGCTGTGAAACACTACTTACCACCACTCGTTATCATGGTGTTGGCACAATCGCCAACGTCCAAGTAATGGTGCTTTGATAATCACCAGATGTTGCCAATGGCGTTGCCGGTAACTGTAATGAACTCGGTGCCACATCAAAGGTTTTACTCTGATGACCAGTCTGCCGATAGACAGTTGCAGTCGAGCCATCTGTTGGGATAGTCTGCTGTAACACCCCCGTCGTGTCTTTGAGCATTAGCCGAGCCGTCTTGATCGTTGCATCCCCCGCAGTGAACGGACTCAAACTCGCCATTAATTGCCAGTCGGCCCCAACAGTCCGATCGTCAATCACGGCCAACCGATAATCGTTGTTACCGTCGTAGCCGTCATTAGCTTTGATGGCGGTCGCATCCGTTGCCAAATCGGTTCCTTGCGCGAGTCGTTGCAAGGTTAGCGTTCCAAAATCAAAATTTGGGACCGCACTCAGTGACAAGTGCCCGCCACTTGTAACCGTTAACAAAGCGGCGTTAGTCGTCACCGTCTGTGGCTTACCATTGACCGGATAACTCAGACTCGCATAGTAAGCCGTGCCATCATCATCCGCATTAGTGGGCACCCTGAGCGTATAACTCGTATCCTTGATATTCAGCGCTGTCGCTTTACCATTCTTGACGCGGTACCAATTGCTGACAGTCACACCCTCAGGCAACGTTGGTAAGGTAAACGTTGCGGGTGTTCCTTCGACAACCGTCACATCTTGTAACGCCCCAATCAAAATCTTGACGCTATCGCTCAGACCATTGGAAGTCCCGGTAATCGTGACCGTCCCGTGATCATCCGCTTTGCCAGAATTATCGGTCGCGGCGTCTGTGGCAGTCACATTCCCATATTCATCAACGGCCGCTAACGACGGGTCACTGCTTTTCCAAGTAATTGGATCCGTGGCGTCTTCAGGCGTCAGTGTCGCGTGTACCATGGTCGCTTGTGCATTATTAAGCCACGCGTCATCGCTTGTCACTTTGATGCCAGTCGTTACTACCCGGGCGGGCGTGACCGTCACTTTCGCAATTTTGGACCAGTAATCGGGGAACGCCCCAACCCCGGAGAAATCATACTGCACCTGAAAATAAAGATGCGTTGTTTTGGACACTTGTGGCGCAGTGAAAGTGTATGTTCGACTATTAGTGCCAACCTTCTGATAAGTTTGACCCTCGTCCGTTGATTCCCACCATACATACTTGCGGCCACTCAACAGACTAGTCGCCGCCTCAAGCGCACTTCGCTGGGCCCGGACCGACAACGTCACTGAATTACCACCAATCACATTGGAATCGATGGGCTGTTGTGAAAAACCACCCGATAGATTCAAACCTAGGATGGAACTCGGCGGACTGCTCGGCGACTGGGGTGCCGTTTTGGCCGCTAAGGTACTCGTGGCAACGCCCAACCCAACCAGCAGACTGAGTACCATCAAGCAGCAAGTCTTAACTAACTTTCTCATCGTTCCTCACTCCTTACGCGAACGCCGCTGGCCAAACCAGTACGCCGCCATTAGAAGTGCCAGGAGAACGACTAGCACCACAGCACCCCACAGCCACCAGTTGACCTTCCGTGGCCCAACCAAATGATGATTATGTTGTTGGGCCCGTTCTGCAGTCAAGGTAAAGTCACGGGTGAAATTCCAGACACGTTGGCCACTCGTCAGATGCAATTTTAGTCGGTACTTTCCCGCGGCTAAATTTTGCGTACCCAACGCAATCTGATAATTAAACCAGCTGTTCGGTGCCATTGATCCTGATTTAAGCTGCTGCGTGGCAACGGTTTTTCCCGTCGCGCGTTGAATAACGCGTGCTTGAATTTTGAGTTGTCCAAAAAGTGTCGGCGTCAGATTACGGAGCTTGGCAAAGAGTACTGGTTGCCCGTTAGTGGGCGTCACCTTAACCTCATCGAGGGCTAACTTAACTGGGATCGTCACTTGCGGCTGACACCAAAGCGCCACCGCGGTAACTTCGGCATAGCGGTTCTTCAACATAAAACCTTGACTCGTCGTTGGTCTGGCCGCATTAGCGGTTGGATTGGTGACAAAGAGGCCACCTAGCACCTCCCCTTGGAAGCCAGACCTGGGAATCGTGGTCTTAAAAGCCACCGTTTTCGCTTGATGAGCCGCTAACTTAACTACGACGCCACTTGACGTCATGTCAGTAAACGTCGTCGTGGCAGATGGATCATGCCGCTTAGACGGCACGTACGCGACGCTGCCTGCATCTGAGGTCGTTGCGTTGACTGGTGTTACCTGCAACGTAATTGCTGATTTACCAGGATTGCTGACGGAGACTCTGAACGTTGACGTCGTTCCCGGCGTGACCTTCATATTAAAGTAACCCGCCTGCTTATCTAGTTGATCCTTGGGCAGTAGGGGTGTCAGAATAAAACCCGATGCGGGTGTGTTAGACGCCGCTTGACCAGGTAATGACCCTAAAAGCCCGCCTAGTAGCAATGCCAACACTAATAACCACCACTGACCGATTTGTTTCCATCGCATTCTAAACACCCCCACTTCACTTAATCATTGACTAGCGACGCGTGACGACCGGTTGAACCTATGAAGCTGCTTTTGGTGTTGCTGCCGCCGCTGCTGGCGCATTTTGTAGCGTCCAGTAGAGCGTTGCCGTGTACGTTCCAGCAGAGATATTAGACTGTTTACCGACTTGTAACGAACTGCTGGTCGCGGTCGTCGCTGAGTTGGATCCTTCACCGGTATCTGCAGCGGCATTCCATAACGTTTGCGGGCTTGTGACCCACCCGTTGGTCACTTCACTTTGATTCAAACTTAACGCGGTTGGTGCCGCAGTATTCGCATTATCAGCGGCACCCTTAGTCATATTCAGATTCAACGTGGCGGAGTCGACTTTGGCTGCGCCTGCGCTGAACGGGCCCATCCCAACTGTCAATGTCCAGCCAGCATGATTCCCCCGAAAGTCACTGACGTTTAAGGTCCCACTACCATTGCCATCATAGCCGTTGCCGCCTGACGTGTTACTACTTGTCGCATTTAACGTTGTAGCGGTCGATGCAATGTTTTTGACGTTCGTCGAACCTAACGCAATATTTGGTACGGCATCCAACGTTAATTCACCAGGCATGACCGTAAATTGGGCATTCGATAACGCTTCCGCATTACCCGTACTATCCGCAACATAACCAGACGAGACTGTCGTCAAATTGTTGCTTGCTGTTCCGGGTCCGGCCGCTAATGCCGCTAAGGGCATTAGTGCCAGTGATAGTAAAGTCACGCCACCACTTAACCCGGTCATTAATTTAAAAGTTCGCATGTTGCTTCCTCCTTCTCAATCGACTGCTTTTCCAGTCGCCTGCTACCATATTAGTTTACTAATCACTTTATGATTCCGCTTTCACCGTCCTCTTCCCCTGACGCCAACCATAGTTTAGCATGTATACCAATCGAAACTGCGGGCTATGTTTTGATTCATTAACTTTCCATATTAATTAGACGCCCGACACCAACCAGCCAAATGAGGGGCTACCAACAACTATTGGCGCACAAAAAAACATCAAGGCCCGTTTTCCTTGATGTTTTTGCATAATTAATTCATTTATTTTTTTAACGCCTCATCCAGCGCAATGACACCCTTGACTGGACCAACTACGGTAATCACATCATGGAGCGCCATCATATCCGTCGGCTTGGGTGAAACGTCAATGTGCTTATCGTGTTTGATTGCAATTACAGTCAGGCCAAACCGCTGTCGGATCTTTAAATCGATCAGATTCTGATTAACAAAGTTCGGATCCGTGATTTCAATTGCGGCCAACGTATACTCATCACTTAAGTCAATAAAGTTCAAAATATGGTTGGAAAGGATGCGGTGGGCAATGCCCTGACCCATATCACGTTCTGGAAAGACGACTTGGTCAGCGCCGACCCGCTCCAGGACCCGCCCCTGATCACTGGTTTCAGCTTTGGCGATAACTTTTTTAGCCCCCTGCTCCTTACTCAACATTGTGGTCAGGATGCTGGCTTCCATATTATTGCCGATACCAATAATCACGTAGTCAAACGTATCGACGTTCAGGTCACGCAGCACTTGCTCATCGCGAGTGTCAGCAATCATTGTCTGTGTGGCGACGTCCATCAGCTCGTTAACTGGTTCTTCTTTAATATCAACGGCCAAGACATCCTGATGAGCGGCGGCAAGCGCCCGAACGACACTCTCACCAAACCGTCCTAGACCAAATACTGCAAAACTTTTTCGCATGTTCCCCACCTAACCAATCAAAATATTTTCTGCCGGGTAACGAATCAAATTAACCCTAGCCTGACGTCTGGACAGCGCGTAAAGTGATGTAAAAATGCCGACCCGACCAATAAACATTAACATCATGATGACAATCTTCCCAATTAAAGTCAGGTTGGGTGTCAATCCCAAGCTGAGTCCAACGGTCCCAAATGCTGATAACACTTCAAACAAAACGTATTCCAAGCCGAACCCCTTCGGAATTTTTTCGGTCTGCGTCAAAATCAGCGTTGCTACCGTTAACACAATGCTGGCCAAGAAAATCAGCATTAACGCCCGATTAATATTCTCCTGACTAAAACGACGGTGACTGAACTCAACATCACGGCGACCACGAAGCTGGGCAATGCTTTGGAACATCAAGACGCCAAACGTCGTCGTCTTGATCCCACCAGCAGTCGATCCCGGCGTCCCACCGACAAACATCAGAATCATAATGACCAATAAACTCCCCGCCTGCAACCCTTGCGTGGGCATCGTGATTAAACCAGCGGTTCGGGGCGTGACACTCAAAAACAGCGTATTGATCGTGCGGTTGACCCATGACATCCCATTTGGGAGTAGCGCTAAGTCCCGCTCAGTAATCAACAACAAGACAAAACCGATGACAAATAAACTGAAGGTTGTCAGGAGTGTCAGCTTGGAATTTAATGTCAGTCGTTTGCGCGTGTGGTACAACAGCACGTCCCGCCAAACTAGGAACCCGAGACCACCCGCAATAATTAGGACCATTGTGACCGTCAGGACGTACGGATCATCACGAAAACCTTGCAGACTATCGCCAAACACATCAAAACCGGCATTACAAAATGACATGACCGCATGATACAGAGAAACGTACAGTCCGTGACGCCAGCCAAATCGAGGCACAAAATCGACTGCCAGCAACCCGAAACCACCTAGCTGGAAGAGCAGTGACAAACCAACGACATACTTCATGACACTTTTGGTATCACTCAATCGTTCTAGGTTTAAAGACGCTTTGACCATCAACTGCGTGGAGAGACCAATTTGACGACGCATAATATTAAAGAGCAGTACCGCAAAAGTCATGTAGCCCAACGCACCGACTTCCGAAAGTACAAGAATCACCAACTGCCCAAACGTCGTCCAGTGCGCGGCCGTATTGACGACGGTCAAGCCAGTGATGCACGTTGCTGAAGCCGACGTAAACAGCACATCGATCAACGATGTGTGTACATTTGCCGGTGTCGCCCATGGAAGACTCAGCAAGACCGTCCCAATCAGAATTAATACAATAAACCCGGCTACCATTTTCTTAGATAGCGTATCAAAAAGTCTAAAATGTGCTAATTTTTTCATTATCATTCCATCCCGCAACAACTTATTGATTTCAACCAATCCGTCCGATTGATCACACTCCATTTAGCTTAATCAACCTAGGCGAGAAAAGCAAGTCCCACTCCGCTTTGACGTGCACCAGCAACGGCCGCTCCGATTTGTCCCACAATAAAAACCGCTGATCAAGCCAAGCTGATCAGCGGTCAATCAATTATAAACTAAACATACTGCAAGACGCGCTCATCATTATAAGCCGCGTCAATCATGCCGGAACCTAAGCATTCCTCACCGTTGTAGAAAACAACGGCTTGTCCAGGAGTAATCGCCCGAACTGGATCGTCAAAAGTTACGGTAACTTCCGTGTGGTCATCATTAAAATGCACCGTCACACCGGAATCTTTTTGCCGGTAACGGAACTTCGCCGTCACGTGGAAGTCATTACCTAAGTCTTCATCAGTCACAAAGTGTAAGTCGGACGCCTTTAAGTGGGTCGCGTACAGGTGCGGATTATGGTAACCCTTGCCAACATACAGAATATTCTTCTTCAGATCTTTGCCGACCACGAACCATGGCTCGTTGTCCTCGCCATCACCACCAATACCAAGTCCGCGGCGCTGGCCGATCGTGTAATACATCAGCCCGGCGTGCTCACCCTTCACCTGACCATCGAAAGTCATCATCTTACCGGGCGTTGCTGGTAAGTAATGGCCTAGGAATTCCTTGAAGTTCTTTTCGCCAATGAAGCAGATCCCAACGGAGTCCTTCTTCTTAGCAGTTGCTAAGCCCGCGTTTAAAGCAAGCTTACGAACATCAGGCTTCACCATTTCGCCGAGTGGGAACATCACCTTTTGTAAGGTCTTTGAATCCAGCTGACTCAAGAAATAAGTTTGGTCCTTGTTACTGTCAACGCCACGCAAGAGGTGCATCGTGCCATCTTCATCATGCTGTAACCGCGCATAGTGACCAGTAGCAATGTAGTCCGCCCCTAAATCCATCGCGTAATCTAGAAACGCCTTAAACTTAATTTCTTTGTTGCAGATAACGTCGGGGTTCGGTGTGCGGCCCTTCTTGTATTCGTCTAAGAAGTACGTGAAGACCCGGTCCCAATATTCCTTCTCGAAGTTAATCGAGTAATAAGGAATCCCAATCTTATCCGCCACTTTGGCAACGTCTTTATAATCTTCGGTCGCGGTACAGACACCATTTTCGTCCGTATCGTCCCAGTTCTTCATAAACACGCCCACCACGTCGTAACCTTGCTGCTTCAAGAGCAACGCCACCACGGATGAATCAACACCACCACTCATGCCGACAACGACACGCGTGTTACTGTGATCAGTCATACTTTTCACCATCATTTCCAAAAGATTCTGGAGAATCCACGATTTGAAGGTCGTACAAGTCCAGTAAGTTCCATTATAACAAAGAAAACGCCGGCTGCAAGCCAGGCGTTCCCTGATTAGTCCGTCGTGAGGACATCGCGTTCAATAAAGTTAGCTAAAATATACCGTAATTGTTCAACGGCCTCCGGATGGGCGTCATTTTTGAAGATATTTGCCCGTTGGACACCATTGCCCGTTACCGTCGTCATCTTAAACCCAGTCAAGTCCGCGTTAACTGTCATCTTCAGCTTAAAAGCTGCTTGATAAGGTGAAGTGGGATCCAAGGAACGTTCAAAACTAAACGCGCCCGAGCGACCCTTCACAAAACCCAAATCCATCAACGTGTATTTCTTGACCGTTGGACTCAGCGTATACGTCTTAGTATCCCCATCTAGTTTAACCGTTGTTGTGTATGCCATCGTCACGCCCCCTGCTTTTTTAATAAGCGCTGCGTCGTCTTCGTCAGCACCGTAACAAACTGATCCAGATCCGCTTTCGTCGTATAGCGGCCAAAACTCAACCGAATCGACTCACTGATCCGAGGTGAGTCTTCGCCAAACATTGCAATTAAAACGTGTGATGGTTCTAGGCTCCCCGCCGTACATGCAGAGCCCCCAGATACTGCAACACCACCTAAGTCCAGGTTAGTTTGCATTGTATAGGTCGATACCCCTTTGATCCATAAGTTCAAAACGTGTTGCAAGTTATGCTCACCGAGTGACCCGTTGACTTCAAAATCAACTCCGTTAGCCGTTAACTGGTCAACGATGTATTGCTTGAACTCACGATACTTAGCCTGCCGGTGGGCCTTCTCAGCGGTCGTCAGTTCTTGCACGGCCGTGGCAAAGCCCGCGATTGCCGGGATGTTCTCAGTACCGGCACGGCGCTTATCTTCCTGTTCGCCACCCTTGACAAAGCTAGGGAAGTTAATGCCATTGCGTTTATACAAGAAGCCCAAGAATTTAGGCCCATTGATTTTATGTGCTGAGGTGGACAACATATCAATATGATCCCGTTGCACATCAATATCCAACAACCCGTAGGCCTGCACTGCATCCGTATGGAACCATGCCTGGTGATCCTTTAACAATTCACCAATTTCATGGATTGGCATCTGTGAACCAACTTCATTATTCCCGGTCATGATTGAGACGAGAATCGTATCAGGACGTAGTGCCGCCTTCAAATCATCCAGACTAATTTGTCCCTGTTCATTCACGGGTAAATAAGTAATCTCAAACCCATGTTCTGCCAAAAAAGCAGTCGATTTAAGAATTGCTTGATGTTCGATTGCCGTCGTAATAATATGCTTGCCTAAATGTTGGCGCGTCCACGCGGTCTGCATCACCGCCGTATTATCACTTTCTGTACCACCACTGGTAAAGATAATGTCATCGTCAGCTGCGTTAATGCTTTGGGCAATCACGTGCCGACTATCGTCTAAAACTTCACGGGCGGCCCGACCGAATGCGTGGGTGCTTGAGGCATTGCCAAACGTATTCGTCATTTGATCCGTCATCGTCTGAATAACGGACGCTGCCATTGGGGTCGTTGCCGCATTGTCTAGGTACACTTGCTTCATTACATCATACTTCCTTCTAAATAATTCTTAGTTATTAGCATCGCTGCGATACATCTGACTAATTTTGCGCCGCAAATAATGCAAGTAACATCGCTGCGGACTGCTTACCCGCTTCCAGGATAAATTCGTCAAAACTAACACCGGCATTTTCATCACCGACATCGGACATCGCGCGAATCACCACATATGGCGTCTGGAACTGGTGACAAGCTTGACCAATTGCGGCGCCCTCCATTTCACTAGATAGTGCTTCTGGAAAGTGTGCTAAAATCTTATCGGTAGCCGCCTTACCTGCGATAAATTGGTCACCGGAAACAATCAGTCCAGTCTTGGCATTCAAACCGGTTGCCTTGGCCGCCGCCATGATTTGCTTTACCCAATTGGCATCCGTTTCGTAGTATAGTGGCTGTTGTGGTAATTGGCCATATTCGTAGTCAAAGGCCGTCGCATCAACATCGTGATAAGCAGTTGCCTTAGCTACGACAACGTCACCGACATGCAAACCAGCGCCAATCCCACCTGCAGAACCAGAGTTGATGACAACGTCCACATCAAAGTTAGTAATCATTAAAGCCGTAGTCATACCAGCTTGCACTTTACCAATGCCCGATTGCACTAAGACAACTTCCTGCTGATCAATTGTCCCATCATAGAACGTAATATCCTTAATATTAACGATCTTTTCGTCTTGCAAAGCGTCCCGTAACGTTTTAAGTTCTTCTTCCATCGCACAAATAATTCCAAATTTCATGTGAGCCTAGCGCCTACTTTCTATGGTGTTAAAAATAAAATTAAAAAGACAATAATAATCCCAACGACTAGTCCAGCAATCGCCCAATTCAATTTGCGGGCTAGCCGTTTCGTCTTGGCTTCTTCAACAGCCCGGTTGTTCTCAGCAGCGTACGCTTGTCTGGATGCACTGGGTTCGGCCGTTGGTGATTCTTGCTCCTGAGTATCGTGACCAGTTGGCTGGCTACGTTGTTGTCGATATTGCTGTCTGGTGAGTCGATCATCATCTGCCACTATGCTTCAACTCCTAACTCAGGGTGACTTTGCCAGTACCAAATCGCCATTACGGTTTTGGCATCCTGAATCTGACCAGTCTGAACTTGACTGACAGCCGTCGCGAGGTCCAGCTTGATGAGCCTAATTTGTTCGTCAGGGTCTTGTGGGAATGCCGTTGCAACCGCACTCAGACCGGTAGCAACGTACAACTTCATTAGTTCGTCCGTAAACCCGGGTGACGTGTAGAATTGGGCGACTGCTTCTAAGTGCTGAGCTGTCAATCGTGTTTCCTCATTTAATTCGCGGACGGCCGCCTGGTCCATGGTCTCACCGGATTCGACCTTACCAGCTGGAATCTCGACGGTCAGCCCACCGGTTGCAGCGCGCCACTGTTGTTCAACAATCATTTTATGTTGCGCGGTAATCATCAGCATCGCGACGGCCGGCTGGTGTCGCACAATTTCACGTGTTGCCGTCGTTTGATCTGGTAAAGTGACTTCTTGTCGTTCGACCTGTACCAACCCGCCTTGATAAACCAACTGACGACTCTGAACCCGTTCCTCAAATGTCATTGATCAAGAACCCCTTTCAGTGTCTGCTCTCTCAATAAGGATACCGATTTTTTAGCTCGATTGCAATTTTCAACTGGGCGATTTCGGTAATTTTAACGAACCCGCAAAAAATGGGCTAACGAGCGACCAATTTGGCTCCTTAACCCATTTTTCCAATTCTTAAAATCAAGCGGACCAATTGACACTAATCGCCATTAGGCCTTTGCAAGGTTAGCGACAAAATCTTCATAAGCAACCTGCTCACCAGTTTCCGTTGCGGTAGCTGGGCTGTAGTCGCCCTGAAGCGCATCTTCTAATGGCAAAGTCACGATCCGGACGAACGTCGCGTTACCGATCAATTCCATCCAGTATTCTTCATCGGCACCTTGGTGAACAACGGTTTTGACCATCCCACCAGGATTGGTGACGTGGATTTCTTGATTAAAATCGGTACTTTCTTGGTGTAATAACACGTACATCAATGAGGAAGCCGACATCGCCGTCCCACAAGCATTGGTAAAACCAACCCCGCGTTCAAACGTGCGTACAAAAATTGAATTTGGTCCTAAGACTTCCACAAAACTAACGTTGACGCCATCAGGGAAAATTTGGTTTTTACCATCATTCATCCATTCACCGATACGTCCTAATTCGGGGCCAACCAACGTATCATGGTCAACGAACGCAATCAAATGCGGATTAGGCACCGCCACAGCTGAGAATTTCAAGTCAGCAGACAGCGCTGGAATCTTTTCATTAATAATTGTCGTCGCATCGTTATTCGCATGCATGCCAAGTGTCTGCGCGTCGAAAGTTACGGGTGAAATTTCAACACTGTAAGCTGGGACGTGGGCCGCAAAATCAGCAACGGCCTGCACCTTTAAGTCCGCATACATCGTCTGAACCCGGAAGTCTTCCTGACTATTTTGCGTGCCCAAATAACGAGCAACGGTCCGTAGCCCATTACCGCACATGCTAGCTTCCGTCCCGTCCGCATTAATGACCCGCATCCGACCAAGTACTTGTGGATGTTCTGATTTATCAACAACCAACACGCCATCAGCGCCATCGTACAAACCTGCGCCGTCACGTTTACAAATGTTAATTGCCAATTGCTTCAAATCCGCATCCGATAACGGTGCTTGAAATTGTGTTTGATCCAATAAATAAAAATCGTTACCAGAACCGTGTACCTTGATCATTTTCACAGCCATCAACATCCTATCTATATAAAATCGACCTTAATTTAAACTACTTCATTATCATACTGACTTTTTCATGAAAATTCAATTGCAAAGGACCATTTCTCATAATAACCATTCGAAGTCCTGCGCAACAACTGTATGTTCTCAATAACTATTAAAGATTGCCTCCAAAATACTGAGTCAAAAAATAACACCGCTTTTTGGCCCGTTGCCGCCCTGATCATCCAGCATTAAAGTCTGCTGCCCAATCCAGAAGCCTGGCTATCAGCAAAAAAAGTGCCACCAATCAGTCCCGTTCGACTGATTAGTGGCACTTTTCATAAGTTATCAAGACTCACGCTAAATTTAATTCAGATTAAGCTTCCAAACCAGTTGTTACTGATTCAGGGTAGTTTTCACGAACGATTGCGGCGCACCGTGCACATAACATCGGATAAGCCTCGTCACTGCCAACATCGGTCTTAACCATTCGGCAACGATCACAAACGTCACCGTCAGCATGGCCGACCTTGATGGCTAACGTGTCACCAAATGTTTCTGCGTCTTCAGGCGCGTCACTTAACGCGTGTAGATCTAATGCTGAAACCATCAGCATCTGCCGAACATTAGTGTTCAGATGATCTAAGAAGGCTTGCGTATCATCATCAACATACAAATCCAAGTGTGCTTCCAAGGATTTACCAATCAACTTAGCATCCCGGGCTTCTTCCAACGCCTTTAAGACGTTACTCCGAAGATCCATGAACCGCGTCCATTGAGCCATCAACTCGTCGCTGTTCGCATAATTTTGAACAGCTGGCATCTCAGCTAATTGCGCAAATTCTTCTGGTTCCTTCAAGAATGGCCAAATTTCTTCAGTCGTGTGTGGCAGCATTGGTGTGAAGAGCTTCGTCAAGGCAACCAAAACATCGTAGAAGACCGTTTGCATCGACCGCCGTGAATGGCTATCCTCGGCATCAATGTACATAATATCCTTGGCAATATCGAGATAGAAGTTTGATAAATCAACCGTCAAGAAGTTGATCAACTTCTTGTAGATATCCAAGAAATCATAATGATCGTAATGGTCCTTCGTCTCAGCTACGAATTCGTTCAACCGTGTTTCCATGTACTGGTCCACACTTGCTAAATCTTCATAAGCCACGCGGTTGGTCTTCGGATCAAAGTCTGCGGTGTTGCCTAACATGAAGCGTACCGTATTCCGGAACTTCTTGTAGGAATCGGCTACTTGCTTAAAGCTTTCCATTGAGACCCGAACGTCGGAACTGGTATCCACTGAAGCGACCCACATCCGAACGATTTCAGCACCCATCTGCTTGATAACATCAGCTGGCGCAATCGTGTTGCCCAGTGACTTACTCATCTTACGACCTTGATTATCCAACGTGAAGCCTTGTGACAAGACTTGCTTGTATGGGGCATGTCCAGAAACAGCCACACTCGTGATCAAGCTAGAGTTGAACCAACCACGATATTGGTCAGAACCTTCGAGGTATAGGTCGGCTGGATAGTCGAGGTATGGACGTTCGGCTAGGACACCTTGGTGTGATGAACCAGAGTCGAACCAAACATCCATAATATCGGTTTCCTTAGTGAAGGTACCGTTTGGTGAATGTTCGTTGGTATAGCCATCTGGTAAGAGGTCCTTGGCGTCACGTTCGAACCAAACATTCGAACCATACTTGCCAAATAAATCAGCTACGTGATTGATGGTTTCTTCGTCCATGATGGCAGTGCCATCTTCAGCATAGAAGATTGGAAGTGGCACGCCCCAAACACGTTGCCGTGAAATGACCCAGTCACCACGGTCACGAATCATGTTGTAAAGACGCTTTTTACCCCACTCTGGGAAGAATTCAACGTCATCCATTGACTTAAGGATCTCATCACGCATATCACCAACGGAAGCAAACCACTGCGGCGTTGCCCGGAAGATGATTGGCTTCTTAGTCCGCCAGTCAAATGGATAGCTGTGTTCGTATGGCATGTATTTCAGCAATAACCCGGCAGCCTTTAACTTATCCAGTGCAATCTTGTTAGCGTCATCGTAAAAGACGCCTGCAAAATCTTCGCCAGCTTCTGCCGTTAAGACCCCTTTGTTATCAACGGGGGCAAAGATTGGCAAGTCGTATTGTTTACCAATCCGGTAGTCATCTTCCCCATAACCAGGCGCAGTATGCACTAGCCCAGTCCCGGAATCAAGCGTGACAAAATCACCTAACATCGTCACTAATTGACGACTACTGTCAAAAGGATGTTCGCATAAAACGTTTTCGAGTTCCGCACCCTTGACCGTTTGAAGCACTTGAACGTCTTCCCAACCGAACCGTTCGGCATTTTCGTCCAATAATTCGGCCGCGAGCACAAACTTACGGCTTTCGCCAGCCGGTTGCACCACGACATAGTCAAAACTTGCATCGATGGTGATTCCTTCTGAAGCTGGAATCGTCCAAGGGGTCGTCGTCCAAACAACCATGTAAGTATCATCATCTAAGACACCCTTACCATCAATGACGTGTTCACCGTAGAAGGCGGATGGCGACGTCACATCATGGTATTCTACTTCAGCTTCTGCCAAAGCCGATTCAGACGACCATGACCAGAAGACGGGCTTTTGGCCCCGGTAGATCAGGTGACGCTTAGCAAACGCACCAAAGACGCGCACTTGAGCCGCTTCAAATTCTGGCTTTAACGTCAAGTATGGGTTGTCCCATTCACCAGCAACACCTAAGCGCTTAAACTCATCACGTTGACGATCGACTTGTTCTAACGCGTATTTGCGACAGAGTTCACGGAATTCATTGTCCGTCATCTTCTTACGATCGTAACCGGCTTGCTTTAACTTCTGTTCGATTGGTAGCCCATGGGTATCCCAACCAGGAACGTAAGGTGCCCGGAAACCATTCATCGACTTGTAACGGACGATGAAATCCTTCGTAATCTTATTTAAGGCGTGTCCCATGTGGATGTCACCATTCGCGTATGGTGGGCCATCGTGTAAGATAAAGCTTGGCTTACCTTCATTCAATTTTTGCCGTTGTTCGTAGACTTTATTTTCAGCCCACACATTTTGCCGTTCAACTTCTTTGACCGGTAAGTTTCCACGCATCTTAAACTTGGTCTTACCGAGGTTTAACGTTTCTTTAACGCGCATATTCTCACTCCTTAAAATTTTTTATCAAACAATCGTCATTGAATTTTTAGACACAAAAAAACTTCGTCCACCCAGGGACGAAGTTATCGTGGTACCACCCAATTTTAGAATTGTTTAAATTCTCTCTTAGCATGGTTAACGTCCATGGACCGGCCACCCTTACTCCATTCAGGGTGACGTTCGGAGATGATCTGCGACTATCTAAGGGACGACCGCCTTTCCATTACCGGCAGCTCTCTGGGCGTATTAGTTAATCGTTTACTGTTCTCCTCAATACATTCAATTCGCTTCAATTGTACCCCGTGATGACCTAACTAATTATTAGCGTTGTCATCATCAGGGAAGATAACCACCGTCTGTTGTTGGACTTGATCGCCACCGTCCGCAACGGGGGTCTCACCACTCGTTGCTTCCGTAATTTCAACGGTTGCTTCTGAGTTTACGCTCGCATCACCCGAGTTGTCAAGGCTATCTTCCTTTAAAACGTGTTGAATTTCGGCATAATCAGCCGTATTCGTTTCGCTAAGTAGTTGATCCCAATCCTTGCTCTTAACCACTTCTAACTGCGATTCTAACATCACTTGCAAACGTTGACGGAAAACCCGTGTTTGTTTCTTCAAGTCATCAGTTTCGACAGATAATCGTTTGGCTTTTTGGGAGGCTTCGTCAATCATTTGGTTCGACTTGTCGGTTGCTTCGCTCACAATGTCAGACGCTTGTTTCTGAGCTTCACGAGTGATAATGTCGGCTTCCTTCTTAGAGTTCGTCTTCACTTTATCGGCCGCTTCTTGAGCGACTAAGATAGATTGATTCAAGGAATCTTTCAATTCATTGAAATACTTCAATTTACCTTCACTCGAGTCAAGCCGTTCTTGGAGGTCTTTATTTTGTTTCAAGGTAATTTGATAATCTTTAATAATTTGTTCTAGAAAATCATTAACCTCGTCAATATTGTAACCACGCAGTTTCGTTGAAAACTCTTTGTTATGAATGTCATCTGGACTTAACACCATTAGAATTCCTCCAATATCTATTTACTATGAATAATATTTAACGTTATTCGCAGCCGCGCTTTCTTGGTCTCACCGCTAATTTCGGCAAGTCGGACACGACCGTAATGGTTCACACTCAGCATATCTAACAATGCTAGCTCGTAATCAGCTTTCGGCAAGTCAGCCCAATTCAGCCGAACCTTAGCACCTTCGATCAATTCCTTGGCGTGATGCCGCGACAAGTTGAACGCCGCTTTAATGATACTATCCGCACGTAGTGAACTGACCGTCGTGGTGACAGCCTCCCAGTCGTCTTCCGGTGTAATCACCGCTGACAACGGTACCACTGTTAAGTGGACTTTCGTCTTACCAAAACGATCGATCTGCTCCTCAAAATAGCTGGCCATTTCAGTTTCGCAAACAAATTGCCATGCCGTTCCATCGGTCACGATATCACCAAAGACATCGCGCTCAACACCAGCATTGGCAAGCGTACCGAGAATTTGACCGTGCTTTAAGGTCGCAAACTTCATGGGATAAACAATGTTAAACAGTGTGATTTGAAAATCGGCGGCCTCGGGTTCGTAATACACCGGGTAAAATAAGATCCGTTGTAACTCAGCACCTTCAAAGCCACCGGATGCCCGCATCCGCACATCGTCTAACTGGTTGACCAGTGTTTGCGCAATGTAGATTTGTCGCGGGTTCAAAAACGCAGTTAAGATTGGTCGGTACTGATCAGCTACTTGTCGCAGCCACCCAGTAACCTGTTCAATAAATGGGGCTTCACTATCGCGAAAATGTTGTTTTAAGTTATCATTCACGATACTATCCTCGTTATTTTAATTTAGTACATCAATAAAGTTATCAGATAAAATAGGCCACTCTCAGCTAATTGGAGCACTAGTAGCGCAATGATCGGTGAAAAATCCAGTCCGGCAATTGCGGGAATAAAGCGCCTAAAAATACTGAGAAATGGTTCACAGATTTGGCCTAAAAACCGGCCCACCCGGGTATTATAAGCGCCGGGAAACCATGACATCAAAATGTAAACCACAATGGCTAATTGGTACAGTTGAAACAACCGACTAATAATCGTCACTAACAGGCCACTCACTCCTTATAATTTGCTCGTATCAAACTGACTCGTAGTGCTTCCAGAAACTTCGTAATTTTCAGGGATGCAAAGAAAAATCTCATCACCGATGCGTTCAATCTCACCATTGATGGCAAAGACTGTACCAGTCAGAAAATCGACGATTCGCCGCGCCATCTCATCATCAACGTGATCAAAATTAATAATCACGGCTTGATTCTTCAACAGTTGCGTCGCAATTTCCTTCACATCCGAATAAATTTTCGGTTCGAATAGGGCAATTTTGCTATTCACCGACTTGCCCCCTTGCATTGGCACCACCTTGGGCGTGCTCCGAGTATTGGCTGCTGATTCAGTGGGGGCCGCCGCTTGTGAAGTTTCGGTGGGTTCCTCATACTGACTGTCAGAATCACCAACACCAAAAAAGTTACTAATGAATCCGGCCATATGCTTGCGCTCCCTTCACCGTTTTACTTACGCCGGCGCTTGAAGAATGGTGGTGTATCTAGCGAATCACCGCTGTTATCATCCTTACTATCGTCAGCTTGTGAGTTATCATTGAAGACATCAAAATCAGTTTTTTCCACGTTGTTAAATTCTTGACCATTGTTGACTGGCCGTGAATTGTTCGGTTCGCGCCGAATATCCCAATTACCGAATGGGTCGTTAGCTTGGGACTCACTTGATTGGGCCGCTTCACTCGTCGCTGGCTGGTCAGTTGGCGTTGCGAACATGCCGCCTCGTTGCTGACTAGCTTCACTACGACTAGGCTGGCTGTCCATCTTGAGTTCGCGTTGCTTCTGATCGATACCAGTGGCAATCACGGTCACCCGGACTTCATCGCCAAGACTTTCATCGATCGAAGTCCCAAAGATAATGTTAACATCAGTCGTTGCCGCTTGGGAAACAATGTCAGAAGCAGCTTGGGCTTCATACAAGGACATGTCGGGGCCACCCGTGATGTTCAGCAAGACTTGTTCGGCACCATCGATTGAAACTTCCAATAATGGTGAAGAAATGGCTTGTTTAGTCGCGTCCGCCGTCCGGTTTTCACCACTAGCAGAGCCAATACCCATCAGAGCGGAACCTTGGTTTTGCATGACCGTCTTAACGTCGGCAAAGTCCAAGTTAACGTACCCTGGTGACGTGATTAAGTCAGAGATACCTTGAACCCCTTGACGTAACACATTATCAGCTTCTTGGAAGGCTTCCATCATTGGAGTCTTCTTATCAACGATTTCAAGCAAACGGTTGTTAGCAATAATGATCAACGTATCAACGTTGTCTTTCATCTGAGCAATTCCTTCAGCAGCGTTACGAGCACGCTTAGGACCTTCAAATGTAAATGGACGGGTGACAACCCCCACTGTCAGCGCGCCGGAGTCCTTAGCAATTTTAGCCACAACTGGTGCCGCACCATTACCAGTACCGCCACCCATACCGGCCGTTACAAAGACCATATCTGAGCCTTGTAACGCTTCTGTCAAGGCCTCTTCACTTTCCTGCGCAGCCTTGGAACCAACATCAGGATTAGAACCTGCGCCTAATCCCCGTGTAAGCTTTGGTCCAAGTTGAATTTTAGTTTCGGCATTTGAAGTTTGTAATGCCTGCACATCAGTGTTGGCAACGATGAATTCGACGCCTTTAACATCTTCAGCAATCATCCGGTTAACGGCGTTACCACCACCGCCACCGACACCAATGACTTTAATATTAGCCCCTGAGTTCTGGGTTGAATCTAAAGAAAATTCCATGTTTTTTCCTCCGTCATTTCTATCCGATATTAATCAAAGAAGTGGTTGAAGAAGCCTTTGACCCGTTCAACAGTTCCTTTATGATTTGGATCAGCCTGTTCCTGCGTTTCCTGTGGTGCAGACTGTTTCTTAGTTGTTTTTTTAGGTTGTGATGCGGGTTGGCTGGGTGCTGGTGTTGCCTCAGCAAATTCCAACGCCACACTGGCACGTGTATCACCGGTGAGCGCGCTCTTAACGAGTAACGTCACTTCACTCAAGGCCGCTTGATATTTGATGACCGCTAACGCCTCATCAAACGACGGATGCCTCAAGCCCATTTGATTAGGCGTAAAGACGCGAACTCGCGTTCCAAAACGTTGCGCCGCCAAATCAGTGATACCGGGTAATGCTGCCACCCCACCAGTTAAAACAATGCCACCGGGGAGCTCGAGCGCCCGAATCTCATCCAAGTGCTGCTTGACCTTATCAAAGATCTGGTCTAGACGAGCCTCAATGATTTCTGCTAAGTATTGCTCACTTATTTGCTCCGGTGTACTTTGCCCAACAACATCAACTGGGAAAAGTTCATCATCCGAGGCCTGCTGAGCATCGGCATAGCCATAATCACGCTTTAACTTCTCGGCATTCTCGATCGATGTATTCAAAACGACCGAGATATCTTTGGTAATATACTGGCCGCCTTCTTGGTCAACGTAAGTATACTTCAATTGGTGATCATGTATAACTGCCGCAGTCGTTTGACCACCGCCCATGTCAATAATGATCGAACCAAAATCTTGTTCACCGTCATTCAGCACTAAGGAACTTAATGCCAAGGGCGCGATCACAATCTGTTCGATTTGCAGTCCAGCCTTTTCCAAAGCCTTCCGCGTATTGTGAATGATTGTTTTCGGACCAGTGAACAGGGTGCCGTGCATTTCAAGCCGGACCCCAACCATGCCACGTGGGTCCTTGATGCCATCAAAACCATCGACGACAAATTCATCGGGGATGACATCCAGTACTTCCCGCTCTGGCGGTAAACTCTGAACTAACGCAGCCGCCGCAACGTTTTGAACATCTTCATTATTAATTTCTTTGGACTCATCTGCCACGGCAATCATACCACGACAGCGTTCAATTTTAACCAGGTTAGCGGGAACTCCCGCAATCACCTTTTTTATTTCGATACTTGCTTTTTCTTCAGCTTGGCGTACTGCTGATCGAATCGTTTCGGCCGCCTTATCAATATCGACGATCACGCCACGACTTAAACCATTAGAACGTGCGCTTCCCACACCAATAACGTTCATTTGCCCTTTAACACGTTCAGCAACAATGACTTTTATTGAGGTGGTCCCTATATCAAGTCCGACATAAATTCCTGAATTATCCATAATAGAGGAACCTCCTAGTATTTTACATAAATATTCAAGGATTCGCTGACATATCCAGTTAATCCCTAGTTTACCATATCCTAAGCGCTTTTAAAAAGGTCACACTTAGCATTCTATCAATTATTCTGATTCTTGAACGGATAGGAGTATGCGCCCACCTCAAGATTAATAACACCCTTGGCTTTCATCTTCGCCGCAATCCCTGGATAGTAAGTCATCTTACTAGCAAACGTACTGATTGTTGCGTACACTTCATTGCCGTCATTCATATACAGATGGACCCGTTCGGGATTAGCCTTGTTCGGTGAAAATTTGATTTCAGAAATATTGTGTTTGACCGCCGATGGTAACTTCGCATACTGTGCAATCATCGTTGCTAAGCGGCGACCGCTTTTAAAGTTGGCATAGATCGGTGAACCACCACCGGGTTGAGAATAGGTTTCTTTCAAAATCAGCCCATTTTCCAGGATGCGCCGATAGTGTTGGCCGGTCGATAAGTAACCCGCAATGCGAATCTCTTTCACTGTCACCCGGACACCATTGAGCCCTACTAACTTGGTCGTGACCTTGCCAATCTGCGGCTGAGTATGTTCAGCGCGCTTCGTCGTCCGTTGATCGTGACCAATCACGGACCATAAAGCAACTCCGGGATTGATCTTGGTCGCCGTCTTGACCTGCGTGGCGGATAATTGATCATTACCATGCACGGTCACTGTCTGAACATGGCTCAGTGGTGAAATGAAATAACCGGCCACTCCGGCACCAAGTAGAAAACAGCCCATTAGTATCAGGACCCGTTTAAAAAGTAAGCGGCGCCGCTGGGACTTAAGCTTCGGTAGTTTATCACCAATTCGAAGCCGCTTACCAGACCAACTGTGGTGACTTTTTTGCGCTGCGCGATGGTTCTCAGCCGAATCGCGTTGGAATCGCTCCCAGGGTGTTAGCTGCTCGGGGTGTTCACGATCCTTGGACTTTTTATGAAAAATGGCCATCACACCCACCCTTTCACTCTAGTCTGCGTGCTACTTGATCACCGATTCTAAAACGTGTAATAACTGGTCAGCTGCGTCGGGCATCCCTAGTTTCTTCGCGTTAGCCGCCATCGTTTCGCGATGCGTGCTACTTTGGAGCAGACCATCTAAGGCAGCCACTAAGCTAGTTCCTGTTAGGTCGGCTTCCTTAATCAGTTCAGCCGCTCCCGCATTCACGAGACTTTGTGCATTCTTAGTCTGATGATCATTCGTCACGTATGGGCTCGGCACTAGAATTGAAGGAATTCCTAAAGCGGTAATTTCCGCAATACTAGTTGCGCCCGCACGACCAAGAATAACTGCGACCTCTGGTAAGATTGCAGGCATATTTTTAATGTACGGTTCGATTTTAACATTCGGAGCGAGCGCTGTCGCCGACAAGCCATTTTGAATCTTTTCGTAGTGCACTTGGCCGGTGACGAACAACGTCTGATAATCGCGTTTGTTCAGTTCAGGAATTGCCGCGACTGCTGCCGCATTAATGCGCGCAGCACCCCGACTTCCCCCAAAAATCAACGCCGTTGGAATATCAGGATCGAGGTCGAACTGCGCCAAAGCGCCACTTTTTTTAATGTTAGCCACTTGCTGTGCGCGAGGATTTCCAGTCATCACAACTTTTTGTGCGGGAAATTGCGACCGCGCACTTTCAAATGAAATGGCGATTTTATCCACAAACCGACTTAAAAATTTGTTGGTGACCCCAACAACTGAATTTTGTTCATGAATGACCGTTGGAATGTGCATCTGGCTCGCCGCAAAAACGACCGCCCCGCTCACGTAGCCACCAGTTCCGACCACGACATCTGGTTTGAACGCCTTAATGTACTTCCGCGCCGTAACCACGCTCTTTAAAAACAAATAGACGGTTTTAACGTTTTGTAATGACAACGAACGCTTAAAGCCCTGGATCTTGATCGTTTTAAAATCGATCCCACGTTCTGGCACAATGCGGCTCTCTAGTCCACGATGCGTTCCCACAAACTGAACTTGCGCTTCAGGATCATGTGCCTTTAAGGCATCGATCAGTGCCAGTGCGGGATAGATGTGCCCGCCTGTCCCACCGCCAGAAATCATTAATCGCATTAGTTTTCTTCCGCCTTTCCAGTTAACTGTTCGATTGCTTTAATAAATCGGTCGCCCCGCACTTCGAAGTTCGGGTACTGATCCCAACTGGCACAGGCTGGCGATAGCATAATGATGTCACCGGCTTGACTATGTTGCCAAGCAATTGGCACGGCTGTCTCACAGTTGTCCGTAAACTCAATATCTTGAATGCCAGCTAACCGCCCAGCGTCCGCCACTTTTTCCGCTGTCTCGCCGAAGACGATCAGGGCCTTAACGTGCGCTTTTAATGCGGGCGCGAGCTTCTCGAATGTATTACCACGGTCCAAACCACCAGCAAGTAAAATCACCGGCTGATCAAAGCCCTTCAAAGCCATCTCGGTCGAAACCAGGTTGGTTGCCTTGGAATCATTGTAAAACTGCCGATCCTCATACGTCTCGACGTATTGGGTCCGGTGTCGAACCCCCGTAAACGTCTTCAAGACTTGAACGATTCCTACAGTTGGGACGGCTTGAAGTTTGGCAACGGCAATCGCTGCTAACGCATTTTCCACATTATGATCACCAGGGATCCGGATATCGGCAGCATCCATAATGTATTCATCCTTGAAGTACAGCTTGCCGGCCTCTTCATAGGCGCCATCTTTCGTATTGGCTTGCCGTGAGAATGGGACGACGGTTGCTTGTGATTGCTTACTGAGTTGCCGCCATTCTTCACTATCCCAATTAATGACTAAATAATCATCAGCCGTTTGGTTCATGGTAATCCGCATCTTCGCCTTGACATAGTTCTCACGTGAGCCATGGTAATCCAAATGCGTCGAATAAATATTCGTAATGACTGCAATATGGGGGTGCAAAGTCCGAATACCACACAACATGAAACTCGAAAGTTCAGTCACCATCGTATCAGCTGCCGTCGCCTTTTGTGCAATCGCTGAGGCGGGCACACCAATGTTACCAGCAACGTAGGCCTTACCAGCATTGGTGCGTTGATTGAGCATCATCGTGATCATCGTCGTCGTCGTGGTCTTTCCGTTCGTCCCCGTTACACCAATCAGCTCACCTGCTAAGATTTGTGAAGCAAGTTCGACTTCGGTAATAACTGGAATTCCCTTTTCCTGAGCCCCGCTCACAATTGGATTGGAATAGGGAATACCGGGATTCTTGACAACAACTTTAAAATCCTCATCTAGTAGTGACAAGGGGTGACCACCCGTGATAACTTTGATCCCGTCGCTCAACAATTCCTGCGCATCCGGGTTCTCATCAAATTTCTTTTTGTCATTAACGGTCACAAACGCACCTAATTTGTGGAGCAACCGTGCGGCATTGACCCCGCTCTTTGCTAACCCAAGAACCAATACCTTTTGGTTACGATACTGCTCAACCGACTTCATAAACCAAGATCTCCCTATAATGTTTGTAGATGTTACTTAAATTGACGTGTTATGTGGCCGATGAGCCAACCCGTGGTCATCAGCAAATTATTCATGATGAGTCAGTGACCGGTTCCACGACATAATCTGCGGTAGGCAACGCAACCATTAAGAAATAATCGTGGCGTTGATAGGAATCGGCACTATTCAGTTGTGACCACCAGTGGATAAAGTCATACCGCAAAAAACAATTATGTACCGCTCACGCGGGCAACAATGCCTGTGTGAGCAAAATCAGAACTAAATAATCGTGGCAACACTAATGACAGCTGCCACTAAACCAATCGACCAAAAGACGATATCGATCTTCCATTCGCTCCAACCCTTCATCTCAAAGTGATGATGAATTGGGCTCATCAGAAAGATCCGTTTTCCCGTTAACTTGAACGAAGCGACTTGGAGAATAACCGAGGCCGTTTCAACGACAAAAATGATACCGATCAAAAGAAGCGATAATTCATGATGTAATAGGATCGACACGGCAGCTAAAGCCCCACCGAGCGCTAATGATCCCATGTCCCCCATGAAGATTTTGGCCGGTTTATGGTTGTAGACGAAGAAACCTAGTAGTGACCCTACTACAGCCAAGCAGAATAACATCACGTTATACTGATTTTGAGCGTATGCGATCACAGCATACGCGCCAAATGCAATAGTCGCCTGACCAGCAACCAAGCCGTCCAACCCATCCGTCAAGTTGACGGCGTTGGAAAAGCCCACTAGCCAGATGATGGCGAAGAGCATGTACCAAATCCCTAGTGACCAGATCCCGAAGCCCGGAATCCTAAGTGCCATCGGCAAATGTTCATGTTGATAGACTAACGTTAAAATTACCGCTCCGACGACTTGACCAAGCAATTTTTGCCAAGCCTTTAAGCCTTCGTTTTGTTTACGCCACAGCTTGATACTGTCATCCCAAAAGCCAAGTGCACCGTATAAGACAAGGATAAACATCAAAATCCAAGTGGTAGGTTGTAGCTGATGTTGCCACCCGCCGACCCATAGCGTGGTGACTAAGATTGCGATGATGAACAGCAAGCCCCCCATGGTTGGCGTTCCTGATTTTTTCTCATGCCACTTAGGACCTTCCTCACGAATCATTTGTCCTTCTTTACGAGCGCGGAAATACCGAATGAGTGACGGCATTAACGCAAACACAATAATAAAACCACTGATTAGGGTTGCACCCCACACTAATAAACTCACAACAATTCTCCATTCTAAGACTTGATAACTACTTCAGTGTCACACTAATTGCCTGCTTTGCTTCAATCGGATTGCCCGCAGTCACACTTTGCGTCTTGACGTAACCCGTCCCGCTCGTCGTGAGCTTAACTCCGGTCAAAGTCGCAAAGTCAGCGACTTCACTTGCCGACCAGCCAGATAGGTTCGGCATATACATCTGCCCGTTGGTGACCAAAATGACACGTTGACCACTCGAAACAACGGTACCAGAAGAAATGGATTGCTTGACGACCCGACTACCCTTACCAACAACGACCACGTCGAGTCCCTGCTTCTTAGCAGCTTTCTCAGCCGCACTAGTCGTCTTGCTCGTCAAATCTTTCATCTTGATTGTCGTCGCTTTAGTCTCACTAGCCTTTTGTTCTTCCAAGGCCCGTTTCATCACGGTGTCAAAGATTTCCGCCATGTCATCCGATGCAGAACTCCCGTTAAGCGTCGGTTGTTTCATCGTAATGTACATAATGTACTTTGGATTTTTAGCTGGCGCCATCCCGACAACTGAGTACAGATAAGTGTTGTCGCCTTGCTCATACGTACTCCCGTTGCTGACTTGGGCAGTCCCAGTCTTAGCGGCAATGCGATACCCGCTGATCTTATATGATGAACCAGTCCCATATGACTTGTATACGACATCTTGCATATGATCCAACACCTTGCTGGCAGTTTTCGAACTGATTGGCTGGCTCACAACCTTCTTCTTCCCCGTATAAACCGTCTTGTTGGTATTCGAGTTAGTGATTTTAGAAATAAAGTACGGCTGTAACATCTTACCATGATTAGCAATCGCTGTGAATCCACGAAGCATCTGCATGGCGGTCACTTGGATCCCCTGACCAAAGGCCGTGTCCGCTTGTTCAATCGGATACGTAAATTGAATCGAACCGCTTTGCTCGTTGTCAAGACCACTATTAGTGCTCTCGCGCAACCCGAATCGCTTGATATACTTAAGCCAGGTCTTGGAACCCATGCTTTGTTCCAGGTGAGCCATCGCCGTGTTACTTGAAAGCGCGAACCCCTTAGCATAAGTGATATTACCCCAACCATTCGTATTCCAGTCAGGAACGGTATTATTACCGATTTTATATTCACCAGTCGGAACGGTCACGTTAGCGTTGTATTTGCCGCTGTCGATCGCCGCTGCCATTGTAAAGACCTTCATCGTCGATCCTGGTTCAAACGTGTCCTCAACCAACAAGTTACGCCACATCTTAGACAACCCCGTCTTCGTTTGGGCATTAAACGTCGGCCGCTGCGTCGTGGCCAGAATCGCACCCGTCTTCGCGTTCATCAGCGTCGCGGTCATTGACTTAGGCGAGACCTTGTCGTTAACTTGTGACACTTTTGTTTCCAGCAATGTCTGTAGTTTACTGTCGAGGGTGGTATAAATATTATCCCCATCCTTGACCTTCTTACCGGTTTCAGTGCTACCTTGATATCCGCTCTTCGTAATCGTCTTGCGACCATCGGTTCCCGATAACTGCTTGTTAAAAGCCAACTCGATGCCCATCGACCCCGTTAACCGCGTCTGATCGGTATCTTTCTGACTCTTGGAGGTGGTCAGCCCAACCAAGTGGGAGGCAAACGTGCCGTTTGGGTAGAGCCGCGCTTCAGATTCAATAAAGTGCAGCCCAGCCACATTTTGGGCATCGATCTTTTCCTTGGTCGTCAGTGAAATATTCTTACCAGCCGTCCCAAATTCAATTTGGAACTTACCTGCGCCTTTTTGCAAGGTCGCGAGGGCTTTCTTATAGCTGATTGGCAAATACTTCGATAAGACGCGCGCCGCCTTCACGTTGTTTTTAACATACAGCGCCTTGCCACTAGCACTTTGCTGATTTTTCGCCATAATGGCGTAGACCGTGTACGTGCTAGTATCTTCAGCGATTGGGTCACCGTTAGCCGTATAAATAGTCCCACGTTTGGCCGTGATGGTCTGGTCTTCCGTATAAAGTTTCTTGGTGGCCTCGACCAGATTGACCCCGTTGACGTGGCGCACAATCGCGATATATGAAAAACGAATGATCAAAACACCAAAGACGGCAATCGCGCCAAAAAATAGCCATTGGCCAAAAATTCTACGATTTTGTTTTGGTGACCGTTTCGAAGTCATTCGTTGTTTGTTCTTATTCATTTGTAAACATTCCTTATGCTACCGTTGTTCAGCGATAACCCGTACTGCTTAGCAATTTTATTTAAACGGCTCCGACTTGAAAGTTCACTGATTTCTTGTGCGGCCGACGTATTTTTTGCCTGCACTTTGGTGACTTTCGTTTGCACCGTCTGTAACTGACTTTGTGCGTTACTCGTTGCAATGTTCGTTGAAACTAACATAATGGCTAATCCAAACACCACCAAACTCAAACCAACACACAATACTTTTTCAAATAATGAAAAAGCAACTCGCTGCGTCTTGATGGACGGATTCGGGGTCACAACGGTTTTTGTTTTATGTACCGGGGTGGTTGCGCCAGGAGTTTGCTGTGGCAACTCCCGCGCTAATCCATTTTGGGCCATTTTAATCACTCCTTTAATTATTCCTGAATATTATTTATTCGTTATCTTTAAACGTTCGATGGCTCGTAATTTGGCGCTGCGAGCACGACGATTAGCTTCGATTTCCGCATCGCTAGGCACGACCGGTTTACGACTGACTAAGCGGTAATCTGGTTGCATTTCAGCTGGGATAACTGGTAAACCAGGTGGCAGCTCCGGCAAATCGCTGTGCTCCTTAAAGATCGTCTTGACGAGACGATCTTCTAACGATTGGAATGTGATGACACTGACACGACCATGAACATTGATTAAATCAATCGCTTGTTCGAGCGAAGTCTCCAGTACGCCCAATTCGTTATTCACCGCAATTCGAATAGCCTGGAAAACCCGTTTAGCGGGATGACCACCCGTTCGCCGCGCTCTTGCCGGAATGGCATTCTTAATAATTTCGACCAATTGCCCCGTCGTCACGATCGGCTGAACCGCCCGTTCACGCTCAATCAACCGTGCGACTTGTTTAGAGAACTTCTCCTCACCATAGCGATAGAAAATACGAACCAAGTCCGCATAGGGCCAAGTATTGACAACTGTTTGAGCGGTTAATTTCTGACTCTGATCCATCCGCATATCTAACGGCGCATCATGTTGATACGAGAAGCCACGGGCAGCATCATCAAATTGTGGCGACGAAACGCCGAGATCATAAACTACCCCGTCAACGTGGTCAAGGCCCCGAGCATTTAGTTCAGTCTTCAAGTTGGCAAAGTTACTTTTGATGAACGTGACCTGACCACGTTCAAGATAAGTCGCTAAGTTACTTTGGTTATAATCGATTGCGGTTTGATCCTGGTCAAAGCTATACAAGTGGCCTTCCGGACCTAACTGTTGCAAAATTTCACGAGAATGACCACCGCCACCTAACGTACAGTCCACATAGATGCCATCCGGCCGGACGTTTAACGCGGCGATTGCTTCATGCAAAAGTACCGTTGTGTGTTCAAATGTTGCCACGCGTGCGCCCCCTTCCTAAATTATTATTGTTATTTAAAAATCAATTAAGTTTTCTGCAAGATCATCGAAGTTCGCTGCGGTCTCCGTCTCAAACTGTTGCCAGTGTTCGGCACCCCAGATTTCAAATCGGTCAGAAACTCCGACGATCACACATTGCTTTTCCAACTTTGCATATTGTCTCAAGGTTGCAGGTATCATGACCCGTCCCTGTTTGTCTAATTCACATTCGGCAGCAGCAGCATAGAAAAAACGGACAAACGCTCGCGCATCCTTGCGAGTTAGTGGTAAATCATCTAACTGTGCTTGAAGCGTTGCCCACCGTTCAGCGGGATAGCCAAAAATACAACCATCCATCCCACGAGTAATGACAAACGAAGTGCCCAATAGCTCACGAAACTTGGCAGGAATGATTAGTCGCCCTTTCGCATCTAAGGCATGTTCAAACTCTCCGAAAAACATCTTAGACGCCACGGCCAATCAACCCCTTTCATTAAACATAATTCAAGTCTACCACACCCCCCCACTTCCTACCACATCGTTTTGTTACTTTTCCAAATTGTTAACAAAATATCAAAAAAAGTCCCACCTAACGTTAGTTTCGTTAGGTGGGACTTAGTGGGGGACATTTTTACGATGTTAAAAAGAAGTGGCTGCCAAGTGCTAGGATATAGACGACGAGTGTCAATAATTCCGCTCCCCGCCAATAGAGCTTAAAAAAGCGCCAGTAAAGGATTTCTCCGCGTTCAACAGCTTCAATCAGTGTTAAACCGATCCCCAAAATCATTAGGGACAACACTTCGTACGGTGCCAGCGAACTATCCGTTGCTTGCAGTGTCAGAAAGTGGGTGAAAACAATTAAAAATGGTGGCCAAAAATCTAACAATCTTAATCCATGCGGCCAAACACGGTGTGCAACCCGTTTAGCGCCTAAAACGATCATCGAAATGGCGGCTAAAAATACCAGCTGCCCATACCAAGTGATCCATAAATCTCGCATATGCGTACTTGCCTCCCCATTAGTGTCGGGTTAAATTATAGAGATTATCGTTAAACTTTTCAATCATCTGCGACAGCCCTATAATAAACATAAACTATCACTGGAGGGATGACCGTTGTTACAATACTTTACCACTGGCAAAAATGGCCTCTTGACCACCCCGGATGACCATCATGACCAGCCATACTGGATCAACGTTGAACGACCGACCCCCGCCGAAATCGACCAACTGGTGACGCAATTTGATCTTCCTAAAGATTACCTGACTGCTATCCTTGACGATGCAGAAGTCTCGCGGGCCGAGCAGCTAACCAACACGCAATCCGGCCAACCAATCTTAATCGTGATGCAGTATCCCAAACTCACGACCAGTAAATTAGGTTACCTTGAATTCCAAGTCTACCCCTTCGCCTTGATTTTAGTGGATCAAGTTGTCATTACCGTCAGCAATTACCCAGCTGGTTTTATTCAAGACTTTGTAATGGACCCGGCCTCTTCTAAGTTAAGTCTGGATAATCATGAAGACTTTGTGCTAGCAATCATGTGGTACATCGAACACAGTTTCGTCGCCGCGCTCGCGTTAATCAACCGCCGTACGACCACTTTGGAAAGTCGCCTGAATCAGGCCACCCACAACGAGGAACTATTTACGATCATGGCTTATCAAAAATCGTTGATTCGCTTTAAAGCTGCCCTTAATCAGAATGCCCCCACGCTTGACGCGGTTGAAGCATCGGTCACCCACTTCAATGCGCCTAACCACCAATCACTAACCGATGATATTAAGATTGAGACTCAGCAGGCTAGCGATATGGCTGATACGACCAATCAGATTTTGCAACAATATAGTCAGTTAGTTGGTTCGGTCATTTCCAATAATTTGAACGATGTCATGAAATTCTTAACCTCACTCACGATGGTTTTGACGATTCCGACGATTATCGGCGGAATCTATGGCATGAACGTCAAATTGCCTGGTGCTGGTCTCGTTCACTCCTTCACTTGGCTGATGTTGGGGACGATTATCCTTTGCATTATTAGCATCGAATATTTACGAAACCATGACTATTTTTAATTTCAATTGAAAAAAAACTGATTCCACGTTAAACTATGAAAGAATTACTCGTAAAGTGTGGTGCATACAAACATAATGAAGAAAAAATCAACTTTTCAAAAAATTACGATGGTCGTTATCTGGTTAATGATCATTTCTACCATTGGGTCATTGGTGCTTACCGCCTTATCTGGGTTAGGTTTACTAACCTTCTAGGTTAAACACCTTGCGAACCACGAATGGTTGCAATACTTACCAAGAAAAAAGTTACGCTTGCTCACAACAAGCGTAACTTTTTTTATTACTGGTGGATCACTCAGCCATGGTCGGCAAGCCTAGCCACCAACTTCTGGGACAATGTGAATTAAAAAAATCACGCATTTGTCTCTGAAAAAGGTTCCAACCGTTAGTCAAATCTGGCTAACGATTGAAACCTTTACTTTAACGTCGATTATTCAATCGTATCGGCAGCGCCACCATGTGAAGTCATGCCATTCAAATGATGCCCACCAATCTTACTGGACGCTAAGCGTCATTACCCGACGCGGGCGCTTCGTCAGCCGATTTTTGGCGGTAAACCTTACGTGGCTTACTTCCCTCCGAAGGGCCCACCACGCCGCGTTCCTCCATTTCATCGACGATTCGCGCTGCCCGGTTATACCCGATACGGAACCGTCGCTGGAGCATCGAGACGCTAGCGGACTGTTGATCAGTCACCAATTCAACAGCTTCGGCATAATACTCATCCTCACCATCGCGAGGGTCCCCACTACCAGCGGCATCCGTCTCGTCATCTTTGACCAGCATACTATCGTCATAATCAGCCGTCTGTTGAGCTTTGATAAAGTTGACAACTTCTTCAACGTCATGGTCAGAAATATAAGCACCCTGCACACGCAGTGGCTTATTCATGCCCATTGGCTGATACAGCATGTCCCCACGACCAAGTAGCTTTTCAGCCCCGTTACTATCAATAATCGTCCGTGAATCTGTCCCACTTGAAACGGCAAACGCCATCCGTGACGGTACATTGGCTTTAATTAATCCGGTAATAACATCTACCGACGGCCGTTGTGTTGCCAAAATCATATGAATACCGGCCGCCCGGGCCATTTGACCCAAGCGAATAATGGCATCCTCCACTTCGCTCGAAGTGACCATCATTAAATCGGCTAATTCATCGACGACCACCACAATGTATGGTAAGACGGGCCGTGACTGCCCATCAGCCGCATTTTGTTGACGGATATATTGGTTGTACCCCTGCATGTTACGCTGCTTGGAATCCGCGAACAATTCATAGCGTCGCTCCATCTCGGCAACGACCTTATGCAACGCCCGCGCTGCCTTCTTCGGTTCCGTGACCACGGGCGTCAACAGATGCGGAATCCCATTGTAAACCCCTAATTCAACCTTTTTAGGGTCAATCAGCATAAACTTAACTTGACTTGGTTTCGTGTTCATCAGTAGCCCCGTGATCATCACGTTAATGGCAACCGACTTCCCACTCCCAGTTGACCCAGCAATTAGCAAGTGCGGCATCTTGGACAAGTCGGCAACGACTAAATTACCAGAAACATCACGGCCGAGCGGTACGGCCAACGGTTTGGTCGGGTGCGCTGGTTGGGCCTCAACGATATCCCGGAACGAGACTGTTGAAATCTGTTTATTTGGCACTTCGATTCCAATCAAGGATTTACCCGGAATGGGTGCTTCGATTCGAAGATCCTTCGCCGCCAGCGCCAACGCTAAGTCGTCCGCCAAATTAACGACTTTACTGACCTTGACCCCCACGGCTGGATGTAACTCATATTTTGTTACGGATGGCCCTAAGCTGACATTCTTCACTTCAACTTGGACACCGAAACTTGCCAGTGTCGTTGTTAGTTTCTGCGAGTTACTCTCGATCGTTGCGTACTCAGCACTCTGATCCGTTTTTGGAATCTTCGTCAACAATGTTGATTCTGGCAACTGGTAATCCGTATCATCCATCACTTCGGTCCCTTGGAGTTCTTGTTCATGATCAGCCGTGGCAGCCGAAGTTGGGGTTTTAGCCGGCGGTTCTTCGCGATCACTAGCCACCGTGATATTTAAATCAGCGGGCGAACTCGTAGCCGCACTGGCAACCGAGCTGGCCGCGGGAGCGGTACTCGTTGCCTCAGCGGGTGCCGCTGACTGCGGTGCGGTTGACGTCGGTTGCTTCTCAGCACTGGCCGCTTGATTGGCGCGCACTTGTTGGTGAACCCGCCAACGGGCAATTTGGACCCGCAGCACGTGGGCCAGCCATTCATAGCCGGATCGCAGTTGCTGTCCCACTTGTATCAAAGCCTGACGCAACGCTTGCATCGTCTTATGGAACGGCAAATCAAAGGTAATGTAGATACTGGCAACCATCAGGATCAAGGCGATCAAAATCGTCCCGACATTAGCCAATAGTGGATACGTGACACTATAACCAGCAGCGCCGACTAAGCCGCCACCAAGATTACTGGCCATGCCCCCCTTGGCAAAATCATTTTTGATCAGATTCCACGTCAACGACCAAAAATCGGTATGGTGATTCAATTGATTAAACATCGGGATCTCTAATAGCAATAAGTAACTGAAGAAAAACAAGTTACCACCGACCCACCACCGCCAAGTCAGTCGTGGCCACCGACCAAAAATCATCAAATATCCCATGACGAGGAGTGTTAGCCCGGCAAAAATCTGGTAGGCATTCCCAGCAATGGCTCGGAAAAACTCTGCGAATACCATGCCCACTAACCCCACCTTCAACAAGGCGAGGATCGTGACCAATAGTCCAATCAGGCCAATGACATTCCCCGTCATCTGCCGCTTAGCCGCAACCGTCGGCTTCTTCTTGCGCGTCGAGGTCCGGCGCTTTTTTGTTGTTGCTTGTCTACGCGCCACGCTTCGTTCATCCTTTCTCAATTAATACTGTCTTCATTATAACAAACTCAAGTTCCCCCGTCCCCATCAAAAAACGCACCCTAACGTTTAGCGCTAGTGCACGTTCTGTTGGTTACTTCAACTTATCATTTTCATAGTGGTGCGACCGTTCAAGGTTCGGGAATTGTTGTTGCCGCAGGGCTTCATAAATCACAATCGCAGCCGAATTCGATAAATTCAAGGCTCGAATATGTGAATCATCTTGAGGAATCCGAATGGCCTTTTCGGGATATTTGCGCATAAATGGTTCTGGTAACCCTGTCGTTTCCTTACCAAATAAGAAATAGTGATCCTTACCCGTATCACTATAATCAACATCCGTATAGTCATGTTCAGCAAATTTAGACACTAAGTACAACTGATTTAAATCAGGAATACTAGCTAAAAAATCTTGCAAGTCAGCATGATAAGTAATATCGACACTATCCCAGTAGTCCAAGCCAGCCCGTTTTAAGTGCTTATCATCAATTTTGAAGCCCAACGGTTCAATCAGATGCAAGGCCGTATCCGTTCCGGCACACGTCCTGGCAATATTACCAGTATTCGCTGGCATTAACGGTTCAAATAACGCAATGTGATTTGTCAAAATAATCGTCCTCATTCATATTAGTCTCTACGCCATGTTCATTCATAGCAATCCTATTAATCATACCATGTCTATGGTTCAACAGCGAACTTTGCAACTAAAAAACGCTTTGTTCGCATTCTTAACCAATCTTTCCTATACTAATCACCGTACGCGCCGGAGGGCGGAACAGGACGCACACTGGCTGACGAACACCAATCTAAACCTGACACGTTGTCATCATGATTCATGCCGGATTAACACGTACAAGGCAGCATTCGAATCATTTTATAACTCGAGGAGGAATTATCTATGAAAATTATGATTATTGGCGCAACCGGAATGGCTGGCTCAGCCATCACCAAACTAGCACTTGAACGGAACCACACCGTCGTGGCCATCGGACGTTCTGAAGAAAAGCTAGCCGCTCTACCGGCTAACCCAAATTTGCAGACCAAAGCTAAAGACGCTTTTTATCTCACACTATCTGAGCTACAGGCGGTTGACGTGGTCATTGACGCAATGGCGACTAGTCCTGATAAGGCTTACCGACACGTGGATCTGGCAACTAAGCTGATCGCTCAGCTCCGCGAACAACAGCGGCCACGTCTCCTCTTCATCTTAGGGGCCGGTAGTTTAACAACTGGTGATGATCAACACCTCTTCGTGCACGACATTGAAAGTAATCCGGCCAATGCTGCCTTCGTCGCTATTCCGCAAAACCAACTGGCCGAGCTGACCTTCTTACGAACCGTCACCAACGTCGATTGGGTTGGAATTTCCCCGGCCGCCAATTTCACAGCAGGTCCTGCTACCCCGGCCCAGTACGGCCATGACACATTACTGACGAACACTACTGGTGAATCAGTGACCAATAGTGGCACGATGGCGGTAGCCGTTTTAAACGAACTGGAAACGCCCAAACATCATCAAGAACGCTTTACAGTCGCTAACCAGTAAACGTCTTGCCTAGCAGTGCTAAAATATCGAGTGGCAGCCAAACCACAAGCCGAGCGCTACTTGAGCAATTTAGTTAACTGTGACGCGCTTTAAATAAGACCAATTAATCCCGCCAGAATCTGACGGGATTTTGTGGTGTCGCAATTGCTGGCAGTATTTAACAGCTAAGTGCTGCCACCGCCTCATCTCTCCTCATTGCGACAGTCGTAGCCAACATTGTCACTAACCAGTTGGTTGCATTACACCGCCAGTTAACGCCCTCACCGACCTTTAATTAATTCTTCACCAAAGCATGCTAAACTATTGCCATGTTTATTTGAAAGTGGGGATACCATGAATAACCGTTTATCAGGACGGAATTTACTCTTCATCGGCACCATGTTATTTGGACTATTTTTCGGTGCTGGTAACTTGATTTTTCCAATTTTTCTGGGCCAGCAAGCCGGCCAACACGTTGGTGCGGCCATTATCGGACTATTGATCACCGGGATTGGACTGCCATTACTAGGCGTGATCGGCATGGGGCTGACGCGCAGTCAGGGCGTATTTGACCTGGCAACAAACGTTAGCCGATCATACGCGTATGTCTTCACCGTACTGCTTTACTTTACCCTCGGGCCACTTTTTGCAATGCCACGATTAGCAACTACGGCCTTTCAGATTGGACTGGCCCCCTTCTTAACCACCAAATTACAACCCGTGGTGCTATTGGGCTTCTCCGTTGCTTTTTTCGTCGTCACTTGGTTACTGGCTCGTAATCCCGGTAAGATTATGACCTATGTTGGTAAGTGGCTGACACCCATCTTTTTGCTATTATTAGGTGCCTTAATGCTTGTCGCTATCATTAAGCCACTGGGATCACTTAACGTCGCGGCGAGTGGCGCCTATGTCAGCCATCCAGTTCTAACTGGTTTTACTGAAGGCTACAACACGATGGATGCGTTAGCCTCGCTAGCTTTTGGCATCGTCGTGATTGATGCGATTCGCGACCTCGGTGTCCGTGATCCGGGGCAAATCGCAACTGATACCATTAAAGCAGGCCTAATCAGCATGAGTTTAATGGCAGTCATCTATGGTCTGCTGGCGATTATGGGTACCATGAGCTTAGGTCGCTTTGCTCCAGCTGCCAATGGGGGGATTACCTTAGCTCAAATTGCCGATGCCTACTTCGGCCGATTCGGTAATGTTTTACTAGCTCTAATTGTCATCATCGCTTGCTTAAAAACTGCCATTGGCCTCACTTCTGCTTTCGGTGATACGTTGCATGGCATGTTTCCTAAGATTTCCTACCATTGGCTGATCACCGTCGCTTGTCTCATTCCAGCCATTCTTGCTAACGTTGGGCTAACTGAAATGATTACTTATTCAACCCCAGTGCTGATGTTTCTCTACCCGCTCGCAATCGTGTTAATCATACTGGCAGTACTGGCACCATGGCTTGGGATGTCCCGCTGGTTATATGGAATGACAACTGTCTGGACCATGATTCCGGCCATTCTTGCCGGCATTAACGCTATGCCATCCGCCTGGGTACAAGCATCCTGGTTGCAAGCTTTGCTTCATCTCAACGCGTGGCTACCGCTTGCCAATCTAGGGTTAGGCTGGAGTGTACCCGCACTGCTAGGTTTTGGTTTAGGGTGGTTAATCAGCCGTAAACAACCATCTGCTTCTAAATTGCATTAATATAGCGTCACATATAAAATAGCGGACCTTCTGATAGCCATCCACGACTTTTCAGAAGGTCCGCTTTAAATTACGAGAGCCATGCCAATTGACTGGTTGCCATTGAACCTCACCGGTGAATCATGGCATTATTCAGGACTGGTATGAATGCAATAGCAACACATGGTCACACCTCACCGTCAGCTTTTGAAGACACAAAAAAACGTAGTATTTCGGTGTGGGCACGGCGAAACGCTACGTTAATGAAGTACAACTCGGTAGTCACCAACGACATGTCGATGTTAACTACCAAACGATTTCTCAAAGGTTATCTTAACACCGGCGTTTCAATCATGCAAGCACCCGCGCTAACCTTTTTGCATCGTTAATAAACTCACATCAACGGTAATCTTAGTTAACCCCTGCCGTTTAGCGGTTGCGAGCTGCTCAGCATCCGCACCCCAGTGCAGCGGTGTCATGACTAATAAGTCGTTAAAGTCAATGTTATCAAGCGCAACTTGGTATTGAATTCGTTGCCGCTTAGCAGTGGGATAGTGCTGGGCAAACAGATCTAACACCCGTTGATTATCATACTGATACTGTCGATCAGTCGGTTTAAATAGTAAATGACGCAGTTCAACTAAGTACTCAGGATTTGGCACGATCTTCAATAACTGTCCACCGGGCGCAAGGACCCGTTCAAACTCTTGGTAAGCGGATGGTGAGAAGACATCCATAATGGCCGTGAATGCCCCATCGGTAAAGGGTAATTGGGCCAAATCGGCCACACAATAATAAGCAGTCGTCGTCAATTGGGTCGCTAAGTTAACCCCATCCTTACTAATGTCAAAACCAATCCCCACGTCTTCAGAATTGGCATGCATTGTCAACAAATCAGCTAGGGGGGTGCCTTCACCGCTACCAATATCTAAGATTCGTTGCGCCGTTTTTGGCAATGCCGCATTAATGGCTTGGACAATGGGGCCGAAAAAACCAGCTTGCAAAACTCGGCGCCGCGCTGCCAGCATGTTAGCATCGTACTCGCTAGCGACTTGATGCGTTAGAAAATACAACGTCCCTTTTTTTGAAAAATCTACTTGATGCCCATTAGAACAACATAAGCTGTGGCCGTCAATGGTCACGTATGCTTGATTACAAACTAAGCATCGAAAGCGATCGATATTTGCCTGAACAAACTGGATGCCGCGGTCAATTTTTTTCACAGGTGTCACCTTACCTTGGTTAATTTTATCATTAGGCGTCCCATATCCAAGCGATGCTTTCCAGCTTACCTGAAACTATGGATTCACGATGACAACATCGTGTAAAGGACGTATGTTCAATCATACCATATCGGGGCAGACAAAATAGTAGCTGTTACGATTTAGGTGTGGTATCTTATTAACTGTTCTAAAGGCTGACTTAAATTGTCAAAATGAATTTGCTACCGAATGGCATGAATTTAATGACATAAAGGAGACTCATTCAGATGGCAAAGAAATCAAAAATTGCGAAAGAAAAACGCATCGAAGCAACCGTGGCTAAGTATGCCGAACGACGCCAAGCACTTAAAGCTGCTGGCAACTATACCGAATTGGCAAAATTACCACGTAATGCTTCACCCGTGCGTATTCATCGGCGCGACTCACTTGACGGTCGACCACATGCTTACCTACGTAAGTTCGGCATGTCGCGCCTTAACTTTCGTCGCTTAGCGCACGCTGGTCAAATTCCAGGTGTTAAAAAAGCAAGCTGGTAAAGTGACAACTGGCGTGATATTCACTAATGATTAGTAACATCACCATTCAGTTAAATTAAAAAGGTTCCACAGAATTGTCATCAGACTTCTGTGGAACCTTTTTAATTTGGCGTTATTGGTTTAATCGCGTTTCAGCGCCATCTGAGTAGCCAACAATTACCTTACTTGTTAGTTTGATCAGTTGATGGGGTTGCTTCAGCCTCATACAATCCCGAAGACCGTCGATACCAGTCAAACAGATGTGTCCACAAAACTTTCAAGATCGCATAGCCTGGAATCCCGAAAATAACCCCCATCAACCCGAAGATTTTACCAGCCGCTAATAGGACGACTAAAATCGTAATCGGATGAATAGCTAAGCTACTCCCTAAGACTAACGGTGAGATAAAGCGGCCTTCAATCGTTTGTTCAATGACGAAGACAATCAGAACTTGGACCAACATCCATGGTGAGGTGACTAACGCAATGACCACTGAAGGCACCATTGCGAGAAAAGACCCTAAATATGGAATCAAATTTAAGATTCCAGCCGCAATTCCCAACGTCAGCGCAAATTTCAAGCCAATAATACTGTAACCAACCGCAAACATCACGGCAACAAAGAACGCCACGGTCAATTGACCACGAATATAATTACTGACCTGTGAATTGATTTCTGTCAAAACTTCTAAGAATCCTGAGCGCGCTTTGGTAGGCACAAACTTAGCCATATACTTCGGTAGTTGATGACCATCGCGCAATAGGTAAAAAAGAATAAACGGCATTGTTATCAACCCAATGATGACGGTCGTTACGGTACTAAATACGCCTGTAAGTGAAGTCACCGTCCCGGTCAAATACTTCGAAAAGCGGCCACTCACTAGCTTACTGAGATCCGTGTTCCAACTTTCAAGTTGGTCACGGATACTACTGAGTTGCGGATCATTGAGCCAGCGATTAACTTCAGTACTGGCATTTTTCCAATAATTGGGCCAGTCATTGATAATTGATAAAGTTTGATCGCGAATCGTTGGGATAATCGCAATAATGCCTAACGCCAACAGCGCGACAACCACAATAAACAAACCAATGATCGTCCAGGTTCGCCGTACGCGAAAACGCTTTTCTAGCCAGTCAACAAGTGGATTAAGCAAGTAGTACAGCACACCGGCCAAAATAATCGGCAAACCCACGATGCTAAAAATTTGCCGGACCGGATCTAATAGCCAATCGACTTGCTTGCCCATAAAGAAGATCGTCAATACTAATAAAATAACGACCAAAATCCGAATGAGCCGTTGCGCTGACCACCGTTGTTTCTGTGAATCAGGTTTCAAACAATCCCTCCTTCCTAAGCCTGATACGTAATAACGCTACCGACCTTGATTGTTGGTAACTGGTTTGGTGTCAAATAAATGCCGTTTTCCATTGGTTTGGCAGGTACTGGTTTGAAGTACAACGTCGCGTGCCCAATTGACGTTAAATTAGCTTCCACTAGTCCCCCTGCAAAGGCCACCGTATAAGTTTGTCGATCGATCGTAATGGTGCTACCAGCAACTAACGACAGACTCGCGATGGGCTGCTCAAATTTCTGAATCACCGCGATTTGCTGTAATGGTGCCGTGGCCGTTTCATCGAATAAAACTAAAATTGGTTCCTTGGAATCGATAGCATTCGCACCAATCGATTGTACTGTTGCCGTTATTGTCATATTGAGACCCCCATCGGTTAATTAATTGCTTTAATTGTAGCATAGTCCTAATCGCAGACGCCAATTTGTCATCGCTTACACGTACCATATCTATGCTATACTGGAATTATCTATCAAGGAGGTTTGTTATCATGCAAGAACGCATTTTATTCGGAACGTATACGAAAAAGACAAGCCAAGGGATTTACGTAGGAACCCTTGACACCACTGCCAAAACCCTAACCAACGATGGGTTACTGGTAGCCACTCAAAATCCCACCTATTTGGCCCTCTCAGCTAAGGATCGCCTATACAGTGTCGATAAGGAAGATGACGAGGGCGGTATCGCTGCTTGGCAAATTGACGGGCAGACCGCTCACAAACTGAACACCGTTGTCGCACCTGGCACCCCACCAGCCTACGTTGCTGTCGACGAGGCCCGGCAACTCGTCTACAGTGCCAACTATCATAAGGGAACCGCCGAAGTCATGAAGATTGCTGCTGATGGCGCACTAACTTTGACCGATACCGTTCAACATAGCGGCAAAGGCCCTCGCCCTGAACAAGACGGCTCCCATATTCATTACACTGATCTCACACCGGATGATCGCTTAGCGGTGATTGATCTAGGTAGTGACAAGGTCTATGTCTATAACGTCAGTGACGACGGTCAGTTAAGTGAACAATCCGTGCTCAAGATGGAAGCGGGCTTCGGACCACGTCACCTCGTATTCAGCCCAGACGGCCAATACGCCTTCTTAGCTGGTGAATTATCGAGTCAGATTGCCAGCTTAAAATATGATGCTCAAACTGGCGCCTTCACGCAACTTGACATTGTGAAGACCATTCCTGCCGACTACACGGCGCATAACGGTGCCGCAGCCATCCGCTTGAGTCACGACGGTCATTTTCTCTACGTCTCCAATCGGGGCTACAACACGTTAGCCGTCTTTGCAGTCGCCGCTGACGGTCATTTGACCCTGATTCAGCAAATCAGTACGGAAGGTGACTTCCCCCGTGATTTTGATTTAGATCCAACTGAAGCCTTTGTCGTGGTCGTTAATCAAAACACGGACAATGCCACTTTGTATGCACGCGACTTAACCAGTGGTAAACTAAGTCTATTACAAAAGGACGTTACCGTGCCCGAAGGCGTTTGCGTCCGTTTCTAGTAAAGGATGAAACTCATGTTATTAAAAGAAGTCTGTGTTGAAAATTACACTAACATTCCCGCAGCTATTGCGGCCGGTGCCAATCGGATCGAACTCAACGATAACCTATCCGTTGGCGGTACAACGGTCAGTCGTGGTGTAATGGCTGAGGCAGCCAAGTATACCGGTGAACATCACGTGCCCCTGGTAACCATGATTCGCCCCCGTGGTGGCAATTTCGTTTATAATGATACGGAATTAAAAATCATGGAAGCGGACCTGCTACAGGCTCAATCATTAGGCGTTGATGGTGTCGCATTCGGTGCTTTGACTGCGGATAATCAGCTTGACGAAGAAGCCCTAGCGTTATTAATTGGTGCTGCCGGTGGCATGTCGATCACCTTCCACATGGCTTTTGACGCCATCCCTGAATACCAACAAGCCGCGGCAATTGACTGGTTAGTAGACCATGACGTCGATCGTATTTTGACCCATGGTGGCCCACTTGACCAGCCGATTGCGGACTGTGTCTCCCACTTGCAAACGACGATCAAACAGGCCGCGGGTCGGATTCAGATCCTGCCTGGTGGTGGCATCACCACCGACAATGTCGCCGACATCACGACCACACTCGGTGTCAAGCAAGCCCACGGGACCAAAATTATTAATTACTAATAGCTAGTAAAAAGGCGCATCTCGTTTTTTGAGATGCGCCTTTTGATTTGAAAAGTGGCCTAAAAATTGGGTCATCAATCACTATTATTCGATGATTAACTATTGGCATAAGCACCCGCACCAAGCCAACTTGCCCAGCCTTCTGCTAACGAACTAAGCCGGTCATCGCCAACACCGACTATTTGGCAGGTGTTCATAATCAATCATGCTAATTAAGTTGAACCGAATGTTGCCGGTTCCTAATAGTCGATCACGAATCGGCCCGTTGATTATGAGTAATCAAACGACTAAGATCAGCCGGTAACGGCGCAAAGGTCGTAAGCGTCTGCTCAATGAATGGATCATCAAACTCCAGTTGCATGCAGTGCAGTGCTTGGCGTGTAATCCACGGGTCACGAGGACCGCCATAAAGGGCATCGCCAATCAACGGATGACCCTCAGCGGCAAAGTGTACTCGAATCTGATGCGTCCGACCCGTATGCAACCGCACCCGGACGACCGTCATGTTACGCAATCGTTTAACCACCCAATATTCGGTCAAAGACGGCTTGCCATCGGGACGGGTCGTTCGTTTGATGAACGAATCAGCGGCGCGACCAATCGGGGCATCTAACCATCCGTGATCAGCGGCTAATTCACCGCTAACGACGGCTAAGTACATCTTGCGCATCGCATGGGCCTTCAATTGATGATCAATAATCGAATGGGCAAAGTGGTGCTTGGCGAACAGCACGATACCACTCGTATCGCGATCTAAACGCGTCGTAATATGCACGACTTCATTATCATAATGGGCCTTTTGATAATAGCCTTTTACCCGATTCGCTAAGGTATTGTCAGGTAAGGCGTGTGCTGGTACTGAGGCCACTCCCGCTGGTTTATTCACGATCAGGTAGTCACGATCCTCATATAAAATATCAATCGGCGACGTCGAGACCCCTAAGTGGTCATTACCAATTTCAGCAGGTGTGACCATCGTCACCGTCTCACCACCCGTCAGCATATGAATCGCTAATACTGGTTGTTCATCAACGAGTATCGCCCCACCATGAAACTTGACCTTTTTCAATAAACTACGGGTCACGCCATGTTGGGCCAAGAGAGTCTTAACTTTCATTGGCGTCGTCTCGTGGTTGGTCCAAGTAAACCTCATTGTTCGTCCAACCCGATGAAGGATGTCCCGACCCGTTGCCAGAAGCGATTATGACGATGCTGTGCAAACGCGATTCGGCGATTAGCAATTGAATAACGAATTTGTTCAATCGGCCGCGGTTGCGTATCCATTTGATCAGCCGTGAAGACAAAGTGCGACTGCTGTTGCGGTCGAATCGTAATCGTTTCATACGGCGCCACGATGACTGGTGATCCTAACGTCCGGAAAACCCGGTTATTGATCGATGCGATTTCGGCCATCTGTAAAGCGTCCAATCGCGGATGAATGACTGCACCACCCACGGATTTATTATAAGCCGTTGAACCAGTTGGCGTCGAAACGCATAACCCATCGCCACGGAATCGTTCGAATAATTCATCTTGAATATAAACATCCGCGACCATGGTACTCCCTAGCTTTTTGAGCGTTGACTCGTTCAGCGCCAGGTAATGATCAGTTGCATCAGTATCCGCATAAGTAATATCCACCGCTAGCAAGGGATAAGTCACGCTCTGACCGTTGTCTTCCAGTAGCCCGGTAATCAGTTGGTCGATCTCATAATCGCGCCAGTCCGTATAGAAGCCTAAATGGCCAGTATGCACGCCGACAAAGCGAACCTGGTCAACCATGTGACGATAGTGATGAAACGCCGCTAAGAGCGTCCCATCGCCCCCTACCGACAAGACAATGTCAGGGTGCACATCATCAATTTCAAACCCAGCCGCTAGCAACTTTGAGTGTAACTCACTCGCAACCTTTTTGGTCTTAGCACTCTCATTGGCAAAAATCGTTACTTTCATGAATTCTGATCTTCCTTTGTCGTGTCAGGATCATCATTGCCCGGCCCCTTCCCGTATGAGAACAGGCTCTGAGCTTCTTGAATCTCCTCACGAATTTCTGACATTTCTTTATCCAAACTAAAGGCAGCTTCCGCAGCCCGCTGTAATCGTTGACTCAAGTTTTCGGGGAAATCCCCTTGATATTTATAGTTAAGCGAATGTTCAATGGTCGCCCAGAAATTCATGGCAAGCGTCCGGACTTGAATTTCAGCCAGGATTTTTTTCTCACCACCGACCATTTGAACTGGATATTCAATCACGATATGATATGACCGATAACCAGAGGGCTTTTCGTTACTAATATAGTCACGTTCTTCTAAGATCGTCATATCGGTCCGTTTGCGCAATAAGTCAACGACCTGATAGATATCTTCAACGAATTGACACATAATCCGCAGACCAGCGATGTCCTGCATATCTTGTTCCAAGCGATCCTCTTGTACCTTACGTCGGGTCATCTTTTCCTTAATACTATCAACGGGCTTGACCCGCCCCGTTACAAATTCAATCGGTTCATGCTGATTCAAATCACGAAATTGTTTGCGCATTCCCCGCAGTTTAACCTTAAGCTCATCAACGGCTTGTTGATAAGGCAGTAAAAAATGATTCCAATCTTCCATCGGGGCACCTCCGTTTCAATCCATACCCTAAAATTTTACCATAAATCGCCGGAATAAAAAGTTAACGTTCTCGAGATTGAACCCTAAGTTCACTTTTTTCCAAACTGTAATCCTAGGAACAAAATACTTTACGAATTTAGCAAATCGGTTCATGATTACGGTTGAAGGTTCAATTCAAGTAACGAGTGGTGCTCGGCACAAAAAATTCATGAAAGCAAAAACTTGCAAATACCTCGTTTGATTGGTATTCTGCACTATGACGCGAACAGAGAAAGTGGAGGAATTATGACGTGTTAGAAGTGTATTTATTTGTAAATCCGTTGGCAAACCAATGCGTACGCGATGAACAAAACGTGTTACGGTTGGCAAATGACTCAGACAAGCAAATCCAATTTCAATTCGTACCGTTACTCAATATTAATGTTATCCAACGGGCGTTAAAGTGCCAGGGCATTCAAGCATCCGATTGGCACGCTCAAAACCAACAATCACAAACATTATATCGGGTTATCCTAGATTATAAGGCCGCTCTTTTTCAGGGTAAAAAACGTGGCCGCAACTTTTTGATTGCCCTACAGTCCGCGATGCTAAAAGCGGGTCAGCATTATTCTGAATCACTTGTTAAAACAGTTGCGACTGACTGTCAGATTGATCTGGACATGTTCATGGAAGATCGTGACAGTGATTTAGCGAAACAAGCTTTTCATGCTGATCAACGCTTAGCATCCGAGATGAATATTACCGAGGCATCATCTGCTGTCGTCTTTGACTGTGATCAATATGATTACGGCGTCTTATTAGAGCAATTCAATTACACGACCTTGTTTGATTTGGTCAATGGCAACTTGGATCCATTTCAGGATGCCACGCGCGCAACTAATGCTAGTTGTGCTAATCTTTCCAATGCACAATTACACGTTTTATAATTTCAGTAATTGCAATTATTCAACTGGTCTACCAGTCAAAAGCACCCGACGATCATTTTCGCCGGGTGCTTTTGACTATGTTCACTTTTTATACTGGCTGGGAACAGCCCCTTTTAACGTACCGACTCCCCAACCGTTTTGGATCAAAATGAACGTCAGAATCAGACATCTGACGTTCATTTTACGTTGTTTCATCAGGTTTATTTTCGGGTGACCAGTTGTTCGAACTCGTCTAGCCGTTCTTCAAATACCTTAAAGGCTGCGTCCAAATAATCTGACTTAGTCATGTCAACCCCCGCGCGATGCATGACATCGATTGGGAACGCTGATGAACCGGCTTTCAAATAGCCGAGGTAATCATCAACGGCACCAGGCTGTTTCGTACTGATACGGTCGGCTAGCGTGGATGCCGCTGCGAAGCCCGTAGCGTATTGATAAACATAATAATTGTAATAGAAGTGTGGGATCCGAGACCATTCATCAGCAATTTGTGGATCACTGACGACGGCATCACCATAGTAACGTTGGTTCAACTGTAAATAATGTTTTGATAAGCGATCCGCAGTCAAGGCCTGACCTTCTTGATCTTGCTCATGAAGCCACTGTTCGAACTCAGCAAATTGCGTCTGCCGGAAAACAGTGCCCTTAAAGCCATCCAAGTAGTAGTTCAAGACGTACGCTCGCATTTTTGGATCTTGCTCAGTTGCTAAGAAATAGTTCGTCAATAAGTTTTCATTAGTCGTTGACGCAATTTCCGCCACAAAAATTGAATAATCACCATATTGATAAGGTTGATGATGCGTCGTGAAGTATGAATGCATACTGTGCCCCATTTCGTGCACCAACGTGTATAAATTATCAATATTATCCTGCCAGTTCAACAGCATATACGGCGCAGTATCGTACATTCCAGACGAATACGCCCCGCTACGTTTGCCTTGGTTTTCCACCACATCGATCCACCGCGAAGCAAACGCTGTTTTGACGTGTTTTAGATAATCAGGTCCCAAAATTTTGAGGGCTTGTAAGGCAGTCGATTGGGCCTGTTGATAGGTATAATTGGTCGTCGGCTTAGGTGCCAAAGGCGTATACATATCATACATATGCAACTGATCAACACCGAGCAACTGCTTTCGTAAGGCAACGTAACGGTGTAACAGATCTAAGTGCTTGTCAACAGACGTGACTAAGGAATCATAGACCGTTGTCGGAATCTGATTGGCCGCAAGTGCCGCCGTTCGTGCATCCGGATAGTGGTGCGCCGTAGCGACGAAATTATGCACCTTGACTTGGCTAGCTAACGTCGACGCGAGCGTCCGTCGAAATTGCCCATACACTTTATATAGCGCCTCAAATGCCTCACGCCGAACGGCCGGATGAACGGACTCAAGCAGCACGCCATAAATGCCTTGCGACAATTTGACAGGGTTACCGTCGTCATCCTTCACCGTCGGAAATTGAAAGTCAGCGTTATTCAACACACCAAAAGTCTTCGCGGAAGCCCCAAAAATATCGCCAGCTCCGGCAAGTAAGGCTTCTTCGTTCTCAGATAGAACGTGGCCCTTTTGTAAGCGAACCGTATCCAACAAGTGCCGGTAATCACGTAAATCGACGTTTTCATCAAGATACGTATCTAATTCGCCCGGCGTTAACTGTAAGATTGCCGGTTCAAACCAGGCAGTTGCAGCGGACACTTTGGCGGTTAAACTACTAGCTTGGTCATCCAAAGCAGCGTTGGTACTATTTCCAGTATCCTGATCACTTTTCAAACTCGCATAGACCGCCACCTTCTCTAGGCGACGATACAAAGCTAAGACGGCCTGAATGCCTGCCAACACCGTGTCGGCCGAGCTTGTAAAATCTTCTTTGAGCGCACTAACGGTGGGGATTGCCGCTTTAACTTGCGCGACATCCGCCTCATATGCAGCCTGATCAGCATAAATCGGTGTCAAATCCCATGTCAATTCTTCAGGAACAGCCGACCGGGTCGGCAATTGTTTGGTTGCTACCATGCAGATTCCTCCAATTATTTCAATATAGCACTAGATTACCACAGTTTGCGGCCATCACGGTAGCATCTGTTCTGAAATTACCCCTTGCCCCATCTAAGCTGTTGAGAATTCACCTGCCAATCAGTCCCCCGTTGAATTAGCACTTGCTGTTCGCCAAGCGTCACGATCATAGCCGCAATCAGTTGTTGCGCTAATTGCCCCCGTGATTGCAAACAGGCTCGCCGAGCAAGTAACGGTCGTAATTGGTCCCAAAGTAACGCCTTTATTTGGGGTCCAGTCAAACATCCCGGCCGTTGCCGCAACGCAAAAAAGACGTGAGCATGCCAGACCAAGTATGGCACTGACAACAGTGGTACCTGGGGCGTGGTCGGCATGGTCCAACTGGGGAGTTGGGCAATCGTCCCCCCACGTTGATAGCAATCTGCTTGTAATACATCAAAACCACGTTGATGTCGGAGACGAGCCACCAGCAGCTGTTGATAGTAACGCTGCAAATGAGCACTTGGCAAAGTGGGACTACTCATTTTAGGCGTCAATTGCTGTAAACTCAACACCGATTGGCTACGAGTATCCAGCCGACTCGTCTGGTACGTCAAAGGCTCCGCATCCAATGTCAAGATGTGGTGCAATAAACGGACGCTGGCACTCTGCACGTCTAAAAAAAGTAAAAACGTCCCCCACCGTTGTTGATACTGCAAAAACTTTAAGGCCTTACTGTTGAGGTGCAACTGGCGCTGATAGGGGCGGCCCAGCAACCATAACACCTGATAGCCATGCTGCCGATAGCCTTGTGTTCGAGCAGCGAGCCGTGCCACAGACAGGGGCGAACACTGAAACTCTAGGGCCAGCGGCTGTCCCGTTCCCCGTTGTACCAAAATATCCGGTCGCTGATGTAAGTCCGGCAAACCAGCTTCTAAACGCACCGTATAACCACTAGTCGCAAACCAAGTCGCTAATTGTTGTTTACCGCGAAGATGTTCCGTTGATTCCCCTTCAGAGAAGGCGTCACAATCCGTTGCATGGACGTGGGCAAAGTGTGGCACGACCACCGCCCCACGTTTCAGTCGGACAGGCTGCACACATCCTGGACAGTGATAGTCGCTTTGGCGATCAGCGGTTGCCGCATTGACGAGCTGATGCTGAGCATCCATGGCAATCAACATGCTACTCACTCCCTTCAACCACTAATTACGTCATTAGTGATAATTTCCACGAAAGCACCGTCATTTATTACACCGAGCTGCCCACTTTTGGGGAGAAAGCGCAGGTGTCCATGAGCGCACAAAAAAAGCCTTAACATCACGAATACACGTTATGTTGAGGCAATTAACTTTACTATTTAAAATAGTGGCGAGCGGTTTCCAAAGCGGCGTTGGACATAATCTTTTCACCATGTTCAAGCAATACATCGGCTGAAATATTAGCTAAATGCGCATATTCCAGAGCAACGGCGACATCGTCCTTGATGGTTGCCGTTGATGATTGGTCAACAAAGAAAACCAGTTCCAGATAATATTGATCCCGATACTTAAATAAGTTAGATGCGAGTCCTTCTGGCCGGAATAATTGTGCCAATGAAACGAAATCCTCAAACTGATCGAATTTCAACACGTATTCCTTAGTTGGCGTGTCAGGGTCGTCCAAATATGGATCAAGGTCATTCGTGTCCTTAGTTGGATTGTGTGCGACACCCTGCCCATCTTCAACTTGGTTCGTGTCTGTCTGCATTAGTTTGCGCTTCAAATAATCTGAAACATCATCTTGTGAATCGTCGTCCGATTGGTCGGGCGACTGGGTTGCCTTAGCAATCGTATCCTGTAAATTATCACTATTTTTGCTAATAAATAATTCTAAGCCGTTTCGGTTCGGTAATACTTGGAAAGTTACGGCATCATTGTCCTGAAATTGATGATCAACATCAACTTCCTCCAAGATGCTATAGAAAAAACTTTCAATTTGCTTATGATTCCCTAGTAAATCTAGTACGCGAATACCGCGTTCATTGAGATCATCATTTCCAATAACGACGCGAATCGTATCTTCGTTGATGCGTTCCATCTCCATTACAGATCCACCCCTTTCTAAGTGTCAAGGGCCATAATCACTATCACAATTCTAACTTATTTCAGTTTATTGTAAAGTAATCTATCTGAAAATACAAAAATTGGCCAATTAGTTAAGCTAACTAGCCAATAATAATTACATGTTTGCTAATTGTTGTGCCCGCAATAATTCTAACGTCCGAATCTTACGTGGCAAGAAGCGCCGAATTTCATCCTCATTATAACCAACTTGGAGACGCTTCTCATCTAGCATAATTGGTCGTCGCAATAGACTGGGATCATGAGTAATCATGTCAAACAACTCGTTGAGTGACAAATCATTAATATCAACGTTCAGCTGCTGAAAGGCCTTCGAGCGAGTAGAAATAATTTCTTCCGTCCCTGATTCAGTCAGCTGTAAGATTTGCTTAATTTTTTCAATTGAAAGCGGTTCGGTAAACAGATTGTGTTCTTGAAAATCAATGTCGTGTGTCTGTAACCAAGCCTTGGCTTTGCGACATGAGGTACAACTTGGTGCGGTATATAAAATAACCATCCTGGGTCCTCCTTGGCATCGTTAATCAATTTTATAACATAATTCATTATACGCTAACCACTTTTAATTGTGAATAGGTTTAACAAAATTAATTAATTTAAAACTAATAAACTAAAATACAATTATTGAACATTTGTATTTTTTCTATTCAATAAACCGCTTTTATAACGACACGTGTTATTAACTAATTCGTATACAATTCATTTTTGACTTATGATATCAATAACCTATTTACAGTAAACTGACAGAAAAAGCTTAGCAAAACGATTTGCTAAGCCCTATCATACTAATCAAGATTTAATTGTAAAAACTTTTGGGCGACCATGACTTGAATGTCATTACCGGCGGCTGCTTGTGCTTCTTGTTGCAGTTGTGTAAATGAAACATCTTGTGGCAAGTGTGTGAGCAATAATTTTTGCACGTGGGCATTCTTAGCAATCTTGCCAGACTGCGCCGATGTCATGTGCCACATTTTACCAGTTTTATCGGCACTAAAATTCGTGTCAGTCATCAATAATTGTGCCCCGGCTGCAAAGGTCGCGAGTTCCGGCAAATAAGCTGTATCAGCAGAAAAGACAAGCTCTTGCCCCGTCGCCCGCTCGACCAATTTAACCGCATAGGCCGGAACTGGATGTTTAGTCGGTAAAAAGCTAACATCAAACGGGCCAATTTGATTGACGACAGCCGGATCGTAAGCACGCCCTTCCGTAGCGTTCGGCCAGGTCAACGCACCAAAGTTAAGTGGATCAGCGGTGTGCCCATAAATCGGTAACACGGGCGTCTTGCGTTCGCCAGGACGTAGTTGCCAATAATATTGTAAGACCCCGACATCCGCTGTATGATCATGATGATAGTGTGTTAGAAGCACACTATCGAGCTGTAAGGGGTCTAGAATCTCTTCTAATGCATTTAGCGCGCCTGACCCACAATCGAGTAACAGGTGGTAATCACCGGCTGTAATTAGGTAAGAACTCGTCCCCACGCCATCATATGGGTAACCACCATAGTACCCAAGAACTGTTAGTTTCATTATTGACCATCCCTTCATTTTTAAGTCCGCTTCTATTTTAATATAGCAGCTAGGAAAAATGAAACCAACAACTTAACATATTTTCAATTATTTTGAAAAACACGTATAATAATAGATGTAATAAATAAGGAGTGATATTGATGAGTGGAAAGATTGCAGCAACATTTGGAACGCGTAAAATTCTAACCATGATCCAACAACAAAATGCTGATCGCGACTTGCTTTTAATGCAGGCCAATGCCACTGAAGATCGCTATATGCTACTCGATTTAACCGGTGAAAAGACCGTTTTTTCAAGCCCAGTAACGTATGACGTTTTACTTTCAAAGGGATCAGCTGACTGGCATGGGATGACAAGTTTTATCTTCGTTGATTTACCGGAAGATGAACAAAAAGTCTTTAAGTCTAAGTTTAGTAGTTTCCGCCATGACTATAATAAGCCAGATGGTCTCAAACATTTTTGGATTTTACGTGAGTCCAAAAATAATTCAGCCTTCGTGATCGTTACAAATTGGCACAGTGATTCTGAATATGCGGTTTGGCTACGGAGTGCTTCATTCAAACCATTTGCGAAGTACATCACCTCAGATTATGGCTACCACGAAAGCCGTTACTCATTTGTACGGTCATTAAAATCATAATCAGCCGTTATTGGCTAATTCAAGTCGTTGCATTTTAACTGCAACGACTTTTTTTGACGAATACGTTTACGCTGAGCACACCAGCCTTGGCAACTCGCAATCAAACATCGCTTCTAATACCACATTGCAGCCACGAGTGGTCACGTATGCAGCTGGCGTGGTTCTTAAGCGAGTAACGTCATTGGTTAGTTGATTTTAAACTATCCGTCTTCTAACCGGTGGCATTACCAGGCAACGCGAATAAAATCACCGTTACCATCCGTTCGTTAGTATCTTCCGCCAAGATACACAGCAAGAAACGCTCGCGCATTTCGCGGAAGATTCCTAGTGGCCCGTACGTCGCTTACACCGATTTCTATGAGTCTCAAGTCTGTTGTCCCTAATACCAGTAAATCGTACCGTGCCGAATGTTAAAAGATAGCGTGTCGCCTTGACCAGCCAGCATGGTTATGCCGATCGGCTAAAACTAATGGCAACACCACCCAAATACCAACAACTGATCCTTTATGACATCTAGCGTCAACAGTCAATTGCTTAACCAAGCAGAACAATTTGAATCACTACCCCGCCCACTTAGCTCGCCGTTTACCTTATCGACAATTTCGACGAACATCTGCACGATTCTGGAGACACAAAAAAACGCCATTCATCAGCGAATGACGTGTGTAACGGTCCGTACGAGACTCGAACTCGTGATCTCCTGCGTGACAGGCAGGCGTCCTAAACCAACTAGACCAACGGACCAATTGCGGGAGCAGGGTTTGAACCTGCGACCTTCGGGTTATGAGCCCGACGAGCTACCAGACTGCTCCATCCCGCGATAATATAATGACCCCTACGGGATTCGAACCCATGTTACTGCCGTGAAAGGGCAGTGTCTTAAACCACTTGACCAAGGGGTCATATTTTTAATATGGAACAACGGAGAAGGAGGGATTCGAACCCTCGCACCGCTTGCGCGATCTATACCCTTAGCAGGGGCACCTCTTCAGCCACTTGAGTACTTCTCCAAAATGGGCCTAAATGGACTTGAACCATCGACCTCACGCTTATCAGGCGTGCGCTCTAAACCAGCTGAGCTATAGGCCCAAAAAAAGCGGGTAACGAGAATCGGACTCGCGACAACAGCTTGGAAGGCTGTGGTTTTACCACTAAACTATACCCGCAGAATACAGATATGGCGCGGGACGGAATCGAACCGCCGACACATGGAGCTTCAATCCATTGCTCTACCGACTGAGCTACCGAGCCATTGTAGCCATTTAAATCTATTAACTTAACGGTCCGTACGAGACTCGAACTCGTGATCTCCTGCGTGACAGGCAGGCGTCCTAAACCAACTAGACCAACGGACCAATTGCGGGAGCAGGGTTTGAACCTGCGACCTTCGGGTTATGAGCCCGACGAGCTACCAGACTGCTCCATCCCGCGATAATAAGGAGGATGAGAGATTCGAACTCTCGCGTGGTTTGACCCACCTGACGGTTTTCAAGACCGTTCCCTTCAGCCAGACTTGGGTAATCCTCCATATGATGTTACTAGGAAATGTCCACTATTAATAGTAGATGGACCTTGTAGGGCTCGAACCTACGACCGGACGGTTATGAGCCGTCTGCTCTAACCAACTGAGCTAAAGGTCCAAGCTCTAATTCCTATCGCGGCAGGGGGAATCGAACCCTCGACCTCCCGGGTATGAACCGGACGCTCTAGCCAGCTGAGCTACACCGCGATGTGTTAAATAATCGTATATGACTACTTAATCGGGAAAACAGGATTCGAACCTGCGACCCCCTGGTCCCAAACCAGGTGCTCTACCAAGCTGAGCTATTTCCCGTTATATGCACCCAGTAGGAGTCGAACCTACAACCTTCTGATTCGTAGTCAGACACTCTATCCAATTGCGCTATGGGTGCTTCATAAAAGTGCCGAGGACCGGGATCGAACCGGTACGGTTATCACTAACCGCAGGATTTTAAGTCCTGTGCGTCTGCCAATTCCGCCACCCCGGCAACACTCTGGAACAAAGCGGAAGACGGGATTCGAACCCGCGACCCCCACCATGGCAAGGTGATGTTCTACCACTGAACTACTTCCGCATAACTATTCAGTTAATGCCGACTAGAGGATTCGAACCTCCGACCCCCTGTTTACAAGACAGATGCTCTGCCAGCTGAGCTAAGTCGGCATGACGATTAACACAACTATAACATCATATCATGCTCAGTTACATAAATCAACAATAACTTTTGTGAAACTATTTAATTATGAGCCGTAAACAATGAGCCGTGACAGTCTCGAACTGTCGACCCTCTGATTAAAAGTCAGATGCTCTACCAACTGAGCTAACGGCTCATGATGGAGGATACAGGGCTCGAACCTGTGACCCTCTGCTTGTAAGGCAGACGCTCTCCCAACTGAGCTAATCCTCCAATTTCGCATGGCAACGTCCTACCCTCGCAGGGAGCGATCCCCCAACTACTCTCGGCGCTAAGAAGCTTAACTTCTGTGTTCGACATGGGAACAGGTGTATCCTTCTCGCCATCATCGCCACACTATGTGAAACTAAATATTCAATTGATTAATATTCATTTAACCTTGCGGTTAAATGAGCCGTGACAGTCTCGAACTGTCGACCCTCTGATTAAAAGTCAGATGCTCTACCAACTGAGCTAACGGCTCATGATGGAGGATACAGGGCTCGAACCTGTGACCCTCTGCTTGTAAGGCAGACGCTCTCCCAACTGAGCTAATCCTCCAATTTCGCATGGCAACGTCCTACCCTCGCAGGGAGCGATCCCCCAACTACTCTCGGCGCTAAGAAGCTTAACTTCTGTGTTCGACATGGGAACAGGTGTATCCTTCTCGCCATCGTCACCACACTATTGAGAAACTTGTGCTCTCAAAACTAGACAATATCAAATATCTTCATATGAACCGGAACACCAATTACTTGGTTAAGTCCTCGACCGATTAGTATTAGTCCGCTTCATGCGTCACCGCACTGCCACTTCTAACCTATCTACCTGATCATCTTTCAGGGGTCTTACTTCCATAAAGGAATGGGAAATCTCATCTCGAGGTGTGTTTCACACTTAGATGCTTTCAGCGTTTATCACATCCATACGTAGCTACCCAGCGATGCGCCTGGCGGCACAACTGGTACACCAGAGGTATGTCCATCCCGGTCCTCTCGTACTAAGGACAGGTCCTCTCAAATTTCCTACGCCCGCGACGGATAGGGACCGAACTGTCTCACGACGTTCTGAACCCAGCTCGCGTACCGCTTTAATGGGCGAACAGCCCAACCCTTGGGACCGACTACAGCCCCAGGATGCGATGAGCCGACATCGAGGTGCCAAACCTCCCCGTCGATGTGGACTCTTGGGGGAGATAAGCCTGTTATCCCCAGGGTAGCTTTTATCCGTTGAGCGATGGCCCTTCCATACGGTACCACCGGATCACTAAGCCCGACTTTCGTCCCTGCTCGACCTGTCTGTCTCGCAGTCAAGCTCCCTTGTGCCTTTACACTCTGCGAATGATTTCCAACCATTCTGAGGGAACCTTTGGGCGCCTCCGTTACTTTTTAGGAGGCGACCGCCCCAGTCAAACTGCCCACCTGACACTGTCTCCCACCACGATTAGTGGTGCGGGTTAGAGTGGTCATACAGCGAGGGTAGTATCCCACCAACGCCTCCACCGAAACTAGCGTTCCGGTTTCTATGGCTCCTACCTATCCTGTACAAGCTGTACAAACACTCAATATCAAGCTACAGTAAAGCTCCATGGGGTCTTTCCGTCCTGTCGCGGGTAGTCCGCATCTTCACGGACAATATAATTTCACCGAGTCTCTCGTTGAGACAGTGCCCAGATCGTTACGCCTTTCGTGCGGGTCGGAACTTACCCGACAAGGAATTTCGCTACCTTAGGACCGTTATAGTTACGGCCGCCGTTTACTGGGGCTTCAATTCTGAGCTTCGCCGAAGCTAACCCATCCTTTTAACCTTCCAGCACCGGGCAGGCGTCAGCCCCTATACGTCATCTTACGATTTTGCAGAGACCTGTGTTTTTGATAAACAGTCGCCTGGGCCTATTCACTGCGGCTGATCTTGCGATCAGCACCCCTTCTCCCGAAGTTACGGGGTCATTTTGCCGAGTTCCTTAACGAGAGTTCACTCGCTCACCTTAGGATTCTCTCCTCGACTACCTGTGTCGGTTTGCGGTACGGGTAGTTAAGTACTCACTAGAAGCTTTTCTCGGCAGTGTGACATCAGACGCTTCGCTACTAAATTTCGCTCCCCATCACAGCTTGTCCTTAAAGTGAAAAGCATTTGACTCTTCACAAGACTTACTGCTTGGACATTCTAATCCAACAGAATGCACATCTTAGCCTCCTGCGTCCCTCCATTGCTCAAACGCACTTAACTAGTACAGGAATCTCAACCTGTTATCCATCGTCTACGCCTCTCGGCCTCGACTTAGGTCCCGACTAACCCTGGGAGGACGAGCCTTCCCCAGGAAACCTTAGTCATTCGGTGGATAGGATTCTCACCTATCTTTCGCTACTCATACCGGCATTCTCACTTCTAAGCGCTCCACAAGTCCTCACGATCTTGCTTCACCGCCCTTAGAACGCTCTCCTATCACGCGACCTAATGGTCGCATCCATGGTTTCGGTAGTATGCTTAGCCCCGGTACATTTTCGGCGCAGGATCACTCGACTAGTGAGCTATTACGCACTCTTTAAATGGTGGCTGCTTCTGAGCCAACATCCTAGTTGTCTATGCAACTCCACATCCTTTTCCACTTAGCATACATTTAGGGACCTTAACTGATGGTCTGGGCTGTTCCCCTTTCGACGGTGGATCTTATCACTCATCGTCTGACTCCCGGATATGAATCAATGGCATTCGGAGTTTATCTGAATTCAGTAACCCAAGACGGGCCCCTAGTCCAAATAGTGCTCTACCTCCATGATCCTAATTCCGAGGCTAGCCCTAAAGCTATTTCGGAGAGAACCAGCTATCTCCAAGTTCGTTTGGAATTTCACCGCTATCCACACCTCATCCCAGCAATTTTCAACTTACACGGGTTCGGTCCTCCAGTGCGTTTTACCGCACCTTCAACCTGGACATGGATAGGTCACCTGGTTTCGGGTCTATAACCTCGTACTAAAATCGCCCATTTCAGACTCGCTTTCGCTACGGCTCCGACTTTTTAGTCTTAACCTTGCACGGGATCATAACTCGCCGGTTCATTCTACAAAAGGCACGCCATCACGCATTAACGCGCTCTGACTTATTGTAGGCACATGGTTTCAGGAACTATTTCACTCCCCTCCCGGGGTGCTTTTCACCTTTCCCTCACGGTACTGGTTCACTATCGGTCACTAGGTAGTATTTAGCCTTGGGAGATGGTCCTCCCGGATTCCGACGGAATTTCACGTGTTCCGCCGTACTCAGGATCCTGAACTGAGAGAATTTGATTTAATCTACTGGGCTATCACCATCTATGGCGGATTTTCCCAAATCCTTCGACTATCAAGTTCTTTGGTAACTCAAATGTTCAGTCCTACAACCCCAAAGTGCAAGCACTTTGGTTTGGGCTGTTCCCCGTTCGCTCGCCGCTACTTAGGGAATCGAAATTTCTTTATATTCCTGCTGCTAATGAGATGTTTCAGTTCACAGCGTTTACCTCCAACTAGACTATGAATTCATCTAGTGGTAACAGTTGATTAAAACTGCTGGGTTGCCCCATTCGGAAATCTCCGGATCATAGCTTACGTACAGCTCCCCGAAGCATATCGGTGTTAGTCCCGTCCTTCATCGGCTCCTAGTGCCAAGGCATTCACCATGCGCCCTTGTTAACTTAACCTCATTTACCTAACGGTAAATGCGATTAATGAGTTTAGCGATAATTAAACTTCAATAAAAAACTCAAAAAACGCGGTGTTCTCGGTTTCATTATGAAAAAATATATTTGATATTATCTAGTTTTCAAAGAACAAGTTTTGAGAGTTAAATCTCTCAAAACTAAACAAAGTTTCGACGCGTGTGTAGGTTTCCGTAATATTCCTTAGAAAGGAGGTGATCCAGCCGCAGGTTCTCCTACGGCTACCTTGTTACGACTTCACCCTAATCATCTGTCCCACCTTAGGCGGCTGGTTCCTAAAAGGTTACCCCACCGACTTTGGGTGTTACAAACTCTCATGGTGTGACGGGCGGTGTGTACAAGGCCCGGGAACGTATTCACCGCGGCATGCTGATCCGCGATTACTAGCGATTCCGACTTCATGTAGGCGAGTTGCAGCCTACAATCCGAACTGAGAATGGCTTTAAGAGATTAGCTTACTCTCGCGAGTTCGCAACTCGTTGTACCATCCATTGTAGCACGTGTGTAGCCCAGGTCATAAGGGGCATGATGATTTGACGTCATCCCCACCTTCCTCCGGTTTGTCACCGGCAGTCTCACCAGAGTGCCCAACTTAATGCTGGCAACTGATAATAAGGGTTGCGCTCGTTGCGGGACTTAACCCAACATCTCACGACACGAGCTGACGACAACCATGCACCACCTGTATCCATGTCCCCGAAGGGAACGTCTAATCTCTTAGATTTTCATAGTATGTCAAGACCTGGTAAGGTTCTTCGCGTAGCTTCGAATTAAACCACATGCTCCACCGCTTGTGCGGGCCCCCGTCAATTCCTTTGAGTTTCAGCCTTGCGGCCGTACTCCCCAGGCGGAATGCTTAATGCGTTAGCTGCAGCACTGAAGGGCGGAAACCCTCCAACACTTAGCATTCATCGTTTACGGTATGGACTACCAGGGTATCTAATCCTGTTTGCTACCCATACTTTCGAGCCTCAGCGTCAGTTACAGACCAGACAGCCGCCTTCGCCACTGGTGTTCTTCCATATATCTACGCATTTCACCGCTACACATGGAGTTCCACTGTCCTCTTCTGCACTCAAGTTTCCCAGTTTCCGATGCACTTCTTCGGTTGAGCCGAAGGCTTTCACATCAGACTTAAAAAACCGCCTGCGCTCGCTTTACGCCCAATAAATCCGGACAACGCTTGCCACCTACGTATTACCGCGGCTGCTGGCACGTAGTTAGCCGTGGCTTTCTGGTTAAATACCGTCAATACCTGAACAGTTACTCTCAGATATGTTCTTCTTTAACAACAGAGTTTTACGAGCCGAAACCCTTCTTCACTCACGCGGCGTTGCTCCATCAGACTTTCGTCCATTGTGGAAGATTCCCTACTGCTGCCTCCCGTAGGAGTTTGGGCCGTGTCTCAGTCCCAATGTGGCCGATTACCCTCTCAGGTCGGCTACGTATCATTGCCATGGTGAGCCGTTACCCCACCATCTAGCTAATACGCCGCGGGACCATCCAAAAGTGATAGCCAAAGCCATCTTTCAAACTCGGACCATGCGGTCCAAGTTGTTATGCGGTATTAGCATCTGTTTCCAGGTGTTATCCCCCGCTTCTGGGCAGGTTTCCCACGTGTTACTCACCAGTTCGCCACTCACTCAAATGTAAATCATGATGCAAGCACCAATCAATACCAGAGTTCGTTCGACTTGCATGTATTAGGCACGCCGCCAGCGTTCGTCCTGAGCCAGGATCAAACTCTCAAATTAATGATGAGTTCTAAAAAGCTCATTTAATGTTGTACTAAAATTTATTTGCTAGCGAATTGACTTCGCAAATGTTTTGCTCTTGATTCAAAATCAAGAGACCCTACACATTTGATTCGTCGAAACTTTGTTCAGTTTTCAAAGATCTAATTCCGCGTGTTAATTGCTTAACACAACTATTACATAATATCATTTCGTCATTTTCTTGTCAACAACTTTATTTAAGAAGTTGAATAACTATGCAAATGATTTGAAACGTTATTACCATAATATAATCGGTGATTCCTCAACTGCTTGAACAATCAATGCGACAAGAACCATCTTATCATTAGCGATTATTCATGTCAATAACTTTTTTGATGTTTTTGAATATTTATTCATAAACAACATTTTGAAATGAAACGATGCAAGTGCCCGTGGCTAGCTATTTAACAGCTGAGCTCGCGGCGACAAGATATATATTATCAAGTATTAGTATGCAGGTCAACCCTTTATTTGAATTTATTTTGATAAATTCATAAACGGTGTCGTTTCACTCACGTGGACGCTCGCAAACAGCTCATGCAACTTGCTTGCTAGTACAAACTCAAGGCCCTGCTGTTCAAACTTAGCACGTACCTGTTCATCAACAATAAGATGATCAAATACAAAAACGGCAACTTTTTCCTGATCCAGCTCGGCCATAACAGAGTCGTACAAGCGTAGTTGGTCAACATCAATACCGATTGTATGCCGGAAATCCCATAACACCGACGCTAATGGTGAGCACCCTGCTCTTACTGGTAGCTCATAAAAGTTATAGCCACGAACAGAAGGCTTAACCAAAAAATGTGACCCTTGCTGGTCATTGTATATAATTGTTCCTGCAACTTGCTTTTGCACTAATACTCACCCGCCTTCAGTCGGTTCAATGAATCTGACGTCCAACGCGCTAAATTATTAGCGATGGGTTCAAATCCTGCATGCACGTGCCGATTCGTCCAAAAATGCTTGTGGCGGAACGTCTTGTAGATTTCTAAATCATTGACCGTCGGATGCGGTTGATGCTCGATACAGCGTAACGATAAACTAATTTTGCCGGTATATTCATCAACGTCCAAAATAATGACATCGACCGCTTGACCGACTTTCAGATACTCAGTAATACTCTTAACATACCCTTCGTGACACTCAGAAATGTGAATTAACCCCTGATGTTCACCATCCAAGGTGACAAAAGCGCCATAAGGTTGAATACCCGTAATTCGTCCGTGCACCCGCATGCCGATTCGATAATTGCTCACGATATTACCATCCTTTCTCATTCATTCTGCGTTTCGTAAAAATTATAATCCCCAATATTATAACCTGAATACAACGGATTGCAAAATCCTAATTATAAAAAAAGAAATCCGCAACGGCAGATTTCTTCCAAACGTAACTAATCTTCAATTGTGATGGTTTCAATCACGACATCTTTAACTGGCTTATCCTGCATGCCAGTCTCAGTAGCCGCAATCTTATCAACGATATCCATGCCATCACTAACTGCGCCAAAAACTGTATGCCGGAAATCTAACCAAGGCGTCCCGCCATTACCATAGGCCGTCACGATTTCTTCTGGATAACCAGCTTGCTTCATCTGATCACTCATCCCAGCATCTAATTGTGGCTTTTGAACGATGAAGAATTGACTACCGTTCGTATTAGGACCAGCGTTGGCCATTGATAATGCGCCCCGCAAGTTGAAAACTTCTTGGGAGAACTCATCTTCAAATGGTTTGTCCCACAAACTTTCGCCACCCATGCCAGTACCAGTTGGATCGCCACCCTGAATCATGAAATCAGGAATAACACGGTGGAAGATGATGCCATCATAGTAACCCTTCTGAGCTAAACCAACAAAGTTTTCAACACTCTTTGGGGCCTGCTTTGGAAATAGTTGAACCTTAATATCACCAAAGTTAGTTTTGATTGTTGCTTTTGGTCCATCGACCTGACTTAAATCTAATTGTGGAAATGCCACAAAATCACCCGTTTTCTATTAAGATTAACTTGATAATACAAGAGAACCGAATTAAATGCTAGCCATTTGTAAGGATTTCTTGCGATTAACGACTAAGCATAGTATTTCAATTCATTTTCTGGTAACCTAGATAGGATTAATTTCACATTACTTGGAGGTAACCATGAGTTTTTTAATTGATTTTGTGTTGCACATCGACCAACACTTAGTCACCATCGTGAATAGTTTTGGAATCTGGACCTACCTAATTCTCTTTGCCATCATCTTCATTGAGACAGGCGCGGTCATTTTACCTTTTCTACCCGGTGACTCCCTTTTATTTGCAGCTTGTGCACTCGCCGCTAATCCAACCTATGGCCTACATATCTGGACTTTTGTCATTCTCTTCTTGGTGGCAGCCTTGGCGGGTGACTCACTTAACTTCTATATTGGTCACTCCTTAGGGGAACGCTTAACTGAGACATCCTGGTTTGGTAGACTGATTAATCAGAAGCAGTTAGCCAAGTCCGAAAAATTCTTTGAAAAGCATGGTGGTATCACCGTGACCATTGCACGCTTCATGCCAATCATCCGCACCTTTGTCCCGTTTGTAGCCGCTAGTTCACGAATGAAATATCAACAATTCATCCGCTACAACGTTATCGGCTGTGCCTTGTGGGTCATTCTCTGCTGTGGTGGTGGCTACTACTTCGGTAACATTCCGTTCGTTAAGGAACACTTCTCAATGGTCGTGATTGGAATCATCCTTGTCTCACTGATTCCGGCCGTTTTCTCTGCCATCCGTGCCCGTTTCAGCCATCCAACTGAAAACGAAGAGTAACTCAATCCAATCACAAAAATACCGACCAGCTGATATGAGCTGGTCGGTATTTTTCATTCAATCTAAAACTCAATCCACACCGCAACCATTCCGAACTAATCAGCCGCGCGTAACGCCTGTTTCCCGATACTGAGTAAGTAAATAAACGCCCACTCCACCAAGATAAACGCCAGAACAAAGCATTGGCCGAAGAACGTATCCGGCAAGACTAAAATAATTCTGTCCAGGAGCGGATCAAACAACCAGTCCGAATTACGGAAGAGGATCTTATGGAATATGATAAAGAACTGATCAAAATTGATAGCCATTATAACGGCCACTACTGGTGGCACCCAGAGGGCCGTCTGCATTGGCAATACTAACCGCCACAATTGGCGGTCCCGCCGTAGTCGCTGCCAAAAAAAGTAGACAACGACACTCGTGACGATAAAGACCCCGTAATCAAGCATGAACAGATTCTTGACATCCGCAAAGTGCACCAACGCACTTGTCGAATCCGTAAAATCATTCATAGCCAATTTGGGAACCCACGGAAAATTAAGATAAGCGAGTAACTGATAGTAATTTGTCATCAACTGGCCCAGTGTCAAATTCACAGTGGCACCCAACCGCTGACCAACCGCGTTGACAAAATACAACCAGCTCGCATTAATTGTGATAATTATCGTACCGCTCACTAGCCATAAGTAGAGACTAAGCCACTGAACCGTATTTTTGCATTTATTTAACCACACCATCGTCTAGGTCCCATTCGTCCAAAGAGTTGATCTCGTTAGTTGGTTTAACGGTCTGTTGCGCCACTAGTTCGGGAGTTGACACGCCGGTATATACCAACAACGAGTCTATTCCAAAGTTAATCGCCGCTGAGATGTCCGTCATATAATTATCCCCAACCATCACACAATCGTGCTTATCAAGCCCAATTCGGTCGACCGCTTTCTGCATAATAATCGTCTCTGGCTTACCAACATAAGTGGCCCGTTGTTGAGTGGCCCGTTCGACCATCGCAATCACCGAACCGGCACCCGGCACTAAGCCCCGTTCATTTGGAAGGTTAGTATCCGCGTTGGTTCCAATGAACTTGGCGCCGCGCTTGATTGCGAGCGTCGCCAGCTCAAATTTGTGATAAGTCGCATCATAGTCCAGACCGACGATCACAAACCGGGGCGTTTGCTCATCGAATTTGAAGCCTTTTTCCAACATGGCCCCCTTCAACCCGAGCTCACCAATGACATACATCGTCTTATCACCGTCACCGGCAAGGTCGTCAACATAATCCGCCGTCGCTAAGGCCGCCGTATAAACGTTGGCGGGACTCACATGAATATCATGATTATCCGCTAGGTTAGCGGCAACATCCTCAGGTGATTTAGTGGTATTATTCGTCACTAACAAAAAATCAGTCTGACTAGCCTGTAGTCGTTCAATAAACCGTTTAGCAGCAGGAATCCGTTCCCGACCACGATAAACTGTTCCATCCAAATCAATTAAATAACCCTTGTACTTACCCAATCAAAATACCTCTCTCTGTTCCTACTTTTGTCGAATTGTAAAGTGGCGCTTACCACTACTCTGCTTCGTTGTCCGTGCTTGATTACCGTTGCCAGCCGTGACTTTCGCCGGTTGCCGCCGCTTTTCAGTAAACGGTGCGGCCTTCTGCTTAGTGGTAAAATTATGCGACTTTCGCCGTTGCTTACTGCGACTACTACTACGATTACTGCGAGCACGGGATTGCCGGTTAGTCGTATTCTTCTTCCCACGCCGGTCGTCCTTACGTGGCCGACTCGCGCGTTTAGGTTTGATGACCCGCTCATTTTTAACAATAAAGTAGGCGCAACCAAAGTTACAATATTCGTACAGATAGTCTTGGACCGCGCCGATCGTCTGTGAGCGTTGGACATCCTTCATATCATCACGGAAAAAGCCTTTCAACCGTAATTGTTCAAATCCCCAATCACCCACAATATAATCATACTTATTTAGGATTGAGCTGTAACGCTCAACGAACTTGTCGAGGTCAAACCCTTGGCGATAATCATACACGATTTCAAACGGGTGCTTGCTAACTTCAAAGTGGGTCTTATCAGTTCGTAACCCATGATACAAATTACGCCGCCGTTCCGCTTGTTGTTCAGCTAGTTCATCAATATGTTCGCGATTCACATTGACACCACCTTTCTCTTATTTAACCGGCCATTGACGCGCTAAATAATCGCCAACGACCGTTCTTAACATTGCTTCAAATAATATCTCAGTTCGACCACTGATGTTAATGGTCGGGAAAAACGGAATGAATAGGTCATGATCCAATAACGCAATCTGGTAAGTTTGGTGCCGATCGACCGGCTGACCATTTACGAGCAATCCGTGTTGCTCTGCTTCCCATGCAAGGCCCTGGTACTGAATATAACCGAAGACCTGACCACGAAATCCCATTCCTTTAATTGGAAACTTATTCAAAAACGGCCGGACTAACTCCATCTCATAAACCAAACGCCACAACGCCTCGCCACTTAGCGTTACTCGAATAACATGCATCGCGTGTGGCAACATGGTATGCAAATCATTTTGGTTGACGATGCCCGCGGGAAGATCCCGCATGAATAAGCCGCCATTCAACATACCCAAGTCGGTTTTGGCGTAATCCGTAATAGCCGCTAGTCCCAAGGCCGTCAAATCACTGGCATGGTGCCAATGCGGCCGCAGTTGCTGCGGCACCTTGGCGACAACTTGCTGGGTGAGTAATGTTTCACCCTGTTGTTTCCAACCGGCAATCAACGCTTCATCACCGGTCACGATTGGCAAACTGGCCGTCGCAACGGTATGGGCCACAGCCGTCTTAACATGATGCTGACCGTCAATCGTCAGTTCAATTTGACCAATGTACTCGCCATACTTACCAGCTGCCGCAATCAGGACACCGTTTTTCAGCTCGCCATTCACCAGTAGATGGTGCGTATGACTGCCAATAACGACATCGATTACCGGAAACTGTTTGGCCAACCACCGATCGACATTGATACCAAGGTGGGACATCACGATTAACACGTCATACTGACCGGCGTACTGGCGCAATAATTCTGGTAGTCGCGTCTTGACGCTGGCTGGTGTCCAGCCGTTCAACGGGTAGGTCAACGTGAATGGCGCCGTGAATGCCAGCAATAAGATGCGCGTCCCCCGCGCAGTCGTGATGATCTTGGCCGGTAACGCCCACCGCGGCGGCAAATGCGTCGCCGTATCCGTCAAATTGTCGAGAATGACATCAAAATTAGCTCGATCATACAACTGATTTAAGGCGCCGTGCGTTAAACCCAAGCCTTCATTGTTGCCAATCGTGACCGCATCGTAACCGATTCCGTTCAGCAGGGCAACATTGGCCTGCCCCTGAGTGGCTTCTGAGAGTGGGTGGGCCCGATCAACCGCGTCGCCGAGATCGACGGTGATCACATGGCTTCCGGATTGCCGACGCTGCTCACGTTCGGTCAACAAATACCGTTGGATACGTGGCCAATTTTCAAAATGCGAATGAATATCATTGGTATGCAGAATCGTGACTTGTTCGTCCACGGTTAATCGCCCCTCAATCGTTGTCTTTGTTAATCCTAAAGCATTCACCAAAGTCGGTCAAGCACTCACTTACTGGCGCTTGGCAAAATCGATAGCTTTGCCGTCAACCATCTGCTCGATCTCGGCCAGTGAAAATGGTGTTCCAAACGGCACAGAATGGTCTAAATAGTCGACTTCTGGTGTATCGACACCCACATTGATGTTTTCCTTGACGTTGACTGCGTAGTGATGAATATGCCCGTGCAGATTAATAATTTGTTTGACGATTCCCATCATCATCGGATAGTGCGTCATATAATATTGGCGGTGGTCATACTTAATCAGCACCCCGACGTCGTGAAACTCAAACTTCGGCTGACCATTCAACTGGGGATCATGAGCGGCTAAATACTTAAAGAAAGCCCGCGAGTCATGGTTGCCCTTGATAAAAACGATTTTGCCATTCAGTTGTGCCAATAACGCAAAAACGCGCTCATAAGACAGTTTCGCTGGCCGCGTAAAGTACAGCGCCACGTCACCCAAGTGATAGACCGTATCCTGATCCGTCACACGGGCATTCCAATGGTCAACAATCGTTTGATTCATTGTCTCCACATCTGGAAACGGCCGGGGCGCAAAGTCGTTGTCCCCCAACAAATCAGCATGATAAAAATGTGTATCAGACGTAAAGTATTGCATTATTTAAACCTCTTATTCGTATATTTACATTTATAACATCCGCCAGACGTAACGAGCCTAGCAAACTGTCGTGAGTTATGATCAACCTGATGAATTTTCGTTCGTCGACGTGCATTCGTCCATGTTAACCATCCGAATCACGGTCCAACTGCAGGTCAGCATTTGACACACGAACCCAGCAAGTTGATACCAAGCGCAACTTTCCAGCGAGTCAAAGTTGGTGGCTGTCGAACTTATTAAGCCATCGATTTTAATCATGCATCATACGAGAAACAATTCGTACAACGCGTTAGTCATTTATTATTGTACCGCGCACCGTACTAAAAGGCACTAGAACAGTTTTAGGCCCGTGCTTCGTCATCGCTGAAACTGGAGAACCAGTGTCCCCCGCAAGTCCTATCTGAGTAGCCCAAAAGTGCGCCTAACTGCGATGGCAGTCAGGCGCACTTCAGTAATAATAGACTTGATAACCAACCCGAACTCCTGATGCGGGCTAACTAGCCATGAGTCCATTGGCGAACCCGGTCACTGACAATCTTGACGGCGTATAAACCAACCACCCAGACCGCTGATACAAGTAGTGCGATCAACGTTTCAAATTTCAGGCATAGCACCACGGCGATGAACGCTAGGAACACTAGAATAAAGTAATCAGATAACGGAAATAGTGGCATCCGAAATTTCACTTTAGCTCGACTACCCGCTTGACGCCGATACTTGATATGTGCAACAACGATGGCGCCCCAAATAAAGATAAAGCACGTGGTCGATACACTTGCAATCAGTGAGAAGACTTTCCCGGGCATTAGCAGATTCAAGATGACCGACAATCCAATCACCAGCGTCGAGAACCACAACGCATTGCGCGGAACTTGCCGTGTTGATAGTGTCCCCATCCGTTTGGCAAACTTGCTCTTGCCATCATACGTTAATGAGAACAACATCCGACCGGTACTAAATAAGGCACTATTACAACTGGAAGCCGCAGCCGTCAGCACCACAAAGTTGATAATTGCGGCGGCAGAGCGAATTCCTAAGTTGGTGAAGACTTGTACGAACGGGCTGTGTGCCGCCGAAAAGTATTGCCACGGGTACATGCACATCAAGAAGAATAGTGATCCGACGTAAAATAAAATAATCCGAACTGGAATATCGTTGATTGCTTTGGGAATCACCGTCTTCGGATCGGCAGTCTCAGAAGCCGTCATGCCGACCATTTCAATGCCGATAAAACTGAATAGGACCATCTGAAAAGAAAGCACTAAACCTTTGATCCCGTGGGGCATAAAGCCGCCGTAACTCACCAAATTTGTCAGGCTGGCATGACCGACAGGGGTCTTAACACTAAATAAGACCATGCCGATGCCGACTGCAATTAATGCTAAAATAGCTGCAATTTTAATAATTGCAAACCAAAATTCGGTTTCACCGAACGCCGAGACATTAATTGAATTCAAGCCCAGTAATAAAATCAAGATGACTAGTCCAGGAAGCCATTGTGGTAGCTTGGGCCACCAAAACTGCATGTATTCACCAGCAGCCGTTATTTCGGCCATCGCAATCGTAATCCAGCAGACCCAATACGTCCATCCGGCCACAAAACCGGTCTTATCACCTAAGTATTGCTTAATAAAATCGATATATGAATGAGTGTGGAGGTCAGATAATAGTAGTTCACCTAACGCCCGCATTAATAAAAAGCACACTAACCCGGTCACCAAGTACGCGATCAGAATCGCCGGCCCAGCTAAGTGGATAGATTGACCGGCTCCCAAGAACAGTCCGGTCCCAATCGTGCCGCCAATGGCAATTAATTGCACATGGCGGCTTTTTAAGCCTCGCGAAAGTTGTTCCGTCGCAGGCTGTGAATTTTCTTTCGTCATTATCTTTGCACTCCTCTTGAAATTATTATAGCGGGCAAGTTCCCGGCATTCAAAAGGCTGCGCTCTCAAAAATCGCAAAATTGGGCTATACCATTATTTGTTAAGAGAATGCAACTGATGTGCGCGTAAGCGTTCGCTTGCCTACATTGACGGGATTCAACTTTGTAAGTTGACTAATCAAGTGGCCATTGATGAGACGTGAATAAAGTGAAGGCAACGCATATTAGCATGAATAACTTTCACTTTGATGTCTAAAAAAGCACCCGGACTTTCATCCGCGTGCCTTCTTAGAACTTTATAATGATATGGAGATTGAATGACTTACTGACTGGCGGCCACGCGTTCAACATCCCGCGCAATCATGAGTTCCTCATCAGTCGGAATGAGTAGCGTCCGAATCTTTGCATCCGTCGTACTCAAGTCCCGTTCAACCCCACTGACCTGATTCTTATTCGGGTCGATTGCGACCCCAAAGTAGGTCAACCGATCCGCGATCCGTTGTCGCATACGCGCATCCCGTTCACCGATTCCAGCCGTAATCACTAAGGCGTCCGCGCCTTGTAGCTCAGCTAGATAGGCACCCACATACTTAACAATTCGATTCACAAAAATATCGATTGCTAACTGTGCCTGTGGGTCCTCATCACAACGCGCCTCCAGTTCCTGCATATCCGCAGAGCCAGCTAGGCCCAGGAGGCCAGACTGTGTATTCAAAATCGCGAGCATCTCATCTGGGTCACTGATATTGAGCTTTTTCATGAGATAGACCACCAGTGATGGGTCCACATCACCTGAGCGCGTTGCCATCGTAATCCCGGCTAACGGCGTGAAGCCCATCGAGGTATCTAGTGACTGGCCATGGTCAATCGCCGTGATTGAACTGCCTGCACCTAAATGCAGCGTAATTAACTTCAACGCATTAAGGGGGCGATTCAATAACTTCGCCGCCCGCGCCGCAACGTAGCGATGGCTGGTTCCGTGAGCGCCAAACTTGCGTGCACCATACCGTTGATAGTACTCATACGGCAACGAGTAAAGATAGTTCACTGCCGGCATGCTGGCATGGAACGCCGTATCAAAGACAGCGACAGCGGGCACATGTGGTAGCACCCGCTTAAAAGCGCGGATGCCAACCGCGTTGGCCGGATTATGCAATGGTGCATATTCGGCCAGATCCGTAATCTGTTTAAGCACCTGGTCCGTAATCAGAACCGAATCATGGAACTGCTCGCCACCGGCAACGACCCGGTGACCGACCCCAGTAATTTCATCATATGAGTCAATAATTCGCAATTTGATTAACTCATCCAAGACAATATTCACGGCGGTTAAATGGTCCGCGACGATCGCCGTCTCCTGATAAAGATGATCAACACCATAGCGAATATTGACCGGGGAGGTTTTGAACCCGATTCGTTCAACAGCCCCCTGTGCAATTACCCGTTCCTGTGGCATTTCAAATAACTTAAATTTCAACGTCGAACTTCCGGCGTTGATGGCAATGGTCTTCCCCAAACGACACACTCCTAGCGAATAATATTCTGGTCGACCCACGCATCGATTTGAGCCGTAAATGCTTGAAAAGCACGTTGGTCCTCAAATGATGGGAAGTCGCCTAGTAATACTTTACCCGCTTGCTGGGCCTGTTGTCCATGTTTCTGTAAAACAACAATTGATTTTCTTGATTTTTCATCAAGGAAAAGGTTCGTTGGCAAGTTCAACAGACCTTGAAGATAGGCCGCAGTGCTCATCCATTTTAAGAGCCCTTGCGATTCCTGTGACTGAAAAATCGTTGTTGGAACGAGGAAAACGCCCCAACCACCAGGTAATAGATGCGCCATTGCTTGTTCCATCATCAGATGATGAACATAAGAATGACCGTTCGTCGCCTTAGTCTGGAAACTTTGGACACGGTCATCTAATGGGTAATACCCTACTGGCAAATCACCAATTGCAACGGCCGTCTTCGGCATTACTAGTGGATCAATTGCATCTTGATGGAACAACTCTACCGCTGAACGCTGTAGGTCCATGCTCATGGCGGCAATTGCTAACTGATTATCGTCATTATCGACCCCGTAGCCTTGAATCGAATGTGGGCGATCCGTTTGCAGCTGATTCATGACCGTGGTCAATAAATTTCCAGTTCCGACGGCAATGTCCAAGATCGACAAATCTGTCGTAGGACCAACTAACTTAGCAATTAAATAGGCTGTTAACAGGCCAATCGAGTCTGGTGTCATTTGATGATTTGGATCCACACGATCATTATGAATCGCCTTTAATAAGGCTAGTTGAAGCGCACGGCGAATCGTTTCGGCGTCCAATTGTTTTAAGTCGATCGTTTGATAGAGCTTTGTTAACGCCGCCGTCTGCTCCGGATTCGGCTTTCCATCCTCAACGTGCACGGATTGGCTCAATAAATTATCACCAGTCTCAATGAGTGCGTCTACGTATGAAACGGATAGTTGTTGCATCAAAACTTGAACTGATTGATCTAAGACCTGAAAAAGCGTCTCGGTTTCTGCTTGTGCCAGAATACTCACCCTCCCGCAAAATCTGTAATCCTTAACCATATTACTGATTTTACGGATTAAGTTCAAGTCACGGGGTTCGCGCCCCCATCACCGGGAAAAATTATGCTGATAAGGATGCTCATAGGATTGCAAAATTAGGCGATATAGCGTCTGCCGAGACTGAAAATTAACGTATCGTTGCGATTCGAACGCCCCGCCAATCAACAATAAGCTAATCACCGAGATCAGAATCGTTCCGCGTCGCTTCTTCATCCATCGCTCCCCTCCGATCCGGCAAAAGTAATTGGGCCTGAAAATGAATGCCCTTGTCAGTCGTCATCGTCAGGGTCAAATCATCGTCAACGTGAAATTGACGAACGCCTCTAATTAGCTGGATTTCGCCACCACCATAGTGATGCAACGCAATTCGATGAAGGATATGGTAATACGTCAATAAATACTGTTTACCCGTGACCGTATTCACTAAATGAACTGCCTTCCCCGGCGTCAGGCCACCTTCATCTGAAATATGCGCTACCACAAAATGATGATCCGGATTCTCAAGCTCGTGGAGCATCAAATACCATTCCACTGTCGGTAAATCCACTTGGGTGCGCCGAACCAAATTACGCTGACCCTGAAAGAGCGTCGTCATCACCACGCCCATGATTGCTAACGCCACAACGGCTTCGATTAACGTAAAACCGCGCCGCCTAATCATGCGCTGGCTCCGGTGCTCCGGATAGTAACAGCTCGCGTTGCCGGTCTTCATATTGCTTCCTAGCTGTCTGAATCGCCCGCAAGGTCTGACGTTCGTGTGACTGCATCATGATCTCCAAGCTTTCAAACCCAATCAGACCACCCATCAACAACCCCAGGGCGGTGATTGTTTCAATCATCAAGAAACCCATTCGCGTCTTTAACATGTGTGACTTTATAGGCCCCCCACCCCATTAAAGCATTCAGTTTGATTTTACGTTTTGGCTGTAATTGCGATTTAAAAACAACTACCGCTAGCTCTGGATGCCCATTTTTCTGAATCTGAATATCACGCCCACGCTCCGTTTTTAACGTTGCTGGTAAGGGCAGATGCCACTGTGGTCCGGTGATGGGCCGACCACGCTTGCCACCCCAAGTCACGACTTCCGTGCCACGAAAACTCACGACCTGGGGGTGACCCGTTACACTGGCGGTTAAGGTCTGCTGCTGCCACATCGTTTGTAACTCACGCCAAAACGCCTGTTCCGCGTTCTGTTGTCGTTGACGCGTGGGAAATCGATGCACGGCAATTACCGCCATACTAGCTACGATTGCCAAGACTGTTACCGTTTCGATTAGGGTAAATCCCCGCCGCTTAACCACCAACTACATTTTGGGGTTGCGGCCGTACTGGACTAATCCCCTGGGCCGTCGCCTGCTTGTACTGTCCTTCGTTGATGTATCCCTTATCACGAAGTTCAGTTAACATTTTGGCATCATCCGTAACTGTCGCACCCGTATCGTTCGCATACATCTCAGCTTGGTTTTGAACGACCTCAGTAAGTGCTTCTTGTTGGCGACCGGCCGCCTGTTTACGTTGTTGGTTCAAATTGGGCACCACAATCAACATCAAAAGACTGATGATTGCTAATACGATCACCATTTCGATCAAGGTAAAGCCGCGCCGTGGTACCGTCGTTTTTTTCATCAAGCGTTTCATTAATAATGTCATTTTAAAATCTCCCCCATTGATTGATACATCGGTAATAATAGGCTCAAGTACGTGCCAACAACAACAAGTGCAATAATGCCAAACATGACTGGTTGAATCCAACCAATCATCCGGTTCAATTGCCGAATCAAGCGTTCGTACTGCAACGTTGCAAAGTATAGTAATTCTTGACTCAACTGTTCCGCCGGGCTCTCCTTACCGACTAATAGTGCTAATTCATCGGGTAATAAACGATCGCCTTGGATAATCGTGACCAACGAAGCTCCCGTCAACAACGCCCGCTCGATGACCTGTCCTTGTTGGTAAATCAGCGCCTTAGTTTGGAAATGCTGACTGACTTCGCAAATACCCCGAATCCCTAAACCACCCGTCAATAACATCGCCGCGTTCAGGCTTAAATAATACCCACAATAGTTTCTGATCAGTGGCCCAATCACCGGGACTTTGGCTAACCACTGATAGCGCTGACGGCTAGGTAGCCGGCTGACTCGGAGGCCAACCAGTAGTAAGCAAATCAATAAGATGATTGCCGCGATACCACTGAACCATTGCCACCTCGCGATTACCCCACTACCATTGCTGCCATGAGCCAAACTCGGTAAAATCGCCGCCTTGACCGTCCCTAAAGTTCCTAGTAAGAGGGCTATCAGCAGACACGGGTACTGTAACAACCGTCGAATTTGGCGTCCCTGTTCCGCACGCGCCCGCATCAATTGGCCAGCCTGTGTCAAGGTCCTTCGTAATTCACCGTGAGTCTCTGCAATCAAAAATTGGTAATACAAGTCTACCGCAATGTATGGGCGCAACGCCGTAGACAAATCATCGCCCGCAGCTAAGCGCCCCAATGCAGGTTGCAAGGATTGAAAGGCCGGACCTTCCACATCCAATGCAAACTGAAAGGCTTGTTGAAATGAGAAGCCGTTGCCTAGCAAGTCCGCCAGCGTTTCAAACAGCTTCGCCTGCATTGCAATCGAAAGGCGCTTACGCTTCCTTAAGTTGATTGGCCGTCGCATAATCAAGACGGCCCGCTGCCAATTGTTCATCAATTAACTCCGCCCACCTTTCAGTCATCATCTGTGACGTTTTAGGCATAGTATGCGGTAAGACGACCGTATCAAAAATTGTCGCCACACTGCCATCCGTCACTGGAACTAAGCGCTGATAAGACAACGCCGTTAACGCCTGTTCTAAAACGGCAGCTTCCACCCCCAATTGTGTCAACCGGGGAATAATCCCATAGACCCCCCGCGCATGAATAGTGCTCAAAACTAAGTGACCACTTAGCGCAGCCTGTACCGCAATCCGGGCCGTTTCAGCATCACGAATCTCGCCGATGATAAAGACGTCTGGATGATGGCGTAATCCGACTTTCAACAGATCCCCATACGCCATCTGAGCCGGCGCATTGACTTGAAGTTGTAAAAATTGCGGCTCATAGATTTCCACGGGATCTTCGATTGTCATGACTAATCGCTGACCACGAAGTTGCCGCACAAGGTCGTACATCGTGGAAGTTTTGCCAGAACCCATCGGCCCCGAGAATAAGATCAACCCTGTTCGCCCCATTAGTTGACTCAACTGTTGGCGTTGCTGGGGCACTAAATAGCTCAGTTTTTGGGCTGTGCCTTCATACAATAAGCGAACGACCAGCGACTCACGATCCAGGAAGTCCCCAACCGCGGAGATTCGCAAGTTTAAGGTTTGTTCTGACAGTGTTAACGTCATCGCCCCTAACTGTGGCCGCCGATGATCACTGATCGCCATGTTACTCCGGTATTTGATGTGATTCATTAGTTGCTGCGCTAACTCAGTCGTAATCTGAGTAAGTGCTCGTAGACTGCCGGCTGCTTGTACTAATACCTGATACCCTTCTGCCGTGGGTAACCAATAAATATCACTGGCTCGCTGATCCACGGCTGCCTGAATGATTTCGTTCAACTCTGCTTCAATCACCATTTATCATAATCACGCTCCTTTCAATAATTAGTTTCGTAACCACGGCCACTTTCCACGAAAAAAATGACATTTATTTTGGCATCAAAAAAGCTGTCTGGAAATATCCTATTATTTCCAGAACAGCTCATCATCTTATATTTTGATTTATGACCCTCAACCCCGGTCCACACTTGCCATCACGCCTAAGCAAGCATCCCAGTATGAGCCAATTAAGCCCGTTCGGCCGCTTCAATGGCTTCCTTAGTTGGGATCGATGGTTGAGCCCCCAATTTTTGGACGGCTATCGAGGAAGCCCGGTTAGCAAACCGCACCGCAGCAGCCAAGTTGCTAAAGTCCGGCATTAAGACCGAGCTGAGGGCCCCGATAAAGGTGTCACCAGCTGCGGTCGTATCAACGGCTTCGACCTTATAGGCTGCGACGAACCCGTGCTCAGCACCGCGCATCCAGAAAGCACCTTTACTCCCAACCGTTATGATTACGTTGGCCACGCCGAGCGCTTGCAACTTCTGCGCCCCCTGAATCATTGATGGCTCATCGGTAACGTGCACGCCGGTCAGCGTTTCCGTCTCCGTTTCGTTAGGCACAATTAAGTCGGTCGTCGCTAGTAGTTCAGCGGGTACCGTCGTGGTAGCGGGTGCCGGGTTCAAGATTGTTTTTTGTCCAGCCGCCTGGGCCAATTCAAACCCTCGAATCGTGGCTGCAATCGGTGTTTCAAACTGTGCAATCAAAAAAGTACTCGTGCTAATCGCGGATTGAGCCCGTTCGACATCTTTAGCCGTGACCTGCTGGTTAGTCCCGCCATCAATCAAGATGCGATTCTCACTACTACTATCTAACAGGATGAACGCGGAACCAGTATTGGCCGCATCGCTGTGTTGAACGTATTGATCATCAACACCGCTATCGGTCAACTGTTGCACCATGAACGTCCCTTCTTGATCAGTGCCGACCTTGCCGATAAACGTCGTCTGGGCCCCAGCACGAGCGGCTGCGATAGCTTGGTTAGCCCCTTTACCCCCACCAGCGACACTCTTACCAGTCAACGGTAGTGTTTCACCAGGCTTAGGAAAACGCTTGAAACGTAAGATCGTATCAACATTCAAACTACCTAGTACGGTTACTTTATTCATGATTATTCGTCCCTTCAGTATTCAACTGCTCTAATTTTAGCAAACTGACCTGTTAGACGCACTCGTTTTACCAATATTTTAAGCAATAAAAAACGTGGTTCTTGATTTGTCATCAAAGAACCACGTCTTTTCATCATTAATCTGGGTAGTTAGCAGCTTCGTATACTTCTGATACGTCGTCGTTATCTTCCAATTCATCAATCATGTGTTGTAACTTTTCCACTTTATCAGCAGGAACGTCCGTTAAGTTTTCAGGAATCATGGTTAATTCAGCTGTTTCCAACTTGTAACCATTAGCTTCGAGTGCGTCACGAACAGCGGCTAATTGTTTAGGATCAGTGTAAATTTCAAACGCTTCGTCGCTTGATTGTAAATCATCGCCACCAGCATCTAAAACGTCCATCAACATCGTATCTTCGTCAGTATCTAAATCTTCGCGACTAATCACGATGTAACCCTTACGATCAAACATGTAACTAACCGCACCAGTTGCAGCTAAGGCACCACCATGATGCGTGAACGCTGAACGAACAGCCGCAGCAGTCCGGTTTTTGTTATCAGTTAATGCGTGAACCAGAACGGCGATACCACCAGGGCCGTAGCCTTCGTAAGTAACTTCTTCGTAGTTCTCCGCACCGGAGCCACTACCTTTATCAACCGCCCGTTTAATATTATCTTTAGGCATGTTGGCAGCTTTGGCCTTATCCATAACTAACCGCAATTGTGCGTTAGAATCTGGATCAGGACCCCCGGCTTTTACAGCCATATAAAGTTCACGGGAAATCTTTTGGAAAACTTTCCCACGTTTAGCATCTTGGGCGTTCTTACGTCCTTGAATGTTATGCCATTTTGAATGTCCTGACATGTGTGACTCCTTCTTTCATATTTATTTTCAGTTTAGTAGATAAACATACGTAAAGTATGATAGCAAAAAAAGCGAGCGATTTCAAGCACTAGAACCAAGGGTATCCAAGTTCTGCGGTTTTTATTGTAGCGCTAATGGCCCATTTTCGTCATTGCGCCCACTTTCAGATTTGAAATCTCAGTTCGTAGCTGACAACCACGACCACGATAATCTGCTGTTACGGCCGTAAATACGCGTAACCCACGGCTTGCAAGTCAACGATTCGCACCACACCAGCGGGAACCACCGTCACGTGGGCGGGAAGTTGGGCCGCAGTCATTTGATGACTCGCCATGGCATTATGGCACGCATCAATTTCAACTTGCGGTAACGTCTGTTGTAGTGGCTCCCAGGCCCCAGTTGTTAGCGTCGTGATAGCTGGTCCGTTGACCACGACCACCACCGTACTAGTTGGCCGTACTGCCAAAAAATTCTGCACATTACTGATGGCCGTTGCAACCTTAGCTGGCTCATCGACATGCACCACTAAGTTAGTCATTTGCTTGGCCTCCCTCGATCGACCGTAACTCAATTGCACGGAGATAGTGATAACTACTCAACATGTTAACGCAGGTCGCATCCGTTTCATCCGGTACTTCATAAATCATGGTAGCGTGCGGATTAAGAACTGGTAACACCCGTTGCCAATCGATCAACCCCTGCCCTAAAGGCAAGCTATCATGCTGCTTCCCCATCGAATCGACTAGATGATAATGCTGAATGAGCGGTGCCAGCCGTTTCAACGCCAACATGGTCAATTCCATATCGCCGTGCAGCGCAATGAAGACGTGTCTTAAATCACAAACCAGCGGATAATGATGCTGAATGATACGCTCATCTAACTGTGGGTCACCATACATATAACTGGCCGTTACGCCATTTTCAATCATGACATGTCCATTCGCCTGACGAACCAAGTCATCCAACCGCTCAAAGACAATGTCACGGGCGACCTGCAACGACTCATACTCATCGATCAAGCGCCCACTGTCACTGCCGTAGCCACCGTGCACGAGCACTTTGACATCCAATTCTGTCGCTAACGCAAGTAACTGGGCCGTACTCGTTTGTAGGAATTGGTACGCCGCAGCTTCACGATGCGGATCGAGCAATTGATCAAGATGAACACCTTGATAACTCATGGGGTGATGAATCACAATTTGCTCGGTAACATTCGTCTTTACAAATTGGACGGCCGTTTTAAGCGCTTGAAACGCGGCTGGTTCGAAGTCAGCCGCACTGGTAAAGAACTCAAATACCTCGGGTTGATATTGCAAACGATCCATTAATTGTGCGGGCGCCTGAGACGCCTTCAAGCCTAACTTGATTTTTCCGGGCCGCGGCCGCATTACTAGTTGTGTCATCCGTTTAACTCATCCTTTCACGCATTCCAAAACCAAAAAGGCTTGGAATAAATATTCCAAACCTAGTATAACGCTATCGTTCTAAATTATGCCAATGTCACTAGCTGGCAGACAGCCGAACCTAATCAGCAGACTTGGTTGAGCCGCGCCGAACAATGCCGTATGGCAAGGTGACCGTCTTCTCGTCAAGTTCTTTATCGTTCATCAACTTAGTTAACATCCGCATGGCAACCGCACCAATATCATATAATGGTTGGGTAATCGAGGTAATGGCTGGACGCGTGATTTGGGTGATGATCGTATCATTACTCGTCACAACTTCCAAGTCATCTGGAACGTTGATCCCGGATTCCATACTTGCGTTGATAAGACCAGCCGCCATTTCGTCGTCCCCAACGAATACCGCAGTAGCGCCACTATCCGCAATGACTGGTTGTAACTTCCGCCCAGCATCATATGAGTAGCCCGCTTCATAAACGAGGGCGTCGTCAAACGGAATCTTAGCCTTGGTTAAGGCCCGTTTGTAACCCGTCAGTCGGTATTCAGCGTTGATTGATTGTGACAATGAGCCTAAAGCCAACGCGATCTTCTTGTGACCACGGGCAATTAAGTTAGTGACCACTTCTTCAACAGCTGCAGCGTAGTCGATATTAACGCTTGGCGTTTCATTGTTCGGATCAACCGTCCCAGCTAAAACCACTGGTGCCTTGGCCCGTTTGAATTCAGCCCGGAGCTTATCATCAATATGGTTACCCATAAAGATGACCCCGTCAACTTGCTTAGCCATCAACGTATTCAACACGTTGACTTCTTGTTCACCCGCATCATCGGAGTTCGTTAAAATGATATTGTACTTGTACATCATCGCAATATCATCAATCCCGCGTGCTAACGCCGCAAAGTAAATGTTAGTCACGTCTGGGATGATTACCCCGACCGTAGTTGAACGCTTACTTGCTAACCCTCGTGCAACTGCGTTAGGCCGGTAATCTAACCGTTCGATGACAGCTAGTACCTTTTTACGCGTTGCGGGTTTAACGTTGGGATTACCATTGACGACTCGTGAAACTGTGGCCATTGAAACCGCCGCTTCGCGTGCCACATCATAAATTGTTACTGTTTGTTTTTCCATATAAAAATAGCCCTTTCTTGCTTGGTATCATATGTTTTCATTCGTTTTCATGCAACATCAACCAATATAGCAAAATTACGCTTCCAATGCAACTTAAGATTGCTATTGAAATCGCTTTCATGAAAATAATACCCTACTTGTTTTCAAAATGCAAGATTTACCACACGAAGATTGTTAGTTTGGGCTCATTATTCTCAGCTTTTTATCATCAACAGCGCTATACTAGTATTATCATCTATTATTTTATCTAAGGAGTGTTTGAATTGACAGATTATACGAAACTGCAACAAGTCCGTCAGTGGACCCAAGATAATCACGTTGACGTGACCTACATTAGTAACTTTCACACAATTTCATATTTGACTGGTTTTGAGAGCAACCCCTACGAACGGACATTAGCACTGTTTGTTTTCGCGGATGCGGAACCATTTCTCTTTGCACCCGCTCTCGAAGTTGAAGCAATCAAGGAGATGGGCTGGCCTTACAAAGTTTTCGGCTACCTCGACCATGAAGATCCATACGCGCTAATTGCTGACCACATTCGCGCCCAATTGACTGATTCTAAGGTTTGGGCCCTTGAAACGGGTAACTTGACGTTAGACCGCTTTACCGCCCTCAAACAGCAATTCCCAGCGGCCCACTTCGATAAGGATCTATCACCTTATATTCAACAATTACGGTTAGTCAAAACAGCCGACGAACTTGAAAAACTAAACATTGCCGGTAAATGGGCTGACTTTGCTTTTGAACAAGGATTTGCCGCTGTCAAGGCCGGTCGTACTGAACAGCAGATTGCCGCCGAATTACAGTATGCCTTAATGAAAAAGGGTATCATGGAAATGAGCTTCGACACTTTGGTCCAAGCTGGCGAACATGCTGCCAACCCCCATGGTGCGACTAACGAAACTCAGGTCAAGCCAAACGAATTAGTCTTATTCGACCTCGGCGTCATGTATGAAGGCTATGCTTCTGATGCTTCGCGGACAATTGCGTACGGCCAACCGAGCGCTAAGCAAAAGGAAATCTTTGATGTCTGTCTTGAAGCCAACTTAACTGCTCAAGCGGCCATCAAGCCCGGCATGGCCGCTGAAGATGTCGATAAAATTGCGCGCGATATCATCACCAAAGCCGGCTATGGCGACTACTTCATTCACCGGTTAGGCCACGGAATCGGCCAAACTGACCACGAATTTCCTTCAATCATGGCTGGTAACCACATGCCACTCGTTGAAGGCATGTGTTTCTCAGTAGAACCTGGGATCTACATTCCAGGCGTCGCTGGTGTTCGAATCGAAGACTGTGGGGTTGTTACGAAGGACGGCTTTAAGCCATTTACCCACACGCCAAAAGAATTGAAAGTATTAGACCTTTAATTAACAATGTCAAAGAGGGCCGTCACGGCTGATATCGTGATGGCCCTCTTTGGTATACATTCTAATACCGTACTATTCCGGTAACGGGTGTTCGGCTTCATAATCAGCCACTTCGGCTAACAGCGCCGTCGTCGTTTTTAGTGGTAGCACGTCACAGTCAACCGCAGCTTCACTCCCTGCCTGACTCGCACGCCGATAAACATCAATCTTATGATTGACTTTTTGCAAATTCAATAAGGATTGGTGGATTTGTGCTTCAACGGCCTGGCGTTGTTCTTCAAACATTGCAAGCCGTTGATCAATCGTTTCATCCCCATCGGCACACCAGCTAATAAATTGGCGAATATCTTCTAACGGCATCCCGGTCTGCTTAAGACAACGAATCAATGCCAGTGAATCTAAGTCTTCATCATTAAAGACTCGGCGGCCTTGCTTATCACGCTTCACAAAGGGCGTTAAGCCCGCCTTATCATAGTAGCGCAGTGTATAACTTGAAATACCGGTCTTTTTAGCGACCGCTCCGATTGAATACAATGTGATTCCTCCTCAAAAGCAGATAGGACACCGAGCACCTGCTCAGTGTCCTATCTTATCGCTGTCAGCTTACTTGGCTGGTGACGTTTCATCCGTCGTCGATTCATCATCAGACTTCGCAGCTGTTGTATCCTTAGCAGTTGCTGATTCTGATGTTGGCGCTGAAGTCTCCGCTTCCTCGCCGGCTTTTTGATAGGCGGCCCCACCATCAATGACGATATCTTCATCGTCACCTTCATCATCTTCGACCTTCGCTAACTCAGACCGTAAACTATCCGTAGCTTGGTCAAGGCTTGAGCCAAAGCTTTCGCCCGTTTCCTGCTTAGCTGCTTGGTACTGGTCAGCAAAATCGGCCACTTTCTGCTTAGTATCTTCGAATTGTTGACCGGCCTCAGCTTTGAAGTCTTCAGCTGCATCATTAGCATAGAACGCATAATCGATGGCCCGATCCTTGAAATCGGCAATTCCTTGTTGGGCTTTAGCTTTTAATTCAGCTTTTTTCTCATCATCCATTTTCATAACGGCGGTGGCAATTGCTGCGCCACCTAAGACAACACCTAATAAGAATCCTTTTTTCGACATAATTAAGACTCCTCACTATTATTTTTTGAACGCCGGTTGCGATAAACATCAAAAGCCGCTTTACCGACCTTGCTTGCGCTGGAGAACTTGCTCCGCTTCTCATTGTTCTTGCCAATCTTGGCCGTTAAGTCCCGAGTTGCGGCATTCAAGTCAGAAACACTCTGACCTAAGTCACCCATCGCTTGAAATGCTGGGTCGATCGTTGCAACTTTACCATTGACATCCTTTAAGAGCTCGTTGGCATTTGCCATGATTTTTTCAGTTTCATGTGACAAGGCGTCAACGTCATCCGTAATATTATTTAAACTACGGTTGACTTCCCCCATCGTTTTAGTAATCCGCATTAAAAAAATCCCGATAAAGCATACTAATAATAAGAACGCAATGGCGGCAATGATGCCCGCAATGTGTGTAATCATCCTAAAATTCCTCCTTCAACAGCCATGATATTAAAACTAGCATAGCATTGTCTTTAGTATACCGCAATTAAAAAAGTGCTTACAACATTCACCCAGTCACATTTGGTCGCAATAACTTGATCACGGCTTGGTTGCCCGCGTCAAATCTGATAAACTAGTGAACAGACAACAATAACGAGGGTGAAGATATGTTTAATTCAATTAACCTAGCAGCGGTCGACACACCGACTAAACAAGTTTCGGTGTGGATGAAGTTGGCTAAGAAAATTGACTGGCAACAAATTATTATTAATATTGGCGGCAAGCTACTCGAAATCATTTTATTTATTTTACTATTTTGGGTGATCGATCGGCTAGGAAAACGCCTGATCCACCACTTGTTTTTAACGAATGCGAATACTAGTGATACTGCCAATAATCGGATTTCAACGATTTTTACATTATCATTAAATATCTACCATTACGTCATTATGTTTTTTGGCATCTATGCGGTCCTTTCAGTGTTAGGTGTTCCTGTGGGGACGTTGATTGCCAGTGCTGGGATTTTCAGTGTGGCGTTAGGTTTAGGCGCCCAAGGCTTCGTCAGTGACATTGTCACCGGGTTTTTCATTCTACTTGAAGATCAGATTGATGTTGGGGATTACGTCAAAATCGAAACCATTGAGGGGACCGTCTCCGCAATCGGTTTACGGACAACTCAAGTTACGAGTCCCGATGGCACGTTAAACTTTATTCCCAATCGCAAGATTTTAATCATTAGCAACCAGTCGCGTAACGATATGCGTGTGCTGATTGACCTCTACATTCTCACAACGACGCCCGTTCAAGAACTGACTACTGTGGTCCGTGAAACCAATGCCGACCTCGTGCCTCAGTATCCTGATATCATCGGCGAACCCGACATTCAAGGCGTCACGACCCAAGCCGATGGGACGTTGGTCTTCCGGGTCCAATTTTACGTCAAAAATGGTATGCAGTTCGCAATTCAGCGCGACTTTTTGGCCGCCTACTTGGACGCGGCCCGAGCAGCGGGAATTCAACTCCCCTCGCCACGTTTAAATATCGCCCCAACGCACAAGTAAGCTCAACCAATACAAGCCCGCACGGCAGTTACTCAGAAATGAGCACTGCTGTACGGGCCTTTTTGTCCACATTTTCTGTGTGGGCCATGACATAAGTGGCTAATGACAACCGTGGTCACCACCGTACGGCAGCAACTGACTTTTGATACTCTGGGTAGGCGGGGTCACAAACTAGTGTGGGTGCGAATCATAGTCGCAATCGGCGCCATGATCCGGCGGCCACGACGTAAAAAAAACGTACTGGCTAAGTATGTTAGCACAGTACGTTTTGAAAATTAGTTACGTAACGCATTCCGATGAGTCAAAAAGCCGGTCATCGCATTGACCCCACTCATAATGGCGGCCGTGTGTGGCACCATATTTTCTGAATGTAGTGAATATGGACTGTCGACCCCTAACCAGAACATCGTCCCTGGAATCTGATGAATCAAATAACCAAAGTCTTCCCCAGTCATTGCTGGTTCCGTTTCGATGAAATTGACATCATCATCATCCTGCATGTACTTGATAAAATCAGCAGTGATTGCATCATTGTTCTCAACGGGATAGTAACCACCCTGATTGAGCTTCAAATCAATATTGCAGTCATAAGCGAGCGCAATCCCCTCAGTAATCGTCCGAACCCGCCGCTGAATATGCATGTTCATCTCCTGCGTCAACGCTCGGATCGTCCCGTCAATCTGGGCCTCACCGGCAATCACATTGCCAATCGTGCCAGCAGTAAAGTGACCTAATGTCACCACACCACTTTGAATCGGGTCCACGTTGCGCGCTACGATCGTCTGCAGCTGGGAGACTAACGCCGCACCAGCGACGACCATGTCGTTTGCTTGGTGTGGGTAAGCCGCGTGTCCACTTTTACCACTTAAGTGTGCGTGAATCTCACAAGTTCCCGCAAATAACGTGCCCATCCGGCAACCGATTGCGCCAGTTGGTAAATTAGGATTGTCATGGAATGCAAAAATCTCATCTGGCATCCAATCACCATCTAGCGCACCACTTTCGTACAAGCGTTGCCCACCCGAGGCATTTTCCTCAGCCGGCTGGAACATGAAAACCATGTCGGTCGCAGGTCGGTTCTCTGCAAAGTAGCTCAGGATTCCCAGTGCAACTGACATATGAATATCATGACCACACGCGTGCATGACACCCGGATGGGTCGATGCAAATGGTAAGCCCGTATTTTCAGTTACTGGCAACGCATCGATGTCAGTTCGATAACCGATTCGATAATCATGCTTTAAACCACTGACTTTCACCAAAATCGCCGTATCCAAAGTTGGAATGGTTTTGATCGTCAGCCAATCTTGAGGCATCTTGCCGATAATCGACAATAAATAGGCCTGTGTCTCATGTTCTTGTAAGCCGATTTCCGGAATTTGGTGTAAGTGTTGATAAATTGGAATTAGATCGGTTTCCCGTAAGACCATTGTTTATCCCTCCACCATTAAAGATTCCGTAATTCTGCCATTAATTCAGTCTTGCTCTTAGTCTTATCATCAATATCTTTCAACTTACGAGCAGGAACCCCACCGACGACGGTGTTAGGAGCGACGTCTTCAATGACGATTGCACCGGCAGCCACAACGGCACCTTTACCAACATGCACGCCTTCAAGTACGGCCGCATTGGCACCAATCAGCACGTCGTCATCGATTTGAACTGGTTTAGCCGAAGGTGGCTCTACCACGCCAGCTAACACAGTACCAGCGCCAATATGACAGTTCTTACCAACGATTGCACGACCACCAAGAATGGCGCCCATGTCGATCATCGATCCCTCACCGATTTCGGCACCAATGTTAATCACCGCACCCATCATGATAACGGCATTATCGCCAATCAAGACTTGGTCACGAATAATCGCACCGGGTTCGATCCGCGCATTGTATTGCTTCAAATCTGCCATTGGTACGGCTGAATTACGCGCGTCATTTTCTAATTCATAATCTTCGATATTTGCAGCGTTAGCCTTTAAGAACGGTTCAACATCCGCCCAGTCACCGAATAATACCCCAGCGTTGCCACTGAAGAAAGTTTTGATGCCTGCTGGAACGTTTAATTGGTCTAAAGCACCCTTCACGTATACTTTTACGGGTGTTTTCTTTTTCGCACTGCCAATGTAGTTAATAATTGATTGTGCATCTAATTTTGCCATCGGAGACCCTCCAAAAATTTATTTAGCTTTTTCGCTAGTGGAAAAATCCTTCTCAATCATATCATATTGTTTGCCAATTTCATGAGTCAGAAAGTTAAAACTCTTCATGAATTCACGACGAGTCACAATTCCTTGAAAAATTTGCTGTTCATCAACGACTGGAACAAACGGATTGTCGATCATCAGGTGTAACGTCTCTTCGACATCATCAACATCACGAACCGTCTTGACCTGTGTCTCCATCACATCCCGGACGCATTTTTGCAGTAATATTTCAGTATTCAGTTGATCAAAACCTAGCATTTGTTCAGTAATCAGTGGTAACGACACTAAACCTTCAAAGTGACCACCATGATCAAGCACCGGAATTTTGGAATACTTAACCTTGGTTAGTACTAAAAACGCGTGATACAAATTATTATCAGTTTGGACATTGGCGACCACGTCCGCCGGGATCAAATAATGGTCGGCGTTACGTGACAATAAGTCTTCAACTGGTTGAATTAACATACAGCGCCTCCTTCACTAAGCCCATCCTTTTATTTTAACTGCAAAAGCACTTTGCGTGGTTCTAGAAATGAGTTTTTTACCACATTTTAATCCGCAAAATGAAATTTTAGTTCTGGCACTGCTTGTAGCTGTCGGTTATAGTATTGCACGTCAATACCCGCGGCTGACGTTGTCACGATGGCGTAAGTACCCCCGACACGTGCAAATTCACCACGGGGGTAAGTAATGCTACCTGGATTAAGTACGACCACACCGCTCCGCCGTTCGACACCCAGTTGATGGGTATGCCCAAAGAAAGCCAACGTTGCATCGTGGGCCTCCGCGTTAGCCACTAGATGCCCAAGTCCCAGGTTCACGCCTACCAAGTGACCATGTGTCATGTAGACCGTTACCCCTTCAACGGTGGGGTTAACTTCGTTCGGAATCACGGCGTCAAAATCCATGTTTCCTTGAACCGTAAACATCTCTTGAAAGATTGGGTCATCATGCGGTAACTCAGAATCACCACAGTGAAAAAAAGTGTCGACTTTGCCGCGGTACTCATGGAGCAATCGAACTAACACATCACGGTCACCGTGACTATCACTTACTACTAAACATTTCATGCTTTCGCCCACCATTCGTCGAATTTAGTCATCAGCTGTCGCAAGGCCGCGCCCCGATGGCTGATTTGATTTTTTTGTGCTGGCGTCAACTCTGCCAATGATTTTTGAAACTTAGTTGACCAGAATAACGGATCATAGCCAAACCCATTGTCACCACGGGGGGCAATCAGAATACGGCCAACTAACTCACCATTAACAACGAGTTTTTCACCGCTGGGTTTGAGGGCGACCAGGGTCGTATGAAAAGTCGCGGTCCGCTCCGCTTCCGGAATGCCACCCAGATTAGCTAACAACTTGGCATTATTTGCAGCATCATTATGGTCACCAGCATATCGTGCCGAAAACACGCCCGGATCCCCGTGCAACGCCTTGACCATCAAGCCCGAATCATCCGCAATAGCTGGTAACCCGGTTGCTTCGACCACAACTGTCGCCTTTTTAGCGGCATTTTCTTCAAACGTAATGCCGTTTTCCTTGATTTCAGGAATATCAGGAAAATCGGCCAACGTTTTGATGGTGATGTCATATGGTGCCAACATTGCGCTAAACTCGCGTGCCTTATTGGCATTATTCGTCGCGATGATCAATGTTTGTGGTTTAGTCATTCGTTTCACTCCCTAAGTCAATATGTTGTGCGTGAAAGTCCGGTTGATCCAACCAGTTACGCGCGATCGCTTCGAATTGATCAGCCGCGCCCGTTGTATAGTACTCGTCCGGATAACGCTTAGTAGAACGATCATTAGCGATATCCAAGTAATCGAGTACCGCAGAGACATCATTGATCGTTTCAGCCCCAGAATCAATCAAGGTCACCCCGGGTCCCATCACATTTTGGATGAGTGGCCGCAATAATGGATAGTGCGTGCAGCCTAAGACAAGCGTATCGACATCTTGTTTTTTTAGTTGCTTCAACGATTCCGCAACCACCCGCTTGGCAACCGTCGATTGATACTCATTCGATTCTACTAACGGTACAAACTTAGGGCACGCCTGCGAAATGACCGTGGCAGTGGGATCCTTGGTTAAGATGGCATCCCGATAAGCATTGCTACGAATCGTCCCCTCAGTCGCAATCACACCGATTCGATTACGATGAGAAGCTTTTAACGCGGCCCGCGAGCCGGGTGCAATCACCCCAATAACCGGAATCGACAACTGCTGCCGCAACGCTGGCAATGCCGCTGCCGTCGCGGTATTACAAGCTATCACGAGCATTTTGATCTGCTTTGCCATTAAAAAATCCGCCATCTGAAACGAAAAAGTTCGCACTTGTTCAGCTGGTCGCGGACCATATGGCAAACGCGCCTGATCACCAATAAAATAAACCGTTTCGCGGGGGAGTTGCTTCAAAGCTTGCTTGACGACGGTCAACCCGCCGACCCCCGAATCCATGAATCCAATTGCATGTTCATTTGCCATTTTAAAAATCTCCGTTCACTGAATTCTGAAACTTTATTATGGTCTTTTTTGAAATTGATTTCAAGCCAGACCAATTGCGACGAAATTGTAAAGTTTCCGTTGATAAATTGAAAAAAACCGACACATTGGTGGAAACGGGGTATAATAATGATTATACAGTGGCCAGAATACCACGATTTTTGCATGGAAAGGAATTATCATGACGAACGACTTTTATTCTCAATTTGCGGGCAACTCGATCAAAGCTTCCATCCTCAGTGTGGAAATCTTACGAGATGCCTTAATACCAAAATTATTGGGTGATGACAGTAGTGGCATCCTTTACTGGGCGGGTAAAGACTTGGCACGCCAGTTTCCTGTCGCTAGTGATGATGATCTTGTTACCTTTTTTGAGCAAGCCGGCTGGGGACACCTTGTCGTGATTAATACGGCGGATAATCTAATCACGTATGAATTGGTTGGTGAGCCGGTCGCGCGGCGTAGCGCCACGATCAAATCACCCGACTTTATGCTTGAGACTGGCTTTCTAGCTGAGCAGTCAGCTCTCCGTACCAACTGTGTGAGTGAAGCTAAAATCACGTTTCAAAATCGCATGCGTCTGCGCATCTCAGTTACGATTGATCACAATCAACCAATCGTCAATCACGATCCCGCAACACCTATCGAAATCGTGCGACCTCAAGTTGAGCTTGATGACGAACAACCTGAAGAAGCACAATAAAAAGGACGGCCAGCTGGCCGCCCTTTTTTCAGGCCAAAACACCAATTGCTCCTGAGAATTCGACAATTAGCAGTGGTCACTGCCCTCCGGAACAAAAAAACGCGCCGTTCACTTAAGACGGCGCGTTCGTTAGCGAACCATCAATCAAATGACGGTCAGCCGATTATAGATATTGAGCTAAAGTTTGTTGGATTTGTTCCTTGGAATGGTAGCCAACTAAGGTATCGACCACTTCGCCATCCTTCTTAACTAATAAGGTTGGAATGCTCATGATACCAAAATTGCTGGCCGTTTCGGGGTTGGCGTCAACATCCATCTTATTGAACGTCACCTTGTCCCCCATCTCGTCAGCTAATTGTTCGACCACTGGTGACTGCATCCGACAAGGGCCACACCATGTTGCCCAGAAGTCAGTTAACGTTACTCCTGAAGCCGTATCCGTTGTAAAAGTTTTATCAGTAGTTGCTGCGACCATTATAATCGGCCTCCTTTAGGCTTTATCTGTTACTAATAGTAAGTATACCAGTAACCGGGTGGAACACAAACAATTTGCCTGCAATTAAAGCGCTGGAATCGTGTACAGCCATGAATGCGCGTCATCACTGATCTGCACCTGGCACTCGTCTTTGGTTATTTAAACTGTACCTCAGTCGCACCATTGCCGCCATGATTTGGCGCAGCAAAGTGAAACGACTTGACTTGCCGATTAGACTTGAGATAGTTGGTAATGCCTTCTCGTAGAGCACCAGTTCCCTTCCCGTGTACGATTGTGACGGAAGGATACCCGGCCAACAACGCAGCATCAATATAGCGATCAACTTGAGTCATCGCGTCTTCATAACGCACACCCCGCAGGTCCAAGTTCGGCGAAACGTGACTCGCGTGGGCACTCTGAACCGTCGCCCGGGCCCGCTTGGGCTCTTCTGGTTTAACCCGTTCCAAGTCACCGTCACTGATCTTCATCTTCAAGATACCGAGTTGGACTTCCCACTCGTGTTTACCCATCTGACGCATCAACACACCACGTTGCCCATACGATTTGACCAGTACATCATCACCCTCATGAAAATCATGTTGGGCTTTGGCCCGCCGTAGCACGCGGTTTTTCTTGAGCTTAGGCTGTTGTTCCAAGGCATTCAACGCGCCCTTCGCATCGATCAACTCATTTTCTTTGACGGTCGCCGTGCCACTCGCTAATTGTTTCTTACGCAAATCACTAATGATCGCATCAGCCTTAGTCTTGCTTTGCTCAACAATGGTGTTCGCCTGAACTTTGGCATCTTCGATCAACTGATCTTTACGCTGTTGATACGCATTGAATTCGCTCTTCAACTGCCGATGCAATTTTTCTGAATCTGCCACTTGGGTTTTCAAGTGCAGTTGTTCATCTTCAACCTGTTTGCGCTTCGTTACCAAATCCGCAATCATTGCGTTGAGGTCTTGACTATCCGTATCCGTCAATGACCGAGCTTGATCAACGATCGTTTGGGGGATACCCAACCGCTGTGCGATATCGAGCGCATTACTTCGACCAGGAATTCCGACCAATAGTCGGTACGTCGGCTTGAGTGTTTCTTCGTCAAACTCCATGCTGGCATTGATCGTATCAGGCCGGTTAAACCCATACGCCTTGAGTTCTGGGTAGTGGGTCGTCGCAACGACTTGGGTCCCCTTTGCCCCGATAGCATCCAGAATTGCGATTGCCAGTGCCGCACCTTCTTGCGGATCAGTCCCGGCACCCAATTCATCAACGAGCACTAAACTGTGCGCGTCGATCTGCGCTAAGAAACTTTCGATATTTTCCATATGCGATGAGAACGTACTTAAATTCTGTTCGATCGACTGTTCATCACCAATATCCGCGAAGATTTCATAATAAACACCAACACGACTTCCAGCTTCAACGGGAATAAATAATCCTGACTGGGCCATCAATTGCAGCAAGCCCAAGGTCTTCAAGGTGATCGTCTTCCCACCAGTGTTGGGCCCCGTAATGACCATCGCCTGATAATCAGTACCTAAACTAATATCATTGGCGACAACTTTGCGAGGGTCAATCAGAGGGTGGCGTGCTTGCCGTAAATAGACTTCGTTTTTGGGTGAGACGGCTGGTTCAGTTGCCTTCATATCATGCGCATAGCGCGCCTTAGCATTAATAAAGTCAAAATGCCCAAGAATCGCCGCATTATTGATAATTTCGTCCTGGTAAGGCGCAATCAAGTTGGAGAGCTCCTCCAAGATACGCTGTTCTTCTTGCTTTTCCGCAACTTGATTTTGCCGTAACCGGTCATTCATCGCCATGACGGCCTGGGGTTCGATAAAGAGCGTCTGACCACTCGCTGATTGATCATGCACGATGCCACCAAACCGACTGCGATTCTCGGCCTTGACCGGGATAACGTAACGGTCGTTTCTAATCGTAATGATTGGGTCGCTTAAATACTTGGCATCATGGCCACGGGTATAATGACCCATTTGGTTACGAATCTCCGTTTCAGTACGACGGATATTGCTCCGAATCCGGCTCAGTTCTGGTGACGCCTCATCCGTGATATGACCGTCGCCTTCAATGGCAGTAGCGAGGCGTTTCGTCACATCTGGTAAAGTAACTAATTCTGCAACTTCATCAAACAGGTGCCGAATATCATTCTCAGGAGCATCTTCTAGTAGCTCGGCAAAAAAGCGCGTGATGGCGCGTGTTGTCCGGAGTACCCGCCCAACTTGCCCGAGTTCACTCCCATTCAACGTCGCACCGATAGCTAACCGTTTCATATGCGGTTTTATATCTGCTAAACGAGCGACCGGAATGCCACCCTTTAACCGATACACTTCAGCCCCGTCGTTGGTTTCATCTAAGGCCCGTTGGATATCTGCAACGGTGGTCATTGGGTGCAGTTCATTGAGCGCTTGTTGGCCCGTTGCCGAGACCAAGTATGGTGCTAATTGTTGTTTTACTTGTTGGTACTCTAACGTATTCAATACTTTGGAATTCACTGATATCCCTCCGAAGTTCCAATGAATTACGAAAAGCCGCAAAAAAACGGACAATGCAATTACTTGTCGGCATCATCCGTTTGCATTTTCAATAATTCAGCTTGTTTGTCCACCTGATCTGAAATCGCATTGAATGCGAGCAACGTCGCAATCTCCGTATCAGACAAATCGGGGGCTAATTTTTTTAATTGTGCCACTTGCTCATTCATCATCCGCGTCACCGTTTGCATGTGACGGTCAGATGCCGTGCCAATGATCGTGTAAGTACGACCATCAATTTCCGCTTTAAAGCGGCGCTTGTTAGCAGTCATCAACATCCCGCTTCCTTTCAATAACAATTAATATTCTAGCATGGTTATCATAATTATGCGACAGTTAGAACCGTCCCATAATTTCTAAAAAAGCCCGCGGACATGCGCCCACGAGCTTAATCTACTTTCGACTATTGCATGCCACCGTCATCGGCTAAGAAGGTATTCAAAACTTGCTCAACCATATCCCATTCGTCGTCCGACTCGATCAGTTGTAATTCGCCATTGTCGCCATCTTCAGGATTAAAGATGTAGGCTTGAATATCAACTTCATCATCGGCCGCAGCATCTGCTGGATATAACAGAATGTAAGAGTGACCGAAATCTTCCGAATCAAACGTGAATAAAATGTTAAATAAGGTTTCGTTACCTTCGTCATCAACTAATGTGATCACATCATTGTCTTTACGATCTTGGTTTTGGCTCATGTTAGTTCCTCGCTATTCTTGTGTGAGTTTGCCATGGCGATCCAAGTAGTTTTGCAAGATCAAACTTGCGGCCAACTTGTCGATCACCTTTTTGCGTTTCTTTCGTGAGGTGTTGGCTTCTTCAACCAGCATCCGTTCAGCTTCAACGGTCGTCAGACGTTCATCTTCAAAGTCTACCGGCAGATGAAACCGGGCTGTCAGTAACTCGCCGTAATGTTGTGCGGCTTCAGCCCGCGGTCCCAAGGTATTATTCATATTCTTTGGTAGCCCCAGGACAAAGCCCCCTGCATCCAATTGCTCAACGAGTTCTGCGACCCGGTCAATCCCGAATTCCTCAGCATCCTCATTGATTCGAATAATTTCAACGCCCTGCGCCGTCCATCCAAAAGCATCGCTAATGGCAACGCCAACAGTTCTGGAACCCACATCTAACCCCATTAACTTCATGCATCAACATCCTTATCTGCCTTTAAGTAAGACTTGACAAGTTCTTCAATAATCTCATCGCGCTGATGCTTTCGAATCAAGTTACGCGCATCCTTTAAGCGCGGGATATACGCCGGATCACCGGATAGTAAGTAACCCACGATTTGGTTAATCGGGTTGTAGCCCTTTTCTTGTAACGCTTCATAAACTGTCGTTAACGTGTCGTGGACATCCTTAACGCTGTCATTATCGAAGTCAAAGTACATTGTTTTGTCTAATGAACTCATATCAAGCACCTCCCGCTAGTTTCCGCTTCTTATCTATTTTACTAAATGCCCATATGAAGTACAATCAATCCACTTTGATGTAACACATTCGTAATAATAACCCGGAGAATGCAGACGTTTTCTGCAAATCCATCCCGATTTACACTGTTTTTTCATATGCTGACATACCCCTGTTTCGAATGTTCGAATAGTTGAAGTTCAAAACAGGCACACCTTTGTAACCCAATCTTCTACGAGCTAAGCCGGTCACAAGGTGCCATAACATTAAAAAATCAGTACCGTTAGAACGGTCTCGTCCTAACAGCACTGATTTAATTATCATTTGGAATGCGCTAACATAGATGACCAACATAGCCAGCAGTATTTGCAACCGAAGCAAGCAATCTTATTGTTCGGCAAGCCATTCATGCGCAGCTTTCAACGCTGCTGGTAATCCAGCAGGTTTCTTTCCGCCAGCTTGGGCTAAGGTTGGGCGGCCACCGCCGCCACCACCAACTTTTGGTGCAATGGCTTTGATCAAGTCACCAGCTTTGATACCTGCCTTGACCTTGTCATCACTAACAGCAACTAATAAGTTGACCTTTTCGCCAATGACCGTTCCAAGTACCAGTACGTCAGAATACTGCTTAGTCTTCCAAGTATCAGCTAATTGACGAAGTTGATCCATGCCAGAAACTTCGATTTGTTGGGCGATCAACGTCGTACCATTCACATCATCGACTTGATCAAAGACGGCCCCAGCCTGCTGTTTGGCTAAGCGACTTTCAAGGCTGGCCCGGTTCTGTTGTTCCGCTTTGAGATCAGCTTGTAACTGGCTAACCTTGGCTGGCGTATCGGCTAACTTCGGTGCCTTGACCTGAGCAGCAATCTGCTTCAAGGTCTGCTCTTCACCGGCCAGCAATTCGAAAGCTTCTTTTGAAGTAACGGCTTCAATCCGCCGCGTTCCGGCACCAATCCCCGTTTCGGAAACAATCTTAAACAGCCCTAATTCACTACTGTTCTTGACGTGGGTCCCACCATCAAATTCGATCGAGTAATCACCAATTGAAACGACCCGCACAATTTTGCCATACTTTTCGGTGAAGACCGCAATTGCCCCCATCTTGTGACCAGTTTCCTGGTCAGTCTGAATGGCGCTAACTGGTAAAGCGGCCCAGATCTTATCATTGACGATTTGTTCAACTTTGGCTAACTCTTCGTCAGTCACTTGACCAAAGTGAGTAAAGTCAAACCGTAAATAGTCGGGTTCGACTAGTGAACCAGCCTGCTTCGTGTGTTCACCCAAGACGTCCCGTAATGCTTGGTCTAGCAAGTGAGTCGCCGTATGGTTCTTTTCGACTTTGTTGTGGAAAGCCAAGTCAACGTTCAACGTATAGGTCGTATCTTTGTGCATGGGTTTCAATACTTCAACAGTGTGTAAATGCTGCTTGTTAGGCGCATTTTGCACGTCAGTCACTTTAGCTACTGTTTGACCGGCATCATCTAAGATCACACCACGGTCAGCGACCTGACCACCCATTTCAGCATAAAACGGTGTCTTGCTGAAAATCATCTCAGCTTGACCACTGTCGACGTGATCAACCAGGGTCTCGTCAACAATAATGTCGTTCAAAGTCCCCTGCACATTCGTTAATTCGTCATAGCCCACGTATTCACTTGGCGTTTTGATGTCGATCAAGAGACTCCGTTGGACGCCCATGGACTTGGCACTGCTACGTGCATTACGTGCGCGGTCACGTTGCGCCTTCATTTCAACTTCAAAACCAGCTTCGTCGACATCTAAATCTTCGTCGCCAGCGTATTCCTTAGTTAGTTCGAACGGGAAGCCATAAGTGTCATATAACTTAAATGCATCCTTACCAGCTAGTGTATCTTGACCAGCCTGCTTAGTTTCCGCAATCAAGTTATTCAACAGGTTCAAACCATCATTCAAGGTCTCATTGAAGCGGCTTTCTTCTGAAGCCACGATTTTTTCGATATACGCACTATTTTTGAGCACGTCAGGATAGTGTGAAGCCATGATCTTCCCAACAATCGGTACTAATTGGTCCAAGAAGGCTTCTTTCAAACCTAATTTTTGACCGTGCAGAATTGCCCGCCGAATCAACCGCCGAATGACATAGCCACGACCTTCGTTGGAAGGTAAGGCCCCGTCACTAATTGCAAACGTAATGGCCCGAGCGTGATCGGCAATCACTTTGAAGGACACGTCATCCTGAGCATTATCACCGTAATGCTTGCCATCACTTAATTCTTCCGTCTTATGAATAATTGGGAGGAACAAATCAGTTTCAAAATTGGTTTTCGCATTTTGAAAGACCGAAACGACCCGTTCTAGCCCCATCCCCGTATCAATGTTCTTACGTGGGAGTGGTTCGTAAGTACCTTCAGGAGTGTGGTTAAATTGCGAAAAGACAATGTTCCAAACTTCCAAGTAACGTTCATTTTCGCCACCAGGATAGTTTTCAGGGTCGTCATCGGCCAAATTGTTGAAAGCTTCGCCACGATCATAAAAAATTTCTGAATCGGGGCCAGATGGGCCTTGACCAATGTCCCAGAAGTTATCTTCGACTTTAATGATGTGGTCTGGTTTCACGCCAGTTGCTTCCCAGAATTTCGCGGCATCCGTGTCCTTGGGATAAACAGTCATGTATAACTTGTCAGGATCCCAGCCAAACCATTTTGGTGAGGTCAAGAGTTCCCAAGCCCAACTGATGGCTTCTTTTTTGAAGTAGTCACCAACTGAGAAATTACCAAGCATTTCAAACAACGTGTGGTGCCGCGCCGTCCGCCCAACATTCTCAATATCATTCGTCCGAATACTCTTCTGTGAACTCGTCATGCGAGGGTTATCCGGCACAACGGAGCCATCAAAGTACTTCTTCATCGTTGCAACACCGGAATTGATCCATAATAACGTTGGGTCATCCACGGGAACTAGTGATGCACTAGGGACAATCGTATGACCTTTTTCATGAAAAAAGTCCAAGTACATTTGCCGAATTTCACTACTACTTAATTTTTTCATTTAATTCTGGCATCCTCTCTATCATTCTTAATTTAAGGCAAAAAAACACCGTTGCTAGCAAAGACGCTGTTAACGCGGTACCACTCTGCTTGCAACGATGTGTTCGTTTACCTCTTAAGCTCATTAACGCTGAGACACGGACTAGTTTGCTAGTCATTACTTCTAGGTAGCATCTACACCACACCGCACTTTTTTCAGCAACCAAAGCGTTTCTTGACTGATATGTGATATAAATATGTCCTTACTTTGCAAAGTATAGAAAACTTGCGGCGACTTGTCAATACACCGCTCAGTTATTTTGCATTAATCTATCCAGATACGCGTCAATTAAGACTTACGATCCTTACGTTCCTTGCGGGCAGCCGCTCGCTGTTCGATGCGACGGTCCATCCGCGCCTTATCGCTGATCTTTTTACGAATACGACGCTTGTAACCCGGCTTGACCTTCTTCTTAGACTTCTTGACGTAGCCAATCAACGTTGGATCCAACTTCTCTTGTTTAGGTCCCCGTTTAGCCCGCCGATTACGGTCATACGAATCCACAATCTCACCATCGCGAATCGCTTTCGGCTTGAACTTGATGCCCATTGCCTCAACTGCACTGACCTTGGCTTCTTCACCCGGGCTATATAACGTAATCGCAGTCCCCGCCATGCCATTCCGACCGGTCCGGCCAACACGGTGAATGAAGAATTCCAAGTCATTTGGAATATCATCATTGATGACGTGCGAAACACCTTCGATATCAATCCCCCGGGCTGCTAAATCAGTGGCAACAACAAATTGATACTTCAACTGCTGAACGTCACGCATGACCCGCTTCCGTTCACGTGGTTGAATATCACCATGAATCATGGCAACGGTTAACCCTTGTTGGCGCAAATAATGGGTCAACTCTTGAACACGTTCCTTGGTGTTAGCAAAAATCAACACGAGATACGGTTCACCAATCGTCAACAAGCGATAAATAATACTGTTCTTGTCGTGACTCTTAGTAGAAATTAGCCAGTTATCAATCGTTGGACTGATCACTGATTCCACGGGAATTTCTTCCATAACTGGATTATTCATATACTTGCGCAAGAATGGCGTTAATTTTTGTGGCATCGTGGCTGAGAACACCAGCATCTGCAAATCAGCCGGCATCCGGCCAGCAATCTGATCAACCACGTTCAAAAACCCTAAGTCTAACGTCATATCAGCTTCATCGACCACTAGCTGAGTCGCACGATGCACATCGAGTGCCTGGGAACGCATTAAGTCTAAAATCCGTCCAGGGGTCCCGATAATCAACTGAGGTTGGTGCCGATTTAGCTTTTCAATCTGTTCCTGCTTATCAGTTCCACCGACATAGAGTCCAATGTGAATGGCTTTCGGGCTGTGTTGGATCAACTGTTTAGCAGCAGTCTGAATCTGATAAGCTAATTCACGGCTGGGCGTTGTGATAACTGCCTGGACGTATCGTTCATCAGCATTCAGTTGGTTGATCATGGGCAGTAAGAACGTATGTGTCTTACCGCTCCCAGTTGCTGACTGTCCAATAACACTGCGGCCAGCGGCAATCACTGGAATCAGCTTTTCTTGTACTGCAGTCGGTTTGCGGAAATTGATGTCAGTCAGTGCCTGCATCAAGAACGGCTGCAATTTAAAATCTTCAAAACTTGCGGTCATATTTAAACCTCTTTCTCATAATGGCTAGCGACTTGGTCGAGTTCTCGCACCACCGTTTCAATTTCTTGTTGGTCCTTAGCCTTGGCACCGCTCGCTAAGGCGTGTCCGCCACCATCATGGTTCTTGGCCACACCGTTGATGGAAGGTCCCTTCGAACGTAACCGAATACGGAAGTCACCTTCCTTTTGTTGGACAAAAATCGCCCAGCACTTAACCGTATCAATGCGTCCAGGTAATGGGACGACCCCGGCCGTACTAGCATCACCGATTGCGAATGAATCGAGAATCGCGTTCGTTAAAATAACGTAAGCTGCGCCCGAATCCAACTGTGTCAGATGTTCATACACATAGGCCGACAGTCGTGCGACTGGTAACGTAATCGTGTCTTCAATACGGTTGACGGCTTCCGCATCCGCACCAGCTTCCATTAAGGCTGCCGCTGCTCGCATGGTACTAGGCTTGGTGGCGGAGTACAGGAAGCGACCAGTATCACCAACGATGCCGGCATACAACAGCCGGGCAGCGTTAGCCGTTAGCGTTAACTCCGCCGCAAGGGGGGCGTACCAATTATAGATCATCTCACTCGTACTGGAGGCGTCAACGTCGACCCACTGTGGCTCACCAAAAGCGTCATCGTTGGGGTGATGATCGATTTTAACAATTGTCTTACCTTGATTCCAAAGTTCACCATCAATTCGGGGCTGATTAGCGGTATCAAGAATTAATACTAGTGCGTCTTGATAGTCCGCTTCGGTAACCTCATCCATTTGTCCTAACCAGTCAAAACCATGGTACTGTTTTCCAGGTGTCAATACCCGCTTCGCAGGAAAGCTAGCTTTAATGATAGCTGCTAACCCTAACTGGCTTCCGATGGCGTCTGGGTCAGGTCGCTGATGACGATGAATGATAATTGTTTTTGCTTGCTTAATTAAGTCAAAGATTGCTGTTTGGACGGTCATGAATGAACCTTCTTACTCTCATAATTTACTGGTGGCGATTAAACTGTCACAGTACTCCAGTATACCGAAGAATCCGCGCCGCGCCAAATAAATTAATTGTCATTCGGATAAAGTGGCAACGTTAAGTTCTCGAATGCCAGTGGTGCCAAGCCGGTTAACGTGATTCCAAGCAAGCGAATACCAGAGTCAAAATGGCCATCGACCACCTCTTCAAAGATTTCTTCGGCGTACTGTTCAAATAAGGCGGCGTCATTAGGTATAAATTCACTGAACGTTCGCCGCTTGGTAATCGTGATAAAGTCCCCGTAGCGCAACTTGAGAACGAGCGTTTTACCGTGGCGCTGGTGCGATTGCATACTTGCTTCCACCAATTTAGCGATGGCCTTCAAGTGGGTATTCACTTCCGTCGCCGATTGGAGGAACGGTCCGAATGTCCGCTCTTTGCCGATTGACTTCCGCTCACGTAAATACTCAACCGGCCGATCATCGCTGCCACGCACCCGCCGGTATAAAACATAGCCCAACTTACCAAATTGTTTGATCAAGTCCAATTCCGACTGTGCGTATAAATCTTGCCCGGTCTTGATGCCTAAATCGTGCATCTTCGGTACCGTCTTTTTACCGACACCGCGAAATTTCTCGATGGGCTCCCGCAACAAAAACGGTTCCGCATCCTGTGGCAAGACGATCGTGACGCCCGCCGGTTTGCGATAATCAGACGCCAGTTTCGCAATAAACTTGTTGTAGGAAATCCCTGTCGAACAAGTTAAATGCGTTTGCCGCCAAATCTCCTGTTGTAGTCGATGCGCCAACTCGACCGCACTATGAATGTGTTTTTTATTCGTGGTCACATCCAAGTAAGCCTCATCAAAAGCAATTGGCTCAATCATCTCCGTATATTCATGAAAGATCCGGTGAATCTGTGCCGAAACTTCGCGATACAACGGAAAGTTGGGGGTCTTGAACACTGCTTTTGGACAGAGTTCCAATGCTTTAGCGGCTGGCATCGCCGAGTGAACACCAAACTGACGAGCAACATAGTTCGCCGTGGTCACAACACCCCGGCCCCCAGTCTGCCGAGGATCATGAGCAATCACCAATGGCTGCGTCTTGTACGCGGGGTGCTCCCGCTCTTCAATCGACGCATAGAACGCGTCCATGTCGACATGAATAATTTTGCGACTCGTATCTACCCGTATGGGTGCTTCAATAATCGACTGTGCCATGCGTCGACCCTCCAATCCTTAGTAGCTTTATTATACACGAACGTACGTTCAAAAGCGCGCTTCAAGACCAAAAATAAGCAAAAAAAATAAGCGGTCATCATCAGATCGGCCACTTATAATTCAAATCTATTTTGCTTCAGAATCAGCATTATCATCGGCGGCTGAGCTTGCCGATTCAACTTCAGAAGTAGCAGCTGATTCAGCGGCTGCCCCAGATTCTGGTGCAACTGTCTTAGCTTGTGCGTCTTCGGCTGGAGAAATCTTAGCAACAGCGTTCAAATCAAAAACTAAGTAGATGCCATCACAGTCTAAGGTGACTGTCTTTTCGGTTTCGTTAACTTCATCAACGACCCCGTGCAAGCGACCAATCGTCGTAACCTTGTCACCACGTTTGATTTTGCTTAACATTTGTTGATGTTGTTGTTGTTGTTTCCGTTGTGGACGGATCATGAAGAAGTATAAGAATGCGAACATGACCACGATAAACAGAATTGATGCCATTTGACCCATTTAAAATCGCTCCTACTCTAATTAAAAGTTTGACTATCTTTAACTTTAACAAATTACGGTCTGAAATACCAGTATCCCTAAAAATTTTTCGGATTTTTCTCGTTAAAACCGTACATTTCGAAGAAGTTTTGCCGGAATTCCAGTAAATTATCATCCATAATAGCTTGCCGGACTTGCTTCATCAAATGTAACAAGAAGTACAAGTTATGGTAACTCGTCAAACGTAAGCCAAACGTCTCATCCGCCTTGATCAAATGACGAATATAAGCACGCGTGAAGTTCCGACAAGTGTAACAATCACAATTATCATCTAACGGGGTAAAGTCATGGGCGTAGGCCGCGTTCTTAACGACTAAACGACCATGCGAGGTCATACAAGTCCCGTTACGAGCAATCCGAGTCGGCAAGACACAGTCAAACATATCGACCCCGCGAATCGCGCCGTCGATCAAGGCATCCGCTGAACCAACCCCCATCAGGTAGCGTGGCTTATTTTCTGGTAATAGTGGCGTCGTGAAGTCTAAAACATGATTCATCTCAGCCTTCGATTCACCAACAGATAAGCCCCCAATCGAGTAGCCTGGGAAGTCCAAACTCACGAGATCTTTGGCACTCTGTTCACGCAAATCTTTGAAGCCCGCACCCTGAACGATTCCAAATAAGCCCTGGTAATCAGGATGTTGATGAACCTTCAAGCCCCGCTCAGCCCAGCGACTTGTCCGGGCAACTGACTTGCTAACATAGTCGTAACTTTCAAAGAATGGCGGGCATTCATCTAGACTCATCATAATATCTGGACCAAGGTCATTTTCGATTTGAATGGCCTTTTCAGGAGATAAGAACATCTTTGAACCGTTCAGATGATTCTTAAAGTGGACCCCTTCTTCAGTAATATCCCGATTTTTAGCCAGGGAGAAGACCTGAAAACCACCTGAATCCGTCAAGATTCCCTTTTTCCAATTCATAAACTGATGTAACCCACCAGCTTCTTTCACGATTTGCTCACCTGGTCGTAGCCAAAGATGGTACGTGTTCGATAAGATGACCCCGGCACCCATCGCGTCTAATTCTTCGGGTGCAAGTGATTTAACACTAGCTTGCGTCCCAACGGGCATAAACATCGGTGTCGGGAAAGTCCCGTGTGGCGTAATCAATTCGCCAAGGCGGGCGCCCGTGTGTTTTTCTTTCTTAATTAATCGGTATTTAATTGCCGGTTCCATATCTGTTCCTCCGTATTAAAATGTTGCTAAACTCAAATAATGATAGCACGAAATCCGGCCGTGAACCAGTCATGGCGATTAGCGTCACATCCACCACTTCGATCGGTGCCTTGACTCAATCGGCCGCTCGAGCACCTAAACAACAAATAGTCGCTTCAAGAATGCGTATAACTTCTTGAAGCGACTATTGGCAATCTTTAGGATTTCAGGCGCTAAAAGGATTGCTCAAAATTGGCACTATCCCAAGCGCAAGACTAGGTTCAATAGTCCCACCCATTTCAAGATGGAATTCCTACTTTAGAATCCGTTAAACTAGTGAATAAACATCGCATCGCCAAAACTGAAGAAGCGATACTTTTCGTCAATCGCATGTTGGTAAGCCTTCAAAATCATATCACGGCCCGTAAAGGCAGCCACTAACATGACCAGTGTCGACTTCGGTAAGTGGAAGTTCGTGATGAATGCGTCAACGACTTTCCATTGATAACCAGGTTTGATAAAGATATCTGTCCAGCCTGAATCCGGCTTGATTTCACCATCAAACTTACTACCAATGGTCTCTAACGTCCGAATTGACGTTGTCCCGGTGGCGATAATGCGCCCACCATTTTGGCGTACTTCATTCAACGTCTTAGCAGCATCTTCGTCCAAGCGATAAAATTCACTATGCATCTTATGATCATCGATATTATCTTCTTCAACTGGCCGGAACGTCCCCAATCCAACATGTAGTGTCAAGTAAACTAACTTAACGCCCTTATCTTGAACTTTTTGTAAAAGTTCCTTCGTCCAGTGTAAACCAGCTGTTGGGGCAGCTGCCGAGCCATTTTCCTTGGCATAAACAGTCTGATAACGGTCTGGATCATCGAGTTTTTCTTTAATATATGGTGGCAATGGGGTTTCACCCAAGCTCTCCAAGATTTCCATGAAGATCCCATCGTAATGGAACTCGATCATCCGAATGCCATCTTCTTTTTCGGCCGTTACGGTCGCCGTCAACTTGCCGTCACCAAATGAGATCACGGTACCGACCTTAGCACGCTTGGCAGGCTTCATGAGCGTCTCCCACTCGTCACCTTCCGTATTATGCAGTAAGAGGATTTCCGCATGGCCACCAGTTTCAGGCTTAACACCATACAAACGAGCTGGCATCACACGGGAATTGTTCATAACAACCGCATCGCCCGGATTCAGTTGATCAATAATATCGTAGAAATGCTTGTCTTGCATCTCGCCCGTTTGGCGATCCAATTCCAATAACCGTGAACTGTCCCGTTTTTTGATTGGTGTCTGGGCAATCAGTTCGTGTGGCAAATCATAATCAAAATCTTCAAGTGTTAAACTCATGTTGTGACCTCTTATCCTTATTTATTTTCAGGGTATGGGAACCCCAGATGTTGATAACCTTTAATTGTAACGACGCGTCCGCGTTGCGTCCGCTTCAAGAATCCAATCTGAAGCAAGTACGGTTCAACCACTTCAGCGATCGTATCCGTTTCTTCACCAATGTTAGCCGCAATCGTGGCGAGCCCCACCGGACCCCCATCATAATACTCTAACATCGTTCTTAAAAGCTTATTATCGGTTTCGTCTAATCCGGCATCATCAACGCGTAGATACGTTAATGACCGCGCGACGATCGCCTCATCAATGGCGTCTTGGTCCGCCACCTCTGCAAAATCACGAATACGCTTGAACAAGCGATTGGCAATTCGGGGCGTCCCCCGTGAGCGCCGGGCAATTTCGTGGGCACCGGATGGTTTGATACTCGTTTGAAAAATATCCGCAGTCCGCTTCACGATATCTTCCAAATCAGCAACTTCGTAATAAGCCATGTGTTCGACGATTCCAAAGCGATCACGCAACGGTGCTGACAGCATGCCAGCCCGGGTAGTCGCACCAATCAACGTAAACGGTGGTAATGGAAAATGCACGGGATGGGCGGTTGGCCCCTGTCCGACCACAATATCGACAAAAAAATCTTCCATCGCCGAATACAACATTTCCTCAACGATTTTTGGTAATCGGTGAATTTCATCAATAAATAAGATATCACCCGGCTCCAGTTCATTCAAGAGCGCGACTAAATCACCTGGTTTTTCAATTGCCGGGCCGCTGGTCGTACGGATATTGACCTGCATCTCGTTGGCAATTACCATCGCTAACGTGGTCTTCCCTAGCCCGGGCGGCCCATAGAGCAAAACGTGATCCAAGGATTCCTCACGCTTACGGGCTGCTTCAATATACACGCCTAATTCGTGCTTGACCCGCGCTTGACCAATATACTGGGCTAACGTTTGCGGACGGAGCGATTTTTCTAATGACGCCTCTTCGTCATCGGCTTTGTCACCGGATAATAACTTATCATCGTCCATTTGGTTACCCCTCCCATCTACTTCTTCATCAATAGTCGTAGTCCTTCACTCAGTAAGGTGTTGGTATCAGCCCCCTGAGTCTGACTAAACGTCTCCAATTTCTTAGTGACTTTCTTGACGTCGGCCTTCGAATAACCGAGCGCTTCTAAGGCTGCCAACGCATCGGCTAACGCACCGTCAACGGCAGGTGCATCCACATCAAGCGCGGTTTGACCAGTCACGTCGACGTTCAGATCATTTAACTTGCCTTTCAAATCCAGCACGATTTGTTGGGCGGTCTTCTTGCCCACACCGGGAAAGCTCGTCAAGTAAGTAGCGTTCTCTTGATTGATGGCTTGAATCAGCCCCGCATGGTCATTGTTAGCTAAAATCGCGAGTGCCGACTTCGGACCAATTCCCGAAACCCCAAGCAACTTTTCGAACAACGCCTTCTCGTCAGCATCAAAAAAGCCAAAAAGACTCATGCCATTCTCGCTGACGGCTTGGTGGATATACATCTTAACTGCTGCTGCGCCCACCTGGTAACGATATGGATTAGCCGTTAGCACTTTGTAACCAATGCCGCTGACCTCAATCACTACATAACCGGGGGTTACATCGGTCACTTGACCGAGAAAATATTCGTACACCGAAAAAACTCCTTTAAATAAAACGTATGTTTGCTTGCTAAATTGTACCACATTTTCACAGTGGCTTAACACTGGTGCACCGATAAAAACCAAATTTTAATGTTACCCGAATTGTCAAATTAAGTTAGAAATTTTTTAACTGTTCATCTGTAATCTGACTGATGAATGCTTCCAGAGGTGTCTGGTAACCCAAACTTTTTCGTGGGATGTGGTTTCGTCGACTGGCAACTGCTTGAACAAATCTATCTGATAGCTGGTCCATAATAAGATTGTGACGTAAACCATCTTTACGCAGCAGACCATTGGTGTTCTCATTTAAACCACGTTGATTGGGTGCTCCGACAGCGGCAAAGTAAATATTTAAATCAAATTGGTTAGCAATGGTTCGCCAACCGGCGAACTCCTTACCATTGTCAAACGTAATTGACTTAAATAGGTGTCGTGGCAGCTTCGAAAGCCATCCTGCTAAACTACGATTGACATCGTGTGCCGACTTGGTATGCGAATTCAGCACAATTGCGACCTTAGTTTGTCGTTCAACCAGCGTGGTTACCGCACCCTGATGGTTTTTACCTTGAACCGTGTCACCTTCTAAATGGCCGAATTCTTGATTAAAATTAGGATAGTCCTGATAACGATTCTTTAAATCCCTGCCCAATTGACCCGCTTTCCCACGGCGTTCAATGTAACCATTAGGGTGCCGTTTGCCGTGCATCGGTAAATCTTTGGTCGACAACCCCAAAACACCGCGTTTGAAAAGGCGGTAAAGGGTTCGAACCCCACAGCTGAAAGCCCGTTCTTGGCGATTAATAATGGTATCTGGTTGCCAACCAGCTTGAGTTTTGGCTTGAATATAGGCCAGTTCATCAGGGCGTAGTTGAATTGGTTTACGCCCACAATGTTGTTTATGCTTTCGATAGTGGCATTGGTAATCAATAATCGTACCGCCAGCGTCAAGAAACCGATAAATACGATACACAGTTTCAGCACTCCGATGGAGCGCTGGGGCCACTAGATAAGCCTTTTTACCGAGTTTCCAAAAAGAATAAATTGTGGCAAGTTCGTCTATGGTAAGATGAGTATAGGTCATTTGTGATCAGCCTTTCTTTTGATTTTGACACTCAAAAGTCTATCACAAATGGCTTTTTAAATTTCTAACTTAATTTTACAAACCGGGTTAACTAAATTCAACCGTAATTGCCGACGCTCGCAACAAGAAATACTTGCTGACACGTGAACATCATGCTATGCTCAAATTCCTAGGGAGGTCTCGCTATGCAACTCAAACCGTTTAAAGCGGTGCTACCGACCGCGACTGGTCAAACTAAAATTCAAACGGCTGTTACCAATTGGGACAGCCAGGATACAGTGATGACAACCGAAGCCAGCTATTACTGGTACGAGCTCACGCTAAACGGCGTTCACCAGTGGCGCCTAATTGCCAGCTGGCCGGTTGATCAAACCGTGACGACCATGGTGCCCGGCGCAATCAACACGGTACTCTACCCACAGCAACCCGTTATTGAAATGCTGATTGACGACTGGGTCGGCCACTTTGCCCCAATTGTTGAAGTGATGGACACCGCTCAAGTGACACATCGACTCTGGCAAATTACTGAACCCGAGGTTAATACCGATATTACGACGGCAATGGCTCCCGTGACGCCACAAAAAACGTGGTTAACGACAGTCAGTACCCCACTCGTCATGTTAGTGTCAACCAGTGAATGGCAAAAGTTTGCCACCGCACCAGCCATTCCCGACCAGCTGATTGCGTTGGCAACCCCTGCTCAGCCTTAATGACCATCAATGAGCAACTTCGCGCTGATGCCGTTTAATTGCGGCAAAACACTAAATAGGCTTCTTAGGAATCAAGGTTGATTCCTAAGAAGCCTATTTAGTACCCATATACTCAGCTAAAGTGACCGGCCACGTTTGCGAATCCACCACCAGCATGCAATCAGTATACTAATTACACCACCAATGAAACTCAACCAGACGCCGATTTTTAACCCTGGTGTATGATACGTCAATCGAATTCGGTGGTGACCGGCTGTCAATTTGGCCCCCACAAACCCTTTATTGACAACTTGAGTCTTAACGGTCCGGCCATCAACCTGTAGCTGCCAACCAGTTGAATAAGGAATTGACGTCGTCAGCAGGGTCGCTGCGTTAGTTGTCGTCGTACCCGTAATCTGATCGTTGGTTACTTGCTGATGCTTCAACCCACTTGCCTGTAGTTGTCGCGTCCGCTGACGATAAGTCTTCCCAAGCGGCACCGCAATCAATTTAGCGGATTTAAAATGTAAACTACGAATACTCGTATAGTTCAACGTGATCAGCTTACGGGCGTGTTTGCTATACCCTAAGTTGATCACCGCTGATGTCCGTGGCTCATAGTCTGACATATTCGTGGTGCCCAACTGACTAAAACTTGTCAAATTATCCGTTGTCTGCGCAGTTAGGGAATACCCACTGGCGCTTAAATTACCTTTCAGGCCATCGCGGACATCATTCAAATAATCGACCTTGGTATACGGACGAGCCGTGAATACGTTGGTATTTTGACTCGTGGTCAGGGCGTGCTTGATTGAGGAACGCCGATAGCTGATGCCATCTAGCACGAGATAGAGTTCCGTATTTCGATACTTCTTAGGATGCTGAATAGTCAATTGGTACGGCATCTGGTGTCCTTGGACATCACTGACCATGCTTGTTAACCCGTTGGCGTTGTTTTCCTGATTTTTTTGGACCAGCTTTTGATTCGCCGCAATCAAGTTCAACACACGGTTTGACGGTTTCGTCAGACCAGTTGCCGGCGTCAGGCTTTCCCGTTGTTCCGGCGTTAGTGTGATCGTATCTGCCGGTAACTTAGTCAACACGTTGTTCGACGCCCCGGTCGCGTGTTGATTCCGGTAAATAATCACTTTGTCCAACGTATCCAGAACGTTCGTCGTGTCCGCTTGCACCGTGTAAGCGACGTTTTTCCCAGTAACGGTCGGTTTGACAGTTTTGACACCACTAACCGGTTTCGTCGTGACTGCACCTTGCAACAAAGCTTGTTCGCGGTCAACAGCGCTTAGCTGATTAAATTGTCGCTGACTAATTTGATGCCGTTGTGTATAAACTAACGGCAACGCATTCTTAGACTTTAATAGGATGGTACCTGTATGATTACTCATGCCATAAATAAATTTATCTGCAAAGATCTTCGGTTCCCCAGTCTTCATCTTAACAACCTCATATCCGGCTGGTAAGGCTTGGTTCTTCAACTGGTCCTCACGTGCAAATAAATATTTAACACCTAATAAGTTATACATCGTCGTCCGACCGTCCAACGAACCAAGTGGCGAGTTCATCGCGTACTCGGAGTTGCCTAAGGCCTGACTAAATGCGCCCACATAACCATTTTGAACTGAAAAGTATGAGCCAACCGTGTGGGTTCCGAGAACCATCGGTACATCGCTCTCAGCCGAACGCATCGTGTAATAGTTGGGCGCTAAAGCCGTCCGGTAAAATTGACCAGTGGTGGACAAACTTTTCTGTGCACCATCAAAATAATTCTTGACCCACTTCATTGCCGCACCCTGCCGCAACTGTTCGGTACTATTAGAATTTGTATTGATACTCAACCAACCGAGGCCGTTGTTCGCGAGGTTCAACGTGACGACGCCCAACAATAACACGTAGAATTGGCGATTAGTTAATTTTAACGAGCGTTTGGCCAGCAGGATCCCAATGAACGCTAATAAGATAAGGTACGTCGCAATATCATGTTTGCGGATATTGAGATAAAACCCATTGATTAACCAAATAACGACAAGTAGACCACCACTAATACCCGCCAACCATTTCAAATCAGCCGCGGTCAACGCGGTAACTTGATCCATGAAGGCCATCGTCGCGTAGGCGAATACGAGCGTTGCCATCAACAACCATCGATTGGATGGTGTGGAAAAAACGTTGAATACAGCCGCAAATTGAGGCAACAGAATACCTATCATCATCACGACTAGCACCCAATTGAGTACCCAATAGCGTTTAAAATGACGTAGTGTGTAAATAATTGCAATAAAGCTAATGCTACTCAACCCGAGGGTCACCCAGTATTGAACACTACCCCCATTCGTCAACAACCGATTGGGCAAATTAACATAATAATTGATTGGATAACTCGTCAAGCCATTCGCAAAGTTAAAGCTGGCACGCGTAGCCGTCAACATCGCGAGAAGTGAAGGCACCAGCAGGACACCGGCCATCATGACACCGAGGCCAACTGCTACCAGCAATCGCCAGAACAACTGACCAAACGACCGCATTGCTAAATGGTCGCGACGCCGTGACCAGTATCGAACCAGAGCGTAAATCAGGCCACCCAACGCGAGTAGGTACGCAAAGTAAAAGTTACTCAAAATAACGACGGCGGTAATCAGACTGAGTGGTAACCAGTGGCGTCCCCGCAGCACCCGCTCGATTGCCCAACAAAGTAGTGGGAACCAAATCATTGGTAACAAGAAAAACGGGTGGTGCATTCCGACATAGAACGTGTACGCGGTAAACGTATACGTCAAGGCCCCAATGAGTTGACTCACACGTTTAAACTTGAACTGCCGGCTAAAACCTAGAAAAGCCAGCCCCACGAAGTACAGTCGTAGCAGAATCAACGCCTGGTAAGCCCATTCCAAATGGGCGCGCGAAACAAACGCCACTAGGTAATTAAACGGATCACCGACCACGTAGTAGGAAAAAGTCGTCAGCTGATCGGCCCCCAAGCCGAGATTCCATGACCAGCTGAATAATTGTTGTGGGTGGTGCTGTAAGATCCGTTGAAATTCCAATAAGATTGGGAAGTGTTGGGCGATGCCATCCACTTCCCAGATTAATGTTCGGCCGGCTAAGAAAAGCCCGCTGTAAGTAATCGTCGCAATAACCACGAACATCGCCGTATACCAGACAACTAGTGGTATCTTCCGTACTGTCTTCAAATCAGGTGCCCCTATCTTGTAATTACGTCGATGACGCAATCCCCATATTTTGCCATCACAAACAATGTTCCTATTTTACCATGAACATTTTCACCTCGTGACGTTCAACCTAAATCTTAATAAATTCGTGTGCACGGCCGCCGCGTCGCTTCAGTTCAATCTCCAAGTCACAAGTCGATTACTGAACACACACCCCTTCCGACTCCCAGCCAACACCTAACGCCAATCCCAATTATCCAAGGTTTCAATCTTAGTAGTCGCCGGATAACTCCCAAACAGCCGCACTAAGGGCTGTAATCCACTCACGGCATTATCCCGTTGCAAATTGATCGTAGCGATTGCCGCTTGATCATGACGGTTAGGATCGAGCTCAAAAGCAGCAACTTGCTCATATAAATTCAGCGTAATCAATTTGGCGTCCCGCGCACTTGGATGCGCATTTAATTCCCACAACGTCTTGCGCCCCGCCATGAATGCGGGCGTGGCCTCTGGCAGGTCGGCCAAAAAACAGTACGCTGAATAAACCTGGCGATAATAAAGTTTCGTCATATCCACACTAATCAACTCCCAATCATGTTAAGTGGTCCTCCGATACACACCAACCACTCGTTTTAATTAATGATAGCTAACTATTTCAGCCAATTCAATCCGAAATTTCACAACTCGAATTATCGTCGCGAGTTCCGTTCTCCCAAGCTTAAAGTTATCGTTAAACCGCCACATCAGCGACAAATAAAAGCGTCCCCAGGTTTCTAACCCAGGGACTGCTCAACATTATTATTTTCTTCGATAACATATTCAATTCATGATCATTCAGTATTAATCATGATTAAAACGTGCTGGTTGTGTAAGTTCAAAACCAGCCAGCTTAGGCCCGCTGGAAACAGTTCGAGTTAGCGTAAACTTTTTTGGTTGGTTCGTCCTACGCCGACTTCCAGGCATTTCTGCCAATTGCCGGAACGTGGTGGGCACAGATTTAAGCCGAAGCCCACGTCTTAAATACTGGCCTTTCACTAACCAAGCAAGGAACGCTTGCTAAGTGAAATTTCACCACTGGGCATTGTCAGAAACGCCTTCCAGTCGGGATGGTATTCGAATGGCAGACGGAGATGTACCCAACTTTTATTGGACTTATCACTTTTCTTCATAAACAGTAATTTTGTCGAGCAACTGTCAGGCAGAAAATGACATTTTGATAGCTCACTATTTCGAAATCACTATAGTAATAATCGAACGTCTCGACAAAGTGGTTAATGTAACCTTAAAGTCTCGTTTAAAGTTCTATTATCAAAATAGTCAGCGACCAATTGTACCAAGTTAAGTGGCCGTTCATCAGCCATTCGAGCGGCTTACCGACTGGAGGGGCTGGGTGACAATGCTCAGTAGCCAAATTATTCTTAGCTGGAAGTGCATTTCTTCCGGCTTAGAATAAGACTCGTATTTGAGACCGGGCGGGTTGTGCACGGGCTCAAATCGACGTCGGCTGCGTTCCAGCAATTGTCACCCAGCCCCGGAGGTCGGAATAGGACGCGCACCGGCTGACGAACAGGAATCCTACTAAAATTAGGCCAGTTTTAATCATGATTCATGATTAAGCAACGGGTAAAACAATTTAATCACGTGCTTCATGACTGTCTTGGATTCGTTTGAACATCCGTTCCATGTCTGAATTCGTGAAGTGAACCGTCACGGGGCGGCCGTGCGGGCAGTTGAACGGATTCTCGCAAGTCGGTAACTTGGCTAGTAAGGCGCGCGCCTGCTGATCATCCAAATGATGATTGGCTTTGATGGCCCGTTTGCAGGACATCATGATGGCCGACTTTTCCCGAAATTGGGCGACCGTCAATTTATCATCCTGAAGGATCCAGTCAATCATTTCACGAATCGTATCCTCTTCTTGCCCCGCTTTGAACCAGGTTGGGTGGGCATGGACGATGAAGCTGTTGCCGCCGAATGATTCCAGATGAATTCCTAGTTCGGCTAATAGTGGCAATTTTTCCTTGATTTTTAAAACGTCGCTCGTCGGGTAGTCTAAAATAATCGGAACCAGTAGATTTTGTTGATCCGCACTGACCTCGCCTATCGCTTGGCGATAATATTCGTAATTAATGCGTTCTTGGGCCGCGTGCTGATCCAAAATGTACATGCCATCATCCGCCTCAGCTAACAAATAAGTCCCGTGCATCTGACCAAGATAACGTAACTGTGGGAAGCGTTCTGTGCCTGGTGCTTCGCTAGTCGGTGCGCTCGCAGCTGAACTGCTTGCAAGTGGTTCAGCGGGTTCACCAAAGGGTAAGGCCGCTGATTCGGACTGGTAACGCTGGTCAAATGTTTGTACCGGTGCAGTTGTGAGTCCGTCGCGACTACTGATCATGATTGGTTGGGTGGCAGAACTTACTGGTGATTCGGCTGGAATAGTGGCACTAGTCGCAGCAGGACTTACCGTTGACGACTGTGCGGAAGTGGTACTCATCATGGCCGTTGCCGAGCTGGGCTGCATGGTTGCCGCTGCCAGCGAGGCTGCAAACTGTTCAGTCGAAGTCGGCGTCGTCTTATCCGTCACCTGATACTGTGATGAAGCGGCGTTCAGATTCATTGCGAGCTGGTCCGTATTTAGATGTTCTCGCCGGTGACTGCCAAGATTGGTCAATGCTGACGGAATCAAGTTCACATCCACTAATCGCTCGGTGATCGTGGTGCTGATCAGTTTGGCCAATTCTGGTTCCTTACTCAAACGAACTTCCTGTTTCGTGGGATGAACATTGACGTCCACCAATAAAGGATCCATTGTTAAAGCGATCACCGCGATTGGATAACGGCCGACCATCAACTTAGAACCGTAACCTTTGATGACGGCTTTGGTCAATTGCTGGTTCTTGATAGCACGACCATTAATCAGAACAGTAATATACTGGCGACTGGCCCGCGTCAGCTCAGGTAAAGCCACAAAGCCACTCAATTTAAAATCAGTGGTCGATCCTTGAATGGCAACCATCTTGCGCGCATTTTGGACACCGTAAATACCAGCAATGACTTGTTGTAAGTCACCGCGACCAGCCGTTTTTAGTAGCTCTTTCGCATTATGAACTAACCGAAATGCTACCGCTGGATAGCTAAGTGCGATGCGGTTAACCACGTCTAAAATATTCGCTAATTCCGTTTGGGGGGACTTCAAATATTTTAGTCGCGCAGGTGTATTAAAAAACAAATCAGTGACGGTAATGTCCGTCCCTTGCCGCAACGGAGCGGGCGATTGTTGTAATAGTTTACCGCCGCGATAATGAATACTCGTCCCAGTGGCGCCGGTACTCGTATTCATCACCACGTCCGCTACTGAAGCAATACTTGGCAACGCCTCACCGCGAAAACCTAAAGAATGGACGCGAAACAAATCTTCACGTGATGTGATCTTACTCGTCGCATGCCGTTTAAAAGCGGTCAGGACTTCAGCGTCATCAATACCGTCACCGTCATCGATAACCCGAATTGACTGAACACCCGACTCTTGCACCAAAATATCAACCTGCGTCGCGTGCGCATCAACAGCATTTTCAACCAGTTCTTTAACGACCGAGGCGGGCCGCTCCACAACTTCGCCGGCAGCAATCTGGTCGGCCAGCACAGAAGATAACTCATGAATTTTTCCCATTTCCATCGGTCCTTTCACATAAAATAATTAAGCTCGTGTCCTGAACGAACATTTTCGATTACCACAACTAGCAATAACTGACTAGTGTCGACCTACCTGTCCGTCAGACGCACCAATAGCTCATCATAACAGCTTATTGCGCTCATTTATGATGAGTTAAAATGCGCCTACTTGCCTAATTTTTGTTGCCATTTATACAGCTGGTTCATTACATCCATCGGAGTCATCGCCATCAAGTTCAACGTCTTTAACTGTTGTAAAACCTTTTCACCCTTCGTATCCGTCACCGCCGGCTCAGCAAATAACGACAGCTGTTCATCACCGGATTCAGCGACCGGAGCTTCGGCTACCGGGGTCTCCGATTCTACAGGCTGCGGCTCATCGGCGGACTCAACCGGCATTGAAGCCGTTGTGTTAGGCGCCACGCTGTTGGCTGCATCACTTGCAGCAATCGAAGCCGCCGTCGTTGACACCGTACTCGTTTGGTTTTCCAAACTCGTTAAGATCTTATTGGCGCGTTGCAATAAACTCGTCGGCATCCCAGCCAACTTGGCAACGTGCACCCCGTAAGACTTATCAGCGGCTCCGGGCTCGACTTTATGCAAGAAGACGAGTTCACCATCCTGTTCAGTCGCACCGACATGCACGTTTCGTAACCCAGATAATTCTTGATCTAACGCAGTCAACTCGTGATAATGCGTCGAGAACAGTGTCTTGGCATGAATGTGGTTATGCACAAACTCAATAATGGCTTGGGCAAGCGCCATCCCATCGTAAGTCGCCGTCCCCCGGCCAATTTCGTCAAACAGAACTAAACTATTAGCCGTCGCATGTTGCAAGGCATTATTAGCTTCCTGCATCTCCACCATAAACGTACTTTGACCGGAAATTAAGTCATCCGTGGCACCAATGCGTGTAAAAATCTGGTCAAAAATCGGAAGTTGCGCTGATTTAGCCGGGACAAAACAACCAATTTGCGCCATGATGACCGTCAATGCTAATTGACGCATGTACGTACTTTTACCGGACATGTTAGGACCAGTAATCAAAAGGACCGTCTCATCAGGTGACATCATCACGTTATTTGGGACGTAACTCTGGTTGCCCATCACTTTTTCAACGACCGGATGGCGACCATCAACGATTTTTAAATCGTGGGACTTAGTTAATTTCGGTCGAACAAAGTGGTAATCTTCACTAACGACGGCGAAACTTTGCAAGACATCGATTGCCGCAACCGCCTTTGCCAATGTTTGTAGCCGCTGAATTGCCTTCTTAACCGTTTCACGTACTTTCGTGAAGAGTTGATACTCAAGATCCGTAGAATGGCTCTCAGCTTCTAAAATCAGGCTTTCATGCGATTTCAGTTCAGGAGTACTAAAGCGTTCAGCATTCGTTAACGTTTGCTTACGTTCATAGCGGTCCTTCGGTAATTGGGCCAAGTTAGCCTTCGTAACTTCAATATAATAGCCGAAGACCCGGTTAAAGCCAATTTTTAGATTCTTGATACCGGTTGTCGCCCGTTCTTGGGCTTCTAACTCAGCAATCCATTTTTTCCCATTATTCATCGCATCCCGGTACTGATCGAGTTGCTCATTATAACCGTCCTTGATGACCCCACCGTCCGTTACTGACAAAGGCGCGTCTTCAACGATTGCCGCGTCAATTAAATCCGCAACGTCTTCGACTGGATCCAGCTGATTAACTTCATCATTAAATACCTGTGTGTCTAATTCCGATAAGATATACCGAATCTTTGGAATCTGCCGTAAGGATGTCTTGAGTTGCACTAAGTCACGACCATTCACGCTACCAAAAGCCACCCGGCCAGCTAAACGCTCCAAGTCATAAACTTTAGTCAACTCTTCTTGTAAGTTGCTACGTTCAAAATAATGATCCAGTAGCGTGGCAACCTTATTTTGACGCGTTTCAATATCGGCCTTCACGATCAATGGCCGGTCGATCCACTGCTTTAATAGTCGTCCGCCCATCGCCGTCTTAGTTTCATCTAATAGCCATAACAGGGTCCCCTGCTTTTTACCAGTTCGGATGGATTTCATTAGTTCCAAGTTATACTTAGAATTATGGTCAAGTTTCAGGAAGTATGACGGTTCGTAAGCAATCGCTTTTTGTAAGTGCGCGAGACTCCGTTTTTGCGTCACCGTAATATACATCAATAGCCGTTCCACGACCTGTTGTTCCAGGTCGACCGTCAAGTCTTGCGTTAAGTAACTCAGTTCAGCCTGAGGAGTGACATTGTTCTGTTCTGAAATTAGAATTCCTAGCGCCTTAATCTGATCGCGCAGGTCACTAGGAACCGAATCGTCGACCACAATTTCTTTAGTCTGTAAGCTAGTCAGCTCGTTAATTAAAGTATCATTAGTTGTTAAGACACTCGTTTTCAGTTCCCCAGTTGACAAGTCAGCATACGCAAACCCATATTGTTGGTCACGCTGAATCAGCGCAGTCAAGTAATTGTTCGTCTTAGCTTGTTCCGCGCCCCGCTCCAACGTCGTACCAGGTGTCACGAGCTGAATCACTTCGCGTTTAACCATGCCCTTCGCTAGTTTAGGGTCTTCCATCTGTTCACAAATGGCGACTTTATAGCCCTTGTCTACTAAAATATCAATATAATTTTGCACAGCTCGATGGGGTACACCACACATCGGGATGGGATTTTCCGCCGAATGATTCCGCGTCGTCAAGGTCAACTCTAATAACTGAGCACCTTTAATCGCGTCATCAAAAAACATTTCATAAAAATCACCAAGTCGGTAAAATAAAAACGCATCGGGATATTGATTTTTCACTGCAAAATATTGACGCATCATCGGTGTATCTTTTGTTTTCTGTGGCACGCTTAATCCTACTTTCTATCGTCAATCTTAATCATCAAAATATGGGTGATCCGGATTAATCAAAATCCGGGCAATCTTTTTCGCCCGACCACTCTGTCCATCAACGTCGATCACACAACCCGACAACACAGCCGGACTATCTTCTTGCACGTTGAAGCGGGTCGGCATTTGTTCCAAGAAACGCTGAATAACGTTCTCACGGGTCATCCCTAAAATACCATTATACGGGCCGGTAAAGCCAACGTCACTCAAAAAGGCCGTCCCATTAGGCAATACGCGTTCATCACTCGTCTGCACATGGGTATGGGTACCGACCACCGCACTTACCTGACCATCCAAATACCACGCCATGGCTTCTTTTTCGCTTGTCGTTTCAGCGTGAAAGTCGATGAAGATGTTAGGTGTCTCTTCCCGCAATTGCTCGACCAATGGTTGGACAGTCGTAAAAGGATCCGCTAAATTTTGCCCCATAAACACGTTTCCTTGAAGATTAATCACGGCCAACTTCACCGTATTGACCTTCACGATCGTATAACCAACCCCCGGAGTCGTCGCTGGCGGAAAATTCAACGGGCGAATCAACTTCTTAGCACCATTAATAAAATCAAAAATTTCATTATTATCCCAAGTGTGGTTGCCCATCGTAATGACATCAGCCCCCGCAGTCAAGATGTCCTTATACACTTCTTGATTAATGCCACGGCCGCGGGTGGCATTCTCCCCATTAACAATAGTAACTTGTGGCTTGTAGCGCCGTTTTAACTTAGGTAAGTACGTGGTGACCGCCGTTTGACCGACATTGCCCATGACATCCCCAACAAATAGAATTCGCATAGATTGCTCCCTTGTTTTAACGTTATACCAATTATTTTAGCATTATTTAGCCTTGAAAACGTGATTGAATTCTGCTGACAACTAAAAAAATGAGCTTAGGTCAAGACCTAAACTCACTTCCCGGTTATTTAGCGTAATCCACTGCTCGAACTTCCCGAATAACCGTAACCTTAATATGACCGGGATATTCAAGTTCATTTTCAATCTGCTTTTTGACATCGTGCGCCAAAACAGTTGCCTGTAAATCAGAAATCTCGTTTGGCTTAACGATGACTCGAATTTCACGACCAGCTTGAATCGCATAGCTCTTCTTGACGCCATCCTCATTATTAGCGATCGCTTCCAGCTTCTCGAGCCGATGAATATAATTCTCCAGCGACTCACTCCGAGCACCTGGCCGGGCGGCTGAAATCGAATCAGACGTCGCAACCAACACCGCGATAATCGACTTCGCTTCCACATCACCATGATGGGAGGCAATCGTGTTAATCACGACGGGGCTCTCTTTGTACTTCGTTGTTAATTCCACGCCAATTTCAACGTGGGAACCTTCGACCTCATGATCGACGGCCTTACCAATATCGTGTAATAATCCTGCGCGTTTCGCGAGTGTAACATCTTCACCAAGTTCGGCGGCTAAAACGCCCGCCAACTTCGCAACTTCAATTGAGTGATTCAAAACATTTTGACCATAACTGGTCCGATAATTCAACCGACCGACAAGCTTGATCAAGTCAGGATGCATCCCGTGCAGTCCTAAATCAAAGACGGCTTGTTCACCAGTTTCACGGATTTTTTCGTCCATTTCCTTACGTGCTTTTTCAACCATTTCTTCAATCCGAGCTGGATGAATCCGCCCGTCTTGAATTAGCTTTTCAAGCGCGATTTTCGCGATTTCACGACGAATCGGATCGTAACCACTTAGAACGACGGCTTCTGGCGTGTCATCAATAATTAAATCAATACCCGTCAGCGTTTCCAACGTTCGGATGTTACGACCTTCCCGACCGATAATTCGGCCTTTCATGTCGTCATTCGGCAAAGAAACGACCGAAACCGTGGTTTCAGAAACCATATCGGCAGCACTTTGCTGAATCGCTTGGACAATTAAGTTTTTGGCTTCTTTTTCAGACTGCGCTTTCACTTCGTCCGTATTTTCTTTAATTAACACGGCCCGTTCATGCGTTAATTGTTCGCGCGTTTGGGTCAAAATCTGGTCGCGTGCTTGCTCTTGTGACAAGGCGGCGACCCGTTCTAACTCAGCTTGACGTTGCGTGATTAGTGAAGCTGCACTTTGTTGCTGTTGTTCAACGCGTTTTTGCTCATTGGCAATCTTATCTTCTTTTTTGCCTAAAGCATCTTCGCGCTTTTCAAAAGTATTCTCTTTGTGATCTAAAGTTTCTTCACGTTGAAGCAACCGGTCTTCTTGTTTTTGAACTTCATTCCGGCGTTGCTTTAACTCCGCTTCAACTTCAGCCCGGTAACGATGACTCTCTTCCTTAGCTTCAAGGACTTTTTCTTTCTTGTGAGTCTCCGCTGCCCGTTTGGCCTCAGAAATAATACCTTCGGCTGTGTTCTTGGCAACGTCCAATTCTTTTTCATGGACGTTCTTGCGTACATAGTAACCAATCCCATAACCGACAACAATTGCGATGACTGCGAGGATTATACCGAAAACATTCATGTTTCCACCTCCGCACCACCAAAATCCAGTTAACATAAAATCAACTACAAATTTTCAGATGTTATATTTTGATTATTTACACACTTGTTATTCTAATGTTAGAAACGAATAGTGTCAACTTAAAGTCTTATGGCAACCGGTCTCGACGGGCAACTTTTGTCGTGCAAACAAGCTAAGCGTACACAAAAAACGCCCAAAATAAATATTTTGGACGTTGCATAACAAACTGTTTACTTTTCGGTTGGTTGGTCGCCGAGATCGAGAGCAGTTTCCGCTGGTGTTGCCTTAGTGGCCTTATTTTGACCCTTGTTAGCATTCTTAGCGGTTCCCTTATCCTTGCCATCTTTAGCCTGATCATCGGCCTCAGTTGCTTCCTCACCGGTTGCATCCATACCGTATGCATCACGAACTTTTTGACGAATCTCCGTCATGACATCAGGATGCTCGTCCAAATACTTCTTGGCATTTTCACGACCCTGACCAATGCGATCGTCGCCATATGAATACCAAGAACCACTCTTCTTGACAATATCCTTTTCAGCTGCCATGTCGACAATTTCACCGGTTTGTGAGATACCTTGACCATACATGATATCCACTTCAGCACGCTTAAATGGCGGCGCAACCTTGTTCTTAACGACTTTGATCCGGACACGGTTACCAATAATATTGGTTCCTTCCTTAATCTGTTCTGCCCGCCGAACTTCCAAACGAATCGTGGCGTAGAACTTCAAGGCCCGACCACCAGGAGTCGTTTCGGGATTACCAAACATCACGCCGACTTTTTCACGAATTTGATTAATAAATAACGCGATGGTCTTCGTTTTGTTCAATGTTCCTGATAACTTCCGAAGGGCTTGTGACATCAACCGCGCTTGTAACCCAACGTGTGCGTCACCCATTTCACCTTCAATTTCGGCACGTGGCACTAAGGCCGCGACTGAATCAACGACTAAAATGTCGACCGCACCACTGGAAACTAAGGCATCTGCAATTTCAAGCCCTTGTTCACCAGTGTCTGGTTGTGAGAGTAAGAGGTCATCGATGTTGACCCCGAGGTGTTCCGCGTAAACGGGATCCAGTGCATTTTCGGCATCGATATACGCTGCCGTGCCACCCTGCTTTTGAACTTCAGCAACCGCATGTAGTGCTACGGTCGTTTTACCTGAACTTTCAGGACCATAGATTTCCACGATCCGGCCACGTGGGTAGCCACCAACACCCAACGCGTCATCTAAGGCCAACGATCCACTTGAAATCGTTGAGATGGTCGTCTGGGCAGCATCACCCATCCGCATAATCGCCCCTTTACCGAAATTCTTTTCGATCTTTTTTAGGGCAGTATCTAGTGCTGCTTTCCGTGCATCAGCCAAATTATTTCCTCCTTTGGTGCTCGTTTCTAACTCTTAATATCATAGCTGTTCAAAGTTAGAATTGCAAGCAAAAAGCGAACAAAAGTTCGTATTATTTTTTCAAGTCCGTATCAGCGTCTAGTGCATGTCTCAATAGGTCTAATCCGGCCATCACACTGCGCGTTCGGATTTGTTGGCGACTGCCAGCAAAATGATACTGCTTGGCCTTCGCGGGTTGATCCCGGTAAGCAAGACCGATCCACACCGTCCCAGCTGGTTGTCCCTCCAAGGTCCCGGGACCGGCGACACCGGTGAAGCTGATGCCAACCGCAGTATTAAGCTGCTGCTTGGCACCGCTCGCCATGGCCTTAGCAGTCGCTTCTGAAACGACGCCTTCAGTATCGATAATCGCTTGTGGAACGTTAACTAGCTGATGTTTGGCTTCATTCGCATACGTTACAAAACCGCCCGGAAAAATTGCGGAGACCCCGGACACACTGCCGATAGTACTCTGAAACAGCCCGGCTGTGAGGCTTTCCGCGGCCGTAATGCTCAGTTTAGCCGCAATCATTTGATTAATAACGGTGGCAACCAATGAATTATCGTCCCCATAGCCGTAAAAGAACGCCCCAATAGTGGCTTTGATCTGGTGGTCAACTTTATCGATCATGGCCTTAGCAGCCGCTTCCGTCTCAGCTTGAGCACTCAGCCGCAGGGTAACCTCGTTAGTCTTGGCATAGGGCGCGATCGTAACCGCCTGCTGCTTATCAATCAAGGATTGCAATCTGGTCGCTAATTCAGACTCACTGATGCCATAAAAACGCATCACTCGCGAATAGATTCGGGCTTGTTCCCCATATGCTGCTGCCAATTTCGGTTTAGCCTCCGAATCAAACATTGCGGCTAACTCACGGGGTGGTCCTGGCAATAACAGGAAATCGGCACTATTTTCTGATTGATAAAACGCCCCAACAGCCATTCCGTTATGGTTAGCCAGCGGTTGGGCACCTGCCGGGTATAATGCCTGTAATCGGTTGTTAGCCGTCATTACTTTGTCATTAGCGGCAAACCAAGCCGTAATTTTTTGCATTGCTGCCCGATCCTCAACCAAGGCAACATTCAAATAACGTGCGAGCGTCTGTTTCGTCAAGTCATCCTTGGTCGGCCCCAGACCACCCGTTAAAATAACTAAGTCATTCCGCTGGGCCGCTATTTCAATGACGGCTGACAAACGTTGGGGGTTATCACCAACCACCGTCTGATAATAGCTGTCAATTCCTAATTCGGCCAATCCACGTGCGATGTACGTACTGTTCGTGTTCGTAATCTGGCCCAGTAAAATCTCGGTACCAACCGCGATTATTTCTGCTTGCATGCCATATGCCTCCCCGTAATCCTATCGATTACACTCAGTGTGGGCGCGACAATTAGCGTCCTACATTCAGTATATACGAAAATGACGAGTGACCCCATTAAAAAGATTAGCATTTTCAAATACCTCCATTTTACCTAACCAACCAACGCCACTCATTATTATAATTATCAGCTACCAGAGTCACGATCACTTAACGCGTGCAATACTTTGGCGAGATGCAAAAGCGTCTCACCGAATGCAAGACTCGGTGAGACGCTCATGATTAATTTATTTGAAGCCATCTGCAAACACGTCACGATTCTGAACAAAATAATCAATGCCAGAATAAATAACGAAGAATAAGCAGATATATAACATAATTGCCGCAAATGGAATGTGGATTGCCGCAAATAAGACATTGTTCAGCAGCAGGAAGATGATGGCAATCATTTGTGTCGTTGTCTTAATCTTCCCGGGCATAGCAGCAGCCATCACTTTACCATTATTTTCAACGATCAATAACCGTAACCCCGTCACCGCGAGTTCACGACACATGATAATGGCAACGACCCAATCAGGAGCCGCATTTAGCCGAACTAAAATGATGAACGCGGTCATCACTAACATCTTATCTGCCAATGGATCCGCAAACTTCCCAAAATTCGTAACCAAGTGTTGGCCCCGGGCAATCTTGCCGTCCGCTAAGTCGGTTAATGACGCGACCGCAAAAATGACAGTTGCAACCACTTGGGTGACCGGAATGGTTGTTCCAGCCCACACAACCTGTCCCCAACTAAGGGGTAACACCATAATAAGAATGAAAACTGGAATCAGAATAATCCGAAACACCGTTAATTTATTAGGTAAATTCAAAGTACCCGCCTCCTCCGCAACGTTATTTGATGGTCAAGGTAATCGTCCGAACTTGTGACGTACTGTTCTTCGGATTAAAGTTGAACGCCTTACCATTGATTGTTACGGTCGTGGCAGTTGCGTTCCCAAACTGGAACTTAACCGTCGTGGCATTACTTGGTAACGTTAACGTATGTGAGCCATCCGCCTTAAGCGTCCCTTGCCAAGTCTGAGTATCGTTAGTCGTAACGGAAGTCCAAGCAGCCTTAGTGGACTTGATGACCACTTTGTTCTTATCCGCACCATTCGTCAAAGTATAAGCCGTATCGCTACTGCCGTTAGCCTTGATGGTTTGTTCCTTAGCAGAAGACGCTTTAGAACTAGACTTTGCTGATGAGCTAGCTTTCGACGAACTTGATTGCTTCTTAGAACTCGAAACTTGTACAGAAGAACTGTCCGCACTCGTGCTAGAGCTTGAACCAGCGTGCGTGCGAACCGCCATAAACCAAATAAATAACAAAATCAAAACCACGATGGCAGTGACGATGATCGTTGGTAAATAGTTACGCACGCGACTCGCTGGTGAAGCCGGTTGTTCGCGACTAGCAACCCGGGTAGGTTGAACTTCATCAACGTTTTCAACGATAGTTTCAGTATGAACACTCGGTAATTGGTCTCGATATTCTTCTAACAACGCGTTACCATCTAAATCGACAGTTTCCGCATATTGCTTAACAAACGCCCGAACGTAAAAATCACCGGGAAGTTTATCGAACTGTTCATCTTCGATTGCAATCAAATAGCGTTTCTGAATCTTGGTGATTTGTTGCAAATCATCAATTGTGAGGCCCTTCGCTGTCCGGGCAGCCTTTAAGCGCGCCCCAATCGTTGTTGTTTCTTCGTTATTTTCACTCATTGACTTTTTCTCCACCCTAAGTCTATTTTCAAAATCTTACGGTTAATAGTATATCACAGCAACTAAATTTAGCAGCCCCATGACCATTAAATTTCAGATTTCCTTAACTCTTTGTTTGTGGTCGAATCTGGTATTCACTGATTGCCTGAGAAGTCAATAATTGTTCAGCAACCGTCTGCAAGTCTTCAAGGGTCAACTGATCAATTATACCCGGTTCATCAAAGATAGTCGCCGTCCCGAATAGCCGTTGATCATACCGGTTCGCGATTGCCTCCAAGGAGTTCGCCATGAAGACGACGCGCCCAATCATTTCCTTCTTGACTAATGCCAGCGCTGCTTCCTGACCAACTACAGCCGTCCGCCAGTTTTCTAACACGTCAATGATGGCCGCATCAAACTGGGCTGGATCATCCGTTTCACCACTAAAAGTGACAAAATTAAATCCAGACTGTAATTCGAAGTCATAACCAAACGTATCATCGATGATACCCTGATCATATAATCGCAAATAATCCGCTGATGTATCGCCAAACAATAATTCTAATAAAACGTTAACCGCTGCACGGTACTTCAAAGCAGCAGCCCCCGTTTCAATCGGCATCAAGCCCTTGACACCAACGATTGATTTGGCCCGATTGACTGGCATATCAATCGTCCGATAAGGAATAATGTCATGCCCATCCGTGGCGGTCTCAGGAATCTTACGTTCAATCGGTTGAAAGGCAGCAAATTGTTTAGTTGCTTGATTTGCCGTGATCCACCCTAAGACTTCGTCTGGATCAAAATTACCAACCACAAATAACGTCATGTTCTCAGGATGATAGAAAGTTCGATAAGCAGCATACAAATCATCAGCCGTTATCTTAGCAATCGACTCAGTCGTCCCCGCAATATCATATTGTAGCGGATGGTTCGGATATAGATTACCAATCATCCCAAAATACAGGCGCCAACTGGGGTCATCATCGTACATCTCAATCTCTTGCCCAATAATCCCCTTCTCCTTGTCAACTGTCGCTGGCGTGAAATACGGATCCTGAACAAAATCCAAGAGGGTCATGAGACTGTCTTGCAGGTGGCGGGTAGCTGAGAACAAATAACTCGTCTTCGTGAAGCTAGTGAAGGCGTTCGCACTCGCCCCGTACTGACCAAAAATTTGAAAGGCATCGTGGTCAGCCTTCTCAAACATTTTATGTTCCAGGAAATGGGCAATTCCATCTGGAAAACGTTGCATTTCAGTACTTCCAGCTGGTACAAAGGTATTGTCGATCGAGCCATAGTTCGTCGTAAACGTTGCGTACGTCTTGTGATAACCGGCCTTCGGTAACAGTGTCACCGTCAGTCCATTATCTAACTGCGCTTGATAACAACTTTCATTAAATTGATCATATTTTTTTACTTTCATGCGGTTACCCCACTCAAGAAGAACCCATTGTTAAGGGTCACCATCTTCGCGACTGCAATGATCTGTTCACGTGTCACACTTTGAATCTGCCGTAGCCACTCAGCATCCGTAACGCGCTGTTGCGTTAAATCATCGATCAAGGCTTGCACAGCGAACGTCCGTTGACTATCCAAACTTGACTCAAAATCGTTGATCAAGCCGAGTTTGAGCTGTTCGACTAGATCATCCGTAAAATCGCCGGCTTGAATTGCCGATAATTGGGCCGCAATGATTGCTAGCACCTGGTCATGGTTTTTACCATCAATCCCCGCCTGTACCTTAAGGACCCCACGGAAAGTATCTAATGAACTGCTGGCATAGTAGGCAAGGCTCGCCTTTTCACGGACATTCATAAATAATTTAGACAGTGGCGATCCACCGAATAACTCGTTGAAAACCAAAGCTGCATAATAATGATTCCCACGATAAAAGACCGGCAAATCATAACCTAAATTCAACTTTGCTTGGCTAAGCGTCTGTTGCTCGCTCACTTCGACGTACTGGTTCGTATTATGATGTTGATAAAATGGGCGGGGACGGCCCGTCAAGCGATCCTCAAAACCAGCTTGTTGCCACTGAGCTAAGATGGCTGCCTCATCAACGTCTCCGGTCACGATAATGTCAATCTGATCATTTTGGATCATCATTTGATAGTAGTCGTACAAACTTTGCGCACTAATGGCCGCCAAATCACTCACCGTACCATAACTAGGTACTTGTTGTGCGGGTTCGTCCGCAAACAACGCCGTATTCAATTGTTGCGCCGCGTAATACTGCTTGTCATCAGCGACCGACATAATTGCCGCTTCCAAATTCTTCTTTTGGCGGTCAAATGTCGCTTGGTCAAACTGACCGTCAGCAGCGAGCGGCTGTAAAATGACCCGTTGTAAAAACTGGATGGCTTGATTCGTCAATGGCTGGTCCGTTGCCAAATACCGTTCATTCGCAACGGTGATAGCTAATTGTAAATTATGCGTTGGTCCCTTACGACTAACGCCCGCACCAAACGCAGCGCCATACATAGCAGCCAATGCGTTGGCTAGCGCCCGCTGATCCGGGTAATCACGAGAACTTGTTTCTAATAAATTCGATAGTAGCGACCGCTGGGTAATTGTTTCGCGCGCAAGCGGTGCACGGAAATTAATAATAATCTGGTTGGTTTTAAATTGATGACTCTGAACCGTCGTCAATTGGACCCCTTTTGCTAACTGAGTTTGCAACATGTTTCCTCCTTGCATATGTAATAAATAATAAGCGAAAGGCCCGATTGACGCAACTTTCCGTCTTACGGTTTTTGAAATTTGAAGATTATAGTTGCTAAAATGATTATTTTTGCGGTTAAATTAAATTCTCGTGAGTGACAAATAACATTGCCAAGTCGCGATTTGTCTGCTATTCTTTTCATTATTGATAAAATTAAGGAGCGGTTAATGTGAAAGTAATTAAATTTGGTGGCAGTTCCCTCGCTAGTAGTCAGCAACTGCAAAAAGTCCTCGCAATCGTTGAGGCTGATTCAAAACGTAAATATGTGATTGTATCGGCCCCCGGTAAACGGTTCGACGGCGACACCAAAGTCACTGACTTACTTATTCAATATGCTCGTCAAACGATCCATCATCAAGATACGCAAGCCATTGTCGCAACTATCATTGACCGTTATGCAGAAATCGGTCACGGATTCAACGTCCCTGAAGCCCAATTGACGCCGATCTTTGAGACGATTCGCAACTTACCAAACCAATCATACGCCGACAATACCTACCTGATGGCCGCTTTCAAAGCACACGGTGAACGGCTCAACGCGCAACTGGTCGCCGCCGTCTTTCAGCAAAGTGGCCTCAACGCGCGCTACCTTGACCCTAAAGATGCGGGAATGGTCGTCACGGACGTCCCCGATGACGCTCAGATTATCAAGAGCAGTTATGACCAGCTCGCCAAGTGGGCGGACAGCGAACAGATTCTAGTTATTCCCGGCTTCTTTGCTTACAATCGCAACGGCCAAATCTGTACCTTCTCACGTGGCGGCTCCGACATTACCGGTGCGATCATTGCTCGAGGCGTTCACGCTGAACGTTATGAGAACTTTACCGATGTTGATGCAATCTACGCAGTCAATCCCAACCTAGTCGCAAAACCAGCGGCCATTAGTGAAATGACGTTTACCGAGATGCGGGAACTTTCTTACGCTGGCTTTTCTGTCTTTCACGACGAAGCGTTGATTCCCGCGATTGAAGGTAACATTACCGTCAACGTCAAGAATACGAACCATCCGGAGGCCCCCGGAACTTTGATCCAGTCAACCCGCGAACCCAATCCCAACTACCCAGTCACCGGGATTGCCAGTTCTTCTAGTTTTTGTTCACTATACTTACGTAAGTATCTGCTCAATAAAGAAGTTGGGCTTGGCCGTAAAATTCTGACAATTTTAGAAAATCATCATATTAGTTATGAACACATGCCATCTGGGATCGACGATTTAACCATCATCTTTGATGAACATCAGTTGACCCCCGAATTAGAGAAAACGCTAGTCGCCGAAATCTCAGCAGCCATTAATCCTGATGAAATTTACTTTACCCACGACTACTCCATCTTAATGCTCGTTGGCGAAAACATGCGCAACCGCGTCGGCATTATGTCACGTGCCGCCACCGCATTAGCCAACGACAATATTAAATTAATCATGGTCAATCAAGGTGCTTCCGAAATTTCTATTATGTTCGGTGTACACGACAATGATGCCGATCAAGCCGTTATTGCGTTATACAAAGAATTTTTCGACTAACCCATATGTCCGACTAGTCATCACTAGCCGGGCATTTTTTATTGGCGTATTTTTCATCAATTAGTGTTGAAAGGTGCCGCTATAAGGTCAAAAACAACCAGCTAAGGCCCGCTGGAAAAAGTTCGAGTTCACGTAAACTTGCTTGGCTAGCATCGTCCTACGCCGACTTCCAGGCATTTCTGCCAATTGCTGGAACGCGGTGGACACAGATTTAAGCCGAAGCCCACGTTTTAAATACTGGTCTTCCACTAACCAAGCAAAAGACGCTTGCTAAGTGGAATTTCACCGCTGAGCATTGGCAGAAACGCCTTCCAGTCGGGACGGTATTCGAATGGCAGACGGTGAGGGACCCAACTTTTGGTGAATTCGTCATTGTTTTTCATAAACAATAATTTTATCAATCAACTGTCAGGGTGAAAATGATATTGGAATGTCTCACTATTCCTCAATCAACATCGTAATAATTGACCGTCTCGACAAAATGGTTAATATAACCCTAACGTTTCGTATAAAGTTCCCGTATCAAAATAGCCAACGGCCAATTGTACCCAGTTAAGCGGCCGTTCATCAGCCATTCGAGCGGCTTACCGAAACGTGCTCGGTGCCACTGAAGGCTGTGCTTGCTACGCCAACGGACTAATGCCAAGACCGCATTAATCCATTGGCTAGGCAATGCTCAGCTTCAACCCGTGGCCCCTCACACTCTTGAGACCGGAGGGGCTGGGTGACAATGCTCAGTAGCCAAATTATTCTTAGTTGGAAGTGATTTTCTTCCGGCTTAGAATAAGACTCGTATTTGAGATGACGCGGGTTATGCGTTAGCTCAAATCGACGTCGGCTGCGTTCCAGCAATTGTCACCCAGCCCCGGAGGTCGGAATAGGACGCGCACATGCTGACCAACAAGCATCCGAGGCCAGATACCGACACCTTTCAACAATTTTTCGTGTATAAGCTTAAGCCTTCAAGTTTGTCTGTGTACCAATACAAATAGGCTTTCCAAGACACAGTTCGTCTTGGAAAGCCTATTGATGAGTGGTTTATCGCTGATAACTGGGGTCACTGAATGACAAGTCCTGCCACGTCACGCTAGTTTTCAACTTTTTGATTACCAAACCATTTCTTGTTGATCTTATCTAACGTTCCGTTAGCTTTCAACGTCTTTAGGCCGGCATTAATTTTGCGTTTCATCGTTTTGTCACCCTTACGCATCCCGACTGCGAAGTCTTCGGACTTAAAGGTACCTTGGGTTTCTTGATAATCCGCGGAGTTTGCTTCGTGCTTAATATAATAGCTCGCGTAGACGCTATCAATCAAGAGCCCCTTAATTCGTCCAGCATTCAAGTCGAGGAAGGCATTCGTGAAGGTGTCGTATTGAACTGGCGTTTTCTTAGCGATTTTGTCCTTTAGTAGCTTTGGATTGTTCTCCAATGACTCATAGCCCGAAGAACCTGACTGAACACCCAACGTCTTACCAGTCATATCGTCAAATGAGTTAATATGATTTTTCTTTAAAGAAACGAGGACTTGCTTGTTCTTCAAATAAGTATTACTGAAAGCCACCACTTTTTCACGTTGGGGATTTTTCGTGTAACCGTTCCAAATCAAATCAATCGTGCCATTGCGCAATTCAGTCGCGTTCATGGACCAGTCAATCGTTTGAAAGCTAATCTTGATGCCGTATAGTTTAAAGACAGCCCGGGCGAGGTCAATATCATAGCCGACTAGTTTCCCAGACTTTTCGCGAAAGCCCATCGGAACGAAACTGTCGTCCAAACCAACGACAACGTAACCGCGTTTCTTGATTTTAGACCAAGTATCTTGGGTATCAGCGCGCTTAGTCACATTTTGACCACAGCCGCTTAACGTCGTTGCCATGCCCAGGAGCATCACAACGATCAAACTTAGTGCAAGTAATCTTTTCTTCATTCTGACGCCCCCTACTGCTTTTTAGTTGGTTCAACGTGGAACATTTCATCCGCGATGTTTTCAGCAAAGGTTAAATCATGGGTCACCACGATTTGAGTCATGCCATCAGCCTTCAAGCCTAAAATCAACTTTTCAACTTCCTGGCGTAAGTTCGGGTCAAGCGCTGAAGTTGGTTCATCATAACATAAGACATTCGGTTTCATGGCTAATGCCCGGGCAATCGCTACTCGCTGCTTTTGACCACCGGATAATTCGAAGGGATACTGGTCAGCGTGATCTCCTAGATTCAAACGATCTAGTAAGGTCTGCGCTTGCTGTTCTGCTTCTGCGCTAGACTGCTTTAAGACCGTGGTCGGTGCTAAAGTAATGTTCTGCATGACGGTTAAATTGGGAAATAATTCAAAATTTTGGAATACGACACCAATCACACTATCGTTACTCCGATTCGTATAGGGATCAAATGGTTGGCCGTCGACTAAGAACTCACCGGCATTCACCTTTTCAAGCCCCGTAATACAGCGTAATAACGTTGTCTTACCAGCACCTGAAGGGCCCACAATACTTAGAATCTCGCCATCCTTAACGGTTAAATTCAAATTCTTAATAATTGTCCGTGAACCAAAGCTTTTTGTAATATTTTTTAGTTCTAACATTATGATGGCCTCCCTATTTCCAGTAACTGTAGTGTTTTTCGATTCGTCCAAGCACAAACGTCGTTACGGCGGTCAGTGCTAAGTAAATGATTCCGACTAATACTAGGGGAACCAAAGTAACATCGCGCGCTGTTGCAACGTTACCAGCACGCAACAGGTCGCCGAGACCAATAACATAAACTAATGATGAATCCTTGACCAAGTTGATGACTTCATTACCAACTGACGGTAAGACGATTTTGATCACTTGGGGAATGACGATTTTACGAATCGTCTGCCAGTAACTCAACCGTAGAACCCGTGCACTCTCATACTGACCATTGTCAATTGACTGTAACCCGCCGCGGAAGATTTCCGCGAAGTAGGCCGCGTAGTTCAGAATAAATGCGAACAACGCCGCGTAGTACCGTGGAAAAACGATCCCGATCAATGGCAAGCCGTAAAAGACGAAGATCAATTGTAGTAACAACGGGGTCCCCCGCATCAACCAAACGTAGAAATGCAATAACCATTGCAGTGGCTTGAAGTTAGACATTAAGCCCAGGCCAACAACTAACCCCAATGGTAGCGACCCAATCAGGGTCCAAATGAAAATTTTCAGTGTCATAACGGCACCGGATAATAATGATGGCAAAATTTCTGAAATATATTGCATGTGCTTTCCCTCCCAAATTTACAGGTCACATTGTCCTGCGTCCACTAATCTGTCACGACCCAAGCCAATAAAAAAGTCCCCTTGAGTCGAATACTCAAGAGGACGGTTATCCGTGGTGCCACCTCACTTCGTAATAACTTCACAGTTATTACCTCAGGGAGTTTCGTGATAATAAAAAAATCGTCCTCTTAGGCCAACATGCCTAAGAGGACGATTTCATCGCGGTTCCACCTCATATTCACTAGTTGCTCACACAACTAATCTCAACGAGTTTATCACTAAACTCCGCCGCTAACGAGGCCAACCGAAACAGCTTACTAACTTCAGCTATCCAACTCACAGATGTGGTTCGTTGTAATCCTTGGTCATCTTCCCATCACCGATAACTCGCTTGACAAGGTCTTTACAACTACTCTTCCGTTCCCTGTTTTTTAATGTTGAATTCATACTAATCGAAAATTAATCAACCGTCAAGCCTTTTTTTACTTACCACGGTGAAAAATTCCGGCGATGCGTGACCAGACACCCGGTTTAGGCGTATCCAAATTCATTAACGGCACCGTTTCGCCTTCGATGCGGCGAGCAATATTACGGTAACCTTGTGAAGCTGGGTTTTTGGGATCAAGAACGATCGGCTCACCGTTATTTGACGTTCGAATGACGGCGTCGTCATCGAAGACGATCCCCAACAAGTCAATCGACAAGTGATGGGTGATTTCATCAATATCCATCGTCTCACCGTCTTGCATCATGCGCGTCCGAATCCGGTTAATCACTAACTTAGGTGCTTCGGCTAACGGATATTGTTCCAATAAGCCAACGACCCGATCCGCATCACGAATTGCTGAAATCTCGGGTGTCGAGACGATAATAGCCGCATCCGCACCAGCAATCGCATTCATGAAACCTTGTTCAATTCCGGCGGGACAGTCGAGCAAAACGTAATCAAAATCTGGTTTCAACTCGTCTACGATTGCCCGGACTTGGTCAGGATTCAATGCATCCTTGTCCGCATTTTGTGCAGCTGGCAATAAAAACAATAAGTCATCAAACCGCTTGTCTTTGACCAACGCCTGCCGTATTTGCGCACGACCGGCAACTACATCCACAATATCATAAAGGATCCGGTTATCGAGACCTAAAATGACGTCTAAATTCCGCAATCCAATATCTAAATCAACTAAGCAAACTTTCTTGCCCATCAAAGCAAGGGCCGTCCCTAAATTGGCCGTCGTGGTCGTTTTGCCGACCCCACCCTTACCAGAGGTGATGACAATTGCTTTTCCCATCAAACACGTCCTCCATTTCGAGTAAATAGCTTCGGTCGTACCCGTTTTAATTGCTGGAGCGGCTGGTAGTCTAACGCTTGAATGTCATTAATATAGACAACGTTCGTCCCATCAACGACTTTTTCAAGGTCTACTAATTCTAACAATTCACCGACTCGAACCCGTGGGACAGTAGCTAAGGGGCTAACGATCACAGCATCATTATGATCGGGATAACCGGCCTCAAGCGCACCGTTGACCTCACCCATCACAAAGATACTACCCGTTGCCCGGAGCACCCCGCCTTCATGGATCTTACCGAAGAACAGCACGTCCCCCGTAATCTCAACGACCTGACCGTTACGAATGATCTGATTAACCAGATGCACCGTATCACGTTCAATCATCGCTAAAGCATCCGCCGTCAAAATAACGTCAGCCGTTAACTTGTGAATGCTGAATAACGGGTATCGTTGAATTAACTGGGTTACTTTCTGATTCTGTTCCGCAGTCAGTAGTCGATTAGCCGTATCCAGGTCAAACGAGATTTGTTTATCAGTCGTATTATCAGCCTGCAACCGATCTAACAAGACCTTCAAGTCGACCATAATATCGTCAAAGCTTGCTTCTTGCCGTAAAATCAGTTCATAGCCATCATTACTGGCCTTTAAAACTACACTCTGTTGCATGTTAGAATTCCTTTCTGCCGACTAATTAACACTCAGATATAACCGACGCATTGGATAATATAATATGACAAAGATAGCTAGGTTGACTGCAATCGTCGGCCCTAGCGTGTACACTGCAAAGTCCGCTAACCCACTAGAGATGACGTGGCTCATCGTGTACCAGATATAGGTAAACGCTTCTAAGATGGTCAAATTAATAATATAGATCATCAGTAACGTTAAAAAATTCAAGTCGATCCATGGTTTGATTTGCCGACATATATAGACTACTAACGGTAAGCCAATCATGTAAACGCCTAAGATCCCCGTATAGTACCAGTCAAATACCAAGCCCACGAATGCGGACCAGATTCCAACCGACAGATTATCACGGTCATCTAAAAAGACGGCGAAGACGATCCACAGTAAAACCAGGTGTAAGACACTGGCATACGGGTAACTAAATAGCTTAGCGGCAAAAACGTTTGAAACTGAGCCGTCTAAAAAGAGTGCAACAAATAACCCAATTGGAAAGATGATTTTTAATCTTGAGTAACGCACCGTTGCACCTCCCTATTGTTCAGCGACCGTCACAACTGTTAAGTCACTGAGGTCTGCTGCGGGTGTGATTTCCACTTCGGATGCTAACCCGTAATCATCCTGCTTAACGCTAGCAACCGTGCCGACGTAGAGGCCTTTTGGCGTATTACCGCCTAAACCACTCGTCACGACTTTATCGCCTTTTTTGATCTTAACGTTCGACGTCACCGAGCCCATCTCTAAGAGGTTGCTACTCTTATCATAGCCTGAAATAATCCCGTTAACGGTCTTGCCAGCACTATTGGTAATCTGAATGGCAAACTTATTTGAAGATGAACTCGTATTGGAAATCAATTCAACCTTTGAATTTGTTTGGTTGACTTCCACGATCCGGCCGATTAAGCCCTTTTGTGACATAACGGGCATATTCTTCTTCACACCGGATGTTGCACCCTTTGAAATCACGAGTTGGTTCATCCAAGACGATGGTGTCCGCGTCAAAACATTGGCGGTCACCGTCGTATAATCAGATAACGAATTATTCAATTTCAACTGCTTGCGTAACTGCTTGTTTTCCGCACGCGTCGTCTGGGCACTAACCTTAGCCTGCGCCAGTTGGTCAACTTGCTTCTTCAATTTTTGATTTTCTTGATAGGTGTTCAACAAGTCAGAAACTGAGTTGGTCGCACTTTGTAAGCCATTGACTGGCCAAGCAATCACCCGATCTACCGCACCGGCCACGTCGTTACCAAATTGTTGGATCAATGGTGGTGTCGATTTCTTATCACGAATGGCTACTGAGACACTCATCAAGCCGAAACTAATAATGAACACGACAATCGCAATCACTAGTTTTCGGTTAGAAAAAAACTTTTGCATAATGAACCCCCGGTCGAAAATTCAATGATTTAACAATAAATAAGCGGGAAGACGTCTTCCCGCTCACCTGTTATCGCTTTTTCATAACGTCGATGCTCTTGAGTGACTCACCAGTCCCAACTGCAACACAGTCGAGCGGTTCGTTAGCGATGAAAACCGGTACTTTGGTTTCGTCCGCAATCACTTCGGAAAGATTCTTCAATAAGGCACCACCACCGGTCAAAACAATCCCGTGGTCAATTACGTCAGAGGCAATTTCTGGGGAAGTTTCTTCAAGGGTTTCTTTAATGGCTGAAATAATTTCCGAGACCACTTCTTGGATGGCTTCTGAAACATCTACGGATGAGATTTCAACCGTCTTCGGTAAGCCCGACAAAAGATCGCGTCCACGAATCGTTGACCCTTCCAAGTCTTCAGCGGCTTCCAAAGAAGCTGAGCCACAGTCGATTTTGAGTTGTTCGGCTGTGCGTTCACCGATTAAAAGATTAAACTTCTGGCGAACATGGTAAATGATTGAGTCATCGATCTTATCGCCAGCCATTCGAATTGAACGACTTGATACGATCCCACCTAAGGAAATTGTCGCAACATCAGTAGTCCCACCACCAATATCAACGACCATGCTCCCAGTTGGATCCATGACTGGAAGCCCTGCACCAATAGCGGCTGCAAATGGTTCTTCAATGACATATGCATCCCGCGCACCTGCAACCCGTGTTGCATCAATAACGGCCCGCTTTTCAACTTCGGTAACCCCACTTGGTACACAAACCATGACGTATGGCTTACCATTTGAGCGGCCGAGTGTCTTTTGAATAAAGTACTTCATCATCGCAACGGTCGTATCGTAGTCCGCAATAACGCCATCCTTCATTGGCCGAATCGCCACAATGCTTGCTGGGGTTCTCCCAATCATATCCCGTGCTTCTGAACCAACTGATACAATTTCACCAGTTTTCGTGTTCTTCGCAACTACGGATGGTTCACGTAATACGATGCCCTTGCCGTCAACGTACACAATTGTGTTGGCCGTACCGAGATCGATCCCGATATTCTTTGTCCCAAATCCGAACACTACATTCATCCCTTCATCATTAACAAATTTAATTTTTTATTTAGTCATAATAGTAAGTATTATAGCATAGTCGCACTGCATTAAAAAAGCATTGCCTGAATCCTAGCATACCGTAAATTAATGAAAAATACAGTCCCACTATTTAACTTAGATAAAATTTAACAAAAAAACGCGATCAGGCCGATTAAATTATCGGTCCTAACCCCGTTATTTTACCACATTCTGTTACGAATCCGTATTACAATTTAACACGCCCTGCTCGGCAAAACTGAAGTAATCGTTTACACCGATAATAAAGCTATCCAAGAGTGGTAACCCCATCAGTTCACAAGCCAGTTGCAATCGCTTGGTAAATTCAATATCTTTTTTAGACGGCGTCACGTCACCGCTCGGATGATTATGGGCAATAACGACCCGGGCAGTCGGCGTTGTCAGGGCAACCTTAATAATTTCCCGCGGTTGTGCCGGGCAGCTATTGAGCGTGCCCTGAAAGACGACCTGGCGTTTGATCACTTGATTCTTCGTATCTAAGCATAACAATTGCAACTGTTCCTGCTCTAAGTTGGCAAAGTCCCGTGCTAAAACGGCTCCCAGTTGTTCACTACCATATACCTGTCCCAATATTAATCGACTTGGCCGGGGTAGTAATTGGCCACATCTGAGTGCCACGATCAGGCCATGCCACAGCGGATTTTCAGACGACTCGTGTAACCATTCGACGGCGTCCTCAATCGGGTACTCACGTTCAAAAGCATGCGTGGCGCTATCCACCTCGTCGCCAGGTAAAAACGTGGCAAAATAGGCCTGCAGTAATTCACGAACTTGTGTAGTCGGTATTTGTTCCTCGCTAATCATCGTCATTGAAACCACCCTTTCTACCAAGTAGTTTCGCAAAATGATCGCGTCACCATTATTTTGCCGCAACTTTTTTTCAAATTGAACGCTAGCACGCACCTGTGACCTGGTATGATCGCTGTCAGTCGGACGTCACTACCATACGAATGACTAAGCCGTCGTGGAATCGCTACCGTCCTTGAAATAGGCCCGGACATCACTAATAAAGTACAGCGACCCCGTGAGTAACAACGCATCATCACTCGACATCTCTTGAAGAGTCTGCATCAAGGCTGCTTGCCAATTATCAAATACTTCAGCGGTCCGGCCGTTCGGCATTTCCTGTGCCAACATCGCCGGGTCGGTCGCTGGACGTTTTGCGTTCGGACCTTCGAATTGTGTCAACCGTAATTGAACATTGGGTAATGCGCCCAAGGTCTGAATCATTTGTTGATGTTGCTTATCCGCTAAGACCGCAAAGATGACGTAGACGGTCTGTTGCCCAAAACGCTCGCTTAAAGTCGTCGCTAATTCGGTTACTGCCGGCTCGTTGTGTGCACCGTCAATCATAATCAGCGGATCCTGATTCAAGCGTTCGAAACGGCCAGGCCACTGCGTCTTAGCCAGAGCCGTTTTGACGTCGCTAGTGACCACGGGTAGCTGCAATCCTTGGTGATAAGTCAAGTAAGCCGCTAACGCTACGGCCGCATTATCAACTTGATAGTCTCCCAGTAGCGGGGTTGTCAAGTCCTTAAAGTGCGCCTCTAACCCGTCAAAGTTGAACCGTTCTTGCCAGCCTTGGGGCGGTAATAATTTGGTTGTAAAATCAATTCCCAACGTCCGCAACGGCGCTCGTTTACTGTTTGCCGTATCGACCATCACTTGCTGGGCTTCAGCCGGTAATTTACCGACGACTACTGGCACCTGATCCTTAATGATACCTGCTTTTTGAGTGGCAATCGCCGTCAACGTATTCCCAAGAATTTGCATGTGATCATAACCGATCGTCGTAATCACACTAACGGCCGGTGTCCAGACGTTGGTCGAATCGTATAACCCACCCAACCCAACTTCAATAATGGCAATATCGATTGGCTGAGCAGCAAAGTAAAGAAACATCATTGCGGTAATGATCTCAAATTCTGTGGGCCCCCCACTTGCCAATGTCGCATCAAGCTTGGCAACGACCGGTTGAATCTGTTGCACCAGGCCAACGAGTTCTTCATCGCTGATGGGGGTGCCGTCAACACTGATCCGTTCATTGAAGCGGACAATGAACGGTGAGATGAAGGTTCCCACCGTCAGTCCATCCGCCATAAATAATTCGCGTAAATTCGCAACCGTCGACCCCTTACCATTGGTGCCCGCCACGTGAATACCGACCACTTGTAACTGTGGATCACCTAATTCGTGTAAGAATTGACGCATCCGACTGAGTGTCGGCGCCTTTTTAAACTGTGTTCGGCCGTGAATAAAGGCTAATGCTGCTGAATAAGTGTCAATCATGTCGATCTTCCTTCCTGTAAAACGCCTGAATCATCATTTGGCCGTTTGCTCACCATACTTCTAGCTAATGAGCCCTTATATTTTACGTGTTAATAATAAAATGGTAACCATCCCCCAAACGGGGACGATTACCATTTTACCAGTAACACACATTTCAGTTAACTGTTATTGCGAATTAAGCTTCGGCCTTGATATCAACTAAACGTTGCTTCAAGGCAGCCAGCTTCGTTTGATTATCAGCTAACTTCTCTTTTTCACTATTGACGACATCTTCAGGGGCATTGGCAACAAAGCGTTCATTGTCTAACTTCTTCGTCGCCCGTGCGACTTCGCTTTCAAACTTGGCTTGTTCTTTTTCAAGTTTTTTGACTTCTTCATCGAGGTCAACAAGTTCAGCTAACGGAATGTAAACTTCCGCATCACTAATCACTTGCGTCATGGCTAACTTCGGTGCAACCACGTCAGCGCCAATTGACAGTGTCTTCGGGTGTGCAAACCGTTGAATATAATCTTCATTAGCCTTGAAAACGGCTTGTAACCGAGTGTTGTCCGTCTTAATTAATAGATCCACGGCTGATGCCATCTTCGCATTAGCTTCTGCTCGAATGCTCCGAACGGCCGTAATCAATTCAATAAGTGAGGCCATATCACTTTCCGCCGTTTCGTCATCAAATTCAGGATGGTCAACAGGATAAGCAGCGACTACTAAGGATTCACCAACGTGTGGCATTGATAACCAAATCTTTTCGGTCACAAATGGCATGATTGGGTGCAATAACCGTAAGATCTGGTCCAAGACATAGGCTAACACGTTTTGCGTATTGGCCTTAGCTTGGGCGTCATCACCGGTCAAGACTTCCTTACTCATTTCGATATACCAGTCACAGAAGTCATTCCAGATAAAGTTGTACAAGGCTCGACCAGCTTCACCAAAGTCAAACTTATCAAAGGTAGTCGTCACTTGTTTAACCGTTGCGTTCAAACGACTCAAGATCCACTTATCTGCTAACGTCCAGTCACTTGCAGCTGGTAATTCCGGTTTGTCCATGGTGCCCAGGTTCATGATAACGTAGCGGCTGGCGTTCCAAATCTTGTTAATAAAGTTCCACGCCGCATCCATCTTCGTATAGCTGAACCGCACATCTTGGCCGGCCGTCGACCCGTTAGATAAGAACCACCGTAAGGCATCGGCCCCGTACTTTTCAATCACATCCATTGGATCGATTCCGTTACCGAGCGATTTGCTCATTTTGCGACCCTGTTCATCACGAATTAAGCCGTGTAAAAGCACGTGTTTGAATGGCCGTTTGCCAGTAAATTCCAAACTCTGGAACATCATCCGTGATACCCAGAAGAAGATAATGTCGTAGCCGGTAACCAGCGTATCCGTTGGGAAGTAACGCTTAAAGTCTTCCGCATCAGTGTCTGGCCAGCCCATCGTTGAAAATGGCCAGAGTGCACTTGAGAACCAAGTGTCCAACACGTCGGGATCCTGTTCCCAGTTTTCTGGATCTTTTGGTCCATCAACACCGACATACGTTTCGCCGGTCGTCTTGTTATACCAAGCTGGAATCCGATGTCCCCACCAGAGTTGGCGTGAGATCACCCAATCGTGGACGTTCTCCATCCATTGATTGAATGTGTCTTCAAACCGATCAGGCACAAATTCTACTTTATTGTCAGTCTTTTGATTCTTCAACGCTTGCTCAGCTAGTGGCTTCATCTTAACAAACCACTGGGTTGAGAGCCGTGCTTCAACCTGAACGCCGGTCCGTTCAGAATGCCCAACGCTATGCACGATTGGGTCGATTTTAATCATCAAATCTTGATCTTCAAGGTCCTTGACCATCGCTGTACGCGCTTCAAAGCGGTCCATACCTTCGTATTTACCCGCATTGGCATTCATTGAGGCATCATCATTCATGGTGTTAATCCGTTTCAAATCATGCCGGTTGCCGACCTTAAAGTCATTCGGGTCATGGGCAGGCGTAATCTTCACCATCCCAGTCCCAAACTCGGGATCAACATACGCATCAGCGATAATTGGAATTTCACGTTCTGCTAATGGCAAGATGACTTTTTTGCCAACCAATTCCTTGTAACGGTCATCACTCGGATTAACCGCAACGGCGGTATCGCCCATCATGGTTTCGGGACGGGTCGTGGCAATTTCAATGTAATGCTTACCATTGAAAGTATAGTCTTTGTCAGCAAATGGATACTTGACGTGGTAGAACGCACCCTTGTCATCCTTATGGATCACTTCGATATCAGACAAAGCTGTCCGTGCTTGCGGATCCCAGTTGATGATATATTCACCACGATAGATCAAACCCTTGTTGTAAAGATCAACGAAGACTTTCTTAACCGCATCTGACAGACCATCATCCATGGTGAACCGTTCACGAGAATAGTCCAATGACAGTCCCATCTTGGCCCACTGTTGTTTGATGATCGACGCGTATTCGTCTTTCCAATCCCAAACTTGTTGAATGAACTTCTCACGACCAAGATCGTAACGACTGATCCCTTGCTCACGCAGCTTGGCTTCAACTTTTGCCTGCGTCGCGATACCAGCATGGTCCATTCCTGGTAACCATAAAGTATCAAAACCTTGCATCCGTTTTTGACGAATAATAATGTCTTGTAACGTGGTGTCCCAAGCGTGGCCTAAATGCAACTTACCCGTAACATTTGGCGGTGGAATCACGATTGAATAGGGTTTAGCTTTCTTGTCGCCCGAAGGCTTAAATAAATCTTGGTCTAACCAAGTCTGATAACGACCCGCTTCCACGGCGGTCGGATCATACTTAGTTGGCATATCAGTAGTTGGTTCTTCTGACATTGGGGTACATCCTTTCTTTTGGCACTAAAAAAGTCCACTCATCCTATTAGACTAGGACGAATGGACTTCGCGGTACCACCTAATTTTAAAGCCATCACAAGTGATCGCTTTACAGCTTAAACATCGTTGTTAACGAACGGTGTATCCCGTCCGGCTATTCCTACTAAAACAGTTCAGAATAGCAGCTCGCAAGCTACATTCACGCTAAAACCGCCAAGCGTGTTTCACTGTTCACGCTCTCTCTGTTGACGTTGTTTATCGCTACTCTCTTGCTCATTGCTGGTTGTCACTATTGTAATGAATTTCCTGAGTGCCGTCAATCCTTATTCGAATTGTTTTAAGGCATCCAGTGCCGCAACGTAATTTGGTTCATGGCTAACATCTGGCACGATTTCATGATACACGATTTTACCAGTTGCGTCCGCGACATAAATTGCCCGGGTCAACGTTCCGTTGTTAGGCAAGTAGAGATTCGTGGCGTAACCAAAGGATAATTCTTCATCAGAAGCCACCGTTAAGTTCTTAACGCCTTCCTTAGCGCACCAGCCGGCTTGGTCGGCAACCGCGTTATTAGAAATGGCTAGAAATTGAACGTGGGGGTACTTATCAGCCTGTTGATTGAACTTCTTCGTTTGAATAGAACAAACTCGCGTATCAATATCTGGCATCACACTTAACAGGACGGGCTTGCCTAATAAGTCCTTAGTCTTAATCTTCTCATCATGGGTAGTGAACACTTTGAACTTCGGTAACTGGTCACCATCTTGTAACGGTTCACCGACTAAGTCTAACGCTTGATCATGAAATAATACTTGCACGTAAAACACCCCTTCGATAACTAATGGTTTTCTAATATTTGTGGTAGTACTAGTATAGCTCAAATTTAACGCAATTTCAGTTTCCGCGCAAATAATCGTCTCACAAATTATCATTCTTTACACATGGCGCCTGATTTAGTGTTAATCATGGTTCAAACGTGCGCATGAGTTGGTTCCTTGTTCATCAGCTGGGTATGTCCTACCCCGACCTCCGTGACACCTCAACACGTGTGTACTATGTTAAAGCATCAAATTGTGGTGTCGTCGCCAGCTGGAGAGCGAGTTGTGTTGCCCGTTCGAGCGAGCCATTTGTTTGTTGTTCCCAGCGCGCGGCGAATGTGTTGGCCGGGTCGTGTAGACTAGTTAAGATATATTGGGCAACTTGTGAGGCGGATGGTTGACGTAAGCTGGTGGCCATAGTTTGTAGCGCCTCAGCTAGTTGTTTGCCTTCAGTTAGCTGCCGGGGCACTTGCATGGGGGCTTCGATAGCAACTTGTTCGTTGGCGCGCTGCCCTGCCTCAACCCAACTATCCACACTAGCTGGTACTGGCAACCAGAGCATCAGTAGGACAAACCACGTTAGGCAGGTCAGTTGGGACAGATTGATGCCCGCAGCGGCCCATGGATTCAAATCTAAGTTACGTAATTCCAAGTATTGAATCCCATCCTGGCGTAAGTGTGAATGACCACCGGCATGACGCAATCGAACCTGACCGTAAAATTCCTTGGTCGCGCTCAATTGACCACTATCGACGGCCGCTCGCAGTGTTTGGCAATAGCGGCCTAGTGAAGCGTACGAAACTGTTACGCCCGGCAGATTGGTATATCCATGAGCACTGTTGCGTAAGCTTCGGACTGGCCGGGACGGTGCCGTTAAGCCGGATTGTGGCCAACACTGCGGTGAACAGCCGTACAAATATGTCAGTAACCAGCGATAGTGCAAGTAGTTCTGCGCGATGTGCAAATAACAGCGATTTTTAAAAGTAGTGAACTCATGACAGTCCGTCTGGGCGTCGTACAAGCCCTTCATGAGTCTGGTAGTGATGCTGATATTGCAATGAAGACCTGACAACATTTGACGACGCCGGCCATAGCGGCGGGCAAGTTGTTGGCGGTAAGCGACGGCATTCGTATCCAACTTAGCGATTGGAATATCTTGTTCATTTTGCGGCAATCTGGGCGGCATGCTTAGCGGCCAAATCAGTTCAGGGCTTAAGCCTTGCCGAACTTGTTGTGTGAGCAGTGTCAATGCCCGTAAAACGGCCTGCGAACCCACTTGTGGCGGAGTGACTAACTCCAGCTGTGTCTCCGCAAAGTCCCGTTGTAGGCCGGGCAACTTGCTGATGAGTGTTGGTGATAACGCTGTCTCTGCCAAGCGACCGGTCGACGTTACCCGTTGGCCTTCACGTTCCAGGCCAATCTGAATCGCCTGAGCATCAATCAGCGCTGCATTCTTCGTTAATAATCGTTGCCACTCCATCCACTCACCTCGTTGATTCAATCTGAATTTATCGTAGCATAGTCCGGGTCTTGGTTCGCCAATTATGACCTATTATTTAGCTGGCTTATCACTACGAGCTGGGCTCCCACGTACCAGGAGCTGGATACACCATTGAACAGCATCAAAAAACGAGTCCCCAGAATGACCGGGAACTCGTTTTTCGACGTGATACTATCACTCATTTTTGACCTAAAGTAGTTCAGCAAAAACGTCTTCTTGTGTATTCAAGTAATTTTCACCTGGCTTGATCTCAGTCATTTTAACGCCCGCTAAAGCACGCGCCATTAATCCTTCGACGTCGATCCGTTCTTCGTAAGCCCGGGAACGGTCTAACTTCGGATGCGTCTTGGGTGCTGGCGGTGCAAAAATCGTACAGCAGTCTTCGAATGGCATGATTGACAAGTCATAGGTATCAATCTCTTCAGCAATCTTAATGATTTCCGTCTTGTCCATGGAAATCACCGGCCGCAGAACAGGCAACGTCGTCACGTCATTGATGGCGATCATGCTATCCATCGTCTGTGAAGCCACTTGCCCTAATGATTCACCATTAAAGATGGCTTTACCATTCCGTTGACGCGTGATGGCGTCCATCAACCGCATCATCAGACGCCGTTGAACGGTCATAAGATACCCTTCAGGGACTTTTTCCTTGATTTCTTCCTGAATCTCAGTGAATGGAATCTGAATAAACTTCACGCTACCGGAGTAACTGGCTAGCGTTGATGCTAACTGCTTAGCCTTTGCTAACGCTTGTTCACTCGTGTATGGCGGACTGAAGAAATGGACCATTTCCATATCAACGCCACGCTTCATGCCAAGGTAGCCCGCCACTGGTGAATCGATCCCACCAGACAACATCAGCATCCCTTTGCCAGCAGTGCCGACGGGTAGTCCCCCGGCACCTTGAATCGTTTCTGATGATAAAAAGATGCCGTTTAACCGAACTTCAACCCGTAACACGATGTCTGGATTCTTCATCTTAACTTGAATCCCGTCAACGTGGTCTAAGATTTGCCCACCAAGCATGTCATTGATTTGATTTGTATCGTATTCAAAGTGATGGTCGGAACGCCGAGTGTTGATTTTGAAAGTCATTCCCGGCTTAAACTGGGCTTTAACCATCGCAATCGCCGTTTCATAGACGGCATCCATGTCGGCATCGACGCGAATACTAGGTGAGAAGTTTTGAATCCCAAAAACAAGCTTCAAGCGGCCCATGACTTTGTCGGCATCCTCACCATTTAACATGATGTGCATCCGGTCACGGTTCGCGTGGACCTTTAGTTCTGGAAAGTCGTGCAACGCTTTACGTACGTTACGGCCCAAACTATCAATAAAATTCCGCCGGTTTTTACCCTTGGTCGATAGTTCACCGTAACGCACCATGATTTCAGTGTACTGCATGAACAAGTTCCTTTCCGTTATGCGTCTGCATTAATTTTTGAGAATTTTTGATAAAGCTGATCAAAGACTTTAATAAACTGGTCAGCTTCTGCCAGCGTATTATTCTCATCGAGACTGACCCGCACCGCACTCGTCGCGATGTTTTCTTGCACGTGCATCGCCATTAAAGTACTAGAAGCCAAGTGCTTCTTCGATGAGCAGGCACTCGTTGTTGAGATATAAATGCCCTGATCTTCAAACGCGTGGACAATGGTCTCACCCCGCACGCCGTTGATCGTAAAACACAGAATGTGGGGGGCGAACCCCGTCGTTGGCTGGCTAAAGATTGTCACTTTAGGAAATGACTTGATGTGCTCGTAAATTCGCTGTTTAATAGCCCGTTCACGAGCCACCTTATCATCTTCATCTGTCAGCAACAATCGCAAGGCCTTCGCCATACCAGCAATTGCCGGTAAGTTTTCAGTTCCCGAACGCCAATTACTTTCCTGACCGCCACCATTCATTAATGGCGCCAACTTGCGACCATTACGCGCGTAAATAAAGCCCACGCCGCGAGTCGCATGAAACTTGTGCCCTGAGAAGGTCACAAAGTCTACCCGGTCATTCATGATCATGCTCTGGATCCCTTTACCAATTCCTTGGACCGCATCGATATGAAAATGAATTTTCGGATATTGTTTCAGTAGTTCAGCCACTTCAAGTAAGGGTTGAATCGTACCGATTTCATTATTGACCGCCATCGTTGACACTAAGATCGTATCAGGCCGAATTGCCGCTTTCAAGTCCGCCACGTTGATGCGGCCTTCCTGATCGACTGGTAAGTAAGTCACTTCATAACCGAGTTCCTTCAACTGTTCCATCGAATTATGAATTGCCGGATGTTCTACCGCCGTGGTAATTAGGTGTTTCCCAAAGGACCGCTTTTCAATCGCCGTCCCCTTTAAAACCCAATTGTCACCTTCCGTCCCACCAGACGTGAAGAAGATTTCATGCGCTTGCACACCGAGCAAGTCAGCAATTTGTTGGCGCGACTGTTCCAACAAATGAAAGGCCGTTTCACCAAAGTTATGCAAACTGGATGGATTCCCCCAGATTTTCTGGGAAACCGTTGTATACGTCTCCAACACGGCCGGAGCAGCTTGCGTCGTCGCACTATTGTCAAAATAAATCATTACTACGCCTTCTCTTTCCAAGAAAGTGTGCATTGCACTTACTTTCGATAAGAATTCTTTGCAATTATACCAAATATTACTAGTGAAACAAGGTTTTTTGTTTCAAATTAAGGATTAACTACCCGACTATTGCGGCCCAAACTTGTTTTCAGTGCTCATTTCCAGTTCCGTGCGCTCACGATCACTGGCATCCTGATACCAATCAAAAACCAGCCGGTGGCGGTTGTCATTTAACAATCACCACCGGCTGGTTATTTTCAATTCGCTAAGTTTGGCGTGTTGACGCAGACTTAATTGTCATTAAGCCTCGTCAGTCGTCTTTTCTGCTTGTTTATTCGCATAATAGCTGTCCTCAATTCGTTTATAGGATCCCGGATCGACTTTATCGACTGCTGTCGCAATCACTTCTAAACTCCGTGCGTAGTCGTGCGTTTCAGTAAACAACCGTTGTGCTTCGACGCTAGCTTCCTGAACCTCTTCATGATTCGTCTTGTAACGGTTGGCGTATTGCAAGAGCTGTTCCGCCATAACCGCAGCATCCGTTAAATCACTGGTCTTCTCCTTCAAGGTCGCCATGTCCGCTTGAATGACAATCAATTGTTTCGTGATGTCATCCATATTGATCACGAGCTTATTAATATCATGGTCAAGCCGTTCGATCTCCTTGGCAACCACTTTGAAATAGTCCAAGTAGTCCTTCGGTAGACCCGGCAAATTCAAGTTTTCAACCTGGCGCTTGATTGCGTGAATCTCAAAGTCGAACCGTTGCAACGTCTCGTGAGCTTTAGATTCCTCAGCGGTCAAACTCGCCACACCTTTGTTGATTGCAACCTGTTCTTCTTCAATGCCTTTTAACTGCTCATCTTGTTCGGCAAAATGGGCGGCAATCTCACTAAAGACAGCTTGCTTACTAGTAATGGCCGTGACGTCCGCCTGATAAACAGCTTCGATATTCTTCAATTGTTCGTTCAGTTCACGCGTCCGTTCGACTTCGCCATTATTCAACGTATAGCTCTGTGCTAATCGATCCAACTCAATTTGTAAGCGGTGATTCTGATTCATGGCGTGAGTCAAGAACTTGCTAATTTCTTCTTGGCGTTCGTCAACGACAGCCTTCGCATCGATTTCAACTTGCATCACGTCATACAAGTGGTCGATTCGCTTCTCAATTGCATGATTACCGTTTTCAGCATCCGTAACTTTTAAATCACCCAGTAACGCCGTATTATCATCGATTGCCTTTTGTAACGCCTTAATTTCAGGTTCAATCGACTCGACTTCAAAGTGAAAATGTTGCGCCGTCAATTGTTGATAACCACTTGCCAATTCGGCCAGCTGATCAGGGAACCCACTCACAAGATCCTTATAGATTGGTGGAATTCGGTCAATGTCCATTTCAAGCGTCCCGGTATCGTGATGCAACTGATCTAGCACTTTTTCAGCAGCGTCATGATCGCCGGCCTTAGCTAATTCAGAAAAATGATCGAAGTCACTTTCTAAGTTGGCCAATTGATCCTCCAACTTGTCAATACTTGGACCAAACGAAAAGTTTTGGGACAATAACGTCTTCCGTAAGTTTTGGTACTTTTTCTCTAAACTTGCCACTGCTTGGCGGTGCGCGGCATCCGCATCATCCAAGGCCTGCAAGCCCTGACGAATTTCTGACTGTTGTTGTTCAATCGTATCTAATGTCGCCGCAACTTTTTTCAGGTTCTGCTGAGCATCGAGAAATCTGATGCCCCGCGCCTGCGAAGTAATGGCCGTTAATTGCTCACTAACGGCGGGTAACTGATCATTATCAACTTCTTGACCAGCGCTCTGCAACGCTTCCAACTTCGCTAACGATCCGCCCGTTAGTCCGAGTTGTTCAATTTTTTCGAAATCTGTGGTCTGCGATTGCTTGACGAGCGCCTGTTGCCGTTCCGTCAATTGACGGACTTGCTTGTCGATATAAAATTGAAAGCCTTTGACCGCCGCGTAGATGACAATCGCAACCACCACAATGCCGATTGCTACTTGCATACGAATACCCCTTACATTATTTATTCCGTTTTAATTGCGTTGCGCCTCACCCTGTTGAGAACCGTAACCTTGCTTTTTTCTGAAAATCCAATTAAAATCTATCTTAAATTATAACATAGACGTAACTAACGGACAGTAACAATTTGTTAACATTCAAGGAGGATTTTTACATGGCTACCACGGAAACATCACTTATGAACCAACAACTCGACGCCCTACTTTTTCAAGAAACGAATCTGGTCGCGAACTTAGCGAATGCAAGCGCCCTCCTCAACAGTACTTATGACAACCTTAACTGGGCCGGCTTTTACTTATTTAACGAACAAACTGGCGAGCTCGACTTAGGCCCCTTCCAGGGTAAAGTCGCTTGCATGCACATCAAGGTTGGGGCCGGTGTCGTCGGAACTGCCTTTGAAACGCAAACAAACCAACGGGTAGCTGATGTCCATCAATTTCCCGGGCACATTGCGTGTGACAGTGCCAGCAACTCAGAAATCGTGGTGCCCATCACCAAGGACGGTCACCAAATCGGCGTACTCGATGTCGATTCGCCATCATTAGATCGGTTCAATGCCGATAACGAAGCCGAATTAACTGAATTCGTGGCAATCCTCACGTCACACATTGACTAATCAGCATTAAACGTGTTATGCTACTCTTTGTGTAAAATAATGCAGCAGTGAGTGGGTAAGCTCGTCAACAGATTGGTGCCAATATTTTGGTCAGTTAGTAACCTGCGGCTGCAATGGTGAAATCTGCAGTCCAATCTGAACGAATATCGAACTTACATCGGATTATTTTACTCCAACTAAAATTATTGGAGGAAACATTTTATGTCTCGTTATACAGGTCCAAGTTGGAAAATTTCCCGTCGTTTGGGAATGTCCCTTTCAGGTACTGGTAAAGAATTAGCTCGTCGCCCTTACGCACCTGGTGATCATGGCCAAGGTCGTCGCGGTAAGCTTTCTGAATACGGTACACAATTACGTGAAAAGCAAAAGTTACGGATGATGTACGGTTTAACTGAACGTCAATTCGCTAACTTATTCATCAAAGCTGGTAAGATTCGCGAAGGTAAGCATGGTGTTAACTTCATGATCTTACTTGAACGTCGTTTGGATAACATGGTTTACCGTTTAGGCTTAGCTACAACTCGTCGCCAAGCTCGTCAATTAGTAAACCATGGTCACATCACTGTTGATGGCAAGCGTGTTGACATCCCTTCATACGAAGTTAGTGTTGGCCAAGTTGTCTCAGTTCGTGAAAAGTCCAAGAAGTTAGCTGTTATCACCGGTGCTGTTGAAGCCGTTGTTGCACGCCCTAACTTCGTTCAATTCGATGCTGATAAGCTTGAAGGCTCATTAACTCGTTTACCAGAACGTGAAGAACTTGAAGCAGATATCGACGAATCATTAATCGTTGAATACTACAACAAACTTTAATTTCCGGTATTTAAAAACCGTCGCACTTGCGGCGGTTTTTTTGTATTTTCAGTTAACCTTAGTCCTCATGCGCAGCACTCACAGCCGCCATGACCGGTTGATAGATTGGTAGTAACTGTTTGAACGTTGTGATGATCAATTGGTTCAGCGCGTCGGCATCTTCAAATAACGGATCGTTCACTCCGACTGCACGGCCCACGACCAATTCACTGTGTTTATACTGATCGAATTTCTTGATAGCCTGCGTAATATTGGCTGGTGTAGCGGATTCCGTGGTCGGCACCCCATGATTGTTGCTGATAACAAATCCCGTCGGCAAGGCCAGTAACCGGGGCGCCAAATCTGCGAGTTGCATCTGTGCCTGCACGGCCGGTTTACACTCATCTAGAATATCAAAATAAATAAATAAACGATCTGGCCATAGTCCCAATTCAAAGTGCGGCCAGGCTTTATAACTCCGTTTGTTCTGACTAAAAGCGACCCATGTGTCTACCGGTGGATTCTTAAAGCGCCGCAAATGTTTGGCAACGTGCGCATAAAACGGCGGCTCGCCGGGTGTTTGTAAATTCGCTATAATCGTGGGTGCAAGCTGTTCGAACTTAGGATCAATCACCGTTTTGATCAGATGCATGCGCCCCGCTAACGTCTGGTCATTAAAAATGTCAAAATCTTGATTTGTAAACACGTCTATCATCCCCAAAACTAATTTAGATTAACCATACCGCATTCACTAACGCAACGCTAGCCCCCTTCCCTTCGCTATTATTGAAGGAACATGCTACAATGATAATTACTATCAAGGAAAGGATGTTAGACAATGGCTGAAACAGACAAACAACCAGTTGACCGCATCGAAACGGCCATGCACGGGACGCCAAAGTTGCATCCCGACGAACAGCGCAAGTACCTGGGGACCTTTCGGGAACGCGTCGAAGTCGCAGTGACCGTTGCCCAAATTAAGCAGGCCAATTACGTCGACGCACTTAACCAAGCATTTACGACCCATCCGGATGATCAATTATACATTAACGGTAATCTAGACCAGGAATTGATTGGCCCATACATCAAGGCGGCTAGTCAGGCCAATATCAAATTTACCATTAAGACGGATGACATCTACCATACTGCTGATGATAATTACGCGCTCGTCTTCACTGCCGCAACTGCCATTAACCAAGACGTTATTGACGTGGCGCAGCGCTACCCATCGCAGTCATCGCCAGCAACACCCAAGGCGGAAAAGACGCCCGGACTGCTAGATAAATTCAAAAAATTACTTTAATACAACGAAGGTCCTCATCCACGTACGGATGAGGACCTTTGTTACGTTGAACTGCACTAATGATGACGAGCCAGGGTACCATAAAAACTCAGGATCAATAGCCCCACAACAATGATTCCCATGAGACCGACCGAAACCCAGACGGTCGTGACGATGCTCAGTAATAGCAATACGCCACCACCAACCAACGTATAGCCTAGCCAATAACGGACCCGCCGCCAAATCATTGGTCGAATCGGATGACCACCCCGGTGAATCTGCGCGTACTGATTGGCACTGATTGTCGGCAAATAATTTCCAATCGCCATAAAAATAAAGGCAATCAAACTGACGGCGATGCGCCAAATATCCCAGTGATGGCCTAAGTTATAACTGATGGTTGTTGCATAGATCACGCCTGATAGCACGGGCACGATCCAAATCATCATCTGTTCAAACCGTGGCGCCGGTCCCTTATGATTGGCGTTCAACCGGGTCACACCCACACAAATCAGCTGAAACACCATCATCATGATTGGAAAGCCAACAACCACTAGCGCTTTGGTAGCCATCCCATTCGGTTGATTATCCAAATTAAAATGAATGGCCATTTTGGCAGGCAACGCGGCGTAATTCACAATACCGTAGCCGATTGGTAACAGAATGACAATGTAACTCAACCACAATTGAAGATTTCGTTTTGTCATCATTATTCATCCCCCTGCTGTGAACTGAAGCGATATAGCCACGTCAACATTTCCTCAAACACACTAGCATTTAACTCATAGTACACATAATTCTTTTCCTTAGTTACCGTAACCAAGCCGGCTTCCTTCAAAAGCTTGAGGTGATAAGAAACCGTTGCCTTGCTTAACTTAAAATGAGCTGCAATCTCGCCAGCCGATTGCCGATTCTGGCGTAAATCTTCCAAAATCTGCCGGCGGACGGGATCAGCAATGGCTTTAAAAGTCGTATTCAACGCCATGCGGGCACCCTCCCATCAGCTATTTCGATATATATCTAAATAGATTATAGCAGGTAAGTTGCACTTCAACAAGAGGTATTTAGATGAAATTCGAAATATAAGAATCCAGCACTTTACTCATACGCAAATAAAAAACGCTGGCCAAAACCAGCGTTTTTTTAGTCTTCCCCTTTAAACAATGCATCCAACAACTGCCCCGCCACTGGTTGGGTAGTGCCAAACATTGGGAACAAGTGCGGATACAAGTATGGTGCTGCGTGAATACCCAAGTATACCGCCATTTCCGGATGCTCTGGAACTAATTCTGCGTATAAATTGGGAATCATGACGTCGACCCCCGCGACCGCTAAGTGCAAGTCTGCAACCAACTTTTCCACCGCCTTAACGTAGGATTGATGCATGTCGGCCGTCGCGTCTAGCACGTCCGCCCCGTTACCAAAAGTGGCGTCTTCCCGCAACAAGATCTGGGTGCCCCGGCTGACCACAGAATCTAAGGTCAAGTGATATGAATCCAGGCGATACCGTTCGATTGTTCCTAACTGAAGCGCTGATTGCGGCCACTTAAAAGCGGTCCCGCGCAATGCCCGCTCATTTTTGCGATCAAGTAACGTCTTGACCGTTGAACGACCATCACCAACGATGTTGGCAGGAATTCGTTCGACGATTGCTTGCACCCGACCATCGATGACCAAGAATCGATAACTTGAGGCGACTACCACTTCTTCAGCCATCACCGCGGACGTTTGCTCGAATAGTTGCCGAACAACTTGTTCGAACAAGTCGCGTTCTGGCATAATCCGGAAAACCACGACTTTATGCGTTTCATCCGCAGCTTTCAACACGATTCCGCCGGCTTGAACGTACCGATCGTAATCAGCAATCAACTGATTAGCTGTATGATATGTCTGTGAAGCCGGCACCGGAACCCCGTGCTCAGCGAGAATTTGTTTGGCCGCTGCTTTATGTGTCAGTACAGTCGTTAGCGCCTGTGGATTTAAATCCGTTCCGCTACCATTGACAACTAATTGCGAGCGCCCTAACTTAGTCAATCGCAAAATATTAGCGTGTGGATCAACCACGTCCACCTGCACGCCCCGCGTCAAGGCCTGCTGGGCTAGTTGCTGGCTCGATAAATCTAGCGCAGTAAAGCCTGCAAGTTCAAACGGCCGTTCATTGCTCGATTCCTGATAATGGGCAGCCGTTTTGAGTGCCCATGCCACCGGGTCAGCTTGCATGGCAATTTTGGCGCTTAGCGTCGTCTTCGGATCAGTGACCCGCGACTTCAACGTTCGGAGTAACACGGCATCCTCGTTTGGCAAGTGATAAGTTTTAACGAAATCAGCAAGTGCATCCAACACTTGAGCAGCCGGTATTGCCTGAGCACTAGCCGTCGTTGGATTTTCAGCCAAGACTTGGTGCGTCAGTTGGTCTGCTTGCGCGTTGACCTGAGCGACCATCTTAGTTGGGAGCGCCGGCATCATGACGAAATAACTCGCCAACAAACGAACAAAAGCTACCGCGTTGGCGTCCACCCCAACTGGACTAGTTGGGTCAAGGTCCAAGCCCCGGTATTCAAGATAATAGACCCCTTGCCGGGCCATTGTGGCTAGCTGACCGTTACTGCGAAACCGAACGGGACCATCAAAATCATTGACCGACAACAGCTGCTTTTGACGAACGGCCGCCGTCAATCTAGCGACGTAGCGATCAATCGACGTATAATCTCCCGTTACTTGATTGTAGCGGCCATCGGGATGCTGCACACTACTGCGTTGCGGACGACGCTCAGTATCCGTAACGGCTAGGCGTGGTGAAGCACCAAATAAATACTGGATCAACCAGTTCATCCGGACCAGCCCCTGGGCAACTTTCAAGTAGATGGCGTTGCGAAAATCAACGTAACTATGATATTGCTGATGGAAGACCTCAGCATATAACCGGATGAATAACGCTTCGTTCAAGCTGAGATTCACGTGACTACCAGTCGTCAATAGTCGCTGCAAGTCATACTTACGGGCCAAATCGCGACGATGCTGATAGCTGACCTGATCAACATCGGCCAGTGGCACGGTCGTTAGATCAGCTGGCAGCACGGGCGTACTCGACAGTGGCCAAAGTCGTTCGTCCGCAGCGAGTGCCCGCCGTGCAGCGGTATTCAAGCCCTTCAGATACGCCATCAATGCCGGAATGTCGCGGCGCACTGGCGTACTAAACTTTAAAGCACTCGCGGAAAAGCCTGGCCGTAGCTGTCGATTTTGTTGAGCTGATCCAAACGCTTGCGGGTGCGCTGTTGTCGCTAAGTGCCCCTGGGCGTCCACTCGGTACATGGTGACCTCTAAGCCTAAGTTAGTCTGATGAACAAGTGGGACTAAGTGATACTTTACAATTGCCTTACCAACGGCGTCTAATTCCATAATGATCAATCCTTTGTAATTATTCTGTTTGTTAAACTGATTATTCGGTGTCCTTCATTGTAAATGCTATAATAGTTGGGACTAGTTTTGCAAGGAGGGATTTCAAACGATGCAACAACCATTAGCCTACCGGATGCGACCAAAGACGCTGGAAGACGTTGTCGGCCAGCAACAATTGGTCGGCCCAGGTAAGATCATCGCCCGGATGGTCAAAGCCAAACGACTATCATCAATGATTCTATACGGCCCACCAGGTACTGGCAAGACTAGTATTGCGAGTGCCATTGCCGGTTCGACCAAGTACGCTTTTCGCATGCTGAACGCGGCCACTGATAGCAAAAAGCAACTCCAAATCGTAGCTGAAGAAGCCAAAATGAGCGGGACGGTCATTCTCCTACTAGACGAAATTCACCGGTTGGATAAAACGAAACAAGATTTTTTATTACCTCACCTAGAAAGTGGCCGTATCATCTTGATTGGTGCCACGACCGAAAATCCATATATTAGCATTAATCCGGCCATCCGCAGTCGGACGCAGATCTTTCAGGTTTTTCCGCTCACAGCTGATGATATTCAGCACGCGGTTGAACGGGCGCTCACTGATGACCAAAACGGTCTTGGTCAGTACCACGTTGAGTTAGCCCCCGCGGCCATGCACCATCTATGCACTGCAACCAACGGTGATTTGCGTAGCGCCCTCAATGGGCTAGAATTGGCCGTGTTGTCCTCGACCCCCGCTGATGACGGTACTATCGCCATTTCACAGCAAACGATTGAAGAATGTTTGCAGAAAAAGGCCCTATCCGCGGACAAAGATGGTGATGCTCACTACGACGTGATCTCAGCATTTCAAAAGTCCATTCGCGGTTCTGATGCCAATGCCGCCCTGCATTATTTGGCCCGGTTAGTTGAAGCGGGGGATTTAAAGAGTATTATGCGCCGGCTAATGGTGATTGCCTATGAGGATATTGGATTAGCTAATCCAGCCGCGTGTGCCCACACCGTCGCAGCTGTTCAAGCTGCCGATCAATTGGGATTTCCTGAAGCACGGATTCCGCTAGCTGACGCTGTGATCGAATTAGCCTTATCGCCAAAGTCAAATTCAGGGATCAGTGCCATTGATGCTGCGCTCACAACGGTCCGTGACGGCCATTTCGGTGATATTCCGGCCGACATCAAGGATGCGCATTATCAAGGCGCTGCCAAACTCGGTCATGGTGTTGGATACGATTTTCCACACGATCACCCGGGTGATTGGGTCGCTCAACAGTATTTACCAGATGCCATCAAATCAGCTAAGTATTACGAGCCCAAAACAAATGGCCGCTACGAAACAGCCCTGGCGCAACAATACGAAAAATTATTAAAAGCTAACGCACGAAACCGCTAGCAACACCTTGGTTGTGCTTATAATTGCAACTTTTATTTTTATATGCTAGACTAAGAGTCGAAATTACTAAGGTGTGCGCATTGCTCTAAACAAAGTGTTGCCGAACAATTAATACTACTTTGGGATGTCCGTTAGCTAATTCCATAACATGCCTTATCCTTTGGTAGTTAGCGAATTAGTCAGAACGTCCCACCTGCCTTAAAGCGGGTCAATACTGAAGGGCGATTAACGGCACCACTAGTTTTTCCGGAAGTTTACTTCCGTTGGTCAGGACTTGTTCCTGGCCTTTTTTGATGGACGAATTGTCAAATCAAGCGCAACTTTTTGCCGAAGAAAACTTCACTTGGACTTTTCCATCCCAAGACCTTGCGTGGACGGTTATTTAAATCTGTGACGAATGCGATAATCTCTTGGTCATTTAAATCGTTCAAATCAGTTCCTTTGGGGAAATATTCACGAATTAAACCGTTAGTATTTTCATTGGTTCCACGTTGTTGTGGTGCGTGTGGATCTGGAAAAAATACCGGTATTTCTAAAGTGTCAATGACGTCTTGATAATTGGCAAACTCAGTTCCACGATCAGGTGTAAGTGTCTTTACCCGTTCCGGTGTGACGCTATTTAATAAGTCCATCATAGCTTGTGCCACGGGTTTAGCTGCGACTTTACTTACCCGTTCCGCTAATAAATACCGTGATTTACGGTCTACCAGCGTCACCAGCGCTGAACGTCCGGTTTTACCACGCACTGTGTCACCTTCCCAGTGACCAAACCGAGTTCTATTTTCAGCCGAAAGTGGGCGGTCGTGGATTGAAGGTACATCGTTAAAACGACCACGCCGTTCCTTGATAGTTCCCTTAACTTTGCGCGTTTTACCTCGATGTCTTAATTGGCGGGCGAATCCACGGGCACCATGACTTTTACGCTTTTCACCAAGATTATTCAAAGCAATTCCACGATAAATTGTGTTGTAACTGATTTTCCAGTTACTATGCTCAAAATTTAGCCGTCCTGCGATTTGTTCTGGGGACCATTTACGATGGACGATACAATTAATGACAAATGCCCGGATATCAGTTTGCGATAAGATCCGTGGCCGTCGACTTTTCAAACGTTGACGCTCATAATTTAGTTGCGCATTAACTGCGGAATATTTAGAACGACCACCATTCCGGCTAACTTCCCGTGAAATAGTCGCTTTAGAACAACCGATGCGTTGGGCAATGGCCTGGTAAGACTGTTTTAAAGTTAGCCCAACTAGTAGGCATTCACGGTCATTTAAGGTAAGATGATGATATAGGCTCATAGTCTGAGTCCTCCTTGTAAGTAAGTTGTGGTGACTATATTTTACAAGGACTCAGGCTGTGAGTCTTCTTTTTGATCATTTGTTGCACTTCAATTGTAAATTCGTCTGGCGTAAAAAGCGCCCGAGTTGGCCCCCCTACTTTATCAACACCGCACAAGCCCCAATAAGTGACCACGATCAACTGGAAAGCTGATTATCTGCAGACACCTGTCCTTAATCCTGGCCACTAGGTTCTCTGGCTGAATCGGTCTCACGACACTTCGCCACGTTGCACAGGTCTGCGTCTCGCGAAACCAGTCCGATGCGTCTCGCAATTATTTTACGCTAAATCGACGTTGCGCGCGCTCAACATCCTAATCGCTGATATTTATTAGCATTGCATTTGTCTTCTCTTCTAGAATCGACTAAAATAAGACCATCATCACCGTTTGGAGGTTCATTTTGATTACACTACTGCTCGTCATATACACGCTCATTGCGGGCTGGCTCAGTTACTATCTGCTGACCCACCAGTCGCGCCCATTTCTCTTTTTTGACCCGAACAAGGCGCCGACAATCAAACACGTCGCACGTTACGGTGGCAGCTTAATGTTACTAGTCACAATTGCCTGTTTCGTGACGATCTTTGTTCAAGCAACCATGCTAATTGCCATCGTACTAGCTAGTGGTTCACTCATTATGATGGCAACTGCCCTAATTTTAGTGAGTTTCATGCAAATCTCGTAGAAAACGCTTTTTATTTTTTGCGAAAACCTTTACAATATAGTTATAAAGTAATGAGGGGTGAGAATGATGTTACAACAATACCAACACATTTTAGTTCCTGTTGATGGTTCTTATGAAGCGGAATTAGCATTTAAAAAGGCGGTTGCCGTCGCGAAACGGAACGGACCTAACGCCTCTGTTCACATGGTCCACGTGGTTGATACCCGTGCCTTTCAAAACATCTCTAGTTTTGACACGACCATGGTCGAACAAGTCACCGATACTGCCCAAAAGACGTTGGACAAATACGTTGCAGAAGCTAAGGCGGACGGCTTAGATAACGTGGACTATTCGATTGAATATGGCGCGCCTAAGACGATTATCGCCCGTGACGTTCCTAAGGACATGGGCATCGATTTAATCATGATCGGTGCCACCGGGCTAAACGCGGTTGAACGCCTATTAATCGGGTCAGTCACCGAATATGTTACTCGGATGGCCGTTTGTGACGTTCTCGTTGTCCGGACTGACTTAGAAAACAAGCCGGCACCTAAACCAAAGAAAAAGTAATGCTTAATACACGTACCAGAAAAATCGGCTCAGTGAAGTTATTTGCTCACCTCACTGGCCGATTTTTTGTCGCTAATTTTCACAGTCAGAACATTTACTGCTCTAGGATTGCGCGGTACAGCACCTGACCAAGATCATTCATCGCACTAGTTTGCGCCGTCCGCTCCCCACTGGCAGCCATCATCGTCATGATAAAGGTCCCCTGACGATTCCGAACAATCGCCGCGTCATTTTGGACGCCATAGGCTTGATAGTCCCCAGTTTTGTTATAGATGGTCGCACGCGTTGGCAGATTTTTGACCAACTTACTGTGATCCGTGTTCGCCTTCAAAATCGTTAACATCGCGTGATCGACCTTGCTCGAAATCAAACGCTGGTTAGCCAATCGTTTCAGCACCGTGGCCACATCCCGAACTGAGGTATCGTTATCATGCCCGGCCTTTAATGCGGCGGTATCCATTAACCGCCGTGCCATTTTTGTATCAGTCAGACCTAACTGCGCAATTTCCGTATTGACCGCCGAGAAGCCACCGACACGATCCAACATGATATTAGCAGCCGTATTATCACTCTCCGTAATCATACGTTTTGTGATTTCAGCATACGTCAACTGGCTGCCAGCTGGTAGCGTGTGTAACGTCCCGGTCCCACCGACCTTATCGGCAGCACGCAAGGTATAGCGGTCCTGCATGCGCCAGTTGTTTTGATGAACCTGATCATAAGCGGTGACCATGATAAAAAGCGTGATCAAACTCCCTGCACGTTGCGCATGATTGTTCACGACGACGCTTTGGCTACCAGCCAGTGGCATTACCGCCACCGAAGTTTGTCCAGCTAACCCGTTCGTTGCTTGCTCAATTAGGTCAGTGACCGTTGCGGCCGGAAACGCCGACTTAGCCGGCTGCTGGGCGCTTGAATCATTATCTGCTGACTGAGGGGCCGAACTTTTCCTTGACGATTCGGCCGTCGCCGGTGTCGTGGCTGACCACAATAGTCGCCCCACGATATAGCCGCCGCCAAGCAATAGTAGTCCTGCCACCAGGACCCCAAGGAGTGGTCGCCGACTGAATCGACTTGAAAAACCTGTCCGCCGTGATTGTCTTCGACGTCGTTGGACCCGACTTTGCAAATTAGCATCACCACTTGATTGCACTAACCGGTGACCACATTTTAGGCAAGTCACGGTCTGCGGCGGATTATGGTAACCACAGTTTTGACAGCTCATCTTTCATCCCCCCGGTATCAAAAATGGGACAGTCAACGATGTACCGTGCTTAAGCGGGCCCTTTCACCCACTAAGCGCGGCCATTCACCGCTAACTGTCCCATCACGTCATCTAAGCTTCGTTGGCCACTTGCAAGGGTGCAATGTGGTACTCCGCCATTTCTTTCGTGATTTTTTCGGTCAAACTATTGTTATGGGTCACCAAACTTAACGCGTAGGCCACGTAATAGTGGTCATGTGCTGACTGGACATTGTTTAAGACAACTTCATTGGCCGCCTTTTGCGCGTACAAGCGGTCCAATAAATAAAGGGACTGACTTTCCTGCGCTTTCTTAAGTGCCAGATCAATCAATTCCAAAGCTTCCTCTGGGAAATTGATCTTAGCATACAATTGTGCAGCCGAAGCGTAGATCAAGATTTCGTTTTGCAAATAATCGTCGTCACCCATTGGCATTGCTTGTGCGTCCATCGTGTGTAAGGTCGCGACCGCCTGCTTGACGAAAATCTCAGCCTTATCATAGGCTTGCTTACGTTCATAGGCTAAGCCAGTTCCGAGTGTCGCCAAGATGGCAAACATATCGTGACTGGACTTAACGAACTGATTGAGCAACAACCCAAAGTTAAAGATGGCTTCGTCAGCATTGTCATTGAGTACTAACTGAAGGTAACCCTCATAGTAGTAGTACTGCTTCTTATCCGTATTACTCCGTAACTGCTTCGGCCGGATATGTTGGAACACTTCTTGGGCCTCTTCCAGTTGTGTATGTCGAATCAAAGTATCAATCTTTTTGAACGTCCGATATAACTGGTCGTCATTTTCAATAATGACTTCTGACAAACGAATTCCTAATCGATTACAGATTTTCATCATAATCTTCATACTTGGAATTTTACTCTTTTTTTCAATCAGACTAATCGTTGCCTGTGTACAAATCCCATCAGCTAGTTCCTTCTGCGACATGCCCTTCCGCTTTCTGAACTGCCGCACTTTTTCACCTAATATTCTCATGTTTAACCCCTCTTCGTTGATTGCCGTAAACCAAACTCATTTTGTAACTACCCTTGCTGCCCCCACTCAATGAACAAGGGTATCGTGACACCTAATCAATCCTCATTAATACGTTCGAATAATTGAGCACTAACCAATTGGACAATACCAATCACGCATATAATTATATTCACATAACGGAATTTTAGCAAGAAATACGCGTAATTCTTATTTAATATTAAGTTTATACCATGATACTGGCCCAAGGTCATTTATTAATTATCCAGTATTCCAGTTCGTTAACCACCCTAATCAAGAGCTTGTTCATTAAAAGTGAGAACTACTGAAAGCGATTTAAAGGGGAACGAATTAGCTTTATCAACGGCCATTATCAATTGTCATGACACCCTCAACTAATTGATTGACACTACTTAATAATTAAGACTGATTCTCATACTTCTTTCAGTAGTTTATAACCAACTAACTAGCCAATTTATCAATTGATAAAAATAGTAATGCTGCGGTTGGTCCAGTAATTTGCCGAGTTGTCCTGGTCGGTTCGTAATCAGCCCGTCAGCTCCCATAGCCGTCAGTCGGTGCATCGCTAATGGCCGATCAACGGTCCAGAAGTAGACGGCCTGATGCTGCCGATGCGCCGCGCTGATCTGTTCACGGGTCGCAGTCAGGGCTTGCAGTGAATAAAAACTGGCAACGGAATCAGAAAAGTCTGTCAGATAAAACGGCGTTATGAACCCAACTGGCAATTGGGTCGTCCGTTGATGCAGGCGCTCAATCACCCGATAATCCAAGGAGTGCACCGCCCCTTTTTGTCGGATCAACTGTTGCGCATAGTTGTCAGCAAACGGCCCCATGAGCTGATCAGCAGCTCCGACCGATTTGATTTCGACTAATAACGGTTGCTGTAACTTGTTCGCCACTGCAAAGTACTGCTTAAACGTGCTCAAGTAGCCTTTCTGACCATGCTCCCGTAGCGGTAATCCGCTCAGTTTGTCGACGGGGTACTCATGAACGGGGCCGGGTTGACCCGCCAAGGCTTTCAGCGTCGGATCATGCATCACGACCCAGTGGTGATCTGCTGTCAATTGAATATCCATCTCGACCATATCCAGCCGAACTTGCTTGACAGTCCGTCTAAGCGCTTCTGTGGTATTCTGGACGCCATCTCGACCATTTACACCCCGATGTGCAATAATCGCTACGGGTGCCACTGGTGGCGTTCCTAGCCACCAGCCTGCGTAACCACCGAAGATTAGCAAACTGGCCGCTGTCAGTACCCCAGTTTGCCAGTTAGAACGGGCCACAATTGCCGTTTCCGGCCAACGACGCGACCACCAGCCCATGAGTCCCAACCAAGCAATCAGCTGTAACCAAATCATCATGCAAACGGCGACGAGTCGGCTGAGTAGTTGGCTGACAGTACCACTGACCCACACGATGCCAATACCAACGATTGCCATGACAAGCCAGCTAATCAGGAACAGCCAGACATTGCGGCTTTGCTTAACAACCATCCACCAAGAAGTCCGCCAACCCGTTCGCCAATACTTGTGCCAACTCGCTGGTCCTAACAACTGTTGTTGGAGTGCGGGTAACCACTTCCAGCTAACTAGCCAGCCCAGTAACCAAAGTGGTGCCAACAGCGGAAGCCAATCATAACGCGTATTAAAAACCACATTTTGAACGGTCGCCGGTAATTGCAGGCTCGCTTGTAACGTTGCTAAGTAACCGAACCAACCGAGTGGTAGCCACCATAGCGCCGTCCCCAGCAACAACGACCAGCGGCACCAAAATTGGCTAGCCTGCCACCGTTCGTGATTACTGCGGGCGACCATGGCCGGTAACCAAGCGCTCAGAAGCAACATGCCTAGCAGGCTGACGACACCGCCGACCTGAATTCCGAGCACTTTGACTAATACTGCTAGTAACATGCCCGTCACCCACCAGTGGGCTAACGGTCCTACCAGCTGGCGCGTATCCTGCGTCACGAGCTCCCATCCGCGACTTAACAACCTGACCCCTCCTCACAAAAAAATGGCGGCCGTGATGAATCGCTTCATCCCAACCACCACAAAACTCATTACGGTATTATTCTGCGTCCAACGCGACGAAATCATAGTGAATGCCAGACTGACGTTTGAATTCATCAAAGCCAAGCTGGATCAACTGATCGATCAACGCCGTGTAACTAATGCCAGAAACTTCCCATAACTTTGGATATAAACTAATGTTAGTAAAACCAGGTAACGTATTGATTTCACCCAAGTATGGTTCACCGTCTTCAGAAACTAAGAAGTCGACACGTGCCATTCCCTTTAAACCAAGTGCTTTGAACGCATCTAATGACATCTGCTGAATCCGTTTCGTCAAATCAGCTGGTAATTCAACTGGTAATTCGAACGTGACCCCACTGGCATCCACGAACTTATTATTGTAATCGTAGAACGTATCCGTCTTCGGCACATCAATGGCCCCAAGTTTAGATGCCTTAGGATTTTCATTACCTAAGATTGAGCATTCCACTTCACGCGGATTGTCAATTGATTCTTCAACTAAGATCTTGTAGTCATACTTGAACGCGTCAGCCAAGCCATCCAAATATTCTTGTTCATTCTCGGCCTTATGGATCCCAATCGATGACCCCTGATTGGCAGGCTTAATGAATAAATGATCACCCACGTGGGCTTGCAAATAAGCGTACGTCATTTGCTCTCGATTTTCCGGTGTGACCACCACATACTTGGTGTTTTGAATATGATGATGCGTTAAAATCTGCTTTGTAATGTCCTTATCAAAACTAGCCGCGGACGCTAAGACGCCACTACCAACATACGGCTTCTTCAATAACTTGAACAGCCCTTGTAAGGTACCGTCTTCCCCCAAGTTACCATGAACCACTGGGTAAAAGATATCAATATCCTTGGCCAGTGTCAGGTTCTTGATGGGTGCTAATGGATCACTCATGTCCAACTTGGGCATTTCTTCAGCGACGACTTGATCTTCTGGTTCACCATCAAATACGCGTCGCGTTGCAGCATCACTCAGGACGATTCCGTTCTTCGTGATTAAAAACAAGTCAATCTCGTACTTATTCTTGTCCATGGCATCATAAATGTTGTGCGCGGAACGCTTCGAAACGTCATGTTCTGAAGAGTTACCGCCAAACAACATACCAACATGGATCTTTTTTTGTGTCTCCATAATTTTGTTCATCCTATCAAGGTTTATTTCATACTACGGCTTAGTTAATTCTACAATATCTGAGCACAATTGAAAACATTTTTGCAATAAAACGTGGGCTTTTACGCATCAAACGGTGCGGTCAAGACAATCTTACCTAACATTTGGCCCGTTTCCACAATTTCGTGGGCTGTTCGTAAGTTAGCCGCGTTAATTCCGGCCAAAGTTCGCTTGGTCGTCGGTACGATCACCCCGGCGTCGGCCAGTTGCGCGACCCGTGCCAGAATAACCCCCTGCGTTGCCATCGCTGGTAACTGGTAGTTGGCCTTGGTAAACATGAACTCCCAAGCAAAATTCAAACTCTTCGGCTTGAGTAGCGCCATTGGTAAGGGTTGCTGATTCGTCACCACGGCAACAATCGTGCCAAGCGGCCGAATTAATGGCGTCACTAATGGCAAGTATTGATCCGTTGAGTGTAATAGTATCACATGATCAACGGACTCCAAGCCGGCCGCGGCTAATTGTGACCCCAAATCTTGATGATAATCTAAAACAATGTCAGCACCTAGCTGCTTGACCCATTCAGTGGTCGCTGGCTTGCCGGTCGTCGTCACCACTTGAAGTCCCGCCCACTTTGCCAGCTGAATCGCCATCGAGCCAACACCACCAGCACCGTTGATGATAAGGACGCTTTGACCAAGATTCGCGTCAGCCGCAGCAGTGAATGGTAACTTTTCAAACAAGGCTTCCCAAGCCGTCAGCGTAGTTAATGGCAGACCAGCTGCCTGTGCTGGAGACCAAGTTGTCGGGGCACACGCCACTAGCCGTTCATCCACCAGTTGATACTGAGCATCACTCCCCGGCCGATCAACGGCACCAGCATAATAAACGATGTCATCAGTCATAATCGTCGTCACCGCATCACCGACTGCCAGAACCTTAGCAACGGCATCAAAACCTAATATGCGCGGCGTTGTTACCGGTGATTGACCTTGCCGCTGCTTCGTATCGATTGGATTGACTGCAGTCGCCAGGACGGACACTAAAATATCACGGCCGCGTGGTTGCTCGACATCAATGGTGACGTCTTGTAAACTATTCGGGTCACTCACTGGCAATCCTTGCGTTAATCCAACTGCTTTTGCCTGCATTCAAAAGACTTCCTTCCAAAACTAACCTAAAAATTCTAATTCATCATCCAAATAATCAATGACGGCCGTTGGCAGATCATCGTGCAACGCTAATGCTTCCAATAATCGATTGCGATTAAAAATCTGCGTCCATTCAGCTTCACTAGCCGGCCGGGTATGCATCATCAACTGTTGATGCCAGTCCTTCATCGCGGCTAACAAATAGTCGCAATAGAGCTCATGCTTGTTGGTAATCAAAGTCAGATAAGTCGATAGCCGCTCCGGTTCACCGAAAATTAACGGCGTCGTCAATCTTTGGTAACGCGCGATCATCGCAGCCAACAGTAACAATTTATCTGCACGGGCGAGTTGTGGCTCATCGGCCAGTTCATCCAAGATATTGCCAATGTGCGTGTACGCGTGCGCCCAGCCAGTCGTGCCCACAAAGCCCCGGGTATCCTTCTCGAGTAAAATGTAGACCGTAATTTGTTCAACCGCCAGATCCAGCCGTGCGGGCGTCATAAACTTAAGGCCCGCATGGTCCGCATACATTAAGACTGAAAGCAGCAAAACGGCAAACGAGCGCTGGTAGATAGCATCATTTTGCGGCTCATCGATGTGGGCAAATAGCATCTGATCCTGAATCAACTGATCAAAAATATCGCCCAATTGTTCTGGTGTGAGCACCTGCTGTTGTAACGCCTCGTTCAACAAATAGTAGACACCTTGATCACGAACCAGTGGATTCAACGAGCCAATATGGGCCATCAACAACTTGATCTGATCGTCGCTCATCGCGGTCAACGTGCCCTTTTTCAACTGCTCATGGAGCGTTGCAATCAGCGGTAGCACTTCTTCATCACTTGGAATCGTAACCGTGGTTGTGACGGTACTCGGTAACTGTTCAATCAACGTTCCCAACCGACTGGGTAGCGACTGATAGATTCGTCCTGCTCGAAGTTGCTGTCTTAACTTCAACACTGCATCTTTAACCTGCATCAATTTCTCTGCTTGCATAATGACCTCGTAATCTCAAATTTAACTTCTATTTTAGCATGTCGACGTCCATCTGCCCAAAAGAACCATTCAATCATAAAACGTGACCTAATTACGAGCATGCCGGTACCAACTTGAGTCAACGCCCAAATCCGCACCGGGCCCCTTAATTAGGCCACGTTTCATCACGAGATATCTCAATCGACGCTTAAAGCATCCCTATGCTTGCGGCAAGACATCCACTTGCGACTTGATAAACTTCGCTGACGCCGATAATGATGCTCGTTCGTCAGTGGTCAAATCTAGTTGAATTAATGATTCGATGCCGTTCTTACCAATCACAGCAGGCATGCCCACGTATGTCCCATATTGTGGGTCGAAGGCCGAAACCGGGCAAGCCAATTGGGCATCCGCGCTGACAGCTTCTGCCAATCGAACACCACAAGTCGCAATCGCAAAGTTGGTATAATGCTTACCCGCCATGACTGCAAACGCCCCTTGCCGTGCATCCTCTTCAAGTTGGTCGAGGTTCAGACCTGGGAAATCCTTGATAGGCTGCCCATTGATGCTAACCGTTGACCAGGCGACAAATTGTGAGTTGCCATGTTCACCGTAAACGTATCCCGCCACGTTTTTACCATTGGTACCGGCGGCTTGGCCGACGTACTTTTGCATCCGGGCCGTGTCTAAGAAGGTCCCCGTACCAAAGACCCGTTGCCGTGGGAAACCGGTCATTCGTTGTAAATAATCCGTCATAACGTCACACGGATTCATAATATCGATTAGAATTCCTTTAAACCCGGACGCCACAATTTTAGGCGCAATCTCCCGGACGATCGCTTGGTTTAAATCATATTCACCGAAGCGACCCTTGGAACTATTCATGTCGATGGCCCCAATATTGCCGGAAGCCACGATCAACACTTCGGCATCTGCCAAGGCTGAATAATCATTTAAAATAATCTTAGTGGTTGAGCTTAGGCGAGGTGAAGCGTCGTCTAAATCGAGTTTTTGCGCTTTGGCCAAGGCCTCATTCTTATCGATTAAAACTAATTCATCAACGGTTCCTTGTTGAACCAACGTATAAGCCACCGTCGCACCGACTTGGCCTAACCCGATCACACCATATTTACGCATGCTGCAAACTCCAATCTGTAGTTTATTTAACTTGGTTAGCGTACCTTGCAACCGCTACAAAGTCAAGCAGGACGCTGTCTCATGAGATTTTAATCAATCGTGATTTTTAATTGTTTCAGCCAAATCGTTTAATCAGACGCGTGAAGAAACCACGGGAGGCCCATTTCATAAAAAAGCTAGCTTCAGGGGCCGCCCCTGAAACTAGCTTAATCAACCAATATGCTATTAAGAGGCCCGCTTAGTCAGCTGAGACTGGCAAGATAGCACCCTTGTACTTCTTTTCGATCCATTGTTGCGTGCTCTTAGAACGGAGCGCCTTCATTAACTTCTTAATGGCTGGCTTGTTCTTATCGCCCTTACGAACGGCCACAATGTTGGCGTATGGTGAATCTGACTTTTCAAGTGCGATTGCATCCTTCTTAGGACTCAACCCAGCTTGAACCGCGTAGTTGGCGTTAATAACGACCGCATCGCCCTCGTTGTTCTTGTAGAACGTTGGCATTAACTTCGCTTCGTATGAATGTTTAAACTTCAAATGACGTTTGTTGGTCTTGATATCATTGAAAGTTGCTGAAGTTAACTTAGTTCCCGGCTTCAAGGTAATCAAGCCGGCATCCTTGAACAACGTCAAGACCCGACCATAGTCAGCCACGTTGCTGCTGACCAGAACGGTTGCGCCGTCCTTTAAGTCCTTCAAACTCTTAACCTTCTTGGAGTACACGCCGATCGGTTCCAAATGCACTTTACCAGCAGAAACCAAAGTACCATTATTTTCCTTATTCCAGTTATCCAAGAATGGGATGTGTTGGAAGTAGTTGGCATCTAATTCTTTAGAAGCCAACGCTTTGTTAGGTAAGACGTAATCTTGGAAGACTTTGATCTTCAAGTTAACGCCTTCCTTTTTTAATTCTGGTTGGACGTGCTTCAAGACTTGGGCGTGTGGCACTGAAGAAGCACCCACTGTAATGGTCGTAGTCTTGGTCGCTGATGATGACTTCCCACAACCAACTAATAAGAATGCCGTTGCCGCAACTGCTAATAACCCTAGAATTCCCTTTTTTTTCATAATTCCGTTTCCTCCTATACGAACTTTAATTAACTCGTTTATCGATATGCCGAACCGCGATATCCCCGATGAATTGGAAGATAAACACGATGATCACAATGATTACCGTCGCCACTAATGTGATGGCATTGTTATTGGACTGGAAACCATCTTGATAGGCCAAGTTACCCAGGCCACCGGCACCAATGGCCCCCGCCATCGCGGTGTAACCAATTAATGAAATCGTCGTCACCGTAATCCCGGAAACTAGTGCTGGCATACTCTCTGGCAATAACACTTTCCGAATAATCTGCCAGCGAGTCGCACCCATTGATTCAGCAGCCTCAATCACCCCGTGATCCAATTCGTGAAAGGCCAATTCCACCATCCGCGCATAGAACGGCGCAGCGGAAATGATCAATGATGGCAAGGCCGCACGTGGTCCGATGATCGTTCCAACCAGCTTAGACGTTACTGGCAATAATAGCACGATCAAAATAATGAAGGGAATCGACCGGAAAACGTTCACGAACAGCGCTACGATCCAATTTAAGGCCTTAGCCAACGGATTCTGACTTCCGGCCGTCTCATAAAGCAACAGCCCTAAGGCGATTCCGAGGATGGCAACCACGACCATTGACACGATCGTCAACCAGATTGTTTCCCACGTGGCCGACATCATGCTACCCCAATCGACATTTGCAAATTTAAAATATGAATCTAATCCTTGATCATTCACGGTTCAAGACCTCCGTTTCTACCCGCATCGTTTGTAGGTACGCTAGAGCGCCCTTAATCTGTTCCTGATCACCCGTTAATTGGATATACAGCGAGCCAATCGCCCCTTCTTGGGTTTGGTGGATCCCACCCTCAATAATATTTAAATCTAACGGGTACTTCTTCAACATCTCTGAAACAATCGGTAACTGGGCTTGATCACCATGGAACGTCAGTTGTACGATAGTTCCCTTTGGATACTTTGCCAGCAGTTGATCCACGACCACCGTTGTGTCATTCAGTGACGGCGTGACTTCTTCATTCACAAACCGCTTAGTCACAGCCTGCTGTGGTCGTTTGAAGACTTCAAGTACTGGTCCTTGTTCCACGATCTTACCAGCTTCCATCACCGCGACATGGTCAGCAATCTTACGAATCACGTGCATTTCATGCGTAATCAATATGATTGTCAAATGGAGCTTCTGGTTGATCGATAGTAACAGGTCCAACACTTCATCAGTCGTCTGCGGATCCAAGGCACTAGTCGCTTCATCTGAAAGTAAGATCTGGGGGTCATTCGCAAGCGCCCGGGCAATTCCGACCCGTTGCTTCTGACCACCTGATAATTCTGACGGATAAGCCGTTTCCCGACCGGCTAGCCCAACGAGATCTGCTAAGTGTTCAGCCTTTTTGCGGGCATCTGCTTTAGACTGACCAGCAATTTCAAGTGGAAACATAATATTTTCCAAAACCGTCCGTGACCATAATAGATTAAAATGTTGAAAGATCATGCCGATCTTTTGACGTTGAGCGCGTAACTTAGCCCCGCTCAACGTCGTGATATTAACATCATCAATCACTACTGACCCACTAGTGGGTGTCTCCAAGCCGTTCAGCATCCGTACCAAGGTACTCTTACCAGCACCTGAATAACCAACGATGCCATAAATGTGACCATCTTCGATTTTTAAATTAACATCTTGAACGGCGTGAACCGCCCCCTGCTTAGCATCAAAGGTTTTCGTCACATCTTTAAATTCAATCAAGTCAATTCCTCCTTACGCATCAAAAAAAGCTCCTCATCCCAGACAATTATGACAATAATCATCAATAGGACGAGAAGCTTAGCCTCGTGGTACCACCCATCTTCACAACTAGCTCGCACCAGTTGTCTCAAGAGTTACTATGAACTCCGCATGATAATGGGTGCGACCCAAGCTTAGCTTGCAAGTGCTCACTAAACTTCATTACTTCAAGACCATCTTCAGCTTCACGATTAATTCCCTTACACCAACTAGGAACTCTCTAAGTAATCGTAACCGCGTACTCATCTTTTCAAAATGATAACTTTTTTAATCAATTGTTAATGTAACGAGTATACCGAGCCTGTTTCTAATTGTCAAGACCTGACAATTAGTCCACATCGATTAACCAAGCAACGCCGTCTTCAACGCTGTTCAACGCATCGAAATTCTCACTCAGCGCTGGGTTGACCGCAACAACGGTCCCGTTAATTGGGCAGTTGAATTCAGAAACGGCCTTAGTTGCTTCAACACTTAGAAAAGCGCTGTTTTGACTAACCTTGTCGCCGATAGCTGGTAATTCAGCATACTTCACTTCACCAAGGGCTTCATGGGCAGCCTTAGTCAAACCTAGCCGCGTATGCCCATCAACATCTTTTGTCCAAAAATAAGTTGCATCTTCACTCATACTAAACACCATACCTTTACAATAATTTTACTATTCAAACCGGTCGTTACGACTGAACATGTAGGACTTGTAATGATACCGCATCGACATCATTAAGCCAATCCCGGCCATATTGGCAATCAACGCCGAACCCCCTTGACTAATAAACGGCAAGGGAATCCCGGTCATTGGCAATAGTCCGATACTCATCCCAATATTTTCGAACACGTGGAAGAGAATCATCATGATGACCCCGGTTGAAATGTAAGCGTAGAATTCGTTCTTCGTATCAAACGTCACTCGGATCATCTGGTAAATCAATAAGAAATACAATAAAATAACCACGGCACAACCGATAAAGCCAAAGTTTTCACCGATTACTGAGAAAATCATATCGGATTCTCGCACCGGAACAGTCACGTGAGAAACGTTAAAACCCCGCCCGGTAATCTGACCAGAGCCAATCGCCTTCATACTCTGCCAAACTTGATAGGCATTGTTAGACGTATCCGTCGACGGATTCAACCACGTATCGATCCGGGCAAATTGGTACTGCTTAAAACCGATAGCTTCCAAAATATGGCGACCGCTCTGTGAGATCACGAGGTATAACGCGGTCCCCGCAATCGCCGCCACAATAGTGAACGTTGGTGCCAACAATCGCCACGAGATCCCGGAAACTAAGATAACGCCCCCGAGAATCGCGAAGAACACCAGCATCGTCCCAAAGTCATTTTGTAACTTCAAAAGGATGGCAACTGGCACCATGTATGCAATTAACTTCCCAATGAGTTGCCAATCGCTCGCCATCGTGTGCGTCGGGTGCTCCGTGTTATGCATCGTCACGACCCGCCCAAGCATCAAGATAAAGGCGGGCTTCATGACTTCAGACGGTTGCAACGTCAAGGAACCGACCGCAAACCAACTTTTGGCCCCAGTACTCTCATACAGCGATCTACTGTAGAGGACTAGGACGGCCGCTAGCAGGAAGATCCCAAACCAATAGGCAATCGGTGCCACTCGCCATAACTGTTCTGAGTCAAACTGCATCACAATTACGGCAATCGCGGTCCCAATCACGAACCACATGACTTGAGAAATCACCTGCTTCGTGACGTTCACTGAACTAGAATCGTGCACTGCGGCGACGTAAATCGACGCCAGCCCGATGAGTCCTAGCATCATCACTGAAAATATGATACCCCAGTCAATTCTTGAATCCTCGTCTTGACTGCGGAGTCTAGATTCTTCTGCCACAAATAACGCTCCTAACCTGTTGGAATTAGCCCACCGCACCCGGTAGACCAACCCTATTCACAATATCATTTTGTACTTTAAGATAGTTTTCATTATACAACAACCTGGTGCCGAATTCTCGGAACCAGGTTGAAGGTTTACTAAAAATTAGCCTTTGTGTAGATGGTAGGCCGACAAGATCTCTTGCAGACTCTCATCAAAAGATTTGGTATGCGCAAATGGTTGGTTGTCACTGACCATTTCAGCTTCAAATCGTTCACCAACTTGAGTCACCTGGCCAATCACTTGTTTACCGATCAGAACTTCGGTAACTGGTTGACCGTTGACCTTCGTTTCGTTTAAAGTGACCGAAATCACCTTATCTTTTCTTGCCACGGTGGTCTTCCTCCTTATATTGCGGATTACGACGCAATGAAAAATGGGCGGGCACCGGATCAAAGCCACCCTTAACTAACGGCTGACAGCGTAAGATACGTGCAATTCCCATTAGAATACCCTTAACTGCACCAAACCGGTCGATCGCTTCCAACGTGTAATTAGAACAGGTTGGATAGTAGCGACAATGAGCCGGACTAAACGCAGAAAAGGCCCGCTGATAAAAGCGGATGCCTTTCATTAATAACCGTCGCATCTTAATTTATTTCTTGTTCTTAGCAGTTTTCTGCATATGTTCAAGCAAAATACCAGCACCCTGAGCAACATTATTCAATGGGTGTTCGGCAACCATTACGGGCACCTTTAAGTTTTCGCTGATCAATTGATCAAGCCCACTCAACAACGCGCCCCCACCGGTTAACGTAATCCCACGGTCGATAATATCGGCCGCAATTTCTGGTGGTAAGGTTTCCATCACGTGATGGGCCGTGCTGACGATTTGCATCAACGTTTCGTGAATAGCTTCTTCAACTTGATTGGAGTCAATGTCGATTGAGCGTGGCATCCCCGTCACGGTATCCCGACCGCGAACTTGGGTCACCTTATCATCGTCGCTGTCCTGCTTGAAGACTTGTGCGATTTGAATCTTGACTTGTTCCGCACTGCGTTCACCGATCAACAAGTGATGTTGATCTTTGACGTAGTTCACAATGTCTTGGTTCATCCGGTCGCCGGCCATTCGTAATGAACTGCTTGCGACAATATCGCCCAATGAGAGCACAGCAATATCACTGGTCCCACCACCGATGTCAATGACCATGTTCCCACGTGGTTGGAAAATATCCATCCCCGCACCAATGGCCGCCACCTTGGGTTCAACTTCCAGGTAAACCTTATTACCGCCAGATTTTTCGGCAGCTTGTAAGATTGCTTTACGTTCAATCTCAGTGGTGTTCGTTGGGGTACAGATCATAATACTTGGCCGTGACATAATCCCACGGACATTTAATTTTTTAATAAAATAGGATAGCATTTCTTCGGTGACATCAAAATCCGAAATTACTCCGTCTTTTAATGGTCGAATTGCCCGAATGTTACTAGGCGTCTTTCCAACCATTTGGTAGGCTTCGGACCCGACTGCCAACACTTGATTCGTGTTCGTATCGATAGCGACCACGGATGGTTCGTTAAGGACGATGCCCTTACCCGATACGTAAATTAAAACATTGGCAGTACCTAAGTCAATACCAATATCTAAAGCCATGTTTTTGCTCCTCTCAAACATACAATTATACGACTAATCATTATACCATACTCTACAGTTGATGAGAACTGACGGCTGTACTAGTCGCCCGTCTACTTGCCACTAGCAACCAATCGGTGCGAGCTAATCATCTTGCCGTTTCGACCATTCATCGACTGTCAACGAATAGATGGCTTCGTCACGATACTGACCATTCAACAGAATATTTTCTGGCAGGGTCGCGTCCAAATGATATTGGCGCCGCTCTGCAACTGCCCGGCTAGCTTTATTCGCAACGTCTGCACCCAAGATGACCTTGTGCAGGTCAAGTTCCGTAAAGGCAATTTCTTCCAATCGTTCGAGCGCCTTAGTCATGCCCCCCCGACCAGTATACTTTTGGCCGAGCCAGTAGCCAATCTCACCGTTGTGATTAATGACACTAATATTATGCAAGTCGAGCATCCCAGCGACTTCGCCATCGACAATGATGGTGGTGATAAACACCTGTCCATGTGCCTGCTTGGTCAACATTGATTCGATAAAATGACGCTCGTCTTGCACGGTCGCCGTCGCATCAACCCACGGCATCCATGACTTCAAATGATCGCGATTATGATCAACTAAGTCGAAAAGCGGCTCCGCGTCAGCCACTTCAGTTGGTTTCAATGAAATGTGTTTGTCGATAATATTAATAAACATAAGCTGTCCTCCTGAATGTTGGCGCCGGGTTATCCCGCTTCGCCACAAAAAAGCCTTCAAAAACGAGTTTATCGCACTTTGAAGGTTTTGTAAGCAATTATTTCGATTTATTCGGCAGCTTCGTTCGCAAAATCAGGGTTCAACGCATAAACGGTACCATCTGGAACGTCCACGCGTTTGATCTCAGCACCTAATTTAGCCAGCTTACCATGGAAGTTAAAGTAGCCGCGATCAAGGTACTTCAAATTAGTCACTTCGGTGTAGCCCCGACTGACCAGTCCCGCGATTACTAACGCGGCAGCAGCCCGAAGATCGGTCGCAGTGACCTGGGCCCCGTTAAAGTCAGTGGGACCATACATAATGACGGAGCGACCTTCAACTTTGAAGTCGGCGTTCATTCGCCGTAACTCATCAAGATGCATGAAGCGATTCTCAAAAACCGTTTCAGTTAATAAACTGGTGCCTTGCGCACACAACTGCAAAATTGTCATTTGTGGTTGCATATCCGTTGGGAAACCCGGATGAGGCATCGTTTTAACGGAAGTTGGCTTCAAGGTTTCTGGACCAATGACCCGAATACCAGCCGGTTCTTCTGTTACCGTGACGCCCATCTCACGCATCTTCGAAATCAATGGCTTATTATGTTCGGCAATGGCATCTTCGACCAAGACGTTCCCCTGGGTCACCGCAGCGGCGACCATGAACGTCCCGGCTTCGATCCGATCCTGAACGATGCTATGGTCACAACCGTGCATCGCTTTGACGCCTTCAATGCGGATCGTTTCAGTACCGGCCCCAGTGACCTTAGCACCCATTTGATTCAAATAGTTCGCTAAATCAACGATTTCAGGTTCACGCGCAACGTTTTCCATCGTCGTGATGCCATCTGCAAGTGTTGCCGCCATCATGATATTCTGCGTTGCCCCAACACTTGGAAAATCTAAGTAAATAGCCGCTCCGTGTAACTGGTTCGCAGTCGCTTCAACGTACCCGTCGTGGCGTTCGATTTCAGCACCAAGGGCGTTCAAGCCTTTCAAGTGTAGGTCAATGGGCCGTGAGCCAATCGCACAGCCACCTGGCATGGCGACCTTTGCATGACCTAACCGCGCTAATAATGGTCCCATGACCACAATTGACGCACGCATCTTGGACACGTATTGAAACGGTGCTTCCGATGATAATTGACGACTAGCGTCAATATCGATGGTTTTATTAATTTCATCAAAATCAATTTTAGCATTCAAAAACTTTAAGACGTTATTCATTGTGAAGACGTCTGATAACACTGGTACATTTGATAAATGTGTCTGTCCCGAACTAGCCAACAAGCTTGCAGCTAAAATCGGTAACACGGCATTTTTAGCGCCCTCAATATGGACATTTCCTGTCAAACGTTGACCGCCATGAACTACAATTTCCTCCATGGATAAACCCTCCATCACTAAACGATAATCAATAAACAAGTTACGTGAGATTTCGGATTGCGTAAAAAGCACACTTAATTAAAAGGACGTGATTGAATCAGATGCCGCGCACCTGCCCAAATTCCACTGTTCACCGCGATACCGATCAAGTCGGTCATACACGGTATGCAATCCAAACACCAGCTCAACCATCAAACTCGCCAACAACAGCGCGCAGGTTCAAATCGGTTCCTAATCATCATACCATAGAACACCAGGGGATAAATATTACATTTTACATTTTCGTTACAATTTCAACACAAATATTAAATACTTATGATTAGTTAACTAATTAGAAGTTCGTCGCCCAATTTGTTGACAAAGCGTGGCTCGCTTAACCAGCAACACCGTTTAATCGTAATCGTTTTCTTTGTTGTAATACCACTATAAGATGCATTCTAACATTCAACTTAGTGCAACGCCCCTAATACGCTCAACCGATTAGAAAAAGTCGGACCGCGACCGCCTCTATCCGCCCGTCACTGTGGATAACATTGCGGGTAAGGGTGGCTCATTAAAATGGTTAAGTTTGCCGTAAACTTGCGCCTTGATATTGGCTTGAGGGCAAAAAAAAGCACCCGCAAATAATTGCAGATGCTTTTCAGAATTTTAAGTTGTTAATGCCGGGCAACGTTCAACCGGTTCATGGCACGCCGCAGAGCGACTTGGGCCCGCGCCAACTCAGCATCATCATGCTTTTGTTGGGCATCTTGAATCCGGGTTTCAGCGCGTTTCCGTGCATTTTCAGCTCGGGCAACATCAATGTCATTCTGACGTTCAGCACTATCGGCAACAATCGTTGCTGTATTATCGCTGAACTCAACAAAACCGCCGTTAACGGCAATTTCGTCATCTTCCTGATCACTCTCAAGTTGCTTGATCCGAACCTCATCGATTGCAAGTGACGCAATCACCGGAATGTGGTTCGGCAAAATTCCGAGTTCGCCGTCAATCGTTCGCACGATCAACATTGGCGTCTTATTCTCATAGACCTGACCGTCTGGAGTTACGATGCTAACGGTTAATGATTTTGCATTGTCAGCCATGTAAACCCCTCCTAATCAGTTACCATCGATTTCGCTTTTTCGACCACGTCGTCGATCTTACCAACTTGACGGAATGCGTCTTCTGGTAGGTCATCATATTTACCTTCAAGAATTTCTTTGAAGCCCTTGATGGTATCATTGATTGGCACATACGAACCAGGTTGGCCCGTAAAGTTTTCGGCAACGAAGAAGTTTTGTGACAAGAAGAATTGAATCCGCCGTGCACGTGCAACGGTCGTCTTTTCTTCGTCAGATAATTCGTCCATCCCTAAAATCGAGATGATATCTTGCAATTCACGGTAACGTTGCAAGACCCGTTGAACTTCCGTTGCAACTTGATAATGTTCTTCGCCCACGATTGATGGGTCCAGAGCGATTGAAGAAGAAGCTAATGGGTCAACGGCTGGGTAGATCCCTTGTTCCGTCAAAGAACGTTCCAAGTTGGTCGTCGCATCCAAATGGGCGAAAGTCGTTGCAGGTGCCGGGTCGGTATAATCATCGGCAGGCACATAAACGGCTTGAATCGAAGTAACTGACCCCTTCTTGGTAGAAGTGATCCGTTCTTGTAATTGACCCATTTCAGTGGCTAAGGTTGGTTGGTAACCAACGGCTGAAGGAATCCGACCAAGTAAGGCGGAAACTTCAGAACCAGCTTGCGTGAACCGGAAGATGTTATCGATGAACAACAACACGTCTTGGCCTTGAACATCACGGAAGTATTCCGCAATCGTTAAACCGGTCAAGGCCACCCGCATCCGGGCACCAGGTGGTTCGTTCATTTGACCATAAACCATGGCGGTATTCTTCAAAACGCCGGAAGCCTTCATTTCAAAGTAAAGGTCATTCCCTTCACGCGTCCGTTCACCAACACCGGTAAACACGGAAATCCCGTTATGTTCTTGGGCAATGTTATGAATTAATTCCTGGATTAAAACAGTTTTACCAACACCGGCACCACCGAACAACCCAATCTTACCCCCACGAACATAAGGTGCTAAGAGATCGATAACTTTAATCCCAGTTTCCAATACTTCCGTACTGGTTGTTAATTCATCATATTTAGGCGCATCCCGATGAATCGGGTTACGTTCTGCGTCTGGACCGAATTCTGGACCACCATCAATGGTTTCCCCTAAAACGTTGAAGACCCGGCCTAACGTCTCTTTACCAACGGGAACAGTAATTGAAGAACCAGTGTCTTCGACTGTCATTCCCCGGCGCAAGCCATCCGTACCATCCATCGCGACGGTCCGAACAACCCCATCACCTAATTCCAACGATACTTCCACCGTTAAAGTGTCATCGTTGTCCTTCTGAATGATCAAGGCGTTATTAATATCGGGTAACTTATCGTTTAGAGAGAATTCAACGTCAACAACGGGTCCAATAACTTGTACAACTTTACCTGTACTCATTAGTCGTTAATTCCTCCCACTTCGTTATTCTTGCGCAACCAAACCACCAGTGATTTCAGTGATTTCAGTGGTAATAGCAGCTTGACGTGCGCGGTTATATTTCAGATTTAATTTATCGATTAAATCGCCAGCGTTATCTGATGCAGCCTTCATCGCGGTTGACGACGAAGCATGTTCAGCAGTCTTGGCATCCAAGATTGCACCATAAACCAAGCTTTCAGCATATTGTGGCAACACGGCCGACAAAATGGCTTCTTCTGACGGTTCCATTTCATACTCGGGACCGACATCTACCCGGCTATCCTTGGCTTTACGATTATCTGACTCACTTTGTTCAAAGGTCTCTTCGGAGATCGGTAACATCTTAACGGCCCGAAAACCAGAAGAGAGCCGATTAATAAAGTGGTTGTAGAAGACGTAGAGTTCATCAAAGACTTCGTTGTGGTACATTGATGTGACTGTCTTAACGATTTCACGAACTTCTTTAAAAGTTGGGACATCAGAGACGCCGCGGTACTCATAAGCCACGTTTAACCCGTTCTTTTTATAGAAATCCGCACCAGTGCCACCAACCGCCAAAACGACTGCGTTATCGGCATCAATCTTGTGCGTCCGCATGAAATCGTTAGTCTGTTTCAACACGTTACTGTTGTAACTACCAACGAGGCCACGGTCAGAAGTAATCACCAATAAACCAGTCTTTTTAACGGGGCGTTGCGCGAGCAATTCACTAACTGAAATCGTATTCGAATTACTGTTAGCAACACCGGCACTTGCTGACATCAGATGAGCTTTGGCAAGATGTGAAACGATGCTTTCAACTTTAGAAGCGTACACCTGATACGTGCTGGTATGCTTTTGAATCTGGTTCAATTTTGAAGTTGAGACCATTTGCATTGCCGACGTAATTTGATGAGTCTTCTTTGTTGAGTCAATTCGGCGCTTGACATCCATTAATGATTCTGCCATGCACTACTCACCATCCTTTTCAGCCATAACTACTTCGCAGCGGCAGCGGTTGGCTGGAATTGTTCTGCAAAGGCATCTAAGGCACTATTCATCTTATCAGCTTCTGGTAACTTCTTAGTTGCCAAAATCGTATCAAAGAGGTCCTGATGACTCGCATGAATAAATTCAAACAATTCACTTTGGTAACGGGCAATATCATCAACTGCCACTTTATCCAAATAACCGTTGGTCAAAGCATATAAAATCATTACTTGTTCTTCGACCTTCAATGGTGAATGAACAGGTTGTTTTAAGACTTCAACGATCCGTTGCCCACGATTTAATTTCGCTTGGGTTGCAGCATCCAAGTCAGAACCGAATTGTGAGAAGGATTCCAATTCACGATAAGAAGCCAAGTCCAGACGCAAGGTCCCGGCAACGGACTTCATCGCTTTAATTTGCGCATCCCCACCAACCCGGGAAACAGAGGCCCCGGCATCGATCGCTGGCCGCACACCTGAATAGAATGAATCACTATCCAAGAAGATTTGCCCATCGGTGATGGAAATAACGTTAGTTGGAATATAAGCCGAAATATCCCCAGCTTGCGTTTCGATAATTGGTAAGGCCGTCATTGAACCGCCACCCAATTCATCACTCAACTTAGCTGCCCGTTCGAGTAACCGTGAGTGCAAGTAGAAGACATCCCCAGGATAAGCTTCACGACCTGGAGGACGACGGAGGATCAAGGAAAGTTCACGGTAAGCCGTTGCTTGTTTTGAAAGGTCATCATAGACGATCAAAACGTGCTTGCCGTTCATCATAAATTCTTCACCCATCGCTGCCCCAGCATAAGGCGCTAAGTACAGTAATGGCGCTGGTTCAGCAGGCCCGGCAGTTACAACGATCGTGTAATCCATCGCACCTAACTTCTTCAACGTTTCAACTTGGGCCCGTACAGTTGAGTCCTTTTGACCAATAGCAACGTAGACACAAATCATGTCTTGGTCCTTTTGGTTCAAAATGGCATCAATGGCAACGGACGTCTTCCCAGTCTTACGGTCACCGATAATCAATTCACGTTGGCCCCGACCAATTGGAACTAAGGCATCAATGGCCTTGATCCCAGTTTGAAGTGGTTCGCTAACTGATTGCCGTTGCATAATCCCAGGAGCTTTATGTTCGATTGGCCGCGTATTCGTGGTCTTAATCTCACCTAAACCGTCAACTGGTTGGCCTAACGGGTTAACGACCCGGCCAATCATGGCGTCACCGACTGGAACTTCCATGATGCGGCCAGTCCGCTTAACAGTATCGCCTTCACGAATACCATCAAAATCCCCTAAAACAACGATACCAACATCGTTGCTTTCGAGGTTTTGTACCATCCCGTAAACTCCGTTACTGAATTCGAGTAATTCACCTTGTAAGGCGTTGTCGAGTCCGTGAGCACGGGCGATCCCATCACCAACGTAGGTGACAGTACCGGTTTCAGCAACTGAGAGCTCAGTTTGATAACTTTCTAATTGTTGTTTGATTAGAGCACTGATTTCTTCAGATTTAATGCTCATAAAAGTTTCACCTCTTCGTAAACTAATTGTTGATGAGTGCTCGTCTTAAATTCGTTAGTTGTAACGCAACGCTACCATCAAACGTTTGATTATTTGACTTCACAATTACACCGCCAATGATTGCTTCATCGACTTTACGTGACAAAACAACCTGATTGGCACCAACGCGTTTGGCGAATGCCTTTGCGATTGCATCAGCTTGCTCATCTGACAACTTGACCGCAGACGTTACTTCGGCATGCACTATTTTGCGACTCTCATCGAAACGTGCTTCAAACGCGTCAACAATGCCAACTAAGTTCGACATGCGGCCGTAATCATACAACATTTGAATAAAGTTTTTAATGTATTCTGAAGCGTGGTCAGTCAAAGTTGACAACGTTGTCTGTTTTTGATCAACCGGAAGCAATGATCCTGAGAGGACCTCTGCCAATTGCGGGTTGTCGACAAAGACTTGCCGTAATTGCTTTAACTCGGCCAGGAATGCTTCGGTCTGATCTTTTTCAACTGCAAGTTCAAAGAGTGCCTTTGAATAACGACTTGCAATTGTAAGATTATCAAGACTCATGCTTTCCCAACCCTTCAATATACGAATTAATTAATGCCTGTTGGCCTTCCGGATCCAATTGCTTCTTAATAATCTTCGTAGCAATCGCAACCGAAATGTCAGCGACGTCTGATTGGACGTTCTTCAAGGCATCTTGACGCTCCTGTTCAATATCCTTACGCGCATTTTGTTTATACTGCGTTGCTTCGTTTTGCGCATCGGCAACGATACTTGACCGTTGCTTTTCGCCACTCTTTTTCGCGTCAGCGACAATTTCACTCGCTTCAGCGCGAGAGTGTGATAGCGCATCACGCCGTTGATCAGCTAAGTCACTCGCTTCTTGCCGTGACTTTTGTGCTGAATCAATGTCGTTCGCAATCTTGTCAGCTCGATCAGCCATCATTTTTGTGATGGGCTTCCAAGCAACAACAGAGATCAATGCCATCAAAACAATAAAGCTAATCCCGATAAACAACATATCACCAAGGTAGAGACCGGATGCACCGATAATTAAATGCGAGAGCATCTAATGACACCTCCTTCTTTCATTTTCATTAAAATGAACTCGTTGACCAATGATTACTTGTTCATAACCATCAAAGCAACAACGAAGGAAATGATAGGCATTGATTCGATCAACCCAACACCGATGAACATGTTAGTCCGTAATTGACCAGATAATTCTGGTTGACGGGCCATCCCTTCAAGCATCTTAGAAATAACCAAACCGTTACCAATACCAGCACCTAAAGCGGCACCAAACATAGCAATACCTGCAGCAATTGCTCCCATAATCTGTGTATCCTCCTTAAAATTAAAAAACTAGAAATTATTCCTCGTCGTTAACCTTCTGAGAAATATAAACTGAAGTCAAGGTTACGAACACGAACGCTTGAATGCTCCCGATAAACACTGAGAAACCTTGCCATAAGAGTTCAATTGGAAATGAGTAAACATAGCTCAACCAACCGTTGCTCTTTGCCAAATCAGCAACCTTCGTTAGTAACATTTCACCAGCAAAGATGTTCCCGAACAGCCGAAGACCTAAAGTTAGGAAATCGGTAAATTGTTCAAAGACGTTGATAACCGAGAATACGGCGAAAGGTTGTGTGTATTCTTTCAAATAACCACCCATACCTTTTTTCCGAACACCTGCAGCATGTGCAAGTGCGACGGTCATAAACGATAACGTCAAAGTCACAATCGGATCGGCGGTTGGACTCTTCAGATACGTGTACTGCCCGACCTGAACGTGAATGAACAATCCAAGTTGGTTAGCGATGAAGATAAAGAGAAACAGTGTAAATGCGTACAAACTAAAGTTAGACGCTTCGTTCCCCTTGATCGACCCTTTGACAATGCCATTCGTGAACTCGATGAGCCACTCCAGCACATTTTGTCCACCCTTGGGCTTCATAGCGATATGTCGCGAAAGTAAAAAGACAAACAAGAACACAATAAGACAAGTCACAACTACTGAGATGTCATTCGCGATATTAAACGTCAGTCCAAGGAATTTGACTGTAGGAACTGGATCACCCACTGAATATCACCTCTTTCCTTTAATTTCGGTGCTACGATAACCTTAACCTTTGAGCTAGTCAACGTCAATTTTATCGTAACCTGAAATGGTAGATCAGGGTCACCCCTAATCAAAATACAAAGGTAATAATACCACCACCGTCGAAAAAATTCAAAATAATTTCAACATTTCGTCAATCAATAAAAATCCAACGATATCAAGCTTTCATTAAGCTTTCAAATCGTTGGATTTTCATCATTTCGACTTTATTTTCATTCTTGACGCGCGCCAAGACAACTTACTTCTCATTTACCGCCGTCTTCGGTAGCACCAGGTTCATCACAATTCCAAGCACCGTGGCAACCGCCAGACCACTGAACTGAAAGCTCCCTAGTTGCAAATAAGCATTGCCAATTCCAATAACCAAAATCGCTGATGCAATCATTAAATTCCGCTTCTGATTAAAATCAACTTTATTATCAATCAGGATTCGCATCCCACTTGAAGCGATTACCCCAAACAGTAGAAAACTGACCCCACCAATCACGGGTGATGGAATACTCTCGATCAACGCAGATAATTTACCTACAAAGCTAAAGACAATGGCAAAGAAGGCGGCACCGCCGAGCACATAAATACTGTGAACTCGCGTAATTGCCAGCACCCCAATGTTTTCACCATAGGAAGTCACGGGTGGGCCACCGACAAAGCCGGCAATAATCGAGGCCGTCCCGTCACCAGCCAGTGTATGGTTCAACCCAGGATCCTTGAAGAAATTCCGCTTGGTCAACTTATTGAGTACCATAATATGGCCCATATGTTCCGACATCGTCACAAAGGCGATCGGTGCCATACTCAGAATCGCGCCCCAATAAATACCCGGATGATAACTAATAAAGGGTAGCTGAAAGGCCGGCATCGCAAACCACTGCGCCTTCTCCACACCAGAAAAGTCAACGATTCCTGCTAACACGGCAATGATATAGCCACAGACGATTCCTAGTAAGATGGGTACTAAACTCATAAAGCCACGCAAGTACATGTTAAAAATAACAGTGAGCAGCATCGTTGCCATCGCGACACCAAAGTATTTGATATCATAACTGCTCCCATTCATCGTCGCGTCCTTCGCCGCCGTTCCTGCGAGCGACAACCCAATCACCATCACGATTGGCCCCACAACAATTGGTGGCAGCGCCTTATCGATCCAGTCTGAACCAATTAACGTGACCAATAAACTAACTAGCAGGTACACACAACCCACTGCGACCGTCCCTTGGGCGATTGCAGGATATCCCGCGGTCTTCATCAGAGACTGCATCACCACGATGAATGAAAAACTCGAGCCCATATACGCCGGAATCTTCCCCCGCGTAATTAAAATATACATTAGCGTCCCGACACCCGAACTGAACAACGCAATCCCTGGATTTAATCCCACCAGGATGGGCACCAATACCGTAGAACCAAACATCGAGAACAGATGTTGCACGGACAAGCCTAACCAACTACCAAGCTTTGGTCGGTCATGAATATCTAGCACGACTTCATCATTATGAAACGCCGCTTTCTTTGTCATAACGCACCCCTTTTATGAATAATTGCAAAAGAAAAGACAGCCCACCACTCAAAGCGGCTAGGCTGTCCGAAATTACGCACGGCTTCCTTAAAAGCGCACGTCCGTTCATCCTTTTCAGCCTCTCTGAGCTAATTTAAAGGAACTGTTTAATTGCAATTAGTCTACTCGTCTCCGAAATAATTGTCAACCAATGTTTGACCCAAACCATTGACACCCGAAAAGAACACGATGTCAGCCCCAAACATCATCATATTTGTGACAACATTCCTGAAATAATGTTACTTTTTTACCCAATAACACCGAATATTCGGACCACACAACCTAACCGCCACCTAAAAACTCCCGATTGTCCAGTATACCCCAACAGTTAATGTCAATAACTACCTATAATATACGCGTTGTGCAACTTATCATTTCACATCAATCTTGATTAAAACGTGCTGGTTGTGTAAGTTCAGAACCAGCCAGCTGAGGCCCACTAGAAACAGTTCGAGTTAGCGTAAAATTGCTTGATTCGTTCGTCCTACGCCGACTTCCAGGCATTTCTGCCAATTGCCGGAACGTGGTGGGCACAGATTTAAGCCGAAGCCCACGTCTTAAATACTGGCCTTTCACTAACCAAGCACAAGACGCTTGCTAAGTGAAATTTCACCACTGGGCATTGTCAGAAACGCCTTCCAGTCGGGACGGTATTCGAATGGCAGACGGAGATGTACCCAACCTTTGATGAATTTGTCATCGTTCTTCATAAACGGTAATTTTGTCAATCAACTGTCAGACTGAAAGTGATATTGAGATAGCTCAACAGGTCTGAATTAGAATAATAAGATTGAAACTCCTGACAAAGTGCCTTATGCATCCTAACCCTTTGTCTAAAGTTCCCGTATCAAAATAGTCAGCGACAAATTGTACCAAGTTAAGTGGCCGTTCATCTGCCATTCGAGCGGCATACCGACTGGAGGGGCTGGGTGACAATGCTCAGTAGCCAAATTATTCTTAGTCGGAAGTGAATTTCTTCCGGCTTAGAATAAGACTCGTATTTGAGACCGGGCGGGTTGTGCACGGGCTCAAATCGACGTCGGCTTACGTTCCAGCAATTGTCACCCAGCCCCGGAGGTCGGAATAGGACGCGCACCGGCTGACGAACAGGAATCTAAACTTGGCACGTTTTAATCAAGATTCGTGACAGATGGGCTTACAGGGGTGGCTGATGGCTAAAGTTGTTCATAATTTTGGAAAGTAAAAAGGTAGGACTACCAGGCATGCCTGGTAGTCCTACCTTTTATCAATGCAACTTACTTCGTACCAAATAACCGGTCGCCCGCATCGCCCAAACCAGGGACGATGTAGCCATCTTCATTTAAATGGTCATCAAGTGCTGCCGTGTAAATATCGATGTCTGGATGTGCGTCCCGTAGTGCCTTAACACCTTCAGGAGCCGCAACTAAACACATAAACTTAATATTACTTGCGCCGCGCTTTTTTAACATATCCATTGCCATGATGGCTGAACCACCAGTGGCTAACATTGGATCAACAACAAATAATTGCCGTTGTGAAATGTCACTTGGTAATTTAACGAAATATTCGACCGGCTTCAAGGTCTTTTCATCCCGGTACATCCCAACGTGCCCAACTTTAGCTGCCGGAATCATGTTTAAGAAACCGTCAACCATGCCTAAGCCAGCCCGTAAGATTGGTACAATGGCGACTTTCTTACCTGCCAACGTTTTTTGCGTTGATTTGGCAATCGGTGTTTCAATTTCAATGTCCTTCAACGGCATATCGCGTGATACTTCGTACGCCATCAACGTTGAAATTTCGTTAACCATTTCCCGGAAGACCTTAGTACCACAGTTCTTTTCCCGAATGATCGTCAATTTATGTTGAATGAGCGGATGATCCAAAACCTCAAACTTACCCATGTTGCTACGCACACTCCTTAGTGATTTCTTTCTATTGTAGCTAATTTAGAGAGAAAAAACCAGACCTGATATAAATTACTTAATCAACATCAATCGGGTGTTGAGCTGTTAACGCCATCGCTTGTTGTTTGACGTCATCGAGGTTTGCCTGATCTGTCGGCGCTTGTAACGCTTGCAAGATCAACTCAGCGACCTTCGTTGCATCGGCTTCATCGAAACCACGGGTCGTAATCGCAGGTGTTCCCAACCGAATGCCTGAGGTCTTGAATGCCCCCAATGTCTCGTTAGGAATCGCTTCTTTGTTGACCGTAATATAAACCGTATCTAACAGATCTTGTACTTGGCGACCGTTCAAACCAGACTTAGTGACATCGATCGTCATCAAATGATTGTCCGTGCCACCAGAAATAACCCGAACCAGGTCAGAGTCATTGAAGACCTTCGCCATCGCCTTGGCATTATCAATGATATGTTGGGCATAAACTTTGAACTCAGGCTGCAAGTCTTCGCCCAAAGCAATCGCTTTACCAGCAATGACGTGATCCAACGGCCCACCCTGATTGCCAGGGAAAACGGCGGAGTTGATCTTCTTACCATACTTTTCTTTTGCTAAAATCATACCGCCACGAGGTCCCCGTAGCGTTTTGTGCGTCGTGGTCGTAACCACGTCAGCATATGGCACTGGGTTTGGATGTAGCCCGGCCGCCACTAAACCGGCGATATGCGCCATATCAACCATCAATAGCGCCCCAACTTGGTCCGCAATCTCACGAAACTTTTTAAAATCGATCAATCGGCTATAAGCAGAAGCCCCTGCAACGATTAACTTTGGTTGAAAATCTTGTGCTTGCGCAAGAATGGCATCGTAGTTTAATTCCTCGGTTTCAGGATCGAGCCCATAACCTTGAAAATCATAAAGTTTACCAGAGAAGTTGACACTAGAGCCATGTGTTAAGTGTCCCCCAGCATCTAGTGACATCCCCATCACCCGGTCACCAGGTTGGATCAGGGCCATATATGCAGCCGCATTAGCTTGGGAACCAGAGTGTGGTTGCACATTAGCATATTCCGCACCAAATAATTTCTTAGCCCGTTCAATGGCTAAGGTTTCCACTTGGTCAACGTATTCGTTACCACCGTAAAAACGGTGGCCCGGATAACCTTCAGAGTATTTATTAGTCAGCACACTCCCCTGTGCCGCCCGGACGCCCTTTGAAACGATGTTCTCAGAAGCAATCAACTCAATATTGTGTTGTTGCCGTGCCTGTTCCTTACTAATCGCAGCCCATACTTCTGGATCTTGTTCCTGGTAATTCATGAATAAATCTCCTCCATTTCGCAAGTGACAACTTTCGGGTTTTCCCGACTTGCAATCATTATACACTAAAATGAGTCTGACCGGCAGATTTATTTAATCGGTTCATGTAAGCAAGCCCAAGCCCTTTATTTTCAAAGGCCTGGCACAGAATATCTTTGATTTCTGTCTCGGTATCGAAGTGTCGTAAACCAGCGAACAGCTCTCGGCTTGCCGATTGAATATCGTTTCCAAGCGAAAATTGTTCGCAATTAGCTGGAATCTGATTGTTAGTTAAAATATCATCCGTTGCCATAACGCCCATAGGTACATCTTGCTGGGCTGCCCATGTTAACGCTTGTGGCCAATCTTCCGAACGATCAACGATATAAACCTGTGCGTTCGGCGCATAGTGCTTATATTTCATCCCCGGCGCCTTAGGAACTTCCTTGGCCCCAACATGGTGCAATTCAGTTTGAACAGGCATACCAATGACCCGCTCGATTGCTTCAGGTGTCACTGCTCCGGGCCGTAGAATCGCAGGTTGATCCGTCGATAGGTCCAGGACCGTCGACTCCACTCCGACTTTAGTCGGCCCATCATCCAAAATACCAGCAATTCTGCCGTGAAGATCATGTAACACGTGCTGGGCCGTTGTCGGACTAGGCTTTCCAGACGTATTGGCGGACGGTCCAACGATTGGTGTTCCCGCTGCACGAATCAAAGCCAAGGTTGCCTCATTATCAGGGTTACGGAAAGCTGCCGTCTGCAACCCACCAGTGACTTCTGGCGCTAATGCGTTCGGTTTCAACTTAAAAATCATCGTCAATGGCCCTGGCCAAAATGCCTTGATCAGCTTCTTGGCTGCTTCCGATAATGGTTGAGCAAACCGCTCAACGGTTTCCACATCGGCAACGTGAACGATCAACGGGTTGTCACTAGGACGTCCCTTTGCTTGGTACACTTGCTTAACGGCAGCCACATTTGTCGCGTCGGCACCCAGTCCATAGACCGTCTCCGTTGGAAATGCGACTAACTGCCCAGCAGTCAACAACGCCGCCGCGGCTGGAATCTCCGCCGGCGTATATACTTTCGTTTCCATAATATTCAAACCTCTACTTTACTATTAATTCATTATTACTTTTATATAATCTTCTTTATTATTTACATGACAGCCTGATCAGCCAATCATGAATTTGAGTAGCACACACGTTGCCTCCAAGTCTAAAGTAGCCAACTTAGAATAAACCTCACATTTGAGATCACCCACTTGTGCGTCAACTCATATCACTAACGCCGTTCACCCAACCCCGAAGGTCGAGAGAGCGTATCGCGAATGAACCGGGACTAGCCATCGGCACTTATCTCAGTATTCCCCTTAAAAAATCAGTCCAACGATTACCGAGTCGGAGCCATTGCAACTCGTAGCATCCGATCGTGACCCGCCATGTCTTGTCGCAGCGTCACGGTCGCGTCTGGCATCGACTGCGCGAAAAGCTGCTGCAAAGCCGACCCCTGATGGTAGCCGAATTCCAAGTATAAGCGACCAGTTGAGGTCAGATGATCGGCCACCGTCATCGCTAACTGCTCGTAAAGCGCCAGCCCCTCGTGGGCAGCAAATAAGGCCGTTTGGGGCTCGTGGGCGAGGACGCTGGCGTCCATGACGTCTTTTTCGCTGGTGGCGATGTATGGCGGATTGCTGACAATAATATCAAACGGCTGCGTTGAAACACTCGTCAGTAGATCACTGTGAACGAACGCAACGTCTAAATGAAGGCGGTCCGCATTGGCTTTGGCAACTTGCAACGCAGCGGTTGAAATGTCGCTGGCCGTAATCTCCCATGCCGGCCGTTCGTGTTTGATTGCCAATGCAATGGCGCCTGAGCCAGTACCAACGTCTAAGAGTCGCACTGGCGCTGTCGCTGGGACATCCGTCAAAATCCAGTCTACCAATTCTTCTGTTTCGACTCTAGGAATAAGCACTGCTGGATTAACTTGTAAGGTCAGGCCATAAAACGGTGCGGCGCCAAGCACGTACTGCACCGGCTCACCAGCAACGACCCGGTCGATTCCCTGTTGATAAGCGCGCCAAACGTCACTGGGTAGTGGCTCGCGATAATGAATGAGTAATTGCGTCTGGTCGAGCCGGCTCAAGCCCAATAACAGGAAGCGAGCACTATCGGTCGGCAACTGGGCCGTTTTTAGACAAAAAGAAGCCCACTGCTGGGCTTCAAAATAAGTGGGTTGAGTGGGCTTATTCATTAGTTAAGCGCTCCATCTTTTCAGCTTCATCAGCTAAAACGAGGGCATCAATAACTTCGTCTAGCTCGCCGTTCATCACTCGGTCAAGTTTGTTGAGCGTTAACCCAATCCGATGATCCGTCACCCGATTTTGTGGGAAGTTGTAGGTCCGAATACGTTCAGAACGGTCCCCCGTCCCAACGGCTGATTTACGTTCAGCATCATATTCGTTTTGTTCCCGTGATTGATAGTAGTCGTAAACCCGGGCGCGCAAGATTTCCATCGCCTTGGCCCGGTTTTGTTGTTGCGAACGTTGGTCTTGCATTGAGACCACGATACCGGTTGGTAAATGGGTCATCCGCACCGCTGAAGACGTTTTGTTGATATGTTGACCACCGGCACCAGATGAACGAAAGACATCGGTCCGAATATCTTTTTGATCAATATCAATGTCCACATCCTGTGCTTCCGGCATAACGCCGACTGTTGCAGTTGAGGTATGGACCCGCCCAGCTGATTCAGTCACTGGTACCCGTTGTACCCGGTGTGCGCCACTCTCATACTTCAGTTTAGAGTAGACCTTGTCACCAGAAATAATCAGAACGATTTCTTTAAAGCCACCGACTTCAGTTTCATTCCGGTCGGCCACTTCTACTTGCCAGCCCTGACGTTCGGCGTACTTCGAGTACATGTTGAACAGGTCCGCAGCAAATAGACTGGCTTCGTCACCACCAGCAGCACCGTGAATTTCCATGATGATGTTCTTGTCGTCATTCGGGTCTTTAGGCAACATCAATAACGTGATTTCATGTTCCAGTTGATCCTTTTCCGCGTTGAGGTTCTTTAAATCATCTTTGACCATCGCGTTCATCTCGTCATCGAGCTTTTCATGAAGCAATTCGTCATTTTCTTCGATCTGACTCGTCACTTCTTTGTAGTGATTATACTTTTCAACCGTTTCACGAATATTACCCATTTCCTTAGATAACTTCATGAAACGTTGAGAATCCGAAATGACTTCCGGATCACTTAACAATTCACCGAGTTCTTCATACCGATCGGCAACGGCTTGTAACTTATCAAAAAACTTATCCATTCTCAGTTAATCCTCACTTTGTTAATTTCGGCGGGTAAAAATAATGATGACGACAAACTGGGTAGTACGCCTCATTACCCCCGATTTGAACTTGTTCGCCTTCATAAACGGGCTGACCATCGTGGAACCGTAAATTCATAATTGCTTTTTTACGACAGAACCAGCAGATTGTCTTCATTTCTTCGATCTTGTCCGCATATAGCAGTAGGTACTTGCTACCTTCGAACAATTCGTTACGAAAATCATTCTTTAAACCAAACGTCATGACTGGAATCTTTAGCTCATCAACAATGTCAGCCAATTCTAGGACGTGATGCTTTTTCAAAAATTGGGCTTCGTCGATTAAAACGCACGCAGCATCCGGATTCGTTTGTTTAACGATCTCAAAAATATTGGTATCATCAAATACCGGCGTTGCTTCACGTTTAAGGCCAATGCGACTTGCAACATAGCCCACACCATCACGATTATCTAAGCCACTCGTTAAGATAATGACCGACTTATCTTGTTCCTCATAGTTATGTGCAACTTTCAAAATTTCAATGGTTTTACCACTGTTCATCGCGCCATATCGAAAAAATAACTGTGCCAAGCGACTCATTCCCCTTTTTTACACATTTCTAGTCAATTATAGCGGATTTGGCCGTGAATTTCAGCATTCTGTCATTAAAACTAATTAACGAATTGATAATATGCGGTTAAATGGCGGGAGTATCACTTTTCTTTTAGGGACGTTCAGTATAAAATACTTGAGAGTAGGACATTTTGTCCGGTAATTATGATTTTAATACCCGGTAGTTGGTCACACTGATCATTTCCCAGGTAAATCAAGAATTAGGGGTACCGATAACTTATGTCAATTAATAGTACATTAGCCACCTGGACGGGTAAATCCGCATATTGGTTTTTACACACCTTCCGTGGCGGTGGGAGCTCACTCCCCGGCAAGTTAGCGCTGAAGCTCGATCCAACGATTTTAAAGCATCTCGCTAAAAACTACGACGTCATCGTCATCACTGGGACCAACGGTAAAACGTTAACGACCGCCTTGACGGTCAAGGTTTTACGTGAACAGTACCCTGACATTTTAACCAATCCAAGCGGATCCAACATGAAGCAAGGTATCGTCACGACCTTTTTACGGGCACCTAAAGCGCACCAAAAGCCACTCGCAGTTCTAGAAGTCGACGAAGCTAACGTAATCATGGTCACCAAGTACATCACACCAAAAGCCTTTGTCTTCACGAACATTTTCCGTGACCAGATGGATCGATATGGTGAAATCTACACGACATATCAAAAAATCTTAGACGGGGTTGCTTTAGCACCTGAAGCGACAATTATTGCCAACGGTGATTTGCCACTCTTCAATGCCAAACAATTGCCTAATCCGATACTGTATTACGGATTTGACTACCAGCCCGACCATGACCAACAAGCGCCAGCAAATACGGATGGCCTGCTTTGTCCGCGTTGTCAGCATATTTTACGTTACCATAGTCGAACTTATAGCAATATGGGCAAGTATTACTGTCCCCACTGCGGTTTTGAGCGTCCACAGTTGGCATACAAATTAAACGCTCTGACTGCCATGACACCGACTAGCTCAGACTTTGAAATCAACGGTCAGGCCATGCATCTTAATATCGGTGGCCAGTATAATATTTATAATGCGCTAGCGGCCTACGCGGTTGGGCGCTTCATGGACGTCACACCAGCTAAAATCGCGCACGCCCTTAGCGACAACGATGAACAAGTCTTTGGTCGACAAGAGACCTTTCACGTTGGCGAAAAGGACGTCACACTGATTCTCGTCAAGAATCCGGTGGGCCTTAACCAAGTCTTGCAAACAATCAGCACCGATGAGCGACCATTCTCATTTGCCGCCCTGCTCAACGCCAACTACGCGGATGGTATTGATACTAGTTGGATCTGGGATGGTGACTTTGAAAAACTACCGGCATTGAATATTCCCGCCTATATTAGTGGCGGTGAACGTTACCGTGATATCACGTTCCGACTAAAAGTTGCTGGCGTACCGGAAGATCAGTTAACCATTGTTCCTGACCTGACCAACATGACGACCGCAATTCAAAAACTACCGACCAAACAAGTCTACGTCGTCGCAACTTACACCGCGATGTTGCAATTACGAAAGCAGCTCGCTAGCCAAGGCATTATTGATGGGGGGATGGCTTAACCATGACTTATACGCTACACGCCGCACACCTCTACGGCGATTTAATGAACACGTACGGTGATATCGGTAACATCTTAGCAATGCGCTACTATGCTAAAGCAGTGGATGCCGACATCACTGTTGACTTAGTCAGCTTGGACGACCCGTTTGACGGCGATAAGTATGACTTCGCCCTCTTTGGCGGTGGTCAAGATTACGAGCAAACGATTGTTTCCAAGGATCTGCAAACGAAAAAAGACGCCTTGACCGCATATATCGAAGCCGGTGGCCCATTATTAGCAATCTGTGGTGGCTTTCAAATGCTGGGCCATTACTACATTGGGGCCCATGGTGAAAAGATCGCGGGTATCGGTGCCTTAGATCATTACACGCTCAGTCAGGATAACAATCGCTTTATTGGTAATATCACTATCGAGAACGCCGAAACCCATCAGACCTATTATGGCTTTGAAAACCATAACGGGATGACCTTCCTGGGTGAAGGTGAGCGGCCCCTTGGTAAGGTCCTCCAAGGCAACGGCAATAACGGGAAGGACCAATCCGAGGGTGTCATCTACAAGAATACCTTTGGTTCTTACTTCCATGGTCCAATCCTCGCCCGCAACGAAGCCCTCGCCAAACGAATCTTAAAACTGTCCTTACAACGTAAGTACCCTGAGGGCAACTTCGATGCACTGGACCAACTCAATGAAGATCTCACTAAAAACGTTGTCGTGAAACCTTAATCCGCAGTACTAAAGAATCGCTCTTAACCCAGTTGCGGGTCAGGAGCGATTCTTTTGGTTTACGATCCACTAGTCCGGATCACAACGCGACTTACTTTTTGGAAGCCCTCTCATTAGTGAACCCCTTTAAGCTATAATAAATATTTATATACTTTTAGATAGTAATTATTAATAAACTGATATTATCAGCTAACATACAAAAAAAGATTGATATTGGCTCTAAGCCAGTATCAATCTTTTTTATCCCATCAGGGGTTTAACTAATTAAGCCTTGGCCCCGGGTTCTGACGCAATAATTTGTAAATCACCCTTCAACGTCCATTGTTTAACATCAAATGGCAAGATGAAGTGGATTCCCTTACTCAATGGATAATCCTGACCATCAACGGTAATGCTCCCTTGACCATCCAGTACGGAGACTAACGTATAAGGTGCCGAACCCCGATTAAAGGTTGCTTGACCGTTCGTTAACCGCCATTGCCAAACACCAAAGAATGGCGATTGGACGTACTTAGTTACCGTGGCGTCCCCAACTTGCGTGGTTGTGATATCAAGATCAGGGTCATGATGCGGCACGTTAGTTGTATCAATCGATTGTTGCAGATGTAGTTCCCGCTTCTGACCAGTAGTCTTATCGACCCGGTCCCAATCATATAGCCGATAAGTCGTATCAGAACTCTGTTGGGTTTCCAATACCATAATCCCCTTACCAACGGCATGAATCGTACCAGATGGTACATAGAGAAAATCGCCGGGTTTCACGGGAACTCGCCGTAACAACTTATCCCACTCACCATTGTTGATCCATTCGGCGAGCTGTTCACGAGTCTTGGCATGATGACCATAAATCATCGTTGCACCTGGCTCAGCCGCAATCACGTACCAGCATTCAGTCTTGCCGAGTTCGTGTTCGTGTTCAGCTGCGTACGCGTCATCCGGATGCACTTGCACTGATAAGTCTTCACTAGCATCCAGGATTTTGGTCAATAGTGGGAAGACATCCCCCTTGGCATTACCAAATACATCGCGGTGCTCTGCCCATACCTGATCCAATGTCATACCAGCATACGGCCCATTTTCGACCGTCGCTGGCCCATGTGGATGGGCCGAAATTGCCCAGCATTCTCCAGTATGATCACTAGGAATATCATAATCAAAATCGTCATGTAATTTGGTACCGCCCCAAATTTTTTCATGGAACACTGGCTTCAAAAAGTATGGCTCACTCATAAGATTTACTCACTCCATTGTTAAATTTAATATCTAAATTTTAGCATACATGAAAGCGGTTGTGAAACCGAACTAACTAATTTGTAACCGTATCCGCCAACCATGCCGCAATCAATCGTCGCCGTGCGGGTAGGAATACAGAATTATTCGCAACCGGGTGTACCCGATTGGATAAGAACACGAGTCCCTGTTGCCGTTGACGATCGAGCATCAGGAGCGTACCAGTATAGCCGGTATGAAAAATCACTGGCATCGTCTCATCAGGCCGGTGCCAGAGGTTCCAGCCAAAGCTCCGGCGTAGATGTTGATTAGGCGTCCAGTCTTGATATAAACTCGCAATCGTGGTCTGTGATAGCACTTCCGGCACATCGATTTGACCGAGCATCAGTCTTGAAAACCGAACAAGGTCCGCCGTACTGGCAAATAGGCCGGCGGACCCACAGTGTTCACCTAAGACCCTGGCCTTAGGATCATGAACGACACCCTGCAACAATCCGGCTTGCAGGGAATAAGTGGTTGGAACGGCTTGGGCGGGCTGAGGTTGAAAACTCGTGTGTGCTAGCCCTAGTGGTTGCAAAACACGCGCAGTGATAATCGGCTGAATGGCCGCGCCAAGAATGCGTTCGATGACTTGGCCCATGATAATCAAACCTAAATCCGTATAAACCACCCGATGGTTGCGATTACGTGAACTAATTGGCAACCGCTGAATCGCGGCTAATAGTGCATCCGCTGACAACGCGTTTCGATTCGGAATATAGCCACTCAGACCACTTGTATGGGTCATTAAATTACGACTCGTAATCGTTGTCGATCGTAAGGTCGTTAGATAGTCATGCACGGGGCGATCGATTTCAAGCTGGCCATCGTGCATCAGCTGTAGCGCCACGGTAGTCGTTCCTACGACCTTAGTAACCGAGGCCAGATCATACATGGCATCCGGCCATAACGGCTTAATCGCCGGTTTAACTTGAGCGACTCCCACTTGTTCGATATGGCATTCAGCCCCATCGATCAAGGCATAACTCGCCCCTGGAATCACCCGGTCTTGGACCATTTGGTTAATTAGTGCTTCAGTTCTGTTGAAAGTTGCCATTAATTTATTCATTCTCTCTTATTAGGATCATGATTCAAGTTGGGGATGCCAGTGGTCAAATCAACTGCAAGGTCGCTATCAGCCAAGCGTCCGGGTAAAACGACACGAACCCCCCGGCTAACTGGGTTTCACTCTAATCATGGCGACGTTGATAAATGACCAGTTCCGTCAATGAACCAAGACTAACTGAATGGTAGCCATACCTGATAATGAACCGACTTTCAGTTTATAACCGTTGAATATGACTGATCGTACAATCCAATCAGTGCTGACTTTTGAACAACCGCGGTAACGTGACCAACCAGTAGCTGATCAAGGCAACCCCGCCAATGACGAGGAGCCATTGATTCGGCACAAACTGGTGATTATACAATAACGTACACCCCACCAAAATCGCCGTACTGATCCATTCAATTGTCTGCCAATGTTGATTACTCCACTTTATCATGTTACCCAACTCCCCTTAATTTTAGCGTTTTTTCAGCAGCTCTTACATCACAATTAGCAATCTTAAACTAACCGTAACGTCCCCTTAGCTGAAGAACGGTTGCTTCCATCTTAACACCTACTGGTCAAGGCGTATCCTTACCATTCACAATACCACGTGGCACTTGAGTGCGCACATAAAAACGACTTTAGTCCTGCTCGCATCACGAGCCTTACTAAAGCCGTCTTCTAATTCACACGATCAACGCCGTGCTTAGTCTAATTCAACCTTCTGAACCCAACCTTCAGGCGCTTCCCGGTCGCCAAATTGAATCCCAGTTAATTCGTCATATAATTTCTTCGTTACCGGGCCAACTTCCGTTTCACTGTAAAATACGTGTAACTTGCCTTGATGTTCCAAGCCACCGATTGGTGAAATCACAGCAGCCGTCCCACAAGCCCCAGCTTCAGCAAACCGGTCTAGATCATCAATGTAGACGTCACCTTGTTCGGTCTTCATTCCAAATTTATGTTCTGCTAAGTAAAGTAATGAATACTTCGTCACAGAAGGCAAAATTGATGGTGATTTCGGTGTCACAAAAGTGCCATCCTTCGTAATCCCGAAGAAGTTCGCTGACCCAACTTCTTCAATCTTGCGATGTTCAACCGGATCAAGATAAACACAGTCGGAGAAACCGTTAGCATGCGCCTCTTGGCCTGGGAATAAACTAGCCGCATAATTCCCACCGACTTTATAAGCCCCGGTTCCCTTATGGGCCGCACGATCATATTCAGACGTCGTAAAGTTGGTTGGCGTCATCCCGCCTTTAAAATAGCTACCAACCGGCATTGCAAAGACGGTGAAGATGTATTCCTGGGCCGGATGGACACCGATGTTACCGCCAACCCCAATCATCAATGGGCGTAAATATAAGGTTGCGCCAGTACCATACGGTGGCACGTAATCTTGATTAGCCTTAACAACTTGCTTAACGGCATCCACAAACATATCCGTTGGCACTTGTGGCATTAATAACCGTTCGCAACTGGTCTGCATTCGGGCTGCATTACGATCTGGCCGGAATAATTGAACACTACCGTCCTTAGTGCGGTAAGCTTTTAAGCCTTCAAAATCTTGTTGACCATAGTGTAATGCCGTTGAGCCTTCACTGATATGTAAAGTTGCATCTCCCGTTAATTCTTTTTTATACCAAGCGCCATCTTTCCAATACGCACGATAACGGTAGGGAAGATTCCGATATTCAAACCCCAAGTTGTTCCAGTCTAATTGTACGTCTGCCATATGCTTCGACTTCCTTCATATGTAATTTTTCAAATTAATTAATTTGAATTTAATTAAAAGATTAATGGTTAATTAGAAGTTTGTCAAGGGGCCGTTAAACATTTCCAACGTTTTAATGTTTTTTTGGTATAATGAGTGTAAATTTAGCAAAGGACTGGTTTGTCGTGGCTAGTAATTCAGATTCAATCTATAATGTCATGTTCTATATCACCCATCACCCGACTGAAATACAGTTTACCCAACCGGAATACACGAATGTCGTCCGGATGGGTGTCCCCGACCATATCAAGGTCGCTAACCCCGAAATCTATTTTCCCGACAACAAGCTTTTAGTCAATCGGTTTCAGGATGACTTTGTCGCTAAGAACGGCAACTTACTTGATTTCTTCTTTGATTATACGGAGAAAAAAGTCCCGAACTACCATGAAGTATGGGTCTCTTCGGCTCATTTACCGGCTAAACACTTATACTTCTTGGAGTTGTCATTTGAGTAAATTTAATGGGCAATTTGGGAATCAAGCCTAAAATCTGCCCATAAAAAAATCACCATCCCTGGATTATTCGAGGGATGGTGATTTTTCGCTTACGCTGATAGACGTGCACCGTACTGCACTACTTAGTCATAAAAATATACAAGTCAGAGGTGGAGACACCGATTGTGAAGCGAACCCCTTTCGAGTTAATCGGATCGATTGTTGTCGTACTACCACTATTATCCTTGGTTTCCTTCTGGAACGCTTTCATGACCTTCTTGGCATTGGCACCCGTCGTTGTCGTCATTAAAGCAAACGCCGTACCAAAGTTATTTTGGCGGGTCTTGTTCTTAAAGGCCTTGGTTGGCACAATCATCGCTGCCCCCAAGACGTCACCCTTCTGAACATTTAGCCGGATCTTATAATCCTTAGTTGTTAACACGTTCGTGATACCATCACTGGGCGTCTTCGTCGGTAACAATTGCGATTTGACCTGCTTCTTAGCCGTGGCCATGGCTGCTTCGACCTGCTTTTGAGTCGTTTGCAAACTAGCTGCTTTGGTCTTGAGCTGTGCCGCAGCAGTTTGTTGGGCTTGGAGTGTCTTAGCACCCGTGGCCGCCGCCGTACCGCCAGCTTTGATCTGGGCCTGGGCTTGCTTGACTTTGGCTTGGATCGTTGCTTGTTGCTTTTTAAGGGCCGCACCCTCAGTTTGCAACTTCTTAGCCGCCTGTTGATCAGACTTGCTGAGTTTAGAAGCAATCAGCGCCTGGTTATAAGTCGTCGCCATCTTTTGATAGCCCACTAATTTCTTAGCACCCTTTACGTGCACCGTCGTAGTATCTGAACCGGCCTTAATCTTCACCGTTTGGCGGGTCGTCTTGGTCGGAACTTGAATCACAAACGTATGATTATGCACCGTCGCCGTCTTCGTTTGACCACCGTCAAGCTGGTAATGAACCTTCTTAACGTTGGACTTACCTTTAACGGCTGCTACTAACCCGTTCGGCTTGTACGTGGTTTTAGTCGTTGATAACGTTGTCTTACCGCAACCGGCTAATAATAATGTTAGCGCACCCGCAGTAACGGCAACCATTGCTGTTTTCCGGAACAATTGACACCCCTCCTTTAGTCGAGACTAATATTGCCAGTAAATTGACTGTTATACAGATCCGCATAGAACCCATTTTGAGCCATCAACTGTTCATGCGTCCCAGTTTCAACCACTGACCCATGGTTCATCACAATAATGTTGTCCGCACCTTGAATCGTTGATAACCGGTGCGCAACCACAAAACTGGTCCGGTTCTTCAGGAGTCGTTCCATGGCGTGCTGAATATGCACTTCAGTCCGCGTATCAACTGAACTCGTTGCTTCATCCAAAATCAGAATTTCTGGGTTAGCGACAAACGCCCGGGCAATCGTCAATAATTGGCGTTGTCCTTGTGAAATGTTTGAAGCTTCTTCATTCAGAACCGTCTGATAACCATCTGGCAATTTACGAACAAAGCTATCCACATGGGCCGCTTTAGCCGCAGCGTAGATTTCTTCATCAGACGCATCCTCGCGACCATACTTCAAGTTGTCGAAAATCGTCCCAGTGAAGAGCCAGGTATCTTGAAGCACCATCGCAAAGTGTGACCGCAAGTCTTCACGATCCAGGTCCCGGGTATCGGTCCCTTTCAATTTAATTGAACCACCTTTGATATCATAAAAACGTTCCAACAAATTAATGATGGTCGTCTTACCCGCACCAGTCGGTCCAACGATGGCCACTTGTTGCCCACGCTTAACGTCCAGATTATAATCCTTCATTAATAGATCGTTATCCGTATAGCCAAATTGAACGTGTTGCAAACTAATCAAGTTATCGCTATCGGTTTCGGCTGGTAAGTTGGACTTCGTCTGCTTCATTTCTTCTTCATCAAGCACTTCAAAGACCCGTTCTGCGGAAGCGACGGTTGATTGAATCGTGTTCAACAAGTTCGCCATTTGTGAAATCGGTTGTGAAAATTGTTGCGTGTATTGCAAGAACGCTTGAATGTTCCCTAACGAAACGTTCCCGTTCGCCACATCGATCCCACCAATGATGGCTACAAAGACGTAGCCAATATTATTTAAGAACATCATCAGTGGCATGATAATCCCCGAAATAAATTGGGCCTTCCAGGCTGATTGATAATAATTGTTATTTTGGACTTCAAAATCATCGATAGCATCTTGTTCCTTGTTGAAACTCTTGATGACCACGTGGCCAGCATAGTTTTCTTCGACTTGGTTATTCAACAACCCCAAGCTTTTTTGCTGAGTTCCGAAGAATTTCTGTGATTTAGGTGCGATCACACCAACTACTACGACACTCAGTGGAATGGTAACAAGCGCAATCAAGGTCAGCTTCCAACTAATGGTCAGCATCATCCATAGGGTCCCGACAAAGGTGACAGTACTTGTCACCGCCTGGGTCAAGTTTTGCTGCAACGTGTTGGCAATGTTATCCATATCATTGACAGCCCGACTCATAATATCCCCATTCGAATGGGTATCATAATATGAAATCGGCACCTTTTGCATCTTACCCTTGAATGACCGCCGTAATTTATAAACGGTCCGTTGAGAAATCCGCGTCATAATATACTGTTGAATAAAGTTGAACAGCGCTGAGGCCAAGTACATGATCAAAACGATCATAATAATCTGACCGATTTTTTCAAAGTTGATTGGGTAACCGGATTGACTGATACCAGCCTTCTGTTGCGCGGCCCCCTTCATAATCCCCTTATAAAGCTCGGTCGTTGCTTTCCCTAAAATCTTAGGTGTTCGAATCTGGAAAATCACGGAAGCAATGGCAAAAATCATGACCACTGCCAAACCGACCCACCGGTCTGACATGTAGCGCATCAATCGAATCGCCGTTTTCCAAAAACTCTTAGGCTTTTCAACTAGTCCAGCATGACCACCGGGGCCGTGACCGCCAGCAGGACGTGCAGGCTTAGTAGAACTCGTATTCTTTTCGCTCATTACAACTGATCCTCCTCTCGTAATTGTGACTTCATAATTTCTTGATAAACTTCATTATTCGCTTTCAGTTCAGCGTGGGTCCCCTTGCCGACTAACTTACCGTTATCTAGAACCAAGATCAGATCAGCATCCGCCACCGTGGCAATTCGTTGCGCCACAATGACAACGACACTCTGTTGAATCTGTTTGTCTTGTCGTAATTCAGCCCGCAGTTGCGCATCGGTCTTGAAATCCAATGCAGAGAAAGAATCGTCGAACACATACGCGGAAGCGTGTTTGACAAGTGCACGAGCAATCGCTAATCGTTGCCGTTGACCACCAGAGAAGTTACCCCCACCTTGTTCAACGTGTGCATCCAGGCCGCCTTCTTCTTTAACGAAGTCAGTTGAACGAGCAATTTCTAACGCATGCCAGATTTCATCATCGGTCGCGTGTTCGTTACCGAATTGCATATTTTCACGAATCGTCCCTGTAAACAGAGTTGCAGTTTGTGGAACGAACGAAACGGCTTGATGTAAATCAGCTAATTGCAACTGCCGAACATCTTGCCCATCTAACTTGACGGCACCACTTTCAATGTCATAAAAGCGAGGAATCAAGTTAACAAGGGTCGTCTTACCGGAACCCGTCCCACCAATGATGGCCACGGTTTGTCCAGAATGCGCCTTGAAATTAATATCCGCCAGTGCCAACTGTTCCGCACTTTGATAGCGATAGTTGACGTGGTCAAATTCTAGGCTATGTTCAGTGGTTGCTGGTAACGTAGCAGCCTTATCAGGATTCGTAATCTTAGGTTCAATGTCCAAAACTTCTTTAATCCGGGAAGCAGAAGCCGCCGCCCGTGGAATAAATGCAAACACCATGGCCAACATCATGAAGCTCATTAATACTTGCATCGCGTAAGTCATAAAGGCAATCATGTTCCCAACTTGCATCGTTTGACTGCTGATCAACTGACCACCAAACCAAACGATCGCCACGTTCGTCCCACTCATGATCAGCGTCATGACCGGGTAAGCCAAGGCCACGATCGTGTTAACCTTGATTGCATTTTTTGTATAGTCTTGGTTCGCATCTTCAAAACGGTCTTGTTCGAACTTGTCTTGGCGGAACGCCCGAATAACCCGTACCCCCGTCAATCCTTCACGGAAAACAAGGTTGATGCGGTCGGTCTTGGTTTGCATCGCCCGGAACAGCGGAATTGCAAACGCCATGATCAAGCCGATAAAAATCAGCAATACCGGAATGGAAACCACAAAGATCCATGTTAATTCATGACTCTTGGTATATGCCAAAAAGCTTGCACCAATCAGCATGATTGGTGCCATAATCATCATCCGTAACGCCATCATGGCCACGTTTTGAATCTGGACCACGTCATTGGTCGTTCGTGTGATTAGTGAAGACGTCTCGACCTTATCAAATTCATCATTTGAAAAGTTGATGACCTTCTTATAAATATCCGACCGCAAATTCTTCCCTAATTGTTGTGATGACCGCGCCGCTAAAAAGACGTTGCCAAACGCAGCGACGACCGATAACAATGAAAATCCAATCATTTCAAACCCGATTTTCCAGATATAACTGATGTCACCAGTAGCCACCCCGTTATTCACAATATTAGATGTCAAACTAGGTAGATTTAAGGTCGCAATCACTTGTACGATCATAAATAAGACCGCACCAATCACCGCGGGATACGAAATCCGACCCTTTGCTATTTTAAGCATTTGCACGCTCCCCTTCATTCATTATTACATAATAATGCAGTATATTAATCTAACTAAAAACGGTCCTTTTGTCAACCATCTTTACAAGTCTCACGTAAAATATTGTAACGCACTCATCGCAGTTTAGCACTCAAAAGGATTTAAGAATTTATTAAGGTCGCCCTCGTGACCACAAAAAAAAACGCCGTGTCATCCAACGATGACACAGCGCTGTATTTTGCTTTAAGCTAATACTTTTTGAATATCTGCGGGCACTTGATGCGTCTCAACAGCTTCCCATGAGTTCACGTTTTGTCCCTTCGTCTCAATCTTCAAGTAGTGTCCTTGCTTGAGTCGATGGTCGGCCGTAAACGTCAGCCAGCGTTGTTTTCCCTGTGCATCGCTAGTCAACATCCGGTACGTATAGACATCTTCCCCCATCTGACCAGTCGGGTGGCTGATGGCCCGAGTGGTCCGACCATAGACCGTCTGTACCTTGACGAAGGGATTCAAATTATCCACCGCCATGGCGAACTCACTGCCCTGATTCTTCGTCATCGTCGGTACAACGAACGATACGCCTACACTAACCATAATAATAACTGCCAACAACCCGATAATCCCTTTTTTCTTCATAACCCCTATTCCCCCCTAATTAATTATTTTATTTATCGTATCGGAGCAAAGCTCTCATGGCTACCCTAACTAAGGTTTCTTAATCGTTTTAAGTGATTACTAATCAAATTTGGGGTTCCTTAAACATTAAGAAAGTTATTTTAACAATACTTCAGTAATTATCGCGCTTGGTGTGCTAATCTATTAGAATAGGAAGTAGTTATTAATCATGGGGGGATTATCATGCACATCCGGGGTAGCATTTATATCCTATGTCTTGGCGCCGTTCTCGGCCTACTAGCAGGCTGTCAGGCGGCCTCACCGACACCTAAGCAAGCTAGCAGTCAATCATCCAAGGCCAGCGTTAAAAGCGTGCATAGCTCGGCTAAGCGCCAATCACATGCACGGCCGTATCAAGGTTGGCACTCCGTCAAAGTCGTTCACTTGCCAATCTTGATGTACCACAGTATTTCTAGTGGGAACCAGTTACGCGTTCCCGCCAAGGAGTTTCAAACTGAAATGGCCTATCTAAAGACACACGGCTACCGAACCTTGACCGCCAATGAGGCCGTTTATGCGCTCAAGAATCGGCGGATTCCACAAAAAAAAATCGTCTGGATCACACTCGACGATAGTTACAAAGACAACATGACGGCAGCGTGGCCAATCTTGAAACAGACACACCAACACGCCACTATTAATTTCATTACCGGCTTTACTCATAAAAAGAATCACTTAACGTTGGCTGATGCTAAGCGGATGCAAGCGTCCGGCAATATCGATTTTCAGAGTCACACCGTTCGCCATCTGGATTTAAATAATTTAACTTACCAGGTCCAACTTACGGAATTATCAAGTTCCAAAAAATGGCTCGATCATAATTTACAGCAAAATACGCAAGTCATCTGTTATCCAGCTGGCCGTGCTAACCAGCAGACCATTCGAGCGGATAAGCAGGCCGGCTACCAGTACGCCCTATCCACGGCTCCTGGTATCGCCACCAGCACGCAAAGTCCGTACAACCTCACCCGACAACGGGTCGTCCCTGGAATGTCGCTAACGGCCTTTCAGGCACTGTTAACGACTAACAATTAATTCAGTCGCACATACGGGAAACTTGAGCCAAAGTGTCTCTTCATAAGTGGTAAAAAGTGCGGTTGCGATAACAACCATCGAAACATCTGATTTACGCTTCAGCTTTGCCATAACCGTAAAATAAAGCGTCAGAATGCTGATATAATCGCATTCTGACGCTTTATTTTGATCTGTCGACGTCGACTTATCACCCGCACGGTAGTTATACCATTAAGGGTAGCACGCTATAAATGCCATTTATAAGCCATTTATGAAAAAGAGAGATTTTTAATTTACAAATCGTGGAAGAGCACAAATTAATTTAATATTGGCCCTTTTTTGATGTTTTGCTTTTTCCACTATTATATACCAACTTATTATCTTAAACACAAAAAAGTCCCACACCAGCCAATTAAGGCTAGTGCAGGATTTTATAAATGACTTTACATTTTTTACTAAAAGGCAAAGTGTTAACATTGCATCTGTTTGCTTCATTTTTCCGATTTTACATGTTTTGACTGATTTTCTAAACCATTACTTTATAATTAACTCGTTAAATAAAAAAGACCTTCCTGCAACTGGCAGAAAGGAGTGATAACAAATGACAGATTGGAAACTTAGTGTGGGTAATCAGTCCACACTGAAAGAATCCTTCAATAATGTATCTTCAATCTACAAACATTCTAACACTTCTAGTAGAAAAAATTCAACAATTTATTCATCAACAAATAACGTTTCTTGATTACTCATAATACTGAGTTTAACAAAGTATTATGGTAAAATTAAAGATAGGCAAATTTTACGGGACTTAATCAATCCACTATTTTGCCGGAAGGAGGAATCCTTCAATGGTAATATCTTCAATCATTCTGCATCTTACGCTTACCATCTCTACTAAAGATTTGGTAACCGTATTATTAGGATTAACCAAGTTTGCCTTACTTATTCGGAAAGCTAACAAAAAAGCGTAAAGCAGAATAAACTTGGAAGCACAGGCTAGTGTGGGCAAGCACACCAACTAGTCTGTGTTTTATTATATCATAATATAAAACGCAGATTGCGTGTCACTTCTAGAAAGCTCACTTATTTGATAAGTAGCTTGTTACCAGGATAAATCGTTGAATAGATACTCTTACCGTTTTGCGCTGCCAACGTGTAGACGCTTAAACCGTTGCGTTGAGTGATCACCCACCATGAGTTACCTGAAACGACCGTGTAATACGTGTGAGAAGCATCCGTTTTAACGTATTCCAGTGAATTATTGGCTGGGCCTGTTGCTAGACAACCATAACCCATTAAATCGTGGCTGACGTACCCACCCGGAGTAGTATACGGTGGTTAGGCACCAACATAGCAACGTTTTGTTTCACGACGTGCACCAAATGTGCACCAAAATTTCTAGGCGGGTAATACATAAAAAAATTCCCCACGCCGAAGCGCAGGGGAATTAATCAAGTTATAACTATCATCTAGAAACTACACTAGAGACAATTAATATTATACTTATTACTTGCTATTCTGTAAAGTCTTGTAGTTATCTAATTAGCTATATTGACAGCTAATAATGCTAAATCTAAACTCTCACTAACAAAATATACAGGCAAGCAACAAAAAAAATCTTCCACCCATCAAGCAGAAGATTATCCTCATCACTTCCGGCACCACTAACCGACAATCTTGGGGGGATTTGAAAGCTGTGATACTAATAACAGGACAAGGGACATAATAACACTTGTCGGTTTATATCACAATACCGAAAGTAATCTATAGAAAAATATTAATAAGTCCTTGTTATATTAATTAGGTTTAATGTATAATAACTGTGTTCTTTATTATCTTAGGAGAAACAGAACACCCATTTTATTTATTTAAACATTGGGCCAGTCTTGACTGGCTCTTTTTTATATATTTTGTTAACAAAAAATCCCCACGCCGAAGCATGGGGGACTAGAACAGTTCAAGATTATTATACTACTTTTGGCTTGCTTGTGAGGCGGATTCTGACGCCATTTCAGTGTCAGAAGCTGCAGAACTATTCACTGCAGCGACTGTGGACGTTGGTGTTTGCGCTTCGTCAGCAACCGCATTAGCGGTCGCTTCAACCTGACTTTCCTCGTCACTTTTAACTGTTGGTGCTGTCACTGTTTGAACGTCAGTAATAACGCCCAGCATACCAAGGATTGTTAACACGGTGTTGATAACGGCCACAATACTCGTCCAGTCACCAGTAAATTTAACGCCAAACACAGCAAAGACTTGTTGAATCAAAACGATCAATAATGAAATAATCCCAGCAATTAATTTTCCATTCAAGCTTCCGTCAGCATTCTTAAAACTAATTTTTTTCATTTTCTTTGGCTTCCTTTTCATATAGATGTTTAAATTCAATGTCATGACCATCTAACCGACCTTCTACCTTAATGACCCGGTTTTCAATAGCGTTCATTGTGTCGGCGTTTTGCTGTCGTACTTTTAAACTTTCATCAGTAAAACGGCTAAGCCGCTTGCCTAAATCGTTAAGTGGGATACGGACCGTCTTATTGAGAATCCAATTAGCTAATACACAAATACTAGTGACAATGGCAACAATGGATCCCCATTCATCCCAACCTAATCCTAATAGTGTATGCAATTACCGCACCACCAATCGCTGGCCAGGATAGATAGTGGTGTAAATCGTCTTTCCGTTCTGACTAGCTAATGTAGTCATGCTCAGGCCGTTGCGTTGTGCGATTGTCCACCAGCTGTCGCCGGACTTAACTGTGTAGTACGTATGAAAGGCACCACTCTTTACATATTCCAGCGTATTGCTTGCTGGGCCGGTTGCTAAATAACCATAACCATTAAATCGCGGCTGACGTACCCAGCGATAGCCACTTTTAATGATAGCTTGGTCGGTCTTTACCGTGGTTCCAGCTGGCAAAATAGCAATCGCATTTGATGACGTTGACATGCCAGTGCGCAGCTTAACCGCCGTCTTGAGTGTGTAGATCTTCTTTTCCTTGATCCACTTAGCCGAAGCATACGGCTGGTAAGTATGTTTGTTTGCTTTTCGATTGTTGGCCTTTACTGCAGCCTTATTAGTCGGCTTGACCGTTGATTTTTGACCAGCGGTGTAGTAGTTGTCATTTAATTGGCTAACATCGAAGCCACCATAGCTAATACGGAACTTAGCCGTTGATGACCACTGCCATGCGTGGTTATTTGAATACCAGTTCTTACTGCTAACCACATACGGGTAAGCAGCAACCCAGCTGGTTTTACTCTTAATGGTCATCTTATTGTTAGCCCATGACCCTGACGTGTAAATGTCGGGTCGATAACCAAACTTTTGAATTTCTTTCATGAAGGCGGCATTGTTGCGGTCATTGGTTGCTTTCGATTGGCTGTTGGCTTCCTGTGATTCGACGTCAGTTGCTAGTACCGCGCCAACTGGTAGTCTGACCGCTTTGGCTGCCTGACCAGCAAAGTCAGCTTCGGCAATTGCTTGAGCCTTAGTTTTATAATGGGCAAAGTGATAGCCGTTGACGTATAAGCCAGCTGCTTGACCATTAGCGATATTGCTAGCAGCATAGCCATCTTTGAAGGTTGTACCTTCACTAATCTTGACGGTAAGGGCCTTAACGCCAAATTCATTACGCATCGAAACGTATTCGGCGGTACTCATGTAGCCATTATTATTCGACACATCGACCATATCCATGCGAGCGGCGCTGGCATTTAGTCCTAAAAAAAGAGCCGCCATAGTAGCCGCTCCGGATAATGCTAGTTTATTTTTGAGTTTCACTATTATCATCTCCCATTATTTAGTGGTTGGCGCTACGTAGTCCTCACCAGTGATTTCTTTGTACTGATCAGCTGTCAAACCGGCACCAACGAATACTTTAAAATAATCGTTAGCCGCGCCCCAGCTTTTAAAAATTTTGCATTGATCGTAAATTGTCATCACAATTTATCAACTCCTTGTTTTAATTTGGCAACATCAGCCGCTTGTGCCATCAATATTTGCTGTAAAATAGCAATTTGCTGTTGATCTGGGGTCAACTGCGGTGCTGTAACTGTGCCTGTCCACTTAATACCGTTCCAACTGTAAGGTGGCATTAAGTCGTCCTCGGGTGCCAGCTCTGTTTCATTTTTAGCAGTAATATAACTGTCCTCAACGGATTTAGACCCGCGAAATTCTTTTGTCTCACCGTCAAAAATATATATTAATTTCATTTCTGACCTCCTATAAAATCGCTGAAATTTTGGCAAACGCCTTACTGCCGTTTTTATCGACTACGATGCTAGCAATACCATCTGCATTACTAGTCGATGGCAGATAGATGTCACCATAATTAAGCTTGACAGGGTCTGGCATCGTGTTATCTGATCGCGAATAAACATAATTCTGCCAATTTTTATATGGATTGCGAAATGGTTTGATCATAAATACATTTGCCCCCATTGACTCGATGGTACCCATCTTACAATTGGCAATCGTATTACTATGCTCAACAATACGGGTCATTTCACTTGCTAACGGGAATCCGAAACCATAGCGAAATCCTTTTATCACATTGCCATTAATATAAGTAGCCATATCAGTAGGACTATTAATCATAATAGCCGTTGCATCACCTGCGTCAGAATAAAAATCATTGTTTGCGATGTGTAATGATTTGTATTTATTTATAATATTTAAATAAAGGATTGATCTACGCAAATAGCCACGATTACCTGTAATAACAAATTCATCAAACAAATCATAATCGGTGCCATTATCATCAGCATAATTTAAAAACTTAATAAATTGATCCGGCTCAGTATTTATTAACGTATTATCAGTCACAAATCCTTTGGCGAAATGCATTTCAACGTCCAAAAAATCTATTGCCGTTGAATCAAATAAACGATTATTATTAATAACAAAATTATTAGTCTTAGAAAGCTTGATAAAAGCATTAAGCTTGGCATTATGCATAATATTATCTGTAATGAAAAGTCCGTCAGTGGCGCAGCCGTTTAATTCCTCAACCATGCCGTTATGATTAATTTGGCCAGCTAATAAATTCTCAAAAACATTATTTCTAAAAATTACATTTTCGGGTTGCATTAGACTAGCATCTGCAGCCTTTTCAAATAGCGCAACCATCAAACCAGATCCACAATTTTTAAAGTAATTATTTGTAACAATGACATTACGCCCAGACATACATTTAATTGGGTGCTCAAAATTTGTCACAAATCCATCAATGTCACGGTTAATGTGGCAATCATCAATCGTAATATCGTCGCAATAATCCGTATTATGCTCAGCACTACAGGAAATGTATACACAATGGCGATAAATGTGATTAAAATCACAATTTATAATTTGCACATGTTTTGAGCACTGTAGCACGATTCCATATCCGTTTGTTATTTCTGGGTTTTCAGCAGTTGCTGTTGTCATTGCGTTGGAAAACTCACAATTATTAAAGACTAAGTTTTTTGAGTTATACGTATCAATTACGCAATTTGTGAAGCCAGAAATATTAATATTATCTAGTGTGACATTACTTGATGCATCTGCAATACCAAGACAAAATTGTTTCCCTGAAAACCGGCCTTCAACTAATCTAAAATTAAGATCATATAATTTAATATTAGCCCCCTGCATGTTTACCGCCACCGTATCATCAGCGTCAAGCAAAATTGTGACGCCTTGACCATAAATGGTGAGATTGGATTTTTTTATAATTAAAGTTTTAGTAATTACATAATTTCCCGCAGGCATAAAAATTTTGTCGTATTTATTAAAAACATCCTGCAGAGCCGCGGTATCATCAGTCACACCGTCGCCAACAGCCCCAAACCACTTGACATTAACACCACGATCTTCAAATTCACCATTGACCTTATCTGCAACGGTAGTACCAGCCATTTTGAAATCGCTTAGTGTTCCCACTAGTTCGTCCATCTGGCCTTGAGTGAACAGGTTACTCTGCTTGATTTGTGCTTGTAGCGTTGTCAGCAAAGTCTCTGTATCGGCACCCTGCGCGCTCAAAGTCGTAAAGAGGTCAGTTAGCTTTTGTTTCCACTTGCTCAAGTCGCCATCAGCGTCGTTAATCAGCAGCTGTACGGCATCCAGAAGCTTCTGTAACTCTGTACGGAACGGTGCCTTATTGACAAACATATCAGGGTTCCCGTTATATACGTGGAACCAGACATTGAAAGTTGTCACCCGTTTACCGTCAGCATTTTGTAACCCCAAGAAGCCGTAGAAATAGCCTTCCTGTGGGAAAATGGTTCCGGGGAGGTTCATCTTCACTCGACCCAGGCCAACAATATCATCGCTTGTCCCAACATAGCTAACTGCTTCACCAGTCTCAGCGGTAACTTGGTTATTATCATCAAGGCTGCCCACAAAGCCAGTCAAAAACGGAACTAGCCCATCTTGAAACTGTTGTGCTAATCCACGTTCTTTGAACTGGACAACCAATGGGGCTTGTTCATCCCCCACTCGACCATTGAAACTATCACTCAGATTGAAAGCATCACCTGAACCAATTTGTTGCTTGTACGTATCTAATGTAATCGTACTAATCATTTACTCACCTTCCTCAATCTCTACTACTTTGCCGTTAACAATTTGAATCGGTACATCATACTTAGTGAGAATATTGACGATAGCTTGAACATTCGCATCTCTAATTTCATTGTCATCTTTGATATTTTTTAGATCCTGAATAATCTTATCCTTATCCGAATTCAGCCTAGCCTGGGAACCATCTAAATCATTCAAAGCCTCTTCAATTACCTTAAAATTACCAACAAGCTGACTTCTAAGAGTATCATCTAACACGTTTGACAGCTGGTCAGTTACTAGTTGTATTGCCATCTTCTTCCTCCTTTTTTACTTTTTGCCAGATGACCTTCCCATCATTATCAATGCTAGGTACCCATGCAGTACCATCTGGTGAGGTTAACTGCCCAATTAAACTTAGTCGTTGGTCCAAATCATCACTAGTCACTAACTCTGGTTTATTGGCAATCTTCTCCCAGCTAATTGGAAACTGCATTGAAAGAATATTAATAGCCTGTTGCACCGTCATTTTATCCACTCACAGCACCACCCAATGCATTAAGTCTTGCTAGTGTACTCGTGTCAGTAATCAAATCATTGCCATCTACAGCATCAAGTCCGGCCTTTAGTTGTGCGATCTGTTTACCAGAATCACTATGAGCAGTCTGCAATCCCGCGGTGATTTGTGTAAAGCTTTTAGTCATATTGCCAAAGGTCACGCTAGTCGTCGCTGGAGTAACCAAATCAATCACGGTTTCACTGATTCGAGTTTCAACATCCACACCATTACGATCCCGAATATAGCCGTAATTCCCAACCTCACTGTTATTAATCATTCCAGGTACCGAGTTAGTCTTGAAATCATTCAATGTCGCAGTTCGCTGAATCAACGGCACATCTTGTAATTTTGATTTCAAATATGCCAATAGGGAATCACTATTCGTGAACCGCTCATCAGAAATTGGCTCTGCATCAATTACACCCCACGTTGTTGCGTTAGGACTCGTGTACTCAGCAGTAGCCAATGGCTTTTCTTTGTCGTCTAACTTACCTGTACCTTTAATATGAGTTGCAATCGTCGTGTAATCACTCTCATCGGTCAACGAGCTAAGATTCAATCCATCTAACCAAACGAAAGCATCACGCTTACCGACTTGTTTATAAATATCAATGTGCTTGCCCGTACTAGTCCATTCGAAATTGAAGTCCGACATCAAAGTGTTTAAGAATAAATCAAACGCTAATCCAGTACCGAAATCTTCAGAAAAATCATAATGATTGAAATCATCATGAATCGTATAAGTAAAACCAGTGCCTTCAGTAATTAGCTGCATGCAGCTATCGAGCGACTGGGATCCCTTTATACTCTTTTCAACGTAATGGTCGTTTAAATCGTGCACAGCGCCTAGAAACGTTGCTTTAACATTGCGACTACCACCGATGTTAGATCCATTCATGGTCTGAATACGATAAGCTTCACCACTATCAGAATCTAGCAAAAGCGTGCGTGGCTGCAACATGCCTACAGCAGACGCGTTAGTACCCGTGTTAATGAACGTCAATTCCAACTGCGCCACTTGATTCACGGTTTCAGTCAATTGTGCTGAAATTGGGATAACTGGTAGTTCGTTACCTGTTACATCACGTAAATAAAACACTGTCACACCTCCTAAACGTAATAGCGTGTATCAAACTCCAAATCATAATTCGTTGCACCCGCCACCAGTAATTCATTAATCCCTTTGACGTAATCTAAATAGGCATGATTCCCCTTGCTGTAGACATTCACGCCATCCACAACTGGAACCATGCCATATAAAATTAGAGTTTGGGATTTATTCAATGCTTGGTTTAACTGAAACACCTGCCCCGTAGTTTTGTTAGTAATTGATAACTGACTAGCCACATCTCCATGGAAGGTTAATGTGGCTGTCTTGCCATCAGCCAACAGCGGAATTGAGCCACCAACAAACACCTTGACGTCGCTTTGATTGGTGAAACGATACGGTGGTAAACATGCAAACGGAATATCAAATCCTAATGGTATGTTATCCTTCATGTTGGCAGTGGTGTTAATCGTCTCACCAAATCCACCAGTAACAACTAGGTTAACTGTGATATCCTCCGTCATAATAGGTGACGCTTCATAAGGGTCTACATTAAAACCATCATCCGCATGGACTGGCCAACGAATCGATGGAATGACGCTACTAACAACATAAAAATCCTCGTAGCCGCGAAATAAATCAAACAGCTTCAACCGCATTAGTTCTTGGTCAACCGAGTCAATTGTTTTGACATCAAACACTAGTGGTATCTTGCGTTCACTCGTGTGTGTTTCAGATGAAGCTACATTGTACTTACCAACTGGCGTGTAAGTTCGAGTGAACGTTGGTGCGGGTGGTGAAAACTTTTCTACTTGAATACCCAAATCAGATAGCCAGTAGCTATTGCCATCCTGTTGAATCACTTGAATATCTAACTCCATTTATTTACCTCCTCTCGCTCGATCAATGACAACATCTTGGCCTAGAGCCAGCTTGATTAACGGATATTGGGCGTTAAAAAGGACACCGTTATCTAGTTTGGCAGTGATGTTAACTGTCTTGCTAGTAATTGCGTCCACTAATGACTTGACCATACCTAATACCTCAGCAGTTCCGTTCGCCGTTGCACCACTGACTGCGACGGGCCCACCATTCTTAGGAACGTCCACGGGAATGGTACTCTTTAACCCAGCGGCTTGTTCTGCACTTGTAGCAACAAAAGCCTGCTGGCCAAATGACATCTTGACAGCTTGGTCCGTTAAATACTTGCTGTAATTCGACTGATCATCTGGGATGTGAATTTCACGTTGGTTATGCTCAGATACCCACGCTAATTGCTTTTCATAGGACTCGCCGCCTTTGTCAAAACGACGATGACCGCTGGGCGCCCAACCGCGATTCCACATCAAATCGTTGTACCAGTTTGAATCGTTAAATAACGCCAATAGTTGGTCATAACCATTAGCACGGTTTCCATGGCCTTTAACCGCGTAATACCGGAATGTTTGTCCGATAAATTGAAGTAACCCCTGAGCAGGGTCAACACCAGTATTGACATCCACATAGCCATGTTGAAATACTGTCGGATTACCGCCGGACTCGTGATTGATGGTATTGAGAATTTTCTTAATACCATCTTCCGGCATCGATACGTGCATAGCAGCGGCGGCTCGTTTGATGTACGGAATCCACCGTGTTACTCCAGCACCACCCGGATTACCAGCACCCTCAATAGCTAGTTTCTTTAGCCAATTGGTTTGCTTCTTTTCCCAGTCCTTAGTATCTGGGCCAAACTGATTCTGTGATCCACCTGGAAACAGGTTCATGTTGAAACTAGAATCTATTAATTTTTCCCAGTTCTTAATCGGGTGCTCCATGAACTTCATAGCATCACCAAATAGGTTCTTAATCCAATCAACGATGTTACCACCAGAACCAGTCGCAAACATCGGTAACCCCATCATTTTAAGGAATGGTGCCGCTTTTTCAGTATCCTCACCTGAAAAGACTTGAGCACCGACAGGCAAGTGGGTCACAGTTGGAACAGCCGGTGACAGTCCTAATGATCCATTACCGTAATCAATCAATTCTGGCTTATAACCATCACCAACTATTGCAGTTTCAGGACTAGTGATTTTGCCATTAGTGCCGGCTTTGTATCCAGCCCAAGGATTGGCGATACCAGTAACTGGCTGTCTATTGTGAGTTTTTTTGTACGATTGTTTGCCACCCACAGCTTTCGATAAATCATTAGCACTGTTTCCACCTATATCAATGTTCTTAGCAACAGCTTCTCCGATACCTCCAGCGGCCTTCAACGGGTCAGCTGAATATTGAACTAAGGCGTCATTAAATGATTTCATAGAGCTTTTACCAGCCCCTATTGCCTTCCGCCCTAAAGTTAATTCACCTTGAATCGAGTCCGCCGTGCCAGTAGCAGTTTGAATAGCGGTCTTTTTGTTAGCTGTTAGTCCATCGTTGTAACTATTCATTGTGTCTTTGCCGCTCTTACTAATATCGACGTTGGTGTCACCTGCAATCATAGCAGTAAGCGCTTTGAGATAGTCGTGAGTAGAAAGCTTCTTATCTTTGTAGCCTCGGTTTAACGTATCCATTGTGTAGTGACCTTCGCCGTTAAGCTCAATGGTGGTGCCTTTGTGTACTTGGCCTTGTAATTTTTTTAGTACGCTGTCAGCCTCAGGTATCCCTGCGTCTAATCCGTTGGCTAGGGCACTCATATTTTCTTTACCAATATCATGCAAAGACTTCTTGCTACTAAACATCTTATTTAGTGCTTTGCCATAACGTGTCTTTAAATCACTCTTGGTAATAATTCCAAGATCCAAGCCTAATTTGAGTGATTGAATATCGCTCTTACCCAGCTTAGATAAATCTTGCTTAAAAATAGAAGCATATTGTTTGCCATACTTACCCTTTAAATCGGAGTCTGTAATTGAGCCATCTTTCAAACCTTTCTTCAATGTTGAAATGTCATCTTTACCCAGCTGTGATAAGTCTTTAGGAAACAGCCCCATGATTTTTCCATTGAATTGTCCATTTAGGTCAGACAATGTAATTACGCCATCTTTGAGACCTTGCTTTAGAGTCTTCATTTCCTGACTGCTTACTTTAGAAAGGTCATGTGGAAACAAGCTAACAAAGGAATCACCCAAAACTGGCTTTAACTCTTTTAGCGTTAATACGCCACTAGACAAGCCAGATTTTAGTTCATCCATAGTGGATTTGCTTAAATCACTGGCAGATGTAATATTTCGTGACTTCAAGTCGGCTAAAATAGTATTAAAATAGACTTTTGCTTCTTCATAACCTGTTTTAGATCCAGATTTTATATCGTTCCAAAACGAAGCAGCTGTCTTCTTACCATACTTTCCAAGATCAATCTTGCTAGTCGTGTCTGAAAGATCCAGGCCCCATTGCTTAGCAACTGCCGTAGCACTTCCCAAACTTCCGTTGTTCAGTGCCTTAATATAGTCACTATGAATTTTAGCGGCCGCTTTGGCATTCTCAGCACCCGACTTAGTAGTGGTTGCTAGTAAATCGTCAGCGTCAACTTTGGCTTGAGCAACAGCTTGGTCAGCATCCATCCCCATTGCTTCATAGGCTTTTTCCTGAGACTTCTGGAACTTAGCCATATTCTTTTGAATCGTGCCATGCGCGTTGACTTGATCATCAATGTACTTCTGATTATCCTTCTTATGGTCCGCAATCCACTTGGCTGCCGATTCTTCGCTGTTGCTGACATCGTCCCAATAGAGCTTTTCCTTTTTGCCATTCTCATCGGTAATCGTTTTAGTATACGCATCATCAAGCGTTTGCTTTGTGCGTAAGCTTTCACGACCATTGTTGTTATACGCATCGCCAGCTGCCTTTTCAGTTTTGATGTATTCCAACGAGGCCTGCGTTTGCTGCTTGTTACGCTTAGCGTCCAGCATGGCCAGTGCTTGGTCGTATTGGCTCTTGCTAATTTGGTCATTTTTTCTTAGCGATTTTAGCTCAGACAAACTCTTCTTGTAGCTATCACTTGCCTTGCCGTAAGTCTTGGAATATGCCGAATCTGCTGACTTTACGTCCGCCTTATACATGCCATCCGTGATAGTGCCATGCTGTTGAACGTAGGCTTTATATAATGCTTGCTGGTCCTTATAAGCCATACCAAACGCGGAGACTTGCGAGTCAATGTAAGCTTCAGCCTCATTTAGCCTGGCCTTCTGAGTAGCAGACAACTTAGAGAAGTCACCGTCAACTGACTTTAAAATGCTCTCCATCGTTTTTTTAGCTTTTTCAAGCTTACTTGTTTGCCCATCAGCCCGCTTATCAACCCCCTTTTCAACTTGCGTTACCCAGCTATTGCCGGCACTTCCAAAGCTTCCAGATAAGTCGGATAGTGCGTCCATCCCAGCCTTTTTAGTCTTGGAAAACTGTTGTTCAACCAAATCAGCCATCTTACTGTATTTAGTAACCACATCGCTAGATAATTGTTTAGACTGCTTACCTACCGCGGTGTCCAATAGTGCCATATCATTCTTGGCTTTTTGATGTAGTTCATTAAATGAGCCAATTGCTTTTTGCGAGTTTTGACTGATATTGGCGCCATATTCGTCCATCGAAGCACGTTGGCGCTTCAACTGGTCACTATGCTCCTTGCCAGCTTTAATCGCAAAGTAAGTCGCTGTCCCCACAGCTGCTACACCTAACACAACCGGGGCAGCAGCCGCAGCCAACGCACCTAATCCTGAGACTGTACCTAATGCTGACCCACCTAAACCTAATAAGGAGGCTGAACCTGTTTCTGCGCCACCACTAAGGCTAGCAATGACAGTACTGGCCGCACCGCCATCTTTAACCAAAGTGCCAAATAACGGTGATAGTTTACCAGCACCAACCAATAGTTTCATAGATCCACTAGTTAGTAGCCCTACACCAGAGGTCAATTTTCCAAACATGCTAATCAATGGGCCACCAGCCGCAACTGCTAAGCCTGTATTAAGAATTAGCTTCTGCGTTGCCGGATCTAAGTCGCTAAAACGGTCTAGCATATTCTTTAACTCACGAATAATTGGCGTGAGGGTTGGTAGGAATTTCTGCCCAAATTCAATCTCTAAAGCGTTTAAACTAGATTTAAATTGGGCCATGGTGAACTGACTCGTGTTACGCATTGTTTTGTTGTATTTATCAACGGTTCCATTGCTGTGTTCGATCTCATTAGATAACGATTTGTACCGATCAAGATTAGCGTCCATCAAGGTCATACCGACCTTCATATTTTCCTGACCAACAACGTTATACATGAACGACTGACGCTGCTTATCATTCATCTTCTGATAAGCACCCTGCATTTGTCCAAGAATATCAAAGACGTCTTTCATTTTGCCTTTGCTATCGAATACTTGAATATTGTATTTCTTTAAATCCTTAGCTGCTTGACCTGTCCCTGTTCCAACTCGTGTCATCAATGATGACAGCCCCGTACCAACAGAGCTAGCGTCAATACCAGCAGACTTTAAGCGCCCTGCAATTGCCATAAATTCATATGTTTTAACGCCCATGGCGTGCATTGCAGCACCAGCATTACCACTAATTTCTTTCAAATCGTCTAATGACATGGCTGACTTATGGGTGGCTTCAGTCATCTGATTCATCAAGCTATTACCATTCTTTATTACAGTACTGTTTGAACCCAAGTTCTGACCAAATTGTTCAAGCATAGAAGCGGTCAGTTTAATAGACTCCCCAGACTGATCGGAATTAGCGGTCATAGTCTTTAACAACTCTGGCATCATTCCCATGGCTTGTTTGACATTGTAACCATTAGAAACCAATTCAAACATACCATCATTGATTTCTTTGGTACCAACACCAAATTCTTTGGACCATTTTAATGTGTCTGAAGATAGATTCTTCATAATTGAGCTTGTTTGGCTAGCAGAGTATCCTTGTGCAACAACTTCCTTACGGATATCAGCTAATTGATATTGATAATTGGAAGCGGCTTTAGTTGCTACACCCAGTGCTGTGACAATAGGTACCGTGAAACCGATGGTGGCTTTACTTCCCAATGAACTAATCTTTTCACCGGCATTTTGTATCTTAGTACCCATTGCCATAGCTTTATCGGCTACGGCAGCCATTTCAGGTGTTAACGCACCAACACTCTTTTGCAGTTTGCCTGCTGACAAAACCAGAGCTTGCTGTTCACGTTCAAGGGCAGCATATTTGCTTTTAGCCGCTACTACTTCAGCAGAATTATCACCTTCTGCTCGTGACAGACGACCAATTTCACCAGCTGTTGCTGTCATCTCTTGTCGGTTAGCTTGCAACTGTGCTTTATAAGAGTTCAACTTAGAAACTTGAGAAGATATGTGCAGCCCTGCTTGTTCTTGAGCGGCTGATAGCTTACTATAGCTGGCTGCAGTTGTCTCTAACCCTTGATTCAACACTTTTAAATTGGCAGCTGCTTTCGGGCTAACATCCACGTCTTTAAATGTTCGCTTAAGAACTTCGACTTGTGCAAGCGCCTCTTTAGCGATTAAGTCCACGTTAATCTTGACACTACCAGCAATATCAGCCATCTACACACATCCTTTCTATATTTTCCCTTGCTCCCGTAGCTCTTTCATCCGTAACGCTTTGTGTGGCATATCTAAATTAGCCAGCTCGATAGATAGTTCATCTGGTGTCAGCTTGCCGTCGCCATCGGTGTGAGCTTGCTTTAAACCATAAATTAGCTTCATTTGTTTCAAATAAGTTTGCGTATCAGCATCCACATCATCGCTAACCTTGGTCAGTCGAAACCTGATAACTTTTTTAAATTGCGTATCTTCATTAAGACCATCCAACATAGTGGTAAACCGTTCCCAACTGAGGCTATCTCGGTCTAAATCGATACCGTATTGTTGTTGGAACCCAGCCTTGATTAACGATTCGTCTTCATCAAAATCAAAAGACCGCTTACCAGACTTGAGCACCTTAGCTCGAACCCGATCGCGGTCATTATTGATTTTTGTATTAAATATTTCAGATAGTAACTGGCCCTTATCCTCAAAACGTAGCTTGCTCGTATCGTCTAATACCAGCGCTTTTAAGCTGACTTCTACACGCTCTGGTATAGTTAGGCCTTCATCCCGAATCGCTTTAAAATAGAGCAACACCATGCGAAATGAAAGGTCTAAACGATACCGATGTTTCCGAAATACGATACTGTTAGTGTTTATCTCGGTAAAACTCATTGTTCATTCTTCCGCAATTCTGTAATGGACTGTAAGTACTTGTCGCGATAATCGGAAATATCCGTATGTTGTTCTACGTTAATCATGATTTGAGCGACAACCTTAGCAAATACCACCATAGAATCATTGCAAGTATGATATAGTTCCTTGCCAGCAGCCTTACCAAACATGCCATCAAGTAATTGATAAAAGCGTTCCTTAGCTTCAATCTTATATTTGTTCTGAATATCATCGTACATTCGCAAATAGCGTCGTTGTAGGACTTGTTTCTTATGATCTAACGCCGTCATTGGTTCATTAATCATATCTTTTTCCAATTGAGCTTCTTTATCAGTTAACTCAACAGAGCGGTGTTGCAAGTCTTGTTGCAACTTAACTTCGGCCATCTTAATGTCGTTATATTGATCTGTAAAAACAGCAAATGATTTATCCGCAAAGCTCACCGTGTAACTCTTATCACCAATTTCAAAAGTCATGCTGTCACTAGGAACCTCTAATTTAATTACATCACTCATGCTGGTACCTCCTAATATTTTTAATGCTATGTATGACGGATCGCTCCGTCACTTGCCTACATACTCTTTACAATAGCGCCATCGCTAGTAGGCAATGATTGAACATTTGATGGCGCTGTTATTTTGACGGATTACCGTTGTCAGTTGGCATATTAGCCTTAACACCCAAAATAATCGCATTTTGACAAGGTGTATCCTTCAATGCAGTTTGCATATCAGTAGGATTGCTTGCCTTGATTACTGTGGGAGTAGCATTGTACGTCATCGTTACCTTGAAGCTGCCGTTATCGTCCGCAGCGCCACCACCATCATCAATGTCAGAGAATGTTCCCATACCTGATTCAATCGCATTAGGTGTTAATGAACCATCTTCTTCTTGTACCCATTGGACTTTACGGAACATCCGTTCACGCAAGCCACCAGTCTTTTGCTTCATGTCGGCAATATCATCTTGGGCCGGGTTCCCAATTGAACGATCACCAGAAATATCATACGATGACGTTACACCAGTAACTGTTTGTCGTTCTTGGCCACCACCATTGTAGTAGGCAGCAGACTTCTTCTTATCAGTATATTTAGGCGTTACAGTCGTAATCCCATCACCTAAATATAACCAGTTGATCGTCTTATCTGCCGCAGTTTTTCCTACCCAATATTCATCTAAATAGTTTTCTTGAATTGACCCCTGGACGTTTCTGTCGTTCGGGTCAGCTGTTGGTGTTGTTGCATCAGCCATTTTGCATTCCTCCTAAATTAAATAATTACTTGTACACTAAAAGCGCCTTGATAGACACCATACTTTTGAGCATCTTGACCATCGTCATCCTGAACAGTGGCTAGAAACTCCGGTGAGGTTGTCATCTTAGCGCTTATGAATTTGAAACTTCCATTCTCACTTTTGATTGATATCGGCGTTGCATTCTCCATGATGTCCATAATGGCACTGAGAGTGTTAATACAAACAATTCCGTGTGGATGTTTAGCAGTGATTGCAAATGCAAAACTACGGCGGCGGCGACCGTCATAATATCGCGTTGCCGGTCCAGCGGGTTGCAATGTATAACTCAGTGACATTCCAGGAGCATAGTCATTGCCAAGTGTTAACGTATCAAACAGCTTAACGTTAGCACTAATATAATTAGCAACCCGAACATCCAGATCAAGGTCAACTTGACTCACTACGTCGCCCCCAATCCGTGTGCCACGAGCGCTGCCCAATTGTGACCATTAACCAAATAGGCTTTATCAACCCAACCCTTTTGCGCTAACGCATGCTTAGTGTGGTTATAATTCAAAGGCCGATTCGTCACTACTTTGTGATAGCCTCTCCGCTGACCCATTGTATCCGGTGCCTTCACCATTACTTTACCACCGTACATATAGGCCGCATACGGCTCTGTCCAAACAATAGTAACGCCAGTACCGGTTTGAATTCTCGATACATGGCCAGCTAAATAACCATTTAGAAATGGCACATATTGGTCAGAATCACGCACAATCACATCTGCTAGTCGGTTTGTCAGCACATTAAGATTATTCAAACGTGTAACCAATGGTGACAAGTCTACTTTGTTAGTCATTGCAGCACCCCTTCCCAATGATGAACATGCGTGCCAAAATCATAAATGGGGTCAAGACTCTTCACAACTAATGATTGTTGGGTACTCTGTACCTGAATCTTGTCATTCAGGCTAGGTAACTTGTTTAGCGGCGCCGAGTTAGCCGAATCAATAATTAATGTATAAGCGCCAGTAACGACCTGTGTACTAGTATTATTACCAACAGATTGAACTGACACTGAAGTTGTGGGTTCAACTCGTACATGTCTAATCATGTAGTCATCAGATCCATTGCTATCTGGGCTGGTAGTCCATGAATCCTGTTTGGCTTTATTAGCGTCGTAGGGTGTCACTTTGATGGCATCATCTAACAACTCTATGGGAATTGGATCAATAATATCATCCATTTAATGCACCCCACGATACAATAGGCCGGTTGGTCGTAAGTAGTTGATTGCCGCATTGGAGCGTTGTGCCGTACCACGTGGCAGCGTTGTGGGCGCTGACTTATCATAACTAAATTTGCCTATCGTTACATGACTAATCCCTTTAGCCGATTGTTTAGCGTTAGCTAGCTCTTCAACCCCACCAGAATCAATAAACCATTCAATCTGAGCGCAGACAGCCTTCTTCACGTTAATTCGGTCAGCCTCAAGTGGCAAATCATCAAGATTATGCGAATCGAAATAATAATTTGCGTATTGATTGACCATCTCTTCGGCTCGCATTTCCAAACGTTCAAAATTAATATTTACTGGTACTTGCTCGCCAAAATAAGTGTAAGCGTAAAAATCTTGATCTACTATCGGCATCTAATCACCTCTAACCAGCAGTTACATTGGCACCATCAGTGGTTGCTGCAGCTTTAACATTTTGTGGATCAGCGGGCTTGGCAGCAAGAACCGTAAATCCCGGAACATCTAACTTGTCACTCGTTTGACTACCGTCCACATAGGCAACCTGATAGTCACCAGTAGCGACAACTGTGCCAGCTGCTAAGCCAGTAATTGCCACACTGGTTGCATCACCAGTCGCAATTGCCGTTTCATTGCCCTTTTGATAAGCCTTCAACACTTTAGCCATTCTACATTCCTCCTAAATTTAATTGCCTACTTTGCTGTGATCTTCGCACCGTCATTAGTAGGCATTGCTTTGACATTAGACGGCGACATTATTTTGACGGCGTATCAGATGCCACAGCTTTACCCTTATTGGACTTTTTAACCGTAGCATCCTTAGTACTGGTTACGTTTTGGTTAATAACAGTACCGCCTTCGACATCAAATGGATTAATGACTAACAACTTAGTGTCATCATAGATTGCAACACCATAATGTTCATCGGCATTAAACTTAGTGATCTTATGATCCATATCGCGACCCTTTTCAGAGAGAACATTCCGCTTCATGTAGGTACGCATTGCACCCGGCTTAACTGCCACAGCGGAGCCTTCTTTGATCTTACGTGACCGCACAATTTGCCATCCGAGTAACTCACCAAATGTGCCATTAATCAAGATGTTGTCGCCTAAATCAGTTGCTCGCGTCCAGTTCTCAGCAGCAGCCTTACGTAGTTTATTGACATCTTTAGGGTTCATAAACAAGACGCCGGTGGTCGGTGAATCATCTTCTACCGCGTATTCACTCGTATCATCATTAAATGCAGCTTCAATTGCATCAACCATATCCAATGACGTAACATCAACGCCAGTACTTAGCGTAAGCCGTGCTTTCATTGCAGTAGCCAAGATATCATTGTCAATCTTAGATGCGATTGCCATCGTAATTTGTCGCTGACCTTCTCCCACTGGATCTCCGTATCCGGATAGAGCGGCTTCGTCAGTAATCTTGACACCTTTACCTGCTTTCTTAATCGTGAACATGTCGGTATCTGTTGAAAGACTGGCATAATCAATAGCGCCACCTTCATCGACATCCGTCGCATCTCCGATATACTTGTATCGAGGTACAGTTACATCAGTACCTGGTCGACCTTCAAGTGTGGTGTCAACAGGTGCAATAGCGCTAAAACGGATTGCCTTAGGTAATTTAGCACTAATCATCGCAGTCATAACTTGTGGATCAATCAGGTTATCTAATACAGTTGTTTCATCTGCCATGTGTTATTTCCTCCTAATTATTTGTTAGTTTTGTAACAGCTTGCTTGTATACATCCGGGTGCTCAAGTTTCAGTTTTGCGGCTTCACCGTAGCTAATCTTTGACAAATCTGGCACCGCAATGTTATCTTGACCACCACTAAGATTTTGACCAGCAACGGCTGTTCCTTGTGCGACTTCTGCACCTTTAAACGATGGGTTTCGTGCCAAAACACCTGTTAATGCCTCATCGATTGTTTTAACTCCGTTAGCTTTATTCACCAAATCGGCCTTAGCGAGTGCCAGCGCATCACTTAAATGATCAGCATCAACTCCTTGTTTAAGAGCAGCTACTTGAGCTTCTGCAGTGTCAGCACGACTGGTTTCTTTTGCAAGCTTACTGGTAGCCTTGTCTAACTCACCGGATTTAGCCTCCAATGCACTCTGATTAGCCGCCACATCTTTATTATGCTGTTCGACGACACCTTTCAAGTCATCTTCGTTATCGAACCCAAGTGACTTTAATAATTCGGTACGCGCTTCTGTGGCTACCTGTTTAGTATCAATTGGCGTAGGAGTCGGTACTGGATCAGTAACCGGCACTGGTTCAGGTGTTGGAACTGGATTATCTTCTGCCATCTTTATTGCTCCTCTCTAAATTTAGGTATAAAAAATAAGCCTTTTAACGCCATGCTAAGGGCACTACTGTTTTTCTCGATCGTATTGACGTACTAGCCCATGCTTGTTAACAAACTGACGAGTAACTGACTGACGACGTCTCACTAATTCTTGTGCATCCGTAATATCACTTTGATCACCAAGCTTTTTAGCTGCTATCAATTTACGCTTAGCTTTTCGTACCTCACGTTCAAGTCGTCGCTGAGTCTGTTCTAATTGATACCTAGCAGCATTGTCATCATCTGACTGCTGCGGCACTGGCATTGAACCGTGGCCTTCAATATATGGAATCGTATAATGTCGGCAATTAATGCCCCCAATGCCAGTAATCGTACCGTATCCCGTTGTTGATTCAAAATCTGGATACTTGTCCGTATCACCATCCAATGAGTAGACATGGTCTTGATACTGCAAGTGGCTTGGCCGACAACCAATATGTGAACTAACTTTAACTAACGAGCCATACTGACGATACCTAAGTAACTCTGTATCATTCGTAGCACTATTAATACTTGAGTTAACCACTGTCCGCACATAGACATCTGGTGACCATTTTCGACCAGCCTTATCAACGAGTGCGGGTACACCTTGTTCTGCCCATTGCTCACTAGCTTTAGCTATTGATTTGATGGCAGTTGTACCACTATCAATTGACCGCTTTGCATCACCAACAATTCCCCTAAACATCTGATACGCATTAGCGCTCATATTACGTCTAGCAAGGTTCAGATAATTATCCGTCTCTGTTAACTGGTCATCAACAACTTGCTTAAACTGTTGCGAATCCTTGATCGAATCCACTTGCTTTCCAGTAACCTTTTTAAGCCACTTTTCAGCTTGTTTGACATTATCTTGACTAATTGTACTAAGTCTTGTGTGCAATTGCTTAGACACATGCTGTGTAGGCGAGACAGTTATTTTAGCAGCGTATTTCCGTACATCGTCCGCATGGTTAAGTAGCTCGTTTATCCATTCGTTATCCGTATCATCATGTTTAGATGCTTCATTTCCTATTAGGTTGACAATGTAAGACCAAATCAAATCTTCAACACTAGCATAGTTGTTAGCATCTTCATCCGAATAGTCTGATAAATCCCATGGTTTAAGCATCACCCTCACCATCTTTACCATTACCACCGACAACATCTTCAATTGCACCTTCAGCATTCGCTGTTTCTGCATTGATTTGGTCAAGAACCTGTTGAGCTTCAACATCAGTAATTCCATTAGCCCGCTTGATTGCTTCTAGCTGTGTCATGACGGGGTGATTGCCATTAGCTTTCATGTAATAGTCCAGATTATCATTCCGGTCTTTGGCAATCGAATCATCAAAGTTAACTGAAATATCAATATCCGTTTGGCCTGAATATTGTACACCTGGATCATTTTTAGCCAGCTCCACAATAATCTGGCACATATGTTCAATCGCTTCTCCAATCAACGTTTCATGGCTGTTTTTTGATTGATACGTATCACTATTCTCACTAATTACCGCCGTTGCTGTGATAACACCCTGTTTGCTGTCAAATGTGAACATATCCGCACTAAATCCAATTTGTGAGGAGTAGAAATGCAATAGATCATTGATTCCAGATACGATTGCTTCATTTCGCAACCCTAAGGTAATATCAGTTGGTTTAGCTGACTCGCCATCACCGCCACCCATTGTCGTGTTGTATGCCATGTAGACATCTTCAGTCCAATCGACAAAATACCGTTCCTTACCGGTTTCCGGGTCAACTTCACGCCTCAATTGATTTGCTGGTGCAACGATGCGTCGTTTGCCTTTAACAAATTCTTGGAATAGCAGGTCATAGGCTTCATCTAGTTGGCGTAACGTATCCACTGCATTCGCATAAATCGGAATACCAAGTGGACTGTCAATGTGCAAGTTGTTGGCTAGGTTGGGTTTCAGATAGATAAATGTAGGTTGCGAGTATAATTCTTTGGGATACTTAGTTGGTTTGGGTGACATATTTTTGAACGCATTTGGTAGGTCGCTCCAGTCATTGATTTTCACACCCAAATCATCAGTACTGTTAGTTGTGCTCTTGTAAATTTCATTAGTCACAACGTAGTCAGTATCTGTTTCTTCATGCCATTCCAGTAACGTATAGTAATGACTGTCACTCATGAACTTGGAGGCAATGACAGCCTCACTCACACCATTTGCATCCGAAGAAATCGGGTAGAACGCATCTGCGGTAGCGAATCGAATCTTAACTCTACCACGATCGGTATATAGCCGAATTACAATGCCACCAGTTGCGAACATATATTCTAAGTAACGTTCAAAGTTGTTATAAAAATGATTGTCCTTCAAGGTTTGCTGTACGAATTGATTCTCAACCGTTTGATAGTCCTCAGGCGATGTAGGATCATTAGGGCTCTTCGCATCCTTAGGACTAACGGTGATGACAGCCTTTTGATTGAATACTAGGCTTGCCATCTTTTTAGCAGCAACTTGTCCCATGTTTAATGACATCTTCTGACGATCTAAATAAGAGCCGTCAGGAAGCCGCTTATGGATTTTCAACCATTCAGGTGTTGACTGGTAAATATCAAACCACTTAGCAATCAATCCATACTGATCATCATCCGCCATTACTTTCTTATGGTCAGGTACACTCTGCAATTCACTAGCTAATCCCATTTTGACCAACACCCCCTTTATCCAATCGTGTATTCTATTAAACAAGGTTAGTAACCTCCCTTGTATTTCTTCGTAAAGTAGTTAGCCGCATACCGGCACTCATCCATTGCATGGTTATTTGCATCGACAGGCTTACCAGTCGCCTCATCACGAACATACATACCAAGTTCCTTAACGAAGTGATAGGAATCATAGCTCTGATTGGCTAGTCCACTATCCGGCGTATCAACTAAGACAAACTGACCATCGGCAATCAGTGATTGCTGCCGCTGAATGCCGACTTCAATTCCTTTAGAATTACCAACGTGATCATGGCCATTGTTATCTGCCTTACCAGCCTCGATACCAACTTTGATTAGCTCTTGCCGCAATGCTAATGAAGCAGGATCCACTAGTACCATCGAGTAGTGCAGCTGATATGTGCTAACGCACCACATAATGAATCTTCTCAATTCTGTTGCATATGTGCTCATCGCCTTTGTTTGTCCCGTCTCCGTGCCACTGTGATAATAATTAGCAACGCGATTTAGAACAAACTTAAAACGCCCATCAGGTTGACGGACGCGGGTAACAATATTGCAACTCATTGTTGTGGCATCATCTTGACCAGCATCACCAGTAAAGTACATTTCTACTGGCTGCCCAATTAAGGTATGGTTAGTCATACTGTCTTGGTCAAACTGGTCATAGATAATCCCTTGTGGCATAACTCTTAATCCTAACCAGTCGCGCTTATACAGATATGAATTCTTCTTAAGCTGTGCCTCCATCTCAGTCAAACGCTTGGTTGTCATCACTGGGTTATCAGACATACGCCAATGTAGCCAATGCGCATCACGTTCATCAAAGAACTTAATAATCGGGTCTTGTGGTGCTGGCGGGTTAAGGTCAGCAAGATGATAGCGATACTTAGCTGCGGCCGTTCGTCGAAAGGTCTCGTCAAGGAACTCGCGGTTTAACAAGTTGATTTCAGAATACGCGACTGAACCCAATGACATCCCACGAATAGCGTTAGCACTGTTTGACTTGGCCCCACCTTTGAAATAAATCTTCTTTTTCCCACTAGGCAGGTCTAAAGCTAAATGGTCGCCACCACGATCGCGCCTTAAATGGCTAGCGCCATCGAATATATAGGCTAGTCCCATGCCATCACCTTCAATAAACAGGTTATAGGCTAACTCTTGGTTGTAGGCACTGACTAAATGGTTCTCGTCCGGTGTTGCCAAATAGAACATTGCAAGCCGAGCATCATCCGCCGCTGTCTTACCGGCACGAATCGAGCCCTCATTCACATCAAATAGGTGGTCAAATGGAGAAAAGATGAACGTCGCTTGCTTCTTACCATAATTAATATTACTCAATGGTGTTTGCATCGTTTTCTTCCTCCTTAGGCACCAGTTGCGCTGCACCCTTCGTTAAAGCCTTAAGCAATGGATTGACATGACCAACGCCTTCAAGCTCATTAGCCTTATGCTCAACAATGCGAGCATCCGCGTTAGCTTTACGGATTTGAGCTTTGACTAGCTTATCATCGCCTGGATATCGCTTAAGTATCTCCTTGACAGCACTTATCCGGGTCTTCAAGTCTGCCTCCTTCTGGCTCTCGTATACGCCTTCCGGAGTGCTCGATATAACCGTTTCTTTCTCCTCGCCTCTAGCTATCCGGGTAAGCAATTCGACGGCCTCTCTGGCGTCCATAATGCGCTTTGAGGCTATCTCGGCCATTCGCTCATCGATGTATTTTTTGATGTCAAGTTTTGTCAAGTTTTGCTGTCCAACTGTGCGAGCTGTTTGCTTGCTGTAACCCGCTTTACGAGCCGCATCAGCAGCATTGCCAGACTTGATATACTCGTCGGCAAACTTTTGCTGTTTTGGCGTTAACTTTCGTTTCATTACATACCACCACACCTCCGTCTAATTGATATTTTCAGCGTCTAACGCTTGAGTAAGATGTCCTTAACCAATAGCCACGTTTCAGGTAAAGCCTTGACGTTTCTGTCCGTAACAATGGTACTAACTCGGCCTCCATCATAATATCCAACATCTTTATAATTGATTGGCTTTAAATAATTAATACCTCGTTGTCGTCTCATTCCCCGCATGTTGCACCTCCTTATTTTTATCCAAACGAAAAGCGCCATGCTGTTTAGCACGACGCTTCTTATCCTTGTACCACCTATCTAGCCGGGAATCGGCTTGCACCCATTCAGGCGGCTCGTACCCGTATTTGCTATGAATCATTCGTGACATTGATACCACTCCTAAATTTATGTACACAAAAAGCCCGGTTCCGACCCCGGACTTTAACTAATAGACAATGCCGGCGGCAGAGAGGAGCACATCACCCCTTATAAATCCGCCAGCTACACAGATAGCTGGATTTGAACCAACATAGACGGTTTTGGAGACCGCCATCTTGCCAATTAGATCATATCTGTAGCAAAGGGCGCTTTATAGCACCCTGCTAGTCGGCTTACCGTCGCCGGTTACCAACCATCTCAAACTATAATAATAATCAATTAGAGCTATCAGGAAAACATTTATTTGTCGCCCTAACCAATTATCGATAATACTAATTTACACCCTGAAAGCATCTATATCATACGGTATATCTACGATGTTTCTACGATTTATAGATAAGTGTGCAAATCATCTAATAAATATGTGTCAGCGAATTGCAAACACGCACGATTCTTGTAAAAATAATAACGATCATTCCCATAACCTAACTCATTCATCAACTGATAATCATATATCGCAGATTTGTCTGCGAACAACCGTTTGAGTAACACTTGACTGATGTGATCACAGCCATCAATGGCTTCACTTGTACGCCATACAACCTGTTCTGCATATAATTTACGGTATATTGTTGTTTCGGCCTTGTTATCGCTCGCAGGGGCCTTTGGCAAATCACTAACAACCGGTGACTTCAAACAGGTAATATCTTGATGGCTTACCCGTTCCATTCTTGGTAGTTCCACCGAAAGGAACCGTTTAACATTGGCAATTGTCTTCTTTTCGTCTACTTCAGGGAACAGACTGCTGTAATCCATATCTCGTACCTGCTTCATTACCCCGCCACTCCTCGCTGTGCTATAATTAAATTAATCGGATTCAATCGTAGCGCGGCCTTCAGTGGCGGCGTTTTTATTTACACCATTTATGGAGGCCAACAGTTAGCTTAAGCTGTTTTCCCTCATAATCATCAATCACCGTTTTCCGGTATTCATGGGTGGCACCATCGTCAGGCATTCCCAACAATTTCTGCATATTTTCGACAAGCTCTTCAAACTCTAGCCGCGTAAGCCACATATAGATGTTCTCTTCCGCATCGTTGTAGTCTAGCTCTAACGTATAATCTTTTGTTTCCACCTAGTACCTCCACATAAAATAAAGCTTTATTTACCGTTCTTCATAAAAGCCATCTTCCCCGTAATGCAGTCCAGAACCAGAGTCCGCATACGCAGATATCAATTTTTCAACGCCACCATACTTTTTAACTAACGGAATCGTGTCCTTATCTATGGACTCGCCGCCATCCTCAAACCACCAAGACCAACCATGTTGTAATTCCAAAATTTCAAGGTCAACTTGAGGATAGCCTTCCATATTGTCAGCCCACTTAACTCGCTTGCAACTTAGATCTGTCCAATCAGCTCCATCAAACTCATCAGTGCCAAGAACCTTATCCTTTGCTTTACCTGGAGTATTGGCAAAAACAAGAGCTCTAACTGGGAGGTCTTCGTCATATCCAATTCTGTATGCTTTCATAACATTTCACCTCTGTATAAAATAAAAGCTTTATTCAACGAAATTCTCGATTCCCAAAACAACATAACCCGGCTGCTGCTTAAAGTCAGTCATATACGTTACTTGATAAACCATCATATTGCCCGTATACACACCAAACTGTGGTACGAATTCACGCAAGATTAGCAAGTCATCGACCTGATAGTCACGGTCATTTTTTCGAATTTCAAATCTTTTATGTCCATGTGCTACATCGTTGAAATAATTTGCATACAGCTTTAAAACATGAGCTTTCATTTGTCTTCCTCCACCGTATATCCATCTAGCCACGCGCGAGCAAAAAGATCTTGATTATCAGACGGACACAACCAACTTAATATGTCGTGGATCATATCATGTGATCTGGCATGGCTAAACAACATGATATTGCCAGATAAAGATGTTTCTATGGTAGTATTGGCACGCTTGCAATCCGTAAGATAGTTTGCAACATTTTTAGGAATCACCGGTAGCTCTTTATACTTCTGCTTGAACACTTCGTCTGTAATCAGCCAACGCTCACCGTTAACGCTGGTTGCAATCCAGTCACCAACGTCTACTTTCCCTGACCCTGTTAGATATAATTCAGGGCTGCGGTGAGTTCCAAGCATTATTCCTGCGTCAATTAATTCATACTTATCAACCATCTCATTGCTTCCATCAAACTGTTCGGCCTCGATTGGCTGTTTGCGATAGAACTTCATTTTTAATCCTCCAATAGCTCCGGGTTCTCGTTAATTCTTCGCTTGATGGTTCCCCAGTCGCACTCATAGTAATTTGAAATCCAATTGATGCTTTTACCGTCTTTCAAAAATTGTTCTAATTCGTCTAAAGGCACTTTGACCGTACGGCGAATTTTTATGCCTTTTCGTTTATGGTTGGCTTTTGAACTCATTTCTATTTGTTTGTCTGTTACTACGTGTCCTTTCATATGGTGGCTATTGTGTGCTCCTGAAACCATAATTGCTAAATTATCAATTGAATTATTCATCTTGTCTCCATCAAGATGATGAATACAAAATTCTTTAGGAATATTATTAAGTACCTCATATTCCATCAGCAACCTATGAACGTGCATTTTTATCCCATCAACTGTTACTGCGGCATAGTTTCCGTATTTATAAATGTGCTTAATAGATGTCATGGGCTTTTTTGATTTCCATAAGGAAGCCTCAGTTAAAAGGATCTCATCAACTTTGCAATTGCAATCGTTGATCCATCTTATTTTTCTTTGAATTTTAACTGTCAATCAAATCACCGTCCATATGCACGTTACCAATAGCCTTGATTTCATTGCTGAAATAACACCCATCTACGTCAAATTCCTTGCTAGAAACATCCTTAGCAATCCATTTACCGTATACATAATTGCCTTTATTAACTTCAAAAGGTTTGCCAATATTCCTCTTAGTGTAAGAAATGACTGGCTGTAAAATATCGCCTTCATAGATATCCTTGCTATTCACGTCTTTCAGGCCGGTAAACTGCTCAACGCTAATATCCAAATCGTCCTGCGTTGCAACTCCATCATCAAAATAAATTTTTCCGTCACTTCCAATTAACACATCTTTTATATATTCTTTTCCTCTGTCTTCCCACGCTCTAAACTTAATCATCGTCGCCATCTCCTTGATTAGTTTCAATCCTACGAAGCCGCTAGTGTCACTCCTATAACACACAATGAAACAATAGTCAGGTAAACTATTAATGCAACTATTCCACCTTCAATAAATATATCGACTATAGATGCCACAGCAAAAGCAATTAAAAGACAGATGATTATTCCAAAGCCAATTTTATTTCTAGTGCTCATTTTCAATCCTCCCCGAACGCCCGCTTATTAATGTTGTACGGCTCATATTCCTTGACCAGTTGCTTGTTATCCTGTGCTTTAGCTTTGTTTGCTTCAGCGTGTTGCTTCATGCGCCGGTGCTTCCGTTTAATCGTTGAACGCTTCTTAGTGTGTTTAGGCATCTTCGTCCTCCGTGATTTCATCAATTTCTACTCTAGGATTTCGTTTATCAACGGCAAATTCATCCTGGAATCCTGTGATGTGCTTTCGATTGTCGTTGCCTAAAAGTCCAGCCTTCATAAAGCCATCCAGCACAAACTTTTTAGCAAACGCGATATTATCCGCATCTTTCCGGTTGTTCTTCGTGTACCACGTAAATTTAAGCTTGCAAGGCCAACTGAATTCAACTCCGGAATTCCGACTAGCTCTCGCATATACACTACATAAGGCCGTGTACCGCTTCTTTAGGTTAGCTGCCGCATACCGATTGGCCCGTTCAGCCTTGATGTACTCATTTAAGCTAGGTAGTTCGCCCTTAATCACGACTTTGTTCATACTTTCGGCACCCGGCTAATGTAGTAGCCATTAACGATCCCGTTAGACATACTGGCCTGTCTAATCGAGAACTCTGGGGCGCCAATCCTTTTACATAATCGTGCCAGTGTTTGATAAGCGATCACTTCGTCAGGATTGTTATACTTCTCAGCACGCCAGTAACCGTTATTCAGTGGCAGGCTGTATTTGTGGACTAAATCCTTTACCCGCTTGAATTCAATTGCCGTGCTTTCGGCTATCTGTCTGAGAGAATGTTTGCCATGCTTATGTGCTTGCCGAATGGCTTTAATATCTTCACGTTCGCCCTGTTTCGGATCTTGTTTCATACTGGCTAGGTAGGCCGCATCACTGCTTACCTTAGTTCCAGGCTTCACCAGTCTAACCGGGAAAGGCCATTCACCAGATTTGTAGTTATGCTGCGCGAGCTTAAACATTTCCGGTTCGGGCCCCATTGCTAGTGGGTGATCGATATCGGGTAGATCAGCGTTAATTACTAGCACCTGTGTTTCAGTCATGCGCTTACCTCCGTTTGCAATCCTTGTCTAGCTTGCTCTAGATCAATAAAATACTCGGCTGGCTTACCCCAACATTGGGTCAAATCAAAATTTAAGCCATCCCGCTGATATTCAATAATTAAAACTTCGAGTGCAAATAGCTTGTACTCATGAGCGCACACCTCATCTTGCGCGCTACCGCCAGCCTTCAGATGTCGCTTCATGCGCTGCTTAGTCCAGTGCAACGCGGCCGGTTCATAGGCATGGTTAGCGGCTAAATTGACTAATTGATTGCCCCAATTCATTTAGCTTCCTCCTGACTGTTCACGAGCGCTAGGAAATCCTCATCACTCATATCGTCCTGCTGGTTATCGCTTGAGTTTGGCTTAGAATCCGCCTGAGAAGCGCCGTTTTGCATCCACTTTGGCGTAACTTCTTTACGGCCGTTTGATGCCTTACCCTTTGGCTTAGGCGGTGTCATATCGTATTCATCCATCCAGCCTCGACCACCCAGCCAATTTTCTAAGCTTTTGGTGTAATACTCACCCGTGCCATGTAGCTTTAAATAAGCCTTATACTCGTTAATCTTAGCAACAATGGTCTCTAAGCTAACCCCCTCAACCTTGGCTGCATAATAAACGTCATAAGCTTTTTGAAAATCACGCTTTTTCGGGTAGATGGACCAAACCTGTTCAGTAAACTCTTGTTGAATGCGATCACGAGGATCACGCGGTTGGGTTTTATTTGTTTTGTTATTATCTGATTTACTCTGTTCTGATATACTATGGGGATTGTCAGTGTTGTTTACTTCGTTTCCAACGTTGGAAACCCCGTTATCAGTATTGGAAACCCGTGGTAAACGATATTTATTAAGAATTGAGCTATCTTTCTTCTGCCGAGAAGCTAATTTATAGTTCTCTTGAATTCGCTTAGACGTTAAGATTTTTTCTTGCTTGAACATCTCAGCGTCGAAAAACCCTACCTCACTTGCTTTTAAAACCACGTCCTGTACTGCGCTTTCCTTGGCACCAATATCATCAGCCACCAAGAACCGCATATCAGCATCCCACGTCATGTAATACCCTTCATCTTGATAAATATTACAGAGCAGGCAGATTAGTACAGCAATCGATTGGTTTCCACAAGCACGCATGATTTTACGAACCTTAATGTCACGCAAAAAATCTACATCTAAGTTGAAATAGTCAATTCCTTTCTTAATTGGACGGGCCATCTCGCACCTCCTGTCCTTATTAATGGGCCTTTCACCCACCTGGTGGATTCAGTCACTGCTGCATTCAAGCCAATTCGAATGTTTATTTCTTATCAAATGCTGCTAGCAATCCTTGTAGCTGACTCTTAGCATCCTCTGCTTGTGCTATTGTCAGGTTCTTCCAATCGTCGTCAGTCCCTTTCCAATCAGGTACAATTTGTTGAATAACCTCATTAGTCACTGATAATGGTGTGCCATTCTTGGTTTGGGTGGCCAGTTCACCAGCAAGGTTAGCAATCTCACTCGTCTGTTTTGAACTAGCAATGATGGTGGTAGGGTCAAAATCTTCATTTATTTCATCGTCAGTTGCGGGCTGTTGCTTGCCAGCTAGTAATAATTTAGCAGCAGTCTTAAATTCAGGTTTCTGCGCGTTTTCAGCTAGCCATTCAATATAGCCACGATTCTCATTCAAGACATCTCCCATGCTCTTGCCTTTGTTTTTACCAAAATTAAGTTTCAAATTAAAGGCTTCATCATAAGTCATGGTTTCATTATTCTCACGTTGGTTAAAGTTCTGCATATCTTCGACATCTTGCGTGAAGACATTTGATAAACTAGCGATGGTCAGTGTGGCATCAACCTGAGCTCGCTTTTTAGCCATTTTCAATACCGTGTTTTTCATTGAAAAGCCATCACGAGAAACGTACTTACTCTCTTTTGTGTTTGCCGAGCCTAATCCCTCAGTTAACTGCATACCACTCTTGTACAGCACGCACTTGACGGTATAGTCGAAATAACCATCCTTGTAGTTTTCAACCTTATCAATGACGTTATACTCACTCGTTACACCCATCAGCATTTGAATTTTCTCAGCTCCGGGCTTCAATAATGTCGGTTTTTGTGTGCCAGGGACAACCCCAAAATCTTGACCATCTTTTAGTTGATGTTGAACCATAGTTTGGAAATTAGAGATAGCCTGTAGTTCGCTAGCCATCTTGTTTTGATCAGTACCCATGATTAGGGATAGACTGTTCGTTTGATTTTCTGCTTTCGCGATTGCTTCACTCATATCGGTTCCTCCTAGTATTTAAACGTGACCTTCTCAGTTGCTGGTTTTTCAGTAATACCAGCGATAATCTCGCCATCTTCCATGACAAACTTGTCACCAACCATGCGACCAGCTTTTTTCAAATCAACTTTATCAATAGACTCCTTGACCTTGATGTATTGGCTCATACCTTGATTACGAAGTGAGTTCAAAACCATCTTTTCGTCATACGCCAACCCAGCCGGGTTCTTGCGAGTTGATACACGGCCATTAGGAGTATCGATTTTGAATTTCTTATCGACTAACCGTTGATCACGTAAATAGTCGGTCAGTAGCCCTTCGAAGTACTCGCGGTTGGCTTGGTTCTTATCAAGCTCCCGGTCGCGCCATGCAATTGCCTGGTCAATATTGTTCTTCGCAACTTGACCAATTTCATCATCATGCGCTTGGATAGCCTTGAGCTTCTTTAACGCCCAGTCAGCTTTCTCCAATGAGTCAATTTTGAAGCCTTCGTTTTCACGTTCTGTCACCGTTCTAAGTTCTTCTTTTAACATTGCATCCATGATTGAAATCCTCCTATTTAATATCCAGCAATGACGCCACTTTCGATTAAGTCTTCCTCGGTAGGCACATCATCACGCCAGCCTTCCGCAGCTTCTTCTTGGTCAATTAACCAGCTATCGTAGCCGTTCATTTCGCCCACCTCCGTACTAAACGTTGTCTTAGTGACTGTTTCGGAGTACAATAGAACTCGAAAATGAAATTGTTAAGCGTCTTTGCTGCACGGGTACTACCAATACTCGAGCAGCTTTTTTTGTACTCAAATTTAGGCTTTAGCGATACTTTGCATACTTCCAATTCGTTCAACCTCCTTAAATGTGCCAAAAACATTATTCAATTCTTCAATTGTGATTTGCTTGTAAAGCACATTTCCAATCCTGAATGTAAATTTCATTGTCTTCATCTCCTTAAATTCCAAACCAACTAGCAACCTCATGACGTTTAAACCACAGCACTGTTAATGTGCAGCCTATTAGTGCTCCTTCAATCATTGCTATTTCCTCCTAGCCATTTTCTTGGTTGACTTTATCGATTACTTCCTGCAATTTATCCATTGGAATACCGGCATACTCAGCCTTCTTAGCCAGATCGGTTATCTCGGCGCTAATCTCTTCAGCGTATTCACGTGGATAACGTTCAATAACTAGCTGTTGCGCTGGCGTCCGATCATTTGGATTAATTGCAATAGCGTTCTCAAACTCAGCTTCCATTGCCTCTCGTTCTTGCTGCTCTTTTTTCTGACGCATTAGGGCTGAGAACATGTCACCCTTTAGACGCCTGTCATTCTGAAATGACAGCACGCCGAAATTCTCGCGAGCACCAGAATAGCTAAGCCAAAAATCGTTAATTACATTTGCTAACGACTTCCTTATTTGTGAATCAGTGCTTCTTGATCCACTCTTCAACCGAGACAATTGTCCGGGAGAAACATGCGTCCTATCTGCAATCTGCTGCTGTGTTAGTGTTTTATCTCTACCTAATGCCAATGACAATTGCTCTGCAAACTTGTTCTTCATACCTACACCTCTGTATTTTGGAAAGGGCTTTATATCGCCTTTCCACGTAATTCACCTATAATTTAAATTAATCGGGATGATCTAATAAGTAATCCATCATCTCAGCTGCTGGAATCTGCCAGCCGTTATGGGTATTCACATAATCAATAAAGCCACCCTGTTCAATATCCAAATCATGGCGATGCTTGGTTAAATATCGTGAGGCTCGTTCGGTTGATTTAGTTCCGTATTTATACCTGGCCAAATCTTTAAGCTTCCAAGTACGAATACCACGCTGTGCTTGCTGCCATGCTTGGAACCTCTCGTATTCTTCTTCGCTAATGAATTGGAAGCCCTTTGGAGCCTCATGCCGAATCAATATCGTATCTGACATGTTCGCACCTCCTAATATGAAACTGACATAAGTTGGCTAGCTTGCTCGTTATACTCGGCCGTTACCGCTCGGAATTCAGCATCTAGTGCTTTATCGCTTAGTGCCTCAAACATTACTCTTGGTGTTTCTGGCTTAACCTTTGCTAGTGCATTAATTAATGTAGTTCGTGATAGATGTGTCATTTTGCTGCCTCCGTTCTTTGAAAAGTTAATAGTTTTGTTCGCTCCTTATGCGATAATTATCATAAGGAGGTGATAATTATGGCTATTATGACAATCGCGAAACTTCATTGTTATCAGTGTAATCACGATTTTCCATTAAACATGTATCAACCAATCACAAAAATCAGCTGTCCATACTGTGATACAGACGTTGATGAATCAATGATTGAACCTATTCGCGATGTTTGGGCACAAGTTTCCAGCTTAAACCAAGCATTCCACAAACATGAAATGGAATCAGAAGAACCACGTTTTAGTCTCAATATTCATGATGAAGAAGTTCATCTTGAAATTGATGATATTGACAATGAAACTGAATAATTGATTCTAGTTGCCGAGGGTGCATATTAAATTGCTCCTCGACTTTTTGTACAGCAGCAAGAACACTATCTAAATCATTTGGGTACGCTACCTCTCGTGCGAACTTGCAAGCTTCTGCATACTTATTTATTGAGGAACCTTTATATTTTTTCTCACTCATTTTGCCGCCTCCTTTGGTTTTGTGTCACTTTTTGCAACTTTAGAGAACAAAAAAAGTGAATCAATTGGTCTCTCAACCCCATCTGATATTTTCTTAGCGACTTTCGGAGATGGTTTCCTTCCATTTAATATTTGAGATAAATATCCATAAGAAATGCCGTTCTTACGGGAAAAAGACCGTACTGTCTCACCTTTCAGGCTAATTAGTTCTCTGATTTCATCAGAGTTTTTTACAGGAAGGACTACTGCCATGTCTTCGCCTCCTTTCTTGATTACATAAATTATTATAATCTTTTGTTTCACTTTTTGCAACCACTTATCACGATAATATTTCACTTTTTGCACTCTATTGTTTCACTTTTTGCTATAATCCAGTCATAGAAGGGAGTTTGACGCCATGAGTTCAACGGAAAATTTACGTAACGAAGTGTTAAACTTCGGTCCAAAAATCAAAGAAATAAGAAATAAGAAACGATTTACAGTTAGACAAGCTGCGCTACAAGCAGGAATATCTCCATCATTTTGGTCACAGGTAGAAAATAAAAAACGTGAGATTCCCAAACCAAAAACTCTTCAAAAAATGGCAACAGGTCTACGAATTACTGATGATGAGATTTTTAAACTAGCTGGTATTACCAAAGATCAGGATAACTTGCCTACAAAAAACTCTCACTATTATGACTTAACTGAAAAAGATGAAAAAAGTATCGATAAGGAACTTGAAGATATGATGAACGGGCTCGACTCCAAACATTCTTTATCATTTTTCCAAAATGGGCAAGAGCTATCCGATCAGGACAAAGAACTGCTCAAAGCGTCCATGCGCCAAACATTAGAATTATCCAAACAATTAGCAAAAAGAAAATTCACTCCTAAAAAGTATCGTAATGGAGAGGAATAATAGGAGCTGGTTATATGGAACGGTGGATTGAAGAAGATATTGACCACTTAACCAACAAGTTTGGGATTCAAAGTGCTTTTGATTTGGCGCGTGACTTGGGCATTAACGTGCAATTCAATAACCTTGGTAGCAATATTTACGGCTACAATAATAACTCGCATCGAATCCCAATGATTGTCATTAATAATACAATTGACGAACGTACACAAGATGGTGTTTGCTATCATGAAATTTTTCATATACGGCATCACAAGGGATTCAATACGCAGTTTTTTGCGGTAAATACGACAAGCTTTCTATCCGATGACAACGAAACTGAGGCCAACAAGTTTATGCTGGCTATGTTGAAAGAGGAATATGGTTGGAGCAAGCAAGAAGATGTATTAGACTTCTTAGATTTTTTCAAGCTACCGCATGAGCTGGCTTCGCTATTTTAATTAGCTTTTGTTAGCATGGGAAACTAGCAAAGAGTTCGAATGTTTTATTTTAGATATATGAATGGGATTTAATTGGGGAATAAGGATATTTGGAGGAGTTTCAATTGAAAAAGATGATTTTAAGTATACCCATTTTAGCTTTACTACTTTCAGGGTGTTCTACCAAAACTGAAATTCAATTATATAAAACTAACGTATCAGAAATAGATACTGTTCGTGGTAAAGCGACACCTGAATCAAAAGTCACTTTCACACATGGGCAAAAGAAAGTAACTACGACTGCAAATAGCAATGGAAAATTCTACGAAACAAATCTAAAGCCTGGAATTTATACAGTAACCGCTAGCTTAAACGGAAAGGCCAGCAAGTCTCTAAAATTACATGTAAAAAAAGACAAAGCAATTAGCCAATATGAGGATAAAGAAGAATCTTCAACATGGGCATCTATTGAAAAAGAAAGTAGTAATGAAACTGACTCTAGCTCACAGTCCAGCACCTCCAAGAGTAGTGCAGACGAATCTTTGACATCTAGCTCATCAGACACTGATTCATCTGCAACAAACGAATCGAGCTCTAGCAGTTCGACCGCAACTACTAAGGTTAGTTCCGAAGATAAGGCAGCTTTGAACAAAGCAGAAGCTTATGCTTCCAGAATGGACATGTCAAAACAAGGTGTATATGAGCAACTCACCTCATCTGCTGGTGAAGGCTTCTCCTCAGAGGCTGCACAGTATGCTGTTAATCATCTGACCGATATCGACTGGAATGCTAATGCTCTTGCAAAAGCGAAGGACTACCAAAGTAAAATGTCCATGTCACGCAGCGCAATTCTTGACCAATTAACATCGTCAGCTGGTGAGCAATTTACTCAATCTCAAGCACAATACGCTGTGGATCACTTACCAAAATAATGTTCACAAAGCCCCTCACCGGGCTTTCACGCGAGCGTATCCTACTGGTTTTAAATTGGACTGTTCAAGGCTTCATCGAGCTCTGAACGTAATTCATCGTCATCTGCAAGTACTGCTTCACGTTTAGCTTCCGATAATGATAATTCTGGATGCTGGCTCTTTATCAGGACTGTTAACAAATTCAATTCTTGCCAGTAATCCAGAGAACTTAAAAAGGAGTCGATGGGACTTTGTTTGCTTCTAAACATATCAGTATTCCTCCTAACAGTTTTAAAATAATTTCAGGTTCAGCAACTACACTAGGTACACTCGAACTCGTTGATTTCTTCACTGGATGGATAACACCAGAAAAAACATTCTTATTCTACACAGTCATTATAATATTTTCTATACTATTTTTGGCAAATTTATTCTTTCAATATTCAAAAATCACTGCTGAATTTCAAGAAAATAGCGACAATCAGAAGAAAAAGATAAAAGAATTACAAAAAACAAGTAACAATTTACAGCAATTATATGACAGCATTAATGCAGAGAATCTGCGTTATGCCGATGAACAGAATAAATTGAAAGAAGCATCTCAAAACAAAGATAAGACTTTTGCTTATTTTGTATATCAATTAATCGACATAGATACGCCGGACCCAAGGATAATTGAATTGCTATACCAAATGTCCGTCTCACCCAATAACAATAAAGAATTAACGACTGCAGGGAAATATGCTCTAGAACAAAAATTACAAGCTCGTAAAGATATTGACGCAATAGTAGCTACGGAGGGAAACAAAGATGGACAGTCATAATTTTAAGATTATTAGAATTATATCGGATACTGAATTCATTATTGACGCTGGCATCAACGATGGAGTAAAAAATGGAGATAAATTTCAAGTGTTAGATACAAAATCCAATCCTATTAAGGATATGGATGATAACGTAATTGGTTATTACGGAGCGCAAAAAGAAATATTAACAGCCACTGATGTTCACGATACTTTCTCAATTCTAAAAACACGTTTTATAAACTCGACATCTAATAAAGAAACATCAATTCAGCAAATGATGAAGTCTAGCGCTTTTGCTCCGTTCGTAACTGGTTCTATGCGCACCGACGTTCCAGCTCATTACAAGCGAGCCAATATAGATCCATCTGAAATGGAACCGCTAGAGAAAAGTGACGCCCCTATTCAAAGAGGCGATACTGCACGCAAATTGAGCTAAAGCACAAACTAGCCCCTACCCGGGCTTCCACGCGAGCGTAGTTCAACGGTAGAACGGTGCTCCTTTGAATTGCTAACTAGATACTAACAGATGCAGGTTCGACTCCTGCCGCTCGCTTTAACCAGAAAGAAGGCTTAATGCTATGGATAGTGAAATTTCAAAATACGAGCTAATTGCCACGATGAAGAAAGATATACAGACATTTATGGACTCAGAATCCATGTTATATCTAAAAAAAGATTCATATTCAACAGAAGAATATGACCGTATGCTTACAGAAGTAAAAGATGATTTGAAAACACGGCTATTGCAAAAATAATTATGAACTCAGTAAATGATAGTCAGCCCTAGCTGACTTCACGCGAGTGTAGTTCAACGGTAGAATGGTTCCTTTAATTCAAATATAGCCTACCTTCCAATGCAGGTTCGACTCCTGCCGCTCGCATTGTAACAAATAACCCATACTACCGCTTACTTTAGTACCTACATCACGTGGGCGTAATTCAATGGTAGAATAACGATTTCAGCCCTTCTCTCTCGTTTGAAATTGTTATGTAGGTTCAATCCCTGCCACCCACTTTTAAAAGAAAGAAGGTAAGATTATGGATAAAGATATGTCGAAATACGAACTCATAGATAACATTACTAATGACTTAACCTCTTTTATTAATCTGTATGCTTTCGTTTATCTTACAAAAGATAGCTACTCAAGGAAAGAATATGACCGCATAATCCAAGGAATGGAAAGAGATATGGTTGATCGTCTTAAGCAAAAATAATTGTAGGTACATTCTAATTAACTGTTGAGCCGACCAAAACCCATTGTTGGCTCTTATGCGAGTGTAGTTTAGTGGTAAAACGACAGCCTTCCAAGCTGTAGTCGCGGGTCCGATTCCCGTCACTCGCTTTGACCAACATATTACCGGCTAATAATTCAGGAAAATAAAAATATTGGAGGAGTCTAACAATGAGTGAACCAGAAGAAGCACGTCAAGCAGGAAAAGTTGTCTCATTCATTAACATGAAGGGTGGTGTTGGAAAAACTACCTTATGTAAAGAAATTGGATACACATTAGCGGATAAATTCAATAAATCTGTGTTGTTTATCGATGTTGATCCACAAGCAAATCTAACCCAATCATTATTTGATAAATATGATTTTCTTAATCAAGAACTATATGACGAATTAGACCCTAAACAGCAAAAGGGCATAACAATTTCCGATAAGACAATCAGTAGGTTATTAGACTCCTCAAATTATGAGCCAGCTGAAAATGATGTAATACAGGTATTAGATAGCAACAAAAATCTTGCGTTAATTCCGGGCGATCTTAACACTATTTTCCTAGAACGCACTAATGGGGGGTCTGCAAGAGAAAATGCCATTGACAATTTTTTAATAAGAAATAGTATTACTACAAAATATGAATATATCCTAATTGACTGTCCCCCTACATACTCCTTCTATACAACAGCTGCTTTCAATGCTAGCGATTATTATATTGTTCCAGTTGGTGTAGATCCTTACTCAACTCTTGGAATTGATTTGCTTGAAAAAGTAGTTAAAAAATTAAGAAAAACCGATATAAGAAGGTACTCATCTAAAAAACTAAAGAACTTAGGAGTAATCTTCGATAGTACAGCAAAGTCATCTTCAGCTAACCGGCAATTAGAGCTACAAAAAAGTAGAATTAAAAATAGTAAAAAGCTAAGTAAGTATAACTTGTTTTTCTTCTCTAATGATTTCATTTACAATTATCAATTTAGAGAAGATATATCGTACTTTATACTTGACCATGATAATATGAAGAGTACGGCCAACATTAACAAGCTAACTCAAGAATTCATCGACAGAGTCAACTCAATTTAGTTCTGGGGGATAATGATATGGCAAAAGAATCTCAAAATTTTTTACTTGAAAATGATTTAAAAGAAATTGATACTCGTACTAATCCGGCAACCATACAATATAAACTATACTCAGCATATGTTAACCTGTTACTTTCACATAAATATTTTCAAACAAATGCTGATATTAAGGAACTAACAAATAAACTTGATTTTGAATTAAAAGACTATGTCTTCAAAAGCAGAACTCTGCTTATTGCCAGATTTATGAAAAAGATTCAAACATTAGACTCAGAACAAATTCTTCTTTTCCTGTCAGTCGCAAAAGAAATTGTTCAGGAAAACGGCAACGGCAAAATATCCAAGAGAGCAGTTACAAAAACAAGCAAAAAGCTATCCGCAATAGATAAGTTTGGCCGTTCTTAAATTATGAAAAAAACGGAACTTTACTCAAGTTATAAATCTTTCATAAAAAATAACTATCCTACTACATTTCTGGCTAAACCTGACGAGCATTCGAATGATGCTGCTCAACTGTATATTTGTATTTATAAAATTATCTTCCAACTGAAGTTAATGCGCAATAAGTATGGTATAGAGAACGAAAGGAAACATTATATCCAAGAAATTGAACAACTATTTTTAAAAGTCCTACTCGTTCTTCCTCTAAATGATAAGTATCTACTTGATACACTTTTGCGTTCTATTTCAGAATCAGAATTACGATTAATTTTAACTGCTAGTTCTAATAGACGAATATCAAAGTTTGAAATTGAAAAAGCTTCTTTCTCGACAATAAAAAAACAAATCAATCTTGATAGTTATCTTTTTAAAAGAAAAAAACAATTTATTTATTTATACGATTTATTCAGTACATCATCAGTTAAATTACATGGTCCACTTACGGATATAGATACCATTCTATATTTAAATGAGCAGCTACGTACTTCGTTAAATTATGGGACTTATAAGAAGAAAATTTTTAATATATTAAGAATAAATCTAAATATTTTTCAGAATGAAATGCCTCTTAAATACGCAGACTATGGAATTGAAGAACTAACAATCTTAAAAAATATATTTAGCCATTCAGAGCAAATTAAACTTGATTATTATTGAAAGCCCTAGTGACCTGGGCTTTTAATTTTAAGCTTAAAAGAACATACGTTCGGAAATATTAACCTATTGTTATTTCCAGTTGGGAGGAATAAAACATGTCAGTAACCAAACTTAATAATGGTAAATGGCAAGCCCGTGTCTCTTATAAGGATGATGACGGTAATTATAAGTCGGTTACCCATTTAGAAAAGCGCAAAACTGACGCTGTTGAGTGGGAAACTAAAACTAAAAATGCTCTGCTGGAAGGTGCTGACTTATCACGTAGTACCGAGAGCCTAAAGCATTACTTTCTTGATTGGATCAGAATTTACAAAACTGACGGTGTATCGCGTCATACTCACGAGCTGTATATGGGCAACTGGCGTCACGTCTCTGCATATTTTAAGGATAAACCTATGAGCGCAATTAAACGGCCGGATTATCAGAAATTCCTGAATGAATTTGGCCGCAGTCATGGAATTGCCACATCTCACAAGCTTCATCAACAAGTACACACTGCAATCAAGGACGCCGTAGCTGATGGTATTCTAAAACGAGACTTTGCTTACAAGGCACACGTCACTGGACGCCCTCCTAAGCCCGTAGAGGAAAAGTATTTGACGTTGTCCGATTATAAGAAGCTGCGTAAATACCTCATTAAAACGGCTGATTATGACCACATGACTATGCTGATGATGCTGTTTCAATTAGAAACTGGAACCAGGTTCGAGGAAGCTGCTGGTCTGACGTGGGATAATTTGGATTTGAATAATGGAATAGTTCACATTAAACAGCAGTGGGACGCCCGTAGACAGACTTTTCGTCCAACTAAGGGAAATGGACAGGCCGATGGAGATATAACCATAGGACCCGCCTACTGTCGTTTTATGAGGAGCTATCGTAGCACGCAGAAAGATTATTTAGAATTACACGAAATGAAGAATCCTAAGAACCTCGTATTTTGGTCTAAACTAGGAAAAATCGTGGGCAATGGGAATGCAAACGAAGAGCTAGGACGTATTTGTAACCGTCTAAAGATCAACAAAGTTACAACACACGCCATGAGGCACACACACGCTTCGATTCTTATCCTAAATCATGAGTCCCTTCCCTATGTTCAACATCGCCTTCGACATCAAAAACTAGAAACGACCGTTAACACCTACGTCCATCTTATTGAAGAAGAAAACGGCGTGTCAGATAAGAAGGCTACTGAGCTAATGGACGGAGGATTTTAAAAATGATAATTTTATGATTGCTGTAGTCCTTGTGCCGCAAGGGATTACAAAATCATTTGTTAATTTTTCTTCCAAAAACTGCTATATTTTGGCTACTTTTTTCGTTTTTGGAAGAATCGTGGAAGAACATATCGTGTTTGAGTGGTTTTCGAGTGTAAAACAAAAGCACCAAAACGCCTTTATATCAGCGTTTTGGTGCTTTGTCGTTTCTCTATATTTGTCGCCTTATCACCCGCACGGTAGTTATACCATTAAGGGTAGCACGCTATAAATGCCATTTATAAGCCATTTATGAAAAAGAGAGATTTTTAATTTACAAATCGTGGAAGAGCACAAATTAATTTAATATTGGCCCTTTTTTGATGTTTTGCTTTTTCCACTATTATATACCAACTTATTATCTTAAACACAAAAAAGTCCCACACCAGCCAATTAAGGCTAGTGCAGGATTTTATAAATGACTTTACATTTTTTACTAAAAGGCAAAGTGTTAACATTGCATCTGTTTGCTTCATTTTTCCGATTTTACATGTTTTGACTGATTTTCTAAACCATTACTTTATAATTAACTCGTTAAATAAAAAAGACCTTCCTGCAACTGGCAGAAAGGAGTGATAACAAATGACAGATTGGAAACTTAGTGTGGGTAATCAGTCCACACTGAAAGAATCCTTCAATAATGTATCTTCAATCTACAAACATTCTAACACTTCTAGTAGAAAAAATTCAACAATTTATTCATCAACAAATAACGTTTCTTGATTACTCATAATACTGAGTTTAACAAAGTATTATGGTAAAATTAAAGATAGGCAAATTTTACGGGACTTAATCAATCCACTATTTTGCCGGAAGGAGGAATCCTTCAATGGTAATATCTTCAATCATTCTGCATCTTACGCTTACCATCTCTACTAAAGATTTGGTAACCGTATTATTAGGATTAACCAAGTTTGCCTTACTTATTCGGAAAGCTAACAAAAAAGCGTAAAGCAGAATAAACTTGGAAGCACAGGCTAGTGTGGGCAAGCACACCAACTAGTCTGTGTTTTATTATATCATAATATAAAACGCAGATTGCGTGTCACTTCTAGAAAGCTCACTTATTTGATAAGTAGCTTGTTACCAGGATAAATCGTTGAATAGATACTCTTACCGTTTTGCGCTGCCAACGTGTAGACGCTTAAACCGTTGCGTTGAGTGATCACCCACCATGAGTTACCTGAAACGACCGTGTAATACGTGTGAGAAGCATCCGTTTTAACGTATTCCAGTGAATTATTGGCTGGGCCTGTTGCTAGACAACCATAACCCATTAAATCGTGGCTGACGTACCCACCCGGAGTAGTATACGGTGGTTAGGCACCAACATAGCAACGTTTTGTTTCACGACGTGCACCAAATGTGCACCAAAATTTCTAGGCGGGTAATACATAAAAAAATTCCCCACGCCGAAGCGCAGGGGAATTAATCAAGTTATAACTATCATCTAGAAACTACACTAGAGACAATTAATATTATACTTATTACTTGCTATTCTGTAAAGTCTTGTAGTTATCTAATTAGCTATATTGACAGCTAATAATGCTAAATCTAAACTCTCACTAACAAAATATACAGGCAAGCAACAAAAAAAATCTTCCACCCATCAAGCAGAAGATTATCCTCATCACTTCCGGCACCACTAACCGACAATCTTGGGGGGATTTGAAAGCTGTGATACTAATAACAGGACAAGGGACATAATAACACTTGTCGGTTTATATCACAATACCGAAAGTAATCTATAGAAAAATATTAATAAGTCCTTGTTATATTAATTAGGTTTAATGTATAATAACTGTGTTCTTTATTATCTTAGGAGAAACAGAACACCCATTTTATTTATTTAAACATTGGGCCAGTCTTGACTGGCTCTTTTTTATATATTTTGTTAACAAAAAATCCCCACGCCGAAGCATGGGGGACTAGAACAGTTCAAGATTATTATACTACTTTTGGCTTGCTTGTGAGGCGGATTCTGACGCCATTTCAGTGTCAGAAGCTGCAGAACTATTCACTGCAGCGACTGTGGACGTTGGTGTTTGCGCTTCGTCAGCAACCGCATTAGCGGTCGCTTCAACCTGACTTTCCTCGTCACTTTTAACTGTTGGTGCTGTCACTGTTTGAACGTCAGTAATAACGCCCAGCATACCAAGGATTGTTAACACGGTGTTGATAACGGCCACAATACTCGTCCAGTCACCAGTAAATTTAACGCCAAACACAGCAAAGACTTGTTGAATCAAAACGATCAATAATGAAATAATCCCAGCAATTAATTTTCCATTCAAGCTTCCGTCAGCATTCTTAAAACTAATTTTTTTCATTTTCTTTGGCTTCCTTTTCATATAGATGTTTAAATTCAATGTCATGACCATCTAACCGACCTTCTACCTTAATGACCCGGTTTTCAATAGCGTTCATTGTGTCGGCGTTTTGCTGTCGTACTTTTAAACTTTCATCAGTAAAACGGCTAAGCCGCTTGCCTAAATCGTTAAGTGGGATACGGACCGTCTTATTGAGAATCCAATTAGCTAATACACAAATACTAGTGACAATGGCAACAATGGATCCCCATTCATCCCAACCTAATCCTAATAGTGTATGCAATTACCGCACCACCAATCGCTGGCCAGGATAGATAGTGGTGTAAATCGTCTTTCCGTTCTGACTAGCTAATGTAGTCATGCTCAGGCCGTTGCGTTGTGCGATTGTCCACCAGCTGTCGCCGGACTTAACTGTGTAGTACGTATGAAAGGCACCACTCTTTACATATTCCAGCGTATTGCTTGCTGGGCCGGTTGCTAAATAACCATAACCATTAAATCGCGGCTGACGTACCCAGCGATAGCCACTTTTAATGATAGCTTGGTCGGTCTTTACCGTGGTTCCAGCTGGCAAAATAGCAATCGCATTTGATGACGTTGACATGCCAGTGCGCAGCTTAACCGCCGTCTTGAGTGTGTAGATCTTCTTTTCCTTGATCCACTTAGCCGAAGCATACGGCTGGTAAGTATGTTTGTTTGCTTTTCGATTGTTGGCCTTTACTGCAGCCTTATTAGTCGGCTTGACCGTTGATTTTTGACCAGCGGTGTAGTAGTTGTCATTTAATTGGCTAACATCGAAGCCACCATAGCTAATACGGAACTTAGCCGTTGATGACCACTGCCATGCGTGGTTATTTGAATACCAGTTCTTACTGCTAACCACATACGGGTAAGCAGCAACCCAGCTGGTTTTACTCTTAATGGTCATCTTATTGTTAGCCCATGACCCTGACGTGTAAATGTCGGGTCGATAACCAAACTTTTGAATTTCTTTCATGAAGGCGGCATTGTTGCGGTCATTGGTTGCTTTCGATTGGCTGTTGGCTTCCTGTGATTCGACGTCAGTTGCTAGTACCGCGCCAACTGGTAGTCTGACCGCTTTGGCTGCCTGACCAGCAAAGTCAGCTTCGGCAATTGCTTGAGCCTTAGTTTTATAATGGGCAAAGTGATAGCCGTTGACGTATAAGCCAGCTGCTTGACCATTAGCGATATTGCTAGCAGCATAGCCATCTTTGAAGGTTGTACCTTCACTAATCTTGACGGTAAGGGCCTTAACGCCAAATTCATTACGCATCGAAACGTATTCGGCGGTACTCATGTAGCCATTATTATTCGACACATCGACCATATCCATGCGAGCGGCGCTGGCATTTAGTCCTAAAAAAAGAGCCGCCATAGTAGCCGCTCCGGATAATGCTAGTTTATTTTTGAGTTTCACTATTATCATCTCCCATTATTTAGTGGTTGGCGCTACGTAGTCCTCACCAGTGATTTCTTTGTACTGATCAGCTGTCAAACCGGCACCAACGAATACTTTAAAATAATCGTTAGCCGCGCCCCAGCTTTTAAAAATTTTGCATTGATCGTAAATTGTCATCACAATTTATCAACTCCTTGTTTTAATTTGGCAACATCAGCCGCTTGTGCCATCAATATTTGCTGTAAAATAGCAATTTGCTGTTGATCTGGGGTCAACTGCGGTGCTGTAACTGTGCCTGTCCACTTAATACCGTTCCAACTGTAAGGTGGCATTAAGTCGTCCTCGGGTGCCAGCTCTGTTTCATTTTTAGCAGTAATATAACTGTCCTCAACGGATTTAGACCCGCGAAATTCTTTTGTCTCACCGTCAAAAATATATATTAATTTCATTTCTGACCTCCTATAAAATCGCTGAAATTTTGGCAAACGCCTTACTGCCGTTTTTATCGACTACGATGCTAGCAATACCATCTGCATTACTAGTCGATGGCAGATAGATGTCACCATAATTAAGCTTGACAGGGTCTGGCATCGTGTTATCTGATCGCGAATAAACATAATTCTGCCAATTTTTATATGGATTGCGAAATGGTTTGATCATAAATACATTTGCCCCCATTGACTCGATGGTACCCATCTTACAATTGGCAATCGTATTACTATGCTCAACAATACGGGTCATTTCACTTGCTAACGGGAATCCGAAACCATAGCGAAATCCTTTTATCACATTGCCATTAATATAAGTAGCCATATCAGTAGGACTATTAATCATAATAGCCGTTGCATCACCTGCGTCAGAATAAAAATCATTGTTTGCGATGTGTAATGATTTGTATTTATTTATAATATTTAAATAAAGGATTGATCTACGCAAATAGCCACGATTACCTGTAATAACAAATTCATCAAACAAATCATAATCGGTGCCATTATCATCAGCATAATTTAAAAACTTAATAAATTGATCCGGCTCAGTATTTATTAACGTATTATCAGTCACAAATCCTTTGGCGAAATGCATTTCAACGTCCAAAAAATCTATTGCCGTTGAATCAAATAAACGATTATTATTAATAACAAAATTATTAGTCTTAGAAAGCTTGATAAAAGCATTAAGCTTGGCATTATGCATAATATTATCTGTAATGAAAAGTCCGTCAGTGGCGCAGCCGTTTAATTCCTCAACCATGCCGTTATGATTAATTTGGCCAGCTAATAAATTCTCAAAAACATTATTTCTAAAAATTACATTTTCGGGTTGCATTAGACTAGCATCTGCAGCCTTTTCAAATAGCGCAACCATCAAACCAGATCCACAATTTTTAAAGTAATTATTTGTAACAATGACATTACGCCCAGACATACATTTAATTGGGTGCTCAAAATTTGTCACAAATCCATCAATGTCACGGTTAATGTGGCAATCATCAATCGTAATATCGTCGCAATAATCCGTATTATGCTCAGCACTACAGGAAATGTATACACAATGGCGATAAATGTGATTAAAATCACAATTTATAATTTGCACATGTTTTGAGCACTGTAGCACGATTCCATATCCGTTTGTTATTTCTGGGTTTTCAGCAGTTGCTGTTGTCATTGCGTTGGAAAACTCACAATTATTAAAGACTAAGTTTTTTGAGTTATACGTATCAATTACGCAATTTGTGAAGCCAGAAATATTAATATTATCTAGTGTGACATTACTTGATGCATCTGCAATACCAAGACAAAATTGTTTCCCTGAAAACCGGCCTTCAACTAATCTAAAATTAAGATCATATAATTTAATATTAGCCCCCTGCATGTTTACCGCCACCGTATCATCAGCGTCAAGCAAAATTGTGACGCCTTGACCATAAATGGTGAGATTGGATTTTTTTATAATTAAAGTTTTAGTAATTACATAATTTCCCGCAGGCATAAAAATTTTGTCGTATTTATTAAAAACATCCTGCAGAGCCGCGGTATCATCAGTCACACCGTCGCCAACAGCCCCAAACCACTTGACATTAACACCACGATCTTCAAATTCACCATTGACCTTATCTGCAACGGTAGTACCAGCCATTTTGAAATCGCTTAGTGTTCCCACTAGTTCGTCCATCTGGCCTTGAGTGAACAGGTTACTCTGCTTGATTTGTGCTTGTAGCGTTGTCAGCAAAGTCTCTGTATCGGCACCCTGCGCGCTCAAAGTCGTAAAGAGGTCAGTTAGCTTTTGTTTCCACTTGCTCAAGTCGCCATCAGCGTCGTTAATCAGCAGCTGTACGGCATCCAGAAGCTTCTGTAACTCTGTACGGAACGGTGCCTTATTGACAAACATATCAGGGTTCCCGTTATATACGTGGAACCAGACATTGAAAGTTGTCACCCGTTTACCGTCAGCATTTTGTAACCCCAAGAAGCCGTAGAAATAGCCTTCCTGTGGGAAAATGGTTCCGGGGAGGTTCATCTTCACTCGACCCAGGCCAACAATATCATCGCTTGTCCCAACATAGCTAACTGCTTCACCAGTCTCAGCGGTAACTTGGTTATTATCATCAAGGCTGCCCACAAAGCCAGTCAAAAACGGAACTAGCCCATCTTGAAACTGTTGTGCTAATCCACGTTCTTTGAACTGGACAACCAATGGGGCTTGTTCATCCCCCACTCGACCATTGAAACTATCACTCAGATTGAAAGCATCACCTGAACCAATTTGTTGCTTGTACGTATCTAATGTAATCGTACTAATCATTTACTCACCTTCCTCAATCTCTACTACTTTGCCGTTAACAATTTGAATCGGTACATCATACTTAGTGAGAATATTGACGATAGCTTGAACATTCGCATCTCTAATTTCATTGTCATCTTTGATATTTTTTAGATCCTGAATAATCTTATCCTTATCCGAATTCAGCCTAGCCTGGGAACCATCTAAATCATTCAAAGCCTCTTCAATTACCTTAAAATTACCAACAAGCTGACTTCTAAGAGTATCATCTAACACGTTTGACAGCTGGTCAGTTACTAGTTGTATTGCCATCTTCTTCCTCCTTTTTTACTTTTTGCCAGATGACCTTCCCATCATTATCAATGCTAGGTACCCATGCAGTACCATCTGGTGAGGTTAACTGCCCAATTAAACTTAGTCGTTGGTCCAAATCATCACTAGTCACTAACTCTGGTTTATTGGCAATCTTCTCCCAGCTAATTGGAAACTGCATTGAAAGAATATTAATAGCCTGTTGCACCGTCATTTTATCCACTCACAGCACCACCCAATGCATTAAGTCTTGCTAGTGTACTCGTGTCAGTAATCAAATCATTGCCATCTACAGCATCAAGTCCGGCCTTTAGTTGTGCGATCTGTTTACCAGAATCACTATGAGCAGTCTGCAATCCCGCGGTGATTTGTGTAAAGCTTTTAGTCATATTGCCAAAGGTCACGCTAGTCGTCGCTGGAGTAACCAAATCAATCACGGTTTCACTGATTCGAGTTTCAACATCCACACCATTACGATCCCGAATATAGCCGTAATTCCCAACCTCACTGTTATTAATCATTCCAGGTACCGAGTTAGTCTTGAAATCATTCAATGTCGCAGTTCGCTGAATCAACGGCACATCTTGTAATTTTGATTTCAAATATGCCAATAGGGAATCACTATTCGTGAACCGCTCATCAGAAATTGGCTCTGCATCAATTACACCCCACGTTGTTGCGTTAGGACTCGTGTACTCAGCAGTAGCCAATGGCTTTTCTTTGTCGTCTAACTTACCTGTACCTTTAATATGAGTTGCAATCGTCGTGTAATCACTCTCATCGGTCAACGAGCTAAGATTCAATCCATCTAACCAAACGAAAGCATCACGCTTACCGACTTGTTTATAAATATCAATGTGCTTGCCCGTACTAGTCCATTCGAAATTGAAGTCCGACATCAAAGTGTTTAAGAATAAATCAAACGCTAATCCAGTACCGAAATCTTCAGAAAAATCATAATGATTGAAATCATCATGAATCGTATAAGTAAAACCAGTGCCTTCAGTAATTAGCTGCATGCAGCTATCGAGCGACTGGGATCCCTTTATACTCTTTTCAACGTAATGGTCGTTTAAATCGTGCACAGCGCCTAGAAACGTTGCTTTAACATTGCGACTACCACCGATGTTAGATCCATTCATGGTCTGAATACGATAAGCTTCACCACTATCAGAATCTAGCAAAAGCGTGCGTGGCTGCAACATGCCTACAGCAGACGCGTTAGTACCCGTGTTAATGAACGTCAATTCCAACTGCGCCACTTGATTCACGGTTTCAGTCAATTGTGCTGAAATTGGGATAACTGGTAGTTCGTTACCTGTTACATCACGTAAATAAAACACTGTCACACCTCCTAAACGTAATAGCGTGTATCAAACTCCAAATCATAATTCGTTGCACCCGCCACCAGTAATTCATTAATCCCTTTGACGTAATCTAAATAGGCATGATTCCCCTTGCTGTAGACATTCACGCCATCCACAACTGGAACCATGCCATATAAAATTAGAGTTTGGGATTTATTCAATGCTTGGTTTAACTGAAACACCTGCCCCGTAGTTTTGTTAGTAATTGATAACTGACTAGCCACATCTCCATGGAAGGTTAATGTGGCTGTCTTGCCATCAGCCAACAGCGGAATTGAGCCACCAACAAACACCTTGACGTCGCTTTGATTGGTGAAACGATACGGTGGTAAACATGCAAACGGAATATCAAATCCTAATGGTATGTTATCCTTCATGTTGGCAGTGGTGTTAATCGTCTCACCAAATCCACCAGTAACAACTAGGTTAACTGTGATATCCTCCGTCATAATAGGTGACGCTTCATAAGGGTCTACATTAAAACCATCATCCGCATGGACTGGCCAACGAATCGATGGAATGACGCTACTAACAACATAAAAATCCTCGTAGCCGCGAAATAAATCAAACAGCTTCAACCGCATTAGTTCTTGGTCAACCGAGTCAATTGTTTTGACATCAAACACTAGTGGTATCTTGCGTTCACTCGTGTGTGTTTCAGATGAAGCTACATTGTACTTACCAACTGGCGTGTAAGTTCGAGTGAACGTTGGTGCGGGTGGTGAAAACTTTTCTACTTGAATACCCAAATCAGATAGCCAGTAGCTATTGCCATCCTGTTGAATCACTTGAATATCTAACTCCATTTATTTACCTCCTCTCGCTCGATCAATGACAACATCTTGGCCTAGAGCCAGCTTGATTAACGGATATTGGGCGTTAAAAAGGACACCGTTATCTAGTTTGGCAGTGATGTTAACTGTCTTGCTAGTAATTGCGTCCACTAATGACTTGACCATACCTAATACCTCAGCAGTTCCGTTCGCCGTTGCACCACTGACTGCGACGGGCCCACCATTCTTAGGAACGTCCACGGGAATGGTACTCTTTAACCCAGCGGCTTGTTCTGCACTTGTAGCAACAAAAGCCTGCTGGCCAAATGACATCTTGACAGCTTGGTCCGTTAAATACTTGCTGTAATTCGACTGATCATCTGGGATGTGAATTTCACGTTGGTTATGCTCAGATACCCACGCTAATTGCTTTTCATAGGACTCGCCGCCTTTGTCAAAACGACGATGACCGCTGGGCGCCCAACCGCGATTCCACATCAAATCGTTGTACCAGTTTGAATCGTTAAATAACGCCAATAGTTGGTCATAACCATTAGCACGGTTTCCATGGCCTTTAACCGCGTAATACCGGAATGTTTGTCCGATAAATTGAAGTAACCCCTGAGCAGGGTCAACACCAGTATTGACATCCACATAGCCATGTTGAAATACTGTCGGATTACCGCCGGACTCGTGATTGATGGTATTGAGAATTTTCTTAATACCATCTTCCGGCATCGATACGTGCATAGCAGCGGCGGCTCGTTTGATGTACGGAATCCACCGTGTTACTCCAGCACCACCCGGATTACCAGCACCCTCAATAGCTAGTTTCTTTAGCCAATTGGTTTGCTTCTTTTCCCAGTCCTTAGTATCTGGGCCAAACTGATTCTGTGATCCACCTGGAAACAGGTTCATGTTGAAACTAGAATCTATTAATTTTTCCCAGTTCTTAATCGGGTGCTCCATGAACTTCATAGCATCACCAAATAGGTTCTTAATCCAATCAACGATGTTACCACCAGAACCAGTCGCAAACATCGGTAACCCCATCATTTTAAGGAATGGTGCCGCTTTTTCAGTATCCTCACCTGAAAAGACTTGAGCACCGACAGGCAAGTGGGTCACAGTTGGAACAGCCGGTGACAGTCCTAATGATCCATTACCGTAATCAATCAATTCTGGCTTATAACCATCACCAACTATTGCAGTTTCAGGACTAGTGATTTTGCCATTAGTGCCGGCTTTGTATCCAGCCCAAGGATTGGCGATACCAGTAACTGGCTGTCTATTGTGAGTTTTTTTGTACGATTGTTTGCCACCCACAGCTTTCGATAAATCATTAGCACTGTTTCCACCTATATCAATGTTCTTAGCAACAGCTTCTCCGATACCTCCAGCGGCCTTCAACGGGTCAGCTGAATATTGAACTAAGGCGTCATTAAATGATTTCATAGAGCTTTTACCAGCCCCTATTGCCTTCCGCCCTAAAGTTAATTCACCTTGAATCGAGTCCGCCGTGCCAGTAGCAGTTTGAATAGCGGTCTTTTTGTTAGCTGTTAGTCCATCGTTGTAACTATTCATTGTGTCTTTGCCGCTCTTACTAATATCGACGTTGGTGTCACCTGCAATCATAGCAGTAAGCGCTTTGAGATAGTCGTGAGTAGAAAGCTTCTTATCTTTGTAGCCTCGGTTTAACGTATCCATTGTGTAGTGACCTTCGCCGTTAAGCTCAATGGTGGTGCCTTTGTGTACTTGGCCTTGTAATTTTTTTAGTACGCTGTCAGCCTCAGGTATCCCTGCGTCTAATCCGTTGGCTAGGGCACTCATATTTTCTTTACCAATATCATGCAAAGACTTCTTGCTACTAAACATCTTATTTAGTGCTTTGCCATAACGTGTCTTTAAATCACTCTTGGTAATAATTCCAAGATCCAAGCCTAATTTGAGTGATTGAATATCGCTCTTACCCAGCTTAGATAAATCTTGCTTAAAAATAGAAGCATATTGTTTGCCATACTTACCCTTTAAATCGGAGTCTGTAATTGAGCCATCTTTCAAACCTTTCTTCAATGTTGAAATGTCATCTTTACCCAGCTGTGATAAGTCTTTAGGAAACAGCCCCATGATTTTTCCATTGAATTGTCCATTTAGGTCAGACAATGTAATTACGCCATCTTTGAGACCTTGCTTTAGAGTCTTCATTTCCTGACTGCTTACTTTAGAAAGGTCATGTGGAAACAAGCTAACAAAGGAATCACCCAAAACTGGCTTTAACTCTTTTAGCGTTAATACGCCACTAGACAAGCCAGATTTTAGTTCATCCATAGTGGATTTGCTTAAATCACTGGCAGATGTAATATTTCGTGACTTCAAGTCGGCTAAAATAGTATTAAAATAGACTTTTGCTTCTTCATAACCTGTTTTAGATCCAGATTTTATATCGTTCCAAAACGAAGCAGCTGTCTTCTTACCATACTTTCCAAGATCAATCTTGCTAGTCGTGTCTGAAAGATCCAGGCCCCATTGCTTAGCAACTGCCGTAGCACTTCCCAAACTTCCGTTGTTCAGTGCCTTAATATAGTCACTATGAATTTTAGCGGCCGCTTTGGCATTCTCAGCACCCGACTTAGTAGTGGTTGCTAGTAAATCGTCAGCGTCAACTTTGGCTTGAGCAACAGCTTGGTCAGCATCCATCCCCATTGCTTCATAGGCTTTTTCCTGAGACTTCTGGAACTTAGCCATATTCTTTTGAATCGTGCCATGCGCGTTGACTTGATCATCAATGTACTTCTGATTATCCTTCTTATGGTCCGCAATCCACTTGGCTGCCGATTCTTCGCTGTTGCTGACATCGTCCCAATAGAGCTTTTCCTTTTTGCCATTCTCATCGGTAATCGTTTTAGTATACGCATCATCAAGCGTTTGCTTTGTGCGTAAGCTTTCACGACCATTGTTGTTATACGCATCGCCAGCTGCCTTTTCAGTTTTGATGTATTCCAACGAGGCCTGCGTTTGCTGCTTGTTACGCTTAGCGTCCAGCATGGCCAGTGCTTGGTCGTATTGGCTCTTGCTAATTTGGTCATTTTTTCTTAGCGATTTTAGCTCAGACAAACTCTTCTTGTAGCTATCACTTGCCTTGCCGTAAGTCTTGGAATATGCCGAATCTGCTGACTTTACGTCCGCCTTATACATGCCATCCGTGATAGTGCCATGCTGTTGAACGTAGGCTTTATATAATGCTTGCTGGTCCTTATAAGCCATACCAAACGCGGAGACTTGCGAGTCAATGTAAGCTTCAGCCTCATTTAGCCTGGCCTTCTGAGTAGCAGACAACTTAGAGAAGTCACCGTCAACTGACTTTAAAATGCTCTCCATCGTTTTTTTAGCTTTTTCAAGCTTACTTGTTTGCCCATCAGCCCGCTTATCAACCCCCTTTTCAACTTGCGTTACCCAGCTATTGCCGGCACTTCCAAAGCTTCCAGATAAGTCGGATAGTGCGTCCATCCCAGCCTTTTTAGTCTTGGAAAACTGTTGTTCAACCAAATCAGCCATCTTACTGTATTTAGTAACCACATCGCTAGATAATTGTTTAGACTGCTTACCTACCGCGGTGTCCAATAGTGCCATATCATTCTTGGCTTTTTGATGTAGTTCATTAAATGAGCCAATTGCTTTTTGCGAGTTTTGACTGATATTGGCGCCATATTCGTCCATCGAAGCACGTTGGCGCTTCAACTGGTCACTATGCTCCTTGCCAGCTTTAATCGCAAAGTAAGTCGCTGTCCCCACAGCTGCTACACCTAACACAACCGGGGCAGCAGCCGCAGCCAACGCACCTAATCCTGAGACTGTACCTAATGCTGACCCACCTAAACCTAATAAGGAGGCTGAACCTGTTTCTGCGCCACCACTAAGGCTAGCAATGACAGTACTGGCCGCACCGCCATCTTTAACCAAAGTGCCAAATAACGGTGATAGTTTACCAGCACCAACCAATAGTTTCATAGATCCACTAGTTAGTAGCCCTACACCAGAGGTCAATTTTCCAAACATGCTAATCAATGGGCCACCAGCCGCAACTGCTAAGCCTGTATTAAGAATTAGCTTCTGCGTTGCCGGATCTAAGTCGCTAAAACGGTCTAGCATATTCTTTAACTCACGAATAATTGGCGTGAGGGTTGGTAGGAATTTCTGCCCAAATTCAATCTCTAAAGCGTTTAAACTAGATTTAAATTGGGCCATGGTGAACTGACTCGTGTTACGCATTGTTTTGTTGTATTTATCAACGGTTCCATTGCTGTGTTCGATCTCATTAGATAACGATTTGTACCGATCAAGATTAGCGTCCATCAAGGTCATACCGACCTTCATATTTTCCTGACCAACAACGTTATACATGAACGACTGACGCTGCTTATCATTCATCTTCTGATAAGCACCCTGCATTTGTCCAAGAATATCAAAGACGTCTTTCATTTTGCCTTTGCTATCGAATACTTGAATATTGTATTTCTTTAAATCCTTAGCTGCTTGACCTGTCCCTGTTCCAACTCGTGTCATCAATGATGACAGCCCCGTACCAACAGAGCTAGCGTCAATACCAGCAGACTTTAAGCGCCCTGCAATTGCCATAAATTCATATGTTTTAACGCCCATGGCGTGCATTGCAGCACCAGCATTACCACTAATTTCTTTCAAATCGTCTAATGACATGGCTGACTTATGGGTGGCTTCAGTCATCTGATTCATCAAGCTATTACCATTCTTTATTACAGTACTGTTTGAACCCAAGTTCTGACCAAATTGTTCAAGCATAGAAGCGGTCAGTTTAATAGACTCCCCAGACTGATCGGAATTAGCGGTCATAGTCTTTAACAACTCTGGCATCATTCCCATGGCTTGTTTGACATTGTAACCATTAGAAACCAATTCAAACATACCATCATTGATTTCTTTGGTACCAACACCAAATTCTTTGGACCATTTTAATGTGTCTGAAGATAGATTCTTCATAATTGAGCTTGTTTGGCTAGCAGAGTATCCTTGTGCAACAACTTCCTTACGGATATCAGCTAATTGATATTGATAATTGGAAGCGGCTTTAGTTGCTACACCCAGTGCTGTGACAATAGGTACCGTGAAACCGATGGTGGCTTTACTTCCCAATGAACTAATCTTTTCACCGGCATTTTGTATCTTAGTACCCATTGCCATAGCTTTATCGGCTACGGCAGCCATTTCAGGTGTTAACGCACCAACACTCTTTTGCAGTTTGCCTGCTGACAAAACCAGAGCTTGCTGTTCACGTTCAAGGGCAGCATATTTGCTTTTAGCCGCTACTACTTCAGCAGAATTATCACCTTCTGCTCGTGACAGACGACCAATTTCACCAGCTGTTGCTGTCATCTCTTGTCGGTTAGCTTGCAACTGTGCTTTATAAGAGTTCAACTTAGAAACTTGAGAAGATATGTGCAGCCCTGCTTGTTCTTGAGCGGCTGATAGCTTACTATAGCTGGCTGCAGTTGTCTCTAACCCTTGATTCAACACTTTTAAATTGGCAGCTGCTTTCGGGCTAACATCCACGTCTTTAAATGTTCGCTTAAGAACTTCGACTTGTGCAAGCGCCTCTTTAGCGATTAAGTCCACGTTAATCTTGACACTACCAGCAATATCAGCCATCTACACACATCCTTTCTATATTTTCCCTTGCTCCCGTAGCTCTTTCATCCGTAACGCTTTGTGTGGCATATCTAAATTAGCCAGCTCGATAGATAGTTCATCTGGTGTCAGCTTGCCGTCGCCATCGGTGTGAGCTTGCTTTAAACCATAAATTAGCTTCATTTGTTTCAAATAAGTTTGCGTATCAGCATCCACATCATCGCTAACCTTGGTCAGTCGAAACCTGATAACTTTTTTAAATTGCGTATCTTCATTAAGACCATCCAACATAGTGGTAAACCGTTCCCAACTGAGGCTATCTCGGTCTAAATCGATACCGTATTGTTGTTGGAACCCAGCCTTGATTAACGATTCGTCTTCATCAAAATCAAAAGACCGCTTACCAGACTTGAGCACCTTAGCTCGAACCCGATCGCGGTCATTATTGATTTTTGTATTAAATATTTCAGATAGTAACTGGCCCTTATCCTCAAAACGTAGCTTGCTCGTATCGTCTAATACCAGCGCTTTTAAGCTGACTTCTACACGCTCTGGTATAGTTAGGCCTTCATCCCGAATCGCTTTAAAATAGAGCAACACCATGCGAAATGAAAGGTCTAAACGATACCGATGTTTCCGAAATACGATACTGTTAGTGTTTATCTCGGTAAAACTCATTGTTCATTCTTCCGCAATTCTGTAATGGACTGTAAGTACTTGTCGCGATAATCGGAAATATCCGTATGTTGTTCTACGTTAATCATGATTTGAGCGACAACCTTAGCAAATACCACCATAGAATCATTGCAAGTATGATATAGTTCCTTGCCAGCAGCCTTACCAAACATGCCATCAAGTAATTGATAAAAGCGTTCCTTAGCTTCAATCTTATATTTGTTCTGAATATCATCGTACATTCGCAAATAGCGTCGTTGTAGGACTTGTTTCTTATGATCTAACGCCGTCATTGGTTCATTAATCATATCTTTTTCCAATTGAGCTTCTTTATCAGTTAACTCAACAGAGCGGTGTTGCAAGTCTTGTTGCAACTTAACTTCGGCCATCTTAATGTCGTTATATTGATCTGTAAAAACAGCAAATGATTTATCCGCAAAGCTCACCGTGTAACTCTTATCACCAATTTCAAAAGTCATGCTGTCACTAGGAACCTCTAATTTAATTACATCACTCATGCTGGTACCTCCTAATATTTTTAATGCTATGTATGACGGATCGCTCCGTCACTTGCCTACATACTCTTTACAATAGCGCCATCGCTAGTAGGCAATGATTGAACATTTGATGGCGCTGTTATTTTGACGGATTACCGTTGTCAGTTGGCATATTAGCCTTAACACCCAAAATAATCGCATTTTGACAAGGTGTATCCTTCAATGCAGTTTGCATATCAGTAGGATTGCTTGCCTTGATTACTGTGGGAGTAGCATTGTACGTCATCGTTACCTTGAAGCTGCCGTTATCGTCCGCAGCGCCACCACCATCATCAATGTCAGAGAATGTTCCCATACCTGATTCAATCGCATTAGGTGTTAATGAACCATCTTCTTCTTGTACCCATTGGACTTTACGGAACATCCGTTCACGCAAGCCACCAGTCTTTTGCTTCATGTCGGCAATATCATCTTGGGCCGGGTTCCCAATTGAACGATCACCAGAAATATCATACGATGACGTTACACCAGTAACTGTTTGTCGTTCTTGGCCACCACCATTGTAGTAGGCAGCAGACTTCTTCTTATCAGTATATTTAGGCGTTACAGTCGTAATCCCATCACCTAAATATAACCAGTTGATCGTCTTATCTGCCGCAGTTTTTCCTACCCAATATTCATCTAAATAGTTTTCTTGAATTGACCCCTGGACGTTTCTGTCGTTCGGGTCAGCTGTTGGTGTTGTTGCATCAGCCATTTTGCATTCCTCCTAAATTAAATAATTACTTGTACACTAAAAGCGCCTTGATAGACACCATACTTTTGAGCATCTTGACCATCGTCATCCTGAACAGTGGCTAGAAACTCCGGTGAGGTTGTCATCTTAGCGCTTATGAATTTGAAACTTCCATTCTCACTTTTGATTGATATCGGCGTTGCATTCTCCATGATGTCCATAATGGCACTGAGAGTGTTAATACAAACAATTCCGTGTGGATGTTTAGCAGTGATTGCAAATGCAAAACTACGGCGGCGGCGACCGTCATAATATCGCGTTGCCGGTCCAGCGGGTTGCAATGTATAACTCAGTGACATTCCAGGAGCATAGTCATTGCCAAGTGTTAACGTATCAAACAGCTTAACGTTAGCACTAATATAATTAGCAACCCGAACATCCAGATCAAGGTCAACTTGACTCACTACGTCGCCCCCAATCCGTGTGCCACGAGCGCTGCCCAATTGTGACCATTAACCAAATAGGCTTTATCAACCCAACCCTTTTGCGCTAACGCATGCTTAGTGTGGTTATAATTCAAAGGCCGATTCGTCACTACTTTGTGATAGCCTCTCCGCTGACCCATTGTATCCGGTGCCTTCACCATTACTTTACCACCGTACATATAGGCCGCATACGGCTCTGTCCAAACAATAGTAACGCCAGTACCGGTTTGAATTCTCGATACATGGCCAGCTAAATAACCATTTAGAAATGGCACATATTGGTCAGAATCACGCACAATCACATCTGCTAGTCGGTTTGTCAGCACATTAAGATTATTCAAACGTGTAACCAATGGTGACAAGTCTACTTTGTTAGTCATTGCAGCACCCCTTCCCAATGATGAACATGCGTGCCAAAATCATAAATGGGGTCAAGACTCTTCACAACTAATGATTGTTGGGTACTCTGTACCTGAATCTTGTCATTCAGGCTAGGTAACTTGTTTAGCGGCGCCGAGTTAGCCGAATCAATAATTAATGTATAAGCGCCAGTAACGACCTGTGTACTAGTATTATTACCAACAGATTGAACTGACACTGAAGTTGTGGGTTCAACTCGTACATGTCTAATCATGTAGTCATCAGATCCATTGCTATCTGGGCTGGTAGTCCATGAATCCTGTTTGGCTTTATTAGCGTCGTAGGGTGTCACTTTGATGGCATCATCTAACAACTCTATGGGAATTGGATCAATAATATCATCCATTTAATGCACCCCACGATACAATAGGCCGGTTGGTCGTAAGTAGTTGATTGCCGCATTGGAGCGTTGTGCCGTACCACGTGGCAGCGTTGTGGGCGCTGACTTATCATAACTAAATTTGCCTATCGTTACATGACTAATCCCTTTAGCCGATTGTTTAGCGTTAGCTAGCTCTTCAACCCCACCAGAATCAATAAACCATTCAATCTGAGCGCAGACAGCCTTCTTCACGTTAATTCGGTCAGCCTCAAGTGGCAAATCATCAAGATTATGCGAATCGAAATAATAATTTGCGTATTGATTGACCATCTCTTCGGCTCGCATTTCCAAACGTTCAAAATTAATATTTACTGGTACTTGCTCGCCAAAATAAGTGTAAGCGTAAAAATCTTGATCTACTATCGGCATCTAATCACCTCTAACCAGCAGTTACATTGGCACCATCAGTGGTTGCTGCAGCTTTAACATTTTGTGGATCAGCGGGCTTGGCAGCAAGAACCGTAAATCCCGGAACATCTAACTTGTCACTCGTTTGACTACCGTCCACATAGGCAACCTGATAGTCACCAGTAGCGACAACTGTGCCAGCTGCTAAGCCAGTAATTGCCACACTGGTTGCATCACCAGTCGCAATTGCCGTTTCATTGCCCTTTTGATAAGCCTTCAACACTTTAGCCATTCTACATTCCTCCTAAATTTAATTGCCTACTTTGCTGTGATCTTCGCACCGTCATTAGTAGGCATTGCTTTGACATTAGACGGCGACATTATTTTGACGGCGTATCAGATGCCACAGCTTTACCCTTATTGGACTTTTTAACCGTAGCATCCTTAGTACTGGTTACGTTTTGGTTAATAACAGTACCGCCTTCGACATCAAATGGATTAATGACTAACAACTTAGTGTCATCATAGATTGCAACACCATAATGTTCATCGGCATTAAACTTAGTGATCTTATGATCCATATCGCGACCCTTTTCAGAGAGAACATTCCGCTTCATGTAGGTACGCATTGCACCCGGCTTAACTGCCACAGCGGAGCCTTCTTTGATCTTACGTGACCGCACAATTTGCCATCCGAGTAACTCACCAAATGTGCCATTAATCAAGATGTTGTCGCCTAAATCAGTTGCTCGCGTCCAGTTCTCAGCAGCAGCCTTACGTAGTTTATTGACATCTTTAGGGTTCATAAACAAGACGCCGGTGGTCGGTGAATCATCTTCTACCGCGTATTCACTCGTATCATCATTAAATGCAGCTTCAATTGCATCAACCATATCCAATGACGTAACATCAACGCCAGTACTTAGCGTAAGCCGTGCTTTCATTGCAGTAGCCAAGATATCATTGTCAATCTTAGATGCGATTGCCATCGTAATTTGTCGCTGACCTTCTCCCACTGGATCTCCGTATCCGGATAGAGCGGCTTCGTCAGTAATCTTGACACCTTTACCTGCTTTCTTAATCGTGAACATGTCGGTATCTGTTGAAAGACTGGCATAATCAATAGCGCCACCTTCATCGACATCCGTCGCATCTCCGATATACTTGTATCGAGGTACAGTTACATCAGTACCTGGTCGACCTTCAAGTGTGGTGTCAACAGGTGCAATAGCGCTAAAACGGATTGCCTTAGGTAATTTAGCACTAATCATCGCAGTCATAACTTGTGGATCAATCAGGTTATCTAATACAGTTGTTTCATCTGCCATGTGTTATTTCCTCCTAATTATTTGTTAGTTTTGTAACAGCTTGCTTGTATACATCCGGGTGCTCAAGTTTCAGTTTTGCGGCTTCACCGTAGCTAATCTTTGACAAATCTGGCACCGCAATGTTATCTTGACCACCACTAAGATTTTGACCAGCAACGGCTGTTCCTTGTGCGACTTCTGCACCTTTAAACGATGGGTTTCGTGCCAAAACACCTGTTAATGCCTCATCGATTGTTTTAACTCCGTTAGCTTTATTCACCAAATCGGCCTTAGCGAGTGCCAGCGCATCACTTAAATGATCAGCATCAACTCCTTGTTTAAGAGCAGCTACTTGAGCTTCTGCAGTGTCAGCACGACTGGTTTCTTTTGCAAGCTTACTGGTAGCCTTGTCTAACTCACCGGATTTAGCCTCCAATGCACTCTGATTAGCCGCCACATCTTTATTATGCTGTTCGACGACACCTTTCAAGTCATCTTCGTTATCGAACCCAAGTGACTTTAATAATTCGGTACGCGCTTCTGTGGCTACCTGTTTAGTATCAATTGGCGTAGGAGTCGGTACTGGATCAGTAACCGGCACTGGTTCAGGTGTTGGAACTGGATTATCTTCTGCCATCTTTATTGCTCCTCTCTAAATTTAGGTATAAAAAATAAGCCTTTTAACGCCATGCTAAGGGCACTACTGTTTTTCTCGATCGTATTGACGTACTAGCCCATGCTTGTTAACAAACTGACGAGTAACTGACTGACGACGTCTCACTAATTCTTGTGCATCCGTAATATCACTTTGATCACCAAGCTTTTTAGCTGCTATCAATTTACGCTTAGCTTTTCGTACCTCACGTTCAAGTCGTCGCTGAGTCTGTTCTAATTGATACCTAGCAGCATTGTCATCATCTGACTGCTGCGGCACTGGCATTGAACCGTGGCCTTCAATATATGGAATCGTATAATGTCGGCAATTAATGCCCCCAATGCCAGTAATCGTACCGTATCCCGTTGTTGATTCAAAATCTGGATACTTGTCCGTATCACCATCCAATGAGTAGACATGGTCTTGATACTGCAAGTGGCTTGGCCGACAACCAATATGTGAACTAACTTTAACTAACGAGCCATACTGACGATACCTAAGTAACTCTGTATCATTCGTAGCACTATTAATACTTGAGTTAACCACTGTCCGCACATAGACATCTGGTGACCATTTTCGACCAGCCTTATCAACGAGTGCGGGTACACCTTGTTCTGCCCATTGCTCACTAGCTTTAGCTATTGATTTGATGGCAGTTGTACCACTATCAATTGACCGCTTTGCATCACCAACAATTCCCCTAAACATCTGATACGCATTAGCGCTCATATTACGTCTAGCAAGGTTCAGATAATTATCCGTCTCTGTTAACTGGTCATCAACAACTTGCTTAAACTGTTGCGAATCCTTGATCGAATCCACTTGCTTTCCAGTAACCTTTTTAAGCCACTTTTCAGCTTGTTTGACATTATCTTGACTAATTGTACTAAGTCTTGTGTGCAATTGCTTAGACACATGCTGTGTAGGCGAGACAGTTATTTTAGCAGCGTATTTCCGTACATCGTCCGCATGGTTAAGTAGCTCGTTTATCCATTCGTTATCCGTATCATCATGTTTAGATGCTTCATTTCCTATTAGGTTGACAATGTAAGACCAAATCAAATCTTCAACACTAGCATAGTTGTTAGCATCTTCATCCGAATAGTCTGATAAATCCCATGGTTTAAGCATCACCCTCACCATCTTTACCATTACCACCGACAACATCTTCAATTGCACCTTCAGCATTCGCTGTTTCTGCATTGATTTGGTCAAGAACCTGTTGAGCTTCAACATCAGTAATTCCATTAGCCCGCTTGATTGCTTCTAGCTGTGTCATGACGGGGTGATTGCCATTAGCTTTCATGTAATAGTCCAGATTATCATTCCGGTCTTTGGCAATCGAATCATCAAAGTTAACTGAAATATCAATATCCGTTTGGCCTGAATATTGTACACCTGGATCATTTTTAGCCAGCTCCACAATAATCTGGCACATATGTTCAATCGCTTCTCCAATCAACGTTTCATGGCTGTTTTTTGATTGATACGTATCACTATTCTCACTAATTACCGCCGTTGCTGTGATAACACCCTGTTTGCTGTCAAATGTGAACATATCCGCACTAAATCCAATTTGTGAGGAGTAGAAATGCAATAGATCATTGATTCCAGATACGATTGCTTCATTTCGCAACCCTAAGGTAATATCAGTTGGTTTAGCTGACTCGCCATCACCGCCACCCATTGTCGTGTTGTATGCCATGTAGACATCTTCAGTCCAATCGACAAAATACCGTTCCTTACCGGTTTCCGGGTCAACTTCACGCCTCAATTGATTTGCTGGTGCAACGATGCGTCGTTTGCCTTTAACAAATTCTTGGAATAGCAGGTCATAGGCTTCATCTAGTTGGCGTAACGTATCCACTGCATTCGCATAAATCGGAATACCAAGTGGACTGTCAATGTGCAAGTTGTTGGCTAGGTTGGGTTTCAGATAGATAAATGTAGGTTGCGAGTATAATTCTTTGGGATACTTAGTTGGTTTGGGTGACATATTTTTGAACGCATTTGGTAGGTCGCTCCAGTCATTGATTTTCACACCCAAATCATCAGTACTGTTAGTTGTGCTCTTGTAAATTTCATTAGTCACAACGTAGTCAGTATCTGTTTCTTCATGCCATTCCAGTAACGTATAGTAATGACTGTCACTCATGAACTTGGAGGCAATGACAGCCTCACTCACACCATTTGCATCCGAAGAAATCGGGTAGAACGCATCTGCGGTAGCGAATCGAATCTTAACTCTACCACGATCGGTATATAGCCGAATTACAATGCCACCAGTTGCGAACATATATTCTAAGTAACGTTCAAAGTTGTTATAAAAATGATTGTCCTTCAAGGTTTGCTGTACGAATTGATTCTCAACCGTTTGATAGTCCTCAGGCGATGTAGGATCATTAGGGCTCTTCGCATCCTTAGGACTAACGGTGATGACAGCCTTTTGATTGAATACTAGGCTTGCCATCTTTTTAGCAGCAACTTGTCCCATGTTTAATGACATCTTCTGACGATCTAAATAAGAGCCGTCAGGAAGCCGCTTATGGATTTTCAACCATTCAGGTGTTGACTGGTAAATATCAAACCACTTAGCAATCAATCCATACTGATCATCATCCGCCATTACTTTCTTATGGTCAGGTACACTCTGCAATTCACTAGCTAATCCCATTTTGACCAACACCCCCTTTATCCAATCGTGTATTCTATTAAACAAGGTTAGTAACCTCCCTTGTATTTCTTCGTAAAGTAGTTAGCCGCATACCGGCACTCATCCATTGCATGGTTATTTGCATCGACAGGCTTACCAGTCGCCTCATCACGAACATACATACCAAGTTCCTTAACGAAGTGATAGGAATCATAGCTCTGATTGGCTAGTCCACTATCCGGCGTATCAACTAAGACAAACTGACCATCGGCAATCAGTGATTGCTGCCGCTGAATGCCGACTTCAATTCCTTTAGAATTACCAACGTGATCATGGCCATTGTTATCTGCCTTACCAGCCTCGATACCAACTTTGATTAGCTCTTGCCGCAATGCTAATGAAGCAGGATCCACTAGTACCATCGAGTAGTGCAGCTGATATGTGCTAACGCACCACATAATGAATCTTCTCAATTCTGTTGCATATGTGCTCATCGCCTTTGTTTGTCCCGTCTCCGTGCCACTGTGATAATAATTAGCAACGCGATTTAGAACAAACTTAAAACGCCCATCAGGTTGACGGACGCGGGTAACAATATTGCAACTCATTGTTGTGGCATCATCTTGACCAGCATCACCAGTAAAGTACATTTCTACTGGCTGCCCAATTAAGGTATGGTTAGTCATACTGTCTTGGTCAAACTGGTCATAGATAATCCCTTGTGGCATAACTCTTAATCCTAACCAGTCGCGCTTATACAGATATGAATTCTTCTTAAGCTGTGCCTCCATCTCAGTCAAACGCTTGGTTGTCATCACTGGGTTATCAGACATACGCCAATGTAGCCAATGCGCATCACGTTCATCAAAGAACTTAATAATCGGGTCTTGTGGTGCTGGCGGGTTAAGGTCAGCAAGATGATAGCGATACTTAGCTGCGGCCGTTCGTCGAAAGGTCTCGTCAAGGAACTCGCGGTTTAACAAGTTGATTTCAGAATACGCGACTGAACCCAATGACATCCCACGAATAGCGTTAGCACTGTTTGACTTGGCCCCACCTTTGAAATAAATCTTCTTTTTCCCACTAGGCAGGTCTAAAGCTAAATGGTCGCCACCACGATCGCGCCTTAAATGGCTAGCGCCATCGAATATATAGGCTAGTCCCATGCCATCACCTTCAATAAACAGGTTATAGGCTAACTCTTGGTTGTAGGCACTGACTAAATGGTTCTCGTCCGGTGTTGCCAAATAGAACATTGCAAGCCGAGCATCATCCGCCGCTGTCTTACCGGCACGAATCGAGCCCTCATTCACATCAAATAGGTGGTCAAATGGAGAAAAGATGAACGTCGCTTGCTTCTTACCATAATTAATATTACTCAATGGTGTTTGCATCGTTTTCTTCCTCCTTAGGCACCAGTTGCGCTGCACCCTTCGTTAAAGCCTTAAGCAATGGATTGACATGACCAACGCCTTCAAGCTCATTAGCCTTATGCTCAACAATGCGAGCATCCGCGTTAGCTTTACGGATTTGAGCTTTGACTAGCTTATCATCGCCTGGATATCGCTTAAGTATCTCCTTGACAGCACTTATCCGGGTCTTCAAGTCTGCCTCCTTCTGGCTCTCGTATACGCCTTCCGGAGTGCTCGATATAACCGTTTCTTTCTCCTCGCCTCTAGCTATCCGGGTAAGCAATTCGACGGCCTCTCTGGCGTCCATAATGCGCTTTGAGGCTATCTCGGCCATTCGCTCATCGATGTATTTTTTGATGTCAAGTTTTGTCAAGTTTTGCTGTCCAACTGTGCGAGCTGTTTGCTTGCTGTAACCCGCTTTACGAGCCGCATCAGCAGCATTGCCAGACTTGATATACTCGTCGGCAAACTTTTGCTGTTTTGGCGTTAACTTTCGTTTCATTACATACCACCACACCTCCGTCTAATTGATATTTTCAGCGTCTAACGCTTGAGTAAGATGTCCTTAACCAATAGCCACGTTTCAGGTAAAGCCTTGACGTTTCTGTCCGTAACAATGGTACTAACTCGGCCTCCATCATAATATCCAACATCTTTATAATTGATTGGCTTTAAATAATTAATACCTCGTTGTCGTCTCATTCCCCGCATGTTGCACCTCCTTATTTTTATCCAAACGAAAAGCGCCATGCTGTTTAGCACGACGCTTCTTATCCTTGTACCACCTATCTAGCCGGGAATCGGCTTGCACCCATTCAGGCGGCTCGTACCCGTATTTGCTATGAATCATTCGTGACATTGATACCACTCCTAAATTTATGTACACAAAAAGCCCGGTTCCGACCCCGGACTTTAACTAATAGACAATGCCGGCGGCAGAGAGGAGCACATCACCCCTTATAAATCCGCCAGCTACACAGATAGCTGGATTTGAACCAACATAGACGGTTTTGGAGACCGCCATCTTGCCAATTAGATCATATCTGTAGCAAAGGGCGCTTTATAGCACCCTGCTAGTCGGCTTACCGTCGCCGGTTACCAACCATCTCAAACTATAATAATAATCAATTAGAGCTATCAGGAAAACATTTATTTGTCGCCCTAACCAATTATCGATAATACTAATTTACACCCTGAAAGCATCTATATCATACGGTATATCTACGATGTTTCTACGATTTATAGATAAGTGTGCAAATCATCTAATAAATATGTGTCAGCGAATTGCAAACACGCACGATTCTTGTAAAAATAATAACGATCATTCCCATAACCTAACTCATTCATCAACTGATAATCATATATCGCAGATTTGTCTGCGAACAACCGTTTGAGTAACACTTGACTGATGTGATCACAGCCATCAATGGCTTCACTTGTACGCCATACAACCTGTTCTGCATATAATTTACGGTATATTGTTGTTTCGGCCTTGTTATCGCTCGCAGGGGCCTTTGGCAAATCACTAACAACCGGTGACTTCAAACAGGTAATATCTTGATGGCTTACCCGTTCCATTCTTGGTAGTTCCACCGAAAGGAACCGTTTAACATTGGCAATTGTCTTCTTTTCGTCTACTTCAGGGAACAGACTGCTGTAATCCATATCTCGTACCTGCTTCATTACCCCGCCACTCCTCGCTGTGCTATAATTAAATTAATCGGATTCAATCGTAGCGCGGCCTTCAGTGGCGGCGTTTTTATTTACACCATTTATGGAGGCCAACAGTTAGCTTAAGCTGTTTTCCCTCATAATCATCAATCACCGTTTTCCGGTATTCATGGGTGGCACCATCGTCAGGCATTCCCAACAATTTCTGCATATTTTCGACAAGCTCTTCAAACTCTAGCCGCGTAAGCCACATATAGATGTTCTCTTCCGCATCGTTGTAGTCTAGCTCTAACGTATAATCTTTTGTTTCCACCTAGTACCTCCACATAAAATAAAGCTTTATTTACCGTTCTTCATAAAAGCCATCTTCCCCGTAATGCAGTCCAGAACCAGAGTCCGCATACGCAGATATCAATTTTTCAACGCCACCATACTTTTTAACTAACGGAATCGTGTCCTTATCTATGGACTCGCCGCCATCCTCAAACCACCAAGACCAACCATGTTGTAATTCCAAAATTTCAAGGTCAACTTGAGGATAGCCTTCCATATTGTCAGCCCACTTAACTCGCTTGCAACTTAGATCTGTCCAATCAGCTCCATCAAACTCATCAGTGCCAAGAACCTTATCCTTTGCTTTACCTGGAGTATTGGCAAAAACAAGAGCTCTAACTGGGAGGTCTTCGTCATATCCAATTCTGTATGCTTTCATAACATTTCACCTCTGTATAAAATAAAAGCTTTATTCAACGAAATTCTCGATTCCCAAAACAACATAACCCGGCTGCTGCTTAAAGTCAGTCATATACGTTACTTGATAAACCATCATATTGCCCGTATACACACCAAACTGTGGTACGAATTCACGCAAGATTAGCAAGTCATCGACCTGATAGTCACGGTCATTTTTTCGAATTTCAAATCTTTTATGTCCATGTGCTACATCGTTGAAATAATTTGCATACAGCTTTAAAACATGAGCTTTCATTTGTCTTCCTCCACCGTATATCCATCTAGCCACGCGCGAGCAAAAAGATCTTGATTATCAGACGGACACAACCAACTTAATATGTCGTGGATCATATCATGTGATCTGGCATGGCTAAACAACATGATATTGCCAGATAAAGATGTTTCTATGGTAGTATTGGCACGCTTGCAATCCGTAAGATAGTTTGCAACATTTTTAGGAATCACCGGTAGCTCTTTATACTTCTGCTTGAACACTTCGTCTGTAATCAGCCAACGCTCACCGTTAACGCTGGTTGCAATCCAGTCACCAACGTCTACTTTCCCTGACCCTGTTAGATATAATTCAGGGCTGCGGTGAGTTCCAAGCATTATTCCTGCGTCAATTAATTCATACTTATCAACCATCTCATTGCTTCCATCAAACTGTTCGGCCTCGATTGGCTGTTTGCGATAGAACTTCATTTTTAATCCTCCAATAGCTCCGGGTTCTCGTTAATTCTTCGCTTGATGGTTCCCCAGTCGCACTCATAGTAATTTGAAATCCAATTGATGCTTTTACCGTCTTTCAAAAATTGTTCTAATTCGTCTAAAGGCACTTTGACCGTACGGCGAATTTTTATGCCTTTTCGTTTATGGTTGGCTTTTGAACTCATTTCTATTTGTTTGTCTGTTACTACGTGTCCTTTCATATGGTGGCTATTGTGTGCTCCTGAAACCATAATTGCTAAATTATCAATTGAATTATTCATCTTGTCTCCATCAAGATGATGAATACAAAATTCTTTAGGAATATTATTAAGTACCTCATATTCCATCAGCAACCTATGAACGTGCATTTTTATCCCATCAACTGTTACTGCGGCATAGTTTCCGTATTTATAAATGTGCTTAATAGATGTCATGGGCTTTTTTGATTTCCATAAGGAAGCCTCAGTTAAAAGGATCTCATCAACTTTGCAATTGCAATCGTTGATCCATCTTATTTTTCTTTGAATTTTAACTGTCAATCAAATCACCGTCCATATGCACGTTACCAATAGCCTTGATTTCATTGCTGAAATAACACCCATCTACGTCAAATTCCTTGCTAGAAACATCCTTAGCAATCCATTTACCGTATACATAATTGCCTTTATTAACTTCAAAAGGTTTGCCAATATTCCTCTTAGTGTAAGAAATGACTGGCTGTAAAATATCGCCTTCATAGATATCCTTGCTATTCACGTCTTTCAGGCCGGTAAACTGCTCAACGCTAATATCCAAATCGTCCTGCGTTGCAACTCCATCATCAAAATAAATTTTTCCGTCACTTCCAATTAACACATCTTTTATATATTCTTTTCCTCTGTCTTCCCACGCTCTAAACTTAATCATCGTCGCCATCTCCTTGATTAGTTTCAATCCTACGAAGCCGCTAGTGTCACTCCTATAACACACAATGAAACAATAGTCAGGTAAACTATTAATGCAACTATTCCACCTTCAATAAATATATCGACTATAGATGCCACAGCAAAAGCAATTAAAAGACAGATGATTATTCCAAAGCCAATTTTATTTCTAGTGCTCATTTTCAATCCTCCCCGAACGCCCGCTTATTAATGTTGTACGGCTCATATTCCTTGACCAGTTGCTTGTTATCCTGTGCTTTAGCTTTGTTTGCTTCAGCGTGTTGCTTCATGCGCCGGTGCTTCCGTTTAATCGTTGAACGCTTCTTAGTGTGTTTAGGCATCTTCGTCCTCCGTGATTTCATCAATTTCTACTCTAGGATTTCGTTTATCAACGGCAAATTCATCCTGGAATCCTGTGATGTGCTTTCGATTGTCGTTGCCTAAAAGTCCAGCCTTCATAAAGCCATCCAGCACAAACTTTTTAGCAAACGCGATATTATCCGCATCTTTCCGGTTGTTCTTCGTGTACCACGTAAATTTAAGCTTGCAAGGCCAACTGAATTCAACTCCGGAATTCCGACTAGCTCTCGCATATACACTACATAAGGCCGTGTACCGCTTCTTTAGGTTAGCTGCCGCATACCGATTGGCCCGTTCAGCCTTGATGTACTCATTTAAGCTAGGTAGTTCGCCCTTAATCACGACTTTGTTCATACTTTCGGCACCCGGCTAATGTAGTAGCCATTAACGATCCCGTTAGACATACTGGCCTGTCTAATCGAGAACTCTGGGGCGCCAATCCTTTTACATAATCGTGCCAGTGTTTGATAAGCGATCACTTCGTCAGGATTGTTATACTTCTCAGCACGCCAGTAACCGTTATTCAGTGGCAGGCTGTATTTGTGGACTAAATCCTTTACCCGCTTGAATTCAATTGCCGTGCTTTCGGCTATCTGTCTGAGAGAATGTTTGCCATGCTTATGTGCTTGCCGAATGGCTTTAATATCTTCACGTTCGCCCTGTTTCGGATCTTGTTTCATACTGGCTAGGTAGGCCGCATCACTGCTTACCTTAGTTCCAGGCTTCACCAGTCTAACCGGGAAAGGCCATTCACCAGATTTGTAGTTATGCTGCGCGAGCTTAAACATTTCCGGTTCGGGCCCCATTGCTAGTGGGTGATCGATATCGGGTAGATCAGCGTTAATTACTAGCACCTGTGTTTCAGTCATGCGCTTACCTCCGTTTGCAATCCTTGTCTAGCTTGCTCTAGATCAATAAAATACTCGGCTGGCTTACCCCAACATTGGGTCAAATCAAAATTTAAGCCATCCCGCTGATATTCAATAATTAAAACTTCGAGTGCAAATAGCTTGTACTCATGAGCGCACACCTCATCTTGCGCGCTACCGCCAGCCTTCAGATGTCGCTTCATGCGCTGCTTAGTCCAGTGCAACGCGGCCGGTTCATAGGCATGGTTAGCGGCTAAATTGACTAATTGATTGCCCCAATTCATTTAGCTTCCTCCTGACTGTTCACGAGCGCTAGGAAATCCTCATCACTCATATCGTCCTGCTGGTTATCGCTTGAGTTTGGCTTAGAATCCGCCTGAGAAGCGCCGTTTTGCATCCACTTTGGCGTAACTTCTTTACGGCCGTTTGATGCCTTACCCTTTGGCTTAGGCGGTGTCATATCGTATTCATCCATCCAGCCTCGACCACCCAGCCAATTTTCTAAGCTTTTGGTGTAATACTCACCCGTGCCATGTAGCTTTAAATAAGCCTTATACTCGTTAATCTTAGCAACAATGGTCTCTAAGCTAACCCCCTCAACCTTGGCTGCATAATAAACGTCATAAGCTTTTTGAAAATCACGCTTTTTCGGGTAGATGGACCAAACCTGTTCAGTAAACTCTTGTTGAATGCGATCACGAGGATCACGCGGTTGGGTTTTATTTGTTTTGTTATTATCTGATTTACTCTGTTCTGATATACTATGGGGATTGTCAGTGTTGTTTACTTCGTTTCCAACGTTGGAAACCCCGTTATCAGTATTGGAAACCCGTGGTAAACGATATTTATTAAGAATTGAGCTATCTTTCTTCTGCCGAGAAGCTAATTTATAGTTCTCTTGAATTCGCTTAGACGTTAAGATTTTTTCTTGCTTGAACATCTCAGCGTCGAAAAACCCTACCTCACTTGCTTTTAAAACCACGTCCTGTACTGCGCTTTCCTTGGCACCAATATCATCAGCCACCAAGAACCGCATATCAGCATCCCACGTCATGTAATACCCTTCATCTTGATAAATATTACAGAGCAGGCAGATTAGTACAGCAATCGATTGGTTTCCACAAGCACGCATGATTTTACGAACCTTAATGTCACGCAAAAAATCTACATCTAAGTTGAAATAGTCAATTCCTTTCTTAATTGGACGGGCCATCTCGCACCTCCTGTCCTTATTAATGGGCCTTTCACCCACCTGGTGGATTCAGTCACTGCTGCATTCAAGCCAATTCGAATGTTTATTTCTTATCAAATGCTGCTAGCAATCCTTGTAGCTGACTCTTAGCATCCTCTGCTTGTGCTATTGTCAGGTTCTTCCAATCGTCGTCAGTCCCTTTCCAATCAGGTACAATTTGTTGAATAACCTCATTAGTCACTGATAATGGTGTGCCATTCTTGGTTTGGGTGGCCAGTTCACCAGCAAGGTTAGCAATCTCACTCGTCTGTTTTGAACTAGCAATGATGGTGGTAGGGTCAAAATCTTCATTTATTTCATCGTCAGTTGCGGGCTGTTGCTTGCCAGCTAGTAATAATTTAGCAGCAGTCTTAAATTCAGGTTTCTGCGCGTTTTCAGCTAGCCATTCAATATAGCCACGATTCTCATTCAAGACATCTCCCATGCTCTTGCCTTTGTTTTTACCAAAATTAAGTTTCAAATTAAAGGCTTCATCATAAGTCATGGTTTCATTATTCTCACGTTGGTTAAAGTTCTGCATATCTTCGACATCTTGCGTGAAGACATTTGATAAACTAGCGATGGTCAGTGTGGCATCAACCTGAGCTCGCTTTTTAGCCATTTTCAATACCGTGTTTTTCATTGAAAAGCCATCACGAGAAACGTACTTACTCTCTTTTGTGTTTGCCGAGCCTAATCCCTCAGTTAACTGCATACCACTCTTGTACAGCACGCACTTGACGGTATAGTCGAAATAACCATCCTTGTAGTTTTCAACCTTATCAATGACGTTATACTCACTCGTTACACCCATCAGCATTTGAATTTTCTCAGCTCCGGGCTTCAATAATGTCGGTTTTTGTGTGCCAGGGACAACCCCAAAATCTTGACCATCTTTTAGTTGATGTTGAACCATAGTTTGGAAATTAGAGATAGCCTGTAGTTCGCTAGCCATCTTGTTTTGATCAGTACCCATGATTAGGGATAGACTGTTCGTTTGATTTTCTGCTTTCGCGATTGCTTCACTCATATCGGTTCCTCCTAGTATTTAAACGTGACCTTCTCAGTTGCTGGTTTTTCAGTAATACCAGCGATAATCTCGCCATCTTCCATGACAAACTTGTCACCAACCATGCGACCAGCTTTTTTCAAATCAACTTTATCAATAGACTCCTTGACCTTGATGTATTGGCTCATACCTTGATTACGAAGTGAGTTCAAAACCATCTTTTCGTCATACGCCAACCCAGCCGGGTTCTTGCGAGTTGATACACGGCCATTAGGAGTATCGATTTTGAATTTCTTATCGACTAACCGTTGATCACGTAAATAGTCGGTCAGTAGCCCTTCGAAGTACTCGCGGTTGGCTTGGTTCTTATCAAGCTCCCGGTCGCGCCATGCAATTGCCTGGTCAATATTGTTCTTCGCAACTTGACCAATTTCATCATCATGCGCTTGGATAGCCTTGAGCTTCTTTAACGCCCAGTCAGCTTTCTCCAATGAGTCAATTTTGAAGCCTTCGTTTTCACGTTCTGTCACCGTTCTAAGTTCTTCTTTTAACATTGCATCCATGATTGAAATCCTCCTATTTAATATCCAGCAATGACGCCACTTTCGATTAAGTCTTCCTCGGTAGGCACATCATCACGCCAGCCTTCCGCAGCTTCTTCTTGGTCAATTAACCAGCTATCGTAGCCGTTCATTTCGCCCACCTCCGTACTAAACGTTGTCTTAGTGACTGTTTCGGAGTACAATAGAACTCGAAAATGAAATTGTTAAGCGTCTTTGCTGCACGGGTACTACCAATACTCGAGCAGCTTTTTTTGTACTCAAATTTAGGCTTTAGCGATACTTTGCATACTTCCAATTCGTTCAACCTCCTTAAATGTGCCAAAAACATTATTCAATTCTTCAATTGTGATTTGCTTGTAAAGCACATTTCCAATCCTGAATGTAAATTTCATTGTCTTCATCTCCTTAAATTCCAAACCAACTAGCAACCTCATGACGTTTAAACCACAGCACTGTTAATGTGCAGCCTATTAGTGCTCCTTCAATCATTGCTATTTCCTCCTAGCCATTTTCTTGGTTGACTTTATCGATTACTTCCTGCAATTTATCCATTGGAATACCGGCATACTCAGCCTTCTTAGCCAGATCGGTTATCTCGGCGCTAATCTCTTCAGCGTATTCACGTGGATAACGTTCAATAACTAGCTGTTGCGCTGGCGTCCGATCATTTGGATTAATTGCAATAGCGTTCTCAAACTCAGCTTCCATTGCCTCTCGTTCTTGCTGCTCTTTTTTCTGACGCATTAGGGCTGAGAACATGTCACCCTTTAGACGCCTGTCATTCTGAAATGACAGCACGCCGAAATTCTCGCGAGCACCAGAATAGCTAAGCCAAAAATCGTTAATTACATTTGCTAACGACTTCCTTATTTGTGAATCAGTGCTTCTTGATCCACTCTTCAACCGAGACAATTGTCCGGGAGAAACATGCGTCCTATCTGCAATCTGCTGCTGTGTTAGTGTTTTATCTCTACCTAATGCCAATGACAATTGCTCTGCAAACTTGTTCTTCATACCTACACCTCTGTATTTTGGAAAGGGCTTTATATCGCCTTTCCACGTAATTCACCTATAATTTAAATTAATCGGGATGATCTAATAAGTAATCCATCATCTCAGCTGCTGGAATCTGCCAGCCGTTATGGGTATTCACATAATCAATAAAGCCACCCTGTTCAATATCCAAATCATGGCGATGCTTGGTTAAATATCGTGAGGCTCGTTCGGTTGATTTAGTTCCGTATTTATACCTGGCCAAATCTTTAAGCTTCCAAGTACGAATACCACGCTGTGCTTGCTGCCATGCTTGGAACCTCTCGTATTCTTCTTCGCTAATGAATTGGAAGCCCTTTGGAGCCTCATGCCGAATCAATATCGTATCTGACATGTTCGCACCTCCTAATATGAAACTGACATAAGTTGGCTAGCTTGCTCGTTATACTCGGCCGTTACCGCTCGGAATTCAGCATCTAGTGCTTTATCGCTTAGTGCCTCAAACATTACTCTTGGTGTTTCTGGCTTAACCTTTGCTAGTGCATTAATTAATGTAGTTCGTGATAGATGTGTCATTTTGCTGCCTCCGTTCTTTGAAAAGTTAATAGTTTTGTTCGCTCCTTATGCGATAATTATCATAAGGAGGTGATAATTATGGCTATTATGACAATCGCGAAACTTCATTGTTATCAGTGTAATCACGATTTTCCATTAAACATGTATCAACCAATCACAAAAATCAGCTGTCCATACTGTGATACAGACGTTGATGAATCAATGATTGAACCTATTCGCGATGTTTGGGCACAAGTTTCCAGCTTAAACCAAGCATTCCACAAACATGAAATGGAATCAGAAGAACCACGTTTTAGTCTCAATATTCATGATGAAGAAGTTCATCTTGAAATTGATGATATTGACAATGAAACTGAATAATTGATTCTAGTTGCCGAGGGTGCATATTAAATTGCTCCTCGACTTTTTGTACAGCAGCAAGAACACTATCTAAATCATTTGGGTACGCTACCTCTCGTGCGAACTTGCAAGCTTCTGCATACTTATTTATTGAGGAACCTTTATATTTTTTCTCACTCATTTTGCCGCCTCCTTTGGTTTTGTGTCACTTTTTGCAACTTTAGAGAACAAAAAAAGTGAATCAATTGGTCTCTCAACCCCATCTGATATTTTCTTAGCGACTTTCGGAGATGGTTTCCTTCCATTTAATATTTGAGATAAATATCCATAAGAAATGCCGTTCTTACGGGAAAAAGACCGTACTGTCTCACCTTTCAGGCTAATTAGTTCTCTGATTTCATCAGAGTTTTTTACAGGAAGGACTACTGCCATGTCTTCGCCTCCTTTCTTGATTACATAAATTATTATAATCTTTTGTTTCACTTTTTGCAACCACTTATCACGATAATATTTCACTTTTTGCACTCTATTGTTTCACTTTTTGCTATAATCCAGTCATAGAAGGGAGTTTGACGCCATGAGTTCAACGGAAAATTTACGTAACGAAGTGTTAAACTTCGGTCCAAAAATCAAAGAAATAAGAAATAAGAAACGATTTACAGTTAGACAAGCTGCGCTACAAGCAGGAATATCTCCATCATTTTGGTCACAGGTAGAAAATAAAAAACGTGAGATTCCCAAACCAAAAACTCTTCAAAAAATGGCAACAGGTCTACGAATTACTGATGATGAGATTTTTAAACTAGCTGGTATTACCAAAGATCAGGATAACTTGCCTACAAAAAACTCTCACTATTATGACTTAACTGAAAAAGATGAAAAAAGTATCGATAAGGAACTTGAAGATATGATGAACGGGCTCGACTCCAAACATTCTTTATCATTTTTCCAAAATGGGCAAGAGCTATCCGATCAGGACAAAGAACTGCTCAAAGCGTCCATGCGCCAAACATTAGAATTATCCAAACAATTAGCAAAAAGAAAATTCACTCCTAAAAAGTATCGTAATGGAGAGGAATAATAGGAGCTGGTTATATGGAACGGTGGATTGAAGAAGATATTGACCACTTAACCAACAAGTTTGGGATTCAAAGTGCTTTTGATTTGGCGCGTGACTTGGGCATTAACGTGCAATTCAATAACCTTGGTAGCAATATTTACGGCTACAATAATAACTCGCATCGAATCCCAATGATTGTCATTAATAATACAATTGACGAACGTACACAAGATGGTGTTTGCTATCATGAAATTTTTCATATACGGCATCACAAGGGATTCAATACGCAGTTTTTTGCGGTAAATACGACAAGCTTTCTATCCGATGACAACGAAACTGAGGCCAACAAGTTTATGCTGGCTATGTTGAAAGAGGAATATGGTTGGAGCAAGCAAGAAGATGTATTAGACTTCTTAGATTTTTTCAAGCTACCGCATGAGCTGGCTTCGCTATTTTAATTAGCTTTTGTTAGCATGGGAAACTAGCAAAGAGTTCGAATGTTTTATTTTAGATATATGAATGGGATTTAATTGGGGAATAAGGATATTTGGAGGAGTTTCAATTGAAAAAGATGATTTTAAGTATACCCATTTTAGCTTTACTACTTTCAGGGTGTTCTACCAAAACTGAAATTCAATTATATAAAACTAACGTATCAGAAATAGATACTGTTCGTGGTAAAGCGACACCTGAATCAAAAGTCACTTTCACACATGGGCAAAAGAAAGTAACTACGACTGCAAATAGCAATGGAAAATTCTACGAAACAAATCTAAAGCCTGGAATTTATACAGTAACCGCTAGCTTAAACGGAAAGGCCAGCAAGTCTCTAAAATTACATGTAAAAAAAGACAAAGCAATTAGCCAATATGAGGATAAAGAAGAATCTTCAACATGGGCATCTATTGAAAAAGAAAGTAGTAATGAAACTGACTCTAGCTCACAGTCCAGCACCTCCAAGAGTAGTGCAGACGAATCTTTGACATCTAGCTCATCAGACACTGATTCATCTGCAACAAACGAATCGAGCTCTAGCAGTTCGACCGCAACTACTAAGGTTAGTTCCGAAGATAAGGCAGCTTTGAACAAAGCAGAAGCTTATGCTTCCAGAATGGACATGTCAAAACAAGGTGTATATGAGCAACTCACCTCATCTGCTGGTGAAGGCTTCTCCTCAGAGGCTGCACAGTATGCTGTTAATCATCTGACCGATATCGACTGGAATGCTAATGCTCTTGCAAAAGCGAAGGACTACCAAAGTAAAATGTCCATGTCACGCAGCGCAATTCTTGACCAATTAACATCGTCAGCTGGTGAGCAATTTACTCAATCTCAAGCACAATACGCTGTGGATCACTTACCAAAATAATGTTCACAAAGCCCCTCACCGGGCTTTCACGCGAGCGTATCCTACTGGTTTTAAATTGGACTGTTCAAGGCTTCATCGAGCTCTGAACGTAATTCATCGTCATCTGCAAGTACTGCTTCACGTTTAGCTTCCGATAATGATAATTCTGGATGCTGGCTCTTTATCAGGACTGTTAACAAATTCAATTCTTGCCAGTAATCCAGAGAACTTAAAAAGGAGTCGATGGGACTTTGTTTGCTTCTAAACATATCAGTATTCCTCCTAACAGTTTTAAAATAATTTCAGGTTCAGCAACTACACTAGGTACACTCGAACTCGTTGATTTCTTCACTGGATGGATAACACCAGAAAAAACATTCTTATTCTACACAGTCATTATAATATTTTCTATACTATTTTTGGCAAATTTATTCTTTCAATATTCAAAAATCACTGCTGAATTTCAAGAAAATAGCGACAATCAGAAGAAAAAGATAAAAGAATTACAAAAAACAAGTAACAATTTACAGCAATTATATGACAGCATTAATGCAGAGAATCTGCGTTATGCCGATGAACAGAATAAATTGAAAGAAGCATCTCAAAACAAAGATAAGACTTTTGCTTATTTTGTATATCAATTAATCGACATAGATACGCCGGACCCAAGGATAATTGAATTGCTATACCAAATGTCCGTCTCACCCAATAACAATAAAGAATTAACGACTGCAGGGAAATATGCTCTAGAACAAAAATTACAAGCTCGTAAAGATATTGACGCAATAGTAGCTACGGAGGGAAACAAAGATGGACAGTCATAATTTTAAGATTATTAGAATTATATCGGATACTGAATTCATTATTGACGCTGGCATCAACGATGGAGTAAAAAATGGAGATAAATTTCAAGTGTTAGATACAAAATCCAATCCTATTAAGGATATGGATGATAACGTAATTGGTTATTACGGAGCGCAAAAAGAAATATTAACAGCCACTGATGTTCACGATACTTTCTCAATTCTAAAAACACGTTTTATAAACTCGACATCTAATAAAGAAACATCAATTCAGCAAATGATGAAGTCTAGCGCTTTTGCTCCGTTCGTAACTGGTTCTATGCGCACCGACGTTCCAGCTCATTACAAGCGAGCCAATATAGATCCATCTGAAATGGAACCGCTAGAGAAAAGTGACGCCCCTATTCAAAGAGGCGATACTGCACGCAAATTGAGCTAAAGCACAAACTAGCCCCTACCCGGGCTTCCACGCGAGCGTAGTTCAACGGTAGAACGGTGCTCCTTTGAATTGCTAACTAGATACTAACAGATGCAGGTTCGACTCCTGCCGCTCGCTTTAACCAGAAAGAAGGCTTAATGCTATGGATAGTGAAATTTCAAAATACGAGCTAATTGCCACGATGAAGAAAGATATACAGACATTTATGGACTCAGAATCCATGTTATATCTAAAAAAAGATTCATATTCAACAGAAGAATATGACCGTATGCTTACAGAAGTAAAAGATGATTTGAAAACACGGCTATTGCAAAAATAATTATGAACTCAGTAAATGATAGTCAGCCCTAGCTGACTTCACGCGAGTGTAGTTCAACGGTAGAATGGTTCCTTTAATTCAAATATAGCCTACCTTCCAATGCAGGTTCGACTCCTGCCGCTCGCATTGTAACAAATAACCCATACTACCGCTTACTTTAGTACCTACATCACGTGGGCGTAATTCAATGGTAGAATAACGATTTCAGCCCTTCTCTCTCGTTTGAAATTGTTATGTAGGTTCAATCCCTGCCACCCACTTTTAAAAGAAAGAAGGTAAGATTATGGATAAAGATATGTCGAAATACGAACTCATAGATAACATTACTAATGACTTAACCTCTTTTATTAATCTGTATGCTTTCGTTTATCTTACAAAAGATAGCTACTCAAGGAAAGAATATGACCGCATAATCCAAGGAATGGAAAGAGATATGGTTGATCGTCTTAAGCAAAAATAATTGTAGGTACATTCTAATTAACTGTTGAGCCGACCAAAACCCATTGTTGGCTCTTATGCGAGTGTAGTTTAGTGGTAAAACGACAGCCTTCCAAGCTGTAGTCGCGGGTCCGATTCCCGTCACTCGCTTTGACCAACATATTACCGGCTAATAATTCAGGAAAATAAAAATATTGGAGGAGTCTAACAATGAGTGAACCAGAAGAAGCACGTCAAGCAGGAAAAGTTGTCTCATTCATTAACATGAAGGGTGGTGTTGGAAAAACTACCTTATGTAAAGAAATTGGATACACATTAGCGGATAAATTCAATAAATCTGTGTTGTTTATCGATGTTGATCCACAAGCAAATCTAACCCAATCATTATTTGATAAATATGATTTTCTTAATCAAGAACTATATGACGAATTAGACCCTAAACAGCAAAAGGGCATAACAATTTCCGATAAGACAATCAGTAGGTTATTAGACTCCTCAAATTATGAGCCAGCTGAAAATGATGTAATACAGGTATTAGATAGCAACAAAAATCTTGCGTTAATTCCGGGCGATCTTAACACTATTTTCCTAGAACGCACTAATGGGGGGTCTGCAAGAGAAAATGCCATTGACAATTTTTTAATAAGAAATAGTATTACTACAAAATATGAATATATCCTAATTGACTGTCCCCCTACATACTCCTTCTATACAACAGCTGCTTTCAATGCTAGCGATTATTATATTGTTCCAGTTGGTGTAGATCCTTACTCAACTCTTGGAATTGATTTGCTTGAAAAAGTAGTTAAAAAATTAAGAAAAACCGATATAAGAAGGTACTCATCTAAAAAACTAAAGAACTTAGGAGTAATCTTCGATAGTACAGCAAAGTCATCTTCAGCTAACCGGCAATTAGAGCTACAAAAAAGTAGAATTAAAAATAGTAAAAAGCTAAGTAAGTATAACTTGTTTTTCTTCTCTAATGATTTCATTTACAATTATCAATTTAGAGAAGATATATCGTACTTTATACTTGACCATGATAATATGAAGAGTACGGCCAACATTAACAAGCTAACTCAAGAATTCATCGACAGAGTCAACTCAATTTAGTTCTGGGGGATAATGATATGGCAAAAGAATCTCAAAATTTTTTACTTGAAAATGATTTAAAAGAAATTGATACTCGTACTAATCCGGCAACCATACAATATAAACTATACTCAGCATATGTTAACCTGTTACTTTCACATAAATATTTTCAAACAAATGCTGATATTAAGGAACTAACAAATAAACTTGATTTTGAATTAAAAGACTATGTCTTCAAAAGCAGAACTCTGCTTATTGCCAGATTTATGAAAAAGATTCAAACATTAGACTCAGAACAAATTCTTCTTTTCCTGTCAGTCGCAAAAGAAATTGTTCAGGAAAACGGCAACGGCAAAATATCCAAGAGAGCAGTTACAAAAACAAGCAAAAAGCTATCCGCAATAGATAAGTTTGGCCGTTCTTAAATTATGAAAAAAACGGAACTTTACTCAAGTTATAAATCTTTCATAAAAAATAACTATCCTACTACATTTCTGGCTAAACCTGACGAGCATTCGAATGATGCTGCTCAACTGTATATTTGTATTTATAAAATTATCTTCCAACTGAAGTTAATGCGCAATAAGTATGGTATAGAGAACGAAAGGAAACATTATATCCAAGAAATTGAACAACTATTTTTAAAAGTCCTACTCGTTCTTCCTCTAAATGATAAGTATCTACTTGATACACTTTTGCGTTCTATTTCAGAATCAGAATTACGATTAATTTTAACTGCTAGTTCTAATAGACGAATATCAAAGTTTGAAATTGAAAAAGCTTCTTTCTCGACAATAAAAAAACAAATCAATCTTGATAGTTATCTTTTTAAAAGAAAAAAACAATTTATTTATTTATACGATTTATTCAGTACATCATCAGTTAAATTACATGGTCCACTTACGGATATAGATACCATTCTATATTTAAATGAGCAGCTACGTACTTCGTTAAATTATGGGACTTATAAGAAGAAAATTTTTAATATATTAAGAATAAATCTAAATATTTTTCAGAATGAAATGCCTCTTAAATACGCAGACTATGGAATTGAAGAACTAACAATCTTAAAAAATATATTTAGCCATTCAGAGCAAATTAAACTTGATTATTATTGAAAGCCCTAGTGACCTGGGCTTTTAATTTTAAGCTTAAAAGAACATACGTTCGGAAATATTAACCTATTGTTATTTCCAGTTGGGAGGAATAAAACATGTCAGTAACCAAACTTAATAATGGTAAATGGCAAGCCCGTGTCTCTTATAAGGATGATGACGGTAATTATAAGTCGGTTACCCATTTAGAAAAGCGCAAAACTGACGCTGTTGAGTGGGAAACTAAAACTAAAAATGCTCTGCTGGAAGGTGCTGACTTATCACGTAGTACCGAGAGCCTAAAGCATTACTTTCTTGATTGGATCAGAATTTACAAAACTGACGGTGTATCGCGTCATACTCACGAGCTGTATATGGGCAACTGGCGTCACGTCTCTGCATATTTTAAGGATAAACCTATGAGCGCAATTAAACGGCCGGATTATCAGAAATTCCTGAATGAATTTGGCCGCAGTCATGGAATTGCCACATCTCACAAGCTTCATCAACAAGTACACACTGCAATCAAGGACGCCGTAGCTGATGGTATTCTAAAACGAGACTTTGCTTACAAGGCACACGTCACTGGACGCCCTCCTAAGCCCGTAGAGGAAAAGTATTTGACGTTGTCCGATTATAAGAAGCTGCGTAAATACCTCATTAAAACGGCTGATTATGACCACATGACTATGCTGATGATGCTGTTTCAATTAGAAACTGGAACCAGGTTCGAGGAAGCTGCTGGTCTGACGTGGGATAATTTGGATTTGAATAATGGAATAGTTCACATTAAACAGCAGTGGGACGCCCGTAGACAGACTTTTCGTCCAACTAAGGGAAATGGACAGGCCGATGGAGATATAACCATAGGACCCGCCTACTGTCGTTTTATGAGGAGCTATCGTAGCACGCAGAAAGATTATTTAGAATTACACGAAATGAAGAATCCTAAGAACCTCGTATTTTGGTCTAAACTAGGAAAAATCGTGGGCAATGGGAATGCAAACGAAGAGCTAGGACGTATTTGTAACCGTCTAAAGATCAACAAAGTTACAACACACGCCATGAGGCACACACACGCTTCGATTCTTATCCTAAATCATGAGTCCCTTCCCTATGTTCAACATCGCCTTCGACATCAAAAACTAGAAACGACCGTTAACACCTACGTCCATCTTATTGAAGAAGAAAACGGCGTGTCAGATAAGAAGGCTACTGAGCTAATGGACGGAGGATTTTAAAAATGATAATTTTATGATTGCTGTAGTCCTTGTGCCGCAAGGGATTACAAAATCATTTGTTAATTTTTCTTCCAAAAACTGCTATATTTTGGCTACTTTTTTCGTTTTTGGAAGAATCGTGGAAGAACATATCGTGTTTGAGTGGTTTTCGAGTGTAAAACAAAAGCACCAAAACGCCTTTATATCAGCGTTTTGGTGCTTTGTCGTTTCTCTATATTTGTCGCCTTATCACCCGCACGGGGATCGAACCCGTAACTCCGCCTTGAGAGGGCGACGTCTTAACCAATTTGACCAGCGGGCACAAATTCATTTACTATCTTACCGAATGATAAGCGGCTTGTCAAATCTAATTATGATTTTCGCCACCTAAAAATCGTCACAATAACTAATCCAACAAATAGGAGTAGACAATAGACGACACTGCACCAAAAAACGAAGGTCAATAGTTGTGGTAACAAGAAGCTACGCATCACAGCTAACCCAATAGCCGTAACTGCCCATACGATCAATTGTTGTCGCAGATGATTGAATAACCGATCTAATTCCGACTTCGACATACACTCACCTTCCCTTCAACTAGTTTAGCCGCCGACTGGCACGATATTCAAGTAAAAATGCAAAAAACACGCATAAAATTCCAGCAAAGTCTTGACAGTATTTGCTGGAAAAGTTACTATTAAATAGTTGTTATTGGGTATTCGCCAAATTGGTAAGGCAGCGGACTCTGAATCCGTAATTTACTGGTTCGAGCCCAGTATACCCAATCAGATTTATCGGTGAACCACTAATGCAAGTTTAGACTTACATTAGTGGTTTTTTTGTTAATTATCACACCTTTACTAGTGTGATTTTATCTTTTTCGGTCAAAACGGTTTACGGACTTGATTCGGGGTTTATAATAGACTATGTAGACTGTCTGTGAAGCCTTGTAAAATCGTCACTATTTTAAATTCAACCCAAAGGAGATAATGTTGTTGGTATACAAAGATGTTTTTGGTATCGATCACAATGATTGTCACATTGTTCAGACGCGACACGAGTTCAACCGGATCTTCATTATTGAAAATGAAGTTGGCTCCCGCTTTACTTGCATCAAGGATGATGCCCCACTTGAAAAGAAAATGTCCGGGCACTGGAAATATGCAAAAGCTAGCGACGCCCCTAAGAACTATGCCGTTCCTTATAAGGCCCAGAAAAACTAAACAACCGTTGAAAAGAGGATTACGATGCGGCGCTATCAACCGTTAACCAAATCAAATGGCCGGGTCCCCCACTCGCTCAATCATAACACCAACCCCTACTATGGTCAGCATGGCGCTGACTGGGTCAAAGACACGAATGCTTCGCTATTCAATGCCCAACACGAGCACCTCCAGTCCAGGAGCCATGTTGAGCGGCGGGTTCGGCACAGCGTTCGCCAAGTGCTATGGGTGGTCGTGGCGATCATTGCCATGTTACTTGGTGGTTTTATCTTGTTCTCGTTAGCGATCAATATTTAACAACAAAAAGAGTCATCCAGTTTATCACTAAACTGAATGACTCTTTTTTACTAGCCTTTAATTTCCTTGGTATCCACTAAAACTTTGCTGACCATTCGAAGCTCGTCAGTCAATTCAGAGGTCCGAATTCGGCCAAATTCGTCGAGGAACTTGCCAAGGCGTTCTTCGTTAACTTTTTCAATGACCCGTGCCAACTTCTCACCCTTGGCGGTCAACGTTAAATAACGGTACCGGCGATCATAAGGATCGATGTTTAACACGATCAAGTCATTGTTGATCAAGTAAGTTAGCTTCCTTGAAATCGCTGAAGAAGAGACGTGGCGGTCAGCGGCTAGCTCTTTCACCGTGATTCGGTGATCAGTGCTATGGTCAAGATAGTAGAGAATCAGGAACTGTTCGAATGACACATCCGCATCAGTCACCATCGTTTGAATGATCTCACGAAGATGGCTTTCAAGCCATGACATGCCCACTAAGACTTTCTCGAACAACTCATCATCGTCGTACTTGGCCTTCTTAGTATTAGTCTTCATCATTATTTAAAACCCCATTCATGCGTCACGTTCAAGGCATCATCAACAACCCCGTGATTACGCACGGACTTCTGCAACTGGCATAACGGTGATTTCGAGATCACGTGTCATTTGTTTCTCAATCGCAGTCTGAACATCATGATCCGTTACAACTAAGCTCGACAACTTACTCTTTCCGTTGATAATATCTTGGACGTGTTGATTATCCAAATCATCGGCAGAAACGATTGGTAAGAGATGGAAATTATCATTCGTTGCTTGTAAGCATTGGTCGAACAATGGTGAGTTAACCCCCATGACTAACACACTGTTTTGTTGTTGTAAGACGGATGCTAACCACCAGTTCAATAATTGTGCTTCAGAATGGAAGACATTCGTGATGGCTTCTTCCTTGTTCACTAATTGAATTGATAATTCGTGGTTGCTACCGTATTGCTTGACCATTGCTAAAGAGTGGTCTGGACGATAGAAGTTTTCTAGTGTTACTTGTGAATTATTTGTCCGGTCAAGGTACTGCGTCACTGACAAGAACCCGGCAGCATCGTACACATCACGACGAGTTGCTAATGACCCATTAAAGTAAGTCATATACCAGATGGCACCGTTCTTACGGTACTTCAACGTCATAATTGGGTTACCGCCATCGTCAGCGATCGAGACGATCTGCTTGTCCGCATTGCGTTTATATTGCCATGCTGGATTATCAGGTAATTCTGGCTTGGTCTTCGCAACGGCACCCGGTACCTTAGCCTGAATCGTATAGTACATGTTGTACAAACCAGTCCGCTTATCAACTAAACCAGCTGATTGGTAACTGTTCCAAATTTCAGGCAAACTGTCGTTGTAGTTAACGGTAATGACGTTCGCCTTATCCTTAACTTCACTCTTCAATAAGCCCATGATCATTTCCATCGAAGCCTTTTCATCACCAGACAATGATTGAATCAAGTCGGTACTGAATAAAAAGTACTTCGCAGACTGGTCAAATTCGACGGGTGAGACTAAGTGGGTCGTCCCGTAATCCGATTTTAACTTGGCATCAATACTTTCAACCTTTTGTTGGAGCCCCTTAACGATCGTGGCATTTTGATCATAGTCATGCTGTAACCGATTAATCTTCTGGTTGATCAAGTTGAGTGAGCGTTCTTGTTCGTCCTGAGCACTCTTCTTCTTGCGATCATAAGCAACTAACGCATCTTGAGCGGTATGTAAGTCTTTTTCCGCACTCGTAATCGCGTGTTCCTTCCGCGAACGTTCACGGGTTTCAGTCTGTTCACGTTTCTGGAGTTTCACGAGTTCACTGTTGATTGCGTCACTCTTTTGATACAAGTCCTGAGCTTGTTTCTCCTGCTGCTTCATCAACACGAATAATTTCTTAAGATCTTGTTCGCCCTGAATTGCCTTACGCATATTAGCTTCATTTTGCTTCAAATCAGCTAATGATTGTTCGGACTGCGTAATCTTCTTTTCTAATGATTTGATGGTTTGATCGCTCTTAGCAAGAGCTTTCTTGGCATCGTCGTAACGTTTTTGAGCGGAATTAATGGTTTTGACCATTCCTTGCCGTTCGCCATCGTTGGTGTTAACGACTTTATCCTGCTTAGATAAAGTGACTTTAGCATCCTTTAACTGCTGTTCCAAACTTAATTGTTCAGCGACTAAAGTCTCATACTGTTGCTTTTCGTGCTTACGATCCTGAACTAATTGGACCTTAAGCTCCCCACGTAAAGTTTGGTATTGCTTGTTTAAGTCAGCCATTTCACGTTCGATCGCCGCACTGTTCTTGGCTGCCGTTTGGGTAGCACGCCGTTGGTTGACCCGGTTTTGGCCCTTAACTGGAGCACTAGTCGAAGCCGTTACGCTACTACTAGTTGGCCGGACACCAGCAGATGACCGCACATTGGGGGTCGTACTACTTTGAGTCGCCTTTGGTTTTGGCTTTTGAGCAGCAACGGTTGAAGTCGCCGTTGCACGCTCAGAATGATTACGGTAATCCTCATTCTTATCTCTGCGCTTTTTATTGAACATCTTCATAATGCAACTCCTCCATAAACTTGATTGTTTGCTCAAAGAGTAGAAGGGTCATCGCTGATCCTTCTATCCGTTCAGCAAATAATCAAGCTATTCTAATTATTATGCTTCATGCTTCCGACGAGAAACGCCAAAGTATAGCGCTGAACCCATCAATAAGGTTGAAAGACCCAAGACAGCCAAAGCAGTCCCGTTTTCGTCTTCATCCGTTTGTGGTAACGTCTTTGCGTCTGAAGTCGTTGTCTTAGTTGTGACTACTGGCTTCAATGAGGCTGATGCAGGAACAACCCCGCTAGTCCCATTGTTAGTAGCAGCTGTCGTCGTTGGCGTTACTTCATCATCAGAAACCGTGGTTGCTGGTGCCGTTGAAGTAGTCGTCGTTGATGAACCGCCGTTGTTTGACGAGCCATTACCATTATCAACAGTATCGTCACTTGGCGTCGTAACAGGAGCAGTGGTAGTTGTACCAGTACCGCCACCGTTGATGTTGTCACCTGTACCAGGTGCAGTCGTAGGTGCAGTTGTGATCGTACCACCACCGTTGTTACCATTGTCGCCAGTACCAGGTGCAGTGGTAGGTGCAGTCGTTGAGCCGCCATTATCAGTCTTAGCATAAGTTAAGGTGATCGTCGCGTCATCAGCAACCGTACCACTCAAATCACCATCAGCTGACTTGTAAGTGTAACCATCGATTGAAGGAGTTGCGACCGTGTAAGTGTCCCCAACCTTGTAAGTTGTGGTCGTCGCACTCTTGATGGTGTTCCCGTCTGCGTCAACATAGTTAACTGTGATCGTCTTAGTCTGTTCAGTTGGTGTAGTGCCACCGTTCTTCGTGTAAACAAGGGTAACCGTGTTACCGTTGTATGCAATCGTCCCGGCAATGGCATCACCAGTAGCATGGTCATAAGTGTAACCAGCAATTTCTGGTTGACCAACCGTGTAAGCTTGACCAACGATATATTCAGTTACGCTGGATGCTTTGATGGTGTTACCATCAGCGTCAACATAATTGATCGTCAAGTTAGCTTTATTTTCAACTGGTGTCGTTGAATTCTTGGTGTAAGTTAAGGTAATCGTCTTATTACCATCAACCGTACCAGTCAAGGCAGCATCAGCTGACTTGTAAGTGTAGCCATCGATCGTTGGCGTTTCAACCGTATAAGTTGAGCCGTTATCCAAAGTTTGGGTCGTAGCAGCCTTGATCGTGTTACCATCAGCATCAACGTAGTTTACCGTAACCGTTGATTGTTCAACTGGGGTGGCATTCTTGGTGTAAGTTAAGGTAATTGTCTTATTGCCATCAACCGTACCAGTCAAGGCAGCATCAGCTGACTTGTAAGTGTAGCCATCGATCGTTGGCGTTTCAACCGTATAAGTTGAGCCATTATCCAAGGTTTGGGTCGTAGCAGCCTTGATCGTGTTACCATCAGCATCAACGTAGTTTACCGTAACCGTTGATTGTTCAACTGGGGCCGCATTCTTGGTGTAAGTTAAGGTAATCGTCTTATTACCATCAACCGTACCAGTCAAAGCAGCATCAGCTGACTTGTAAGTGTAACCATCGATCGTTGGCGTTTCAACCGTATAAGTTGAGCCGTTATCCAAGGTTTGGGTCGTAGCAGCCTTGATCGTGTTACCAGATTCATCAACGTAGTTTACGGTAACATCGGATTGTTCAACAACTGGTGCATAAATGAACGTTACTGTATTAGCACCAGCAACAAGCGTACCAGCAGCAACATTGCCGGATTGAACATCGCCGTCACCAATCTTGTAGCCAACGTAGGTATAGCCATCAAGACTTGGAGCCGTCAACTTGTAAGTACCGCCAGCACGAGTAAAGGTTTTGTCAGTACCTTGAGTATATTGGTTAGACTTAGCTAATGTTGTCCCATCAGCAGTCTGATAGTTAGCAACAATACCAGTATTTTCGGCGTAGACCAATACAATTTCATTTTTAGTAGCAACCGAATCGACTGTACCAGTTAAGCCATTGTCACCGGGTTTAACGTTATCGCTTGCGCCATAAAGGGCATAGCCATCAATCGTTGCAGGGCTAATTGTAAAGGTAGTTCCAACCTTTCCGCTCTTAGTTACACCGCCGGCAATCTGAGTATACTTAGGGGTACCATCAGCATTAACGCCGGTGATTACAACGTATGCCACCGAAACATCCTGTGCATCTTCAGCTGGTGTGGTAGTCGTTACATCAGTAGTTGTCTGCGCAGTGTAATCCCATCCATTCTGATACAGGTCTGTATTTCCAGCCGCTTCAATATGAGCTTTGTCATCAGCATTTGGAATGTCGTTGATGGATAAATAATCACTATTTGAATTAGTGTCATTAGTAGCTGTATATTCGTAGTTAAACGTTAGCGTGGTCGCGTTGATCACGTCCTTAACCGGAACTACGATAGTGCTACCAGTACCAACAGTCACTGGGGTGTTCTCATCGATTTGATATGAAACAGCCTTCCAAGTTCCGTTAGCCGTTTCAGAACTACCTGCAGGAGCAATTGAGAATTGGCCGTTTGTTCGACCCGTATTCCAGTCAATTTTTGGGTTCTTGGTAAGCACGACCTGCATGTCGTATTTTTGTCCCTTGACGGTCTTGGCAACCGTTGTGCCGTCGACTTTCACGTTGTTGGCGTTAATATCATGGCTGGCAGCTAATGACCCATTACCAGTAGCAACTGTTGAAGTTGCTTCAGAAGTCGAACCACTAGCAGCTTCAGAAGTTGTTAATGTTGCTTCACTAGTAACCTTCGGCGTTGCGCTAGAGGTCGGTGCAGTAACTGTTGGTGTTTCCTGTTGAACAGTCGCGGTTGTATCAACACCTGCAGCTCGTGACTGAACCTTAGCAGAAGTTGCAACAGCAGTTTGCGTTGTATTATTTTGACTAGCAACAGGACTTGCAGTACTTGTTGAAGTAGCACTCTGTGTTGCAGCAGAAGCTGTAGAAGTTGATTGACTAGTCGAAGATGCAGAACTGGCATCCGAAGTAGCCAATTGACTAGTTGCTGATGAACTGGCACCACTAGTAACCTGTTCCGTTTTAGTTGCATTTGCTGGTGTTGTATCAGCAGATGCATTGACATTGGCAAATACTAAGCCGGCAGCTAAGGCTAATGTGGTCGCGCCAGCGTAAACCCAGCGCTTGCCATCCTTATACATCTTTACCCGATAAATTGAATCACCGGTCACTTTTTGATTATCTTTTGACATATGGATTCCTCCCCAAGCACTCACGATTTTTGGCCTTATGTAAAATGATGGGCGACAAATCGCTTGCCAGCCCATCATCTTAGTCACGCGTCTATCGTGTTGTGCTTATTACACCATAACGGTTTTGTTGGCATTTCAGTTTTAAATGACGTATTAGCCTTTAATGGCTTTGATTACGTTCAAGATAAAACTGTGTAAGCCACCAAAGATGTCATTTGAAACACTTGATGAATACGATGATGTGTGTGTTCCTGGTAAAACATGAAAATCATTGAAGAAGCTCATGATCTATTCCCCTTTTAATTGGCTAGTTAATTAGCCTTTAATAGCTGCAATTACGTTCAAAACGAATTGGTAGAAAGTACCTAATGGTTGGTTACTTACATAACTCGTGTGGGTTGCAGTATGTGTACCTGGTAAGAAATGCAAATCAGAAAAGAAACTCATAATATATATCCTCCTCTATTATCTAAATAATATCAAGACATTAATTAATGAATTAATTAACCTATTATGTTTAATAAATTAACCCTTGATTGCTTTGATCAAGTTTAAGATAAAGCTGTGGAAGCCGCCAAAGATGTCATTTGAAACACTTGATGAATATGATGAAGTGTGTGTACCTGGTAATACGTGAAAATCGTTAAAGAAACTCATTGTAAAATCCTCCTAATTGATTAACTGTAATTATTTGCTGAACAAGCTCTTGATTGCTGGAATCAAGTTTAAGATAAAGCTGTGGAAACCACCAAAGATGTCGTTTGAAACACTTGATGAATATGATGATGTGTGCGTACCTGGTAATACGTGGAAATCGTTAAAGAAACTCATTGTAAAATCCTCCTAATTGATTAACTATAATTATTTGCTGAACAAACTCTTGATTGCTGGAATCAAGTTTAAGATGAAGCTGTGGAAACCACCAAAGATGTCATTTGAAACACTTGATGAATATGATGATGTATGGGTACCTGGTAATACGTGGAAATCGTTAAAGAAACTCATTGTAAAATCCTCCTATAATTGACTGCGATTATTTGCTGAACAAACTCTTGATTGCTGGAATCAAGTTTAAGATAAAGCTGTGTAAGCCACCAAAGATGTCATTTGAAACACTTGATGAATATGATGATGTGTGCGTACCTGGTAATACGTGGAAATCGTTAAAGAAACTCATTGTAAAATCCTCCTAATTGATTAACTGTAATTATTTGCTGAACAAACTCTTGATTGCTGGAATCAAGTTCAAGATGAAGCTGTGGAAACCACCAAAGATGTCGTTTGAAACACTTGATGAATATGATGATGTATGGGTACCTGGTAATACGTGGAAATCGTTAAAGAAACTCATTGTAAAATCCTCCTATAAATTGACTGTGATTATTTGCTGAACAAACTCTTGATTGCTGGAATCAAGTTTAAGATGAAGCTGTGGAAACCACCAAAGATATCATTCGAAACACTTGATGAATATGATGATGTGTGGGTTCCTGGTAAGAAGTGCAAATCAGTAAAGAAACTCATGAATAACTCCTCCTTTTAAGTTAGTTAATGGTTAAATCCCCAAGCCTAGCCAATTAATGGAAAGACTTGAGAGTTTGGAAAACAAATTAAACTCCCACAAACTTGGTTAAACGGTTAGAAAATTCAACTAATTAATCATTGGATTCCTTAGCACCCGCTTCTAGCGACGCCTAACCTTTGATTGCGGCGATCACGTTCAACACAAACTGATAGAAAGTACCAAGTGGTTGGTTGCTGACATAACTAGTATGTGATGATGTGTGGGTCCCTGGTAAGAGATGTAAATCACTGAAGAAACTCATGTTAATATCCTCCTTAGAAAATTTACAAATTGTTCACAAATTAGCAGCTCAATAATCATTAATTTAATTTAGTCTGTTAAATAACTAATATTGATTACTAATGCGAACGTGAAACAAGTAACCTCGTTTACGATTTAAATATTAACGAATCCGCCCCACCATCGTCAATAAAATTACTAATATTTGAATAAATACAGGGCAGTATCATATTCAATCAGTAAATGTGCATACTATGGACAACTTACGCGTTTCATTAACGGTCCAAATTTAAGTCCAATATCAATATTATTTATGTTTATCACCAGTTAACTATGCTCGTCGAAAGCGTTTAAACCCCTGATAATATCAGCATTTCAGCATGGTTGCTACTTGCGATATTCCCTTCTTTTTTCTCGATTGTGAACCATACCATCGCGAAATTTATCACCTAAAAAATAATTATAATTTTCACTTTTTTGCCTTATTATAAAAATTATTAATACTTTTTCCTTTTATCACATCATTTTTATTTCACCACTTAACCATCTCTATCCAGTTGAATACATATTTTTGCGCAAAAAAAGCGGCTATTGCCAATACTCAGCAATAACCACTTACTAATTTTAAACATCGAACATTATTTCACTAAAATCTTTTTAACCGTGTTGATACTGCAACCGATAAAAGTCACGATAACGTTCATGGGTCGCTAGCAAGGACTCATGATCACCATCACCCGTAATCCGCCCATCTTCCATGAAGAGAATCCGCGGATACGCCTCGATCTGGTTCAACCGATGGACGATCGTAATCGTCGTCAGATCAGCAGGTAATGTCGCCAGGAGCTGCGTTACCCGCTCTTGGTTCTGATTATCAAGACTAGCGGTTGCTTCGTCAAGAATCAATAAAGATGGTTGCCGAACAAGTGCGCGGACGATGGCCAAACGCTGTCGCTGCCCACCAGAGACGTTCAAACCGCGTTCGCCGACGTCCGTATCGAGACCGGCTGACAGCTCGGCTAACCAGTCCGCCAAGCCGACTTGCGTTAACAGCGCGCTTAATTGTTCGTCAGGCACTGATTCCGTCGAACCAAGCAGGAGATTATCGCGAATCGTCCCCGGCATCAAGTCCACTTCCTGGCTCACGTAGCCAATCTGATTACGAATCGAGGGAATCGTATAACTGGCCATTGTCTGGCCATTCACGTCCAGCTCACCGCGCGTTGGCGTATAGTAAGCCTCTAAGAGGGAGACTAAGGTCGTTTTACCGCTACCACTCTCACCAATCAAGGCGATCCGCTCACCGCGATGAATCGTCAAATCAATGTCCTTGAGCACCGGTTTATCACTTTCGTAGCCAAAATCAACGTGATCAAAGTCGACCGTATTGATTGTTGACAGCGTCTCACCTGACAACCGTTTATCTTCTTCCGGACTATCTAGAATGTTGTCGATACGTTCCGTGGCCCCGACCGTTTGTTGTAAGGCCGTTACTAAGCCAGTTACACTACTCAGTGGTGAAATCATTTGAACAGCGTACATCAAGAAAGCCACTAAGCTCCCAATCGTCAACGCGTTCGTTTGTACTAAAATACCACCGTAAACAATAATAATGAAAATTGCCGCCAGTAACATGATGTTCAACACTGGATTAAGCACTGAGATCAGCTTGATTTGACGGACACTGAAGCCCTTGATCCGATCAACTTGGTCTTTTCCTTGCTGTTTCAGGGCTTTTTCAGCAACCATTGCCTTCACTAACCGGTTTTGACCAATCATTTGTACCGCCGCACTATTCAAGTTGGCCGTTTCTTTTTGAATCGCTTTGGAGATTCGCGCTAACACTTGACCCATTGGCACGATAATCACGGCCATCAGTGGGACCACAATTAAAATAATAATCGTCAAGCGGAAGTTTAATAACAACATTAACGTTAAGGAACCCACAATTGAGATGATCCCATTGATGGCGTTCGAAAACTGACTTGAAATCAATTCAAAAATCGTTGATGTATCGTTGACCACCCGACTGGAGAGTTCCCCCGTGCGGTTATGGTCAAAATAAGGAATCGGCAAGTCCACAATATGTTGCCATAACGCGCTCCGCAACGTCGAAACGGCGTCGACCCCCGTATAACTGAGTAGAAAGCTTGACGCGACACTGGCAAATAACTGTACGACAATCACAGCCCCTAACCGCAGCAGCAGTTGCCCCGACGTGCCATGATTAAAAGCGTCGATAAATTCTTTCAACATCAGCGTAATACCCAGACTACAAATCGTCGCGACAAACGACAACAGAATTCCAACCACAAAGAGTCCCTTCTTGGGGTGGGCGTGGGTCATGATCAATCGCAGTAGATCACGGGTCCCATACTTGGCATGTGGTTGTTTAGCCGATGACGTGATATGCGTTTCCATTGGTTGTAACTCCCCTCATTGCTTGAATATCAGGCTGAATGACATGATCATTCCACCGTTGCCAAATCATCGCCTCAGAAAAGCGACTACTATTGCCGTACGCCCGCTCACTCATCTTCGCCAGCTGCTTAGGATGTTGTAGCAGCGTTAAAATCACCTTGCCCAATTCAACTAAGTTATTCGGGGTAATCAGTCGGCCATTTTCACCGTCCTTAATCATCGTGGCCGGTCCGTACTTAATATCATAGGCAACCACCGGAACACCATGACTTAACCCTTCTAAAATACCCAAGTTAAAGCCCTCATATTGACTAGTAAGGACCATCAGTTGCGCCTGGTTATAAACCGGCGTTAAGTCGCGCTCAAAACCTTTAAAGGTGATGAAGGACTGCCAGCGTTGTGAGCTGACCAAGGCCCGTAGCCGGTTTTCTTCCTTAAATCCAGTCCATGAATCACCATAACCATAAATGTCCAAGGTCACGTTCGACTGCTTTTCGTGAACATAAGCGACCGCTTTGATCAATTGTTCCAAGTTCTTTTCCGCCGACAAGCGGGCTACGGCAATCACCTTGCCGTCAGTTCGGTCCTTAAAGTCAACGGGACGAGCCGCTAGCTGTTCATCACTAACGCTGCCGACAGGAATTGCTAAGGTCGGAATCACATTATGAATGTGGTTCGTCATATCATCACACTCTTCTTGCGTTGACATAATCAGCCCGGCCATTTGACTGGCATGGTCTAATCCGATTTGGGTGTACGGCACGATGGGCGAGTTCACCACGTCCAGTGGATCCAGTGTGAAATTACTGTGTAAGAATTCATACTTGCGTGCAGCGGTGCTCATCTTCACAATCGGATTCATCCCGGCATCGCTACGATCCACGATCATCGTTCCGTGACCACCATACTCAGTATTCAATGCGTCCAAGAAAAAGGCGGTCAACTGATCCCAGTCCTCAAATTCATAATTATGGCCGTGATAGTTCAACAGCCGTTGATGAGTAGCAACTGGTTGCTGCTTCTCATTAGGCCGGAAGAACGTCTCTAAGACGGGTTGTTGCTGCAAATTACAGTGTTGTTCCAAGACGATATTCTGCTGGTCATCAAAGTACTGAGCCACCGTTAAGAAGCCCCGCGTATCATAATAGTCTCGACGGCTGACCGCGCCCTGTGGATTGAGAATATCGACGTAATCAATATTCCCCTGCGCATTTAACATCAGTGCTTTTTGCCGTTGTTCCCGTTGAATGACGTCAAATTCATTAGCGCTGACCCGTTCCAGCGTTTCACCCGTCACCCGTGGATAATTGGCCGCAGTTAACGGTTCGCCTTCGTAATTCGTAGTGCCTTGAAAATAATCATACATATTGACCTGGAACTCATCATCATACCCAATGAGTTGCATATTATGATGTAAATCGCGTACAAAGTTCCGGGTCACGATCAACGCAGGTACCCGGTGCTTCGTGAATAGTTTTTGACGCTGAATCATGGCTAACTCAATAGCTGATGGCGTCGAATCAATTTTGCTCGTAATAAAGAAATACATTTACTCCGCCCCGCTTTTATTCATGTGATAAACTTTCGACTGGATCTAGCCGCGCCGCCATATGTGCCGGTGCCAAAGCGGCCAATAAACTGATGACAACGCTGACTGTGATACCACCTAACATCGCTGCCCCCGAGATTCGAACGATTGGATACTTAATTAAGTTATAGATGGCCATATTGCCTAAAAATTGCCAGCCTTCACCAAACAGTAACCCCATAATGGCAGCTAATACCCCAATGGTCAGTGCTTCGGCAAAGAATAAATGACTAATATCACGTTTGCGAGCGCCTAGTGCACGCAGAACCCCAATTTCACGAGTCCGTTCAGAAACACTCACGTATAGCACGACGATAATCATGATTGCTGAAACCAACAATGCAATACCAGCCACCCCGGTCAATACGTTAGTCGCTAAACGAATATACGTATTCAATGAATCAATTAAATCACCGATTCCAGTATAGTTATACTGTTGCTTCTTATCGGTCCCCTTAATTGCCTTGATCTTATGTTCGACCTGCTTAACATTCGCCAATTTATCAATCTGGACAATGGCGAAGTTTGGTCGGTAAGCGACGTTCTTAGCGGTTAACATCTTTTTGACAGTTTTTGGCAAGACAACGACGCTGGTATCATCGCTACCCGTAATCCCACTGACGGTAAGTGTCTGCTTGATCGTTACCGCCTGATTTTTGCGATTAACCGTTGCCAATTTGACAGTCAACTTCTTGTTAAGTGCCTTTCGGTAGTTTTTCTTGCCCATCATCTTTTTGGCTAACTTGCGACCAATCAAGACTTGGTTAGTTCCAGGACGCGAGCCATTCTTGATGGTCTTGCTCAAAATTGTCGGATTATCCGTCTGGAGGCTAGCCGTTACCGTGGTTTTTTTGTAACTCGCTTGGGTGCTCGTGTAATATCCCAACTTAGTGGACTTAACGTGCTTGATTGCCGCTAATTGCTTCGCGTTAGTCGTCGTCACTTCGGCATTTTTCGTGGCTGTAACTTGCTCTTGATTGACCGCTGCCTTGTAAGCCGCCGCACTCGTTGCCTTCTTACGCGCAGCCGTGCTGACCTTTCCCGTCTTTTTTGACACCTGGACAGCGGTCGGGTTGACTTGTGACGTAATCTGATGATTCATGTAATTTTGAATCCCAGACCCTAAACCTAGCATCACCACGATGCTACTGATCCCTATCGAGGATCCAAAAATGATCAGTAGGTACCGGAGCCACATCCGCCGCATATGTTGCATCGACATCCGAAACATTTGCCGAAAACCAAGTGTCCGGTAACGCGTTGGCTCCTTATCGACCACGTCGAAAGGTGCCCCAATCACTAATTCGTCATGAATCTGACCGTCATCCAAATGAACGATCCGTGTCCCGTAGTCGGCCACTTCCTGCGAGTGAGTGACGGTAATGACAAGCTTCCCTTCTGCAGCGATCGAATATAAAATATCCATGACTTCCTGGGTATTTTCACTATCCAATGCCCCGGTCGGCTCGTCAGCGATAATAATATCGGGATCACTGGCAAGTGCGCGAGCGATGGCGACCCGTTGCTTCTGACCACCAGATAACTCATTTGGATACTGGTGCGTCTGCTGCTCAAGCCCCACCCGTTTAAGTAGTTCCTGAGCTTCCTGGACCTGTTTGGCATGGGACGTTTTAGTCATCTTCAATGAAAGCATGACGTTATCCAAGACAGTTAGGTAACTTACCAAGTTAAAGTTCTGAAAGATAAAGCCGATCGTTTCGCGCCGGTACCGGTCCATTTGCCGCACATTCATCGAACGCAAAGATTGGCCGTCCAACAAGACATCCCCATCATAATGATGATCTAAGCCCCCGATAATATTCATTAACGTTGACTTACCGCCACCAGACTCCCCAAGAATTGAAATAAACTCGCCCCGTTCGAAGTTTAGATTGATGCCTTTTAAGATGACATTTTCTTGGTGATTTAAGGTATAGGCCTTACGAATATCGTGTAATTCTAAAAAGCTCATATATGTACCTCCACTATTTTATTAACTACATTCCCCACAATGTATTTCCTCATTAATAACATTGCGTTTTTTGGTGAATGATGTAAAGTGTTATTGAATACCTGGGGTCATCATTCACAATTAAAATTATAATCATCTTAAACCCCATCAATCCGCATACTTGGTAGGTACAATTTGTAAAATATCGCTCATTTTGCACTTATTTTTATTAAAAATTTTCTGTTTCGTTATTATTCTATGACGGCAATTAATACTTAACTGTCGGTATAATTCAACCCAAGCACCCCACACATTCAAGGTGTAAACTAAAAAGTCCTCATCACTAGACCACGGGCCCTAGTGACGGGGACTTCATGATATTAAATTAAAGCCGCTCACTCGAATTGTACTCGAAATGAGGTTTACTTAAAAAAGGACCGTTTGGTGACTACCCGGTAAATCGCATCTGCCAGCCCGGTCACGAAAACAACGATCAGCCCGGCGAATTGCAACCATGGCAACTGTTGTTTAATTACTGCCACTTCACTCCCCAGCCAGAAAACCAGTAAGCCAAGGACAATAATGATACTTTCGATAATGTTTAGTTTACACATCTCAGACTCCTCAAGAACATCACACATTGTTGCGCGCAACCACCATGCGTGACGATATTTATACTTCCCTATCCAATTTATTATAACCCGTCCGCGACTAAATCGCATCACAACCAGTCCTATCACGCTTACCAACTCGGCCCTACGCTTATTGCGTTGTCTAGCAGGCATAAAGTGCGTTGGACGACCCGCGCCGAAGAACTCATATGTGATGTTAAGTTAGCGTTCAGGTTAATTTCGGCAACACCAGCGTTGGCCCCAATATTCAGATTGTCAGTGCCACCTCAGGGCAGCTACAGAGACCGAGTAACAAGGATACTCAAAAAAGCCCCAGAAACAAGCAACCTATCATGATACAGTCACGAACCTGACCATCACTAATAGTTGTTTATTTGAGGGGCTTCCGTACTACGTTATTAGCCTGCTGATACCTTAGTCACTAAGGCGTGCAGTTAACTTCTTAGTTAATTCTTCGTAACCAGGCTTGCCAAGTAAGGCGAACATGTTGTTCTTGTAAGCTTCAACACCAGGTTGGTTGAATGGGTTGATTCCGTTCAAGTAACCAGAAATGGCAACTGCAGCTTCAAAGAAGTACATCGTGTAGCCTAACGTGTAAGCATCTTGTGAAGGAATGTTAACGACCATGTTAGGAACACCGCCATCAACGTGGGCCATAATAACCCCTTCAAAGGCTTTGGTGTTAACTTGAGCCATCGTCTTGCCTTCAAGATACTTCAAACCATCAAGGTTTTCGGCTTCCTTAGGAATGTCAACGTCACTAGTAGAGTTGTCAACCTTAACGACCGTTTCCATCAAGTTACGACGACCTTCTTGGATATATTGACCCAATGAATGTAAGTCAGTCGTAAAGTTAGCTGATGATGGGTAGATTCCCTTTTGGTCTTTCCCTTCGGATTCACCCATTAATTGCTTCCACCATTCTGAGAACATCGCCATGTTTGGTTCGTAGTTTTCAAGAATTTCAGTGGTATAGCCCTTCCGGTACAAGATGTTCCGGTAAGCAGCGTATTGGTATGCTTCGTTCTTAGTTAAATCGGCATCTTTGTATTCACTTTGGGCATCCGCAGCACCCTTCATTAATGAATCGATGTCCCCGCCAGATACAGCAATTGGTAATAAACCAACTGGTGTCAAGACAGTGAAACGACCACCAACATCATCAGGAATAACAAAAGTTTCGTAGCCTTCAGCGTCAGCTTCTTGCTTCAACGCACCGCGCTTACGGTCAGTTGTCGCATAAATCCGGCCCTTAGCAGCTTCTTCACCGTACTTCGCAATCAAACGTTCCTTGAAGACCCGGAATGCGATTGAAGGTTCAGTCGTCGTCCCAGACTTCGAAATGATGTTGACAGAGAAGTCCCGGTCACCGATTAAGTGAATTAAGTCGTTGACGTATGAAGATGAGATTGAGTTCCCAGCAAAGACAACTTGTGGGAATTTACGGTCTTCACGTGAAAGTGATGACCAGAAAGTTTCGTGTAAGAATTCAATGGCTGCCCGTGCACCGAGGTATGAACCACCAATCCCGATTACAACGAGGACGTCTGAATCGTCTTGAATCTTCTTTGCAGCGGTTTTGATCCGTGCAAATTCTTCCTTATCGTAATCTGTTGGTAAATTTAACCAGCCGCGGAAATCATTACCGGCGCCGGTTCCTTCACGCAGCTCCTTATCAGCAGCTGTGACCATAGCTTGCATTTCGCCAAGTTCGTTATCATGGACGAACTTAGTTAAATTAGAGCTGTCAAATGAAATGTGTGCCATTTACTATTACCTCTTTCTATACGTATTTACATGTCATATTATACAATAGCTCGCCTAATAATGAAAAGCGCTTCCTCCTTTTTTTCGTAAATTTTCGTAATTTGTGTAAAAAATAAATACAATTATTAACAAAAAAGGTGCTGATAACTTACCGTTACCGCACCTTCAGCAGATTTTTGCAATCTGTAAATCAAATAATTAATTTTTTAGTAAAGCTTTACTAAGCCTTCATCAAGGACAACGCGACCCCACCAACAATGACGAGGATCGAGCCAATCACAACGTAGACCATTTCCCGTTTCGTCTTGTGCTCGCCCAAGAGATAAATGCTACCGAACGTGGAAATAACGATCCCCATTTGTGACAGTGAGTATGCAACGGCTTGTCCGATTTGAGCCATTGCCATAAACATGAACAGGTTCCCAACACCCCAGACCAAACCGGTCACGATGTTACGATAAGTTGCTTTCACGACCCATGGCTTATCCTTAAAGGACCAGATCAAAGCACCGAGTAACATCCCAACGGCTTGTGGCATTACGACTGCTTGCGCGTTAACGTTACCATAGTGAACAACGATCGTATAGCCCGCATAGCCAATCGTTGATAGGATCAACGCACGAATCCCAACGCCCCAGTTTTCAGAAGTGCTCCGGTTCGGGTCAGTCTTATCAGTCAAGGAAGTCAATACGGCCCCCGCAATCAAGACAATGACGGAAATCGAACCGACCCAATACATGTTACCGTGCCATTCATTGAATAACAGCACACCGGCCAACGCGTTCGCAACTAGTTGCATCCCGGTTGAGATTGGCGTGGTCCGTGAAATACCGACCGCCTTCATTGATGTAAATTGTTGACCTTGACCAATACTCCAGAATAGCCCTGAGACGATCCCAATCAACCAAATTTTGCTTGTTAAAGTTGGTTGTTCAACCGCCCAGAGTGCCAAACCAAATACCAAGGCCCCCATGGTCATCCCAAGGGTCTGTTGCCGAGCGGTACCGCCCATTCGGCCACTAATTAAGCCGATACTGCCCCACGCAATCGCAGGAATCAGTGCAATTAGAATTCCCATTACTAATAATCCTCATTTCTATGTTTTCTCTCTTGCCTAACGACAAGGAATTATTTTACCAGTTAAGTAACCGTTTTACCAGTCACAATCAGGGATTCAGGGCTAAATATAATTATTTTTATATTTTCATGAATTCGTTTTCTTAGTGATAGGGACCGTTTTCAATTAATGAAAACGGTCCCCGAAATACCCATTAAAATTTTTTTCTGCTCCACTCAAATTATGGCGCAATAACTACTTATCGAGTGTCAAAACCAAGACCTTCAAATAGTTGCTTGCCAAGTAGGCCTTGCGCGTCACAAAGTCAGCTGGTAATCGGAACGTCTCACTGAGCGTGAAGTGCCGGTCACTTCCAACGAAAGCCGCCGTGACCGCCGCTTTAAACTTCTTCATTGAGAAATTATTCGCGGTCGTCGCGATTACTAATTGACCGTCACGCCGAACGACCGGTAAGGTCGCCGTCAATAAATCAGTTAAGTCAGTTGCCACTTGGAACTTTTGCTTCTTGACCCGTGCAAAAGTCGGTGCCGTAACCACAACAACGTCATAACTTAGTCGGTGCTTCTGAGCATAGTCTAAATAACTATTTACTTCGATTGCCCGAATTTCTTGCTTATCAGGGTCGATATTATTGACGGCTAGTTGATCAGCGGTCTCCTTAGCACCCTTCTTGCTTGTTTCAATGGAGATTGTCTTGGCAGCACCCGCAACGGCAGCAGCAGCCGTAACCCCATTTTCCTGGCTAAACAAGTTCAAGACCGTCTTACCTTGCAATTCGGCTCCGGCCAACCATTCCCGGATGGGACGCATATCTAATAGTAACCCGGTCGTTAAATCATCAGCAAGGTGTAATGGATACGTCACCGCGCCTTCAGTCACTAATAACGGCTCTGGTGCTGCTTCACCCGTGACGAGTTGACTCTTTAAGTTAGCTTCTTCGACATTAAATCGTAATTTCGCATAGATGCCTTTAAATTGATGTTCAGTAGCCGCTTCAAAAGCCGCATAGATCATTTCGCGTTGCTGGTAAACACCTTGTGCGTACCATGTAAAGACATAGTAATCTTGATAACGATCGATTGTTAACCCGCCGAGACCGTCGCCATCCGCATTGAAGACCCGTTGTGGTAACTGTGGATCCATGCTCGTTGCTCGCCGGACCAACGCCTGTTTGAATAACTTACGAAAGTAATCGGTCGTTGGCGTCTCACTTTCATCCAAGCTCAAGACCCAGCCTAGTTGCCGACGATGCTTCGCAATCAGCGCGTAGCCCATAAATTGAGAACTTGCCATTAACGCCACAAAAGAGCCATCGGTTAGTTTCATACTCGGATCCTTGAGATCATCTTGTACGAGTAAAGGATAGCCGTCCTTGACTTTACGTTGCGAATTTCCCGTAATTTGTACTCTTTGCATAGTTGTTGTTTCTCCTATTCATTTCAAATCTTATCTAAACTATTGATAAATCGCTGTTTGCAGCCTTGTTAAGGGTAACATATTTAGCCTCAGAGTGCGAGGTAGAACAGTGTCAATCGCTGAAAAGTATTAGGCTTAAGGTCCGCAATCGATTACTATTAAACGTCCGTTCCTACTATTAATGATGAGTTATTGCTATGGCCACCGTTACCCCGCATTAGCAAAACCGGGCCTCGAGATCATTACGATCCCCAAGCCCGGTCCGTACGGATTTACCCGCTTTAAACTATCACGTTAATCATCAATAATCGGTTTATCAAAACCTTCATCTGGGAAAGTAACGGTAAAACACATCCCTTCATTCTCCACACTGTCAACCTTGATCGAACCACCATGTTGTTGGACTAATTGATGTGAAATCGCTAGCCCTAAACCTGATTCACCATACTTCGTATTCTTTCGTGATGGGTCAGCCTTATAATACCGTTCCCAAATATTTTTGACTTGGTCCGGTGTCATCCCAATCCCATGGTCTTGAATCGCGACAACCGTCGCATGATCCGTACGGCTACCCGTTACTTCGATCACGTTAGCTTGTGAAAACTGAATGGCATTCTGCATGATGTTAAACAAGACCTGAACAAAGCGATCATAATCGGCCCATACTGGCAGTTTCTCGGGAACCGTCAGCTTGAATTCATCATCCGCAGCGGCCGCTTTCTTTGTGAGCTGTTCAACTAAGTTATGCAAAACCTCGGCGCCATCAAAATTGGTCTTGTTCAAAGCAATCTGTCCGGTCCGAATTTTTTCGTAATCCAAGTTCTCATTGACTAGTCGAATCAACCGTTTCGTCTCATTTTGCATCAGTTCAATTGAATGACCCTTGTCTTCTTCTGGAATAGCATCGTACGCTAACCCTTCCAAAATACCATTGATCGTAGTCAACGGCGTTCGCATCTCGTGGGCCGCATCGGCCATAAACTCCCGACGCCGCTTTTCCTGTCGCTTAATTTCTTCATTGGAAGTTCGCAGGGAGTTGACCATGCCGTTGAAATCATCCGCCAAGTCATCAATCTCATCCTTATGATTACTGTCAACTTGAATGTCAAAATCACCATTTGCGACCGAATGCGTCGCGTACCGCAATCGATTAATACGACGAACGGAATAACGTGCCAAAATGTAACTTAACAACAGAGCCGCAATCCCTGAGACTAACAGTGCAATGAACAGATTTTTTTCGATCTGCTGTTCATTGGCCTGCAAGGTCTGTTCAAACGACCCAATCGAGATGGCCCCAACAAACTTCTTCGTTGCTCCATTCCTATAGAAAAGTGGCACTAAAACGTCAATGGTTCGCAACGACGGTGTATTCACGGGTTGATCACGATTGCGTGTTCTGAACGTGACGTGGGGCGACTGCGTAATAATCTTATTCCGCTTCAGCTTCTTCCAATCTTTGGCTGAGATCTTGGGATCATAAATCGAGCCACCGGGGGTCCCGCTCATTGTTGTCCCCATACCACTTGGATAGACCAACTTTTTGTTAGCATCATATACCGAAAAGTGAATATGTTGATCTCGTAAGATGACGGTCCCATCATTTAGAAATTGTTGATTAAACCCGACAACTTGATTAGTCTTCGTATTATACCGAATAGCTTCCTTTTCAATACTCGCGGCGTACTGCTGCAATTGTTGCCATGAGTTTTGATAAAGCATCGTTCTAGTCGTTCGAATAAATGAAAATCCGAGGACGACGATTACCGTAATAATGACGGCAAAGAACGCTAGCATTTGTTGATAAATCAGTTTCATTGAGCGTCAACTCCACTATCATCAAACTTGTAGCCGACCCCCCAAACCGTCTGAATAATTTGTGGCCCAGCTTTTTCAATCTTTTGGCGCAATTTTTTGATATGTGCATCCACAGTACGTTCGTCACCATAATATTCATAGTCCCAGACCAGTTGCAAAAGTTGTTCGCGTGAGAAAACTTGCCGCGGCTTTTGAGCTAAGGTCTTCAATAAATCAAATTCTTTGGGGGTCAAGTCTTGAATTTGTTTGTCTGCTAAATAGGCTTCCCGCGTCTTGGTATTCAGTTTAAAATGGTCCGTCTGAACATCAAAGGAACTCACCGTGCTGGCAGGTTGGTCAGCCGGCGTGGTCTTAGCCAAATCTGCTCGGCGATGAAGGGCCTTGATCCGAGCAATCAGTGTAATCGGTGAAAACGGCTTGGTGACATAATCATCAGCGCCCATCTCTAAGCCAAGTACCTGATCACTTTCCGAATCACGGGCCGTCAACATAATAATTGGTACAGTTGGGGAAGCCTTGCGAATATCCGCACTAACTTGCATGCCATCCTTGCCTGGCAAGTTCAAGTCGAGCGTCACCATATCCCAGCCATCGACATCTTCATTGAACATTTCGACAGCTTCATTGCCATCATAAGCAAAATGGGCATCCCACTTTTCCTTCTTAAAAAACATGGCCATCATTTCAGAGACCGATTTATTATCTTCAATCATTAATAATTTCATAGTGCAACGTCCTCCAAGTTAATTACGATTGCTAACTTTGTTGATTAATCATCATTTATTAACCTATCTATTATCATACCCTACTTCGCGCTAGGATTCAGGATTAGTATAACAACAAATTAATAGCAAAGCGTGCACGATTTGTGAAATAACTGTGTCATCCCATCATTGAGGGACACTTAATAATCTTGGCACATCAGTCACACATCATACCAGAGTCATGCTCACTGACATAAAAAGCACGATTTTCTGCCGTTCATACCGACCAGGAAATCGTGCATCATTCAGTTACATTTCACGAGTTGCGAGCGTGAAGTCACCATTTAAGTTCAGGATGACTGCCGGTTCGCCCCTTCACAACGTCCACTGTGCCTAATTCTTAAAGGAGTGGATTGGTGCCGGAATATGACCCCCACGCTTAATGAACGTCGTTGGTTGATTGGTGTTGACCGGCATAACTGGTGCTTGACCGAACAAGCCCCCAAATTCAACCGCATCACCAACACCTTTGCCGGTAGCTGGTATGACGCGCACCGCCGTTGTTTTGTTGTTGATCATCCCAATCGCAGCTTCATCGGCAATCATCCCACTGATAGTCGCGGCACTAGTATCACCAGGTACTGCAATCATATCCAGACCAACTGAACACACTGCTGTCATCGCTTCCAGTTTTTCAATATTCAAACGACCAGCACTGACCGCCCGAATCATCTCAGCATCTTCAGAAACCGGAATAAAGGCACCCGACAGTCCACCGACATGTTCGCAGGCCATCACGCCACCCTTCTTCACGGCATCATTCAGTAAGGCCAACGCCGCCGTTGTTCCCGGCGCACCGACACTTTCCAACCCGATTTCTTCCAGAATCTCAGCAACCGAATCGCCTTCGTTAGGCGTTGGTGCCAGTGATAGATCAACAATCCCAAATGGGACGTGCAACCGTTCTGACGCGATGGACCCAACAAATTGCCCCATCCGCGTCACTTTAAACGCCGTCTTCTTAATTTGTTCCGACACAATGTCGATCGACTGACCGCGAACTTCTTCTAAGGCTCGTTTTACGACACCAGGGCCACTGATCCCAACGTTAATAACTCGATCAGCTTCACCAACACCGTGAAAAGCGCCCGCCATGAACGGATTATCGTCGACCGCATTGGCAAATACCACTAAACTCATGCAATTGACTGGATCGTCAGCCGCAATCTGCTTTATAATACGACCCATTTCACCGACCGCGTCCAAGTTGATTCCAGCCCGTGTCGACCCGACATTTACCGAACTGCAAACACGGCTAGTTGCAGCTAACGCGGCGGGAATCGATGCAATCAGTTTGCGGTCCCCACTCTGATACCCCTTCTGAACCAGTGCGGAGAAACCACCAATGAGATCGACACCTAGCGCTTGAGCTGCCCGTTCCATGGTTACTGCGTACGCGACATAGTCTTGATCCTGACTCGCAGCCGCAATCAATGCAATCGGCGTTACCGCAATTCGCTTATTGATGATAGGAATACCGTACTCTTCTTGAATTTGAGCGGCCACTTTGACCAGGTCCTTCGCGCTAGTCGTGATCTTATCATAGATTTTTTGCCGGGCCCGCTCACCATCACTATCAACACAATCAAAGAGCGAAATGCCCATTGTGATTGTACGAATATCAAGATTTTCCTCGGCCACCATCTGAATTGTTTCTAAAATTGAACGACTTTCCATGGCCGCCTCCTATAACTTCTGAATTGCGTCAAAAACCGCTTGCCGTTGAATTCGAATCGTTAACTCTGATGCCTCACCGAGCGATTCTAACGCCGCTTTGGCCGCCGCAAAACTTAATTGCTGGTCATCCCATTCCGCCGATAGCATCATGGTAAAATTATGATCCATCAAGGTTTGCGAAATATCGACAATATTGATTTTTAAACGTGCTAACTCGTTCGCTACTTTTGCGACAATTCCCACTTGGTCCTGTCCCACAACGGTAATAATTGCTTTCATCTTTATAGCCTCCGTTAGACGCATCATTATTCGCGTTTGATTGTTCATATCATAGCATGAGTTCTTCTGAAACGCACCCGTTACTTTTGATGAAGTAACCCATGAGAATAATAAGAGATTCCTCATAAACATAGGTTCCCAGACGCACCTTTGCTATAATGAAAATTGCTTATTATTTTCAGAAAGGAGTCGTAATTTGACACAACAAAATCATTTACGGGGCGTCTTACTCGCTAGTAGTGCCTGTATTCTGTGGGGTATCTCAGGGGTGGCTGCGAGTACCCTCTTCATCAATAATCCGCATCTAACCGCAATGTGGCTAACGCAGGTCCGCATGATCAGTGCAGGCTTGATTTTACTCGTCTGGGGGATGGTGGCTGGTAAACATCCCTTTAAAATCTGGCATCACCGCCATGCCGCTTGGACAGCGGTGAGTTACGGTTTGCTGGGGCTGATTCCGGTTCAACTTTGCTATTTCGAAGCGGTTCGCGTTGGTAATGCCCCGATTGCCACGATTATTCAATTTCTTGGCCCATTCATTATCAGCATCTATTACTTCTTATTTAAGCACGTGACACCCAGTCGTATCGAACTGATTGGTATGATCATGGCCTTTATCGGGACACTATTGATCGTGACACACGGTCACTTAAACAGTCTGGCAATTTCACCCGTCATCTTGTTCTGGGGCGGCTTATCCGCCATCGGGGTCGCCACGAACACCTTGATTCCGCGAACCATTTTACCAAAGTATGGCGCATTAACCGTCACTGGCTGGGGGTTACTGATTGCGGGTCTGTTTCTAACCTTGTTACAACCCATGTGGCGTGTCCACCTGACGATTACCTGGCCCCAATTAGGCTTGTTAATCGTCATTATTCTCTTAGGAACGGTGGCCCCCTTCCTGATGTTTGCGCGTAGTTTAAGCGATATTCTACCGACAACGGCCAGTTTGATGGACGCCTTCGAGCCCTTAGCCGCGACGGTTTTCTCGATTACTTTTCTAAACGTTCAACTCACTAGCTTCGATTTTATCGGCGGCTTACTGATCATCTTGGCAGTCATGGCACTTTCACTGAACACACATAAAATGTTGCACTTTTTGCGGCGCCGCCGAGCACACTCTTCATCTTAAACTGCTGTAATGATTGTCATGACCAGTAGACAGATTAGTTGGCAGAACAGTTGAGCTGTGCTAAACTAGGATTGTTGAATTTGGGGATGTTCTGGATTCGACAGGTATAGTTTGAGTTCGGATTGCGCTTCGTAGGTTGCGTCTACGTAAAAACGCTCAGTTTAAATTATAACTGCAAAAAATAATAACAATTCTTACGCTTTAGCTGCCTAATAAGCGCTTAACGTAGATCCTCCCAGGATCGTCCATGTTCTGGATCTGGGTCCTAAATTTAGTGGACTTACGCTCAAAGCTTCCACCTGGAGTTGCGAGAAGAGACTAATCAGGTTAGTCATTGCTGGGTGCCCTGTCATACGGCGTTTGCAATGATGAAATTTAAATAGTATGAATATGAGCGTAGATATCCGAGGGGCAATATGCTTGGACGCGAGTTCGACTCTCGCCATCTCCATTACTGAGTTTCAAAGTGATGTAATAAGCTCCAGAACACTTGTTATATCAATATTCATTAAAGCTATCCTAACGGGATAGCTTTTTTTGTCCTATTTTGATTAGCGTGCTACTTCAGTAAAAAGCCCTTTTCCAAATTGGAAAGGGCTTTTTTTACCGATAATACAACCATGGTTAACCTGATCAACCGAAATCTATCCAATAATTATAAACGCCACAGCCAACGGTGTTAAAGTGGATTGCAACCAGTCTGTTAAAATAATAAGCGCTCACGGCACTAATCCAGCTGCGTTAGCATGCGGCCATTTAGACCGTACCGACCCGCTGGCGGTTAAACCCAACCTGTACTAAGATCCGATACAATAACGGCACAATGATGACACATGCCACCGCATTAATGGTCGCTGCTAATAAACTCGTGAAGGACCCGATCATGGCAACCTTGAGCGTTGTTCCCACCATTAAGGCCTCAATCACGCCTGTACACCACGAAGTGACGATTTTTGTGAGCCCTGCGACTAACGATACCCAGTAAAGCCGGCCGATACGATCTTCACGATAGCCGATTGACTTGAAACTCAGGTTGACCATCGCGGCCAGAATAATTGCTTCAATAATTGTTAACCACGAAGTTGCGGCATACCCATTCAGAATATCAAACAAGCCAAGCCCCACTGCACCAGCCGTAGCACCATAGCCAAAACCAAGCAGCATCACTGCGAGCACTGTCAAAATATTACCAAAATGAATAAATGGCCGCCCAACAATCGCGGGCAACGGAATTCGTAATACACTGATACCAATAAAAATAATGGCGGCAAATAACCCTGCCAAGACGAGCTTTTTTAATTGTTCAGACCTTCCCATTCAATTCCCTCCAATTTTGCACATCTATTTATCATTATATTCTAATATAAGTGTGAATCAATTGATAGTCCTAGTCTATTTTTTTCGTGACGGTAACTGAATAATAGTCGCTCGTGTGGGCGTCTCAACACTTACTTCATACGCAACTGCCAACAAATCATAAGCAGCTCGGGGCATTTTGTATTGATGACACACTAAATAATAACCTAGATCAACAGCGATTTGGTGCGCGATAGCAATACTGTCACCACTACTATTAAGCCGGCGACGAGCCCGCGCAACTAACCTGGTCAACACAACATCGCTTCGAATCTCAATTGCCATGCTGGCAAGTGCTAGTTGGGCACTTAATCGTTCATTCGGTTGGGTCGTACGTGCTTTTGCCTTTGCCATTTTTTTCAACTCCTCAGTGTAATCATAGGAGTTTCACTTTGGCTTCGCAACAAATGACACCCTCAAAGCCGCGTCATCACTGAGCTCGTTTAACTTTCACAAAAAATATTATTGAATCATTTCAATTCAAATTCAGCAACAGCGCCCACATCACTAGTCCATTCCATATAAGTAAATTTAACTTACGATTTAATTTATATCTGCCACCGATACTTAATCATCCGTCTCTTGATTCGGTAACCCGAATAGCAATACCCCAACACCGAGTAAGAGTACGGCCACGAACACCATAAAAATTGCCGGAATGCCAAATCCAATTGCCATCAGTGCACCAACTAAAAATGGGCCGATGGTTGCGCCAATGCGGCCAATTGACTGGGCAACGCCCATACCAATTCCCCGTACCGCGGGCGCAAATTGCCCCGGTGTGAAAGCAATCATAATTCCCCACGCCCCTAGCGTAAAGAACGACAACCATGCACCACTAATCAGAATCATCGTTGGATTATTGGCCGTCCCAAAAGCTGCGGCACTGACGACCGTCCCAATCAGATAAGTTGCCAATACCGCCTTACGCTTGACGACGCCGATCAACCACGCAGCTAGATAATAGCCGGGAAGTTGCGCCAAGCTCATCAACATCGTATAGCCAAACCCATGTACTAATGAAAATCCGCGCAACACCAAAACACTTGGAAGCCATAAAAACATACCGTAATAGGCAAACATAATCACAAACCATAGAATGCTGAGGCAAATCGTAGCTCGTCGATATTTAGCGGACCACACTTGCCGCAATGCCTGTCTAAAATCAACTTTTTGTGGCCGATTAGCCTCCTGTTCTGCAGGTAAGTGTCGGCGTAACAGCAACGCATACAACCCCATTAAGGCGGTGATTAAGACCGTCATCCGCCAACCAATGTGTGGCATCACTAAAAAGGCCAATAACGATGCTGCAATCCAACCAAACGCCCAAAAACTATCTACCAGGACTAGCATGCGTGAGCGCTGTGTTCCCGTATAATGATCAGCAATCATTGTCGCAGCAACCGGTAGTTCACCCCCCAGACCAATGCCAGTCAACAACCGAACGACTAAGAACCACTCGACGTTCGGGGTAATCGTCAATAACAAATTACCAAGCGAAAAGAGCAGTAGCGTCCCAATGAGGACCGGCTTACGCCCCAATTTATCTGCTAAATAGCCGCATACCAAGGCCCCAATCATCATGCCAAGCGTGGTGATCGCACTGACTGCTCCCAACTGTCCTGCAGTTAGCTGCCAACTTTCTTTAATAACCGGCATCACAAATGATAGCAGGGCCACGTCTAACGCATCAAAAAGCCAGGCCGTCCCGATGACCCATAATAGCTTAGCACTATTTCTTTTACTTTCGACCATTCCAATACTCCCCCAAATTTCCTAATTAGCCTTCCACTAATTTAGGTATTTTTTACCTTTATGGTGCTATAAAAGTAGCATACCGACTTGGACGTGTCAAATGAACTACTTTAGCCGGTATACCTTAGCGGGGCGTCCAGAAGAGCCAGGTCGGGCTGTCCCCACCTCTGTAAATAAATGAACGTGGGTTTTACGAAAGTTTGAATTGTCGATAGTTGCCACTGGCTGCCGCCACAAAATCGCATACAGCTGGCGCGCCTGTTTGAGTGTGAACTGCTCACCTAACACTAATAAGATCGTAGGAGCATAGTCCAGGCGATTGCGCACACGTTGTAGGGCGTTTCTTAAGATCAGGCCATGATCGGCGGTTAACAACTGCTTGGCGATCCGTTGATAAAACTCCCGCTCCGTCTGCGAATCGGGAACACCAGCAAATGCCAAACCATCAGCGACCAGATCATCGCGATCCACCCGCGGCGTAATGGCAAACCACTTGACATCGCGCGCACCATACCCCGGAACTAGTTCCGGCTTGACTGGCAAATAAACCATATACGTCAACGCCAGTGAGCGTTCACCCGGCACGCGATCGACCGCGGTAAACGTCCCTAACTGTTCTGTATGGAATTGGGCAAGCTGGACGCCCAACTTCTCACGAACTAATCGCAATGCGGCTTCATCCGCACTCTCATCCGTTCTCAAATAAGTCGTCGGTAATCCCCAGGTATTCTCAAAAGGAGCGTGATCACGCTGAATAAGCAGGACCAGCAGTTGCTTGGTCACTGCATCGAAACTCCAGATTACGTTCGTAATACTGATTAATGGCCGATAACTGACTTCATGCGCCATTCAAATCGTCCTCCTACAAAAACGGCCACTGGCAAATGCCGTGGCCGTTGTTTATTTTTTAATTCATTGCTTGTAGCGCTTGAACCGTCCACCCGTTAATGGCTGACTTTTCAATAATTGCTTTTTTTATTTCCCAGACATCCGCTTTGATATAGCGATGTCGGGCGGTCATTAAGGGAATATCAGTGTAGACCTCTTGACCGCGATTAATGGTAACGCGCATTGAATTACATCCTTTCCTAATGCTCAGGAAATCTGTAAATAATTCTAATACTCAATACTGGGGCAAGTACATGATACTAAAAATTAATTTATCCAAAATCTGAGGTAAATTTAATCCGGCAGCGTGAAGTCCACCGAACTAACAATTAACTTTATCATATTTTTGAAGTTATCGCTAACAGAATGCTCTTTCTTTGACTTAATTTAAATTTAGCCCTAATAATGAAGGCGTTTGCATTGTGTAAAAACAGATTCCGATTTACACTAAAGGTAATTTTATAAGGGAGGTTTTTACATGCGCAATTATAAATATGCCGTATATGGCGGTATCTCAGTTGTTTATTTAATTACCCTATATGCGTTGTACCACCTTATTCGAACGGCTTATATTCTATTCTTTCTCTAGCCCAGACCAACCCGCTGACTTCAGGATAACGATCATCAAACAAGCTCATCTGACCTGACTAAGGCCGGATGAGCTTGTTTGATTTTGATTCTAATTGCGTAACGTGACTGACTCACAATCCCAAACCAACTACTGATTAGCAGAGCCTCAGTCATATCATCGATGCCATAAAAAGCGGTCAACTGCCAGTGCTACCTTAGCATTTTCATGTAACTGGCTGTGCTGTGCATGGGCCCCATAAAAGTCTTTTTCGGTGTAATCGACATCCCGCCCACGCAATAAATACTTGATGGAACGGGCCGACACGTTGGTGACCAAGCTGTCCGAATGACTACCATCGTTCAAGGTTCCCACGATATTCAATAGTTGCACATTTTTAGGAAAATTGTTCCGCTTGGCTGCCAATAATTCATAGGCTGCATGCAAATATTTCGGTTGCCCAGAAGTCAGAAACGAGTTCTGATTAGCAACATCATCTTCCCCGACCACCCCATCAAACGGGCCAGCGATCGTTACTAACTTATTGATCTTCGGAAAAGTCGTCGTTTGTTGCGTCATCAGCATATTAACGCTAGCGACACAGCCCGCAGAATGTGCGACGATACTATAATGTTTAAACGCGTGCTGTTGTTGAACCGTGGTAATCACCTTAGCCAGCCAAGCACTCTGTTGGTCATACTGGGCCAGATTGTTCTTGAACACGACTTGAATTATCGGGTTACGCACCCGACCACGCCATTTACCCGTCAACGTCACTTGACCACTGGTACTGACCGTTGCCACCAAAACCTTGTGAGCATGAGCAGTCTTTTCAGCATGCGCAATCAGGGTATTCGTTGACTTCGCACTCCCCTGAAACCCGTGGACGTAAAATGTGGGGGTCTGTTGATTCACATACGGCGATATTTTTTTAGTACTTGCCGCCCGTTGCGTTGCTTGTTTCTTAGTGGTTTGAGAACCACAACCGGTTAAGCCAACGACTAATAAGACTGCCAACAGCCACCATTTAATTTGTTTCACTTTATCCGCCCCATTAATATTTTGAAATATTCTACTTTAATTAAATCTAGGTCAGTTGAACTCACATTACCAATTTCGTTTGACAGCGACCAACTCATCTTGTAAATAAGTGCTTGCTAACTGCAAGTATGTCACGTGTTTGCCAGGCGTGGGTGCATGTAATAGCCAGCCATCACCGGCATATAGGGCAACGTGGTGTACCGCACCGTTCCCATGATTATGAGCAAAGAAACACAGATCCCCAAGCTGGGCATTTGCTAAGTCGACCGCCACTCCTTGCTTGATCTGATCCTGAGCATCGCGCGGTAAGCAAATACCTAGACTGCGATGCAAGGTATAGACGAATCCAGAACAATCGAAACCATAAGCACTGATGCCACCCCATAGGTAGCGTAAATCCAAGAATTCTTCACCGAGTCGAACGAGTGTCGCTCCCGGTGTCAAGCGCGCGGTTCTAAATGCAAACTGCGTCGCACGTTTTGCAATTTTGCCCGTTCCGAGTGGGGTCTGGACCGTATAATAACGATGATCTTTGCTACTAATAACGGGTAGTTCCGTTCCAAGGCTAAGATTTAAGAACGTACGGCCATCTAAGCGTAGTAACGGCGTAAAACCACGCCGTATCGTAATCATCGGCCCAGTTTGAACCGGCAATGGGACGGTCGACAATTGCGCCGCCCATACCCATCCTGGATACCCCTGTGGATGCCGGGAGTCGGCCTGATTAACAACGTAACCATAGGCCCAGCCATTGACAAACTGTTCGACTAAAAAGACGTCGTTAAATAACGCCTGCGTCACGATGCGATTGTCGCGTTCCAAAGCCACAGTATCTTCATCTGATAACTGCGCCAACCATGGTTGTAAGCCGACATTTGCTAGTGCCGGAGTATCGATGGACGTATTGTTTGGCTGCCGCCACACGTTCGCAACGGCCGCAATGATCCGTGTTGATTGCATTCTAGTCACCTCATTTTTTCAGTTTACCATATCTCCGGAACCACGTCTGGCTTCCTGGTCAAACCTTGAAGTGATTTTAACTTTAATCGATCGCCCCACACCGCCGTGGCACCTCGGCACGTTAAGAAGCTATCCTTTCAGTAGAAACTTTACACTAAATATTAAAAATCACTGTGAAAGTATGCTATGATACTAATAATTACTTAGGAGGCGTTTTAACGATGGATAAAACCGATTTGAAGATTTTGAACGCCTTGCAGGCCGACGCGCGAATCTCCTTAAAAGCGCTCGCCGATCAATGCTTCATTTCTTCGCCCGCAATTTCCGCTCGCATCACTCGTCTGAAAAAGAGTGGCATCATTCGTGACTATCAAGCAAATCTTAACTTTGAAAAGCTCAATTACCACATAAAAGCCTATATTCAACTCCAACTTGAACCAACGCAAAAGGAGCGCTTTTACCCATTTGTTGCCGGCATTCCTAATATTCTCGAATGTGACTGTGTCACGGGTGAATACTCTCAAATTTTGAAAGTGATTTTCGAATCAACGCAGGCATTAGACGAGTTTGTCAACCAATTACAAACATTTGGAAAAACGAGTACTCAGATCGTCTTTTCAACAAGTGTCCCTAACCGTGGCCTCACGTTGCCCGATGATCATGACATGTCTAAAATTAATCATTAATCCGCATGCACAGGGAAACTGTAGCTTAATAGGCGCACCGAGAAACCATGTTAGTTTCTCGGTGCGCCTATTTAATGAATTCCAATTGCAATGTCAGAGATCGGTAGCCCGCTTCAAATCAAACCCAACTATCAGTTATGGGCACCTCAGGACCAATTCAATAACCTAAAAATCGCTTGTGGTGTCGTCACTTGATAATGACGCTTGAGAACTTCTAAGCCAATATTACAGCCTACCAATAGACTCCCACCTAAAGCCACGCCCACCCATAATTGTGGTCCCAACCAATGAATGGCAACTAAACTACACAAAAATAACACCGCACCAACAATCATTCCTAGCGTGTAACTCACAAACCATCGTCTCATTGGGCACCTCCACGACACAAACTAATTACGCGAATCGGTTCATCACATAAATTGCACCAAGTCCAATTCCCCATAAAACTAACAGCGGTAGTAAAACGAGCATGCCGAACTGGTACCAACCTAATACCATCATAAATAAAATCTCAACACTATGACCGAACACTAATAATTGAAAGTATTCACGAAAATACCACTGCACGCCGATACCAATCAAGAAACTAATCAAGATCACACCATAGAACGTTCCATGCAGCATTTTACAAACTCCTTTTTATTGCGTTTGCTATCTAACCTTACATGGCAAGTATGCCGTATTGAGGCCTAAATCATCATCATATTTATGTAAAGACTAGGTTATTTTTCAGTAAAGACTGTTTGATGATTTTTAAATTATTGCAAGCTGCTGTTAACAGTTACCTGCGTAACGTGTTATGATTAAAGGACAAATTAATTAAACGCAACAATTATGGGGGCGCACTGTGTTACATCTACTTACGCTATCGAGCTTAGGCCGAGATCTTTTTAATATCAAAATGCTAATTGTCGTTCTCATTACAATTGGCCTGATCACCCTAATGACCATTCTGACCTACCTCCTAGAGCAACAGGTCCATCGTCGTCAAAATCGATATTGGACTATTGTGGCCCATGGTGCCGAGGCTTTAAGTGTCCTCATTAGTATGATCCTATTACGACAAATATTCATTACGCTGAATTCAGGTAGCATTATCAGTTGGACCTACGCAACGGTTCAATTAACGATTCTTCTGTTCAGCCTTAACACCATGCGCAACCTGGCCGTTGAAATTATTAACCTGTTAATGCCATTGTTCATTTATGGTCAGGCCATCTGGTTGGGCCACAGCACGCAGTACCTGCCAGTTTTTCTGGCCATGGCCATTATCTTGATTAGTACAGTCGTCTATATTACTCATAACTATCAAGAATTACACGCTATTCAATGGAAGTATCTCCTGTTCCAAATACTATATAGTGGCACTTGGTGGGGCGTTATTTGGTCAGTTCATCCGTTCAAATTGAGCCATACACTCGTCATCATTCTAGCCTTTGTCCTTTACATGTGGTTGATTCGTTTAGCAGTCAATCGCGTCCAAAAGTTTTTCAATGAAGTGCTCACCTTTGATCAACAAGTCAATTACGATGAATTAACCGGTATTCGTAACCGCGCCAGCTTTGACACGCATGCGCGTGAAGTGTTTGCCGCGTATCAGCACCATCAAATGGGGCCCGTCACTATGGTCATGTTCGATATTGACCACTTTAAAGCCTTTAACGATCAGTACGGCCATCTGGCTGGCGACGCCGTACTCCGACACGTGGCGCATTTTGTTGAACTTGAACTTAATCAGCGCAGCACTCACGGTCAGATCTTCCGCTATGGCGGTGAAGAATTCGTCATCATTTTTCGTGGCATCTCAGCGCTTGAAACTGGTCAAATAATGCGTACGATTCAGCGTAAACTGAAAACAGTGCCAATCAAATTTAACGCTCAAACGTTGAACGTGACCGTTTCAATTGGTATTTCAGAATTGCAACCAACCGACCAGACTTTCACTGATTGGTTCGTCCGCGTTGACGACTACCTCTATCAGTCCAAGCAGGCCGGTCGCGACCAGACCACGGTTGAAAGTCAATTACTAACGGATTAATAATTGTTCCCAAAAGGCCGTTAATTTGTAAATTCGTTCCCGATTTACAAATTAACGGCCTTTTGGGGTTTAGCGATTACCGATGGGGACAATGGCGCGCTGACGGTCCAATAATTACTGAATCGCCAGCAGTCCATTTTCAAATTAACTAGTCAGCTAAAAATAATTTTCTCCTAATCAGGACATCCAAAAACAGTCCATGCTTGAATGTCTGTCCACAGACAAGCCCAAGCATGGACTGCTATTAAAAAGGATAAGAATTAGCCTTGTCGTTCTTTCAAACTGAGTTTCTCGACGTTCAATTCCTTGTCGACCCAGCCATTCACAAAACTGCTCTCATGACTAACCAAGATTAGATTACCTTGGAAAGCCTGCAATGCACGCTTGAGGCCTTCTTTAGTTTCATCGTCCAAATGGTTCGTTGGTTCGTCCATAATTAAGAAGTTACTTGGAACCAATTCAAGCAAGGCTAATTTAACCTTAGTCTGTTCGCCCCCACTGAGTAAGTGCATGGGCTTCATCGCATTCGCCGCATTAATCCCACACTTAGCCAACTTAGTCCGAATTGTCTTCGGTAACATCGTAGGGTATTCATTTTGAATCGTCTGTAACGGTGTCAACTGTGGGTTATCCCATTCCAAATCTTGATTGAAATAATTGATTTTAGCAGATGGCGAAAAATCTGACTTACCACTTAACGCTGGAATTACACCTAAAATTGACTTGATCAAAGTTGATTTACCAACCCCATTAAAGCCCTTAAACGCTAATTTTTCACCGTTGGTCATCGTAAAAGTCACGGGTTCCAACAACGGCTTTCCGTACCCAACAGACAGCTTCGTCACACTCAATGCATTTTGAGAACCCGTATCAAGGTATGGAAAGGCAAACTTGGCGTGTTCATTTTCACTCGGTGGATCAACCCGATCCAAATGCGATAGCATCTTTTCCCGTGACTTCGCCATCGTTGACTTTGAACCGGCCTTGTTCTTGCGAATGAACTTTTCGGCTTTTTCAATCACAACTTGTTGCTTTTCAAACGCCTTCAGTTGGGCTTCCTTACGTGCTTCTTTTTGCCGCATAGCCGCTTTAAAATCGCCCCGGTACTTAATAATTTTACCGAATGCCACGTCACAAATACAGTTTGTGACCTGTTGCAAGAAATCATAGTCATGAGAGATCACCATAACGGCCCCTTCAAAGCCGTTCAAATAATCTTCCAACCAACTGATATGCGCCGTATCGAGGTAGTTCGTCGGTTCATCAAGAATAATCACATCCGGGTTTTCCAGCAATAGTTTAGCCAAGATGATCTTCGACCGTTGACCACCAGACATCTCACTGATGACGTGATCCCGACCGATTTCATCTAATCCTAGTCCGGTAATTACCCGTTCCATTTCTGTCTCAATATCATAAAAATTATTGGCTTCCAAGGTCTCCTGAATCCGACCTGCACGTTCCAATAACTGGTCATCCATCTTTTCAGCATAATCCGCATAAAGTTGTTGCATCTGCGCATCTAAATCATACAAGCGTTGAAAAGCTGTTTTCAAAAAGGCGTATAGCGTCATGCCGGCTGGAATATCGGCATATTGATCCAGATAGCCAGTTCGAACGTTGCGCTGCCACTTGATCTGACCAGATAATGGTAAGATCTGACCAGTTAAAATCTTAATTAGGGTACTCTTACCCGCCCCATTTTGACCAACGATGCCCATGTGATCCGCGCGTTCCAGCGTAAAATTGGCATCTTCATATAATTTACGGTCCGCAAAGCTTTGCGATAAATCCGTTACTTCTAGTAAAGCCATGTTGTTTTCAACCTACACTTTCATTTTGCCCCGTATTAAAACGGGCCCCGTCATGTCACGAGGCCCGTTGCGATAGCCCTGATACTAAGCTAGCACCAAGTCTTTATCTAGTTCATATTGCATATGGAAGTACATCCGATCACCGATAGGCTTAATCCCTACCGATTCGTAATGATAACGGTCATAGAGCTTCTTCGCTCCTAAATTAGCCATGTCAACGTTCAAACCAATCCGCTTTTGACCAGCTTGTCGTGCATATCTTGGCAGGGCGGCGAGTAACTTCCCGCCAATCCCATGACCCTGATAATTCGGGTCGACCGCAATCGAATCCAGGTACCATTCGTGCTCATAACTTTCTGCTTCAGCTTCAAATGCTGAACCAAACGCATCATTATTCGCAGTAACTCGTGCTAACACGTCGTCCACCGCGTCCTCATTTTTGTCAGGATAACCAAACGCTACCCCGACCACTTGACCATCGGCCTCGGCCACTACCGTCGTTGCCTTACCAGACAAATAATCAGGTGTCCGGTAAGCAGCAGTAATGGCCTGCTCTAAGTCAGGTTCAGGAATGTCGTCTAGTTCCTCAAGTTGCATTTCATCAAAAATCATATTAATTAGCGGTGCTATCTGGCCCGCGTCGTCTTGATCGGCTGGTCGAATTGTTATCACGAATAGCCCTCCTTCTTATAGTAACACCTACATTACTATGAAAAGCAGGCATTGTCAAAAGTCGCGTTCGGTGTGAACGGTTACAGTTGTTATTTTTTGAGTCACTTCCCAAATACTGCCACATCCGCCCATTATCAATCGTGGTATACTGAATTACATCGCCTTATACTCATTATTATTGGCATGAATCATGATTAAAATATGCCAGTTGTGTAAGTTCAAAAACGGCTAGCTTAGGACCGCTGGAAACGGTTCGGATTAGTGTAAACCTGCTTGGTTGGTTCGTCCTACACCGACCTCCAGGCATTTCTGCCAATTGCCGGAACGTGGTGGGCACAGATTTGAGCCGAAAAAGCACGTCTCAAATACTGGCCTTTCACTAACCAAGCAAAGAACGCTTGCTAAGTGAAATTTCACCACTGGGCATTGTCAGAAACGCCTTCCAGTCGGGATAGTATTCGAATGGCAGACATGTGCGTGCCCAACATTTGGTGGACTTGTCATTGTTCTTCATAAACAGTAATTTTGTCGATCAACTGTCAGGCAGAAAGTGACGTTGAGATAGCTCCCTATTTCAACGTCACCGTAGTAATAATCGAACGTTTCAACAAAGTGGTTAACGTAACCCTAACGTTTCTTTTAAGGTTCCATCATCAAAATAGTCAGCGACCAATTGCACCAAGCTAAGTGGCCGTTCATCAGCCATTCGAGCGGCTTACCGACTGGAGGGGCTGGGTGACAATGCTCAGTAGCCAAATTATTCTTAGGCGGAAGTGATTTTCTTCCGGCTTAGAATAAGACTCGTATTTGAGATGACGCGGGCTATGCGTTAGCTCAAATCGACGTCGGCTTACGTTCCAGCAATTGTCACCCAGCCCCGGAGGTCGGAATAGGACGCGCACCGGCTGACGAACAGGAATCCAACTAAATCAGGCCCGTTTTAATCATGATTCATGCCAGGCCTAATGAGTACAACATGTTTAATAATGAATTTATTTTTGAAGGGATTTGAGCTTGTGAATATTCGCGATATCGATCATTTGACCCTAACCGTTACTGACATTGCACGGTCATTACGGTTTTACCATGAAGTATTTGACCTTCCCATTGTGACCTTCGATGGTGACCGTCAAGCTGTCTTAGTGGGTAAACAAAAAATTAACTTTCAGACCACTGACCAGCCACACCAACCCATTGCGGCTAAGCCGACACCCGGTAGTGCAGATCTTTGCTTGATTGCGAAGGATAATATTGATGATATCCAGCATCACTTAAAGAGTTATTTCGTGGATGTGATTGCCGGGCCGGTTGAAAGAACTGGTGCCCATGGCAAGTTAACGTCACTGTATGTTCGCGACCCTGATAACAACTTAATTGAAATTAGTAACTATCATTAAAGCGTGTCACGAAGACGCCCAGAGTAACTGTTCGTAAATTGGTGAACAGCTCCTCTGGGCGTCTTTGGATCGTTATCCGGATATTAATCGTTGATCAATCTGCGCTGCTAGCTGTGTGATTCCAGCAGCGGTCAGTCCCGTTGCTTCTGGATAAATTAGGACTTGCGCACTAGCCTGTAAGTCCAACACGGCTGCCACTGGTCGACTGACGACCAGCAATTGACGGCCGGTCACCGGTAAGTCGTCCGCGGTTGCAACCCTGACCTTAAGCATCGATTGAGTTAGCGCCTGCATTAGTCGCTTGACTAGTCGTGCATCAAGTGCCGCGTCAATCACCATGCTTCCTGAAACTGAATTCTGTAAAATCCCCGTTGGCGTTGAGTTCAATACTAATACTTCGTCAATCATGTTACCGCCCCCCTATAATGCCAATAGTATATCGTGGGAGTCAGTGGGAAGCAATCAAACGCACTGTCCCCGCATCAAGTTGTTCATTTGCTGTCACCAGTTGACACGATAACTAATGCCAAAAAAAGTGCCACCTAAATCTTTTCGATTTAGGTGGCACTTTTTCAATAAACCCAACGGCGGTAGCACGTAACTTATTCAGCAGCGCCAATCAAATCACCGCTAGTAACACGACCAGTTGGATTAAGGGTTAGTTTATTAACATGATCCATATTGGTGATAACGACCATCATGGTTGTCGCTTTACCGGCTGACTTGATGGCAGCCAAGTCAACCGTCGCTACCGCAGTACCGGCCGCAATTTCGTCACCCGTAGCCACGTGCAACGTGAACGGTGTGCCATTCATTTCTACAGTATTGATTCCCATGTGTAGCAAGACTTCGAGACCACTCGTCGTCTTCAAACCGATAGCGTGTTTAGTCGGAAAGACACTGGTCACTGTCCCACTGACCGGCGCAACGACTTCGCTATCTTCGGGTTCAACAGCATAACCATCACCTAAGAGTTTACCAGCAAACGTCTCATCCGCAACCGCACTAATCGGCATTAATTGTCCCGTTGCCGGTGCCCGCAAAATCGTTGTCACCGGCGCTTCCGTTACAGTAGCAGTTTGCGGTTCAACCGGGGCCTTTGATTCAGCATCAGATGCCGGGGTCGTCGCCACCTGACCAGAAAATAATTTTTGTAGAGCCTCCGCGACGAACTGGACTTCCGTACCAATCACAATGTGAATGTTATGAACATCCAGTACGTTCAAGCCAGGCACGCCAGCAGCCATTACGGCCGGCTGATCGACTTTTTGGGTATCCTTAAGTTGTAACCGCAGCCGCGTCGTACAATTGTTGATCACACTAATATTGTCATGACCACCAATAGCCGCATAAATTTGCTTTGCTTGGCGCATATACTTATCATCCGTTGCTGCAACGGCCACTGCTGGACTGGCAGGTGCATCCACCCCATCGACGTCCGCAGACACAACTTCACGACCAGGCGTCTTCAAATTAAACCGTTTGATTGCAAAGTCAAATCCAAAGTAATAAATGACGGCCATCACCAGCCCTTGAACCAGTAACATATAGGGTTGGTTGGCTAACGGCATCCGAAAACTCAATAAATAATCGACTAACCCACCACTAAACGAAAAGCTGGCGGTCCAGTGCATTAACGCGGCGAATCCTAATGATAGTCCCATAAAAACGGCATGTAATAAGTAGAGCGGCCATGCCACGAACATGAATGAAAATTCCAGCGGTTCGGTCACCCCCGTAAAGAACGACGCAAACGCACCAGCTAACATCAATGAACCCACTTCTTTTTTTCGTTCTGGTCGTGCATTACGATAAATTGCATACGCACCAGCTGGCAAGCCAAACATCATAATTGGGAAGAATCCAGCTTCATACATCCCTGTGATTCCTTTAACACCATGGCTGGCCCAGAAATTGCCAATATCATTGATCCCAGCGACGTTATACCAGAATACAGAATTTAAGGCGTGGTGCAAACCAGTCGGAATCAATAAACGATTGAAAAAGCCATAGAGACCAGCCCCCACGAAACCTAATTTTGAAATTCCCGTTGCGAAGAGCACGATGGCGTCGTAGACAAACGGCCAAACAAGGTACAGTACCGCCGTCACAATCAGCATCACGAAAGCGGCCATAATCGGCACTAGGCGTTTACCACTAAAGAATGAGAGCGCCATTGGTAATTTTACCTCGTGGAACCGATTATAGAGCGCAGCCGCAATCAGTCCAGCACTGATCCCAATCAGCACATTGTTATCTAACGCGCTGAATGCTGGATTGATCTGACTCGCCTTAACATTCAGCATCGTCGCTAATGTCGCCGGTTTTAGCACCGTTACCGGAACTTCAAACGCAATCAAACCGGCAATCGCTGCCGCGCCGTCCTTATTGACTGACATCCCGATAGCTAAACCGACCGCGAACAATAAGGCTAAGTTATTCAGGACAACGTCGCCACCCTGAATCAAGTAATTTGCAAACAGCCACCCTTTTGGCAGGTAATTCCCAATCCCCACTAAAATCGCTGCTGCGGGCAACGTTGCAATCGGTAGCATCAATGACTGACCGATTTTCTGAAAATATGTCTTCATACCAATTTCTCCTCGTTCTCTTTTTAAGCACGTTATAAATCCTATCACAACATGTTTTCATTGCAAGTTTACAAGGTCATCTAAGTGTATAGACCAATGTTAAAGAAACCGATTTCAGCCTTACTAAATTAAGTTTTTCCGCCCACAAAAAAAGTTCTGAAAATACTCAGAACTTTTTCATTCCCGAATTGTCAAATTAAGTTAGAAATTTTTTAACTGTTCATCTGTAATCTGACTGATGAATGCTTCCAGAGGTGTCTGGTAACCCAAACTTTTTCGTGGGATGTGGTTTCGTCGACTGGCAACTGCTTGAACAAATCTATCTGATAGCTGGTCCATAATAAGATTGTGACGTAAACCATCTTTACGCAGCAGACCATTGGTGTTCTCATTTAAACCACGTTGATTGGGTGCTCCGACAGCGGCAAAGTAAATATTTAAATCAAATTGGTTAGCAATGGTTCGCCAACCGGCGAACTCCTTACCATTGTCAAACGTAATTGACTTAAATAGGTGTCGTGGCAGCTTCGAAAGCCATCCTGCTAAACTACGATTGACATCGTGTGCCGACTTGGTATGCGAATTCAGCACAATTGCGACCTTAGTTTGTCGTTCAACCAGCGTGGTTACCGCACCCTGATGGTTTTTACCTTGAACCGTGTCACCTTCTAAATGGCCGAATTCTTGATTAAAATTAGGATAGTCCTGATAACGATTCTTTAAATCCCTGCCCAATTGACCCGCTTTCCCACGGCGTTCAATGTAACCATTAGGGTGCCGTTTGCCGTGCATCGGTAAATCTTTGGTCGACAACCCCAAAACACCGCGTTTGAAAAGGCGGTAAAGGGTTCGAACCCCACAGCTGAAAGCCCGTTCTTGGCGATTAATAATGGTATCTGGTTGCCAACCAGCTTGAGTTTTGGCTTGAATATAGGCCAGTTCATCAGGGCGTAGTTGAATTGGTTTACGCCCACAATGTTGTTTATGCTTTCGATAGTGGCATTGGTAATCAATAATCGTACCGCCAGCGTCAAGAAACCGATAAATACGATACACAGTTTCAGCACTCCGATGGAGCGCTGGGGCCACTAGATAAGCCTTTTTACCGAGTTTCCAAAAAGAATAAATTGTGGCAAGTTCGTCTATGGTAAGATGAGTATAGGTCATTTGTGATCAGCCTTTCTTTTGATTTTGACACTCAAAAGTCTATCACAAATGGCTTTTTAAATTTCTAACTTAATTTTACAAACCGGGATTAATAATCTTATTTTTCAGCAACGGGGATTTCCGGGTGCCGGTATTGCCGCATCATTTCTGCTAAATGGACTTCGTGAGTCACAAACTCATGCACGCGACAAACGTAGTCATGTTCCCGCCCAATCTTAGCAATATAGCCATTAATATAATCAACTTCGGTTGGCCGTCCCTTTGAGAAGTCTTGATACATTGATGGATAATGGTACTTATAGGCTCGACTGACCGTTTCAACCGAGTCGATTTCTTCTTGCCGCGTCTCAATGAGTTTGATGCCTGCCCTTTCGCAAGCATCATAGGCTTCGTTGAACATTTGAGTCGCCATATCCTTGACGCCCGGATATTCGATGAATTGGCCCATCTGAATCTCGAACATCGTGCACAAACTATTGGTGACCGCGTTAAACACAACTTTGGACATGCACATGCCCATAAAATTATCAGACCAAATCGGATTTAAATCAGCCGCCTTAAAATCGGCCATCACTTGCTTGGTAGTCGTATCAATAGGACCTGCATACTTACTCATATGCATTGCTTCACTACCCTTAGGCCCCATAAAATCAACCGTACCCGGACCATTCAAGACCGTTGCAATCATCGCCGTACCACCAATAATGTGATCTTCTGGGAAATATTGTGCAATCTTTTCAAAGTGCCCCATCCCGTTCATTGCGGCGAAAACGTACTGGTCCTCATGAAATAACGACGCATCACGCTCGAGCTCATCAGCTAACTGCATTTGCTTCTTAAAAATAATCCAGACATCTGGATGGCCCTGATATTCTTCAGGATAATAAATATTGATTGGAACGACATGATGATTTTGATGATCACGCGCCACATCGACGCCGCCTTGTTCACGGACCTTCGCCACGTTTGGTTCCCACGTGTCGATAAAATCAACGTCAACTCCGGCGTTTTCTTGTAACATTACGCCGTACCGATATCCCATTGCGCCTGCACCAATAATGCCATATTTCATAAGTAAAACCATCCTTTCGTCTTGCCAACTATGTGTGTCCCCCGCCCGTCCAAATGTGTTTGCCCACAAACGGGGTAATGCTTTCAATTTGCTATGTGCTGTCACGTATGTTGCACAACTATGTGTTAACACTGATTGCTCTGCTATGTCCGACCTAAAATAATGCTATGTGTTGCTTAAAGTAATGCTATGTGTCACTTGACGAAAAAAGCGCCCTTTGAATAATCGATCAGATTATCCAAAGGGCGCTTCCGCGCGGTACCACCTTACTGCTAACCGAATTCACATCCGGCCACTCATCGCGTTCAAAACGACTAAACGCGTGCACAATAATGGGTGCTACCAGTGAATCTCGTAAAATTCACGCCAATCCTTCAACTTTTCCTAACTTGTCATCACACCTTCACAGCAGCGGTGCTTTCTGCGCATCACAAGTTAGTTACTCCTTGAAGCATTATGGCTTTTCATCAAGTTTTAATGTTATAACCATAATATCATTTTAGGAAAAAGTCAACCTTTTGCACGAAAGTTTTTTTGAAATATGACGTGCCACCGCTTAATATCATTAGCAAACCGTACAAGGACGCTTCAAACAGCCTATTGTCCGCGTTCCTGATCAAGGGTCGTCAGTAATGGCTTCCAATCTAATGACCAGATCATACCAAGCGCATGGTCACCGGTCAAAACGCCCAAAACTGGACCGATAACCCCGGTCTTGACCCGGACAGCTGGAAATTGATAGCGTAGCTCGCTTGCCCAGTCTTCGGCAATCTGCGCGTCATTCGCGCTAATGACGTCCAGTCGAACCGGTAATTGACTGGTCGTCACAAATTGACTAAATTCATCTTGAACGGCCTGTTGCGCATTTTTAAGCGTCCGTTCCTTACCTAAGAGTTGGATTTTTCCATGCTCATTGAACGTAATAATCGGTTTATTGCGTAACACCATCGTTCCGGCCAAACTACTATTATTATAAATTCGGCCATTCTTAACCAGGTGACGCATCGAGTTGACAATCAAGACCGTTGTCGTTGCTGCCCGCAAACGTGTTAATTGCGCAATAATTTCATCTAAGGTGTAGCCAGCCAATGCCATGGCTGCGGCCAACTTCACCATGTTTGCCGTCCCGGCACAAGCAGTTCGTGAATCAAACACCCGCACGTCAATACCATCGACTGATGGCGCATAAGTCTTTAAATTATTAATCCAGCCACTGATGCCACTACTCAACCCAATGACTAAAATTTGATCATACCCGGCCGCTTGCAACCGATCGAACACAACTTGCATCTCCGGCATCGAGATTTGAGAGATCGTCGGAATTTCTTTTTCAACTTTAAGCAATCGATAAAATTGGTCCGTCGTAATATCAACGTTTTCGTGATAAACGTGATTACCGAACATAATCGGATCGTTCACCACCGTAATTTGGTAGTCTTTCACAGCTTGCGCCTTTAAATTGGCAGAGCTTTCGGTCACCACCGCAATTTTCATAATTTCACTCCTCATCGTGCCAGCCAAATCGCTGCCACGTCTCGCTAACTCATCTCAATTAGCGTGTCCACTAACCCTGGTTATCCCATGGAAAATTAGCATCAAAAAAAAGACGCTCAGATACAGTATACTGTACCTGAACGTTCTTTTTCAAATCGCAACATTCACGGTGGTTGCCATCGGATTCTCAGCCACCTGTGTCCAGTCCGCTGTACCGGCAATTGGTACTAAAGTCAGCGGGAGGGCCGCACTTAGCTTCTCACGTTGCGTGGCGCTTAAGTTGGTAATCTGATAACAATTGTTGGTAATCGTTTTAACTGAGAAATCCGCTTCATCAGCGTGACGCTTCAAGACTTGAGGCGCAACTTTACCAAAGCCTAAATACGTTTGTGTTAACTGATCAAATCGAGTGACTGCTAGTGTGCCAGCGTCTTTTTGGTTATGGATCGTTTGACAGCCGCTGATCAGATGCTTGGCCGCTACTAAGACATCGTTTAGAACGCTATTCGCCGTCGCCGTACTGCCAGCACCCGGTCCAGTATACAAGCTCGTACCGATGGCTTCACTTTGAACTGCTACCGCATTTTGGACCCCATTGATCTGACTCAGGGGTTGAGCGACCGGCACGGCTACCGGCGCCACACGGCAGTACAAACCAGGGCCATGTTGCTGAATCTGCGCCAGCAATTTAACGCGCCAACCATTTTCCATGGCTGATTGACAAATCGAAGCACTTAAATGGGTGATCCCCACGGGGGCGATCTGAGATAAGCTCAGTTCCTGACCGAACGCAAAACGACTGAGAATCATTAATTTATACGCCGCGTCAATGCCCGCAACATCATTGGTCGGATCAGCTTCAGCGTACCCGGCTGCCTGGGCAGTAGTCAAAGCTTGTTCGTATGATTGGCCGGCTGCCATTGCGCTTAGTATATAATTCGCTGTTCCGTTGATAATCCCACTGATCGACTGCACATTATCCGTCACGTAACTATCCGTCAGTGTCCGTAAGATAGGAATGCCACCCGCAACGCTGGCTTCATAGAATAAATCGCAGCCCCGTTTTTTTGCTAACGCAGCCAATTCAGGTCCGGCCGTTGCAATTAAGTCTTTATTAGCGGTCACGACAGCTTTACCTTGATTAAGCGCTGCCACGATGGCCTTTTTAGCAGTTGCGACCGTCCCCATGACTTCAATGACCAGTTGGATTTTTCGGTCACAAACCACGTTCGTTAATGAATCAGTCAAACGCGTTCCAATCGGTAACTGAACGGTGCGATGTGCGTTCAAATGATTAACGGCAACTGCTGCTAGGTGCAACCGAATACCCTGCGTTTGTTCAATTTTGGCAGCCGAGCGGGCCAGTCGTTCAACCACCCCGCTACCCACGGTTCCTAACCCTAACATGCCCACTTCAATTGTCGTTGTCATTGTAGCACCCTCCGTTTCACTTACTTTCAATCATCGACTATTCCGCAGTTATTAAATCTGAGCCAAAGCTTGATCCAAATCCGCAATCAAGTCGTCCGCGTTTTCAACACCTACTGAAATTCGAATCAAGTCCGGCGTTACACCAGCCGCCAATAATTCCTCTTCATTCAATTGTGCGTGCGTGGTGGACGCCGGATGAATAATTAACGATTTGGCATCGGCCACGTTGGCTAACAACGAAAACAATTGCAGATGTTCAATCAAGGCCTTACCAGCAGCCTCGCCACCAGTCAAGCCCAAGGTGAAGATCGAACCGACCCCATGTGGGAAGTACTTAGTTGCCAGGTCATGGTACGGACTGTCTTCAAGTTCAGGATAATTGATCCAGGCAACTTTTGGATGTGCCTTTAAGAAGGCCACAATCTTGCGTGTATTAGTAACGTGTCGTTCTACTCGTAATGACAAGGATTCTAGACCCTGGAGCAACAAGAAGGAATTAAAGGGACTGATAGTTGCACCGGTATCCCGCAGTGTTTCCGCCCGCACCTTAGTCGTAAAGGCAGCTCCACCTAAATCAGCAAAAACCAGGCCGTTATATTGTGGATCCGGTGTCGTAAAGTCCGGGTACTTACCACTCGCACGCCAGTCAAATTGGCCGCCTTCGACAATCACGCCACCCATGGTCGTCCCGTGTCCGCCGATAAATTTGGTTGCTGAGTGTACGACCACGTCAGCGCCATGTTCAAGTGGCCGAACTAAGTATGGTGTGCCAAAAGTATTATCAACAATAAAAATAATCCCGTTATCATGGGCAATTTTCCCGATGGCCTCAAAGTCAACTAAGTTAATGCCGGGATTGCCGATACTTTCAACGTACAAGGCCTTTGTATGGTCGTTGATTGCCGCCTCAAAGTTCGCCGGTTCATCAGGATCCACGAAGTGCGTCGTGATGCCCAACTTCTTTAACGTCACGCTGAATAAGTCATAGGTTCCACCATACAAGGTGTTAGCCGCGACAATTTCATCTCCCTGTTGGGCAATGTTTAAAATTGCCGCGGTAATCGCCGCCGAACCCGTTGCGAGCGTTACGCCGGCCGTCCCATGTTCCAAAGCGGCTACCCGTTTGTCGACCACGTCCGTCGTTGGATTGGTCAACCGGGTATAGATGTTGCCAGCGTCAGTCAGGGCAAACCGGCCCGCAGCTTGCTTGGCATCTTTAAAGACGTATGAAGTGGTTTGATAGATTGGAACGGCACGTGCGCCCGTTTCATCAACCGTCTGGCCTGCATGGACTTGTAATGTTTCAAAGTGATAATTTTCAGGATTCGTTGTTGTCATAATTAATAACCTACTTTCGTTAAATTCAAAGTTGCTAACCAGTTTTGATACAACTGGTCGCTCGCCGCTTGCCAACTGTAATCAACCGTAGTTAATTGTTCTGTAGCAAAGTAATGTTCAGGTAACTGAATTGGCAAATGCTTACGCCGGTCACGGAAATATTCGTCCGCCAGTGTACGCCGTTCGTATTCAGGGTGCCCGGTCACATAGACCGCATGCTGCTGAGGCGCGGACAAGACGAGTGGTCCCACCTCCGGATTGTCAGCAACCACCTGCAGCCCATTAGGTAAGCGGTCAGGCATCACCAGTGCCGTATGCCGTGATTGTGGCATTTTCAGTAAGCCCCCAGCACTCAGTCCGTTAATCAGTGGTGACTTAACGTCAGTGCTAGTCGCACTATAAATACCGAAAATTTTGTGATCCACGGCCCGCTTAGTGATGCCAAACTGGGCGTACAGTCCTGCTTGTGCCGCCCAGCATTCAAACAAGGTCTGGCTAACGTGCTGTTGTGCCCAATCTATAATCGTTAATAGTTCGTTCCAATAATCGACCGCTTCAAACGGCAACGTCTCGACCGGCGCGCCGGTGACGATCAAGCCATCAAAATACTGATCTTGAATATCAGCCAACGTGACGTAATGTGCGGCGACGACGGCCTGTGGCAAACTCTTGAAATGGTGGCTCGCAGGGTACATAAACGTGACCGCCACATCGGTGCTTCCGGCTGCAAAACGCTTTAGGAACTGCCGCTCCGTCGTTACCTTAGTCGGCATCAAATTTAAAATCAAAATCTGTTGCGTCTGCTGACCTTCCTCACGCGCTGAACGCACCCATTCACCACGGGCTGCTAATAAACCATTATTTGCTGTGACTGTCATCTAACCGCTTCCTCTCTCCTGTTTAAAACAAAAAAACTTCCGTCCATTAGTCTCTAATATGTTAGAAACTAACGGACGAAAGCTTTCGCGTTACCACCGTTGTTCGTTGCCATCTCACGATCACAACCTCGACGAGTACCCTAAAAATTTAGGAAACCCCGCAATATATCGGTTGCCGCCGCATGCGTAGCCACTACGACCCGCATCATGACTCCAAGCTCATCTTCACCGCACTCCTGAATACTTCTCTCACCATTACGAAGCTCTCTGCAAATCAGTGATGCGATTACTCTTCTCTTCAACGCCTTAATCTGTTTTTAATTTAAAACTAATTTAACACCAGTTTTATTCATTGTCAACTCATTTTATTGTTTTTCGTTATGTTTTACTTGCCTGCTTATTTAAAACTTGCTGAATACCCAAAATCAAAGACAGCCAGCTTAGGCCCGCTGGAAACGGTTCGGATAAGTGTAAACCTGCTTGGTTGGTTCGTCCTACACCGACCTCCAGTCGGGATGGGATTCGAATGGCCGACATGTGCACACCCAACTTTTGTTGGTCTCATCATTGTTCTTCATAAACAGTAATTTTGCTAAGCAACTATCAGACTGGAAATGATATTGGAATAGCTCACTATCTTAAGCCGCTGTAGTCAAAATTGAATGTTACGACAAAGTAGGTCATGCACCTGATATTTCATTCAAAGTTCCAGTATCAAAATAGTCGACGACCAATTGCACCAAGCTAAGTGGCCGTTCATCAGCCATTCGAGCGGCTTTCCGAAACGTGCTCGGTACCACTGAAGCCTGCGCTTGCTACGCCAAATTATTCTTAGGCGGAAGTGTATTTCTTCTAGCTTAGAATAAGACTCGTATTTGAGATGACGTGGGTTGGGCGTTAGCTCAAATCGACGTCGGCTGCGTTCCATTAATTGGCACCCAGCCCCGAAGGTCGGACTAGAACAAATAAATGTAGCCGACCAGGCATCCGCATTTCACAAGGTTTTCACCACAAATTTTAATATTTGGCAAAATTTATCCTTGACACTTTTTTCGACTTTGCCTATACTGAATTCATTCAATAACGAAAGCGAGGAACCAAGCATGTCAAAGTCAATTACTAACTTGAACAGTTCATGGCAAAGCCGGCCGTTCAGATTGTAATGCCGTCCACACGGATACAATCTGGCAAACAGTTTGTATCTGTGCCGGCTCACTTTGATATTCAAAGAAGTCTGCATGGGTTTTAACACAGCAGGCTTCGGTTCCGTAAAGGGCAAACCAGAGCTTACTGGTTTGCCCTTTTTTATTGGCTTTGAACTTGCCCGAGCTTAAGAAATTTTTTGAGGTGATTAGATTGAAACGTATGATTGCATTCATTAGTGCCTTGATCGTCTTTCTGGGAGTGGCCTTTGTCATGACAGGCAAGACCACCGCCACGAAGACGGCCAGTACAAAGAAAGTGCCGACGGTCGGCATTCTTCAACTCCAGACCCACCCCGCGCTCGACGCGATTCATCGTGGTGTGGTCGCTGGTCTAAAGGAATACGGTTATGTCGATGGCAAGACGGTCAAGATCGACTATCAAAATGCCCAGGGCGATCAAAGCAACTTGAAAACCATGAGCCAAAAATTCATGAACGAAAACGCCGCGTTAACAGTCGGAATTGCCACCCCCGCCGCGCAGGCCCTCGCTTCTGCGGCCAACAAGCAGACTCCGGTTATGTTAGCAGGGATTACTGATCCCTCGGGTAGCGGCCTAATTAAAAGCGACCAGCATCCCGGTGCCAATATTACGGGGACTTCTGGTGAATCGCCATTGAAATCCCACTTGGACTTGTTGCGGAAGCTCGTTCCCAGTGCTAAAACAATCGGGATTATTTACACCACTTCAGATCATGGTGGTGAATATAACGCCAAAAAGTTTGCACGGATTTGTAAACAAGAAGGTGTGAAATACAAGTTATATACTATCTCTAACACCAACGATATGCAGCAAGTGGCTGAAACCATGGCCGCCAATGTCGACGCCGTTTACGCGCCGCAAGATAATGGCGTCGCAAGTGCCATGAAAACGCTAGTCTCCGTTACAAACAAAGCTAAGGTACCCGTCATTCCAGCCGTTGATACGATGGTCAAAGCGGGCGGGCTCGCAACCTTATCCGTTGACCAGTATCAACTTGGTAAACTAACTGGTGAAATGGCAGCCAAAGTTTTGAAGGGTAAAGCAACTAGCGACTACCCAATCAAAGTCATCACTAAAGGTAAGATGACCATTAATTTAAGTGAAGCTAAAAAGCTTGGCATCAAGTTCCCAGCAAGTGTCCTTAAGGAAGCCAAAACGAAAGGGGTTATTTACAAATGAGTATGATCGTATCAAGCATCGGCCAAGGCCTCTTGTGGGCTACCTTAGGCGTCGCACTGTTTTTGACATTTCGAATTCTTGATTTCCCTGACATGACCGTTGAAGGAACGTTTCCTCTCGGTGCGGCCACGGCTGTCATGGCGATTAGCCATGGAATGGGACCCGTTACCGCTTCCCTGTTAGCCTTCATTGCGGGCGCGATTACCGGCCTGGTCACCGGCCTACTTTACACCAAAGGTAAAGTGCCGATCCTCTTAGCCGGAATTCTGGTGATGACCGCGTGCTTATCCATTAATTTGCGCATTATGGGCGGCAGCTCCAACGTTTCGCTGCTTGGCAAACAAACCATCTTTTCTAATCACTTTTTGGAATCACTACCTAAGTACTTTGACAGCGTCTTTGTTGGCCTCGTAGTAATCAGTATCATTACCGTGCTTCTGATTGTCTTCTTGCAGACTAACCTCGGTCAAGCCTTCATCGTCACTGGTGACAATCGTGAAATGGCACGTTCAATCGGTATCAACACCGATAACATGACCATCATGGGATTGATGGTCTCTAACGGCATCATTGGCCTGGGCGGCGCATTAATTGCGCAAAATAACGGTTACGCTGATGTCAGCATGGGAATCGGAATCATCGTAATTGCGCTCGCCTCGATCATCATCGGTGAAGTTGTCTTTGGTGAATTGACCTTGAATCAACGCCTCGTTGCGGTTACCCTCGGCAGCATTCTCTACCAGTTCGTACGCTTATTAGTCCTCCAACTAGGATTCAACACCAACGACATGAATCTGTTATCCGCATTAATTCTGGCAATCTGCTTGATGTTACCGCAATTCAGTAAAGTCTTACATCTCAATCACGTTTTGAAGAAGGGAGTGGCCCGTTATGACGAACAGTAGCGCCCCATTGTTATCATTAAAAAATATCGTGACCAAGGTTAATCCGGGAACCCCGAATGAGGTCAAAATTTTGCGGGGCCTGAACTTAGACGTTTATGATGGTGATTTTATTACTGTACTCGGTTCCAATGGTGCAGGTAAGTCGACCCTCTTCAATACGATCAGTGGCGAGTTGCCGGTTGATAGTGGTTCCATCCAGCTACGTGACCAGGATATCACCCACCTCTCCGTTGAAAAGCGGACCGCCTTCTTGGCACGCGTGTTCCAAGACCCCAAGATGGGGACCGCGCCCCGGATGACCGTAGCCGAAAACTTACTGCTCGCCAGTCAACGTGGTCAGCGGCGCACGTTAAAATTACGCCAGTTAAAAAAACACCTGCCCCACTTTCAAGCCCTAACGGAAACGATGGACGGCAATGGTCTTTCATCCCGGCTCAACACGGCAACCGAAAACTTATCCGGTGGTCAACGCCAGGCCCTGAGCTTTTTAATGGCTACTGAACAACGCCCCGACCTCTTGTTACTAGATGAACACACGGCCGCACTCGATCCTAAGACCAGTGCTCAACTGATGACCCAAACAAATCAACGGGTCACTGAAGAAAAGCTAACTTGTCTGATGATTACCCACCACTTAGACGATGCACTACGCTACGGCAATCGCCTGATTGTCCTTGATCAAGGTCAGATCAAGTACGATGTTCGTGATGACGAAAAAGCCCAACTGACCAAAGAAAAACTGTTAAGCTTCTTCGATATTATTGAATAATTATGAAGTCTAGCCCTGTTAATACTGACACCCAGTCATCGATTTTTTGATGATTGGGTGTTTTTTGCAGTTAATTGTAACCGTTTTAGTTGTGAACAATTTATTTTAGTGCTATATTTTAACTAGAATATTTCTAAACTAAATGGTGTCGACGTGCACAGCCATTTTCAGCCGTAATTTAGAATAATTATCAACTGCCCTTGTCGACAAACTTAGTTCGTGGTATATTCTATTTAGAACAGTTCTAAACTAAAATTTGGAGGCTTTACAATTATGAAAGTTATTGTCGTTGGTTCTTCTCATGGTGGTTATGAAACGGTTCGCGGTATTTTAGCCGCTCAACCAGATACTGAAATTCAATGGTACGAAAAAGGTGATTTTCTGTCATTCCTCTCATGTGGGATGCAGTTATACCTCGAAGGTGCCGTTAAAGATGTTAACACCGTCAGCTATGCCACTCCTGCTGGCATGCAAGCCCAAGGCGTCCACGTCTTCGTAAATAGTGAAATTAGCAAGGTCGACCCAGCTAGTCACAGTGTGCACGTCATTGACCACGCCACTGGTGACGAACGTGATGAAACTTATGACAAATTAGTCCTAAGTGTTGGCGCGGTGCCATTTGACCTGCCAGTACCTGGCCATGACTTAGCCAACATCTACGCAATGCGTGGCCGCGACTGGGCCATCAAACTAAAGGCCAAGACTGTTGACCCTAGTGTTAAGAATGTCGTTATCATCGGCTCTGGTTATATTGGTATCGAAGCGGCTGAAGTCTTTGCCAAAGCTGGCATGCACGTCACGGTTATCGACCTATTACCTCGCTTACTCAGCCTATACCTTGATCAAGAATTCACGGATATCTTAACTAAGACGATGGCTAATCACGGCATCTATGCTGCAGTTGGCCAAGGTATTAAAGCGTATGAAGGCGTTGACGGCCACGTCACCAAAGTTGTCACCGACCAAGGCGAATATCCAGCTGACCTAGTCGTCACTGCTGCCGGGATTCGGCCCGCAACTGGCTTCTTGAAGAACGTTATCGACTTAGATGATCACGGTTTGATCAAAATCAATGACCGTCTTCAAACGAGTGACTCCGACATTTACGCCGTTGGGGATGCAACCTTAGTACCATTCGCCCCAACTGGCAAGGATAACCGCATTGCGTTAGCCACTAACGCTCGTCGGCAAGGCCGGATCGCCGCTAAGAATCTGCTTGGCGAAAACGTGCCAATGCCTGCCGTTTCTGGCTCATCCGCACTATCCGTCTTTGACTACCACTTTGCTTCCACCGGTGTTAAAGAAGGCACAGCTGATAAACTGGGTGTCAAGACGGCATCCGTATTAGTAACTGACACCATTCGTCCTAAATTTGTCTCCGAAGACGCTGGCAACACCAAGGTTTGGTTCAAACTAACCTTTGACCCAACTGATGGTCGTGTGCTTGGTGCGCAAATCATGTCGAAGTACGATGTTACTGCTAACATCAATGCCATCTCAGTAGCTATTCAAGCTAAACTGACGGTTGCTGACCTAGCCTACACGGACTTCTTCTTCCAACCAGGCTTCGACCGTCCTTGGAACATCATCAACGTCGCTGCCCAAAAAGCAGCCGCAACCTTAAACTAAATCAATTGGTCACTAATTAGACCATACAACATCAATCGGACCCCTCAGCCACTTCGCTGAAGGGTCCGGTTTTTTTAATGCATCAAAATGCTAGTCATCAAGATTGACAGTATACCCAGTTTATTTTCAGATATCGTTTCATAAGATACCATGCTTAGCGTTGTACTAGTTATTACTTAGCATGAATCGTGATTAAAACGTGCCAGTTGTGTAAGTTCAAAAGCTGCCAGCTTAGGCCCGCTGGAAAAAGTTCGAGTTAGCGTAAAATCACTTAGTTGGCGCGTCCTACGCCGACTTCCAGGCATTTCTGCCAATTGCTGGAACGCGGTGGACACAGATTTAAGCCGAAGACCATGTCTTAAATACTGGTCTTCCACGCTTTAATGCCATATTGGTGAAACGTGCTCGGGTCAGACTGAGACTTCCGGTTAGCTACGCTATGACGTCAAGCGGAAATTCACCGCTTAACGCCCTAGCTAGGCTAATCCTCAGTCTCACCCGTCTGAACCTCACACTCTCGGCAGTGCTGAGCATTGGCCGAAACGCCTTCCAGTCGGGACAGCGTTCGAATGGCGGACATGGATGTACCCAACCATTGATGGACTTGTCATTGCTTTTTATAAACGATAACTTTGTCAAGCAACTGTCAGACAGAAAATGATATTGTGATAGTTTACTATTCCCAAATCACCATAGTAATAATTAAACGTCTCGACAAAGTGGTTAACGCCAACCTAACGTTATGTTTAAAGTTCCAGAAAAAAATATAGCCAACGACAAATTGTACCAAGTTAAGTGGCCGTTCATCTGCCATTCGAGCGGCTTACCGACCGGAGGGGCTGGGTGACAATGCTCAGTAGCCAAATTATTCTTAGCTGGAAGTGGGTTGCTTCCGGCTTAGAATAAGACTCGTATTTGAGACCGGGCGGGTTGTGCGCGGGCTCAAATCGACGTCGGCTGCGTTCCAGCAATTGTCACCCAGCCCCGGAGGTCGGAATAGGACGCGCACCGGCTGACGAACAGGAATCTAACTGGCACGTTTTAATCACGATTCATGACAAATGAACTCGCATAATGCGTCTCATATTAATAAAAGGCGGGGATTCAGAAAGGTTAACTCACTGAATCCCCGCCTTGATAACTATTGTCTCAATAAACATATGATGTTTGAGTGACCTTCATCAAGTTGGCCATGTGCTAATAAATATTAATCAGTCCCTGGGTGCCTTGGTCGCCCAAGCCTTTGACATCGACCATTACTTCGTACAGTCGTTTGGCCTGCGCCGTTGCAACGAGATCAAGGCCCATTGCGTCTGCTTCACTCAAAGCAATCCGTAAATCCTTCAGGAAATGGCGGGCAAAAAAGCCCGGCGTGTAGTCGTCCTTCAGAATCCGCGGCACGTAATTATCCATGCTCCAGTTGTCAGCACCACCGCTGGACAACGTGGCCAGGACTTTTTCCGGATCAAGACCGGCTGCCTTGGTATACAATAGCATTTCAGTTAACCCAGTCATCGTCCCTGCAATCATGATCTGATTGGCCATCTTGGCATGTTGACCAGTACCAGCAGCGCCGAAATGGTTGACCTTGTGACCAAGCACGTCAAACAATGGTAACATCGCCTCGTACGTATCAGCATCGCCACCGACCATCACCGTCAAAGTGGCGTTTTTGGCGCCAATATCACCGCCGGACACGGGCGCATCCAAAGCGTGCATGTCATGTTCACGCGCGTACGTCGCAATTTTAACGGCTAACTTGGGTTGGCTCGTCGTCATGTCAATTACCGTTTTTCCAGCGGCCAATCCACTGAAAATCCCGTGATCACCAAAATAAACTTGTTCGACATCCCGTGGGAACCCAACCATGGTGAAAATCACGTCACTCGTTTCTGCCGCGGCAGCCGGTGTATCAGCCCAAGTGGCCCCCGCCGCAACTAGCGCATCCGCCTTACTTTTTGTTCGATTATAAACCGTCACGTCATAGCCGGCCATCATCAGGTTACGGACAATCGCTGCCCCCATGACGCCGGTACCAATCCAACCTAATTTCATCATTTACGCACCTTTCCTTCCACGCACTGTTCATTGCGGCGCCGACGCCAAAAATGAATCAGCAACGTAATAATAAATGCTACTAATACAATACCACCAAACGCCGTTGCGGGAATATCCCAACCAATGGCAGGAATTGAAATAAATAATTTAATGGCAATCAAGACAATCAAGCAATACGCCATGGTTTCCAACTCGGGAATCTTGCGCATTAAGCGCATAATGACCTCGGCAATACCCCGCATGCAGGCAATCCCAATCATCCCACCAATTAAAACGATTACCGGATTATCCGAAATTGCCAGTGAAGCCAAGACGGAATCAATTGAGAAAATAATATCCATCATTTCGATCTGAATCACGACCGACCAGAAGTTGCTTAAGCCAAAGAAGCGACGTTGTTTTTTGGGCTTTTGTGCCACCGTGGCGCCATTTTGGGGCTGGCTAAAGTACCGATACACCAAGTACCCAAGGTAAGCCGCGCCTAACACCTTGATTTCCCAAAAACTGATCAAATACGTGCCAATCCCAATGATTAAAAACCGAAAGATATAGGCCCCCCACAAGCCATAGAATAACGATTTTTCCCGCTCTTGTAAATTATCTAAACTCTGGGTCTGAGCAGCTAAGACAACGGCGTTATCAACTGAAAGTAAACATTCGATAATTGCTAACGATAAAATGATTAACCAGTCATTAGCAGATGTGATGACGTTACCCCAGTTAGTCGCACTGAAGAAGGGTCCATACAACTGTTCGATTAAATGTAACAAACGGCATCCTCTTTCTCTTAATATTAGTTTGTTAATCTAAGTATACCTGTAAAAATAATTGGTGCAGCTTACGTGGACTAATTTTCAAAAATAAACCTTATTTTCGTCGTATTTACGACTCATCATGCCAATGAGTAAAATAAGTGCCCAAAAAGCTAGCCAATTGCGACCTTTCTTATTCTAATTGTCGAATAACTTTGGCTGGTACCCCGGCCACCAACGTATTATCAGGCATGTCATGAGTAACGACTGCTCCAGCCGCAATCACAACATTATTACCGATCGTCACGCCGGGCGTAATCACCGCTCTCCCTCCAATCCAAACATCATGACCAATCGTGACTGGATGACCCTGGGCCAAGTTAGCGCGTCGACCACTAGCCGTCAACGGGTGATTAACCGTATAAATATCAACATTGGGGCCAATCATCACGTTATCCCCTATATGAACTGGCGCGATATCCAAAATAGTTAAGTTATAATTACTAAGAAAATTATCACCAACATGAATATTACGACCATTATCACAATTAAAGTCTGCTTGAACGGAAAGATTGCGACCGTAACTACCAAGAATCTCTTGAATCTTGGCAGTTTGCGCATCTGGATTTGTTGCATCGATCTGATTGAACTCTTGGCATAACTTGGCAGCCCGCGCTTTTTGAGCGGCCACCTCAGCATCTTTAAATTGATACCATTCCCCAGCTGCTAATTTATCTAATTCTGGCATTGTTGTCCCTCCTGTATTTTATCACCCTAATTTTACTGCTTAGAGTGGCGTCGAAGTCAACACTTGAGTTAATGGTTTAGCAGGTGTTATTGACAACTATCCTTGCGGACCAGCTGCCTCGAATTTATTCAGCAGTTAGGGCAACAAAAAAAGAAACCGATTACTCAGGTTTCTTTGCGCCAATTCTAGGCCTTAAACTCACGAATTAATTGTTGGAGTTGCTGATTATCGTTAGCCGTTCCGACCGTTAGTCGTAACCACCCTGGCCGTAAGCCAGTGCGAATCAGATACCCATGGTGCACTAAATAGTCAGCCAGTTGCGTGGCACTCGGATACTTAAAGAAAATGAAGTTCGCGCCAGATTGATCGTAAGTGACACCCTGATCATCAAAGAATGCCATCCACTTAGCACGTTCCGTCGCATTTTTTTGGACCGTTTGTTTCACAAAATTAGGATCATCGATTGCCGCCAGGGCTGCCACTTGAGCCAAGGAATTCACATTGTATGGAAGCCGAATAGTTTGCATCGTTGCGGCATATTTGGTATTAAAAACGGCATACCCGATTCGAAAGTTAGCTAACCCATATGCTTTGGAGAATGTCCGCATGACCACTACATTCGGGTACTTGGCTGGTAACTGCATGGCCGTTACTTGAGCCGCGCCCGGTGTAAAATCAATGTAGGCTTCATCAATCAGGACCATCGTCTCCGTGGGTACTTGCTGGACGAACGCTTCAATTGCCGCTAATGATTCCACGGTGCCCGTCGGATTGTTCGGATTGCACAGCCAAACCATCTTCACGCGGGGCGTAATGGCCTTCATTAAGCCTTCGAAGTTCACATGGTCATTAGGCAACGTTGGCACACTGATTAATTGCCCCCCCTCGATCTCAGCATGTAGTCCATATTCTGAAAACGTCGGTGCGGACACTAGCACCTGGTCGTTGGTGGCTAAGAACGTCCGTGATAACATCACGATCATCTCATCAAGACCTACACTAAAAACGATGCTATTCGGGTCGATTCCCTGTTGCTGGGCCACTGCTTGTCGTAACTCCTGTGCATCGGCATCAGGATAACGATTACTCTGGGTGAAGTCCCAATTCTTCACAGCGGTCGCCACTTTTGGCGAGGTGCCATACGGGTTCTCGTTAGCTGATAACCGGACTAATTCTGTCAATCCTAACTCAGCTTGGAGGGTCGCCAACGGCTTTTCGGGCACATAGGGTTCTAACTGTTCAATACTAGCTTTCATTCGGCTACCTCCTATAGGTTCTTAATTTCGGGCCGATCCTTATAGTCACTCATCTTACCTTCACGTTTAGCCAATTCTTGCTTAATCTGGTCAAAGCTGACGCCACGTTCGACCAACAACACTAAAACGTGATACAACAAGTCCGCCGTTTCATAAGTCAATTCGTCGTCACCAGGGTTTTTAGCCGCCACGATGACCTCAGTCGATTCCTCGCCGACCTTTTTTAAAATCTTATCGAGCCCCTTCGTGAATAAATAATCCGTGTAAGACCCCTTCTTAGGCGTTGCCTTCCGTTGTTTGATCAGTTCGTATAATTCTTCCATGTTTTGCATATTCGACACCACTTTCTTCTATAATATATTCGTTAATTCAATGAGGACTAAACATAATCCTTCCGATGCAATTGGCCAATAAGCTATTGTGACTGAGCCTTTCCAACTGATGAGCCACTGAACCCGCAAATTATACGGTCATCGTGGCAATCCAACATCATCAGTCCTGTTCTAATTCAACCGGGTTGAAAAAACAACTCGTATGCCCCGTATGACAAGCGGGACCGTGGGGATGAACCGCGACCAATAACGTATCTTGATCACAATCCAACGTCATGCTAACGACATCTTGCAAATTGCCGCTCGTGGCGCCTTTGTGCCAGAGCTCTTGCCGGGAACGTGACCAGAACCACGTCTGGCCCGACGCCAATGTCCGTTGATAGCTTTCCGCGTTCATCCACGCGACCATCAAGACGTCCTTCGTATCCGCATCGGTGATAACCGTTGTCAGTAAACCGTCACCCTTTTCAAAGTCTGGTTTCATCTTACGACCACTCCTTGCTTTCGTAATGCTGCTTTGACATCCGCAATCGTTAACTCACCAAAGTGAAAGACGGAGGCGGCCAAAGCACCGTCAACTGGGGTTTTCTCAAAAACATCCACGAAGTCTTGTAGGTCACCAGCACCACCGCTAGCAATGATCGGTACGTTGACCGCCGCTCCTAATGCCTGGTACAACTTGGTATCAAAGCCCGCCTTCGTGCCATCACGGTCCATGCTAGTGACCAGTAGCTCACCAGCCCCTAAGGCGACGGCTTGTTTGGCCCACGCTACTGCGTCGAGGTCGGTGGCTTGTTGCCCACCGTGTGTATAGACCCGATACTGACCGGCCGCTGCATCCCACGCCGCATCAATTGCAACAACGATGCACTGGTTGCCAAATTTTTCAGCCCCGGCGCGAATCAGTTCAGGATTGGCAACTGCAGCTGAATTAATAGCCGTCTTATCAGCACCCGCACGTAAGATTCGTTGCATATCAGCAACGCTTGTAATTCCGCCACCAATCGTCAGTGGCATGAAGACCTGAGCTGAGACTTGTTCGACCATGGCGGCCATCGTCTCGCGGTGCTCATTGGTGGCTGCAATATCTAAAAAGACAAGTTCATCCGCGCCCTGTTGCTGATAGGCAGCTGCAATCGCCACCGGATCTCCGACATCCGTCAAGTTGACGAAATTAACGCCCTTCTTGACCCGACCATCCGCCACATCCAAGCACGGAATAATCCGCTTTGCTAACATTCAGTCACCCCCGCTAATTCGGCCAGTGTCACACCGCCTTCAGCTAACGCCTTGCCAATAATAACATCCTTGAACCCACTGGCTTGTAACACTTGAACATCGGTCAAATTCCGAACGCCACCGCTGGCAATCAGGTTGGCCGTGGGCACCTGTGCTTGTAGTTCTTGGTATAACGCAAGGTTAGGGCCTTGCATCGTGCCATCACGGGCGACATCGGTCACGATAAAGTGCTTAGCACCACTCGTAGTCATTGTCTTCATTAATGTGCTCATCTTGGTCTGTGACTGCTCCAACCAGCCTTTAATTGCCACATAACCATTGGTTCCGTCTAACCCAATCACAATTCGCTCACCACCAAACTCACTTAACAGTCGTTTGACCAGTCGTGGATCAGTCAACGCAACTGACCCCAAGATTAAGCGATCGATTCCTAATTCGAGATAGCGGGTCGCCAGCTCGTAGGTTCGAATACCCCCACCGAGCTCGATCGTCCCGGTAAATGCTTGCCGGATCGCCGTGATTGTCGCGAAGTTTTCTGGGCGCCCTGACTTGGCACCGTCCAAATCGACCATGTGTAATTGCTGCAAGCCCGCTGCGTTAATTTGTTGGGCTTGAACGACAGGATCAGGATTAATCAATGTCGCCTGTTTAAAATCACCTTGGTAGAGCCGGACACTCTGACCGGCTCGTAAATCAATTGCTGGAAAAATCATTTGCACTCACCATTTCCTTAAAAGCTGCTAGTTGTTGTAATCCGACTCGACCACTCTTCTCCGGGTGAAACTGCATCCCAATCACATTTTGATGCTGAACAATACTTGGAACCTGGACGCCGTGTTGAACTGTCGCCACGATTTCAGTTGCCGGACATACCGCATAGTACGAATGAACGAAGTAAGTATAGGCCGCGTCAATACTGGCAAAGGGACTATCAGGACGCCGAAGCTCGTTCTGATTCCACCCCATCTGTGGGACTTTGACATTCAAGTCCGTTGGCAAAGCGCTAACCCGGCCGCTTAACAAGCCTAGCCCAGCATGCTCGCCGTACTCGGAACTACTTTCAAACAAGAGCTGCATGCCCAAGCAAATCCCAAGAACCGGCTTGCCGCTCCGCGCTAATGCTTGTAACACGCCGACTAGTTGCCGTTCTTTCAAAGCGGCCATTGCGGCTGCAAAGGCCCCCACACCGGGTAGAATAATAGCGTCAGCAGCTTTCAGTTGTTGCGGGTCGGCCGTTAAAACGGTCGGCACTTGGAGGTAGTCAAAGGCTTTTTTCAAATTACGGGTATTACCCGTATCATAATCGACGATTGCAAACATTTAAATCACGCCTTTCGTAGAGTTGACCCCCTGAATATCTGGATTAATCGTGACAGCCGCGCGCATTGCCCGCCCAAACGCTTTGAACAAACTTTCAACTTTGTGGTGAGTGTTACGGCCGTACAGGATGCGTGCGTGCAAATTCATTTCAGCAGCAAAGGCCACGGCTTGGAAGAAATCTTCGACTGTCTCCGTATCTAAGCCACCGAGCCGCGGATTCGTGAGCTCGGCATCAAAAACTAAGTATGACCGTCCACTTAGGTCGACACTGACCTGACCTAAAGTCTCATCCATTGGCACAAATTCCGTCCCGTACCGTTCAATTCCCTGCTTATCACCCAACGCCTGCTTAAAGCATTCACCGAGCACGATTCCCGTGTCTTCAGTCGTGTGGTGCGGGTCAACGTCAAGGTCGCCGTGACACTTCACGACCAACCCGAAGCGCCCGTGCTTCGCGAATAAGTTCAACATATGATTTAAAAAACCAATTCCAGTATCGATTTCGATACCGCTCTGTTCGTCTAAATTCAAACTGATTTCAATCTGGGTTTCTTTCGTTTCACGTTTAATCGTTGCTTGTCGCATGTTCATTTCCTCCTCATCTGCTAAAACGACTACCAGCTGTAATCACAATCAGTATCAACTACTAATTACGCCCTAATCGTAATAGGTGTCAAAACGACTCTCAATCGCACGAGCATGGCCTTCCAGACCTTCGACCCGTGCCAACGTGGTAATCGCCGGAGCTTCCTTAGCCAAAGCGTCCTTAGTGTATTGGATAAAGGACGTTCGCTTAACGAAATCATAGACGCCAAGTGGTGATGAGAAACGGGCCGTGCCACTCGTTGGTAAGATGTGGTTCGGACCAGCAACGTAGTCACCGAGTGGTTCAGAGGCGTAGCGTCCTAAGAAGACCGACCCGGCATTTTTGATTAAATTCAAGTACTGAGTTGGATTCTTCAATTGCACTTCCAAGTGTTCTGGTGCCACCGTATTCATCAAGTCAAACATTTCTTCAACCTTTGCGACAACGGCAATGAAGCCTTTTTCGTTAACAGCGTCGGTAGCGATCGCTTCTCGTGGCAAAACTTTCAACTGTGACGTCACGTTGTCACTGACGGCCTGCGCTAAGTCGGCACTATCCGTAATTAGGATTGGCCGGGCTCGACGGTCATGTTCTGCTTGACTCAATAAGTCAGCCGCTAATTGCCGAGGATCAGCTGAATCATCCGCTAAAATACCAATTTCTGACGGGCCGGCCACCATGTCGATCGCCACCTGACCAAAGACCTGCTTCTTAGCAGTCGCCACAAAAATGTTCCCAGGACCAATAATCTTGTCGACCGCTGGAATCGACTCAGTCCCATAAGCTAACGCAGCAATTGCTTGAGCGCCTCCCACTTGATAGATGGCGTCGACGCCAGCGATTTTGGCTGCAGCAAGGACGGCTGGATTGATGCCATCGACTTGTGGTGGCGTCACCATAATGACTTCATTAACGCCGGCAATCTTAGCGGGCAAGGCACTCATCAGTAAAGTCGATGGATAGGCTGCCGTGCCACCTGGAACGTATAAGCCAACCCGATTAAGCGGCATTAACTTCTGCCCTCTTAGAACGCCAGGCTGTTCAGCATCAATAAAGCCAGTCGCCTTTTCCTTTTCGTGAAAACTCGTGATATTGCGTTTAGCTAACAACAAGGCGTCCTTCACTTGCGGGTCCAGATTGTTATAAGCATCATCAATAACAGTTTGTGACAACTTAAAGTCGGTCAAGTTGACCTTATCGAATTGGGTTTCGTAATCCTTGACGGCGGCATCCCCGTTTTTAATCACATTGGCAATAATTTCGCGAACCGCTGATTCAACCTTTAAGTCAGTCAATTGTTGGGTCTTCGTTTGAACTAAGCGTTTTAAACTGGCTAAATCTTCATTAATAATTTTCATTAGGCAAACTCCTTTGAATTATTCGTATTGACGACTGCGGCCAACCGATCGACGAGATCGAAGATGGCAGTTTGTTGTTGTTTTAAGGCCAACCGGTTGACGACTAGGCGCGTCGAAACGGGTTGTAAATAGTCATAAATCTGTAGATGGTTTTCACGAATTGTGGTTCCCGTCTCGGTAATATCGACGATGGCGTCGGCTAAGCCAGTCAGTGGGGCCAGCTCAACTGAGCCTTCGATTTTAATAATTTCAACATCCTGGCCCAAACGATCAAAATACCGTTGGGTAATGAGTGGATACTTGGTGCCAATAATTTTGCGGCGTGGGGCGACCGGGTCAAAGTCTGCGGTAGATGCCAGTACGAATTGGCACTTGCCAACGCCCAAGTCCAGTAACTCGTACTGAGTACTCTCGTGTTCCGTCAAGATGTCACTCCCAACGATGCCGATATCAGCAGCACCCCGTTCGAGAAAGGTCGTCACGTCCGGCCCCTTGGCTAGAATGAATTCATAGGGTTGCGTCTCAGAATCAAAGATCAAACGGCGCTGCTTGTTACGAACTTGTGAGCAATCCAGCCCCGCTTGTTCTAGTAATGGGAGCACTTGTTGTTCCACGCGTCCCTTCGTCAAAGCAATCTTCAATCGTGGTTCAGTCATTGGTCACACCTCCAGTTAAATCGATTAGTTGGGCATTCAGGCGTTGCGCTTCAACGCGGGCCCCCTGAATATCGTCGGCCAGGCTCAAAATGGCGTTCGGCTGTTTTGCCAAGTAGGCCTCTGCTTCTGGCCACTGTTCAGGTTCAAAGTAAATCAGCTGTTCCGCGTAGGCAGTTTGTTGATTCGTGGCTAAGGTCGTGAGCAAGTCAACATTAAGTCCCATCCCCACGGCTGGTTCAGCCTCGGCTTGAAAGTTCGTTAGTAATTTGTCATAACGTCCTCCGCTGAACAAATAACCCGCGCCGGCTTGTGAATAACCCCGAAAAGTAAGGCCGGTATAGTATTTTTGGGGCGCTTGGCTACTCAAATCCACCGAGATGACCTGCTCCGGCATCGTTTGTTGCATCCAGGCAACGACCGTTTGCAGCCGTTTCAGACTTGGTTGGACCGTTTCAGGTAGTGGTGCTGCCGCCAATTCTTTGAAGATGCGTTCTGGGCACCCGAACAAACGCGGCCATGCTTTGAGAAAATCATATAAAGGTTGCGCACGATACTTGGCAATCAAATTCGTGTAGCGTGGCACTTGCTTATCGAACAGTGCGGTTAAAATGGCTTGTTGCTCGCCTTCGTCACCAGTCAAGCTGGCCACGACACGTTGTGCAAATTGGGCATCTCCTAATTCGATTTCAACAGCATCGGCAATCAGCTCACTTGAAAGCTGGTTGGCAATCGTTAAACATTCAAATTCGGCTTTCAGCGATGCGTAACCGACTAATTCGACTCCCGCTTGTGTGATTTGGTTATATGAACCTGATAATTGACGGCTTACTCGAAAGATATCGCCGACATAACCAAACTTTTGCGGTAAGGGGACATTCGTCGCGCTAATGAAGCGAGCAACTGGTAAGGTCATGTCCGGCCGTAAGGCCAAGGTGCGACCATCGTTGCCAAATAAGCGGTATAGTTGGTAGTTACCCATCTGATATGGATCAAACACCGCTTCGTTTTCTAATAACGGCGTTGCAATTGGCGCGAGCCCGCGTTGTTTAAAATGGGCTTGGATCACCGCGATCAAGTGTTGCTTGGTACGTGCCCGCCGACCAAATTCATCCCGGGTTCCTAGTGGTAATAAGTGTTTCAACATAATTTACGCCTCCTAAAACGTCGTTATTTTTAAAACTAATCAGTTTAATTCATATCGTTACTTATCAACGTGCTTAATCAATTGCTTACATGCTAACCGGAGCGACTTGCGATTCCGTCACGCAAACTTACCGCATGGATCGGTGAAACTAAAAAACGCCCCCTTAGCAATTTGCTAAAAGGACGTTTACGCGTGGTTCCACCTTATTTCATCTACCGTTCGCACGGCAGACCTCATGTTGATCAAGTCAACTTGGATAACGAAACCAATTCGGCTAAGGCTAATGAGACTGGTTCACCTTAGCAGTTCATAGATGTGTGTTCGTTAAGCCTGTCTGTCCGGTTCTCAGCTACCCGGGCTCTCTGGATGAGGAAGACTTAATTACTTGTTCTAATCACAACCATTTATTAAAATTTGATTAGTCGTTTAATTTATAATTCATTGTAATCACTAAACTGACGGCTGTCAACCCTCAATTAATTTTTTTATAAGATGATAGCCACGCCCCACACTGGCTATGTCGTGGGCATCAGAGCCATAAACCAGCGGAATGTCAAGCTTTTGAGCGCGTTGTAGAATCTGTTCACCGGGATAAAAATCATTACAATACGGTTTGTAGAGACCAGCCAAATTCAAATCTAACTGCCGCCGTTGCTGCTTCACTAACGCCAACGTCTGATCTACTAATTGAAGATTATGGACATCCAAGGGTTCAGTCAAGCCAAAGTAATCCTGATATTTGCGGACGAGACTCATGTGGCCGATCCGTTGTGGTGCGTAAGGGCCCAGATCTGCTTGTACTGATGCCAAGACCGTCTGATAATACTGTTCAAAAACACGTTGGGGCGTCTTAAGCCACTGCCCAAAACCGGCTGCAAAATCATCCGTTGACATGTCAACACACCAGAAATGCTGCCGTAACCCCCGCATGAAATGGACTGACAAAATACTTTCCTGCGTCCGAGGACCATAGGTATTCAGAAAATCACGCGTCCAAGCAACATGCTCTGGTAAGAAATCAACTTCAAAACCCACTGAGATCTCGATTTGCCCTGCATATTTGGTCTTCAGTCCGTTAGCCAGTGCCAAATAATCGGCCACTTGGTCCTCCCGCAACGACGCCTCAGTATAACCGGCCAGCGTCCCTTCATACTGGTCACGAAATGCTGGTGGTAACGGCGCGTGCTCCGTAATACAATACCGCTGAAAGCCGAGCTGGATTGCCCGTTGAATCATTTTTTCCGTTGCTTCACCACTCCCATGCGGACATAGTTCCGTGTGGGTATGCCCATCCATTAGCATGTCCTCATCACCCTCTCATAATTTATGCTTATTCAACCATATTTTTTTTAGATAAGCAAGCATGGCCGAAACGGTCATTCGAGACAGTACACTCGCAGTCACGGCGAAAGTCTAACAATTTACTTATTTATTTATATTAATCGTCACAATTTCTTTATACCATGATATAGTCAACATTAGTTAAAGAATAGTGCTATTCCAAAAGGGGGGACCAGCCATGCACGAACTCATTACCAAACTTTATCAACTCGCACTTTCCAGTCACATTGTCAGTACGTTGCTGGAACCCGTGCACATCGTTATCTTAGCTTTACCAATCATGACCTTACTACTCGCCATGATTATCCTGACTATCCAACTCCGAACACGTCAAACACTGAGTGAGCGTAACTTGATCAGTACCTATTCGTTTATTTGGTACTTGGCAGCAGCCTACTTACTAATTATTCTGCCACTCCCGACTCGCTCATCCGTGGCTAGCCTCACAACCGCCGAGTATAATTTACAACCCTTCTACTTTCTCACCCAGTTGAAGGCACTCACGCCGTTTGAACTTGGGGACCCCAGTACTTGGTTAGCCGCCTTCAAATCTGACACGTTCTTCCAGCCGTTCTTCAACGTTCTATTATTCATGCCGATTGGCGCTTATTTGAAGTGGCGGCACCGCTGGCCACTCTGGTTGATCACCCTGACCAGTTTCTCGATTTCATTGTTCTTCGAGACCACACAGTTGACCGGATTATACGGCTACTATTCACGGGCCTACCGGATGTTCGATGTCGACGATTTAATGATGAATACGTTGGGCGGAATTGTCGGCGCTTGGTGTCTACATCTGATTCCTAATCAGTGGCGCAATCGCGACCACAGTACTCGGTTGAATTGGCAGGAACACCCCATCAATTGGCGCCGCATTGGGGCGTTGGTCATCGATTGGCTTGCAATTGCCGCTTTTGACACCGTCTACTTTGTCTTAGTCAAACACTTTAATTGGCCATTACCACATGATTTTCGCTGGCTATACCTGGTCGACATCCTGCTATTCTTCATAGGACCTGCCTGGTGTTGGCAAGGTAAAACCATTGGTGGTCGCTTGCTCAATAGCCAGATTGTGGCCGTCAATGGTAAACGGGCCAATCTCTGGCAACTGCTCATTCACTATGGCGGGCTCTACTTAATTGGCTTACCACTCCTATTTTTGGATTTATGGTTATTCAATCGACTCGGCAACGTTCCTAGTGCCACCCTTAACCGCCTGGATGTCTACCTCGTCGTCGTTTCAGTCATTTTACTGATTATCAGTTATGATTTATTGTTAGCACTTTTCAGTCGCAGTCACCAGTTATGGTGTGAAAAGTTAAGCCGGACAACTGTTAAATAATTAGGTGGCCTTAAAACTTCCTTTGCGTTGTCTCGCAACTCATGTTAAATTGAAGATATCTCAAAACGCTGGAAGTAAAAACAATGATAAAAGTCCATGAACTAAGCGACGATTTTCGCTGGGTCGCTGTTAATAATTATACTGAAAATGATTATCACCAACTCGTCAGTGAGGAACACGTCACCGACGAAATGTTAGGCTATGCGACCGATCAACACGAACGAGGCCGGTTGGAATATGACGCCAAAAGTGCCATCACGACCATTATTTTTGACGTGGTCACAGAAGACGTTGAGGAAGGTACTTATACCGCCCAGGTCAGTTTCATGTTGATCGACCACACCCTACTGACTTTCACGACTGATAACACGATGTTCGTTGAGGATATGTTGGCAGACGAAATCGATGCCGATTGGGAAGACGTCCTGCATCCGTACGACCATATCTTTAACGTCTTGTACAAGCTCTCGCGGCAATATTTTTCAGCCATCAACAAGATCAACAAACAACGCCAAGACATTCAGATGAAGATGAAAAAGCAAATTCAGCGCTCGGTCATTATTCAATTGATGGACTTAGAAACAACGCTAGTCTATTTCCTCACGTCCCTTAAAAGTAATAACGACATGTTGCAGTCACTCAAACGGTTTGTACCGGTCAAATTCTCGGCGGCCCAATTAGAACGGCTCGATGATATTATTGTCGAGGCACAACAAGGATTGGAAATGGCCAACATTGCCTCAGACATCATCGGCCGGGTGTCGAACGCCTACTCGAACATTCTAGACAACAGTTTGAACAACACGATGTGGGTGCTGACGATTTTCTCCATCGTCCTGACAATGCCCAACATTGTCTTCGGTTTTTTCGGGCAAAACGTCGATTTACCGTTCATGAAGAATCCATTCGGTTGGGAGATTACGGTATTCATCGCCGTTGCACTATGTGCCCTAACCATTTGGTTGCTACGTAGAAATTCATTTCGAAAGTAAAGGAAGTTTTAACAATGCCTAGTCGAGTTAAAGTCACGGATACCAATGATTACATCAATAAGACTGCAATCGCTGCACAACCAATCTTGAGCACCCTTGCCCAACTGATTACATCGGAATTGCCTGACTTTACTGCTAAAATCAAGTGGAATTTGCCGTTCTATGAACATAACAAACAATACGTGAGCATAGCTGCTTATCAGGCCCATGTCAGTCTAAGTATTTCAGCCGACCTTGACGATGCGACCCTCACTGCTGCTAAAACTGCTGGTTACGCAACCGGTCAAAAGCGGCTGAACATTGGCCTGGATCAACCCGTACCAGTGGCGCTAGTTAGACAAGTCTTACAACTAATTGCTTAAATATACGCTGCTTTTAATTTCAAAAGGTTCCGAACTGTCAAACAACTGACAATTCAGAACCTTTTATTTTGGTTATTCTTATCCAATATCCAAGCTATCAAAACCAGTTTTTCTGTACAGTTTCATCGATTAAACTGAAACTGCTAAGGACTATCGCTTGCGCAACCGATAATCCTTTACATTAGCAAATCGAGACAGCTCAACCAGTTGACCGGTCGCCTTCAAATACGCATCATATTCCTGGTCAAGACCGGGAAGAACTTCATTAGTACCCGGTACAAAATGAATATCCTCATGTCCGGCAGCCGTAGCGGTCTCATAATACCACTCCTTAAACTTCAAATAACTCATCGTATCCTGTAAGTCGGTAATCCGCTGTTGTAATTCCTGCTCATGCGTTTTGAGTAATTGGTAACGATCGTTTAATGTCGTATCACCTTCGAGTCTGAGCGCAATAAAAGTAGCAATGTCAGCTACTGACACACCCGCATTTTTGAGACATACAATGGTCCTCATCAAATGTAGATCATTATCAGTAAATTCACGCCGGCCAATTGAATTACGCTTCACGAATGGCAGTAATCCCGACTTATCATAGTAACGAATGGTATCAATCGTCACTCCTAACTTATCAGCTACTTGTCCGATTGAATAACTCATACTGAACTGAACCTCCTCGATTGTCGTTTAACCACTATCTTAACGCAGCTAATCGTCTGTCGATAATGAAAGGTCCTCACGTGACTTAATTTCACTAACAATGCTTTGTAAATTAGCGAGTCCACCTTGATAGGCAAATTCACCTAATGGCAAGTGTGCCGGTACTTCTGCCAAATTGGCCTGATCAAACATAACCTGAGCAATTCGGTGCGGATTGCCCGGTGCCTGAGTAACCGAGTCCGATACCGTCGTAATCGCGTCACTAAACGCGGCGTAATCTGCAATTGTCGGTACCATCTTTTGGGATGACCGCCCTGACCACTGCGTTCGAGCGCCACTTGGTTCAACCGTCATAATTTGAATCCCCAAGTCTTTTACTTCTTGCCGCAAGGTATCACTATACCCCTCAACTGCATACTTTGTCGCACTGTAAGAAACCATGGTTGGTAGTGTCGTTAATGCCAACGCCGATGATAAATTAATAATTACCCCAGCATGGTGTGCCCGCATGGTCGGTAAAACGGCCCTAGTCACGTTAGCGAGTCCCATAACGTTAACTTCAAACATGTAGCGAACTTTCGCCATATCACTTTCTTCAATTGTTGAAAAATAGCCTAAGCCAGCATTGTTCACTAAAGCATCAATAGTTCCAAAACGTTGAATCGCTTGAGCGACCCCAGTTTTAATTTGTGATTCATTTGTCACATCAATGCTGACTTTCTCAATACGCGTCGCGTCAAAAACATCGAGGTAGGCTAAATCATCGGTGTGGCGGGCAGCCGCAATCAGCTGAGTGTCAGACTGCCGTGCAACAATGGTCGCGAGTTCCTTTCCAAAACCACTTGAAGTTCCTGTAATGAACCATGTTTTCATCTTTTAATCACTCCTATTAATCTTGGCTGAGCTACTACTTTACTCAGTCATAGTCCTTTTAGCAGCCTTGACTAACCCATCTAACCAGCTTTGGTGACCATTTAGCATCGGATTGGGTGTTTGATTAGCTAAGTCTTTAGCAGGCTGTCCAACTTGCGATTCTTGTGTTAATAATCGAATCCGGCCATCTGTCAATTTTTCAATTAAGAAAGCGTGATAGACATCAAATTGAGTATCTGCATCACCATTTTGCCAGCCATGCCATGCTAGTCGTGCTGTTTCACCATCCGTCGGTTCAACGAGTTCCATGACCTGGGCATCGATAGGAAAACCAAATGTATCAAATCGGAAATGTTCCGCAAACTTTAGTTCAGTATTCGTTTGATCATCCAAAATAATGTTAGTCGCATTGTCATAATACGTCGTCCACTTCGATGTATCGACTAAATTTCTCCAAACAGCCGCTAAAGTCACACCGTCTGTAATGACCTCGTTTGACACGAAATTATCAGTATGCCCTGGTAAATAGTCCGTTGACCAATTAATTGATTTCATTATTAATTCCTCCACATTCGCGTTAAAATTTTATTCTAGCTAGCAAATTAACATCATGACATCTCATTGACCATTCACTAACTTTGAATAAACTTAGCTTATATGCTGGAGCTGACTCCAGGACAAGGATAAAGGACACTCATCAGTTTTAGCTTAACAAATTCTTAATATTGCTTTCTAAAACGAACCTAATTTCAACATGACGCTTATTATATTTTATCTGACTCTAACGCTCGAATAATTCGACATCAAAAAAAGCTGGTCGCCAGAATATTGATTCTAGCGATCAGCTTTTCATTACCCTTAACAAATTAGTTTTATTGCATGTGCAATAAACCCATCTTGTCCATGGTTTCCGCAATCTGAACTGAGTTCCAAGCAGCACCCTTTAAGAGGTTGTCGGAAACGTTCCACATGTGGAAGGCTTGTGGCGTTTCTTGGTCAGGACGAACCCGACCAACGAACGTGTCTTTAGAACCTTCCGCATTATGCGCTTGCGGATAAATTTGGTTATCAGGGTCGTCTTGTAAGACCACGCCTGGTGCAGCTGCCAAAGCATCTTGAATGCCCTTGACGGTTGCCTTAGGATCTTCAACTTCAAAGTAAACTGATTCGGAGTGACTCACTGGCACCGGAATCCGCACACAAGTTGCCGTTACTTTGATATCCTTACTGTCCATGTCGCCGCCACACATAATCTTTTTGGTTTCATGGATCATCTTCCATTCTTCATGGGTGTAGCCATCTTCTTCAAACACGTCAATTTGTGGTAACGCATTGAAGGCAATTGGATAATGCTTCTTGTCGCCCGCAACAGGTAAGATATGAGCTTCCATCTCTTCACCTTTTAAGTAGGCTTCCGTCTCATCATGCAATTCCTTCAAGGCCCGGTTACCAGCACCACCAACGGCTTGATAGGTTGAAACAATGACCCGCTTCAAACCAAATGCCTTGCGCACTGGTTCCAAAGCAACGACCATTTGGATGGTTGAGCAGTTCGGGTTAGCCACGATTCCATGATGAAGCTTCAATGCTTCAGGGTTAACTTCAGGAACAACTAACGGAATCTTTGGGTCCATCCGGAAAGCACTTGTATTATCAACAACTACGGCACCCCGTTTGACTGCTTCAGGGGCGAACTTCTTAGATACTGAGCCACCCGCTGAGAAGAGGGCTAAATCAATTCCTTCGAATGATTCAGGAACGGTCTCTTCAACAGTTAAGGCTTGACCATTGAACTGTAATTGTTTACCGGCTGAACGGCTTGATGCCAAAAGTTTAACTGAGTTGACAGGTAAACTCGTCTGTTCCACCATTTTGATCATCCGCGCGCCAACTGCACCAGTTGCACCGACAATCGCGACGTTATATCCACTCACTATGAAGACCTCGCTTTGATAGTTATTGAAACCTCATTATAGCACGTTTGTAAAGATTAGAAAATAATGAGTTCCATCCGACCATAAATTAATCTGTCACTGATTGCACTGCCAGCTGTTTTGCACACGCAGATCATCAAAAAAAGTAACCGTTACCATCGTTAATTAAACAGTCATTTAGCTGTCGCCTATTTTGACGTATAATGAACCTAATTCAAAGGAGGCCGCGCCATGTGTACCAGCTTAACTTATCTTGATACTGACAATCACCGCTACTTCGCCCGCACCATGGACTTTCCAACAACGACACCTTGGCGGCCAATTTTTTTGCCGCGCCGTTATCCGTGGCCAACTGGGTTAGCGACGACGCGTATGACGCAGTATGCCATTCTCGGTGGTGGTCGGCTACCTGACCACTTTAAGGCTTGTTTGATGGCTGACGGCATTAACGAAGCTGGTTTGGTGTGTGCTGAACTGTACTTGCCCCACGCCGTTGAATACGCCACTCAACCACAAGTCAACCAAATTAATTTAACACCTCAAGCCTTCATCAACTGGGCTTTAGGTGAACACCAATCAGTCGCAGCCGTGATCGCCGATCTGCCAAGTGTTAACCTGGTCGGTGCGTCCTGGGGTGATGACACTGGTGAAGTCTATCCCTTTCACTGGTATCTCAGTGATGCACACACCAGTGTCGTCATCGAACCCACTGGTGGCCCACTGACTGCGCAACCGAATCCAGCCGGCGTCCTGACCAATACACCAGTCCTAAGCGACCATCAGCGCCGACTAAATCTTTATTTAGCAATATCTGGCAACCAGATTACAACTGCCACTCGTCAGGCTGCTCAGCACGTGATTCAGACTAAGCAACCATTACCGAGCGGGCCGATTCCCACTGATCGTTTCATTCACATGGCACTTCGACGACTGGGAACACCGCAGTTAGCACCGCAACAAGTGCCGACCACTTTATTCCGCTGGTTACAAGAAGTAAGCTTGCCATACCACGCCGACCGTCGCCATCTCATCAGCCACAACTACACACACTATCGTTGTTTGATCACGTTAGCGACTCGTACTTACCGCTTTATTCCACGCACGACTGGTCACGAACAACGACTGACACTAACACCTGAAATGGCAGCAACCTGGCGAACACCGTACCTCTTCCCTGCCGATTGAAACTAAAAAATCACGATGTTGAGACTGAACTCACATCGTGATTTTTAATTAATGACGCTGCTTCAAAAAATGATCAAATTCCTGATTGATTGCTGCTCGTACTTGGGGCTCATGTAAATCAGCTTGCGCTGCATTCGGACCACCCGTAACTTGACTAACCACTTGCAAATAGCCGAACAAGACCTGGCTGGGGTCAAGATGATACTGCTTGGCTAACGTCACGGCGAGATCATAACGATCAGGTCCTAATAAACTTGAATAATCCATTATGCCGTCCCTCCCTTCGCCTGTTCTAGCTGGCGACTCATCTGTAAGTAGGCCAAAAAGTGAAAAATGATGCCACCTGCTAGTAAGATTGCACCTAACCATACCGACCAAAACGTTGCCACGATGGCTAAGCCATAAATCGTGACACTTCGAACCGGATCAAACTTAATTGCGGCGTAAAAAGCCATTGAGATTCCCGGCTTCTTTAGGTCCTGGTGATGATGCAGATAAGCGTACATGAAATAAAATGTCGCCGAAATAAACAGGGCAACCAAATCATAAACGATAAATGCCGTTTGCATATCCTGTCGATTACCAGTTGTCAACGCATCTGCCACTAATGACATCGGGTAATCCAATAAGGTGATACTAAAGAGCATTAATAAGTTTAGCATATTAACGTTGCGATCAATTCGTTGTAGCATGTTGAAATAATCATGATGAAATAACCACAGCGTGCCAACGTAGAAATACGAAAAGACATACGACAAGATCAACGGCCATTGCGCTAATAGTGCCGCCAGTAAATGTCCCGGTTGGTAATCAGGAATGTGAAATTCTAAGACTAAAATTGTAATTAAAATGGCAAAAATACCATCACTGAACGCCTGAAATCGATCTGTTTTCAAAATCAGCACCTCCCACAGCGTTTTAGGATACCATAACTCACAAGTAATTACTGTAATTAACTTTTCAAACTGACGACCAAACTGCTTCTCTAACACCTGATATGGTAAGATTAAGTCAAAATAAAGTAATTGATGTGGGGGCGTCAAGACGAATGCGAAAATTATTAAAACCAAAGTGGTTGTTCTTATTTTTCTGGGGAATCGTGGTGTTTGCAAGTATTCTGATTTTACCGAACATTACCACGTTTGTGAATGAACAAACCGCAATGCCACAAGATGCAACAACGAGTCCTAAATATCAACAACAATGGGGCCACGGGTTAATCAACAGCCAGTCCTTAACGTTGGTCTTCAACAATTCAAATGGTAAATTATCTAAACAGCAACGCCAACAAATCTCCACGACCTTAGCCAAACTTAATCGCCGAGCCGATGATTACAGCATTAACCAGCTTCGAACACCAACCGGTATGACTAATGACCGGCACTTATTACGTTCCAATGATGGTTCCACCGAATTAGCCCTTGTCGCCGTTCAGGCATCCCGGGCTGACCTATCTGTGATTGCAAATCAACTTAATAATGCGATTGCAATCGCCGACCTCAATACGAGTGTCACCAGTACGGATTTGATCTACCAACAACACGTGCAACAACAACGTCGCAACTTACTGATTAGCATGCTTGTCGGTAGTCTGCTCAGTTTAATCATTCTCGGCCTCATCTTCCGCTCACTGTTAGTGCCATTACTGAACTTACTGTGTCAAGCGGTCACTCTGATCACAACGATTAGCTTTATCACTAACGCGCGTTTAGCTTGGCATTGGCCACTGACTGCTAATGCGCTGAGCCTTGCTAGTCTAATCAGTTTAATACTGACTAGTCTATTGACATGGCACTTTATGTACGCGTATTGGCAATCGAGCGCAACAACCGCACCGACCACTGTCAGTCTCAAAATTCTGACACTTCAATATCAACAGTGGGCACTTGTTTTTATCCCATTAATACTCATAACCATCACTTTACACTGGACTGCCTTCATCTCATTAGCCGCTGCTTGGGCCATTACTGTAGCGCTTGGAATCACCTTACTGGCGGTACCGCCGCTCAATTACGCCTTTACCGCTTGGCTCGGTGATAATTTATTTTGGCCAGGAACAACGGCTTGGCCGACCCGTCCACGCAATCTATGGGGCCAATTGAGCAAGTTCGGCTACTGGCAGCCAGCGCTTGGGAGCTTGGCCGTCGCACTGTTACTACTCCCCGGCCTAATTCTTGCTAACGGCCAGTTTGCCGATGACAACTTACGACCCTGGCGCCAAAATCAGCTTAGTAATGCTGAAGTAGGTCAGCAATTAGTCCAAGCTCACTTCGGTACCGGTGCCACGGCGCCAATCACAATTACACTACGAGCACCGCAGAATTTAACGCAGCAGCAATCATTACAAACAATCGATCACCTGACGACTAAACTGCGGGCCGTACCAAATGTGGCTCAAGTCATCTCAGTGACCCAGCCCACCGGCCAACCACTAAGTACTTTCTACGTTAACCAGCAACTTGCAACTATCAACATTGATTTGGCTGGTAAACTGACGAGTATGGCGAAACTCAAGAGCCAACTCACGACTGACCAACAAAGTCTGGAACAAGCAGCGACTAGTCGCCATACCAAGTCGGTCGACCAGTTGTCCGACCGCATCAATGATTTGGCTGAACTGAATGATCAGGTGCAACGGCAATTACAGGCTATTGACACGACGCTAACGACATCAGCTGAGGCTGAACCCGATTTAACCAAAGTTAATCAGCAGGTCACCAAGTTAGATCACCTGACTGACCGCATGACGACCGCACTAAATCACGTGGTAACGGCCCAAACTACGGTCGCAACCGAAGCTGGACACGTTGATCAGCGTGTTCACCACGTCAACCAATCATTGAAGCAGACCGTTCAACCCTTAACCACCTTACTCGCTTCACTGAAAAATACGAAGACCTATCTACATGATTTAGCCGCTAGTCAAGTTGGCCGGAGTTTTTACCTGCCTGCTAACGCGGCTACTAATCAGGCCTATCAAAACAGTCTTTTTACTAATATTAGTAGTGATTTAAGCATGACACAGCTAACGGTCACTTTGAAATCAGCGCCGGCTAGTGCGGCTAGTCGCAGGACCCTGCAACGACTTCAGGCAGTCACCCACGACAGCCTACTCGCCACGCCCTTAGCGCACGCCAAAATCCTAACAACCGGGGTAACACAGCAACAGCACTATCAGCATACCCTGATTGCGACCCACGCACTGAGATGGCTCACACTCGGATTAATCATCGGCATAGTTGTTTTATGGTTCGGCCTGCGTTCGTTGACCTTCAGTCTGTTAATGACCGCGTGCTTAACTGGCGTGACGTTAACTAGTTGGGGTTGGACCCAGTTAATATTAACACGCTGGTTGCAAACCGGGCCGCTCAGTAGCAGTGTTTTGCTTGGTAGCTTGGTGTTGTTGTCACTGCACTGGCTAATGATTACCACCGCAACCAGTTACCGTCAAAGTTGGTTACGACACTTGGAACCCACTCAACTGCAGCAACACTTTTATACTAGTGGACGATTTGTTTGCCCTGTAACAATGATTGAATTGACCTACTTACTGCCACTACTTTTGACGACCGCACCAATCTTAAAGGGGCTTGCACTCATGAGTCTCATTGGGATTACGATAAGTAACCTCATCGTTCCAGTGGGATTTTCAGGGTGGGCACGTTGGGCTAATGAACCACCAGCTATAGCCACACTTTGGCAGCACTTGCGCCCATCATCTACCAAACGCTAGCAATTAGTTAGCCTAATCTTTGAGTAAAAAAAGTTGCGTTTCCAGACGTCAAATCTGGAAACGCAACTTTTTTACGATACTAAATTGAATCGTCGCAAATGGCCAACCGCTTATACTGAATGATTTTGTGAGCACCGAGAATCTGATAGTCACCGCTGACTGACTCAGTATCGTCAGACTAGCAACGACAACAACTAATAGGGTCATCGCCAGGTTCCGTCATTCACGGTGCCAATGATTTTGCGTATGCCACCACACGGCCAACAATCTCCGCATCAGCTAGCTAGGCCATGCTGCTTAATCGTAACTCACACGATAATTCAAATTTATTGATTGAAATTCTGAACTGAATCCGTAAACAATGTTAGTTCTACACATAACCAAAACAATACCCCAGAAACCATAAAATTTCTGGGGTATCAGCAATCCCTACATGACACTTTAATAAATCAATTCATACGTCCTCAAGCCCGACGGCGATAACCGATCCCCACCGCGGCAATTAACAAGCCCAAAATCCCGGCCAAAATCACCCAAAGCGGCGTCTGCTTCTCGCTAGTTTGCGGCAAAGTTCCGTGGCTATAGCCAGCTGATGTGCTTTGGTCACTACCAGTTGGCGTTCCAAAGCCGTTCATACCAGTTGTCACACCATTACCCACAGTGCCACCAGCACCATTGACACCCGTGCTTGGTTGCTTGATTAGTCCTGGTAATGCCGGTTGACCTAATCCAGATTGTCCCGGGTTAGGTGCAGCGGGTTGGCTTGGACCGGGTAAACTTGGTTGGCTTGGCTCGGTCGTCCCTGGTTCACCCGGTTTACTTGGTTCAGTTACTCCTGGTTCACCCGGTTTACTTGGTTCAGTTGTTCCTGGTTCACCCGGTTTGCTTGGTTCAGTTGTTCCTGGTTCACCTGGTTTGCTTGGTTCAGTTGTTCCTGGTTCACCCGGTTTGCTTGGCTCAGTTGTTCCTGGTTCACCCGGTTTGCTTGGCTCAGTTATTCCTGGTTCACCTGGTTTGCCCGGTTCAGTTGTTCCTGGTTCAGTGACCGGTTCATCAGTTGCTGCTACCGTTACCACTGCCGTTTGATTCGGCTTGATTGTAAATGGTAACGGTGCCGCATTAAGCTGATAACCACTAGGCGCTTTAGTTTCAACAAATTGATAATTGCCCGCGGTCAGACCAGATACGGTAAGTTGACCAGTGGTATCCGTCGTTAATCCTATCTTGAGCACTTTGCCAGTGGCATCTTGCAATTCATAAACGGCCCCAGCCAATGCCGCCTTGGTCGTGGCATCAGTCTTGGTTAACGTGACATCACCAGTTGTCGGCACAACTGGTTGCTTGACATCATCCTGACTTACCTGAAAAGCAACCTCTGGCTTAATACCGCCGAGAGTAAATTTTACTGGGGTGGTATTAAGTTCATACCCAAGCGGGGCCTTGGTTTCAACAAACTGATAATCACCGGCATGTAGATCTTTGACAATCAATTGCCCCTGCGAATCAGTCGTCAACCCAGTTTGGATTACCTTACCCGTACTATCTTGCAACTCATAAACGGCTCCGGCCAACACGGCCTTGGTTGCCGCATCATGCTTCGTTAATTCAATAGTATAGGTCATACCTGATACTCCATTGCCACCATAGGTAATATCGGCCGTCGCATCAACGCCTAGTCCGTCCAGTGCAGCCGTATTATGCCATTTAGCTGTGTCAGCCGGATTAAAATTCTCAACCTTAGTGTTATAAGTAATCACAAACGGCGAATGAATGTTGTTAAACGTAAAAGTAATCACGTTACCATTAGTTGCAACAGTCGGTGTTAACGGTTGCTGTGGAACTTGGATACCATTGATAATTTGCACGGCCTGTGCCGCAACCGAATCTGGAATGAATGTCTGATTGGGCCCTAGCGTATCTGTAACCACAACCGTCGAGTTATTGCCCGGTGTCACGGTAATGTGCCACCCCAATACCGTTGGCGCACCATCACTCCCCGACGAAACAACCAAGCCACTTTTAGTAATTTCGGCTGATCCTTCCGTCGCCGTCGCATTGCCCTTCGCATTCATGCTCAGTGTCCCAGTCCGACTATTGAGTGTGCCCAACGCATCCGTAAACGTGATCGTCCCGGTACTGGCACCTTTCGTATACGTAAACGTGCCCAAGGTTTGCCCGGCAGAATCTGTTAACGGCATCACAACATCATGATCGATACTGACATACGTTGGAATCTCAACGATTGCTGTATCGCCGGCTTTAATCACTTCAGAATCTGGAATACTCCAATGATACGTTAATTGGTAGCCAGCCTTATCATTCAACGTACTTGTGTCAGTAACGGGTTTGCCATTCGCATCAAGCACGATGGCATTGCCAGCCGTTAAACCCGTAACACTGATTTCTTTAGCATGTGCAGTACTCCCCAGCATAAATAGCGCTAATATTACCGTCAACATGCTTAGCATATACCCAACTAGCTTTCTTCGCATACGCTCCTCCCCCATTCAAAAAAAGCTTTGTCATTCTCACAATCCAACACCCCCCACAGTCGCGTATGATTGTAGGGTTGGTTGCCGGTTAGTGATTCATGCTAATCGGTTCCATATGTACAATACTGCAACTCGCTAGCTAGTTACGAATTAAAACTTTTATTTGCGAACTATCCGAACTAATCGTTTAGACAAAAAAGACCCCTAGGACTATGCCTAGAAGTCTACTGGAAATTCCATTTACATTGTCTCGCTAAAAATAACCACAAAGCTAAGCCCTAAGTTGAAGGCACCTTTATTCTGGAATTTGACTCGAATCACCAACTGAAAGTTACACCAATATGCTTACGACAATGCCAATATCATCGTCTGATGTCGCAAACCTGCCTCCATAAACGGTCGCCCTTGTGGCTGGTACCCTAATTGTGTATAAAACCCTTGTGCAGTGACTTGAGCGCCTAGTATCAACTGCCGCCAACCACGGCTCAGCCCATCCGCTGCAATACGTTGAAGCAATTGCCGTGCATAGCCCTGCCCTCGCGCCGCTTTCAACGTAGCAACTCGTTGAACATGCCCCGTCCACTGATCGCTAGGTGTCACTCGCGCTGTGGCCACCGCCTGCTTTTGATCATCATACAGGACATAGTGCCACGTCGCTAGAGTGACCGTATCAATTTCCAAAGCTTCATCGATATGTTGTTCCTGCACAAAGACTGCCCGACGAATTGCAATGGCATCCGCATAAACTGCTGAATCAACCTGGTTACTCGTTTTTATCTGCATCCTGCTATCACCTATCTCTCAAATACTTTGAGAATACGCGTTTCAGCTGCCACCGTCAAATTAGCTTGACCCGAAATTAACGCATTCTTAAAATTGTTAGCGATTACGAGTTCCGATGTTATGTTAAAATGATTTGATGACTGGTTATCGAGTCATATCCAAATTTGTTAAAAATGAGGTCTTTATCGATGTTTACCAAATTTCGCCAACACGTTAACACGCGAATTGGATTTTTTTGGCTACTAGTCTTCTTATTCTGGGCCAAAACGATTTATGCGTATTTAACCGAATTTTCACTAGGCATTGCCGATCCACTCCAGGCATTCCTGATGCTCGTGAACCCGATTGCAACGACAGTCTTTCTGTTTAGTCTGGCGTTCTACATTCGTAAAACCGGTGTATATTACTATATTTTGCTATTCATTGATGCACTCGACACCATTTTACTGTATGCCAACGTTATCTACCATCGTGAATTCACGGATTTCATGACTGTCAGTACCATGACGGGAGTTTCCAAAGTCAGTCAAGGGCTCACCGGCTCATCGTTAGCCCTAGCGAGTTGGGGCGATGTGCTTTACTGGGCTGATATTGTTATTATCCTGGCCCTGGTTATTCTTCACCGTATCAAGCAAGACTCGCAACCAATTGCAAAACACACGGCCTTTGCGTACACTTCGGCTGCAATTGCGGGCTTCGGTCTCAACTTGACCTTAGCTGAATCTAACCGACCACAACTGTTGACCAGAACCTTTGACCGCACTTATATCGTCAAATATCTCGGGCTGGATGCTTTTACTGTCTATGACGGTATCAAAGACGAGCAAACCAACCACCAACGGGCCAGCGCGAAGAAGTCCGAACTAGACACCGTAAAGGATTATACACAGTCGCACTACGCTGCACCGAATGCTAAGATGTACGGCATTGCTAAGGGTCGCAACGTTATCGTGATTCATTTGGAAAGTTTTCAACAGTTTCTTATTGATCAAAAGGTCAACGGCAAAGAAGTGACGCCGTTCCTGAACAAGCTGTACCATAGCAACTCAACTTACAGCTTTAAGAACTTCTTCCACCAAGTTGGTCAAGGGAAGACTTCTGACGCGGAAAACATGCTTGAAACTAGTACTTACGGGCTTTCAACTGGATCATTGTTCTCCCAATTAGGCTCAGATAATACGTTCCAGGCCGCTCCCGCGATTCTAAACCAACGAGCCAATTATTCCTCCGCTGTCTTTCACGGTAACGTGGCCAGTTTCTGGAATCGTAATAACACGTATAAGAATATGGGGTACCAATATTTCTTTGATGCCAGTTATTTCGATACGACTGGTGACAAATCAACCGGGTATGGTCTAAAGGATAAGTTGCTATTCAAGAATTCCGTTCAGTATCTCGAACGGCTACAACAACCGTTCTACGTCAAATACATCACCGTAACGAACCACTTCCCATTCACACTTGATAAGGAAGATACGACGTTTAAGACAACGGATACTAGTGATTCCGCCATTAACGGTTACTTCCAGACCGCCCACTACCTCGATCAATCCGTCAAAGAATTCTATACCTACTTGCAAAAGGCTGGTTTATTAAAGAATTCGATGATCGTACTTTATGGTGACCACTACGGCTTGTCCAACAGTGAAAACTCGACCTTGGCACCCATTCTTGGTAAATCTGCGGACGACTGGACTTCCTTTGATAGCGCCCAGCTTCAACGTGTGCCATTCATGATCAATATTCCAGGAATCAAGAGTGGTAAAGTCGAATCGACTTATGGCGGTGAAATTGACGTCCTACCAACGATTCTGCACTTACTAGGGATTTCAAGCAAACGTTATATTCAGTTTGGGACCGACCTCTTCTCTAAACAACACGATAGTACCGTTGCGTTTAGAAATCGCGATTTCGTCACGTCTAAATACACCGTCCTTAGCGGCAAAATTTATGACAACGCAACTGGCGAAACGATTGATGATGATGAGGCAGTTCAGAAGACTGTTGATAAAGATCAGAAGAAAGTCGACAAAGAATTAAGCCTCTCTGATTCACTTAACAATAAAAATTTGTTACGTTTCTACACCCCTAAGGGCTTCAAGAAAGTCGACGCTTCTAATTACAATTACGCCGATGGCCTTGAAAAAGAAATTCAGATTCAAAATAAATTAGCTGGCAAGTCAACCAGTCTCTACTCGAAGAATGGTAATAAGTCAACGGACTCGTTGTATACGACCGACGCACCGGAAGCTTCGCATAAGAAGACTGATTCTACTCGTATCAAGATTACCAACCCTGATGATACGGATAGTACCACGACTAGCTCTAGCAGTTCCAAATAGCAACAAGCATTCCATTTACAATGCAAGGCGCGACGGCAATTTATTTGCCATCGCGCCTTTTTATGATCTCCTTTAAATATGACGCTGCCCTCATCCATCTGGCATCGGTTGCATGATAAAATACTAATTGTGGTTTGTCTCATGCTTGCGCATTACGATGATTAACACGTGCCATCTCTTAAGTTCAGTGCCGTTCATCAGCCATTCGCGCGGATTACCGAAACGTGCTCGGTAGCCCCATTATGCTTAGTTGAAAGTGGTTTCCTAGAGTGACTAATCTAAGCAATTATTTAGATAAAAATAACTAACACAATGCGTGTTACAATAAAATTAATAATGACTTGATTCGTCAATGCCGGATCAAGGGAGGAGGCACCACGCATGGGCGCTTGGCGTTTTTGGTGGGATAGTACCCGCCGTTTTTATAAGAACTGGGGCAGTTACGTTGCCCTGATATTTAGTACCAATTTGGTCATTAGTTACCTAGCAATTCCTTTTTTTAATTGGGTGCTAGAAATGTTACTCAAGTGGCAACGGGTCAGTTATGTCTCGTACACGAATATCGGTAGTATTATTATTCACCAACCACTGGCCGCACTCGGTATGGTGGCGATCTTATTAGCCATTATTATTTTAGTTTATTGGCAATTTGCGTTTCTGCTACTGGGTATTATGAATATCTTTCGTGGCCGACCACAAACTGTACGCGCGGTCTTGCGGTCAACGGTCACTAGTCTGACTGGCACCTCACCCAGCACTTTCTTATTCTTTATCGGCTACTTTATTGTGATTTTGCCATTTGGAAGTTTCATCTTTACAACACCATTACTCAACAAGGCCAAAATTCCAGCCTTCATTGTCAGCTATCTCATGGAAAACTCGTGGATGACGCTCGGCTTGGGGTGCTTCTACTTGCTGGCTGGTTACCTTGGAATTCGCCTAATTAGCCTATTACCGCTAATGATTGTCGATCGGCTTCCATGGAAAACGGCCGTTACTCGTAGTTGGCAACAAACGCGCCACCATCTTTGGCGCTACTTATGGACCATGATTGTGACCTTATTTATGATTTTTCTGATCGTCACGACCATTTATACGTTGATTTACGTCGCCCAGCTTCAATTCGATAAAACAAGTTTTGCCATGGCCGCTGCCACTGTTAATCTCTTTATCATGGAAGCAATCACCGAAATTATTATTTGTTATACCACGGCCATCTTCATGATGTTAATTATTGTTTGCTATCGTCAAGACTTTACACTCCTCCGCCAACAACCGCAATACTTTAACGAGGCACCACGGTTGCGCAAATTGACCCGGGCGAGTGTTGCAATTGGCTTGCTGTTAGCGACAAGTTTGCTAGTTGCCGTTAATTTAGTCTACTTAAATGGACTAGTGATTACCAAGCCAATCATGATTTCCCACCGCGGCGTCGATAACGGTAACGGCGTGCAAAACACAATTCCTGCACTGATCAAGACCAGCAAGGAACATCCGGATTACGTTGAGATGGACATCCAAGTCACCAAGGACCATCAATTCGTTGTCATGCATGATCCAACCTTAAAAGCCTTAGCTGGCGTTAAGAAAAAGCCATCTCAATTAACATTAAAACAACTAGAAAAAATTACTGTTCGTGAAAATGGCTATCAGGCAAAGATTCCAAGTTTCGATGCTTACCTGAAAGCGGCTCACAAGCATCATCAAAAACTATTAGTCGAAATCAAGACCAGCTCGGCTTACACCGCCGCCGATACTAAACGGTTCATCGATCGTTATGGTGCGACCCTACTGGCTCATCATGACCAAGTCCATACGCTTAGTTTCAAAGTCATGCGTGACTTGAAACGCTTAGATCAAAAACAATTCGTTAGTTACATCTTGCCTTATAATCTCACGTTCCCGCATACAGTCGCGAACGGCTACACCATGGAGGTCACCACATTAAACGACCAATTCGTTGACAAGGCTGACCGCAATCACAAGACGGTTTACGCCTGGGACATTGATAATACGGACCAAATGGATCAAATGATGTTCATGGGCGTCACCGGCGTAGTCACTGATAATCTAACGGAAATGCAGCAAGAAGTTAAGAGCAACACCGACCATCCCAGCTATGCCAAACTCTTATTGACTTTTATGAATGAATTAAGTCTAACTAGCAACGAGTAATCCACATTATTTCAAAGTTGCTGTCACAGCGAGTGCATAAATCATTCAGCAACCACGAAAATTCTGAATGATGTCGTTGCTGAAAAAGTGACTTCCAGCTGATGACGAATCGTAAGCGCCATCTGAATGCATAAGTACATTTGGATAGCGCTTTTTTTGATCTGATTAGCCGTCGCGGTGATTGAGATGTTGGTAAAAAACTGTATTAAAGCGCGCAGCGCTCCGGGTTATCTGCCATTTTAATTTCTAAAACGCACGAATGCCGATAGTTGATCAGCCACTGATTTTTAATACTTTTACCGCCAATTAGGTGCTCATATGGAATGACCCAGAAACAGGGTCTGAACCATGAAGTCCTTTGATGACAGTACGTTATCAGGGACGTCAATATTAGATAAAAACCAGAAAGAGCCATGAGTTATCATGACTCCGTAAGCAACAGATTGGTAGCAGTTCGTCCTACTTTTGCTTGTGTCTCAACACAACAACCGAAATACCCAAAATTCCAAGAACTATTGGAACATCGATTGCGGTAACCGGCAATCCAAATTGCGATAGAATGTAAATGAAGCATACTATTAATAAAACACCACCGTATTTTTTAAAAAAACCGATAATTACATTGTCTGGATAACGCTTTTTTAAATACAGTAATAGAAAAATAAAACACAAATAAAGTATCGTATGCTTCACAACACTTAGTGACATATAAAATCTAATCATCTAAACTAACACACCATCAATAATGGAACCTTTTGCCATAAACAGAATCATCCTCTCAAATTCTACGTTAACAACAGGCAGTATGTTACGAATTTATCTTAACAACAGCGTTTCTTTATCGTTATCAATTTTCAGTAAATTTTGTGTATTTTTTTGTACAAACTTATACATTGTAAAAGTTTAGCCGGAGCGACCGGTTGTTTTTTTATTTTAAGACACACCAAAGCTATCTAGATTAAAAAAACATTTGCCTTTCTACCACTTCATGGTACAACAGGCCGCCAATAAAGCGGGTTCTTAAAGGAACAAGCAAATAGGACGAGAAGCCAAGATTCGGTTTCTCGTCCTATTTGCTTGTATAGCGCCAGTTATATCGCAGCTCTTTTAAACTTACATTTTTTCAAACACGGTCGTACTATGCAGTGGACTCCGTCGTTCGGGATACAAGGTCATCATTAACTGATTGACCGCGTTAGGAGCTTCCCCGAAGCCACTGGCAATCAAGCCTAACTTGCCCGCGTAAGTCACCGTATCACCAATAGCCGCAATCCCAGGTACGTCGGTATTCATCTCCGTATCAACGGTGATGAGTCGGTGGGCCATGGTTGGGGTCACGTGCCAGTTTCGGATGACTTTATTATCCGCGATAAAGCCATAGTTAACAATCAAATCATCAACGGCCAATGTTTCTTCAGTTGTGCCGCGAACCTCTTTCATCGTCAGCTGTAACTGTCCGGTAGCCGTCTCTGCAAGTTGCTTAATCAAAAATGGCGTCTTGATTTCAACGGAAGACGCTTTTAACAAGTCCACATTGTGTTCCATCCCACGGAACCGATCACGCCGATGCATGATATAAACGTGCTTAGCAACGGGTTCAAGCATCAAGGCCATATCGATGGCTGAGTCGCCACCACCCGCAACTAGTACCGTTCGATCCGCAAATTGCTTGACACTTGGAATGTGGTAGAATAATTGCTTATTCTCAAATTCAGCCGCATTATCGACTGCTAAGCGCCGGGGTTCAAAAGCCCCACTCCCAGTCGCTACGATAATCGCTTTGGAATGTGACTGCTGTCCACTCGCCGTGGTAATCGTGAAATCACCCATCGCTCCCGTGACATCCGTCACCGGGCTCGCCAATTGAATGTCAATTGGAAATTGTGTGAGTTGCTTTTCAAGTTGTGCCACCAGTTCACGGCCCTTGATTGCCGGATATCCCGCAACGTCATGAATGATCTTCTCAGGATACAAAGCCTGAACCTGACCCCCTAATTCGGGGAGACTTTCTAATAACTGAACCCGCGCATTACGCATACCAGCATAGAAGGCTGCAAACATGCCGACCGGGCCACCACCAATAATTGTTAAATCATATTCTGCACTCATCGTTTCCCAGCTCTCTTCTATGTAGACTTATTGCTTCTCATTCTAGTGGATTCGGCGAAGGTTTGCAAAAGCAATTTTTACTAATTCGACTATAATAGGATTCAAAGGCGAGGTGGATCAGTGATGCGACGAATTAAAATTATTAAAATCATGGCCATTATTAGTGCGACCCTGGTCGTAGGGATTGGATCCTATTGGCAACATCGCTTGACCCCATTACGAAAAACGCGGGTCGCCCAAACGAGTATTCCGACCATCTTCGTCGGTGGCGATTACGCGCGCGCATTTTCTACCGACGGCTTTGTGCACCGCTTAACCGCGGCACACCTGATGACAAAAGGATTGGTCGTCCATGTCAGTCACGCCGGCCACGTGACCGTCCAACAGTTCGGACCACTAAAAAACAACCCAACGATTCAGGTTATCTTTGCCGATAATCATCATGCGAAACGTCAAGCTCGGCAGTTTGCTACTGTCATGCAAGTGCTCGCAAAACGCTACCATGTGACCCACTACAATGCTGTCGGTCACTCATCTGGAGGTAATATCATCTTTGATTATCTGACAGCGCAAGTTCCTCAACACGCACAAATCAATAAGTTTGTGACCATTGGCTCGACCTATCCGGGCTTGACCACTCGGCAGTTAGGCTGGTTACCACGGTCCTTGCCGATATTGAATATTGCCGGCCATGTTTGGCATACAAGTGGTGATGGCGGCGTCAATTTACAAGCCGTACTTAAATTCAGCCATCAATTATTGGCAGCTGGTTGGTCACCCAAAACCAAAATCATTCACGGCAGTCCCCTGACCGCCAGCCACTCAATGCTGCATATCAATCCACAGGTCGACTTACTCATCATCCAGTTCTTGTACGGCAACTGATCAATTCATCGAGGTGTGCTGCCAATCAACCTGAAGCACGCCACACTTCTAATTTAACAGGATTCGGACACCCTTACGTCCCTTGGATGGGATGGCAAATGGTGTCTTTTCTGGTATCCTAAAACATCACATATCAGTTAATAACGCAATCACAAAAAAGTCTGCTAAATCTGGCCGCATACCGTTAGTTAAGCTAGCAAACGGTGTTTTGTCAGCGATTTCCATGTACAACGGTGGTAATGTATGGGTATATCTTAATGGAGGCGATTACCATGCGCAAAAAATGGCGATGGTTATTATTAGCACTTACTGGAATTTTCTTTTTGATGTTCGGGCCCCCCTTAGTCAGTCAGGCCCGCAACGTAATCGAAGCAACGGGCAACGATGTTAATAGTGCGGTTATCAAAGATAGTAAGGGCAAGGTAATGGCTCACGATGCACAATTGCCAGAAGACCAAGCGTACACGATCAATTACAACTGGCGCATCCCTGATAACCTCAAGATCAAAGCGGGCGACACGATGGCTTTCCAAGTCCCCGAAAACGTTCGTATTCCACATGACGAGGCTTTTCCAATGAAAGGAACCACTGCAGGTACTATCGGAACCTTCTTCATTGCTGCTGGTGCACATACAGGTCTCGTCACATTTAATCAGGCCTATCAAACTAGACCACGTAATCGGAAAGGGTTTGTTCAATTGGACGCCTTCGGAACCGTTCCTAGTCATCCTGGTAACTTAGCCCCGATTTTATTAGAGAAATCAGCTGAATGGGCTGACGAAGCTAATCCACGGCGGATCAACTGGACGATTCGTGTCTTGCCTAATAACAATCAGCTCGTTGATCCCACCTTTGTTGATACGTTGAGTCCGAACCAAACGTATGTCAATGGCAGCGCCGTCCTACGCGATGAGACAGGTAATATTATTTCCGTCAATACGAGTGTGAATGGTAATCAATTGACGTTTAGTACCACGGGGTCGTTTACGTCAGAGTTAGCTTTGACCTACCAAACTAAGACTAACGAACCCACTGGCGATGCAACTTTTGAAAATAATGTCACCTATACTGACAAGAACGGCAACAAGGGATCCGCGACAGCCACGATTTCACGGCCAGTCACCGAACCGGACGTTCCCGAAAATCCAGGTATTTCGGAACCAACAGATCCCGATGAAGATGAAGAGCCAGGAGTTACTGAACCGGAAAAACCTGGGACTACCGAACCCGAGAAACCCGGAATCACCGAACCAGAAAAACCTGGGACTACTGAACCGGAAAAACCCGGGGTCACTGAACCAGAAAAACCTGGGACTACTGAACCCGAGAAACCCGGAATCACTGAGCCAGAAAAACCGGGTACTACCGAACCTGAGGAACCTAACGTCACTGAACCAGAAAAACCGGGTACTACCGAACCTGAGGAACCTAACGTTACTGAACCGGAGAAACCCGGAGTCACCGAACCTGAAAAACCTGGAACTACTGAACCGGAGAAACCCGGAGTCACCGAACCTGAAAAGCCTGGGACTACTGAACCGGAGAAACCCGGAATCACTGAACCAGAAAAACCTGGGACTACTGAACCGGAGAAACCCGGGATCACTGAACCGGAGAAACCCGGAATCACTGAACCAGAAAAGTCGGGTACCGTCTCACCAGAACAGCCGAGTGGTCCTAAGCCCACCAATCCAGGAACCGTAACACCTGAAAAACCAACGGCCGTCACTCCAGCCGTTCCAAATGAGTCGTCTCCATCGACCCCCGCACCAAGCGTCAGTGGTAATCTGTCAGCACCTGCCAATCCAGCGACAAATTCGACTAACACGACCGCCACAACGGTTCCGGCAACTAATCCCTTACCAGCATCGGCGGCTACAGCTTTTGCAGGCTCAGCACCGATAAATAAGTCGTTGCCACAAACTAACGAACACTCGGCAAGTTGGTCAATAGCTATCGGTCTCGCTTTATTGATTGGATTACTCGGTAGCGCTTTTGTCCTGACACGCCGAACTAAGCATCGGCATTCATAATTAGCTTGTCACACCGTCAAAAAAATGAGCTACTCACGTCGCGTTGAACTGACGATCAACGGTGTGAGTAGCTCATTTTTTATAATTTCAACTTGCTGCTAGTAACACTGCGCGATACTTTGTTAGTCGGTCTCACGATCTAGTTGCTCCAGCGCCGTTTTTAATTGTGCTTGCGCACTCGCATCTAGTGAGGGGTACGCTAATGGCAATTCCGACAGGCGTTGATTGATGATTTCCGAAACACAGAGCCGCGAATACCACTTACTATCCGACGGAATGACGTACCACGGTGTCGCTTTAGTAGCCGTCTTGGTGATAGCATCATCATAAGCACGCTGATAATCATCCCAATACTGCCGTTCCTGAATATCGGCAGCTGAGAATTTCCAGTTGTGACTTGGAATTTCAATACGGCGAATAAAACGTTGCTTCTGTTCCGCCTTTGACATGTGTAAGAAGAACTTGAGCACTAAGTAGCCATTGTGTTGCAAGTAATCTTCAAAGTACCGAAGATCGTTAAAACGACGTTCAAAAAAAGCATCATCCACTTGTTTCTTATCGTTAATCTCACCAACATGCTCATTCACAATAATTTCCGGATGGACTCGACTAACAAGTACGTCTTCATAATACGACCGATTGAAGATCCCAATCATGCCGCGTTTGGGAACCCGATCATGAATTCGCCATAAATAATCATGCGCAATTTCTTTAGTAGTTGGTTGCTTGAACGATGTGACTTCACAGCCTTGGGGGTTGACCCCACTCATGATATGGCGAATCATACTGTCCTTACCCGCCGCATCCATCGCCTGAAAAATGACTAAAACACCAAATCGGTCTTGTGCATATAACTTACCTTGCAGCTCAGTCAGTTGCTTAATATTCTTGGCGATTTGCGCCTTGATGACCTTTTCATCTTCAAATTCTGGATCAACCGCCGTTGCTAATTTAGTTAATCCTAATTTTTGCTTTCCAGTATATCGATAGTGCTTTTCAAAATTCACGTTCTAGCTTCCCCTCAATTATCGATAGTCAACTAATGTCGCTAATGGTTGATGATCTGCTGGCTTGCCAGCAACGGCCGCTTTGCCAATTGAAACGAGCAATAGTGGCCGATACCGCTGGGCGTCCAGTTCCAAAATAGACGTGAATCCGGCAGCATCAAACCCGGTCATCGGATTCGTATCAAAGCCATGATCTTTAGCCACTAACATAAATTGCATCGCAATCAGGCCAGCATCTAGGGCGCCAATGGTCTCGTCACCAGTATCAAATTGTTGCCCCTGACTGGCCTGAAACGCTGGCACTTGGTGTTGATTTTCACAATCCAGCACAAATAAGACGACGGCACTGGCCGTAGTTAACTGACTGGTATTACCAGTCGCGGCACACAACCGTTGTCGCAAGGCTGCATCCTCAATCACCAACGCCCGAATCGGTTGTTGATTCAACGCGGTTGGTGCCAAAAATGCGGTCTGTAACATCGCGGCCATTTCTTCACGCCCAATTTTAGTTTGGCCGTCATATTGCCGAACCGAATGGCGCGCATTCATGATTGCTTCTAATGGACTATTCGTCGTCATCAGCTTCACCTTCCTTAATTGTCAGTATAAAACAGCCCGGGCCATTTCGCCAGTAAGCGTTATCGTAAAATATATCCGAACATTTTTCTAGCTAAAGTCAATTTAATTCGCCGCTAGCCGTTGTCAGCATCAGCTGAAACGTTTACAATTAAAACATAGCTTTATAGCGCTTCAGACCTAATCAGGGAGGATGTTTTACATGGCAAAACGTAAAATGATTTTAGACTTAGACACCGGGATTGACGACGCAATGGCCATTGCCTACGCAGTCGGTGCACCCGACGTTGATTTAATTGGGATTATCAGTTCTTATGGGAACTGCCTAGTGGATCAGGCGGCGATTAACAGTTTACAAATTCTAGAACTACTAGGTGCCACTGACGTACCCGTCTTTCTAGGTGAACCCCACTCCAGTACGACGGAACACTTTGACGTTATGCCGATTTCACAGCAGATTCATGGCATGAACGGTATCGGCGACGTGAACCTTCCTGAACCGAAACGCGCCGTGGAAAAGCAGTCCGGTGTCGACTTCTTAATTGATGCCGTTCACCAATATGGCGCCGATCTGACCCTAGTGCCAACCGGTCCCTTAACCAACTTGGCCGAAGCACTCGAAAAAGCACCAGACATTGCCAGCACCATTGGTAATGTGACCTTAATGGGTGGTGCACTGACTGTTCCAGGTAATGTCAGTCACTACGCTGAAGCCAATATTAATCAAGATGCCGAAGCGGCCAACGCCGTCTTCACCAGTGCGATGCCTCTTACGATGGTCGGACTCGACGTAACGTTACGGACATTATTAACCAAGACTGAAACACAACAATGGCGGGACTTAAAGACAACTGCGGGCGCAAAGTTTGCTGACATTGTTGACTATTACATTGCGGCTTACGATATTACGAGTCCTGACTTACACGGTTGTGCTTTACACGATCCACTGGCAGTCGGCGTTTCACTCGATCCAAGTTTTGTCACAACGTTGGATCTAAACATGTACGTCCAAGCGAGTGGTGAAGATTACGGCCGGACAATTGGTGACCCTGCACGACTCAATGACCCAACTAACGTGACGGTTGCGTTAACGGTCGACAAGGATCGTTATTTGAAGACCTTCATGAATTACCTGACGACATTATTTAAAGCCCATTAATTATATTTCATCATGGCAACCGGATCACAGAAGTTCGCTTCCGTGATCCGGTTGTTATTATTTACAAGTCTGCTAATTTTTCATTTTTCCCACGGCAATTTATGTTAAATTAGCAGTATCACCATTCAGAAAGTAGGTATCGTCATGGCACAAAAATATTACGCTGTTCGTAAGGGACGCCAACCTGGTATTTACCGCACCTGGCCCGAAACTCAAAAGCAAGTTAGCGGTTATCCACAAGCACAGTACAAGAGCTTCACAAGCGAGAAAGACGCTCAGGATTTTATGGCTGGTAAGGCCAGTCCAACCCGACCAGCTCACTCAAAATCAATATCTAATCAAGCGCCGGTCAACGCAACCATTACTGTTTATACTGATGGCGGTTCGCGAAATACCGGAAACGTTGCCGGTCAGCACGTGCACCAAGATGATAAGGCTGCCTGGGCTTATCGGATTGAAATGCCCGACCAACTCGTCACTGACTCTGCCGGCGAATGGGGTGCCACCAATAATCGCATGGAAATCATGGCCTTCTTACGAGCTCTTGAACAATTGCAACAGCTTGGTCAAACTAAGACTGGGATTCTGTTCGTACTTGATTCACAGTATGTCCTCAACGCAGTCACTAAGGGCTGGCTGGCTGGTTGGAAACGACGCGGCTGGAAACGCAGTAATGGTCCGTTAGTTAACGCCGAGTTATGGCGTGAAGTCGACCGGTTGCTTCCAGCATTCACTGCACTCAATTACCGCTGGACTAAGGGCCATGCTACCAATCAGGGCAATGTCTTTGTCGACCATTTGTTGAATCAGACTATGGATCAGATGCACGCTGGTCAGCCGGCTCAAGCCTCGACTGGTGCTAAAATTAGTCCACAGCCAACTAAAACTAATGTGCCGCAGCCGACTATGTCGAGCCCAACACCAACTAAGTCTAATCAGTCGGCCACTGTGCGCCCGACACCAGCTGAAAAAAAGCCAGTTGATCCCGAACAAGTCGCCCGTTCAGTAGCGGCGATTAAGAAGCTGCTACGCGATAACTAATCAAAAGCTGTGACCCCAACATACTGATTGCTGGAACTGAATTCCGCAAGTCAGCTGTTTGGATCACAGTTTTATTTCATTAAAATTTATAGCCAACCAATTTTTTTTAGTCCATTGGCGATGCCATCGTGATCACAATCGGTCGTCGTAACGTCTGCTAATGCTTTAATCTCAGCTTTCGCGTTACCCATAGCAACCCCAATACCGGCGCTCTGAATCATCTCTCGGTCATTATCATTATCACCAAAGGCCGCAACGTTACTCGAATTGACATTAAGTGCCGCTGCCAGCTTTGCAATTCCTTGCGCCTTAGATCCCGCTTTGGGAATGATATCAACCCCGCGTTCATGAAAACGAACAAAGGAAAACTCATCTGGATGCGGCAACAATCGATTTTGGACATCCGGGTAAAACATCATGGCCTGATACACATCATGGTGCTGATAGTAATCAGGGGCATAATCCAACTCAGGTGCCCGAAACGTGTTCAACACCTGGCGCGTCGTGGTTGACGGATGTGTGTGGATATGTAGCCCATCCAGTGATTCGACCACAATGTCAATATTCTGTTCATCCGCCGCCGCAACCAATTTGCCAACATTGTCTTTAGATAAGGTGTGTTGATGAATTTGTTGGCGACCGGCAAACGCTGCTGAACCATTGCACAGTACATAATCTTGTAATTGTAAGGCATCAATAACTGGCCGGGCCATCGCTAAATTGCGACCCGTGGCGATGGCTACATGAATCCCGTTATCTCTAAGTGCTTGAATACTTTCAATAGTGCTCGGTAATAACTGCTTATTGCGAGCCAATAGTGTGTCATCAATGTCAAAAACTGCTAATCTTGCTACCATATTAATTGCTCCTCCAAGTTATCGCGGTATAAATTCTGATTTAATTAATTCATGGGTGCGGGTCTTGCCGATTGCCAATCGAAATGCTGACTGACCCAATGATTCTAGATGATGGTCGATCGTCGAAAACTTCAAGAGTCGACTCGTCAGCAAGTTCTCCTGTCCAATCACTGGAATGGGGGCTAACCCGTGATCCATAAAATATTGATAGGCGCCCGCCCCAATATCATCGCCATTTGCAAAAATCGCGGCCACGCGAGACGCTTGATTGGCAAAGTACTCACCGGCGTGGTAACCGTCTTCATAGGTGGCAGCACCGGTATAGAGTCGCTCGTCATCCAACTGACCATATACTTCGTGGTAGGCTCGCCGCGTCACCCGTGTACTCGCACTAATGACGTTATTACGGCTCAAAATAACGCCCATCGTCGCATAACCTTGTTGCTTCGCCCACCGTAATGCCGTAACATATGAAGCCATGCGGTCGGTATAAGCTGCGGCCAATTCCCGGCCATCGCCTGGATCTTCACAGCAGACGATTTGACCATACTTCCGATAACGTTCCAGTGTATCCAGTGAACTACTACGTGACGTGAAAATCAGCGCATCATAGGCTTTACTTCGCAGGTCTTCTAAATAATGGCGTTCAATCGTCATATCATAATTAGTCGGTAGCAACATGATTTTATAACCCGCCGCAAAGCCTGCACTGACGATACCATCAACTACCCGTGCAAAATACGGGTGATTCGCATATGGTAGTACCACACCAATCGTCTTCGTCCGCCCCCGACTTAAATCACGAGCGACCCGGTTAGGCACGTAATCCAGTTCTTGCATAATAGCCTCAACTTTGGCCCGTTTGTCATCCGCAACATACTTCTGATGGTTAATTACCCGCGAGACTGTCGAGACAGAATAACCCGATAGTCGCGCAATATCATGAATATTCGTCATCACAGAACTTCCTCTCTCAGTTGATGATACCACGTTGTTTCATATAATTACCATAATTTATGAAACCGGTACCAGGTCAAGCTGATTTTGCTCAGTTTTCTGATAATCGTCGCTTTTTCCCAATATTAACCGTATGATAATAACTATGGAGGTCGATGACATGTCAATCTTAATTGCCTTGCAACAACAGTCAGACTTTACTAGTACTGAACAACGGATCAGTAGTTATATTCTGGCACATCTAGATCAAATGCCAACTATTCTGATCAAGGACCTAGCCGCTAAGACGTACACATCCCATTCAGCAATCATCAGATTGGCCCAAAAATTGAATTACCGGGGCTTTCGCGATTTTCAACGGGAATTGACTGCTGAAAGCATTGCCCAGGCACATCAAGCCGCCACTGTAGATGCCAATTTCCCGTTCTCAGCAACAGATTCGGTCGCCACAATCAGCCAAAAGATGGCCGCCCTGAATATTCGAGCCATTCAAACAGCTCAGCAGCAACTTGATACGAACCAATTGGCCCAAGCTGCTGACTTATTGACGCGATCAAGACGAATCTTTATCTTCTCGCAAGGTGACTCACAACTACGGGCCCGTAGTTTTCAAAATAAACTCGTCAAAATCAATCGTTTTGCTATAATCGCCGAAGAATATGCTGACGAATCCTGGAACGCAGCCAACTTAACAGCTGATGATTGTGCTCTGATTATTTCATATGCTGGTACTACTAAAATCCATCAGCAAGTTGCCACCTATTTTCACGCTCATCAAATTCCCATGATTGTCCTAACAGGTAATCCACAATCACCACTCATCAGTCAAGCGACCCAGCACTTGCTCACCGTTCAGAGTGAATATAATTTTGCCAAAATCGGTACTTTTGCATCCCAAGCGGCGTTTGAATACGTCTTAGACAGTCTTTTCGCAGTCATGTATGCACATGATTTTCATCACCATTTACAAGACCTGCGACAAAAACAGCACCTAATCCAGGACGGCCCGCTTACCACAAAATAACCGCAAAAAACGCGTCCTGCAGTTTCCAGGACACGCTTTTTTTGCTTCGTTGTGTGGCGACGTTAGCAACGCCGCATTAGCCCAATTGCAATCCCGCGCTCGCTAACGCTTGGTCAACAACTTCCATGACAGCTTGGGAATGATCTAATTGCCGCTTAACGGTTACCATATCGTGATTAGCAATAAGACGTTCAAACGCCACAAACTCAGCATACATCCGATGCTCAGCTTGATTAAGCGCTAAATCAGTTGTCGTTCCATCATGTGCAATTTCAGTGATACTTTCGACCGTATTAGTAGGCCCGTTGACAATGATCGAACCAGTCGTCCCCTGAATCGTGGAACGTACTGGTGAAGTCGAATCCTTGGCACCGATACAAACGACTTTAACATTCGGATAGGTCAACACTAAGATGCCTGATGTATCAATATTTCGTTCAACATTAGCTAAATACTGCACGTGCGTTGGTGCGCCTAACAAGCCAACCACAAAATGAATATTATAAATATTCAAGTCCATCAGGGCGCCCCCACCAAGCTTAGGATTAAAAGCTGGTAAGATCGTTCCGGCTTTAAACTGATCATAACGTGATGAATACTGCGAATAGTTGCATTCGATAATTTTCAAGTCGCCCAACTTGGTCAAATCACGTTTGATTGCCTGATAGTTTTCCAAATACTGATTCGTAATTGCTTCGATTAACACTAAGTCTTGGCGACCTGCCAATTCGATTAGTTCCGTTAACTGAGATGCCACTAACGTAAACGGCTTCTCACAAATGACGTTCTTCCCCGCTTGCAATGCCCGCTTCGCATAGTCATAATGTAACGAATTCGGCAAAGCGACGTACACTGTATCAATTGTCGTATCGGCTAGCAAAGCTGCATAATCTGTGTAGACCGTTCCAATACGATACGTGGCTTGCAGCTCGCGGGCTCGCGCCACACTCCGCGGCGTTGACAGCAACCCCACCAATTCAATCGCGGGAATGCGCTTCACCATTGGCAAGAAGTCCTGAACAATCTTGCCTGTTCCTAAAATTCCTAATCGCATCATAATCCTCCTCATAATTTATATTAACGAATTAATACCGGCCAAATGAAACCAGCTAAGGCCCACTGAAAAAAGCTCAAGTTTGCGTAAACATGCTTAGCCAGCGTCGGCTTGCGCCGACCGCCAACAATTGGCATCCGCCCCCGAAGACGCGCACCGGCCGACGAACAACCATTTAAAACTGACACGTACTAGTAGCTGGGCTAGTGCAACACCCAAGCGATACTAATGGCGGCATTGTTGAATGCCAGTTTCTAACATTTTTACTTGCAGCAACGTTTCTTCATCTTTGACGAGCTTAGGTTGTCCATTGATGATACTGTCGTAGACGCCGGCGTATACCCGACTGTAGTCACCGACTTCCGAGACGACGGCTTCTTCATGGTACTGGCCTGCATCGTCGATATAAGTTAACGTGCCATAGTTTTCAGGTTGATCAATACCAAAGTCAGCGTGATTCGGCATGTAAAAATGTTTCAGATCGTATTCTTGACGGTCCTTGTCAGCTTTGACGAACATGCCCTTTTTGCCATAAACCACGAAGCTTGGCCGTGATTTAATGCGGAAATAGCTAGATTTTACAGAGACTTTCAAGGCACCGTAATACAGGTCGATATCAAAATAATCATTCATCCGGTCACTTCCCAATAGTTGCCGAACATCATAGTGCACGTCATCCGGCTCCCCGAAGTATGCAATCACTTGGTCCAAAGTATGGCAAGCATGACCATATAAATAACTCGTATCTAATGAAAAATGATCAACATTGGTTGGCACCTCTGGCCGGAAATAATCAAAGTGCATTTCGACTTCCAGCAAGTCACCAAGGACCCCGCTTTCAATGACCTTTTGTGTCGTCAAATAGTCCGAATCAAAGCGCCGATTCTGATAACACTGAATAAACAACTGTTTTTGCTTGGCGAGTTCAAAAAGTTCTTGGGCTTCTGCCGAGGTCTCCGTAAATGGTTTCTCCACCAAGACATTCTTACCATGATTCAAGACATCCTTAGCTACCGAATAGTGGGTATGGCTAGGCGTCGAAACAACCACGAGCTGAATCTCAGGGTCCTCATAAATGTCTGCTAACGTGGTCGTATAATGAACGCCCGCAATTGGTTGCCAATTCTGGCGTCCTGAGCGTGAATAGATAGTCTTCACCTTGATTTGATCTTTAAGCTTCAGTGCGAATGGCAAGTGGTAGCGGTTAGCGCTTTTTCCATTGCCGATATAAGCAATTGTTAACATCGTGATGTCCTCCAGTTAAGTTGATAATTTCATTATACTGACTTAGAATGCCACGCCAAGCAAATGACAAACTTTAGGTCAAAACGTTCAATAATTAACCCCTAATCAGTCTATTTTTAAACATTAGGTCCAACCCAAATTAATCATCGCAGATAATTCTTTTATTCACATGATTGCGTTAAAATTAAACTACTTTACTAAATCTAGGAGGAAATTTGGTGTGCAAACCGTTTTCTTAGTCTTACTACTCGTGGCGGCAGTCGTTCTCGCTAACGCCGTCTACGCACGTTTTAATCAAATTCCAGTCGCCTTTTTACAAATTGGGGCTGGATTAATCCTGTCTCTGGTTCCGTTGTATCGAAATTTTGAATTGGAGCCTGAAATTTTCCTATTCGTTATTATTTCGATTTTAATGTTTAACGATGGCCAGAACACCAATATTCGCAAGCTCAGTCACCAGTTTGGCACGACCCTGTCACTTGCGGTAGTGTTAGCCATCGTGACCATCCTAATTGTTGGTACGGTCACTCACTTACTGATTCCCGAGTTTTCGCTGGCACTCGCTTTTGCTCTTGGCGCGATCATTACGCCGACCGATGCCGTCGCGGTCTCATCGATTACGACTAAAGTTGCGATTCCAGGTGAGGTCATGACGACCCTTGAAAATGAATCACTGTTCAATGACGCTTCCGGAATCGTGGCCTTTAACTTAGCGATTGCTGCGATTATTACCGGTAAATTTTCAGTCTGGCATGGCATCACCAACTTTTTATACGTCTTTGTTGGTGGGATTATCGTCGGTCTAATTATCGGATACGTCATTGTCGCGGTCAGGATTATGCTCATTCGCATGCGGGTCGACGCCCCGTCTGTGATTGTTCCTTATACATTGCTGACACCGTTCGTCGTCTACTTCTTAGCTGAATCATTAGGGGTTTCCGGCATTCTAGCCGTTGTTGCCACCGGGCTCATCCATGGTGTCCAATCCAATCAATTACGCCTGACCACGTCGCGCTTACAAATCGTCATGACGACGACCTGGTCAATTGTTGCGAGTATTTTGAACGGAATCGTCTTTGTATTGCTCGGCGTTTCGTTGCCAAGCGTCATCAATCATTTACAACAACGTGATACGGGGTCAGTGGCGGTATTAATTGGCCTGGGGATCTTACTCTACCTCATCATGACGTTCGCGCGTTTTCTCTGGACGCGTTTCGACTTAGCCCGCATTCGCGCGTGGGATGAGCATGAAAAGACCCGTAACGCATTTGTCATGGGCTTGAGCGGCGTCCACGGCACGATTACATTGGCGATGGCCTTCTCATTACCACTAACACTCAATGGCAGTACTTTTCCCTACCGCAATGACATTATCTTCGTTGCCGCGGTGGTGATTCTCACAAGTTTGTTGGTACCGACCATCTTGCTGCCACTGATGTTACCTAAACAAGCCATTAAGGTTACTGAAGACGAATTGGCTACCGCCAAAGCTGACATGGTGACCCACGCGATTGACATCATGCAAGCCCGTCATGGCAACAACGCTAACACAAGCAAAGTTGTTGCCATTCTTTCGGGCCAGCGAGTGCTGGACGGCCGGCCGAAGCGTTCGCAACTGGCAAGTCTATTCAACGACACGTTTGAAATTGAGCAAGCGACGATTGACCAAATGGTGGCCGACAATGAGATCACGCCCCATGCCGCCGAGAAATACATGCGGGTGGCTAGTCAAACACGTCTGCAGAACCAACAAACCTTTTTCGAACGCTTTAGATTGATCTTCCGGTTCACAATCAGCAAGTGGTCGCTCAGCAAAAAAGCTCGCGCCCGCCGCAAAATGTTTCGACAATACCGGCCCCATGGTGGTCAGAGTCGTGCTGAACTCTTGACTCGTAATCGGCAAATGTGGCAACAAATGCGCCAAATCGAACAAAAACCGTATGAGGCCGTGTTAGCCTATTTAGCCGACACGATTACTGCTGACAATCAGCAAGCTATCGGGATCGTCCGCCGTGCCTATGATGAGCGTCATCGCCGTCTATCTGGCGAACGGGATTTCCAAGACACTCAAAATGAGCTTCTGATCGAAGCGTTCCAGTTGGAATATAACTTTATACAAACACAATTGGCCAATCAAACGTTCAGTTCCGAACTTGGAAACCAACTCTATGAACAAATTTCAACGGACCAGTTAGTCTACTTGCAATCGATCAATACCGACTAAAGCGGTTTAGTAATGTCAATAACGTGACCAACTGTCCTTACCCCCATTTGGACACCAAATTCGGTTACAATAAAGCTATACCATTGGTCGAACTGCCGACGATGCATCGCAACTAGCCCCCAATCTCGTGACCATGGTAACCTAATGACGCCTGACAACTTGTCGGCGTCATTTTTTATGATATTTTTAAAACAAAACACTTGTCTTAGAGTGGCTCTAAGGTGCTAATCTATAAAAGTATTCACGAATGAGAAAGTGAGCGATAGATAATGGAAACACCGATTTTAGCACGTATTGATCAGCCGGCTGATCTGAAACAATTATCCTTGCCGGAATTAACCCAACTCGCGAGCGAATTACGCCACGTCTTACTCAATAAAGTTAGTCAAACTGGTGGTCACGTTGGCCCTAACTTGGGCGTAGTCGAATTAACCATTGCCTTTCATACCATCTTTAATTCACCGGTTGATAAGGTTGTATGGGATGTTTCACACCAATCCTACACGCACAAAATTCTGACAGGCCGCAAGCAAGCTTGGCTTGATCCCGCCCATTATGACGATGTCAGCGGCTACACAGCCCCAGAAGAAAGCCCCCACGATTATTTCAATATCGGTCATACTTCAACCTCGATCGCCTTGGCAACTGGCATGGCCGTTGCTCGTGACCTTGAGGGCAAATCCGGCAATGTCATGGCAGTGATTGGTGACGGCTCATTATCCGGTGGTTTAGCCTTAGAAGGTCTAAACATCGCGGCCACCTTAAAGTCTAACCTCATTATTCTGGTTAACGATAATGGTATGGCGATTGCAGAAGACCATGGTGGCATTTACCAAAATCTCCGTGAACTTCGTGAAACTAACGGCACGAGTTCCCATAACTTGTTCAAAGATTTTGGCCTCGATTACCGCTACGTTGATAATGGCGACGACCTTGAGACCATGCTCACGACTTTTAAGGAAATTAAGGATATCGACCACCCGATCGTGTTACACGTCCATACCGAGAAGGGCCACGGTTATCAACCCGCAATCACTAATAAAGAAGCTTTCCACTGGCACGTCCCGTTTGACCTCACGACCGGTCAGACGTTGCACCCCAACACTAAGGAAAAGTATACGGATGTCATTCATGCCACGCTAGCCGATGAGTTAGCAGCCAAGACGCCTATCACGGCAATTACAGCGGCTGTTCCAGGAACTTATGACCTCAAACGTTTTGCTCGCCAATATCCAGACCGGTACTTTGATGTCGGCATTGCCGAACAAGAATCGATTACATTTGCTGCCGGACAGGCCCAACAAGGCTTACGGCCAATCGTCTTCCATTCTGGTACCTTCTTGCAACGGGCCTATGATCAATTATCCCATGATCTTGGCATCAATAAATTGCCCGTTACGATCATGGTTGCCGGTGGCCGCATTAACGCAGGCGATCCAACTCATCAAGGTATCTTTGACGTTGCCATGCTCAGTAATATTCCTAACTTAACTTACTTAGCACCAACGACCAAGGAAGAACTTCAGGCCATGATGCACTGGGCCCTCCATCAAAATAACGGTCCGGTGGCCATCCGGGTACCAAGTAATGACGTCCAGTCAGCACCGCTAGCGTCTGATTTTGACGCAACTAAGATGCACACTTTACACGCTGGTCAGCAAGTTGCCTTACTCGGTGTCGGCAGTCTCCTCCCCTTAGCAACAGCCGTGCAACACCAATTAACTGAGCAACACATTGACGCGACCCTCATTGACCCTCGGGACATTTCTGACCCTGATACGACAACTTTGGCTAACTTAAAGGCCAACCATCAGTTAGTTGTCACGGTTGAGGAAGCCAGTCTCAGCGGTGGTTTTGGTGAGAAAGTCAGTCGCTACTACGGCAACAGTGCCATGCGCGTTCTGAACTTTGGTGCTGCCAAGCGCTTTAACGACCGCGAAACAACTGATGAACTACGGCATGAATTTAAACTGACTCCTGACCAAATTGTCACGGCAATTACTGACCAGTTGGCAGAATAACCAGCCACTCAGCACTTCAGCTGTCATCAACTCATAAAAAGGACCGGCCAACTGCTTGTCTTAATCGACAGTATGCTGGCCGGTCCTTTGGTATTGGATAAACGAATAATCCAAGCGACCATTCATTATCAGCACATTCGCCAAGCAAACCAAACGGGCAGCTTCGGCTTGAATCAACGAGTGACCAAGCGACCGCAATTTACTAGTGGACCAATGCTTTATGCCACCTGACAGTGCCATCGTGACCAAATATTAGTAATATTTTATTATGCGACAGTAACTTGCGGCGAGCGACTGTCATCACAGTCCCAAATCTCATTAATATAATTATTCCGTTGGTTCGACGCTAGCTAAACAATTGACAGTCCCATCAGAGTTGTTTACAGTAAAATCAATCTTAAACCTAATATTGGAGGCCTTTATTATGGCAAGTCACCAAGCCTTACTAATTATTGACTACACGAATGATTTCGTCGCTGACGACGGGGCACTCACTTGTGGGCAACCCGGCCAAGCGCTCGCACCAACGATTGTCCAACTCGCCGATCAAATGACTGCGGCAGGCGACTGGGTCTTATTGCCAACTGATGTTCACACCCCCCACGATCCTTATCATCCCGAAAGCAAGTTGTTTCCACCCCATAACGTTCGGGATACCTGGGGGCGAGAACTCTATGGGCCGCTGAAGGATTGGTACGCTGATCATCAAGCCGCCGATAATGTTTGGGCATTCGACAAGACGCGTTACAGTTCATTTGCGGGCACTGATCTGGATTTACGTCTGCGTGAACGCCATGTTGACACCCTGCACTTGGTCGGGGTCTGCACCGATATTTGTGTTCTCCACACGGCCGTTGACGCCTATAATTTGGGTTATCAGCTGGTCATTCATCAGGACGCTGTCGCCAGCTTTGACGCCGCCGGCCACGAATGGGCGTTACGTCACTTCAAAAACAGTTTAGGCGCAACTATCATTTAAAAATGCGCAATAAAAATCACTCATTCAATACGAATGAGTGATTTTTTAGGATTACTAAATTAATTCAAGGTTGGCTCAACCCATTTTTGCAATATCAAGGTATTCAACACACCTTCAACTAAGATAACTGCCAACATGACGAGACTACCGACCCATAAAGAATCGATTTGTCCCTGGTTGACTAGCTGACTGGAGAGAAAGCTGACCATGCCAATCAACAAATTAGCTAAGCGGAAAGCCACGTAAATGACCACCACCGTGATAATCACATTGACGAACTGTTGCCGAAATCGTGGTAAAAAGCCCTTGGTCGCATTCGTAACAAAATGGCAAAGCGTTATCGTGCTCCAAATCAGAACCGTCACAAGAACTAAGACCAGTAGCGTCCCGAGAGCGAATCGCACGGCACCACCCACATCAAACTGACTAAAGAACATCGACGCTGACGTCAAGCCCCCCATCAGCTCATTCCAACCAATCCACAGTGTTAAACTGAACAAAATAACTTGAACCAGCCAGACATAAACAATATTGACCAACGAAACAACTAAATTAATCGTATAGCGCCGCCAATCGCTAATTGGCAATAACCAGAACGTCCCCGCCCGGAAGAATTTTTCATTTGAAACTGCTAATAAGATAAACCCAACGATTAAAGGTAACGCCATCCACGCACATAAATTGTAGAATAATGTCGCAGACGTGAAATTCCCTTTGATAGCCGTCCACAGACTAGTAACAATCACCGCTAAAGCTTCGATACCAATCACTAAATTCATTTGTTTAAAGCGTGGCCAACTGAGGGCCTTAAATAGTGACCAACTACTTGTCATCCGTCACACCTCCCATATATAAACTCTCATAATAATCTTCAAGTTCCATGCCGTGTTCATCGCGAATCTCATCCGCACCCTGATGAACAATAATTGTTTGGTCCTTAACGACCACGATTTCATCAAGAATCGGCGCAATTTCAGTGACATAGTGATCACTAATCAATAATGTCGCTTCGGCGGGCGTCCACTTGATAATACTGTTAATAATTTTTTTACGGCTCATACTGTCGATCCCGCTAAACGGCTCATCTAATAAGTACAAGGCCACCTTGCGACTCAGGGTCAACGCAATGATTAATTTCTCACGGGTCCCTTTAGACAACTCGCCCAGCTTTTGTTGTTGGTTGAGTTCTAGAAAATCGACCAATTCTTGATAACGCTCGGCATCAAAATCAGGATATACCAACTGATAGAATTGCGCGATTTGTTGCAATTTCATGCCGGCACTAAAGCCTGCTAAATGATCCGTGAAACTCACCTGCTGCTTACGGGCTACGGCAGTTGTCGCGTCATTGATCACAATACTGCCCTGACCCTTAGCACTTCCCGTAATGAGTCGCATCAAGGTCGTTTTACCCGCCCCATTTTCACCTAATAACCCGACAATCTTACCGGGTGCCAGGGTGAGTTGAACATTTTGTAAAATCAACCGCTGGTTATGCTTATATCGTAAATCCTTAATCGTCAATGCTGTCATGATTGTGCTCCTCTCGTTGGGCAATGTAGCGTTGCAGGCTCGCCACGATCTCGGCGTCACTTAAATTTAGTGCGTGCAACTGATCATACGTCAAAGTTAGCTGCTCGTTCACCAGTGTAGTTCTCAATTGCATAATATGCGCCTGATCTTCCGTTACGAAATTCCCCTTACCTCGTTGGGACGTCAGAGTGCCTTCCGTAATCATCTCACTGAGTGCTCGTTGAACCGTATTGACATTGACAGTCAAGTCCAATGCAAGCTGCCGCACCGCGGGCAACTTAGTCCCTGGTGGTAACGTTCCGTCAATCATTTTATGATAAATATACTGTTTGATTTGATAATAAATCGGAACCTTGTCATCAAATTTCAATTTAACGGCCTCCTTAGTGTCCTATTTCGCTATTACAATGTAACACAACTCATACCAAAAGTACAATGCTGACCCACCGTCACTTATGACAGCGGTTACATTTGTGGCTTGAATCTCAATTCAGGAGCGCTATACTTGAGTTAGGACGTGGCCTAGTTTGCCACATCACAGGAGAGGGATGGTAGCATGTTAAAAAACGAAAACGCCATTGCGTTAATTCGCGCCATCGATGTTGCTTATAGTGACCCCGAAGTACGCGCAATTCCCGAATTACAACAAGCCTTAGCTAAGGCCGCACAAGACCTAGACTGTGTTGCCGACCACCATCAAGTCGCTAGCCGCCTCAACCAATTGCTAACCACTTGGGGAGCTCGCCATTCACAGGGTCCCGCCGTGCTTGACCAGTTATACCTGATCACACTCAAAGATGGCGTCGACGTACCTTGCCAGGTCCCATACCGGGCATAATTATCTTAATATCACAAAAGCTCCCAAATCGAATTGGTTTGGGAGCTTTTGTGATATTAAGAGGCTAACCTTCGAGGTCAAATGCAGCCAGCTTAGGCCCGCTGGAAAAAGGTTCGAGTTAGCGTAAACTTTTTTGCTTGGTTCGTCCTACGCCGACTTCCAGGCATTTCTGCCAATTGCCGGAACGTGGTGGGCACAGATTTAAGCCGAAGCCCACGTCTTAAATACTGGCCTTTCACTAACCAAGCAAAAAACGCTTGCTAAGTGAAATTTCACCACTGGGCATTGTCAGAAACGCCTTCCAGTCGGGATGGTATTCGAATGGCAGACACGTGCGTACTCAACATTTGGTGGACTTGTCATTTTTTTACAAACAGTAATTTGTCAATCAACTGTCAGACTGAAAGTGATATTGTGATAGCTCACTATTTCGGAATCACCAGTCATAATAATTGAACGTTTCGACAAAGTAGAGAATACATCCTGATATTGTACTTAAAGTTCCCGTGTTAAAATAGCCAACGACCAATTGCACCAAGTTAAGTGGCCGTTCATCTGCCATTCGAGCGGCTTACCGAAACGTGCTCGGTGCCACTGAAGCCTGTGCTTGCTACGCCAACGGACGAATGCCAAGACCGCATTAATCCGTTGGCGTAGCAATGCTCAGCTTCAACCCGTGGCCCCTCACACTCTAGAGACTGGAGGGGCTGGGTGACAATGCTCAGTAGCCAAATTATTCTTAGTCGGAAGTGATTTTCTTCCGGCTTAGAATAAGACTCGTATTTGAGATGACGCGGATTGTGCGTTAGCTCAAATCGATGTCGGCTTACGTTCCAGCAATTGTCACCCAGCCCCGGAGGTCGGAATAGGACGATCATTGCTGACGAACAGGGATCAGACAAACGTCCTCTTAATATCATGATTCATGACAAATCAGCGCTAGTTCAAGCAAGCTGGCGTTACTGTACATATTGTGACAAGAATGCGGCGACGTGCTGTTTGTAGCGTTGGTAATTCTGGTTGATGGCCGTGGTGTGGCCGGCTCCCTTCACTAACCACAAGGATTTGGGCTGGTGGGCGTTGCGGTACAGCGTCTTGCCCATGCTCGTCGGGACAAAATCATCCCGGGTGCCGCTGATAATCATGATTGGCAAGCGGTTTTTGCGAATCTGGGCGACGGCATCCGCCTCTTTGAAACTATAACCTGCACGCAATTTAGTAATCAGACTGGTTACGTTGACCAACGGAAATGCGGGGAGGTGATAGAGTTGCCCCGCTTGATAGCTGATAATCGCATCAGCACTCGTAAACGGACTATCGACGACGTATGCTTTGATCTGCGGCAACTGCCGTTCACCACTGGCCATCGTCATCCCGGCTGCCCCCATACTGATACCGCTCATCACGATTTGAGTTGTGGCCGTTCTATGTACGACGGTTTTAGCCCACTGCAAGTCGTCGCGGCGCTCCAGCCAGCCGTAGCCAACCGCTTTTCCCTGGCTCGCACCACTTGCTCGGGAATCAGGAACCAGCACGTTGTAGCCGAGTTCATGATACATCCCCGCCCACGCACCCATCAAACCCTTATTCCCAGCAAATCCGTGTGCCAAAACAACGGTCTTCTTAGAATTTTTAACTGGAATATACCAAGCAACCAACCGTAAATGATCCGATGACTCAATAGTCCAAGTTTGCTTACGTGCATGTAAATACCAATACTTTTGGTGATAAACCGAACTTTTTTTCGATAGCTTTGTACTCTGCGTAACAAATGACTTATCGCCACGGGCAATTGCGACGTGATAAAAATAACTACCAGCACCAATCACAGCTCCCGCTAACAGAACAACGAGTACCCCCAGTGTGATCCACCATTTTTTCATTAAAATTCACTCCTTGATGAGACAAAAATCTGTTTTGAGCGGGAAAATTTCGCCACTACTTCATAATAACCGTTATAATTAAAGATAACTAGACCAGACTGAGGAGGCTTCTTTTTATGCACTATTCCGAAACGTGGGATTTGGACAGTATCTTTGCTGGCGGCATTGATTCCCCAGCACTAACTGCAAAAATGTCCACGATTAAACAGCAGTTGACCGCGACAGCAGACACCTTAGTTCACTGGCGTGCTGCCGCTGACACACCAGACGCCGACTGGTTTACCCAACTCGTCAACAGTCTGCAAGCCATTCAAGCCGGTATTGACCAAGCTACCGTTTTCGTGGTTGCTTATCAATCCGCACATGCGGACGACACCAAAGCCGCCCCACTACTGAACCAAATTTATCAACTTGACAATCAGTTAAGCAATCTATTAACCCGCTTCAAGAAGCAACTCGTTAAGTTAGATCAAGACACCTTTGACTCGCTCGTGCAACAACCGGCACTACAAGCCATCGCCTTTAACTTAACCGAAATGCGCCAGCAAGGCTTAGCGCTCCTAGATGACGACACTGAAGCCCTAATCAATGACTTAGCACTCGACGGTTTTCAGGGTTGGAGTGACCACTACGACACGTTAGTTAGCCAAATTCAAGTGCCCTATACCGATGAAAACGGGATAACCCAGCAACTATCCGCGGGTCAAGCTCAAAACATGTTAGCAGCCGCCATGCCGAACGCCCAACGCGCCGAATTAATGCGCAACTGGGAGCACGCTTGGCAAACTCACGCCGCTCCCTTTGCTGATACGTTGAACCACTTGGCGGGCTTCCGACTTGCCAATTATCGTGCGCATGGTACGACGAACTTCCTGCAGAAACCACTAGAACTCAACCGCATGAGTCAAGCGACACTAGACACAATGTACCAAGTTGTCGCTGACAGCAAGGACATTTTACTAAGTTACCTGAAGCGTAAGGCCCAGTTACTCGGTAAAGATCAACTAGATTGGCAAGATATTGAAGCCCCACTAACCTTGGGACAACTTCCTAGCCAAACTTACGACCAAGCTGCCGATTTTGTCATTAACAACTTTCGCCAATTTAGTCCAAAGATGGGCGCTTTAGCCCAACACGCCCTTGAACATCGTTGGGTTGAAGCTGAGAATCGCCCTAATAAGCGGCCTGGTGGCTATATGGAAAATCTACCAGAGACCCACGAATCCCGAATTTTCATGATGTTTACGGGTTCACCTAACGACACCGCCACCCTCGCTCACGAGTTAGGGCACGCCTTTCATGGCAGCGTCATTCAAGATCTACCACTTTGGCGTCAGGATTACGCGATGAACGTGGCCGAAACCGCCTCAACATTCGCCGAACTGATTGTCGCTGACGCCAGTGTCAAAGCGGCCGATGATGCCAAAACCAAATTAACTTTATTGGATGCTAAAATGCAAAATCCGTTAGCCATGTTTCTGGATATTCGAGCTCGCTTCCTGTTTGAGACGCGCTTCTATACCGCCCGTCAGCACGGGATCGTCACCCCTGACACTTTGTCAGACTTGATGCTAACCGCCCAAAAAGAAGCCTATGGTAATGCCTTAAATACTTACCACCCGATGTTTTGGGCTAGCAAGTTGCACTTTTACATTGACGACGTCCCGTTTTATAACTTCCCATACACATTTGGCTATCTTTTCAGTCTCGGTATCTATGCTCAGGCTAAAACACAATCGGACTTTGAAGACCGCTACATTGCCCTATTGCGAGACACCGCCAACATGTCGACCGAAGCCCTAGCTGCCAAGCACCTCGGTGTTGATTTGACCAAGCCGGCCTTCTGGCAAGCTGGTGTGGCTTTGATCAAGCGGGATATCGATGAATTCATGGCGTTATCCGCACCGTTAATCTAAGGAATGGAAGTGAGCACATGTTTCCAGAACGTTTAAGAGCACTACGTCGGGGGCAAAAAATGACCCTCGCTCAACTCGCGGCGGCCCTCAATCAAATGCCGACCGCAGACAAGACGACTCGTCAAAATACCGCGGCTCAAATCGGTAACTGGGAGCGGGACTTACGGACCCCGTCCTACCTAGAAGTTCGTAAATTAGCCGAATTTTTCAACGTCACGACCGATTACTTGTCAGGTAAATCAGACCAAGAAGAGTATGACCTCGGTCGCATCTTTTTATCGGGCAAGCCGTTGACGTTTAATCAAGAACAATTATCCAGTGAAGACCGCTATGAACTGTTTCAGTTGATGGATGGTTACTTACATGGTCGCCAGCATCGAGTTTCAACGGATGCGACCGGCCAAGAAGAATTAGACTTACACTTTGATGACTAGGAGTTTTTTATGAATCCCAAGAAGTTAAAACAATTAAAAAAGCGGGTCAAAAAGCAAGCCGGTGCCCCGTATATTCAACAGTTAATGAAGTACCGCGACTTATTTAAGGATGATCCCCAAATTCTAGTACTGATCAATAATGTCTTGGAAAGTGACCGCTTGCTGGCAGCCGGCTTAGCTCCCCAACAATTGCCAGTCTTAGAAGTCCCTGATGATTTTCAGGACCATCTCTTTGAGCGCATCAATCAGCAATATGCCATGGGTGATCCTGCTGGTGATGCAGCTTGGAACCAACTATCAGCCGCTCTCCCAAAAGTTGACCAACTTCTACGCAACTTTCGAGACTATATCGAAGATCAGTACGGGATGTGGGCCTACATCAGTGCACCATTCCTGAAAGACCTAGCTGACTTCACCGGCAGCGCGCCAGTTCTGGAAGTCATGGCCGGTAACGGCTATATTTCCAAGGGCCTCAAACGTCTCCATCCTGGTCAGCCAATTTATACCACGGATTCAAAGGACTGGACACACGAAACTGGCAATCAGACGGGACGCCACCCAGTCACGACGATTGAAGCGTTGGATGCCGTCAGTGCCTTCAATAAGTACGCCGCAACTATTAAATACGTCATTATGGCCTGGTCACCGGACAAATTGACTATTGATTGGGACTTGTTACAAGCTATGCGGCAAAGTCCTTACGATATCCCATTGATTGTCATTGGCGAAAAATACGGCGCCACGGGTTCCAAACAATTTTGGGACCACGCTAATTATCAAGAGAACGAGGCCGTTACCAAGTTAAATGCTCATTTCCGACCATTCGACCTGATTCACGACCAAGTCTATGTGGTCCGATAATTGAACACGCGTTAAATTAAAAGTCGTGCTTTCAGAATTAAATTCTGCGAGCACGACTTTTAACCTTTTCGTCATAGCTGAAACCCCTTTTTGCCAAATTCATTCGTAATTTGCCTAAATCTTCGCATCACATTTTCAATCGTTGCAGTTGTTCTAATCCCGCCACCAATGATGCTCGTGAAATCCCCCCGGCAGCGAGACTTTGGTCGTCAAATTGATTAAGCGTCGCGTAAAACCAAATCCCAAGTTTTAAGAATTCAGCTTCCGTCATTGCGAACTGCAACGCTAACAACCGCTGAGCGGCTTGAGCATAAGCCTTTTTGTCAATCAGTTGTGCCAATTCGATTTGATGTGGCAACGGCTGAGCTTGATCTTGCGGAAACACCACCTCAGTTGTGCCTCCCTTATGACGACTAAGCGTGTACCCTAGCCCCGTTGCGAACGCATGTAACTGCCGCATTAACCAATCACTTTCATCTTGCATTAGCATTAATCCCCCTAATTATGTGCCATCCAATAAATCGCTAAAATTGTCAAAATGACTGATAACGTACACATATACCAGTAAAATTGTTTTTCCGGTACTGTTCGACCATGCCTTCCCTGATAGGCATCCGCCATACTAGTGATAAACGTCGCCAAAATTGTATATAAGATCAATAACGTAAACGCGTAGGCCGTCCAAGCCGTCCCCATCGGCTGGTGCATTGCTTGCAACCTCCAGCCAATCAGACATCCCACCAATAAAAGACCCGTCGGCGCTGCAATCAACCGTCGCTTCATCCTCATCACTCCCCCTAGAATTAGCTTCATTATCCGCTTTTACCCCCCCGAGCCCAAGCAAAATGCCCCCCAAATTATATCCGCATAATACCAAATCTTTTCCGCACGAAATATTGTTAAAAGGTTCCAGTTGGCTCGATTGCTGTTCGTCAGCCAGTGCTCGTCCTATTCCGACCTCCGGGGCTGGGTGACAATTGCTGGAACGTAAGCCGACGTCGATTTGAGCCCGTGCACAACCCGCCCGGTCTCAAATACGAGTCTTATTCTAAGCCGGAAGAAATTCACTTCCGACTAAGAATAATTTGGCTACTGAGCATTGTCACCCAGCCCCTCCAGTCGGGAACCCGCTCGAATGGCTGATGAACGACCGCCGAACTCGGTACAATTTGTCGTTCGCTATTTTGATACTGGAACTTTAAACAAAGCGTTAGGTGTATTAAGCACTCTGTCAAGAGCTTAAATCTTACTACACCAATTCAGGATTGGTGAGCTATCTCAATATAATTTTCAGTCTGACAGTTGATTGACAAAATTATGGTTTATGAAAAACAATGACGAATTCGCGAAAAGTTGGGTACGCACATGTCTGCCATTCGAATACTGTCCCGACTGGAAGGCGTTTCTGACAATGCCCAGTGGTGAAATTTCACTTAGCAAGCGTTCTTTGCTTGGTTAGTGAAAGGCCAGTATTTAAGACGTGGGCTTCGGCTTAAATCTGTGCCCACCACGTTCCGGCAATTGGCAGAAATGCCTGGAGGTCGGTGTAGGACGAACCAACTAAAAAAGTTTACGCTAACTCGCACCTGTTTCCAGCGGGCCTAAGCTGGCTGCTTTTGATTTTAGCCAACTGGAATCTTTTAAACAATGATTCATGACAAAAAAGCCTGCAATCGATTGATTGCAGGCTCGTTCATACTGACTATTCGACGTTGAACTCCTTGAAATAACTGGTTAGTGGTTTCAATTCGTTTGCGTCATATTTTTCTTTGAAGGCACTGACAGAAGCATCCGAGGTCTTGGCTGGATCAACATCAAGGATTTCAACTGGTAACCCCCGTTTGTCAGTAATCTTGGCATCAATTAAGACCGGACGGCCGGCCTTTAATTCGGTCATCGCAGTTTCGAAGGCTGCGTGCAGTTGATCAAAATGTTCAACACGGATACCTTTGACGCCCATTCCTTCAGCTATCTTAGCAAAATCAGCATCAATCAAGTCGATACCATAGTATGGTTGCGGCACATCTTCTTGTTCTGATTTAATAAAGTTCAACGTTTGGTTAGACGTGACAATATTAAAAATTGGCAAGTGATACTTAACTTCGGTCAATAAGTCTTGCATGACCATTGAGAAGGCGCCATCACCAGCAATGTTGAAGGCTTGACGGTCAGGATAACTCATCTTCGCCGCAATCGCACCGGGAACGCCGGCACCCATCGTGGCAAATAGTGCTGAGGTCAATAATTTTTGCTTGGGATTCATCTTTAGGAAACGGAAACTGTTAATCGTGTTGTCACCAACATCCATTGAGAAGACCGCATCATCGGCAGCGACCCGGTTGATTTCTTGGTAGACTTGTTCGTATTCAAGTGGATCAGTTGTTCGTTCACTCAGTTTCTTCAAATACTGTTTCCAGTCGGCCATGTCTGCTTTAGCTGCTTGGTAGTATGGTGACGGTGACGCCGGTTCACTTAATGCCAAGGCCCGTTTGATGAAGACCTTAGCATCACCGTTGACGCCGAAATCCAAATGATGGTGCCGACCAAACTTGCCAGGATCCAGTTCAATTTGCACATATTTGAAGTCGTGAGTCGTGTACATAATCTGTGCGAACGAATAATCTGCGCCGACTGAGACGACCAAATCGGTAATGCCCATCAGTTCATCCGCCGCTTTCGAAGCGGCCCGATAAGCACTTCCCATGTTGCCATCAAAGCTATCAGGAATAACACCCTTGGCTAGCCCTGTGATAATAATCGGTACTTGCAACCGTTCTGCTAACGCCATCATGTCCTCGGTTGCACCACGCGTCCCCTGACCAACGTGGAAGACGGGGTACTTGGCGTTCTTGATCATCGTTAACACCGTCTTAACTTGTTCATCATCGATAGTAGGAATGCCAGTTAGTTTAGCAGGGACACTGGCTGAATCGTAATTAAGATCAGGAATTTCAACGTAGCCGAAATCATTTGGAATCGTCACCACCGCAACCCCGTTTTCACGGTAAGCCGTCCGAATCGCTTTATCAACAACGTATGGTAGACTTTCTGGGGTCATAACGGTCCGATTAAAGACGGCAACGTCACTGAAAATTGGTTCTTCAGCAAATTCTTGGAAATAATCATAGTTCATATTGGTGTGAGCAACTTGGCCCACCAAGGCAAGTACGGGCACGTGATCTTCCTTAGCATCATATAACCCGTTGAGTAAGTTAACGGCACCAGGGCCGGCTGAACCAAAGGCGACCCCGATCTTACCAGTCAACTTAGCATCCGCAGCTGCGGCGAGGGCCCCCACTTGTTCGTGACGGACTTGCACATATTGGAGTCGTTCCTGTTCGACATCCAACGCGTGCATGGTTGAGTTAAACGACCCACCAGCATAGCCGTAAATCTGTTTAACATCCCAAGCTTCAATAACCTTTAACATTGCAACGGACGCTTCAATCATCTTTGCCATAGTAAATGCCTTCTTTTTTAATATTGTTGTATACGTTTTCATTTACGATTATTAGGATACATCCAAATTGTTCAAAATTCAATTGTAAACAATCATTATTTTGTAAATATTGGCTTAACTAACCAAATTCGATGACCTGACATTGGCCCGAAATCGTGTTTGTTCTGGAAAACATTGACCGCTTATACATCGGCTTGATCTAACCAATCGGCAAGGTGAAATAATGATGAAAGATAAAGCAATTAATATTCTGACTGCCGAACTGTCAGCCCTCCCCGTTTTAATAATGACGTACTATGCGCTTACCGCGAAACCGACCGGACAGTGGCAGCTGACCTTTAATCTCCCTGTTTATTGGCTGATCAGTTCCTACCTGCTGGCCTACCCCTGGCTCCTCACCCGGGTTCCCGGCTTGCGCCACAACCCCCTCAAAATGAATTCACTTGCTCTAAAGGCGAGCTCAAGGTACGACTGTCGGCTCAATGAGCGGGCTGCCCGGTGGGATGATGAGATGAATCTCGCGATTTTCTTACTGGAACGCGGCTGTCTAATGTTACTGTCAGAGCCACTACTTTTAGGCGATTTAGGCTATCATAGTGTTCGACGGTTATGGTATTGATGGCAATAAAAAGCACCCATGCTGTTCAGTTTTATGAACAATATGGGTGCTGTGTGCATTATTTAAGAATGTTGGTCTCCAAGAAGGCGACAGCAGCTTCTTGAATCTTGTGAGGGACGTGGTGAACGCCACCCTCAGCGCGCTTAAAGACAGTTGCCTTCAGGGCTGGCTCATCTTTAAAACGGTGCTTAAAATCACGAATATACTGATAAGGTACCATTTGATCGGCCGTCCCATTGAAAAAGAACATTGGTCGTCCTGCCAGCGCTTCTGGGTGTTCAGATAAGTCAAACTTCGCCAGTTGTTGATAAGTTTGTTCAATTAGTTCTGCGGGGAGCTTAGCTTGTAATGCCGCTGGTAATTGGGCCACTTGATCGGTTGCAAAGGCCACTGGTTCCGGTGAACCAATCAACGAGACACCAGCAACGACCGTGGGCTGTGTTGCCATGATGCCGGCCGCGGTAATACCGCCCATCGAAGTTCCCATGACACCGATTTTATTAGGATCACTAATTCCAGCAGCTACTAGGGCCGCGACTAATTGTGGAAATTCCGCAACTGAATGGCCAACAATCGACCAAAAATGTTCGGGATGCCGATCGAGATCAGTCCCATCATTTCGACTGCCATGTAAATATGCTGTCGGAAGGATGACCCGAAAACCTGCACGTACCAACTGATAGGCCGCGCTCAGTTCGGTCGCTGTTTGGTTTGTCCAGCCATGGTAGTCGATGATCGTTGGTAATTTAGTTTGTGCTTGACTCGCTGCAAACACATGTAGTACGGGCAAGTCACCAAGCTTGGTCGTCCGCACCACCACATCTTCAAATAAATTTGTTGTCATGTTTATCACCGTTTCCAAAATTAATAGTTAATAGTGTAGCAGAAGCCCAAACGAAAACCAACCCAAACGCGCCCATCGTGGTTAAAGCTTAACCATCATGGACGCACTCGGGTTGGCTCGTTTTAACACGGTTAGTTATCAGCTAACGACGTGCCATTCAAAACTACTTTTCAAGTGTATCTAAGAAATCTTCAACTTGCTTTTGGGTCTTACGGAATTTGTCGACATAACGACCGATTTCTTGACCATCTTCAATCCCAACGAAACTAGGAATCCCCATCACACCCATGTCTTGGGCAATTTCAATGTTGGCGTCACGATCAACCGTGATCCAGTCATATTGGTCGTACTTCGCTTCGATTTGGGGCATTACTGGTTTAATGAAAGCGCAATCCGGGCACCAGTCCGCCGTAAAGAATAACATGTGTTTACCCGTCTTGATACGTTCGCGAATTTCTTCGTCGCTTAAAGTTGCAGTTGCCATGAAAAATGCCTCCAATATCTTTATAATAACTATAGTTTACCACATACTAAAAGTAAGTAAAGCCTTTTGCTTTATTTTGTCGCTCGGATCAGCGCTTGCTTGAGATCCGCTGCTAAATCGGCACTATTTTCGATCCCAACGGATAGCCGCAACAAGTTAGCGGTGATCCCCTTTGCCTGTCGTTGTTCTTCTGTTAAATCTGCGTGCGTCTGAACTGCCGGAACTGTTAACAGGCTCTCGACACCGCCAAGACTTTCCGCAAACGAGATTACGTTCAATGCTCGTAAAAAGGTATCGACGTCGGTACCCGTAGCAAGATAAAAACTAATCATTCCACCACGTCCTGGATATAAGACGCGTTCAACGTGTTCATCTGCCTCAAGGACCGTCACGAGTTCCTGCGCATTAGCCTCCTGCTGATGCAAACGTAATGGCAAAGTCTTCAAGCTCCGTAAGAGTAGCCAAACGTCGAACGGGTCAAGGACCGCACCAGTCGTCACCAGATTAAATTCAAGCGCATCAGCATCCGCCTGCGACTTGACCACCACCGCACCGGCTAAAACGTCATTATGACCGGCTAAATACTTGGTTGCGGAATGAACGACGATGTCTGCGCCTAGATCCAGCGGCTTTTGAATCAACGGCGTATAGAAAGTATTATCAACGATTAACTTGAGGCCATGGGCGTGTGCGGTAGCCGCTGTGGCCGTAATATCTATGACCTTCATGGTTGGATTCGATGGCGTTTCCAACCACAGGGCCACGGTTTGATCGTCTGCCAGTGCTGCCAAGGCCGCTTGATCCTGCCCATCCCAGACAGCAAAATCCAAATGATAATGGTCGTGTAAGAGGTCAAAGAAGCGGTACGATCCACCATATAAGTCATCAGACACAATAATCTTGTCACCACTATTGAACAACGTGAAAACGAGCTGAATCGCCGCCATGCCAGAAGTCAACGCATACGCAGCGATGCCGTGTTCCATCTCTGCCAACACTTGTTCCAAAATACAGCGGGTCGGTTGGGCCTCACGCGGATAGTCAAATCCGGTAGATTGTCCCAAACCAGCATGTCGATACGCTGTCGACAAATAGATAGGCGCCGAAATTGCGCCAGTCTTCTCATCATCGCTCCGATTACCAGCTTGCGCCAACCGTGTTTCAATGTGTAATTTATCAGTTTGCTTTGTCATAATCTCAATCCCATCCAATCTAGTTATACCGAGTAGTTGGCAAAAGTATCCTTCAGAAATGGCCACAAAAAAAGCCGCCATCTTCAAGGGACGCCGGTCGCGTGTTACCACCCAAGTTCAATTACGGGTCACCCCGTTAAACTCATCAAGTCATTATTGACTCACTGGAGTATCGGCCAGTCCCGCCAGCACAGCCTTGCGACCGCAACTGGGCATTCCGAGTTCATCTTCATCAGGCGCCACCTTGCCGCTTTGCACTCCCCGCGGCTCCCTGTCAAAGGTATGACCTGACTACTCTTCTCATCAACATGTTATTTAATGATATTTTCATCTTACTCTCATAATAATAGGAGTGCAAGCCCGAATCTTATTTCAGTACGATAAAAAAATGGTGCCAGCATGATCCTGACCACCATTTTTACAGCAACTCATCATATATTGCCTAGCCTAATAATTTCAATACAAGCACAAAGTATCCCAAAATCAGAATACTTAGTCCCAGCGTCTTCAGGAGTGCCAACCACTGTCCTCCCGCCGTTCGACCTTTAGGGCCCAGACAAATCGCAACACCGCCACAAATCACGGCCAAGGTTCCTAGCTCACGGCCCCAGTCCGCATTCAACAAGTAAATGAACGGTCCCACTAAGCCGCTGACAATCGCGACGATCCCCAGTACTTTCAGAATCAAGCGGCCCAGTCGCTTATCCTTTTCGTCATAAATTTCATGTTTCTCTTTTGCCATCAAACCAGCCACCAATCCTTATGAACTACTTTAAGTATGCCGTATTTGGTCACAATGAGCAAGAAGGCGGTTACAATGTTCCAGCTTTAATATTTACTGAGTAGTGGCTTGCCACTCGCTAGAATCGTAAGCACTGCTACGCTCACCCGTTATTGCAGGTCCGGCATACCGGCACCCTGGTCATGGCACAAAAAAGTGGGTGTTCAATATTGGCACCCGCTGAACACCCACTTGGTAATCGATATTTTCAATAATACTTAGTTAAACGACGCCATTATGGCTGTGTCGCAACGACTTGCCATACGTTTCCCTTAGCCAACTGTTGTTGTTCCAATTGACCTTGGGAATTAATCCGAAAACGCCCCGCTAAGTGCGCGACATCGGCGTTGGTATTTTCATAAACTTCCACGTAAACTAAGCCACCGCTCTGATACTGATTAAACGCAAAATTCTGTTTATTGGCCGTTGTTTGTTGATAGTCCTTAGCCACTTGTTGCCAAGCCCAATCATTGATCTGACTAGCCGTCAACTGCTGTGGATTGGTCGTCTGCTGGCCGCTAGTTGATGAAGTCGCGGGCGCAGACTGCCCGGTAGTTGCTTGACTTGTTGCAGTGGTATTTGAACGTCCCTGTGAGCTAGCTGCAGTAGTTGTCTTACTATCCTGACTAGTCGTTGCGCTAGCTTCGGATTGTGACTCATTAGCTGAAGTCGTCGAAACTGACGATGCTTTAATTGACGACGATTTGGTAGCTGTCGATTGCTTCGTCGACTTTGCTGAAGACGACGCGTCTTTTTTAGCCTTAGTCTTTGACACAACTGATTGTGTTTCACTAACCCGCGACTGGCTAGATTGATGGTCGGCTTCTAAGTAATAACCGCCTCCCAGCGCAATGATCCCAGCAATCACGGCTGAACTAACTAACATTTTTTTCAAGATAATCAACTCCCCAAAGATTAATTGTCTGATACTAACTACAGCATACGCTATGTTGTCTCACTTTACCAACGTTTACCTGTTCTGGATTGAAATTTAACTTTAAATTATATTTGGCTCAGTTGGTCCTTTTTTTGGCACCTAAGATTCATTGTGACATTCTTTTCTTGACTACGCCTCGTCAACATAACAGAAGTGAATTTTGCTAACCGGGAAACTATTTCTGCAACCTTATTTCTTTCAATCTCACTTCGCCAACCTACTGCCGCTCTATCAGGATATCGTCAATCACACCCCGACTACGGCCCAAAATAGGCTAACAATGTAACCGTTTCATAATTTATCATCAAATTGTTACTTATGTGAGGCCCCCTTCACATGCTATAGTAATCAACCGATACAAAAAAACTAGGAGTGTGTGAATAGAATGCCACGTAATTTAAAAGAAGAAGTTGTCTTTACCGCCATTATGGCTGGTCTAATGGTCTTTGTGATGACCGCCTATAACGTTACCCTTGCTCAAGGTTTCAGTAGCGGGTTAGTAATGGCAATCCTCAGTGGCTACCCACTCGGTTTATTCGTTGCCATCATTTTAGACTTATTGGTCGTGGGACCAATTGCCAAACGATTAGCTTTCAAATATATCATTAATGATTACATGCGCAAACGGGTCGTCTTGATCGGGATTACCATCTCCGTCTTGATGGTCCTTGGCATGGTAACTTGCATGTCCCTCTTCGGGATCGCAGTGGAAGGTGAATTGTCCGGGAGTCACGTATTAGCGACTTACGGTCACACTTGGATCTTTAACTTGATTGTTGCATTACCACTCCAACTCATCATCGTCGGCCCAATCGCCCGCGGTGTGCTTGGAAAAATGCAACGGGCAACTGCTAACACCGAGTCAGCAGCTGCAATGAACGAAGAGGACTAATCTTTCAGTCCATTGACGGCCGGTCATCAGGATAATCTTATCCTGATGACCGGCCGTTTTATTTTACGACGATTTCGTCGACCAACACGTCTGAAGGGCCTTCTCATGGAAACCTATTGTTTGTGCCGGCACGCAAAAAAACGCGTGTCAGCCATCCGAAAATGGTTAACACGCGTTCATCGCGGCACTGGTAAAACCAGCGGGAGTGACACTCCACAATGTCAGTGACCCAAGCACTCTGAAATACGTCAGAGAAACGTGCCCCGCTATCAATATTAGTCACTAGCCGCTCGCGCGGAACCGTTATTACTAACGATCTGACTCTATCGACTCATCGCATGGACTACCTTATCATCTTCATTGTTAAATTGCAAGTCACGCTGCTACAAAACTTGCAGCAGCCGCTCCCCAAATCGGCCGTAGCACTTAACTTTTCGCAATCAAAAAAATTGAGTATCCCGTTCGATTTAATGAACGGCACACTCAATTCCATTGGTATTTTGATTTTGGCTTGGCTCCAATATCAATTCTTACCTTACCATAGTCATGTAAAGATACAGTAATTAACTCGTAAAGATTACGTTTAAGCTTCCGCTGCCGTAATCTGGTCTAAGCGATCAGTCTGGGCTGTCAGCCAATCGGTTAGTAACTTTTCAGCATTGGTTTGATCAGCCAGCACGTCGGCAACGCTTCCCAGCTCATCAATTCGCAATCCTGACGGTAACGCATCGGATTCTGCAATCATGTAAACGTTGATTGGCAGCGTATCCTCTGCCGCCGTAACCTTTCCAATTTCGGTCAAATTAGCCAGTGGCAGGTTAATGACACTCGTCTCCAACCGAAAGCTGATAGCTGGCTCATGCTTAGCCGTCAGTGTCACTTGGGCAAGCTGGTCGGCATTGAGTGCCACTACCAATTTCGCTAGCCAAGGCTTAACCTTAGTCGCTAATTTGGTATAGGTACCAGTCAAGCTATCCTGCGTAACCTTGTCAGCCGTAACATCATCAATAAAAGCTTGTACGTTTCGTTGCATAAAACACTATCCCTCATTCATTATTCAATTTCGTTAATTTGCACGTCGCCAGCGAGTCAGTAACACCAACGTATAAAAGTTGATTCCTAACCCGATCACACCCATAACTTCTAACGCTAGCTTAATTTCCATGCCAGCCGTACTCTGGTAGCCCGACATCAAGGCGCTAACGAGTCCTAAGCTATAAATCAACACAACTAGCCCTAGGACGTAAAAACCCAGCATACGATTAATATACACCGCCAGAATGCCTAGAAAATATAAGACTAGGGCAATCAATAGGCCCTGCCACATTTCCGCTACCGAAATGTGTTTTGCTTGCAGGTGAAAATGGCTGGTCGACATCATCCAATTGACGATACCGTAACAAAAAAAGGACACAAACGCAAATGCAACTAGGCGAGTCAGTTTCAACAAATCACTCCTATTACTGGGCAATTAAGTCAATAATGGCCGACCGTTCAATTCCCGTGAAGTACTGATTTAAATCAATATCTGCCAGCGCTTTAGCGATGGCCTCATGGTCATACCGCACCCCTTTAAGGGCGGCTTCAATATCTTGAACGTTGCCACTACCAAAGAAATCACCATAAAATTTAATATTATTGATCAAGCCGTCATCGACCGAGATGCGCGCATCAATGGTTCCCATATCAAAGTGTTGACGCCGCTTGACCGAGAATTCCGGTGATTTACCGTAAACCCAATCCCAATTAGCATAATAGTCTTCGTAAATTTTATCAATAGCTTTTTGTTGTTCAGGTGTCACGTGATATTCCTTATCCGCAATCTGATCCAACGAATCAACATGGAACAACTCTTTTAACAGGGCATCCTGAAATTCTGGCACCGTGATATTCTGATATTCTGGCGCTAAATAAGGCCGTAAGTTCGTGACCCGACTCCGAACGGACTTAATACCTTTGGATGCAATCTTGTCGGTCGGGACTGTTAGCGCCTGTGGGACAACGTTTAAATCAACATTCAACATCAAAGTGCCATGGGAGAATGTCTTACCATTCCGTGAATACATGGCGTTACCAGAGAACTTCTTACCATCGACGAGCAGGTCATTACGACCACTGACCGTCGCTGTCGTCGCCCCCATATCGTGGAGTGCGTCAATAATTGGCTTGGTAAACGTCTTAAAATCGCCAAACTCCTGACTGTCACTATCCACCACGAAGCTGAAGCAGAGGTTGCCAAGATCTTGATATACGGCCCCACCGCCAGAGAGACGCCGAGTGACGGTGATGTGGTGTTCACGGACATAATCGGCATTAATTTCTTCAAGCGTGTTCTGGTTCCGACCAACAATGATGCACGGTTCTTCATAGTAGAACAAAACTAATGGTTCATCAAAATCCACGTTATTCATTAAATATTGTTCGGTTGCCAAGTTGCGGCCAATCTCATGATCTTTCATTGCGACATAATACATGTTTTAAAATCTCCTTCAGCTTTAGGTTACTTTAATCATACAGCAAGATGAAAAAAGGACCCACAATGTGAGCCCATTTTTTGGAAGAATCATACAAAAAGTTTGGCGTGGCATTCTTCACACCACAAGATGACTGATTCACTATCCACATCCGTGAACGTTTGATTGGCGGCAATCCGTTCTCCGTGGACATAACCGTGCCATCAATAGATGGAGGTTGGGCCAGTCAGTTATCCGAAATTAGCGGAAACGCTGCTATACTGCACTAGCTATCACTTGACGGGTTTGTTACAACAATTGGGTAACGGTTGATACTGACCTGTGACTCTTCCGATAAACCCAATATAGCATATAATGTAAGCGATTGCAAACTGATCAAAAAACAACCTAGCCAGCCGAAGCCAACTAGGTTGCCGAAACATTAATAGCGGTCGTAATCGCTATTTCATTTCCTTATCGTTAGTATAAAACGCGTTAAGCGTAGGCACAACTAATATGCTTAGCCCTCAAGCTTAGCAACATAGTGGGTGGCGCCAGAGCGACTCAGATAACGTAACCACGTGTACCCCTCAGCCTGGACCGTCCCGTTATAATAGACGGTTTCACCTGGGTTATATTCACCGACAATGCTTGAGTGTGTACTTGGTGCCGTGCGAATATTAGTTGTCGTCACGAAGCGGAACGCCCCCTGCGTGTTCGTCACAGGTTTAGCTGTCGTCCCTGTTGCGGCATTGCCACTGATGGCAACATAATGTTGCGCACCTGAGTAAGAAAGGTACCGTAACCAAGTCTGACCGTTAGCAGTAACCTTAGCATTGTAGTATACGGTATCACCCGCGTAGTAGGTCCCAACACTGCCGGCATTACCAGCTGGTGCATTCTTGATTGTCGTCGTTTGTGTGAAGCGATAACTCCCGCTTTGTGGTGTAACTTGTGGCTTATCCACATTGGTTGGCGTGCTTTCGCCACTAATCGCGACATAGTGTTGCGCACCTGAATAAGAAAGGTACCGTAACCAGGTTTGCCCATTCGTCGTCACCTTACCATTGTAATAGACCGTGTCACCGGCATTATAAGTGCCGACCGTGGTCGCGTTACCTGCGGGTGCATTCTTGATAGCCGTTGCTTGCGTAAACCGGTAGGCCCCACTCGTTGCGACGACATCTGGCTTGGCCACACTAGCGACTTCATCACCACTCATGGCCACGTAATGCTGAGCTCCTGAATAGGACAGATACCGCAACCAAGTTGTCCCACCCGTGGTAATCTTGCCATTATAGTAAACCGTATCACCAGTATTATACGTACCGACGACTTGGGCTGTTTTGCTGGCGGCAGACCGAATGTTGGTCTTGGCAGTAAACTTGTAAGCGCCACTTTCCGGTGTTACGGTCGCCTGATTGTTGTCGTTATTCGTCGTTGCCTGGCTGATCATCACATACCGTGATACGCCAGAATAGGACTGATAACGTAACCAAGTTGCATTACCGACCGTTAACTTACCATTGTAATTGACGGTTTCGCCAGTATTGTAAGTGCCCACTACGGCACTCGCAGCGTCCGGCGCGTTGTGAATTGTCGTTGTCTTAGTAAACTTATGTGTGCCACTAGTGAGGGTGACGTCTTGATCAGGTTGAACTTGGTTATTATCATTTCCGCCAGTTGCTTGACCACTGAGCGCCTCTTGATCCCACTCATGTAGCTTGTTATATTCAATGATGCTGATCAGTGAACTCGCGTACGTTGGCGCGGTCGCATAGCCATCTTGTTGCAAGAGACCGGCAACGCGCCGATAATCGGTAACCCCAATTAAATTGCTGTAACGCGGATTGACAACCAAAAAGGCCCCATGATCTTCAACACTGGCCGACCAATTTGGGTACTTCCGAAAAGCGTCTTGAATAACAATGTAGTTTGAGCCATTCCATTCCTTAGTTGGGAAGTAGATTGATTGTCCTTGATAACTTCCCTTGATACCGAATAAGTTATTTCCATCAGTTGCCAGTTGTGACTGCCCCCAGCCACTTTCCAGAATCGCCTGTGCGGCCGTGACTGATGGTAAGACTTGATACTTATTCCAACCAGAGATGGCCCCTGCTTTGATTTGGCTCAGGAAGATTTCCTGACTAGTCATCGCCCGCGTTGAGCGTGCCATCATCGCTGATGGCTGGACGGCATCAGCTGCCACGACTGTTTCAACTCTCGGTGAAATCTTCGCAGCTACCGCCTGTTCGGTCGCTTGCTTCGGTGCGGCCGACGATGCGGCTGATTTGGCCGCTTCACTTGCAACCGTTGCGCCGGCTGGATCCGTGGTGCCGTGACTAGCCTGGCTGGCAGCTGCACTGGCCTTAGCCGTCTCATCAGTCGTACTGTGGCTATCTTGACTCGTGGCGGCACTCGCTTTGGCAGTCTTGTCAAGCTGATCAACGGCGCTAGTCGTGGAATCTGCCGTAGCACTGGCAGCGGCGTTGTCCTTAGCGGCTTCACTAGTCGATGACTGGCTTTGCTGTGCTGTACTGTCAGCTTTAGTTGCTTGACTGGCCGCCCGTACCGTCACCCGGCTGGACGCACTGGTATCAGACGTCGTTGTACCGGCCGACTTCGCCTGGTCGTCAGTCTTTGCACCGTCGCTAGCAACGGATTGGTCAGCCGCATCGCTCGCCGTTGTTGCTGTTTGACTGCCAGCACTTAAGGTCACCTGTTGGCTGGCAGCCGAAGCAGCGCTGCTTCCCTTAGTCGCAGCCGCTGGTTTCTGATCCGTACTTGCCGTGTCAGCTTTACCACTCAACATTGGCAGTAAAGCGGTACTTAGCAATAATGAAGTTACTACTTTTTTCGTCATTCCAATTTTCAATTTTAAAATCCCCAAACTTTCCGTGAGTTAGCTGTTAACACAACCGATTTAATTCCCCTGTAGCACCTGCTATTACAGAATAATAGTAGCATGTCGAAGGGGGACATTCAATCGAGATTGCTTCGAATTATTTTATTAATATCAGTCGATTGACACCGTTATCATTTTAACTGATTGATTAGTTAACAATTCGTTATCGTTGACTAGATTGACGATCGCTACCAAACGTTGTGACCAGGGACTTTTGCGAAATTAGGGTGTCACTGAATAACCTCATTGACATTAAATGTGCCTGATTGATCGATTAACGACCTTAAAGAATATTATTTTTCCATCACAAAGTTCGTGTGAAAAAAATCAGTCATTTTTCAGTCCATTAAAATAATTATCCTTACAAACTCAAGTTAGCAAATAAATCAATCGATTTTAATTGCTTACATTGCTGAAAATTAATGCTAAAATGTAGATATTAACTAGCCATATCAAACGGGGGTAACCATTATGTTACAACAATATCAAAATATCTTGGTACCAGTTGATGGCTCCAAGGCTACCGACGAAGTCCTTCGTCGGGGCATCGAAGTCGCAAAGCGTAACAAGACCCATCTCGACATTTTAAACGTGTTGGAAGTCAATCAATTCAGTGACACGTATGGCGGTGCGGTCAGTGGCGATGTCATCTATAAGCTATCAGAAGACGTCCAGAAGCGCTTGGAAGAACTTAAGCAACAAACGATTGACGCTGGGGTGACCGACGTTGATATTCACGTTCGCTTTGGTAATCCTAAAACAGTTATCGCGCGTGAATTCCCTGCTGACCACCATAATGAATTAATCATGATTGGTTCAACCGGCTTATCCGCCGTTGAACGTTTGATGGTCGGTTCCGTAACCACCTACGTCAGTCGCAACGCAATTTGTGACGTTTTGATCGTTAAGCCGGCCGCTAAAAAAGAAGACTAACCAAAAAGTCTGGATGCGTTCCAGACTTTTTTAGTGGCCTTCGTGTGCCCCGCCTTCCCCGTTATAAAGGAGCTTTATTCATGACCTGGACTTATCAACTCACTATCCCGTCTAGTTTGAATCAACAGTCGATTCGGGCTTGCCTTCGGACTTGGCTGATTCCAAAGCGGATTCAGGGCCAGTTACGCCAAACGCGGCGGATTCAGCTGAACGGTGCACCAACGTCGATTGCACAACTCGTCAATACTGGTGATTGCCTGACGCTGACGTTTATCCCCAGTGACTTTCGAACCCCGACCTCGAACTATATTGCGGCCGCCACGGCCCCAGCCACGATTTTATATCAAAATAGCGATCTGTTAGTCGTTGATAAACCCGCTGGCGTGAAATCGCATCCTAATCAACCGGGTGAAACCGGATCAATTTTAAATGACCTAGCAGCCGCACTCCAGCCAACTCATCAGGCGCCATACATGGTTCACCGGCTCGACCAGATGACTTCTGGTGCGATGCTAGTCGCATTGAACCCGGTCGTCGTCCCGATTCTGGACCGCTTAATCAGTGACAAGCAAATTCGCCGAACTTATTATGCCTGGGTACGTGGTCACTTTGCCACGCCAACTGGGTATTTCAACGCGCCAATCGGTCACGATACTACCGACAAACGCAAACGCTGGGTCAACACGGCCGATGCCCAGCCAGCACTCACCGACTACGAAGTATGTGCAACAACCGCCCATCAGAGTTTAGTTAAACTGACCCTGCATACTGGCCGTACCCATCAGCTACGGGTCCACTTGGCCGCCAGTGACCACCCGATTATCGGTGATCCACTTTACGACTCGCAAGCGGAGTCGGCGCCTCGGCTGATGTTACATGCCCAATTGTTGGATCTACAACTTCCATTTAGCACCACACGGGTGACGGTACCGGCCCCATTGCCAAGTTTATTTGAGAAGCCGCATTTAATCGAGAACTACTGATTGCTTGAATCTGTTTCAAGCATAGCGAAACCTCTAAAATTAATGCTAAGACGCTTAATGGATTAAGGAGGATTCCCATGTTAACCGAGATAGGCAAAATCATTCGGCAACGCCGACAGCAACACGGCATCACCATCGAGCAATTGGCCGAACAATCGAATGTTTCAATCTCGCTAATTTCTCGACTCGAACGTGGTAAGGTCGATAACATTAAACTACAAAGTTTGACCGCAATCGCTGAAACTCTGAATTTAAAAATAGCGGACTTCTTTCGCGACGAGCTTCTCCAATCACCTAATATTGTTGCATTACTCGACTACCTGAGTGATCTGCCAGCCCATCAACGTGAAGAACTTGCCGGTACGTTACTCAAACTACTCCGACTATCCAAATCGTGAGCATTTGCGCAACGCACTCCGGACAGTTAGTTCACCATTGAACCCCGTGATTCATCTACACTAAAAAATGATTCACCTTCCTCTGACAAGAAGGCGAATCATTTTTAATTTATCAAGCTTGATAACGGTCGGCTAAGCGCCCTTAAAGCCAGCATACAGTTCTTAATGGTGCGTTGTCACTAATAACCCACTCATCACTGCCAATATGATACCCACCGCCATGGCTTTGAGTGGTTCACGAACGATGGGGGTGGCGGTCAAAGCCTCGACCATCGCCCCACCTAAATACGTTACAACGAGCCCCAATACGGCGCCCCAAAAGATTGTGACTAGTAAACTAGCCAGCCACGTTGTCTTCAATAGCAAGCTCCTCCAATGCGGTCAGGCAGGGCTGACCTTTTGATTGAGTGTATCAAAGTCGTCACGCGTTTGCAAATTGATTAATAGAATTCATAACTTTTATATAATAGTTCTATCAAAAGAAAATCCCCACCATCAATGACAAAAAAGCTCAGCACCAACCATTCAGGTCCTAAGTACTGAGCGATTATCATGACCGCTATGACAGGCTAATGCCCCCCACTACTCAAATCCGCAGGCCAATTTGATTCGACGACCGTTTGCGGAACATATTGGCGATTCAATAGTGCCAGCCACTGCCGGACAATCTTGCTCAAGGTAAAGTCATGACTGCGTTGCCGAGCGCGCGCGGCATATTCAGCGCGACAGTCAAAATCAGTTAACAGTGGCATTAAGCCAGTAATCAGAGCATTAACATCGCGGGCCGGAGTCAACACACCGTACTGGCCACCCTGCAAGTACTCGGCTGAGCCAGTATTCCACATTGAGACGATCGGTAACCCCATCGTCATCGCTTCCCCCATAACTAATGGCATCCCTTCCCAACGCGAAGTCATCATGAAGACACTCGCCTGTTGATAATGCGCCCGTAACTCAGTATCTTTCAGCGCACCCCGATAAATAATGCGGTCACGAACATCGAGTTCAGCCATCAACCGATTGAACGTCGCTAATTGGTCTTCGGGACCAGTCCCCGCGACTGCAATTTGCCAATCATCGGGCAAGGCTCGCGCAACTGTCAACAAATAATCGAGCCCCTTATGTTGCAGGTCAATACGACCAGTGTAGGCAATGATATGTTGCGCCAAGTCGGCCTGCTGACCATGAGCTTGCATGGTTGGTGGATTATAAAACTTGACCGTATGGGCGTTAAAACGTGAGTAGCCTTCCCAATCATAATCGGTCAATGTCACGACCGTATCAGCCGCTAAGAGCCCTGCGACCAGTTCATCTTGCATTTGGACGTAATACTGATTGAGGTAGATATCAACATTATTGTGCATCCACGCAATGACATTGACCCGTGGAAAACGCTGTTTGATTGCCGGAGCAAAACTCGTCAGTAAGCCTCCCGGGAGAATAACGGCATCGTAAGCTCCCGACCCAATCGTCGTGAGTAAATCATCTATTTGAGGCGCATAAACGGTCAACGGATCAGCGCCAAAGTAATTAAGTACCGTCGCACTTGCAGGCCGGCGCGCCGTGATAAGCGGTGCGCTCAGTTCATAAAAAGACCGGGGTTGGGCCAAGGAGTAAAAAGCAACCTCGGCTTGCGAGGTCAACGCATTACCGAGGACCGTCGCCGCTCGTTTGACACCATCCATCACTAAATTCTCGACTGTTATCAAAATTTTCATTAGCATCGTTGACTGGCGATTAAACAACCAGTCGCTCCTTTCCACATAAACTCGGTTCATGGAACCGGAATCGACGATGTTAGGCTGAGCTGATTGCGTCAGACCCGTTCATCCTTAACTAATCACCATCACTAGTATCAGCTTAGGTAGCGTTATTATAACAGGAATAATTAAAAACCAATTAAAATATGCTCACAATTCACATTATGCTAGTCATTGCAAGTTGCTTCTTGATTAAACGTCAGTTAGCTAGGTTCTGATTAAGACGTCATAGGCTACATTCCAGCACCAATCAGTACTTGTTGACATACCACTAGTATTGCTTGATATACACGCAATCTGAAATAAGTCGCCCATGCTGAGTTGACAGTATCCAATCGACACAATTAATAGCGCACAAAAATAGCGTTGCTACTGGAGGCACAGGCCAGTAGCAACGCTATTTTCAAATTAAGATTTTAACTGCTTATTTTAAACCCTTCCATTGCCAATCATTAACTTCTGGCAAGTCAGTTCCGGCATCCCGGATATAGGCATTGTGTTTAGCAAGCATATTATCCATGGATTGAACGAAGGCCGCACCAGTGTTTTCCATTGCTGGTTGCGCCGCAATAGCCGTCTTAGCTAAGTCGAAGCGGTCCATCTGGTTCATGACCCGTACGTCGAATGGTGTGGTAATATCACCATTTTCACGGTAACCGTGGACGTATAAGTTATGGTTGTGACGATCAAAGAAGATGTCACGAACTAAGTCTTCGTAACCGTGGAAAGCAAAGACCACTGGTTTGTCCTTAGTAAAGTAATGGTCAAACTCAGCATCCGACAAGCCCCGTGGATCCTTTTCAGGACTACGTAACTTCAAGATGTCGACCACGTTCACGAAACGAATCTTCATCTCTGGGAAACTGTCGTGTAGTAATTGGATAGCAGCCAACGTTTCAAGTGTTGGTTCCGTCCCAGCAGCTGCAAAGACAATGTCTGGTTCGCTACCTTGGTCCGTACTTGCCCAATCAATGATACCAAGACCATTGTCAACTAATTGCTTAGCTTCTTCAATGCTGAACCATTGTTGACGTGGGTGTTTTGACGTAACCACGTAGTTGATCTTTTCTTGGCTCCGGAAAATGACGTCACCGACAGCTAATAACGTGTTGGCATCGGCTGGTAAATATTCACGAATGTATTCTGGTTTCTTTTCGGCCAAATGAGTTAATGCACCCGGATCTTGGTGGGTGTAACCATTATGGTCTTGTTGGAATACAGTTGAAGCCGCGATAATGTTAAGTGATGGGTACTTTTTACGCCAATCAAGTTCATTGGCTTTACGTAACCACTTGAAGTGTTGCGTCAACATTGAATCCACAACGCGTAGGAAGGCTTCATAACTGGCAAATAACCCATGACGTCCAGTTAAGACGTAACCTTCTAACCAACCTTCAGCTTGGTGTTCAGATAACTGAGCATCTAAGACCCGGCCAGCTGGTGCTTCATATTGGTCACTATCTGGATGAATGTCTTCCATCCATTGACGATTAGTGGTTTCGAAGACACCATATAAGCGGTTAGACATGGTTTCATCAGGTCCGAACAACCGGAAGTTATCAGGATTCTTCTTGATGACATCCCGCAAATAGTCTGACCAAACGATCATATCTTGCTTAACATTCGCGCCTTCTTTGGACGTATCAACCGCATAATCACGGAAGTTTGGTAAGTTCAAGGCTTTCGGATCGACCCCACCATTGGTGATTGGGTTAGCAGCCATCCGACTGTCCCCAGTAGGAATAATTTCTTTAATATCATCCTTCAAAGAGCCATCTTCATTGAAGAGTTCTTTTGGTTGATATGATTCGAGCCAATCAACTAAAGCATCCGCATGTTCCATGTCATTTTGATCAACAGGAATCGGAATTTGATGAGCACGGAATGAACCTTCGATCTTATCACCGTCCCATGACTTCGGACCAGTCCAGCCCTTAGGTGCGCGGAAGACGATCATTGGCCATACTGGCAATGTCGCATCGTCATTTTCGCGAGCATGCTTCTGGATTGCCTTGATCTTTTCAACGGCTTCATCCATGGCCTTAGCTAAGGCTGGGTGAACCTTTTCAGGATCGTCACCTTCAACGAAGATTGGTTCCCAATTCATGCTTTCGAAGTATTCCTTAATCTTAGCATCAGAAGTCCGACCAAAAATCGTTGGGTTAGAAATCTTAAAACCATTTAAGTTCAAGATTGGTAAAACAGCCCCGTCGTTGATTGGGTTAATGAACTTCGTTGATTGCCATGAAGTTGCTAATGGACCCGTTTCGGATTCCCCATCACCAACAACAACCGCGGCGATTTCGTCAGGATTGTCAAGAATTGCCCCAACCCCGTGTGAAATTGAGTAACCAAGTTCGCCACCTTCATGGATTGAACCGGGTGTTTCAGGTGCCGCATGGGAAGCAACCCCACCTGGGAATGAGAATTGCTTGAAGAGCTTTTGCATTCCTTCAACATCCTGCGTAATTTCTGGATAAATATCGGTGTAAGTACCGTCAAGGTAAGAGTTTGAAACCATCACTTGACCACCATGACCTGGACCTTCAACGTAGAACATCTTCAAACCGTACTTGTTGATGACCCGGTTAAGATGAGCATAGATAAAGTTTTGACCGGCAATCGTCCCCCAGTGACCAATTGGATGAACCTTAACGTCACTGGCCTTCAATGGCCGTTGTAATAGTGGATTATCTTTTAAATAAAGTTGACCAACTGATAAGTAGTTGGCAGCACGCCAGTACTTATCAACTTTTTGCAAATATGCTGGTGATGAGTAATCTGTTGTCATTTCAAAAACACTCCTTAATTTGCTTTTCACTTGAACGCTAACTGTTTAAATGTTTTCGTTTACAAGTTCTATTTTAACAACTCATTTCAAAAAATCAACCTTTTTGTTAATTGGAACGGTCCAATTTTATAAATTAAAACAAAAAAACAAGGCTCATCCCTTGGGACACCTTGCTTTTAGATTAATATATTTTTTAATAATTTGTACACAGAATGATTGAAGCAGCCCATCAATTAGCTTTAATATGCCCAGAATTAACACCGGCGCCCTGATTAGTTAGTGGCAACCAGTTCAGTGCTTTTAATAGATAGCGGTCCCAGAAATCCCACTCGTGCGCTCCAGAACCGACTACATATTCATGCGAAACTTTTTTGGCCGTTAGAAAATGATCAAATTCATCATTCGCTGGCTTTAAGCCGTCCTGATCGCCAATCGCCATAAAAATCGCGGGTAAAGCGACGTGAGCTGCCAGTAATTTAGTTACGAGCACTTGCGGGTTTAATTCCGAATGACCAGCAGCTGCTAGATCTGGGCCAAAAACGCCATGCTGATATGCGGCCGTTTCCGCAAACCACTGAGGTTTTGCCGGTAACTTTTCCATTCCGGGTCGCACATTCAGTCCGGCTGATAAACTCACAATGGCCCCAAAAGTATCGTGAAATTTTAGTCCGTTATACAGCGCCCCGTAACCACCCATTGATAATCCGCCAATAAAAGTTTGGTCACGCTGGTGTGATAGTGGAAACGTCCGGCGTGTAAAATCAATCAATTCCTGACCAATAAATTGACTATACGTCTCCCCAGACCAAGGATGATCAGTATAGAAACTATTCTCGCCCGCTGGCATCACGACAGCCAGGTTCCGTTCGTCGGCCCAGCGCTGGATTCGTGTGCCACTAATCCAGTCGACTTCACTACCTAAGATACCGTGCAATAAGTACAGGGTGGCAAACGGACCCTGAATCGGGCGCGGCACGCCCTGCTCATCTGGGACCAATTTATCCGTTGGTAAACACACCATCAGGGGAACGGTCCGGTGTAAACTAGCCGCCATAAAATTAATACGAATCAGTGCCATGACACCTCAGACTCCTAACTATTCGTTGACACAAACGTTGTATACTTCATATATTGATAATGTAATCGCATATTAGACACTTCAAAGGGTGTCCCATCATCTAAAAAGAAGATCCCACTCATCAGGCCCACCGGTTCATTCGGCTGCAAATGTAGCAACTCTTGATCAGTCGTATTGGACGCATCGGCCGCAATCGATAAGAATGATTTGGTCACTGCGGCGTGCAAGGTCTTTTGCACGTAATTAAAGATCGATCCACTGACCACTTGTCGGTTCAACTGGGGCACAAGCTTGATTGGAATATAGCCACTTTCAATCATGAAAGGCTGGTCATCCAGTAATCGCAGCCGTTTGATTTCATAAACAAACTCGTCAGCAGTTAAAAATAAGTCTTGTTGCAACTCTTGACTTGCAGGAATGACGCGAAAGTCTAATAATTGAATACTGGGCTTAGCACCCTCAGTATTTAAACTGTCCGTAATTCCTAGGTTAGTTCCTTCATACTTAAACGAAGATTGATTTTTAAGATATAATGGATTAATGAACGTTCCCGAACCCCGCTTCTTGAAAATCAGGCCCTTATTGGCTAGCACGTTAAGCGCGCGCTTAATCGAGCTACGACTTACCTGATACTGTTCGCTAAGACTACGTTCATCTGGAAGCTTCTTATCAACAAATTCATTCGCCATGATCCGTTTATTGAGATCATTGATGACTTGTTGATAAACTAGGTCAGCCATTGTAATCCCTCCTTTGAGGTTATTTCATACCTCAAGTATAGCAGAATTAATGGCGTTTGGGTGAATTGTTCCGGTCCATTTATAAAATTGGACCGTATTTTTAATAAATGTGAGGTTAACAATAATGTCAAAAAAGAAGAAAAAAGATCAATTAGGTAAAACACTTGTTGAAAAGATTTTGGATAAAGCAAATATCAGCTATCAACAATATGAATTTCCAACCGAAGCGGAAGGCGACGTTCAACAATTACAAGTCGACCACCTCGGTGTTGACGAACATCATATCTACAAGACCTTAGCGCTGATTGGTAACAAGACTGGTCCCGTCGTCGGTGTCTTGCCGTTAGATGAGCACCTCAGCTATAAAAAATTGGCTAAGCTATCCGGCAACAAAAAAGTTGGCATGATTCCATTAAAGGACTTGGAACGAACTACCGGATACCAACACGGCGCCAACACACCAGTTGGTATTTGGGAAACTAAGAAGTTTCCCATCTACTTAGACGAGACCGCTAAGCAGCAAGGTAAGATTCTCGTATCTTCGGGTAAAATCGGGCGTTCAATTGAAATCGACGCTGATGATCTACGCAAGCTCGTGCACGGCACTTTTGGTCCAATAACGGAGTAGCCTCGTGGATAACTTGATCAAGAATAACGGCATCGTCTTGCTGGTCATCATTGGTTTACCAGGACTATTCGCTTGGTTACTGACGATTATCAACCGACAAACCAAAGCAAATCTGGTCAACCACTACGGTATTAACAGTCAGGTCTACTGTGGTTTTCTGGGCATCATCATCCACGAGCTTAGCCATCTAATCCTCGCACTGATTTTTCGCCACGGCATCCAATCGGTCCGGCTGCTCAAACGCCCTCACCTCCATCCTGAAGATGAGTCGGCGGATGATCTGGCACTAGGCTATGTTAACCATACTTGGAATCGGCACAGCCGGTATCAAGTCATTGGTAACCTGTTCATTGGTGTCGCCCCCATCTTCGGATGCACAGCGGCACTCCTTGGACTAGACTGGCTACTCGCTCCTGGCCTATTTCAAGCCATCTTCAAATTAGCTGATACACCCGAACAACCACAATGGGCTGCAAGTTTTCACGCGTTAACCAGTACGCCAACGAGTTGGTGGCAACTATTAATGTTGCTCTTTCTAACCCTCGTCATTGTGATTGGTGGCTTCGATCTAAGTCCCGCTGACTATCAGAATAGTGCGATCGGGTTGTATAGCACCATCGTCATCATTATCGTGCTGACTACCTTACTGACGTTCATCGGTATCACCGGTTGGATCCATACGTTAGTTACTTGGGGACTAATGGTCGCCATTATCTTGGGCTACTCACTACTCGTGTCCCTACTAGTCATGTTGGTAACCCATCTTCTGACCAACCGTGCCTGATTTAGATTGCCAGCCTTAAAACCAGAATAAGAGCTAAAAAGGCCATCACAAGAATTCACGATACATTCTTGTGATGGCCTTTTTCGTTAGCCAATATAAATGGTAATTGCATCATCTGATAACATGATATCAGCTCAAAGAACTAGTGATTCAACTAGACGTAGGGATGCCATTACGCCTTATCATCCGCCGTCCACTCAGCCTTAAATTGGTCAACAAACTCGTGCATCACCGCTGTCCGGTGGGCTGCCAGTGCTTTGGCAGTATCCGTATTCATGAGAGCTGCTAACTTGAACAACTTTTCATAGAAGTGATTGATAGCCGTGCCGGGCTGGTGTCGATATTGTTCACGCGTCATATGTTCACGTGGCGCAATTGCCGGGTCATAAATTTTTTCACCAACATGACCTGAATAATACAACGCCCGGGCGATCCCGATAGCGCCAATCGCGTCTAACCGATCCGCATCCTGAACGACTTGCCCTTCAAGACTTAATTTTTGAGGGCCGTTGAAGGATTTGCTGAATGACATGTGATCAATAATTGCAAAAATAGCCGTTTGATCGGCAGCCGTAACATTTTGCGCGTTCAATTGATCAATCAAATCTTGATGCGCCTTCGCTGAGTCGGCCATCAATTTATCGTCGATCACATCATGAAGCCAAGCTGCCGCTAAAGTCAGATTTAAATTCGCCCCTTCGGCTTTTGCCAGCCGGCGTGCTAGCCGGTTGACCCGCTGCAAATGATCGCGACCATGCCCACTATGATCGTGAGCAAGCTTTTGCAAAGCATACGTTTGAATTGCTGTTAATTGTGTTTCAGTTATCATACACTCATCCTATCCCTGGGTCTGGTAGTACGCCCGTAACTTCTTGATCGTTCCCCGGCTAAAGGTCAAGTGATCATGATTGTCCATACTAATCACGCCCTTATTAAAATCAACCGTAATCACATGGTCAAGGTTGAGGGCATAACTTTGAAACTCATTAAAAAAATGCATCGCTGTCAGTTGTTCCTTAATCGTATTTAAATTCTTATGCACGACATAGGACTGGGTCGTCGTCACGATTCGCGTGGTCCGCAGCCCATGTTCCTTCTCACAGTAGATGATATCTTTAAGCTTCAGCGTTAATAATAACGCACCACTTCGAATCGTTAAAGTCGGTTCAGCAGATTGCTGTAACATACCTAACCGTTTTTTTACGACTTGTAGGACTCTTTGTACTTCTGGAACAAACTTTGCCTTATCGAACATATTTGTTTTTGAAATAAACCCGGTTGGTGTTGTCATCGCACTCAACGTATCCGGGATCATGTCATCACGCACCGTCACATAGACAATAAACCCATCAGGATCATAATCACGAATCTTAGAGGCCAATTGAATGCCATTGATTTCGCGTTGTAAAACGATATCTAAAAAATAAAGATTTGGTCCGCCGCCATCCTTTACCGCCGCTAACACATCGGTCGGCTGCCATACTGAGACTAACTCATAATTAAAGTGCAATGCCTCCAGCTGTGCCGTAATGATGTCGTTTAACCAGAGACGCTGTTGTTCTTGATCGTCACTGATAAACACCTTCATATCAATCACTCTTCCCAATGTAAAGCAGATTAACAAACAAACCACTGTTGATCCACTCTATCCCAATTTAAATTGCTTACAATCATTTTATATGATACTAAAGCCCCGCCATTCCAGCAACCAAAAAAACACGTATGGACCAAATAACTGACATTACTTGGTCCACCGCATTCGGCTTATTTTTCAATTTGTTGTGGCTTGGTCTGTACTTGATTAAGTCGCAATAATTCATCCGTGCGCAATTTATTAACAATCAGTTGAGCCGCTGCGGTTGTTAAACTGTGACTGAGATCCTGATCAGAAATCGTAATTGGATCATCGGGATGATGAAGTTGATTCGTTAATACCGTAATAAAATTGTCGTAAGCTCGCTTGGGATAGCCAGTCGCAGTCACTTGGTCGATTCCCTGACGAATTTTATCCAGTGGATAACTCGGTTTTAGTAAGCTAATGACAATAATATCCGCCAATTGCATAATTTGATATTTCTTCTTGACTGGTGACAAGATCACTTTATGTTTGACATAATTATTGATCATTGCGGCAGTAACTGGATCAGCACCTAATGGCTGCAACGTTTCATTAATTAATAATAGGACCTGATCCATATATAAGTCAAAGTTCGGTAACTCGATCCACTTCGGCAGAATCACCTTTGCCATGCGGGCCTGCCAATCTGCATAAGTCTCATTAGCTGCCATGCTGCGTCCTCCTCTGATAAATAGGTTACATTAATTATACCTAGATTAACTAGTCTTGTAAACTAGATGACATTGTAAATCACATTAATTTCTGAATATGGTATCATTTATGGGTTAATGCAAATACAAATGAAAAGTAGGTTATGCAGTATGTATGAAATGACCAAAAAGCCCCGTGTCGGTGATGATGTTAAAGAATTGATTCCACAACCAGTGATTGCCGGACTTTGGGACCGTCTCAAAGCGATGCGCAAAGAGAAATTATTGATTGATAGCACGATGGCCATCATGTTCAGTGACGACTACGAAGACAATAAAATTTTCTTCATGACACTTCAAAAATCCGGCTCATTCGCCAATGAATATGAAATGGCCTATGATGGGCCCAAAGACTTCCTCGGCCATGGGACGATTGTTATTATCAAAGACCGTCCCCGTACGATTCAAATGAGCATCTCAGATGCTAATAAAGCTGAAGACACCAATGGCGATGCGACTGATGAGCAAAAGTAGGCTCGCACTTTAAATCACATCATGATTGCTAATAAGCTGCTCAGGTGGTGACCGATATTCACTGACTACCCCGCGCTGAATTGGTACCTGGTTATGCTACAGACTTTCAGATTCGTGCTCATTAGGTTGTCACGACTGATTGCTAGCTCTGTCAACTAGTTGAGACAGCACCTTGCTAACAACACCCCTAAGTGTGCAAAAAAATCCGTTGCCATCAATGTGTATGTACCGAATAAAAGCACCGTCAGAATTCGCTGACGATGCTTTTATTTATTGTATTTCTATCTTACCTTCGCTATCCGCAACGGTTTTTGGCAACGTCACGGTCAGCAGTCCTGCTTGATAATGCGCTTGAATCTCTTCGCGCACGACATTCGTTAGATGAAACTTCCGGGTAAAGTCCGCGTCCATCCGTTCGCGATGGAGTACGCGCCCGTCATCGTTACGATCGTCTTGCGACCGGTGCGCCCGAATAGTTAGCCATTCGTCAGCATACTTCACCGTAATAGCGTCCTTATCAAAACCGGGTAATTCTGCCGTTACGGTGTAATCATCGTCATGTTCAACCACGTCCGTTTTCATCCCAACGTGTGCGTTTAAGACGTTCTCTGCTTCCCGGTGAGCCCGCTTCAATAATTTGGTGGGCTTTAGTAGATCATCCAGATGATGACCGAATAATTGCTGGCGCATGTCAATAACCTCCGTATCAAATCAATTCTTAGTAAGCCTGTTGGTGAATGGCTTCAGCAAGTAAATCTAAGGCATGGTCACGCGTGCCAACTTGATCCATATCAAAGATGATTGAATCAATGTCGCCACCCTTGAAATCAAATTGTTCGAAGTAGATGTACGGGTCTTCGCCTTCAACTTTTAGGAAAGCGGCTTCAATCTTTTGATCAAAACCGGCCGCCCAATCCGCATCGTCCATCTGATTGAAATCTGCACGGGTCACGTAACCACGGTCACGAATTAAATCCATCGCTTTTTTGACATCACTATCTTGATAAACCAATTTCTTCGAATCCTCATGAATCTTAGTTTTCGTTTCTACTGGCATCATTAAAGATCTCCCTTTACTTGGTATACCCTTAGTTTAGCACCATTCATTGGAAACGTTAACCATCTTTCTCGCGATCGCATTATTGGCGCTTAAAAGATTGCCAGTAGGCCCGCTGACTACGATAGACCAATTAATTAACCGTCACGGGGGCTGACAAAACGGGTGATAGGCCTTATAATATTAGCTACTTCGCGTTATACTTAAAGTAACTAATATTTATGAAATGAGGAATGTTTCTTTGGACAGTGGCCAGATAATTTTAAATTTAGTCATTATTGTCATTACGTTCTTCGTCGCGGCTTTCTTTGTGGCCTGTGAGTTTGCACTCGTTCAGACCCGCCCTAGCGCTCTCGAAGAAGAACAAAAAAAACGTGATAAACCGTCAAAACGGATCGCAACTTCTTTGCACATGGTCCGCAACCTTAACGAGTATCTTTCAACCACCCAAGTGGGGGTCTCGTTAGCTGGTATCATTTTAGGTTGGATTGGTGAACAAACAACTGAACACTTTGTGCTTGATTTCTTATCCCTCTTCAACCTATCCGTCTCAACCGCGGTATTACGAGGTATTAGTATCGTCATTGGGGTTTTCCTACTGACCTACTTAGAAGTGGTCTTAACCGAAATCGTGCCTAAAAATATCGCAATCGACATGCCACTCAAAGTAATGGCGGTTATTACGACACCATTACGGTGGTTCCACGTGATGTTCTACCCCTTCGTATGGTTGTTGAATGTCTCATCAGCTGGCGTCGTCAAAATGTTAGGCATCCCAGTTGCGAATGAAGATAACGATGTTTATTCACAAGCCGAAATTCTTAACCTATCACGAAATGCCGTAACTGGCGGTGAGCTTGAACGTAACGATTACCTTTACATGGAGCGGGCATTTGAGTTCAATGACAAGATTGCTAAGGATATCATGATCGACCGTACTCAGCTAGTTGTGATTGATATCAACGATACCGTCAAGCAAGCCATTCGCGTTTATTTACAGAAACGCTTTAGCCGCTTACCCGTCGTAGCTAACAATGATAAGGACAAGATTCTGGGTTACGTTTATAACTATGACTTAATTCGCCAAGGTGAAGTTGACGATGATATTCGGGTCAATAAGTTATTGCGTAATATCATTACAATTCCTGAAACTACACCGATTCAAGCCATTCTCCAAAAGATGATCGACAAACAAACGCCGATCGTCGTCGTGGTTGATGAATATGGTGGGACCAGTGGAATCGTCACTGATAAGGATATTTACGAAGAACTTTTTGGAACCGTCAATGACGAAATCGACAATGTTTCTAACGAATACATCGAAAAGCAAGCCGATGGCACTTACCGCATCAGTGGTAAGATGACCATCTACGACTTTGAACGCTACTTCAAGACCGACTTACAAGAATTTGAAGATTCCGATGTTGTCACTTTGACCGGTTATATTTTGGATAATTTTCCTAAAATCCAAGCCGGTGATACGATTCAAATCGGTAACTTCAATTTCAAAGCGCTTGATTTTGAAAATGCTTATATCAATTGGTTTGAGGTTAGCGCCCAGACGGATAGCACACCTGACGATCATAATGACGATCAAACACAAGACTAAATATTTACACGCACTACTTAAAATGGCCCTTAAGAAAGTTGATTTCTTAGAGGCCATTTTTTTGTATCCGGCGAACTTCAACTGGTCAACTTTGGTACTTTTATATGATAAGTCGTGTGAATTGCCACTAACCCGTTGTACATAAATTGGATGCGGTTGATTTAAGGGAAAGCCTACTAAAAATTAAGTTTATCTTAAGCCGGCCGTTATCACAACAAACTGCGACGATTCGGAGCCGTAGTCGTTTGCAATTAAGTAGTGCCCAGCGTAAACTAAAACTAATGTAAAACAGAAATGAGGAACTGCTGTGAGTGAATCAACAATCAATATCATTTATATCTCCATTGAAGGCAATACCCGCTCATTTGTCACCGGTATGCAGGATTACGCCAAGACCCAGCATGCAGCTGATGATAACAACCCATTAATTACCTTAAAAGAAATCACCGAACAGTCAGACTTTGCCATTGAGACTGAACCCTACTTCGCCTTTGTCCCAACCTACCTTGACGGTGGTAACGGCATTGACAATGGGGTTAAGGAATTGATGACCAACGTGTTAGGTGAATATCTTAACTACGATCAAAACTCACGGTTCTGTCTCGGAGTTGTTGGTTCTGGTAACCGTAACTTTAACGATCAGTACTGTCTAACCGCTCGGCGTTATGCTGAACAACTTGACACGGACATGATTGCGGATTATGAGCTTCGCGGGACTGCCGTTGATACTGAACGCGTCTATAACGTGATGAAAGACCGTTTGGCCGCCTATTTAGACAATCAAACCTTTTAATCGAATTAACCAAACAATCAAGGTCCAAGTTAGTTTTCGCTAACTTGGACCTTGATTGTGTTCACAGCACGAAGTTGACCAATCGCCTCAGTAACGACGATTTCACGCTATTCCGTTGCCTTATCCTTATCAAATATCGTGGGGCCGATGACTAGTGATTCCGCTAATAAGGTTTCATTGTACAATTTAAAAACGTACTTCTGATACTTGACCTCTCGTTGTGAAATCATATCCAAATATTGCCGTTCTTGTTCAAGTGCATTCATAAATGCCCGCATCTCTAATTCTTTTTCTGCACCAGTAAATTCCGGTCGCCGAACAACGTCAACCCAGGCACGCGCAAAATCACGAGTCCTAGTCCGTTGTTTCTGGGTCATCAAATCAAAAATGACGGATTCTTTCACATTCGACGGCAAATACATTTTCTGAACTGTATCAATCGCGTGGTGAACCATCGCCACCCGAATCTGATCAATCTCACTAGTTGCCTCATCATCAGTCAACGCCGGCTTTAGCAACCAGCGAAAAATAATCGTCGGCACGACCATACTCAGAATAATCAACGTACTAGCAGCCATTAGAACCAAGTTAAAGTCACCACGTCCGACCGCAGTATCGGTTAACGTATAGGCTAAGGCCAGCGTTACCGCACCGTGCACGCCACCTAGCGCAAAAATCCATGCGGGCCGATTCTTGAAGCTCAACCGCAACCGACCGTAGCTGTAACGCACCAGCACATTGCTAATATACAGAACAAGCCCAATCAACAAAAAGTTCAAGGACCCATGCCCGAATTGTTCGTTAACAAGAATTTTGATAAACATGAATCCAAGAACCACAAACACCATGCTATTAAAGATTTCAGTAATCATGCTCACCAAGTCAAAAGCAAAATGAACTTGTTGTGCATTAATTAACCGGCTTCGTTGGGCTTCCGCATTATGCACTAATCCCGCAACCACAACCGTAATGATTCCAGAAACGTGAATCGCCTCAGCAGCATAATACAAAATAAAGGGCGTAATCACGTACATCAACAGCGACGCATTCAACGAATTATACGAAGAGCGTAACAATACTTGCCGAAACAGAACCATGATCCAGGCACTGACAAAACCAAAGAGTACCCCACCCACAGCTGAAATAATAAAATCAATAATCGTTTGCCCATAGTTAATATAGCCATTAGCATACCAGAGAACCGCCATGTTCAATAAGATGATGCCAGAAGCATCATTAAACAACGACTCCATTTTTAAAAAAGTTCCCTCAGTTGATGGCATCTCCAAACCGTTCGTCACCGATTCCATTGCCGTGGCGTCGGTCGGTGTACTGATGGCCGCTAGAATAAAAGCTAACGGCAAGCCGACTAATCCCAGCCCCGCCAAGCTAAATCCCGCGACAATTAAGGCAAGAATGACTAGTCCAACGGTCGTTTGGATAATGTGCTTTAATTCCTTACCAACGGCATTCAGTCGGGTGGCTTGTCCTTCAAAAAACAGGAGTGGCGCAACAATCAGGCCAATAAAGATTTCAGAATTGAAGTTTTCAATATGATTGCTCAAAACTGGAATAAAAAACAAGCCAATACCGACGATCAGACTCAAGTAGTTCACAGATATTTGCGGCATTACCCGGGAAATAAAAATACTAACAACCGCAGCCAACACCAGAATAAAGCTGGAAACCATCAAATTCACGTACTCACCTCATTTTATTAATTAATTCATTTATTCTATCCGATAATGCGCAAATTGTATCGTCAATCGTCTCCATCATCACTTTCACAGAATCAAAAAAGCTTTCAAGGCATTTGACCTTAAAAGCTTTGTTAGTATCACGGGGCCCACCTGCTCCTTAACCATTTAATAAGTGTTCTCGCCGGGCGCGCCACAAGACTAACGCCAAACTACCTAACATTAAGATAGTCACCGTAATAAACAATAACGAGTAGGAGAACTGAGCCACCATCATGCCACCGAACAACGGCCCCACGGCTCGCCCCAATGACAAAGCCATGTTGTATCGGCCTTGATATTTTCCACGCTGATCATCAGCCGCCATATCATCGACCCAGGCGGGGGCAATCGGTAAGCCAATGACCTCCCCGATCGTTAACACCACCATGATAATAATAAAATCGACGTATTGCCGGGCAAATACTAATCCCAAGAATGATAAGGCAAATAGCGTAATGCCCAAGCCAATCTGAGTGCCAATCTTAAATCGTTCGTTGAATAACGCCACGATCGGCTGACTCACAATAATCAACAACCCGTTAATCGTCCAAACTTCACTATACCGGCGGAACGGAATCCCCAAGTTGGTCATGTGCACGGAAAGAATACTTTCCCATAAGGCATAACTCAAATAAATGGTGAAAATCATCAAACAAATCATCCAGATTAATTGACGGTGATTTTTAGGCGTCACATCCCGCTTCTGCGGCGCAGCTTTCTCTGTCCGAACAGTCGGTGTGACGTTAAAGGTGCTTAGCGTAATCGTCATAAGGCCAAGGTAGCAAACTGTTGCCACCATAAACACCACATTGATACCTAGTTCCAATAAGTAACCGACCAATAATGTCCCAATAACGACCCCAACGTTGAGTGCTAAATAAAGCATGTTAAAAACATACCGGTTGGATCTAGTCGTTACCGTTGCGGCATAGGCATTGACGACTGTCATGCTGATACCATCACCAAAGCCGACAATGATCAAGCCAATCGCGTAAGGCCACAAACTATGCCAGAAAATCAACGTTGTTAAAATTGCGGTCGAAATACCACCACCAAGTAGCGCTGTATAATATGGTCGCCAGTGATCAAACAAGCGCCCGCCAATAAAGTTACCAGCAATCATAGCCAACGACATTAAAAAAAGAATAACTCCTGAAAACGTCAAGCTTTGTTTGAGATAATTATGCATGTAGACCGTTGTTAATGGCCACATAAAAGCGGCACCCGCATTATTCAGCAAATTGGCTAGAAACAGCCACCGTAACCGAACTTCTTTTTGCATCTCCTCACCACATTCCTGATTTAAGTTTATTCATTGAGAAAACAATACCCTAAATAGTATACGCCGCCCGACCGTTTTTACCTACCAATCAGGTCGCAAAAGGTGCTGAGTAGTCTACGAAATCATTTTTACTTAAGCCGCGCTTAGCATCAAGTCTTACACTGCATGTTGTTTGTGGTCCCGTCCACAATCGCAACGCTGTAGTCGCAGCCTAGGCCCGTGTTTTGACCATTTGGTGCATTCTAAATGCGGCTCCCACTCGGCGGAGCCGTTTCATTCGTTTTAGTATTGTTCCGAGAAGCACTGACCACGTGTATACTAAAGTCAAAAAGGAGCAATTGACATGAGACTTTTCACCATTCCAGCCGAACAAACGGCATTTAGTACCAAAGAGGTTGTCGTCATCACCGGTATGACCAAGGACGCCCTCCGTTATTATGAACAACAACAGTTGATTGGGCCCGTACCACGCAACCACAACAACTACCGACAGTATTCACGTCAAAATTTAGAGCGTCTACAATTCGTTGCCACTTTTCGGCAATTAGGCCTTGATCTAAAACTACTCAGCGGTGACGGCCACATTCCAAACCGGGCCCAGCGAATCCAAGAACTGAGCTCATATCGTGCTACTGTGAAAAAGCAAATCGCTCAATTACAGGCAACTGATCAGTTTTTAGCACATAAGATTGCTTACTTTGAAGCTTCTCCAAATCATTAACCAACTTTTTTACTTTTTACTTGCTATCGTGTGGACACCATAGTTTATACTAACGGCACACTTAATCAAAGAAGGTTACGATATTATGAAAACAATTGCTATTAACCAATACGGTTCCGCAGATGAATTTACGATGGTCGACATGCCCACGACCGAACCACAAGCTGATGAAGTTCAAGTTGCGATTCACGCCTTTAGTCTCAATCCCATGGATATTGCTGGCCGGATGGGAGCCCTATCCTCACCCTTTACTGACTTATGGGCCTTTCCATTGGTCTTAGGTTGGGATTTCGCTGGTGTCATTACCAAAATGGGCAAGGCCATCACTGGTTTTAACATCGGTGACGCTGTGTTTGGTTCCGCCGCGCCTGCCCACGCAGCTAATAACGGCACTTATGGTGAATTTATTACTGTTAATACTAAAGAATTAGCCCATCTCCCAGCAGGCTTATCATTTGATCAAGCTGCTGCTTTGCCAATCGCTGGACTAACCGCTTATTACGGCATGAAGCACAATCTTAAGCTGCAATCCGGACAGAAGATTCTGGTGCAGGGTGGAGCTGGTGGTGTTGGCCTCTTTGCAATTCAAATTGCTAAAGCCTTTGGCGCTTACGTCGCGACCACCGCTAGTGCTAATCACCGTGACTTGTTAACTCGCCTAGGGGCCGATGAAGTCATTGATTACCACGAAACCGATCCTGCCGCCGTCTTGCACGACTATGATGCCGTTTTTGACACCGTTGGTGATATTGATACTGGTCTCAAGGTTCTAAAAGCTGACGGCCAGCTCGCAACCATTGCCGGCCAACCGACGGACGAGCAGCAACATGATCAACAGAAAAAAGTTGCCTTTCAGTTCACCCAAGGCTCATCACAAGACCTAGCCGACTTAGCCCAATTAGTTGTCAGCGGTCAAGTGAAGCTAACCGTTGCGACATTACCGTTCTCCGTAGCCAATGTCATTAAGGGTCATCGATCCATCGAAAGTCGCCATACGACGGGTAAAATCGTCATTCACGTGACGGATTAACCAATCCTGATACTCGATAACCATGTGCGGATCTTCGGGGGACTCGTCCAGCGGTACAAATGAGCTTTTAGCATGCAGCTCGCATGCTGAAAGCTCATTTGCATTTCGTGCGACCGCTAAACTAAAAACCAGTGACAACCAGGGTTAGTGTGCGGTCGTCAAGCCACCCCCAGCCGATAGCCCCTGGATATCTTCAAAGTCCCCATCGAGATTTCCTTAAAGACTAGTCACAACTGTTTCGACTCCCCCGGCGATTTTGACCGACTCGACCGAGCTTGCCAAAATTAATTCGATAATCCATAAAAATTAATATTGAAATGTCTGGTTTTTGAACCTGATTGTCGACTACCGCCCCCGATGATTGTTATAATATAACTAAACACTGCCAACCGGTGTAATCTTTCAACAATTGAGGTGACAACATGGCGAATAATAGCTTTGGCCTAGCGTTAGGCTTCCTAGTGATTTTGTTACTCTGGATCTATCAACGGGTACGAATGCCGAAGATGCGCTCACTCGCCGGCTACATGTCGCGACGCGCGATTAAAAATGAGGAAACATGGCGGTTCGCACAACGCTTCTATTCAATGTTTGGCATCGAAATCTTTTCCATTTTGTTAATCGGCGCGATTATTGGTGGTCTGTTCAAGATTCCGTTATTGCAAAGCTTTAATTTTCAAGCCATCGCCTTAGCGGTTGGTTTGATCATGCAAAACGTTGCAACTGAGCGTGAACTGAAACACCAGTTCCCAAAATCTCCGCAACATTAGTACTTTATAATTGACCATCACCACGTATGGTTTAATATTAATACGGTAGTTTAATCTGAATTAATGCTTATGAACAAGTACTTGGTTTAAAATATTCTTAGTAAAGAAGTGAAATTGATGAGTAACGAAAAAATTGCCTTATTCACCATCTTTGGCGGTACTGGTGACCTCGCACAGCGTAAACTGTACCCGTCACTATTTAAGCTCTATCAAAAGGGCTATCTCAAGGACCACTTTGCCGTTATTGGGACGGCTCGGCGTCCTTGGACTGATGATCACTATCATGAAGTTATTAGTGACTCCCTAGCTGATCTGAATGCTGATCAGGAAACGGTGACGCAATTTGCGAGCCATTTTTATTATCAATCGCATGACGTTACTGATGCTGAACATTACCGAACTTTGAAAAAATTATCAGAAAAGCTGGACGCCCAATATGGTTTACAAGGCAACCGGATCTTCTACTTAGCAATGGCACCAAACTTCTTCGGTACGATTGCCCAACACTTACGTTCCGAAAATATTCTGACAGATAACGGTTTTAACCGCGTCATTATCGAAAAGCCTTTTGGTCATGATTATGAAAGTGCCAAGGAACTTAACGACCAATTAACGGCTACTTTTAACGAAAATCAGATTTATCGAATTGACCACTACCTTGGTAAAGAAATGATTCAAAATATCACGGCCATTCGTTTTGGCAATAATATTTGGGAATCATTATGGAACAACCGTTACATCGACAATGTCCAAATTACGTTAAGTGAAAAACTGGGTGTCGAAGAACGGGCCGTTTACTATGATAACAGCGGTGCCTTGCGGGATATGGTCCAAAATCACATTTTGCAAATTTTGAGTCTGTTAACAATGGATCAACCAGTTGAATTCACTGAAAATGATATCGACGTGGAAAAGGTCAAGGCTTTACGGAGCTTACGACCACTTAAACCAGAAGAAGTCGCAACCAACTTTGTCCGTGGTCAATACGGTGCCGGCGATGATGCTAAAGCTTACCGCGACGAAGATAAGATTTCATCAGATTCTAACACCGATACTTTCGTCGCTGGTAAAGTCATGATCGATAATTATCGGTGGTCCGGAGTGCCGTTTTACATCCGGACTGGGAAACGCTTAGCCGATAAGTTCACGCGAATCGACGTGGTGTTCAAACGGCCAGTCGTCAATATCTTCAATCATGAAGACGTCCGAGCTAATGACGACGCAGCAACCAGTCTCGATCCAAACATCTTGACAATCAACGTTGAACCGACTGAAGGCTTCGAGCTCCGCATGAATGCTAAAGCAATCGGCCAAGGCTTCGCAACCACCCCGGTCAAGTTGAATTATTCACACGATGCTGAAGCCACGGCTGGTAGCCCAGAAGCTTACGAACGTTTGCTTCACGATGCCTTAAATGGCGACGCAACCAACTTTACCCACTGGCAAGAGGTTGCCGATTCGTGGAAATTTGTTGACGTCATTCAAAAATACTGGGATGAACATCAACCCGAATTTCCAAACTACCGCCCTGGTACAATGGGACCAGATGCGGCCGATGAATTATTACGTCAAGATGGTCACCGCTGGGTCTACCGCAACTAGCCGTCCTAACATAGTCACTTAAATGGTTTAATAAAAAGGACCAGTTACCAACACTTGCCTAACAACGTGTTGATAACTGGTCCTTTTTATATCGCTTTAACAATTGAATGGGTTGCTGCCCGTCGGCAATACACGTTTATTTTGACCTTCGGGATTGCGCCTGCGGATTAGCTTGACTAGCGCCGCAATAATCCCTAACACCACCCGTTCCGCTTATAAACGCCTACCCTACCAGTTGTTCACAAACTTGAACCAACCGTTTGACACCGGTCGTCAACTCTGACAGTGTCAGCCCGGCAAACCCTAACAAGTAATAATCCGTCGTGGGCATGTCGCGCCAATTGGAGTTAAGCGGATAAATCCGAACCTGTTGCTGTTCTAGGGCTTCTAATAATTTAGCCTGTGCAATGCCTGGAATCTGAACAACTAAGTGTACCCCCGCGCCGGTTGCAATTGGCCGGATCCGCTTAGTTTGCGCTAACTGTTGACAAAGTACCCGATACTTTTGTCGATTAGCAGCTCGGTTTCGACTAAGGTGCCGATAATACGCCCCATCTTCAAAATAATTAGCCATTGCTTGTTGTAACAGGCCGGCCACCATTTCAGCCCGATATTGATACTGTTGATGATAAGTTGCCACCAGTTGTGGTGGTAAGACCAAATATCCCATCCGTAATGTCGGATCAATGCCCCGCGAAAATGTCCCCAAATAAGCCACCTGGTTGGCCGTTGCTAGTGACTGTAGCGCGGGTAATGGGTGCGCACTGTAGCGGTATTCACTATCATAATCATCCTCAATGATGAGATGCTGAGTCCCCGCCCATTGTAACAACGCTAATCGTTTCTCGATGGGCAAGACGACTCCTAATGGAAATTGATGGCCGGGGGTCGTATAAATGATCTGAGGATTACGCTCACGAACTTGTGTCAAATCGAGCCCATCTTCCGTCACTCTGATGGGGACCGCCATCTGTCCATAACTAGCCGCCAATTCGGATAAACCGCGGTAGCCCGGATTCTCAATCCCGACCGTTCCGCGTGGCAAGATACTAAGTAGAATACTGAGACCTGCCTTAGCCCCACTCGTGATGACAATCTGGTCCGCTGTGCACCGCACACCACGAGTCGTTTTCAAAAATCGAACCAAGTTTTCACGTAAAGCCGGTAAGCCCTGCGCATCCGGATAAACGGCCGTTGGTTGCTGCTCAGTCTGACGCAACGCTAGTCGGACAGCCCGTTTCCAAGCGTTCCAACTTGGCGATAACAACTGAGTCACACCATACCGAAAATCATAAGTGAACGCCCTGGGTTTAGTGGGCTGTGGCACAGTCTCCAGCGCCTGTTTAGCTGCTGGCCAGTGTGTCCGATCGCGATAAAAGTAGCCACTCCCGGGAACGGTATAAACATAGCCCTCTGCTAGCAACTGATCGTAAGCTTGTTCGACAGTGGTCTTGGAAACACCCAAATTTTGTGCCATTTTACGAATTGACCATAACTGGTGGTTGGCTTGAGTAGCATCATAGTCATCACGCATCTGCTGGTATAACTGAATATATAACGGTGTCGTTGACTGACGATTTAATGGCATCACACAACTGTCCTTTCATTTTTATCAAAATTGTCTATTTCTAACCGGACGATTGTTGTTTATTATAAACGGTAATCACGTTGAGAGGAAGGTCCTAATGATGAATACAAATATTCGGATCCAACAAATTCAAGTCTCTGGCATCCGACGCTTCGATGAAGCGATCAGTCAAATTCCCGATATTATCAGATTAACGGTCGGCGAACCTGACTTACCCACCCCAAGTCACGTAAAAAAAGCGGCAATTCAAGCTATTCATAATGATTGGACACACTACTCGCCACTAATGGGCTTTGCCGCTTTGCAAGATGCTGCGAGTCACTACTTTCAACAGAAATACCAACTCATCTATGCACCTGAGCAAATCATTGCAACAGTCGGAGCTAGTGAGGCCGTGGCAACGACCCTGCTCACTTTACTTAATCCTGGCGATACCGTCTTATTGCCAACACCGGCCTACACGAGCTATCAACCCGTCGTTGACATCGCAAACGCAAAATTAGCTCCCATTGACACAACCGCAACGGGTTATAAATTAACACCCAGTGCGTTACAAGCTGCGCTAGATGATCACCGTCGCGACCACGTCAAGGCCTTAATTCTAAACTACCCGACCAACCCCACCGGCGTCACGTACACTGATGATGAATTACGGGCTTTGCAAGCCGTCATTGCTACCGCCGGAATCTACGTTATTAGCGATGAGATTTACAGTGAACTAACCTATGAACAGCCCCATACTGCTTTTGCCACACTATATCCAAGCAAAACGATCACAATCAATGGCCTCTCCAAATCGCATGCCATGACTGGTTGGCGACTGGGATTCATCATGGCCCCAAGTAACTTGATTACCGAGATGAAGAAGACCCACCAGTACCTCGTTACTTCAACGAGTTCGATCACCCAAGCAGCGGGGATTGAGGCCCTTACCAACGGTCTAGATGATGGCTCCAAAATGCGTGACATCTATCAAGCACGCCGCGATTACGTCGTCAAACGTCTGAGTGAAATTGGATTCAATTACATTTATCCGACGGGCGCCTTCTATATCTTTGTCCAACTACCGCAGGATTTCCAAGGCACCAGCTGGGACTTTGCGACCCGACTCGCACACGAGGCCCAAGTTGCTGTCGTTCCTGGCTCAGCATTTGGTACGAGTGGCGAGGGTTGGTTCCGGATAAGTTATGCAGCCAGTCAATCGGCACTACGCGAAGGGCTAAATCGTTTAGCCTTATGGCGCGCCCAAACTACCACACAGGAGGATTAGCCACATGAAATTAGCATCCGCACACCTGATTACCGCCATGGTCACCCCATTTGATGACCAACAACACATTGATTTCCACCGCTTAGAGCAACTGATCGAACACTTACTTGCAACTGGCACGGACGGCTTATTAGTCGGGGGCACGACTGGCGAAGGCCCCACGTTGAGCATCGCTGAGAAACGAGATTTATACACGCAGACAGCTAGGATCGTTGCTGGGCGAGTTCCAATCATCGCTAATACGGGGACCAATGACACTGCCGCCACAATTCATTTCACCCACATTGTCAGTCAAATCGAGGGCATCGACGCCGCCCTCGTCGTTGTCCCGCCTTATAACAAACCCAACCAAACCGGGATGATGGCGCATTTTACAGCCATTGCCGAAAAATCAGACTTGCCCATTATAATTTATAATATTCCCGGTCGCGTAGGCGTTAAGATGACGGTCACGACGATTCTCACGTTGGCCCACAACCCCAACATTATTGGGATCAAACAATGTGGTTCCGATGAAGAACTGGCCGCAATTGTTGAAAAGGCGCCTAAAGATTTTCTCGTTTACACGGGCGAAGATGCTCAGAGCTTGACCACCCTCGTCTTGGGTGGTCAGGGAACGATTTCAGTGGCGAGTCATTTATTTGGAAATGAAATGGCGACGATGCGCCGCGCCTTGAACCACGGCGATATCACCCAAGCAGGGCAAATTCAACGACGTTTAATGCCGAAGATGGCAGCACTATTCACACAACCCTCACCGGCACCCGTCAAAGCGGCGCTGAACGCCCAACACTGGTTAGTCGGAAGCACGCGCCTACCAATTTTACCGTTAACCACCAATGAACAAAGTCAACTACTCAACAGCTTAAAATAATGCAGAACGGTTGGTAGTCCCTGGCAAAAGCGCGTATACTGAAACTAAAATAATTAGGAAAGTGGTGACCATGATGTGCGGTTGGGCTTTTACTGGCGGTATGCCCTTTATGTGGATGGGTGGCGGCTTGGGCATTATCAGCTTACTGATTCTGTTAGCCGTTGGTACTTACTTTTTAGGGACACGTTCACGCCATCACGATTAAAGTTCTCATTGGGATAATCAAAAAAGACTTTCAAGGCACGGCTTGAAAGTCTTTTTTGTTTCATCATCAGGGATCAGCCAACCGGGTCAAACCCTCCCCATTTCAGGTTACCTGCAGTTTTGCCTGATAGTATCAGCCCAAACACTGATTTAGACCCGATGACTTAATTTCAAGATCGTAGCGTAAGTAAGTTTACCAGCCTTAACATTGCTATTGAGTTTGTCCCCACTAACTTCATTTTCACTCACAATCCATAAGCCGATTTAAACAAACTAGCTGCCAGTCCCAATGCCCCGATTCCAATCACAATTTTAAGTAATCTGGCAGGTAAGTGGCGCACAATTCGTGGTCCTAAGCTACCACCAATTAGAAAACCAATGCCTAAAGGTAATACATAGCGCCACTGAATTGGCGTTTGTAGGCCATAAACAACGGCTGAAACAATATTGGCTAAACCCAACGCCAGATTTTTCTGAGCATTATAGACGACGAACGGTGCGGCACTCGTGAAAGACAGGATCGACAACATCAAGACACCACCCGCAGCACCAAAATACCCCGTATAAGCTCCGACTAAAAAGATGCCCAACCAAGCTAAAGCCGTCATCCATTTAGGTGTCACAACAATTTCACCGGGCTGTTTAATATGAATATGACGAGGAATCAGCACTAAAATTCCCGCAATCAAAATAAAAAATGGGACGACCTTCGCAAAGGTCGCTGCCGGGATAATAAATAACAGAATTGCCCCAACAATACTCCCAACTAAAGTCAGCGGGATGAGCGTCTTCAATTCCTGACCATGCCCCCGTAGTTCCCGGCGTGAGGCCGGCACGGCTCCAAAGCTAGTAAAGACTAAACCCACGGTGTTAGTGACATTAGCCGTAACGGGCGGCAGTCCCAGCGCCAGTAGGACCGGGTACGAAACCAGCGACGCTAACCCCGCTGCAGTGCTAACGATACCCGCAACAATCCCAACAACGACTAAAATAACGATTAACTCTCCGAACGTAAACATGTACAACGTTCCCTTCTCTCTTAATAGCCCTACAATAGCCACAACGATTACCATAGTCAAATAACCATGTTATAATAACAAATCATAATACTAACAATTAAGCATCAATTAAATAAGGACTTTAAGATGAATATTAAAGATTTGCAATATTATGTTTCGTTAACTCAGCTGAAAAATTTTTCATTAGTTGCAGCCCAATTTCACGTTAGTCAACCGACCATTTCGGCTGCTATTCGGCGATTGGAGACCGAACTGAAAACACAATTACTAATTCGGGCTAATCCCCACTTACCCGTGGCACTCACCACGACCGGGATCCAAGTCCAACGACACGCCAATCAGATCCTATTAGAGCACCAACTGATGTGCCAAGAAGTTGCCCACACCACAACCGATCAACTTGTCATCGGGATGCCGCCAATCATTGAAATCAACTACTTTCCCCGGATTGCAAGCCAATTACCACAAGCTTTATTCAGCCAGATTCAACCTATCAGTCAAGGTTCACTCGCGGCGCTCAAAGGATTAAAAAACGGACAATTAGACTTAGCCGTACTTGCTTACCTCAATGAATTCACGGATACGACCATTCAACTCACGACGTTTGACACCCAGTCATTCAGTATTGTTGTACCAACTGACGATCCGCTAGCAACCTACTCACAACTTCAATTCAGATCGTTGCGTCATCAGCATTTTGTGGCGCTCAAAGATAACTTTGTCCACCGCCAGGCATTTCGTCAACTCAGTCATCAAAATCATGTTCGGCCAACGATTGTCTTTGAATCCAACGAAATCGGCAGTATCTTAAACATGGTTCGTCAGCATGTGGGCATTGCCTTATTGAGTAACGCCGTCCAATTACCAGCGGGATTACAGCGGCTCCCCCTAACTGACGCACAAGCGCCCACGTTCAATGTCGGCGTTGCGTACCGCCACTCAATGACGTTTAGTCCAACCCAAGCCGACCTGATCCAACGACTGACCGCTGCTTTTCAATCCGTCGATTGGCACGCATACTAACCAGCACCTAAAAATCCACCGTGTAAGTTTATCAATATGATAAGCTCACACGGTGGATTTTATAACGACTGTACGTCAAGTTAGGTCGCCAAATGCAGGTCATTAAACAGACAAGTTTTAGTAACCTATCATGGTCGCTAACCCGTCTCAACCTCAGATTAAGCTTGTTGAACAGCCTTTGAGATTGGGGTATCGCCATTGATCAACGCAATGGTTTTACCGACCGTTGCAGGGGTGTGTAGCGTTTGAACTGTAAAAGTTGCGACATCATCACGCGTAATCTCACCGCCAACGTCAGGGTTAACGGTTACTTTGCCAGTACCGGCATCATTGATCAGCGTACCTGGTTGTAAAATGGTGTAATCCAATTGGGTTCTGTTTTTTAACCATTCGTCAGCATAATACTTTGCCACGTAGTACGGTTGTAATGCTCGTGGCCAACGACTCCGATCCGGTGTAAATTCAGCACTAATAATTACGTAGCGTTTAACGCCGGCAATTTTGGCTGCGACCATTGATTTGACAGCCCCATCCAAGTCAATCATTAAAGTCATATCATAACCCGTTTGACCACCTGATCCGGCTGCAAAAACAATGGCATCCATACCATTAAAAGCCAACGCTAAATCTTCAGGCTGAGCCATCAAATTGAATTGTACTGGCTGCGCACCAGCATCCTCGAAAGCCTCAGCCTGTTCTGGTTGGCGAATACCCGCGTACACTTGGTCACCTTGGGCAACTAACTTGGAAACGATTTTCTTACCAATCTGCCCATGGGCACCAATCACAAAGATTTTCATCTGGGTCACTCCTGTCCTTTAGTTAAGTTTCATTATAAAGCTTACCAGGACAAAAAAGTATCATTCTGTTCCTGATTTGTCCAGTTTACAAAATTGGCTTATAATATGAGCATCTAAACGAGAGTAGTGATAATTCATGTCAAAATATATTCGTCAAGCTACTAGTGCTGACTTACCAGCCATGATGGCTATTATCGAACAGGGCAAACACGCCTTGGCTGCCGATCAGATTCCCCAATGGCAAGATGGTTACCCGTTAGCTGCTGATATTCAGGCTGACATTGATGCTAGAATTGCCTGGGTACTCATTGTCGATGATCAGATTGCTGGGACGGCTGCACTGCTAACAACACCTGACCCCAATTACGCTATTATTTATGATGGCAGCTGGGCGCCTACTGAGAACCACCGCTATGCCTCGATTCACCGTATTGCTATTGCCAATGGTTACCACGGACAACATCTGACTGACTTTTACTTTAGCAATCTCATTACCATGAGTTACCAACTCGGCTTTCGTCAACTCCGAATTGATACGCACTTGTTAAACAAGCGAATGCAACACATTATTACCAAAGCTGGCTTCAAATACCGTGGTATCGTCTACATGAATCATGACAACAACGATCAACGGAATGCTTATCAGTTACTACTATCCTAATATTTGTCAGCCACGCGGCATTTGGCTTTAAACATGACAAACGCTTTAATTAAGACCAAACTCAACAAAAAGCACGCCAGATTATTCTGACGTGCTTTTTCCAATTTTGTAAACACCACCTGACAGCCAAACTTAATTAACTGGCACAAACACCTGTTGTGGCAGTGAGTACAAATACTGTTTAGTCACCTTTCCTGGATACATCGACGCTAGCGCTGCTGCATATAGTTTAACTTGACCAGCGTAGCGCGTCTTCAATTCTTCAGGCCGCTTGACGTGGTCCGTCTTATAATCAAACAAGGTTAACCCATCAGCCGTTTCTAAATAGCCGTCAATAATTCCATGAATCAGGACTTTTCCCGTCTCATGTTCATCAACATCGAAAATCTGACGTGCTGGAATCAGTAACGAGAATGGCACTTCGCGGTGCACCTTCGCCGGATTATCCAAAATTTGACTGCCCAGCGCACTCTGGTAAAAAGCCACGATGGTGTCAACTGCAATCAATTTCGCGACATTGGTCGTTAAGACCCGGTTAGCCACTAACCCATCAATCGTACTTTGAACCGTCGTTTCATTGACCGGTTTGGTCAAATCAAGTTGTTCTAAAACTAAGTGGGTCGCACTCCCAACTTCCGCACTGGTTGGCGCCTGCATAGTTTGTAAAAATTGTGGTAACTCCAGTGACCCTGTCACAAACCGGGATGTCGGTCGTGAACGCCGCTGACTAACAGTCGGGTTCGCATTCATCAGCGGAGTATCCGGATCTTCAAAGATTCGTTTCACTTCTGATACCGATTGATATGCCGTCGTCGTCGTGGAAGCCTGGTGTGGATAATGAAAATTCAGTAACGTGGTCAGATAATCACGCGTTACTTGATCAACATCGATGGTGACTTGCTGTTCAACTAGTTCAAGCGCATCAGGTTGAGTATCCGTTACCGCTTCACTTTGCTCCGCCAGGACGGTGGTGGCATCTCCCAATTCAACGGCTAGCTTGGTCGGATCATCCGTCAATTCGTAATTGGGCCATTCATCTCCCCAATATGCCTTCATGGCCGGATGCCGTATCACGGCCATACCGACCCAATCTAATTGATTAGTCGCCGCAATCCGTGCTTGGGCACTTAAGACGCGCCCGTCGCTAGCAAAGGCCTGCCGCCATTTTTCGGTCGCGGTATCAATATCCTTGATTGTTCCAACCAAATAGAGCTGTTGCTGAGCTCGCGTCATCGCGACATATAGTTTCCGCATCTCTTCAGCGCGCATCTTCTTGCTGACTACCTGCTTAGTCACAACTTGTGGCAAGGTCGGGTACTTCACACGCGTTTCTGGGTCCAAATAAGTAATCCCAATCCCCGCTTCTCGGTCCAATAGCGCGCTTGAGCGCGTATCAGTCTGATTGAACTGCTTATCCATATCCATCACAAAAATCACGGGGTATTCAAGCCCCTTGCTACCATGAATCGTCATTACGTTGACCGCTTCCGCATCAGTCTCGGCCACGGCAGCTGCCAAGTCCTGATCCTTTTCCTGCATCCGGCGAATAAAACGAACGAACTGAAATAAGCCCTTAAAACTGCCCTGTTCATACGTATAAGCACGTTCATATAAAGCGTGGAGATTAGCCTGACGCTGTTTACCAGCCGGCATGCCGCCAACGTAGTCTAAAAAGCCAGTTCGTTCATAGATTTGCCAAATCAGGGTTACGATTTGATTACGTCGTGCCAGATCTCGAAATTCAGTCAATTGTGTCAAGAAGGTCTCGATCTTAGCATAAACTTGATCACCATATTCAGTCGCCGGACCAGTCGGATAATGATGATAAAAGTCCTGGACGGCTTGAAAATAATCACTCGTTTTATTCTGGATACGCAAATAAACTAATTGATTTTCGTCTAATCCGACAATTGGCGAGCGTAGAACCGCCACTAACGGAATATCTTGATATGGATTATCGATAATACTGAGTAGTGCCATCATGATTCGAATCTCAGTGGTTTGAAAATAATTCTGGGCATCATTGACCACAACGGGAATGTGATACCGTTTGAAAACATCAATAATTGTTAAATTATGATTACGTGTTGGTACTAGTAACGCCACGTCGCTGTAACGAAACGGCCGGTATTCCCCATTAGCACGTTCATAGATTGGCTTATCTTGGGCCTTAAGTGCCAAAATCTTTTGGGCGACCATCGTGATACTCCCAACGGCAGGATCATCAATTGAAAAATTGGTTTCATCCGTGGAGACATCTTCTGTCGACTTGTCAGTTTCCGTCTGGTAAAGTAATAGATTCGTCGTTTGTGGCATATCGGCCGGATAATCCTTGGGCCCATACTTGAGGTAAGCCGCTTCATCATAATCAATTTGCCCGACCGGCGCGTCCATCAGCTGACTAAAGATTAGGTTAGTCAAATGATCGACATTCGCCACCGACCGGAAGTTTTCAGCTAATACGATTCGTTCCCCGTGTTCGGGATTCGTCTCAAAATCGTGATACTTGTGCAAAAACAATAACGGATCAGCTAATCGGAACTGGTAAATCGACTGTTTGACGTCTCCCACCATGAACATATTTCCTGGCTGGTCGCGCGCCAACAGCTGCAAAATACTTTCTTGCAAAGAGTTAATATCTTGATATTCATCAACCATAACTTCTTCAAATTGGGCCCGTAACTGTGCCAAAGCAGCCTGACCACTTTCATTGTCGCTCGTTAAGATTTGCAATGTTAAGTGTTCCAAATCCGAAAAGTCCAAGACGTGTCGCCGCCGCTTTTCAGCCGCAAAGGCCGTCCTAAACCGCTTGGTCGCACGCACTAACTCAGTCACAATCGACTTTGCGCCCACCATAATATCCAGGACTTGCTGCTCATCGGCCGCAAAATAGGTCTCGCTAAGGGTGGTCATTTGTTTCTTGACACCGTCCACAAATGTGCCCATAGTTTTGGCCCGCGCAGTCTTCTCCGGCTCGTCCTTATAAGTTTTTTTGAGAGCTCCAATCTTGAAAGTAGCGACTTGAGTACGTAACTCATTCCAACTTGCCGTTGCCAATTGTTCACGGAGCGTCGTCAGCGTTTTTTGTGCTGTAGCGAGTACCTCAAGCGTTTTCGGGACTAAGTCAGCATCCGTCGCAACTTTTTGTGCCTGTCGTAATTTCATTTGCATCCCATCGACTTCATTAATGAGCAATGGTAATAATTGTTGTTGATAAAAGGCACTGGCCGTTAACGCTTCCTCATCCACCTGATAAGGTTCCGGTAACTTGCTCAGCCAGCCTTCCGGATCCGGGGTCGACTGGGCAAAATCAAATAACCGAAAAATCAATCGACTGAGACCATCATCACTTCGATCATTAGAAAAATTCGCTGTTAATAAGTCAAATAACGTACCATCTTCATCATATAATTGTTCACGAACACTGTCCCAAACCTGATCACGAATGAGTAACCCCTCAGTGTTGTCCGTCAATAAGCGGAAGACCGGGTCCAAGTCGATAACGTAGTAATAGCGCTGAATCACGCGGAGACAAAAAGCATCCAGCGTACTAATGTTGGCCACCCCAAGCAGATTTAATTGCTGCCGTAGTTGTCGAATCGCTGGTGACGCCGTGGTTTGCTCCGGATTGTCCGTCATTAACTGTGAGATTCGCTTATTGATCTGTGACTCCAGTTTTTGTTTCATATGCTTAGCGGCTAAATTCGTAAACGTCACCACGAGTAACTGGTCAATATTCGTGCCGGCCAAGATCTTGCGCATAATACGTTCGATCAATACGGTCGTCTTTCCAGAACCAGCCGAAGCCGAAACTAACAAGTTATTTCCCTGCTGCTCGATAACGGCCTGTTGACTAGGCGTATAGTTTGTGCCCTCACTCATGGTTTTCTCCACCTTCCTGTGTCTTTAGTAAATCAAGAACCTGTTTGGCTGATAATGGCGGTAGATCCCGATAAGCATTTTCTGCCAACATTGCATCAAACTGCATAATTGATAGATACGGCGAATACTGTAAAGCAGTTGTCTTATCGTTCAGCCGAATTGGATTTAGTTGAATTTCTCCAGCGAAAATCGCTTCAGCAGCTGCAATAATCAATTGACTATTATGCTGTAATAATCGTTCTAACTGGTCATTCGTCACCAGTGAAGCTGCACGCCCCCCACTATACGACCCATCCTTTTTACGTGCGAATGGGTAAACTTTCGAGGCCCCGTTACCTTGTTGTAGTTCGCTATCTAAATGTTCCAATAGCTGCGGATCATCGAGCAAAATTCCCTTATACTTATTCTTCTTTAGGAGCGCTGCTTCAAAACCGCCCTGAATATCTTTTGGTTTCAGAGTTGGATTTTGAATGTGCATGTAAAGTGCGCCGGCTAATTTAACCGCAGCTTGATCAGAACCGACTAAAGCTTGCTCGTTATGCAGCACAGCGTCCAAATAAGTTAACATTTGCATTGCGAGACCATAGTACGCCTCTTGAAAATCAAATTTATGTTGGGATGACTTATAATCGACGATTCCCAGGTAACTTTGATCTGCCACTTGAATTTGGTCGAGACGGTCAATCTTCCCTCGCACGTGCACACTATGCGTTGCATCAATTTGAAAATCGAGCGCTTTTAATCCGTGTTCCTTGCCAACGTTACCAAATAAGACCTCGGTTTGCTTCGGTTCAGCGGCTGACAGTTTACTTTGATTGCGAATCGCAAATGCAATCTGCCGGACGGTGTTGATTAACTGCCGTTGCAAGTAAGCCATCCGGTTAGAACTCGTCAAAATTGTAAACTGTGGTTGATCTAAGATTTGACGGGTCACAGTCTCTAAATACTGTCCTAACTGCTGATCACTGGCTTGGGCCAATGGGATTTGATCAGACCGTAACGCCTTGATGAGCCCATCTAAGACAGCGTGGAAAAACTCCCCAGTACTAGCAGCTGATAACTCGAACACATCACGCTCACGCAGTTTGAGCCCATATTTCAAGAAATAAGCGTACTGATTACGATAAAATTCTTCTAGTTTTGAAATTGACGTATAAATTTGATGCCCATACAAAGCCTCAACGCTGGCTGGTGTCAGCTTGACAGGTTGATTGCGATAGCTTAATCCAGCCATCAATTGACGTGCTAGCTCACCGAATTTGGGGTCACGCGTCAATTGTTGCCGTAACCACACCCACACCGGAGCAGGTTGTAATGGTGCGCCAACACGATTACGGTCAGTATTCGTCGTTAACACATCGCGGTAAACCTGAATCACATGACTAATCGTCCGGCGCTTAGTCCCAACAAATGGCCGCGCATCGGCATTAGTCGGATCAGGCGTCCCAAGATAAGTATGTTCTCGCAAATTGAACTGGCGTTGAATTCGCCGCACATAGTTGGACCAATTTAAATCTGTTTCTTGATCATCTTTTAACGGGGCGCTGAAAAACAAGTGTCGACGGGCACTTAAAAAGGCCAAATAATTCAGACAACTTTCATCACCGAGCTGAACGACAGCTGAATCATTTAAATAGTGATCACCATCTAACGAACTGAGCGTTGGTTGCAAATTTTCTTTATCCACATCACTCAATAAGTTGTTCGTCATAATCCGGTCAGGCATCACTAAATCGGTTGCCCCAACCATGAAGACAACTTTATGGTCCTGACTTTGAACCATTCCGCTCTCTGAAATTAACACCTGGTCCAACGTCGACGGAATTTGCGAGTAACTAGCACCTTCAAAGCCCGCTTGTAATAGTGCCAAAAAGTCCGTAATTTCAAATGGCTCTGCACCTAAAATCGTCACGTATTCATCTAGCATCCCACAGAAAGTTTGCCAGGTCTGCTCAGGCTCGGCAGCTGCCCGGACATCTTGGCGATCCAAGGCTTGATCACGCCAAGCTAATAGCTGGTCCGTAACGCCCTGGCTTGTCAAAAAGTTGACCAGCAATGTCACGGCCGCTTTGCCATCCGGTGCTTGCCGCATTTTTTTAAAAAACGGTGGTAACGTTTCAGCAACAAAGTGATGAATCAAGTTGATTTGTCGCGAAATTTCAGCATTTTGATCCGTCTCGACCCCGGCATCACCCTCGGTTAATTGAAAGTATTGCCAATCTTCCCTTTGTACCCACCGCTGGCCGTGATAACCACTTTTAAGGATAAAGTTTTCGGTCAGATCTACTGCTTGGCGGTAGGCTTGCCGATCCATCGGTTGCCCATTGATATTTGGCATCAACAGCTCGGTTTTCAACACTCGCATAACATCACGATATTGATACTGCTGTGCGTCGATATCAAACAACGCGTTAATCAACTCAACTAACGGATGGTCGGCCATTGAACGCTGTAAATCAACAAAGTATGGTATTTCTAATTCATGAAAAGTCGGCGCTAACATCGTTTGGTAGGCATCTAAGTGCCGTGTCATGATCAAGAAGTCCCGATAATGATAATCATCGGCGGGATTGGCATGTTTTTTCGCGACCATTGCCCGAATCATGCGGCCAACTTGTGCCAATTCGGTCTGTCGACTATCGGTCCGGAATAAATGCACATTCGTATTCGGCTCCTCGTGACCGGTAGCCGCTTGGGGCTGACCACGCCAAAAATCATCGAGAGCCACTAAGCCGGGAGCCACGCGCGGCGTGTCAGCATAAATATCTTGGCTAACCGGAATCCGGCGAATACGGGCATACTGATAAAGCCGATAATAAAGCCGACCAGATTGATAAAACAGCGTGCCATTTTCTGGCGCCCGGTCAACGACTTTGTGATCGAGCATCAAACTGATTGTCACGTCCGCGCCCTGTTCCAGCATAGTCGTGATGATTCCCTGTTCCTGAGCCGGTAATTGAGCAAAGCCAGCGAGTTCCACATAAACGTGCGTTCCGTGCAAGTCTTGATGCCGTAAGTAAGCATTCAATTGAACGAGAATATCAGCGGGCTTAAGATACTTATCTGCAGTCGCCGCCACAAAGTCTTTGTAAACGATCGCCAGATCATGTAGCTTAGCCTGCAAGTCACCCACCTGAGCATTCGCTGCCAATTGAACCACATCTTCTGGTTGCAAATTAGCGGTCTGTAACTCATTAATTTCACGAGCTAGTTGAGTCACAAAACCCGTTTGCGAGATTTCACCACCAAACAATCGCAGCTCATCGGCATGTCGTTGTAGAATGCGATATAATAGCATGTCAATCCCAGCAGCGGAGAGTCGTGGCACTTGATAAGCTGCTTCATTCTTCATCAAGTACCAAGCGAGACGGGTAAATGAAAAGACCTGAACCTGAGTCTGGGCATACAAATCTGGTTGCCCAAATGCCTGTGCCAAGCGGTTCAACACGTCAACTTCAGTATCGAACTTAATATGGTTCGGTACCAAATAAAAAAACTGATCTTGTGGCTTAGCCATCAAGGTTGCCACTAACTGCGCCACCATGGTACGGCGATGGTCCATCTTGGCTGGTCCCAATACAAATTGTAAGCTCACCACTAATTCCTCCTCTGAACTGAACAAACGTTCTCATTAAGTTAGTCTCATTATCGCATATTTAACCGGCTAAAAAAACACCTAACCCGTAAGTTAGATGTTTATTATCGCGTCCATTAAATACCACGTTATTCAGCCAGGTGACCCGTGTGCTGCACGTCTTAATTCTCAACGTTGACGGCCACTGCTGCCAGATGTGCGTCGGATTTATAATGGCTTATCGTGCCCGGCATCCAGTACCGTTTTGTCATCCTGATTTGAAATTTTAGAAGCTTTAACGAACGTGGTCACGGCTTAATGTGGTCAACTCGCACGGCCGCTTATTCATCCGGCTGCAAGTCTCGACCTCAAAACACCTTACCGATCACCCGGTGACACTCGCCAATCCTCAGAGTGCTTAAAAGACGCGAATTAGCACAACCCCCACAATCATGACGAGCAAGCCCATCAACTGGACCCCCGAAATTGGGTTCTTTTTTGAAGCAAACCAGCCAAATTGGTCAATCATTAAACTACCGGCCATCAGTCCGACTAAAACAATGACGACCGCTAAACCAGTGCCAACGACCGGAACCAAGTAAACATTACCCAAAACATACAGCGCGCCAATCATGCCACCAATCCACATCCACCAAGGATTAGGCGTCTTAGTTGGCCTAATCAATTTGAATTGAGGTCGCAAGACTAACACGATGACGATCAGCCCCAGAGTACCAACTAAAAAAGAAACAAATGCCGCGTGCACTGTGGAGCCAAGCACCCGACCTAGGTGCCCATTGACCGCAGTTTGCATCGCACTGAGCATTCCAGCAACCACACCTAGTGCACGCCAAATTCCAAGGCCACTTTGGTCAGTGTCAGTAGCTGTATCTTTTTCCGCTATTTCAGTGATTCGATTATGCCGCTGTTCGAGCCACCCCTGAGCCGCAACGGTGATGATGACTCCCGCCAAGACTAAAATTGCACCCAAAAATCGGGTCATCGTCAATGTACTTTGGGGTGAGTCGAACCAACCAAAATTATCAATCAATAGCCCGGCCAAAATTTGACCAAGCACGGGCATAATAACGGTTTGAACACTACCCAGCTTCGGAAACAACAAGATATTGCCAGTTAAGTAGACGACCCCCAACAGCCCACCCAGCCAAATCCAAACCGGTTGACTCGTAAATAACGTCGTCGAAAATCCTAAAGTATGGACATCAATTAGTGTCATTATCGCCAAAAACAACGTCCCCACAGCAAAAGATATTAGGGAGGCACCAAATGGAGATCCCACTGAATTGCGCAATCGCGAATTAATACTCGTTTGCATTGGTAACCCAATCCCGATTGCTAAGCCAACTAAAATTGCTAACATCGAATATTCCCTCATTTCTTTATCTTGTCTTAACAATCTGTCACAGGTTAATATTAGCACGAGCCGGTAACTAAAATAGTCATGAAAATCGTCTGGATAATCCAGCTTAATTTTCATGACTATTTTAAATATGCCAGCCATTTATGGCGCGTAATCCTAATCAGTCACTCCCCAGTGTTCTGGGTCCTGACGCCACGTATGCAGCGAAGCTAATTCCTCGTCATCAATGTAATCTGCTTGGCGAGCAACTTTGATTAGTTCAGGATAGTTGGACAAACTGAACAGCGGTAATGACGCAGCGGCAAAATTTTGCGTTGCCGCATCCAAGGCATAACTGAAGATTGCCCCAACAGCCTGAATATCGCCACCTGCTGCTTGAACGGCCTTGGCCGCCTGTAACACACTGCCACCCGTCGAAATCAGATCATCCAGCATGACAACTTTTTGACCGGGCTTTAACACCCCTTCGATTTGGCGGCCAGCACCGTGATCCTTGGGTTTAGCACGAACGTAGATCAATGGTAGATTTAACAATTCCGCCACCCAGGCTGCATGCGGAATGCCAGCCGTTGCGACCCCCGCAATCACTTCGGTCGCCGGGTATTCACGCTTGATGATGGCGGCGATTCCGTGCGCGATATGCTGACGGACCGCCGGATAGGAAATCGTCAGCCGATTGTCCGTATAAATTGGACTTTTAATGCCACTGGCCCAGGTGAACGGGTCGTTTGGTCGTAGTGTAACGGCTTTAATCGTCAACAAATCAGTGGCGATGGTTGCTGCAATTTCACTCATATTAGTTACTCCATTCTGTCATAATATCTCGGTAAGCTTGAACTGGTTCTGCAGCCTGCGTAATTGGCCGCCCGATGACGAGACCGTTGCTCCCAGCCTTAGCAGCGGCAGCCGGTGTCATCACCCGTTGCTGGTCATCTGACTGCGCCGACGCTGGCCGAATTCCCGGCGTAATTCCGAGAAAATCAGCACCGACGGCCGTATGAATCGCCTGAACTTCTTGGGCGGAACAAATGACGCCATCACAGTCACTCGCCCGTGCTAGTTTGGCATAATGCACGACACTCGCCCGAACCGTTCCCATGATTTGCTGGTCCTGATTCAAAATAGCTTGATTAGTCGAAGTTAACTGCGTAATCGCTAATAACTTGGGGGCAGTGACTCCAGCGGCCATTGCACCCACGACCAATCCTCGTTTGGCGGCTGAAAGCATCACGTGCCCACCCGCAGCATGAACCGTCGTATAGGTTACCCCTAACCGCCCGATCACCCGCATTGCGGATTCGACGGTATTGGGAATATCATGTAGTTTCAAATCTAAGAAAACCGCATGGCCGCGAGCTTGCACGTCCGTCACAATACTCGGTCCCGCTGCATAAAATAACTCCATGCCGATTTTGACAGTGACATGTAAATCAGCCGGAAATTGGTCTAAAAAAGCTAAGGCTCGTTCGGCGGTGGGAAAATCTAACGCAATGATAATTGGTCGCTTCATCCTTGGACCTCCTGAATCAACGCTTGCAAGCTGGTGATCCCGTACTGATCCATTGCCGCCGGTAATCCAGCAATAATGTCTGAACAAGCAGTCGGGTGACCATACGTTGCGGCCCCAACTTGAACGGCATTCGCACCAGCCAAGTAAAACTCCAGGACATCCGCTGGCGTGAACACCCCACCGACTCCAATAATCGGTAACTTGGTGTGTTGACGCACGTCATGGATCATCCGAACAGCAAGTGGATGAATGGCTTTTCCAGATAAGCCGCCCGTACCATGCGCTAAGATCGGTTGGCGCGTGGCTAAATCGATGCCCATACCCGTTAACGTGTTAATCATCGTCAGTCCAGCCGCTCCACCAGCTTCGGCAGCGAGTGCAATTGGGACAATATCAGTGACATTCGGGGTCAGCTTCATGAAAACTGGTTTATCGACCGCGGCAACAATCGCCTTAGTCAACGCCGTTACCGTCGCTGGATCAGTTCCAAATGCTAGGCCGCCATGGTCGACGTTTGGACATGAAATATTGATTTCCAATAATTTGACGTTAGGTGCCGACGCCATTTTTCGTGCGACTGCCACGTATTCATCAAAGCTCGCCCCCGCGACACTCCCAATAATCGGTAAATCCGGATAATGAGTCGCTAACCACGGTAATTTATCGGCCAGCACATTGTCAATTCCGGGATTCTTGAGTCCAATTGCATTGAGCCACCCCGCGGTTGTTTCCGCGGTCGTTGGTCGTGGGTTGCCCCCTTTCGGTTCGGCGGTGGTCGACTTGATGACCAAGCCCCCCAGCGCACTCAGGTCTAACTGTTGAGCCATCTGTTGACCATATGCCGCCGTACCACTAGCCGGCATAACCGGATTTTTGAACGTGACACCGGCTAAATTTACTGTTAATCGTCCCATCGTTTTCCTCCTATGATCAAGCTTATCGGCGGGTGTCCTGATTTAGAGCGCCTGCGTTACAAATGATTGTGATTCTCGTACTTGCAAAATTGCCGCGACCGTATCTAAGGCCGTAAACAACGGAATACCGTGCATAATTGACGTGTTTCGAATCAGGGTACCATCATTTTCAGCCTGTTCTTCATCCGAAACCGTATTAATGACGACTTGAATTTCGCCAGCTTCCATGCGATGCAGCAAATCATGCTCGCCACTATCGATCTTGTCGACGGTCGTAACGGGTAACCCGTGTGTGGTCAGAGCAGTCGCCGTTCCCCGAGTCGCTAGCAATTGGTAGCCCAACGCATGGAACCGCTTGGCTAACGCCACCGTTTCTGGCTTGTCTTCATCCCGGACAGTCAAAAGGACGTTACCGTGGCTCGGCACGTGAAGCTTAGCCGCTTCAAAGGCTTTGTAAAGTGCCTTCGCCATCGTGACATCGCTGCCCATGACTTCACCGGTTGACTTCATTTCTGGTCCCAACAAACTATCCACGCGATTCAACTTTGAAAATGAGAAGACCGGCGCTTTGACGTGTACTAAGGGTCCTGGTGTGACCAAGCCAGTCTGATAACCTTGTTCAGCCAATGACTGGCCAAGGATTGCCCGAGTCGCAACTTGAGCCATCGGAATGTTCGTGACCTTGCTTAAGAATGGCACCGTCCGGCTCGCGCGCGGATTGACTTCAATCACATAAACTTGGTCGTCGTGGATTACGAATTGAATGTTCATCATCCCGACACAGTTGAGCGCAATGGCTAATTTTTCAGTATAATCCACAATTTGTGCTTTGACCGCCGCCGAAAGTGACTGTGGCGGATAAACGGCCATCGAATCGCCAGAATGGACACCCGCCCGTTCGATGTGTTCCATAATTCCCGGAATCAAGACTGTTTGACCGTCACAAATGGCATCAACTTCACATTCCTTGCCGACTAAGTAACTGTCCACTAAGACGGGGTGGTCATGCGACACCTTGACCGCGTTATGCATGTAGTAGTCCAAGTCGGCGCGCTTCTTAACGATTTCCATCGCCCGACCGCCGAGCACGTAGCTGGGCCGAACCAGGACGGGATAGCCCAACTTATCTGCAATCGCTAGCGCAGTCGCTTCATCACTTGCTGTATCACCAGCCGGTTGCGGAATCGCCAAGGCTTTGATGACCTTGTCAAACTCATCGCGATCTTCCGCACGGTTGACATCCGCCACACTCGTCCCTAAGATTTTGATACCATGGTCAGCTAATGGTTTCGCTAAGTTAATCGCTGTCTGACCACCAAATTGCACGATGACGCCCACCGGCTGTTCAAGTTCGATCACGTTTAAGACGTCTTCAATCGTCAGTGGCTCGAAGTACAATTTGTCTGATACTGAGAAATCAGTCGAGACGGTTTCCGGATTACTATTCATGATAATCGCTTCATAGCCAGCTTTTTGGATGGCTTTAACGGAGTGAACGGTGGCATAGTCGAATTCCACCCCTTGTCCAATGCGAATCGGCCCTGACCCTAACACTAAAACGGATGGGCGTTTCGTAACAATACTCTCATTTTCAAACTCATAAGTGCCGTAATAATAAGGTGTCTCCGAAGCAAACTCACCGGCACAAGTATCGACCATCTTATAGACCGGCGCTAGTTTGTGCGCTAAGCGGAAGTCGCGAACCTGGTCGATCGTTTCGTGCCAATAGTCAGCTACCGTTTGATCGGCGAAGCCATTGCGTTTAGCGACAGTTAGTGTCTCTAAGTCATCCGTATGGGTACGCAAGGCTTGTTCGATTTCAATAATGTGTAATAGCTTATCCAGGAAGAACACGTTGATCTTAGTGAGTTCGGCTAATTCATCAATCGGGTAACCGCGGCGAATTGCTTCCGTTAAGTAGAATAACCGATCATCCTGCGCATGAATGAGCTTATCGCTGAGTACATCATCGTCAACACTACGCAAAGCGGGTTCTTCAACGTGGTGCACCCCAATTTCTAGTGATCGGACCGCCTTTAGTGTGGCTTCTTCAATATTGCGCCCAATCGCCATGACTTCGCCGGTCGCCTTCATCTGAGTGCCCAAACGACGATCAGCATGGGTGAACTTATCAAACGGCCAGCGAGGAATCTTGCAAACCACGTAGTCCAACGCTGGCTCGAATTCAGCGTAAGTGGTTCCCGTCACCGGATTTTTAATTTCATCCAAATGCAAGCCGACTGCAATCTTGGCAGCCATCTTAGCAATTGGGTAACCAGTCGCTTTGGAGGCTAACGCTGATGAGCGACTGACCCGCGGATTTACTTCAATAATATAGTAATTAAAACTATTCGGATCGAGGGCCAACTGAACGTTACAGCCCCCCTCAATCTTCAACGCCCGAATAATCTTCAAAGCAGCATCCCGTAATAATTGCACTTCGCGATCTGCTAACGTTTGAACAGGTGCATAGACGATTGAATCACCGGTATGAATCCCCACGGGGTCAAAATTTTCCATATTGCAGACGACCATCGCATTATCCGCAGCATCACGCATAACTTCAAACTCAATTTCTTTGTACCCGGCAATACTTTGTTCGATCAGAACTTGGGTCACTGGTGATAACGCCAACCCATTTTCGGTAATGTCGTGTAACTGTTGGGGCGTCTCGGCGATGCCACCGCCAGTCCCCCCCATCGTAAAGGCTGGTCGCACGATGACCGGATAACCAGCTTGCTCAGCGAAAGCCAACGCTTCGTCAACCGTCCGCGCAATACCAGAAGCTGGCACGGGTTCGCCCAATTCTTCCATCAGTGCCTTAAACTGTTCCCGGTCTTCCGCCTGATCAATTGCGCTGAGCTTCGTTCCTAACAGTTCAATGTGCAACTCATCGAGAATACCCGATTTAGATAATTCCATCGCCATATTCAAGCCCTGCTGGCCGCCTAAAGTTGGCAAAATCGCATCCGGATGTTCTTTGCGGAGAATCTGTGAAACAAATTCAAGTGTAATTGGTTCCAAGTAGACCTGGTCCGCAATTTCTTTGTCCGTCATAATCGTTGCGGGGTTAGAATTGACCAAGACCACTTCATAATCGAGTTCTTTTAATGCCAGGCAAGCTTGTGTCCCAGAATAATCAAATTCTGCGGCCTGACCAATAATAATTGGTCCTGAACCAATTACCATAATTTTATGAATATCTGTCCGTTTAGGCATTGAATTGGCTTCCTTTCTGGGTTGCTTGATTAGCCGCCATCAAATCAATAAATTCGTCAAAAATATGATCAGCATCGTGAGGACCCGGCGCTGCGTCCGGATGATATTGCACGGAAAAGGCCGCGTAGTCGCGATGCCGCAAGCCTTCCACGGTACCATCATTAATCTCCTCATGGGTGATTAACAAATCAGTCTGCGCTAATGAATCCCGATCCACCGCGTAACCATGGTTTTGCGACGTAAAATCAATCCGCCCAGTTGCAATCTCACGAACGGGATGGTTAAACCCACGATGTCCGAACTTCATCTTGAACGTGTCCGCACCGTTTGCTAGCGCAAAAAGTTGATGTCCGAGACAAATTCCAAATAGCGGCACATGTTTTTCCACTTCTCTGATCATCTCTAAGGCTCCCGGAACATCTTTGGGATCACCAGGGCCGTTCGTCAACATCACACCATCCGGATTCAAAGCCATGATTTCACTCGCCGTGGTATTGTACGGCAACACCGTCAAGTTACATTGACGCTTTGCTAATTCGCGTAAAATCGAATGCTTCAACCCAAAGTCGACGACGACCACGTTGGGACCTGTCGCTGGGTTGGGATAGGCGTTATTCGTTGAGCTCTGGGCAACAACGGCCCGATTTAATTCCGTGACTTTGAGCCGGTCAACCGTATCTGGTAAGACGTTATCGACGATGGTGGCCTTCATCGCGCCCTTCGTTCGGATATGTTTAGTGACCGCCCGCGTATCAATATCCATAATGCCAGGAATCGCATTCTGTTTTAGATAATCGTCCAACGACTGAGCATTACGCCAATTACTGGCTCGTCGGGCAACTTCGTGAACAACAACGCCCTTACAAGTTGGCTTGATTGACTCATGGTCATCCCGATTAATGCCGTAATTTCCAATCAAAGGATACGTAAACATCAAGATTTCGCCATTATAAGACTGGTCTGTGATCGACTCTTGATAACCACTCATGCCGGTATTAAAGACTAATTCACCAACCGTGGCCGTTGTCGCACCAAACCCCGTGCCGGGGTAAATCGTACCATCTTCAAGTACTAAGTATCGTTTCATGCTTGCGTTTCCTTTCCATATGCCAACTTACCGTCAACTAGTGTCATTAAGACGTTGCCATAAACGGGCCAACCGATAAACGGGGAATTGTGCCCCTTCGATAACATGGTGGCCGCTTCGATTTCATATTGATGATCTAAATCAATAATGGTTAGATCAGCCGGTGCCCCCACTACCAACCGGCCGGCTGTATTTAAGCCAAATAGTTCAGCCGGACGCGTGCTCATCAGTTCAATTAAACGACCGAGCGTCAGTAACCGGGTCTTGACCAGCGCCGTATATAGCGTGGCAAAGGCAGTCTCAATCCCAGTAATCCCGAAGGCTGCCGTCTTCATGCTGCCCTGTTTTTCGGCATCAGTATGCGGCGCATGGTCCGTCGCAATCATGTCGATTGTGCCATCCAACAATCCCGCAACTAACGCTGCGCGATCCTTGGCTGAACGCAACGGTGGATTCATCTTTAACATCGGGTTATCCATCGTAATATCTTCATCACAAAGGAGTAAATGATGGGGCGATACTTCACAAGTCACGTTGATGCCAGCTGCTTTCGCATTGCGAATCACGCGTAAACTTTCCGCCGTTGAGACGTGACAAACATGGTAGTGAACCCCACTCGCTTCGGCCAACATGACATCACGAGCCACTTGGGCCGCTTCTGAAACATTATTGATACCAGGCAATCCTAGCCGATCAGCAACGGGCCCCGCGTTCATCACGCCATGATGATAAAGCGAATCATCCTCAACGTGTGCCGCTAATGGCAACCCAACTTTAGCAGCACCTTGCATGGCTGCAAACATGGTTCCGGCCGTTTGAACACCGGAACCATCGTTACTGACGGCAAAGGCCCCCGCAGCTTTGATGCCGGCAAAGTCAACGAGCTGTTCACTAGTCCGCCCAGTCGTAATGCTGGCATATTGTGCGACGTGAACATGTGCTTCCTGCTGATTACGCGCCACCATCGTCGCGACCCGCTCAGGTGTATCAGGTACCGGATCCACATTAGGCATTGCTCCGACCGTTGTGAAACCGCCATGCGCCGCGGCTAACGTTCCGGTCGCAATCGTTTCCTTCGCTGTTTGACCAGGATCGCGTAAATGGACGTGTACGTCGACAAAGCCCGGACTAACAAAGTGCTGATCGGCACAAATGACGTGATCCGCCGGTCCAAACTGATCGTGGAGTTGATGCCCGATCGCCTTAATTCGGCCCTCGGCAATCAGGATATCCGTTGTTTGTAACTGCCCTGCTTGCCACACTTGAGCATTCTTAATTAATGTTGTCATGCGTTAAACCTCCACTTGAGTTGCTGAAATTAATCCTTGATGAGCGAGGACGCTCGCCACCATTGCCATCCGAATATAAACACCATTCGTCATCTGCTGAAAAATTCGTGATTGCGGCGCTTCAACTAAGTCACTCGCTAGCTCAACACCTCGATTAACGGGGGCCGGATGCATGATAATCGCATGCTTGGGCATTCGTGCGGCGCGCTCAGTCGTCAACCCATACTGTTGATGGTAGGCAGACGCATCGAAGGTCTGATTGTTCACTTGCGATAATCGTTCGTGTTGGACACGTAATAACATCATGACGTCCATCGTTGCGACTAACTGGTCCATCGTCTGATATTCGCCGTATGCTTCAAAGTCACGGCCATACCATTCTTTGGGGCCGCCAAAGTAAACCTGGGCTCCTAGTTGCGTCAGTAACGCCATATTGGAACGGGCCACACGTGAATGGGCCAAGTCACCCACAATAGCTATCTTTAAACCATCAAAATGACCAAATTCTTCATAAATAGTTAGCATATCCAACAACGATTGTGACGGATGTTGCCCACTACCATCACCAGCATTGAGCAAACTCATGTCAAACCCGGCGTCGAGAAGTGGTTGATAATAACGATCGCGTGGATGCCGAACCACTGCCAAGTTGACGCCAATGGCTTCAATCGTTTTCAAAGTATCCAGCAAGCTTTCGCCCTTAGTCACGGAACTAGTCTTTGGGTCAAACGGAATCACCTGTAATCCTAATCGTCGTTCGGCCATCTCAAAACTTGTATGTGTGCGGGTGCTATTCTCAAAAAATAAGTTCATCGCAAACGTTGGCTGTGACAGTTGTACCGTTTTTCCATTCTTGAAAGCTTGGGCCAACTTCAAGTAGGCCATCACGTCCTGATTACTAAATTGTTCAACACTAACTAGGTTTTGACTCGTTTTCATGGCTATTGCCGTCTCCTTTGTGTATAAAAAAAGTCTAGCTTCCGCAAAAATGTTTGCAAAGAGGCTAGACTCCGATTAAGTGGTCACGCATGACCAAACCGTTTCGTTCCTCTCTGGAAACAATTAAATGGTTTTATTCAATTAAATTATTCTTCTAATTTTTCAATACTAATTCCATCATGTCCGTCGTGTTCTTCAAGGGCGACACTGACTTGTTCATCCAAGGCCGTTGGAATATTTTTACCAATAAAATCAGGCCGGATCGGTAATTCACGATGTCCACGATCGACTAAGACCGCTAACGAAATCTTTGCGGGACGTCCATGGTCCATCAAGGCATCTAGCGCAGCCCGAACTGTCCGACCTGTAAATAAGACATCATCGACCAAGATAACGTGTTTGCCATTGATATCAACCGGAATATCAGCACCATTTAGCTTCGCTTGACCGGCAACATCAACCGCATGATGATCATCCCGATATAACGTGATATCTAGCGAACCAACTGGCACGTCAACGCCTTCCAACTGTTTCAATCGTTGCGCTAACCGTTGGGCCAAAAAAATCCCACGAGTCTTGATACCGATAAATACCAGGTTACCAACACCCTTATTCTGCTCAATAATCTCATAAGTGATCCGCGTCAGCGCGCGGCGCATGGTCATTGCATCAACGACTTCTCGTGCCATTAGTTTGTCAGCTCCATTTCTGTAATTTCACCTTAATCCACGGGGTAAAAAAAGAGTCACCCTGTTTTCCTGCGAAAAGCGTGGGAGACCCTACATGACCGTTCCCCTTGTTAGCCTCACAGGACTAAGTTAAAGGTGCTTGTTTAATTGGACTAAGTGTAACGAACTCCACCACAACTGTCAAGGACTAATCAACTTAAGTCGCGTTAATTATCTGACGACTTTGGTCATTTGCCCTTTATGTTGACAAGCATCATTGAGGAACCTGGCGAGTTCAATAGATTTCCAATCGTGACACGTGATCGTCTTATTCCGTCCTCTAAGAATAAATGATGAGCGGTCGCCTAATATTAGTACCATTGGTCGTTGAATCCGTTGATATTAGAACTTCAATTAAAGCTGGGAGACCATCAATTCACTTTAATGACTGTTTCAATCTTAACGTGCTAATTTAGCAACAAATGGTCTATCAAAATATCATTATATGCGAAATCTACCCTTTATGAGCAACAACAAACTCAGCAAAAGTTAAGTCCACCCATCACTTGAACACCACCTCGACTGAAAGGCGTTGCTGACAATACTCAGCACTGGAAGCCGGTGAAGTTCAGACGGGTTGAAACTGAAGATTATCTCAACGGCAACGTTGAGGGGTGAACTTTCACTTAGCTAACTGGAAGTCTCAACCCGAGCGAACCCCGTTTCTGTATGTCGGCATCCAACGCCCTAACCAGGTGAATTTACACTAAACAAAACCTTCTTCAGCAGTCCTGCGCCGGCTACTCCTGCGCTTAAATGAGGATAAACCTTTCAAATAATTAAATTCCGTAACCCATAACACTGGTTCGACACTTCATTTGTTTTTAATCTATTTTTCATTTAATTATAGTCAAACTGCCAAATTATCGGTATACTACTTGTTAAAGATAACTAATTTTAGGGGGACTTACCATGCGTTTACAAACACTATTACAAACACCATCAATGCAACATATGCGGGTAATTGCGGGTGAACGCGGTCTCAAACGCGAAATTAGTAATATCGGAATGATCGAGTCACCTGACATTGCTGACTACCTTGCTAATGGTCAGTTTTTGATTACGAACGGATATCCCTTCGTCAATACAACCACCGACCCACTAACTTTGATCAAGGCGATGCACAATGCCAACTGTGCTGGTCTCGGATTTAAGGATCATCGTTACGTTGACCATTTGCCGAAGAAGGTGCTGGAATTAGCGAATGAACTCGCTTTTCCAATCATTATTACACCCGGTGATGAGTTGATTTCTGAAACCATGCGCAAAATGCTGAGCATCATCTTAAAGTCACAAACTAATGAGCTCAGTCGCATCGTCAAGGCAAACCAAACACTAGCGGATTTGTTGCTCAAAGACCCAACGAACACCACGGTCTTGAATAAATGTAGCGAGCTAATTCATCATCCTCTCTTCTTAATGGATAGTCATTTTCGGGTGGTCAGTGCTTCCCAAGATTTACCGATGACCCGCAATACCTTGACTGATTTTTTACGCAATCAAACCGATATCGACTATTTCAACCTCAATACCCGCGTCATTCTCCCTTACCAAGCAAATGACCTGACCATCATGCCACTATTTTCGGCTTATAAGGAAAATAAGGCCTTTGTAGGCGTCGTCGACTTGGACCCGGCCAACTCAACTGATCAGATGCTGACGCAAGTCGTCTTAAACACCTTGAGTTTCGTCAATGGTCGGGTGGACATGTTAAACGAATCCGCATTCCGCAACCAAAGTGGTTTCTACTTAAATGTAATGGATGGCGGTATTTCAAACGACCTCGTGAACAAGACTCTGAAAGCCCGCAATATTGATCCGAGTACGAAGTTCCACTGCGCCACCATTCTAGTCACGACTAATCACCAGGCCCTCTTAAGTAACCATCTCTTGGAACAGGTTCAGCAACTGACCCTGTGGTTTATTAAAGAATACCAAGCATCCGTCATTGTTTTTTCATTAAAGCAGCAATTGGTCTTATTAATCAATGACCAACAAAATGCCCAGCACTTTCTGACCGCCCTCGTTCAATTCATTCAGCCAAAGTTGGATAAACAGGCGCGGTTGATTGCCGGCTACAGCTATTCGACCCTACCGCTAACCGAACTCGCAACGACCTATAATGAAGCGGCAGAAGCCTTGGCCCTCAGCAAAAACAGTCCCCACGCAGTCACGATCTACCGGCCCAAGTACGTCAAAGAACTAATTTCACTGATCCCACAAAATGAAGCTCGTTCATTTGTCGAGCGGGTCTTGGGTGGACTCGTCAGTGGCGTCAGTGCGAATGAACAACTTAATCTACTCACGACCCTGTATGGCTATTTTTATTACCATCAAAACATTGCCGAAGTTGCCGGCCACCTAGATATTCACCGCAATACGGTGATTTACCGCCTTAAAAAGATCGAAAAAATGCTAACGTTGAACTTGGACGATCCTGAACAGACCCAAACACTAGAAATGGCAGTGCTACTTTGGCATAATCAACAATCACAAAAGTGAACGTTTTCATTTTCATCTTCCAAAAAAATATCGTTTTCACGAACATTAATTTATTCGGCTACATTTGTATTCGGTTTTCATCTGTGCTAGAATAAGTCTCATTCAAATAAGTGGTAATTGCCTATATAATGTCATGATATGGTTGACGAGTTTCTACCCAACCCCGTAAAGGTTGGACTATAAGCAAACGAGGTCATCCCGTTTGCCGGGGTGACTTTTTTTATAGGCAAATCAGCTTAATCGAGAGAGGAAGATTGATTTGAAGGAAGTATCCGCAGCACCTAAAATTACCAATGTTAAGGCGGCCATTTTAGGGTTTCAACATCTGTTAGCTATGTATTCGGGTGATGTGCTCGTGCCATTATTGATTGGCGCGGCCTTGCATTTCAGCCAAGAACAATTAACTTACCTAGTCTCAATCGACATTTTCATGTGTGGGATCGCAACGTTCCTACAATTAAAACGTACACCACTAACAGGAATCGGGCTTCCCGTCGTGCTTGGCTGTGCCGTTCAAGCCGTCAATCCGTTGATTCAAATCGGTAAAACATATGGGCTGGGGACCATGTATGGCTCAATCATTGGTGCTGGTATTTTTATTTTTCTGATTGCCGGCTTATTTTCAAAGATCAAGAACCTCTTTCCACCAGTCGTTACGGGATCGCTAATCACAATTATTGGATTCACGCTGATTCCGGTCGCCTTCCAAAATCTTGGTGGCGGCGACACCAGTGCCAAGGATTTCGGTAACTTGCAAGCACTTGGCATTGGTTTTCTCACCATCGCAATTATTTTATTAATTAGCGTGTTTGCACGTGGCTTCATGAAATCCGTTTCGATTCTGATTGGTATTTTAGTTGGGACTTTGATTGCCGGGGCAATGGGGATGGTTTCTTTAAAACCCGTCGCTGAAGCTAGCTGGTTCCATTTACCGACCCTCTTTTACTTTGGGACCCCGCACTTTGAATGGTCATCCATTTTGACCATGATCCTCGTCTCCTTAACAACGATGGTTGAATCGACCGGGGTCTTCTTTGCCCTTGGCGACATTACCGGTCGTAAAATTGAAGGCGACGATTTAAAACGTGGTTACCGGGCAGAAGGAATTGCCGTCATCCTCGGTGGCTTGTTCAGTACCTTCCCCTATTCAACGTTTTCTGAAAATGTCGGCGTCGTTCAATTATCTGGTGTCAAGACGCGAAAGCCAATTTACTTTTCCGCTGCGTTCTTAGTTGTATTGGGCCTACTGCCTAAGATTGGTGCGCTAGCGACGATTATCCCCGACCCAGTACTTGGTGGCGCCATGGTCGTCATGTTCGGGATCGTTGGCATTCAAGGGATTCGAATGTTAGCTCAAGTCGATTTCCGCAATAACAATAATTTACTCGTGGCAGCCGTTTCGATTGGTCTTGGTTTGGGCGTCACGGTGCAAACCAATATCTTCCAATTCTTACCTGGTGCACTTCAAATCATGTTGAGCAACGGGGTGGTCGTTGGTAGTGTAGCCGCAGTTGGCCTTAACTTACTCTTCAACCGCCACGCAGCCGAAAACACGGTTGATGATGAATCAGTCGGTCTCAATGAAACAGAACAACCTTAATTATGACGCTTAAAAGCAGCGGTTCACAGTCCTAATCTGGCAGTGAACCGCTGTTTTTTTGTTCTGCTACTTAATAGCCGCTCTCATTCTATTGATTGCTTTATACTGCCATTTTTTGCTGAATGTCAAGCGTCGTACCGATGAAGACTTTTTTTAAAGTAACTTTCTTTCGACTTGGCATAAAACTTGCCCATGCTGCCGAAGAGTCATCTAAACCTGGTCCATTCCAAAAACAAGCCATCGTGAGGCAATAAACTGATTAATCCCCTGTTACCCTAAAAATCAGTATGTTATACTAGACAATTGTTGAATTGTTAGTTTTTTATTAATTTTAGGAGTGGGTCATTATTCTAGAACAATTATTTCATTTGCGTGAAAACCGCACTTCAGTCCGCCGCGAGTTGATTGGTGGTCTGACGACCTTTTTAGCCATGTCATATATTTTGGCCGTAAATCCCGAACTATTGGGAAGTACTGGTATGAGTAAGACCGCCGTCTTCACCGCAACGATTTTAGCGGCCATCGTTGGTTGTCTCTTGATGGGGCTAGTTGCCAATTTTCCCGTAGCATTAGCACCGGGGATGGGGCTGAATGCCTTCTTTACTTATACAGTTGTCCAGGAATGGCACATTCCTTGGCAAACCGCTTTGGCGGGAGTCTTTGTTGCCGGAATTCTTTTCATCCTACTAACGCTCTCCAAGTTACGCGATAAACTGATCAACTTGATTCCAAGTGCGCTAAAATACGCCGTATCTGCCGGAATTGGCTTGTTCATTGCTTTTTCAGGACTACAAACCTCCGGGATTATCGTTGCGAATAAGTCCAACGCGGTCGCCCTGGGTAACTTGCACAGTCCCACCGTTTTGTTGGCGATTTTCGGGATTATCGTCGGCATCATGCTAGTCACCGCTAATGTAACTGGTGGTATTTTCTGGGGCATGTTCATCACCGCCGCAGTCGGAATGATCTTCGGGATTATTCCCCTACCAACTGGGATTATCAGTGGGGTTCCAAGCGTTCAACCGATTTTTGGTCAAGCCGTGACACACCTTGGTAATATTAATTCGTTTCAAATGATCATTGTCATCCTGACGTTCTTCATCATTGGCCTTTTCGATACGTCGGGAACCTTGGTTGGGGTGGCAACCGAAGCCGGCATGGTGGACAAAGAATCCGGCGAAGTCAAAGGCGTTGGTAAAGCGCTCTTTAGTGGTGCACTCGCCACAACTTTAGGAGCAGTCTTTGGCACGTCACCGACAACGGCTTATGTTGAATCGACTTCCGGCGTTGCCGTGGGAGCCCGTACTGGGTTATCTTCCGTCTTCGTTGCCCTCTTGTTTGCCATCGCCGCCTTTTTCTCTCCAATTTTGACGGTGATTACGTCCGCGGTGACCGCTTCAGCCCTGATTATCGTTGGTATTTTAATGCTATCAAACGTCCAATACATTGACTGGACCAAGTTTGAAATCGCCGTCCCAGCCTTTTTCACCATGATTATGATGTTATTAACTTATAGTATCTCAGAAGGTTTGGCCGTTGGCTTTATCTTCTACCCAATCACCATGACGGTCAAAGGCCGGTGGCGTGAAGTAAACGCCCTCATGTGGACGATGATGGTCGTCTTCATTCTCTACTTTGCATTTGTCGCTTAGAACTGATGGTTCACTAAGCAATGATGGCAGTCTAAAACACCCCTGAGTCGTTTAACTCAGGGGTGTTTTTTAGTAGGCACGGCTGCATCTAACGCCTACTAGTGTTTAAGAACTTGTTGATTATGGTAATCTTCAGCGTAGACTTGGGCAAAGTCAGCAAGTTTAACATCGCCTAATCGAGGTTGATGTGCTCGATAATCCGCGTAAAAATCGTGGTCACGCTGGTAAGCGACCGTTTTAACATATTCCCGTGCAAATGCGACCGGGGTTCCGGCAGTCACTAAATGATCTTGCATGACCTCATCAGGCACTTGTGAAACGCGCAAATCCGGCATTTTAAGAGCCTGTGACAGTGCGGAAGCAACTTCCAAATAAGTTTTCTCATCACTCGCAACATATGTCACTGTTTGCCCCGGTGTCGGTTCGGTCAGCGCCTTAATCAGTACAGTTGTAACGTCGACCGGCGCAACCCACACGTTCTTAACAGCCAAATTGGCATTTGTGTAGATTCGATGACTCTTTTTAACGGTTGGCACACTGCTCAGTAAATTATAGTACATTGCCGTTGGGCGGATAAACGTTAAGTCCACGTCTGGTAAAGCGGTTGTTAACGTTTGTTCGATAATATGATACATGTAAAGTGCACCGACTTCTGGTCCCAAGTCGGCCCCCACGCTACTCAGATTCACCACTCGTTTTACGCCGGCTGCCTTGATCGCGGCGGCATAGATGTCCGCTTGTCGTTTGGCAGCGGTATAAAGATCATCACTCGCCGCTATACCAGTTACCATGAGGTATACCACGTCAGCGCCCATGAACGTCTTGGTCAAAAACGCTTCGTCATCAAGTCGACCAATGGCAGGGGTTGCGCGAAAAACCTTTATCAAACTACTGCGAGCTGCTTGATGACTGATGACCGTCACTTCATGACCAGCATGGGTCAGCTTAGGTACCAAGGTCTGGTTAATACGACCGATTGAACCCGTTAAAACAATTTTCATTTTATGATAACCCTCTTCTATACTTATTAAAATATCCGTCAAAGTCATTATCGATTATAAGCGACCACTAAAACCCCGTCAATCACTGGTGGTTTAGTTGGCTAAACAGTGTTGATGTGCGGTTGCGCGATTCGTTCATAAGACAGGACTGATTAACGCTAATCAAAAATTATTTCTATTTATCAAAAGATAATTTTTGTTGAAACTGTGCAAAATTAGGCCTATAATGTCAAAATGTTTGACACTGTCAACTACGACGGTTAGTCGCCTTTCCTGTTACCATAAGTTTTTCTTACGGAGATTATATTAGATGAGTCTAGCACAATTAGAAATAGGATTACTGTGGTTGACAGGCTCAATTGCGGTCATCTTCATCCTGACGATTGGTACTTACTATTGGTACTCCCGCAAACGTTCCAACAATTACCTTGAAAATGATGATTTTAATCTACGCTACTTTATTCAAAAACAAGTCGATTTTCGTGGCCGCACTACCGGCTATGAATGTCTCCTGCGCCAACAAAATACTGATGGTTCGTGGTCATTACCACCACAACTTGACTCACTTCCACTTCAGCGGGTGATCTTCCTGCTTGAAGATACCTTTAAGGCGCTACCTGATGAAGCGATTACGTTATCAATCAATTTAGAATACGAACAAATCATCAGTCCCGAATTCCGTTATTTTGTTCGCTGGGCAATTGCGAACATCGAACCGATGCGCTTGGCAATTGAGTACACACCTCAATACCAACCACGTCGTATCAATAAACGCCTATTTCGGCGGCGAATTCGTGAAGCCCGCGGTTACGGCATGCAGTTTGGAATCGATAACGTCGGTGCAAGTCTAGCCAATCTTAAAAACATTCAGTGGCTTTTAAAAGATATCGACACGCTCAAATGCTCAATGCGCTCATTTCGCAAAGAAGACCCATCCGTCTGGCTGGACCTGAACCTCCAATTCTGGAATCAGCTCTCTAAGGAAAACAATATTGATCTAATTCTAATGGGAATCGAAAATGAGGCCGATGAACAGCTCGCCGAGCAACTGCAAATCAGCATTCGCCAAGGCTACTTATTCGGCCATCCAATCAATCCCCAGCAATCAACCACAAAGGAGAACCACGATGCCTAAACCAACCACTGATGATGTTAATCGGCAACAGCTATACTCTGATGCGTACTTTGACACTGGCCATTGGGGACTCAAGATTCGCCAAACGATCGTTGGTATCGTGGGTTGGCTCGCAGTGATTGTGCCCATCACCGTGACAGTCCTTTCCATTTGGTCAAGTTATAATCCACACATTCCGCGTTTCTGGCACTACCATGAAGGTCTTTTCGAATTTAAGTTCATCGGTATCTTACTGGCCTTTTGCTTTGCACTCGCATCCCTTTTTGCAGTGACCATGACCATTATACAGAATCGTAAGCGTGAACGTGTCGTTGAACAGTGGCCAACCTTTAATCCCATTAATCAGAAAAAACGGCAGCAACTGCTCGCTCAGTTCATGGCGGACCGTTTCGGCAATGCCGAATTTCGTGAACATACCCGCCACTACCGGGTCAAGCCAGAACAAAATCTCGATACTAATCAGATTCAGCAACTTTATCAACAAAATAATTTAGACGATATTAACGATTAACCAGGGGGCGCCATGACAAATATTTTTATTGACCACATATTCGCCGCAACCTTATTTAAATCGGTAATCAACATCGCACTCCTGATTTTATGCCTCTACCCCATCGTTGGCTCTTTTTTCTGGTTCGCCGGCGCGCTATCCTACCGCTTTATCAAGACCAATAAGCGTGATGATGACTGGCAGTACATTCCGGCTGAACATCAACCAATGATTACCATCATGATCCCGGCGCACAACGAAGAAGTCATGATTGAAGAAACCATCACATACTTATTTACCCAGCTCAATTATACGAACTACGAGGTCCTAGTCATGAACGATGGTTCGACCGACAAGACGGCCGCCATTATTCAACGGTTGCAGTCCATCTATCCCCGGCTTCGAACCGTTGAAATCGAGAAAAATAAGGGCAAAGCCCACGCCTTCAATATCGGCATGTACTTTGCTCAGGGTGAGTATATTCTCAGCAACGATGCCGATACGATTCCAGAAAAGGACGCCCTGATGAAGTATATGAACTTCTTCATCCATGACCGCGATATGAATACATCCGCCGTCACCGCCAATATGGATGTTCAAAATCGAACGTCGCTTTTAGGTAAATCTCAAACCGTTGAATTCTCTAGTATCGTCGGTGTTATAAAGCGGAGTCAAACTTCCATCAACGACTCTATGTACGCGTATAGCGGGGCAAATACCCTCTACCGCAAACAATTTCTAATTGACGTTGGTGGCTTTCGACAAAATCGCGCGACGGAAGATATCAGTATTGCCTGGGATCACCAAATGGTGGGCGCCGTCCCGCGGTTTGCCCCTAACATCGTCTTCCATATGAACGTCCCCACCACAATCCGAGACCTTTATCATCAACGCAAGCGTTGGGCACAGGGTGGCACGGAAGTGTGGTTAACGAACATTAAGAAATTCATTTTCCACCCAATCGTTCATCGCTATCAACTATCAATGTTCGTCGATTCGACGTTGTCAATCATCTGGTCCTTTTTCTTCGTCATCACTTCCTTGATGTTTTTGATTCTGATGGGTTACTTCCTGATAACCGGCAATTTTGAACGAGTCTACCACGGCTTGATGTTGTCATTTGTCTTTGTTAGTTTTGAACTATTGGCCGGGTTCATGCAACTGTTAGCGGCACTCCTGTTGGACCATCATGGTGCGAAACTAAAGTACTGGTTCTTCGCCCCACTCTACATGTTATTTTACTGGATGATCAATCCTATCACCGTCGTTGCAACGTTTATTCCTGCACTCAAAACCATTCTGGGCTTTGGCTCCGGAACGTGGGTCAGCCCGAAGCGACAGTCATTGCAGGGTAAAGAGTAAAATGGTGTCGCTGTTAACGCTTTCAATAATCGATAACGGGTCTACTGGTGCGAGAACTTGCAACCAGCCCAACTAAAAACGTGCACTTACCTGAGTGATAACTGACTCAGGTAAGTGCACGTTTTAATATTAATCCCTTTTGATCGTTTTCTTAGCTATGCAAATGGAGCTGCCCAGACTACGCTGAGTAACAGGTCCCATGTGTCACGTGCCACTGAACGCAGAGATCGGCAGGTAAATCACGAACGGCCTCACGACTTACCTGTGTGCCAAGTTCAGTAATTGATCGCCCTTGCTGACTGCCGAGGCCCTGGCGATTCAGCTGAATCGTCCGCGCACCAACTCGATACAAGTCACTCATGATCTGGTGGTAGGCTGCGGCCAAGTCATGCACCATTTCCGTATCTGATTGATAGACTCGATTAAGTGCGCGCGCATTATCGGACCGTTTGAGTTCTGCCAAGCACAGCTCGGGAGCGGGCAAGATTTGTTTATCCACAGTTCCACCACTGATTTGATTGCGCATGAATTCAAAATGCGCAACGGCAGGATGGTTGAAGCCACTGATTTTACCGGTCAACGCGAGCGCCGGTACCGAACCTATCCCGGATTGGGTGATGCCTTGTAGCCCCCAGAAAAAGTTAAAGTGCCACCAATTTAGATTATGCGGCTTATCAACCGGTTTCCGAATATGATGCATAAAAGCAGCGTCCTCCATCCGTTTAAGTCCCGCCGCATTAATATTCAGCGTTGTTGTGCCCCGATGCAACCCTTTTTGAGACCGCATTGCCATTTGCCAACCATGTACACGGTGCCTAACCATCATCATCAATGTGCCAAATTCCATGCCCGTTTAGCCTCCAAATTAATTGCATTCTGCCAATATAAAAATCGTCCCCTACTGCTTAAAAAGGACGATTTCAACGTTTGGATCAGCCTTTAACTGCCAACACCAACCATTATTCTTTTATGACGAATTTAAGTAATGTTTCCAGCATAGAATGGTGCTCACCGAATGTCAAGCGCTAATCGTGGGTCGCCGTCATCCCCTTAGCGCCAATATCAGTTCGGTACACTAGATCACCGACTCTGAGTTGGTCGATTTGTTGATAAACAGCCCGCTGTGCTGCGACCAAGCTCGGGGCACTTGCGGTAACCATCATCACCCGGCCACCCGCACTGACTAATTGATCCGGGGTACCCGCAACGCTAGCATAATCCGCACCAGCAACCGTTGGAACCGGTACGCCGGCTTCAGTTGGTCCCGGATAACCGGGAGCAGCCAGTACAACGCCGAGATAAGTTGCCGTCGTTTGCCACTGCGCGTGTGGTTGCCGATGTTGCAGTAAGTCGACGATGACTTGATAAAAATCACTCTGTAGTTGGGGTAATAAGATTTGCGTTTCTGGATCGCCCAATCGCAAATTATATTCAATAACTTGGACACCACTCGCAGTTAGGATGCCCCCAACATAGATGACCCCTTCAAAGCTCAACCCATCGGCTTTGAGACCCGCAATCGTCGGTTCAATAATCGTCGCAATCGTTTGATCAATAATTGCGGGCGTGATTTGCGGCACTGGTGAATAAGCGCCCATGCCACCCGTGTTCGGTCCCCGGTCATGGTCCCGTAACCGTTTATGATCTTGGGCAGTCGGTAATAATACATAGTGCTCACCACCAACCAAAACCATCTGGGAAAACTCGAAACCAGCAACGTAGTCTTCGATCAAGACCGTCGAGCTCGTTTTAAAAGCAGTCGTAATTGCTGCCGCGGCTTGTTCATAACTCGTCGCGACCGTCACCCCTTTACCAGCTGCCAGCCCATCGACTTTGATAACTTGCGGCACCGCTTGTTCATGACTATAAGCTAGTGCCGAATCCAATTCATGAAATTGCCGGTAGTCGGCCGTCGGAATGTGATGGCGACTCATGAAGGCCTTCGCAAATACCTTAGAACTTTCCAACTGTGCCGCAGCCTGGTCGGGGCCAAAGATGGCCAGGCCGGCCGCCTGAAAGTAATCAACGATGCCCGCGGCTAACGGTACTTCGGGGCCGACAAAAGTCAGGGTGACCATATTGGCCCGCGCAAATTTCACTAACCCCGCAAAGTCCATTTCGTCGATTGCTAGTGTCTGAATACCATCTTGAAGCATGCCTGGATTACCGGGTGCACAATAGACGGTATTGACTTGCGGACTCGCCATCATTGCCTTGGCAATGGCGTGTTCGCGACCGCCACCACCAACTACTAATACATTTGCCATGCACGCACCATCCCTTCATTAATGCCGGAAGTGTCGAACACCAGTAGTGACCATCGCGATACCATAACGGTCAGCCATGGCAATCGAATCCTTATCGCGAATACTACCACCTGGTTGCACGATTGCACGAATGCCGTGCTGTGCAGCGTATTCGACACAATCATCCATTGGGAAGAACGCATCGGAGGCTAAGATAGCATTTTCGTAGCCAGCTTGTTGCATCGCCTTACCGATGGCAATCTTAGTTGAATCGATTCGGTTCATCTGACCAGAACCGATCCCCAATGTCCGATCTGCGGTGGTCACAACGACCGCATTGCTCTTAACGTGCTTCACAACCTGTTGGCCAAACGCAAGTGCTTTTAGTTGTGCTTGCGTTGGCTGGGTAGCGGTGACTACGGTAAAATCAGCTGGCGTTTCGAAGGCCGCGTCGACCTCCTGACGTAGTAAGCCCCCACCGACTGAAATCGTTTCAAACTTATCGGCCGTGTGCGTTTGCTCAAAGTCAACCGTCATTAGGCGCAAGTTCTTCTTCTTGGCTAAAATAGCAAAGGCATCGTCATCAAAGCTCGGGGCAATAATAATTTCCAAGAAGAGTGCGTGCATTTTTTCAGCCGTTGCGAGATCGACTGGTCGATTTAAGGCAATGATACCCCCAAAGATCGAGATTGAATCAGCTTCATAGGCTTTATCCCAGGCAGCTTCGATGGTCGTACCTAAGCCGACCCCACACGGATTCATATGCTTCATCGCGACGACGGCTGGCTGTTGATATTCACTGACCATCCGCAAGGCGGCATCCGCGTCCTTGATGTTATTGTAAGAAAGGGCTTTCCCATGGATTTGCTTAGCACCCGTAATCGAGAAGTGCGTCGGTAAGGCATTTTCATAAAAGGCGGCCTTTTGATGGCTGTTCTCGCCATAACGCAGGGCCTGCTTCTTATCATAAGTAAGGGTCAACTTTTCTGGAAATTCTTCAGTCGTTAAATATTGGGCAATCAAGGCATCATAGGCTGCCGTATGTTGAAAAACTTTGGCAGCTAATCGTTGACGGAGTGCCGGTGTGACGGCATCTGCCTGCAAATCAGCCAGAATCTGCTCATAATCAGCAGGATCGACGATTGGCAGTACCGCGGCAAAGTTCTTAGCTGCGGAACGCAGCATCGACGGACCACCAATATCGATTTGTTCAATGGCTTCCGCTTGCGTGACGTCTGGTTGTTGAATGGTTGCTTTGAATGGGTACAGGTTAACCACGACCATGTCGATCGGCTGAATCCCGGCTTCCTTTAATTGCGCCATGTGCGCTGGCAGGTCCCGCCGTGCTAACAGTCCGGCGTGAACCTTAGGGTGGAGCGTCTTGACCCGACCGTCGAGCATTTCAGGAAAACCGGTCACTTCTTCGATTCCGATGACTGGAATATCAGCTGCTTCCAATGCCTTTTTGGTCCCACCCGTTGAAATCAATTCATAGTCAAGGGCAACGAGGCCCTTCGCAAAATCAGTTAATCCCTGCTTATCAGAAACACTTAACAACGCACGTTTTGTCATCTTAAATTGCTCCTTCATTAATGAGTGTCTGTAATACATCTGGATAAAATTGGTGTTCACAATCATGAATCCGGGTCGCCAGGCTGGCTAGCGTATCGTCTGGTGCAACCGGAACGACCCGCTGGGCAATAATTTGCCCGGTATCGATTCCGGCATCGATATAGTGAATGGTAACGCCCGTCTCAGTCACACCAGCGGCAAAAGCATCCTCGATGCCGTGACGACCAGGAAACTTTGGTAACAATGCTGGGTGAATATTGATGATTTTATGAGCATACGCATTCAAGAGGGTCGGACCAATAATGCGCATGTACCCGGCCAATAATACCAGTTCAATTTGCCGTGCTTGCAAGGCCGTCAAAATGATTGCTTCCGCGGCCGCTTTATTCGCATAATCATGAAAATCAACAATTAATATCGGTACGTTAGCTGCCCGGGCTTTATCAATGACCGGCGCCGTGGGTTGATCACAGACGAGTAACCCAATCACCACCGGTAACTGCCGTTCAATAATCGCTTGGTACAGCGCGTCAAAGTTCGTGCCGTTCCCCGAAGCAAATACCGCAATCTTATTAGGCATGTTCAGCCTCCTCGAAAATGACGGGGGCCGTCCCAGTTTGGACTGTTCCGACGCGATAATAGGACTGCGCGTTGGCCGTTAAATTAGCCGTCACAGCTGCCACTTGGTCGGGGTGAACGACCAGAACCATTCCCAAGCCCAAGTTAAAGGTCGACCGAAGATCCGTGGCAGTCAGCCCACCGAGTTCGGCCAATAACGTCATAATTGGTGGTACTGGCCATTGACCCAATTCAAGGTGTGCACTCAAGCCGTCCGGTAACGCTCTGGCGACGTTTTCAATCAAGCCGCCCCCGGTAATGTGGGCGATACTCGTCACTAATTTTTGCTGTAGCAATGGTTGAACTGCATCAACGTAAATAGTCGTTGGTCGTAACAGTTCCGTTTGTAAATCATGACCAAGTTCGTCAAAAACCGTGGTCAATTGGTAGTCGTGTTGTTTGAATAAAATATCGCGAACTAGACTAAACCCGTTCGAGTGGAGGCCATTCGACGGTAATCCAATCAAGACATCCCCAGCCCGAACATTTGCTGGTGATAACAGGTCCGCGCGGTTCGCAATTCCGACCGCAAAACCAGCGAGGTCGTAATGGTCCTGACCATACATATCGGGCATCTCCGCAGTCTCGCCACCAATCAACGCTGTATGGGCCTGCTGACAGCCCGCAACAACGCCAGTCAAAATGGCTTTGACCCGCTTCTGGTCCGTATGTCCGAGGCCTAAGTAATCTAGGAAGAACTGGGGCGTCGCGCCTTGTGCCAAAATATCATTCACACACATTGCGACCAAGTCAATGCCAATCGTGGTATGTTGATCAGCAGCGATTGCGACTAAGAGCTTAGTTCCCACGCCATCCGTCCCGGCTACTAACACGGGATCGTTGGCAGTTGCATCTGAACTAAGTGGAAACGCCCCCCCAAAAGCGCCTAATTGCTGATTGCCACTCATTTGTTTGACCGTCTTTAGAACGTCGTAACCAGCGTTGATATCAACGCCAGCCCGCTTATACGCATCACTCACTTGATCACCCCTTCATGATTGGCTTGTAATTGCGCGATTTCCGCATCATACTCGGCTTTATAATCATACAAGGCCGTTGGATAATCTCCATTAAAGTAAGCCATACATAGCCCACCATATGGTTCGGTGGTCGACAAGCCAACTGCATCGACGACACCCTGTTCACTGAGAAAACCTAGCGAGTCGGCACCAAACGTCTGACACATCTCAGGAATCGTTTGTTGAGCCGCAATCAACTCATTAGTCGATTGAATGTCGATACCGTAAAAGCACGGGTAGCGTAATGGTGGCGATGCAATTCGTAAATGAACTGACTTGGCACCCGCATCTTTCAATAATTTGACGATCCGCCGACTGGTGGTACCACGTACAATCGAATCATCGATTAAGACGACCCGTTTACCAGCGACGACCCCTTTGACTGCTGAAAGTTTCATCCGGACCCCTTGTTCTCGCAATGCCTGGGTTGGCTGAATAAAGGTCCGTGACGAGTATTGATTCTTAATTAAGCCCATCTCATAAGGCAGGCCACTCGCTTCCGCATAGCCGGTCGCCGCTGATAAGGATGAATTGGGTACCCCAACAACAATGTCGGCGTCCACGGGCTGCTCAACTGCGAGCCGAGCGCCCATGCGTTTACGTGCAGAATGAACGTTGACACCGTGAATATCGGAATCTGGCCGTGCAAAGTAGATAAACTCCATTGAACAAATCGCCAACTGTGTATCAGTCGTATAATGGTCGATCGTCAAGCCATGATCATCGATCGTTAACAATTCTCCCGGCTGAACATCCTGAACAAACGTCGCACCAATCGTATCAAGCGCGCAAGTTTCACTACAAACGACGTACCCGCCCGTGGGTAACTGACCGACGACTAATGGTCGCAGCCCGTTTGGATCCAACGCAGCAATTAAACAATCATTCGTTAGTAGTAAGTAAGCGAAGCCCCCGTGGACTTGACGTAAAGCATCCTTAACCTGTTCCGTTAACGTTGCTGCGGGGCTGCGTCTAATCAGATGCATTAAAATCTCACTATCAGAACTGGCGTGAAAAATCGCGCCGTGCTGTTCCAACCGTCGCCGCAGTGTCACCGCGTTCGTCAAATTGCCGTTATGTGCGAGTGCAAACTGTGAGTCGCTAAAATTAAAACTCAGGGGTTGAATGTTTTCCAATCCATGATTGCCAGCCGTGGCATACCGCACGTGGCCGACTGCGGCTTGACCCGTCAAACGAGCCAACCGCCGTGGATCCCGAAAGACATCAGCCAACAACCCTAGTCCGCGTTCCGTCTGCAGTTTGCCGTGATCATTCGCCGTGATACCGGCTCCTTCTTGCCCTCGGTGTTGTAACGCATGGAGCCCAAAGTACGTTAATTGGGCGGCGTCCGGCGAGCCCCAAACCCCAAAGACGCCGCATTCTTCATTCAAACTTCTTACTTCAGTAGGCATGGTAAGGCCCCTTCCCACAATTGTTTGGCGAAGCTAACCTTGATAGCAAACGCCTGATCAGCAGTTTGAACGTGTAGCCGATCCGTGGCAGTCGTTCGCCCTAAATAGGTGACATATGGTTCCATTAAACTTTCAAACGCGGCTTGCTGTTCCGGCGTCACTGAGATAACAAACCGCGATTGCGTTTCTGAAAAGAAGTTAGCAGCAGGCAAGTCACTGACCAGTTCCACCCCGACATTTTGTGGAAAACATGCTTCCGCAATCGTCGTAATCAAGCCACCTTCAGAAACGTCATGCGCACTAGCAACTAGTCCTTTTTGGATGGCCGTTAACAATAAGCGCTGATTGCGATTTTCCGTCACAAGGTCAAAATCAAACAACTCGCCACTGATCGTTCCCGTTAACATCTTTTGCAGCTCACTACCATTGAAATCAGCTTCGGTGGTCCCTAATACGTAGACTGCATCGCCAGCGTGCTTGAAATCACTAGTCGTAATATCTTTCTGATGCTTTATTAACCCGACCATCCCAATCATTGGGGTAGGATAGATGGCTTCCCCGTTCGATTCATTGTTCAGCGAGACATTGCCGGAAATCACGGGCGTATTGAATAATTGGCAGGCCCGAGCGATGCCCATCGCCGATTCGTCCAAATCGTAAAATTGTTCAGGTTTCTCTGGATTACCAAAATTCAAGCAATCAGTGATACCTAAAGGTTGCCCACCGGAAGCAACAATGTTACGGGCCGCTTCGGCTACGGCGATTTCCCCACCGATACGGGGGTTTAAGTATAAGTAGCGTCCGTTAACATCGGTAGTGATCGCCAACGCCTTATCCGTATGCCGAATCCGAATAACCCCCGCATCGGCCCCCGGCTTAACGACCGTATTCGTTTGGACCTGCGAATCATACGTCCCATATAACGACGCCTTGGAAGCAATCGTTGGCTGTTGAAGCATCTTCTTCAATGTGCCAGTTGCATCAACTAGTCGTGGCATAAATTGATGATGGCTTTGATGGTTCAAGCGCGTTGGGCGTTTCTTTTCGCGTTCATAGACTGGCGCTTTAGTCGCAAGCGCATCGACGGGCACATCTGCAACTAACTTGCCATGATGGAATAATTGATACTGATGGCCGGCTGTCACTTTACCAATTGTGACTGCATCCAGACCGTACTTTTCAAAGACTTGATAAATTTCTGCTTCAGCACCAGCTTTGACGCATAGTAGCATCCGCTCCTGTGATTCAGAGAGCATCAGTTCAAACGGTGTCATGCCAGTTTCACGTTGTGGCACCAAGTCGAGATTCAGTGACAACCCACTGCCGGCTTTCGACGCCATTTCGGCTGAGGAGGAAACTAGGCCTGCCGCGCCCATATCTTGAATCCCGATTAAAACCTCCCGATGATCTTGGATGACTTCGAGACACGCTTCCATCAATAATTTTTCCATAAAGGGATCACCAACCTGAACCGCGGAACGCTGGGTTTCATTGGCGTCATTAAATTCAGCAGAGGCGAAGGACGCCCCGTTGATGCCGTCACGCCCAGTTTTTGCGCCGACATAAATAACGGCGTTGCCAATACCGGTTGCTTGGCCCTTCTGAATATCAGCTTGATCCAAGATTCCAACACACATGGCGTTCACCAACGGGTTCTTCTGATAACTCGCATCAAATACCGTATCACCACCGATTGTCGGAATGCCAATACAGTTGCCATAACCGCCAATGCCGGCGACCACTTGTGAAATCAAGTATTTCGTATGCGCATCAGTCGGTTCCCCAAAGCGAAGACTGTCCAGCAGCGCAATCGGCCGGGCCCCCATCGAAAAGATGTCCCGAATGATACCACCCACACCCGTTGCCGCACCCTCATAAGGTTCAACTGCAGACGGATGATTATGACTTTCAGCTTTAAAGACGACAGCCTGACCATCACCGATGTCGATAATACCGGCACCTTCGCCGGGCCCTTCAAGTACCTGTTCACCCTGCGTCCAGAATTTTTTCAAGACTGGTTTTGAATTCTTGTAGGAGCAATGTTCGCTCCACATGCCGGAAAATAACCCGGTTTCAGTCTCGTTAGGTAAGCGTTGCAGGACTTTATCCGTTAATAACTGATACTCAGCATCGGTTAAGCCCCAATCCCGATAAACCTTGGAATCGCGAACATCCGTAGGTGATAATGGTTGCTTTTTAAGCATGGGTGACCTCCTCTTGACGTGCAATGACCGATTGAAAAATTCCGAGACCGTCCGTGGAACCTAAGATCATCTCCACGGCCCGTTCCGGATGGGGCATCATCCCAAGCACATTGCCCGCTTCATTTGTAATGCCAGCAATATTAGCCGTGCTGCCATTTGGATTCTCGACATATTCGAAGATGATTTGATGATTAGCACGTAATTGTGCCAAGGTGGCGTCATCACAATAATAATTGCCCTCGCCGTGGGCAATCGGTAAACTGATCTGATCCGTCGACCCGTATGCCGCGGTAAAAATCGTCTCATGATTGGCAATTCGTAATGGGCTGTCCTGACAAATAAACTTCGCTGAGCGATTGGCCTGCAATGCACCAGGTAATAATCCGGCTTCGGTCAAGACTTGAAAGCCATTGCAGATTCCGATGACTGGTTTACCAGCGTTAGCAAATGCAATAACGGCCGGCATGATGGGCGCAAAGCGAGCAATCGCCCCACTCCGTAAATAATCACCGTACGAAAAGCCACCAGGTAACACCACCGCGTCATAACCTGCTAATGAGGTCGCTGTCGCCGGAATCAAATCAGCCGTAACGTGTAAAATATCGCGCAAGGCGTTCACCATGTCATGATCACAATTAGAACCAGGAAAGACTGGTACGGCAAATTTCATCATTACAAAGCCTCCATCTCAGTAATTTCGTAACGATAAGTTTCCATATTAACGTTGGCTAATAAGCGATCACACATCTCATCGATTTCAGCAGCCACTGGCCGATCATCCGCGTGAATTTTCACCTCAAAATACTTACCTAATTCAACGGCATCGACATTCGTATATCCGAGTCGGTGTAAGGCATCATGGATTGCCTCACCCTTGGGGTCCAGAATTGATTGCTTATAAGTCACATAGATTTTAACTAAGTACATGTTAGGCCTCCTCGACGGTTGCTAGCCGCGTCAATACTTCCTGATAAACACTAGTCAAGTCGCCTAGATCCTTGCGGAAGACATCCTTATCAAGCGATGCACCGGTCTTTAGGTCGACTAACCGACAACTATCTGGTGAGATTTCATCAGCCAGCAAGACTTTACCGGTGGTCGTCAACCCAAATTCGATTTTAAAATCAACGAGCTGTACCCCCATCGCCGCAAAAATTGCCGTCAAACGCTGGTTAACCTGTAAGGCCTGCCGTTTAATTTCCGCCACGATTGCCGGTGTTGCAACATTTAGCGCGTGGATTTGTGAATCATTGATAAATGGATCATCCAGCTGATCACTCTTATAGAAAAATTCCAGTACTGGTTCTGCAAATTTAGTTAAGTGTGGCACGGCAAATTTACGCTCAAAACTACCCGAAGCGGCATTCCGAACAACTGTCTCCAGGGGAATCATGGTTACGCGGCGGACAAGTTGCACGTAGTCTGAAGGTTGCTCAATAAAATGGTTGGCGATGCCGTGGTTTGCTAAGTCTTTGAAAATCAAACTTGCAATCCGATTATTCAAGCGGCCTTTCTGGTCAATGGGCACCTTCCGCTTACCATTTAACGCCGTTGCTTGATCTAAGTATTCGACCCATAGAATTTCAGGATCATTAGTGGCATACATCGCCTTCGCCTTACCCGTGTATAGCAAAGCTTGTTTCTCAATCGCTGCCGTCATGATTATTGTTCCCCTTTCAAAATTGCCACTGACGTTAATGCTGCGTCAATATCGTGATTTAATACGGTGACATGGCCCATCTTGCGCTGGGGCTTAATGGCCGCCTTACCGTAGTCGTGAAAATGCCATTCTGGGTGTTCAACCAACTGTTGCCGTGCCACTGTTAAGTCATCACCTAGCAGATTACGCATCACTGCCGGACTGGTCTGCGTAATGGCCGGAATCGGTAAGCCACAGATACTTCGAATATGGGCCTCAAACTGCGAGATGTTGCAGGCCTCAATCGTATAGTGACCAGAATTATGTGGGCGTGGTGCCAGTTCATTGACTAATAAAGTATCATCCGGTAAAACAAAGAATTCGATTCCTAGCACGCCACGTAGTTCCAGGGCTTCAGCAATCGAAACCGCAATTTTGCGGGCCGCACTATGAACACTGGGCTGAACATTAGCCGGGGCAATCGTTGTGTGTAAGATATGATGTTGATGCTGATTTTCAACTAACGGAAAAGTCGTCACAACACCAGCAGCACTACGCGTCACCATCATGGAAACTTCTGTTCGAAATTTCTGCCGCGCCTCTAGAATGCACGGCTGTGTCAATAAGGCGCTAGCGGCTTTTGTCACCACTGCTGTGTCTAGATCCGTTTGTCCGTGACCATCGTAGCCACCTGCCGCCGTTTTGAGAATTGCCGGCGTACCAACACGGTTGAGGGCGTAATTTAATGACTGTAAATCCGTCACCGGTGCGAAAGATGTGACTGGGATGCCATGATCATGAAGAAATTGCTTCTCATTAAGACGATCTCCAGTAATATGCAGGAGTGCAGTGCCCTGCGGTAACTTTGCATAGGCTTGCGCAGCAATCAAAGCATTCTCATCAACGTTTTCGAACTCGTAGGTCAAGACATCACTACGGCGCGCTAGATCAAGTAAAGCCGCCTGATCATCATAAGCCGCAACAATCTGAAAATCTGCGACCTGGGCTGCCGGTGCTTTGGGTGTCGGGTCAAGTACACCTACCCGATAGCCCATCGCCTTCGCGCTAAGTGCCATCATCTGACCGAGCTGACCACCACCAACGATTCCGATCGTTGCGGGCGGTAAGATTGCTTCCTTAAAATTGGCGTTCACTTTGTTCAGCCTCCTGACGTTGATGCGTACGAAATTCTCCAATTGCACGTTGCACTTGCGGTTCGCGCAAACCAATAATTTGCGCAGCCATCAACGCGCCATTCTTAGCTCCCGCATCACCGATTGCCATCGTCGCCACGGGTACGCCCGCTGGCATCTGTACGATTGACAATAATGAATCGACTCCGTTCAACGTATGGGTCTTAATGGGCACCCCAATTACTGGGAGTAGTGTATTAGCAGCTAGCATTCCGGGTAAATGGGCAGCGCCCCCCGCACCCGCAATAATGACTTGAATTCCCCGTGACGCTGCTTCTTCACCATAGGATTGTAATGTCTGGGGCATTCGGTGGGCCGAAATAACGTGACGCTCATAAGAGACTCCCAGTGCCGTTAACTGTTCTGCCGCTAATTGCATGGTTGGCCAATCAGAAATTGACCCCATAATCAAACCAACTTTCGCCATCATGATCCCTCTTTCCCTGTTTTCACCATTAGTTTAGCAACCAGACGGTTCGCTGTCAACGAGTTTCTTAACTTTATCTATTAATTAACGTTTTAATGTTCGTGTTAATGAAGTTGATAATTAGATTAATGCTACCTCAACATGTACGAATTACCTCACTGTTTGCAGGTTTTCGGTGTCTGTAAAAAGTTATCAACTGATTTCAAGCGACTATCTTGATAATATTATTAATATTGAAATTTCCGAACAATCCGTCATCATCTAAGTTTCACCATAACAAACTTACTGCTACCATTATCAACAACTATCCGTTGAAACGGGCCATTAACTTTTGTCGGTGCGCACCAACAATTGACAGCAATGACTGGGAATCGGCGTAGGACGAGCAACTAAGCATGTTTATGCTAACTCAGACTATTTATAGCGGGGCTAAACTGACTGCCGCTGAACTTAAAAACAATCAACAACTTAATTTGCGAACGCTTTCCTAAAGGATCGGATTGAAGTGACCAAAATAACGCAAAAAAAGTCTCAAGGAAGCGATTCCTCGAGACTTTTTTAAGGTACTAATTATTTTGCTGAAGCACCGGAAACACTGTCGACATCAGGTGTTGCCGGCTTGGTTGGTACTTCTGGTGCGGCTTCCGTATCGGCTGAAGCGCCGGAGACATCATCCACCGCTGGGGCAGCATCAGGCTTCGTTTCCTTCGCCTTCGATGAAGCTCCTGAAACGGCGTCCGTCTTAGCATCTGGATCAGGTGCTAACATCTGGCCCGTCTGCTTCAGGTAATACTTCACGATTGGTAAGAGGTCGAGCACAAACTCGTTGATACCTTTGTACTCACCCTTATCGTCATGCAAAGCTTGGTAATAGTGCATGACATACTTATTCGGAATACCAGGAACTGGCAACTTGAAGAGGTCAGTCTCACCGGTCCGTAGCATGTGTACCGCCCGTTTAACACCGGGTACGGCCCGCTTTGGATGACAGTCAGCTAGTGGGTTACCGGCTTGAGCCGGTGTCCGTGAAGCTAACATCTTGTCGCCATCCATCTGATGGTTATAATATAAGAATTGGTTATTGGCATCGGCATACGTCAATTCCATCGGCATCGAGTTGAGGAACCAATTCAATTGGTTGACGGTCAGCACACCCCGGTCGAGCTTAACGTAGTCGTCACCCTCAGCCGCATGGGTCTTGGCAGCGGCTTGTTCGACCCAATCAGCTGCATGCATGTTAACACCCTTGATCGTCGTTTCGACTTCGCCCTTCGCTTCGAGGTCTTCATTCTTCCAGTCATCAGCGTGGGCTTCCGCGTCCATCGCGTTGACCATCTTGACAAACTTCAGGAACTTACCTAACGTTTCTCCTAAAAATGAAACGGTCCGAGCATCTTTCAGATTGTTTTGGTCATCGAAAGCCTGCTTAACTTCACCGAGCAAAAATTCGTTACCGGGCATGACCACGGCATCTACACCGGGTGACTCTAAAATCTGGCGAAGATTCAACTGTGCCCGCGATGAACCTTGATCATAGTATGAAGCACCTACGATCAAGACGGGTTTCCCTGACATCGGGTGAATCTTGAACGACAACCATTCGATCACGCTCTTGAGTGCGGCGGTAATCGTGTGATTATGTTCTGGCGTCGCAATAATGACCCCATCCGCCTGCATGATCTTCCGCTTCAAATATTGAACGGCTTCGCCTTCCGTTTGATCGTCACTCTGATTAAACATTGGCACATCTTGAATATCCAAAATTTCAATGTCAACCATGTCACTGAAATGATTGGCAATAAACTTTAATAGTAACCGATTATAAGACTTATCTTCAATTGAACCCGCAATTCCAACTAATTTCATCGTCGTCGCCCTCTCTATAATTTTTCCCAATCCATTTCGCGCACTTCTTCATACGTCGTCGCGTTGGCGTTCTTTAATTTTTTCGTGATTTCAACAAAGATTTGGAAATCCTTGAACAACCCATCGAGCTTCGTTACCTTCTGTTCATCCGTTAGATTACCTTCGTCATCAAAGGCTTGTAATGAATGGCCAAGCATGAACTCTGAACTTGGCATGATCCGCGCCCGTAATTCTGGTGAATCCAAGACTTGCCGCAGGTGTGCTTGTGCCCGCGAGGTCCCCAGCGCCCCGTATGAGGCCCCGAGAATCATAACGGGTTTGTCCACGAATGGTTGAATGTGGAACGATAACCATTCTAGGGCGTTCAATAACGCGGCGGGGGCTGAATGATCATACTCTGGTGTACTAATAATCACACCATCAGCTTGTTCAATCTTGTCCGCCATTGCTTGGGCCTGCGCCGGAATTTCATGATTCTCTGGCTTATTAAAGATGGGCAAACCTTTAATTTCCATTAATTCAATCTCTGCTTGATCCGCATAGTGGGCCTGCATATATTGCAACAACTTACGGTTGGTCGATTCATCTGAATTGGTTCCAACCATCGCGATAAATTTGTGCATTGAGAACAACTCCTTCTATGGTCAAATAGTCAAATATTATATAATTTCTTAGTCAATAACTATATTGTAATGGATTTCACTAAAGAAAGCAAAACAATTTTAAGCGCTTTCACTTTTGATTAACGAACAACTGAATTCACTGATACTAAGCTTATCCACTTAATCGAGTAAATCCAGCATCCGAATGACTTCGTCGATATTCCATCTGCTTAACAGATTTTTTTCACAAAGCTATGACGCCACAATCAGGTCAATCAAGTCAGCGGGTGCAATGCGCCCAAAGTAGCGAGTTAAGTCTAACGATGCTAACGCCGTTGTAATCGCCTTTCGGTCATACTTCACACCAGTTAGTTGTGCAATGACCGGTTCAATCGGCTCCGCACCGAAGAAATCACCATAAATCGTCACCGTTTCGATGCGCCCAGCCACCACGTTCAACTGAAACTCAACCGTGCCAGCATCAAAGTGCCGGCGCTGCTTAACGGTAAACGCTGGTGACTGGCCGTAGATCCAATCCCAGTTTTTAAAATACTGCTGGTTTAGTGCGGCCACCCCAGCCCGCGCGGTGTCGTCTAACTGATAGGTCTTCGCCTGACTCAGATCAGTTACACCCAGGATTTCACGAGCCAGCGTATCGCGGAAAGCCTCAATCGTCAAGTTCTGATAGGCCGGCGCCATGTATGGTTTCAAGTTCGTGACCCGACTTTTGACCGACTTGATGCCCTTAGAGGCCAACTTGTCGCTCGGCACCGTGAGGGCTTTCGCGATTTGCGTCTGGTCAACATCGTACATCAAGGTGCCATGGGAGAACATCCGCCCATTCTCAACGTGCATGGCATTACCTGAGAATTTCTTGCCATCAATCAGTAAATCATTACGACCGCTCATCGTCGCACCAGTGGCTCCCATTGCATGTAAAGCCTTTAAAACTGGTGCTGTAAACCGCTTAAAGTTACCGAAGCCGTCGCCGTCATCCTTAGTAATAAAACTAAAGCTGACATTGCCAAGATCATCATAAACGGCACCACCACCAGAAGTCCGCCGTGTCAACGTAATGTGGTGAGCATCGACATAATCCTGGTTGATCTCCGCTTTGACGTTTTGATAACGCCCAACAATGATGCAGGGATCGTTAATATAAAAGTATAAAATTGGCTCCGTCAAATCAGCATGTTCCATCAAGTAAGTCTCAATGGCGAGATTCGTGCGAATATCATGACTGGAGCTTGCAAGATAGCGCATCGTCACACTTCCTATTCCAAATAAATCCGTTGCAGATCATTAATTTCATTGTTAGTTAATTTAAGTTCAGTGTGTAAATAGTGGTTTAAATTACCCGATTGTCGCTTAATTTCAGTCATAGCGGCGTCCAAGTAGGCTTGGTCAACTGACCACAATGCCCGGATACTTTCGACCGTTGCAGCGGAGGCCCCTTGGGCACGTGCATCGGCCATCGCCCCATTGATGCGGCCAACTGAAGCCTGGTTAGTTAAGAGATAATCTTGCTTGATCGTCTCAAAATCAACCCCGAGCGCAGTTAATAAGTACACCGCCCCCATTCCAGTCCGATCCTTCCCCGCAGTGCAGTGGAATAGTAACGTCGAATCAGGTTGGTCATTTGCCAGCAGATTATCAAAGAAGCGGCGATATTCGTCCTTCGCATGTTGCTCGTCAGCGACCATTCGATAAACTTTTAGCATGTGTTTGAACCCACTGTCGGGGTGTTTTTCCAAATTCGCTGTCATCTTATCAGTACCATCTGAGTTCCGCGTCTCGTCGACGTTGAATACTGGTGCGTACACGTACTTAGCGTTAGCGGGAATTCGATCCGGCGCGTCTAAGACTTCTTGTGGGGAACGAAAGTCGATATCATAACGGACCCCATAGTCATCCAGTAAAGCTTGGCCAGCGGGGGTTAATTGGTCAAGTCCACCAGTACGAATGACCTTATGCCACTTGATTTTTCGGCCGTCCTTAGTCGAGTAACCACCGAGTTCACGGAAATTGATACCACCTGGTACAGTTAATACACGTTGATTTGTCATTGTTGAAGCCACCTATCTGTTAACTTTTCATTCTCTATTCTAACATTATCAGTGAGTCTACCGGTGACTCAATCACCGAATCGGCCGCTTTATTTCCAGAATTATCTATTCGCATCACCGGCACCAACCAACATTAACGCGTGCTATAATGTAAGTTGCATGGCCAGCACGACCCGCCCGACTTAAGCAATCGTATCATTGGCGGCTTTGTTGCCAATTAAGATGACAACTTGGGCTTAATTAGACGTTCGGCCAATTACCTGAAGGAACACCCGTTGGTCGTTTTGGTCGCTGACACTAGTTCCAGCACTGACACCAAGTAAACGTAACTAATCACTGAGTAATATTAATGGAGGATTTTTCGATGACATTTGACTACGCACACCAAACTGACTGGGCTATGACTAGCGGCCAACATCAGTCACCAATTGACATTCAAACCGAACACACGCAAGCTTCACAGCTATCCGCTATCAGCTGGCGGGGCTTCTACCAAGCACAGACGATTACGGGTGAAGCAACGACTATGAAGGCTAGCGGCATCGGGGCCGCCTATTTGAACGACCGCGACTTTAACTTTCAACAAATTCACTTTCATACACCAGCAGAGCATCTGATTGACGGTCAGGCCGCGCCGATCGAATGGCATCTCGTTCATCGAAGCGCCACCGGCCAACTCGCCGTCGTCGCGGTGTTTGGACGGATTGGCAAGCCTAATGCTAGTTTACAAGGCCTACTTGACCAGTTCACACCCCAAACGAGCCATGAACTGACAACACCGGTCGACTTAACTGAACTCCTTCCTGATACCGGGACGGTTTACCACTACTTGGGATCATTGACGACGCCACCATTAAGCGAAACCGTAGAATGGTATGTCTGCGCCGACACGGTCATGATTGGTGAACAACAATTAGCCACTTATCAGCAATTATTTGCTGCTAATAATCGCGAGATTCAACCATTAAACGATCGGCCAATCATTGCTGAACGTTTCTAAATAATTCTAATGGGGTGAGCTGATGCCTAAGAAGGTAATCTGGGGCTTAATTGCAAGTGGCCTCTTTCTCTTATTGATTGTCGGCCTCGGACTGACAACGCAAATTCACCATGACAAAACCAGTCACGTCATTACCGCTCAAAAACGGCCATTGATCATGATTGCAGGTAGTAGTAGCACACGCTCTGACTTTGATGATATCGTCCGTTCACTCAATGAGCAACAGCACCATCCGCTCATCACCCTGACCATTAAGGCGAACCAACAACTGGAATTTAGCGAAAAGCGCGTCGAAAACACTAACCTTAATGATGCGCTCATCGTGATCTTTTTCGAAAACAGTGCTGATTCAACGGCGAACATCATCACCCAAACGAACGGCTTAGATAAAGCCATTCGTTACTTGCAACGTCATCAACATCTGACAACGGCTAACGCACTCGGTTATTCGAACGGCGGCTTGATTTGGAGTCGCTATCTGGCAGGCCTGAGTTCGTCCAAACCGTTAGCAGTCCACGATTTGATGTTGATTGGCACCCCTTTTTTGGGTACCGATGCCGCGCATCCTGATAAGACGCTCTATACGCCGCTTCTTGATCACAAGAGCCAGTTCAAGAAACTCCATGCGGTCATTAACATTGCGGGTGATACTGGTGAGGGTAACGACGATATTGTCCCGCTCAGTAGTGTCAACGCCGGTGGCAACTTATTTATGAACAACGCCACCCGCTACACCGCCATGACTGTTAACCAAAAATCAATCAGTCACGGCGATCTACTCCACGAAGCGTACGTCGCCAGGCTCATTCGCCAAAACTTAATCAATCAATGATATTTTCCATATCATCTAATCAAACATTCAAAAAAAGCTGAGCCATCCTTCCTTGAGAAGTAATGGCTCAGCTTTTTTGACGCTTTATGGCGGGTTGTCGACGCCACCAGCTTTCAATACCGTTAATCAGCTTCATGCACAATCCGATTATTTGTGGACCGGGGCCCAGATGCGGTGCTGAATGTCATCATGAATTGGCAGTCGCTACAAATCGAGCCAGCTCATCGGTCGACATCCCCGCACTAACACCCACCAGTAACTTAATTCGAGCTTTTTGTCCATTCAATCCCTGACAAAAGATGACCCCCATTTGTTTCAATTGAACACCGCCACCTTCATAGGCATAGACATCCTGAGCGATACCGTTGAAACAACGAGAAACCAGCACGACTGGGATCTGCATGTCTAATAACTTTTGCACAGCTGGTAACGTCGCCGGCGGCAAATTCCCGGCTCCTAACGCTTCAATGACTACCCCATGAGTCGTGGGCTGCGCAATGGCGTCAAACAGCTCCGGTCCCATCCCGGCATATGCTTTGATCAGAAAAACATTATCCGTGACCGTTTGAATTGGGCAAACCGTTGACCGTAATAATGATTCAAAAAAGACAATGCCTTTATTTGCGACTAACCCAATCGGGCCAAAAGTCGGTGTTCTAAAAGTGGCCACGTTGGTCGTATGCGTCTTAGTGACGTAGCGGGCTGAGTGGATTTCATCGTTCATGACCACTAAAACACCTTTTTCGGCCGCATCCGGTGTACTAGCCGTTTGAATCGCCGTTTCGAGGTTATGCAGACCATCCGAGCCAATCTCATTAGCGGACCGCATTGCTCCGGTAATAACAACGGGGAGTTCATTCGGTAACGTCAGATCCAAAAAATATGCCGTTTCTTCTAAAGTATCCGTCCCGTGAGTCACGACCACCCCATCGACCCCTTCGTGTGCAGCCTTATCGATCCGTTGCTTTAGTTGCAACATCCGTGCTGGAGTGATGTGCGGCGACGGCACGTTAAAGACGTCCTCGGTCTCTAATTCAATATCCGTGCCAAACGAACTCTGATAATTGTCTAAAGGATTTTCATCGCCGGGGGTCACATTGCCGGATTCATCAGCCGACATCGCAATGGTGCCACCAGTGTGTAATACCAAAATCTTCTTCAAGTATGCTCCTCCTCATCTTGTCACGTGCCTGCGCACATCTAACAGTAAAATTATTTTAGGCCTGCCACCGCTTAATTGCAATCCACCCTCACTGGTTCTTCATGTCAGCTTCCTTAGATTCTCATACAAGCAGTATCAGCTTCACTGAATCGACTAACGAAGCAAGCGGCCATTCGACCGCTTTACCGCAACTGAGCACCACCCTGGCAACCAAATTAGCCCTTGCCACGATTGGCACATGACCACTAATTATTCAGCACGGTTATTAGCTCGCCACATCGTCAGCCGATTGGTCAGTTCACACACCGGTGAGTTCGTTAGTCAGTTAATCACCTATTCGGTGCGTGGTAACTAACCACAGCGCACCAACTTCATCAAGTTTAGTCGCAGAGGCAACTAATCCCCCATTTGACAAACGTTGATAGACCAGCATTTGATAGCACAATTACCATCAAACAAGAAAATAATGTTTGACACAGCCGTTAGTTGCCTTTATAGTTAGTTACATAAGTAATTAACCAAATAACAAACCAACTAACTCAAGAGGGGTATTTAAAAATGACAACCACACCAATCATGACCGTCAGTGACCTACACAAAACGTATGGTAAGGCGGGCAGTAAACAATACGAAGCGTTAAAAGGCATTAACTTCAATGTTCAACCGGGGGAATTCGTTGGCATCATGGGAGCCTCTGGTTCGGGGAAAACGACTCTGCTCAACATGCTAGCGACACTAGATCGCCCCACTAGTGGTGAAGTGACCATCCATCAGCAACCAATCACCCATTTAAAGGGCAATCAACTCGCTGATTTTCGGGCTAACGAGATTGGATTTATCTTCCAGGATTTCAACTTATTGGAAACAATGACGGCCTACGAAAACATCGCCTTACCACTGTCACTGCAAAATACGCCGGCCAAGAAGATCAAGCCCGCCGTCGAAAAAGTCGCCCAACAATTGGGCATCCAAGAATTTTTGACGAACTATCCCAACGAATTATCGGGTGGTCAAAAGCAACGGGTCGCCGCGGCACGGGCCTTAATCAACAATCCGGCCATTCTATTCGGTGATGAACCGACTGGTGCCCTTGATTCCAAATCAGCCCGCGAATTACTCGACTTGTTTACCAAAATCAATCAAGAACGAGCCGTCTCCATCTTGCTGGTGACCCACGACCCATTCTCAGCTAGCTTCTGTCAACGAATCCTCTTCATCAAAGATGGCCAGATTGGCCAAGAGCTCCGCCGTGGTGAGCTAAGCCGCAGCGACTTTTACCAACAAGTACTTGATAATCTGGGGACATTTGAGCAGTAAATCGAACAAATAAAAGGAGCGCTTTAACTGATGTTAACTAAACTTGCAATGACCGGCTTCAAGCACCGCTGGCGTGACTACCTGGTCTTATTCTCAGGCCTGATCATGTCTAGTGCCATCTTCTACATGTTTGAAGCCCTCGCAACCAATCAAAGTTTCTTAAAACAAAATACGAGTATTAGTATGGTCGGCTTTATCTTTCAATTTGGTTCCGTTTTGCTGACCATCATCACCTTAGTCTACATTGGCTATGCCAATTCATTCTTGCTCAGCATGCGTAAACGGGACTACGGACTCTTCATGCTGGTGGGCGCGCGTAAAAGTAAAATTGGCCAGTTGATTTGGCTAGAAACTCTCCTCGTAGGGGTCGCCGCCACAATCATCGGTATCCTAGTCGGCACGCTATTGACGGCCGGGGTCAGTCACCTATTGGTCAATAGCCTCGGATTAACCATCCGGCACTTTTCCGCCTGGTATACTCCCGCAGCGATGACGACCCTGCTTGGTTACGTGGGCTTATTCATTATCGCTGGACTATTCAACCTGTTGGCCCTAACCAAGACACCTGCTTTAAAATTACTGCATAGTAACGATCAACCCAACCGGCCCCAACTAAAGCCGGCACGGCAACTCCTTGAAATCGTAATTGGGTTAATCGCCATCGGTATCGGTTACTGGTCAATGGCCCACCTAGCGACGCTCCAATTAATGGGGATCGGTGTGGCCCTAGTGACGATCGTATTAGGCACTTACTTGTTATTCAACGCCATCTTTGTTTGGCTAATGGTGGCACTCAAGCGCTTGCCATTTGCACAGCGGGGTCTGAACGGCTTCACCTTGTCACAATTAAGCTTCCGCATTCGCAATTACACCAAGATGCTATCAATCGTCGCGATGTTGTTCGCACTGTCACTCGGGGCGATTACCGTTGGAATGGGCTTTCATCAACAAATCCCACTGATGGCTAATGCCAACAACGCCTATGACATGGGGCTCGTGAATGCCACGACCGCCGAACGTCAGCAAATTGCCGCCATGAAACCTAAAACCAACGCGACGTATCACTTTAAAGCGACCAAGAAAGCCGTTTACTACCAAGCTGCTGAATTTAATCGCGCCCCCTTCACAACGATTGAAGTCCAAGATAAGCATCAGTTGACTTATAAAGCGGTCCAAAATAAGGCCGCTAAATTGCAGCAGTCAACTAGTAATTATCAATTAATGCAACTAAAGGATGGCGTCATGATTACTGCAACACCAGTCTTCTTGTCAAAGACGGCTTACGACAAGGTCAATCAGCCTGAACAACGTTTGACCGTCTTTGCAACTAATAGTGTGATTACGCACCGTGCTGCGCTGAAAAAGCTCGCGAAAAGTCATTTTCATACCGCTAATCCTGAACGATTCAGTGGCCGCTACGCGATGTATCAAATGGTCAATAGTATGTACTCCGGACTCGAATTCATGGGGATGTTCTTAGGAATCGCCTTTCTAGCCATGTTAGCCAGTTGCTTGATGTTCAAGATTCTTTCGGGAGCCGATGCTGATCAACACCGCTACCAGATGCTCGACAAAGTTGGGACAACTAAACGTCAGCTGAAAGGTGCCATCAATAAGGAGATTGCCGTTCTGTTCATTCTCCCTGGCATCGTTGGTATCGTGCACGTTCTATTCGGCTTGCAGATGTTCAAACTCATCATGATCACGTCACCTTATACCGGTATTTGGCTGCCGTTTGTCATCTTTGCCGGTCTTTACCTACTTTACTATCTCATTACGATCACCATCTATCGGCGAATCGTTTTACAATAACCTTTCGGAGGAGGGAAAAATCATGGTATACTTTGGATTAGTCGCTTTATTAATCGTTATTACACCATTACACCGTTACGTGCTCGCAAATCGTCGTCAATTCTGGTTAGGGTCGCTCATGCCGCTTCTGTGGCTGGGCGTTAACTTCGGTTTGACCACCCAGATTATCTTCGAACATCAAGACACCCTACTGGCCGTATTGGGCACCCTCCTCCTACTATCTAGTTGGATTGCTGCTCGGATCGACCGGACCGAACGACAACTGCACCAGCCGCAACAAAAGGCCACAACGAAATAGGGCAATCACTGCAATGAGGTGAATAAAATGCAGTTCAACTTTAATAGCACGGAACCAATCTACTTGCAGGTTGCCGACCAAATTGAAGAAGCTATCTTTACGGAAACCTTCGCTGAAGGTGAACAAATTCCTTCGACAACCGAGATTTCTAAAGAATTTCATATTAATCCTGCGACCGTGCTTAAGGGCATGAATATTCTAGTTGATGCCCAATTGATTGAGAAACGGCGTGGGGTCGGGATGTTTGTCATTACGGGGGCCCAGCACCGAATTGTTGAGAAACGGCGAGATCAGTTTTACACCGATTACGTCAAAAAACTAGTCACCGAAGCACAAAAGCTCCACATTACACAAGCGGAATTAGCAAAATTAATTGAACGGGGGTTTTCCGAATCATGAGTATTCAAGTTCAGGCTGTCCAGCAGGCCTTTCGCGGTCAAACCGTCCTGGATAATCTCAACCTAACGATCAAACCAAACACGATTTACGGCTTACTAGGTCGTAACGGTGCCGGCAAGAGCACCTTGCTGAACATCATCAGCAATCGAATCTTTGCGGATAGCGGAACGGTCACCATGGACAACAAAACCATGTGTGATAACGACCACACGTTAGGAAAGGTTTACTTGATGAGTGAAGTTAACCTCTATTCTGAGCGTTCCCGAGTCAAACAACTGTTTAAAACCACCGCCCTACTCTATGGTGATTTCGATGACGCCCATGCTAACAAATTAGCACAGACATTCGGGCTCGATTTAAACGCCCGCTTTGGCAAATTATCGACCGGTTACCGAACGATTCTTAAATTGATTATTGCGCTCTGTGTTCCAGCTGACTACGTCTTTTTGGATGAACCAGTCCTCGGTCTGGATGCTAATCATCGCGAAATCTTCTATCAAGAACTGATTGAAACCTACAGTGACCATCCCCGGACATTCGTAATTTCGACCCATCTCATTGAAGAAATCGCGAACTTGATTGAGCACGTCTTCGTGCTAGACAATCATCATATTATTGTGGATGGCGATGTCACCGACATCCTAGGACAATCTTACGCGGTAACTGGCCCACAAACTGATGTCAGCACTTATACAGATGGGCTAAACATTATCGGCCAGGACCACCTTGGCGGTATTACAGCCCATTACGTCTACGGGCCATTAAATAACGACCGACCAATTCCTGACACGGTCACAGTCGAACATCTGGACCTACAAAAACTATTCGTTAACCTGACTAATACCAAGGAGGAGGCCGCCGCTCATGTCAATTAAGCTTCGCATCACCACCCGTTATTTATTAACGGAACAATTGAAATTGACGGGGTGGTCGCTAGTTGGTTGTGCGGTGGTCTTCGGCATACTACCCTTGTTCCTCGCACTTATCAGTGGCAATATCAGTCAATACTCGCCACTGAGCAACTTCGCCAATCTCAGCCTTAGCGCCCTGTTTTTCATGCTGATCTTCATCATTGGGATACTCACTTATGACAACTTTAAGCTTTTTATACAAAACGGGATTTCCCGGCCAACTTATTTTCAAGCTCGGGTGTTCGCCCTGCTTGCATTGAGTGGGTTGTTCGTCATCCTCAACGCCATTTATTACTACGGTATCCATGCCCCTTATTTACACTGGAGCGCTAACACCGCCTTGATGAGAACGGGCTATTCGCTATACAGCCATGCACTAGGAAGTCAGGTCTGGCTAAACATTTTAGCTAGCCTATGCTTTAACTGGATTTTCTACATTGGTGTCGGTTTGACAGGTATGGCATGTGGCACGTTACTCGCATTATTTGGAAAATGGGCCAAAACAATTCTAATTATCGGTGTACCCATCCTTGCAATGGTGCTGATGTGGATCATCATTGTCGTTATGTCCCGCAATCAATCGACTTATAATTACACGGGACTTGAAACCTTTCTGAAGTTTCTTGTCGGTTATCCCAGCCACGGTGAAGCGACAACTGGTTACTTTAACCCAACCATGCCATTCATCACGATGCTGATAGGTTGCGGTATCATCGGTGGTCTCGCCTATCTGTTCAACCGTAAGTTAAGAATCAGAAATTAAACCGGTAATCTAAAAAATGAAGCAGGTCGTGAAGTCAATAACTTCACGACCTGCTTCATTTTTAATGGTTAGTACCAACGCCACATCACTAGACACCTGCCTTGCCACTAACGCTACTTTTCAACCTGCGTATTTTGCAAATCCGTCTTGACCACGATTACGTCAGTCAACGCATTACGCTGCACATACGTTGTCACTGAACCTTCAAGCACCCGTTCAACGGCATTTAACCCGGTTGCGCCCATCATGATCAAATCATTATGATGATCTTTGACGAAGTCCTGTGAAATGATTGGTTTGGGACTTCCCATTCGAATGTGGAAGGCGATGTCCGTAAAGCCATCCTTTTTGACTTGATCAACCGTTTCTTTTAAATAAGCTTCAGAATCCTGAACCAATTGATACGTAATATCACCATCCGCCAAACCAGCTAAATTATACCCAAACTGACCAGGATCAATGACTGCTAACACGTCGATATGTGCCTCATTACGTTTGGCAACTGCAACCGCCTTATCAAGCGCAATCTCAGCTTGTTGTGAGCCATCGAGGGGAACTAAAATATTCGAATATTCTTGTACCATTGACGTCACGCCCTTTCCATCTGTTAACTCTATTCTACCATTTATCAGCGTTGGTTGCGTTACCATTTATATAAACCGACGACCAATACCAGTTACTCGCGGGGGGCTCACCAGGCCAGACAAGCGGATTTACACAATATTTACAACAACGACATCTGAACTTTACAGTTGCCCCTTACAATTGGAATTAATCCACTTGGGGGTGAATGGTATGCTTTCTTTAGGTATTCGACCAGGTCTAATTACTAGTCATACAATTGTCATTAACGATACCCTTTCATATCAAGTCCGCTTAAGCAAAGGACATTTCGGGCCTGATCATTATCGCCTAGACGTCCGTGCGACCACGACACTGGGCCAACTGACCGTGCTACACACCTGCTACCATGACTTGGCCACAGCTCACCAGGCCTTTACTCATCAGTGCCACCAACTTCAGGCCCGCTAAAAATATTCAACACTCAGCTGTTTAATATGATAGGATGGTACCTAGTACTAATCAGCTAAAGTGAGGGTATTTATCTGTGGGACAACTTATCAAACAACTCTGGCAACGCTATCAAAGCGTCCTCTCCTATTTAATCTTTGGGGGCTTAACCACCCTAATTAATATTATTGTTTTTGGCATTTTCAACCAATTCTGGCCTTACTGGATTGCCAATACGATTGCCTGGCTTCTCTCAGTCCTGTTCGCGTATATCACGAATAAGATTTGGGTGTTTGACTCCAAAACGCCAACTTTCCGCGCGGTTATGCTTGAAATGACGTCATTTTTTGGCTTTCGCCTACTCAGTTACTTTATTGACCAAGGCATTATGGTTGTCGGTATTTCAGTCCTGCACGGAAACGACCTCATCGTCAAATTAATTGATCAAATTATCGTGGTCTTACTGAATTGGTTCTTCAGTAAACTCTTTATTTTCAAAGACCGGGGCCACCAAAACTAACCAATTCAAATATCCAAATAAGCGCCGCCGGAATGCTAACCATTCCGGCGGCGCTTATTTTATCGACCACATTGCCAATTCATTATTTTCTGACACTTAACTTTCAGTTAACACTATTCTTGTGGACATGGCTTTCACCCAAACTGGCGTTGCACCGTATGTAACGTCGCTAACTTTGTGACCACATCATCAATATTAACACCATCCCAATTATAGAAGATGTACTGACGACCACAGCGCATCTTAATCACTAAATGGCGCGCTGACGACGCATAACCATTGCGGACCTCGGCCTGATCCGTCGTCAGCGCGTAGTATTGAATATCATCCGCATTCAAGACTAACTCGCCGATTCGCACGACGACACGCTGATTGATCGCAGTCGGTGGTCGTACGGATAGACAGGAGCCGTCATGGTGCTGATATCGTAACTGCACCGCAACTAAACCGGCCGCGGTCAGCTGCGGACTAAAGTAAAACTCCGCGCCGATATGCAACGCACTTGACGGCCAAACCGCGGAGAGTCGAAACTTAAAATGCCGGCCATGAAAATCGGTCAGAATGCCCTGATCGTAATCCGGTTGCATTGCCGTAATATGCCCAATCATAATGATTCACTCCCTTCAATTAGTTATTGATAATGTATCACGCTTCACAAGCATAGTTGTGATTAAAGTCCACAATCGACCGTTTTTGGCGTTTTTTATTAAAATAGTAATTAAATTATCCTTACTCATGCTAATATTTGAGTTAACTAACTTTATCTACGGAGGTCCCGTTTGAATGACATTTACCAACCAAGAAACTGATTATCTCATGAACCTACTAACCAACCAGTTAATGGCCCTATTAGGCCGCGTCATGCGCTGGCAGACTCACAGTCTGAGTCAACAACAATATGACCGACAAGTGCACGAGACACTGCGACCCGAACTGACCATGCTTACAGACATCACTGCCAAACTCCAAGAACAGGCCACTGACCCAACTCAGCTTGGGGCCATTCAAGCAGGTTTGAAGAAACTTCAAGTCGCCACCACCTATCAGTTAACTGCCGACCAACTTGGACACGCTAATGAACGCCGGTTAAATCGTCGGTATCGCAGTTAAATTGCGCAACTTAGGCATATTGGCCACGATATTCAAAACTATTTCGTAATCCTTAACAGAAAATTCAAATTTCAATCACGAGTTAGCTACTTTTTCTCGGTACAATGGTTTTATCATCAAATACAACCACTTGACCGAAGGAGGGCTTCCATGTTCTTAATTGTTTATTGTACGTTCGCTATTGCGGTTTTTTTCTGGATATTTGGTTACGTTAAAACCGCCGTTATCATCGGTATACTGGCACTGAGCTTGATTGCTTACTCCTTCATTCGCCGAGAAATCGCACGACGGCGTTTGCTCAAGCGGCGCACGGTCACCAATAAAAGTCGATAAAAAATTCCAACACGCTGGTGTCGGAATTTTTTTGATTATTTTTGAGTTTGTGATAAACAAGTGACGATTCGCTGTGCGGCCTCACGCACATTTTGCGGATCAGTCGCTAAGTTCAAGCGAACGAAGCCCTGATCATCCGGACTAAACCACTCACCGAAGTCTACAGCGAGCTGACATCGATCCTGAATAAAGGCTTTCGTTTCAGTCGGCTGAACATATGCCCGTAAATCCAGCCACGTCAAGTACGTTCCCTGTAAATCAGCCAAAACCAATTTCGGCGCGTGGGCCGCAAAGGTGGCACGTAAATAATGATAATTATCACGGACGATTTCCAGAATCTGGTCTAGCCAGGCCGCCCCCGATTCATAGGCCGCTTGACCGGCAACCTGTCCTAAGACACTGATTTCAGTCTGACTGAAGCGCCCGATTTGTGCATCGTAGCGTTGTCGCAATTCCGGATTAGGAATAATCAGATGTGAATTCAACAGGGCCGCGAGATTAAACGTCTTAGACGGGGCATTGACGACAATCACCCGGTCACTAAAGCGACCATTGGCGATCGTCAACGCTGATTTGAACGGATGATTAGCCCGATCAATCTCTAAATCTTGATGAATCTCATCTGAAATCACGAGCACATGATACTGTTCACATAATTCTAACAGCCGCGTCTCTTCCGCTTCAGACCAAATCCGCCCCACGGGATTATGTGGCGAACATTGAATAAACAACCGGACCTGATTCGACTTAATTTGCCGTTCCACATCTTCAAAGTCAATCGTATAGTGACCATGGTCATTCTGTAACTCGGACGTGACTAACTGGCGATGGTTGTCCCGTACCGCATTGAAGAACGGATAATACACGGGCGTTAGAATTAAAACGCCATCCCCCGGTTGCGTCAAAATATTAACGAGTGCGTACAACGAATTGACCACCCCACTACCAAAACGAATCCAATCGCGTTGCAGTGTCAGGCCATGGCGCGTCTGCTCCCAATCAATAAAGGCTTGATAATAACTGTCGGGTGTAATGGAATAACCATAGATTCCATGTGCGACTCGTTCTTGCAATGCCTGCGTTACTTGCTCCGGGACCTTAAATTCCATGTCAGCCACCCACATTGCTAACAAATCAGGGTTGCCATAACGCGCCTGTAGCGCGTCCCACTTCAATGAATCCGTATGCCGACGGGTTGTCCCGTACTTCTTAATAAATGCTGCTTGTTCCATCTTAAAGGCCTTCTTTCTCAACAAAAAAACTTCGTCCTTAACTTACTAAGGACGAAGTTTTTACTCCGCGGTACCACCTACGATTACAGTCTGGCTGTCACTCACGCAACGTACTCGTTACGTTCAACCCGTTTATCGGCGGTCAATCCGGGCTAACAGCGTCAACCGTTAACCAACTCCGAGTTCATCTTCACGCTAAGCTAATGGTCAAATCACACCAATCTTTGACTCGCTGGGCACCAGCTTAACACTACTCTTCTCATCAACATTTAATCTTCACGTTGTTTCTAAGTTACAACGTGCCGAAACAAAAGTCAACAGCGTCTTTAAAATTGCGTTTGCTCTAGAATCTGATAGCCATCGATACGTTGTTCAGCAGTTGGGAACGCACCGGTTTGTAAGAAGCGCTTGGCCTGCATGACGCGCGGCGAACTATTCGCCCAATTCAATTGGTCAAGCGGCACCCGTGCAGCCCCGGCCGACATCGCTTCAGTGAAATGTGGTCGTTTGAGTAACAAGTGCCCACCCACTGGTTCTAGTAAATAATAGATATTAATTAACGTTGCTGGCAAGTCTAATGTCGTTAAGGCGGGAATCGTGAGTTGCACGGCCCCGAGTTGCTTGGAAATAACGGTTTGTAGTCCTGTTTGAAGTTGTGCGATCTGACTAACGGCCTCACTCAACGTGGCCCGTGTCGTCACTGGTGCGGTTACTAAATCATAACGGTTCTTGAACGGCCCGGTTAAAGATTTATTCAGAACCATGGCCGTCGAATCACCAATGATACCACAAACAAATAGTGGACTACTTGCTGGTTCGTTAATCATCAATTTTTTCCTTCTCTCAGTCATACGATTAAATAGATAAATTAATTAGCCTATAAAAATATAACAGTTACATTTTACCGTATAATGGCGGCTAGTTTGCTAAAAAAAGCGTGCTGATATGAATATTTAACAACTTTTAATAATTCTATGAAAAAAATCGAATCTTGGCTACTAAAACGCACAAGATTCGATTACTTTTTTGCCACTATTTAGTTAGATTGCACATCGGTCGTATTGATAAACGACTGTGCCGGCACGCGAATTAACCAGCGCGTCATCGCCTGATGACCAACATGGACACCTAAGCCATTCCAGAATGACGGCCGGTAAGTAGCCGTTAACTTGACTGCGTAGGCCTTTTCATGCTCCCGGTCCTGCTTGAGTAATTGCTTTTGTGACCATGGAATACCAGCGTCCGCCACGTTAACTTGCGATAGATTAGTCACTACGGTCGCCTTGTTACTTGAAACGGTATATTTCGCACCGTTAACCCAGTAATTATAAATATGCACGGGTTTTTGGGTCGTACCCCGATCGACCGCGACATAGTAGGAGCCATTCGTTCCCACGCGCAAGACTAATGGTTCGACTTGATACGTTACCTTAACGTCCTTAGCATCTGACAGGTCGACCTGGTGATTGAAAGTCACGTATCCCATGCCAACTAGTAATCCGAGACTAACGATTAATTCAACGGTGGTAATGATAAGATTTCCCCACTCAAACGTATGCTTACGTTCCACGATCATCTTGATGCGTCGTACGCGAATATGATGAAATACCCACACGACTAACGCCAAAACAATGATCCACGCAATGATCCCAATCCAATTCCATGCAGAAGTCATTGATTGCCAACCCTTTCTCAATTACATTATTATGTTCTAATTGTAAATAATCCAACCTTAAATAACAAGTAATCCAGCAAATTCAACACAATCATTCAGAAGCAGATTGTGAAAATAATCACTGAAACGGTGCCAATGTAATCGAATTCATGGTAAAATAAAGTTATTAACTTGTAGAAAGAAGGAGTACACATGATCGCGTCACTAATTTATTGGGTCGTCGTTGTCGGCTTGATTGTTTGGGGTGTTTGGATGGCCATCCTTTCCGCATATTGGGCCAGCCAAAAACAAAACGGCAACATTTTCTTTATTGCAATTATGAATACATTAGGTGCCTTGGCCGGCCTCTTAGTATGGTGGGTCTTCAACAATCAAGACTGGCAGTACTACTGGTTATCCAGCACCGTTAAGACAACCAACCTATTAGGCATCGTCCTAATCTGCTACGTTGTCTTGATTGTCATCGAATTCATCCAAGGCCGGGGCATCAAGCCTGAAACAGCTAAATAATGATGATGTTAAACGCCAAGCAAATTGCTTAGCGTTTTTATTGTCAAATGGGGCATTCATCTTCCTGTCAATGTTTGTTACAGTGCTAACAATTAGGTAGGTATGCGGCATGCTTTGCATCTCGTTATCAGCCGAGTTTGGCCGTTCCAGCGATTATGTCCGGTGACTAACCCGAAGCTAATTAGCAGCGCATTCTTCATCATGCTTCGTAAAAGGAACAACCGGTACAACGCGTTAAGCACAAAGAAACGATTCTCAAAGATATTGAGAATCGTTTTTTTAGAACCGTCTTAATCTGTCGCTAATCATTGGGCCAGATCAGACTTGAATACTTCAATTCGAGTGCGATAAACATTGGCGGACAAAACGCCCCACCAGTCCGCTAGTCGTGTTGCGTCACGACTAAACTACGGTCAGTTCAAAGCCCCCCGGTGCCACTTCATCTGCAGCAACTCCCGCTGTTAAGATTGGCGAAGCGTCACTTCCGGCGGAGACTGCCTGGGTACCTAAGTTAAAGCGCCCCTGAATCGTCTGTTCAACATCCGTCCGCGTTAAGATTAAGCAGTGACCATCAATCGTCCATGTCAATTGGCTAGTTGCTAAAAAGTCGGCCTGTTGCCGGCGAAACTTGATCAAACGCGTGACAAATTGTCGAACTTGTTGTTCTTGCTCGTCTGGTTGCCAGTTCATGCACCGACGATTGTCAGGGTCGGCGCCACCGGCCATGGCCACTTCCGTTCCATAATAAATACACGGGCTCCCCGGCAATAGCATCAGTAGCGTGAGTGCAGATTTAAATTTAGTTAACTGACCATGCAACGTGGTCAGTAACCGTGGCGTATCATGCGTATCCAACGCGTTGAACATTGCTTGTTGATTAGGCTGACGATACATCATTAATTCCAGATTGGTTTTACCAACGTAATCTTCAGGGTTGAGTTGACCATTAAACAACGCCAGAATTGGTTGTGTCAGTGGATAATTCATAACCGCGTTAAACTGGCCGTTACCGACTAACGATTGACTACTATGCCAAGACTCACCTAATAGGTACACATCAGGTTTGATTGCCCGCAAGGCACCACATAACGCTCGCCAGAAACCATGGTCGACCTCATCAGCAACATCAAAACGCCAAGCGTCAATCCCGAATTGTTCGATCCAATATTTGGTCACATCAATCAAGTAAGCTTGTACCGCGGGGTTCTGGGTGTTAACTTTCGGCATCGCTGCTCCCGTCGCAAAGGTTTCATAATTAAGCCGCTTCGTCTTCGGATCACGTCCCACCGGCCAGCCATGAATATGAAACCAATCAGCAAACCGTGACTGCTCGCCATTTTTAATCACATCTTGCCACTGTGGTGACTGCTCGCCAAAATGATTAAAGACGGCGTCTAACATCACGCGCATACCGCGTGCATGGGCGCCATCGACTAGCGCCTGAAAATCGGCTTTCGTACCAAAGTGGGGATCGATTTCAAAATGATCGATCGTATCATACTTATGATTAGATGGTGACGTGAAAATGGGACACAAGTACAGGCCATTGACCCCCAGTGCAGCCAAATCATCTAAATGCGCTGTAATTCCGGGCAAATCCCCACCATAAAATGAATCACGGTGAACACGCCCAGCACCCCACGGTTGAACATTAGCCGGGTCATTTTGCCGCACACCATTTGCAAACCGTTCAGGAAAGATCTGGTACCAGACCGTCTCCTTGACCCATGCCGGTGGCAGCTCCGCATCACTGACGTGCATATATGGCATGTGAAAATAGTTGCCCACCGTTTGCCAGTTAGTGGCAACGTCGTCAAAGAAGCCACCCTCACCATAGCCAACCGTCGCACCGGTCGTATCCGTGATCAGAAAGGCATAGACCACCCGGTTAGTCGGTACGGTCAGCGTCGTCTGCCAGTACTGGTTGCCCTGCGTCGCTAATCCGGGCTGCATTATCCGCCGCTCTAGCGCTGTTGTTCCTTCTTGCCATAAGTAAGAATCGGCAAACAAAATCTCCACTTGGGCAACATCGTCACGCGCAGTTTGTAGTCGTACCTGTAGTTGATGTGCGGCTAAGACGGCTGTATCTTCACTTTCAGGGCGGTGCCTAATTCCAGCTAGTTGCATTGTAAGATCTCCTTTTGTGTAAACGATTACATTGTTAACTAGACCATTTACATCAATTATCCTCATGATTTTGGTGAAAACGTCCCCGTTCGCCTCGATTTTAGTGTATCATTTAGTCAAAATCAGTTGAAAGGACGTTATCCATGAAAACACTTTATCGCAGTACCCGCGAAACTGCAAGTCACACCATGACGTCATCACAAGCCGTACTTCAAGGCCTGACGCCGGATGGTGGTCTCTTTGTGCCCGTAACGCTACCGACCGCTAATTTTGACTTCGACCAGCTCGCCACGATGAGCTACCAAGAAGTTGCTTACGAGGTCCTTAAACTCTTCTTCACGGATTATACCGCTGATGAATTACACGCCTGCATTGACGCGGCTTATGGTGATCAGTTTGATGACCCCAAAATTGCGCCGGTCACCAAGCATGGTCAGCAGTATTACCTTGAACTTTTTCATGGACCGACCATTGCATTCAAAGACTTGGCCCTTCAAATCCTACCGCATTTGATGACAACGGCAGTTAAAAAGAACCATTTACAAGCCGAAGTCGTTATTTTAGCGGCCACTTCGGGCGATACTGGTAAAGCAGCCATGGCCGGGTTTGCCGATGTTGATCAGACTCGCATCATCGTCTTCTATCCAAAAGATGGTGTCAGTGCAATCCAAAAACAGCAGATGGTGACCCAAACCGGAGCCAATACTAGTGTTGTTGCGATCAATGGTAACTTCGATGAGGCCCAAACAACGGTTAAAAAACTGTTAAACGACCACCAATTACACGCGGAATTAGCCACCCACCAGTTCCAATTCTCAAGCGCTAATTCCATCAATATTGGTCGTTTATTCCCACAAGTGGCCTATTATGTCTACACCTACGCTCAACTTATCAAGCAGGGGCAAATCAAGAACGGTGATGAGATTAACTTTAGTGTTCCAACTGGGAACTTTGGGGATATTTTAGCTGGCTACTATGCCAAACAACTGGGCGCGCCCATTCATAAACTGATCTGTGCTTCCAATCGCAATAACGTTCTCACCGATTTCTTTAATACCGGGACTTATGATAAAAACCGTGAATTCTTCTTGACGAGTTCACCGTCCATGGACATCTTAGTCTCAAGTAACTTGGAACGGCTCCTCTTCTACTTGACAGGATCAGACGCCACGGCGACTGCTAAACTAATGACTGATTTGCAAACGACCGGCCGTTATACGATTACACCGGCAATGCGTGCCAACTTAGCTGATTTTTGGGCCGGCTTCGTGACTGAAAGCCAAGATCAAGCTGAAATTCATCACCTGAACCATGCCCATCACTACACAATCGATCCACATACGGCCGTGGCCTCGGCGGTTGCCAAACAGTATCAAGCCGCAACCAGAGATCAGCGGCCCATGGTGGTTGTTTCAACCGCTAGTCCGTATAAATTCCCACAGGCCGTCCTAACGGCAATTACTGGTGAGCTTAGTGCGGTAGATGGCCTAGCCGCAGTTGATCAGTTACATGAGTTGATTCAAACGCCCATTCCAGCAACGGTCACAGCCCTCCGTACTGCGCCCGTGCGCCATAAGCGGGTTGCGGATGTTGATGATATGGGAACGACCATTAAAACAATTTTAAATCTTAACTAGAAAGTGTGACCAAGATGATTACGACCATTGCGTTAGACCTAGATAATACGTTACTAACTTCTGAGAAGACGATTTCTCCGCGAACTGAAGCAGTTCTCAAACAGCTGCATTCGGCCGGCAAACGGATCGTACTGTGTACTGGGCGACCAATTAAGGCGATTCAACCATACTTACAACAACTTGAACTCAACCAACCAACTGACTACGCGATTACCTTTAATGGTGGGCTCGTTCAGCAAAACACGACTGGTGACGTCCTTGCTCGTACTAGTGTGACCAAACAAGATTTACAACCCTTATTTGAGCAAGCCCAGCGCGATCATTTCTACTTAGACGTGATTGATTTGAAGCAAGTCTACTCCATTACGGATCTAGGCAAGTCACCGTACGAAGAATTCTTGCAAGGCTTAATGCCATTTAAGAATGTTCGTTTTGCCGACCTGCCTGCTGATGATCTATTCGGTAAAGTCGTTAGTGCTGGTCAAGATGCTAAAACAGTCCAGGCCAAATTACCAAGTCAAATTACCGATTTCTTCCACGTGGTCCCATCCCGGCGGACTTTGTTGGAATTCTTACCACCGCATACTGATAAGGCCAGTGGTTTGAAACAACTCCTCGGTCACTTTAATGAAGACTATGACAACTTGATGGCCTTTGGGGACGAAGAAAACGACCTAGGAATGCTAACCGCCGCCAAAGTTGGCGTAGCGATGGCGAATGCGATTCCTGCGGTCAAGGCTGCAACCACCAATGCCACCCTGAGTAATGACGAGGACGGGGTCGCCGTTTTCCTAGAAAATTACTTCAACTGATCCCAAACTGAAGCCTGTAACGGGCTTCTTTTTTAGCACAACCACTCAAAATCAAACTAACGAGGTGTCCCATGCAAGATCCCCGCATTATCCCAGCAGAATTAACGACTGGCACTTTTTTCGATATTTTAGCAGATGAGGACCATAGCTTAAGTTATATTCAGGTTAGTGAAGAAGACGTGCGTCACCAACACATCGATCACCCCATGCTGGATCACGTGCACTTCGAAAATGTCCGTTTTACGGCCAGTCAATTTGAACGGCTTGACTTGACCGATGCCGTCTTTATCAATTGTGACTTTTCTAATTGCCAGTTTGAAAAAGCCAGCTGGCTACGCGCTCAATTCAAAGATTGTAAGCTCGTCGGTGTCGACTTGAACGAGGCTGCCCTCAATAACGTCGCCTTTGACCACTGTCAGCTCGACTTAGCCATGCTGTGCGACATGCGGTTCAAAACCGTGACCTTTGATCACTGTCGGCTGAATGGGGCCAGCTTTATGAACAATCGACTAACGACCGTCAAGTTTAACGAAACCAACCTTGACCAAGTCGCTTTCAACGATACCGCCCTCAAAAATATTGACCTAAGTACCTGTCAATTCGAGCGTCTCGAACTTGATACTGCCGCAGCACGCGGTATGATTGTCAATACTGAGCAGGCTGCATATTTGGCCGCTGCTTTAAACGGCATCAAAGTTAAGCCCTGATACCGGTGGAACAGTCACCATATGAGTGACCAACTCACAATGCCAAGGACGATTAAGCTGCTGGCTGGTAAATCTTCTAATAACACTGCACGTATCTGTCAGAATACTTTTATGCGCTGAACACAAAAATACCACCTTCGTCAGGTAACAACCTGCGAAGGTGGTATTTTGTCGTTCATCATGACAATTCGAATTGCGCCCCGGTGTAACCAGTGCGGTCGGCCGCCGTGATTGGTCGAATCACTTGGCAAGGGTTGCCAGCCGCAATCACGTTAGCTGGAATATCGTGGGTGACCACGCTCCCACCACCAATAATCGTGTTAGCACCAATGGTCACTCCTGGTAATACGGTGACGTTAGCGGCTAGCCAACAACCATCTCCAATTGTGATTGGTCGGGCGATGCAGCCGCCCCTAATTCGTTCGGTTACATCAAACAAGTGGTTGCTCGTGTAAAGGCCGACTTTTGGCCCCAACAGGACCTGACTGCCGATCGTAATTGGCGCCCCATCTAACATTACACAATCATAGTTGGCATAAAAGTTATCACCTAGATGAATGTTCCGTCCAAATTCAACGCGAAAATTAGGATTTACAAATGGCTTGCGACCAGCTGAACCAACCAATTGTCGCAATAAAGTTTCTTTAGTCTCTGGATCAGCAGTCGCATTGACCGCGTTCGTTGTCAACGTCGCTTGGTCACGTAACGCCGTTAGTTCTGCATCAGTATCTCGATACGGCTGACCAGTCGCCATGTACGCAAACTTCTCATCTAAATCCATCCCGCACCCCTCTTTTATCGAATAAAATTCAAGTACCACGTGATGGCACAGATTCCTTGTGCTGAACGAATCTGGCCATTCTTTAATAGGTCAATCACTTTGCTGAGCGGAACAAGTTGCGTATTCACGTATTCGTCCGCATCAAAGTGTCGTTCGCCATGTTCTTGTGGATCGATGTGGGTCAAAATCAAGCTGACCGTTTCGTCCGTGAAGCCTTCCGACGAACTAATTTGCGTCATAATTTGTGGTTCATGGGCGATGTAGCCCGTCTCCTCTTGTAATTCACGGGCCGCGGCCGTTAACGGATCTTCCCCCGCATTAATGAGGCCAGCAGGTAAACTGATCGTCTCGGCATTGCGACCGACCCGGTACTCTGAACCTAGCACGACTTGGTCATCCGCGGTGATGGCTAAAATCGTGACGGCGTTCCCGTGCTGAATCAAATCGCGTTTTACTTCTAAGCCATCCGGTGTTTCAATCGTCTGTTTGACCAAATCAAAAATCGGCCCATGGTACACCGGTGTCGTTGAGAGGACCTTACCGGGCCGGCCAACTTTCTCAAATAAATCTGCCATACACATTCACTACTCCTTAGTCTTTCTCAAATCTGGTACGCCCGCCGGCAACATCTTACGAATGCCACCCGCGGGGTCTGGCACGTCACCTTGATATCGCGGTATCAGATGGAGATGACAATGCATTACGGTTTGGCCCGCAGCCGGTTCAACGTTAATGCCAATATTATAGCCATCCGGATGATTGTGCGCATCTAGGTACGCTTTTGCTTGGGTCAATAAGGCGAGCATCGCATTCCTGGTCGCCGTGGGCACATCAAAATACGTGGCATAATGTGCTTTCGGAATAATCAACAAATGCCCCGGACTCACCGGCTTTTTATCGAAGAAGGCCGCTGCTAGGTCATTCTCCAAAATATACGGCAACGGCTGACAAAAAATACAAGCCATACCAAAGTCCCCTTCCTATTTTGCTAACCAACCACCATCAATTGGAACCACCGTCCCATGAATATAATCAGCGTGCTGACTCGCTAAGAATAGCGTCAGATCTGCAACTTCCTGCGGTTGGGCCCACCGTTTTGCGGGCGTCTCACTGGCAACCCATTTCGCCATCTTACCATCGCCAGCAAAATCAGCGGCATTCATCGGGGTATCGATAGCCCCCGGCGCAATGCAGTTGGCGCGAATTCCCTGAGCCGCATAGTCCAAGTCAAGTTGTTTCGTATAACCAATGATGGCGTGTTTGGCTGCGGTATACGCTGCGCCGCCTCCGCCACCCACCAGTCCAGCGATCGATGCCATATTCACGAAAACGCCGTGTTGTGCGGCTAACATTGCAGGTAGCACCGCATTAGTCACGATAAACTGGCTTGTCAGATCCGTCGCCAAAATATCTTGCCACGTTTTCAGATCCGTTGCTAAAGTTGGTTGATAGCCGTCTAACTTACCGGCCGTATTGCACACGACGGTTGGCTTGCCGAGTACGTTAACTCCTGATTTAATCGCCGCGACGAGCGCATTAGTGTCGGTCACATCAGCAATTTCATAGCGCAGGGCTGACGTCGTTACTAGCGCTGATGGCTGTGGCTGCCGATCAATGGCAATCACGTCAGCCCCCTGGGCTAGGAAACTCTGGACCTGGGCTAAGCCAATCCCGGAGGCAGCTCCAGTAACCAAGACAGTCTGTCCACGATATTCATCAAATTGCATTAGTCAACCAACTGCCAGTCCGTCGCTAAAATATCACAATCCGTTGGTGACCACATACTATAGGCTTCATCGGCCGTTTTGATTAAAAAGTACGGGTTCAGCGGGTCGCCGTTAAAAGTGGTTGCCGTCTGTAATTCGACGAACAATTCGGTCCCTTCCCAACCAGTCCGAACAGCGCGCTTACCAGCTTTTAATTCAGGTAAAATAGCTTCAAATGTCATCATGATACCTCCAATTATTAATACCCAAATCGTATCATAATCCCGCGTGGAGTGACAGGCAAAAATTGGTACCAACAAATTGTCTATTTTACTGGTACGGACCAATTATTTGTGCGATAATGTAAGCGAATACAGAAACTAATTATTATTTGGAGGAATTTTAAATGAGTAAACTCGGTGTTTCCGTTTATCCCGAACGATCAACCTTTGAAAAGGATGCGGCGTACCTCGATTTAGCCGCAAAATATGGCTATCAACGGGTATTCACTTCACTGCTTGAAATCAAAGGGGACCAAGCCGCAGTGGTTGCCAACTTTAAAAAAGTGATCACTTACGCGAACCAATTAGGCTTGCAAGTAATGGTCGACGTCAATCCTGACCTCTTCAAACAACTTGGCGTGTCCTATGACGACTTGTCATTCTTCCACGACCTCGGTGCCTGGGGTGTCCGCCTCGACCTAGGATTCACTGGTCAAGAAGAAGCCCGGATGACGCACAACGAATTCGGCATTAAGATTGAAATCAACATGTCTAAAGGGACTCACTATGTTGACACGATTATGGATTATTCACCTGAAAAAGATAACTTACTAGGCTCACATAACTTCTACCCACAACAATACACTGGTCTTGGTTATGATTATTTTGTTCAGACTTCTGAACAATACCGTCAGTATGGCATCAACACCGCCGCGTTTGTTTCATCAAATGATGCGACTTATGGGCCTTGGCCCATGCAAGACGGGTTATGTACCCTTGAAGATCATCGGGGGTTACCGATTGCGGCACAAGTTCAACATTTGAAAATGACGGGGCTAATCGACGACGTCTTAATTGGTAACGCCTACGCGAGTGAAGCCGAACTAAAAGCGGCTGCTGAAGTGTTCTTTAGTCCTTACCCACTGCTACACGTCGAAACCGTTGCTGATCTATCGGCAGTTGAAGAAAAAGTACTCTTTGCGCAACCACAGACTTATCGCGGTGATTTTTCAGATTACGTCATTCGTTCTTCTCAGACCCGGGTCATCTACAAAGACGAAGCCTTTCCTGCTCATCACCTAGATGCCATTCATACCGGTGATGTTTTGATCGATAACGATGAGTTTGGGCAATACAAAGGTGAATTGCAGATTGCACGCCAAAATCTTGAAAATACTGGCCGAATCAATGTGGTTGGTCATATTACCAAGAGTGACTTACCTTGCCTTAACTTGTTACAACCGTGGGCCGACTTTAAATTTGTCGCTGCCAAATAGTACTCAATGAATGGAGGGGTCGCATTAATGACAACTGATTACCGTTTAACTAGCGATGCTGACCGCGAAGCTTTCTACCAACTTTATCAATACGCGTTCAATAATCACGATACCCCCGCGCGGCGGCGATTTTTCATGGATCGCTACCAACATGGCTGGATCTACGGCCGTCACGATCATGGTCAACTGGTCAGTGGGCTATACAGTCTACCACTAGCAGTCAACTTTCATGGCGTCACCTACCGGATGAATGGTATTGGCGACGTGATGAGTGCGCCTGAATATGCCGGTCAGGGTGGCGCGGGACAGCTGTTAACGACGGCGCTGACAGAAATGGAAGCCAACCACGTGACGCTGTCCTACCTTGCCCCCTTCGCGTACGGTTACTATCGTCGTTTTGGCTATGAACACGTCTTCGACCACGCGCACCAAGTCATGGCCGCTTCTGACCTACCACGTGTCAAACCGACGGACTGGTCTGGTACGATCACCCGCTATGGCAATGACGGGCTGGCCCAAATCAACGATTTTTATGCACGACAACCGCAAAATCAGCGTGGTGGTCTGATTCGACCAGCCTGGTGGCAACATTACCTGACTCTCAAACATCATTGGTCGGTCGCAATTTACCGCAATGCGGCTGCCAATATCGAGGGCTATTTGATCTATGAACGGCAGGCCACTAACTTTGCGATTCAAGAATGGGTGACTAGCACGCCGACCGCTTTCGAACGACTGGCTAACTTTATCACTAAGCATGGCACCACCTTTGAAACGTTTAGTTATGATAGCCCAAGTGCGACCAACGGCTTGGACCTACTAGCCGACCCATACCGTTTAAAAGTGACTGTCCAGCCGTACATGATGGCCCGCATTGTTGATTTATATGACTTTATCAAGCGCTATCCGTTTCTCACGGACATCCAACCAATTCGCCTAGCAGTCAGTGACGCTACCCTCCCTGCTAATCAAGGAATCTGGTCATTGACGCGGCACAACGGGCAAGTAACGCTCAATCGGGTTAGCGACCAATTAACTGGACCGGCTGACATTCAGTTAACGATTCAGCAATTAACCACTGCTTGCTTTGGCACCCAGAGCTTAGCCCGGGCGTACCAACACGGATTAATCACCGGTGATGTGAATGCGATCAACCGACTTGACACTAGTCTAGTTAAAGAACGACCAGCACTTATTGACTACTTCTAAGTGCTTAATTTAGATAAGCAGCATGACTGACTCAAAGTGGGCCGCCAGAATATTTTCTGACGGTCCACTTTTTGTTTTGGCGCTGGCTGGTATTGAGATTTGCATGGGTTAAGTTATTTACAAATCAGATGGCAACAGATACTAGTACTGGTCGATTAAGCTGGCACTCCCACAATAATCGGCAGCATTGTGAGCAAATCAACTTAATAATCACGAATTGGTAACCAAGCCACGTCTTTGATTAGTCGCCATACTTCAGCTGTCTTAGCAAACACACTGGACATCACTCGATAGAAAGATTCAAATGTGGCGATTTTCAATTACCATTTGACGATAACTAATCGCCTTAATTTTCAACCACTAATTTCTAAGGTTCTTTGGCAAGTAACGCTTTCATCTGTTTAATCCAATCAAATATGTGGCCACTTTACTAACTAGCTATTCTACTATGGATAAGTCTGGTCTAGTGGAAGTTGACAATTTGATTAAAAATATTAAAATTATATTAGATTAGTTAATTTACTATTTCTCATTTCTAATAAATCCATACTACCGAAAGGAACTCGCCATGGCCATCAAGCAACCTGACTTAACCATCAACATTAGTAATCATCAATCTAGCTTGCAAATCTTCAAAGCTGCCGCAAGTAATTTCATTAGCTCACTAAGCGGTAAAATGTTCACTTTTGGACTTGGACTCATGTTACTCGATGAGACACATTCTGCCATTAGTTTCGGTATCAACATGATTATCAGTCCAATTGTTGGCTTGCTTTGCCTTGTCCCAATTGGCAATCTTGTTGATACTTACCCGCACAAAGCCATTCTCACTGTTAGTCTGACTGCCCGTGTACTTGCAGGACTTTTATTTGCTGTGAGCATCAACTTATTTACAGCAACGGCAAAACTCATTCCAATCGTTCTTTTTCTAATCATCGATGCCATTTCAACAAATATTAATGATACCTGTTATTCCGCTGCCACTCACGAGCTTGTTAACACTCACAATATTCAACGTTTAAGTTCATTGACGCAAAGTGCAATTTCACTCTCCTCGATTCTATCACCAGCGTTAGGCGTTGGCTTATACAGTTTAGTCGGCTTTTCTGGCTTCATTATATTAGAGATTGCTGCCACACTCGCCTCATTTGGCATTATGCTCACGATGAAATTTCATTATCACGCAACTAATCAATTCGCTAATTCACAACACGCCCCAGTAAATTCGCACAGTCAGTTTGCAAAATTTCATTCTGGTCTAAATTACATGCGGTCGCGAACAATGATTAAAATTACAATTCTGTTGAGTGTTATTCTGAACTTCTTATATACTGCTGTTACGATTGGAATTCCGTACATCTTAAAAGATCAGCTTCACACAGGTAATGGTCCTATTGGCGTGCTTGAAACCGGGAGCGCAATTGGTATGCTACTTGGCAGTCTACTTTTAACTTTGCTACCGCCAACCGGTCAGAAACGTCTCTTTTTAAAATTAATTATTCCGGTACTTATTCTTGATAGCCAAATATTGCTATTAGGTGTTCTGTTCATGACGTCCCAATCACCAACTGGATATGCCCTGCTTGGTAGCTTTATCATGGGAATATTGGCTTTCGCGCTTGTTATTCTTAATATAACTTTTCAGGTCTACTTGCAGCAAACCGTGCCAACTAAATTACTAGGCCGAGTCGTTGCAACATTAACAACAGTCAATAGCTCAATCATGCCAATCGGAACACTTATGTTCACTTTAATCTTTCAAAGTACCACTCATGGCGGTCTCGTACTAATCATCAACGGAATTCTACTACTTGGGTATACGTTACTGCTGTTGCGGCCATTAAATCAGGCCATTCATAGTGAACAGCCATGAGTCACGTATCATCAGGCAATTAACAATCCCGATTGCGATGGAAAACGTTGCTTTCGACTTTCAACGGGCTCACCACCGTGCTTCTATCACTTCGAGCCCTCATAAAACCGCCAATAAACAAATTATTGATTAACGACCGACATAATACCTAGGAATTATACCAGCCAATGTTACGATCAACATCACGACCAATCGTTATGAACAACTAGCGCTTTTGCAACGGCAAATAGTTATTCTATTCAAAAAAGATGTTTGAAGATCCGACTAGATCTCCAAACATCTTTTTACTGACATTATCCTGGTTAATCACCAGCATCGTGCGTAAATAAAACTAACGAATATCAATTGATTACCAATGTAATATTAACCATGTCTTGACATTAATTTTCATACAAATAACCCGCATCCCGTAAAGCTGCCTTGATGGCTGTTAATTGTTCCGGGGTCTGATAAGCAACCGTATGGCTATGGACGCCATCTGTTAATTCTGATAATAAATGGCCTTGTAATTTCTTGAGCCGGCCCATAAACAGATTAACATCACCAACTGAGCGAATCTCTAATTCACCCCGGAGCCGGCCATACAATGGGTGTTCGACTTCAACATCCTTGATTATGCCCCCTGCGTGAATGATCAAGGCCATTTCCTGCATCGCTTCGTTTGGAAAATGACGGCAAACTAGGACAGCAGTTGGCTGATCCGCTTTTTCTAATTCATACCCTTGAAGAGTAGCAACAATGGCCGTTCCGTGAGCCCTCAATAATGAAATATCCCCAACAATGGTCTGACGACTAACGTTAAACTGCTTCGCTAGCGTTGTTGCACTTACGGGGATCTGCGTTTGCGATAATTTTGATCGAATTTGTTCACGCCGTTCTGATCCTGTCATGACTCACCCTTCTTACTCTTTCAATAGAATCATTCTACCAGAAAACCAGTAGAATAGCTTTCATCAAATACTAAATTATGATAAACTAAGTTCATTTACCATAGGTGTCAAGACACCTAAATCTTAATAACGGGATTGATTAGCAATGCGCAATTTATCTTTATTAACCGACTTATACGAACTCTCAATGGCAAATGGATTTCATCACGACTTACCTCAGACCAACGCCACCTTCGACCTTTTTTATCGCCGGGTTCCTGACAATGGTAGCTTTGTCATTGCGGCCGGCCTTCAGCAAGTTGTCGAAGCTTTACAAGATTTTCATTTTACCAACAGTGACCTCGACTACTTCCGTCAACTTAACCTATGGGATGAATCCTTCTTAGCCATGCTGGCAAATTTTAAGTTAACTTGCCAAATTAAGGCACTACCAGAAGGAACCCCGGTCTTTCCTCGTGAACCACTATTGACAATCACTGGACCACTTGAGCAAGCGCAATTACTTGAAACACTCGTCTTAAATATCGTCAATCACCAATCACTGATTGCCACTAAAGCTCGTCGACTGAGTTATGCTGCGGCAGGACGTCCAATTATGGAATTCGGTGCGCGCCGTGCGCAAGGCCCGGACAGCGCGCTTTACGGCACCCGGGCAGCCATTATTGGTGGCGCCAATAGTACTTCAAACGTTCTCGCTGCGAAGCTGTTTGATATTCCCGTTGCTGGTACCATGGCCCACAGTTGGATTGAGGCCTTCCCGGATGAACTAACGGCGTTTCGCAAATGGGCCGAACAATATCCTGACAATAGTGCGCTACTAGTCGATACTTATGATGTGCTTAACTCTGGGATTCCTAACGCGGTGACGGTCTTTAAGGAGCTACGAGCAGCTGGGCATGAACCCGTCGGTATTCGAATCGATTCGGGGGACGTCACGACTTTATCACAAGCTGCCCGGACACAATTGGACGCGGCTGGCTTTCCCAATGCCAAAATCACTATTTCTAACGCATTGGATGAACACATCATTACTTCGCTGTTGCACGAAGGCGCACCGATCGATAATTTTGGTATCGGTGAAAAGCTCATCACTAGCGCGTCCGCACCGGTTCTAAGTGGCGTCTACAAGCTTGCGGCAACTGAGAGCAATGGTCAGAGCACCCCCAAGATCAAGGTCAGTGCCAGTCGCGAAAAACTAACGATTCCTGGTGATAAGCAAGTCTATCGTCTGTACGAACCAGGAACTCAGCGGGCCTTTGCTGACTTGATTGCACTAGCTACCGAGACGATCGTCGATGCGACCAGCCTAACCGTCGTCAACAGTGACCCACTCAGTGTCGACCGCCAACAGCGACTCACCCATTTTGAAGCCCGGCCCTTACTCGCGCCGGTAGATTTGTCCAACACCACGTCAATTCCGGTTACAACCATTCAGGCAACGACCCAGGCTAAACTTGCCGAGCTCCCACGAACAACCCAGCGGCTCGTCAACCCAGATCTTTACCCGGTCTACATGACAACCACACTCAGCCAGTTACAAACTAGTTTGTTGAATAAAATGACGATACTAGCAGATTAACAAACGAACACGCGTAGCAACGACCAAAGCCACTTCTGTACTTAGCGTTCAAATGACCGCTAAGTACAGAAGTGGCTTTAGTTTATATCAAGTAACACTTAGCTCACTGACCAGTAATTTGATCATGTTCACCCGGGGTCAATATTTTGGTCATCACCGTAATCAAATACGCTTGTTCGCGCTCAATTTCAGTTCCCGGCAATTCCAGCATTAACCGCGCTAGGTAACCGAATAGCTGCGATAACAAACTTTGCAGTATCAAATCATTCGGCCAATCCACAATCAAATGATCTGCTTTTAGTTGATTTATGACACTTCCCATCTGCTTGACCATCTTAGGCGCAATCTGGCTAAGAATCTGTTCGCGTCGTTCGGCGTCAAAAGCTGCCATTTCAAAAATGACCTTTAACTCTTTCACGTTAGCTTTAGCAAATGCAACTCGGTCCGTAAAAATTGCTGTGACGAATGCCTGTAGACTGGGATAACGCTGCCGTAATTCATCCTCTGAAAAATCACTCGCTAAAATTGGCACAATGTGTGCGGCAATTGGTGCTAAGATGGCATCCCGTAAGGCAGCCTTAGTCTTATACCGCCGATAGACCGTCCCCTCCGCAACGCCGGCCCGTTGTGCAATATCACTAGTACTAGTCTGGTCAAAACCCTTTTCAGCAAACAAATCGAGACTTGCCTGGAGGATGGCCCGTTGCTTAGGTGTAATCGTTTCATTCTGACTTAGATCATGTTGAAAATAATCCCGTATCCGTGGTCGTTCCATATCCTCACACCTTCCGATAACGTTTCATTCCAACAATATTCAACATTGTTAGTACGACCATAAACCCTACTAATATTAACAAATTGACACCAATATCGCCAAGCCCAGCACCCTTTGTCACAACAGCCGTCAACGCATTAGCACCATAGTATAACGGCATGATGTGGGCAATTGCTTGCAACCAACTCGCCATGCCATCGACTGGAATCAACCCAGCAAAAAAGATTTGTGGTACAACAATCAGTGGAATAAACTGAATCATTTGAAATTCTGAGTTAGCAAAGGTGGAAATAAAGATACCCAAGGTCAAAGCCACTAACGCTAATAATAAGTTAGTCAGAAAGACCAGCCAAATACTACCAACTAAGTGAATCTTGAAGACCGTAATTGCAAAAACAACGGTCAGGACAGTCTGAATGATGGCAAAGCCCCCATAACCAATTAGATAGCCCATAATAATTTCACTCCGTCGAATTGGAGTTGCAAGTAGCCGGCTTAGGGTTCCAGTAGTGCGCTCATTCAAAAGTGAAACGCCAGAAATCAAGAACACAAAGAAGAAGACAAAGAAACCGAGAAAGATTGGCAAAAAGTTTTCAAAGAACGTTGAATTACTACTACCATAAATATAATGACTGCTAGTGGTATAGGTCGTCGTTTGTGATTGACTATTTGTTGGCGCCGCAGCACTCGCTGTAGCCTGCCTCAATTGCTTTTGAATTTTAGCCGCCGCAGCAGTATTCCCACTTGCCTGTGCTTGGGCCAAGGCCGTCTTTAGCTTGCTAACCGTTGCCTGTTTTTGCGCCGCGGTCAACTTTTGTAGTGCCACCTGTTGCGTTTGCAACACCTTTTTTTGTGCTTTAGTAGCCGTGACCAACGTTTGAATTTTTAATTTGACCAGTCCGCTTTGCAAAGAAGCTTTGATCAATGACGTATTGGTCGGATTACTATTAGAATACGTGATCGTTAAGTTGCCATCTTTTTGCGTCAAATATCCATCCAAATCATGCTGCTTAATCATCGCTTTTGCCTGGTTACTACTGTAATGGTGAATATCGACATGCTTCGTATTAATGGCTTTGACCACCTGATGATCAACATTGTGAACACCTAAAGTCGCCACTTGAGTCGTGTTATTTTGGAACAAAAAATACATCAACGCCATAATTAAGAGTGGTGCCAAAAACATCAGCGCCAAGGTACGCTTATCACGTAACATTTGCTTAAAAACTCGTCTAACGATTGCCATCGTTCGCATCTTGCATCCGCCCCGCTTTCAAAAAGACCTGTTCGATCGTATCTACTGCATACTGTTGTTTCAGTGCCGCGGGTGTCCCCTCAGCAAGCGCAATCCCGTGCCGAATCAACATGAGATAATCACACCGTTCTGCTTCGTCCATGACATGCGTTGTCACGAGCATCGACTTACCGGTATCCTTGAGCTTATTTAGTTCGGTCCAAATTTGTTGCCGTAATTCTGGATCAATCCCAACGGTCGGTTCATCTAAAATCAATAATTGGGGATCCTGAATCAGGGCGATTGCCAACGACAAGCGCCGTTTCATCCCACCCGAATAGCCACTGACCCGCTTGTCTAATTGGGACGTCAAGTCAACTAATCCGGCTGCATAATCAATCATCTGTGCTAACTTTATTTTTGGAACACTCATTAATTGCCCAAAAAAGTTAAGATTTTCCCGGGCCGTTAGTGTCTCATACAAAGCATCACTTTGAGCCATATACCCTACTTGTGCCATTACCGCCCTATTGGGCATCACCGTATCCATAACTTTAACAGTGCCACTATCCACAGCTTCCATCCCTAAAATACTCTTGATCAAGGTGGTCTTCCCAGCTCCCGATGGCCCAATCAAGCCATAAATCATTCCAGCCGGCAGTGTCAAATCAATCTGATTAAGCACTTGCTGATGACCAAAGTGCTTGCTGACCTGCTTGGCGATGACATAATCCGTTGCCATTTTAATAACCCTCTTTCTCGAGGTGAGTGTATACTCACTCACTTAATGGCTTTAGTATAATCAGTACATCTCGGTTTGTCAACAGCAAAATGAGTTGTCACTCACTCATTTTATTTCCAGCCCATTTGTCACCGCACTGCAAACAAAAATGCGCCACCCCGTTGTTGGGATGTCGCATTTTAATTAAATATCAGCACTGATATAAGCGTTAGCAATGTTTTAACGATTGTTAATCTTGGTCAGCAATTTTTGTCCTAGCTCATAATCCAACTGACGCTCCGATTCCGGCATCATGTCGCCGCCAGTTGCCCAGACAATGTGGGTGACGTCTTTGCCAGCAAGCGTGGGAAATTGGGCCATGATGGGGGCGATCGCGGTAAATCCAGCTGCAGCAGATGGTTCGACCATCACATCTTCGGTATCGACGAGCTTCGTCAAATAACGGTATAAATCATCATCTTCAAATGTTGCTGTTGCGAGTAATAACGTTCGCATCACCTTGCCCGCCAATCGTGATGGCCGGCTAACGGCTAACCCATCGGCGGCAGTCAATCCATCTAAACCAATGTCTTGAACGGCGATTTTTTCATTCAGCTTGGTCATCATCCCCAAGGTCACGGACGGCACGTGGGTCGGTTCACAAAAGACGGGGTAAATGTTGGCTCCCATGATCATCTTGAGGCCAAAAGCAACGCCACTAGGACTGCCACCGACCCCGGCTGGCAGATAAACGACGACCGGATGCTCAGCGTCCATCTTAATGCCTTGTGCTTTTAATTGATGTTGCAACCGTACCCCAGCAACCGCGTACCCGAGGAATAAGTCACGTGACCCTTCATCATCAACAAAGTGTGTATGGTCATCTTTAGCTGCAGCGGCGCGGGCCACTGGAATCACACTTGAAAAGTCGGTATTTAGTTCCTCAACGGTGACGCCATTGGCCCGCAGTTTGTCCTTCTTCCACTGACGAGCATCGTGCGACATATAAACGGTCGTCTTGAAACCAAATGTTGCGGCCATGATGCCCACACTGAGTGCCAAATTTCCCGTTGACGCAACGATGACGCCGTATTGTGCAAATAACTCGTGATACTCAGGCGTTGCCAACACACTGTAATCATCCATATACGTTAGATCCGTGTGAGCCATGGCAACTTGTTCTGCAAACTTGAGCACTTCGTAAATCCCACCACGGGACTTGATCGAACCCGAAATTGGCAACTGACTATCAGCTTTTAAGTAAAGCTGCCCGGCCAATGACTGATGGTTGATAGCCTCCCATGCGGGTTTCATCTGCTCAAGTGGTAACAATGGTGACTCAATAATCCCATTCATAGCTGCCGTTTCTGGAAAAGCAACCGCCAAAAATGGTGCGAAACGTTCCCAACGTGCGACCGCGTCAAAAATATCGGCCCGCGTCAACGGCAGGTCCGCCCGCTTCCCATAATCTGGGTTCTGCCAAACAATTGGTCGTTTTGCCATCAATTCCTTAATCTGTGGGTGTTCTTCAATCATTACCGTTGTATCCATACTTTCAGGTCCTTTTCATTTAATTGCATCATATTACGTATCGTGAGTTAAAATTATCAGTTTTCGATGGCCGTCTGCATGCGTTCAGCCTATTCCGACCTTCCGAGACTAGGTAACATACTGAAACGTCACCACGATCAGCACAAATGCCGATAAGTCGATATAACACGCACTGAGCCAACAAGCCTCCCCCAACCCGACCCTTTCAACCGAACCTAAGTTAGTGGCTTTTCTCTGAATCTAACGATTTTTAATCACAACTCATGTTAGATAATATGACATCGCCTTCGTCCATCATTTAACCATATTTGATACTTAGAAACAATCTTTAGGCACTGATTAACAATAATTGTTGATTAGCCAATCAAACAAGCTAATAAGGCAATCGAAAAACGACGTTCAAAGTTCACTCACTTTGAACGTCGTCTTCAATTAGTGGTTATTAATTGACTAATAATCGTCGTTCGAACTGCATAATCATTCAGTAGTCTTCTAGCACAACGAGTTTCCTACTTCAAATCGGCCCCATTCGTCCGAATCACTTTTTGATACCAGTAGAACGAATCCTTCTTCGAGCGCTCTAGTGTCCCGTTACCTTCATCGTCCTTGTCGACGTAGATAAAGCCATAACGTTTCGACATCTGACCGGTTCCGGCTGAGACTAGGTCGATACAACCCCATGGCGTATAGCCAATCAAGTCGACGCCATCTTCGGTAACGGCCTTGATCATTTCACTGATATGAGCGCGTAAATAGTCAATCCGGTAAGGATCATGAATACTGCCATCGGCTTCGACTTTGTCACGGGCACCCAATCCATTTTCCACAATCATCATTGGCTTGTGATAACGGTCTTGCAACCAATTCAACGAGTACCGCAAACCTTCTGGATCGATTGGCCAGTCCCATTCACTCGTCTTCAAGTATGGATTGTCAACGGCTTCGGTCCCAACAAAGTGGTAACTTGGATTGTCATCCTGGGCAGCGACCGTGTTGGAATTATAGTAACTAAAACCAATATAATCAACGGTGCCTTCCTTCAAGACCTGGCGATCTTCAGCCGTGATATCAGGGCGGAAACCAGTCTGTTTGAAGTAAGCTTCCATATTATTTGGATAATAACCCCATGACTGTACGTCTGCAAACCAATAACGCCGCTGCATGGCCTTTTCAGCTTGCATGATATCTTGTGGCTTAGCAGTTGCAGGATAAATCGGTGTCATGTTGATCATATTGCCAATCTGGAAGTCGGGATTAATGGCATGGCCAATCTTAACGGCTAGCGCACTGGCAACGACTTCATAATGAGCAGCTTGATACATCAACGCTTCAGCGTCAGGATCATCGGGCTTCAACACTAAACCAGAATCCGTCGCCATCAGGAATTGGTTCGTATAAGTCGTCTGATTATTAATTTCGTTGAAGGTCATCCAGTACTTAACCTTGTTCTTATAGCGTTTGAAGACCGTTTCAGCGTAGTGCACGAAAAAGTCAATGACTTTCCGCGAACGCCAGCCACCATATTCCTTAACTAAGTGGTACGGCATTTCAAAGTGGGCCAGCGTAATCACTGGTTCGATACCATATTGCCGGCAAGTATCGAACATATCATCATAGAACTTCAAACCCGCTTCATTGGGTTCTTCTTCATCACCATTTGGAAAAATCCGCGTCCAGGCGATCGATGTCCGAAAACACTTGAAGCCCATCTCAGCAAATAGCTTGATATCTTCCTTATAGTGACCATAAAAGTCGATGCCTTCATGGTTCGGGTAATTCTTACCCGCAATCACACCATCCGTGATTTCACGAGGAACACCGTTGGCACCGGCAGTCATGACATCAGCCACACTGACCCCTTTGCCACCAGCTTGCCAGCCGCCTTCTAGTTGATGGGCTGCGACCGCCCCACCCCATAAGAAATCAGATCGTAAACCACTCGTTGTTGCCATGCATTATCATCCTTTCACTATAAATCTTCACCATCACTCGCAATAACTTGTTGGAACCAGTTAAAGGAGTCTTTCTTAGAACGGTCAAAACTGCCTTGACCATTATCATCGGCGTCAACATAAATGAATCCATACCGTTTCGCCATTTCACCAGTACTTGCTGAGACCAAATCAATACAGCCCCACGGTGTATAGCCAATCAGATCAACACCATCTAATACGACCGCTTGTTCCATCGCCAAGATGTGATCACGGAAGTAACTGATCCGGTAGTCGTCATGTACACTCCCGTCGGCTTCCTTCTTATCGTAAGCACCAAAGCCATTTTCAACAATGAATTGTGGTAAGTGCCACCGATCTTGCATCCAGTTCATCGCATAGCGCAACCCAGTTGGATCAATTTGCCAGCCCCAATCAGACTTCTCAACGTAGGGGTTCTCAACAAAGTCATCGGGTTCCTTGAAATCGTAATCACTGTCACCGTCACGACCCTTTGTAACAAATGACATGTAATAACTGAAACCAACGTAATCCACCGTACCAGCCTTTAAAGTTGCCAAGTCAGCAGCGGTAATATCCATATCGAAGCCCTTGCGTTCAAAGTACTTCGGTAACCACTTTGGATATTCACCGAGACAGTGGACATCCCCGAACCAATACCGTTTTTGCATGGCCCGTTCCGCCATCATCACATCCGCTGGTTTAGCTGTTAGTGGATAGATTGGACACATCGCGACCATACAGCCGATTTGAAAATCAGGATTGATTGCGTGGCCCGCTTGCACAGCTAGGGCACTCGCTACTAATTCATAATGAGCTGCTTGATACATCGCCTGTTCCCAATTGTCATCCTTGCTAAGTTGCAGGCCGGAATTTTGTAACAATGGGTGCGGATCACTCCAAGCTGTTTGGTTATTGATTTCGTTGAAGGTCATCCAATACTTGACCTTATCCTGATAGCGCTTGAAGACGGTCTTCGCAAAATGAACAAAGAAGTCGATCATCTTACGGTTGCTGAAACCACCATAAACCTTCACTAAGTGGTATGGAATTTCAAAGTGTGACAGGGTCACAACGGGTTGGATGCCATGCGATAATAAATCATCGAATAAGTCATCGTAAAACTTCAAACCAGCTTCGTTAGGCTCGCTCTCATCACCATTCGGGAAAATCCGGGTCCACGCGATTGACGTCCGGAAACACTTAAAGCCCATTTCTTCAAATAATCGATCATCTTCTGGATAGCGATGATAAAAATCATTGCCCCAGTGATTAGGATAGATTTCACCATCTTTGACGCCATCCGTGACTTTACGGGGAACCCCGTTACGTCCGGCTGTCATTACATCGGCAATGCTAACGCCCTTGCCATCAACATCCCAAGCGCCTTCTAATTGATGGGCCGCGACCGCGCCACCCCACAGAAAATCTTTGGGCATTTTGTATCCTTTTGTCATGAACTAATTCCCTCCATTAATGCTGCTCAGGCTATCCCTGAGTTACAGTCTTTGTTACCTTAACTAACGAAAAGCGTGTAACCGCCACGTCACCGTTGTTAAGCTGTCTGCCATTATAAGCGACCACGGCATGAATGAAAAAACAAGCCCAGACCAACACCAGCAGGTATTTGCCTAGGCTCAAATTAATTAACTACTTCGCCTCATCGGCAGCTAAACGCCGATAAACGTCTACAACTTCACCAGCTAAGTCGCGGAAGGTGATGGCATTCATGATGTGATCTTGTGAATGTACTAATAACAATGACACGTGGGTATGTTCCCCTTGTGCTTCCGCCGTTAACATTGAGGTTTGTGAATTGTGTGCTTCGGTTAGAAAGTTATCTGCTTCCTTTAACTTGGCATCAGCGGTTTCAAAGTCGCCTTCCTTAGCAGCTTTAATTGCTTCGAAAGCGGAACTCTTTGCATTACCACCATTAACGATCAAACCCATAATGGTTTCGAGACTTGCTTCAACTTCTTTTGTTTGTTCTTCTGCCATTTACCCTCATCCTTTTAGCATTTATTCGTGTGCATCACAATCAAAATGCCACCGGCCGCGATTGATCTACCTTGGGCTGGTAGCACTTACAATTTAATGATTAGTTTGCTTTTGCAATTGATGCTTCGGCTTCCTTTAAAACTTTTTCGCCGTTCATCATGCCGTAGTCTTGCATGTTGATAACTTCAACTGGAATATCAACGCGCTTTTGGAAATCACTTAACATATAACGAACTTGTGGTCCAAGCATTAAAATGTCAGGATTCTTTTCAGCTAACTTCGCATCAGCGTCACTGGCAGCGGTTGCAAAAATATCTGCATCAATGCCTTCTGCTTCCGCAGCCTTTTGCATCTTTGAGACTAATAATGACGTTGACATCCCAGCGGCACATACCAACATAATTGTTCTTTCAGCCATAATAAACACGCTCCTAGATTGTTTTAAATTTATATGTTACAGCGGTTGCTTTAATAAACCGCTTTCATTACAATTAGAATTATAAGTCATGGGTACAAATTTGACAAGCCTTATTAATCAGATATCTGCAATTTATTTGATTTGTACCCACAAATTATTAAATAACAACTTAATATTCGAAAGAAGTGAACACCATGTATCGTGACATTGCAACCAAACTCGTTGCCGCCATTCAAGACGGCATTTTTACCGTCAAACTCCCCACGGAAGCCCAATTAATGGAACGTTACCAAGCTAGCCGCAACACCATTCGCAAAGCGATTGACTTGGTGTACCAGCAGGGGCTCCTGCGTCGGGTTCAAGGCAGTGGCTATTATATTACTAATATTCAGCTTCAACATAAAACGGTAGTGAATCTGTCAGCACGCTCACTCTTCAATAGTCATGTCCACCCACGGACTTTAACTTCCAAGATTCTGACTTTTGATACGATCCACGGCGATAGTGCCCTGAGCCGCAAACTCAACATTCCCGTCGACGAAGAACTGTATCGTATCATTCGCCTCCGCTATTGGCACGACCAACTGTATTGTTTGGAAAAGGCCTACTACTTACGCTCTGTCGTCCCCTATCTATCGACCGAAGCTGTCAATACGTCAATTTGGGACTTCATCAACGAAGCTTACGGCATCGGGATTGCTAACAGTGATGATTATCTTTCACTCACCAATCTTAACAAGGAAGAGGCCGAACTAATGAATTTGGCACAGGGCGCAACTCACTTGGCCTTGGATTCTTGTAACTATTATAAGAATAATGGCTTACTAGATTTTTCTCACACCATCTTTGTTTATCCCGACCTCGCATTGTATTTTCATACGACAAATCTTGCAAATAATTAATTTATGGCTAAAAAAAGACGATTCACTATAATTTCATCACAATTTATGGGTATACTAGTAGCAGTATCCAAATTTACGATGGAGGAATTAGCGTGTCAGCACCCCTTTTTTCAGTGGTTGTACCAGCTTACAACCAGCACAAATTTATAGATAGCTGCTTGACTAGTCTACAACGCCAAACCTTGACAGACTTTGAAGTCTTCGTGGTTGATGATTGTTCGACTGATGACACTGGTGAACAGATTGCCGCGTTAATCAAAGGCGACGACCGGTTCCACGTGATCACTCACGCCCATAACCGGGGCGTCTCCGCAGCTCGTAACTCCGGTATGGCTGCTGCTAAGGGTAAGTACCTTTGCTTTGTCGATGGCGACGATTGGGTCGAACCAGACTTCCTGGCAACCTTCCTAGCCGCCTACCAAGCAGCACCTGATACCCAGCTCGTTGTATGCGGCCACTACGGTTACTTAGCAGTTCCGAGCCCCGCCAAAACATACAGCCAAAAAGATTTGATTGCTAACATCAACTTTGGGACGGTCGGTGGTTTTTCGTGGAATAAAGCATTCATTCGCAGCATTATTACCACACACCACCTCAAGTTCAACGAAGATATTGATTTTCTTGAAGACCAGTTGTTTGCCTTTCGTTACGCTAACTACGTACAGTCCTCCGAATACGTACCGGACCGGACTTACCATTACCGTTGGCGTTTTCGAAGCAACCTTGCTCACATTGGAATTCCATTCTTCACCGCTCGTCGTAAGATGATGAAGATTCTCAAGCAGGAAAACAAGCAAGTTTTGAACGAAGATTGGAATAATCAGTAGCAACGTTACGTTGCCATCGCCCCTAAAGGTCGGTAGCTGAAATAGCTATCACCCTTTAGGGGATTTTTTGATACCTAGCATAATCGGCTACGATGACCAGAAGATGCGCAATTATTCGAGGCTAGTAGCCATCCACTCGCAGTCTGGAATGCGCTTCCACCGCCAATTAAACCGACCGTGGCGCGAAACAAGCTAGCTGCTCAAACTCTTTTTGATATCAGCGACAAAATAAAGTGGCAATTAACAATTAAAGACTTGTTGAATAACCGGTAACGCCTTACAATTGGACTATGTTAATTAATTTGATGGGAGGGTTAGCGATGGCTACGATTCACTTATACTTAGTCCGTCATGGACAAACTAAGCTCAACGCAGCTGGCCGGCTGCAAGGCATCTATGACTCAGAGCTCACACATACCGGTGTCCGCTCCGCCCAACGGTTAGCCCGCATGCTGGCAGACGTTCATTTCGACGCCGCTTACGTCAGTGACTTGGGCCGAGCACAACAAACGAGTCGCATCATCACCGCACTCCATCCTGAAATAAAAAAGCCGACGGTTGACGTCGGCTTACGCGAATTTAATTTTGGTGGGCTTGAGGGTACCAGAAACATGTGGATCGTCAAGCAAGTCAAAAAACAATTGGGCATCGGAACGTTTGTTAAGTTGATGTTGAGTCGAGAGCGCTTCGCCACGCTACTGTGGGTCTTTAATTCCCTCGACCAGACTCGTGGCGCCGAGACTTTAGTCGGTGTCACGGATCGAATTAGTAGCGCGCTGCGCCGAATCTGTTTATACGAATCTCAAAACAGTCAGCATGACAAGAACATTCTCATCGTTTCTCACGGACTGGTCCTCAGTGCATTCCTATACCAAATCAGCCCCCGTGAGCTGCCCACCCGACTCCTGAAAAATACAAGTGTGAGTCGCATTGATTATCAAGATCGACAATTTAAGTTGATTGACATTAATATTACCCCTAAGAAGCGGGTCTAGTCGTCTCGACACTAAGCGCCTGGGTGGTACAACTTGGAAATTGCAAGCGGGCCTGGATACCAAAAAAGGCTTTGATTTTGCGTTGCAATTCTTGCCCAGTCGCATGAACTGCGTCCTCACTGGCCTCCAGATCACCAATCACAATTAAGATGCGACTGCTTTTACTGTCGACATTAGGCTTGATTGGGGTAACAGCATCCGCTGAAAGGCTGGCCCCCTGTGCCGTTAATCGAAGCTGAACCTGCTCAGTACCTAGCGCGTTCATGTCCCACGCATTGATTTGCACTGGGTGACGTGCGTGAATCACTTGGATCAAGTCCGCCAAGGCACTCTGCGGCTGAGCAACGGCCAGATCTTGCATGGTCAGTTGCTTTTCAATTGCTGGATTCAACTCGCGGTTATCAAGATTGCTCATTGACAAAATCGCTAGCGGAATTTCCGCGGTAGTCGTCGGTAAAATTTCAATTTTCAACAGTTATCACTTCCTAAAAACACTTCAATACTAAGTGTGCCAAATTTGACGTAAAAGTCAATCACCACCACTTAAGTCATAGCGAAATTTTAATAATAACACAAAAGCGATTCTCAAACACGTGAGAATCGCTTTTTTACGGCCTTATTGTCCTCGTCGATATACAAATACGCTTGTAAGCTGACCTTACTTAGTCGTTGACAAGGGGGTGAGCCGCAAAGTATTTTTCTAAGAAAAGCGCCAAACCGTCATTATAATTCATATCAGTCACATAGTTCGCGACTTTCTTAACTTGTGGCAAGGCGTTGCCCATTGCCACCGATAAGTCAGCTTCAGCCATCATCCCAACGTCATTCATGCCATCTCCAAAGACAAACGTGTGGGCAGCATTAACATGTTGCTCACGTTGAATTTGTTTGACCGCCGTCCCCTTATCCGTATTTAGCGGGATCATCTCAATATTATTCGGATTCGATGATGACAGCCGCAGTAATTTGCTATTCGTTAGTTTTTCACGGGCAGAATCCAACCGTGACATATCTTCACGACTGAGAATCACGCCGTTCGTAATCTGGTCCTCAATCGTGGCCAATTGCGTAAAGCTCTTCACTTCTTCATAGCCGATTGAGACTTCATCCGCATCAAAGTTGGCTGCATTCCGTGCCACGAACCGTGGAATCTGTTCCGTATAATAGGCCATGTCCGGCGTGAACAGCATCATTGGCAAGTTATCACGACGTGCAATCAGATAGGCAAGCTCAACTGCAGCCCCCCCGAGTTTGGTTAGCTCGCGGCCCTGGGCACCATCGAACACCGCCCCGTTAGACGTTACCAAGCGCACGTCAGCGTTTACTTTGTCCCGAACGATCTTCGCCAGCTCGTACATGCGCCCCGTAGCGATGTAAAATAACACGTCCTGCTTCTGCAACCGTTCAATCGTCGCGCGAGTTCGCTCCGAGACATATTGATGATCCGTTAATAATGTTCCGTCAATGTCCATAAAGACTAGATATTTTGGCATAGTTGAACTCCTCCTACGTATTTACCTACGTGCTGTGCTAGCACTCTGATTCTTACTGTCACTCAGCCAGATTGCGCTGCTGGGCCTACAAACAGTCCGCCCCACTCCTGCAATCGCTGGTAACCACACAGCTTAGCGCGAGTCACTGATACGAACACCCGCTATTTAGCCGGGACTTGAAGGCGCTTTAATTCCAAAAAGACTGCCCCGCCCAGCATTTTGCCAGCAATCATAATTAGCACTAGGCTTATTTACACTTTCAATTGTACGCTATTCCACCCTATAATGGAAATCGCTTTCAAAATCAGGGGCGTTAACGCATTTTGACCAGACCAAACTGAACAATCTTAAGTTTAGTGGTCGTTTTAGCCCTTTATTTTCCGTAATCAGCTTTACATACCAAAGGATTCAAACGTGCGGCTTGACATTCAGTCACTAGGTCGCTAAATTAGAGAACAATTAATAAATGATGAAAAAGCATTGAGCAGTTCAGTAGTTGCCGGCCGTTAGCCTTAGCGAGTCTGAGATGGTGTGAGCAGACCTAACCCGGTATCACGAACATCGGCTGTGAGTGTTCGGGTGAAACTAAGTAACCCAGACTGGTTAACACCCATTAACGTGTGGCACACCTGTTATGATGTGCTTAAGGTCAGTAATGTGAGTCACTGACGAATACCGGTGGTAACCCGCGCTCGCGTCCGGCAGACAAATCGTCTGCCGGACGCTTTATTTTCATTTATTAATAAATCACTTTAAAGGATGGTCATACATATGCATTTTACAGTACTCGGCGCAGGCGCCATGGGATTACGTTACGGTGTGTTATTACAAGAAGCAGGCAATCAAGTTGATTTTGTGGACACGTGGCAAACCAACGTTGATCAGATTCATCGTCAAGGTGGCGTCTACGTGTCACGCGATCACCAGAACCGCCACTTAGTTCCCGTCAAAGTCTCGACGCCCGAAGATTATCACGACGATCCGGATGTGTGGGTCGTCTTTACCAAACAGATGCAACTTGCTGATTTTCTGACGCGGACCGCCCACGCTTTCAACGACCACCAGTACGTGCTCACTTGCATGAATGGGATGGGTCACGTTGAAAAGCTCTTACACTACTTTAAACCTGAAAAATTATTAGCTGGGACCGCGCTAGTCGCTACGGTCTTGAATGGGCCTGGCGATGTCGATTTCATTGGAGCTCGTGGCGCCGGCACCATGAATCTTGCTAATTATACGGAACAGCCGGACGACATGACCCACCGAATCGTGACAGAATTAGATAAATGCCAATTCCACCCCAATTTAACGACGAATTTCCGTGGTACCTTACTGGCCAAAGTCGTCTTCAACTCGGTGGTCAACACCCTCTGTACCCTCTTCGAAATTACGATGGGTGAATTTGCCGCCTATCCAGGGGCCGATGAGCTGAGCCGGCAATTGATCGATGAGGCCTATGATGTTTGTGAACGCGATGGGGTCACCATGTTGAATACCCGCGCGGAAGAACTCGCCTCCGTCAACTACGTCAGCAAAGTGGCGAATCCGCTCCATTACCCATCGATGTATCAGGATATGTCGCATAACCGACCGACTGAAGTCGATTATATCAATGGCTACCTCGTCAAGCTCGGCCAAAAATACCATTATCAAGCAAAAACGCACGCGTTCTTGACTCACCTGGTTCACTTAGCCGAAACGACCCGCCAAGCCAGCACCGCAACTGAACACGATACTGAACAAAATGTTCAGGACGCGACTGAACAAGCCAGTCAACAAGCAAGCGCGTAACCGATTCCCCTTTTCTCAGCAAAATCATGTACAATGGAAGTTAAGTTGATTTTACTGAGGGAGGCGATTCACTGTGCAAGTCAGTCGGGAATTCAAAGGCATCTTTCTTGCCAGTATCAGTGCGACCTTCTGGGGGATTTCCGGAGCCGTCGCACAAACACTTTTTGATACGACCGACATTAATTCCATCTGGTTAACGGGAATTCGCATGTTGGGAGCTGGCATTGCGCTACTACTAGTCAGCTTGCTGACCCACGTTGATCTGTGGTCGATCTGGCGTCACCCCCGCGATCTGCTACAAATCATCGCCTACACACTATTGGGCCTAATGCCGGTCCAGTTCACTTATTTTCTAGCTGTTGAAGCTAGTAACGCAGCAACTGGAACGATCCTACAATTCATGGGCCCCGTGTTCATTGCGTTGTGGATGTTAGTCGCTCACCGGCAATTGCCGACCCGCGCGGAAGGCCTCGCCATTATTTGTGCGCTACTAGGTTCATTCTTGCTCGTGACTCACGGCAATCCTCAGACCCTAGGCATCTCCGTCTGGGCGCTGATCTGGGGGCTCTTATCAGGGGTCTCGTCCGCTACGAATACCTTGTTGCCGACCAAGTTACTCACTAAGTATGATCCAATGACCGTCAACACCTGGTCAATGTTATTGGGTGGTATCTTGTTCAACATCGTTCAGCCAGTCTGGTCAATCCATATTCCACTGACGGTGCTGAATATCAGCAAGTTGACCTTCGTTGTGTTGTTCGGAACATTGTTAGCTTTCCTGTTTTTCTTGCAAAGTTTGCAATATATCCGGCCAACCGTCATCAGCCTGCTAGATGCTTTCGAACCGTTATCCGCAACTATCATTGCGGTGGTGCTACTCGGTGTCAGCTTTGGGTGGCTCGACATTCTGGGCAGTGTCCTGATTATTAGTACCGTCTTTATTTTGGCGATCGGGCAGGGTCCGAATGATCGCATGGCGAAGAATTTCAAACAACCATGAAGCCAGTAAAAGCCGGTTGTGACTAAGCTTTAGTCACAACCGGCTTTTACTTTGCTGCTATCGCTGAATGCAGTCAATTAATAACCACGATTCAGATCCACTTGATTACGTACCAGTGTACCATCTTTGACAAACTGGGCGAAGTTCGCCGCAAAGATTGGAAAAACGGTTGCACGAAAATGAGCGATTTGACCTGAAATATGTGGCGTAATCAGCACGTCATCTCGTTGCCACAACGGGTGGTCCGTCGGTAATGGCTCTGGTTCAGTAACGTCCAACGCTGCCATACTGAGTTGATGATGATCCAGGGCGGTCATTAACGCTGTAGTATCAACCGCCGGACCACGCCCAATATTAATCAGCATCGGTTGCTGTTTGGTCTGCTGAAATAATTCAGTACTAAACAAATGATGCGTTGTTGGCGTTAATGGCAAAGCGTTGACAATAAAGTTAGCCGTTGCTAACGCGTCGGCCGTCGCGGTAAATGCCACTGTTTCATGAAAATGATCAGCGGGGTGACCGGTCGTATTGACCCCAATCACGTGCATGCCTAACGCACTAGCCTTCGCCGCTAACGATTGCCCAATTTGGCCCGTGCCATAGATCAACAACTGTTGCCCGGTCAAGGTTGATGTCGTCATTGGCAACGCCCACTGCCGCGCTCCGTGCTGATTCAACCAGGCCGCATGATACCCCCGGACTACGCTTAACATCGCGGCTAAGACCGATTCACTGATTGCATCGGCGTGAATACCACTGGTGTTCGCAACCACTACCCCGGCCGCTTGCAATGCCTTTAATGGCAAATAATCGACGCCGGCTGAGATGACCTGTACAAACTTTAACTGGTTGGTTGGCCGCGCTAGGATCGTCTTTAATAACGGATGGTTCCCGTACATGACTTCAATTTGGTCATAATCGGCCGCCGTGACTGCCGCCGCATCCTTGAACGTCCAGTCTGGATAAGCGGTTTGTAACTGTTGCAGCTGTTCAGGTTTGGTTGCTTGGGCCATCAATACCATTGGCATAACTTATTACCCCATCTCTAATTTCTTGATCAATACTTTCATCATACCACTATCATTCGGTTGAACCGTAATGATTCACAATCGAATATTAGTTTAGATTCACGCTGTAGATTATGCAAACCACTTTAGCCTAGCGTTTGGTCTAATCATCAATATTTGCCATTGTCGTTGACAGCCAAGTCAAAAGTGTCAACAAAAGGCGATGTTCGAAAGTCACACTTCCGAGCATCGCCAGTTGATAATCAGCCTAATTTGATTTAATTTCTGATCAATTACTTAATAACCGCAAAGCCACCGTTCCAGCCGATTTGTTCACTGGCTGCTAGTGTCATTTGCATGAAGCCCATCGCTTCGAGCTCACGAGCGCGCTTCAACTTACCCGCATCCTTCACTTCTAACGGACTTTTAGCTAAGGCTTGAGTGAAGCGTTGCTTAGCACTGTCATCATCACCAGCAACTAAAACAGTCGTTGGTTCCTTACCATTGACCTGTCCACTCTGAAGTGTCGCTGCAAAAGTCGTATTGAAGGCTTTGAGTACCTGACTATCTGGTAGTTGCTGCTGTAATTCTTGAGCGGCCGAACTATCAGCTGGAACAACCAATTCGTCCCACGTATCAAAATTCAAGGGGTTCGTGATATCAACGACGATTTTACCCTTCAACTGAGCCGCGTACTGTTTGGCCAGCGCAGCTAAAGCGGGATAAGGTACCGCCATAATCACGATTTCACCGAACGTCGTAGCTTGGTCCTTGGAACCATAATAAGTGACCTCGTGCCCAGCGACCTCAAAATTATGACCAATCGCTTGCCCCATGTTGCCCTTACCAAAAATTGTGATTTCCATCTCAAAACACGCCTCTTTCACTTTATAATTAATTTTATATTTACATTCTAACACTGATGTCCCATTTACATCACTCTTGTGCCTGACAGTTGCCGCAAACTGGTCATCACTCACCCTAGATAGTGGTACTCCCTGGATTGATGACAATCCGTGGAATTACTGGCTCACCCCAATATGGATGTTCGCGTGCCTGCCACTCTTCTCAGATTGTGGGGACTAGTAAATCAGTCATTAACGGCCAAAAACCGACCAACTTAATTATAAACTAATTAAGCCGGCCGGTTTTTATAATTTCAGACAATCATCAATGCTACTGGTCTATTACCCAGCAAAATTAATTATTGCTCGTTGTCGTACTATAGCCATCCGTAGAAGAAGCTGTACCACCGGTCGTCGTTGAAGACGTCTCACCATAATTCGTCGTTGAGCTACTATCGGTGTTGGCACTATAACTGTAGCTAGGCGTGCTCGAGCTTGAAGTTGCTGAACTTGTGTCCGTATCGTTGCTATAACTGTACGTTGAAGACGAACTACTATCGTCACTACTTTCACTATAGGTCGAATATGATGAACTCGACGATGATTCTGGTTCGCTATAGCTATACGAGCTCGAACTTGAGATCGAAGACGACGCGTTATTCGCTTTTGCCAACTTCTTGCGATCCGTAATCAGCTTCTGGTAATCATTGGCCGCTAACTGCGACTTGTTACGATAAGCTTTCAGATTAGCAAGTACTTTATCGACCGTCGTTGACGGGGTAGAAGCCTTAAGCTTATTTTTCTTGTTATACAGCTTTTGGAAAGCAGCGTCATAGCTGACGACTTTCTTAACCGTTTTACCCGTTGTCGTGAACAACTTGTCGTACTTCTTCGCAAAGTACGGCTTGCTACTGGTTAAACCAGCGGTCGTCAACCGTTGTTGGTCCTTGGTGATGGTGTCCATGGTCACATCGGTCTTGAGTAGCCCCTTGGCGTTGCGTAAATCTTGATAACTAGTCCGGACCGTCAGCATCTTAGCAGCCGTATCATGCTGTTTCTGCAAACGAGTCTTTTCACTGGAATCCTTCATATTATCAATATTGTTTTGCAACTCAGTCAAAGTCGAACTTGAGGCGCTCGCACGCAAGTCCCGTTGCGCTGACGACGTATAAACTTGGTCCACGATTTTTTCCGCGTTAGTTCGAGCCGCAGCTTGAGTGGCTTGCCCATGGTTCCACATGAAGAAGGCCCCACCCGCAGCAACAACCAAAATTGCGACACCAGTCAACATTAACTTCCAGTTGTAGCGCCGAGATGGCTTTTTAAGATGCGGATTCTTTTCATCCGTTTCTAATTCGGAAAAGTCGCGGTCGTCATCGGGCTGGTCATCATGTGGTACCCGCCGTTCTTCGTGGCGAGCGACCCGTGACATGCTTGCCTTATTAGGTTGCTTACCACCATTTGGTTGCTGATCACCATACAACTCTTCACGTGATAGTGGTAATTCAGGTTGCGTGTCATCATCCGCTTGTTCCGTTCCTTTGACCGCAATCCGGGGCTGCTGTTTACGGGCAACCGGTGGAATGTGGTCAGCTGGGATGCGCCTTTCGACCCTCGGCTGCTTAGCAGCAGTCGCTTGCGAGTCCTTAGCGGTCGTGGCGGTGGACTTTGCGTTCGTAGCGCTGCTGGCCGCCGACTTTGGCGCTGCTGACTTTGGTGCTGCCGACTTTGGCGCTGACGATTGGGCTACCGCAGATGCGGCGGCCGCAGCACTCGATGTTGACGTACTAGATTGTTGACCGTGCGACTTGGCCTGACTGGCGGCTTCCTGACTGGCACGCCGAGCCATCCGCGTCATTGGAACTTCCGACGTTGCCGCCGACTGACTAGCCTCGGTACTGGCGTTTTTTTTAGCCGCACGCTTCTGGTCAGACACAGCGGTGCTGGTTGCTTGTGACGCCTGCTTAGCGGCGCGTGCCGGTGCCGATTGCGCCGCGCTAGCGGTCGTCGAAGCTGCGTGCTTGACACCCCGGTCGCTTGCTACCTGTGATGGGGCTGCACTGGCCGTCTTCGGGGCCGCCTGGCTTGCTGCTGATTTTTTAGTTATTTGAGCGGATACCGCCTTGGACGACGACTGAGAGCCAGCCAATTCTTTAGGCTTAACTGCACTAGTCGCCCCGTGCTTGACGGGGGTTGCCGATTGTTTTACAGCCTGGCTGCCGGCTTCGGACTGGTGCGCTTTTTTAGCCACCTTTTCCGGTTCAATTACTGCGTCAACGGGTTGCTTTTCAGCACCACTATTTGCCGTCGAGCGTGGAATATTGACTGTTGATTTTGCTTCGGCTTCGTCCGCCTTTGATGCGGCCGAGTCTTTCAGATCATAAGCCAAAGGGATCTGTTCATTATCCTGTTCAGTACTATCATCGTCGGGAATTGGCTCAGTAATCGAATTCCAAAGCCGTCTACCCAAACCTTCTTTTTTATTTTTTCTAGACAAAACCAACGCTCCTCGCCAATTTATAATTTACATTAGATTCCTGGTTAAGCGCCGACCAAAAATTGTGACCAATTTCGGTAAAATAACCATTAATAGTTAAATTATAGCATGGAATCGTCCGCTGAGAAACCACTGGTCAAGCGGATTTGTGAATAACTGCCCAATACCTTAAATTAAGGTTAAAACTCTGCTATAATCAGCTTATCAAGATATTTGAAAGCGAGGAGTTCATATGGCCACTGCGAAAGTTATTTTTGCTACCATTACTGGTAACAACGAAGACGTTGCCGATATTATTACTGAAAAATTCGAAAAACTTGGGGTCGATGTTGCCAAAGAAGAAATCTCGCAAGCCGACGCAACCGAATTCAACAATGTTGATATTTGTGTTGTCGTCCCTTACACCTACGATGAGGGCGCCCTCCCTGAAGAGGGGCTCGACTTCTACGAGGACTTACAAGATTTGGACTTGACCGGTAAGATTTATGGTTGCGCCGGTTCCGGCGATACCTTCTACGATGATGATTACTGCCGTGCCGTCACCGATTTTAGTAACGCACTGAAGAAGGCTGGTGCTACTCAAGGTGCCAAGGATGTGTTCGTTAACCTTGCACCAGAAGTCGACGATGTGAAAGCCCTGGATGCATTTACTGAACAACTCGTTGCTAAAGTTCAGTAACCTGATGACTGAGTGAACAACAAAGGAACGCTTCAAGAATTCATAATTCTTGAAGCGTTCCTTTGTTTGGCGACTATCAGCACGTCATCATGACGCTGATAGCGAAAATCACGATCACCGTGATTACTTTTATTCAGTCCTTACGATTTCAAACACGCTGTTTACTGACGTTTCATACGCCGAAATCCGAGCCAACTACCGAACATGGTCAAGCCTAATAGCACTGTTCCCAGCACATTTGCACGGCTTGGTGCTTCGTCAGTTTGTGGTAAAGTCGCTGTGCCAAGCTTGGCCGTTGCGGGCTGAACAGCTGCTGAAACTGGTTCAGTTGGCCGCGACTTTTGATGATGATCAGCAACGCTTGATTGCGCATGTTGCGAACTAACCGTGCTGGGCGTCTGGCTCCGATGCGGCCATGCCGTGACTTCTGATTTAGCCACATTAGCCGTCGCTTGCACGCCAGAATTGTGATTTGCGCCCTTTCCACGATTAGTACCAACTGCATGTGTTACGTCGTCAATAACTGCATTTACATCAACGTCAGCCGTATCGTCCTTCACCTGGTCAGCATCATTCGTGGGTAGCTCTGCTTGATCATCACCAGTGCTATTTCCGGTCGAGCCGGCGTTCACATCATCATCGGTGTCGTTCACACCCGGTTGTTCAGTATTCGTATCGCCAGCGTTCGCCGCAACGACCGTGACTGTTGCCACGCGGGTGAACACTTGGCCCCTCGCATCCGTATACTGATAAGTCACTTGGTAAACACCAGCTTGATCAGTAGCAACCGTGCCGGTTACGACTAGGTCAGCAATCGACAATTCATCGCCGTTAACATCCGTAGCTAAGATTAAATTATCACTTGGTTGCCACGACTCACCGACAGTGATGGTTGAATCTTGAATCTGTAAATCACTTTGGGATTCCGCTTGTTCGTCAGCCTCCTCGATAGCCACCGTCACCGTCATCGTTGCCGTCACCAACTGGCCAGTCTTGTCAGTAAATTGATACGTCAACTGATAATCCCCCGCCGTGGCCCAATCTGGCGTTCCAACGACCTCAATGGCCGACCAGTCTAACGTTTGACCGTCACTATCAGTAGCATTTTGAAAATTGCTTTGGGGCTGCCAAGTACTGGTTTCCTGTCCATCCGTATGGACCGTTACATGATTTTGATGTAAATTCAAACTTGCTTGGTTTTCCTTAACAGTTACAGTAATCGTCTGCGTCTGACTACCATACGTGTAAGTAATCTGGTAATCACCCGGGACCATGGTGTTCACTTCACCTGTCACCGTCACATCGTTAAAGTCGATGGCGTGACCGTCTTGATCCGTCGCCCCGTCAAAACCGTCCTGCGCATGCCAAGTCCCACCAGCGTGTAATTCTGTATCATGGACAGTCAGACTTGTCTGATCAGCTTTCACGATCACCAAAGCAGTGACCGTCTTACCTGCATACTTGAAAGTGACCCGGTAAGTCCCCGGCCGGCTCGTATTTACCCGGTCACCGGATAACTTTACAGCCCGGGGATTAGTGGCATAGAGGGCCTGAACATCGACTTTTTGACCAAATTGGTCGGTTAAGCCCCCAATACTGTCCGTCCAGTTCCAATTTTCGCCAACTTGTAGGGTAACGTCGCCAGCATCGATAACTGCTTGGTTTGCTTCCCAGACAAAAGTCTCCAAGGTGGCTCCCTGCTGCGTATAGAGCGCCATCAGTTCTTTAGCACTCAAAGTTTGCGCTGGATTATTAATATTCACCCAACGGCCGCTGTACTGCTCAGATAATCGAGCCTCCATTAGTCCGACTGATAGGCCATCATCAAACTTAGAAAAATTAATTTTGGGGCCTAAAGTAATCTTTCTCAGGCTAGTACACCCGCTAAACATCCCAAAAATCTCCTGGGCGCTAGACATATCTAAACCAGATAAATCTAGTTCAGCTAATTTAGGGCTCAAAAAGAACATCAGGCGGAAATCCACAACCTTACTCGTATTAAAATTCACACCCAGATTAATATTAGTAATATTATGCATAACGCCAAACATACCACCCATTGCTAGAACATTATTGGTGACAAAATTTGAAACGTCTAGACTATCAAATCCAGTACCACAAAACATATTAGTCATATCTTTGACCTTTGCAGTATCAAAGCACTCTAACCCCTTAACTTGTTTTAAGCTACGTGCATACATAAACATATTCGCCATGTCCGTTACGTTACTAGTATCCCAGCCACTTAGATCCAATGTCGTCAAAGTAGAAAACAACCGCATGTCTACCATAAAAGCGCCATTCATATACTTGACATTATGCGTCTTCCAACTACTCAAGTTCAATGACTTTAAACTTAGATTATTATAAAACGTATATTCTAACCAAATCGTATTAGCAGTATCAATCTTCTCCAATCCTTCATAGTGCTTGACATTGATAAGATTGGCAAATGTTCCACCTAAATTAGTTGCGTTAATATTATCTGTAATAACGACCTTAGTTACTTGATCGTACCAAGAATACTGACGCCAAAAGTCGATTCCCATATGAGTAGTTAAATCGCCACCACCAAAGAAAAGCACCCCGGCATTCTGATCAAACCACCAATCAACACCAATATTACCAGATAATTCAGTCTGTAATTTTTCTGTTTCTAGATGATCCTTTTCCCGTGGCAATGCGTGACGGTTATCTAATAAAGCCATTGTTTCTGTCAAATTGGACGCTTTATGATTTTCGCTAGTCTCTGCAGGCAGGATTTTATTTGCGTCCCACTCCCCTATCTTTTCGTCTCGTCTAGGTCCGTTATTTTCAGTTGAAGGGGCACTACTCGTTACATCTTCAACACGATTCTCTGACAATTCATCATCATTTTCAGATACACTTGGGATTAATTGATTATCAGATGTATTCTGAACCGATTGTGTAGTAGCGTCGGGATGCTCACCTAAGTCTAGTTGATCTTGTGCCTGATTCAGCACACTTTCACCTTCCTGAACATCTGAAATTGGCATATTTGTCTCTGCCACCACTTCAACTGAATTAGTACTTGGCGCTTCTTCTAACATACTTGAATTCTCACTGCAAGATGCTTCGGTATCCGATTTCGTATTTAAAGTTTCGGCACGCGACATTGAAAATTCATCTTCTAGCGTACTTTCAATACTTAAGGTCGGTTGTTGCTCAATAGAACTATCTGCTTGCGCGCTAAATAGACTTATACTCAGTACAATAGCTGTGGTACTCGCTGCAACCCACACTTTTCCACTTTTATACATTTTATACCGTTTCTTCGCTTGTTCCATTAATTCCTCACTCCTTTATTAATTAACCTTGGCGACGTTTAATCCCGACGATGCTGGCTAAACCAGTTACCATTAACATCATGAGTCCCAGCAGCCCGAAGCGATTAACTTGTTCGCCAGTTTGCGGTAACTCATCAGCTACTGACGTGGGATGGCTGACTGGAGCCATAGCCACTTCGGGTTTAGCTGCATCACCCACAATATACCGTTTGCCATCAATTCTGCGCTCATTGCTTTCACTAGTGTTCAGTTTCAAGTCATCACGAAACACCGTGGTCACTTGCTTCTCTAAACCAGCGTTAAAGTCTGGTCGCGCCACGACGTCTGCTTGTTCAGTTTGATTGCTAGGACGAGCGTTTGCGTCTGTTAAACCACTGTTAGAATCACTAGTGTCAGGGTGTTCAGTAGTTCCTGGTTGTTCTGACGCTTCAGAAGCTCCCGGCAGTTCGGGCGTCTCTGAGGCCGCTGGGGATTCAGGTTGTTCAGGTATTTCGGGCTCTGCCGGTGTCGCCGGGGATTCAGGTTCTGCTGGCGTTTCGGGCTCTGCCGGTGTCGCTGGGGATTCAGGTTCTGTTGGTGTTCCTGGTTCTTCCGGTAGTTCCGGTTCAGCAGGTTCTCCCGGTAACGGCGTTTCACCATTGCCAGTACTTGCGACTACCGTAACCGTTGCCGTTTGAGTCCACTGCAGGCCATCGGCGTTCGTATATTGATACGTGATTTCATAAGTACCGGGTTGCGTCGTGTCAACGTCACCAATCACAACTAAGTCCGCTAATGTTAACGGCAGTCCCGTCGCATCACTGGCACTTACAAAATTGTCCGTCGCCTGCCAGTGGTCACCAACTGTCACCGTTGTGTCTTGAACAACCAGTTCTGTCAGGTCTTCAACGTCAGCCTCTTGTTCAGTCACCGTTACGATCGTTGTCGCCGTGACTAACTGTCCGGTCAAGTCAGTGAACTGATAAACGACCTCATACGTTCCTGGCCGCGTTAAGTCTGGTTCGCCAAGTACCGTCACGTTCTGCCATTCCACTGAACGCCCATCCGCATCCGTTGCACTTGCAAAATTATCCCGTGGGCGCCAGACAGCGCTTCCCGTTGCGAGATCGATTTCAACCGCAACTTCTTGGTTATGCAAGTTTAGTTGACTTTGATTAGCCACAACCGTGACAACCACGGATGTTTGCCGCCCCGCATAAGTTAGTGTCACGTGATACGACCCTGGCCGGCTGGTGTCAACAGGCTCGCCGCTAACTGTCACCGCTTGGGGATCTGTACTGAACAAGACTCCAGGATCCACCAACTGCCCATTTTGATCAACTAGTTGCGCAACATTTTGTGTCCAGTCCCACTCTTGATCCACGAAGAGCGTGCTGTCTTTACCGGTAATCGCAGCCGCAGAGACGGTTTCCCAGACAAACGTCGCCGTGTCAGCGTGGTTTCCCGAATATTGCGCCAGGAGTTCAGCACTCGTGAACGTTTGCGAGCTATCAGCTACGTTGACCCATTTGCCGGTGTATTTGCTATTCTTAGGCACTTCCGGTAAACCAACTAAGGGTTGCGTGCCGTGTTGACTAAAATCCAGTCCCGGACCAAGTGTCAACGTTTGCAAACTTGTCAAACCAGCTAGCATTTGCCAGTTTTGTTCAACATTCTGCATATTGAAATGGGACAAGTCGAGCACCTTTAGTTTGACATCATCATTAAACAAACTATTGATTTGAGTGACTTTAGCGACAGTAAACTGCGTACCGAATTCGATACGCTCCAAATCGGACATCTGCGCAAAGGCACCATCGATTTCAACCAGGCTTGCTGAATCAAAGCTCGTCAGATTCAAGTGACGGACGCCGGTACGCGCAAACATGTTGGCCATCGTCGTCACACTGCGCGTATCCCAGTCAGTCAAACCGTCAATAGTTCGAAGTTGGCCGTTGAACTGGAACATATTTTGCATGTTGGTGACATTATGAGTATCCCAGCCACTGAGATTGAGGTATTTAAGTTCAGTACCCATGAAGTTCCCCATAAACATGTTCACCATCGTGGTCACGTTACCGACTTGCCAAGCACTCAAGTCCAGCCGCTCTAGCGAGGTATTTTCTTTGAATAGCGACTGCATGTTGGTCACAGCACTGGTGTCGATCTTTTCTAGCCCTTCGTAACGCGTCACACTGTCAAGATTCGCAAACAGACTGTTCATGTTGGTACCGGCTACAATTTTATCGGCAATCACGATACACTTGATCAGCGGCGCCCACGACTTACGACGCCAAGGATTATCCCCATAACTGTTATTTAACGTCCCTCCGTTCAAGGTTAGTGTGCCCGTACTGGCATCAAAGTGCCAATCAACGCCGAAGTTACCAGACATTTCATCCTCATCCACCCTAGTTGCGGCCGTCATCCAGGTGCGAGTGCCAGCTTGCGGGGCATCTGCGCTAAGGTCATCGCCCAGCTGATGGTGCTCAGCGTTGATACTTTGCCTGTCAGCAGCTGGTTCGCGCGCTGGTATATTAGCAGTCCCCACCTGTGCTTGTTCAGCTGCTTCAGGACTTTGTTCACTAACGGCTGCTTCTGCGGCATTACTGAACAGATCCTCAGTCCGAGGTGCTTCATGATTGGCGGCAGACGACACAGTTTGGTCGCGCTCGTTCACTGCTGGCATCGACTCAGCGGCTATTTCACTATCTGATGCGTCAGGAACCTTGTTCAGCGCAGCCGCTGATGCGTCAGATTGCGGCTCGTCATTAGTCGCTGGCTGCCCATCGATTACCGTCTGATCAGTAATCGAAGCGTTCTCATCATTAGCCTCAGCAACGTTATCCGTATTGAAAACGGAACTCACCGGTACTTGATTGCCGCTACCTTGGTCATGAACTAACACGTCACTGGTCACTACGACACTCGTTTCGCTAGTCGACGCGGATGAACCAGCATCCGCACGTGCGGTTAACAGTTGCGTATTCAACAATAATAGTGAGGCGCTTGCAAATAACCACAGCTTACCACCTTTATACATTTTATAACGTTTTACATCTGATTCACGGTAATTCATCATAATTCCCCATTTCCTCAAAAAATAACCTGACTGACCTAACGATTAATCTCATTAAATAAAGTGTTTTTACTATATTTGATTATCGTGTTTAACTAGTACATCATTTACGGTTTTTAAATATACCATGGTATCCTCAGAATGCTCAACTGATTATCACAATTCTAATTAACCCGTTATCATTATGATTAATCCGCTTATTTATCGCAAAAATATAATTATCAGCTCGATATTTAAGTAATCGCTTTCACTCAGATGATTCGTCAGTCTTGGCCAGCCTGACACTTTGCCACCAACATCCGTTCACCATAGCGACAGTTGCATCGTGCACCGGTCAATTGTTACCGTAATGACTGACCGTGTCTAACAGTAATGCTTGAGCATCAAAAAGGCCTTGAACAGTAATACTGTCCAAGACCTTATTTACCCATTCAAATTGCGCGTTTTCCGAATTCGATTGCGGAATGCGACCCGCACGATCGTTAGTTCGTCGGCGCAGTAATTGCACCGACGCCTGCGTCACTTGGATCGCCGTTTTACCACGATTTGTCGAATCGCATTATAGACAAGCTCGACAATGACAAACAGCACCGTGATACCCACAATATCAATTACATACGAACTGAATCGATAGCCGATCTTACCGATCCATAAATCATATGGTCCTTGGATCAGTAAGAAATAGATGACTAACGTTTCAAAAATCGTTCGGGTATGTCGCCAAAACGATCGCCATTGCATTGCTTTCACGCTCCTTCAATTGGCGCTAACATCTGTAACGCCTGTTTGACCTGACTCACGGCTAGTTGGCTCTGGTCACCGACCCGGCCAACATGCCCAAAGGCGATGGCTGAACCAGTCAAATGGCTACAAACACTGTTATACCGACCAAACTTGCCCGTCGCCGTTGCCACGATTGGCACAGCTAATTGTTGCTGTGCCTGTTCAGTCGCCGCCATCAATGCCAACACCGTCTGCGCATCGTGACTGGCCACTGTCACCCGCACGACATCAGCACCAGTTGCTGCTAATTCGCGATAAGTCGCCAACAAATCGCCAGTCGTTGCCGTCGTGACGGTCTGACTCGCAATTAACCGAATTCGATTGGTACGCATCTGCTTGGTCAACGTCATGAAATCTGGCTGATTAACCATAGCTAAGTCAATATCCACCCCGGCGACACTTCGATTATTAACCAATGTTTGATAAGTTTGATAATATTCGGGCGCTTCGGGCGCTTCATTCGCCATACTGAACATGGCAATCAACGGAATGGTCCCCAGAACTTGTTGTAATTGTGCCGCCGTATTGACGAGTTCCGCGCGGTTATCCAATTCTTGATAGGGATTTAATCGCCAAATAACAATTTGCGCTACCGAGGTTAAAATCTGGCCCGCTTTACGCAACAGGTCCTCCCGTGTTGCCCCCGCCAAAACAACGCCAATTTTAGGCTTTCCTGTCGCTAACGTTAACTCCCCAACCGTAACTTCTTTCAAGACCATTCCTGCTTTCATTTTTCATTCGACCGATTCGCGTCCGCCGCCGTTAAATTTTGTCTCCTCTTAACAATAGCAAATTTTCGCCATTTTGACACCCAAAATTCATTTTTTAGTCTAAAATTTAAAGCGCTTTTAATATTAACTTGTTAATACTGGTATCGTTTTCAGTTTGGCCTTACAATTAAGCATACTTTATCACAAAGGAGTTCAACATGGAAAACGAAAAGCAGCTTCGCTGGTCCAACATTGCTTTAATTGCATTCGTGGCGGTCTGGGGTCTGGGTAACGTTGTCAATAACTTTGCGTTGCAAGGACTCTCAGTCGTCACTTCTTGGATCTTGATCATGATTATTTATTTTATCCCCTACACCTTGATCGTAGGTCAACTGGGATCGACCTTTAAGGATGCTGAGGGGGGCGTCTCGTCCTGGATTCGGGCAACGAGTACTAAGCGCCTAGCCTACTATGCCGCTTGGACTTACTGGATCGTCCACATTCCGTACTTAGCACAAAAACCCCAAGGGATCCTGATTGCGTTCAGCTGGCTGTTCCGTGGAAATGGGAACTTTGTCAATACAACGCCTGCGTTAGTCGTTCAAGCCATTTGTTTAGTGCTATTCTTATTCTTCCTCTGGATTGCTTCATTGGGACTAACGACACTGAAACGCATCGGGAGTGTTGCTGGTACGGGGATGTTCATCATGTCGATTCTGTTCATCATCTTGGCCGTCTCAGCACCGTTTATGACCAAGGCGACTGTTCAGACACCGAACATGTTTTCACTCAAGTCCTACTTACCTAAGTTCGACTTTACCTACTTTACGACCGTTTCAATGCTCGTCTTTGCGGTCGGGGGTTCTGAAAAAATCTCGCCGTACGTTAATAAGACGAAGAATCCAGGACGTGAGTTCCCATTAGGGATGTTAGTACTCGCTGGAATGGTCGCAATCTGTGCGCTACTGGGCTCATTCGCCATGGGAATTTTATTCAACTCCAAACACATTCCCGCTGATTTGATGGCCAACGGTGCTTACTATGCATTTCAACGACTGGGCGCTTTCTACCACGTAGGTAACTTGTTCTTGATCCTGTACGCAATTGCCAACGTCCTCGCTCAGATTTCAGCCTTGGCGTTCTCAATCGACGCACCGTTAAAGATTTTGCTTGGTGACGCCGACCCTGAATTTATTCCCAAAAAATTAAGTAAAATGAACAAGAAGGATGTGCCTGTCAATGGCTACATCTTAACTGGAGTTCTGGTCAGCATTCTCATTATCATTCCTGCATTAGGGATTGGAAACATGAATGAACTCTTTAATTGGTTACTGAACTTGAATTCAGTCGTAATGCCAATGCGCTACCTGTGGGTCTTCTTGGCTTACATGTTACTCAACAAGCACTTAAAGGAATTTAAGAGTGATTACAAGTTCCTGAAAAATCCGGTCGCTGGTCGATTAGTTGGTGCCTGGTGCTTCCTGTTTACCGCATTTGCTTGCATCCTCGGCATGGTTCCTAAGACTTCCTACGCCAGCAATCCTAGCAGTTGGCTCTTCCAACTGACGCTAAACATTTTGACGCCAATCATCTTTGTGGCCTTAGGGATGATTTTGCCAATGATCGCGTGTCGTCATCGCGCTAAAACCGCTTAGTACGCCGCAAATTTAAGTGTTCACATCACGATTCTACGCCTGCGAACGCACCGCCTTTCGACAAGGTTAATCGATGAGTCATTCGCCACCGCTGACAGCGCATAAAGCCGTCAGCGGTGTTTTTACGTTACCTGCCATGCAAGTAATTCATGCCCGATTTCGGATGCTAATTTGTAGCTCACAATCTTACACTTTTCTTGCGTTTAGCGGTATGATGCTTAGTGAATATAGTCAATCAAAATTCACCAAGCCGTCGCCCTTCAAGGAGGTTCTTATTTATGGCTACCGTCGACGCTCTCGACATGTTTCTGACCGATTACGCTAATATCTCTCGCTACCTGAACTCTCGTTTGAATTCATTATTGACCACGCAACATCTAACCTTTGACGCTTTTTTTATCATGCACGAAATCGGTCAAAGTCCCCGACCGCTGTTATTAATGGAACTTGCACATCGGCACCACGTTTCCCGCAGCGCGATTTCACGCCAAATTAGTATGCTCTTAAGCAATCAATACATTACGCAACAGGCGAATGCTGCTGATCGCCGCCAAAAAGGACTTTCCTTAACGGCTACCGGCCGTCATCTAGATCAACAACTAATGACCACCATGCACAAAACGGTTCACCAGTGGACGACTCAGTTGGGCCCGCAACGCGTGAAGTCTCTGCTCGACATCTTCAATGACTTTAATGAGCAAATTATTAATAACGAGGTTCCTGCAGGCCACTAATCAGTGGCAGCACGCAGTCTTATCACTGCTTAGTGGTACCACTTTCTCAGTATCATCTCGATGTTACGCTCATCCGATCGAAGTACCGCTTTGAATGTCCTTAAACAAACAACCGAATCAAAAAAAACGACGACATGTTACGCTAGCATTTTTAGCGTCCATATCGCCGTTAATTTTAGTTATGATCAAAGTAGTGGTGCTGCCCGGCGCACGCTAGTCATCAGCATGCACATCAAAGGCATGCAACAACTGTTCTGAAACCCCCGGTGCATCGGGGTTATGTTGACCTTTACCCGTATCTAAAGCTCGTAACTGGTCCATCTCAGTGGGTGTTAATTCAAAATCAAAGATGTCACGATTGCTCTTGATGCGCGCAGTGTGTACCGATTTTGGAAAGACGATTACGCCTTCCTGATGTTCAAATCTGAGGATGATTTGGCCAGCATCTTTATGATACTTAGTGGCTAACTGCTGAATGACTGGTTCTTCAAGCAGTGCTTGATTGCCTTGCCCAGGCCTCTAATTTGACGTCTTGGGCCGCAAGTAATTTGCGCAACGGTTGCTGCTGAAAGTATGGGTTGAATTCAACCTGATTGACCGCCGGGACCGTTTCAAACTGAGGTACGAATTTTTGCCATAACTTGGGTGTCATGTTGGAAACACCGATCGACTTCAATTTGCCGGCCTTTTGCGCATCTTCCATTGCTTGCCATGCCCCCGGAACATCGCCATAAGGTTGATGAATTAAGTACAAGTCAATATAGTCTAGTCCCAACTTAGTTAACGAACGATCGATGGCGCGACTGGCTGCGTCAAAACCATAGTCTTGAAGCCAAAGTTTACTCGTCACCCAGATTTCGTCTCGAGGAATCCCACTATCCTTGATTGCCCGACCAACTTCGTCTTCGTTAAAATAGGCGACGGCCGTATCGATGTGTCGATAACCGATTGCCAAGGCTTCTTTGACTGCTTGATAAGTAGACCCGTCATCTGGAATTTGGAAAGTGCCAAACCCAATTGCTGGAATCGCGCGGCCATCATTTAGCGTAATCGTTGGTGTTTTTGTCATTAATAACCACTCCTCGTATGATATAAATTATTCAAATTAATCTCTGATACTATTCCTGCTATTACTATTTATTGGCCCTGCGTGATAATCTCTAATTGTCGCTAGCTTTGGTCAATTGGTATCAGTTGACGTTTCTTAACTTATTCGTGTAATTGGCGTAAACTAGCGCCAAAAATCTGTTCGATGGTCACGGGATCGCGGTGATCAAAGAATTGACTGACGCCCTGATTAAGTTCAGCCATCGCTGCCATTTCAGCCGCTGTTAATTCAAAATCAAAGACATCAATATTTTCTGCCATCCGCTCTGGATGCACTGATTTTGGAATTACCGTAATACCGCGTTGCAACAACCAACGCAAGATAACTTGTCCGGTCGTCTTACCATGGGCCTGTGCGATAGTTTGAATACTTGGATGACTGAAAATCGCATGCTTACCTTCTGCAAACGGTGCCCAGGCTTCGACCCGCACGTGTTCATTTTGATTAAAGCTGACCTCGTCTGCCTGCTGATACCACGGATTAACTTCGATCTGGTTAACAGCCGGTTGCACAGACATGGTCAGTTCCAAGTTCTTTAGCTGATCCGCATAAAAATTGGAAACACCAATTGCGCGAATCTTGCCAGCATGGTAAGCCTCTTCTAAGGCGCGCCAGGCCCCCATCACATCGCCATAAGGTTGATGCAAAAGATACAAGTCTAAGTAGTCTAAGCCTAAACGTTGTAATGACGCATCAATGCCTTGCTTGGCACGTTCATAGGTGAATTCTGAGACCCACAGCTTGGAAGTGACAAAGAGCTCATCACGCTTCAGACCACTCTTTTGAATTGCCCGCCCCACTGCGGTTTCATTTTGATATGCGGTTGCCGTATCAATTAAACGATAACCAGCCTTTAAGGCTGCGGTCACCGCTGCTTCACATTCATCCAGGTCAGGGACTTGGAACACGCCAAATCCCAATTGGGGCATAACCACACCATTGTTCAATTTCGTTGTTGGAACCATCACGCATCAACCTTTCGCTATTTGATTACAATAACCAGCATACCCGCAAACCTAATACTTGAAAATTACTACTTATTCATACTAGTATACATATAGCGCATACTGCTAACGGAGGTTCCTGATGATTGAAAATTATTTACTAGAAGAACTGATCACATTCGCCCACGAGCACACGTTGGCTAAGACCGCGGCCGCATTAAACGTGACGCAACCAACCATCACGCGTGGCATGCAGAAGTTGGAAACGATGCTTGCCGTTCGCTTGTTTGATCGCCAGCCTAATCGAATTACACTGACGCCCACTGGCCAGTTAGCTGCTCAGGAAGCTGAACGATTATTGACACAACAACGGGCCTTTGTGACTAAAATCCAAAACTACGAGCAAAGCTTAGTTACGCGTACTGTCGAGACCACCTTACCCGGTCCCCTCGTGTTACTTGCTCATCTGAAAGCAGCACTACCTAATACGCTCCAGGTAAAGCAATCATTGATTACAGATAACCAGATTAATGAGCATCTCATTAGTCGCCAGACTAGTTTTATTTTCTCTAATCAGGAGATTCTGACGGCCGACATTGAATCTCGTTTCATCGGTTCGGAAAATCTCGTCGTTCATTTGCAACGATTCATGTACCGTGCGAATCAACCTAGTATCACCTTCGCTGAACTCAAAGGCATCAGCTTTGTAGTCCTGAGTGCAATCGGTATTTGGAAAACCATTATTCAGCAAGCCATCCCAGATGCCAAGTTTTTGTACCAACCCCAACGCACGGCCTTTACAGAAATCACTAAGTACTCTGATTTTCCGTATTTCAGTACTAACTTTACTACGTTGGACCGGCACCCCCAGGATAACCAAAACGATGATGATAATCGGGTCGCTATTCCAATCAGCGATGATAGTGCTCATATGCCCATCTATGTCAACTATCTAGTTGGCAACCGTCACTCATTAACGCCACTGTTCACGCAATTTGAAGCCGCCTGGCCGAACTAACCTCAAGCGTACGTCCACATCTTAGTCTGGTGGTGATTATTCATCGCTTGCATTCAGATCTGGCACGACACTCAATTTCGAACGTCAAACACGTGCTGGTTGCTACTAAGCATCCGTGTGTACGACGCGTCTACAATATTTGATTTAGCGAAACTCTTAATACCCCCAAAAGTAAAATCCATTCCGTAAGCGCCTATTTAAAAGCGTTTATGGAATGGATTTGTTTGACAGCCAATCACAATAAATAATATCTCGAAGCCGTTTAGCAGATTTGAACTGCCGACCTCTTCCTTACCATGGAAGTGCTCTACCTGCTGAGCTAAAACGGCGTTAATTGACCTTTTCCAGTATACCAAAAGCATGCTCAAATTCAAACCGTACTTATTGACGTTCGACGCAAAAAAAGGAATCGAATTAACGATTCCTTAGGTCGCATGGCAACGTCCTACCCTCGCAGGGAGCGATCCCCCAACTACTCTCGGCGCTAAGAAGCTTAACTTCTGTGTTCGACATGGGAACAGGTGTATCCTTCTCGCCATCGTCACCACACTATTGAGAAACTTGTGCTCTCAAAACTAGCTAATATCAAATATCTTCATATGAACTGGAACACCAATTACTTGGTTAAGTCCTCGACCGATTAGTATTAGTCCGCTTCATGCGTCACCGCACTGCCACTTCTAACCTATCTACCTGATCATCTTTCAGGGGTCTTACTTCCATAAAGGAATGGGAAATCTCATCTCGAGGTGTGTTTCACACTTAGATGCTTTCAGCGTTTATCACATCCATACGTAGCTACCCAGCGATGCGCCTGGCGGCACAACTGGTACACCAGAGGTATGTCCATCCCGGTCCTCTCGTACTAAGGACAGGTCCTCTCAAATTTCCTACGCCCGCGACGGATAGGGACCGAACTGTCTCACGACGTTCTGAACCCAGCTCGCGTACCGCTTTAATGGGCGAACAGCCCAACCCTTGGGACCGACTACAGCCCCAGGATGCGATGAGCCGACATCGAGGTGCCAAACCTCCCCGTCGATGTGGACTCTTGGGGGAGATAAGCCTGTTATCCCCAGGGTAGCTTTTATCCGTTGAGCGATGGCCCTTCCATACGGTACCACCGGATCACTAAGCCCGACTTTCGTCCCTGCTCGACCTGTCTGTCTCGCAGTCAAGCTCCCTTGTGCCTTTACACTCTGCGAATGATTTCCAACCATTCTGAGGGAACCTTTGGGCGCCTCCGTTACTTTTTAGGAGGCGACCGCCCCAGTCAAACTGCCCACCTGACACTGTCTCCCACCACGATTAGTGGTGCGGGTTAGAGTGGTCATACAGCGAGGGTAGTATCCCACCAACGCCTCCACCGAAACTAGCGTTCCGGTTTCTATGGCTCCTACCTATCCTGTACAAGCTGTACAAACACTCAATATCAAGCTACAGTAAAGCTCCATGGGGTCTTTCCGTCCTGTCGCGGGTAGTCCGCATCTTCACGGACAATATAATTTCACCGAGTCTCTCGTTGAGACAGTGCCCAGATCGTTACGCCTTTCGTGCGGGTCGGAACTTACCCGACAAGGAATTTCGCTACCTTAGGACCGTTATAGTTACGGCCGCCGTTTACTGGGGCTTCAATTCTGAGCTTCGCCGAAGCTAACCCATCCTTTTAACCTTCCAGCACCGGGCAGGCGTCAGCCCCTATACGTCATCTTACGATTTTGCAGAGACCTGTGTTTTTGATAAACAGTCGCCTGGGCCTATTCACTGCGGCTGATCTTGCGATCAGCACCCCTTCTCCCGAAGTTACGGGGTCATTTTGCCGAGTTCCTTAACGAGAGTTCACTCGCTCACCTTAGGATTCTCTCCTCGACTACCTGTGTCGGTTTGCGGTACGGGTAGTTAAGTACTCACTAGAAGCTTTTCTCGGCAGTGTGACATCAGACGCTTCGCTACTAAATTTCGCTCCCCATCACAGCTTGTCCTTAAAGTGAAAAGCATTTGACTCTTCACAAGACTTACTGCTTGGACATTCTAATCCAACAGAATGCACATCTTAGCCTCCTGCGTCCCTCCATTGCTCAAACGCACTTAACTAGTACAGGAATCTCAACCTGTTATCCATCGTCTACGCCTCTCGGCCTCGACTTAGGTCCCGACTAACCCTGGGAGGACGAGCCTTCCCCAGGAAACCTTAGTCATTCGGTGGATAGGATTCTCACCTATCTTTCGCTACTCATACCGGCATTCTCACTTCTAAGCGCTCCACAAGTCCTCACGATCTTGCTTCACCGCCCTTAGAACGCTCTCCTATCACGCGACCTAATGGTCGCATCCATGGTTTCGGTAGTATGCTTAGCCCCGGTACATTTTCGGCGCAGGATCACTCGACTAGTGAGCTATTACGCACTCTTTAAATGGTGGCTGCTTCTGAGCCAACATCCTAGTTGTCTATGCAACTCCACATTCTTTTCCACTTAGCATACATTTAGGGACCTTAACTGATGGTCTGGGCTGTTCCCCTTTCGACGGTGGATCTTATCACTCATCGTCTGACTCCCGGATATGAATCAATGGCATTCGGAGTTTATCTGAATTCAGTAACCCAAGACGGGCCCCTAGTCCAAATAGTGCTCTACCTCCATGATCCTAATTCCGAGGCTAGCCCTAAAGCTATTTCGGAGAGAACCAGCTATCTCCAAGTTCGTTTGGAATTTCACCGCTATCCACACCTCATCCCAGCAATTTTCAACTTACACGGGTTCGGTCCTCCAGTGCGTTTTACCGCACCTTCAACCTGGACATGGATAGGTCACCTGGTTTCGGGTCTATAACCTCGTACTAAAATCGCCCATTTCAGACTCGCTTTCGCTACGGCTCCGACTTTTTAGTCTTAACCTTGCACGGGATCATAACTCGCCGGTTCATTCTACAAAAGGCACGCCATCACGCATTAACGCGCTCTGACTTATTGTAGGCACATGGTTTCAGGAACTATTTCACTCCCCTCCCGGGGTGCTTTTCACCTTTCCCTCACGGTACTGGTTCACTATCGGTCACTAGGTAGTATTTAGCCTTGGGAGATGGTCCTCCCGGATTCCGACGGAATTTCACGTGTTCCGCCGTACTCAGGATCCTGAACTGAGAGAATTTGATTTAATCTACTGGGCTATCACCATCTATGGCGGATTTTCCCAAATCCTTCGACTATCAAGTTCTTTGGTAACTCAAATGTTCAGTCCTACAACCCCAAAGTGCAAGCACTTTGGTTTGGGCTGTTCCCCGTTCGCTCGCCGCTACTTAGGGAATCGAAATTTCTTTATATTCCTGCTGCTAATGAGATGTTTCAGTTCACAGCGTTTACCTCCAACTAGACTATGAATTCATCTAGTGGTAACAGTTGATTAAAACTGCTGGGTTGCCCCATTCGGAAATCTCCGGATCATAGCTTACGTACAGCTCCCCGAAGCATATCGGTGTTAGTCCCGTCCTTCATCGGCTCCTAGTGCCAAGGCATTCACCATGCGCCCTTGTTAACTTAACCTCATTTACCTAACGGTAAATGCGATTAATGAGTTTAGCGATAATTAAACTTCAATAAAAAACTCAAAAAACGCGGTGTTCTCGGTTTCATTATGAAAAAATATATTTGATATTATCTAGTTTTCAAAGAACAAGTTTTGAGAGTTAAATCTCTCAAAACTAAACAAAGTTTCGACGCGTGTGTAGGTTTCCGTAATATTCCTTAGAAAGGAGGTGATCCAGCCGCAGGTTCTCCTACGGCTACCTTGTTACGACTTCACCCTAATCATCTGTCCCACCTTAGGCGGCTGGTTCCTAAAAGGTTACCCCACCGACTTTGGGTGTTACAAACTCTCATGGTGTGACGGGCGGTGTGTACAAGGCCCGGGAACGTATTCACCGCGGCATGCTGATCCGCGATTACTAGCGATTCCGACTTCATGTAGGCGAGTTGCAGCCTACAATCCGAACTGAGAATGGCTTTAAGAGATTAGCTTACTCTCGCGAGTTCGCAACTCGTTGTACCATCCATTGTAGCACGTGTGTAGCCCAGGTCATAAGGGGCATGATGATTTGACGTCATCCCCACCTTCCTCCGGTTTGTCACCGGCAGTCTCACCAGAGTGCCCAACTTAATGCTGGCAACTGATAATAAGGGTTGCGCTCGTTGCGGGACTTAACCCAACATCTCACGACACGAGCTGACGACAACCATGCACCACCTGTATCCATGTCCCCGAAGGGAACGTCTAATCTCTTAGATTTACATAGTATGTCAAGACCTGGTAAGGTTCTTCGCGTAGCTTCGAATTAAACCACATGCTCCACCGCTTGTGCGGGCCCCCGTCAATTCCTTTGAGTTTCAGCCTTGCGGCCGTACTCCCCAGGCGGAATGCTTAATGCGTTAGCTGCAGCACTGAAGGGCGGAAACCCTCCAACACTTAGCATTCATCGTTTACGGTATGGACTACCAGGGTATCTAATCCTGTTTGCTACCCATACTTTCGAGCCTCAGCGTCAGTTACAGACCAGACAGCCGCCTTCGCCACTGGTGTTCTTCCATATATCTACGCATTTCACCGCTACACATGGAGTTCCACTGTCCTCTTCTGCACTCAAGTTTCCCAGTTTCCGATGCACTTCTTCGGTTGAGCCGAAGGCTTTCACATCAGACTTAAAAAACCGCCTGCGCTCGCTTTACGCCCAATAAATCCGGACAACGCTTGCCACCTACGTATTACCGCGGCTGCTGGCACGTAGTTAGCCGTGGCTTTCTGGTTAAATACCGTCAATACCTGAACAGTTACTCTCAGATATGTTCTTCTTTAACAACAGAGTTTTACGAGCCGAAACCCTTCTTCACTCACGCGGCGTTGCTCCATCAGACTTTCGTCCATTGTGGAAGATTCCCTACTGCTGCCTCCCGTAGGAGTTTGGGCCGTGTCTCAGTCCCAATGTGGCCGATTACCCTCTCAGGTCGGCTACGTATCATTGCCATGGTGAGCCGTTACCTCACCATCTAGCTAATACGCCGCGGGACCATCCAGAAGTGATAGCCGAAGCCATCTTTCAAACTCGGACCATGCGGTCCAAGTTGTTATGCGGTATTAGCATCTGTTTCCAGGTGTTATCCCCCGCTTCTGGGCAGGTTTCCCACGTGTTACTCACCAGTTCGCCACTCACTCAAATGTAAATCATGATGCAAGCACCAATCAATACCAGAGTTCGTTCGACTTGCATGTATTAGGCACGCCGCCAGCGTTCGTCCTGAGCCAGGATCAAACTCTCAAATTAATGATGAGTTCTAAAAAGCTCATTTAATGTTGTACTAAAATTTATTTGCTAGCGAATTGACTTCGCAAATGTTTGCTCTTGATTCAAAATCAAGAGACCCTACACATTTGATTCGTCGAAACTTTGTTCAGTTTTCAAAGATCTAATTCCGTGTGTTAATCGCTTAACACAACTTAATCATCATAACATCTTAATCAATATCTTGTCAACAACTTTTTTTAAGAAGTAACTTGATTAATTTGTCGTGGTTGCCGTTGCGACAACAGAAACTATCTTACCAATTACTGAAGAAGTTGTCAACAACTAATTTCAATAATTATTTGATGATGAATTGCATCTGCCGTAGCAGCAACGTTTACTAATATACCAGCCGACCACGAAACTGTCAACAAATAATTCAATATTTTTTCATTTTTATGAAAACCCAGCTGTCCAGTGTCGAAAAATTACACAATTGCTACATTATAGGTCAGCAATTCCCCTCCTGCGAAATTGGCCAACCTCCCAGACTTGTCAGCCACCATACTGCGGTACACACCCACCACAATATAAAAAGCGCCCGCCTAAAATCTAGCGAGCACTTAATTTAACCGAATAACAAATCACATCTAATTTTACATGTTCAAGTGGCCCTTAACAATTGGACGAATACCAGCAACAATTGGAAACGCCAGGATACCACCAACTACGGCCTGAACTAAATTAGTCGGCACACCAACTAGCCCCGCTGCCATCGTATACAACAATGAATCTGATAAAAAGTAGCCGACAACCATAACCACCGCTGCCGTGATAATTGCCGCAATCTGCCGACCATGCGATTTACCAGCACCAAGATACCCTGCTAGCCCACCTTCTAAGCCATGAACAAGTAGCGAGAAGAACATATACTGTGGGTATCCCAGCAACAGATCCAACAATAGCCCACTGGCGCCACCAACAATGACACCACCACGCCAGCCAAAAATCAGTGCTGCAATAAAGATTCCCGCATCACATAAATTAATATAACCATGCGTCATCGGGATTGGAATATGGAAAAAGATAGAAATAACAACATTAAGTGCAATCAACATTCCTAAGATTGCAATCGTACGCGTATTAAATTTAACCCCCACCAAAACTTTCATCTCCTCAATTGATTCTCATCTGGCCATGATCACACCTTGTTAGTGCAACCAAAGTAAAGTTTACACCAGTTCCTACTTACGATAATAATAAAAAGACTGGGCCACACCGGGTCCAGTCTACTTGCTAAATTAATTTACTTAACGTGTGCCAAGAAGTAACGTTTCTTACCCCGACGGACAATGACAAATTTGCCATTAAAAGCAGCTGATGGATCAATCTCGGCATCAACATCCGTCACCTTTTCACCATTGATACGAATCGCACCGTTTTTGATATCTTCCCGTGCTTGACGCCGTGAAGGTTCGAATTTTGTGGCGTCAACCAACCACAAAACAATATTCTGCTTTTCAGCAGAGACGTCGGCTGATGGCACCCCTTTGAATCCTTGTTCGATTTCGTCTGCTGTTAAACTTTGAACATCACCAGTAAACAACGCCTTAGTAATATTTTCAGCTTCAACTACCGCCTGCTTACCATGAACAAATTCCGTGACTTCTTCAGCTAACCGCCGTTGTGCTTCCCGTTTTTCAGGTGCAGTCTTCACTGTTTCGGCTAGGCGGTCAATTTCTTCATGACTTAAGAACGTGAAGTACTTGAGATATTTGACGACATCCCGATCATCCTGGTTGATCCAGAATTGATAAAATTCATATGGTGATGTCCGCTCAGGGTTTAACCACACGGCCCCACCAGCAGTCTTGCCGAACTTAGTCCCATCCGCCTTCAACAATAATGGGATCGTCAACCCGTAAGCCTTGGCGTCATTACCTTCTAAGCGGTGAATCAAATCCGTCCCCGCCGTGATGTTGCCCCACTGATCGGCCCCACCAATCTGGAGTTGCACGTGTTCAGCCCGGTACAAGTGTAAGAAGTCAACTGATTGTAAGATTTGGTACGTGAATTCAGTGTATGAAATTCCGACCTCCAACCGGCTAGCCACAACTTCTTTGTTCAGCATCGTGTTCACACTGAACAACTTACCATAATCGCGTAAGAAATCTAGTAATGAAATTTTGGATAACCAATCATAGTTATTTACAATCGAAAAGTTTTCGTCATGACCAAACAACTTGTACATCTGAGCACTTAAGCCATCCTGATTATGCTTCACTTGATCCATGGTCTGTAACTTACGTTCTGAGTTCTTACCAGACGGATCACCGATAGCACCGGTCCCACCACCAACTACAACGTAGGGATGGTGACCAGCCAACTGGAATCGTTTGAGAATCATGAAGGGAATCAAATGCCCAATATGCATACTATCCCCGGTTGGATCAATCCCACAGTATAGTGAGACGGATTGGTTTTCGGTAAGTTCCTTTAACCCGGCCTCATCCGTTTGTTGGTTAATGGCACCACGCCATTTTAAATCGTCGATAATGTTCATGTTAGTCCTCCTTGTGATTGTCGCTGGACAAAAAAACTCGTCCCTGTCATCAAAACAGGGACGAGTTTTCCGCGTTACCACCCAAGTTATCACCAAATGTGATCGCTCATTGATTAGTAACGGATATCATCCGGCCAATGGCAGTTCACGTTATGTAATTCATCCTTGACCACAGCTCGGTTCGCACCACCCACCGAGTCGCTAGACTGTTGGGTCAACGACTACTAATTAACGATCACTACTTTTTAATTATTATCTAACATCATAAGCACTCCACGGACAAAAGTCAATCCTATTTTCCGTCGAAACACCGCATTGACGGCCACTGGCTAGCTGAGGGCGTTCAGTACGGAAACGCGGCTAGCATCGCCGCTCCGATTACGTCCAAGCGCCCACTGCTTATTTACTGATCTTCCGAGTAAACGCCTAATTTTTAGCATTCGCCGCAATTTTAATGACCGTATTGGCTTGTTGGCCTTGAACCTTAGCAACCTGCTTGCCGTTTTGCCACTGAACTGAGTTAGCCTGTCCGTTTTGTGGTGTATCGTATACCGTGACAGCGCCACTGGTGACATTCTTGCTTGTTAAATCTTGCTTTTGAATCTGATTATTGACCTGATTAGCAAACTTAGTTGGATTACCGGCAACGTCCTGCGTATTGGCAATCGTTGTCACTGACCAGCTACCCGTGTTCCAATGAACATACACTTTGCCCATCGTCCCTTGGACCGTCGCTGCCGTACCTGAATTAAGCGTCGTACGCTGACCTTGCGTATTCGCTAAATAATCGACTTGGTTACTAGCATCGCTTTTCGTATTGTAGTTCGTCTGCTGATAGGTCGCAGTCGTCGAACTAGTCCCAGCTTTGGCGTACTTCACCCGGTAATTACCCTTTGTCCCGCTTGCGCTGATAGCCTTGACTGTTTGATTAGTTGCCTTGACGCTCGTAGGTGCTGCTGTCTGGCTAACCAAACTAACATTGTCTGAAGCCGCGTGTAGTACGTTCGTTACTGAAGGTACGGCAACGATTCCAACCACCAACATCCCAGTTGCCGTGGCGATTCCCAACTGAATTTTGCGCTTAAAGTTCATGAAAAATGTCCTCCTAATTTCTACAACAAATGACCGATTTTACTTAACCATTAATAACCTTTGCTACCATGATAATGAGAACCGAGTGACAGCCATGCCATCAGCTAAGTCCTCGCTTGTCCCGGGAAGTATTATGTACGGGACGTGTGTGTGTGAATCGTCGAACTGGCCGACGTGCTTCACGGTGAAACGTTGACTGCTGGCGCTGCACCGTTACTCGTGGTGCGTGCCGTTGGAATTGATTACGCCTTATTCTTCGCTGTCCCAGCAACCGTTGACGCCGTGTGCCCCCTTGCCGTGTCCGGCCTTTAAAACGAGCCACCCGGTTTGTTCGATTTCTTTGCCCGCGTTGGCTACGCTTTATTACCCTGGCCGTGTTCAGCTTAAACTTAGTACCTTTACGCCGCGTCACTTTAAGTTTTACCACTTTGGGCGGCGTCGCTTGATGCCAAATGACGCGGTGTCGAATTACCTTACGATGGTTAACGCTAATTGTGCGCGATGCCCGCCGCTTGACCCGCCAATGTGTCTTTTGGTTGGTCGCCAGCCGGTGCTCCGGCTGAATCTTAACAACCGGCTGAACCTGGGGCCGTGCTTGCGATTGAGCGAGTGGCTGTGCTTGGACTACGACTGACGGCTTTATGGCGGCAACTGGTTGGGTCGCTCGTCCTCGTCCGTCCCATTGATTGCGGGCGGGCGCTGTCAACCGGCGATGGCGGACAACTTTTAGTCTCGGTTGGGTGTTACTCGTAACAACGCGTGCAACACGGTCCGTCCCCAGCCACCACGAAACGGGATGAACGCTTGTAATCACCCGACTATTATCAACTGGCGCAGCTAGCCCAGCTAAGTGATAACGATCTGTATACTGCCACAACGCAGCCGGAACGATCGGCGGGTTGGGTGTTAGCGCTCCAATCCACTGGGCGTCGAACCGTTGCCGCGCTTGGTTGGCATACGTTAGTGCGAACGAAGCGTACGAATAAAAAATCAGTTTCTTATTGGTCAACGCCCGCATTTCGTGATACCAAGCCGCAACGGCTGCATTGGTTGAGCCGGAGCGGACCGTATTAACTTCAAAATCCAAGGCATAAAAACGAGCAGCCTTATTAGACCGCGCATAAAACGCCTGGGCTTCACGGCGCGCACTGACGGCATCCGTAAACTGCGAAAAATCATACTCACCAAACGGGATGCCATAGCGAACATATAATGCCGTATTATTTGCTGCATCCCGGTCAACATAATTCAAACCATACTGACGGCGATTGATCACAAATAGCACTTGCGACTTCATCGCCTGCACCTGACTTGGGCTGAGCTGTCCTTGCCACTCGGAAATATCAACCACCGCGTGTCCCTGTGCTTGAACATTAATTTGCATACCAAGTGTGGCGACCACAACCGTTCCAACTAACCAACTGAGCTTTTTAATCCCCATCATGCGGTCCCTCTCCCCATATTGTGCTCCGCAATTAAAAAAATTATCATTATAAGTTGCTAGTAATCCCCACAATTACAAACAACTAAACTGTTAAAACCAGTTTATGACGTACCCATAACTTTAACATTCTTATACTACCAATGATAGGTCATTTTCGATGGGTTGCGGCGTCAATTCGATTTCAATTCAGTTACAGCTTGTTAACAAAGCTTCGCCCCTTTATGGTTAATATTATGAACAACTCCGGAAAGGCTGATATTTGGATTACAGTTTGGTTACAACAGTTTCGCAATCACCCATTCTCAAACTAATTTGCGGCAGCCAAACTGCCCGTATTACCGGGCATCGCCCTCATTTCATTCGCAAGCGCCGCTACAAAAAAAACAACTAACCCTCATCAAGATTTTGGCTCATCTTGACCAAGATTAGTTGCTTAAACTAATTGGTTCACAATAGCATGTTGTTAACTAACTAATGTGGTAACGTCAGAACAATGGCTTGCTTGCCCATCTGATTATAAGCAGCCTCAAAATTCTTCCAGCTGACTGCCTGCTGTTTTTCTCCGTACGGATTGTTAACATAAATCAACTTTTTAGTCCGGTTAAAGCCAACAATGACCACGCTGTGCATATCATAAGTCACTTTAACGGAGCCCTGTGGTGTCTGCCAAGTTTGCATCGTGCTGACCGGTGCAAACGAAGCAGTCGTAATCGTCCAAACGGGCCGGCCCTGTTCTAACTGTTCAATCACAGTATCAAAGTTTGACCCAGTTAAGTCCTTCACATGGCTCGTCTCAGTTTTCGCCAATTTATAGATTGGTTTATGATAAACACCTAACCCAGGATTGTTACCAGTAATATCCCCAACAAACCCATATTCTGGATTACCATGTTCGCCATCACTATAAGTGAGTGGTACACTCGTAATCTTTGCCGCCAATTCATTCTTGGTGACATTAATATGCGCGTAATTCATCAACATCGTCAGCGATGTGACCTCACAACCATTATATAAACGTGGTGTTGTCATTTGATTCACTAGCGGGACGTCCAACTTGACCTGATTGACCGACTTGGGCTTCGTTTGGGAACTAGACTTAGCTGCATCCGTTTGTTTAGTTGTAAACGATGCATCAATCCAGTCAGAAACTTGTGTGCTTGTAAATCCAATGACCCCCAAAAGCACCATGGCAATTATGATCAGCGTCCATGACCGGCGCCGCTTCCGTAAATGTCTTGGCATTTGTTACCATCCGTTTCTCTTTTAATTTGATTGACTACTTTACTAACATACTATGTAGTATCATACCATGGACGAATCAATAATACACCTTTACAATCTTAAAAAAAAGACTTGTATAATCAGCCGTAAGTCAATGCTGACAAGGATTAAGGTTAGCCTGGTTAATCATTAAGCAACACACTGCTTTAATCAGTTTATTGATATATTAGTAACCTTATTATCAATTTGTTAAATTAGCCCTGACCGTTACTTAGATTATAATTGAGATTGTCTGGCCGAGGCTGGCTTTTCCCAAAATGGCCTTGAATATTCGTTATTTGCCGATGAAGCCACCTTTCCTAATTCTGGGCACCTTCTTTATTTTATGAAGCACCGAGTCCTTGTTTTCAAAACAGCATTAAATTGGCCCCGGCAAATCCGTTGCGTCCTTAATTATCTGTCATCCGTTTCAAGCCTAGTGGCATCCAAAGATGTAACTTCTAATCAGCTTTAGAAAATTTTATGTTGATTAAAGCGCTTTCTTTATTACAATAGTAGTAAAAGTAGTTAAATCTTATGGTTAATTGTGAAAGGACCTGACCGGCATGGCTAATTCTGAAGACCAAATGGATAAACACTTACAATCCGCAATATTCGGGGCCCCTGTACTACATCCGGATGAACAACACCGTAACCTTGGCACGTTTCACGAACGAATCGATGTGGGCATTACTTTCACCCAAGCACTCATGCGTGACTACTCAACCGAACTAAAAAGTGAAATGGTGGCCCATCCTGATTACCAGTTACTCTTACATGGCTTACTAGATGAAGACATCCTGAATCGCTACGTTAAACTAGCCAACCAGCAGCACATCAGGTTTGCGATTCGAAATGACCTCATGTACCAGCACACACCTACGAGCCTCGCCATCGCCCTAGTCGCCAACTGTGCCATCACGCCACCGACAATCGATATCGATGAACGTTTTCCCGTTCCGCCACTTAACACAACTACCGATTGGTCGCACGACGTCCTCATCGATCACATTCACCGTCATCTGGAACGCAATCGTCAACTCTTCAGCATCAAACACCACTTAATCTAACCGGTGTCTTACTTTGACATCTATTGTGCGTGTTGGCGTGAATTATGGTTAAAACGGACTACTTTTTAAATCAAAAGCAACCAGCTTAGGCCCGCTGGAAAAAAGTCGAGTAAGCATAAAATTGCCTAGTTGACGCGTCCTACGCCGACTTCCAGGCATTTCGGCCAATTGCTGGAACGCGGTGGACACAGATTTAAGCCGCAGACCATGTCTTAAATACTGGTCTTCCACTAACCAAGCCAAGGACACTTGCTAAATGGAATTTCACCGCTGAGCATTGGCCGAAACGCCTTCCAGTCGGGATAGTGTTCGAATGGCGGACATGTGCGGACCCAACTTTTGGTGAATTCGTCATTGTTTTTCATAAACAATAACTTTGTCAATCAACTGTCAGACTGAAAGTGATATTGAGATAGCTCACTAATCCTGAATTGGTGTAGTAAGATGTAATCTCTCGACAAAGTGCTAATGCACCTAACACTTTGTTTGAAGTTCCAGTATCAAAATAGCCAACGATAGATTGTGCTAAGTTCGGTGGTCGTTCATCAGCCATTCGAGCGGCTTCAACCCGTGGCCCCTCACAGGCTTGAGACTGGAGGGGCTGGGTGACAATGCTCAGTAGCCAAATTATTCTTAGTCGGAAGTGGGTTGCTTCTGGCTTAGAATAAGACTCGTATTTGAGATGACGCGGGTTGGGCGTTAGCTCAAATCGACGTCGGCTGCGTTCCAGCAATTGGCACCCAGCCCCGGAGGTCGGCATAGGACGCGCACCGGCTGACGGAAAACAATCCAGTTAAACAGTCCGTTTTAACCATATTTAATGCCAATCTCTCAAATCGATGCATTATACACAAAGCCACCAACTTAAAATGATCAGCTTTCACTGATTGTCCTAAGTTGGTGGCTTTTACTTTATCAATCAAAAGACTTAATTGACTTCACCATTGGCCCACTAGTTAAAATAATTGCATCACGCTAATTACGATTGGTGGCACTAGCAAGGCTGGTAATAGGTTCAACGTACTGAATTGCTTGATTTTCAACATGCCTAAGCCGGATGCTAGAATCAAGATACCACCAACAATGGTAATTTCATTCAGTAACGCTGCACTCAATGCACCTTTCAAAATTAATGCTAAAACATACAGGCTCCCCTGCCAACAAAATAAGACGCCCGCCGCAATCGCGATGCCAAATCCGAAAGTGGATGCTAATACGATCGACGTGATGCCATCTAACATGCCATTCGTAAATAAAAAGGTGTAATCATGCTTTAAGGCTGCCTCAATCGGCCCCAAAATCGATAACGATCCAATACAGTACAGTAACACCGCAGTCGCTAGGCCTTCCGCTAAGTTGCCACCCGCCAAACGGCCCACCCAGCGGTCAAAATTCCCTTGAATATCCAAAGCTTGACCAATTAATCCACCAATCGCCAAGCTCACAATAAAAAGCACCGGGTACTTACTCTGCGGCATCCGTTGCACGACCGCATTAATGCCGATGACACAAGCCGCCAGCCCTAACGCTTGTAATAATATCGCATGGTAGGCCGGTTTGATTCCTTTCTTAAAAATACTGCCGACTAAGCACCCGGCTAAAATCATACTCGTATTAAAAATCGTCCCAATCATATCGCCACTCCTAATCAATAGCTTAATCCTTAGCGCTTATTTCAATTTAAAATAATTAATTATCATTTAGTATAAAGTCTAAAGTTACTTGAGGGTCAAGCCTTGATTGGTAATTGTATCTGCGTCACCGACTGTGCAACCTGATCTGTAATCCCATAATCAATCAGTGCTGTCTCAATAGCTGTTCCCGCCACGTGCCAGCCGTGAGCACGACAATCCGCTAACAATTGTCGATACTGCATCGGGGCATCCAAATGAGTGCCGTGAAAAATCCGCTGCGCATAGCTACCAGCCGCCAAGTGTTCTTGATGGGGTGGCACCGTATCACCCGGTTCAAATAATAAACAAATTCCCGCATAGCGGTCAAAATGTCCGGCTTGGATGGCTTGCTGGTCGAGCATCAGCGCAACCTTGCCGAGAAAGATTTCGTTCGTCGCGCCGGTCTGTGCGCGTAGCTTAGCAATAACAAGTTCAATATCATCTTGAGGGCGATAAGGCTGACGTAAAGCCACCATCGCTCTTTCAGGTAACGTCACGCATTCAGTCACATCAAAATTGGCACTTTGGGCCGTTTTAATCTGGGCCAAGCGTGTATTGATCCGTTGTTGTACCGCCGTTAATAATCGCAATTGCGCCTCAACCTGCTGCTGTTGGGTCGTTAACATACTCGTCAGCTTGGACAGTTCACGGGCCGCAAAAAAATCGGCAATCGTAGCTAATGGTAAGCCGAGTGCTCGCAAATATTTAATGGTACTCAACCGTTCGAACTGAGGCGTCCCATAATATCGGTAGTGACTATGCGGATTGACTCGTGCCGGCGTCAATAACCCAATCTCGTCATAATAGCGTAAAGTCGCCACTGGGATATCAAATAACTGTGCGAGTTGCCCAATCGAAAAATCAGTTGTCATCCGATCGCCATCCTCCCCTATAGGTCTTATCATAACTTAATCGCTGAAGTAATTGCTGTAACCAGAATAAGATATCATAAAAAAAGTTGCATTTCAGAAATTAATTTCTGAAATACAACTTTTGGGCCTATCAATCATCAGTGACCATCGCCATCGCATTATTAATGCAGAACTAACTGACAGAGCTGTTTTCAATTATTTCGTAATTGCGCGCGCATGCCCCGCCCGAATCTCAGCTAAATACTGATCACTTTTGGCCGTATCAAATTCATGTTCTGACTTACCGATAATTACCGCAGCTAATGAATTGCCGACCACGTTAACCACGGTTCGTCCCATGTCAACTAGCCGGTCGATTCCCGCAATAAAGGCGAGCCCTTGTACTGGCACGCCAATCGTTGAAATCGTCGCCAATAAGACAACAAACGAAGCCCCCGGCACACCAGCAATCCCCTTTGACGTAATCATAAGTACAATCAATAAAGTGATCTGTTGGCTGAGGGACAGGTGAATCCCATAAGCCTGAGCTAAGAAAAGCGCCGCTAACGATTGATAAATTGCGGAACCATCTAAGTTAAACGTATACCCAGTTGGGATCACAAATGAGACAATCCCTTCACTAACACCGTATTTCCCCATCTTATCGATAATGCGGGGCAGGGCCGCTTCAGAACTCGCCGTTGAAAAGCCAAGCACCATTTCATCACGAATGACCCGTAGTAGGTGCCAAATATTTAAACCGAATAACTTACCAACAATGCCCATCACAACCACAATAAAGATTGCCATGGTAATATAAGCAAGAATAATGAAATAGCCTAAAGGGGCCAGCGCCTTCAAGCCCATTTCAGCGACCGTTACCCCAATTAAGGCACAGACGCCAATCGGAGCCGTGTGCATGACCCAGTTCGTCACTTTGAACATAGCTTCGGCGACAGCGTTCATAAAGTCCAGAATAATTTTGCCTTGTTCGCCAATAGCCGCCGTCCCTAAACCAAAGAAAACGGCAAAAAAGATGACTGGAATCATGTCACCAGCTGACAATGATTTAAAGACGTTAGTCGGGATAATGCCCATGACCGTGGACCAAATACCATTGTGTGAGACCGTCTTAGCGGTTTGCACATACTGACTAATATTCGACGCATGTAGTTGATGAATATCGATATAGTCACCAGGGTGAAAAATGTTACCCATTAACAACCCTAAGGCGATCGCAATCGTCGTCATGATTTCGAAATAGATAATGGTTTTACCACCGATCCGACCTAGCTTTTTGAGGTCGCCCATATTAGCAATCCCGGTAATCAGACATGCCACCACGATTGGTAAAACGATCATTTGAATCAGACTGATGAACATCGTCCCGATGTTTTGCATCGCAGTAATCGCCGTTTTATTGCCATAAAAGACGACCCCTAATACAATTCCAAGCACTAGCCCAATTAAGATCTGCCAGCCCAAGCTCAATCGGAACTGGCGATACCGCTTCATCTTTCCCTGCTTTTCCAAGCTACTTCCGCCCCATTCTCATTTATGGATGTTTTTATGAAACATTGCACACAATATTAATATTTTAGCACATTTTCAGTCAATATGAGAATTAAATTAAAAAATCAATCATTAAAATCAAATGGTCCCATTGTAATAGACGTTAATCTCAGTTGCTTTCCTCATAATCACGTGATTGTCGCGGTGAATCACTATTTCCGTTACCATCAGAATCCGAACATTAACCAAAATAGCGACAATTAAAACTAGCTTGGTTAGCAGTTGTAATCATTCCTAACCAAGCTAGTTTTTTAAGCAAAAACTTTATTCAACGGTTGCGATTACGACACTTCATCATGTCGTCACTCACTAACCGATTTAAACCGCTATTTGGAACGGGTCATCCGGTCATAGACAGCGGCACTAACCCAATCAGCGGTCCACATCCATAAAACATGCCCAATGGCTTCTGACACGTGTTCGGTCATTGGTTGATCCTTCGCAGCGGGAACGGTCCCCAGTGCTGGCAAGATACCATGGTGAAAGGCTGTCCAGATACCTAACCCATACAACGCGCTGCTGCCACCTTTTGCCCGGGGGTGCTTGCGAGCCCATAAACTATAGGCCACAGCAAAGGTCGTTGAGAATCCGAAATGCATGACATAGCTGACACCTGGTAAATCATGACCAGAATATGAATACGTTGCATGCGTAACGCTGGCGGGAATCCCAATTTGTTGCAATAATTGTTGTGGGGGATTCGTTTGATCCCGCTGTGGCGTTCGTGGCGGTAGGATATTCTCCCACCCTAACTTAACTAAACCAGAAATCACACCACCAGTCACACCAGCAATAACTGCGGCCCGATGATTGAACTGCTTGTTCACCATTAATAATTACCTGCCTCTCTATTCAATAAATTAATCATACCAGCCTTGGTACCCATTTCGAAATAATTTAGCCTGGTAATTAAATAAAAAATTTGATTTACAAAAATGAACGTGATACGATTACCACATTGATTTATCACTTGATAAATGAAATTAAAAGGGAGGAATTGACATGTATTTAGGCTTAAAAGAAATGGCCCACGAAAAACTCAGATATGGGCTACTTAGCGGGGTTTTGCTACTAATTGCCCTCGTCGTCTTTATGTTAGCGGGCCTTGCTAACGGGTTATCCAATGGTAATCGTCAGGCTGTTGACCAGTGGCATGCTCAAACAGTTTATTTGAACGAAGATGCGAATCAGACACTGTCAGCATCCCAATTAAAACTAGCAGACCAAGATCGAATCAAAGGTCAGGACGTCGCACCCTTAGCTAGTCTGTCCGGTACTTTACGAACTGCCAGTAATGGTCAAAAGACTAACGCTAGCGCTTTTGGGACCACTCACGATAGTTTTCTGATGCCAAAAGTCATCTCAGGACACCGAATCAACGGCAAGAATCAATTATTGATTTCCGCGGGATTAAAAGACAAAGGCTATCGGATTGGTCAGAAAGTTCGCATTGGGACCACTGATCAAAAGGTAACAATCGTCGGTACTTTCAAAGCTAGTACCTATAGTATTGCGCCAACGGTCTACACGGACGTTGCCACGCTCAATCGTCTCAAAGGTAATCCCATCACCAGTGGCGATCAACAACCGGTCAACGCCTTTGTGACTAAAAAGAGTCATTTCAAGACTCAACATCATGGCAACATGCAACGTTTATCAATTGCCACGTTTATTGAAAAATTACCAGGATACAGCGCTGAGCAGTTGACACTCAACACGATGATTTACTTCTTGTTCGCAATTGCCCTAGCCGTGATTGGAATTTTCATGTTCGTTCTGACCCTTCAAAAACAAGCCTTGTTCGGGGTCTTAAAAGTACAAGGTATTGGTACCAAACACATCTTGGCTGCCCTACTCACCCAAAGTGTCGTCATGGCAATCATTGGTATCGGCATCGGCCTTCTAATTACGTTAGGCCTCGCGCAAATCATGCCCGCCGGATTACCATTCGCCATTGACTGGCCACAATTTGGTATTTATAGTGTGGCTCTCTTGTTAGCTGCAGTCGTCGGTGCCTTACTCTCATGGCGGACTGTCGCCAAGATTGACCCCGTCGTTGCCATTGGATAAGGAGGATGATATCAATGAGTCAACCAGTTTTAGCCTTACAAAATATTAATAAACAATTTGGTCACGGTCATACCGCTGTTAACGCTTTGACTGATGCCAATTTCGAAGTCAGTGCTGGCCAATTCGTCGCGATTATCGGCCCCTCTGGCTCAGGTAAATCCACCTTTTTGACGATTGCTGCCGGTTTACAAACGCCAACAAGTGGTCAAGTTATTCTGAACGGACAACCACTATCGAATCAAACGGAAAAACAGCGCTTAGCCTACCGTTTCAATGAAATTGGCTTTATCTTGCAGAGTTCCAATCTGATTCCATTCCTGACGGTTCGTGAACAGTTCAAGCTCGTCGATAAAATGGCCCGGCGCAAATTTGATCAAGCAGGCACCGATGAATTACTAGCAGAGTTAGCCCTTACTGAAGTTCGGGATGCCTACCCAAGTGACCTCTCCGGTGGTGAACGCCAACGTGTTGCCATCGCCCGCGCTCTTTACAATGATCCAAGCGTCATTCTCGCAGACGAACCGACCGCCAGCCTGGACACGCCCCGCTCCATCGACGTCGTCAAGCGCCTCGTCAACGAAGCTCATCAGCACCAAAAGGCCATCGTAATGGTGACCCATGACCAGCGGCTAATTGATGACTGTGACGTGGTCTATCAAATTGAAGATGGTAAGATGAGTCGCCGCGATTCGTAGCGATATTGACCACTGCACTTTAACCTCATAACAACAAAAATGACCTCGCAATAATATTCCTGCGAGGTCATTTTTATTGTTCATATTCACACAACTTATCAGGTACTACAAATCGAAAGCTAGAGTTTACCAAGCTCAAAGACAGCCTGCTTCGGCCCGCTGGAAAAAGTGCGAGTTAGCGTAAACATGCTTAGATTTAGTCATCCGTTCAACTAATTAGCTTGCGGCAATTTATATCGCAATGCGCGGTAAACAAGTGCGACCACGTACACTGTGATAAACCGATCTAAATAATCCGTTCCCACTTGTATCAAGAAGACGGCCATCGTTTTGCCCATACCGGTACCTAATAATAATTGGACTAGCATGCTCGAACCAGACGATGTGATGCCATGAAATAAGATGACCGTAATCGCCGTGGATAAAAGTGTTCCGGGAAGTGAAATAACACCAGCTAGCCACCAATTTGACCGCCACGTGCCCGGCTTGATTCGCCGATATAGCAGACCAGCAACTAACCCAGTCAGCAGTTGAACGGGCATGAAGAACAGCGAGTACAGGTCTGTCGTCGCACCCACGATAACTCCGGTGGCACCCCCGGCCAACATTCCACCCAGTGGTCCAAACACAGCAGCAGCCAAAACGGTACCAATTGAATCTAAATAAATCGGTAATTTTAACATCAAGGCAATGTTACTGCCAACAATATTCAGGGCAATGCAGAGCGCCAATAACGTAATTGCCCGCGTTTTTATTCTCTTCATGCACTCACCAATTGGTGCAAGACTTGCGTTAAATCAGGATCAGCCGCACCGACCACAGTCGTTAAGAACAACCGCCAAAAAGCTACGACGTCAACCTTCGTCATGATTTGACTATTGGGTGTGTTGTGCCAGAAATCATGATCATCCACGATTGACTGCCCACGCGCGATACCATCCGTCACAACCGTCGTGTAGCTTTCAAAGCCACTCAGAATCGTTGGGTCAAGCATTCCGGCCACGGCCAACGGATCATTGATCACACAACCAATAACCCGTTCATATTCCCAATGAAAGTCAAAATAGAAGGTTGTAATTTTCTCAACAAACGCCCCCATTGCTGGATTGACGTCTTTAATATACGTTAATAAACTGGGTGTCAACACGATGTTACGCGTGACGTCTAAACCAACCATCTGAATGGGAACAGGCATCAAGTCAAAGACGACCTTGGCCGCATCCGGGTCACACCAGAAGTTGTATTCAGCTACTGGCGAACAATTCCCGTGACTCCGATAACTTCCACCCATCAGTGTAAATTGATCGACTTGTTCAAATAAGCGTGGATCACGTTGCAGTACCGTTGCAATGTTCGTCAACGGTCCCAACGCTAAAATCGAAGTATCAGGTGCTTCAATCAGCGTCTCTTCAATAAAACCAGCGGCATCTTGAATCGGTCGTACCGCCGTTACCGCTGGAATCTGACTATTCCCTAAACCATCATCGCCGTGGGTGTCTTGCGCACTCGTATAGGCGACTTCCAATGGGCGATTAGCGCCCAAATAGACTGGAATATCCAATCGATCAGCCAAATCTAAAATTTTCAGTGCATTTTCCGCACCGATATGGGTTGGCACGTTCCCACAAACAATTGTAATCCCAATCACATTAAGTGCCGGTGATTTAAGCGCCAATAATAGTGCTAAACTATCATCGATCCCGGGATCACAGTCAATAATAACGTTACGCGTCGCATTCATTCTCTTACCTCCGATAACTGAAGTTCTTGGTTTTTTATCCTGGGAAGTTTACGAACCAGGCCAGCTCGCCTAATTAGGTCAAACTGTATGTGATGAAATGCTAATCCAATTATAGCGGACGGTGGGGCCCTTGAAAACCACCAATCGTTACTCCGACTCACATCTTGATTGCCGCATGCTACTTCTCCGACAATGATCACCACGACCTGCTTAACCCGCTGTGAATACTCATCCCCATTAGCCCCGCAACATCATTATTTGCAGTATTCATACGCTCCCAGCGACACCTTAAGTAGTTTCCCACCTCCCATTTCGAACCAATTATTTAATTATGTTACTGAACTTTTACCGGAGTTCAGCAAGTGAATGACAGGAAAACATGGTACAATATGACTACTAAAGATAAAGTAGGTGTCGAATCATGCGTAAAGTTCAGTTTTATGGGGCCATTTCAATTGACGGTTGTTTAGCCACTAAGGATAATCGGCTGGACTGGCTGTTCAAAACAGCTGGTGCCAACGATGCCCCCACCGAAGCATTTATGCAGCAAGTTGATACCGCCATCATGGGCCGCCATACTTACGAATACACGATGGAACAAACCACTGATCAACTCATTAATCCATATAATCCGGCGACCCACAATATTGTCATGACTTCCCACCCCCACACCGGCGATGAACGCACACAGTTCACCAACACGCCCGTCACGGAAATCGTCGAAGACTTGCGCCGTGCCACTGGCCAAAATATTTGGATTGTGGGCGGTGCTGGCGTCTTAATGCCGTTATTAGCTGCTGATTTAGTTGATGAACTCTACATTCAGATTGCACCGGTCATTTTGGGTGATGGTATTCCCTTATTTAAAGCAATTGACCAGCAACAGCGCTTTGAATTAGTTGACACCAATCGATATGGTCAGCTCGCCGAAGTCCACTATCAACGTTTAACAACTGAATAATGTCGTGATTAAAAAATCCCAGCCCGTTTGCAACACGCAAACAAGTTGGGATTTTCAATTGCTTTAAGCTTCACGTTGGCGTTTAACCGCCTGACGAAGTAATAGCGGTGCAATCAGCGTCGTTAAAATGATTGCTGTGATGACTGCCGAATAACGATCAGCTGATAGTAATTTACCTTGATAACCTATCTGTGCAATGATCAGGGCCATCTCCCCACGTGACACCATGCCGGCGCCAATCTCATAGCCGCTTAACCAATTAAAACCCGCTAACCGTGCGCCGCCCCCGGCACCAATGAGCTTAGTGGCAATTGCCGCAACGGTAATCACAACGATGAACCAAAAATCGTTCAAGAAACCATTGAATGACATATTCAGCCCAATACTAACGAAAAAGACTGGGATAAATACAGCATTACCAATGGGTTGAATATGCTCATCGATAACTTCATGATAGTCCGTCTGACCAACGGCGATACCGGCAAAGAACGCGCCAATCACAGCACTTAAACCGATTGCGTCCGCTAAGTATGAGAGTCCAAAACAAATCACTAGTGACATCAGCGTGATGGAGGTTGGAACCAGTAGGGCATTCCCCACGGCCATTAAATGTGGCACCACCCACTTGACCACAAAGTACAGCGCCACAAAGAACGCCAACTGAATCGCCAGCGAGAGTCCCAAGTTGGTTGAGGCATGACTACCGCCACCACTGACTTCACTGCCAAATAAGCTGATCATCAAACTCAGAATCAAAACAGCCAGGACGTCATCAACGACCGCTGCACCTAAAATCGTCGTTCCTTCTTTACCATCGAGAGCGCCTAACTCTTTGAGAACCGCGACTGAAATCGAAACCGATGTGGCCGCGAAGGTTACGCCCAAGAACAAACTTTCAGTGGCGTTAAGGTGAAATAGTTGGCTACACCAGTCAATCACCGCAACGGGTAGAATGACCCCCAGGACCGCAACTAACAAACTAGGACGCCAATACTTCTTCAGCAATTTCAAATCGCTCTCTAAGCCGGCCATGAACATTAAAATAATCACGCCAAGCTCCGCGAAGTCTTTGATAAAACTTGTTGCTGAGACCCAACCTAATACGGCTGGACCAAGTATAATTCCACTTAACAATTGGCCAATCACCGCGGGTAGGCCCATTCGGACACTCAGGTGACCCGCAACCGCCGTAACAATTAAAATCAACGCTAAACTACCAACGTAATCCATTAAAAACCTCCTAAAAAAGGGCACTGCAAGCTCTGACTACCCAACCCAAAAGTAGTCCGAATTCTTGAAGTGTCCTTCAACCGTAAAATCTATTGTGCAATTAGTATAGCATATTTTTATGAGTCTAGCCGTGACATCTACTTATGAAAGCGGTTATAATAACTCATATACTGTTAACTGAAAGGTCGCTTAGTCGTGTTGAACATTCCTGATTTTCGTCAACGTTTTGGTTTTTTAGTCTTTTCCATTATTCTGAATTCTGCTGCCAACGCGCTCACCATCGCCACCAGCCTAGGCAGCGCCGTCTGGACTGGCTCCAGCGTTAATCTAGCTGACTGGACCCATATTTCATTAGGAACCACCTTATTACTGTACGGTGTGGTTGTCACGATTCTCAACCAACTTCTGTTAGGTCACTTTGATCGGCGGCGGTTTATCTCCAACTTGCTCTATATCGTGCCCTTTAGTTACCTGGTCCAATTTATCGGCTACTTTTGGGATTGGCTACAGATTCCCGCCCTGCCCCTGTTACCACGCTTGATTCTAAACGTGCTTGGGCTATTAGGCGTTGCGGCCGCCGTCTCGATTTACCAGCGTTGTAATTTAATTCAGCATCCGAACGATGATTTATCGTATATCTTACGCTTTCGGTTTTTACATGGTTCCGCTATTATTGCCCAGTGGACTAGTTATTTGCCACCTCTGACGATTATCGTCGTTTCATTCTTCGCCACAGGTCATTTGCGCGCCATTGGCTTCGGGACGGCCTTTGCCCTAATTGCTCAAGGTGCCATCATGGGGTGGTCCGATCATCATGTATTTCCCCATCTCAAACATCACGTGGATATTGTCCAGGCGCATCATCCGGCCTAAATGAATCTTGACAAAGTTCAGGCCAAGCCTCAATAATGAGAGTATTCTAATTTATTGGACTGAAGTAAATGAATTTAACGCAACTAACTAGTCAAATCATTTTGATGTTCATTCTCATGCTCGTCGGCCTGCTCGTTAACAAGCTCGGCTTCATGCATGCCCAGACTTCAACTGATTTAACCAACATCCTGTTATACATTGTGTCACCTTGCTTGATTATTCAAGCCTTTGAAAAGACATTTTCAGCCGACCGCTTACAAATGTTAGCCCGGGTCATTGCTGGAATTGTGATCATTTATGTGCTCATGATTATTGTGACGCAATTACTATTCAAACGTGTCTCTGACCAGAATTTGCGTCGCATTATGCGTTACGGTGCCGTATATTCTAATGCCGGTTTTATGGGGATTCCATTAACCAGCTCCCTATTCGGTGCAACTGGCGTATTCTATGCTGTTGCCTCGTTAGCGGCCTTCAATATTTTTAGCTGGACTCACGGTATCACCCTCTTCACCGGACAACAGGGCAATCGGCGGGATAATCTTAAACAGATCGTCTTTAATCCGAATATCATCGCCATTGTTGTTGGGCTACTGATCTTCGTAACCTCGCTGCAACTGCCAACGATTGCCAATAGCGCTATTAAATATGTCAGTTCGGTCAACACACCCCTGTCCATGATCGTTATTGGGAATAGTTTGGCAGACGTTAAACTTAACCGTGCAACACTCGATAAACGTCTTTGGTTAGTCATCTTATTGCGCAATTTATTGTTTCCATACTTGGCGATTGTTGTCCTCCAGCTAATGGGTATCACTGGCATCCCATTATTCACCACAGTGTTAATGGCTGCTTGCCCAGTCGCCGGAATCGTCGTCTTGTTCTCGCTCAAAGTCCACGGTGATCCCGGGCCAGCCGTTGCCCTAATGAGCATCTCAACGATTTTAAGTGTCGTTACCATTCCAATCGTTTTTGCTTTGGTCAACTTACACTAATGTGCCTCGCTGCTTTTAGTTAAGACTAAGTAAACGGCAACTAAAAATGAGCCATCAGAATTTTTCATTCTGGTGACTCATTTTTAATGACTAGCATTTGAGATACGGCTTAAACTTGGATCCACTGCGTTTTAGTAATTGGCAGAAAGCGCGCTAACTTGGGGTTGTGCTAAGCCGTGCGACGTCCATTGGCTTTAAATTGGCTGGTGTCAACCTTCAGCACTAGCCTATCTCAGCCATGAATTGCACTGCAAAACAGTGGCTACTTTGCAACCGCTCGTAGTTGTTCAATAACCTCTGGACGTGGCTGAGTTAGTCCGGCCGGTGAAAACAGCTGCTCGACCAAATCATCGCTAAGCAAGCGACGTCGATGTAATAATTCAGGAATTGCTTGGTTAGTGGTGAGCGCTTCTTTAATCAGCGCGGTAGTCGTCTCGTAACCAAGGTATGGCGCCAAAACAGTTGCCGTAATGGCCGAATGTGCCACTTGATCTGCACAGCGTTGGCGATTGACCGTCAATTGCCGCACACAGTGATCGACTAATGTAGTCAAGGCCTGCTGTAAATGCTGCTCACTGGCTAGCAATGCCCGTAACATAATTGGTTCAAAAGCGTTTAATTCCAATTGGCCCGCTTCCGCTGCCATTGTTACCGTCGTGTCGTGACCAATCACTTCAAACGCAACTTGGTTAACAACCTCCGGAATAACCGGATTGATTTTACCTGGCATAATAGAAGAGCCTGCTTGCTGCGCGGGCAAATTCAATTCACCAAAGCCAGCTTGTGGGCCGCTCGCCAGCAATCTTAAGTCATTGCTAAACTTGGAAAGGTCAACGGCTAACGTCTTCATGGCCGCAGAGAATTCCACGAACAAATCGCAGTTTTGCGTTGCATCGATCAAGTCTGGTGCGGCTACTAAATCTAAATCAGTATTTTGATTTAATTTCACTAAAATCTGCTGTTGATACGTGTGAGTCGCGTTGATGCCGGTACCGATTGCAGTCCCACCCAAATTTACGATTCGGAGATGTTCGCCCGCCTGCCGTACACGGGTCAAATCACGCTTGAATAATTGGTAATAAGCATGAAAGGTCCGCCCGTACGTCGTCGGTACCGCATCTTCAAGCTGAGTTCGGCCAACTTTGATGGCATCTTGATAACGCTGCGATTTAACCAGTAACGTTTGTACCAACCGGCTGAGTGCCGTTAATAGTCCTGGGAGTTGCATGCAAAGCGCCATTTTACCGGCCGTTGGAAAAGTATCATTGGTTGATTGTGATTGATTAACATCATCATTGGGATGAACGGCAACTGCCGGCATCAACCGGTGAGCCAAATTAGCCACCACTTCATTGACGTTCATGTTAGCCGAGGTCCCAGCACCCCCCTGAATCGCTGGCACAATGAAGTTATCCGCGTAACGCCCCAGTAGTAACTGATTACATGCCGCAATAATGGCGTGTGCCTTATCATTAGACAAAGTTCCGGCAGCCGCATTCACACTGGCCGCCGCTTTCTTGATTTGAACAAGACTTTGCATGATCAGTGGATGCATCAATTCCGTCGTAATCGGAAAATTATGAACGGCACGTAACGTATGAATTCCATACAAAGCATCATCCGGAACAGCTAACTTACCAATACAATCAGCTTCAATTCGCATAGCAAAACCCTCTTATTTAGATTTCATGTTACATCTTCTAACATGAATAATTAGAGTTTAGACCATTTTCTCTGAAATACAATCCTTTTAATTGATTTACGACTAATATTAAGTTCAACGCCAATTATGGTTAATATTCATTAAGCTCATCATCAGCATACTTCATATTAATTAACTGTCCCCTACTGCCAGCGCCTATACCAATCATTAAGTTATTACACAAACATCAACAGCCTACTTAACAACAGGTATCGTGCTAGTCATTTTAGGATTAATCATGATTAAAACGTGTCGTTTTTTAAGTCCCGAATTGTCAAATTAAGTTAGAAATTTTTTAACTGTTCATCTGTAATCTGACTGATGAATGCTTCCAGAGGTGTCTGGTAACCCAAACTTTTTCGTGGGATGTGGTTTCGTCGACTGGCAACTGCTTGAACAAATCTATCTGATAGCTGGTCCATAATAAGATTGTGACGTAAACCATCTTTACGCAGCAGACCATTGGTGTTCTCATTTAAACCACGTTGATTGGGTGCTCCGACAGCGGCAAAGTAAATATTTAAATCAAATTGGTTAGCAATGGTTCGCCAACCGGCGAACTCCTTACCATTGTCAAACGTAATTGACTTAAATAGGTGTCGTGGCAGCTTCGAAAGCCATCCTGCTAAACTACGATTGACATCGTGTGCCGACTTGGTATGCGAATTCAGCACAATTGCGACCTTAGTTTGTCGTTCAACCAGCGTGGTTACCGCACCCTGATGGTTTTTACCTTGAACCGTGTCACCTTCTAAATGGCCGAATTCTTGATTAAAATTAGGATAGTCCTGATAACGATTCTTTAAATCCCTGCCCAATTGACCCGCTTTCCCACGGCGTTCAATGTAACCATTAGGGTGCCGTTTGCCGTGCATCGGTAAATCTTTGGTCGACAACCCCAAAACACCGCGTTTGAAAAGGCGGTAAAGGGTTCGAACCCCACAGCTGAAAGCCCGTTCTTGGCGATTAATAATGGTATCTGGTTGCCAACCAGCTTGAGTTTTGGCTTGAATATAGGCCAGTTCATCAGGGCGTAGTTGAATTGGTTTACGCCCACAATGTTGTTTATGCTTTCGATAGTGGCATTGGTAATCAATAATCGTACCGCCAGCGTCAAGAAACCGATAAATACGATACACAGTTTCAGCACTCCGATGGAGCGCTGGGGCCACTAGATAAGCCTTTTTACCGAGTTTCCAAAAAGAATAAATTGTGGCAAGTTCGTCTATGGTAAGATGAGTATAGGTCATTTGTGATCAGCCTTTCTTTTGATTTTGACACTCAAAAGTCTATCACAAATGGCTTTTTAAATTTCTAACTTAATTTTACAAACCGGGAGTTCAAAAACGGCCAGCTAAAAACCGCTGGAAATAGGTGCGAGTGGGCGTAAACATGCTTTTCAAGTTCGTCCTACGCCGACTTCCAGGCATTTCTGCCAATTGCTGGAACGCGGTGGACACAGATTTAAGCCGAAGCCCACGTCTTAAATACTGGTCTTCCACGCTTTAATGCCATATTGGTGAAACGTGTTCGGGTCAGACTGAGACTTGCGGTTAGCTACGCTATGACGCCAAGCGGAAATTCACCGCTTAACGCCCTAGCTAGGCTAATCCTCAGTCTCAACTCGTCTGAACCTCACACTCTTGCAGTGCTGAGTATTGGCCGAAACGCCTTCCAGTCGGGACAGTGTTCGAATGGCGGACATGTGCGTACCCAACTTTTGGTAAATTCGTCATTGTTTTTCATAAACAATAATTTTATCAATCAACTATCAGGGTGAAAATGATATTAGGATGTCTCACTATTCCTCAATCAACATCGTAATAATTGGCCGTCTCGACAAAGTGGTTAATACAACCCTAACGTTTCGTTTAAAGTTCCCGTATCAAAATAGCCAACAACAGATTGTGCTAAGTTAAGTGGCCGTTCATTAGCCATTCGAGCGGGTTCCCGACTGTAGGGGCTGGGTGACAATGCTCAGTAGCCAAATTATTCTTAGTCGGAAGTGATTTTCTTCCGGCTTAGAATAAGACTCGTATTTGAGATGACGCGGGTTATGCGTTAGCTCAAATCGACGTCGGCTGCGTTCCAGCAATTGGCACCCAGCCCCGGAGGTCGGAATAGGACGCACACCGGCTGACGAACAACAATCTAAACTTGACACGTTTCAATCATGATTCATGACCGATTAACTAATACACTGCTAATGTTGCGCTTGTCGTGTCACCACCCGTGGATAATGAACAAAGTGGGCATAAAAGCCAATCATTAACACGACGACCGCTAACCCGCAGACGCCGTTCCAACCAGCTAAATCCCATAAGACGTTGCCACAAAATGAACCTAGGGCGCCACCCATGAAGTAGCCAAACATGAATACCGAATTGAAACGGCTACTGGCATGGACATCAATGCTTTGAATCCGTGTCTGATTCGCGACCTGCCCGAATTGAGTACCTAAATCAAGAATGACAATACCAATAATTAACCCCACCAAATGCGTACCACTCAGCCAAAACACTACGTAGGCTAATGTTGATAACACTAGACCCAAGCCGATAATCGTTCGGGGCCGAAAACGATCAGCTAGACGGCCAATTAAAGGGGCTGCTAACACACCGGTAACACCTAGCAACGCAAGCAGACCAGCTTCACGACTTCCCCACCCGTATTGATGTTGCAAGTAAAAGACGAGGGTTGCCCAGAAAATATTAGAAACACCAAACAAGACAAATCCGTTAACAGCCGACGCTCGCAAAACCGGATAGCGTTTTACTAACTGAGGTACTGTCTGAATCATGGCTTTATAATTCGTGGTATGTGTCGTCACGGGATCATGCGGTAATTTTCGCCACAAGACGAGCCACAATCCTGCAATCAAGATAGCGGCAATCAGATAGACCATCTGCCAAGGCAAATAGCTCGCAAGTACCCCACTGACAGTTCGTGACAAGAGAACCCCCACGAGCAAGCCACTCAGGACGTTGCCCAAGACTTGACCACGCTGATTACGAGGTGCGAGAAAGCCGGCGTACGGAATAATAACTTGTGGTGCCACTGAGGTTATCCCAATCAGTAAGCTTGCCAAGGCGTACACCCAAATATTGGGAGCCACGAAGGCTAGTAACGCTGAAATGATTGCGAGTACCAGTAAGCGCATAATCAACATTCGGCGATTCATGATATCACCCATGGGTACAATTAAGAGCAACCCGAAGGCATAGCCTAACTGCGTCAGCATTGCCACCGCGCCAATAACGGCGTTTGGGAGATTAAACTGTTGCGCAATGTCCGCCTCAATCGGTTGAATATAATTAATATTAGCCACTACAATGGCCGCGGAGATCGCCATTAATAGGACCGTACTTTTATTTAAAGATTTTGAATTCACGTTAATTTCCTTTCCAATTTTGAGATTTAACAGCTTAGTCAAAATTAGAAAGCTTGTTCAGCCCTGATGATCAACCAGTGTTTTAACTGTTGATCAACGGGGACACTACCGCGCACGCCTAGTTAACCCACTGCTTAGCAGCGGCCAAATCAGTAACCATATGGGTCGGCCGTTCAGAACTAGTCGGTTGTCGCTGATCACGATTAATCCAAATCATCGGCCACTGCATAGCACTGGCTGGAACAACATCGGATTCATAGCCACGTGCAATATGCCAATGATTATCTGCCGTTAACTTAAAACGCTCTTGAACCGTTTCAAAGAAAGCTAACGCTGGTTTGTAAGCTTGAATGTCTTCAGCCGTAACAACCGCTGTGAACGACACCTTTAAAGCAGCAATGTTGGCCGGCATGATATCCCAGGAAGAATTCGACATAATAATCAATTGATAGCCCAATTGCTGCCAGGCTATTAAGGTCGGTATAACATCGGCGTATGGTAATAGGTGTCGTTGCACTTCCAAGCATTCAACGTAATGACTTTCAAAGAAGTGTCTCTGTTCAAACAATCGATCTAAATGCTTAAGATCAGCCCGGACTAATGTTGAATAATCTAGATAAGGATTGACACTGGCAGGATCGTCCTCATAAGTCGCGTAGGCTTTGCGAACCGTTAGTGGGTCTAAACCAACCGCCAATCCTAAATTAGCCACCCATTGATACAGCGGCTCAGTATTAATTAACGTCCCGTAACAATCAAATGTTAAATATTTTTTGGTCATATTTTTTAGCTTCCTTACTGAATGTCGATGAATTGTGCTGGCTATCATTAGCACGACTCACCACAAATTAACTAATATTATCTATTTCATTTTACCACGACACCGAACACTCAGCAGACCGCCCCAGTACCAATTAATAGGCCTAGGACTTGCATCGTGATATACTTATTGATTGTGCATTATTACAGAATTTATAAAAGAAAGGACGGTATTATGCCAACTCAAAATTCAACGTTGCCGCTTGATGCCAACGGCCAGCCCTATCACCGGACTTGGCTTGTATTGACTTTACTTGTCGGGACGTTCACCACCTTCATTACCCAAACACTATTAACGACAGCTTTTCCAACGTTAATGGCCGATTTTCATATTTCAGCAACCGCCGTTCAGTGGTTGACCACTGGTTTCATGTTAATCATGGGAATCATGATTCCCGTCAGTGCCTGGTTACTGACCCGAATCAATTCCAAGTATTTGTACTTAACAGCCATGCTTATTTTTGGTCTGGGAACTACGCTGGCGTACTTTGCCGTCAACTTTCAGATGTTGCTGATTGCCCGAATGATTCAAGCAATGGGCGTCGGAATTTCCGCCCCAGTGTTTCAAACAATCATGTCTTCAGTTTATCCACCCGAAAAACGGGGTTCCGCAATGGGGACAGCCGGAATTGTTATTGGCTTAGCACCCGCCATCGGACCGACACTCTCTGGCTGGATTATTGATAACTATTCCTGGCGGGCACTCTTCTTATTCATCCTGCCAATCAATATTCTAGTCATCATCGTTTCATTCTTCACTTTACGGAAAGTCTTACCAACTTCCAAACAACCAATTGATTGGTGGTCAGTCTTGATCTCAACAATTGGTTTTGGCAGTATGTTATACGGCTTTTCATCCGTTGGTAATGCTGGTTGGGGCGACCCAGTCGTTCTCACAACTTTAGTCATTGGTCTGATTTTCATTGGTCTATTCGTCTGGCGGCAACTTCACATGGATCAGCCATTATTGGAATTACGTGTCTTCAAGATTCCGGCTTTCACCCTATCCGCAATCCTGACCGCCCTCGCTTACATGGCTATGATGGGCGTCGAAATGATTTTGCCAATGTATATTCAAACGGTCCTCGGTCGTTCAGCAATGGACTCTGGATTGATTTTATTACCTGGCGCAATCATGATGGGGATTATGAGCCCCATTACTGGTCGCATCTTTGACCATATCGGTGCCCGCAGACTAGCAATGACGGGGATGTTACTCCTAACGCTAGGAACTGCTTTCTTCCTATCAATTAGTGCCACGACCCCAATCTTATGGATCATCGTTGTTTACGCCATTCGGATGTTTGGCCTGACCATGGTTACCATGCCCGTCACAACGACCGGGATCAATGCGTTACCTTTCCGGCTGATTTCCCATGGGACCGCCGCCAACAACACCCTACGTCAAGTCGCAGCTTCAATGGGGACGGCCGTTTTAATCAGTGTCTACTCCAGCGTCGCTAAGTGGCAAATGCCGGGACATCAATTACTGACACAGGCACCTTTGAAATACCGTCAGGACGGAATCACCGCAACCTTAACTGGTTATCACATGGCGTTCGTTGTCTCACTCATTTTTTGTGCGATTGGCTTTGGGATTACCTTCTTCTTAAAAGCCAATCATTCAAAAACCATTAGTCAGGAGGATGATGCCGCATGATCATTGTCTTACTAATTCTGGCAACCTTTGTCTTTGCTGGCACGATGATTTTTTCACCGGCAGGCCGTAACCGTCTCATTGCCATTATCATTAGTGGCCTCATTATTGCCACTAGCCTCATCGCCCTCGTCCTAAACGACAATTACCATTGGGGCATGCACGAGGTCACCCGCACGCAGATTCAAGACTTAGCCCCGCTAAAATCCAAACAAGTAGCGTTGCGGGTCCAGCAACTCGGAACAGGGTCTGAACGCGTCATCAGTTACCGGGTTGCAGCCGCCACTAAAGTCAGTCACACGGTGACCGCAACCACCACAACAACTAAACTGACTAGCGGTTCACCCGCGCAGGTTCAACTAAAGACCACGACTTGGCAGTTCAAAAATCACCTGACACACGTGTTATTCAGCCTAGGAAATACCAAGACAAAAATTGTTCAACGCCAATATTTGTTTACAATTCCTAAGACGTGGCAAGTGGTGACAGTTAAAAATTAGACGTTAATAAAACTGACTAACCATCTTGGCTAGTCAGTTTTATTTTGTTTAATCGTCATCACTTGTGGCGCTTCGCCAGCCAATCAACCGCTGAAACCTGATACACATTCTCATCATGATCGCCATCCAATAAGTGCTGACCACCTGAATGCTGAATCAAAAAGCCAAAGCCCGCCCGTTGCGCCACCGCATTGCTTGCCTGATTGTCCACCGCCGCACGAATCCGCAAACATTGCCGATGATACTGATTAAAACCCAAATCACAAACGCCACGGACGGCAGCCGTCATGACGCCGCGTCCCTGAAATGGTCGTCCCAACCAATAGCCGATGTTGGCACTGTGGTCGTTATCATCGAAGTGGTCACAGCTAACCATTCCCGCAACCCGTTGTTCAACGACAATGACTAGGTTGAGCGCTTGCGACCATTGTAACTGAAGCTGTGCTACGGTTAAAAAGCGTTGTTCATCCGCCACCGTTTGAATTTTAGCCACCCATGGCAAATAATACTGATACTGCGCACGATTAGCGGTTAATAATGCTAGTAATGCCGGCGCATCGCTTTGGGGTAGCGGTTCTCGCAATTCAATCGCTGGTGTGACTCGATAAGTTAGCATGAACATTCCTACTCTCTTAGATGAAAAATCGCAATCATGATTAATTGAATGATTAACCATGATTGCGATTTAAGTGTCTCAAAACCCAATTAATGTTGCAGTAATAACGTAATTAAAATCAAGGCGCTGACGACCTGAATCGTCCCCACGCCTAAGCCATACAGTGCTAAGCGCTTGCCAGCTTTCATAAAGTTAACAAGATTCAAACGTAACCCGATAGCTGCTAACGCAATGATTTCAAACCAACTGCTGATTGTATGAGCCGTTGCGCCAATAATTGCTGGTAACGAAATCAAGCTATTCAATGCACATAAGATTAAGAACCCGGCCACGTACCATGGTAACCAATGACCGTTCCCATTACCACTGACGACAGCATCCTCAGCCAATTCATTTTCAATCGTGCGTTGGTGTAACCGGCCAAAAATCAAAACAACGACGACTAGCATCATAATCCGCATAATTTTGAAAATCGTTGCAAATTGAACCGTTGTTTGATTAACCATACTAGCTGCGGCCACTACCTGCCCAACTGATTGTAAAGTTCCCCCAATCAACGCCCCTTTAAGAATGACACTGCCACCAAACACGGCCATTCCTAAGACCGGTAACGTTAACATCAGCACTGTCCCCATCAAGTTAACTAAGGTAATGACAGTCCCCTTATCATCTTCATCCGCGTCAATAACGGGGGCGATTGATGCAATCGCCGACGACCCACACACGGCGTTACCGCCGGCCATCAACATACGTACCGACTGACTGAAACCCAGCTTACGCCCTAACCACAAAGCCCCAACAATCGTAATCGTCATTTGGCAAAGAATAAAGAGCACGCCGAACCCACCAATTTTGCCGATTGTCTGTACCGTCATCGTCGCACCGAGCAACATCACGGAATATTCCAACAGCTTACTTTCTGCGAACTTAGTCCCCCGACCAAGTTGCGGTTGTTTCAGAAACGTATTGCCACCAATGATTCCTAGTAGAATCGCGATAGTAGCCGCACCTAACGCTGGCACAAATTGCGCCAATCCTTGACTAATAATTGCAATGACCAGACTGGTCACTAACCCCGGTAAAATCCCTTTGACCTTCATTCGCTTTCTCCCATCTCTATCTCGATGCTTTTAAGTATACGAAAGTTATTTACATTTGAGAAATAAATTATTATGATAGTTACTATTAATAAACATAATAGTTAGGGGTGAACACAATGTTTAAACAATTGGAAACGTTCTGTGCGGTATACGAAACTCGCAACTTCTCCCATGCCGCCGAGCAACTTTTTATTTCCCAGCCCACCGTCTCAACACAAATCAAACAACTTGAAGCCGATTTACAAACCACGCTCTTAACACGTAACGGGCGCCAAGAAATCGTTCCTACTGCCAGTGGTCAGCTCCTCTATCAACAGGCTCAAAAGCTGTTAACAACTTGGGCCGCTACCAAAACAGCGGTGCAATCACCACGCCACTTGGTGAAAGTTCCTTGCCGGATTGGTGCCTCACACACAACTGGGCGTCTGATTCTACCCACCTTATTAGCCAATTTGAGTGCCGTCAGTGATCGCTTTGACTTTCAAGTGACGCTTGCCAATTCGGCCGAAATTTTGACCGCTATGTCCCAACACAAACTGGACTTTGGTTTAGTTGAAAAGCCACTCGTTACTGACCAGCTCAATCGCTTGCCGTTTGGTCACGATGAGCTCGTCCATGCGGGCGACTTTGCCAGTCCCCTCTGGCTGCTACGTGAACCTAATTCCGGTGTGCGTCATTATACCAACGCCTTTTTAAAAGCTCGCAACATTCAGCCAGCACAAGTCATGGTCATCCACAGTAACCAAATCATCGCGGACCTCCTCGCTCATGGTATCGGCCAAACAATTATTTCACGTCACGTTTTAAGCAACGAGATTCCCATCGAACAGCTAAGTGCTCATTACCAACGCCAATTCTTTTTACTGACTAACACGCAACCGGCGGCGGCACTGCGCCCCGTACAGACTGCAATTACCCAGTACCTAACAACGTGGTCAGATTAGCGATCCCCGCCGTTGTTATTAGGTCTTTTTGACATTAGCGTTTAAAAAATGGTCTGACCACTAAAGTCAGACCATTTTTGATATTCACTGAACAACCGGCTGCCACTGTTGCCAAACTTGTTCATCACTATATTGTTCACTACTCCGATAGGCCCCCTTGCTAAGTCGTTGCTGACGTTGCGGACTTTCAAGTGTTCGGGTCAGCGCTCTGACTAGTTGGTTGACGACACCATCCGTGACCAGATAACCATTCTTGCCATCCTTCAAAACATCCTTAGGGCCATAGTTAATATCATAAGCAATTGCTGGCACACCATGACTAAGGGCTTCAATTAACGATAATGGCTGCGCATCACTTTCACCAGTATAAACGTAGGCACCGGCCTGATCATAAGCCATTGTTAAGTTCGGTTGATACCCAGCAAAAGTCACGGCGGTCTCTAAGTGCAACTGGGACACTTGCTGTTTTAGACGGTCAAGCTCACCACCATACCCGTAAATCACTAAGGTCGCATCCGTAATCTTATGGTGCACTTGGTCAAAAGCTGTCACTAGCTGATCGACGCGCCGTTCCGCATCCAAACGGCCGGTATAAATAATTTCATGCGCATGACGTTCACTGATCGAAATTGGTGCGTGTTGAGCTTGCTGTTTGGAAACAATGGCTGCTGAAATCGTCAGGATTGGGACACTCGGTTGACCACCGAGCCACTGCGTCAAATCTTGCTTCTGTTGTTCGGTACTCGTAATCACACCGTCCCAAGCACTCAGAAACTCGTGCAGGCCATAAACATACGCGTTATTCAAATTAGAATAGACTTGATCACGCGGATCGACTGCATGTGGCGTGGGTAACCACAAATATTTTTTAGCCGCCGTCTGCATGTTCACCACCGGCCACTGAGCAGCTAACGGCCGATCCGCAATAAAGACGTTGTTTTCATCATATTGCTTGTTCAGTTCATCTAAGAAGAACCGGTACCATTCTTGTTCACCATTAAAGTAGTAGTCACGGCCATGATAATTGATAAGATGGCACAACGAAACATAATTAGTCCCATTATTATCATGCGTATAATACTGTTCGGCCATCCGACTACCATCTGGTCGATAGAAAATATCCGTGATTGGTTCCCCGGCTGACGAGAAGAATTCATCACGGGCCTTAAAGCCCCGTTCATCATAATCAGTACGCTGAACAAGATTATTGAAGTGATCAAAAATTTCAATGAAGTACACATGCCCCACCGTGCTGGGGACAAAGTGGACCTTAGCAACCAGCCGATCACCAGCTCGCACCTCACTGACATTGGGGTCCGGCTTAATGTCATAGGCAGTTGGCCAGTTCAAATCAGCCATCTTGATGACCCGACTGGAAAAGCTGGTCGTTTCACGAAAAAAGTCAAACAAGTTGGCCATCTGATCATCGGCAATATTGAAGCGCCGCATATTCTGATGTAACAAACCATCGAATTGACGCGTTACTAGTTTAGCCGGTGCCTGATGATCTTTAAACAACTGGAGCCGTTTGAATTCGGCATGTTCCACACCAGAATTTAACGCCATTAAATATTGGTTCACAAAAAAATTCATCGCTGTGTTGCCCCCTCAACTTGATAAAAATCGGCTGCGGCTTTCATGAGTGGTTGCCACTGTTGCCAAACAGCCGTTGTGCTAAAGCGTTGGGCATCTTGATAAGCCTGTTGACTATACATGGCTAACTTTTTCGGCTGCGTTAACAAGTCGATCATCGCCGTAGCCAACGCATTTTCATCATTGACCGGCACCAATTGACCATCGCGACCGTCTTGAATAATATCACGTGGCCCATATTTGACATCATAGGCAATCTGGGGCACCCCATGGGCCTGACCTTCAAGCAAGGCAAGTGCAAAACCTTCTGCCCGCGACGTTAACATCGCCAACTGCGCATCATTATAGACAGCTGTTAAATCGGTCGTATAATCATTAAACGTAACTGCCGCTTTCAGTCCCAGCTGTTCCACAAGTTGATGCAGTTGTTTGCCGGTATCACCATTTGCATAGCCCCAGAAATCAAGGGTCGCATTCGGCACTTGGGCCAATACCTTTTTGAATGCCCGGATCACCTGATCTTGTTGCTTTTCTTCGGCTAAACGCGCCACAAAAATAATCTTGCCTGCGGTGCGCTGATCAAAAGATGGCTTGGGCGCATTCAAAGTCGCGTCATCGACAATCCCAACTGGAATCGTATAAACGGCGGGTTGATTGCCAAAGCGGGCTTGAAAGTCAGCAGTTTGTTGCTTAGTCGACGCAATGACGCCGTTCCATTGGTCTAGGTTATTGAGCGCGTAAGCATAATTAAAGTTGAGACTAGCCGTCTTAGGATGTGCTGGATCATTAACGTGATTACTGTGTAAGTGCATGACTTTAAACGCTTTAGTTCGCATGTGAAGTGCGGCGTAAGCCAACTCATACGTCCGATCAATGACAAAGACCGCATGCGGCGTCCTCCGATTAAGTTCATCGAGGAAAAAGGTTGTCATTGCCGTTTCACCAGCAAATGACCAGTCTTGCCCCTCATAATTAATGAATCGATAAAGTGAATTTTGGACCTGATTTTGTCGATCTGCCATATGAAATGTCTGATAGACAACCTCCCCGTCCGGATTAAAGACTTGTTCACTTGCTACTTGTCCATCAGCGGCATAGAACTGTTCAAGCCCTTTAAATCCCCGGGTATCGTACCAATCGGTCTTCACTAACTTACCATTTTGATCATAATATTGGACATTGTTCAGTTGTTTTTGAGTGTTCAGAAATGTATTGACCTTCATTAATAATTGGTCATTTTGATAAACTTCATAATGACGCCCAACGGATTGCACCCGCAAGTCCGGTGCTAGATGCAGATCTTCAATCGTCATCTTAGTCGTTGGCCGTTCACTGGAATGCTGAATGAAATCAAACAGATTAATTTGATTTTCAGCCGCAATTCCCGCTGACTTCAAGGTTTGATGTAATGACAATGAAAAGAATCTGGTCACCATCTTAGCAGGAACGTGATGCTGGTTAAAAAGCGCCAGCCGTTTCATTTCAGCATGTTCAATTCCCGATTTTTTCGGGTTAATGCTGGTATTCACAAAATAATACATTATTACTCGCTCCCTTACACGACGTTCTGCTTAACGGTTTCGATTATAACAAATTTTACTGAATTAATAAGAATATCGCTCACAGCTTTAAACCATTTTTTAAGTTACCTTCTGAATTTTACCGCGAGTGTGATGATAATGTGGCGAAAACATGATGAAAGTGTTAACTTGTTACACCATGTTACTTTATTACAAAATTGGCTCAAACCGTAATCTGTTATTTATTGCTTTGCAATCTGCGGTCGGTATACTAATCACCATTCAATCGAAATAACAACACAACTTTTATAGGAGTGACTGATTAACTTATGAAAATTAAAAATGCCCTATTAACTTCATTGGCAGCTACCGGTCTGTTAGCTTTAGGTACTACCGTTGCTAATGCCGATACCGTTGTCGTTAAAGCTGGCGATACTGTCAGTGAAATTGCTTTAACGCATAAGACGACCATCAAAGCGATTCAAAAAGCCAACCATTTAAAGAACGTTAACTTGATCTATATCGGTGACAAACTGGAAGTCAACGGCAAACACCACGCAACCACGGTTACTGCCCAAGTACCAGCTAGTGCTGCTTCAAGTACGGCTAGTTCGACCAGTACTGCCAGTTCAACGGCCAACAGTACTAGCACCCAAAGTGCCAGCAGCGCATCCGTTAGCAGCAGTACAAGTACGTCAGCAGCTAGCACGGCTACCAGTTCGTCAACGACAAGTGTCACCTCAAGTAGTGCTGCCAGCTCATCAAGCACAAGTGCTGCTTCAAGTAGCGTGACCAGCACGTCAACCGCCAGCGCGGCATCAAGTAGTGCCACCAGTTCATCAACCAGCAGTGCTGCTTCAAGCAGTGCCGCCAGTTCGTCAACTAGCAGTGCCACTTCAAGCTCTGCAACGAGCCAAGCTAGCACGGCATCAAGTTCAACCGCTACTTCCGCATCTATGACGAAGTTGAGCAACACCACTGCTTCCAGTGCCGCCAGCACAAGTACGGCAGCCAGCAGTAGTGCTACCACTTCAAGCAGCACCACAACGAGCACTAGCAGCAGTTCATCAACAACTAGCACATCAAGTAGTGCTGAAGCTGCCGCAAAAGCCTGGATTGCCAACAAGGAATCCGGTGGCTCCTATACCGCATCTAACGGGAACTATTATGGTAAGTATCAACTCAGCAAGTCACTTCTAAACGGTGACTACTCAGCTTCTAATCAGGAAACCGTCGCTGACGAATACGTGGCTTCACGCTACGGTTCATGGGTAGCGGCCAAGGCCTTCTGGGAAGCCAACGGTTATTACTAAACACATTCATGCACAACTGAACATACAATCAGCGCGGTCCTATATGGGGGCCGCGTTTTTCTGTTGCCATATAGGTGCATCGGACTTGCCTGACTGCAAACTGGCAATCCCCCCATGATCGGCCCTTATTGCAGTCCTTCATCAACCACTATGCAAATGGTCTGCTGTAAAGTCGAACACGTGCAAGCCGCAGTCAATTTGGGAGGGCTTTTCAAAAGTCCAATTCTACCATGCCCCCCACCGTCAACGTAATCACGTTACGCAGGTCACTACATTGACACACTCGTCACTAAGATTGCATTGCAAATTAGCGGTAATGTAAGCGTTAATCTGTTACACTATGTCTTAATCGGGCATGTTTTATTTTCTAAAAAGTCCGTCAGTAAGCAAATTGCGCTTAACGAACCGCTTACATGATGGTAAACTTTAAGGGAAGTCTAATCTAGTTTGGGAGTGAATCAATTATATGAAAATTAAACACCTATTATTATCCTCATTAGCAACAACTGGTGCCATTGCCCTTGGTGCAACTGCTGCTAAGGCCGATACGGTGACGGTCAAGGCTGGTGACACTGTCAGTGAAATCGCAGACACTCACAAAACAACCGTTGCCGCCGTTCAAAAGTTGAACCATTTGAAGAACGTCAACTTAATCTACGTCGGGGACAAACTACAAGTTAACAAACACCAGACAGTTAAAATGACACGGGCCACCACCTCAGTAGCCACGCCAAGCACGACGACTACAACAACTAGTGCCGCCGTTCAAAATCCTACTAGCACCGTTACCGCCACGTCAACGGTTAGTCAAAGCACAGCGAGTCAAGCCAGTGCCAGCTCAGTTACCAGTGCAGCCAGTCAAAGCAGCACATCAGCCGTTAGCCAGAGCAGCACGAGTCAAAACAGCGCCAGCTCAGTTACCAGTGCAACGAGCCAAAGCGCGACGTCGGCCGTTAGCCAAAGCAGTACTAGTCAAGCTAGTGCTAGTTCAGTCACTAGTACGACGAGCCAGAGTGCAACGTCGGCCACTAGCCAAAGTAGTACTAGTCAAGCCAGTGCTAGTTCAGTCACTAGTACGACGAGCCAGAGTGCAACGTCGGCCGCTAGCCAAAGCAGTACTAGTCAAGCCAGTGCTAGTTCAGTAAAAAGTGCGGCTAGTCAAAGTACAACGGTAACCAGTCAAAGCACGACGACCACCGCTAGTTCAGCCGCAACTAGTAGTGCAAGTACTAGCAGCACAACTGCCAGTCAAGCTAGCTCAAGCACGGCCAGTTCAACAACAAACACGACAACCAGCTCGACTAGTACATCTGAGGCTGCTGCCAAGGCTTGGATTGCTGCTCGCGAATCTGGTGGCTCCTACACCGTAACCAACGGTATTTACTATGGTAAATATCAACTTGGTCAATCCCTCTTAAATGGCGATTATTCTGCCGCCAACCAAGAAGCGACTGCCGACGCATACGTCGCTGGCCGTTACGGCTCATGGACTGCTGCTAAAGCGTTCTGGCAAGCAAACGGCTGGTACTAATCAGCATCTGCAATTATCAAATTCAAGCTTTATCATTGACATCAAAGCCAGTGCGAACAATTAATCGTTCGCACTGGCTTTTTTCATTAAAATATAGCAGTGATGTTCTGATTTAATCAGGTCGTCACACCACCAATTCTGTTATACTAACGCTATCCTAATTGAGACGGAGGGCTCACACATGCACTTAACATTGACCCAAACAACCATTAACCAGCAAACTTACTGGCTGGGCACAACGCCCACCGGCTTAGGCTTTGTCGGCCGTGCCAACGGTCCACGCGACGAATGGCAAGCCTTCTTCAAATCCGCTAATATTCATTATGATCAACAAGCTAATCAACAGGCCTGTCAAGAATTACATGATTACCTAACTGGTCAACGCCAGCATTTTGACATACCCCTCGACCAAACGACGGGCACCCCTTTACAACACCAAGTTTGGCAAGCTTTAACCCGTATTCCATACGGTCAAACTGCAACTTATTCACAACTCGCCACAATGATCAATCACCCTACCGCAGTCCGAGCTGTCGCCAGCGCCGTTGGTAAAAATCCACTCCTTATTGTGATCCCCTGCCATCGTATCCGCCGCAAAGACGGTCAACTTGGCGGCTATCGTGGTGGTTTGCCAATGAAACGCGCCCTATTAGCTCTTGAAAACGCCTGCTTGCCCAAATAAGCTTCACTTAGAACCAAGCGCACGCCCTTGTCACACCGAATCAACTATGTCATCATAAAATCAAACAATGATTGCTAATAGTTATTAGGCCTAATTAGGATTAAAACGTGCCAATTGTGTAAGTTCAAAAGCAGCCAGCTTAGGCCCGCTGGAAACAGTTCGAATTAGCGTAAACCTGCTTAGTTCGTTCGTCCTACGCCGACTTCCAGGCATTTCTGCCAATTGCTGGAACGCGGTGGACACAGATTTAAGCCGCAACCCACGTCTTAAATACTGGTCTTCCACTAACCAAGCAAAGGACGCTTGCTAAGTGGAATTTCACCGCTGAGCATTGGCCGAAACGCCTTCCAGTCGGGACAGTGTTCGAATGGCGGACATGTGCGGACCCAACTTTTGGTGAATTCGTCATTGTTTTTCATAAATAGTAATTTCTCTCAGCAACTATCAGACTGAAAATGATATTGGAATAGCTCAACATCTTAAGCCGCTGTAGTCAAAATTGAATGTTGCGACAAAGTAGGTTATGCACCCTGATGTTTTATTTAAAGTTCCCGTATCAAAATAGCCAACGACAAATTTCACCAAGTTAAGTAGCCGTTCATCAGCCATTCGAGCGGGTTCCCGACTGGAGGGGCTGGGTGACAATGCTCAGTAGCCAAATTATTCTTAGCTGGAAGTGGGTTGCTTCCGGCTTAGAATAAGACTCGTATTTGAGATGACGCGGGTTGGGCGTTAGCTCAAATCGACGTCGGCTACGTTCCAGCAATTGTCACCCAGCCCCGGAGGTCGGAATAGGACGCGCAACGGCTGACGAATAACAATCTAAACTTGGTACGTTTTAATCCTATTTCATGACTAATTAGCTCGCACAACACGTAATGACTTTATTTTAAGAATTTGGGGGACAAACTAATGCTATCCATCGCACATATTCAGAAGCGTTTCGGGACTGTTCAAGCATTAAATGACGTGTCATTTGACGTCCATGACGGGGAAATCATGGGATTGATTGGTCAAAATGGCGCGGGGAAATCAACTACGTTTCACAGCATCTTAAATTTTCTATCATTCGACGGTCAAATCACTTGGAATGGGCAACCGTTGACCGCTGATGACTACGATCAAATCGGCTATTTACCCGAAGAACGTAGCCTAATGTCCAAATTAACCATCACACAACAAATCGTGTACTTGGCCCGTTTGAAAAATCAGCCGGCACGGGTGACCAAGGGAAAAATTGCCGCATGGATGAAGCGCTTTGCGGTCAAGGGGCAGCCGACCGATAAGATTGATAAGTTATCTAAAGGAAACCAACAAAAGGTCCAGCTGATTTGTACTTTAATTCATGATCCCAAACTGATTATCTTAGACGAACCGTTCAGTGGTTTGGACCCGGTCAACGCCGACCTGCTCAAGCAAGCCATTTTAGATGCTAAGCAACGGGGCGCCGCGATTATTTTTTCCAGTCATGATATGAGTAATGTCGAAGCGATCTGTGACTCACTCGTTATGCTACGTAATGGTGAAGTAGTCCTTAAGGGTACTGTTGAAGATGTTCGCGCCCAGTTTGGCCGGACCCGTCTCTTCTTGACGACTGACTGGTCACAAGCGCAACTGGCCGATCTACCAGGAGTCACCACCGTTACTCAACAGGGTGCCCGTCGATTCCGACTCGAACTTGCAGATGCTTCAGTTGGTCCAGCGATTTTTGATCAAGTCACTGCTGGTCATTACATTGAAGAGTTCAGTCAGCAGCCACCAACGCTGGATGAGATTTTCCGAACTGAAGCGGGAGGTGTTAACCATGAATAAGACTTGGATTGTGACTTTTGAAACCTACTTGCGGCAGATCAAGTCCTGGAGCTTTTTGTCACTCGTCTTTATGCCCTTCTTGTTCTTCGGGTTCGTGGCCGCCTTTTCTTATTTTGCTGCACCCAGCGCTAGTAAGAATGACATCGCGGTCGTTAGCACTAGCCCACAATTACGCACAAGTTTCATTAAGCAGAGTCATGTGGCTACCGCTAATAAATACCAAACACTCGCCAGCGCTAAGGCGGCGACGAAGCGCAATGACATCGCCGGCTACCTCGTTTTAACAACCAAGAATCAACAGTTGCAAGCGCAGTTCACTGGTCCTAATGCTGTCAGCGGCGGTGACAAGGCTAAGATTCAGCAGTTCTTAGCCACTGCCCAAAGCCAACGTAACGTACAGCGCGCACAACTAAGTGCCAAGCAGACCCAGGCGTTGGCTGTACAGCCCAAATTTACTGAACAATTACAGAAACACGCTGCTTCAGATAAAACGGCTAAAACGGTCTCCTTCTATATTGTCGTCTTCTTTGTCTACTTGATTTTGACCACTTATTCAGCAATCACAGCCCAAGAAATTGCCGCAGACAAAGGCACCAAGATTATGGAAGTCATCTTCTCGAGTACGACACCGCGGAAATACTTCAATGGTAAAATTTACGGTGTCTTACTAGTCATTGTGACTCAGCTGCTCGTCTACTTAGTGGGTGGCTTTGCCGTCATGCAATTCGTTAAACGTAGCTCACTCACAATTGATTTTTGGCAACAGAATACCGATCTGATCAATCAAGTAATTCACAACTTGGTCTCAATCAACTTGTTGTTTGCATTACTGGCCGTACTACTCTACACCGTAGCATCGGCCTTCTGTGGTGCTTTGGTGACCCGGGTCGCGGATGCTAGCAAGGCAGCACAGCCGGTCATCTATCTGAGTATGCTAGCGTTTTTCATGGCCCTAGCCTTTCAGAACACACCCACCAATCTCTTCGTTAAGATTTTCTCATATATTCCGTTCTTCTCATCATACTTCATGCCATTACGCCTCATTAACGGCATGGCAACGATGCCCGCTGCAATCGTGTCACTCCTGATTCTCATTGCAACAATCATTGGAAGTATGATCTACATCGGCCGAATCTATGGTGGGCTAATGTTACAAACGGATGAACTCGGTTTCTGGGGCAACTTAAAGCGTGGCTTACGGTTGAAGTAGGCCCACTAATTAAATATTATTAATACAATATAACAACAGCAAGCACCCGGTCTAGCAACGCCATTATGCGCTAGACCGGGTGCTTGTATTTTTTGAATTCACATTTTCGACTTATCGGCAACTAGCTCAAACAACCGATAACAACAGCTAAATCAAGTTAAGCCTGCTTCGTCGGATAAATCGTAAATTCATTAACGTTAACATCTTCTGGTTGGTCAATGGCAAAGTTGACCACGTTTGCAACGGCTGCTGGACTGATTCCCACTTGTTGATAAAAATCAGTCATATTCTGTTTGGCCGTCTTATCCGTAATCGTGTGCAGTAATTCCGTATTGATGGCCGCTGGATATAAGCTGACCGTTCGAATATTAGTACCTTCTTGGGCACTTTCCATCCGAATGACTTCCATCAAATTACGAACCGCAAACTTCGTAGCACCGTACACGCCGGAGCCAGCAAAGGACTTAATCCCAGCCACTGAAGATGTCGTAATAATCTGACCAGATTTTTGAGCGGTAAAGATTGGCATGACCGCTGCCACCCCGTTCAAGACGCCTTTGATGTTAATATCAATCATCTGGTCCCATTCATCCGTGTTCAAAGCACTGATTGGTGATGTCGGCATAATCCCGGCATTATTGAAAATCACGTCAAGCCCACCGAATTGCGTTTGCGCTAGCTTAACTAGTGCTTGTACATCGGCTGACTTCGTTACATCCGTCACCTGATAGGCCGCTTGTCCACCGGCTGCCTTGATTTCATCAACTAAAGCGGCCAGGCGTTCTTCACGTCGTGCACCCAATACGACTTTAGCACCATTACTGGCTAATTGCTTAGCGGTCGTCGCCCCAATTCCGGACGAGGCCCCCGTAATCACAACGACTTTGTTTTTAACTGTCACCTAACTATTCCTCCTATTCACCGTAAACTTCTTTAATCAGTGCCATTGCTGACCACGCCTTAGGCCATCCCGCATAGAAAGCCAAGTGGGTAACGATTTCAACGGATTCATCCTTTGAGATACCATGATTCTTGCCCATCTTAAAATGCGCCTTTAATTGTGGAAAATCACCACTGGTCATTAAGCACGCAATGGTAATCATGCTCCGATCATGTAAACTTAGTGCGCTTTCGCGTGCCCAGACTTCACCAAATAACACATCATCATTTAATGCGGCAAACTGTGGTGCTAATTTGCCTAAGTTGTCGCGTCCTGCGGTTTGTTTAACTGTCATATTAGTTTCCTCCTTCGATAACTACTTTAACTTTTATAATTTTGCGTAGGCTTCATCATCAACTGGTTCGAGCCATTCGCTAGTTCCCTTAGTAATCGCGATGTGGGCAAACCAACTATCCTTTGTTGCACCATGCCAATGCTTCACACCAGGATGAATTGTGACCACGTCACCGGGATGCAATAACTGGGCTGGTTTACCAGCCTCTTGATACCAACCTTCACCACTCGTTACCAATAAGATTTGGTATCCGTTATGATGGATATGCCAATTATTCCGACAGCCAGGTTCAAACGTCACGTTGGAAACATTCACGTCGACCTGCTCATCACCGGCTAAGGCATTCAGGTAACTTTGACCGATAAAGTATTGTTGGTAGGCCTCATTCTTTACACCTAATCCAAATAGGCCGCTATTATTAGTTGTTGTCATATTAAAAACACTCCTTAATTATTTGCTTGCTAACTGATTGATGAATACAGCTTACAACTTAAAGTGCACTTTAAGTCAACAATAAAGTTTAAGCTTGCTAAAATAGGATTTCGTGGTATTGTTATTGCTAAAGTTACTTCAAATAAAAGTTAGAATAAGGAGAATTTTAAAATTGGTAAGGACTACTACAGAACGTTATTCAATCGGTGACTTCGCTAAAGCCGTTGGTCTCAGCGCCCCCACACTACGCTACTACGAAAAAGCGGGCTTGATTGAACCACATCGCTTAGACAATGGCCGGCGCTATTATGAGACTGCCGATATTAACTGGGTCAAATTCTTATTGCATCTTAAAGGAACGGGTATGAGTATTAGCGAATTGCAACAATACGTTACCTGGCGCGCAGCCGGCGACGACACGATTCCCCAGCGATTAGCACTACTCAAACACGTTAAAGAAGACTTTCTCGTCCAGTTCAACGAAGTTCAGCATCATCTACAGATTCTCAACGACAAAATTAATTGGTATGAAGAAAAGGAAGCTGGCATTACCCAGGATCACGAAGATTTTTCGAGTTACTTGCAACGGTTTGGGCATCACGAATAACTGAATAACGCACAACCGTCACCACAATCATTATTAAGTTAGATACACCGAGATTCAGTCGCCTTGCTCAAAAAAAGTAATAGTCATTTCAAGAATCAATTCTTGAAACGACTATTACTTTTTTTGAAACCTTTTCCGGCACAATTAAATTCACACTTATTGACGTTTCCGTTAAGCCAGCAATTCCGTAATCATTTTTTGATAAATCTCGATGAAGCGCCCATACATATCCAAATCAACATATTCATTAACTTGGTGCGCTGTAATATTGCCGGGTCCGAAGACAATCACTTGCATATCAGGACTCTTTACAATATAAGACGATGCGTCCGTCCCACCAGGAGCACCAAAGTACGGGAGCCGTTGTTGTAAGACTTGTTCCCCAACCTTCTTCGCCAACTGGACCAACTGGCTATCTTCCGGCGTATGCACTGGGTAGAACGAACTTGCGATGTCCATCGTTAGATTGGCACCATCTGCATTGCATTCAGCAACGATGGCTTCCAAATTCTTAATCAAGCGGTCATTCCGTAATTCTGGAATCGTCCGAATTTTTACTGACATTTCGGCACTGGCTGGGACGGTGTTGACCTGTTCGCCACCACTAATTAACGTCACGACAGGTACGGTTGGGCCCAATACGGGATTAACGATAGTCTTGAAACTGTCAAAATAGGCGGTTTGTTTCTGATAGTAAGTCATCAACATATCGATGGCGTTTTGACCAATCGCTGGCATCGAACTGTGGGCCGCCACCCCTTGCGCTTTAATCGTATAAGTCAGTGAACCCTTATGCGCTAATTCGATGAAGTGTTGTTCGGTCGTCGGATTCGCATCCGCCATCCGTTGCGCCGTATCGCCGTCAACACCTAACATGGCTTGAATCGACTTGGTCAGTAAAAGTTGTTTGTCCGCACCGCTTGGTTCCGCACAGATCAACGTTTGAATATCATCGGCGTAACCGAGTTCCGTCAATTGTTCAGCGCCTAAATGGTCGACTTCTTCTCCCACAGTTGCGAGTAACCGCACCGTGCCATGGAGTGGGGCGTCCTGATCGTGCAATGCAATCATCGCGAAGACTTCAGCCATTAGTCCAGCCTTCATGTCCGTCACACCGCGACCATACAACCGATTATCTTTGATAGTTGCTGCCAACGGGTCCGTGTGCCATTTATCTGCATCACCCAACGCCACCGTATCTTCATGACCATCCAACGCGATGACTGGACCGTGACCATCACCAATTTCGGCCACCAAGTTCACCCGCCCGGGAGCGTACTCGATTGATTGTGCTTCAATACCATGTTGCTTTAAAAGTGTGACCAAATAATCCGCCACCAATTGCTCATGGTTATTTACCGTATTCATTTTTACAATATCGCTTAATGCCTGTACAGCAGCTTCTAACTGTGCCGTTTCTGCCATGCCATTCATCCCCTAGTCATCCTTAATTAAACTGTTCCAATCAATTTAATTATACCACTTCGGCTACCGTTGGGCGTTGTCAGACACGTTTAATCGACAGATTTCAGTGCATCCAGCATATTGACTCGCTTTAACTTACGATGCATCATTCCCATGACTAATAAACTAAAGGCCAGGGTCAATAATGCCGCGTAAACGTAACTCAACGGATGAATCGTTGGTGAAAACATTAACGCGTTCGTTTCAGCCGTTTGCAAGATATATGCGTGCAACCAGTTGCCCAAGAAACAACCTGCAATAATGCCTAAAACCGTCAATATCAGATTTTCACGGAAAATATACATCGTCACTTCACCATCGTAAAAGTCCAACACTTTGATTGTCGACAATTCCCGGATCCGTTCAGAAACATTAATATTCGTTAAGTTATAGAGCACTACTAGCGCTAGTGCCCCCGCCGAGATGACAAAGATCAATACGACTAAGTTCATGCTATCCAGCATTTTAAAATTAGTGGCTTTCTCTGTACTCATCAGTGTCACGTTCTGAACCCCCGCCTGTTTCAATAACCGATCCGCATAAGCATTTTCTTGCTTTTTCGTTGCCTGCTTAAACCGGACATAGTTCGTGTTATATACTGGTGCCTGCTTGAAGACACGTCGATAATAAGTCGGACTCATATAGATAAAGTGATTGACGTAATTTTCAGCCACCGCACTGATGTGAATTCGCCTGGTGGTTTGCCCGGCCAACTTGATTGTTAAATCATCGCCCGCCTGAACGCCATATAACTTAGCTAATTTTTCATCGATGACCGCACCGCGATCACCAATATGAATGGCCTGATGACTTTGTCGGTGCCGTAATACCACGAACTTGCTTAGCGATTGGTGGGGTGCCGGGATACCGAGCGTAGCCGTCTGTTCTGCTACCCCGGACTGTTTGACCGTCACCTGCTTGGCCTGTAATTTCAAACTAGCCTGGTAAAGTTGACCACGACTAAGTGCTTGCCGTTGTTGGTCCGTTTCGTTCCCACTACGCGTCACCACTGCATCGTAGTGCCACAATTCGTTAAATTGCTTGACGCTAATATCACCAATGGAACCCTTTAAGCCAAACCCCGTAATCATCATTGCCATGCAGCCCGCAATACCGAGCACGGTCATCAGCAACCGTTGCTTATACCGAAATAGATTACGAAGTGTGATTTTATGATTAAAACTCAGCCGATGCCATAGCCATTGCCAGCGTTCTAATAGCAAAGTCTTACCGGCCTTAGGTGCTCGTGGCTGTAAGAGTTGCGCGGGTAAACTGTTTAAATCCACGCGGAGCACGACCAGTGCCGTCCCCAACGTGCACAACAACGCAATGGCTAAGGCGATACCAATGTCCATCCAAATGTATTGAACGTTGATTGCGGGCAAATTATACATACTGCCATAGGCCTGCGCGATAAACCGCGGGAAAAAATTGACGCCGAACAGGACGCCTAGCGCGGTCCCAATCAGCGCGGCTAAACCACCATAAATCATAAACTCACTACCGACCGCGGTATTCGTATACCCGAGGGCCTTTAACGTCCCCATCTGTAGCCGCAATTCTTCAACCATCCGCGTCATCGTCGTTAGACAAATTAACGCGGCAATCGCAATAAAGAACAGCGGAAAGACAGTCGACAGTGCCACGACTCGTTGCGTATTTTCGTGATATTCTGTGTAACCCGGATTATCCGTACGGTCAGTGTACAAATAAGTCGGCATTGTGATGGCCGCGACCTGGGCCTGCGCGCGTTTTAATTGGCTTTGTAACTTGACTAGTTGTGCCGTTCCCGCTGGTACTTGACTAGCAAGTTGCTGGGTCGCCTGTTGCAATGGTTTCAGCTTAGCCTGGGCCTGGGCTTGTAATGCCTGCTGCCGCTTACGCGCTTGTGGTTTTAACCAGCGTTTGAGTTGCGCGGTGTTCTCGCGATTCAAGCGCCGATACTTCGCCGTGTAGGGGGTGACGCCCCGCAAATTTTTGAATTGCACGTCAATGCGCGTTATCACACTGGACTTAATCACCTGCGGACGGACATAGACCAAGTAGTCCAAAGTCCCTTTACCAACGTTGGTGACGCCACGATTCGTATTTTCAACATATGTTGGTGAATTGACAAACCCCACGACCTTGAATGTTCGCCGCGTGAACTGTGCATTGCGCTTAGCCGTACTGCTAATTCGATACGTTGAACCGACTTTTAGCTTCGGCTGCAATCGCTGTGCTTGCGCGTCTAACACGATCTCATTGGCATGCCGCGGTAATCGTCCCTTAACGATCCGTAACCGATTCAGTCGTTGGGTTGTCGGTAACACCATCACCCGCACGACTTGACTATTGTTCAACTGATTAACATCAGCGTAGCGTGTCGCTTGGTAAGTGAGCTGTGAGCGGTGTTGATTCAGTACTCGTATATCGGCCTTAGTCAGCCCCATTGTCGACTGGACACTATTGGTCGCCAGCTTTTGCTTCGCATAATAATCATTAGCTGCCTGTGACATATCCGGACCAGTCGCCCGAATTCCCGTATAAAAAGCAACCCCTAAGAAAATGATCAGTAATATTGAAGCAAAACGGGCTTTCGACGACCAAATCTCACGCATAATTGTTTTAAAATAAGCTGCTGTCATCGCTGCACCTACCATTCAATCTCAGCCAAAGGCGTTGGATGAGCATTATGCTCAACCGACTGCACTTGAGCATCATTGATACGAATGACTTGGTCACCCAGCTGCGCAATCGCACTATTATGCGTCACAATGATGACCGTTGTCTGCGTCTGCTTAGCTGCATCTTGAATCACCTGTAAGACTTGCTTCCCCGTCTGATAGTCGAGCGCACCAGTGGGTTCATCACAGAGTAATAATTTGGGATTCTTCGCAACTGCCCGCGCAATTGCGACCCGCTGTTGTTCACCACCGGACAACTGGGCTGGAAAGTTATCTGCCCGGTGCGTCAGTCCTACCAAGGCCAACGTCTCATCAACGTCGCGTGCGTCCTTGGTAATTTGCGACGCCAACTCGACGTTTTCACGCGCCGTCAAGTTCGGAACCAGGTTGTAGAATTGAAAAACGAACCCGACCGCTTGCCGGCGATAGGTCGTTAATTGCCGTGAGTTGAATTGTGCAATGTCCACACCATCCACCAGTACACGGCCGCTTGTAGGGCTGTCCATGCCACCTAAAATATTGAGTAACGTGGACTTACCCGCACCACTCGGGCCTAAAATCACAACGACCGCTCCCTGGTCAACTTCAAATGAAATATCACGATTAGCAACGGTGACCTGCTCACCATTTTTAAACTGGCGCGTTGCCTGCTGCACTTCGATGTATGCCATAATTTAGCCTCCTATATGTAATCGGTTACTATTATCATACCGTATCTTCAAGATTCACGGTTAGCATTTAAGCCACCGCTTGCATTTTGCCTCGCATTGCCCGTACAATGACAACAGTCACTGACACTGATAATTCCAGTGTTATCACCCGTTATCCGAGGAGGTCCAACTATGATTGCCCAAGCCATTGCGACTGTTTTAATGCTAATTGTTTTTATGTTCGGTTTTACTTACTTTCTGAATAGCCTATTTTTCAGACGCATCGAAAAACACGACCGTGAACAAACTAAAAAACGCGAACATCAAGACTACCACTCGTCTTAATGCTCACGTCAGTACGTATTATGTTAAAAATAGGACTGCCAGTTAAGATCAAGGGCAGCCAACTTCGGCCTGTCGGAAAAGAGGTTGTTTAGCGTAACCTGGCTTTGATTACACGTCTAGCAAGACTTACAGGCAGTTCTACCAATGGCTAAAATATGCTCGCTGTCGCCCCACGCTGTTAGATCAACGCTTCATTTTCCTCGTTCAACTTGTCACAGTCAATGATCAATTGACAAACTTCTTTGTCTGGCGTCAACTTCATCGAATACTTCCGCCCATATTCAATCATCGTGTGATGGGCTTGATGTAATTCTGCCGGTGCCAACACACTCACGATTTTTTGTTCAACTTGTAACGGCGTCGCGGTCTGAGCGACAAAGTGCAAGCGTTTCGAGATTGCCGAGACGTGTGTATCGACAGCAAACGTCGGTTGTTCAAAAACGTCACTCAATACCACGTTGGCAGTTTTGCGGCCTGCACCTGGTAACGCCATGATGCCTTTACGATCGGTAGGCACGACATCGGCTAATTCTTCATGGACAATGCGCGCCGTTTTAATGATGTTGCGAGCCTTATTATGAAATAATCCGACGCTCTTGATAATTGCTTCCACATCCGCAACATCGGCAGCCATCAAGTCCTTTGGTTCTGGATACTTCTCAAACAGCACCGGCGTCACCTTGTTAACCGAGACGTCGGTCGCCTGAGCGCTCAGAATTACTGAAATCAAATACTGAAACGGCGTCCGCGAGTCCAGGGAAGGCCCCACTGGTCCGATGTCTGCTTCCATTTGGTGAATTGCCCACACGATCTGATCATCTTTTAGCATTGCGCTTACCGCCTCTTTCTTATCCTGTTTCTAAGTTAATTTTAAGGCTGAGGGGGTGTAATGTCTATTATTAAAAATATCGCGGTCTTATTTCTAATCCAAACTCTAATGACATGAACACAGTACCATTAATTTTTATCAATCATCATCACGATCAGCAAAATAGGCGGCCCGTTGTCGAGCCCAATATTCATGATCGGCGGTGGTGATTTCTCGTAAGACATGGCAAGGATTGCCGACCGCAACCACGTTATCCGGGATATCATGAGTAACCACGGAACCAGACCCAATCACGACATTACTCCCAATCGTGACACCCGGATTAACGACCACGTTGCCCCCAAACCAAACATCGTGTCCAATCGTAATTGGCCAACCATATTCGAGTTGTTCAGCACGAATGGCGGCGTCAATGGGGTGACCCGCCGTATATAAGCCGACCCGCGGCCCCATAAAGACGTTGTCCCCAATCGTAATCCGACCCACATCAATAAAAATCGCATCGTAATTGGCGTAAAAGTGCTTGCCAATTGTCGTGTTACTTCCATAGTCGGTATGAAATGGCGGTTCGATATAGCCCCCGTCACCAATTTTGTTGAACATTGCCGTTAACAATCGTTGCCGTTCTTCTGGTTGGGCTTCGGTTGTTTGATTAAATTCCCGTACTAACCGTTTGGCACGATGATTTTCACGTCCTAATTCTGGATCATCAGCAACGTACAACTCACCCGCCAGCATTCGTTCTTTCTGTGTTTTCATACTCCCAGTTCCTCCCATCAATCGCATTTCACTTTCACCAGCATAGCACGCAATTATCACCATGAACACGCATTCTCGAAAGCAACCGCCCCCATTTTGAGTATCGTTGAACTTTTAAGCTTTTTTATACTGCGAAAAAATCATTATCGTTTATAATGAGAGGTATACACACAATTAAGGGAGTTTTAACCATTGAAAACATTTAAAAGCATTATGAGCTGGGTGGTCCCGATTGCGATTGGCTTGATCATCGCCCTACTGATTCGTCAGTTCTGGTTTACTATGGTCAAAGTCGATGGGACTTCGATGCAACCGAATTTACAAAATAACGAACGCGTCGTAGCTTTTAAGACTAGCAAAATCCAAGCAGGTTCCGTCGTCGTCTTCAACGCCTACGGACTCGATCCGAACCAGACCGACAAAAACGCCGTTTATGTTAAGCGGGTCATTGGGATGCCTGGGGATACGGTCCGCTACACAAGTTCCGGTAAACTTTACGTGAACAACAAATTAGTCAAGCAAACCTACCTCAAAAATAAGTATCAACAAACGACTGGGTCCTTCATGGCTAATAGTCACAGCAAGTTCACTGGTTGGACACTCAATAGTTTGAGCCATGATCAAGGCTGGGCCAAGTCCGTGACCAACAATACGGTGCCGAAGGGTTACTACTTTGTCCTTGGTGATCACCGGAGCGTCTCTAACGATGGCCGTTACTGGGGGCTCGTTCCTAAGAGCAAGATGATTGGGGTCGTCAAAGCATGGCCATGGCAGAACCGCAAACAATATATTAATAACTACCAACCTTAAGATTTGAACACCTTATCAGCAAGTCGTTAACTGCGACTTGCTTTTTTGTTATACAGATGACTCGTCTGTATTTGCATTGTCCTCATTTATGGCCGATGCAAAGTCATTGGCGTCATTAGACAGAACCGGCAACAATACATCAATCATTTTCAAAACTAACAAATAAACGAATCAACAAAGTTATGAACAACTTGTTGATTCGTTTATTTGTTAACCAGACTTTTATCCACAGTTAATAACTTAATGCCGTTATCCACAGTATCTGCATAAGTCTTCAATTGATTTGATCAGTTTTCTGAACAGATTATCAGCTCCGACTATTTTTGGCGCTGACGCCAATCCTGGACCCCAAAATACCCACAAATAATTGGGCTTAAAGGAACCAAAATCACTGCCATCAAAATATTCTTAAAGAAGTTGATAAAGCCATCCATGAAGTCACTCTTAGCCTCGACTTGCGGCGTTAATGCGGTTGGAACAGGTTTGGGCTTTGTCCGCTTGGCTGCTACTGACCATGGTCGGCCAGAGTCCTGAATGATTTGCTCATCGTCTGGTCGCGTTGACGGTGTTTCCTTGGGTTGTTTACGCCAGACTTGAAACACCCGCGGCCAACGATACTTCACAATTGGAAACAGCACGAGCGCACAAATAATACTGTAAATGACGAACGGATTAAATTCTAACACGATCCGATTGACTTCCTGACGGGCCGTAAAAAACATGATAATGAAGACGGCGATTGCACCGTAAAACCAACTAATTAGTAAATGACTCGTTTTCCACACGTTGTGCCACCTCCCCGGTTGTTGACATACTCAATCGCACCATACTTTTACACTGCAAGCCAGCTTCATAGATCGGGTCTGGATAGTTATCCACAAAAAAGTTGACCCACACCTCAATCATCTCAAAACCAGCGTGTTGATAAATCGCTAGTTGCCGCAACGATGAATTACCAGTGCCAATTTGCAGTTCATCACAGGTTGGCGCTGCTTGGCAGACTGCAATCGCCGTTGCTAGTAGGGCCTTAGCAATGCCGCGATGTTGATAGGCGGGCGCCACCGCAATATTTTTAACTTCCCACACCCCTGTTTTGAACGTTGTCAACACGACAACACCCACCACTTGTCCATCTTGTTGATAACCATAACATTGGCCTGTCGATAAGTACGCTGTGACCTGTGCCCAAGATGGATCAGCTAATAACAGTAAATCCCGTGGAATTTGAGCTGCCGCTATCGGTTGGATTTTCATGACTGTCGCCTCTGATGCCGTTGATAGCCGTTACCCCAACAAACATAAGGAATGATGACCGCAATAATTGCTAAAGCATACTCGCGCACCGTTAAGTTCATGGCATTAACCACGACAAGGTACGCCAAAAAAACCGTCCATAAAACCGGAACAATACCGCCGACCCAAAAGTAGCGACTGGCCGTAAACAGGTACTCTTCTAAGATAAAGATAACAATTGCAATAACACCTAAAATTAGTAATTGCATAGTGCCACTTCCTAACTTGTGTTTAACGCAGTGCCTACTGCTTGTTTAACTGTTGTAGCATATCCACAAAACGTCCGATTGTTAAGTTAGCCACATCTTCATCGGAATAGAAGATGATCATTTGGGACCGTTGTTCTGGGGATAAGTTCGCTTGGGAGCCAAAATAAACTAGATAAACGTCCGCGCTATGGTCCGTCAAACTCTGACCATAATCTGTATCTAACGTGAAGTTGAAATCTGCGCCCAATTGTTTTTCCATGGCGGCCATGAAAGCTTGCACATCCGCAGTTGCGACCGTCTCTTGGCCGGCCACCGTACTCGTAATAACATTAACTTGCATTTTAAAAGCTCCTCGTTAAAATTTTTAAACTCAATTTTCACAGTAGCGCACTTTTGTATAAACCGCAAGCCACTAGTTGTCCACAGTGGATAACTTATTCCGTGACCGGTACAGTCAACTTATCCCCAGTGTAAACCATCGTTGTCACCACACTTGGTGCCAATTCTTGTCTCGTTGCCGCACGACCAGTTGCGACGTAATGCATCATTCGCAACGTTGCGCCGTCCACAATCAACAAGACCTGACCATGATCAGGCGTTGCCGCCATAACCTGTTGTAACCCCTTCTGATAGCGATCCCAGAACTCCCGACCACTTTCCGCCAATCCATCCGCATCGTGATCGTGCAACAATGTCTGTAGCTCACTGGGGGTCTGATCTGCGGCAAAAGCGGCCACACTCTGATAGCCTAGCTTAGTCGCAAATCCTGACCAAACCGCCGCGCGTTCAGTGCCTTCAAAGCCGCCATAGAATGGCGCACGTAACGCGACTACCGTTCGCAACTTAACGGGTTGTACTCGTGAGTCTAAGATAATGCGCGCAGTCTGAATCGCCCGACTCGTATCACTAGCGAAGGCGGTATCGAACGTTGTCGACGCCAACTGTTGCGCAACCTTGGCCGTCGCCTGTTCGCCAGTCGCCGTCAACGGCGTGCCGCTCCAACCCTGGAACCGGTCAAGTTGATTAAAGTACGTTGCTCCAGCAACGACTAAGTGTAAGGTGATTGATTTCATGGTTAATTCTCCGTTAGTTTTTTTAGATTATTCAACTATTTTAGCATAAAAACTTGGCCGGACAAACGGACTCTAGGACTTGTTTAATATGAATTTGAGTAGAATTGTCATCAAGAATGAAACAACTATCATTTTAAAACATACAGCTGGCAAACAAAAAATCAGGATAAGAATCAGATGTGCATCCTTACCCCGACTTTAATTATTGTGCGGCAACAGCTCGTTCATTTTGGCTAACCGAGAATTAGCGAAAAATCGCCATGCCGAATACTCATCAAGTCACCACACTTCCTTTGATGGTAAGCTTAACACCATCATTGTGTATTTCTCTTCATTAGTAGTGTTAGATGTATAATATCGAACATTGTTCTTAATCGCCATAATTGTTATATGCCACAGTCATCAGAAATTAAAGGTATTATGGTTCGCTTAATATATTCTATTCAGGAATTGTCATAAAGCACAGGCGTGTTGCCTTTAGTTGACAGTCTAGCCAAGCCAACAAATACTATTTTCCTAATGCGACCGTTTTACTGACCACTAATCACTAGTCGCTTTAGTAGGTACTGGCTTTCTGCGCACTAATGAACCAATCACCCTTCTTCTTCTCATAAAACATCTGCATCTGCAACCGCCAAGTATGCGTACCACCACCCCAAATTCTTGCTTGAACTTGGTTCTGACCAATTAAGCTTGCCCGGTTACCTTCAATTTGAATAGCTTTGATGGTATCTTCTTTTGAAGCAAAATATTGCATTTCTTCATTTTGAATTTGGTCAATCCACTCCAATTTAGACTGCACATACCCCGTCATGTGGGTTAACTTCATAGTTGGTGCCAAAATTTCATTTAACCGACTGAGGTTTTTCTGAACCATAGCAATATTTTCATCACGATACAATTGAATAATTATTTCTTTATCCGTCATTCTTACCACGCTTTCTTTACTTACATCAAGCATGATACCAACTTTTCTATGCCAAAACCATTCAGAAATCAAGGGTCATTCATAAGTAAAAATTATGCAAAGGTTTGTTTCAATAATTCAGCAAAAGTTTCGGTATAATAACCTGAATTATTAGCTTGCCAATAAGCGTAATAGTTCTGAATCAATTTTTGGTCCCCTTTAACCAAAGAAATCATTTTAACAATATCTTTATCTAATTGTGTTCTCATCCGCTGATTGATGATCAAATACCCCTGATTAGACGCGATCAACATTTGTGCCTCGTCATAGCTTTTAGCAATCACAAACTCACTTTTGACACCTAAAACATTGCGATAATACTCCTCTTCTGAGACTTGCTGATGACCATCAATAATCAAAATACAAGGAATATCCACTAAGTCAGCAACGTCGATTTTTTGTGCCTCAACTGGCAACGAATTGTTAACGGCAACCATAAACTCACTAGCAGTCAAAAATTCATTTTGATATTCATTGGATAAGGCCCGCCGTTGATCAGAAAAATTCAAATCAATTTTTCCTGTCTGTAATAATTCATAGAGTTCTTCGTGCGTGCCACTACTAATTTTGATTTTCACTTTAGGACACTCCTGAGTAAACTTCGAAACAGTTTGTAAAAACTCGGTAGTCCCAAAACTTCTTAAATAGCCAACCCGCAACTCGACCTCATCATTCTTTTCAATTTTGATAGTTTTCTTTATAAGTTGGTCCACATCCACCAAAATATCCTGACTATGACTATAAAAGTATTGACCCGCTTCAGTAACTTCAAAGCTGCGTCCTTTCCGATTCAATAACTTCACACCAAGTTGACTTTCTAGCTCCTTCATTTGCTGAGAAATCGCTGACTGCGAAATGTGGCAGTCCACGGCCGCTTGAGTAAAACTATGATTATTAACGATTGCGATAAAATACTGCATCTGTTGAAACATTACCGGCACCTCAACCTTTACAAAATTATCTTTGAATGTTCAGATTTGTCATATTATTTTAATTAGTATAACCTTAATCAACAATTTGAGAAATGTTTTGCAGCAGAACCTGAACCGATTCTCTGCCATGCTTATAAACGAAAAAAGCCACTAGCTATCTAGCTAATGACCTTTTGAATATTATTTTGCATTTAGTCCAACGCTATCATGTGCATAATAATCATTATCGACAATCGCATTCTTGACAAAATCCGCAATCGAATTGATTGAGACATCATGCCCACCAAATGGTTCGCCTTTTTTCGTGATTTCATAATCAACAGGACCACCAGTAAACCAGCCCGGACGAATCAGGGTGTAGTTCAAATCAGAAGCTTCAACAACATCGGCGGCTTCCCGATAAGTGCGTAGCATTGGATTACTACTCAAATTTCCACTAGCACCAACCGAAGCGGGAATTTCATCATAAATACCCATTGAAGTAATAAACAGCAACCGTGAAACCTTATTTCGGTCCATTGCCGCAACAATTTTTTGGGCAAAGCGACCTAAAGAACCACTCAAGGCAACAAAAACAACGTCTTGTCCTGCAATCGCCTTGTCTAAGTCACTATCTTTAGTAACATCGCCAGCGATAACACTTTCACGCTCACTAGTCTTTAATCGATTGGCACTTCTAGCAAACAACGTTAACTGATTATCGGTTTCATTCAAAAGCGTTTGTCGAACTACACCGCCAATAGTCCCCGTTGCACCAATAATTAAAACTTTCTTCATGCTCCCTCCTATTTATCACTGACAATGACCAATGACTTAATCGCCGTCCGTTGGTCCATTGCTTCGTACGCAGCTTGAATATCATCTAACATAAACCGTTTCGTAAAGACTTGGCCGGGCTGAATTTTCCCCGTCAAAACAGCATCTAACAAAACTTGCTTGTCATCCGTCGTTACAGCAGCAATCCCACCACGTAAGCCAATGTTCTTCCAAAAAAGATTATTGGTATTCATTTCAGCCTTTTGTGGGACCCCAACGCGACCAACAACCGCACCAGGGCGGCCAACTTTGACTGCTGTGTCAACGGATTGTTCAGTACCTACACATTCAAGCACCGCGTCAGCCCCAGTTTCGGTCAAGGCCATCACTTTGGCAACCGCTTCATCACCCCGTTCAGCGATAATGTCCGTGGCGCCAAATGCTTTTGCTAACTTTTGCCGATCTTCATGGCGACTCATTGCGATGATCCGCTTAGCGCCAAGCAATTTTGCGGAAAGCACCCCGCTCAAACCAACGGCACCATCACCCATCACAACAACGGTATCATCTTTTTTGACTTCTGCGCTAGTTGCGGCGTGGAAACCCGTTGCCATCACGTCAGCTAAGGCTAAAAAGTTGTTCAGCATGTCGTCAGAATAATCTTCGGGTTGTCCAGGAATCTTAACTAACGCCCAGTTTGCATTAGTAAAGCGTAAGTATTCACCTTGATAGCCACCGTTACCGCCGGCTTCTTGGTTTAAGCAATCCCCATCAAAACCGGCTAAACAAGCGGCACAGTGCCCACAACCATGGGTGAACGGCGCAATCACGAAATCGCCTGCTTGTACATCTTTAACGGCTGAACCAACAGATTCAACAATTCCAATTGCTTCATGACCAACGGTTGAGCCTGCTTGGCGTTGTGAAATCCCGCGGAACCACCACAAATCCGACCCACATACACAGGCCCGGAGCACCCGAATAATTGCATCGGTTGGCTTTTGAATAGTTGGTTTGTCGTATTCTTTAACTTCGACTTTTCCTGGTTCAATAAAAGTTGCTGCTTTCATAATAAACTCCCCTTAAAATTCTATTTCTGGACGCCATTGTTACGAACTTCTGAAACATTACCATACCAATATTGTGCGGTAATTCCGCCATCAACCAAGAAATCACTCCCTGTGATAAAGGCACCACGGCGATCCATTAAGAGTTCCGCCAAATTGGCAATTTCATCGGGTGTTCCTGGACGCTTCGTAACCATTAACTCGAACATCTTTTTGTAACCCGCACCACGCGGCCCGTTCAATTCGTCAACGGCTAATGGTGTCATGATAATACCGGGGCTGATCGTGTTGATCCGTGCACTGTGAGCTTGCCACTTAACCGATTCGGCAGCGACCCGTAAAACATTGGTTCGTTTCGCATATTGATAAGCCGCCAATGAATCCTTGATCACGTCCGGTTGTAAAATTGGTAAATCCAATAATTCTTCAGTCGGTGTCATAGCCAAGGCTTGATTATCTGCTTGTGATAAGGCGGGTAATCGGTGTCCTGATTGCGACGAAATGACGATTCCCGCACTACCGGGAGCCATGACTCGACCAAATTCTTCTAACAAAACAGCAGTCCCGTAAAGGTCCACTTTGAGCACTTGCTCTGGGCTCGCTTGGATGGTCTCAACGTTAAATCCAGCTTCCGTCAAGTGTTGTTTCATTTCAACTAATTTTGCTTCATTATAGTCTGCCAACAATAAATTTCTACCGGCAGCGACACGTCGAACAATTGCTTCGCCGATTGAACCGGCACCGAAAAGTACGATTACTTCGTCATTCATATTCATTGACCTCTTTACTTGTTTTGATTCACCTTAACTTACAAGTCATATCTTACAAGCAAACGTCTTTTAGACCAATTTCAAATTCAGCTCACATTGATAAGTTTTACTTATGAAAAGCAATATCAGGAAATCGGCCACCGCTAGACCTGGTTTTCTGCTATTAATTGTATCTCTAATTGTTTTTTGTAAAAATCAAATGTAAGCCGCCGTCCTCTTTGTACTGTCGCCACTAACGTGTGGTGCAATGACTATTTTTTATCCGTTATACTTAACCTCCTTTACTCTTTGTTAAAACAATCCCTCAAAAAGAGTCGCCTCAAAAAAAAGATTGCCCAGCGCCCTACTGAACAATCCTATTTAACATCATCAGAATACTAGTACCACCAAAAAACTGATGCGCTTTAAGTAACTAACACTATAATTGCCTGTCACTAACCAGTTTAGGAGTCAGCTAACTGGTCCCATTCACGGTCTGCTTGGGAGATACTGTCACGAAAGCCCACCCAATCATCTGGATTAGCAAAAAGTTCCGAATTGATTGGTGTCATAATCAGTGCCGGACCACTTTGCTCAATTCTATAACGTGCCCCTACTTCAAGGTTCAGTTCATTGGGAAAAATGATTCCCTGAGCATTGCCAATCTTACGAATACTCACTTCCATCTATCAGCACACCTTTCCATCACAACTTAATTTTCAGTTAATCCCAACGACATGTCACGGTCACTTTACCACGAAGTCATAGAAGCTAGCAAACATCTGATTTGCTCAAACGAACACTGCTTTGATAACAACGGTATTCAAGACACAACCACTATTATTCATCATCAACACCATCGCCGGAAAATGATACTCAAGACACAACAAAAAAAGCCCTCCATAACCGGAAGGCCTGATCAATCAAAATTCATCTTATCACTACCGAATCACCAGTACTGAAATCGGTGCATGTTTTGCCATATATGCGGCTTGCGAACCGAAGTACTTACGAACACCATGCTTGGCAACTGAGCCAATGACTAGTAAGTCGGGCTTTAACGCTGGAATCACCGTCTTCACGATGGTTTCACCAGGGTCACCTTCATCAACGACCGCGTTAACATCCGTCACCCCGAAGTCACGGGCCAACTTCTGATACTGCTGGACGTGTTCTTCCAAATCCTTGCGTTGACCATGAACAAAGTCCTTGCTCATCGCCTCATACACATTCATATTATCCTGTTCCAAAATCGAGACGATGGTCAACTTAGCACCGTCACTCTTGGCCCGGTTAATGGCGTACCGAAACGCTAACTGCGCGTCATCCGAATCATCAACCCCGACTAAGATGTGCTTAAATTCCTTAGGACTCATCTCTGACATATGGCTCCACTCCCCATTCTCTGATAATCTGACTACACCCTTATTTTCATCAATTTAGGCGTAATTGTCAATTATGACTGCGGTGCATTTTGTTTCAAGACACGCGCCGGATTACCGACTACGATGACGTTATCTGGAAATGAATGTGTTACGACAGCACCGGCACCAACAATCACGTTGTTGCCCAACGTCACCCCGGGTAAGATCACGGCACTACCACCAATCCAAACATCATTACCAATCGTAATCGGTGCAGTCCGTTCCGCTTCAGTCCGCCGCACAGTTGGGTCTAATGGATGAGCAGGCGTGTACAAGCCAACTTTAGGACCGAATTTGCAATCATTACCGATCGTAATGAGTCCTTCATCACATAACGTGACCCCATGGTTCGCATAAAAATGATTGCCGATACGGATGTTGACGCCATAACTGAATTCAAAGGTCGGTTCAATGAAGAACCGGTCACCGGCTGAACGTAGGAGGCTTTTCATCTTAGTATTCCGGTCATCATTGTCAGCAATCTGATTATATTGCATTAACTTCGTCCGCACGTCTCGCCGACGTTGCTGTAGGATTGGTGATTCTAAGTACAATTCACCATTAATCATTTGTTGATACGCTGGGTCATTATCGATTTCCATGTTTAACTTCCTTTTAAGTATGATACTTTAAGCATACCACACCATTCAAAATTGCTGTATGATGGTTTAAATAAACCTATTGAAAGTAGTGGTTCCATGCAATACGCAATTTTTGATCTCGATAATACCATCCTTGACTTTGACCGCGCTGAAGCGGCTAACCTCGCAGCCGTCTTTCAGCATCATGGCGTCACTGATATTCGCCGTGCAGAAAATGAGTATCAGGCCTATAACGAAACTGTTTGGCAACAAATCGAACAAGGTGCCGATCGTGATAGCTTGTTAGACCAACGATTTCAAGTCTTTCTAGGCACACTGGGCATCACCGTTGACGGTCCTGCGGTTCAACAAGAATACGACCAATTATTAGCGCACAGTTATCAGGTAATTCCCGGCGCCCACGAACTTTTGCGCACGCTGACCAACGCTGGGCTGACCTTACTCGTCGGCACTAACGGTATCAAACACACCCAGCTCAGTCGCTTGGCAGGTGCCCATATGACGCCCTATTTTGATCATATCTTCATCTCTGAAAGTATCGGCTATGCCAAGCCGAACCCACACTTTTTCAACGCTATTCATGACCAATACCCAGACATGAATGCCACGAATACCGTCATGATTGGTGATAGCCTGCGTTCAGACATCGCGGGAGCGGCCACCGTCCAGTTACCTAGTATCTGGTACAATCCACAGCATGCGCACAACGACACAACAATTGCCCCAACTTACACTGTGGATAACTTTAAGCAACTGCAAAAACTGTTATTAACAGCTTAAACGCAAAAACAATCAGCAACCTCTGCGCGCAGGCCTAACGTATCTTAAAAACTGAACTATTTAACATATTAGGTCCTATGCGGAGTAGTTGTGTTGACGGCTTTTAACTCAATAACCTGCTTACCTTGATCTCCAATCAACAAAAAGACCAATTGACGAATCAGCAAGAAAAGCAATTTATATAAAACAGTCGTCGTTGCTTAATTCAAGATTCGGCCGTGAAACAATGCTAATAACAGTTCATCTGGGTAAGCTGTCAAAACGTGCCCTTTCTTCTCAGGGGATAAGATTTGCAGATTTAATCCACTTGACGCTTGCTATCAATTAATGTGCGAGAAAAATAGCTAAAGGAATAGGCTTACAAATAAGTTATATTCAAATTTTTATAAAAAGTAGCCGTCGCTCCGGTAATCAACGCTTAAGCTCAAAAGAATTACAAGCAAGGGTACTTTTAATACCTGCTTTAATATCAGCATCCATCTAATTTTTTTAAAGCTCGTCACCGCTAGCGCCTTTTTATCACTGTCTAAAGTATCACTGCTTTGCGCGCCAGCAATCAACTGCTGCATCTCCTTTATTGGGCCTAAACTATCCACAAACGCAATTACAAAAGAAATGAAACCAACACACTTCATAATAGAAGAAACCAAAAGCATGTACTGGTAATCAGTATTTAGCACGAGTTCACTAAAGACTAAGACCGGTATCGATGCCAGTAAGAACAGTTGCATTATCAATCGTATTTTTTCCCACCTTGTCTTATTTCTTTTTTGGAGTTTAACTAGGCCTAATTTCAATAAGAAATTTTTTTATGCTGAATTTTTTTATCTATAAAATGAGTTACCAAATAGTACAAGCAACCATAAGCGAAAAGTATGATAACTTGTTTGAATAGCGTCGATTGGAAAATCAGCATGAGCAGCTCATTCGAATATGAAGACATTAATTTAGAAAATTCTTTCTGAAGTCACCTAAGTATCTTAGCTTAGATAGCAGTATTTAATGAAAAACGTTGTGTCTAGATTTCTCATTGAAATGAAGCACAACGCTTTTGGTATTAGAAAATAAATGATTATACGCCTGAAGAATAACACTATTATGATTCATCAGGTCAGACAAGGGTTATTGCCCATGCACCTGCTTTGACAGCGGAGATTAAATTCAGGCGCTGTAAGTGGAAAACCTGCATTATTCCAATAAATTTCGATAATAGTTGAAAGTATCATTGCTTGATCTAGTATATAGGTAGCTGGGAACTAAGAACACCCGTGGCTAAATATAATAATATGTATTGTGCGTATAGTTGAAATTCATTAACGTAATCTGCAAAGTCTATTGAATGGGCACACTGCATCTCATACGATATAAAGCAGGTAATGTTCACACTTTTATTTAACCAAAATAACGTAAAGACATAAGAATTTTCACGTCCTTCTTATTGTGCCTATCGGATATTTCCGTAGCTAAGTGGGCTGATTTGATTGACTAGACTCGTATCAATACCATTGTCCTCATCAAACCGTATAAACAATAATTAACCTCAATTGAAAAAAGCCATGCAGCCCCATTCTTACAGTTACGACACAGTAAGAATCAGGCTTCATGACCCATAACACGATTCAAATTTAACCACGCGGCATCGATTGGCAGGAACACCTGTCAATTGATGCCCACCGCACGGCCCAATCAAAGTGACACTAGCCACACCTTTTCTTACAAGGTCAGCACTAACTATTTTGGTCCAAAAGTGAACCCCTTTTTACAATCCACTATTCTTCAATCTGAACAAAGTGTGTGTTACCTAGTCCACCGCCAACTTGCATGACACTGCCGCCATGCCGAAGCTTGCCCAAGTTAACGGGGCGGAAATTCAACGGCCGGACGAGCGCAGCGAATTCTTTCTTGGCAGCAACGTCATCGCCCGCATAGAACAAGACCCGCTTTCCAGGCCCATCAACGTGCCCATCCATAAACTCCGGCGGAATCGTATTGAAGGCTTTAATGACCCGGGCATTGTTAGCTGCACGAGCAATGACTTCACTTCCAGTCAACGGGGCCGTCTTAATTTTCTTAAAGTCAGCCGTAAACTGGTTCGTCACGTCCACCACGATCCGTTGCTTATAATCGGCGACCTGCGCTAATACTGCCGGCGCCTGTTCAAACGGCACCGCAAGAATGACTAACGGTTGTTGTAAGGCTTCAGCAACTTCTACAAAAGCCACATTGGCAGCAAACTCGGCGCGCCGTGTTGCTAAACTAGCCGCACCACTGTGCCGACTTAATTTGATTTGATGATCACCGCGCGCAAAGGTCTTGGCTAATACTGTGCCGACCGTACCGGCACCAATAATTCCAATTTCCATAACTATCCTCCACCTCATCTTTTAATAATGGTTTGAATTAACCAACTTATCTGGTCCGTTATCACGGACTGTCAGCGGTCATCTAGACCAAACCAGCTTATCTTAATGATAGCGAAATCATTATGGAATTGCACCCCATACGCGTCAACTATGCTTGAACTTGTTGGTAAGCCGTAATACCAGCTTTTAATCGTGCCAATCCATCCGTCAGGGTAGTCGTTGGACAAGCCACATTCAGTCGCAAGAAGCGGTTGCCATCACCACGGTAAACATCGCCCGCTGATAAAAACAACCCGGTTCGTTGGCGAATAAAAGCAGCCAAAGCCGCACTGTCGGTTGTCACTTGACTCACGTCCAACCATAATAGATACGTCGCTTGGGCCTCAACCAACTTGACTTGCGGCAATTCAGCGGTCAAATAAGTCTGAACTTGGCGTTGATTGGCGGCTAGTTTGGTCCGTAATGCGGCTACCCAGTCATGACCTTCAGTATAGGCCGCAATGCTGGCTGGAATCGCAAACGAATTGGGTTCAGCCAATTCATCATTGTTGATCCCCCGGCTCACTAATGCGCGGACGTGGGCATCGGGAATAATCAACGTTGCCGCGTGTAAGGCTGCCACGTTGAAAGTCTTGCTTGGCGAGATACAGCTGATACTGTTATGTGCTACTGGCGCAGTCAATGATGAAAATGGCGTGTACGCGTTACCGTTAAGGGTCAAGTCACAATGAATCTCATCGGCAACGACTAGCACATGGTATTTCAAGCACAGCTCGCCGAGGCGCTGCAACGTCGCACGTGACCAGACGATGCCGATCGGATTCTGCGGATTGCATAAAATCATCATCGTGGTCAACGGATCAGCTAGTTTCGTCGTCAAATCGTCCCAATCAATCGCGTACGACGCGTCACGTGCCACTAAGTCACTACTCAAGGTATGCCGGCCATTGTTTTCAATTGAATGATAGAAGATATTATAAACCGGAGCCTGAACTAACACGTTATCGCCAGCCGCTGTCATTTTACGAACAATTGATGAAATCGCCGGAACGACGCCGGTGCAGAACATCAACCACTCAATTTGCGGACGGAAGTTGTGTTCCGTTGCCCACCAGTCTGCCACGGCTTCATAGTAAGCCATGGGGACTTCTTCGTAACCGAAGACGCCAAACTGGGCGCGTTTTATCAACGCTTGCTTGATAACTGGTGCCGTTTCAAAGTCCATGTCAGCGACCCACATCGGCAACTCATCATCCGCGACGTCCCACTTAACGGCATTTGTGTGCCGCCGATTAAGCACGGTCTCAAAATCAAACGGCATGGGGTGCACGGCTTTCATGGTCAACACTAATCAGGGTCTGATGAGGATCTACTTCAGGATCATCCATGATGATTTCACCAATGGCTTGCGCATGAATCCGACCACTAAGCGGATTTTTAACGCTATCAATCGTTGAAATCACGTCAGCGTCAATGTTACGACAATATTCAAAAGCTAAGTCCGTATTGAGTAACGTACAGTTTTCCAACTTAACATTATCCATGTAACACAGGCCCTGATCGCTCTCAATCGTACAGTTGACGAACCGAATATTCTTCGAATTCCAGCCCAGGTATTCACCAATGATTTGTGAATCATAAACGGTAACATTTTCACAATTCCATAGCGCATCCTTGGTCATCAGCGTTGCATGATGAATTTCAACGTTCTTAGCACCGTCAAAGGCGTAATTACCGACGAGGTTGAAGCCATCAATGCGAATATTCTGGCTATTCATTCCAAAATAATTACCAGCTGCTTGAACATCATTCAACGTAATATCTTGGCAGTTCCATAACGTTTCTTCCGCATCTGAAAAGTGAACGTGCGCTAACTTAACTTGGCTGGCCCGCCGAAATAGCTTAGGTGCCTGTAGCGTACTATTCGTAATCGTAATATCCTTGGTGTACCAGATGCCAGAGCGAGACATTGTCTCAAACAAACCTTGATCCACAGTCACATGTTGACTGTACCACAAGGGATATTTCCACTTAAAGATTGGCTGTTTCAACGTGACATTGCGACTTTCCTTCAGTGGTGATTCACCATCAGCAAACGTTGTATTGTCGATTTCAAGGTCGTGAGCTTTAAAGAGTGCCCGCTCGCCCGTTAAATACTGTTGTGTGATTGTTTTCAATTTAATCTCAATAACTCCTTTATACTGAAACGTGGACCTTTAGTCGCACGATAGGATCAGTGTATTACTTCAACTGCACGTTAAGTCAACTAACTTGTTCGCTTACTGTCCGGAATACTGATTCCAATTATTAGTTCGTGACCGGTTAAGTGCCATCACGCCCTCCAAGTCATGGGGTTGGTAAGGGGTTTCCAAGTACTGTATTTCCGAAGCAGTTAACGCCAACACCGCTGCCTCAGCCACTGCATCTAAATGATGCGGCTTAGTTGCCCCAATAATCGGCGCCGTTACTCGTTGTTGTAGCCAGGCCAAATTAATGGCCGCCATTGAAACATGATGTTGGTGGGCCAGTTCCTCAACGCGATCAACAATTGGTTGATCCATCTCGCTGGTAGCTTGGTATTTGGTATCAGCAAACGTATCCTGTTGTCGCCGAGTAGTCTGGGTGCCAAAAGGATGTGCCAATCGGCCACTAGCTAATGGACTATACGGCGTCGTTGCCAAACCGTTCTCATGAGCATAACTGAACAGTTCCCGTTCATCTTCGCGATAGACCAAATTATAATGACTCTGGATCGAGACAAATTGTGGATAACCATAACGAACCGCTAGCGCATTGATCTGCGCAATCTGCCAGGAATAGGCGTTAGAAATCCCAATGTAACGAACCTTACCGGCCTGAACGGCTTCATTAAGCCCAGCCATGATTTCAGCCATTGGTGTTAACCAGTCCCAGATATGATAAATATATAAATCAACATAGTCTGTCTGTAAATTCTGTAGACTCTGGTCGAGGGACCGCAAGACGTGTTCACGCCCACTGACATGATTCTCGATTTCTTGGGTGGTCCGATTCGTAAACTTAGTTGCCAGTACCAATTGATCTCGCTGAAATTTCTTTAGGCCTTGTCCCAAGACACGTTCACTCGCACCCGCCTGATAGACCGGCGCCGTATCAAAAAAGTTAATCCCCAGTGATATCGCGCGATCAAGTACCTGGTTCGCCTGCGTTTGACCAACCGCCCATGAGCGCTGATTAAGTGCCGTTCCAGTCCCCGCACCAAAGCCCATACACCCAAGTGCGATCGACGAGACTTTTAAATCGGATGTTCCTAATTGTCGATATTGCATTGCATCACAACTCCCTTCGTTAACTCATTACCCTCTTTATTAAAACGCGATCCGTTGGCAGAGTAAAATACCTAGTTCAAATAATCAATTATAGCCATTCCGTATAGTTATCCGTCATCCAGTCGTTTTAGGAATTAATGACCGTTATTAGTCACCAATCATTATTTTCAATGTGCCTGGCGACATCCAAGCGTGGCACCGTACTCCAGGTGTTGGGCCAAAAATGAACAGCACGATTGCAACCATACCAGGCCACATCCTGCAGTGAGTGTCACCGACCGATTTTAAGGTCGAACCACTGATAAACCGGTTTTGTGGGCACCACCACAACTCACCGTGACCACCTCCGCCAACTCAATTTTCCAACACAAAACCGACCATTCTGGAAGTTACACCTTTTCCAGAACGGTCGGTCATGACAACTGATTGAATCGCCGTAAGCATCGCTACCGACACGACGACAATGTTTATTTCAGTTTTACCTTAATTTTTAACTTTTTAGGCGCTTGATGACGCGCTAAGATTAATTGCCAGCCCACTTTAACCAGCGTACTAATAACAGTCATCACGACCATTAACGATAATTTTCGACGCATTCGGCATCACCTCAATTAATTTAAATCGAGCATACCACACTTTAATCGACGTGAGCGGAATTTTGCAACTGAATCATATCATAGTAGTAACCATGCTGTTGCAATAGCTCGTCGTTGGACCCGCGTTCAACGATTTGCCCCTGATTTAAGACCAGGATCAAATCAGCATTTTGAATCGTGGACAAGCGATGGGCAATCGCAATCGTCGTGCGGTTCTCCTGAATCCGATCCAAACCAGTCTGAATCATCTCTTCGGTCTCAGTATCGACGTTCGCCGTGGCTTCGTCCAAGATTAAAATCTTAGGGTCAGTCACAATCGTCCGCGCAAATGAAATCAATTGCCGCTGTCCTGAAGAATAACTGGCCCCGCGCTCAATGACACGTGACTGATAATTCTCAGGTAAATCGTTGATGAAGTCATCGGCCTTTACAAACCGTGCCGCTGCTTGAACTTGTTCATCTGAAATCTGATCGTTAAACATTCGGATGTTGGAATTAATATCACCATAAAACATAAACGGTTCTTGCAAGACCAACCCCATCTTCTGTCGCAATTCCTCAGCCGGATACTCACGAATGTCGCGATCATCAATTAAGACTTCTCCTGACTGAAACTCATAAAACCGCATCAAAACATTAATCGTCGACGTTTTTCCACTCCCCGTCTGACCAACTAGTGCCACCGTTTGGCCTGGTTCAGCCACGAATGAAACGTCTTTTAAGACCGGATGCTGGCCGTCATAGGCAAAGGTGACGTGCCGAAATTCAATCTTACCGCGCGTAATCTTAGCCGTAGGATCGGCGTGTTGGGTCGGGGCAATCGTTGGATCATCCATGACCCGTAAAACCCGTGATCCGGCGACGACGCCATCTTGAAAGTCTGACAAATTATCCATCATCGACGTCATCGGATTATAGAAGTTATTCAGGTACGTGATGAACGCGTAAACGACCCCGGCAGCCACATAACCATTGAGTCCACGAACCCCGAAGATTCCCAGAACCATGACCGTCCCTAACGCATAAAACAAGTCGATCAGTGGACTTAATAATAATGAGTTCGTCCGGATCATCGCTTGGCGGGTCTTAAAATAGGCATCATTGGTATGATCAAATTCACCATTGATGCGGTGTTCTTGTCGAAATTGCTGAATAACACTAATTCCAGTAATTGCTTCACTCAACTTGGTATTCAACTCACTGAGCCGTTCCCGCATTCGCCGGTAAACCCGTGAGCTATACCGTTGATAATACCAAATCGTTACAGCCAAAAAAGGCATGAAAACCAATAACCACAAGGCAATCTGCGCATCGGTGAGATACATCGCGACAAACGACGAAATCACCGCAAAAAAGGCGGTAAATAATGTATTAAACAACGCCCAAAAATTGGAAAACGACATCGTATCGTTAGTCAGGCGTGACAAAATTGAGCCACCAGGGACTTGATCAAAGTAGCGCATGCCCATCCGATGCAACTTGGCGAACATTTGTCGGCGGACATTTTCAAGCATATATTCTGCCCCCATCGTACTACTGAAGTTCTGTACGAACTGCATCAACGCGCGCACAACCATGCCGAAGAAATACAGGCCCGCAAAGTACCACATGACCGGTACCGTGGCGTGTCCTGTTTTGAGATAATGATCAATAAAGGTCTGTAATACACGCGGTAGATAGATATTAACCACACTAATCAGACCGGAAAAAACGATGGCCGCAATAAAAAACCATTTGAACGGTTTCGCATACGGCAATAGTCGCCGAATAACCGTGAGTTGTTCCTTAACAGGCATGGAACGTGCCCATACCGATTGACGTGCTGCCATTATTGCACCGCTCCTTCCACTTTGGTCTCCAATTGTTGGCGCGTAAACATCTTCTGATACCACCCGTGTTGCGTCATTAATTGCGCGTGGGTCCCTCGTTCAACAACGTGACCGGCATCCAACACAATGATTTCATCAGCGTTCATCACCGAACTTAACCGGTGGGCCGCGATAATCGTCGTTTTGTCTGCTCGTTCTGCCTTTAGATTAGCTAAAATTTCTGCCTCAGTTTCGGCATCAACCGCGGATAACGCATCATCTAAGATCAGCAATTCAGGATTGATGAGTAAGGCCCGCGCAATGGCTAGTCGTTGGCGTTGCCCTCCAGATAGCGAGATACCTTCCTCACCAACTTGGGTATCGTAACCAGCGGGCATGCTGGCAATCTGACCACTCAAATCACTCTTGGCGGCGACCGCTTCCACAACGGCTTGACTCACAGTCGGATCGGCAAAACGAATATTTTCACGAATCGTATTCGAGAACAGAAAACTATCTTGGGGCACATAACCAAGGGCTGGTAAGTAACTATCAAGCGCATACTGCTTAATATCGTGACCACCATAAGTAATGTGGCCCTCGTACTGATCAAATTCACGCAAAATCAGTTTCATAATCGTTGATTTACCAGCACCAACCCGCCCGACAATTCCGAGCGTCTGTCCCGCCTTCAAAGTAAAGTCCACGTTACTCAGACTGGTTCCTGCATCGTTGGGATAATTGAACTGCTTGATTTGATACTGAATATCACCATGCGGGCGCTGTTCAATGCCCCGTTTGGCATCAATAATGGCACTTTGCTGATTCAATAATTCCATGACCCGATCATACGAGGCGTTTCCCCGTTCCATCGTGTTGAATAACATCCCGACCGCAAACATCGGCCAGACCATCATTCCCAAATAAGTGACGAACGAGACCAAGTTACCGATTGTGATGACACCGTGGGTCACGTACAACCCGCCCAAAATAATTGTGGCGCCGTAAGATAACGCAATAATCATGGTAATCGCGGGATCAAATAGCGAGTCGAGTACGTTGACATGCCGATTGATCTTAATCGTCTGATCAATCTGTTGATTAAAATCAGCAACATCGGCCTTTTCCTGACCTAGCGCTTTGATGACTTTAATCCCACTGATACTTTCCTGGGCCTTATTATTCAGTCGCGAAAAGGCGGCTTGGGAGGCACGAAACGCGACGTGAATTTTTTTACCCAAATACCGTGACACGACCGCTAATAATGGGAAAGGCACCACCGCAATCAGCGTCAGTCGCCAGTCGATTAGTGTCATCATCGCAATCAGCGTTGTCCCACCAGTAATAATGGAATCCGCAAATTGGAGAATGCCACCACCAGCGACCCGTTCAACCGCCGTGAGATCATTGGTCGCATGGGCCATCAAGTCCCCGGTACGGTATTGCTGATAAAACGTCGCATCCATCTTCATAAAATGCCAAAAGAGTCGTTCCCGCAGCGTTCGTTCAAGGCCGGCTGCACCACCCCAGATGGCATTCCGCCATAAATAACGCGCCAGGTACTGACCAACGGCGGCCACACCAATAATAACTAAATAGACCGTCAGCGTGTGCGCCGTCAAGCTGTGCTGATTAATCCCATCAACAACGTCCCCAATAATCCGGGGCGGCACAATGCCGATAATAGCAGTCAAAACTAGTCCAAGCACCCCCGCGAGGTACAACTTCCATTCACGCCGAAAATACCAGCCTAATTTCAAAAATATACTCACAGCGCACCTCCAATAATTTAATTAAAATTTAATTAGACAACTTTTTATAATACCATACCTCGCGCAAACCCCTTAATGATAAGTTCCATCCCGAACGCAAAGTGATTGCACCAGATTGAAAATAAGCTTAAACTGGGGACGTTAGTGGGGCGGTCATTACGATCGTCCCTTTCAATCGTAAAAATTCAGATTACTGATTTTTTACCACCGACTATTGGGCTTGGTGAGCTGTCCAAAATACGCCAATTATTTTTATAAGGAGTGTTGATTGTGTCCCAACCAAGTACCGTCACTTTAAAAACCAAACTGGCAATCTTATCCGTTGGTTTACTCTCATTTGTCGGGATTCTCGTGGAAACATCGATGAATGTGACGTTCCCCACGCTGATTAAAACAATGGGGGTTTCACTAGATACCGTCCAGTGGCTGACGACCGGTTACCTATTACTGACAACCATTGTCATGAGTACCACGGCCTATGTTCTAAAGCGGTTTAACCCCAAGCCCTTATTCTTATTTGCCGCCCTCGTGTGTCTGCTTGGGGGCATTCTTTGTTGGTTAGCGCCGAATTTCCCCGTATTATTAACTGGCCGCCTTTTACAGGCCGTAGCCACTGGGATTTCGATTCCACTGATGTTCCAGTTGATTTTCACTTACGTCCCTCGCAATCAACTAGGAACTTATACTGGTTTAGCTAGTGTCATCGTGTCTCTAGCCCCGGCTCTCGGACCAACTTATGGCGGGATTTTAACTAGCGTCTGGTCATGGCGGGTAATTTTCGTTGGTATCGTACCGTTATTGGCATTACTGGCAATCTTAGGGGCGTTCAACATTTCGGGGAAGGCCTTAGGTGTTGGCGATAAAAAATTCGACTATCTGGGCGCAATCCTTTTAGCCATCACCTTCACTAGTCTGTTGTTCACGTTTAACAACGCGGGAACTCACGGCTGGCTGTCGCCGAACTTCGGCCTCTGGTGTCTGTGGAGCATCGTGATGATTGGTGCAATGGTGACGTACGCCATCAAGGGGCGTCGCCAACTGATCGATTATTCAATTCTCAAATTGCCAATCTTGCGACTTCGGCTATTTAATTACTTTGGTTTACAATTCATTAATATCGGGTTGTCGTTCGTCCTGCCACTTTTCGCCCAAACCGTTCTTGGGGCTTCGGCCATGACGGCGGGGCTCATGATGTTGCCCGGCGCAATCGTCGGCGCCATCACTGGGCCAATCGCCGGTCGAATTTACGATAAACAAGGCCCAACGACCTTATTAACATTTAGTGCCATCATGGCGAGCGCCGCCTTACTATTATTCTGGCTGACAACCGATTACTTCACAGTCATCATCATGGCTGTCATCTACGCGCTACTACGTGTCGGCTTTAATACCGGTTTTGGAACCGCGATTTCGGATGGTAGCACCCGCGTCCCTCTGCCTCAAAAATCCGATCAAAACTCGATGTTCAGTATGATGCAACAGTACGCCGGTTCAATCGGGACCAGTATTATGTCCGCTGTAATTGCCGGCTATGAAATTCATCACCCGACTGTGACTGGAACAATTATGGGGAGCAAATTGGATTTCTTGCTATTATTCGTGTTGGCAATCGCCATTTTGGTTAGTGTTTTGCATGTTAAACGGCTTGAAGCGGGGCAAAACTAGGATTGACTGATAGCATCGTTAGTCTTGCAAGTGGATTGATTGCTGTATTTTTGGAAATTAATTCTTTAATACTTTGAAACTATACCAAAAAGGCCCGGGTTAGCGTACCCGAGCCTTTCTTGTACCGACGAATTGTCAAATCAAGCGCAACTTTTTGCCGAAGAAAACTTCACTTGGACTTTTCCATCCCAAGACCTTGCGTGGACGGTTATTTAAATCTGTGACGAATGCGATAATCTCTTGGTCATTTAAATCGTTCAAATCAGTTCCTTTGGGGAAATATTCACGAATTAAACCGTTAGTATTTTCATTGGTTCCACGTTGTTGTGGTGCGTGTGGATCTGGAAAAAATACCGGTATTTCTAAAGTGTCAATGACGTCTTGATAATTGGCAAACTCAGTTCCACGATCAGGTGTAAGTGTCTTTACCCGTTCCGGTGTGACGCTATTTAATAAGTCCATCATAGCTTGTGCCACGGGTTTAGCTGCGACTTTACTTACCCGTTCCGCTAATAAATACCGTGATTTACGGTCTACCAGCGTCACCAGCGCTGAACGTCCGGTTTTACCACGCACTGTGTCACCTTCCCAGTGACCAAACCGAGTTCTATTTTCAGCCGAAAGTGGGCGGTCGTGGATTGAAGGTACATCGTTAAAACGACCACGCCGTTCCTTGATAGTTCCCTTAACTTTGCGCGTTTTACCTCGATGTCTTAATTGGCGGGCGAATCCACGGGCACCATGACTTTTACGCTTTTCACCAAGATTATTCAAAGCAATTCCACGATAAATTGTGTTGTAACTGATTTTCCAGTTACTATGCTCAAAATTTAGCCGTCCTGCGATTTGTTCTGGGGACCATTTACGATGGACGATACAATTAATGACAAATGCCCGGATATCAGTTTGCGATAAGATCCGTGGCCGTCGACTTTTCAAACGTTGACGCTCATAATTTAGTTGCGCATTAACTGCGGAATATTTAGAACGACCACCATTCCGGCTAACTTCCCGTGAAATAGTCGCTTTAGAACAACCGATGCGTTGGGCAATGGCCTGGTAAGACTGTTTTAAAGTTAGCCCAACTAGTAGGCATTCACGGTCATTTAAGGTAAGATGATGATATAGGCTCATAGTCTGAGTCCTCCTTGTAAGTAAGTTGTGGTGACTATATTTTACAAGGACTCAGGCTGTGAGTCTTCTTTTTGATCATTTGTTGCACTTCAATTGTAAATTCGTCCCATATAAAAAACCATTTACCAACTAACGCCTAACTTCACTAGTACCAACCGCAAAACATTTTCGTCTTGGCAGTTACCTTTTTAACACCTGAACAACTTCGAATGCAGCAATCGACTATTATTTTCTAGATAGATTATTCTAGTCATTCAGCCAATCGTCAAACTTAGGCTTAGCCACTGGCAAGACATTAGCACCGATTTTAATACTTTCAGATAACAACCGGAAAAGTCAGCTGTCATAATTGTTTCATGACAAAGTAACTAGCACAACGCGTATTGGATATAAATACATAAAGCTGACTGCATAGTCGACTTTATACCGTTGCGGGCAAATTATTACGGTTTTAGTGAACTTGCATAAAATAGTTTGGACCAGGTACTGGATTGTCAGCCTCAAAGTAAAGAAGACCATGGAAGGCGGCGTGGTAAGGACCGCCACTTGGAGTTGCTGTAAAATACTGTGCCACAGTGCTTAGATCAGGACGATCAGTAATGTAACCCGTAAAAGCACCCTTTTTTTCTGAAAAGCTAACGTTCTTAGCGTTTCCAGTTACACCACCCATATATCTGCCATAGCGCATTCTTGAACCAGAAAATTTATTTACTTGGCAAGATTGCCCTTTACCCAACCGCTTGACGGTTGTTGGTTGTTTCGGGCCCCGGTCTTCGATAACTGGTTCTTGAGATGATGCATCAAATAGTGGAACCTGATTGCCATCCTTGTCATAAATCACGTTTTGTTCAGTTGTAACGCTTTGCTCTGTAAAAGTACTCGAGTTGGCATTTATAACATGGAAAAAAATTGACACAATCAGCCCTACAGCCGATAACGATAGTGCACGTAACACAGTTAAACTACCCCTTTTCATAATACGTTTCCCAGTTTTTACCGGTATTATACTTTGTCCTTATATGATAGCATGAGATAATCATATGTCATCTATTTTTTCAGATATTTAGCTTTAACATATTGGGCTAAACAGATCTAAGGAGATATCCAATACTACAATGATCACAAACTTGATGGCGGCATATTTGACCATGAGTGCTTTTGCATTAGTCCATAATGCAGTTGCTAAAAATTCGATGTGTACTTTTTTCGACATCAGCTGAACTTACCAGAAGTATCTTAAATCCAAATAAAAATCGCGCCCCCAAGACGCGGTTTTTCGTCTTGGAAGCGCGATAATATGATTACCAGTAATTACTTACCAGCTTTCATCTGAATTTCAGCCTCGGCTGGAACTTGCATATCGTGTTGCTTGAGGAAGACCATGGAAGCCCACAGTAAGCCCAGCGACACAATCGTAATTCCTGCTAAGACAACGATTGATGACCAGAAGATACCACTACCCCAACCACCAGTTAAGGCTTGCCGGAACGCTTGAATCGAGTACGTTAATGGCAAGTACGGGTGAATAACGTTGAAGAACTTGTTGGTAATTTCCATTGGGAATGTCCCACCAGAACCACCAAGTTGTAGCATCAAGATAACCATTGCGACGAACCGTCCTGGGTTATCGAATAGCATCGATAAGAACATGACTAGGAACATTGACGCTAAGGCAATCATGATTGCCGTCAAGTAGTATTCAGGTACACTGATTGGTTTCAAACCAGCAACTAATAACACTGTCGCTTCGATGACCGCCATCGCAAGTGCTACGGGACCACCAACGGCAACTTTACTCCAGAACCATTGTGTTGGCGTGCCGTCGTCATCCGCAATCCGTCGAATTGGATAAGCGAAGTTGAAGACGATTGCCCCAACATACAAGGCCAGTGACAAGACGTAAGGTGCTAACGCATGACCATAGTTTGGCACGTGCGTGTAGTCCTTATAGGACGTCTTAGTTGGCGCCGCCATCATTTTCGCATTCGCGTTCTTTAATGGTGTCGCGTTAACTTGATCCGCACCTTCTTGTAAGGAAGTCGCGAGTGTCTTGTTACCGTTCTTGATCTGCTTTGTCCCGGATAGGAGTTTAGCAGAGTTGTTGTCAAGCTGGATGGCACCGTCATTTAATTGACTGACACCACTCGTTAATTGACCAGTACTACCTTGTAAGGTTTGTAAACCAGTGTTTAGTTGACCGGCACCGGTGTCAAGTTGTTGGACACCGCTTACTAGGACTGGTACTTGACCGTTTAACGTTACTAAACCATTTGTGACCTTACTAGAGCCAACAAAGAGTTGCTGAACGCCACTTGTTAGGGCTGGTACTTGACCATTTAGTGTTACAAGGCCAGTTGTTACTCGGTTGGCCCCACCAGTAAGTAAGCTAATAGCCGACACTAAAGTTGGTACCTGTTCATTTAGCTGCTGATTACCTGAAGCCACTTGGTCAACACCATTATTCAATGTAGCAGAATTTTCATTCAATGCTGCAGCACCATTACTCAACTGACTAATTGCACCAACTAAGGACGGAATCTTACCATTTAATTTTGTTAGCCCTGTTTGTACTTGACTAGCACCACTATTAAGATTTGCTGAATTGTTATTAAGTGAGGTAACACCATTAGAAAGCAACCCCAGTCCCGAGGACAACGCTGTTGTTGAACTAGATAAGGTTGAAATTCCTGAAGTTAATCCTGGAACCAAACCATTCAGCGTCGTTAATCCATTCTTAAGATCACCTGTTCCAGATTGAAGCAATTTCAAAGTTTTTGTTACTTCTTCAGAACCACCCCGTAAATTTTCAATCTGGTCAGCTAATTGATTAACAGATTCAATGTATTCGTTTACGCCACTTTCCAAGCCACCAAAACTTTGTGCCAAACTGACATTAACGTTGTTAGCTTTTCCAACAATTCCCAAAGTTGTTTGAATCTGCTTCATTTTATTGCTTAAATCCGTTGCTGCCTGTTGTTTGGCAACATTATCTGAGGTACTTTTGCCAACTCCAGATAGTGTAGCTTCAAGTGCTTTCACTTGTTCATCTGTTAAATTTTGTGATTCTTTGATACTTTCAATCTTAGTATTGATTTCCGCACTTATATTAGTTTCATCTGTTGACGCCGTTAAAGTTGCAACATCACTATTAATTGCCCTATTTAAAGCCGAAATCTTTGATGTATCAACGTTATTCTTTAAGCTTGAAATTAATGCATCGACATCCTTCAAAGTTGAATTCATCCCAGTCATCCCTGACTGTAACTTTTCAACTTGCTCTTTTTCCTGGTTGGATGTTGCAGCACTATGCAAAGCAGCTAAGCCTGTTGTAATTCTATTACTTCCACTATAGAGCCCTTCAACAGCAGAGTTAACCTGTGTTGCCCCAGAAAGCAATTTAGTTGAGTTTTCATTTAATCCATCAGTTGAATTCTTTAGCCTAGTAGCACCATCACTCAGCTGGCCAGCACTGGCAGTTGCCTTCTTTAACTTGCCGTCAACTATTTTAACATTGTCAGTATAGTCAGAAACACCACTTTCCAGTTTAGATGAGCCCTTTGCAAGCAATGGAACTGCTGTTGAAAGCTCTCCTGTTTGACTATTCAGTTTGCTTAACCCTTGCGAGACAGTGTAAACACCACCAGTATATTTTACAATTCCTACTTGCAAGGCCTTAGAGCCGTCTGCTAGCTTAACAACACCATTTGATAATGTACCAGTTTTGCCATTCAATGTCGTCAGACCATTGCTTACTTTTGCTGACCCAGTTGCCAACTGACTGACGCCACTAGCTAACGCCCCAGTCTTACCATTCAACGTTCCAAGCCCACTAGTAACTTGCCCGGAACCATCCTGTAGCTGACTGACGCCACTAGCCAACGCCCCGGTCTTACTATTCAACGTATCCAGACCGGTCTTCAACGCACTACCACCATCAGCAAGCTTAGCAATCCCAGCAGGTAATTGCTGCACTTTCGTATTCAGCTCAGTCGTCCCGTTCTTCAACGTACGAACGCCCGTCGTATACGTCGTCAAGCCATCCTGCAGTTCAACGCCACCATCTTTAAGCTTGGTAGCCCCATCGGCGGCTTTTTGATAGCCCTTACCGGCAGTCCGAATCTGCTTGAAGATTGCTAATGCGTAGGCCTCAGTGACTTGCGCCCGAATACTCTTATTAACTCGTGAAACACCAGTATCGGTAATGACCTTAGCAATATAGTTCAACGATTCGTTGGTCTCATAATGCAAGTTCATCTTTTTCGGATTGGTATCCGTCATCGTTGTGGCATTTTTTGAGAAATTGCTAGGAATCGTGACGACCGTGTAATATTTCCGGTCTTTCAATCCCTGCTTGGCTTTTTTAGCCGACACAAAGTGCCAATCCAAATCGTTATTTTTCTTTAAATTCGTCACGACTTGCTTACCAACTGCAAACTTTTCGCCTTGATAGTTCACTGACTTATCTTCATTAACGACAGCCACTGGTAAGTTTTGCGTATCCCCATATGGATCCCACACCGACTTCAAGAAGAAGATGCTGTATAAAAACGGGATCAAAATCATGACTGAAACTGAAATCCATAGTATTTTGCTATGACGAATTGACCGCCATTCGTCGCGTATCATTTTCACAACCTGAAACCTTCCTTCAAATAATTAAACTGTATGTTGCTCAAGTGAAAACACCGTCGCAAGCGTCCCCTGAATCATCGCCTGCGTGCTGGCCGCCTGACCATCACGATGACCGTTATTGAGCCACTGGACAATACTTGTGACGACCCCACTGACTAAGTACGCCGTCAAATCGGGATGCTGCGACTGGCGAATCATCGCAAAAACCCGATCATCCGCACCCGTCTCGGCGACCGTGACAAAACAGTCATTGATCACTTGTTGAGAACGGGTATTGTCACCCTCATTGTTCGTCACTAATAAATGTCGTAAAACTTGCGTGTGCGCCCCGATAAACGTCGACATAATTGCCGAACCAACCGTATCAGTTCGCTCAGCAGCCAATAGTTCATCTAACGTGTGCATCACCATCTGCCTGAGCAAATCAAATTTATCCGTATAATAACGATAAAAACTACTGCGATGTATAAATGCTTGCTTACAGATCTGCTCAACCGTAATTTGTGAGATTGAACGTTGCTCCAACAATTGGTACATCGCCCGCTGTAAATCCAGCTCCGTACGAATTGAAATTACCATCACCCCGTTTTTGAATTCTTATATTCGAATAGAAGAATATAGTTGCCATAAAAACACCGCTGCATCCCCGTGCAACGATTGCTGGTGTTCATGCAGTTTAGTGCAAGTACGGTTTCAATTCCAAGTCCGCCTTAAGCGTGTGAATCAAATGCTCAACTTGCGTTAGTGGCGCGTCAAACGTCACCCGATAATAGTTACGGGTCCCCTGATGTTCAACTGCGACAAAGTGTCGTTCCTTTAACGTCTTCAATTGATGCGAAACGGCCGGTTGCGAAATATGCATCCGTTCAGTTAATTCACCAACAGTCATGCCCTGCGCGTGTTGCGAAAGTTCAATCATGATTTGTTGACGCCGTTCATCGGCTAAGACTTCAAAGATCGGAATTGTTTCTCGAAATTCTTGCAGTGCTTCTTCACTACTGACCATGCGATTAGCCTCCTATATTCTTATATTCTAATGTTCGAATGTATCAATGATAAAACTTTTTGAATCCGTTTGCAACACCTAAATTCACTTTGTCGATAAACGCGACAAATTATTATTTTTGTCGCATTTGACGCAAAAAAAAAGACGCCTGACCACGCAGTCAGACGTCTCCAAGGGTAATTAGTACTAGCAATCAAAACGATTGATAGCAACGTCCGGTTGGGAGCCGGAGCCGTTGTATGGAAAATCATAGGTGTTTGGGAAGGCCCCATGATCTAAGACATCGCGTTACTTGTTAATAATGACAGAAACATCAGCAAATTAACGGCGGTTAAGTAACTCGAATAACTACAGTATAATCGCTCAGTGAAACTTTGCTAGTCCTACTTTGAACCTTTTGTCGTAAAACAGGACATTTAGATTAAATTGTTGTATGAAACAACGACGTTTAACAGCCGACCGTGCCCATTATGCTGACCTAGATGACTGTCTTGCCGTTTAATTCAACGCCTTCTTCACATATTTGTAACCATACTTAACCAACTCGCGCTCGACTTGCTTACTAGTGGTCGTCGATTGAGACGAGCGACTCGTACTTGTATTCTGACTACTGCTGACTTTATCAGCCCCAGCAACCTGCATCGCCGAGTCCGCTTTCCCACGACCAGTAGCATAGTCGAAGCTAACGCCAGGCTCAACGTTCCAAATATAGACGTTGAAATTGACACTGCCATCGGTTGAGACTGCTTGCGACCAGTAACCACGAGGCATCAATTCGTTGCCACGGAAAACCGTCGTCACACGATAAATGACTTTTTTACCTTGTTCTAACGCCGTACGCACTTGATCTTCATAAATCTGCATCGTTTTTTGATTCGAGTAGGCCGTCTGAGTTGCCAAGTTTTTCGGATTATCTAAGCTACCATCTTCACCAGCGCGATACTGCCCATTAGACGTCAAGTTAAAGGATAACGTGTAAGCAATCAAGTGCCCGCGATTTTGCGGATAGACCCGCTTACCATTAACGGTAATCGGTTGATTATGCCAGCCAGTTGGGCTCCACGTTTGCGCCGTCCGTCCTTCAGACCGTCCTAAATTGGCCTTGCTCAAGTAAGCCGTGTCCGTGGTTGTCCGATTCAATGAATCTAAATTACCGTAATCAATCTTGGAATTTTTCCACTGACTCGCTGCCAGCGTACTCTTACCGCTATTAACTTTGATGGCCGCAGCACTGCCCGATTGATAAGTCATTTTTGCCAGTTGTTTGTAAGTTTGTTGTGTATTACCAGTCGTACTGGTCGTTTGATTACGACTGGATTCAGACTGCTGACTAGTCGTCGAACTCGTCGTATCCGTACCAGACGTTAACAAGCTACAACCACCCAACAGTAAGCTCAAACTCAAGAGACCCGCTATGCCAACGCGTCGCATTAATTTCACCATGATTCTCTTCCACCCCGTCTTTTTTAAGTACGGTTCTATCATACCGTACTTTCACAAGGGGAACAAACGTTTTCTTTTAATCTTTTTGTACTTGCCAGTCATTCCTTATAATCCCATACTTGACCGAGTCATAATACTGCCCTTGCCAATAACGAACTTGTGGAATCCGAGCCTCCTGCTTTAATCCCACGGCTTCCGCTAACCGCATCATCCGCGTATTCCCCGACCACGTTGTCAATCCAATGTGCGGCAAAGTCGTCTCCTCTTGGAATAAGTGGGTCAACCATTTAGTCAACGCGGTGCGCCCAATATGCTCACCCCAATGCTCCTGATTATAGATAATGATGCCTACCTCTAACCAGCGTTTGAGGGAACCATCCACAAAGTGCCAATTAACACTGCCGACAATCACACCATCCCGTGTGATGACCCAGTTACGCGGTCGAATCAACCAATCACGGGGGCCAATAATTGTCTCAAAGTCTGTTTGAGTCGGTAGTTGGTCATGAAAATACGGTCCATTCCAGCGCATCCACTCCGCATTTGGATCACTAAAACCTAGTTGCCATAGCGTCGTTAATTCTGCGCGCTGAAGCGGTCGAATTGTAATTGTTGCCGTCATTTGATCACGCCCTCTCAATTCATAGGTCTACTCTATCGAAAAACCACCCTAACAACAATCACATTCGTGGACATATAAACTTACATTAAACGGCCCCTTTTCCAGCGAACCGAAGCTGGCCGTCCTTGACTTTAGCTCACTTAGGGACAACGACAGCTAAAAAACCACCATTCTGGCTGAAAGAATGGTGGTCATAAGTCTTAAGCGTGTGTTGCAAGCTGTCGCAACAATTTTAGTATAGCTGCTGAAACGCGTTTCAGGTCAAGCACTAAGTTGGCGCCAGGTTGCTTTGGTCAGTAAGTACCGCATGACGTGGATCACTTCACCTTTATCACTGGTAAACGTGTGCAGTTCTCCAGCCGCTTGCATGCCCATCTTAGCCATCACTCGGCCAGAATTAGGGTTGGCACTCGCATAGTGAGCCTCGATGGTCTCATAGTTCAGCGTTTCAAACCCATAATGCATCAAACAATTGCCGGCTTCCGCAACATAACCGTGCCCCCACGCAGCTGGGCTTAAAGCGTACGTCAATTCACCAGTCGCACCACTACCATGAAACTCATAAAACCCAATCAGTTGATGATCACGGCGACGTTCAATGCCAAAAACAGTGGTCGTGTCTGCCAAAAAGTGCGTCGTAAACAGTTGCTCGAACGCGGCCGGACTCTGAACCCGGCGGTAACGTAAATAAGCGACAACCTGCGGATCAAAAATCATGTCCGCTAACGCATCATGATCCGCCGCTGTCATTGGTCGTAATATCAACCGTTCCGTTTCAAACTGAGTCAAATTGCCATCCCCAAATTATTATTGATTCGTTAATTATAATAATCTACTGGCAAATGTAAATTATTTCGTTCCACTCTCAATGATTTGGCAAAGTCACCTGTGCCAGCATCGCAGTTCCTACCGCTTCAAATCGGGGGTCAGTAATCTGATTAACGTACGTAAATATCCCAGTACTACATTGTAACAGTAACCACTGTGTCACTAATGGTGGTATTTGTAAGTCTGTCCCATAACCAGCCCAAAAAGCTTGAATCAACGTTGCAGATTGTTGAAGATCTTCAAAAAAGAATTTCAAACAGTCCTCGAGGGCGTACCCGTGACGGGCTCGTTCAAAATCAATCAGAACAAGCTGACCATGATGGTAGCGAAAGTTACGAGTACCCATGTCCCCATGCAGTGTCATGACTGGTTGCGGTGCTAGTGCGGTTATAATCATCGTCCGGTGGTCGAGAAAGTATGGTAATAAGGACACCAGCGCGTCGTAATGGGGACTAGTCTTTAACCGCTCAACCCGGGCGGCCATCCCATCGAAATCCAGTACCGGCATCAGGTCTGCGGTTGTTGGAAGTTGAATTGCGTGGTGAAATCTGGAGACTACCTGACCCATTTGGTAAACGAGCGCTGGAGTCAAAGTTGTCGGTACAGGAGTTAGTTGCCAATCTCGCAACACCAACACCCACTCGCGACTTGCTAATTGAAAACTGGCTAAGACCCGGTCTGTGAGTTGCGCTGTCACTTGCTGCTCAGTTCTAAATTTACGTTCGTGATTCGGACTGAAAACTTTAACAAAAACTACGGTGTCATAGCGGCGACTATAGCCGGTATACATCTCATTAAATGAAACATGCGCAATCGGAATCAAGTCTGCCTGTAATAACCGTGTTAACGTTTTATGCAGCGTTCTCATTTCGTCCTCCTAAATCCAATTCTCGCAAATTTTAACCACAATAAAAGGGCCGGTAACCAACCGTCCCTTTCTCTGATCGACTTGCAAACCCCAAGCTTGCCATTGTGTATGTGCCTCGTCATGGACCCAGCCCATCCCGAGAGGTATAAATGCTTGTCAAACGTTATGATTCAGCTAACTGAGCTACTTATCACTATCAATAATTGCTTATTAACAATGTCCTGACAAAGTAAATCGATCCGGCTCCCAACCTAAATCCGCTGACAAAGCGTATGTATTGCTTCATAACTTTGTCTTTAGTATAGCGAGCCAGCATTGCGTTTAGATAACACGAAGATTACAAAAATGTTACAACTGGTCTAAACCAACTAAAAGTTAGCCTGGTATTGCTTAATCGTCTCTGGCTACGGACACCCAGTTTATCTTTAACGAACAAAGTCACCCACTATGGCCTTAACAGTCGGCCTTTATTGAGCTAAAAGCCGTTGATTGACATGTGCTTGAATAACTTGTCGCCGAGAACCGGTCAAGAAATAAATCGTTATGCCAACAAAAATAATGACGGTAGCACCGATTGTTTGCCATTCGAACGCATCTGGCTTAACCATTGTCTGGCTACCTGATGCCATCATGCTCAAAATATCAATAGCAGCATGGATCACCATCGGCAACAAGATACTACCTGAGTATAGGTACGTCGAGGCTAAAAACCAGCCTAGTGTCGCTGCAAAAATGATTTGCTCAACCGTGGCTGACAAGGGTTGGCCCGCAAAAACGTTTGTAATATGCCACATTCCAAATAGGCCACCGCTTAGCCACACTGCCCAGTCGATCTGGTAACGCCGATGCCGAAAAGCTTGTAATAACAAGGTTAAAACGGCAAAACGATACAACCATTCCTCCGCGATTCCCGGTTCTAACCCACTCAAAAACATTTTCCAAGTCGCTGACCGTAGCTGGAAGTCCCAATGTGTGAACGTTGTCGCCCATGAACCACCCGCACTAAAGGCATTCCATAGACTAAAAGCCGTTCCCACCACGATCAGCCCAACCACTAAACTAGTTTGGGCCTGACGATTAAACCGCCACGATGGGCCCGTCAATCCCCATCCCCGCAGTAAGACCCCAACAGCAATCACAAAGCCCAGGGCGCCTAAAATACCAGTATCACTGACCATCTCGAATACTGATGGTGCTTGCAGATTCGGTAAAATCAAAAAAGTCTGCTGCGCACTGACGACACCACTAAAAATAGCCGTAATTAGAACCGCAATCCGGCCAATCACAGATTCGATCGGTTTAGTGACCACCACTGCCACCGGTACGAATGCGACCATTAAATAAGCCATCCCCACAGCAATCAATCCCTGCTCGTCTAACCATGACAGCTGACTTAACCAAGCCACGAGGATTGCCAGTAAAATCGGCAAGAGTGTGAACTGCAGTACTGTTTGGACATAATAATTAACATGTCGCAAACGCCGCCACTGTGCTTGGTCCTCCTCGGCAGCTGGCCACCAGGCTAACAGTCCCCATATCAGCAACTGCATACCACCAACTGGGAAAAACACACCACCATCAAACGTAAATAGTTGAATAAAGGCCGCGCCAAATAACACGATGAGCTGTCCCATGTACCAGCGTCGTAATAATTGTTCGGTTTCCGGCGTCATAAAAAAATCCCCCAATCTGATATGCATTAATCATACCAGATTGGGGGACGCTCACACGTGATTTTGTTTAGATTTATATGGTTCAGCGACACATTGTACTAGTTAATTTGTCATAAATCCTGATTAAAACGTGCTGATTAGGTAGTTTGTTGTTCGTCAGCACGTGCGCGTCCTATTCCGACCTCCGGGGCTGAGTGACAATTGCTGGAACGTAAGCCGACATCGATTTGAGCCCGTGCACAACCCGCCCGGTCTCAAATACGAGTCTTATTCTAAGCCGGAAGAAATTCACTTCCGACTAAGAATAATTTGGCTACTGAGCATTGTCACCCAGCCCCTCCGGTCGGTAAGCCGCTCGAATGGCTGATGAACGGCCACTTAACTTGGTACAATTGGTCGTCGACTATTTTGATAATAGAACTTTAAACGAGACGTTAGGACTACCTTAACCACTTTGTTGAAACGTTCGATTATTACTGTGGTGATTCCGAAATAGTGAGTTATCTCAATATCACTTTCAGTCTGACAGTTGATTGACAAAATTACCGTTTATGAAAAGCAACGACAAATTCATCAAAAGTTAGGTACATCTTCGTCCGCCATTCGAATACTGTCCCGACTGGAAGGCATTTCGGCCAATGCTCAGCGGTGAAATTCCACTTAGCAAGCGTCCTTGGCTTGGTTAGTGGAAGACCAGTATTTAAGACGTGGGTTGCGGCTTAAATCTGTGTCCACCGCGTTCCAGCAATTGGCAGAAATGCCTGGAAGTCGGCGTAGGACGCACTAACTAAGCAAGTTTACGCTAACTCGAACTGTTTCCAGCGGGCCCAAGCTGGCTGCTTTTGACAATAACTGTTTGGCACGCTTCAATCATGATTCATCCCGAACAGTAACTAGCACAACGCGTGGTTCAGCAACTAACTAATAAAGATCTTGCACCCGGCCCTGTGTTGCTTCATGGGCCAAGTATTCATCATAAGTCGTATCACCACGATCAACAACGCCTTTCGCACTCACTTCGACAATGTGGTCGGCAATCGTTTGAATAAATTCATGGTCATGAGAAGTAAAGACGATGGCGCCTTTGAAATCAATCAGACTATCATTCAGTGCGGTAATGGATTCCAGGTCCAAATGGTTGGTCGGATCATCTAATAATAAGACGTTAGCCCGACTAAGCATCATCTTTGATAACATTCCCCGTACTTTTTCACCACCAGATAGCACGTTCACTGGTCGTTCAACATCGCTACCAGAGAACAACATTTTACCCAGGAAACCTCGCAAAAAAGTATTGTCACTTTCTTCTTTCGATGCAAACTGGCGTAACCAATCAATAATTGGCAATTCACTACCCGCGTATTCTTCATTAATATCTTTAGGCAAATAAGTCCGCGAAGTCGTTTGTCCCCAGGTCACCGTGCCACTATCTGGTGCCATCGACCCAGCAATAATTTGCATCAGTGTTGTCGTTGCCAAATCGTTGCGGCTGATTAACGCCGTTTTTTCATTGGGACGGAGCGTGAAGCTAATGTTATCAAGAATCTTAACGCCTTCAATCGACTTGGAGACATTCTCGACCTTCACAAGGTCATTACCGATTTCACGGTCTGGCGTGAACTTAATGAACGGATATTTACGTGATGATGGTTTGATATCATCCAACGTAATTTTCTCCAATTGTTTCTTCCGTGAGGTGGCTTGCTTAGATTTCGAAGCATTGGCACTGAATCGCGCCACGAATTCTTGCAACTCTTTAATTTGGTCAGCTTTCTTGGCATTGGCATTCGCTTGCAACTTGGCCGCTAACTGGCTAGATTCCATCCAAAAATCATAATTCCCAACAAATAGTGTGATCTTGCCAAAGTCGACATCACACATGTGGGTACAAACTTGATTTAGAAAATGCCGGTCATGAGAAACGACAATGACTGTCTTTTCGTAACCAGCCAAAAAGTCTTCCAACCAGCTAATTGATTGGACGTCCAACCCGTTCGTCGGTTCATCCAGTAATAGCACGTCGGGGCTTCCAAACAGCGCTTGACCTAATAAGACTTTCACCTTTTGCGGTTCAGTTAACTCGCTCATCTTCAAGTGTTGCATTGATTCATCGATACCAAGGTTTTGTAACAACTGGTCCGCTTCCGACTCCGCGTTCCAGCCATCCATTTCGGCAAATTCGCCTTCTAATTCAGCGGCCCGAATCCCATCTTCATCGCTAAAATCAGGTTTGGCATACAACGCATCTTTTTCAGTCATGATTTCATATAACTTTTCGTGACCACGAATAACAGTTGCTAACACTTCTTCATCTTCGAAAGCAAAGTGATTTTGATTCAAGCTAGACATCCGCTCGTTAGGCCCCATCGAGACCGTCCCAGTAGTCGGTTGTAATTTACCTTCCAAGATTTTTAAGAACGTCGACTTACCAGCACCATTGGCACCAATAACGCCGTAGCAGTTTCCCGGCGTGAATTTTAAATTGACATCTTCATAAAGCTTACGTGTTGAAAACTGCATACTAACATTATTTACGGTGAGCATTCCATTACCTCTTCTTTTTTAAAGTGAAATTGTCCGATAGAAAAGAGGTCGGAATTAAACAAACCTTCCAGACCTCTGTGTCGTTAATTATATAACTTTAATTTTAGCATGCTTTCAGCTCGTTTGGCAATCAAAACCATACGTGATTTTCTGAAAGCATCTCATCATTTTCATAAACAATCCAAATTAACCCCACCCGTAAACACCAGTTTTAACCATGTCTAGTGAACAGGCTTGCGCGACCAAAGCCCCGTCTGACGATCATCACGCACACCAAGTAACCCAAGTTAGCAAAATACTGGTCTCACAAAGTTAACTCAAAATATGTTGTTCAATATAATCCAATACACCATTGTCCACATTGGTACCTGTCACCGCTGTCGCATTGGCTTGGACATTTTCAGGCGCGTTTTGCATGGCAACCGCATGGGTCGCATAGTGAAACATCTCAAGATCATTGGTGCCGTCGCCAAAAACTAACATCTCATCCGGCAGAATACCCAACTGTTCACCAAGCTGTTTGAGGGCGCGGCCTTTGTGCATTCCCGGCTGAATCAAGTCCATACTGCCCTGACCACCTGAAGCGGGTACGGCAATGCCAGCGAGCTTAGGGGTAAGTTCATATACTAACTGGTCCGTCATTGCCGCGGGACAAATAACGTCGAACTTCACAACCGGATCAGTAACTGTGGTTAAATCCGCACATGTCTCTAATTGGTAATAGTAGTCACGCATATTAGCTACAAACTGCGGGTTCGCGTGCGCCAACACATGGACCGTTTGGGTGCCACACAATGCCACTTGTAATTCAGGATACGGTGCCAGGGCCGCTAACACTTGCTGAGTCGCTTGGGGACTGAACGTCGCGGCTTTGAGTCCCGCTTCTCGTTGCCACAGTTCTGCGCCGTTACCACCAATCAACCACATTTCAGGGTAAGCACTAAAGGTCGTGGCTAGTTCCGCCGCTTGGTGACCACTGGCAATCACAAACTGAATACCGCGCCGCTGTAGCGCCGCATAGTCGTTGGCAAACCGCTCCTGGTCATAATCACCATGATCATTTAAAAACGTCCCATCCATATCCGTTGCTATTAATTTAATCGTCATTACTAATCATCCATTTCATGTAAGCCTTTTCTACCCCTCAGCCTACCGATTATGCCCGCAAAGTACAAGTCTTTTCTGATACTTTGTTAGAAGGCACCACCACCGGAGCCACCGCCAAAGCCACCAGAACTACCGCCGGAGAAGCCGCCTGAACCACCCGACGCCGAACTAGCGCTTCCAGAGGCATCTAAGGCGCCACTAAAACTATCGTTGATTGCACCGGACAAATCGAAGTCCAGCCCACCATTCGCATAGAAGAGTGGGTAATACACGAGCATCCCCGTAGCCAATGCTTCCGTACCAAAATCAATCGCCAATTGCTTAGTCACTTGATTGGCTAGTCCAAAAGCCGCGGCGTATGGCAAGATTTGTTCCCACAAAATCAAATCACCGACTTGGGCCGTATTAAAGTGCCCAATATCCTTAAGCATGCGGCGTAGTCCATTGATTTGATTACGTAATTCCAAGCCTGCGTCAGTATTGATGGCAATCCGCCGCCTTTGAATTATCCAGCCGATCCAGAAAGCCACCGCGGCCACTACCGCTGGAATCACCATCAGGGTCACGACCTTCGGACTAACTAATAACCCAGCACCCGTGGCAATCATCCCCATAACACTCACGACAACTGCTGCCATCAGCCATTGATTACGAAGCCGATAATTAGTTTCGTCTTGATAGACCGCCACGTCTTGGTCTACTTCGGTCTGCCAGCGGCTAAACCATTTGCCCAACCGACCAGCTTTATCACGCTTCCCGTATTTTTTGAGATCCGTTAACATGAACTGCCCGTCAACCGCGATTTTATCAAAACAGTGAGCCAAAAATGAGTTAGTCACTGGTTTCAATTGCGTTAACCGCACATCCGGTTTTCGGTGACCCGCAACCGTTTCAATCGTTATTTCGTGATTAGCTGCTGCTCGCAAAATTTCAGCCGTTAAAGCATCCGTATTCGGCGACCGCTGTGCCCACAATGACTCAGCAACTGCTGGTGTTACTGGTGGCACGTCAAATGAATGATTGATGGGAATCGGCTGCTGATGTGGCTTAGCCGGATGACGAGCCAGCCACCAAAGATAGCCAATCATGACCAATAACCAACCAGCCACCGCGGCACCAAAGATAACGCGACGCAGTAACTGATTACGTCGCCGTTTTTCATTAGCTTCCTGTGCCAACTTAGCTTCTTGTTTTTGGACCGTCGCTTTTCGCTTGGCAGTATTCGTCCGCGTATTCGTCGCCGTGACCGTGGTTGGAAATAGTAGGTGACTTTCAACGAATTGGTTCGCGGGATTATGTCCCAACGTCATCGTCACCCGGCCTGCCGCGCGCTCAACTTTTGTCTGACCACTCAACGGTCCGTGCGTCCAGGCTTGTAACGCGCTCACATTCTTGGCAGGTAACTGAATCACGATTTTGACATTATTCAGTGGTACATCCCAGCCACTACCAATCACTTTCCAATTCAGTTCGGCCGTGTCTGCATAGTTCGTTACGACCCCTTTAAGCCGATACCGATAGACAACCCGTAACTTATCATCTTCTTGAACTTGCCGGTAGAGCTTGACACGCATCCGGTCAGCATTTTGGGTCAACTGATACGTGTTGTTGGCCCCCGTTTCACTTGGCGCCGCCGTCACCGTGGTCCCACCATTCAGTTGCGTCGTGACCCCTTCCAACTGGGCCCCCTGAATACCTTTCAAATCTTGAACATTAAATACCCCGTGATAATCATCATCAAATTGATAAGTCATCGCTTGCGTTACATTCGCACTACCATCACGTTGAATGGCTACATTGACTTGATATTGGTCAATATCATAATCCGCAGCCGCGCGCATTGCTAAGCTAAACCACCAACAAAATCCTGCCAATAGTCCGAGCACGCTCAGCCAACTTAATCGTCGCTTCTTCGACATCTCACCATCGCCCCCTCCAATAATCGTTAGCCCTAGTTTATCATACTCCCCCGGCCGTGGGGCGCGAGATACTGCCACCGCTTTCTTAGGCAAAGCCGTCCTTTTGTTGTAGCATAGAAAGTGACACGAAAGGGGTTTTAGTCATGCCACAAACCACGTTACCGACTCACATTCAAGTGCGAGGCGCACACGTCAATAATTTAAAAAATATCGATATCGACATTCCACTCAACGAATTTGTTGCGATTACTGGTCGCAGTGGGTCCGGTAAGTCATCACTCGCAATGGGCGTCCTGTACGCTGAGGGGGCCCGCCGCTACTTAAACGCCCTATCAACCTTTACCCGCCGCCGAATCAATCAGGTCGGCAAAGCCAGTGTTGATTCAGTACAATACTTACCATCCGCATTAGCGCTACGCCAACGCCCCCAGGTTCCCGGCGTCCGTTCAACCGTCGGCACCATGTCTGAAAGCTTAAATATCTTAAGGCTAGCCTTCTCACGACTCAGCTCAGCAGTTTGCCCCAATGGTCACCGCATGCCACCAACGCTTGATGTGGCTGAAAATGATGGTTACGTCACCTGTCCGACTTGTGGCGCCAAATTCAGAGCGCCTGGCGCCGAAGATTTCGCCTTCAATTCAGGTGGGGCCTGTCCGACTTGCGGTGGCCTAGGCCAAGTTCGCCAAATTGACCCGGCACTCATTATTGCGGATGAAAATCAAACTATCGAAGAAGGGGCCGTTGCTTCTTGGCACCTACCTGGACGTAACTTTATGCCGATCGTTGCGCGCGAAATTGGGATTCCCATCGACATTCCATATAAAGACCTTAGTGAAGCCGATAAAACACGCGTATTACATGGTCCTAAGCAAACCGTTGCCATCAACATTCCAAGCGCTAAAGGTAAAATCTTTCACATGGACAACGCTGTCTACGAGAACGCCTTTGCCGCCGTTGAAGATAGTATGGCGACGACCAAAAATGAACGGGCAATTACTCGGCTGAATCGCTTTTACAAGTTTGATACTTGTCCAGATTGTCACGGATCACGCTTCAATCCTCAGTTGTTTAACTACGAATTAAATGGTCAAAACATTGCGACGGTTAGTGATATGACTGTCGCCGCCTTGCATGATTTTGCGGCCACGATTGTCCCGTGGCTACCTACTAAGATGCATCATCTTGGACAATCCCTTGTTGATGAATTGCTACTCAGCCTGCAACCCATGGAAGAACTTGGACTCGACTACCTCACACTCAGTCGCCCCGGCGCGACCCTGTCAACTGGTGAATTACAACGCATTCAGCTCGGACGCACTTTGCGTAGCGCCACGACTGGCGTGTTATATGTCCTTGATGAGCCTTCCGTTGGACTTCATCCAGCTAACGTGGCGGGCCTAATCAAAGCTTTCCGCGGGCTAGTCGCCCAAGGAAATTCCGTCGTGGTGGTTGACCACGACACTAGTATTATCAGTGCAGCTGATGATGTTATTGAGATTGGTCCGGGGGCTGGTAAGCACGGCGGTACCGTTGTCGGACAAGGCACTGTCGCAGCCATCAAGCAGGACAAAGAGTCCTTAATTGCGCCATTTCTCACCGGTACTGCCACGCTGCGTGAACGCCCCGTATTAACCGACGATGCACTCTGGAAAAAGGGGGCCCTTGCTATTGAGGTGGCTCATCACTTTAACATCCAAGACATTACGGCGCGCATTCCCAAAAACCGTTTCACGACCGTCACGGGTATGAGCGGCGCTGGTAAAACGACTCTGGTACTAGATAGTTTGATTCCAGCACTGATTGCCACAGCTAAAAAGCGACCACTCCCAACCCACGTTAAGGCCTTTGACAATGGTCACATTCGACACGTTGTTACCGTCGACTCAGTGCCCGTTGGTAAGAATGTACGGTCAACGGTCGCCACTTATACCAATATTCTCGACCATCTACGCCAATTATTCGCCGCCACCCCAGCAGCACAAGCAAACGGTTGGACCGCTAGCCAATTTTCATATAACGTCGCTGCGGGTGCTTGCCCAACTTGTGGTGGTACGGGCCAAATCTCCTTAGATGTGCAATACCTGCCAGACATCACCGAAGTCTGCCCCCAATGCCACGGCAAGCGCTACAATAAACAGACGCTGACCGTCAAATGGCATGGCTATTCGATTGCGGATATTTTAGATCTCGCGGTTGACGAGGCCCTACCAATTTTCAAAGCGCAATCCGCCATCGCTAATACACTCCAGATTCTGCATGATATGGGACTAGGCTACTTACTATTAGGTGAAAGTACGCCGGCACTCTCGGGTGGCGAAGCTCAGCGCCTGAAGCTCACCTCCCGCATTGGCAAACGCCAAACGGGAACGCTCTTTGTCTTCGATGAGCCTTCAGTCGGTTTGCACCCGCTCGACATTCAGCAACTCGTCAAAGTCTTTGACCAACTGATTCAGCAAGGGGCAACCGTCATTGCCATCGAACACGATCTCGACGTAATCGCCAACGCTGATTACGTTATCGATATGGGACCCGCGGGCGGTATCAACGGTGGTAACATTGTCGCCACCGGTACCCCATTAGCCGTTAGTCAAAATCCAACTAGTGTAACAGGGCAATATTTGAAGACGCATTTGGCCCTATTCCACGTTTAACCAATGAACTGATGACCGACCTCATTCATCACAACGGTCTTATCGAATATTTAATCAAAAAGCGTGTCTAACCCCCAGCTAGTCAACTTGCTAGGGGTTAGACACGCTTTTGTTATGCTGAGATAGTGCCAATGAAGCGGACGAAATTAACGTCCTTTTCCTTAATGTACCATTTCAGTTAGTCAGCCGTCCCAAGATCTCTTTTTGAGCACTGCATTTCACTAAATCCATTCGTAAGTCATCACAAAGCTGATAGCCACATCCTAACGCCAAATTGAAATATCAATAACAAAAGATTAACAATTAATCACTGCCGGTGCGCCATCACTGCCCAAATCAACGCCAGCGCACTAACACCAATCATCACCGAACACGCCGCCGTCGCACCAACCAAGTTATATAATAAAACGATGCCGACGCTACCAACAGGTGCCGCCAACGTCACAATCGAACTGATGGTACCAAAGACCGTTCCTGTTAAGTGCGTGTCAATTTGTGGCATCATGATGGCGAACATCTTCGGGTCCAGTTTGCCACTCATGAAGCCCACTGCAAACATGCCCCCAAGAATCAAGATTAGTTGTGGAACGACTAGCAAAATCACATAGGTCAGCATCGGCGCTAGAATCGCTGTCAGTAGCAATTGAAACAACGAGAGCCGATCAAACCAAGTATTTTTAGTAATGCCACCCAATACGCTTCCGGTAACAAAGACCACGTTGACCATTAAAATTGCGACCGAATAGCTCACGGGCATGCGGGATGCCAAGTCAATAAACATTAAGTTCAAAATCGCATCAATACTCATCGTTGCGACGTTTAAAATCATCAGAATACCCAGATAACTGACTGCGCCCATTCTAGTCGTCGTCAGCATCACTCGCTGAATCACGGGCCAGGCCTCAATATGTCGTGGTCGTCCAGCAACTTTGGGAGTCGACTGAATCGCTGAATGTCCGGCCAACAAGCAGCTAGCGGCCCCAATAAAAGTCATCGCATTCACTATTCCAGCTAACGCATAATCATGCCACTGGGCGATAATCAAGACCCCTAGTGTTTGACCCAGTGGCTCAACAAGTGTACTTACGCTCGCATTAAGCCCCATCACTTGTTGGTGATCGTCAGGCCCAATCCGGTCTTGAATAACAATTGTCAAAATACTGCCACCATATCGTCCTAGTAGATCCGAAATAAAATTAATCGCAACGACCACGTAGAAAACAACCACCGTTTGCTGAGTAATCACTTGGGCCAAGACGAGATATAACCCCGCTTGAACGACCTTAGTACCAATCAGCCAGTTAGTTTTTCGGCGCGTCTGATCAGCGAGTCGCCCCGTTAATCCCCCGAAAACGTACGGCACAACTGTCACCACCGAAACGATGGCAACAAACCAATGTGGATTTGGAAAATTCTTTGCGTACGTGAGTAAAATGATATTGAACAAACTCACCCCCAGCGTCGTAAAAAAATTTGCACTAGCAATCGTTTGGAGGGTCCGATTTTTTAATAAAGTCAGCATTAACCCATCTCCCATTAAGATAATGGACTTAGCTTACTCGTCATTACCGTGGTACAATCAGCAAGTAGGTTGCATATATGCCACATTAAGGAGTGCTAGATGACAAACATCGGAGAAACTATTCATCAGATTCGATTAAGTAAGGGCTTAACTCAACAAGAAGTGTATAGCGGTATTATCTCGCGCTCATTCGCCTCACGCTTTGAGAGTGGTGCCAACGATATTGGCGCCAGTAAACTCTTTGCAATTCTGGATAACTTAGCAATTTCAGCCGACGAGTTACGATTCATACACCAAAACTACCAGCCATCAGCATATGACCAGGCCCTTTGGACAATTCGTCACGCTTATGAAACGCTAAATTTTCCCGCCCTAGCCACTTGGATTCGCGAACATCGACACAGCCCCCATGCCTACGAACAACTCATCGCCAGTTATGCCAGCATCTTGATGCTATCCTATGACCATCGTTCAATCGGCATAACAACCACGACCCAGCCCGCTTTTGATCACCTGCGCCAAGCCAAGACTTGGACCCTGCAGGAACTAAAATTAGTGCCCGTTCTAATTCCAATTATTGCATCCATCGACGGCTTGGCCGCGCTAACACCACTGACAACCCGTATGGCCGCCAATTGTGCCAGTTATCAAACGGCTTGGGGCGATCCCTTTCACGTCAGCAACGACTTACTCGATTTTTATGGATCACTATTTCAAACTAAATTGAACTTTCATGATTTTCAATCCGCTCAAAATCTGAAAACCAAGTTCACTGCCATCGACAGTCACCAGTTAAACTGGGATGGGCGGTTGAGCCAACAATTCTGGCTTGGCATCTGGAATCTCTACTTTGGCGACTGGCAAATTGGCAACCAATTGCTTGATGAAGTCAGCGTCTTAGAAACACATCATCACCCCCGGATTGATAATACGTTATTTGCAATTCGTAACGTTCGTACTAAGCAAGCCCAGACTTATCGCCAATCGCATCAGTCTCACAAGCATCTTTAACACCGAAAGCCTGTTCTAGCCTGGCAATAAATTATGCCAGACTGGAACAGGCTTTTTCTTAATCACACATACTGATTAACTGGCCTAAGGCTTACTGATAGCTACGCCTTTCAGATTGTTATAATTAGCGCGTATTGTGTTGGTTTATCATTTATTATGTATTACAGCGGAATACGGAAATGAATTTATAACTCATGATGGTCTGAGCTTGAGCAACGTAAAAAGAACTTCTCCAAATTAGAAGAAGTTCTTTTTGCATGATATTAAACAAACCCTGGCTTAAACCGACTTTGTCTGGTTCAAATGCGGTAGAGCCAAGAAAATCACTAATCCAACAACAAATAAAATACTTAAAGAAGCAGCACCAATCGTTGACTTCCCCGTCATTTGGGTCACGATTCCAACTAGGACGGGGCCCATCACGGCTGAGAACTTACCGAGAATATTGTAAAAGCCGAAAAACTCACTCCCACTAGTCTTAGGAATCAAACGACCGAAGTACGAACGACTGAGCGCTTGAATCCCACCCTGACTGGTTCCAACTAGTATGGCTAAAATCCAAAAATCCGTCGTACTATTCAACCGCAACGCGTACAAGCAGATACCTAAATAAATAATAATGCCAAGCAAGATGCCCGTCCGGGTCGACGTTTTATTCGCTAACCACCCGTAAAGCAGTGAAAACGGAAACGCGACTAGCTGAACAACCAGCAAGACAATCATCAACGTGGTCGTCGTAATTCCCATATCCATCCCAATCGAAGTTGCCATTGTAAAGATCGTGTCGACTCCATCAATGTAGAAGAAGTACGCCACCAAGAACCACGCCGCAGCGCGATAATTCCGAATGTGTTTCAAAGTCGACCATACCCGTTGAAAACTTGAACGCACCGGATGCGCACTGGGTGCTAATGCGTACTTTTGGTGAACGTTTTTCAACAAAGGAATGTAAAAGATAATCCACCACGCAGCGGCTAAGACAAAACTCCACCGCGCGACCCCATAGCTTGATAATTGACCAAAACCACTGGTTAATTGTAAGACCAAGAATAAGATAAACGCCAAGACACCACCGAGATAGCCAAACCCATAACCATATGACGATAATCGATCCATCTGATTGTTTGGCGCCACGTCAGTCAGAAAACTGTCATAAAACAGATTACCACCGGAATAACCAATAATTGATAAAATATAAATACCTAATAGCCACTTCCAGGCACTAGTCGGGGCAACACTCAGCCCTAGCGTCATCACCATTCCGAGTATCGAAAAGATGTTGAGCATTCGTTTTTTGGCATGGGGATAATCTGCTAGTGCACCTAGGACGGGCGCCAAAATCGAAACTAGTAAGGTCCCAATACTATTGGCATAACCCCAGTAAGCCGTTGCATTGGCCGGTGTCACACCGCTACCTTGGGCAACTGCCTTAAAGTAAACGGGTAGCACCGCCGTTGTGACAATAATGCCATAGCCCGAGTTGGCCCAATCGTAAAAGATCCAACCCCACTGCTGTTTATTAAATTTCATTAAGTTACTTCGCGGGAACCTCTGATCGCAATCGGAGGCGGAACGAGCATTAACCACAATATTAGTGGTGCTGATGTCCGCCCGCTTTTCCTCTCTCTCTTTTTTGTCTAGTCTTTGAAAATACCATCGAGGCAATGTCCCGGCATGGGGCCATCGAAATTCAATCCGAGTAACCGCGCAAATGTCGGCGCTTCATCGACTAAGTTAGCCGTTTCAATCATCCCACCAGCTTTAACTGCTGGTCCATTGAATAACAGGGTCGTTTGATAGTCAGGCTTAGTCGGGTCATATCCATGAACCCCGTGGTAACGGTCTGGTTGGCCGAGTGTCGCTGGATGGACGGGTTCAACCACAGTTGGTCGTCGACTTTCATCAGTAAAATAATAGCCTTCCTGGGCTTCAACCATCAATACACAAGCGGGGTCGGCACCACGACGTGCAGCTGCCTCCCCAGTAATGATGGTCTCAACACCTTCCACCTGACTAACCAGGGCCTTCAATTCATCTAACTGGTCAAATTCCGGTCGCGTATAAATGTACGTTGAGCCGTCCGCCGTCTTCGCCATCACGGACCAGTCATCTTCAAACGTCTGATCTTGACGTGCGGTCAACCAGCCCTGCTGAGCGAATAACGTATTTAAATGAATCATGTGATCCACATTGATTTGATAGTGATCACCTAAAATAACAAAGTTGGTATCCGCAAACGTGCCCGCAGCTTTAGTCGCGTCAATCAACTGACCCACGTGCCGGTCTAGCCGGTGTAAAGCTGCCATAGCCTCATTGGATCGCACGCCATAGCGATGGCGCATACTATCCATGTCGACTAAGTGAATCATCGTTAGGTTCGGCTTCTTATTCGTTAACGTATCGACTGCACAAGCCGTGATGAATTCATCCAGTTGGGGCTGCTTAATCCCATTCCGAAGGTGCCCATACTTATGATTCATCGCGAGTAAGAAGAGCGGTGAACTCGCCTTCAACGAGACGAGAACTTGGTTCGTCCAAATGCGGTTAGGAAAGATCTCGGCAAGGTTATATGTAATCTTGCTACCAGCCGTCACTGGCCATAAAAAAGCCGCCGTTGTTAGCTTCTTTTGCCGTGCCAAATCATATAGTGTTGGTACTTGAACATCCTTTTGATACCAATACCAATCTGGTGAACGGCGTGTCGGTTGTAACTTAGTATTATTAACGATTCCATGCACACTGGGATACTGTCCCGTAATAATCGTGGTATGTGACGGATATGTCAGTGTTGGATAAATGCCCGTCACCGACTTGACCCAAGTACCACCGGTCATCAATCCACTCAGAACGGGTAATTCTGCTTGATGTTCGCGTAAATCACGAAATCCTAACGCATCTAAGGAAATAATGACCAAGTGTTGATTTGTTGCCATCTCAATCGCTCCTTCTTACTTAATAAGCTTATTCGTATTATTATACCGCAGAAAATTAATTGGTGTCAGGATCGTTGACAAAAAACGGGCGATCAGTGAAGCACGACTGATCGCCCAGATTTATTTTCAATAATTACCAGCTAACAATCCCTGTTCTTGTAACCACCGCAATGCTAATTGTGGCCATATTGCAGCCTGGTCATTCAAATACTTGTCCTTGCCAGGTTTTTGCGTCACATGATTGGCTAACGCTAACCCATGAATCCCACTACCAAATAAATGATACGCAGTTGCGACCTGATGTTGTAGCATGGCCTGCACATATTTTAACGAATTGATTGGCGGGACCAACTCATCCGTCGCCGTTTGCCAGACAAAAGCGGGTTTACTAGCTGGTGTGACTAGGCGCTGGGCTGCCCACAACCGGGCATCCGTGGTAATCTGATTACGCGCCGCCGAAGTCGTGGGAAACCCCGCTGTCAAATCAATGACTGGATAGCCTAAAATAATGGCAGCATGCTGACCTTGATAATGATCCAAATGATACCGTGTGCGCAATTCTGGTTGGGGCGCAACGCCATTATAAGTCGCAACCACGTGGCCGCCAGCCGAAAACCCGGCAAGAATAATCCGCTGACAATCAACATGGTGCGCGGACGCCTGGGTCGTAATCCAATCAATTGTTGCACCTAATTGCTGCAACGCCCAAGGATAGACGGACTGATCTCCCACAATTAATTGGTAATTCAAGACCACCGTATGCATTCCGGCGGCCATCATCCGGGTTGCAATTGGCGCTTCTTCCCGCCCAGAATGATAAGTAAAGCCACCTCCCGGGCAGATAATCATGATTGGATAATCAACAGCTGTTTCAAAATCACTAATTTGGTCTAACCAATACGCCGTGATCTGAAATGGGTGTGCCGCAGTATTTAATGTGCGCTGTTCAACTTGCATATGTTCCCCCTCCTACTCCCGTATTACCGACTTGATTTCGCTTTCATTATAGAAGGTCACATGATTACTTGTCAATTTTTATTCGAATAAATATTAATATTTATTCGCTTATTTACTCGCTAATAACTATTATTTGCTATAATTAAATTAATTATATGATGAGTGGGGGTATTCAAATGGGGAAACAAACATTCAGCGACATCTATCACGTTTTAAAGGACCGCATTCTCACGGGGCACTACAGCGTTAAGATGCGGTTACCAATTGAAGACGAGTTAATTACAGAATTTGATAGCAGTCGCTATGCTGTTCGTAAGGCAATCACACAATTAGCCAAAGACGGCCTAGTTTACAGCGTTAAGGGGCGCGGGGTGGTCTTATTGGAGCACACGCCGCAAACCCAGCAATTCAACCTGGCCTTAAATAATCTCAACGGTCTGCAGAGCCTCAACGCGGAGCGCCACCTCGATTATCAGACCGAGGTCGTGGCCTTTCAGCAACGAATCGTTGACCAGCCGCTTAGCACACATACCGCTTTTGAAGTGGGCATTCCAGTGTATGCCATTCAACGGGTTCGGATCGTCGACGGTATTCGGGCAGTGCTGGACATTAACTATTTTAACGCCCAGCGCACACCCACTCTGACTAAGACCATTGCCCAACACTCAATTTATCAACACTTCAAAAAAAATGGTCTGAAAATTGCTGTCGTTAAAAGAATGCTACGAGTCGAATCCGCCACCGAACTCGACAAAGCTCAGCTAGCGCTCGGTGATAATAATTGCGTCGGTAATATGATTAGCATCGCATTTAACGATGAAGGACGCCAGGTTGAATACACTGAATCCCACTTTATTCCGAACGAGTTTAACTTCAATGAATTAATTCGTAATTAAACCTTACCAACATTACTTAGCTGAATGGTCATCCGGACCATCCAGCTTTTTATTATGGTTACTTACTTTAGACCAATTCAGTCGGTCAATTAAATTTATCTGTGAATAAGTTTCAACATAAATTAAAAATATATTCGAATAAAAGTTGACTAATGTGCTGAATTATTTATAATAAATATCATAAATGCTAATGGGGGTTAGCATTTATACCACGTTTCACTAGTGGCGCATTTGGGGTCAAGAGATTAGGTCGGTCATGGAGTAGAGAGAATTGAGCGTCACTAGACCAATTTGGTTTAGTGACTTTTTTATGCAAAAAAACTGTTGATTCGCAAGATTAAACTTGCCGAATCAACAGTTACTTCAAAATACAATTTTAAGTTTAATACTGACGCTTCCGCCGGCTAACCGCTGCAGCACCTAATACTAATGTACTTGCTAATGCGATTCCCGCTAAGCTAATCATTTGACTAGACGTTTCATCAGTCTGTGGCAATGCTTGTCCCTTAGCCACTGCCAACGCGCGAGCTACCTTGGTCCGTAGAGCTTGTAATTGCGCTACTAACGCCGTATTATGATGCGCTTTAGCTTGTGCGATTGCCCGGTCAATCAAGTTGATCAGTGTTTCCTCATCCTTAATCTGATCGCCAACCACTGCTTCTTTTTGAACTTCCTCAAACGCCGTTTCCAATTCAGTCGCAGTTTCGTCCGTGACCCAGTCAGCTGTAATTTCATTGTCGACTTCTTCTTCGATTTGATCGACAACTTCGTCTGGCGTCACACCAGCTTCGATTTCATCTTCAATATCGTCTTCAAATTCTTCTTCTGCGTCTTCAGCTTCTTCTTCGTCCTCAATCTCGTCAAAGTCAGGCATTTCAACATCGATGCTTGGATGAACTGGTTTGTCGTACTCTGGTTCTTCTTCTTCGCCATTATCTGGCATTTCGATGTCGATACTTGGATGGACCGGCTTGTCGTATTCTGGCTCCTCTTCCTCGCCACCATCTGGTAGTTCAGCATCAATACCTGGATGGACTGGTTTGTCGTATTCTGGCTCCTCTTCCTCACCGCCATCTGGTAGTTCAGCATCAATACCTGGATGGACTGGCTTGTCGTATTCTGGCTCCTCTTCCTCGCCGCCATCTGGTAGTTCGGCATCAATACCTGGATGGACCGGTTTCTCATAATCCGGAACCGGTTTGGGATCATCTTCATTATCAACATTATCCTGTAAATCCCAACGATGAGTCTCAGCTTTCACGTTGACTTTATTAGCAATGATGTTGCCATCAATATTTTGATTTGCATCAATTTCCGCCGCTGGGGCTAAAATACTGCCTTGAAATGGCCGGTCGACACTAATGACACCAGTTGCTAACTTGTCACTCGCGGTTGAATCATAGAAGTTCCAAAGCAAATGGTTATCACCAAAGTCTTCAGTTTCTTTATTATTCCGCTCCGTACCGTCATCATAAATGATTTTGATCTGCGAGTTAACTTGATAGTTGGTCGCACCTGCCGTATCAACATTAATAATGACCGTATTACCATCCGCATCTGCCGATAGTCCCTTGATTGTCAGCGGCGTACTCGTGTTTAAAACATCCGCTGACAGATTGATCACAATGTGTCCATCCGCATCAGGTTGCATATCCGTCACATCGATGACCCGCTGATTCATATCTTCAAAACTGTCACTCGTATAGGTGGCGTTCGCGGACGCTTCGCTAAGACTAGCGCTCAATTGTTCCAACTTAGCAAACTCTTTGTCAAAATCAATATAGACGTTACCATCTTTGTCTTGATAAACTTCAGAGGCAAGTAAATGGTCGATATAGACCCCGTTGACCATCGGCCGATTAGGATTCGAAACATCAATCTCAATATTTTCGCCAAAGATGACTTTATTGCTCCGCGTCTCACCAGCCGAAACAAACGAACTCCCAGCAATATTACTAATATTTTGAATATACGAAATATCTTTATCTAATAATTCTTCAATAATGTTCGTCCCAAAGTTAACGTTACCCACTAAGTTTTGCACCGCAACGTTCCCATTCGTATGGGCATGTAGTTCTGCTTCCCGTGCAAAAATATGGAATTGGGACGAAACCCCGAGCATGTTATGTAGATCCGGATAATCGTCCGTCACATTACCACCATCGGCAACGGCATCGTTTGCATGGGTCACAGCTTGACTAAGCGCCATCGCGACGGTCTGGGGCATTGCAGTTATCGTCGACTGGTCTTTAGTTGTCGTCGTTTGCTGGACTACACTATCACTAGTCGTCGTACCGGCAATCTTAGCACTAGCATCGGTAGTTTTAGCAGCCGTTGCCGCGGTATCATTGCTGGTAGCTGAGTCAGTAGTCGCACCTTTATTAGAACTGGTTGTTGTCCGCGCAGCCGTTGCAGTGGCAGAATCAGTTGTGGTCGACGTCTCTTTTGTCGACTCTGAACCGGTTGTCGCATTCGTCTCTTTTGCCGTCTTTGAACCAGCTGTCGTATCTGAACCAGTTTCAGTATTGGCACTAGTTGTCTCATCCAAATTGGTGGTAGCGTTTGTATCAGTATTCGTTGCCGCCTTAGTTCCAGCCACTGTGCCAGCAGCAGCCTTTGAATTCGAACCATCGGTATCTAAAACCGGCTGATTTTGGTTAGTCACATTCGCTTCAGTTGTGGCCGCAGTCTTCAAAGTTTGTATCTTAGCCGTGACTGATTTGGTTGTGCTTGAACTGGTTGATGCCGTATCAGTCCCCGTTGCAGTCGTTCCATCATCAGCCCGAGCCACCAGCGTTGTTGTGCCCATCGTCAAGATAACGGCACATGCAAACGCCCAGCGACGGCCAATTTTGTACATTTTAAAATTCGTCCGTTTTCGCTCCATCATTTACCCACCTAAAATATAGTTTATTAACTTTCCTTTAATTCAATTCTATTTTCACGCTTTTTCATACAACATTCAACTCTTTATATAATTTATTTTGTATTGTTATATAAACAGTGGATGACTGTCAATAGACGTGCCAGCAACCATTACAGGTCTTAACTAATCATAAGTTAGTATTTTTGTTATCTATTCGTTTACTTGGAATATCGATTATCATCACGCACTTATTTTACACAATGTCTCAAACCCACAAACAGCCGCCTAAAATTGGTCAATACTTGCCTCGCAGTACGAAAAATTTTGGTGTGAAAGCTCGTTTAAGCAATCACAACAGCCGCCTATCCACAAAAAAAAAGACTGGTCACAATCAACCAGTCTTCAATAATTTAATTAGTCACGTATTGACCAACGACGGTCAATCCCGTTAACACTTTACGTCCATGTGGTGATTTGGTGTCGATGACTGCGGTTAATTCTTGCCCCGCAAGATTACCATGATGCTTACCGCCAGCCCATGCTGCAACCCCCGTTACATCATAAACGACACCATCAACCGCCACGTATGCGGGTTGACCATCCTGACCATTATATTTTGCTAATTCAGTTTGATTAAATGTCGCTGAATTCATGCCGAATCACTCCTTCACAATTTACCGTCATGATAAACTGGACTGCCAAGTAAAAGCAAGTGATCCGTTCTTAAACCAAATAATTGACCTATCTTGAACATAACGCGACATCAAACGATCGCCGAAGTAGTTATACCCCCACAACCATCTCGGTAATACCGGCCTAACCTTTGACCGACGAAACTTAATTGACTAGGTAACCATACTTACGTTAGCACCCAATTAATCGTACCCGTGATAGCAGTTGTGCTTATAAGTCTGCCAAAACTTAATCGCTGACCAATTACTGCTACCCACAACTACTTAATCTTAATACCTTATAACATCAGCGACGCCGTACCTCCTAGTACGGCGACCTTGTGAACCAGTACTGTTCATGTGTCCAGTACTGCCCCTAACTGCGTTATTAAAACGCACACCTCAGCCACTACTGCCCATTCAATGGGCTGCGTCGAAGCGTGACGTCTAGACACACCCCGTATCTAGGACGTCGATTGCTTATTGTCAAACAATTAATTACCTTGGGGTGGCCCGATCGTTGCGACCCGATGATTACCAGCCATACTGGTCGTAATACCTGAGATAACAGTTCCCATCGGATCGACTTGATTACTTGCTGCCAGCAACCGTTCTCGAACACGAACAACCGCATGTCTAATCGTCAATACCACCGTCGTTTTAACTGGTTGGAGCCGTTGTGTCAGTAGTGAAATCACTTCAACCAACATCTGCCCAGCAACTACCCAGTCACCCGGTTTAACGTTGAACTTAAATGTAGGCGATTCCAAAGCACTGGTTAATTGTCCAATTCGTAGCCAGCCCACCAGACCATTGGCCGCTCGAAAGCCAATTAACCGTTGATTGGCTGCCACGGCTGTGATAACCCCAGCAAAGGGCGCAACAATTTGATCTGTTGCCGGTATAATTTGCTGCTTAAATCCTAGTAACCCATATAAGTGAACCGTATTTGCAAGGGTCGTCACATTGATCACTTGGCGTTTAACCGGCGCAACTACGGGAATTAATGAGCTAATGACCACTGGCACACTTCTCACTTCCTTACTTTATAAATTGGCAACCATTCGTATTTAAATAACCTTAACAAACGTAACGTAAAAAACTTGTTTTCTTTAATATGTAAGTCAATTAGTTTAAGTCGTTGACTGTTATCTTTACAACATAAACCATACCATAATTAAACTAGAATGCCAGCATAATTAACGGTTTCGATTAAGGTTTACATCTGTTAGCGTTAATTCGTAAACTCAATTAACGAACGATGCTACTAAATAGCTGAAATCGGCCACCATAACCCCAATGTCGCACTCAAGCAATCTTGTAGATTTGACATCATGTTTCCCCAATACGTCAATCAGGCAATGACGGTTAGGCCTACAATTTCAGTCAGACCGATTGCGAGCAAAAAAGAGCTTCCGGCTTTTATTCCGGGAGCTCAACAAGTCAACGTTATTTATTTTTAATCTCAGCCACTATTCAACCGTAACACGCATCCGCCCGTGCCGCTTTGAAAAATAGAGGTTCTGATCAACACGGTTGTACAAATCAATCGGACTACCATCGGCTTGATGCAGTGTCGAGACACCAACCGAAATCGACACATTGATTTCCTCGTCTTCATACTTAACAACGAGATGATTGACTGCTTCAAAGACCTGACGGACAATCACTTTGGTACTAGCCAGATCATAACCGGGAAACAGGACATTGAATTCTTCACCACCGGTGCGATACAGCTTGACCTTCTCGTCATTGGCGGCCAAGACCGTTGTGACCGTGGCGGCAACTTCTTGCAAAACGCGGTCCCCTGCAAGGTGCCCGTACGTGTCATTAACGTGCTTAAAGTGATCAATATCGAACATCATCATCGATAAGTTGAGATTGTTCTTGGCACTATCATCGAATAAATATTTGATATGTTCCGTGTAAGCGGCAAAGTTCTCAGTCTCAGTCAAAGCGTCGTGACTCGCAAACTGGGCCAACCGTAATTTAATCTCACTATCTTGGGTCAGCATATTAACGTAGGCGTACAATAATCCTGCAAAAATCATTAAGTAGCCATATTCTTGTAAAGTATTGTCCCAATCCAGCGAATATTTAAGCTTGATCAGGCCCCACAAGATTCCGCCGTAAAAAGCGACCGCGCCATAGTAATATAGCCAAGGATACCGATGCTTAGGTACCCACAGCCGTAGATAATTCATGCTCCAGAAAAATAGCACGAACACGACGGCGTAACTCCACGATTCCCAGTAAAAAATCGACTGGTCGAAAACCATATACACTATGACCACAGGTAACAATGAATAATACGGCATTCGAATATTCAAAAAAAACGAGCAGAACACGACGGCAATCAAGTGAAAGTTAACAAACTCCCAACTATCTGCTTTACCGACGACCGACAGTTGCATGACAAACACAAAGACCAACATGTAAATCACACCGTGCCAAGCATTGACGGTATCATCGTCAATGTTAATGTGACAGGCATGAAACCACGTCGTAATCCAATTAAAGAGGACCCAGTAAAGTGTTAGAACACCTAATATAAAGAAAATACTCGTTACGAACGGCGAAATTCGCCAATTAGACCATGTCATCGTAAGGATCCTTTCTCAGCATCCGCCGTTGACCAATTGCCGACCATCATCGACTAACCGCGGTTTCCCATAATAGTAACCCTGGTGCCATTCAATACCTTGTTGTTCGGCCATCTTTTGATCACCCTGGTCTTCGACACCTTCCAGAATAAATTCCAGATGGTAAGACTGAGCAATATCACGCCAAAATGCTAATTCATGAGGAATGCGCTCCGCTTGCCCACTCATCCGTAAGTTTTGCATCGCAAACTTGATTTGATCAACAAACGGTAGTGCGTGGCGAATATTCTCAAACGTGTTCGTGCCCGTCCCCACGTCATCAATGCTTAATTTAATATCATGTTGGTGGAAAAAGAGACTATATTTTTGAATCTCGTTTAATGAAGGACATTCTGTCAACTCAATCGTCAGCGCGGCCGGATTCAACCTTTTTTTAGGTAAATGATCGTCCCTAACATCAGGTCGTCCTCAGCTTGTTGCCGGTTTAAATTAAGGGCTAACACCTGATTAGTCGCTTTCGTCTGCAATTGACTAGCAAGTTGTTCTAATAATTCAGCTTGTTTATCTAATGATAATTCAGTGAACGACTTCGGAACGGCCCAGTGACCATTCATCTCTTTACGTAACAGTAATTCATAACCAAAAACAGCTCGATGGCTGTGATCAACTTGGGGTTGAACAAAAAAACGATACATTCATGAAGCCTCGCTTTTAATGATTTCTTTACGTCAATATAAATTGACAACTCCTGTAAAGTATAACCGCTTTTAACTAAAATATCGAGACATAGTTAGAGACTTTAATTAAAAAAATTATTAAGGGTTATATGTAACCGTTATATTGACCGTAACAAAAAAAGAACGTCGTGACGACCTCGTCATAACGCTCTTTTTACCAGTCTTAATTTCACTTAACCAACTTATCCCAGATGACGACTTTACCAGCTGTTAGCGACTTAGGAACGTCGATAATACGTTGATTGGAACTCCCCCGAAATTGTAGCGAGAGATCCATCTTATCTTGTAAAAAGCGCCCATCTACCAAGATATCAATTAATGATAGCATCTTCAGTTTATCCTCAGAGTCTTGTTGCAATTCTTCCCAAGTATAACCTGACCACGACCAAATATCCTTCGTGTTTCCAAATTCGGAGCGAATGCGTTCACAAATCCGAATGCCGACTTGAGTATTTAGAAACGGTTCACCACCTAGCAACGTCAACCCTTGCACATAATCTTGCCCAAGGTCTTCAATAATCTGATCTTCCAATTCTTGTGAATACGGTTGTCCATAATGAAAATTTTGTGCCGCCACATTATAACAGCCTGGACAGTGGAATGGGCAGCCGCTCAAGTACAAGCTACAGCGGACCCCTTCCCCATCAACAAAGTTAAATGCCTTATAATCAGCAACATATTGTTCACTTAAGTCCTCTGCCAGCCATTCTTTGGGCATCGGATTGTTTGGTCCTTTCGTAGCGCGCGGCATTCTTAATCATCTCCGGAGACATATTTTTAGCACGGGACGCGATTTCAACGTGGCGACCATGTACCATTGGTCGTTGTTGTGGGTTACCTAGATACCCACACGTCCGCTTAACAACATCACAGTATTTAGGGTCGTGATTGCCACATTCTGGACAGACGAACCCACGGGCAGTGGCCTTGAACTCACCCTTAAACCCACACTTAAAACACTGGTCGATCGACGTATTCGTTCCCAAATAGCCGACATGATCATAGGCCCAGTCCCAGACGGCCTCCAAGGCTTTAGGATTCTGAGTCAAATTAGGATATTCACAATAATGAATAAAGCCGCCTGACGCATATTGTGGAAAACGTTCCTCCAAAGTTAATTTATCGAAGGGCGTCGGGTGCTTACGGACATCATAATGAAAACTATTCGTGTAATATTCCTTATCCGTAATATCTGCGATCCGGCCAAACTTCGCAATATCGTCACGACAGAACGTATCCGTCAACGATTCAGCCGGCGTTGAATACAGACTATAATGATAGCCACTTTCAGCCGCCCACTGCGCACACTTATCCCGTAACGCTTTCACCACGGTCTCCGCAAAAGCTAACGCGTGCTCGTCTTGTTCCCAGTTCGGACCAAAGAAGGTCGTGCAGACTTCATAAATTCCAATGTATCCCAGTGAAATAGTCGCCCGCTGATTTTTGAAGAGCTCATCGACATTACCACCTGCTGGTAGCCGCTTGCCAAACGCCCCATACATGTATAAGAGTGGTGCATTTTCCGGCTTAGCTTCCTTCGTTCGTTCGATACGGTACGCGAGTGCTTCATGACAAGTCGCCATCCGTTCCTCGAAGATTTCCCAGAACAACTGTTGGTCCCCATGTGCGGCTAACGCGATTCGTGGCAGGTTGACTGTCACCACGCCCAAATTCATCCGGCCCGAGTTTACCTCGACACCATTTTCATCACGCCAACCTTGTAAGAAGGACCGGCACCCCATCGGCGTCTTAAAACTCCCCGTTAATTCCTTGATCTTGTCATACATTAAAAGGTCGGGATACATCCGCTTGGTCGAACACTCAATCGCGAGCATTTTAATATCATAATTGGGATCATTCGGACTTAAATTTAACCCCCGCTTCATCGTGAAGATCAATTTAGGAAAAATCGCAGTTCGGTGCTCCTTACCGAGTCCCTTGATTCGAATCTGGAGAATCGCCTTTTGAATTTCTCGTTCAATCCAACTAGTTCCTAGACCAAAATTGACCGTGGTAAACGGCGTCTGGCCCTGTGACGAATATAACGTATTGATTTCATACTCAAGGGCTTGCATCGCGTCATAGATATCTTTTTTAGTTTTGGCTTTCGCATAAGCTTCCCGCTGATCAGCAGGGACCCACTTTTTCGCATCAGTCATATGTTTTTGATAGTTGATTGCCGCATAGGGAGCCAATAATTGGTCGACCCGGTTAGCGGAACAGCCACCATACTGTAATGAAGCCACGTTGGCAATGATCTGCGCCATTTGCGCTGTGGCCGTTTGAATCGACCGGGGTGAGGCAACTTCGGCGTTCCCAATCTTATACCCATTTTTGAACATGCCGTCAAAATCAATCAAGCAACAGTTCGTTTCAGGCGTGACTGGTGAATAATCGAGATCATGCCAATGGATATCGCCACGCAGATGCGCCTTAGCCACAACATCTGGTAGCATCTTCAAGCCCATGGCGCGACTTGCAGCACCGGCTTCTAAGTCGCGTTGCGTGTTAAAAATCGTACTATCCTTATTTGCATTTTCATGCACAACGCTGGCATCGCGCTCAAACAACTTTTCAATCCGTCCTTGAACATTAGTTGCTGCCGCAAACCGCTGCTGTTCAGCTTCAAAGTAATCCTGATATGCCTTAGCTGCCGCGGTCAGGCCTTGCGCATTCAAAATCTGCATCATGGTACTACGTAGCTCCCGAGTATCAATGTTGTCAGCATCTTGATACTGGGCAACAAGGGCCTGCTTGACGACCCGTACCTCGTCATCAGTCGCTAACAACCGTCGTAAGACAAAGTCAATTTTATACGGATGAAATTTCGTTTGTGCGCCACCCCGCTTTGTGACGGTCAGTGGCCGTAATTGGTCTAATATATCGTTAGTTGTCGTTGTTAGCATCTTAATTCCCCACTTTTCAAAGTCATTGATTGAATACAATTGATAGTGCGTTCTGTTTGAATCAACACTATATATAGTAGCTCATTTCCATTAACTTGCCCATTGCCAAAATTAACTGTCACCTTCAGTTGTGTACACCAAATCGCTTTAATCGTCCGGTTAGTGCGTCTTTGGAATATTTAAAAAATATTTTTTATACTGTTTTTTATCTAATATCAGAATATTTAATCAATCTCGTTAACTACCGAACCAACCTTGATACGGCTTGCTTTCAATATTTTTCACACGCCATAAACCGAATTTTAATTCGTTAAAAATTAAGCTGAACACAACCAAGTTGTTGTAAACTGATTAACTTATGACTATTTTGTTTAACTCATGCGGCGGATTCGCTATAATGAAATTAAGTCCTCATTGAGGGATGTGGACATTGGAGGAGAGAATAATTATGCAAAAAAGCAGGGGAATAATCGTTGGCTTGTTGTTGACAGGGCTACTGACAGGATGCCATTCTGCCACTGACACACAAACGCCCACCGTTCAACCAGCAACATCAAAAGTCAGCGCCGTTCGCTCAGTCACGACTCGGGATTTCTTAGGTCGCTGGGTCAGCGCTAGACCAGCAATGAGTCTGTACCTCAGTACCAATCATCAAGTTGCTTGGTTCCGACGCGGACATACGCCCATTCGTAGTCGCGCAACGTTAACGTTAAGTGATACACGTGCCACGTTCACAATCGATCACAATGTTGCAAAACTGACCCTCAACGACGCTAATCAAATGACCATGAATTATCAAGGGACTAATATCGCACTGATTAAAGATCCAAATTGGCAGCCTGAACACAACCAGGTTCCCACCACAACTAATGACGCCTTAAAGGCGGGCACCTTAACGCCAACATTTAAATTGTCGTACTAATTGAAGGCCACACCACATTTGCACGTTGACTTGTGTGAGTGTGGTGTGTTTTTTAGGGCCTGACAACTAGCGAACGGCTTGCTTCTGTCAACCGTGCTCTCTATAATTAAATTAATATGACTAATCAATGGAGGAACATCAAATGATTCGACCAATTGTGCATGATCCCGCCGCGCTTAGTGTCCCTGCTGACTTAGCAACCCCTGCAGACACTCAAGTCTTGACTGATTTACTGGATACCCTCGCCGCACACACCGATAATTGCGTTGGAATGGCCGCGAATATGATTGGGGTCAACAAACAAATTATTGTCGTGCAACTCGGTCCCTTTGCAATTGCAATGATCAATCCGAAGATCATTGATCATCACGGCACTTACGAGACTAAGGAAGGCTGCCTGTCCTTACCTGGTGAACGTCCGACTAGCCGCTATCACCAAATCACGGTGAAATATAAAGATCAACACTTTAAACCGCAACAACAACGATTCAACGACTTCACAGCACAAATTATTCAACACGAATTAGATCACTGTGCAGGGAAACTGATTTAATTGTGCCTACTTCTAACTGAGCGGGAATAAATGTTCAGTTTGCTGAACTCGTTGACATTTATGAAAGATAGGACTGGTTTTATGACAACTTTAGCTTATAATGGCGAGACAGCAATTCCTGCACTCGCTCAGCAGCGTCGACACCAAGCTCATCACGCGCTCGGTACCGACATTGATTTGACCCTTTTTGGTAGTGATAGTGACCAGTACCTACAAGCTGCTTGCGATCTTATCGACCAATATGAAGACCGCTTGACTGTCAACCGGACTGTTTCTGAGGTCATGGCAATCAACCAGGCGGCGGGCCAACACCCCGTTCAAGTGAGCGCCGCCACCTATACACTCGTTCGGCAAGCTGTCGAACTCAGTCGACAACATTTTGGTTTCAATGCGTTGATTGGTCCGCTCGTGAAACTCTGGCACATTGGTTTTACTAACGCGCACGTCCCTGAACAGTCTGCAATTAACGAACGATTGGCCTTGATCGACCCCGAAGCCGTCATTTGTAATGACGCTGATTTCAGTGTGCTTCTCAAGGTCACGGGAATGGAGCTGGATCTAGGCGCAATTGCCAAGGGCTACATTGCCGACCGCATTCAAGATTACTGGGAAGCATTTGGACAGCGGGCCGGAATGATCAACCTAGGTGGTAATCTGTTAATGGTGGGGACGTCCCCACTTCATCCGGATGGGCAATGGCGCGTTGGTATCCAAGATCCCACCACTGACCGCGGTAACGCGATTGCCAGCGTTACGATTGGTCCCTGCTCGGCCGTGACCAGCGGTATTTACGAGCGGCACCTTGAATTTAACGGCCAGTCCTACCACCACATCTTAGATTCGCAAACGGGTTATCCCCGACAAAACGACCTTGAAAGTGTCACCGTTTTCTCGAAAGCTTCCATTGATGGTGAAATCGAAACGACGCGGCTCTTCTTTGCGGGCCAACCGATTCCCGATTGGGCAACTCAGCGACCCGATATTTACGGCGCCATTTTTGTGACTAAACAACGTGAGCTTCAAATCGTTGGCTTATCACCTGAACAAGTTACCTTACTCGATGACCGGTTTACAATAATTTAGACCACAAAATAAGCCAGGTCCTCCAAGAAATTAACTTCTTAAAGGACCTAGCTTATTTTATGGCCCACTTACAGGCTAGCATTTAATTTGCAGTTGACTTTAGATGTGGTACGTTCGACATTAAAACCATTTTAATCAAGCACAGCTAAATGGCAAAAATATAGCCGTTTTAGTTAAAATAACACGACCTAATCCGCTGGTAGCTCAGCCTCTAAGCGATCAATAATCGCACGGACATCATCCGTTGTCTTCGTCTGCATTAATTCATTGCGCAATTCGGCCGCATGACGCATACCGCGAACATAAATCTTAAAGAAGCGTTGAAGCGGTGCGAAATGCCCTTGTAGACCCAAGCCAATAAATTGATCATATAAATCTACTTGGTACCGTAACAATTCTAGCATGTCACGCGTTGAATGAGGCTGGGGAATCGGTTCAAAAGCGTATGGGTTCTGAAAAATACCGCGGCCAATCATGATACCATCGACTCCTGGATGGGCTTTGGCAAGCTTCAGGCCAGCCTGATAATCCAGGATATCCCCGTTAATTTGTAATAGCGTCGCTGGTGCCAAAGTATCACGCATTTGAACTAAATTATCAATTAACTCATAATGCGCTGGTACCTTGCTCATCTCCATCTTCGTGCGCACGTGAACCGTTAACACGGGAACCTGCTGTTGCAACAAAAATGGAATCCAAGTCTCGTACTCATGCACATCGTCAAAGCCCAACCGCGTCTTAACACTAACGGGAAGCTCTGCTTGACGTGCGCCCTCAATCACTTCTTTGGCACGATCAAAATGTCGGATTAAATCACTACCACTATGATTTTTAATGACCGCCATATCTGGGCAGCCCATATTAAGATCAATGGCTTGATAACCTTGATTCTTCACTTCATGGGCCGCTTTCGTAAAGTCCTCACCACTATTGCCCCAAAGTTGAACGATTGGTCGGGGCGACTCGGCCTCATCAACATATAGTCGTCCCCGCGTTGTAAACTTAGCCTTCGGGTGAGTAATGCTTAACGCATTCGTAAATTCAGTATAAAAGACATCGGGGGCCGCAGCGCGCATCACGACCCGGCGAAAAACGGAGCCGGTCACGGCTTCCATCGGTGCTAAACTAAAAAACGGTCGCTGGGCGGCCTGAGCTTTGGCCGCGATCCGTTGCCAATATGGCGACTGCGTCATAGTTATTCATTCCCTTCTAGATAATAATCACTTATCCATAATAGCGGTGTTCCACGTTGAAGCGCAAGTATTTTGGCGGCCGCACTAACATAATTCGTCAATCACAAGCCAAAATAAAAGTCCGGCGTTAACCGGACTCGCAATAATAGCTAAGTTGATAAGTTTAATTGTCGCTTTAACGAATTAAAACCAGTGCCCACAGCAATAGTCCAATAACGAGTACCAAGTTTAACAATTCCATCCGCAAATCAGCGAACTTCAGTGAGCTGAATGAGATACCGGCAGTTGTATCCATATATCGGAAGAAAATCCCACTTAAAACTAAACCAACTAACAATACAAATAGAACCATCATTCCCGTCATCATCATCACAAACTCAACTCCTTATTTAGTAAAATTCTTGGGCTCTTTGAAACCATGTTTATAGTAGTCCAGCAGCTACTTTCAAGCAAGTATTTCCGGCCGAAAAACAGGCGTTCTTAGCATATTATTATTAACTAAACGATACCAATCATTCCCAGCAAAAAAGTTCTTTCCGGAACAACTAAAACTCCGAAAGAACTTTTTTAAATCGCCATTAATTCCGCCGTCAACTTAGTCGCTCAGACTAAATTAACCGACTGGACTAGTCTTGCACTTCGAAATAATCATTGAGAAACCGAATTGTGCCCACACACTTGTTAATTAATCAGTTGTTTTATGGCGCCGTTGTTGCTTACTAAAACCAAATAAGCTAGTTGCGGCCAATAATACGAAGCCCAATACGGTCAAAACTCGATTGGTTTGTTCACCAGTCTGTGGTAACATGGCCGTTTTAGTTGCGGTCGTTGGCACCGTCTGATGAGTCACTGGCTTAGCCATGGCCGGACTCGTCGTCGTCCGCAATACCGTTGTGGCTTGTCGTGGCTGCGTCGTAACAACCTGCTGCGCTGTTGGGACGGAAGCTGAACTTGACTGATTAAGAGTGGGCTTGGCCGGGGTCGCTTGTGATGCCGCCGACTGATTAGTACTGATTGACGTGCCAGTTGAATGACTAACGACTGGTCGTTCGCCCACAGTTTTTTCAGTCATTGGCTTTTCGGCCGCTGCTGTTAAGGTTGCCAAGGTCCGAGCGCGCACGGTCGTTAATCCAGCTTGAGCTTGGGACAATTCCCGCTGTGCAGTAACGATCTGATCTTGAGTACCCGCAACGCGCTGCAACTTAGCTGTCACCGCTGCTTTCGCCTGATTAACTGCTGCTTGGGGCTGAACAATATCATAATCTCTTTGTGCCATTTGGAAGTCGCGGCTCGTGCCACTGACTTCAATTTTGGCGTTGGCTAGTTCTTCTTCGGCCATCATCACGTGCTCATTAGTCTTATCAAGGTTAGCTTGTGCCGCTGTTAACGTCTCTTGTACCGTTTTCAGCTTTGCCTGAGTAGTTTGTAACGTGACTTTGTTGGCCGCACTGTTATCCTTATCGAAGTTGCTCTGGGCTACTTGAACAGCAGCTTGTGACTTAGTCATTGCCACTTGCGCCGTCGTTACCGCAGTTTGGCTTGTCTTTTTAGTTGCCAATTGTTCATCAAGTGCTTTCGTTGCCTTGACGTGCCGGTCAGTGGCTGCTTGCTTAAGTACGCCCATATGCGTCTGAATCTTTTGATTCTTGGCTAACGTTTTGTTGGCAGCGTCTAACGTGGTTTGCGCCGCTTGCAGATCACTCATAGCCGTTTTGACTGCCGTAGTAGCCATGGTTAATGCTTGCACCGCTTGCGTTACCTGGTAGTGGGCCGCCTTAACAGCTGGGTTATTTTCGACCTGACTTGCTAAACTGACCGTGCCATTCATCCTTACTGCCTGACCGGTTCGAGTGTTAGATTCGGCTGCATGTACCGTCATTTTCTGGGCCATGATGCCCCCTGTTAACATGGTGATTCCCATCACTATCTTAAGCGCTTTTGACATACTAAACTAATCCCCTTTTAAAAAGTATTGCCCAGCCATGACCAGCATGATGATCAATATGAAACTGCTGGAACTATTTCATTTTGCCGGACTCAATTTCAAAAGCAAGGAAAGCTAGTGATTCAGCGTATTTGTAATCACCAACCACTCAACAACTTTCATCCACATCACCAAAATAATTATATCTAGATGTCATTACTGCCTCCCTCAACACGAGTCCCCATCCACAATTAAACGGTAACGAATAATTATCACCGCTAACAAATGTTAACCCGCACCATGATTTCATTAGTGACCCATTCTCAATAAAAAAAATAACTAATATTTCGATTACCGTAGCGGCCTCACAATATTGATACTAATTTATACCGTTACTTAATTAGGCGGGCCTCGCCATCGGTGTTAGAATAAAATTTAACCTAAAGAAAAGTGTGACTGCTATGACCATTAATGATCTCCAAGCATTCGTGATGGTGTACGATTTACGCCACATTTCTAACGCTGCCGTAGAACTCCACTTATCACAATCGGAATTGTCCAAACGAATGCGAGCCCTTGAGAACGAACTGAACATTAAACTACTAGATACACACAACAAGCGCCGTCTACAAATCACGCCAGCTGGTGAAACGTTCTATCATCATGCGCATAAAATGATTACAGACTATGAGACCATGATGCACGATTTGGCACCGAATCGGCCAACGACATTTGCCAAGCTCATCATTGGCGCCATTCCAATCTCAGGTCAATATAACATTGCCAAAAAGATCGCCACTTTTGATACTCAGCATCCTGATACTGAAATCAAAATCATCGAGGATGAGGGCGACCAAATCGTCAAACGGTTACTGAGTGGTGAGCTGCAAGCGGCCATCATTCGCGATACTCAGACGACCCAATTGCAACCCACCGAATTTCAAAAACAACCACTACTCGCTGACGAACTCAAAATTATTTTACCGCGTGATCACCCCCTAGCTGCCCAGCCAGTCATTCGGATTCAAGACTTAGCGCGGCAGAAAATTGCAACGTTACCACCAGGCTCCGGTGTTTACGAACCGATCAACGCACTCTTTGCTCAGCAAGGCATGACGCCCCAATTCTTCTTTGAAAGTACGCATATTGAAACGCTCCTGGGCATTCTCAATCAAAATAACGTGACTTTCTTATTTAAACAATCGGTACTTCCGTTCATGACTGAACACGTGGTCATGCGCTCACTCGCCATCCCGTTCATCAGTCAACTGAACTTTGTATATCCCCAGCGAACGGGGAACCAGCTACTCACCGACTTAATTGACTACTTGACGGTGACTGCCCAGGAAAATCAACAAGTTTAAAAAATACCCTTTTCATCCGACCAACCGGCCGTTTGAAAAGGGTATTTTTTAAACGACGAATTTACAATTGAAGTGCAACAAATGATCAAAAAGAAGACTCACAGCCTGAGTCCTTGTAAAATATAGTCACCACAACTTACTTACAAGGAGGACTCAGACTATGAGCCTATATCATCATCTTACCTTAAATGACCGTGAATGCCTACTAGTTGGGCTAACTTTAAAACAGTCTTACCAGGCCATTGCCCAACGCATCGGTTGTTCTAAAGCGACTATTTCACGGGAAGTTAGCCGGAATGGTGGTCGTTCTAAATATTCCGCAGTTAATGCGCAACTAAATTATGAGCGTCAACGTTTGAAAAGTCGACGGCCACGGATCTTATCGCAAACTGATATCCGGGCATTTGTCATTAATTGTATCGTCCATCGTAAATGGTCCCCAGAACAAATCGCAGGACGGCTAAATTTTGAGCATAGTAACTGGAAAATCAGTTACAACACAATTTATCGTGGAATTGCTTTGAATAATCTTGGTGAAAAGCGTAAAAGTCATGGTGCCCGTGGATTCGCCCGCCAATTAAGACATCGAGGTAAAACGCGCAAAGTTAAGGGAACTATCAAGGAACGGCGTGGTCGTTTTAACGATGTACCTTCAATCCACGACCGCCCACTTTCGGCTGAAAATAGAACTCGGTTTGGTCACTGGGAAGGTGACACAGTGCGTGGTAAAACCGGACGTTCAGCGCTGGTGACGCTGGTAGACCGTAAATCACGGTATTTATTAGCGGAACGGGTAAGTAAAGTCGCAGCTAAACCCGTGGCACAAGCTATGATGGACTTATTAAATAGCGTCACACCGGAACGGGTAAAGACACTTACACCTGATCGTGGAACTGAGTTTGCCAATTATCAAGACGTCATTGACACTTTAGAAATACCGGTATTTTTTCCAGATCCACACGCACCACAACAACGTGGAACCAATGAAAATACTAACGGTTTAATTCGTGAATATTTCCCCAAAGGAACTGATTTGAACGATTTAAATGACCAAGAGATTATCGCATTCGTCACAGATTTAAATAACCGTCCACGCAAGGTCTTGGGATGGAAAAGTCCAAGTGAAGTTTTCTTCGGCAAAAAGTTGCGCTTGATTTGACAATTCGTCGTCAAAATTGAAGGGAGCATGTAGCTCGTGAACAAGAAAACGATTGGCTTTTTCAGTGGAATCGCCGTATTTGCCATTATTTACTTCTTACCGATTGCCGGCTTGTCAGCTAAGGGGCAGATGGACTTGGCACTTAGTTTGATGACGGTCGTCTGGTGGGCCACCCAAATCGCGCAACCCGCGTTCGTTGGTGGGATTTACTTAATGTTGCTCATTATTATGAACGTGGCGACACCGTCACAGGTCTTCTCGTCGGCGTGGACTGGTTCAATTATGTGGTTCGTAATTGGGGCGTACTTGATTGCGGGAGCGGTTAATGAATCTGGTTTGGGTCAACGCATCGCGTACGCATTCATTATCAAGTTTGTGCGGAGTTGGAAAGGGATTGTGATTTCGATTTTTGCCCTGACCTTTATCCTCGCACTCCTGATTCCCCATCCATGGCCTCGGGCGTTCATGATTATGTCCGTCATTACGGTGGTCGCGGAAACGGCGAAGATGCCCAAACGCGATTTGGCTAAGCTAGGCCTCGCTGTCTTTGCTGCGTCCTGTCCACTATCCGGGGTCTTTTATACTGGTGACACGTCACTAAATCCGTTGGCAGTACAGGCCTCTGGTCAAAGCGTCAACTTTGTCTCTTACTTTATCTACATGGGCGTGCCCATGATCATTGCGGCCATCTTAACCATGTTTCTGTTCTTATTCCTCTTCAAGCCTAGTCAGGAAGTCCACATCGATGTGGAAGCGTTAAAGCAACAACAAGCCCAGTTGGGTGGTATGACGGGGAAGGAAGTTCGAACAATTATTTGGCTGATCATTGCGATTGCACTCTGGTTAACGAGTGGGATCACCGGTTTGGACGTTGGTTGGTTGACGTTGATCGTTGCGCTGATGATGAGTCTCCCGGTAGTTGGCGGGATCTTGACGGCCAAATCATGGGAAGGTGTTCCCGTGAACGTGCTCGTGTTCTTGACTTCGGCAATCGCAATCGGGAATGTCGGTGGTGTGACTGGCATGAATAATTGGATTGCGAAGACCTTGATTCCAAGCAACTTGCCAACTAATATTTATTTATTAGCGATTGTGATTACTGCTTTTGCCATGATTATCCACATGTTCATGGGTTCTGTCATTGCGGTGATGGGGATTACGATTCCGGCCTTCGTAGCGGCCACGGCTCATATGGGAATTTCACCCTTGGCCGTATCGTTACTAGTCTTCTCGGTGACAAACTTGCATTATATTTTACCGTTCCACAACCTCGCTGTCTTAGTTGGAAGCGACCCCGATACTGGTGGGGGTTACACACAAAAAGACGTGATGCGGTTAGGAATCCCACTGACGGCGGTTGTCTTTGTCGTTGCATTAGTTGAGATGTTCTGGTTCCACCTCGTTGGGTTGGCATAAGCGGATAAGTTAAAAATACGCTCATCAAGTGCAATGGATGACGTTACTTCAAATACTTCTCCCAGTCAGCCACTTTCATGAATTGGGCCCGTTCAAATTGGTCCTTCATATCGAATGGTACGGTGCCATCAATCACTAGTTTAGAACTCATCCCACGGAAACGAATCGACTTTGGATCATATTGTGGGCGTTCCGATGGGTCCAACGGATGATTCCGCATGCCTGATAAGACCATCAAGTCCTGATCGGCTTGGAAACGGGTATTCATCGTCCAAATCACATCATTCATATCAAAAATATCAACATCTTCATCAACCAGGATAACGGTCTTCAATTCCTTAAAGGCTGAGAACGCAAGCAAAGCAGCTTGCCGTTGAATTCCTTCATCCGCTTCATTATCCTTATGAATCTGCATGATGGTCATCAATTTACCACCACCAGCCGGCGGATTATAAACATTCGTCACTTTACCAGGAATGGCACGGTTAACCAATTGTAAGATACTAGCTTCAGTTGGAATCCCCGCCATGCTGACATGTTCTTCGGATGGTCCAATCACGCTTTGCATGATGGCATTCTTCCGATGAGTCACCGCCGTCACCTTAATCACTTGCAAGGCTGGATTAGCATCACCATCATAACCCGGGAATTCAGGCATCGCTTTACCCGTATGCGTATTGATATCTTCCTGAATACGTTCGTTAGGCATAATGTACCCCTCAAGCGTATATTCAGAACGCGCAATTGCCTTTTCATCGACGGTCACCCCGTCAACTAATTGAACAGCTTGGTTCCGAATCGCACCAGCAACACCTAATTCGTTATAGCCAAATGGCGTGGTCGGTGGTTCGAAAGTTGCACCAATCGTAATGGCTGGATCCAAACCAATATTAATTGTAATTGGCATTGGCTTGTTAGCTTTCTCATACTCTTCCGCAAACGCACCAATGTGCCGACCGCCAGGCATGATATAAATCCCTAACTTATCCTTATCTTCAAGGACCATTCGGTGAATCGTCACATCACTCTTAGACTTGTCCATGCTTGAGCCAAACACCACACCGACCGTAATATATGGTCCAGCATCTTGGGGCGTATTCGTTGGTGCTGCCACTAACTTCCGAATATCAAAGCCTTCATCCGTCGCTTTATAAACGACATCGTGAGCTGGCGCATCCGCTTCAGCAACCGTTTCTGGCGCCACTGGATTAGAGACTGCTTCGTTCAAGTATTGCCCTAACGTCTGATAATCGTGGTGGAACATCTTACCAACGCGCCGGCGACTCGCCATCAATCCAGTCAAGACCCGCGTATCAGGAAACCCCTTAACGTTGTTAAACATCATTGCTGGACCCTCTTGCGTTGGCCGTTGAACGGTCCCACCAGCACCGATATACCGATAAACACCAGAAAGTTCCGCATTTGGATCAACTTCGACGTCAGTTTCATGATAGTTCTTTGGATCATCCTTGATCTCATCAAGCACGCGACGCAAATCCCATGGTTGTTCTGCCATTTCATTCATCTCCCTTAAAGTTTACAAGACCATCATACGGCCACTCGTAAGCGGGTTCAATTCGGATTGCGCAGATATGTTATTCGTGAATGGAATAATACAACTAAACGCATTAGGTCGATGATTGTTATGTATTAATTATGATTGAAACGTGCTGATTTCCAAAGTCAAAAGCAGCCAGCTTAGGCCCGCTGGAAAAAGTTCGAGTTAGCGTAAAATTGCTTAGTTGGCGCGTCTTACGCCGACTTCCAGGCATTTCTGCCAATTGCTGGAACGCGGTGGACACAGATTTAAGCCGCAACCCACGTCTTAAATACTGGTCTTCCACTAACCAAGCCAAGGACGCTTGCTAAGTGGAATTTCACCGCTGAGCATTGGCTGAAACGCCTTCCAGTCGGAACAGTGTTCGAATGGCGGACATGTGCGTACCCAACTTTTGGTGAATTCGTCATTGTTTTTCATAAACAATAACTTTGTCAATCAACTGTCAGGGTGAAAATGATATTGAGATAGCTCACTAATCCTGAATTGGTGTAGTGAGATTTAAGCTCTTGACAGAGGGCTTAATACACCTAATGCTTTGTTTAATCAAAATAGCCAACGACAAATTGTACCGAGTTCGGTGGTCGTTCATTAGCCATTCGAGCGACTTCCCGACCGGAGGGGCTGGGTGGACAATGCTCAGTAGCCAAATTATTCTTAGTCGGAAGTGGGGTACTTCCGGCTTAGAATAAGACTCGTATTTGAGATGACGCGGGTTGGGCGTTAGCTCAAATCGACGTCGGCTACGTTCCAGCAATTGTCACCCAGCCCCGGAGGTCGGAATAGGACGCGCACCGGCTGACGAATAACAATCTAAACTTGGCACGTTTCAATCATAATTCATGACTAACGAACCGGCACAGCATTTAGCCGAGTCGTATTTTTAATGCGTGACATGTCGTTTATTGTGCAAACTGGGGCATTACTAAATAAATACGCCGTGTAAACATTGATAAACAGTTTAATCATGTTTATACTTTAAAATATGTTAATAATTTTTAGACTTTCTTAAGTTATTAACGATGATTAGTCATCAATAGCCTTATTCATCGATTAGCACTTATTATTCATATTCAAGTGACACGTCTTATTCAGAATTTTAACTCGATTGATAGTAGCGGCTATTTACTGTGAAGACTCCAGTAAATAGTTTTTTATTGTCGACTAATCAATCTATTTTTGGAGGAGCATCGGGGAATGTATAAACAGCACCAATTTTTTAAAGCCGCTGACGATCGTCGCGGCCAAGCATCGTTTTGTCCTAACTGTGGGCAAGCGGTGGCCGCAACGGATGAATTTTGTCCTAATTGCGGTTTTAAGTTGCACGCAACCACTGATCAGCCATCGCCATCAGTAAACACCGCGCAGTCAACAACAAGTTCGACGCGCAAGGTTCGACAACAAACCCAACGCCATATGCCAACTTGGGGTTGGGGTCTGATTGCCGTTATCGTTGTCATTCTGATTGGCGGCTATCTGTATGGACAGAATTATTATCAACCGCTCAATCAGCTCGACCGTGACTTAACCGCACTCAAGACTGGAAAAGGTTTAGCGAAGCAAGTAACTAGCACTGACCCATCACTCAAGATTACAAATGATAGCGTCAAGCCGATGGTCACTTACTTTAAAAACAATCGAAAATCATTAGCATCACTGGCTAGTTCGCTTAAAAGTCGTTCTGCGACTAATGATTACGGTATTCAGTTCGTTAAAACCGGTAAAGCCTGGTTGTTTTTCGATAAGTATCAACTACAAGTCACTTCCGTTTATGCCACACTGGCGACGAACCACCGTAACGTTGCACTCAGCGTTAATGGTAAGCACGTCGCAACATCTAATAAAGCAACTTACGAGCATAAAATCGGGCCGTATGTTCCTGGTTCATACACCTTGACTGCCAAGGGAACGGTTAGCGGCCATCAGATTACCAATGAGGGCACCTATTACCTCCGGGCAAACGGCCAAACTTACGACTTAGATTTACGTACAATTTCCTTCACCGTTAATGGTACACCGAATACCACCGTTTATATCAATGGCGAAAATGAAGGAACGATTAACAGCAGTGGCACACTGGCGCTGAATGATATTCCCTGGTCTAATCGCATGATGTTGACTGGTAAATACAAAGCCGGTTCACAAACATTGACCGCCAAACAAACTAACGTTAGTGACGCTGAGGGTCAAGACGTGGACCTCAAATTTGCCGGTGTGATGAGTAAAGATACTGCCTCGGACTACCTGAACGGTATCTTCACCGCTGTCAGCAGTTATACGTCCACCGGTGACCTATCGGATGCTTCGGATTACGATGACCGCACTTTGGACGACTACTTCGTCAACGGTACCGATAACACGGACTACAAAGAACTGGTCCAAATGGCGAAGGGCTACTACGACAATGATGACGTCCTCGATGTCACCTATGAGCCGACTGTCTTATCAACGGTTCCAGCAGCTAAACAACAAAGTCAGATCACTTATGACGTCAAATATGACTTTACCAACTCTGAAGATGAACGCATTCAGGTCTTTCGTTACACCGCGACGGTCGAGAAAACCGGGGGGCACTACAAGATTGTTAAAATCACACCGGCCCAAAAAATTCGGTCGTACACTAAATCCGATGATTCTGATAATTAATGAAGGAGAATTTAACTTATGAAAAAATGTCCCAACTGCGGCACTGAGATTGCTGCCAATGCAAAGTTCTGTACCCACTGTGGTTACGATCTAACCAAAGCGACACCGGCCTCGGCAACGGCCAACGCCACTTCAGCCACAGCTACCCAAACAACGACTGCAACGACGCAAGCAGCTGTCCATACCAGCACAGCTTCAGCCAATCAACAACAATCGGCCAGCGCTGAAAAACAAACAGCATCACGTTCAGCAGCTGCTGATACGACACGGACGGCTACTAACCAACAAGTCCAACAGCTGCAATCATCTGCTAAGAATTATTTTAGTTGGCTCTTGGCTAGCTGGAAAAATCCTAGCTGTGAAGTCCGAACTGAAAGTTATTTTAGTTACATTTCCTTTGTCATTGAAGCACTATTTATGACGTTGGCCGCTGTAACCATTAGCAATAAGTTTCTGACCACTGCCAATGACAGTCAAAGCTATTTCCACATTAGTAAATTAGCTTTTTCCACCGACTTAAAGATTTTCTTATGTCTCCTAATCGGCATGTGCTTCTACCTGGCTGTCGGCTATGTCACCTGCTTACTTGGCAGTCGTGGGACCAAAGTCGGCTTTACGACCTATATGGAACGCTTCGGTCAGTTAACCAATTACGCAATTATTGTGAACCTATTATTATGGTTTGCTTCGTCCCTAGTTAACTTCAGTGTTGATAACTTCTTTACCATTGCGGCTAGCTTCAGATGGTCGATCATCCTGTTGAGTGTCAGTGTCCTTGTCTGGCAATTAGGTTTGATCTTCGTCATTAACAAGTCGGTGACCCAACCATTAATTAGCCGTGTCTACCTAGCCCTTATTGCGGTTCTAGTCGTTAGCCTGCTGTTCTACTTTATGGATAAAATTATTCTGCAGGATTTACAGACTGCACTTCTCAGTCACGCAACTGACTTTGCCAATCAAATTGGTAACTTGTTCGGTAGTCAATACTAGTTGTTCGAAGGTATCACAAATAAAGCCTCGTAAATTAACGCATTATCATAAGCGTTAATTTACGAGGTTTTTTATATTCATTAGATTGAGCAAATTAATTTGTAACCGATAACAGGGTGCTACTCGAATAGTGTCCGCTTGAGCTGACGGCTAACACCGTAACCCACCAGAATAATCGTTATTAACCATCCGGCCGTCACTAGTGCTTTCCCGATTGCGATGATTCGGCGCATCGTCCCACCTCCAAAATGAGTCGCTGGTTCAGCCATTACGCACTCAACCGATGACTGACCGATAGTAACTCACTAACCAATAAGTTTTCAGTTGGCGTCAAGCGCAACTGTTTAGTAAAAATATTATAAGTCACGTCATTCGTTAACCGCTTAATTAGCGCATGATCAAGCTGGGGCGCCTGTTTCAATTGTTGGTGTGCCTTCAATAGTGCTGCCCGAATTTCTTGATTCGCCGCAGTTGGTGCTAATTCTTGATATAAATCTTGAATGATTCCCTGTACTTCACTTTTCACGTTGCACACCTTACTTTCAGAAAACTAACTACTCTTAGTATAGGCGTCTTCCGGTAAAAGATTAAGGTTATTTTCATTGAACATTAAACTAATTTGTCAGCACCGCCTTTAAACTCACCAACGTTAACTAACCTAACATTATATTAACTGGCGTAAGTCATCATTTAAACGCGGCCAGTGCTAATTGGATCGTGGTAGCGCGCACATCGCCGCTAAAGCGATGGTCACCGTCCTGAACCCAATGCAACTGACTGTGCTGATAGACCTCATGATACTTTTCAGAAGCCTGTGGCGAGACCACCGTGTCGGCTGTACCGTGAATCAATGTCACCGAACCGGAATACTGCTGAGCTACCTCATAAATCGGCAACTGTTGTGCGGTCCGCAAATAAAAGCCACCAACTTTAAGGCCATCACGAATATTCAAATAGGTCGGAATATGTTGTGGATCATAGGTCGCACCTTGCAGAACACCTTGTTGCGCATCGGACTTTAACGTTGCGGCCGGCGCCATCAAGATCAGTTTGTCGACCACGTCTGGATAATACCCCGCTAACATGCTGGCTACCACCCCACCTTGCGAATGCCCTGCCAAGACAATGTGGTCATAATGTAAGGTCAAGGCTTCATCTAAAACTGCTTTGGCGTCCGCGATCTCATTAACCACCGTCATATCTTGAAACCGGCCTTCACTACGGCCATGGCCATTGAAGTCAAAACGCAGAACTGCCAAGCCGTGGGCAACTAATGCCTGCGCCAATTGCGGCACAAATTGGGTCGTATCATATCCCATATCGGCCGTAAACCCATGCATCAAGATGACTAGCGTTGTGCTCGGTGCCGCTGGAGTATCCAACCTTGCCTGTAACGCCAAACCATCCCGTTTAATCTTAAATTCCATCGATGTCATCTCACTTATTCATTATTCACACCTTTAATATAGTGGATTTACGTGCTATTTCATAGTCCTGAGCACCCACCTTATCCTGAAAAAAACAGCTCACACCATACAAAAAGCCTGTTTCCACGGCCTTCACATCGGTCATAGAAACAGGTCTTTAATATCGGCTGGACATCAAACGATTTCCAACTGTAACTGCTGCGATTCGACCCACTTTGCCGCAACTAGAACGCGGTACAGTACGATTGAAATAACTGCTGGCATCAACACCCCCGTCAAGAGATAGACCATAAAACTGTTAAAGTTCGTCGATGCTAACGAAATCGGTGCAATTAACGAATTCAATCCTAAGCCGGCCAGCTTGTAACTGGTTGAAAAATGAAAGGCAATCGTCGCCACCGGGGCGGCAATAACCGCAGCAACCATTGGTGGAATCGCTAACCGTGGATTCACCAGCAAGTTTGGAAATTGGACTTTAGGCGTGATAATCCCCTGAGCGATATTGGCCCCCAAGTTGTTTTGGCGAAAAGACATAATCGTAAAGCCCACGAACTGGGCGGTTGTTCCAATTAAGGCCGCGCCCGATGAGACGGGATCCAACATGACCGCCACCGCCAATGCGGCCGAAGACGCAGGTGTCATTAAAAATAACGCCCAGGCAAGTGAAACGGCCATCGAACCGATCAACGGGTTGACCTTCATTGAAGTCGCGATGAACTTGCTCAGCCAGACCAACGCGGGCGTCGTTACGGATGCTAACCCGAGACCAACCACCGCACCGACAAAAGTGGCCGCTAACGGGACCAACATCATATCAAGTGGCGTCTTACCAGTTAAATAATTACCAATCAGAACCGCGACTAACCCAGCCGCAACGGCCGAAATCGGTTGGCCGGTGGTAAAAATCGAGCTCTGAGCTGCTTGGGCCAACGTATGTCCCGTCGCCGTGACGCCGTTAGTTGCGGACTGTGAGAAGAAGACAGCGTTCGCCCCGATCGTCGACGAAATCATGGCGCTAAACGTAACTAACGTGTTGCTGTTGAGCATCGTTGCAATCGCGACGCCAAATGCCGGTCCTAATAACACTTGGGCAATCGCACCGACTTGGTATAATGCCGTCCAGTGAACAAAATTCGCGAGTGACTGCAATAACAACCCAATCCCTAAACAAACTAAAATGGCATTAGAAACACCTGCTGAAACTTTATAAACGTAATCCATGGTACTCATCTTATGTGTCGCGGTAGCCGCGGTTGTGGTTGTTTCCATATGTAAACCTCCGTTTGAATTAATAAGAATATGATTAGAAGAATATGAGAATAACTACATTTAACCACGCGTTTTGAAAATTGTCAACGTTATTTTCATCACATTGTCGTTACTAATTCAACCCAAAAACCAGCCAGGCACGATGTCCTTGCTGGTTGCTTTCAATTATCGTATTCAAATTATTGGCACAAGCCGTCAATCCAGGCAAATAAATCACCTAAATCATAGTCCCCACTGTGGGGAATATCCCACGGTAGCGCAAAATCAACCTCATAACCCTGATTTTCTAACATTATGGCTAAAATAATCGGGATTGCAAAACTCGTATCTCGGTCGGCCGCACCGTGGCGAATCCGCCAGTGCTTAGCAACTTGTGACGAAGTTGTCGTTAAGTAACTGAGCGGATTAATCGCCTGAATCAGCTCAGCGTCCGCTAGTTGTGCCGTCACCGTACTTCGCGTCTGTGCCAAGGCCGTAAAGTGCTTGGCTTGCACCGTTGCATCGCCAAACAAATTATTCTCTGGACTCGTCAAATCTAATTGGTCAAACGCCGGGACGGCTTTCATGCGAGTTAACGACTTCAAATAAGCTGATAAATCCAAGTTCGTCACCTGATTTCCAGTAACGACAAAGCCAGCGTACTTATGAATATCCGTCCCCTGATCGAATGCCGTCTGAGCAGACGATATCAATAATTGGCGAACAACATCACGAAATGAACCCATTCCCGCCTCGTTAAGCGTCAAAAGCGTCCCGTCACTGGCCGTGAGTTTCAACTGGTTCAAGTAGGTACTGAACTGGGCTTTTAACGCCAACGAAAGGGCTTGTTCTTCAACTGTGAGTTGACCACTAACCGGTTCAAATTTGGGTCGCCCATTCTTGGTCGTCCCCGCAACAGGCTGATAACGATGCCAGTCATTAATGCCATTAAACTGCCACTCGTAGGCCATGTCTGCGTGTTCCAGATTATGAATCGGGCAGTAAGCCGACACCGCAAAGATATCGTCAGTCGCCGGTGCTGCCCCGAGCGCAGTTAAGGCTGGTTCAAAATAAGCCGAATTGCCGCTCGCACCCGCTAAAGCCGAAGTGGCACCCCCGGCACTCGTTCCATTCGTGATGATCCGGTTCGCGTCACCTGGCAGCCGGCCCTGATTATACTTAACGTAACGGATTGCCGCCTTCATATCTACGATAAAAGCCGGCGCTTGCCCGACCCGTTGCCCAGACTTATCAACCGTCGTACGACCGCGAATTCCAGCGGCCACCACAACGTAACCGCGTTTAAGTGCCTGTTGAATCGTCCCTGCATTCGTCGGCCAAGTGACACGTTGCGGATCATCCGCCGGTCCTGGCAAATAACCGCCGACCGTATTCGGCATCAGAATGGGCGCCGTTGCCCGCTGATAGCCATTGACTGAACTACCATGCAAGTATGCGGCTGGTACAAAGACGTTTAGGACCTGAATCGCTGCGACCGGATGCTGAACGTACTGAATATTACGGGCAGCATAATATTGAATGGTCTGACCGGCAACTTGGACCTGTTCCGGCACCAGCCAGTCAGCATCAAAAATCAATCGGTTACTCATCTTGTGACCTCCATTTCTATCTATTCGTTACTTTACCCCCATTATCCAGTTAAAATCAAATCGAATTGCGCAACCAGTTATGCCGATTGCGACTAATACTGATTACCGTAGTCAGCAGCCGCCTGGGAACCCCACCGTAAACCAATATTGACGTACGTTGAACCAGTAATCTTTTTAATGACCATGATCGCCATGCTAACTCATCTAACGATTTCAAGTTAGCTATTAAATGACCGCTAACTAAAAACGGCTTTCTGAATTAACAGAAGGCCGTTTTAAAAAATAACATTATATGTGCATCATTTTAGGGCTATCAGTTAGCCTTAAAACCAATGACGGATAAGTGCACCGCCACCTAGCGTTAATACGCCTAATAAAATACCGACTGAACGAAGTGCTTGACTGTCCATCTTAGCTTCGTTAGTTTGTGGCAACTTAGCAACTTGGTTAGGCGTTGATGGGGTCAACGCGTCACTTTCAGATACCGTTGTCTTAGCACTAGACTTTTTAGTATCCGCTGCTGGCGTTTGATCAGCACCATCTTGGCCCGTCGTTGCGTTAGCGGGCGTACTCGTAAAGACACTCGAAGTTGAATCTTTCAATGGTTTTGACGAATTAGTACTGTTGGAAGTCGTACTCCCATCGTAGTTACTATCGAACCCACCATCAACATCGATGGTCCCAGTATCTTCATCGATATCTGGATAAACCGCCGTATTATCTTCGGGATCTTCAATGTCACCAGTCTGATGGCCATTGTCTGGTTCCGTAGTCGTATTGTCAGAACTCTCAGAACTAGTATTTACATCACTCGAGCTTTCAGAACCGGAGTGGTCAGAACTAGAGTCCACAGCGCTTGAACTTTCAGAACTAGAATCGTCGGAACTGGAGTCCACAGCGCTCGAACTTTCCGAACTAGAATGGTCGGAACTGGAGTCCACAGCGCTTGAACTTTCAGAACTAGAATCGTCGGAACTGGAGTCCACAGCGCTTGAACTTTCAGAATTAGAATCGTCGGAACTGGAATCGACGTCACTCGAATTATTTGAGCTAGAGCTGTTCGAACTCGAGCTGGAACTTAAGTCGCCAGTACCGCTCCCACCGTTAACGACTTTTTCGTAGACCTTACCGTTAGCTTCTTCGCTGTTCTTGCCACCGGACGTGCCGCCGCCCCATTCCATTACAGCTTTATTTTTAAAATGATAATTTTGATCAATTAATTCTGTATCCGTAATTTTAGTATAGTAATCGATGACAACTAGGTTGCTGACTGTATCGTTGAATTTCAAGTCAAAACCATTATCGCTGTAGTTAACTTGATAAGCATCGTCACTAAGCTTATCACGCCGCTTGTAAGTGTTGGCACTCGACCATTCACCATTGTAGACTTCAATACCTTTGATCATTTGCTGATGATCACCAATGGTATCGGCAATCGATAAGTTTTTCATGGTAATTTCACGCCGATCAACAAGTAAGGTCCACTTAATCGTGCCATTTTCTTTATCAATGGTGCCTTTTTTAGACATATTAGCTTCATTAGCAACCATATTGATCACTGATGTATCTTGACCGTCTTGGGTATCAAACACAACGTCTTGTTCACCTAAATCATCATAGCGATACTTCATCCCTAGGTTTACGTCAATCTTGACATTCGTTTTACCTTCAATCGCCGAATTCATCGTCAAGATGACCTGACCATTGTCGCCGACGACCCCGGTCCCAATCACAGCGCCCGTCTCGGCATCGGTCACATCAAATGTCGCACCAACCGTTCGCGGCACTAGATTATCCGGCATATCGATGGTAACGGTATCCCCCGCTTTGAAAGCCGTATCGCCAAAACTCATCTTATACTGAATCTGAATCGTGTCGGCGTGTTTAAAATCAGGCCCGTTGATAACCGCTGCGCTGGTTGTGTAATCCTTCGCATGATAATTAGTCGCCGCCTGCGCAGTCACTGACTGACTAAATAATAGTAAGATTGCAACACTTACTAATCCAAGTAACCAGTATATTCCCCGTTTACTCAACTTCATCAAAAAATCCCCCTTATGACATAATAACCTTCACCTGAAGAGTATACGCTAGCAAGACGGATTTTCAATAGGATTTGTGAATAAAACGATTAATCTGTTCATATATCATTTAGACGTCGTACATACCTGTAATGGTTCACTTGGGGACGAATTGATTAGCCCTGGTCGCCATAAACTGTAGGATTGTCACGCCGACAATCATCATTGCACCGATAAGTCCGACCCAATTAAAGTGCACATGTAAAAATAATACACTCAAAATAGTTGCCGCTAATGGTTCAATGGCACCTAAGACGCTGGCAGTCGTTGGTAAGATATATTCTAGGCTCTGTAAAAAGAACAAGTAGGCCAGCATCGTGCCAAAAATCACGACGAAGCCGACTTGCCCCCACGCCACCCAGGTTAGCTGCGGCGAATGGTGCCAAGCACCTGTTCCGACTAATACCAAGCCACCACCAATCAGCATTGACCAACCAACAATGGGTGTGGCGCCATACACTTTTAATAATTTTGTTGGCATTAATGTGTAGATGGTTGCACCAACCGCGGCCAACAATCCCCAGATAATTGCAATTACTGGCAAAGCCAGCGAGTCAGTGTGCCCCTCCGTGACGATTAGAACCGTCCCAGCGATTGCTGAGACCACAGAAATGACGTCCACTTTCCCTGGAAGCTGCCAAGTCGTGGCGGTGATAAAGATAATAATCATCACCGGTGACAAGAATTGCAAGATTGCGGCCATCGCCGCATTACCAGTACTGATTGCCATAAAATAAGTCAATTGAACGCCAGCCATCCCGAACAGGCTGAACACAATCAGACGCACCGTTGCCCGCCAGTCATGAAACACGGCCATGACCGGTAACCGGCGACTAAATCCATATAAAATTAACAGACCTCCAGATACTAGCATCCGCACCGCCACTAACCACAACGGCGAAATCGTTGTGGTGTCAAATAGATGTTGTGCCACCGTTCCCGAGCTTCCCCACAAAAAAGGCCCGGCACTGGCTAATAACAGTCCCACTGTTTTCTTTTGCATTTAACCACCTCCAAAAGCACTAGCCTTAGTCTAACAAGCACCAGTTAACTTTCCAATGGTCTTTTCAAATTCAACTTAGACAGTCCGACTGACAAACCTGCCATCACACCACTTTAAGCACCTTATGATAAATTTCATAATTGACACTGTAATGGTGGTAAGCTAATCTTATAGCGGGGTATGGAGGTGCCAAATGAAACATCAAAAATTAATTTATTGGTTGGTTGGAATCTTTGCTGTCGTCTTCATTGGTGGCGCATTGATCATTCCAACGCCAACCATTAAGCAACAGGTTGTCAGTATTGGCAACGCCATTACGGGGAATACTAAAACTAAGGGCGCTACACACGCCGTTTCGGATAGTGCCCTTGGTGAAAAATATCAATTATCCACTAGTGAAATTCACGTCCTGCGCAAACTTAAAGTGACGGGGATCGGTGATTCAATCATGGTCCGCACCACGAGTGACTTAAAACAAATCTTTGGCCATTTTAACGTTGACGCCAAGGTTGGTCGCCAAGTGTCGGAAGCACCAGCCGTCATTAGCCAATTAAAAGCTGATAATGCAATTCAGAAAAACGTGCTGATCAACTTGGGGACGAACGGTCCAACGAGTGCCGCCGAAATCGATGGGATCATTGATCAGATTGGCAGCAACCACCAGATTTACTGGGTCAACACCCGCGTTCCAGGCAAAGATTGGCAAGACCCTAACAATCAATTGATTGCCGCGGCCGCTAAAAAATATAACAATGTGCATCTCATTGATTGGCTATACGTTGCGCAAGACAACGACAACTGGTTTGTCAAAGATAATTTACATCCCAACAGTCTTGGTGAACGTGAATATACCGCAACAGTCGGTCAGACAATGGCTAAAACAGCAACACCATAGCCACTTTATTTTTAGACGAGGGTTCTGATTACTTGCATTACCCGTACAGCAGATTAGCCCAACTAATTATGCTAACAATAACGTAAAAAAGCCGGAACACCAGTAATTAACAGGTGTTCCGGTTTTTAATATTGGTCACGCCAAAAATTCAACAGTTATCCTAACATCACTTACTCAGTCAGTAAGCGATGGGCGTTATCGTAAAAGATCGCTTGTTTCTGCTCATTTGTTAATAGATCAGTCGTTGTTAAAGCGTGACCTAATTGCCGCGAGCCATCTAACGGCGTATATGGAGTATCACTCCCGTAAAGTAGGTGCTCAGGCTGAGCCAAGCTCATTAAAGTTGGCAACTGCCGTGGTAGCACGGCTCCAGCTACGTCAAAATAAACATGGTGCATCACATCATAAACATCCACCTGATAAACCTTCTGCGCATATTGTGCGATTCGATCATCAACAATTCCCAAAAAAGCACCAGCATGCGGTATAATCACCTTGATATTAGGATATTTTTCAAAGAAGTGATACTTCAACATATTAATAAACGTCATCGTGGTATCCATGAAGAATCCCAACAACGGCACTGGTAAATCAATATCAACGTTTTTAGGCAAGATTGCTGGTTCATTTGGATGTAAGGCCACAATCGCTTGGCGAGCATCTAGTTCTTGGTAGACCCGTTCCAAGACTGGTGATCCAAAGTAAAGTCCACGTGAGTTGGTTGGCACTGTGACGCCTAAAGCACCATCCTGGTCCAAAGCCTGTTGCACCGTTTTGACAGCATCCAGTTCATAAGGGATTGGTAGACTCGCCAAGTATCCTAATTGATCTGGACATTGCTGGGCCAAGCTTTTACCATCGTCGTTAGCCGCTTCAACTAAGCGTATGGTTTCCGCCTTATCACCGAAGTTCACGTGTGGGGATGATAACGATAAAATCGAGTAACTAATATCATTATCACGCATAAAGTTAAGCGTAAGCTGTGGTGTCCACTCAGGTGTCGGCCAACCATCAGGATCACCTGGAACATGACGCTTTAGTGCCTCAACGTAACTCGTTGGTAAATAGTGGGTATGAAAATCAATTTTTGACATTATCTGCACCTCGTTTTTTAGAATAACCATAGTCTAAGACCAAACGAGTGCGTTGGAAATGTACAATTGAGGTCAAATTGACCATTCACAGGAGGTGACATGATGACAACTAACTATCCGCTTGCCGTACAGAAAATGTTCGCAACTGTCCCAGCACTACTGACAGTGACCCCCATCTTTAAATTGACTGTCACCATGGTCGTCAAAGCAGCCCACGTTAGTCGTGGGAGTTTTTACAGTCACTTTCAAGATATTTACGACTTCATTCACGCTTTCGAACATGCTTTAATCGAACAAGCAACCGTTTCAAAGCAAGTCCTTAACCAAGGGATTCAAGCTGCCCTGGTTCATCCTGACCCGCATAATGCTTATCCAACCTATCTGGAACTAACAACGAATATCAACACCCAATTGGCTAGTTTTCAGGCCTTGCTTGGCCCCCATGGTGATCCACAGTTTCTTGATCAGCTTCAGGCCGGTCTCATTGATAATTTACTCGCCACTACTGAGCAGGCGCCCTTAAATCATCAATATTTCCAGTCGATTCCGGCTGACTACGCCATGCCAATCTACTTTAGTGGCGTGCTGACAATTATTCAGCACTGGCTGACCAAGGCCCATCCGGAGCCACCTGAAGTGGTTGCCAACATTATCGTTCAGAGCCGCTACACCGCAGCTTACCATCTCTTTTCCAATCGTCCGCTTGGGGACGATATTAACTAGAAACCAAACTAAAAACTGGTCATAATCCCATAATTGTGGATTACGACCAGCTTTTAGTCACGACAGTCAATACTTATTATATTCAGTGCATGGTCACGATCATTTGATCGCCCCACACTTCCAACTGATGCAGTTGCTTTTGAAAACTAACGCCCGCAGTCGTCAACTGAAATTGATAGTTCCCTGAAGTCGCAACTAATCCTAATTCGGTTAATTTAGCTAAAACATTCAGTAGTTTAAGCGTGCTAAGACCCCTAACTCGCTGGCGCAAATTCATAATCTCAGTTGGCGCCGCCTTCAGGTTGATCAGCACTAACGCAGCCCACCGGTCATTGAGGACGCCTAATCCGACTTTCGTGCCAATATTTAGATCACGCATTACCATCAGTCCATACTTCCTTACTTAGAATTTATAATCATTATAACTATTCTAAGTAAGTTTGCGTTGGAATGCGAATAACTTGCTTGCCATCGACTTTTCAGACTTTTATTTTTGAATGTCCGGATACGTCTGACAAAAGTCAACGACCGCTCCCCGTAAATTAGCTTCATCGGTGAAATGACAAGCCACAACATCTGGTTTTATAGAAGCAATTTTGACCGTTGCCCGCAATTTTTCGATTTCAGCATTGATTGCTGGGAGTAGGTGCGGATTATTTGAGACCGCCCCGCCCATCACGATCAATTCCGGGTCAAAGCTGTATTGTAAGTTGTAGATGGCCCGCGCTAAGGCCCGAACCATAACTTGAACTTCGGCTTGAGCATCAGTATCACCCTTGGCAGCCAGTTCAAACACGGCTTGCCCGTCTAGCTTAGGTTGAGCTGGATGGCTCGCGTTGTACCGCTTCGCAACAGCTACCGCAGTACCTACCTCACTTAAGATCTGATGGTCATTCATGAGCGTGAATCCAAACTCACCACCAAATAAGTGCGCACCGTGCCAAATTTGATGATTCACAATGACCGACCCACCAACACCGGTTCCCACAATTAAGAAGCACAGGCTAGCAACCTGTTTCCCAGCCCCATCCGCCAATTCAGCCAACGCCGCACAATTGGCGTCATTTTCCATACTGACCGGTAATTCAAAACGTCGTTGTAATTCCGGCTGAATCCGAAAATTATGAATATACGGCAGCGCGCTGGCACCCTCAATAATTCCAGTTGCCTTATTGACAGCCCCGGGCGAACTAATGCCTACACCAGCAATTTGATAATCGCGTTTCATCTGCGCGACTTGCGTGGTTAGCAAAGTGTAAAATTCAGCTAGCGTTGTGGGCGTCGTAACTTTAGTCTTAGCAACTAATTGCTGATCTTGCCACACAGCAAACTTAATGGTCGTTCCACCAATATCAATAACTCCTAATGACTGCATCGTTTTATCATTCCTTTATCAATTAAACTAGTTATCATAACAATGATAGCGCTTAATCAAGAAAATGTATATTCTTTTATAATAACAATCCATCCCGACATATTTCATCAAATTATGCTTTTCTGACCGATACTAGACAACAAAAACAGTTGATTGCCACGTGCCCACGTCATGGTAACCAACTATTTTTAGTTAATCTTTAAATTGAATTTTAACGTAATCCCGATAGAGTGGGACGTTCGCCATTAGCTCTTGATGCGTACCTGAACCACTCACATGCCCATCTTCAATGAAGTAAATCTGATCCGCATCCACGATTGTGCTCAGCCGATGGGCGATCACTAGGGTCGTCCGGCCCTTCATTAATTCGCCGAGGGCTTGTTGTACCATCGCCTCCGATTCAGAATCCAGACTAGCAGTGGCTTCATCGAGCATTAGAATCTTGGGGTCCCGTAGAAAAGCCCGTGCAATGGCTAACCGTTGCCGTTGACCACCACTGACTTTAACCCCACGTTCGCCAACTTGCGTCTCAAGGCCATCTGCCATGGCGCGTACAAAGTCAGCCGCGGAAGCTAATTCTAAGACGTGCCACAACTCATTGTCGGAGTATAACCGATCAGCACCGTACGTTAAGTTTTGACGAATCGTGCCGGCCATGATTGCCGAGTCCTGACTGACATACCCGATTTGTGACCGCCAACTATTGAGACTTAGTTCATTAACATCTTGCCCGCCAATACTAATTTCGCCAGCAGTTGGTTGATAATAACGTTCCAGAAGGCCAAAGATAGTCGACTTACCACCACCAGACGGTCCCGCAAACGCCACCACCGTATTTGGTTTAGCTTCAAAACTGACATCGTGCAAAATTTGTTGATCATCATCATAGGCAAAGTCAACATGGTGCATCGCCAAAGTTTCATTGGCGACTGCATGTTCAACGCCAACCGTCAATTGTTCTTCTGGTTCATTCAACAACTCCCGAATCCGGGCCGTCGAGCCACTGGCCTTTGCTAACGTGGTGAAGAACTGACCAAGCATCCCAGCTGGGCCAATGATTTGGAACAGATACATTAGAAATGAGACCAAAGTCCCCATCGTCATCGTTCCACTGGCAACCCGCGCAGACGCATACAATAGTACCCCAACGAATAACGCCATCATCGTTGCCGTCATCACTGGACTTGAGATGGAATCATAAATGGCTTCGCGTAGTCCAATTCGATACAACGTCTTAATCTGATGTGCACCAGTCGTTGTTTCCACTGGTTCAGCATTGGACGATTTCACTAAGCGAATCTCACTCAGCGTTTCTTCTGCCGTCCCGCTAAAATTAGCTAAAGCATCTTGGCGTTCATGACCAATCTTACCCGTCTGCCGCATGATTGGAAACATGACTAATAAAACAACTGGAATCGCCAAGACCATAATCAAGGTCATTCGCCAGTCCATTAAGACCATGATTGCGATGGCCCCAACCAATTGCATCAGTGACGTCACGACTTGCGGAAATGCGTTAGCGAGCAAGTCTTTGATCTGCGTCGAATCATTCACCAACCGCGACGTCATCTCACCCGTCTTAACGTTGTCAAAGTAGCGAACCGGGAGCCGGACTAATTTATGCCATAAAGTCCCCCGTAAATTAGCGACAACATTTTCACCAAAAATCCCCAATAAGGAACCTGATAACGCGCTAATGACTGCACTGATCAAGAATAAGCCAATCACACCAATTAGTAAGGTCTGATTAACGCCGTGACTAAACCCATTAATCAACGTTTGAGCAAATTTGGGCACCATCAACTGCGCACCAGTCGCCAATAAGCCTAATGCCAAGCCCAACCAGAGTTGCCAATAACGAGGGCTAGCGTGCCGAATCAATTGTAAGAATTGTTTTAAATCAAATTTACCACCCGCTGGACGCGAGTATGCTGCTTGTGGTCGTTCCATCCGCTCTTATGCCTCGTGTTTCTAAAATTTAATTAAACCAATGATGCCCATGACCCCAACCGGGACGTGGGCCAAAACCGTGTTGTTGACCAAATTGCATTAAATCTTGAATATCGATGTCATCCGCATTGGCCCGCAACTTATCTAATAAATGTTGTAACTGATCGCGCTCATCATCCGTCAGATTACCAAATAACTGATCCGCCAGATCACTCGTTCCTTGCGCGCGATGGTCCGCCATCTCACGACCACGGTCACTTAACCGCACGATCACCACCCGTTTGTCATGCGCACTTGGTTCGCGTTCAATCAAGCCCCCGTCTTCTAACCGATTCAACGTGGCACTAACTGAACTTGGTCGAATATCCAAGATCTCAGCAATCTCAGCATTGGTTAAACCAGCGGGTGCATCCGCCAATACCCGTAAAATGCCCATTTGACCACGCCCGCCACGCTCAGAACCATGGTCTCCAAAATGAAATTGTTGGGCAACCGCCATGACGAAGGCCCGATTTTGAAATAACTTCCCAAAACTACTAAATAAATCACGATTATTAACTGTCATGAATTTTTGTCCTCCTTGATTTGAATGATGCTTATGTTAGCACGATAGTTAGACAAACGCAACAAAAGCTAACTAATTATATAAACATTTTTTTACCTGTCCAATCGCGACTTCACCGCAACTATCATTAACGATATTGCTTTTACCTCAATTATCAAGACTACGATTTGCACGATAACTTAAAAGTCCGCTCTTTCTGACCAGCAGTTCTCAGAAAGAGCGGACTTATTACTATTCAATTTAGTGTAATTAATTATTAATGATGAGTTCGGCCGGCAAAGCAATACTTTGCGGATGTTCACTGATTGCTAATTCTAATGCCCGAGCTCCCACGACTTCAAAATGATGATCAATGGTTGGAATGCCCAACACTTCACCAGACAACTGATGCTCCTGCCCAATCAAAAGTGGAACAGGCCGTTGCGCAGCCAAATAAGCTCGACGCATCCCCACTGCAATGTCATCACCATTAGTCAGTACCGCGGTCACTGGTTCAGTAAGTTGGGCAAAATAGGTTCCAGCATGCTCGCCATCTTCCGCCGTAATGATTCCGGTATACAATAACTTCGGTGACAATGTCCGCTGATAAACTTGTTCATAGGCCCCAACCATCGCCTGTGTCGTGGCACTAACCTCCAGCGGTCGACTTGTTAATATCGCGATTCGCTGATGATGTCGCTGTTTTAAATACGTAAACGCCTCAACATACGTCGCTGTACGCTGGGCATAGGCAGCTGGTAAAGAATAGTCATGGGGATTTTCACACAATACGATTCGTCCGTAACGCTGATAAACTGCAAGTTTTTTTATTGGCAACCCGTGGGATGTAAAAATCAGTGCATCATAAGCATGCTGACGGAGTGCCTCCAAGTATTTCAACTCTAATTGCGAGTCCCATTTGGATGGTAGTAATACAATGTGATAATTCGCAGCAAAAGCAGCTCGCATAATTCCATGTAACAGTTGAGTAAAGTATGGATGATCAACATGCGGCAGCACAACTCCAATAGTTAACGTTGCCCCCCGACTCAGGTTACGAGCTACGGCGTTTGGAACATAATCTAATTTGTTGATTACCGCTTCAATATCTCCACGAGTTTTGGCAGAAACATAATTTTGATGATTCAGTACGCGCGAAACGGTGGAAACTGAATAACCAGACAAACGGGCAATATCATGAATGTTCGTCATCAATATTACCTCCCGATTAAATGCGACAAGGCGTAAGCCACGCCATCTTCATCATTACGTTTGGTCACACGATGCCCATATTGCTGAATAGTTGAATCAGCATTGCCCATTACAATTGGTAAACCAACCGCCCTCAGCATTGACAAATCGTTTTCACCATCACCAAAGGCAGCTATCTCATTAGTTGTTAAATGATATCGTTCTTTAATAAATGCAATTCCACGAGACTTTTGTGCCTGAGCACTAGTTACTTCTAAATACGTCTGTCCAGATAATTTAACACTAGCGTAACTACCGACCAATTGTTTAAGGGCCATTGCGAGTGTTGCCATAACATGTTTGTCTAAGGTCATAATCATAATTTTAAAAACAGCTGCAGGATATTGCCGAAAGTAATCTGTATAACTCGTAATCGGTGTTACTATTTGTCCCGTCAGCTGCTGTTCTGTACGAGTCCCAGCATCAACTTTTTCCGTCACCCAATCCGTTTGCGTGTAACAGCTCAGGCTAACTGTCGGCGACTCCGTCTTAACAAACTCGAGCACTTGTAATGCTAATTTCTGATCTAACGGGGCTGCTTGTAACGCCTTAACTTGATTCTGACAATATTCAAAAATCAAACCACCATTAAAGCCAATCTGGGGGCCTGTTAACCCTAGTGCCTGAATTGTATCACGCATTTCAATAGGTGCGCGAGCTGATACAAGCGTCATTGGTAAGCCACTTTCTCGTACTGCTTGAACAGTTTGTGGACTCACAATTCCTTGGGAATTCAATAGCGTCCCATCTAAATCTGAAAACAAATAATTAATCATGCCAATGTACTCCCGTCAATTATTTTATTAATCTTACCCTTAGTATACCTGCTCAAACGCGTTCGAGAACAAGCCCGATGACAAAAAAACTCGCGATATTTTCGCGAGTTAAAAAGGTTAGCTCAATTAAATGAAGTCGGTAACCTGCGTACCAGCGTAACGCGTTGTCGTGATCGGTTCGCTAGCCGCCTTGCCAAGTGCAATAGCCATCACTGGTACATAGCGCTTGGCATCCAAGCCAAAGGTCGTCGCGACTTTATCTGCCGCATAACCCGCAATTGGATTAGCATCATAGCCATGTGCGCGGGCAATCAATAGTAATTGCATTGCGGCCATACTACTATCAATCATCGCATCAGCTTGTAGAAATTCTGGACTCGCATTTTCATACATTGGTAAGAACGTCTTGAAGATTTGATCCCGCTTTTCCGGGGTAATGCGTCCTTCTTCACAAGCTTTATTCCACACGTCCCGATAGACCAAATGCGATTGCGTATCGCCCAGGACAAAAATCATGGCTGAACAAGAATCAATTTGTGGATAATTAAATGGCATTAAAACCGACTTCGCCTTTGCCTTACCGTCCGCACTATCGGCAACCACAAAATGCCAGGATTGCAAGTTGCATGCTGATGGTGCGCTGATTGTCTCATCAATAATCGTTTGCAATTCTTCACGGTCAATTTTGACAGTCGGATCAAACTGCCGTACTGATTGGCGGTTAAACACCACGTCTTTAAAATCATTATTTTTAATATTAGTCGTCATGGTTGTTGGCATCCTAAACAACTCCTTTTTTAAAAGTAACAAATTCATTAATCAATCTTATTATAACTGATTTTGTATTTGTTTTCACAATTATTTTGAAATCGCTATCATTAGCATCTATTATTCCGACCAATATTTATTTTTTATGCTCATTACCTGGGGTCATCGTTTATACCAGTATTACTTATGCTTGTCGGACTTGTAGTTCCGTATTTGTATTTATATTAGACCACTCCCAATTGTACTGTTATTCTTATTAAACCAATGGACTATACCAATAAAAAGCGGTTGTAATAGCGCTTTCAGCACCGTACAATAATGATTGCACTTATTCAAAACTATCTTTTTAGGGGGATTTTGTACATGAAGAATTATTTGCAACGTATGGGCCGTTCACTGCAATTACCCGTTGCCGTTCTACCCGCAGCAGCTTTACTTGTGGGAATTGGTAACTGGTGGGCATCTGCTAGTAACGACATCGTCGCGCACTTCTTACAAGCCGGTGGTAACGCTGTTCTGAGCCAATTACCACTACTATTTGCAGTTGGTTTGGCACTCGGTATGTCAAAAGATAAAGATGGCGCAGCCGCCCTTGCTGGTTTAGTTGCCTTTGAATTACCAACTAACGTTTTAAAACCAGAAGCGGTCGCCACACTCTTGAATATCAAGGTAACCACTGTTAATCCAGCGTTTGGTCAAATTGGCAACGTCTTCATTGGGATCATCTCTGGTCTGATTGCCGCAGCTCTTTACAATCGCTTCCACGAGACCAAACTACCGATGGCTCTTTCATTTTTCAGTGGTAAACGTCTAGTCCCAATCTTAGCCGCGCTGACCATGTTATTAGTCAGCGTCGCGCTTCTCATTGTATGGCCGCCCGTCTATGATGCGTTAGTTACCTTTGGCAAATTCATCGTGGGTCTCGGTGCCGTCGGGGCCGGCCTCTATGGCTTCTTCAACCGCCTATTGATTCCAACTGGGTTGCACCAAGCACTCAACTCCGTTTTCTGGTTTGACGTTGCTGGCATCAATGATATTGGTAAATTCTTAGCACACAAAGGGATCAAGGGTGTGACTGGGATGTACCAAGCTGGTTTCTTCCCAGTCATGATGTTTGGTTTACCAGCTGGGGCCTACGCGATTTACCGCAATGCGCTACCAGAACGTAAAGTTGAAACGGCGTCCCTGATGATGGCCGGTGCGTTTGCGTCCTTCTTTACCGGTGTGACCGAACCATTAGAGTTCTCATTTATGTTCGTAGCTTGGCCACTCTATGTTTTACACGCAATCTTCACTGGTTTATCGCTAGCCTTTGCTGCCTTCATGCACTGGACAGCCGGTTTTGCCTTCTCCGCCGGGTTAGTTGACTACATTTTAAGCCTTAAAAACCCGATTGCTAATCAACCTTTAATGTTGATCTTACAAGGATTGGTTCTAGCCGTCATTTACTACTTTGGCTTTGACTTCGCAATCAAGAAGTTCCATTTGATGACACCGGGCCGCGAACCAGTGACAGCCGATGACGCCGATGATTTAGCCATCGCCACTGATGCGGATGATGACAAATACACACGTCAAGCCAAGCAAATTTACGCTGCGCTCGGTGGTGCCGATAATTTAACGGTTGTCGATAACTGCACGACCCGTCTCCGATTGCAATTAGCCGATACGTCAACCATTAATGAAGCCGCAATCAAACACAGTGGTGCTGCTGGTATTAACAAATTAGACGACCATAATCTACAAATCATTATTGGGACCGAAGTCCAATTCGTCGCCGACGCGTTGAGCCGCTTAAAGCTCACGAACGCCCCCATTACTAAGACCACGACTAGCAATGAAGCTGTTGCGACAGCACCAACTGCGACTAATATCACTAGTGGTGTGACCACCGACTTTTACAGCGTCGCTAACGGTCAGTACGTAGATATTGAAAACGTCGACGACGACACATTTGCTAAGAAGATGCTGGGCGATGGCTTCGCAATTGATCCCGCAGACGGGACGATTACGGCGCCGGTCGACGGGACGGTCAGCACCGTCTTTCCTACCAAGCATGCAATCGGTTTTAAAACCGATTCAGGGTTAGAAATTCTGCTGCATATGGGTATTGATACCGTTGAGTTGAACGGTGCTCCCTTTGAAGTACTAGTCCAAACCGATCAACCCGTTCACCATGGCGAAGTAGTTGCCAAAGCTGACCTGGCAGCGATTAAGGCTGCTGGTAAGGCCACAACCATGATGGTTATCATCACTAACATGGATGCTGTCAATTTGATGAAATTCAAGATGTTGACCAACCAAGTCAAAGTCAGTGATGAGATTATGTTGGTCACGACGAAATAACTTGTTGCATGCGCCAATTATATGAACAGCCCCCTACGTATTTGATACGCAGGGGGCTGTTTTCGATAATCAAATCGCCGGACAATTCTTTAAATTTTCCTTAACGTAACTCATTCGCCATTTAACAACGTTTACCGGCAATTATGGATTATTCAATTAACTGATCTTTCCAGAATTATACGTCATATGAATATTATCGCCACGAAACTAATATGGTATGCTAAAACGATTGTCACCTAGCCTCGGAAGTCGGACGAACACGTGTTGATGAACTGCAATCTAAACTAACAGCACGCCTTAATCATGATTTGCACGAAGCGGTGACTAACCGAACCTACAATAATTATATTTTGGTATTGCTCAGCATGCGCTAAGCTAGAAAGGAAGACCAATGTATTTTGGCGATTTAATTTTCATTATATCTATCATCGGTGGTCTCATCGGTTTAGGACTGATCATTTATTTGATTGCGAAATTCGTTAAGTAAGATAATGACCTGCTAACTAATCATCGGCCGTTACAAGTCGTTTTTTGCAATGACAGCCTCACACCTCAGCTGCGAACATCGTCACCAAGTCATCCGTCCGCAATGCTTGCTTTTCGGCACCACGCACGTCCAACTTGATCTGACCATCCTGTACCATCACTAGTCGGTCGCCGTATGTCAACGCATCGCTCATTTTGTGCGTAATCATCATCGTTGTCAGATGATTGGCCGTCACGATTTGTTGGGTCAGCGCCATCACTTCCGCACTCGTCTTCGGGTCAAGCGCCGCCGTATGCTCATCCAGCAACAACAGCTCTGGTTGGCTCAAGGTGGCCATCAGTAAGGATAAGGCTTGCCGTTGCCCCCCGGATAAATACTTCACTTGCGTATTCAGTCGCGCTTCTAACCCCATATTAAGACTAGCCAGCAACCTTAAGTATCGTTCTTCCTGTCCACGTTGGCGATAACGGCGCAGACTCAAGCTCCCCGTATGACGTTGGGCTAACGTGAGATTCTGGGCCACACTTAGTTCGCCAGCGGTACCCAACTTAGGATCTTGGAACACCCGGGCCACCCACCGTGACCGATACGCAACGGGACGATTGGTCACACGATGATTGGCTAGTGTAATCTCTCCAGCATCCGTATTTAACGTTCCTGCAATCGTATTGAGCAAGGTCGACTTGCCGGCGCCGTTGTTCCCAATAACCGCCACAAATTCGCCAGGTTCAATCGTTAGATTCACGTCCTTTAAGACGTGCCGCTCGTTGCTGGTTCCGGGAAAGAAGACTTTTTGCAAGTGTTGGACGTTCAGAATAGTTGGTTGTGGCATGTTGATCGACTCCAATCTCTTTAAGGTACCGGCGTAACTGCCGTTTTGTCCGGTATTTATTTTGTAATAGTGGCAAGCAGATGACGATGACAAGAATCGCCGCTGATAAAATCTTTAAGTCATTGACGGGGAAACCTAAGCCCATTGCCAAAGTCAACAAATAACGATAGATAATGGCGCCCACGACCATTCCAGTCAAACGGACCCAGATTTGACGACCATGTAAGAAGATTTCACCAACCAGGACTGAAGCCAGCCCGATGACAATCGTCCCAATTCCCATCCCAATATCCGCGTAACCGTTACTCTGTGCAACCAGACCACCCGATAAAGCAATCAAACCGTTAGATAACATATAGCCAATAATGACCATCCGATCGGTATAGATTCCATTCGCAGCACTCATCGCAGGATTATTACCCGTTGCCATCAAAGATAGTCCCAAACGCGTCTGGAATAACCAAATCAACCCGGCCAGGACGACCAGCGTAACCACAGACCCAATCACGATGGTTTGTAAATTCAAAGACCAGCTCGCTGGTAACCATCCCATCAACGTTTTCTGGTCAAGCAAGGGAATATTCGCTTTGCCCATAATGTGCATGTTGATGGAATATAGTCCCGTCATCGTCAGAATTCCGGCCAATAATGACGGCATTTTAAGCTTAGTATCTAATACCCCCGTGACCCAACCAGCCAAACATCCGGCGACAAATCCTAATAAACTCGCCACGATAGCTGACTGTCCAGCCAATATGCTACTAATCGTCACGGCAGCCCCTAATGGAAAACTACCCTCGGTGGTCAAATCAGGGATGTTTAAAATTCTGAAAGTGAGGAACACCCCGATAACCAGTGGCGCCCATAATAAACCTTGTCCAATACTCGTGATTAACATATTACCTCGCTCCCCTCTTATGGTTGCTTGATTGTACTTGGTTGTAAGCCGATTGCCTTAGCATTCGCTTTATTGACGTAGAGGTGTAACTTGTCAGCTGTTTGAACCGCCATTGTTTGCGGCTTTTGCTTCTTGATTAAGACTCGGTAAGCCATTTTTCCAGTCTGTTCACCTAATTCGTAATAGTTAAGACCATACGTCGCAGTCCCGCCATCTTCAGCCATTTCAATCGAACCCGTTACCACTGGTAGCTTTGCAGCCTTGGTCTTCTGACCAATCGTCTTCATCGCACTCGCCATCAAATTATCGGTTGGTAAGTAAAAGCCAGATATTTTACCCGTCAAACCGGCCAAAACACTGGCAACGTCATTAGTACTCGTTGCGCTAACGACCTTTAAGTTGATACCGTGCTTTTTCGCGTAAGCCTTCGCCAACTTGACTTGTAGCACTGAATTTTCTTCTGACGAGTTATACATAATCCCCAACGGTTTATTACCTGTACTCATATTCTTCAATAACTGTAATTGTTTGCCGACGGGCATTAAATCGCTCGTGCCGCTCACATTAGTTTGGGGCTTCGTATCACTTTTCACCAACCCCGCCGCTTTCAAATCGGTTACGGCCGTAACCAAGGTCGGCACCGTCGTCGTTTTCTTGGCTAATGCCTGAGCAGCTGGCGTTGCGATGCCAACTAACAAATCATTTTTCTGTTGGACGAGTTGTTGGCTCATTGTATTCAAATTACTCTGATCACCCTGTGCATTTAGATAGTGATACTTGACCGTTATTTTACTGTTATGCGCTTTTAATTCTTTTTGTAATCCGGCTTTGAAGCCCTTGCGCGCTTGGTCTAGTGAACCATGTTGAACCACCTGTAAGATGCCCACCGACACGCTTTGCTGACCACTCGTTGCTTGTTTGCCACAACCAGCTAATAGTAACCCAGCACCTAAAATTAATACCCCTAAAGTTGTTTTTTTCATCTTGAAACGCTCCTTAAAAATTGTCTGGTTCGCCCAACGTTCATCAACGTCTTGATGAACCGGACTGAAAACAAAAAACACCAGTTAGATTCTGGGAAGAATCTAACTGGTGTTTTATCGGGCCCGATATTTTTCCAGATAGATTGTCCCTGCATCTACCTGGCGTTTAAGTCATGTTGAATAACTTTAGCTCTCGATAGATACAAACGCGTTGCGTGCGCTTGTATCCATCAAACGAATACAAACGCTATCTAAAGAAAAAGCTAAAGGCAAATTGATTATTTAATTGAAGGTTAGTTGCTAATGACATATTAGTCATCCTCCATTTCAATTTATAGCTAATAGTAAACCATGACGACACCTAACTTGTCAACTGCGAACCAGTAAAAAATTCAGGTGTAACTGGTCAAAGTCCCCGTCACGCAACTGATACACGCTAACTTATTTATCTGGCGTATCACTCAGAGTCCAACTCAAGGTACCTTGATAAGTATCAGCGTAAATACCTGGTTGCGCTGATAATCCGATTCCCTTCGTTGTCGACCAATCGTCAGTGACTACCGTATCGGTCGTCCCCGCGACTTTTTGTCCCTGTTGGACCAACGTCGCTTGATTCGTTAAGACGGTCTGTGCACTACCATCACGGTAAACCAAATCGCCCTTCAACGTCCGTCCACTGACCGTTGTCGATGTCAGCGGCGTGGCACTAACGTACAAATACCACTTAGCCCCGGTCGCCCGGGTATCAGTCACACTGATGGCTAGTGGATTAGTCGGTTGATAGACTTGTGGTGTCAACGGCACCTTTAAATCGCCGAAGCTCATATTGGTCGTTAATTGACCAAACGACAGCGTCCCTGCTAACTTAGTTACTTGTAGTGCAATTTTATCAGACGTTAAGCCGCTGGCGCTCGTCGCATAGATGTGGACCGTGGTACTCTGATTATCAGCGAGCCCCTTGAATAACGCGACCAGACCGCTCTCACTCGCATGATAAGTCATCGTATCATTAGCATTACTAGGATTCGTCGCAACCACGCCAGCCTGCTTAACTAACCAATTAACAGCATCGCTATCAGACGTTAACGCCGCTAGATCACTCACGGACAAATTCACCGCTGTGCTGCTACTTTTGATTGTCAGCGGTGGTATCGTCACGTCCTTAGTCACCGATTCGGATTCACCATAATCGGCTTCGCCCGTCTGCGTTACTGTGACTGAAGTGACCCCACTGAGGCCATCATTTAACTTAATTTCATATTTGCCATCACTACCGATTGTCGCCGTGTACGACTTACCATTAATTGTCGTGCTGACGGTATTACCGGCAATCCCAGTTCCTGTCAGAGTGGTATCCGTCGTTGTTGGCGTATTCAGCGTCGTATTAAGGCTAATCCGATTAAACACTGCCAAGCGGTACGTGGATGTTTCCCATTTTTTCGTAGTTAATCGAAAACCAATGTATACTGGCAGATTATCCTTCAGTTTACTCATATCGACCGTCAATGTCTTACTAGCATTCATATAGACTGTGCTGGAACCAGTCGCCATGTTTGTCGGCGTCTTGGTCACCAAAGAAGCCCCGGGTACTCCGCTTCCTTGTCCATAGAACACATCGTAATATAGCGTTTCAATCTCATCACCCTTAGTAACCAACGAGCCACTAAAGGTCAACGTCATTGTAGTCGTCTTGGTCGATATGCGCCCCTGATCCGCATAGTTGGCCGTCACTTTGGTTAAAGTTGGATATTTTGCAATCCCACTCGAGATATTGCCGCCAACTGCATCACCACTGTTACCAAAGTAAGTGTAGTACGTATTACTCGAATTAGCGATTGTCGTTGTCGCAGACGTCACGGGCGCCGCTGCCTGACTCGTAATCGTTAGCATGCTGATAAACGCTAAGCAGCTGAGTAACAGCATGCCTAGCTTAATATGCCGCGGTCGTTTCACGTGTTCGCCCCCCCCTTCACGCATTAACTTAAGCACCTGCCACCCTAATAAGAGTGTCATTAAGGTCATGAACCCGAGCCACTGATAATAGTGATTCGCTTGGGTCCCGGTTTGGGGCAAACGCCCCGTCGCTAGCACCCGTTGCCACTGACCGGTAAAGCTCTTGGGGGCGACTTTGACAGCCTTCGTTGCGTACACCACATCGCCCTGCGGAATTTGTTGCACCGTCGTAGGCGTTTGTTTGTCCGCTGAACGTGACGTATAGAACTGTATTTGTGTCGACGAAGTGCCCACCGTCTGAGCAGCTCCCCCGATGGATGGTCCTAGGCCGATTAATAAGCCCAGTAAGCCCCGTATCAACAGCCATCGCATCATTTGTCAGTCCCCCTTTTTTGCCCAGCTACTAATTGTTCATGACGCTTAGCAGTCCCAAACTAAACACCGAGCCGATTGCTGTTAGTCTTGGGATTGCCGCCGCTTCTTCAAGAAAAGCACTAGCCACAAGATTAGCAAGACTAGAATCAGCATACCGAGAGCGCCCAGGCCGATCAACCACCAGATACTAATGCCGTTATCATCAACCGTATCCTGGTTATACGTCTTAGCCGTGGCAGCACTAATCTTGAAATCGCGGTCAAAAGTCCACTTATGAGCGCTATTGTGCGCAACCAAGTGTAAATGATACGTCCCCGCTTGAAGCTTCTGTTTGTTGAGTAACAGTGGGTAATTAAACGTCGTATTAGGCGCCAACATCACGCCTTGTTTGGTCGCCTTGACAACGGTTTTGCCACTATCTTTGGCTGTGACCGTCGTCTTCATGGTAACCCGTGGTATCATCACTGCTGCAGTATTGCGTAACGTCACCACGATACTCCGGTGATAATTAACCATTCCAGCAGCGACATCGCTTAGTTTCAAGACGGGCGTGGGCGCAGTCCCTAAGCTGTACTTGATGCCCACCACATAAGAATATTCACTGCTAATATTCGTCGCACCCTTCACTTCACCAGTGACCTTTTGATCGACGCGTTTAAAATACCAACCACCTAACAGGGCACCGTTAAAATCCTTAGTCGGCATGGTCGTTTGGGCACTGACCAGCTTAGAACCGTTGGCTGGAACCGTCACCGTCGTTGGCCCCTTGATTTTAGTCAATTGGTCGACCCGATACTGCAGTGAGGCATCATACTTTTTCGCCGGGGTCACGTATTCAATGGCGCCACCACTGTTGGTATATGCCGTATGAATCCCCATCGCAACGCGGATATCCCGGTTAGTCGTATTGTAGATTCGCGTCTGCAACGTTTGGGTCTGCCCCGCCGTCATTTTGAGGTCAAAAAACGTTGCCTGTTTATCAATTTGGTTTTTCGGCGTTTGGGCCGCGACACTAAAACCAATATTATTACTGGTGTCCGTATTGGCTGCCTGTGCTGGAACCACCGCGGCCAAGCCGCTGATCATCACTAAGATGGCCCCTAACCACCGCATCATTTTCTTCATTATTGCGTCCCCCCGTCGATTATTATGTAAAAGAGACGCCCACTATTACGTGGTCATCTCCAAGTTCATTAATTTAATTATCTGCTGATGATGTTAACGTCCAGTTTAGGACACCCTTGTAAGTCGTAGCGGCCGCCGTGTTAGCCACGACGTTCAACTTGACTGCAGCCGGATCGAGCAAGTCAGACGTAATCCCCGCCCCACTCTTATCCGCTGCCGTCATGACGTTCCCAGAAGTTGTCCCCGTAAAGGACGCCCCGGCACTAGTTGAAGCCTGGCTACCTAAATCGAGTTCAACGGCTTGTCCAACCGCACCATTACCACCGGTACTGCCGTTGCTAGCTTCCGATCCGGAAGAAATGACCGTCCCTGCAGGTAAGGAGACCGTGGCCCCCTTAAGCGTACTTAAGTTGCCATCCGTGCCATCCGCAGCGGCGACACTCAATGTCCAACCCGCATTCGTCCCGCGTTGATCAGAGACTTGTAAGCCAACTTTACCCGTTGACCCCATGGTGACCGTGCTACCATCGCTACCAGTCAATGCTTTATAGCTTTGGTTATTGATCACGTCAATTTCATGCGAACCAAAATCAAGTTTACCGGGCGCGTAGATCAGTGACAAACCAGCACCGGAATTGGCACCGTTATCGCCATCACCAGGCTTAGGGTCAAGTGGCTTCGTTGGGTCAGTCGGATCGACCGGATCAACTGGATTAGTGGTATTCGCCGTAAACGTTGCCGTTGCGTTCGTCGTCCCACTCCGATTTTCACCATCGGCCGCGTGACCAACGATTGGCGTTAAGGCCCCCAATAAGATGGTACTGGTCATGAGTAAACTGCCTACTACTTTTTTCATATCGTGCATCCCCTTTAGTTTGCCTAATTCATTAACTGCACTAATAATTTACCACACTTTTCAACAATTACAACCCCTTAATCTTTGAGCTGTTTCTTTGTTAACCGACGAAAATCAACAAGGTCAACTGTTCTGGCCATATTTAGTGTTCGGTATTAATTTTTCGTTAAGTCACTATTAAGTGAGAAAACGGTTCAATCGCCGCTTTGTTAATATTTACACAATAATCACTAAGTCATCACATCGCATTGAATCAGGTCAATAATAAATTTTTTTATTGCAAGGGTCCGGTTAAACTTATTCTTCTTGATTACGATCACTTGGTTATCAAATTCGTCATCTAACTAAAAATTCTGTGTATTCCTCATAACCGCCGGATAAGAATAGCGCCATTTGGTCTTCACCATTCCTCGTAAACACGAGTTAATTCTGCCATAATACTAACCGAAAAAGGCCCCAGGTCGCTGTCACAAGCCCTAATCTGCTCACTTCTAACCATACTTTTCTCCAACATCGTTGACCCATCAGCGATTTATTGGCATCACCATCGAAAAAAAAGACTCAGGATGGACTCATCCTGAATCTTTTTTAATGGCCGCACATCTTCGTCATGTTTCATCACATAATCAGGTACGGTACGTAATGTTCAACTGACTAATCGCTGACCGGTTGTACTTCAAACCCCGCTGCCGTCAAAACTTGGTTAACATCGGCGGCCCGTTCACTATTCACGTGGAGCTCAATCACTTTTTCAGCCTGGTGATTCACGACCATTAACGTCTGAATACTTAGATCGTGTTCTGCTAAGACTTTTCCGATGGCAAAAATTACGCCGACATGGTCATGCTGGACCACCACCCGGGTCACGATTCCCGGCTGACCGTAACCAGCAATATTTAAGAACGCATCCAAGATATCATTATTGGTAATGATGCCCACAACTTGGTCGCCTGTCATGACTGGTAGTACGCCAATCTTATGTTTCCGCATCGTAGCAATCGCCGTTTCTAACTGCGCGCTTGATGCGACGGTCTGAACCGCCGTTTCCATGATTTGGTCCACCGTCGTCTTATTAAGTAAGTAGTTCAATTCGTACACCGACAAACTCGTGGCTTGTGATGGCATCGCGCGCTGAATGATGCCATGCGTGATTAGACCGACCATTTGATTACCCGCCATGACCGGTAACCGGTGAATCGCATTCTTCTTCATTAATTCAACCGCCACACTGATCGTCGTTTTAGGACTAACAACGACCAGGCGTGGTGTCATATAATCTGCAACACTCATACTTAACCCCCTAGATAAGCTTTCTGAACTTCTGAATTAGCTAATAATTCGGAACCCCGACCACTAAGCTTGACTTGTCCACTAGCTAAGACATAGCCGCGGTCAGCGATTTTCAGGGCTTGATTGGCATTTTGTTCAATTAGTAAAACCGTCGTTCCAGCCTGATTGATTGCCTTGATGATCTCAAAGATCTCATTAATAAAGATGGGCGCTAATCCCATTGAAGGTTCGTCAAGCAACATCAGCTTGGGCTGCGCCATCAGTGCGCGGCCCATCGCCAACATTTGTTGTTCACCACCTGAGAGCGTCGCGGCATCTTGATGCCGACGTTTCTTCAAAATTGGAAAGTAGTCGTAAACTTGCTGATAAGTCTGAGCCAATTGACCCCGATCCTGCCGTAAAAAAGCACCCATGTGTAGATTTTCTTGAACAGACAGGCCGGGAAAAATATGGCGTCCTTCAGGAACTTGCGAAATACCCGCCCGCACAATTTTAGGAGCGGCCGTCTTTTGGATGGGTTGATCCAAATAGTGAATAGCGCCACTGACCGGACGCATCAAGCCAGATATCGTGTGCAACAACGTAGATTTCCCGGCGCCGTTAGCACCAATCAACGTAACAATTTCACCCTGTTGCACGTCAAAACTAACTCCTTTGACTGCCTGAATCGCGCCATAATTAACGACTAAATCACGTACTTTAAGCATTTACACCCCTCCTAGGTAGGCCTTGATAACGGCCGGATCATGTTGAATGGCTTGTGGCGTCCCAGTTGCTAACAGAGCCCCATGTTCCAATACGTAGAGCCGTTCGACCACGTTCATGACTAGTGACATGTCGTGTTCAATTAGCACCACGGTAATATGAAACTCTTGTTGAATCCGTCGAATCAAGCGCGTCAAATCCGCCGTTTCTTCGGGATTCATACCCGCTGCGGGTTCGTCAAGGAAGAGTAACTTGGGCTTCGTCGCCAGGGCCCGCACAATCTCTAATCGCCGCTGAATACCATATGGTAAACTCTTTGCGGGCTGATCAGCGACGGCGGTCAAATCAAACATCGCTAATAAGGCTTGTGCCGCCTGGGTCATTGCCCGCTCAGTCTGGTAATACTTAGGTAAGCGCAGGATGCTAGTCAAAAACCGTTCATGGTAATGATTGGTCATTGCAATGCGCACGTTATCGAGAACACTCATCTCCTTGAACAACCGGATATTTTGAAACGTCCGTGAAATACCAACCCGAGCAATCGCAGCGGGCTGCTTGCCATTTAACGACACCACACCCTGGTCCGTGTAGAAACTAATGCTACCCGAACTAACCGGTGTTTCACCAGTCAACAAGTTGAATAACGTGGTTTTGCCAGCACCATTCGGGCCAATCAAGCCAATCAGTTCGTCTTGATCAAAATGGAGTGAAACGTCAGCAACGGCGGTCAGGCCACCGAAATTCTTGACTAGTCCTTGTGCATCTAATAACCGACTACTCATGGTTAACCGCCTCCTTAGCCGACCGCCGTCTGAATAGGCGCGCGAATGAGAACTCCCACGTTCCTAACAGTCCAGCTGGTTTGAAAATCATAATCAAGATCAGTGCCAATGAATAAATAATCATCCGGACCGTTCCGAAGTTTTGTAGGACCGTGTCGAGCGCGCCTAATACAATTGCGGCCACGAAAGTCCCGGTAATGCTACCGACCCCACCGAGGACGACAATAATCAGAATCGCAATGGACGCCATGATATTAAAATCACCCGGTGCAATCGTTTGAATATAGGCTGCATGCAGCGACCCGCCAATCGCAGCAGTCGCCGCGCCAAAGACGAAAGCGGCTAACTTCCAGCGCGTCGTATTGATTCCCATGGCACCAGCCGCAAGTTCATCATCCCGCACAGCCATCACGGCCCGACCACCGCGACTATGAATAAAGTTGACCGTGATAATCGTTGTCAGACACATCAAAACGTACACCGTTGCCCACGAAGCAAGTGCCGGGATATTGAATAACCCCGCTGCACCGTTCGTAATTTTCAGATTATTGATTAGAATCCGAATGATTTCGGCCGCCCCCATCGTCGCAATGGCTAAGTAATCACCGCGCAATCGTAATGTTGGGATGCCAACAATGACCGCCGCTTCCATGGCAATCACCATGCCGACGATCATCGACAGATAAAATCCTGCGGGCGTCGCCATTGTTTGGGTCATAATACCAGTCGCGTAGGCGCCAATTGCCATAAAGCCGGCGTGACCAAGTGAGAACTGGCCTGCAAACCCAATAATCAGATTGAGTCCCACCGCCAATATAACGTTGATACCAATCGTCACCAGCATATTTTCAATAAACGAGTTAATGACGCCCATCAGCTCTAAACCGTCAATCACAACAAAGCCGATAACCATCACACCGAGCCACGCCATGTTAGTTTTCAAATTTGCTTTCATTAATTTGGCGCCTCCCTCAGACTTTTTCCTTGGTTCGTTTACCGAATATTCCAGCCGGCAACACGAGCAAAATAACAATTAAGACAAAGTAAACCACTGCGTCCTTGTAGGCGGATAGGCCGATTGCCTGAACACCAGTCTCCAGGATGCCGATAATAAATCCGCCCAGTGAAGCCCCAGGCACGGAACCAATCCCACCAATCACGGCTGCGACAAAGGCCTTAATACCAGGCGTCATGCCCATCAACGGATCAATCGAATTATAGTATAGGCCAATCAGGACTCCGGCAGCGCCAGCCATTGCGGACCCTAATGCGAACGTGAACGAAATCGTATGGTTAAGATTGATGCCCACCAACTGTGCAGCCTCGGGATCAACAGAAACGGCCCGCATTGCTTTACCCATTTTGGTACGTTTGATAATTAATTCCAATAGAATCATTAATAGGCACGCCGTTCCTAAAATCAGTAGCTGCACATTCGATACCCGCAATCCGCCCCAGTGATAAGTCACCACTTTGATTGCTTGGGGAAATGAACGGGCACTCGCACCAACAAAGTATGACATCCCATTCTCAAGCAAGAATGAAACACCGATCGCCGTGATTAGCGCGGTAATTCGCGGTGAATGGCGTAATGGGCGGTACGCGAAATATTCAATAATCACACCACTAACTGCGCAGATCACCATTGCGGACAGGAGCGCCGCAACAAAGTTAAAGTGTAGTGACTTCAAACTGTAATAGCCCCAAAAGGCCCCCAACATATAAATATCGCCATGTGCAAAATTAATTAATTTGATAATGCCATAAACCATCGTGTAGCCTAGCGCCAATAACGCGTAGATACTTCCTAGCGATAGTCCGTTGATCAATTGTTGTCCAAATGTCTGCATATGTGTTCCCCCACGCTTTCACTAGTCTGACTATTTGACGTTATAAACCTTGCTGACCACGCCATTCGTCAATTGTTCAATTGAAATCGTCTTTTCAGGATTATGTTGCTTATCGATAGTCGTCGTCCCAGTGACACCCTTGAAGTTCTTAAGTTTGGCCAAACCATCGGCGATTTTAACAGAATTAGCCGAGCCTTCCTTTTCGATGGCTGCTTTGATCATATAAACCGAATCATAAGCGAGTGCTGAAAAAGTTGGTGCGGTACTACCATACTTTGCCTTGTAAGCACTCATAAATTTCGAAGCAACTTTGTTCGTTGCCGAAGCCTTAGTAGAAAATGGCGTCGTGTAATAAACATTGGTAGCATTAGACTTGCCAGCAATTTGGGCTAATTTAGCATCCGCCATCCCGTCACTACCAACGATTGGAGCCTTGATTCCCGCTTGCCGCGCTTGCTTAACGATTAGACCGATTTCCGAATAGTAACCAGGCGCATAGATGGCATCGATCTTTTTATGTTTCAACGCAGTTAGGATGGCATTAAAGTCCTTATCGCCCTCTTGGAACGTTTGGCTGCTAACGACCGTGCCCCGATACTGCTTCTTAAACGCCTTTGTTAGGCCCGTGCCGTAATCACTGGAGTTATCAGTCAAAATGGCGACGCGTTTCGCCTTCAAGTTCTTAGTCACAAAAGTTGCTGCCGTGGCCCCTTGAAAATTATTCTGATAGCAAGCTCGGAATATGTACTTTTGAACTTTGCCGCTCTTTTGCAACGTATAATCCGGGTCGGTCGCTGATGGACTGACTGATGGTACTGCCGCCTTAGTCATATTAGGAATCGCCGCAGTCCCGGCACTAGTTGTCGCGGGACCAACTACGGCCACGACCTTATCGTTATTCACGAGCTGGGCAGCCACGGAAGCAGCAGTCGTGTTCGATGTCTTATTGTCTCTGATGACCAACTGAATTTTCTTCTTGGTCCCCCCAACCTTGATTCCACCGCTCTTATTGATTTTCTTGACGGCTAACTGAATACCTTGCTTTTGCTGTTCTCCATAACCGGCCGCAGATCCAGACAATTCCATATTGACCCCAATTTTAATAGTCTTGCCAGGATTATTTCCTTGACTTGAACTTGATTTGGCAGTAGCACACCCTGCCAGTGTCAACGCCATCGCACCAAGTGCTGCAATCTTCATCGTTTGTTTTTCCCATTTTTTCATTAGTTATTCCCACTTTCGTTTTTTTATTGCTACGTTGTTGACCCCGATCCTCCTTAAGTCACAAAAAGGCCTCATCCACCGTAGTGAATGAGGCCTTTACCCGGAACTGAGCCTCATTACCACAATGGGAAAGAAGGGCTCAGTTCACTTGAATTTTGAGTTATACTCAAGGTCAAGTGACCGGGTCCTTCTTCGTTAATAATAAGGCTAAATTTTGAACAGCAAGGGTTGTCAACAAGTTGGTTAGGTTAGATTGAATTTTCATAATTGACGCGCCTCGCTTTCAAAAGTTTTTTGTAATGTTGATGTTTCTTAGATTAATTAACTTTTAATTATAAGTCAAGCGTATTTTTAATCTTTTTTATATTAATTAAAGGCGAACCGCTACGGGCACATAGTGTCGACAGTGATTCAAAAAAATTATTTTGGACCTTGGTTAACTGGCAGTTGAAAGGGCTACCCCCTGGCCACCTGGCTCATTCAGCCGGATTAAAAATATAAAAAAAGAACTGATTACTAAACTGGCAATCAGTTCCCATTCAAAAATTAGGCCGTCATGGTCGTTATTCTAGTTAAGCCTTTAAGAGTTTTTCAACTTCGCTCTTGAGCTTAGCTTCGTCCATACTCATATAAGGCGCTACTTCGTCAGCCGTCTTGTCAGTATCATGACTATCGGCGTCCATAAAGTGATTCCAAATCGCATCCCGTACGGGTAACTTAGAGTCACTCCAATCAAACACGTCCGTCATCTTTTCGTCTAACATACTGTTCATTTCAACTGCTGCAGCCATACTAAAACAACTTCCTTTCTAATTTTTGATACACCTTGATTATAGGTCAAAATTTGAAAAGTGGTTAAATTTTGTTTGGTATTACGAAAATAAATTACGCATTCTTTTGATAAATTGTTTGCAGAGCCGCAATATCAGCATCTGATAACGTGCTCTTGCCTTGCGAGACAGGGTACATCACTGATTCAGTCGACGAACTGTGGTCCAACCCTAACGCGTGACCCAACTCATGGACTGCGACCGATTTACTGAAAGCCGAGGCGTATGCCCCGTTAAGACTAGCCGTCGCGTTATTCCAATATTGGGTCCCCCGCCAGCTGATTTGCTTTGTAATATCAGGGCCACCGTGGCCAAGCTCAACGCTGGTCGCACCAGTCGCCATTTTTTTATGATACATCGAAAAAGTCACTGAATTCTGTGATCCGCTGGCTTTACCGGCCACCAGATGGACCAACCCGGTCTGATTATAAGTCGCAACAGCTTCAAGAAAGACCTGCCGGGCCGCTTTAGGAACGTTGCGATCAAAGGAATAATAATACGTCTTCTTTAAAGTGACATTCTGCACGATTGATTCAATCGGCGTTGCCTTACTAGTGGATTGAGTTGTCGAACTGGTTGCTTGCGAACTGGAACTAGTGGCCGAGCTGGCACCCTTATCCGTCTGCTGTCCTGATGATTGCTTGCTTGAGTCCGCGATCGAATCTTCAGTCGCGCTGCTAGTATCATCCGCGCCCAATAAGTGACTGGATAAGTCGCCCGACAAGGCAGCTGCTAGGTTTTGACGACTCGTCTGATATATCGCCGCCGCGCGCGGGGCAAGCGTATCATAGTTGCGCCACCCAAATAGCACGAGGCCAATTAGAAATAGCGCTTTGATTCCGCGCCTTAAATTTGTTAGCATTCCGTGCGCTCCTCCTAATTTTCTAACATAGTGACAAGCAGTAATTTAAGTTTATTAAACCACACGACACCTACTTTAAACATAGCTCTTAGTGAATCATTAAGAATATTTAGGATTGCCGCAACCTACTTGTAATCTTAATCCGCTTTCACACACCTACTCGTCATTCTAACAACCGCGGCACCCCACTGAACAAAAAAAGACGTGAATTTTCATTCCCGTCTTGATGTGGCTACTTATTTCGAAAAACATACAGTTTCGAGAACAAGAAGTTCCCAATGATGGCGCCGGCCTGCCCAAGAATCTTGGCTAGTACCGCCGAGCTCCCCAATACTGACATCAACAACCATAAAATAATCGCTTCAACGACGTACGTCACGATCCGGGTCGCATAGAACTTGCCCATTTCACGATAAACGTGGTGTGAATGGTGGTCGAACACCTTCAAGCGGTCAACCCAGAACGCAACTTGCACGGCAATGACCCAGGAAATAACGTTGGCGACCTGGTATTCGAGCCCAATTAGGTGATACGTCGTATAGAAGGTTGCAAAGTTGACCGCAACACTGATCAATCCCCACAAGATATAGCGAATCGCTTGGTTACGAGTTTCTTTAACGGGAGAAATGATTTTTTTATCCAATTCCGCCGCTGGTTCTAAAATTTCAGTAACCGTTTCCTCATTTTGATCAACTTTAATCGAATCTGGTTTACTCATGGTTACCACACCTGACTTTCTCCACTTAAACATGATTATTGTGAAATAATTCGGTTTAAGTCGTATCTTCATTTCTATGAGTAAAAATAACACAACTTAATCTTAGCACAGCAGTTAACTGTTGGCGATGACAACTATTCAGATTTGGACCAATAATTCACATCCATGAATCATCAACCTATTTCAACTAAAATATCACGGTCAGTTTTTAGTCACCCAGCAACTCGTTGGTAGTCATCTTACGTCGGCAAGCGTTGCAGCTACCATTACTGAAAATCGTCTGTCGTGAAACGTGCAATTACGTCGCGATGTCAATTTGCGTCATCTTCTTTTGTCGCCGAATAATTTTTAAATTATCTGAAAAGCTCATTTTTACACCTCCAAGCATATCGTACGCGACGGGTGATTGTTCGACAAGCGACGTTTCTAAGCAAGGCGATGAAGCCGGTGACTTGAGCGTGTTGCGCTTTTTGAAAGTCGTCATTTTTTACGAACCCAAACGCTATTCTAATTATTTTTATCATAGCGTTTTAGCCTACTTTCGTGATTATTTAGTAAGTTAAGAATATTATTATCAACCGGGATATTTAAAATCAAATACTTTTAAATATTTTGTAGGTGTGCCTAAAAAAGTATTTCCATTTACTTTTATTTATTGTACAATGACAACGGCTCAAAGATTTAGAGATATAGAAAGGTGGTCTTTTAATTGAGCGAAAAGACGAACACCCCAAACCGGAAGCATAAATTGATTGAATATGCTAACGGCCCCTCACTAGAGGAAATCAACGGTACCATCGAGGTTCCCAAGAATCTGAACTTCTGGAAAACCCTCTTTGCGTATTCAGGTCCTGGTGCCTTAGTTGCGGTAGGCTACATGGATCCCGGTAACTGGTCAACTTCCATCACCGGTGGTCAAAACTACCAATACATGCTGATGTCTGTCATCTTGATATCAAGTTTGATTGCGATGCTACTACAATACATGGCGGCTAAACTTGGTATCGTGAGTCAGATGGATCTGGCCCAAGCGATTCGGGCGCGGACGAGTAAATCACTCGGAATCGTCTTGTGGATTTTAACCGAATTAGCCATCATGGCGACCGACATTGCCGAAGTTATCGGTGCTGCGATTGCCCTCTATTTATTATTCAACATTCCGTTAGTCATTGCGGTGTTTATTACCGTGCTTGACGTTTTAGTTCTGCTATTATTGACCAAAATCGGTTTTCGGAAAATCGAAGCCATCGTGGTTTGTTTGATTTTAGTTATCTTATTCGTATTCGTTTATCAAGTCGCGTTATCTAACCCTGATTGGGGCGGTGTGATCAAGGGCTTAGTCCCGACCGCTGACACTTTCTCGACAAGTCGTTCCGTGAATGGTATGACGCCACTTTCTGGTGCTTTAGGGATTATCGGTGCCACCGTCATGCCCCATAATTTGTACTTGCACTCGGCAATCTCACAAACGCGGAAGATTGACCACAACGATGAGGAAGATGTCGCGCGGACCGTTAAATTTGCCGCTTGGGACTCCAATATCCAACTTTCATTCGCTTTCGTGGTTAATTCACTATTATTGATTATGGGCGTTGCCGTCTTTAAGAGTGGCGCTGTTAAAGATCCTTCATTCTTCGGTCTTTATGAAGCATTGTCCAATACATCAATGTTAAGTAATGGTATTTTAATCAGTGTTGCTAAATCTGGGGCGCTCTCAGCCCTCTTCGCCATCGCGTTACTGGCTTCTGGGCAAAACTCCACCATTACCGGTACGTTAACTGGGCAAGTCATCATGGAAGGGTTCGTCCACATGCGGATGCCACTCTGGTTACGGCGGTTAGTGACCCGCTTGATCTCAGTTATTCCCGTCCTCATTTGCGTGCTATTAACTAGTGGTAAGAGTGCCATCGACGAGCATACTGCCTTGAATAATCTGATGAATAACTCACAAGTCTTTCTAGCTTTCGCCCTGCCATTCTCCATGTTGCCATTATTGATGATGACTGACAGCGCGGCAGAAATGGGCAAACGATTCAAGAACTCGCTTTGGATCAAAGGTCTAGGTTGGTTATCCGTCATCGGTTTAACTTTCTTAAATTTACTCGGCCTACCAGATTCAATCTTAGGCTTCTTCGGCGATAATCCTTCAGCTGGCGAACAGACTTTTTCTAAGATTCTAGCCTACCTTTTGATTGCCGCTATCTTAGCCCTACTTGTCTGGACCGTCTTCGACCTCCAACGCGGTAACAAACGTTACGTTGAACAGCAACTTGCTGCAGCAGCAAAGGAGGCCAACAAATAATGGCGACTAAATTCAACCGGATTCTCGTTGGTGTTGATGATTCTGCCGATGCTTTACTTGCTTTTGACTATGCAATCCATCAAGCGAAGCAAGATGGTGCCGAACTGGTCATTATCTCGATTCTTGAAAATGATGACATGAACGTTTATCAGGCACTCAGCAAGGACTACATTCATGGTGAACGTCAAGAACTTGAACAGCATATATTGAAATATCAAAAGCAAGCCCAAGCTGCTGGTGTCACTAAAGTCCACGCAATGATTGCGGAAGGCGAACCTGGCGAGACCATTGTTAAGGAAGTCATTCCCCACGTTCAACCGGACTTACTCATTATTGGCTCCCTAGCCAAAAAGGGGATTGCCAAACACTTTGGTAGCCAAGCGGCTTATATGGCAAAATACGCACCGATTTCAGTTTTAGTTATTCGTTAAATCAATTAAAATAACCTCAAAACCCCCGTTTTCAATGTGAAAACGGGGGTTTTAGGTTAACAAAACATTATTTGACTATTAACCTAAACATACTATAATAGTCACTGAAGGGGGATTCGATTATGACACCAAACGAAACCTACGACGCATTAGAACAATGGCACTTATTACCGGCGACTAATTTTACCTGGCGGCCCTTCACCGCTACCGCTATTTATGTTGACAGCCCGCATGCGCGGCGTGTCTATCAGCTAGACTTAGCTGACGACACGGTCGAGATCTTTCAGGCCGATCCAGGCTCAGAACTGTCTGAACATTTCTTACCATATAAGACAGTTACACTGACCACAACTCAAATCAATCAATTCAAGCATACCCAGCCAGTTGCATCATAACGGCTACGGGCAAAGCGGCGGGCACACCCTCTTAGTCAATGATTAAGAAGGCGGGCCCGCCGCTTATAATTTCAATTATTAATGATCCAAATCAACTGCTCGTTGACGATCATGGTGGATCAGCCACAACAACCCCAATAAGAGCACCAGGAGTCCAACCAACATCAGTGCATTCTTAAAATGCGCTTTAATCAGTTCATCGCCACCCCAAGCATAAATAATCGCCGTGGGCATGCTGCCCAGTAGCGTTGCTGTGGCCAGCTGCCGGGGTGTCACCGCCGTTTCAATGGCCGCTAAACTAACTAATGACGTTGGAATAAACGGTATCGTATACCCAATCACGATTCCTAATAAGGGATGCCGCATCTTACCAATGGCCGTCACGAGTTTTGACGGCTGTTGATCCCGTCGCGCCGTTACCCGTCCGAAAAAGCGTTGTGCAATCAAGTTGCCCAGGGTGATACCGACAATATTTAACATTGCCCCCAGCCCCTTGCCGAAGCAGATGCCAGCAACGACACTGATTGTCGCCACGGGGGCACCCGGAATAATCGAAAAACAAATTAGCAAGGGAACCACTAATAAAATATCAACCGCACGGTGCCGCCGGACTTGGGCCACCAGTGATGATTGGTCAAACACCCGGTGCTGAATGAGCTCCCAAGTACCGTGGTAGCGATAGATCAACAGCCCAATTAATAGCAATGCCAGTAGCACTGCCCCACCAATCAGTTGTCGTTTCGTTATCTTAACTTTCACAGCTTCCTCCCGTCATTCATCACGATGCGGTTCATGCTTGATTTCATGAGCCACATGTCCAATCATGGCATCGACCATTTCCAAAATATGGGGATCGTCTAGACAATAGTAGACATGCTTCCCCCGCTTCGTTTTAGATACCAACTGATACTGAAACAAAATTGCTAACTGATGCGAGACTAATGGCTGCGCCAAATGAACATGTTCAACGATTTGCGTGACGTCCGCTTCATGGTGTTCTAAAAAAATTAGGATTTTAATCCGATTAACATTACTCAATACTTTGTATATTTTAGCCGCCTCAGTTAATAGTGGCCCGCTGACCTCCATGCCAATTCCTCCGTTCTCACCAATCATAGGAATGCGATTAAATGGCTAATTAGCCCACTATCCCAGAAAACATATAAGCCAATCACCACGTAACAAATTTTCATCAACCGTTCACCATGAGCCGCTATTTGCTTTTGAACAGCCTTGATTTCCGCCACCTGGTTAATGATAAGCACGACAAGCATCGTCAATATACCAATAAATCCTAAAGTCATCACAAAGTGTACCATGCTTTCCCCAACGAGCACAGGTAAAAAGATCGATAAATTACAACCAGCACATACGGCCAAATAAGTGACTAGTACGTTAATCACCGGCGACCCACCAGCCCGATCGGCGGTATCATCATCATCGTGAAATGCAAGCCAAATCGGCAGCACACCCAAGAATCCTAATAACCATTCTGGCAAAAATAAGGTCAGTGCTTTACCCACAAAGAAGCTTGCCGTTAGTAAGATAATATTGCCCAACAAATAGCCCAATAAGACCTGCCACAACCGATACTTCTTCAATAAAAAAACTAACATCAAGCAAAAATCCAAATTAACACTCAAAAACGTCAACGCCCAAACCCCATAATGCATCATCTCACCCACTCTTCCTTACGCGTTTGCTAGTATTAAGCATCAATTGTGATTAAAACGTGCCAAGTTTAGATTCCTGTTCGTCAGCCGGTGATCGTCCTATTCCGACCTCCGGGGCTGGGTGACAATTGCTGGAACGTAAGTCGACGTCGATTTGAGCTAACGCATAACCCGCGTCATCTCAAATACGAGTCTTATTCTAAGCCGGAAGCAACCCACTTCCGACTAAGAATAATTTGGCTACTGAGCATTGTCACCCAGCCCCTCCGGTCGGCAAGCCGCTCGAATGGCTGATGAACGGCCACTTAGCTTGGTGCAATAGGTCGTTGGCTATTTTGATAAGGGGACTTTGAGCGAAATGTCAGATGCCTGACCTACTTTTTCGTAACGTTCAATTTTGACTACAGCAGCTTAGGAGAATGAACTATTCCAATATCACTTTCAGTCTGACAGTTTCTTAGCAAAATTACCGTTTATGAATAATAACGACCAATTCATCAAAAGTTGGGTACATCTGCGTCTGCCATTCGAATACCATCCCGACTGGAAGGCGTTTCTGACAATGCCCAGTGGTGAAATTTCACTTAGCAAGCGTCTTGTGCTTGGTTAGTGAAAGGCCAGTATTTAAGACGTGGGCTTCGGCTTAAATCTGTGCCCACCACGTTCCGGCAATTGGCAGAAATGCCTGGAGATCGGTGTAGGACGCGCACCTTAAGCAAGTTTACGCTAACTCGCACCAGTTTCCAGCGGGCCTAAGCTGGCTGCCTTTGAACTTAAATAATCACGATTCATGACAAATTGGCTCGCGCAATGTGTGTTCTATTTAGTTGTCTTCATTATATGTCAATTTCGACATATGTGAAGTAAATTAGCATCAAAGGCCCCACGTACAAAAAACGGTAATGAAACCCGTTCTGGGCTTCATTACCGTTTTACTAACAGACTATTCTAGTTGATGAGTCACAATTACTTAATCCGCGGCGAGGGCGTCGATTGGATTCAACCGAGCGGCACGCCAGGCTGGTAGGATGGCTGCTAATAAGGCAATCACCAGGGCAATGATAAAGGTCGAGATAATATTACTTACCTGAATCTCAATCATATTGTAGCTGGCGATTTGGTAGAGGACTTTATTCAAGGCAGCACCAATACCATAGGCGATTCCAGTAGCTAATAGTGCGCTGATGACTCCGATGATCAATGATTCACTCGTGAACAATCGCCGAATATCACGGCGACTTTCACCCAGCGCACGTAAGATTCCGATTTCTTTCTTCCGGGCACTGACCGACATGAACATGGTCACAATGATCATTAACGCTGAGACTAGTAGGGAAATTCCAGCGATTGCCGCCAAAATCGTGGTTGCTAAGTTAACATACGTATTGACCGTATCAAGCATGCTGGCAATGCTGGTGGCACGGTAAACCCGTTTGCCATCAATCTTTAGCTTATTAATCTGCTTGGTTACAGCATCATTATGCTCCCGCGAATCAACTTTCACCGCAACTGAAGTTGGCTGCGTACTTAAATTCTTTGCTGACCGCATATCTTTCATAGTGGCGTAGGTCACGGCGTTCACACCACTTCCAGTCGTGCTGTCCGTAATCCCAGCAACCGTTAATTGCCGTTTAACCGTGACACTTTTACCACTCTTATTCGTTGTCTGAAAAGCCACAGTCACTTTCTTACCGACCAATTGCTTCCAATTCTTAGATGACCATTTCTTCGCCACACTACTCTTATCGACGACGATTTCATTCTTACCAGCCACGTGACCAGCTTTAATAATCGACTTCCGGTTAGAAGCCGTCCACGTCGTTAACGACGAAGCGGTGTAGTCTTTATTACCAACTGTAATTGTCGCGTTGCTTGCACTCAAAATTGGCTGAACGGTCTGAACATGCGCAACTTTTTTCAGTTTACTCAGTTGGGCCGTACTGAACGTTGGCTGATTGGTCGTCGTCACACTCGCTCCCATGGCAGCTGCCTGCTGGTTGCCTTCTTGGCTGCCGCCTCGCTGACTTTGACTCGATTTTTGATACCGACTCACTGTCACGACACGGGGATTGACCATATCATTGATTTCCTGATTAATATACCCCTTGAGGCCATTACCTAACCCGTTAAACAACATCACTGCGAATAAACCAATCGCCGTCCCAATGATAATAATCAAGTTCCAAGTCCAAGTATAGCGTAGATGTTTAAACGCCGTGTTCAGTGGCACATACCACGGTAACTTACGTGCCGCAATCTGTTGGCGATTTTCATCGACCGGATAAGCGGGTTTCACCCGCTCGTCATCCGTGATTTTACCATCAGCTAAGCGCACGATTCGAGTACCCGCATTCGCAACATCCTGCGAATGTGTCACACAAATTACAAGCCGACCTTCCGCCGCAATCTGATCCAAAATTTTCAAAACTTCCGTGGTATTTTCAGAATCCAATGCGCCAGTCGGTTCATCCGCGATAATAATCTGCGGATCACTCGCTAAAGCCCGGGCAATCGCAACTCGCTGCTTCTGGCCACCAGATAATTGGTTCGGGTACTTTTTAATTTGATCCGCTAACCCCACCTGAGTTAACAGTTGCTTAGCTCGTTGCTCACGTTCTGACCGATTTAACTTGGTCATATCTAACGAGATCAGGACATTGTCTAACACGGACAGATGGTTGATCAAATTATATGATTGATAAATATAACCGACTGTTTCACGCCGATACTGATCCATCTGTTTCTCTTGGTGATGATCTAACGCGGTTCCTTGCAATAACACTTGTCCCTGAAATTGCCGATCCAAGCCACCAATGATATTCATCAACGTTGACTTACCACCGCCAGATTCCCCTAAAATCGCGACGAATTCACCTCGTTCAAAAGTTAGATTAATCCCATTCAAGACTGGGAAAGCTTCCTTGCCTAAATAATAGGCCTTGTGAATATCTTTTAATTCTAAGTAGCTCATCCTCGCTCACCCTACCTTACTGTACGTCAATATCGTGTGCCAACTCCCCTTTATTTATATCAAGGGCTTTAACTGTGACTATTAGTCATTAAGTTTACCAAAAAAACAACTGTGGAAAAAATCTTATACCTTATTTTTATTGAATCTTATCATAGCACTTTAGTTAGACTATAACAACAAAAACTAACTATTAGGCTAAATAATTTGAAATTAATTATTAAGGAGTGACATTACAACCTGGTTCGCTCTGGTACTTCAACCGACATCACCACCGTCGATCAGCGTGCACAAAAGGCAGTTTCGAGAAACACACCGTTCCCAGAAACTGCCTCATCCGTGCTTACTTCCAAAATTATCGTGACAAGTTATATTTACCTAGGCGCGTCGCTTCCGCCACCAAACCGCGATTGCACCAGTCAGCATGAGGAACACACCGCCGGCGACTGCTAGCCAGCGTTGCACCGCTTCACCTGTCTGTGGTAACCAGCCGCTACCATGATGACCTGTCGAATGACTGCCATGATTAGTAGTTGCACTCGAGCTAGTTTCAGGCAGTACCGTGCCACTCGTCACCCGATCCGTGACTGTACTTGCATGCGAACTAGCTGTACCGGCCGTCATTGAAGTGCCATTGTCGTTGGTGCTCGTTTTGTCTGCACCTGATGTATTAACTGTCCCGCTCCCCGTGGTGCTAGTTTCATGCTTGTCGGGTTTGACAGCAGTCCCGTTGCCATTCGGTTTAGTTGTGCTACTACCATTTTTGTCCGGCTTAACGGCAGTACCGTTACCATCTGGTTTAGTTGTCGCGCTACCATTTTCATCCGGTTTAACAGCAGTACCATTGCCATCTGGTTTAGTTGTCGTGCTACCATTTTCATCCGGTTTAACGGCAGTACCATTGCCATCTGGTTTAGTTGTCGTGCTGCCATTTTCATCCGGCTTGACCGCAGTACCATTGCCATCTGGTTTAGTCGTCGTGCTGCCGTTTTCGTCGGGTTTAGCCGTACTCGTCAGTGGATTATCATTATCCAAATCCACAAGCACTTCTGTACCGTCGGCAGTGGCGGCCATCGCTTGACTCAACACGATGGTCTTAGCCGCCCGCGTCTTACTTGGGACAAGTTTAATCGTCACCAGGTCAGTCACGGGTTGGCTAGCACTAACCGTCAATCTTAGTTGACCATTAGCGACCGTCTGCCGTAAAATCTGCACGCCGGTCGGAGCCTTGACGTCGGCGACTTCCCGACCTGCTAAGTCAAATTGCAGATCAAATGCCGTCAGTTGCCGGTTTTGGTTATGAGTCAATTGAACTTGTGCTTCTTGGTCATTGCGACTGAGCTTTAGCGTTTCAACTGAACGTTTCTTCTTCGCTAGATCAGTCTGCTTAAGAAAAGCTGATGAATCAAAGACCTGACTGTCAAACATCTGTGGTGTTTGTGGCACTTGCAACGCATTCAAGATGAGCGCACTGATATCAGCGTTGCTACCACCATGCAAACGGCGGCCATTATCGACTGTTTCGCCACCGAGCGCCATGAAAATACTACGGTTATATTCATCCCAACCACCATGATTCTTGCCAGAACCGCCATGATCAGCGTTGGCAATGACTAACGTATCATGAATGCGACCGGTTGCTTCAAGCTTATCCATTACTCGCTTGAACAGGGCATCATATTGGGCGTATTTATCCCAGTAATTGTCATTATACCAGCCGTGACCGTGGCCCTGACCGTCCATATAATCACTTTGCATGTAGACTAACCCAGTATTTTGAAATTCCGGCGTACCGATATAGTTAACCACATCATCAAAGGATTTCAGTGAAGCTGACTGTTTAGTCGTCACCGCGGCATCTGGTTCGATGATGCTATTGACGATTGGGCCCCATTCTGAGAAAGCCGCAGCGCCCCGCGTTGGATTATCGGCTTGTAACATCTTAAATACTGATGGGAACATTGCTTGTGGTTTGTTAAAATCCGCAAAGTATTCTTGTCCCATGGTTGCGTTAGTCCCTTGATATTCCTTAGGTAGCGTGTCCCACGGCCGACCATGTAACATGGAAATGTAGTTTTGTGCCGAAATTGCTGGTGAAACGGCCCGCGCTGACGTACTCATTGCAAACTGCTTATTGAACAAGTCCATCGTATACGTATTTCGACGCTTCTTCATGATTTCCGGATTAGTTGTCCAGACGGGAGTCTTAGTTCCTTGCTCCGCACCTTGTGCATAGTACATTCCCTTCGGATCCCAGGGGTTCCCACCACCATCAGTCGTTAAAACGACCACGTGTTTATAAGGCTTGATTTCGGCTGCTTTGGCGGCCGCCACTTTATCGGCAGCGGTTGCCAGGGCAACGTCACCGACACCAATAATCCCGTCACCGTTGTAATCTAGCGCGTACTTACCTTGAATTTCGACAGCTTGGGCTGGGCCTAGTTCGATCGTGGTATCCTTAGTTGGCTGTTCGAACTTGATCTGCGTCTCACCAGCTGCTTTGGCTTTCAAGTTAAGGTGCGCTAGCCGCGTTTGCGCATACGTTTTAAATTCAGCCTTCGAAAGGTTCGCCGTCGTAGTCAGGCGAATACGGCCAGGCGCAATCAGTTGGACCTGCGTCTTTCCCCCTTGTAAAAGCCGTTCGGCACCGACATAGTCAAACTTAGCCGCATCATACACGACATCCATGGTGACCGGGGCGGCACCGGTAGCTTTGATTTTCCGGGCGTGTACATTAAGGCCATAGGTGTGTCCACTCGCGATTCGCTTCGGACCAACGAGCTTCGTCGCAATCGTTTGGTCGACCGGTACGGGTGCGACCGGCTGCTTATCGACCTGCGCGGCAACGTTCAATTGACTCACTTGTTGGGGAGTCAGCGTCTTGTCATACAGACGGGCCTGTCTAATTTGACCGGTCATCATTGACTGAACGTGACTTCCAGGAACCGCGTCGCCACCCAGTACAAAGTCTTTAGTACCCTGCGCCAGCTTTAAATCGCCGGGCATGGCCACTTGTTGGACTAACTGGCCATCCAGATATAAACTGGCCGTCTTATTCTTGTCGATCACACCAACCGCATGGACCCACTGCCCCTTATGTAAGGTGCCTTTAGGAGTCTTATAGCCGGAACCATCATGGGCGAAGAAAACGACTTGATTATTTTGTACCCCAAGTCCTAAGCCACCACCCTGTTGGCTAGAAAAGATCTCATGTTCACCATTGGCATCGGCGGCTGGATCATATTTAAAGTACGCCTCGATCGCCATCCCATTCTGCAACTTCGCAAACTGTTGATCCGAGAAGGTCGTGTAAAACGCTGATTTGCCATCCAAGTTCAACACTTGGTCGTTAAATTCAGGGTCCTTCGTCACGGAAGGCTGCCCATAGGTTTGCCACTGCGTCTGCCCAATTAAATCAACCAATTGTTGATTTTGAACTGCCAAACTCAAGGTTGCTGCTGGAACTGCTGAGCTAGCAACTGGTTCGGCAACTTGCTCACTCGGAGTCGTCATCGGGGTTACTGCGGCCACAGCCGGGGTCACCGTCGTTGTTAAGATTGCTGAACAAACTAATAAGGTCGTTAAAACACGCGGCTTTATCATTATAAAATTATCACTCCATCTTTTTTTATCGTAAAACAAACTGCACTTTTAAGAATAGTTAAGGAATGTAAAATGTTTAGTCAGATGTTTGTAAAGAAACGATATTATTTATGTTGCGACACTTTACTAACCGGCTCTACGCTAGCGATGGCACTCAAAAAGGCTCCCCATATCTTGCTGGGAAGCCTGATGAGCTAATCTATTCCTGTCGCACTAAGCCGTTTGTTGATAACCGTTTGCAACCAACTGATTTCTAAACCACGTCTCAAACATAAAGCCATACCAGATATCACCCAGCAAGCCAATAGTCATGACAACTTGGTCACTAAAAAACAGCTGCGTCACCATATTTAACGACAGCATGCCTAAGAATGGCACCGCCGTTTTCAGTAAGAAAAACGGGGTTCGACACCGCACACTGAACAGCGCATAAAACCACGTGAACAACAGGGCCCACACGTTAAAGTGCCCGTACACTTGCTTGGTACTGGTCTCGCCATTGATAGTCTTAGTAAACGTCATATCATGTCTAGCTCGCTTGTTAAAGCCAAACCATTCTGATGGTGCAAAGTTCATGAAAACCCTCCTCGTATCCTGTTCAATCATTATAAGAGTTAACTCACTAACTTACCACTAACTATCACGCTTGCATGCCAAAAAATCGTCGTACCTCATTAGCGTAATTAAACTTAGCGTTCAGTTTGCCCAATAAGGCTTGGTCATGGGTACTCGTAAAACCAGTCCGGCGAAGATGTTCATATAAGTCTAAATATGGTAATTGTTGTTCACGCGCAACGGTCAACTCAAGGCTAATATCATAATCAACTTTTCGAAAATCCACACTGATTCGACCCGCGTCATCCACCGTTAAGATTGCATAGTGAGCACGCTGATCAGCCATGAACTTAGCGTATGGACTATAAGGTTGGCCTGTCGCCCCGGGATTAATAATGAGCTGGCCCCGCTGACTCACCCGCATAATTTGTTGGTGGGTATGGCCGTAAACGGCCACATCCGCATCACCAGCTAGGTGATCAAAATTAGACTGGCGTTCATCCGGATACAGGTCGTGACCAGTCGAGCGTTCCGGCTGATTATGGGCCAGTTGAAAAGTTAACCCGTTCACGACCATCGTTGTCGCAATGGGCCGTTGCACTAATTCAGCGTAATGTGATTTGCTCAGATGGGTCACCAGATACGCGGTCAATCGTGCAAAATAAATCTGTGAAGGATCATCCAGTCGCCCGTTTCCAGTCATGACCGCATTAATCCCCTGTTCCCAATTACCTTGCAACCATACTGACGGCGCAGTGTCCGCTAAGGTCTGGTAGAGCTTTTCGGCACCCGGGCCGGGTAAGAATAGATCACCGAGGAACCAATAATCCGTCGCGGCTTGCTGACGCGCATCCGCCAACACAGCATTAAGCGCCGTCAAGTTTCCATGAATATCTGCCAGCACAGCAATCCGGTGTTGCATTTCTCGACACTTCCTTTTGCACATAATACTTCTAGTATACGCTGGCAATTTACACTTGTCGCATGATCTCTGTTAAGCCAGCTTATTAATTGGCCATAACAAGCGCAGATGGTCGTCATCACAACTATTTGCATGTATGCTAATAGTAATATTTAGTCTAATTAATACCTTGGAGGAGGCATTCAACATGCAACAATTAACACCATTAGCCGCCTATTCAGACTTGGCATTCGATTGGTCGATCGTTATTAATGAAGGGGCTGCGGGACTAACGACCATTCGCCAGCATTTAGCAGCCACGCTTAGCGACTGCCTGGCCGCACACGTGACCATCCTTTGTCGACCTGCGATGTTTTTCCTGATCATTCACGACCACCGGCAAAAGGTTGCGATTCCCGGTCATATTTATCCTGGTACGGAACAACCTTATGAAATCCAACTAGACGGCTGGCCGGTAAATAATAGCACCGCTTTTATGACAATTATTCATAAGTATCACTAAGCACTTGATACTACTTATCTGTCGTTACCACGCCAATCATCGAAAGTGCTAATATATTCAGTGTTAACAATGCGAGCGCTTCCCTCCCTATGTTAGAATATACTAAGAACCAATCAGGGGGGAAATCAAATTGCAGATTGATAAACAACAAGTTGGTAATCGTATTCACCAACTTCGAATTGCCGCTGGTTTAAGTATGGCCAAACTTGCATCTGCGATTGGCTTGGCTGGAAAAAGCACAATTAATGACTGGGAAAAGGGACGTACGCTAGCTAACGCGGACCGACTCGCTAAAGTAGCTGCATACTTTGACGTATCCACTAATTACCTTTTATACGGTAGTTTGACTGAATATGTCACCGCTGTCTTTCAAAATGGTGGTCTCAATCATTCAGAATTCAATGTCCTACTATGGGAATATGTGGACCTAACTACGACCAATCCGAACATTCTTTCTAGTGACTTGTTCAGTTCGGCCTCACAGACTGAACAGGGCGTATCCGACCCAACTAAAATCGCGGCGGCCTTAATTACACCGACTATCAATAATGCGATTCGGCAGATTGTTCCTGAAATCGTCCAACACTACCAACAAACGACAACCTACCCAGAACCTCAAGCCGTCATTCAGGCCGGTTGCTATGTCTTTCGTCACCGAATACAGATTATTCGGCGGACCTTTACGGGTAAATACAACCGGATCGTCCGCTTACTAGACAATGTCGATTTATACGAAAAGTTACAGCCAGACGATGACTTAAAGGCGTACTTGAATCAAACAACGGGGCCTAAAACTCAAGTTCAAAACGGTTATTCGTTGGATGAAAAGTATCAGCGCCAAATGAACAAAGTTATCACGGAATTTCACCAAGCACTCAATCGCATCAATGATGCCTACCAAGCTGAACTGATGGCTTGTGGACAAGGACAGGCTTGTGGACAAGGACAGGCTCATTCTGCGGCAGATTGAATTGCTTGCAACCGCCAATCAAAAATCAACTGAGCACGAAAACACACTTCAAAAGTAGCAGCTTTGAAGTGTGTTTTCGTATTTAACAACTGCATTGCAATTGCTAGTTGACCTTGCATCAATCAACTATGGTGACGCGATGAAATTCCTTCTGACTCAGCTCATCGCAAACAATTACACACGATTAGCCCCATCATCCGTCCTACTTAGCAACAACCGTGGCAACTTCTTGGTCGTGGCTCACTTGTCCACTTGTGGATAAACTGATTTTTTCAGCGGGTTGCCCACCTTTATCCACAACCACCAACACCGTCATATCCTCCCCATTTTCAGCGGCCTGCTCTTGATCCACAAAAGCGAGTGGTGTTTCTGGTGTCACTTGGTCGCCTTCATGAACATAAGTTGCCGGAGTTGCACTGGTATTAACACCCATTCGTAACCGTACCGTCAGCTTTCCAGCTGCCAGCTCGATCGCATTTTGTTCTGGAATCAGGGCACTAACGGTTCCTGTTACTGGACTGAAGATATGGTGGCGTTCTGGTGTCACCGCAAATCCCGTCTGACCCGCAGCGACTGTGGCTAAATCTATCAGTGTGCCATCAACTGGTGCATATAATTTAATTTTTTTACCAAATGAAAATAGTCCCATGATAAAGCCCTCCCGAATTTGATGATTAGATTTCCATAATGGCGCTGGCCAGCTACCGTTCTTTGATTACCTTTATCCTAACTGCTCGAACGGGTTTCAGGTCAAGGGTTTTATTTAATTTGTTTGATTAATAGCCATTTTGAATCAGCAGCCGTCCTTTAAAATTAAGCACTGCCAAAGTAACGTCCACACTAAATGCTTCTCTCGCTTATTCGCCTGCACACCCTCGCAGTACCGTATCGCGGGCCCCAGCCACCGACAAAAAAATTCCCCACCAGCATTTAGCCAGTGAGGAATCGTAACATATTATAACATCCTGAGATGCCCACCACCAAAACAATCTAGGATTTGGTTAGTGTTTGATTATCACTCGGACAAGTCCCAATCATGTTAAAGCAACCACCGCACACGTTGGTGATTCACGATTGCATTGACTTCCCCGGTTAAATCCTAATTATCTGTCGCCGAGTAACTTTTCAGCTGCTTGTAAGACATTTTCACCATTCATCATGCCATAGTCGGACATATTGATGATATCCATTGGAATCCCAGCCTTATCAGTCTTCTTCTTCACGTCATTCGCCATGTAGCGAACTTGTGGTCCTAATAACAAGACATCGGGATGCGGATCTTGACTCAGTTGATGGTCAATATCAGCCGCTGAGGTGGCAAAGATCTTGTAATCAACACCATCTTGCTTTGCCGCAGCTTCCATCTTAGACACTAATAGTGAGGTTGACATTCCCGCAGAACATGCCAACATAATAATTTTTTCAGCCATAATTATTTAATTCCTTTCTATAATTACATCTTTTCAATTTCAGCGTTACCAGCAGCAGCTTCCGCAGCGGCCTTTTCGCCTTCTTCCTTCGTTAAGATAGCATCGTACTTCTTAGCGAATGGGAAGTAAATTGCAGTTGACATGACCAACGTAATTGTTTGCCAGATAGCCATCTTCCAGCCACCAATCAGGAAACCAGAAATGATTGCTGGGGTCGTCCACGGTGCCGCGAAACCATTCAATGGTGGCACAATGCCGAAGTAGATGACCAGATAAGTGGATAAGGCCACGATAACCGGTGTCAAGAAGAATGGAATTGCCAAGAATGGGTTCATCACGATCGGTAACCCGAACAAGAATGGTTCGTTAATGTTGAATAATGCTGGAATAAATTCAACTTTACCAATCGTCTTAAATTGAACGGACTTAGCAGCAAACAACGTAAAGATAACAAGTCCGATCGTAATCCCAGAACCAGTTAAGTTAATGAAGTTATTGTAGAATTCATTAGTTACAATGTGGGCACCTTGGGCAACGGTCAACTTACCTGCATGCATTAACGTTGCATTGTCGAACGTGTTCGGAATCAGTAACCCACTAGTAATGGCACCCATGATCAACCCACCATGGACCCCAAAGAACCAGAAGAATGGCACTAAGAACGCAATAACCAGCGCACCACCGAGTGAATCGGATAATCCTTGAAGCGGTGTTTGAAGAACCTTGTAAATAAATTGCAACATGTCAGTATTACCGAAAGCACTGAAGGCCGCAAAGATTAACATTGCAACAATCAAGATGACCCCGGCAGGAATCATGGCAGTAAATTGGTTGGCAACACTAGCTGGTACTTGTTCTGGTAAGGTAATCTTCCAACCCTTACGAATCATAGCGGAGTAAGCCCAACCAACTAAGATGCCGACAATAATGGCAGCAATCATCCCTTGACCACCTAGCCAAGTAATATTAACAACCCCGGTAACGGGTGCTTGCACAAAATCTTGTAGGACTTTTGGTAACTTATCGATATTTTGTGAAACGGCGCTACCTGACATCACGACATTCCCGGCAGCATTGGTGATCCCACTACCAGCTTTACCCATCGCAGCTACTAATGGATTGGCAATGTTAAGCGTTTGCAAAAGTAAAAATACGGCCATGGAAGTTAACCCAGCGGGCAGTGGTTCATACCCTTCGTTACGCACATACACATAGGCAATCCCAACGGCCGCCCAGAGTGACAGTACCCCAAATGTTACCGTATAGGCCTGGTTAAAGAACGCTGCCCAACCAGAGGCCTTGATAACAGCAGCCACAGCTGGAATTGGAATATTAGATAAGATCAAGAATACGGACCCAATGATAATAAATGGTAAGGCGTAGACCATCCCGTCTTGTAAGGCTTTAACTGGTTTAGTGTTAACGAACTTCATTATTGGCGGTAAAACTTTGTTGTTAATGAAATTGCTAACAGCACCATTACTACTATTTTCCATTACAATTCATCTCCATTTTTTGCTAGGACCCCTTGCAGCCAATAATATGACTTCTTGGGAACCCGCTTTAAGTCTTTTAGATCATGATTACTCCGGTTAACGTAAACAACCCCGTAACGTTTTTCGATATCCGCGTGTGAACTTGGAATATCAATCAAGCCCCAGCCGAGATAACCTAGTACCTTAGCGCCGTCAATCAACATGGCATCTTTCATCGCCTTGATATGTTCTTCATGATAAGCGATCCGCTCATCATCTTCGATCATATGCTGGCCATCCCAATGCTCGCGTAACCCAATCCCATTCTCAATCGGGAACACGGGTACTTCGTACTGGTCATACAATTTGGTAATCAAGTTGCGGAAACCGAGTGGATCAATCGCCCAGCCCCATTCATTAGCTTGTAAAAAGCGGTTGGCCTCAAATGAATAATTGAGATAACGGTTCGGGACGGCATCGGCAGGAATTTTATCCCCATTGATAACCGTTGAACGATAATAACTAAAGGCCAAAAAATCCGCTTTCATTTTGCCGATGATGGCTTCATCACCTGGTTGCAAATCATAATCGATACCCTGTTGTTCAACGTAACGCAGGACTTCTGGTGAATAGTGCCCGTGCACGTAAGCGTCATTCAAGTTGTTGTTCAAAAATTCGTCACTCTTACGGGCCGCCATAATATCAATTGGCTTAGCTGTTTCTGGATAAACCGGGGTGTAAGCTAACATACCACCAATCTTCACGTCATCGTAGTTCTGATGAACAAAGTCATCTAGGCGCGCGTGCGCTAACATAGTATGGTGGAAAATCCGGTATAAGTCGTTAACACTCTGATCACCCCTGGTATAGCCTGAAATGTTGAAGACTTCGTCGGTAAAGTATAGATTATGTTCATTGAACACGATCCAATATTTAACCCGGTCAGCAAAGTGGGCAATCATCTTTTCACCAAAACGGACGAACGCATCAACGGTGTGGCGCGACATGAACCCGTTTTCATTTTCAGCTAAGGCTAACGGCATATCAAAGTGATACAGGCAAATCATCGGTGTAATCCCCCGTGCCAGCATCGCATCAACCAGCCGATCATAAAACGCAATCCCGGCGGCATTAAACTCACCATCACCATCTGGAACTACTCGTGACCATGAAATCTGAATTCGATACATATTCAAATGTAAGTCCTTCATCAAATCAAGGTCTTCCTCGTAACGATGATATTCATCAATGGCATCATGCCAATCCGAAGTGGTTGCGGTCGCAGGACGAACATCATAAACTGAACGGCCCTTACCGTCTTCATCCCAAGCACCCTCAGTTTGCATACTTGACACTGAATTGCCCCAGAAAAAATCCTTGGGCATCTGTCGCTCCTTATCCATCAAACTCCTCCTCTGTGTCATTTATTTTGGAAAACGCTTTCCTCGTGAAATAATACTATCCTATTTCTATTTCAAAATCAATACTTTTACTTTAAAAATATATACTTTTGTTAAAATAACTAAGCCCGGTTGCCACTAAAGTAGCTACAAAAAGCGGCCTGGCAGTAAATACTACTGCTAGACCGTTTTGATCGTCCTATTTATTCAAATCATTCTTAACCAGTGTATCGACAGCGGCTAATACCGCAGTATCAGCTGAGCGCGCTTGCCACCCTAACAATTGCTGGGCTTTTTGGGTACTGACCTCGTGATTGATGCGGATCATCAAACTAGACTCGCGTAATTGCCCACTAAATGGGGCTAACCCCCGCACAAACCAGTCTGGAATCAAATGTTTCGTCATGCCTGCAGCCAACTGCGGCCGTTGTTCTTGAATCAATGTTTTGAGGTCCCGCATCGAGATTGGTGTGGCGGCCACTGCTAGAAAACGCTGATTGGCCGCTGCAGGCGCCGTCATCGCCCGAACTTCTAAGTCAGCGACATCGCGAACGTCAATGACATTGACTTTAAGGTTTGGCATCATCTGCCCAGTTAATATCCGACTAACTAGATTATAACTACCCGTGACGTGCCCATTAAGCGATGGCCCAAGCATGGCACCGGCATTAACCGTCGTGAATTCTGGACTATCAGCATGCGCCTTGCAATACGCCCAGCCAGCCTCTTCAGCAACCAACTTCGACTTTTCATACAATGAAAGCCCCGGTTGGTCTTCGCGGGTCCAGTCCGCTTCAGTGACGGGATGATCATGATCCAAACGACTGAAGCCAACGGCACCAAGGTTGGCAGTCATGACGACCCGCTTAACACCGGCCGCCGTCGCTGCCTTTAGAACACGGATCGTGCCGACCTTGGCCGCACTAGTGACCTCATCAGAAGCCTGACCTTGATTAACAAATACTGGTGCCGCGACACTCATCACATACGTCACGTCACGCATTGCTTCGGTCCAACCCTGATCCTGTGTCAGGTCTAGAGCAACAAATGTCAATCGATCTAAGTTAGGTGTACCCGCTAGCGTCTGCTTCACACCAGCTGCTTTATCTAACGACCGTAACGTTGCCCGAACCGGATAGCCCGCTGTTAATAATTGTTTAATGATATGACTGGCTAAGAAGCCATTACCGCCAGTGACTAGTACTAATGATTTATTCATGTTTAATTCCCCCGGAATATTGGTTGTTTTTTCCATCATGGCTTGTTAATATAGCTAATATAAGCCTTAGACAACACTCTAAGGCAAGTGTTAGGAGGAATCTTTTTGACCTATACGATTAAAGAAGTCGCTGATAAGGTCGGACTAAGTGCGTACACCTTGCGTTTTTATGATAAACAAGGCTTACTTCCCTTTGTCAGTCGCAATGAATCCGGCTACCGAGCATTTACAGATGGTGATCTTCATCTATTACATACGATTATTTGCCTCAAAAATACCGGTATGGCAATCAGTGCTATTCGCCAATATATCAGTTATGTCATGGCAGGTCCCCAATCGATTGCACAACGACGAGAGCTGCTGACGACTCACCGCAATGCTATTCTTGCTCAGCAAGCCCAAATCATGAAAAATCTGAAGGAAGTGGATTACAAATTAAACCTATATAGTGATCCGCACGCGCGTGAATTAGTGCAAGAGGAAATTGCTCAAGCGAAGTCTGAAAAACAAGCCCTCGGTTTAGCAGATCCATTTCCAGTGACGGAATAAACTGTTAAATAGCCGTGTTTGAGGCCATTTTCAAGCACTAAAAGCCGATTATACTAAAATAATCGGCTTTTTTTATGGCTGAATTTTGGGTGATTTCACGTCATAATGTTAATTTTAGGCAAACCTCAACTTGGTTGACTGAGCTTGTCACTGTCCCCTATCAACCGATTTAACCAGCCTTTTTCAAAGTCACAGTTCGGTTACGAAGATTACAAAAGTCCGTATTCTTGTAATCTTTGCATTGCGTTCTTAAAACTCGCGACACTAACAAGTAACACGGAGGCGTTAGACTGGGTTCTGTTGATTGCGAATGACATCGCAGTTAAGATTTTTGTCAGTAACTTAATTAATCGATAATCACAAAATTTATAGGAGTGTCTAATTTGAAAAAACTTGTAAGTACAATCGTAACTACCTCAGCTGCAGCCGCTGGTTTATTATTCGCCGGTGTCCTCAACGCTAACGCCGACTCAACTTACACCGTTAAGAGCGGTGATTCCGTTTGGGCCATCGCACAAAAATTCAACACAACTATTAATCATGTTGAAACGACTAATAACATCAAGGGTCACTACATCTTACCTGGTCAAAAACTATCTATTAAGACGAGTTCAACCAGTTCTGATAACAACACCTCGTCAACGACTTCAAACACAACGAGTTCAAGTGCTTCAACGACTAGTTCTAGTTCAACTAGCAACACAACCGTGACGACCACTTCAACGAGTTCAACTGACTCCACGACTTCAAGCTACACTGGTAGCAATTTGAAGAGTTACGTTTTAAGTCAGATGCAATCACGGACTGGTGTCTCAGCTTCGACTTGGAACACGATTATTACGCGTGAATCCAACTGGCAACCATACGTCCGCAACAGTTCTAGTGGTGCCTACGGGTTATTCCAGAACATGCACATCAGCAGTGGTTCTGTTGAAGAACAAGTTAACGCTGCCGTTGCTTTATATGAAGCACAAGGTATGGCTGCTTGGGCCCTTTAATCTAAAACTATTAAGACAAAGTCGGGATTCCTTCCCGACTTTTTTTGTTGCGTTAAATTACTTTCTATAATCAACATCCTTTTAAACTTATAAGAACAATACCGGTATTAACTATTTAATATTGGGAATGTCACGTTAAACATTGTAATTGCCGCTATTTTTGCTAACTGGCTCAACTATCGGTAATTTCAGTAATTATTATATTGCTATTTCTGTCATATTTTTTATATTAGTAGCCGATATATTGTCACCGATACGTCCCGTCACGATAGTCTTCAACTATTCAGTAAAATATTTGCTCCCCATAATTTTCTCAGAATCTCGCAATCGCTTCTTAAAATTAGCGACACATGCGAGTAATAAGTCGCCGCTATACTAATTTTTGTTGATCAACAATTGTACGACACGCTGATTGCTTACAAAAATGGGAGAGTATAACTTGAAAAAATTATTAACCACAATCTTAACAACATCCGCTGCAACGGTTGGCCTACTATTGGCCGGAACTGTTTCTGCACACGCCGACGCAACTTACACCGTTAAGAAGGGTGACTGTGTCTGGGCAATTTCACAAGAATATAAGACGACGATCGAATCAATCGAAACAGCCAACAACATTCACGGCCATTTAATTTTACCAGGCCAACAATTACGGATTCCAGGGGTGAACGCCCAGGACCTTACTAGTCAAGCACCAGCGACACCGGTCGCTTCAGCGCCAGTTCAGCAGGCACCGGTCACCACACCAACCCAGCCAGCTCAAACACAGGCCACAACTACGACTCAAACAACACCGGCACAAACTAACGAGACGGTTGCTTCGGCACCAGCAACTACCCCAGCAACTGAAAGCTATTCGGGTGATAACCTACAAAGTTACGTGCTCGGTCAAATGCAAGCACGGACTGGTGTTGACGCCGGAACTTGGAATCACATCATCAATCGTGAATCTAACTGGCAACCACACGTCGTTAACGGTGCAAGTGGTGCATACGGTTTATTCCAAAACATCCATATTAGTGGTGGTTCCGTTCAACAACAAATCGACGCCGCAGTTAACTTGTACCACGCACAAGGCATGCAAGCCTGGGCCCTCTATTAAAAAGACACTAAAAAAGGCTGGAATTTTCCAGCCTTTTTTGCCGTTCAACGATTGTTAACAACGCTTCAACTAACCACGATTAACGTGACTTGTGCCACTCGCGACCCCTAATTATGATCCGCGTATATCAATTTGCCGTGTTAATAATCACCAACACAACTTACGTCAAGTGGGCCAAATGGTGCGCATAGCCCAACGCAATCACGATAATTCCCACAATGGCACTCACTTGATAGATTGGGAACAGTGTGGGCCATACCCAGCCGATGCCAACCATGCCGTAACTGGCGATTAATAACAATAGTCCGGTCAGCCAGTTGACTTTCTTCCAGATCACTGGCGAGTTGTACGTCCAGGGTACCCGGATACCCCAGGTCACATTCTGCGGAACATCCATACAAATTCCACCAACCACACTGGAAAGCACGCCGAGTGTAAGCCCGGAATTGGCCGGCTGAAACCATACCGGAACGACTAAGATTAAGATAAGATACCCCAACCACCCCATTGCCAGATGATCCGTCATCGCTATGAAGTCAAACGGCGTCAACGCTAAACGATTGGTCAGCCATGGGGCTACTAACAAGAACAGAAAAGCGCCGGTCAAGTAAACCAACCCTAACCAAGTAAACTGTTGATTGCCCAATTGCAACGGCTGGCCGATTAGTGAGCGGCCCCACGCATACATGACGATTAATGCGCTCATCGTGCCAACGATTTGTAATCTAACTGGAATCGCTGTTCGTTTTGCCAATTGTGCCATCCCCCTTGTATTGTTAGCCTAATTATAGACAGGCGCCAGCTACCTACCACCAATATCCGGTGTTCAGGCACATCATTGCCATTATTTAGGCCCCTATTTCGTTAGTTATCCACTATAATTAAGACTAAACTGATTAGGAGGACGTTCAATGACCACCATGCAATTGATTCATCCACAATGGCTGTTAATAAAATCGGGGCTCAAAACAATTGAAATCCGTTTAAACGATGCGAAACGCCAAGCCTTACAAGTCGGTGACATTGTAAATTTCATCGATCTGACGACTGGCCAGCAGCTCACCACTCAGCTCATCGACATCACGCGTTTCGCTAGTTTTGAATCCTTACTGAGCGAGTACACCGCCGTTCAAGTCGGCAGTGCCCCGGGAACGCCGGTAACACAGATGGTTCAAGAAATGCTAACGTTGTATTCCCCCGTCCAAGTTGCGCAATTGGGCGTCGTCGCCTTGCAGGTCCGTCCCTTAATCGGACAATAACTGGTTGAGCTGGCGATACTGTGCCAACATCCACTGTTGATAAGTCAACTTAGCTGGCATGGTTTCAGTCACATTCAACACTGGCACCTGATTCTTCTTGGCTAATGACACCATGTTAGTCACTAATTTATCACTAACTTGGCTGTTATTCACAAAGAAGGCGACTTGCCGACTCTTTAATGCCTGCTGCATCTTGTGGATAACTTGCGGTGCTGGGTCAGTGCCCTTCTCAATCGCATTTTCAAAGTCTTGATTAGCAACCTTAAACCCTAAACTGGTCAATGCGTAATCAAAGACGGGCTCACTGACTAACACTTGCCGATTCTTTAACTTGTTAGCCTTCGCTCGTAACTTGGCCTGTTCCTGTTGAATCGGTTTAAGCGTGGCGATGTACTTGCGGGCGTTGGCCTTAAAATACGTGCGATACTGGGGTTGCTTTTTAGCTAACTGATTAGCGAGATAGTTCGCGGTGGCGGGCATCGTTGCACTGTCATACCAGAGATGCTCGTTAGCCCCTTCCTTGCGATGCATCACGTCCTCGCCGACCCGAATCAATTTGGCTCGTTGCGTCGAGTGCACGACCTTGTTCATCCAGCCATCATAGCCGATGCCATTAGCGATGACGAGATCAGCCTGACCAACCGTCTTAGCCACGGTTGGTGTTGGCTCAAAATCATGGGGATCAACGGACGGTTTGTTGATAATTGACGTCACGCTGACGTGCTTGCCACCGACAGCTTTTGCCACACTACCATAAAAATTCGTCGTCGCAACAATGTTGACCTTATGCGATTCAGCAGTCGTTGACTTAGACTGACAGCCCGTTAACAAGCCCCCACCAATAACAAGTCCACCTAGTAATAGCCACAAACGTTTCACAATTGCCACTCCCTTTTTAAATAGTAATCATTACGTTTTAAAGAATAGCAATAAATGTCATTTTTGTAAATAGTAATATTTACGTTTTACAATTTTATTCGTTAGGAGTTTCTTATGAAAAAAATTCTGATTCCGATTATCACTGTTTTTATTATCGGTACCATTGTTGGTCTCAGCACCCTACACCGCACCCCGCGAGCCACCACAACTACGGTTCACAAATCACGCGTTATCCAACAACCACAACCGATTACCGAAACGACCATTGCTAAACAGCCTGCTTTAAAATACAGCTGCATTATTTATTACGCGATCAAGCACTTAAAGATTCAGCGTTGGCAAGAAGTTAGTGATTTCAGCTTGGGTTGGCAGGTCGAAATTTACACTGACCAGGGGCAAACTAAGTATCTGGTTTGGTCTGATAAACACATTAAGGCCGATGCCAAGCAACTCCAGCCGAACTGGTTCACACTCAAAAATGACCAGGTCACTTATGACAGCTTTGGTGTGCATACTTTTAAAAAAGATCTGACTGCCACAGTCAGTATGAGGACCATTCTAGCTCAGATCAAGCGTGACCACGCGACGAAAACCGTTCGCCACATGCCAACTAACCTTGTAATCAAAGATCATCGTTGAACACGCTTTAAGTTAACTTTTCCATTCTCAGGAGGATTGGAAAAGTTTTTTTATCCACATGTTTTCCGACCCATTTACCGTATTTAGTTAGTGTCTACTAATTGATTTGGAAATGAGGCTTGTTTAATGATTACCAACTGGTTTAATGATGATCCACTATTCAATCGTTACTATCCGTACGATGCCGGCTACCGGTATTACTTTGAACACGAATGGGGTATCCCGGTTCAGCGCGATGAACAATTATTTGAATTTCTGAGTCTTGGCGGTTTTGCCGCTGGTCTCAACTGGGCCGTCGTGTTCAATAAGCGCTCAGCATTCAGCGCAGCATTTGACGCCTGGCAAATTGAGGTGGTGGCAGCGTACCGCCCAGAACAAATCACCGGTCTCCTCAGCAATTCGGCCATCATACGAAACCGTCGTAAAATCGAAGCCGTGATTCACAACGCTCGCCTGATTCAACAAATTCGGACCACACAGTCTTTTAAAGACTATCTCTGGCAACAATTGGGCCATCAACAATTAATTATCCAGCCCCAGTATTATGATGAACTCCCACGCACAACAATTACTGGCGATCGCATCGCACAGCACTTACAACAAGTTGGTTTTAAATTTGTCGGTCCGGTAACGATTAATGCTTGGCTGGTAAACACCGGTTTTATTACAGCACGTCCCGACCAACTGGGTATTATTACGACGACTCCCCGGCCTTCGTCAACGATGCTACCCCCACGCTCACCGCACCAACTCGGGCATTTTAAACCTTAACCCCAGGCTGGTTGCGTTGCTTTAATTCCATTCGGCGTCGTACAACTGGGAGGCCCGCTGATGTTTGCTTATAACAACGCTCCCAAAGCCATAATCATAGTCGCTATTTAGCGGTTAAAGGGATATACTTATACCTGCGTCATTCAATTTGAACCAACGCAGATTTTGCAATTTGAAAGGTGTTTGCGTATGACTTGGTCACATTGGGAGATAACCCCATTTATTACGAGCGTTTTTTTCATCCTCGGAGTACTGACCCTTTTTTGGGTCTCACAAAATTGGATTATCAACTTCTTCAATACTCATCATTGGCGGGTTGACCAATCGCTTATTACCGACTGGTACGGCTTAATCTACATGATGTTATTTGTCTTTGGGATGCAAGTTGCCGTTGTGGGCCAGAACGACGCCTGGATTTTCATGAATTTCCAGCTCATCGCGCTAACTTTTTGTGGCTACTTTCTCAATGTACGTGTCCGCTATTACTACTTGTATCCGCTTGTCTTTATCTTTATGGGTTTTAATCACTCTCTGTACTACTGGGAATCGTGGGGACACGCCGTCACATTAATTCTCTTCTTTACGGTGCTCGGCCGGTTACGTAAACACGTCCCACTCCAAACGAAACAGGGACAAGTCGCACTTTATTTAGTCACTTGTGCTGGTTTTGGGGCCGTTCTCTGGTGGTTCATGAAGCTTAAGTTCAACTTATCATGGGCAACTTATTGGCAAGAATGGACCTACCTACTCGTCTTTGCTTCCTTACTCTATATCTACGCCAGCATGTTGTCAGCCAATGCACACCTCAAACAGAATCTGGTCGCATTCGCTAATCACGACGCTCTGACCAAAATCGAAAATTTTGCAGCTTACAAAACAGCCATTAATTATCAGGTTACAAGCAGTCGGAAAAACGGCTCACAATTGACCATGCTGATGTTTGACATCGACCACTTCAAACAAGTCAACGACACCTATGGTCACTTGGCTGGCGACAAAATTCTTCAGCACGTCGCCCAAGTAGCTACGATTGTCTTTCATGCTAATAATCCGCAAATCTCACTATATCGAACCGGTGGCGAGGAATTTAACGTTATCTTCCCCAACTATGATTTAACCGAAGCACTTGCGGTCGCTGAACAACTATTTGCGGCCATCAATCATATCGCTGTACCAGTTAATGATCATCAAATCCAACTGTCGATCTCGATTGGCCTATCAGAATTAGCAGCTGATGACCAATCACCAACGGCCTTTTATCAGCACGTCGACGCCAATCTATATCATTCTAAAAAGCACGGACGAATGCAAATCACCGCGAAATAAAATAATCATTAATCTTAAAAGGACGGTTCTAACGACTAATTTTAGTCATTGGAACCGTCCTTAATTAAGATTAATTCGCTATAGAAACGCTACGGATATTGGCCATCGCAATACTTGCTGGTGCCGTTAGATAAATCCGGGCTTGATGCCAATCGAGCTTAACCAACTGGCTAGTTGCCGTCTGATAATAGCCAACGGTATCGTTAAAATAATCGACGTTGAGCAATGGTAGTTTTGGTAACGCTGCAATCTGTTTCAACTGGGTCACCACAGCTCGTTTATCCTGAGCATTTGGATAGTGTTTATGGGCATAGATTGCAGCGCGTTTTTCAATCAAGTCATGATAACCAGTCAACGCCGCGAACGGCGCAAATTGGGCAGCGCGGTCTGCTTGGGGCATTGGTAAATGCCTTGAAGTAGGTCGCGAGCACTCTAAAATATCCGCATAGCGACTCGTATCATTAAATAACGCAGTAGTACTGGCTTCCTTTGTCATTAGGCACGATGTCCCCCAATCTGCTCATTACGTTCAATCGTAGTTGAACTCGGTTTTAGATCTGCCAAGCGAATGACGACATTCTTATTCCCGGAACGACGTTGTAATTTCAAAATGGCGCGTTGCAATTGCCCATCGCGTTCACGTTGGCGTTGTGCGTCTCGTTCTTGCGCTTGGGCCACTTCTGGATTTTCAAATAAGCTAGTTTGTTGATACCGAGGTTGGCGCCTAACCTGCTGTTCGTCGACCAAATGGTTCGCCATAACGGTCACACGTCGAACCATCAATTGACGATTAACGACTTGTTGATAAAGCTGTTGATACGCAGCCCCTAGCTCGTGTTGTGAAGCACTCGCCTGCGCTAATGTCACCGTGGTATGGGCGGGCTTTGGTACTTGTCGCCCATAGTAGTCTTCGGTGACCGCACCCTGATGATGCGTGCCAACTGACAAAGCATTAGCATCGTAATCAATACGAATTCCCAACTGATCTGTCACCACGTGGCGAGCAACCAGTTCGAGTGTCAAATTATTCACCATGCCGCGTAACACGGCTTGCCCTTCAGTATAAGTATACGGTCGCATCAACACTTGACTGGCATATATACCATGTTCGCTAGCATGGTAATTTTTGATGTCAGCAATTGTTGTCGACTCACAGCCCCACGCATGATCAATTAACAGTTCCGCGTTTTTACCAAACTCACGATATAATTGTTCTTCATTATGAGAATCCGACAAGGTTCCTAGTGAACAGCGCGCAATGTCACCCATCGTATTGAGCCCCAGGGCTGCCAACCGCTTAGCATAGCCATGACCGACTCGCCAAAAATCAGTCAACGGCTCGTGCGCCCATAAGTATTGCCGATATTGCTGCTCATCCATCTGTGCAATCCGAACACCGTCAGCGTCAGCGGGAATCTTCTTGGCAACAATATCCATCGCCACCTTAGCTAAGTAGAGATTAGCACCAATCCCAGCCGTCGCCGTGATCCCGGTCTCGGCCTGAATCTCGTGAATCATCGTCTTTGCCAGTGCGTGCGGTGAAACCTGAAAAGTACTTAAGTAGTCTGTGACGTCCATGAAGACTTCATCAATCGAGTACACGTGAATATGTTCCGGCTTAATGAAGCGCAAATAGATATCATAAATCGCAGCACTCTTCTGCATGTAATAACTCATTCGTGGGGGAACGACCCGATAATCGATACCCAAATTAGCATGCTTGAGGAGCTGATCACGATAAATTGAGCGATGCCGCCGAACCGCCTGATAGGAAGTCTGACGACCACGGGCGCGATTTAAAGTTGCGACCCGTTGTTCAACTTGAAATAACCGGGGCCGCCCTGGAACACCAAATTGCTTTAGTGCTGGCGAAACCGCCAAACAAATCGTCTTATCAGTGCGACTCGTATCAGCGACAACCAAATTGGCATTCAATGGGTCGAGTTGATGAGCAACACATTCGACTGAGGCATAGAATGATTTTAAATCAATTGCCATGTATGTTCGCTGTTCCATCAATATAATGACTCCCTTCCAATTAATCGGCACAATCGCAGTCGTTGTTCACCTTAACATTTTGCTGGTAATCCAAAATAAACCTCATGCTGCTGCTCGAATTTTAACGATAGCCGCATGTCGCTCGCCCCCATGACACTCACTTTTGGATGAAACCTGACTCAATAATTCGTCGTTAAAAGAACATATGTTCTTTTAACTAATTATAAATTAAAATCAGGTTGAATGCCAGTATCCGTTAACAAATAATTGCAGACTTCAAATTAGACTTAAGCCCCGAAAAGGCACCCGTTCACCAGCACGTACCGTGACCACGAACAGTTGCCTTTTTAATGTCATTTTCTGAGTGGCTCTGCGTTTCAGTCGGGACCAACTTCGTAAATTCATGTAGAAAATCTACCGTCTTCTTACCCGGAAACTTGGTGCTTAATACCAGCCATAATAGCGCTTCTTAACTTGCACAAAAGAGGTCATGCCACACACTGACGCATGTGGCATAACCTCTTTTTGCATATCAGCAATCAATATTTAAAACAATATCTACCGAAATAAAACCTATTGCCCCGCCGTACTTTCCTGCTCCAACTTAATCGTCAACAATTCCGGGTCTTCATTGACTAACGCTTGTAGACGTGAAAATAGCATCAACAACCAGCCAAACGAAATCGCAAAGGCTTGAATCTCAAATGCCGTCAGCGATGGGTACCCGAACCAGCGAAAACCAAAGTTGAGTAGTAATAGCACCACGCCAACGCCGTATGAGAGCCACAGAAAATCTTTCGTCACGGCTGGTAATAGCCACCGCACCCCCACAATCAACAAGACTAACAACGTGACCAAGCCACCAGCAACTAAGTCATGTAACCAGTGAAACGTCAGGTTGTTAGGAAATAGCCCGACCGCCCCGAAATCGACAGCGGTCAACGTCAACAATATCCGCAAGGTTGACGTTCGCCAAGTACGCGGATAAATTCGACTAAGTGAAACAAATAGATAGTCAATCAGAACGACCATCAATAACGCCGAAAAAATCAGTGTCAAGTTGAATTGCCAGGCATTTTCAGCGGCATGCGTCCCTAAAAAGCTTAAATTATGCTGCCACCATCGCCGTTGACCATTGGCGGCCATTGAGATAACACAGCCACTGACAATCACCACCGTTAAAATCGTTGATAACGACCGCGCATTTATCGTCAACGCAGCGCTAATCATGAACGCATCCGCAAAATACGTAAACAAGACCAGTAGCAACATAGATGTAAAGCGATCGAAGATGACATCTGGAAATAATAATTCTAATACCCAGAAAGCCCCGACCAGCGCAAAGGCTAAGATCATAATAAACGCAATCGTAATAACTGGAAAGTTCCGCCAATAAATATGGCGCGAAAATCGATTTTCTGGATCATTACGCGTTTTTAAGAAAAAGCCGACAAATAGCACTGCGCCGGTAACCACACCGGCCACAATCGTCAAACTCCCGATTGATTGCACACCTGTCAGTGGAACTGGTCGCACTTTTTGAAACCACCAGTACCCGTAACTGGCTAACCCCGATAGGATTGCAACCAACAGCGGCCAGATTATCAAGTATTGCTGCCACTGTGGTTGACGTGGCTTAATCTTCTCTAAGACTAGTGCTTCATTGCGCACCTTTAACTGTAACTGATCATCGCGATCAATCCCGGCTCGTTTTAATGCTGAGACTGGGATTGAAACCCGCACTTGTTGCTCTTGCCCTGCCATGTCCGACTCCTTATACTTTCATTACTCAAAGACCATCTGATTACGATACAGTTCCGCATAGAAGCCGTTTGCCGCTAATAAATCATGGTGGTTCCCCTGTTCAATAATTTGACCATCCTTCAATACAACGATTTTATCGGCATTCAGGATTGTTTTCAAGCGGTGAGCAATGACAAAGCTGGTTCGCCCTTGGATGACGTTGTCCATTGCGGCTTGAATATTGGCTTCCGTCACCGTATCAACGTTCGAAGTCGCTTCATCCAAAATCAGCAACTTGGGATTTGTTAAAATCGTCCGGGCAATTGACATCAACTGCTTTTGACCAGCAGAAAAAATACTCTGTTCGTCGGAAACGCGCGTCTGATAGCCATCTGGCAGGCTCATCACAAAGTCATGAATATTAGCCTGCTTCGCCGCATCGATGACCCGATCCATACTAGCCGTTGGGTCCCCGTAACGAATATTATCCGCAATCGTGCCCGTAAACAACTGGGGTTCCTGTAAGACAATCCCGACATTTTGCCGTAACACCTGGAGATCAAAGTCTTGAATATTCACCCCATCAAACGTAATCGCACCACTATCAACATCATAGAAGCGATTCAACAAATTCATGACCGTCGTTTTCCCCGAACCAGTTGGGCCAACGAGTGCCACCATCTCACCGCGGCGCACATGGATCGACACGCCATGCAAGATTTCTTTACCTGGTAAGTAACTAAAGCGCACATTATCAATCAGTAATTCATCATGAATCCCGTCGAGCGCTTGACCGTTAGCGGGGCTCACTTCATCCGGTTGATTACGGACTTCATCGACCCGCCGTGCACCAGTAATCGCTAACTGAATCATACTATATAAACTAGTCAATGACATAATTGGCTGGTAGTACTGTTGGGCGTAGTTAACGAACACCACGACCAGCGCCAAAGCTGCTCCAGTCGACATACTCCCATTCAGCGCTAACCATGAGCCAAAGAAGATGACAATTGCCGTGTTAAGCAGTGACATCCCTTGCATCAGTGGATTCAAAATACCTGACCAGATTTGACCCGTCAACGCTGACTGGCGAACCTTACCATTATACTGATGAAAGCCTTTCAAGGAGTCCTGCTGTAAGCCGTTGGTAATCAAGACTTTTTGACCAGTAATTTGTTCATTGATATAACCATTCAGTTGACCGATATCATCCTGTTGTTGGTTCACCGCGACGCCAGCCTTGTGCATGACAAACGCCGCGATAATTAATGCAACCGGCGTAGAAGCCATCGTCACCCACGCCATCGTAGTGTTTTGATTAAACATCACAATTAGCAGGCCAACAAACTGAGCCACGGCTAATAAAATTTCTAGCAAGGCTTGATTCATGGCATTAAAAATATTATCTAGGTCAGAGGTGAACCGAGCCAGAATATCCCCGTCACTATGCGTATCAAAGTATTGAACCTTCATCCGTTGCATCTTCCGAAATAGGCCTACCCGCATTGTCCCGGTCGAAAAGGCCGTCACGCGTGCTAAGATCAAGCTCGCAATAAAAATCGTGCTAGCATCACCGACATACAACAAGACGTAGATGATCAGGGTCCGGTTGAACGGTTGCAAGCTTGCTTGTGCCCGAGTCGCTTGATCCGTCCACTGCTGCAAGTACTGCGTCAGCTCCTCCACGGCTCGTCCCAGATAAGTCGGTGCGACCACAATGCACCAAGTCGAAAAGGCAATCAGAATCACACTTAGTAAGAAGCCTAACCAGTAGCGTTTTAAATAGTGCCAGTAATATTTACCAGCATTGCGTAAATCACTCATGTAAGCCCTCCTCCCGTGCTTTTTGCGTTTGATAAATAGCGCGATAAATCGCACTATCTTGAAGCAATTCGTGGTGAGTCCCCTGGCCCGAAATGCGACCATTATCTAACACTAAGATTTGATCCGCACGAATAATTGAAGCAATTTTTTCGGCAATGACCACGGTCGTCGTTGACTTCAACTCACGATCCAAAGCTTCTTGAACAAGTTTTTCTGAACGCGCATCGAGTGCCGAAGTCGCATCATCTAAAATCAAGATTTCTGGATTGGCAATCACGCCACGCGTAATCGCTAGTCGCTGTTTCTGACCACCTGAAAAGTTCTGTGACCGTTCTTCCACGGGGGCATCGTACGTCTGTGGCAACCGTTCAATGAATTCCGCAGACTGCGCAATATTAGCCGCCCATTGCATGTGACTAGGCTGGGCGTCCGGCTTAACTTGCCGTAAGTTACCCGCAATCGTGCCAGAAAATAGCGTGGACCGTTGTAAGACATAGGCCACCGTGGATCGAAGGGCTTTTTCTGGTAAGGCCCGCACATCAATTCCACCGATGGAGACCGTTCCACTATCCGGATCATACAAGCGCGCAATCAACTGGGCCAACGTCGTCTTACCCGATCCAGTGGCCCCAACGATTCCCAGCATGGACCCTGCTTTTACCGTAAAGGTCACATCTTTTAGCGTTGGCTGCGCATCTCCCGGATAAGTGAAGGTTACGTGATCAAAGTGAATATCACCAACTACGGGCGCCGCGTCGCCATCAACGTAGGTCATACTTGGTTCGGTAGTCATCACTTCGCCGATTCGACCAAGTGAGATGACGGCCCGTGACGCAAAAGTCATGAGAAAGCCCCCGTTGATCACGGCAAATAAAATCTGCATTAAATAAGAAATAAAACTCGTAATAGCTGCTAAATAGGCCGGGTGCGTCGTAATCGTTTGACCGACCAAGTAAACGGCAACCCCGACCGCTACGTTGGCCGTCAAAAAGAATGCCGGCATTAGAATAGCGAACCAGTACCCGATTTTAGCGGTCACAGCGGTTAATTCATCGGATGCGGCCGAAAACTTTTTGATCTCGTTTGGTTCTTGAACAAACGATTTAACAACCCGAATCCCCATTAGGTTTTCGCGAGCAACCGTATTGACGTTTTCAATATTTTGTTGCGTTTGTGCAAAGTATTTAGTCATTCGCCGCACTGCAATCAGTGCGACCCCTAAGATTACCGCCATCATGACAACAATGACCCACCACTGCTCAGGCATCGTCATCACAGCGAGAATCAGTGCCCCGATGAATAGTAATGGGATCCGGGTAATCTGCTGAAAGCCAGCCATCACAATCTGTTGGACTTGATTAATATCGTTCGTCATTCGTACCACTAAGTTGGACGGTGAAAATTTTTCCACGTCAGCGTAGGCTAATGACTGGACCTTAGCGTATAGGTCAGCTCGCAAGTCGGTCGCCACACCAAGGGCCACTCGGGCTGCGTATATCGTATTCACGATCCCACCAATGATTCCCAGTACGGCCAAACCAAGCAACATCAGCCCTTCACGGAATACCGTAGCCTGATCATTCTTGATAATGGCTTCCATAATGACTTGCAATAATCGCGGTTGCCATAACGTCGCAAACACTAAGACGATGACCGACAACATCGCAATCCAGACGTCTAGTCGATACCGCTTAAAATATGGCATCAAAATCTTCATCAATCGTTCCTCCTCATAATTGTGGTCTCCTGTTTAGGGTACCTGAAATTAACAGTCAGGACAATCAATATATCATATCTTTTGCAAAAACAGATTACGATGATAATAATTCAGTATGTGTGGGAGAAATAACGAATACGATGTGCAGATATAACAGGCCCTTTAACACTCACACACAGTTACAACGGCCGTTACCATAGAATAAGGACCACATTTACATCATGTGATATTTTTCCACATCACTAAATTAATTATTTGGATAATCAACTAATTATCGACAATCTTTTACTGGCAAACTGCTTCCCTGCTATAATCCAACTAAGCTATAGGGGGCTAACCGTATTCATGTCATTGTATTTAACCACCACATCGACAGCACTAATCCAATCAGCCAAGACACCGAACGCCTTGTTAGAAAGGAGTACTCGCCATGCGTGTTAACAAAGGTTTGCTTTCAGTTATTGCAGTTACCACAGTTGCTAGCTTAGGAGGACTCACGACAACAGCCACGGCCGCGACTAAGAAGGTCACGACTACTTACAGTTCCCAATCCCATGCTTTGATCATTCGGGGTCAAACAAGTCGTCACGCCAAACTCGTCTTAAACTATCAGGGTAAACCGGTCGCAACTTCGACCGTTAAACCCGGTAAATTCACGATTACTCAGCCGTTTCAAGGTTACGGAACCTTTAAGCTCGTCGACGGCTCACAAGTACTAGCAACCATTCCAGCCAAGCGCTACGCGGCGCCGCGAGTAATAGTCATCAGTGCTGAAAAAACGGCTAGGGGCATCCATTATACGGTTGCCAATGCCAGTCACACGACACTCACGATTACGCAAAATGGTCGTTACCTCAAGACCATTAAAACCACCCGCCCAAGAACTAACCTTTTCCTTTCGAACGCCCAACTAAAGCACGGCAGTCATGGGCTACGGATTACGCAACGCGTCCCGAATAAGAAAACTAGCCCAGCTGTTAAATTACCCGTATTAAAAGCCAACATTAAACAAGTCACTAATTTTTAATCCAGATGACGACTAAATTCAAAAATGGACCGGTAGCGATACAATCAACTACCGGTCCATTTTGACATCCACATCATCGTCAGTTGGCGCATTTACCATCTCGTGCTAATACTATCATCTCACACATGGTCACGCTGCCCACTATGCCACAGTATGTCTAATGACTGTCTGCCATAGCATGATCAACACCAAGCTTCTCGTTTGATGCTACACTAATGATAGCGCCTGACTAACGATCAGAAAGGAAGATTCTAATGACCCTTCAAGCACAACTCATGCAACAACTCACGGCGGCGGAACCGGAAATGATCAAGATTCGTCGCCACTTACACGCCCACCCCGAGATTTCATTTCATGAAGAACAAACTGCAGCTTACATCAAAGCGTTCTATCGTGAACTGGGCGTCTCAACCACCGCTTATGGTGATGGGTACGGCTTCGTCGTCGACATCGATAGCGGTCAACCTGGACCTCAATTAGCATTACGCGCTGATTTTGACGCCCTCGCGATTCAAGAAGACAACCACTTATCATTTAAATCGCAAAACGCCAATGTCATGCACGCCTGTGGTCACGATGGTCATACTGCTTATCTCATGGTACTGGCGAAGACCTTACTCGGGCTGAAAAATCAGCTACGTGGTCGCGTCCGCATTATCCACCAACCCGCTGAAGAAGTGTCACCGGGTGGTGCTAAGGGTATGTTGGCTGCTGGTGTCCTAGACAGCATCGATAACGTCATTGGGGTGCATGTGATGAGTACCATGCCGACGGGCTCGATTGCCTATCACTTAAATGCGACGCAGACCGGGCGGGCTAATTTTACGGTCACCTTCACGGGTAAGGGTGGGCACGCCTCGATGCCCCACCTCTCAAACGATGCAATCGTTGCTGGAAGTTACTTTGTAACCGCCTTACAAACCGTTATTTCCCGTCGGATTGACCCATTTGATACCGGCAGTGTCACCATCGGCTCATTCGACGGCGTCGGTTCCTTCAATGCGATCAAAGCGCAAGTCACCCTCAAGGGCGATGTTCGGATTATGGACGAAAACACGCGCCAGACAATCCGTGACCAGATTACTAAAATTGCGAACGGTATCGGGGCGACTTTCGGTGTCCAAGTTGCGCTTGATTACGATGATAATTATCCGGTACTCATGAATGATGCAACCCTGACACAGCGCGTCATCGCCAGTATTCAAGCTGCTCAGATTCCAGAAATCACTAAAATATTCGACTGCGGCCCCCAAGACCCCTCGGAGGACTTCGCCTATTTTGCACAAGCCAAACCCAGCACCTTTATCTATGCCGGCTGTCAACCAGCTCCGGGTGAGACCCACCCGCACCACAGCCCTGATTTTATGATGAATGAAGACTGTTTACTAATTGCAGCCAAAGCGGTGGGAACGGCAACGCTGGACTACTTAATGAACGCCTCATCAGATCATTAAACACACTAAAGTGGCTACCTTGAATACATACATCCAAGGTAGCCACTTATGATTTATTCAAGCCAATCAGGAATTAACTTGCAGTGAGCACCTAATTAATCACGCCACCACCAGTCACGCCATAAATTTGCGCGGTCACATAGCTCGCGTCGTTAGAAGCTAAAAAGACGTACACTGGTGCCAGTTCTGCGGGTTGTCCCGCTCGTTTGAGCAAGGTGTCTTGGCCAAATTTCGGCAGCGCCTCGATTGGCTGGCCTTGATCTAGTTGTAAGGGCGTCCAGATTGGCCCGGGAGCAACGCCATTGACCCGAATCCCCTTTTCGGCCGCTTCGGCTGCTAAATTAATCGTAAAGTTCTTGATGGCCGCCTTAGTCGCAGCATAATCTAATAGATGACCACTCGGCGCATAGGCTTGAATCGAAGTCGTGGTGACGATGCTACCGCCAGCGGGCATCTTTGGCAAGGCCGCCTGAGCTAACGCAAACATCGCGACGATATTCACTTCGAAGGTCGCACGCACCTGTTCGATCGGCAGCTTAGCCAGTGAAGGTTGTGAAATCTGTTGCCCCGCATTGAGGATAAGGGTGTCGATACCACCAAATTCAGCGATTGTCCGTTCCACGAGGTCGGTCACAACGTCAACATCCTTGAAATCACAAGGTAATAATAACGCTTGACGGCCCGCAGCGCGCACTAGTTCGGCAACCGCCTCAGCATCCTTCTCCTCTCCCGGCAAATACTGAATAGCAACATCAGCGCCTTCCCGCGCGAAAGCAATCGCGGTGGCCCGGCCAATTCCCGAATCACCACCCGTGATCAAAACGCGTCGATTCAACAACTTATCATGTCCTTGGTAACTCTTCTCACCACAATCGGGTTCAGGACGCATCTTAGCTTGTAGTGCGGGCGTCTCCTGATCCTGCTTATCAAAGCCATCTGTCTTATATAAATAGCGTGGGTCACGTAATTCTGGTTGATTCATGAGATTTCCTCCTTCAAAAGAATACCCATAGAATACCGGAATTAGTTTTCGGATGATAGTTAAACGCACACTAAATAATAATAGTTACGATTAGATATTAGGCATAAAAGCTGTCATCGTCTTAACTCACTTAAATTGACGTTGCTTCAAAAAACGATAGGCAATTATTCCAACAACGCCGATCAAAGTGGCCCGTAATAACCAACTGACAGATCACCACGTCACTAACACTTTTATTAACGTCATCCCATCATTAATCGTCATTCGGCTGTTCCTCCGCTAATGTTGCCAATTGACCCAACTTCCGCTGAAAGTCCCGTTGCATGACGGGCTTCACTAGTGGCAACGGCAGCCAGCTCGGCGGTGTGGTCGTAAGGGAGACCTCTTCCTGGACCGCAGTTTGCTCGGCCAATGGCGTCATGGTGAACACAATTTCATACCCCAATTGGCCCCCCTCACTGTGATAAACGACCTGGTCAGCGCCGACTGTAACCTGCAACTGTTCCGGCTGATCAAAAGCCGAACCGGACCGCTGTAACACGTACCCCGTCGCGGTTGGCTTGACCGTGGTAATGGCAGTCGCCCATGCTGGTAAGTTCAGCGGATCTGCTAGCAATGCTCGCACCGTTGCTGGAGTTGCCTGTGTTAATACTTGATTCGTAAATAATGCTGTTGTCATTTTATAACCCCCAATGTTCATCCTGACCCGGTCATCGTTATTACGGCCAACCACTCCAAATCAATAACGGACCGTTAGATCAAGTGCACATGTATTTAGTTGGTGATTATAAAATACACGGTGGGGACGCCAACATAAAATCAGAATACTGATAATTTACAGGCGGTCGTTAATTTGTTCTTTAAACAGGTCTTTGAAAACTTGTGACCGTTGACTGGCAACCTGCGCCGTGGCAGTCTCCCCCGCCGCCATTGCGAGTTGCGCCATCAACTGATAAATATTAGCCAGCATGTAGTGTGAATCGTGTGTAGTCGCAAAGGCCAACCCCTGCGTCAAATGGGCCACCGCCAACTGGGAATCATGTTGTTCATAAGCCACCAACCCAGCAAGGTAAAAAACAATGTTGGCATTTTCTTCATATGCACTCGCATCAATGTCAGCGAGTGCCCGGGTGACTAAGGCCGCGACTGGGGCTTGAGGATGGTGGTGCGCCTTAACGACGGCTAACGAAATCAAGGCCAAGCGTGTCAACGTTGTCGGCGGCGAGCTGGGAGCAGCCATACCAATTGCCAGCCGTAAATTTTGTTGTGCAGCATCCGATGTGCGATCAACCTGCCAACAGGCGACACCCAGATAATAATAGTAAGCCTGAGTCTGCTCATCCGTTTGAACATGTTCCAAAGTGGTTGGCTGTAATAGCCAATCCTTCAATTGCTGATACTGATGGGCATTGCACATCTGCCGAACGCGGTCATTAAACGCTTACTCGGCACTGATCTCAAAATCGTCGGCTAGGCTCAACGTACTAACCGCGACCCCTAATCGCTGACACAGCGCCAGTAATAGCCGGGCATTCGGCACGTAGCGATCATTTTCAATTGCTGACAGCATCGATTGTGCACAAATTCCCCGGGCAGCTTGCTTTTGATTGAGTTGCTTGGCTTTGCGTGCCTGCTTTAACGCAGTTCCCAATGTCATGACCATTCCCCCCTAGATAGCTTTTGCTAATGAGTGTACTAAATTTCCCATATTAAGGCACTTAAAAAATACCATTCAATGCTGTTTTATCAGTCAGCAATCGAATGGTATTTTGAAATTGGTTATTTAATTGACATGCCGTTCTCGAACTTGATACCAAATAATCCCGGCCACACCGAAGACAATTGGTCCAACTAGCATCCAAATCGTATTTTGAATCTGCCCAGTTTCCAAGATTGGCTGGATCAACGTGAAGACATTCGCGCCTAAGACGACAATGAACACGACCCAACTAATAATTTTCGTCCAAGTCAATGACTTGTACACTTCAAAAGGCTTAACAATGTTCTGGTTTTCCTTAAACTTCGGAAACGCGTATAGCAAGAAGAGGTATGGTAACGTCATCGAAACGTTCGCCATCAAGGTCAACACATTGTAAAAGGCTGACGCGTCTGCCGTTGCAAAGGACGCCACCAAAATGATCACAATCACGATGGCACATTGAACCATCATGGCATAACTTGGCATACCAGCTTTGTTGAGCTTCGTAAATTTCTTCGGCCACAGTTCCTTAGGTGTTCCCAAGATAAGCGTCTTCAATGGTGAATAAGTTAAGGTGAAGAAGGCCCCACTGTAAGCGAGGAACATCCCTAAGCCGGTGTACCGTGCAAACCACAGTCCCATTGTCTTAGCGGCCGCTGTACTCAAACCAAGCGCTTGCCCTAAAACATAGCCCAAGTTTTGCATCATGACGTAACTAATATTACCGAGGTTAGTCGTTGGATTCGACAAAACGGCTTGCCAGTTCGTACTAATCCCCCAGCAGAAGATTCCCAGGCCATAGCCTAAGGTAATAACGATGGCAGAAATAATAATTCCGCGTGGGAAGGTCTTTTCGGGGTTCTTGGTCTTATCAACCATCCCACCGAGAACTTCTAGCCCACCGTAAGCAAAAATGGCGAAAACGGCAAACCCGAGTAACCCGACTGGATGCTGATAACTTGGATTTGGTGACGTCATCACATGTTGTAACGGTTGTGCGAATTGTCCGTGATTCAAGGCTAAAACGACCCCCGAAACCACTAACAGGATTGCAGTCAAACTGGTCACCGCCAGGCCGCCTAAACTCGTGACCCGCACAATGCCTTTCATCCCTTTGATGGAAACGAACGTCACTAGCACCATCCATAGACAGGACAAAATCCCAATCATCTGCGTCGCATTCAGACCAAGCATCGCAAAGCGCTGCGTTTGATCGCTCCCAAAGAAGATGGTCGTAAACGGAATCCAGACTTTAGCTGACGTTGAGACTAACCAAATAATGTACGACGCAAACCACATGAACGTGCCCACGAACGCAAATTTCGCATTCACACTCACTTCCAGCCACTTGTACATCCCGCTACTATCAGACTTAACCGCTGCCCCGAACTCCGCCATCATTAGCGCGAACGGGATGAAGAACAGTACGGCTGCGACTAGGTAAAATAGAATCGAGCTGTAACCCATTAAATAATAGGCCACCGTACTAGTGGCAAATCCGAAAACGGTCGTAAAGATCATCATGACTAGCGCCATCAATGTAATCTTTTCATTATCTTTTGTTGCCATTATTGCACTCCCTCACTTACTCCTTTAATACTTTTGTAAAGCTATTCCAATTTAAGATTACCGAACGAAGGCAATAAAGCGCTTTAGTTTTCCTAACAATATTATGATTTTTTCATGTGATAGTCAGCGCAATTATTCATCTAAACAATTGCCACAACAGTTATTGGCAAAAACTATTTCATAACGGAAACGTTCATTTAATAACATAGTAACTTTTCTTTAACATAGCTGACACATAATTGGCGTATTCTACACTTATCAGCTTAGGAAAATATAAAACGGGGTTATACATATCATGAAAAAATTTAACTTTAAAACCATGTTGCTATTAGTTTTGGCTAGTTGTGTCTTCGGGGTCGTCGTTAACGTGACTACTAGTCTTGGACCACAAACCACAATCACCGCCCAGGCCTCCAAGAAGCTTAGCCAAGCCCAGCAAATTGCCAAGATCAACGCCAAGCTTTCGAAAGCCAACCGCGTTGCCAAAAATTGGATCGCCTATCGTGAATCTGGATACAGTTATACGGCTCATAATGGCCGCTGCTACGGTCGCTATCAATTGTTGCGCTCATACTTACACGGCAACTTGTCACCCGTCAATCAGGAAAAACGTGCTAATACCTACGTCGCCTCGCGCTACGGCTCCTGGGTCAAGGCCAAACGATTCTGGCAACATCATCACTGGTACTAATCCAATTTTTCTATTGGATCACACTAAAAAGACGACTAATTACTAAGATTGTGAATCTTTGTAATTAGTCGTCTTTTTGTAGGCAGTAATATCAAATAGCATGAGGACTATAGTTCACCGTCATTTAACACTTGGTTACAACAGGTGTACCGTGATCGCCGCACCTTTTCTAAACGATATTGTGAAAAACATAATTAATTAGCCAAAAAGTATTGCAAATTGTAATTATTACGACTATAATTTGATTCGTAAATTAGTAATGATAGCGATTACAATATAAAAAGAGGTTATTAATATGACTGAACGTAATTTTGATTTCTTAATGCCTAGCGTTAACTTTTTCGGTCCTGGTGTCATTAGTAAAATCGGCGAGCGTGCCAAAACTCTTGGTATGCACAAACCAGTCATCGTCACCGACAAATTTCTTGAAAGTCTGCCAGACGGCGCCGTTGCTCAGGTGCGGCGGTCACTGGATGCTGCCGGGATTGTCTACGTGATTTATAATCAAGTAGAACCCAACCCTAAAATTCATAACATTCAAGCTGTTAAAGCCTTATATCAAGCCAATCAAGCGGACTCCCTGATTACCATTGGCGGCGGTTCTGCCCACGATACCGGAAAAGGTGCCGGCATCATCATGACTAACGGCGACGACATCACTAAGTTAGCGGGGATTGAAACGCTCAAGAACGCCCTACCACCACTGATTGCGGTCAACACTACCGCTGGGACTGGTTCTGAATTGACCCGTCACTGTGTCATTACGAATGAAGAAACGCATTATAAGTTCGTCGTTGCTTCATGGCGTAACATGCCACTCGTGTCCTTTAACGATCCCACTCTCATGCTAGATGTTCCTAAGGGACTCACGGCCGCAACTGGCATGGATGCCTTTGTCCAGGCTATCGAACCCTTTGTTTCTGTCGATCACAATCCGATTACCGATTCACAGTGCATCCAGGCCATCAAATTAATCGAAACATCATTACGTGAAGCCGTCGCCAATGGGCATAACCTAGAAGCCCGGACACACATGGTCGAAGCTGAAATGTTAGCCGGCATGGCCTTTAACAACGCCAATCTAGGTTACGTGCACGCCATGGCCCACCAGCTCGGCGGCCAATATGACGCACCCCACGGTGTCTGCTGCGCGCTGCTCTTACCCTACGTTGAAGAATATAATCTAATCGCGTGCCCCGAACGCTTCGCCGAACTCGCCAAAATTATGGGCGAAAACACTGATGGCTTATCGACTCGTGATGCTGCCGAATTAGCTATCAAAGCGATGAAACAGCTCAGCGAAGACGTTGGTATTCCGCATTCCATCAAGGAAATTGGCGCCAAAATCGAAGACTTCGAACACATGGCAACTAATGCGCTTAAAGACGGTAACGCCTTCTCTAACCCACGCAAAGGTACTAAAGAAGACATCATCAAGATTTTCCAAGCCGCATATGATGCCAAGTAATCCCCCATTCACAGCAACAATAAACCGACAAGCACAGATAAGAACACACATTGTGCAAATTAATTTGTCCTGATTTGTGATTAAAACGTGCTGGTTAGGTGGATTCCTGTTCGTCAGCAATGATCGTCCTATTCCGACCTCCGGGGCTGGGTGACAATTGCTGGAACGTAAGCCGACGTCGATTTGAGCTAACGCACAACCCGCGTCATCTCAAATACGAGTCTTATTCTAAGCCGGAAGCAACCCACTTCCAGCTAAGAATAATTTGGCTACTGAGCATTGTCACCCAGCCCCTCCAGTCGGGAAGCCGCTCGAATGGCTGATGAACGGCCACTTAACTTGGTACAATTGGTCGCTGATTATTTTGATAATGGAACTTTAAACAAAGGGTTAGGATGCGTAAAGCACTTTGTCAGGAGTTTCAATCTTATTATTATAATTCAGAGTTGGTGAGCTATCTCAATATCACTTTCAGTCTGACAGTTGATTGATAAAATTACCGTTTTATGAAGAACAACGACTAATTCATCAAAAGTTGGGTACATCGCCGTCTGCCATTCGAACACTGTCCCGACTGGAAGGCGTTTCTGACAATGCCCAGTGGTGAAATTTCACTTAGCAAGCGTTCTTTGCTTGGTTAGTGAAAGGCCAGTATTTAAGACGTGGGCTTCGGCTTAAATCTGTGCCCACCACGTTCCGGCAATTGGCAGAAATGCCTGGAGGTCGGTGTAGGACGCGCACCCTAAGCAAGTTTACGCTAACTCGCACCAGTTTCCAGCGGGCCTAAGCTGGCTGCTCTTGAACTTAAGAACCAGCATGTTTTAATCACAAATCATGCAAGTGGCTGGTGTATAACGTAAAAAACGGCAATGTCAAAATCAACTTTTGACATTGCCGTTTTAGAAACCAGTCCGCATGACTGGTGGCACCAAGCCGGTAGCTATTTACCAGGTTGATAGTCTTCATCAATGATCAAGACTGGTTTGATGGTCTTACCGCTACCAGAATCAGCGTTGGCTTGATTAATATCTTCAAATTTATAGAATTTTTCGGTCTTTTCAAATGGGAACATGCCATGTTGATAGAAATCGATTAACCGTGGAATATCAACGCCAGGGATGGCATCACCCATGTTAACACCAATGACTTTCTTATCATCAACACACAAATCGTTCCATGAGCTAATGGTGATATTTTTGGCCGTAACGGCAATCAAAGCAGCCGTCCCACCTTGAGCAAGTGCGTGGATTGCAGAAACCATAACTGGTTCTACCCCAGTCGTATCAACGGCAAAGTCGACCCCGTAACCATGCGTCAACTTCTTGATTGCTTCAACTGGATCTTCTTCCTTACTGTTAATGGCATGAGTAGCACCTAATTCTTTGGCGAGTTCTAGCCGTGAATCAACAATGTCGACCGCAATCACTTCGGTACAGCCGGAAATCTTACCAGCCATCATTGCCGCTAAACCAACCGCACCAGTCCCAAAGACTGCAATTGTTTGTCCTGGGCGCGGCTGTAAACTGTTCAAAACAGTGCCACTCCCGGTGACGTAGCCACAGCCTAAAGGTCCCAAGCGACGTAAATCTAGTTCTTTTGGTACTTTAACCGCATTACGTTGGTCAACTACCGTATGAGTCGTGAAGGAAGATTGGTCGAACATATCACTGATATGGTGCCCGTTTTCTTGGAAATGGTCGGAACCATCGGGACGAGTCCCACTCAAGTTATAGTCGGCATAATTCCGACATTTAGTTGGCATGCCTTTCAGACAGTTATCACATGTTCCGTCAGCGTAAAATGATAGAATAACATGGTCGCCCACTTCAAAATTAGTTACTTCTGAACCGACATTTTCGACGATTCCAGAACCTTCGTGTCCTAAAATTACTGGATAACCTAACGACGCATCACCCCGCCGAATTGCTTCATCAGAATGACAAATTCCAGTCGCAACCATTTTGATTTGTAAATCAGTTGCTTTCATTTCAGCTAATTCAATATCATCTTTAATGACAAATGGATCGTTTACTTTATCAACCACTGCTGCTTTAATTTTCATGTTCAAACCCTCGTTTCAAATAGTATGTAAACCGCTTACAATTAACATTGTTACACAATACACAATTTGATTCAAGCGCTTACAAAAGCATCTAACACCACACTTATCTCCGTTAAATGGGCATTCTTCTAATTTCACACTAACGATATGATACTTAATTAGTGTAAATCTAATACTCTTTTTTTACTGATTGTGAGGAACTTATAGCCAGTCTTCTTCCTTAAGTTGTCGACTCAAAAAGCGGGTGTCGCCGCCAGCTCAATAACGTGAACTGGCGTTAGACACCCGCATATTTTGTACCATTAACACACATTTCTGCTTGTTTAACAGGCCCGATTTCATCCGACGCTACCTGTCATCGTCTACGCAGGTTGGGCGTTCGAACTGATTTTAGCTTTATTTAGCAATACCGAACTCGTGACTACGGACAATGAACTAAAGGCCATTGCTAATCCGGCCAATTCGGGGCTAAGCGTCAGCCCAATGGCAAAGAAGAGGCCCGCTGCGACTGGGATCCCGAGCACGTTGTACACGAAAGCCCAGAACAGATTAAGTTTGATACGGTTAAACGTCTTCTTACTCAATGCCAACGCCCGGTCAACATCACGCAGATCGTTCTTAACGAGCACGATGCCACCAGCATCGATTGCAATATCAGTTCCGGAACCCATGGCAATCCCAACATCCGCCGTCGTCAACGCGGGGGCGTCATTAATACCATCGCCGACAAAGGCCACCTTGCCAGCCTTCTGGAACGCGTGAACGTGCTCAGCCTTATCACCTGGCAGCACATCAGCAATCACTTCATCAATACCGACTTGATCCGCCACAGCTTGTGCGACCCGTTCGTTATCGCCGGTTAACATGACCGTCTTCAAGCCACGTGCTTTCAAACTCGCAATGGCTGCCTCAGACGTCGATTTGGCGACGTCTTGAATGGCAATCAATCCAATGATTTCGTGATTTAAGCCCACGTACACGACCGTTTTCGCCGCGTCCTGAAGCTCGGTGGCTTGGCGTTGTAATTCAGCACTAATCGGCTCATCAGTTAATAATTTATGATTACCGACTACCGCTAATTGGCCCTCAACTTGAGCAGTCACACCTTTACCCTCGATGGCTTGGAAGTTCGTGGCGGTTGGTGCTTGAATACCACGGGCCGTGCCGCGTTTTAATATTGCCGCAGCTAAAGGATGTTCCGAAGCCGCCTCTAAGCTAGTGGCAACGCGCAGTACTTGGACTTCGTCGCCGATAACATCGGTCACTTGTGGGTGACCAACCGTAATCGTTCCCGTCTTATCAAAGATCACCGTTTTAACGTCATTGACAGCTTCCAAGACCTCACCATTTTTAATCAGGATCCCCATCTTGGCACCACGGCCGGTACCGACCATTAGTGCGGTCGGCGTAGCTAAACCTAGCGCACACGGGCAGGCAATCACGACCACAGCGACCGCAAAAATCAAGGCATTCGCGAGACTAGCATTCAAGAAAACATACCAGGTCAAGAAGGTAACGATAGCAATAATTAGCACAATCGGCACAAAAATATCAGAAACTTTATCGGTCAGCTTTTGAATCGGTGCGTGACTGTTTTGTGCTTTTTTAACGAGCTCAACGATTTGAGCCAGCATTGTCCGGTCACCGACCTTGCTAGCTTTGAACTGAAAGGTCCCATTACTATTAATCGTTGAACCAATGACAGCGTCCGCCACCGTTTTTTGAACAGGCATACTTTCTCCCGTCACCATTGACTCATCAACCGTTGAGCGGCCAGTTGTAATTACACCATCAACGGGAATTTTTTCCCCTGGCTTGACCCGAATAATGTCGCCGACCACTACTTGATCCAACGGCACTTTTACAAATTCTTGATCGCGTAACACTTCCGCTTCCTTGGCTTGTAAGCCCACTAGCTTTGCGACCGCGCTGGACGCGTTGCGCCGCATTCGTTCTTCAAAGACTTGGCCGAGCAAAACGAAAGTGGTCACAAGTGCGGCACTTTCAAAGAAGACTGCTTGCCCCGTTGCCATTGCGTATAAGCTGTAAAAATAAGCCGTCGCGGTGCCAATCGCCACCAAAGTATCCATATTGGCATGGTGCTTAGTAAAAGACGCCCACGCACTTTGCAAGAACGGCCGAGCCGAAACAACCATAATAATGGTCGTCAGAATCAACTGCGTCCAATCACCACCCGGGAGCATCCAGCCAAAGGGCATCAAAATCATATTAGCCAGTAGTGGCAGGGAAAATATTAATGAAATCCAAAACCGTTTCGTCGTGTTCATTACGCAATCACCACCTTGCCACTCACCATGTCCATCCCACAACTAAAGTAAAATTCACCGGCTCGATCAGTTGGTACCGTCACCGTTTGCGGTTGGTCAAGGGGTAACTCAGTCGTAAAGTGCAAGTCGGTTGAATGTACTTGCTCTAAGCACCCCTGCGTACTCGTGCGCGTAAACGTTAATTGGGCCGGTACACCTTGTTGTAACGTTACTTCTGCTGGGTCATAATGGCCGTCTACTGTAATATTGATTTGTTGTCGTGCGCTCATTTGATTTTCCTCCCACTATTTAATGATTAATTTTCCATGAAACATGTCCATCCCACAGGCCCATTGATATTCGCCAGACTTACTCGTATCAATCGTAATTGCTTCAACTTGATTTTGTGGCAATTCCTGATTGATACCGAAATCACTGAACACCACGTGATCCAGACAACCAGATGCATCTTTGCGCGTAAAATTAAGTACCGCCGGAACCCCTTTTTTCAACACGATTTGCTCTGGCGAATAGCCACCCTTAACCTCCACATCAACCTGCTGTAAATCATCAACCGCACTCGCGGTGACCGTTGTCGTAGCATGCTTCCCGAAGAACCACCACAGAATAAACCCAATTGCTAACCCACCAATTAATAAGACTAATACTTTAATCATCATTTTATTCGTCCCTTTCTCATTATCGTTTACACTTGTAATCTATATGTGTATATTAATCCCTTCGTTTACAATTGTCAACGATAAATGTTATTTTTAGGCATAACCCTTAATTTTTTAAACGCCCCACCCAGTTGCTACTATCATATGTCTGACATTTAGTGTCACTACGAAAAGTGCCGCGTGTGTTCCTTTGCTCAGTTATTAGTCGCCATTTTGACCGGTCAACTGACCGCATCAAAAGTACCAACGACGATACCATAAAAGGCAATCACTACCGTTTAATAAGAAACGTCAGTGATTGCCTATATTAATCATTCAAAACTAGCTGTCCCTCAAAGGAACATTAACCCCGTCAATCCCGGTTCCTAAAGATCCGCAACTCACAACGGGTATCATCTCACAACTGTTAATCGCGGGACTTAATCTTCAGCCAACCTAAAATTGAACTCAATGCTAATCCAATCATCCCCAAGAGTGATAATTGCGTATTCTGCTCGTCTGTCTGGGGAAGGGTCGTCATCCGATGGTGCTTAGTGGTACGTTTTGATACCGCCTGTGCACTAACCCAACCAATACCTGAAACGGACGCAGCTGTTTTCTGCTGATTCGTCTGCACAACGCTTTGATCTGACTCTGCTTGTGATGGCTGTGACGTCCGTGATTGTTCAGCCTGATTACGACTCAAATTGGCTTGATCACTTAATCCATCTGGTTGCTCAGAATCAGCTGGCTGACTCGGTTTTTGCAGTTCCCCTGGTTTTTCGGATTGACCCGGTTCTTCTGGTTGACTTGGTTGCTCAGGGTGCCCCGATTCTTCCGGTTGACTTGGTTGTTCAGGTTGCCCCGGTTCTTCCGGTTGACTTGGTTGTTCAGGTTGCCCCGGTTCTTCCGGTTTGATTGCCGATTTCTTGTAAGTAACCACTATAACCTGATCGGCAGTTGTGACACTCACCTGCTGGGCTGCCACTTCTGTTAATGTGGTCGTGGCACCCGCTACAATTGGTGAAATAACGCCCGCCATTTCCGTTACCGAGACTGGTACCCATTCTTGGTATGTCACTTCGCCCGTCACTAAATCAATCATCGCATTGCGTTGAAATTGGACGGTTTGTAGGACCGAGGCTGCGGCTGTCGTGCCATCCTCATAAACATAGTGAATGATTCTAGTAACGGTGTGCGTTAAATCGGTGTCGCCACCCTCATCTGGAAACAAGATATTCGGATTGTCAGGATCAACTGGCTGTCCTGGTCGAGCAGGATTGCCTGGTGTTACCGTAATAATACGATGGTCATAAGTCACGATTGTCGTCATCAGGTCCGGATCAGTAATCGCGACCGTTTGAGCCGCTACAGTCCTTATGTCCGGATCAGTATAGCCTTGGACGACTAGCGTTGGTGACGTTACCGCGGCAAATTGACCACTGCCAACTAAAATCCACGCATAATCAGCTTGACTCGTATCAACTAATCCATCACCGTTTAAATCATAGCCTAAACATTTGCCAGTCTTTTTTTCAATAATTGCTGTTCGTTGGTAAATAACCAATTGCTGGACGGTCGTGGCAATCGATTGATGGGTCTGTCGATCAATATAGCTGATAACGCGCCGTTTATTTTGATACACCGTAACGGCCTGAGTTGCTAGTCGGTAATAAACATTGATCGTAACATCTTTATCATCGACCCCAGCAACCATCTGCTCCGGCACTACTTTTAGGTCCGGCGCTGCGTAGCCCTCATGGCTCAGATCTGGCGACTTAACCGCGCCAAACCACGGCCCTGAACCAACAATCAACCATGCTTCATCTGCCAATTGTGTCTCAATCTGTCCGTCCCCGTTGGTATCGTAGCCAAGTATCGTTCCGTCATGAGCAACCACAGCTAATAATTGATACTTAACCGTTTGAACAACAGCATGTAGTGACGCGATGGGTTGCAGTGTTCCACCATCGATATAGTTAATCGTCCGGGTAACCGTTCGCTGCGTCGTTGCAATATGCGTTTGTTGCTGATACTTGACAATTACATTTGTATTCATCGTTCTATCACCACCATTAATGATCACTGTTTGCCCCGCAACTACCGGAATATCAGGAGCTTGATAACCCTGCGCAGATAAGTCTGGTGAGACAACCTGTACCCAATCTTGATCCGTTGGCAGTACTAACAGCCATGCAATTGTCCCATCACTAGTATCAACAATTCCGTCGCCGTTTGTATCATAGCCGAGCAATTCATGAGTTTTAGCATTAAAAATGGCAAATCGCACGACCCGTACATTTTGTATAACTGGGCCAGCAAGCACCGCCCCAGTTCGCTCATCTTGGTAATTGATCGTCCGCGTTATCGCTGAATATTCCGGTATCCGGCTGATAGGTATTATGGGCTCATGCGATGGTTGGACGTTCAACCAAGTCGTCGCAGTTTGATCGCCAAATTGGTAAGTGATTAGATAGCGATGCTGGCCCGCAATATGTGTATCAACCGCATTCAACCTTGATAAACGTGTCCCAGCCGCATCTGTAATCGTGATCTTCAGTTGCCCGGTTGCTAGTAGATGGCGAAAACCAGCTAAAGTATCAATGCTCGTACCATCCGACTGAATCACTGCAATTAAGTAATCCAACGGATCATCAGTAACCACTTGACCAAAACCATAATTATGCTCGTTTTGGCTCGTAATCGTCTCTCGAATAGCACTGTCACCATCGCCATATCCATATTGTAAAACGGCCGCTGAATCAACATTTTGATTAGTTGTAAAGACAGCATGTGGTGCCACGATTTTACCAGTTATCATCGTGGTATTCTGAATACGCATGGCATGATTGAAGTTCCAGACTAGATTCGGTGTACTACTAGAAAAACCGCCACCAATGGTTAACGCTGGTGCTGCCGTGACGACGTTATAAATAACCACATCATCATTATTAAAACCAGTGGTCCGAATACCACTGTGCCAGTCATTCAAATCAATATTCACGGCATAATAATGGTGTCCTTGATAAGAGCCCAAATCAGCAGTTCCAGACTCACCAATCAGCATCTTACTCAACGTGCCACCATTAGTTGCCGATAAAATAGTCCCTGCAGTAACTAGTTGATCATAAAAGTCACTAATATTGATCTGGGCTTGACTAAATTCTTGCGCATTGACTAACGAAGAATCAACCGTAACGCTTGGTAAACCTTTGATTGCACCATTTCCTGTTGGCCGAGGCTTTGTAAAATCCATATCCTGATTAGCTATGGGACGGTCCACCAATCCATTGGTAGTTGTAAACGTGATTGTATTGTTTGTCACTGACAAACCACCGTTTATGATGGTCTCCCATTCATCATCCTGACCAGAACGAATTGTCGCCCCCGTATTGATAACGTGCAGACCACCACTAATCGTAGCCACACTACCATCAAATGAACTATTCACAATCGTAATTCCTGTAAGTGCAATAATTCGATACGTGGACAACCAATCTTGGATCAAAGCAATCAAAGCCGCTTGCCCATGCTGTTTGGCATACTGATCAAGATAGTTCTTATCGGCTAAGTTCTTTGCTGTTGTCAAAAACGACGAAGCGGTGACTGTCCGTTGCTTGCTCGGCTGCTTTGTTGCAACTGGTATGTTTATTGACTTAGTGACATTTGTTTTATTCAATGCCCTTTTCTCAACCCTGCTGCTCATTTGATCAGTTGCCGCTACAGCTCGGCTCCGTGTGGAAGCAAACTTGTCGCTTTCTAGGCTTGAATTTGAGTTCACAGGGGTAGCTGTCGTCACGGTATTCACTGATGACTGTGAATGAACAGTTCCCGATAAATCTGAATCGATCGTCTTACCTTGACCACCTGAGCGTTGCGCCTCAGATAAACTTTCAGAATGGGCCCCACTGTCAGCACCTAGTGCGCTAGCTGAACTGGCCATATCAATCGCATGATGAGTGCCAGTTGAGTTGGCTACTGGCGCCTGATCAGAACTTGTTGCGGCTGACGCCTGATTAGTACTGGCACCCGCAGAAGCTGCTGTTGAGTCACTTGCCTGTTGTTCAACAGCTGTTTTATCTTGCTGTGTTGACCGCTGTTGGGCTTCACTAGTCGTTGGACTGACCGCCTCAACAGTGCCAGTCGTAGCAGATTGCTCCGAACTAGTCCTGTCAGCTGACTTGCTGGACTGGGCGGTCACACTGTGGCGGTCACGAGTTACCGCAGTTTTTGAAATCCGTGCTACTTCTGTTAATTGGTCTTGACTATCCGTTTCTAACTGCACCGAATGACTCGACATGGTAACCGTCTCAGCTTCACTTGCTTGAGCCACTGTCGGCACAATTCTCCAACCTAAAATTAAAACACTAGAAAACAACCAAACCTTGGGATTGGTTACGCGCCATTTGCCCCGTGTATATCGCATAGTAATTTGCCTCTGTTAATTTTAGTCAAATATCGACATATTTTGAATTTTGAGACATAGTATACCTGCTTTTATGCGAGTAAAACGGGGGTTTGTATTTACGCGAAAAAGGTTATCTTTAAAAATACAAGTACTAATCAGTTCGTGTATTAAGTTGCCGAAATTCTAAGGGCGTTTGACCGATCTCCTTCTTGAATCGTTTTGAAAAATCGGCGGCATCGTAGAAACAGAGTTCAGCAGCAATGGCTCGAATAGTTAAATCCGTTGCCAACAACATATGCTCAGCTTCCTGAATTTTCTTAGCATTGATGTAATCGCGAATCGACATATGCATCTCTTGACTGAACGACCGCCGCACCGCCTCAGGATTGCAACGCGCATTGACGTGGGCCAATACCTTTTTCACCGATAGTTGATCATGCAGGTGAGCATTGGTATAGTACATCACATCGAGCGTTGACTCTAAATGTGCGTTATAAGCTAATGCGTTCGGTTTGGCAATTGCCGCAAAATCACGAATAATCTGCACAACTAGTGGCTGGTAACGTTCCGTCGTCACGGGTAATTTAACTAACCAACGGTGATAATCATTACGTAGCTTAACAAATTCATAAATCTCAGCATGATTTTGGATTCCCTCAAAAGCTAAGACATCAACCAGCGCACTGAGTTGCAGCTGTTTTTCCTCACTCGATAATTTATTTAATAAATCGCGCGAACGGGTCAGATTCTTCTTAGCAAATTGAATGCCTTCTTCAATCTTACCGGCCCGGTAAAATCGAATAAAATCTCGTTCTAAGTAACCTAATAAGATCAGCCCCTTGGTGGTTGGGTGCTGATCATTATAATCACGCATTTGATGTAAATATTGTACAAATTGTAGTTCTGTCCCCATAATCTGTAACTCCTTTACGTTATTGGTCAAAATTTGTTAACCCAAAAATAATGCTTATTTTAACAGATGTCTAGCAGTAATACTATTTACATTTTCCATCTGACAATTTACAATGCTAACTAATCCTGCTGTACACTAATGATTCTAACAAATATTTTTTATTTAACAATCAATACACAAAAGCGGTTATCCCTCGTAATCTGGGATAACCGCTTTAAAGCAATCATTTTTATGTTAACCAATTCACATAAAGTGAAAAAAGTATGGTCTTAATTATCTAAAAGCTTATCGTTAAATGCTCCGACCAGCGCTCATCTTTGGTGGCAGTAACAGCTTCGGTTGAGTTTGGCTGCTCAGGTCTCGTAATTGTAACAGCTTGTCATTACTTGACTAATATTGGGTAATGCTGTTAGCACTGCGATCAAAATCAAATTCTTTCAATTTGTAAGCCAACGTTTAATGTTTGATAACGAGTTCTGCAATAAAGTTGCCCTCTTCAATACAATAATTAACAACTAATTGATCTGTAGTTAATTGTTCAATACTACTCAATCCATAACCCAAATGTCCTGGTTTAGTTGTAAATCGACTTTTCTTGATAACTGATAAATCTACCGCTTCATGCGTTGGGATTTGATTTGTAATCGAAAATACCGTTGTGTGAGCATCTCGATTTTTAACAGTTAGCGCCACTTGATGATTCGCTCGGGCAGCAGCATCCGTCGCATTATCCAGCAAATTACCCAAAATCCGCACTACTTTTATCTGTGGAATATCCGCTAACGTGACTTTCTCTAAGATTGTCACCACTAAATGAACGTTCTGACCGTTGGCTGCCTCATATTTTGCATAAATCAGACCACTGACCGTCGGCATATCCAAGCGACTCAAATCACTCAGTCCCGACTGACGATTAAGGGTTACCCTGGCAGGCATTACTTCCGTTGTAAAATAACGCTTTAAGCCGGCCATATCATTGTTCTGAATAAATGCCGACATGCTCAAAAGAATATTCTCATAATCATGTTTAAACAAATGTAAATCACGGTTATGGTGGCTTAATAATTCGTTGTAATTTGAGACTTGTAGCAATAGCTGCGCATCATTCAAGTGACTGTTTTTATTACTAATTAAATACGACCCGATAATGCCAAACGTCACGATGGCCGCAATTGCCATATACGTTTGCGCATTGACCGACCATTCCATCGCAAAAACATACGCAATAATGTAAATAGCAAAAAACAAAATAACTAATAAGTAATCGCTAATATTAACACGCGCCCGTTGCAAGAAATCGGCGGCCGACACTTGTACTAACCAGCGATGCGCTAACATCCCTAAAATAATAATGACCGGCAGCATCATAATCGACGCTAAAAAGAGATTAATATCTGCTGTCGAATGTAGACCTATCGCTTGCCGTAATAACATTGGCGATGCAGATTGGGCTACGGCCTTGGCAATGACACCCATGATTGCCCCTACTAATCGCTTAAGCGCATTCAAAAAGATTGCCACCGGTAACATTAAAATCCACTGGGTGTACAACAACCGAGAACTCATAAAGGTGGTCACACAAACAATCGGGATGATCCAAAAATAAGCCAGGGGGACTTGGGGCCATAAGTTTGAAGCCACTTCCCCCAGGCTCATCGTAATGATAACCAGACTTAGCCAAATGATGGCAATCCGCCAAGTGACATATTCTCTAAAACCAATCATTAAAAACAACATTTCATAACCGCCAGAAATCAACGACAGCGCTAAAAGTACTGCTGACACGCCAACCACCTCATCATATTAATACATTTGTTAGTTCACTTTACTATATCAGAAATACGGCTTCATTAAACCCTTTACTCTATATTGTAAACATAAATTTGCATTAAACTATAATAAAGCCCTTACAATCTTATTATTAATTATTCATAAAAAAGACATTGCAAATCGACATACTTTTGCAATATCTTTTGACCACTTATATTAATTTTTAAGGTGTATCCTGTAAGGTCCAATTAATCGTCCCACTGTAACTGTCAATTTGCACACTAGGTTGGACATCCAATAAAATACCCTGACTGCTCGACCAACCACTTGCAGCATTAGTGCTCGTCGTACCCGCAGTTTTCTTGCCAGAACTGACTGTTACCGAAGTATTCGTCAGCACCTGTTTGTTCCCCGCGTTCAGATAAATCAGGTTGCCACTCATGGTCCGCGTACTGGATTTCATGGCAGTTGCTGTCGCCCGTAAGTACCACTGTGAACCGGTCTTCCGTGTGTCATTAACAGTGATGTTCCAAGCATTTGTCGGCTGATATAGTGTTTCTTTAAACGGAATCGTCAGGGTGCCAAACGTCAAACTTGCTGGTAATGTGCCCAGACTCAACGTTCCATCCCGCATCGTCACAGTAATTGCCTTAGCATCCGACTTTAGTCCAGAACTGCCTTTTCCATAAATATTGATCGTGGTGCTGCTACCAACGGCTAAACTACTCAACTTGCTCGCTAAACTAGTCTCGTTGGCCGCGTAAGTAATTGTGTCAGTCGCACTATCCGGATTTGTCGCAACGATGCCAGCTTGCTTAACTAACCAGGCGACGACCGCGCTATCACTTGCCAGTGAATCTAAGTCACCAGGATATAGCTCGACTGCCGTCTTTGAACTAGTAATATTTAGTTTTTTGAGGGTCACCGCTGCGGTCGCCGTCCCCTTATCACCGGTAATCTCATCGACCTCAGTAACGGTGACGTTACTCAAAGTACCGAGTGCAGTCCCAAGATTCAGCGTGTACGTTCCATCGCTTCCGACCGTCGTCGTCACACCATTAACATTACTACTGATCGTATTGCCGGGTGTCCCGGTTCCTTTGATCGTCGTATCAGTCGAATAAAGTGTCCCCGTAATTTTAGGAGATAATGTCTGCGCGTTGAAACGACCCAGTTGATAGGTACCTTCCTCACCATTCACTGTGATTCGGAAGCCAATATAGATTGGCAACTCACTTTTAATATTTTGAAAATTGACCGATAACGTCTGCGTCTGTTTTGAAGAACTAATCATAATCGAATTGCCACTGCCAAGACTAGTAGGCGTAGCCGTAACTAGTGTTGCCCCGGTGTAGCTTCCACTCGCCGGACCAGTCATTATATCAAAATAAGCTTTTGACATCGAGTTACTAGATTTTAAGGTAATCGAACCCGTCATCGTCATTGTAATTTGAGTCGTCTGCCTCGTAATTCGACCATTATCCGCATAGTTAGCAGACACGTTGCCTAATGCTGGATACATTTGCAAACCGTTATCAATATTACTACCAACCGAACTACCAGCCGGTACGGCCTGAAAAGCAGCATTAGTTTTCACGTCCGTCATCTTGCTCGTCAAAGTCGCGGCGTTACCCTCTAAGAGCAGCAAATTCAGCAAGCCGAGTATACCGAATACAAGAATTAGTAACCATTTTACTCGTCTGTTACGCATCCCGTTCACCCCCATCTTGCCGTTTTAATATTCGGTACAACGCGCCTGCTAAAACACTAGCTAACAATCCCATCCCACCAAGGATACTGCCAATGACAAGCCGCTCACTCGTTTGGGGCAATTGTTGACTATTGCGTGATTGCCCACGCAACCAGCCATCGATAACTAGTTGTCGGCGGATTGGCTTGCGCTCTGACTGATTTCTCCGACCCTGGGTACCCGGGTCAGCTGGTCTAATAACGTACGGGTGACCACCATCAGGAATCACACGGGCGGGAATAATCCGGTCAGCACTATACTTAGTCTCATAAAACCCCACACTGATCTCAGTGCGACCGTGTGTTGCTGCCCGCACTGGTATTGCCCAGCTCAGCACAAGCATTACCCCTAATATTAATCGCCACCATTTATTCGGCATGGTCCTTCCCCCATTTCACTGACCGAACTAAGCACGCCGCCGCTTTTTGATCCAGAAAAAGATTAATAGACCGATTAATCCAATAATTAACATGCCTAACGCTCCGAATAGAATAAACCAGCCAACGCTCATTCCCGAATTATCAACGGAAGCCTGATTATACTTATCTGCCGCGGCCGTACTGATGACAAAATCTTTATCAAACACCCATCGATGATCGGCATTTTTAGCAACTAGCCGGACATGATACGAACCAGCCTGCAAACGATTGGTCCCTGTCAAAATAGGTACTTTATAAACTGAGTTAGGTGCTAATTGCACATTCTTCTGTGTAAAGTTCTTGATGACCTTGCCACTATTCTTACTCGTTAACCTAGCCGTAATCGTTAGTTTGGGGACGATCACCGCGGTAACGTTGCGTAATTGCGGAAACACCCCTCGCCGATAATTCTGCATGCCCGCCGTAATCGTATCGAGCTTCAATTGTGGTTGTGGCACTATACCAGCAGTATATTTCAGTCCAATCACATACGAATACTGATTGGCAATATTCATGGAACCCTTAACACTTCCGGTGACTTTATTGGCGACCCGTTTAAAATACCAGCCGCCTAAAATCACACCGTTCACCGCTTGCTTAGGCATTGTGACCGTCGCCGTTACCACTTTCGACCCGTTTGCGGGTATCGTGATGGTCGTTGGTCCCTGTATTTTGGTGATTTGGTCCATTCGATACTTCAAAGAAGGATCGTAACTTTTAGTTGGTGTCACGTACTCGATAATGCCATTGCCGTTCGTATAAGCCGTATGAATCGCCGTTTGAACCTTGATGTCAGCGTTGGTGACGTTATAAATCGTCGTCTGAATCTGTTGCTGTCGGCCACGCGTCATTTTTAAATCAAAATAGGAATTATGTTGATCAATCTGATTATTCGGAATCTTCGCGGCCACGCTAAACCCGATGTCATTGCTTTGCGTGGTTTTACTGCTACTTGCGTTACTGGCTGCCAATCCACTAACGCTGCTAACTTGCAGGCCTAAAATTAACGTCCCCACAATGACCATGATTCGCTTCAATAATTGCATCTTCTCGCCCCCATTACTCACATATGTACTTGGGGCGCCCGTTCGCCCCGATGACGCTTAATTTGTTGGTAAATCACTCAATGTCCAATTCAGGTTAGCGCTATAGGCCTGCGCCTTAACCGTATTAGCCTTAATATTCAGTGTCAACGCCTTTGGATCTAAGCGACTAACAGTTACCCCGGAACCACCGCCCTTATCGGCATTTAAGACGGCACTTGATCCCACCGTACCATTTAAAGCAACTTCGGAAGCCGTGGCAACCGCACCATTGGCCTCCGAGCCGCTGTTGACCACGTCACCTTTTGGTAAACTGAGCGTTGCGCCCTTTGCAGCCGTACCATCCGTTCCTGTTAAATTGGAGCCGGTAACAGTTAATTTCCAGCCGGCATTGGTTCCCCGAACATCAGAAACTTCCACGACCATCTTATCCTGCCATAGCAAAGTGTATGAACTAGTTGGGTCAACCTTATATTGTTGATCATTTAAAACGTCCAGCTCATGCGTCCCGTATCCTAACGATTTAGACACAAAAATCAGCGACAGGTCGCCACCTGCTGCCGCCCCGTTGTCACCATCGCCATCAGTACTTGGCACATCAGGATTTGATGGATCAACTGGCGTCACCGTGGACGTACTCTTCGTAAATTCCGCTTTGATATCCGTATTCCCACTACGATTTTCTGCAGCATTGGCAACAATCGGTGTACTACCCGCTAATAATAAAGTTCCTGCCATTAATAAGTGTCCTAACATTGGCTTCATGGTATAAATCCCCCTTTTTCATTTACCAGCGCTTGTTTAGCTTTCATCAACTAAGAACGGTGGTCATTATCAACAATGATTGCTCTCATAACAATTCATAAATTACTGGCACTAAATCACTTGTGACCTCCCCCAATAACCTTGTACGATTGATTAATTAATTTAAATGCCGACTCCTTTGACCACATTTTCATTATATTGGTTGGTCAGTAACAGCGCTAATAATGTATAACGTTAACTATATTTACAAACCCAGATTGTTCGTGTAACCGTTATCAAGCGTGAGTTGCTTGAGATAATTAGGCGAACTTCCTTTAAAGCCGTTCACCAACAATCGATGGCTATCCGAATAAATAAATTCATATCAACAATCTAGTATAGGTAGTAAATTAATTATTTTTCTGCCATTGCTTCTGGTGCTGCACCACAAAAAGTCCAACCCTTGCTGACAAGTGTTGGACTTTCGTCATCGATATTCTTTTCAAGTCTGCGTATTACCACGGAGGAATGCCATTAACATTAGTAAAGATCGCCGTATCGATCACCTTTCGGATTGTTAGCACGCCGGTCCTTTCACAGATAATATTGGTCGCAACTTTAGACGCGCGGGAGCCGACTGTCCAGTCCTCCTGCCAAGTAATCACTTTAAATCACCAAAATTACAATACTATTGTTGACATAGTATTACTGATTAATTAATCAGGCTTTCAATCGTTATGCTGAATCAACTCGGTAATAACACAAAGCGCTGGTGATGATCCGTGCCTGCTTCCAATTGAGCGTGACACTGAGCGGCATCCTTAAAATATCGCTGGCTGACCTGATCATCCAATAGCAGTCCGGCGCTAAAAGCTCGGTTTAAACGACTGGCCGCTTGTGCTAACTGGTCAACCGTTGCATGGCTAATCACAAAACCAGTGATTCGCTGTTGAGACATGTAAAACTGGCGAACAGGGAACTCAAATTGGTTATCCTGCGATGCCGTAATCAATGTCACCTGACCACCTAATCGTAATAACGCTAAATTAATCGCCAGTGGTACGCGTCCCGAGGTATCGATCACATGGTCAAAAGTCCACTGATCTGTCGTTAACTGGTCCGCAAACCCCGCGTGATAATCATAACAGGCGGTACTGCCTAACTGCTGACACCGTGCAAAATCTCGTGGTGATGCGGTTGTCACAACCGTCACGCCCATTTGATGCGCAAGTTGAATCAGCTTACGGCCAACGTTGCCCGCGGCACCTTCAATTAGGAGTGTCTGGCCGCTACAAATTTCCATGACGTCGTTAAGTACGATGGCGGCTGTTGCAGCTGAATGGACCGCCGCGACGAGCGGCATGGGCGCCACGCCATCAGGAACGTGATACAAACGATTAGTTGGCACCGCCACATACTCGGCCGTTGCGCCCATTCGGCCTTCATAGCCCATTGAGTTCGTCCAGACTTGGTCACCAATTTGAAAGTCCGGTTGCGAACTGGCTACGACCTCGCCGACTAAATCACGTCCCGCCACGTGTGGTGCTGCCAGGGCCGTCTTAAACGCCCCACTCCGAACAAACGTATCAACATGATTAACGGCCACCGCCATGACCTTCACTAAGACGGTCGCAGTTGTCGCCACCGGCCGTTGCACGTCAGCAATGCGCAATACATCGGGACTACCAAAATCGTCAAAAATAACTGCCTTCATTATTATGCCTTCTTCATATCGCAATTAACAAGTTAGGTTATCGGCTGGGACGCCCTGTTCAAAAGCAGCTAAAACTTCCGCTCCTTTAGCGATTTGAACGGCATTGTCCAGCATATGAGCATTGTCCTTAATAGCGATCCGCCCCTGATCGTAATCCATCTTAATACCATCGTTAAAGAAAATGAGATCGTATGTGGAGGTCCAAAGCGCGAGGCCTTGATCATTCACCACCGTTACGTTGTATTCGGGGTCCGGCTGGTCAAGTACGATTATCGTAAATTTAGTTCCAATACTGCAAGCACCCCCGTGCAAAGAGTACTTGCCACCACCATCATCCGTCACCAAAACCAATTGCTTCTTATCAAAGCCCTTCGCAACCAATAAAGCTTTCAGCCGATCACTAATCTCTATTTGCATCATACTATCAGCACTCCTTAATTATAATTTTATATGAATTAAAATATATTTAAATTATATTCGTGTTTCACGCCCAATGCCAATCAAAAGTTTTCGCATTAATTCGATGCCACTCGATACCGGAGAATAGTTTTCAGTTTATCAGGTGCCACCCGCCTTGCATCGGATAAATAAATTTCTCGATGAATCTTGCTAGTACGATGCATACCCTGATTGGCGACCAGTTCATCTATCTTGGCAAAACTCGCGGGTTCATTGTCATAAGCACCCACGTGTAGAATCTGTGCCACTTGCATTGCGTCGAACTGCTGCACGTTAATTTGTTCAGTTGGCAGTTGTTTCTTAGCTTTAACCGCTGCCAAAGCCGGTGCAATCAGTTCAGTGGGAACAAAGTCTGGGACCCGAATCATAATGTCATAACTGAACTCATCTTTGTCAAGATGGTCAAGTTGCTGTCCCTTAGTCGTCAATGACCAGACCCCTTCAAGCGGAAAAACAACGTAATCATCAAATTCACACGCCTGTGTTTGCGCATACTGCTTATACGCATGCTTGAGCCCATAAGCAGCTGGATATAACGTTTGCAGGTGCGTCTGAAACTCTGGGCCATTGGGATTCCCCGTTCCATGGATACTCATAAAAGTTTGGGCTGGAATCGTCAACAGTTGGGGTTGCTTCTTAGTAGCATAGGTTGTTTTTTCTTGTTTACGCCATTCATACTTCATCTTCATTCACATCCCTTAAGTTAACTACACTTTCATTATACTTAGAAACAAGCCGCTGCGCATTGCCTGCAAAAAGATAATGAGTAAGTTAGCAAAGGTAAATTTGTATTCATTGCCACCGAACCCACAAAAAAGACTCGGCCAACCTGACCGAGTCCGTTTATAACAGTACTAATGGCTATGAACTTATGATTTATCTTTAAGCCGTTCTTCTAATCGCTTGATCTTTAGCTGCTTGCGATGAATGTACCAAGCAATCAGTAACAACAAGATGACTAGCAGACCGAGGCTGATCCACAACCCCCAGTTAGTATGATGTTCAATCACGGCGGTTTTGTTGAGTTGGTTCGCACGATCACGCGTGATTTCAAAATCTTTGGTGAACGTCCAATGTTGCTTTTTGGACGTCACGGCCAACTTAGCGGTATATTGGCCGGGTTTCAACGCATCCCGGCCAACCCGTAACGGTAAGGCATAAACTGAATTAGGCGCCATCTGACCGTGTTCATTGACCTGCTTGTAGCGCACTTTGTTACTACCACGACGATAGACTTGGACATCAGTTTTGACTTGATTCAAGAAAGCGGCTGTTCGATTTTGTAGGGGTAAACTAATTTGGTTATACCCGTTATTTTGCGTCGCATCAATCTTACCCAATGTCAACTTATTCTTGGTGAGCGCGTGATCACCATGCAATACGACCGCCACTGAGTAAGCGTATTGATTCTTAATCGCCATCGCGCTCTTACTCTGTTGTTTGGCGGCCTTTTTTAAGAAACTCAGTCCACCAACGACAACACCATCATACTTCTGAGCCGGCATTTTCACCTTAAAAGTCACGATCTTACTGGTTCCCTTAGCAAGGATAATCTTATCCGCCGCCGTCGTAATCAGTTGACTAGCATCAGCTGGCAAATCAATGTTCTTGCCATCAGCCGTTGCCTGATACTCAACCACCCCATTGGGATTAGTTGTCGCCGGTACAATTGCCGTATGCACGGTGATTTCCTGGGTACTTGTGTTCGTCACTTTCACTGCCAAAGTGGTTGTTTGGCTAGGCTTTAGTTTCAGATCATAGTATGAAACAGCCTTATCGATTTGATATTTGGAAGCCACTGGTGCGACCTCAAAACCGACTGTGTTAGCCGAACCCGTTCGTCCCCAGCTTAGACTAACTAATCCGACTAGCAAACCAATTCCTAACTGCCACCATCTCTTTGTTAACATCATTTCTCCCCCTAATCATGATTCGGAAAAATGACATTAACCCCTACTAGCCATTATTTTTCCGATCAATACTTATTAGCTGTTCGCTGGTGCAGTATTCAAGCTCCAAGTTAACGTTGTACTATAACTTCCCGTAGCTCGTGCCGTAGTCTTGGGAACCATTAGTTGTGACTTAGCAATATCAGCCACGTTCTTACCATTCCCCTTACCCACAGCGGCGGTCATCAAAACCTTGTCACTATTGAGTGTATCTAGCGCAACACCGGTATTGGCCGTTGCGTCCGCACCAGTCGTCGATGCATTTGAATCCAAAACACCATTCAATGTTAGAATCGCACCCGTCAATTCTTTATTAGCAACCGCTTTGTCGTTTTTAAAAACGTCATTTTGCTTCACACGTAAATCCCAACCAGCAGCCGTTCCCCGTAAGTCCACAACGGATACCGCCGCTGACTTATTCGTGTTGTCATAGTTATCGTCTTTGTTAGCTGCGGTGATTTGGTTGGTACCAAAGTCAAGACTAGCACCAGCTAAGTCCGTATCACCATTATCAATAGTGATGTCGCCCCCAGTGAAACCAACTGTCCCATTAGACGTTTGTGGCGTATCGGCCGCACTCGCGGTCAAACCTGATGTTGCAATCAATGCTGCTGAGAATAAAAGTCCTAATAATGTTTTTTTCATGATAATGAACTCCTTTTTTTTAGATAGTTAACCAATTGCCAACCAATTAAAACGACCAGTAACCCAATACCACCAATGAAAGCACTCAGCCACCATTGTTCACTCGTTTGTGGTAACCACCCCGGGCTCTGATGATGAACAGCTTGACTAGCATTCGGCTGACGCACAATCGAATGACTCGACTTTGACGCTTCAGTCACATGTAACTGATTAGTGCCAGTGTCTGGGTTCGATGACTCAGCCTGGCCGTCGAAGCGAATCGTTGCTGGGCTCTCAGCCGTACTAGCCACACCAATAATCGGTGCTGACAACCACCCCCAACAAAGTAGGGTACTGATGGCAATTGTGATGAACCCCAAACGCTTCATCAACACCACTCCTCCTCTATATCATTATTTGCGGCATAACTAAAGCCAACCCTGGCCGAAACCAATCATTAAGCTGGAATAGTTATTATGGTACGTTGTAAATATACATAACTAACTCGCTAACAACAATCAAGCAGTCTTACAAATTTTATGTTACCTAATCATTATTTTTTTCATCATCGATTAGGAACCCCTTGATTAAGCGTCCAAGTGACCGTCGCCTGATACGTATCCGTCAAGGCACGATCGGTTGGCACTTGTAACGATAGTGCCCCAAGTGCCATTTTCTGACCGAGGACATTGACACCTTGGTTTGAAACAGTTTGATGGTTATTGACGATCAACCGTGCCACACCTGGCGTAAGAATTGACTCGTTACCCGTTTGTTGATCCTTATAACTGAGCACAGCCGCTAATGGTCGTGCCGACTGCTTACTAGTGAAACCTGATGCTGAGAGCGTTGCATTGAGCGACCACGTTGCCCCTATTGACCGACCATCTTGAATAACTAGCCCAGTATCATAGGAGGCACCGTAATTTTCTGATTTACCAGTAATCGGATTCTGACCAAAATTAATGGTCTGCGGTGCTGAGACAAATATTAGCCCTCCAGGATTGTACATTAACGTAATCGTTTCATCTTTGTCGGTAAAGTTCCCTTGAACCCCATCTGGTTGATCTGGCACGTACCCTTGAATCTCAATTGGTTTAATATGATAGGCATCACCAGTTGCACCACTGATTTTCGTGTCGGGTGCCAAGGACTTGCCAGCAGCGTCCACATACTTCACTGTAATCGTGTTGCCAGTGGCCCATTCGAATTCTCCAACAATGGTTTTACCATCGTATTTAGTCATCAAATCAGCTGACGTATAAACTTTTTTATTATTTAAACTACGCCATTTCCCAATATAAGGTGCCTCACTACTAGGATTTGGCAAGTGCCAACTTTCACTCTTAAAAAAGTTAAAACTGGGGCCCAACAATAGACGTTTAGGCGGCAACTTCGAACTGAAAGCGTTGGTATAAGTTTGCGCACTGTTGGTATTCCAGCCAGTCAGATCTAATTTGTCTAGACTGGTATTTTGGAAAACTGATTCAAAGTTAGTCACCTTGGTCGTATTCCAAGCACCTAGACTCAAGGTTTGTAAACCCGAATCCTCCGCAAATAGCTGTGAAAAATCCGTGGCTGAGCTTGTATTCCAGTTTTCAATGGGCAGACTAGTTAACTGGGGGTTGCCATAAAACACTTGTCCCATGTCAACGACCTTCGTTGTATCCCACTTACCAACTGGCAGATTCTTAACTTGGCTAACTTTGGTAAAGATACCCCTCATTGTCGTCACATTACCAGTCTGCCAATTATCTACTGGCAATGCCGTGACACTACTCATTTCAGAAAAAGTCCCCGCCATATTTTGTACATTTTTCGTGTTCCACTTACTAATCGGGAGACTCTTTAACTGACTAACTCTAGAAAAAGTTCCGGCCATATTCGTGACAGTACCAGTCTGCCAATTATCTACTGGTAACGAGGTGAGACTAGTCATACCCTCAAAAGTATAACCAAGATTAGTGGCACTCTGGGTGTTCCAATTCGCAACCGGTGCAGTCGTTAAACTAGCACAGCCACTGAAGGTCGAATTAAAATCAAAGACTTTGCCGACATTCCAGTTGTCAATCGGCAGCTGGGTCAGGTTAGTGTCGCCATAAAACGTGTTCCGTAACGTTTGGACGTTACTTGTATTCCAATTGTCGAGTGGCAGGGACTTGATATTGGGGAGCTTGGCAAAGGTTCCATCCAACGCGGCGGCCCGACTCGTGTCCCAATTAGCGACGTTAATACTTTCCAAGCTAGTATCACCTGAAAAGACTAACTGCATATTAACCACACGGCCCGTTTGCCACTTATCAATGGGTAAATTCTTAACCTTCGACATTCCTCGAAAAATCGCGGACATGTTCGTCACGACACGGGTGTCCCAATTAGCGACATCTAATGACGTCAGCGAAGAACAATCCGTAAACGTCCGCATCATCGTCGCCACTTTACTGGTATTCCACTTGCCAACTGGTAACGACGTTAATGAACTGGCACCATTGAAAGTGTCAATTAGATACTGTAATGAACCCGTGTTCCAATCGGCAACGTTCAACGTAACTAACTTGGCACAATTTTGAAACGTTCCCTCCATTCTGATGACGCTGCTGACATCCCAACTATTCAAGTCCAACGCACCTAACTGTGAACAGTTCAAAAATAGCCACGAAATATCCGTTACGCCAGTTAAATTAAGGTTGGCGAGCCCATCAATCGCCGTAACATTAGGTAAGTTAGCAAACAGATACGAATAATTAGTAATAGTAGTTGCCGTTATCTTACCGTCGATGACAATCTTTGAAACTTGGGTCGGTTGATAGCCATTGGCCGTCAAGGTTTTTACAATCCAACTCTCAGTGGCTGACCCTAGCAATGCACCAAATGACCCACCACTCAAATGCAATGTGCCATTAGTATCTAAGGTCATCTTAACCGTCCCATTGACCATTTCTGCCGCTTTGGTCGTTGCCGTTTCTGATGTTTGATTATCTTCAGCACTTTCCAGCGTTGTACTGCCACTGCTATTGCCACTGCTATTGCCACTGCTATTGCCACTGCTATTGCCACTGCTATTGCCACTGCTATTGCCACTGCTATTGCCACTGCTATTGGTACTACTGCCTGATGTTGAATTCGACTCCTTGTCAGGTCCCGAACTTTCCTGGGCCTCAGGTGACACTTGTGGTGCCGAATCGTTTGCCGCATCTTGCAACGTCAATTTCGAAGCAGAAAAAACACTGCTAGTCGATGGCATTTTCTGATCAACACTCAATTGTGCGCGGGGGACCGCCCGAATAACTGTCCGTGATCCACGATATCCAACCACAACTAGCGCTAGTGCCAGTCCCAGGCCGCCCCGATACCATAATTGCCGGTGTTGCATGCCCATCGCTCCCTTCACATAGATAGTATTTTAACATCTCTTGACGTTAATTATCTTACATTATTTTCAGTTCATGACCTTCGGAAAAAGACTTACAATTTTACAAATATCCGAATATTAAATTTTTATCACTGTGATATTATTTTTGTTAATAGCCGTAATCAAATGATAAGTATCAGCTAACGAACACCCATTTTTCTTTGCTTGCTTACTCAGTACTCTTCACGGGTACGACTGCACGATGGCTATTTTTAAAGTGACTCACGCCCAAGCCATTCTTCGAACGAACTAGATGACTTACCAACGCTGTAATGTCTTTTCCATCATGGCAACTATGAACAGCCCCAATTAGCCAATTTATATGTTCTCACCTAACCTGCTAATGACGATAAGCCGTCTGCGTTTTCTTCAATTATTTTAATATTCAGTAGGCCACGTTCAATCTAATTGATCAGCAAGCAACAAAAAAACAATTCCCCGAAATGCCGAGGAATTGTTCGTGCTTAAGATATTTAACGACCCGTCACTACTTGGTAAACGTCCAAACAGCTGCTGGGGCATTGCCAACCTTAACTTTAACGATCTGATTTTTAGCATTAACGACCGTAAACTTATTGGTTGCTGTATAGCGTAAATATAGGGTCTTAGTAGTCGAACCTGACTTATAGCTGACTTTCCAGAACGTTGGCGTCTTGGCAGTCATGCTATAATTCGCATACGAGACCAGCTTTTTAACTTGTTTGCCATTCTTATAAAGCGTCTGATTAAAGCCATTCTTAGCGCTAAACGTTAAAATTTGGGAGTACTTGTTAGTCGTATTCGACTTCCAAGTACCCGCTGGCGCGTTGACTTTAAACGATTTAGTTGTCTTCTTGGATGACGAAGTGGCCGCCGTCGATTTAGTTGCCACTTTGTTAGTCGTCTTCTTAGTTGAAGAGGCAGTAGTTTTGGCAGTCTGAACACGGATGACGCGGTAGAAATAAGCCTTAGTCGTTGGATTCGTGGCGTACACATAAACATTGCTTTGCGCCTTCAATGTCTTGGCTAATTTAACCGTGTACTTTCCCGTCGTTTTAGAGGCCGTTGCAGTTCCAAGATTTTTCTTGGCGTTGGCCGTACTTTTTACAGTGATCTTAGCGCCCTTGGTTGCCGTACCCGTAATTTGCGTCGTATTATTGTAAATTGCATTGACCTTCAAACTTGGTGCGACATTCTTCGTAGCCGTTGTCTTCTTAGTCGCCGCATTCGCTGTAATCCCTGTAACGGGTACCGCTGCTCCCAGCGTTGCCACCATGGCTAAACCAGTTACAGCAATCATCAATTTCTTCATTGATCAAGACTCCTTCGTTCCACTGGCTTACTTGTCAGCGATTTATTTACGCCTCGTAGTATAGCAGTTTTTCTATCGGACAACCGCTCCTTATTAATAATTTAATAATCTTTATGCTTTAATTACAAATGAATCTTATCGAACTGATTTTAAATACGTTATCACATCCGTTAACGACGGTACAATCGCAGTCGCCTGATCAGCATAGGGCTGGTTAGGCCGTTTCATATCCGGCACACAAATTACCGGAATCTTCGCGGACGTCGCCGCTTGAATGCCAGCTTCACTGTCTTCCAGAACCAAACAATCTGCAGGTTGTTGTTGGAGTTTGGCGCATGCCATCAAAAATATATCTGGATATGGCTTACCACGATCGACATCCGGTCCGAAGGTAAACTGGTCGAAATATTGCGCCACATCATGGGACGTCAAAATACCTAATGCCCGCGACTTGATACTAGATGAAGCTAAGGCCACTGAATAATGATTCCGGTGTAAAAACTGCAACAACACCCGTGCTCCCGGTTTGAGCTCAACGCCATCCTGCATAAACGTCTTTTCCAACGCTAACGCCCGCTTTAATCCAGTATCAACATCAAACGGCAAGTCAAAACGTTCAATCAAGTGTTGCATATTCGTCACCGCCGACTTACCACTGTATTCCTGTGCATAAGTCGCCATGGAAAGCGTCTGCCCATAATCCTGTACGATTTGTTGATACATCTTTAATGAAATAACCTCACTATCAATCAATAATCCATCTAAATCAAAAATAACTGCCTTCGTCATACTCACCAACTCCAGTCTATTTATCGTTAATAATCTAAGCTTATCATAACTGTTTAAAAATGTAAGCGGAGTCATTGCTACTAATATTAAGTTTCAAAACTAAATCTGGTTATTGACGGTTTGGTAATTAACACTTATACTACTAGATAGTATTACTATCTAGTTAAAGGAGATTACTAGTTGAAACAAACACAATTGCTCAAAGGTGTGCTCGACGGCTGTGTGTTGGCCATTATTGCGGACCATGAAATTTACGGTTATGAATTGATTCAGGCATTACGTGCAGACGGCTTTGATTCAATCGTTGGTGGCACACTTTATCCCCTACTTGCAAAACTGGAAAATCGTGGCGATCTTATTGGGCAATTCAAAGCTTCTCCTGATGGTCCCCAGCGAAAATACTATGCCATCACCCCTCAAGGTTTACAAACACTAACAACTTTTAATCACCAGTGGTTTCAGTTAAAAGCGCATGTCGATCACATTTTAACGAGGAGGACCCCATCATGACCAAAATTGATAATGACCAGGCACAGCTCAATCAACTTGAACACCAACTCACCCTTAGTGATGCACAATACTTCCACGACTTACGCCTTTATTTGCTGACCAAAGAGCTGTTCAGAAGCAACGAAAAGGCCATTACACGCCAACTCTTGACGATGCTACAAGACTTCCTAGACGCCAGCCAGCATGGCGAAACAGCCTCACAATTTTTTGGTAACGATCCAGCCGGGCTCGCAGATACACTCCTAGCCGAATTACCGCGCAATGGTCGCTGGCAACAAATTCACTTCGTTGGCGTGTTAGTCCTGATTAGCTGGTTCTTCGTTATATTAAATGCTAATACGGCAACAGGATTTCGTCTGAACTGGTTACTTCTTTTCGCCGCCCCACTAGTCGAGATTATCGCCATAGCGCTGATTTTCAAAATTATGAATCATGCGGTTTATGCTGATAGTACGCCATTTAAACAGGAAACCGTTCCGGTTGTTTTAATAACCACTTTGACCCTAGTTATGCTGATTGGACTCTTCTTAATTACGCCACGTTTTGGTTCTTGGGTATTTATCTTTTTGCCGAATCCTTGGGGCATTGGGCTACAAATCATCCAGGCTATCATCACAGTCAGCTGGTTTGGTTACAGTTTACTGTCTAATCATCGTCAACCGACCCAACATTAACTCCCCCTAATCAAAAATGGTACGCCAGAATGTTTTCATTCTTGACGCACCATTTTTAATTTAAACTCATTGTCTATAAATCGTCTCGATGCAACAAGGCAATCTCCTCACCCGCGGCTCGGCGGCGATCAATATTATCCTCTCCCCACACGCACAGCTCATGTAAGACAACGGACAAACTCCGGCCATAATCACTTAATCCATATTCCACGCGCGGTGGCACTTGTTGGTACACTTTGCGCGTCACAATATTAGCTGCTTCCAACTCTCTAAGTTGTTGTACTAACATTTTCTGCGAGATTTGTGGAATCGCCCGTTCCAATTCGCTCGTCCGCATCGTCTGAGTACGCAGATGGCACAAAATAATTGATTTCCACTTACCCCCGATAATTTCCATTGTGGCCTCGACCCCAATATGATAAGTTTTGGTTTCCAATAATTGTCCCTCCATTTCACACTTACTTTTTGGTGGGTATCCCACTTTAAAGTCGGTACTTGTCTAAAAGTCACTCGCTAGTATAATCATTATTTATCAACTTAGCAATAGCAGGAGGCTTATCTTATGACAAAACAGTTTAATCCCAGTTGGACACTTTTGGCACTCGCAATCAGTGCCTTCGCCATTGGGTCAACGGAATTTATTAGTGTTGGTTTAATGCCACTACTCGTTAGTAGCTTTCACATCAACTTGGCGCAAGCCGGGCTGACCGTCTCGATCTACGCCATTGGTATCATGATTGGTGCGCCCGTCATGACATTACTCACCGGTCGGCTTAACCGTCACCGCTTGATGATGTTAATTATGATTTTATTTATTATTGGTAACTTACTCGCAGCAAGTGCCCCAACCTTTGGTGTCTTACTTGCAGGCCGGGTCGTGGCCGCTTTGGCTCACGGTATTTTTATGACCGTCGCCTCAGTAATTGCCGCTGACGTAGTCGCACCTGCCAAACGGGCCTCGGCGATTGCCATCATGTTTACAGGACTGACTGTCGCAACGGTTACCGGTGTTCCGTTGGGGACAATGATTGGTCAATTAGGCGGTTGGCGCTGGTCCTTTATCTTTATTAGCGTGATTGGTGTCATTGGTTTGTTAGCTGATTACTGGTTGATTCCACGTAATCTGCCGTTACCCAGCAAAGCCAAGGTCCGGGGGATTATCCGCGTACTCACTAATCCACAACTACTGTTCGCCTTACTCGTCACGGCGCTGGGATACGGTGGTACCTTCGTAGTTTACACCTACCTATCACCACTACTAGAACAGCAGATGCATTGGTCAGCGAGCGCTGTCGTTTTGATTCTAGTCGTTTACGGCTTAATGGTCGCCCTTGGTAATACACTGGGTGGTCGTTGGGCCAATGCACGGCCCTTAATTGCACTATTCAAGATGTTCAGTGGGTTACTCATCACCTTACTCATTCTAAGTGTCACCGGGTACAGTCACTGGTTAGGACTATTGACCGTCCTACTGATGGGAATCTTTGCCTTCATGAACGTCCCTGGGCTCCAACTCTATATTGTTCAGTTAGCTGAACAGAATACACCACACGATATTACGATGGCCTCAGCGTTAAATATTTCCGCTTTTAACGTCGGTATCGCACTCGGCTCCGGTATTGGTGGTCAAGTCACGACCAACCTTGGCTTAGGCTGGACACCGATCTTTGGTGCCATCATGGTTGCTGTTAGCTTAGCCCTATTGTTAGGTCTAATTTGGTTAGCGCGGCCCGCAAAAAGCACCGACCGGCATTGCGTTCAAAATTAATAACTAAATGACCCGTAGTCGTCTTAAACGGTCATCGAAAACACTAAGCTTAGCGGCTTAACAATGACCGCCAATTCGGTTGTCCTATCGCTAGGCTGAGTGTTTTTCTTTATGTCACTATCTTTTAAATCCACTTAACCGTCACTAGTTCAGGAACCTCATTAGGAGGCGACTCGGAATGTTAGCAATGAATCGTCCCGATTTTCACCGGCAGCCTTCCTACTTTTAGTTGGGATTTATTGTTTATTTTCAGTGTTATTTGAAGACTAATTATTGCCATTTTAGGCTGTCTTAATTGACTTAAAGCCCGAATATGCCCGCTTTACGCCATTGCGACCCCGATTTGTTCGTAAAACCGACTTATCCAGCATTCGACTGGGTTGCATTTTCACTTTCAGAAAGCTATAACGGTAATATACGATTGGTTTTCACTTTTACTGAGAAGGTCCTGATTGAATGGTCAGTATCGACTATTACCACTAACTATCAAGCCAGAGCCAGGCAGGACCAACCAACTATGGGGGCGCAACATGCAACGCAAATCAACATTAATTTTATTAACTAGCATCACTTTAGTTATCGGCTTACTGGTGGTCGGCACTGTCAAAGTTGTTGGTGATGCCCACAGACCTAGCCAATCAGCGGTAGCCACCAAAAAAGTCGTGTCAAAGACGAAAGCCAAAACCACGGCTAAATCAACGGTCATGCGCACACCAATCAACTGGCGTCAATCATCCGAAACAGTCACGTACCCCAATGTCAACCGCTATCCGGACTTATGGATGCACGTATCGTTGGCTAAACAACGGCTATACTTGATGAACCATCACCACGTTCTCTATACGATGTATGCATCCAGTGGCGTGCCAACTGCTGACCGCAAAACACCCCGTGGCACCTATCATGTGCAAGCCGAACGGGGGAAATATTTTTATAGTGCTAGTGTTGATGAAGGTGCCTATTACTGGGTCTCATGGCTCAACCATGGTGAATACTTGTTCCACTCCACACCCGTAGATGCCCAAGGTCACTTTATCAAATCAGACGCTGCTGATCTTGGCAAGCGACCGTCTTCACACGGTTGCATTCATCTGAGCGTTGCAGATTCCAAGTGGGTCTATAACAACATCAAGTATGGCACTAAAGTCGTCATCGACTAACAAAACAACTACAAAACCACCAAAATAAATCATCCAGCAACCTATTTGTATTAAGACAATCAGGTCGCTGGATGATTTTTATTATCATTGGCACGTCGAACGAGTTCTTATTTAGCTTTAATATGAACAGCTTAGCCGATCTCGACTTGTTCAGCAAGATGATTGGCCGTTACACTATCCATTAACATATCAGCTTCCACGTATAGCTTATGCCACATCATGAAGGTCAGCACGGTCCACAATTGACGCGAATGATCACGAACACCCGCTCGATGGTCATCCAATAGTTTCAAGAAATATGTCTTATCAAAATACTGATTGGTTTGCGACGTCACAATAATATTTTTAGCCCAATCATACATCTCATCTTTGAGCCACAACCGAATCGGTACTGGAAAACCAAGCTTTTTGCGATATAACACGTGCGCGGGTACAATATCTTCAACCGCTTTTCGTAAAATGTACTTCGTCGTACCGTGGCTAATTCGCAAGTTGGCTGGAATTTCCGCTGCCAGATTGAACACCTCCCGATCAACAAAGGGTGTCCGCAATTCAAGGCTGTGGGCTAACGCCGTCCGGTCCGCATTATGCAACAAATCCCCATTTAACCACGTGTGCATATCGATAAACTGCATCTTAGAGATTAAATCATAGTGCTTGGCTTCATCGTAAAAGACCCGGGTTGTCTGTTGAAACGAATGGTCACGATTGTAGTGCTTCATGAACTGTTGCTTCTCAGTTTCATTGAAGATAAACGCATTGCCAACGTACCGCTTCTCTAACGGGGTCGTCCCCCGCATAAGCAACGAACGACCCCGCATTCCTGCTGGCATCATCGCGGCTATCCGTTGAAGGGCCCCGTTGATTGGCTTCGTATACCGAAAGGCTTTCAAGGATTCGGGCTCATGATAAATCGTATACCCGCCAAAAAGTTCATCAGCCCCTTCACCGGTGAGACAAACTTTAACGTGTTTGACGGCTTCCTTAGTCAAGAAATACTGCGGGACAGCAGCCGGATCAGCTAACGGATCATCCATGCTCCAGACAAAATGTGGAAAGGCTGCCATGAATGCTTCCGGCGTGATGGTCATTTGAACGTTATCGACATTCAACTTAGCAGCCGTTTCCTGCGCGACGTCTAATTCACTATAGCCAGGTCGTTCAAAGCCCACTGAGATTGTCTTGAGATTTGGATTGAACTGCTTGGCAATCGCCACCACAATTGACGAATCAATCCCGCCCGATAAGAACGCCCCAACTGGGACATCGGAACGCATATGGATTTTAACCGAATCAATCAACGTCTCCTTAAGCCGTGTCGCGTAGTCCTGTTCAGAACGGACGACTGGATGAAACTCCCGATGATAATAACGCTTGATTTGCGGCGCGTGTCCCAACTGTTTTGTTAATGAACAGCCCGGCGCCAGCATCTTGATTTCCTTTGTCAGGGTCTCAGTTTCCGGCACATATTGGAACGTCAAATAATCTTGTAACGCCTTTTGATCAAAATGCTTATCTTTTAAAATCTTATAAATCGCCTTACTCTCAGACGCATAGTAAAAATCATTCCCGGCAATCGCATAATAAAACGGTTTGATTCCAAATTGGTCACGCGCCGCGAATAACGTTTTTTCCTGCTTATCCCAGATCACAAAGGCAAACATTCCCCGCAGATAGGTCGTCAACTTGGCCTGGTATTTGGCGTACATCCCTAAGATCACTTCCGAATCGGAATCCGTCTTAAACGTGTAGCCTTCTTGAATTAACTGTTCACGTAGCTCAACATAGTTATAAATCTCACCATTAAACGTTAGCCAATAACGTTCATTATCATATGACAGCGGTTGATGACCACCTGCCAAATCAATAATACTTAATCGGCGAAACCCCATCGTGATATTATCATCCGCAAAGTACCCCTCATCATCCGGACCCCGATGCACAATCATTTTAGTCATTTCCCGCACAACCTGATCATACGCGGCATTATCAACTTTTCGCCGATCCGTTAAGCACCCAACCAATCCACACATTCTATTCACTCCCACACTTAAGTTATTGCGACTAATCACCAATATTGTCGTTAGTGACCAATCACAAGTCACGCTCAAATCATAGGCAATGCCCAGTACGGCGATTTGACTTGCGGAATAACGGCAAGCCAACCTTGACCATAATTAACAGCCGCACTTGTAGCGAACATAACCCACTTGATTCAAACTGGTTGCTTCTAATTATAATTTAGTGTGGCCCGTCGCAACGGCCGTTTTAAGACAGGCGGACTAACCATTAAACTACATTAAGACCTTATTTGGCCCGTTGAAGATTATTTCAAAATAAATGTGCGCGAACTGATTGGAATGGCTTAGGTCTATAATTCAATACACCTGAATAAAGTGTGACGAATTTACAATTGAAGTGCAACAAATGATCAAAAAGAAGACTCACAGCCTGAGTCCTTGTAAAATATAGTCACCACAACTTACTTACAAGGAGGACTCAGACTATGAGCCTATATCATCATCTTACCTTAAATGACCGTGAATGCCTACTAGTTGGGCTAACTTTAAAACAGTCTTACCAGGCCATTGCCCAACGCATCGGTTGTTCTAAAGCGACTATTTCACGGGAAGTTAGCCGGAATGGTGGTCGTTCTAAATATTCCGCAGTTAATGCGCAACTAAATTATGAGCGTCAACGTTTGAAAAGTCGACGGCCACGGATCTTATCGCAAACTGATATCCGGGCATTTGTCATTAATTGTATCGTCCATCGTAAATGGTCCCCAGAACAAATCGCAGGACGGCTAAATTTTGAGCATAGTAACTGGAAAATCAGTTACAACACAATTTATCGTGGAATTGCTTTGAATAATCTTGGTGAAAAGCGTAAAAGTCATGGTGCCCGTGGATTCGCCCGCCAATTAAGACATCGAGGTAAAACGCGCAAAGTTAAGGGAACTATCAAGGAACGGCGTGGTCGTTTTAACGATGTACCTTCAATCCACGACCGCCCACTTTCGGCTGAAAATAGAACTCGGTTTGGTCACTGGGAAGGTGACACAGTGCGTGGTAAAACCGGACGTTCAGCGCTGGTGACGCTGGTAGACCGTAAATCACGGTATTTATTAGCGGAACGGGTAAGTAAAGTCGCAGCTAAACCCGTGGCACAAGCTATGATGGACTTATTAAATAGCGTCACACCGGAACGGGTAAAGACACTTACACCTGATCGTGGAACTGAGTTTGCCAATTATCAAGACGTCATTGACACTTTAGAAATACCGGTATTTTTTCCAGATCCACACGCACCACAACAACGTGGAACCAATGAAAATACTAACGGTTTAATTCGTGAATATTTCCCCAAAGGAACTGATTTGAACGATTTAAATGACCAAGAGATTATCGCATTTGTCACAGATTTAAATAACCGTCCACGCAAGGTCTTGGGATGGAAAAGTCCAAGTGAAGTTTTCTTCGGCAAAAAGTTGCGCTTGATTTGACAATTCGTCGTAAAAAAATAACCGTTTCAGGAAAATCAAATTGCTGAAACGATTATTTTACTAGTTAGCAAACCGAATCTTGCCAATCTGAATTTTACTGCCGTCAATATAAATCGACTAAGATCTCAATCAGCGATTGTTTTTGCCAATCTGCCGTACTAAGTAGCGACTGGCCGCTGCGGAACACAGGACGGTTTCACCGTTAGCCATCGTTAGTCGCCGATACCGTTTATCCAATGACCGAATGCGGGTCAGATTAACGACATATGACTTATGACAACGATAAAAATCAGAATTCAAATCCGGCACATCCTTTAATAAACCGTAATATTCAAGTTCACCATCATCTAAATGAACGATAATCTTATGTGGGCTCATTGAACTTTCAAAAAATAACACGTGTTGCACGTCCAACGATCGAATCGTCTCACCAATTTTGATCTGGATATAACTATTTTGATCATTGTCTTCAGCTTTGAAACGCTCCTGTGCCACGCGTAAGACGGTATTTAATCGCTCGTATAAGCGATCCGGAAAATCCTTCAAGATAAAATCCAGGGCTTCCACTTGATACTGAAACACCGTCAATGATAGCTCCGTATGCGTCGTCACAAAGATAATCTTACTTCGGATGCCTAAATCACGAATTTGACTGGCAAGCTGAATGCCATTAATATCCGAATTCAACGCAATATCTAAAAGAAAGACGGCTTGAGTTGGTTGCTGACTTTTGACATGCGCTAATACTTCATGCGGATCGGCACTCGTTAGGCCAAATCCCATATCCAATTGACGATCAATAATCACTTTACTGACCAGTTGCTGCAAGGTTTGTAACTGTTTAGTATCATCTTCACAAATATATACTTTGATCATTTTATCATTCCCGCTTTACCGTTAAACGCTGGACAAAGGTTGAGGCCAATAACCGCGTTTCCAATATCATATTTTCGTTTCGATTAACAATTGCGCTGAGCTGACTCAAACCTAAGCCCCGTTCTTGTCCCTTAGTCGAATACCCCGCTTCCTTTAGCTGCCATAAAGGTGGCAAGGAATCAAAAACGTTATTTTGAACTAAGAACACCGTACTGTGGGCCGTCACAAAAATGGCGCTCATCAGCTCACCATGATAGTGACCGGCCGTGGCTTCAATCGCGTTATCTAAAATAATACCTAGCGCAATTGCCAAATCTAATTCATTCGTCGTTACCCCATTAAGTACTTGCTTCAAGTCAAATTGAACTTTAACCCCCTGTGATTGCGCATAGCTGAGTTTGCTAAATAGAATACTCTTGACCGATTTGACCTGAACACGACTTAAATCTTCGAGATTATACTGCTCATCCGAAACGCGCTTGGTCACTGGGGCAATATTTTGTTGATAATATTGCTGTAAACCTGCCAAATCATCCGTTTTCAAATACTCATTAATCGACAACATTATATTCTGATAATCATGACGAAACCGGCGCAATTCATTATAATGCGTTTCGATTTCATGCATGTACCGTGTATCATTTTTGATTTGCAGGCGTTGTTGTTGAACCTGGTACTTGGCCCGAATCGTGACCCGATACTCATCATAGATGGCAATCGCGAGCCCCATAACGACCAACAACACAACTAAGTTACTGACGACCATTCTCAATTCACTGTCGAGTCCCTCGCTGACAATGATGTATAAATAGATGGCGAGTAGCAGCAAGGCCGTAACCCGGTTCAGTCTGGGACGATTGAATGTCGTCTGGATATGCGTATTCATTAAAATCAGATTCAATGTGATTAAACCAACCAGCTGTAATCCCATAAAAATCAAAAGATACCCGTCATCTAATTTCAACATATACGTTAAAAGTGAACTGATATGATCGACGACAATTGACCAGATAATCACCTGTAGGCTAACAAATAATGACTCACTGAAGCTATGTGTATGCCACCAAGTAAACAGCACCACCAGTCCCAATAATGGCAATGCTGCATATTGCCCGATCACTGAAAAAATCCAGCCGCTGACTAGGCTACTGACCACCGCATAACTGATGTCCCAAATACTAAGTACCCGCCAATCACGCAAAAGCACCTTAACGAACAAGAATAGGAACAGCGTTTGCACAAAAATAATCTTCATCAGCTGCCCCACAGCTCCAGTCTACTCATCATTAACACCACCATTTTGCCGGCACACCTATTTTGATTATGACTAATCAATACAACCGGTACCTTCGTTTCACTGAATCGTTTTGCCCACTGTACCATCCAAAGTCCCCCTTACATATTGGTTGTCCCAACGAGTACCTACAGTTTAAAACACTCACCAACACTTGAAAAGAATACACAATGAACCGAATTATTCAACCAGCCTTTAAGATACTAAACCGTCACTTCAAGACGACTAGTCGCTACATGCACGCATACATAAGCGCAAAAAAAGACGCGACCTAATTGATGACCACTCATGTCTATCAATTAGGTCGCGTCTTTAAACCTCCTAATCTTGTTTCATTGCGTCCCAAATCATTTGGAAAATATCATCAAATGTATATTGATCCTGAGCATACCGTCCCTTACTGATATTCGTCGTATGCGTATGAATAGTTGAAAACACGACCCCCATATGCAAACTAACCGGTAACTGCTTAATCACCTTAGCATCGATAGCCGCCGTTAATAAGTTAGCGACAATATTATTCGGATCGGCATCCGCCGCCGAAATCGTCATCCCCTGTCCATTCAATGCCTTGATCTGTTGAATGATCGTCAAGCTATCTGGGTTGGCTAACGAATAGTCGTACACCTGCTGCACGTATAATCGAATCCGAGTCGTCACATCGATTGTTGAATCACTTAATCGGTCTAAGTCGGTAGTACTAAGAATTCGGTTCGTCTCACGCGCATAGACACTATCGATCAGAGCCTGTTTATTCTTAAAGTAGAGATAAACATTGGATTGTGCAATGCCGACGCGCTTAGCCACCTTAGTCGTTGAAACCCCAGCGGGACCCTCAGCGAGAATGATTGCCGCAACCGCATCTTGAATCTTAACTTGTTTGTTCATATCTTTTTTCTTCATGCCTTCAGTATAAAAGATAAAAATATCTTTTTCAAGCTTGACAAAGATAGAATTATCTTTTAAGCTAGTAATCGTTGAAAGATAGATTTATCTTTTAAAAATAAAAATCAAATTTTAAAGAGGTTATATAATTATGAAAATTGCAATGTTAGGTTCATTAGGAAACATTAATCGGATCGTTGTTCCTAAGCTCGTCCAAGCCGGTCATGACGTCACCGTTATCTCAACTAGTCCTAAGCGCCAAGCTTCAATTGAAGCTGTCGGCGCCCATGCCGCCATTGGTACAATGACTGATGTTGATTTCTTATCCACCACTTTTACTGGCAAAGATGTGGTTTACCTCATGCTTTCTGGTGGTATCGGTGACGATCCCTTCGAAGGGGCCGTGGCTCAGGCTAAGATTTGGAAACAGGCAATTGAAGATGCCGGCGTCACCAACGTCGTCAACCTCAGCAGCATCGGCGCAGATGCCGATGAAGTGGCTGGCTCGCTACATGCTTACAACTTAATTGAGCATGAATTACGACAACTTGACGGGGTTAACCTGGCTTTTGTCCGTCCAACCGGATTTTATGCTAACTTGTTCGGTAACTTAGCAACAATCAAGGCTGAACATAAAATTTATTCCAGTACGCCTGCTGCTTCAGCACAAAAATACGTTGCGCCCGAGGACATTGCCAGTGTCGTTTATCCCCTAATTGATCACACGCCGGCCGGTATCACCGTGAAATATGCCTTCAGTGATACGTTCACCGGTGACCAATTCGTCGCTGATCTGCGCTACGCCCTAAACATGCCCGATCTACAATGGGTACAAATCTCAGACGAACAATACCAGGCTAACTTGACGAACCACGGTGTTCCCGTTAAAATTGCCGCTTCATTAGTCCAAACTAGTCGCTATCAGCGCGAACCTGAAGGACTTTATGCAGACCTAAATGCTTCTGACACGAGCGCTGGTCAAGTCAAATTAGCTGACTTTGTCCGTACTTTTGTGGTAGCGTACAATAGTGAAGGCGGTTACCAGTCCCATACAATCGCAGATTAACCGCTTACAATATCTGAACATTTATAGGAGGAGTTTACTATGGCTTATCAAACAATTAATCCATATACCAATGAAGTTGTTAAAACTTACGACAACGCGACCGCTGACCAAATCGAACAGGCCTTAACTACCGGCGACGCCCTTTATCACCAATGGCGTCATGAACCCGTTAGTTCCCGTGCAGCCAGCCTCCATAAGATTGCCGCACTGTTGCGTGAACATAAAGATGAATTAGCTAAAATTGCAACAATCGACATGGGTAAATTACTGAGTGAATCTCAAGGTGAAGTCGAACTATGCGCCATGATTGCTGATTACTATGCTGATCACGGTGCTGAATTATTGGCACCGACCCCAATCAGCACTCAAGCAACGGGCGATGCCGAAATTGAAAAACAAGCAACCGGTGTCTTGATGCTGGTCGAACCTTGGAACTTCCCATACTACCAAATCATGCGGGTCTTCGCACCGAACTACATGGTCGGCAATCCAATGATTTTAAAGCACGCCTCTAATACACCGGGCTCAGCGGCAGCCTTCGCCAAAATTGTCGAAGAAGCTGGTGCTCCCGCTGGTAGTCTAACGAACCTCTTCTTAAACTATGATCAAGTTAGCGATATTATTGCCGACCCCCGCATCCAAGGCGTCGCACTCACTGGCTCTAAGCGTGGTGGCCAAGCGGTGGCCAAAGCGGCCGGTGCGAACTTGAAGAAGAGTTCTATGGAATTAGGTGGTTCGGACGCGTTCGTCGTCTTAGCGGATGCTGATATTGACGAAGCAGTCAACTTAGCATGGCGGGTCCGGTTATACAATGCTGGGCAAGTCTGCACCTCATCAAAACGCTTTATTGTCGCTGCGGATGTGTACGATGATTTCTTAGCAAAGTTGAAGGAACGTTTTGCCAAATTAGTCCCTGGCGATCCTATGGCCCCACAAACTACCTTGGCACCAATGAATTCCAAACGCGCTAAGGAAAAGCTACAAGACCAAGTTGACCGGGCCGTTGCCGGTGGTGCAACCGTTGCTTATGGCAACGAACCAATCGACTTACCTGGCCAATTCTTCCAGCCAACCATCTTAACGGACATCGATCAAGACAACCCCCTCTTTTACGAAGAAATGTTTGGTCCAGTTGCCCAAGTCTTCAAAGTTGATTCTGAACAAGCAGCTATCGATTTAGCCAACAACTCTGAACTGGGCTTAGGTGGCATCGTTTTCGCCGGAACTGCGGCGCATGGTAAAGCGGTTGCCCAACAGATTGAAACTGGGATGGTCTTCGTTAACACCTTCCTCAGCTCCTTACCAGAACTACCATTTGGTGGCGTCAAGGGCTCCGGCTATGGTCGCGAGTTAAGTAGCCTGGGCTTAATGGCCTTTGTTAACGAAAAGTTAGTCGTTACTGCTCAAAAACCTGACTACGACAACGGTGCTGGTGGACTAGTTGTTTTATAGTGATTATTAGTCAGAAGTTCCTACTCCCGGCTAGAATAAGGATATATTTGTGATAACTCGTTGACTTGCTACGTGAGCTCAAAACGACGTCGGGGACGTTCTAGCACTTGTAGCCAGTTTTCACAGATTGAACCAACAACTTTATCGCAACACAAAACAGGCTTTGAAATCGCGTCGCTTGACGTGATCTCAAAGCCTGTTTTGTTATTGCACTAGTAATTGGTAACTAATTGTTAGCCAATCTTAGCAACGTAATGGTAAGCACCAGAGTTAGATAAGTACTTCAGCCATTGATAGCCGTCCGCAGAAACCGTTCCGATATAATAAACGGATTCGCCCGCGTAGTATTGGCCAACAACTGAGGCATTTAGACTAGCAGCGGTCCGAATATTCGTTGTGGTCTTAAACGTGTACGTACCAGCAGCCGCCGTCGTCTTACTTGCTGAAGATGACGTGGTCGTTGCGGCACCGCCACTGACCTTAACGTAGTGTTGCGCACCACTGTAACTCGTGTAACGTAACCAAGTTTGACCGTTAGTCGTTACTTTGGCGTTGTAGTTGACCGTATTGTCTTTGTAGTAAGTCCCAACAGTTGAAGCGGCATCACTTGCTGAAGACTTGATGGCAGTCGTCTTAGCAAACTTGTAAGTCCCGGTTTGCGCAACCGTCTTAGCACTAGCCGTAGCCGTTGACTTGCTTGACGTCGTTGTTGTGGCTGCACCACTGATCTTAACGTAGTGTTGCGCACCACTGTAACTCAAGTAACGGAGCCAAGTTTGGCCGTTCTTAGTAACTTTGGCGTTGTAATAAACCGTGTCACCCTTGTAGTAAGTCCCTAAAGTCTTAGCTGAACCATTAGCTGAACCCTTGATGGCCGTGGTGCCAGTGAACTTGTAAGTCCCAGTTTCAGCCTTGGTGACCGTCTTGCTAGCGCTAGTGGCTGGCTTAGTGGTAGTCGTTGACTTAGCTGCACTACTGATCTTAACGTAGTGTTGCGCACCACTGTAACTCAGGTAACGGAGCCAAGTTTCACCATTCTTAGTAACCTTGGCGTTGTAATAAACCGTGTCACCCTTGTAGTAAGTCCCTAAAGTCTTAGCTGAGTCACTAACTGAGCCCTTGATAGCGGTCGTTTTAGTAAACTTGTAAGTGCCAGTTTCATTCTTGGTAACCGTCTTGCTAGTGCTTGCGGCAGGCTTAGTCGTGGTCGTTTTAGCTGCGGCAATCTTAACAAAATGTTCGCTACCACTGTAACTTAAGTAACGTAACCAAGTTTCACCATTAGTTGTAACTTCAGCATTATAGTAAACGCGGTTACCCTTGCTGTAAGTTCCAACGGTTTTAGCACTGTCACTGGCAGCACTCTTGATGGCTGTGTTCTTGGTAAAGGTATACCAACCAGAAGCCTTCTTAGTCGTTGAACTAGTTGACGTATTGGTCGTGGCACTCGTGTCAGTCGTTACTTCACTAGTCGTCGTATCATTGCTACTAGTTGTCGTTACGAATGTATTGGTCCCGGCACTATCTTCAGTTAAACCATTGTAATCGATGCTGACATCAATGTAACCGGTATAATCTGAGCCAGATGGTAAGAGTGCCGTATCGGAGAATTGCCATGCACCATCCTTGGTGTTCCAAAGATTATTGGCAGAAGGCGTGTATGGGTATTGAGCCCGCCATACGCGTGATTGACCAACTGTCTTAACAACAGCATCCCGATATAAGTATGAGTTGGACGTATAAACGCCGTGATTCTTGTAACCAAAGGAATCTAACGTTGACCAGAACGCGTTCAAGTTCGCCGTTGCGTTAACTGAGTATGAAGATGAATCTTCCATGTCAGCGAACAAGAGAACTTTGGTTGAAACATTGTTCTTAACTAAGAAACCAGCCATGTTAGTCGCTTCAGATTTAGCCGCATCAGCCGTGCTAAACGTTGCATAGTGGTAGAAATCAACGTTTAAGCCAGCTTTGTTAGCCATCTTTGCTTGGTTCAGTGCAGCTGGGTTCGTGTAATCAGTGCCTTCAGTCGACTTAACGATGACCGTCTTAACACCCGCAGCCTTTAACTTATTGAAATCAGATTGCGTCATGGTACTTTGATATGACGCCACGTCAACAACATCAACGCGTGGCCGAGTCGTATCCCCAATCGTCCAAACATCCGTTGAAGACGTCGTTGCTGCGGTATAAGCAACGGCAGCAACTTTGGCTGTGGCTTTAGTAGCGATCGTCGCCGTGCTACTTACCGTACTTGAAGCGGGCGTAACAGCTTTGACCGTTGCAGTACTTGAAGCAGCACTGGCAGCAGTACTGCTTGCGGTACGACTTACTTGAGTAGTGGTTGTCGTACTAGAAGCGACACTGGTTGCTTGGCTAGTAGCCGTTGTAGAAGTACTAGTGGCCGCACTCGACGCCGTCTTAGTTGCTTGACTAGTCGAGCTAGATGCTGTGCTGGTCGACTGGCTAGTAACCGCACTCGACGATGCCGTCGCTGCTTGACTGGTCGTCTTAGTTGTTGCCGCACTCGTTACTTGAGTTGCCGCACTCGACGAAACTGAAGTCGCTTTAGTCGTTGCATCGCTAGCAGCAGAACTCGTTGCAACACTTGCACTAGAAGCCGTGCTTGCAGCTGAAGACGATGTTGTCGTCGCAGCCGTAACATCAGCGTGTACATTTGTATTGTTAAGAACTGAGCCACCTAAAAATGAGAAGAAGGTTAACCCAGCAACCAGCCAAAGTTTCCCCGACTTATAAAGCTTGAATCTTTCCGACTGACTTGCATCAATTGGATCCTGTGATTTAAAATTCATGTGAACACCCTTTTTTAATTTACTTTAAGCAGTTTAATTATAAGCGGTTGGTTGCCCCCCTCGCAAGGGGATTTAGTATAATAATTGTACTTTTCGATAAATATTTTTGATACCAACGATATACCCGGTTAATATTTCACGAAAATAGCGGTTCACCTTAATTATAATTAGTTGTGCGTGACCACTTAGTTCACCAACAATTGCTAATTTTCTATGATAATATGGAAATCTGATTATAAAAAATGAAGCCGTTCCATAATTACGCTTAGGCGGAGGCCAAATAATAATGAAGACTTATCAATTTGACGCACCGATTCAAGCCGCAACAATTGGCAAAGGTGGGGCTTACGTGGCCTGTCCCTTCGATATTCGCGACCTTTTCGGTAAGGGGCGCGTCAAAGTCCATGCCACTTTCGATGAGGTCCCTTACGGCGGTTCTATCGTTAATATGGGTGTTAAAAACCCTGATGGTAGTATTTGTTATATCTTAGGCATTCGTAAGGATATTCGTGCAAAGCTCCACAAAAACATTGGCGATGTCGTCGCTGTCACCGTAACGGCAATCGATTAATTCAAATCATTGATTCCGCGTTGTACTTGTCCATGATAGCGACCCACCCCCATCCCGGCGGCAATAGTTGGTTCATCTTATAAAGCAGCCCGTATAGCTGGCTGTCAGCTTTCAAACAGCACGAGTTAATTGAATAACAAATAATCGCTTCAAGAATGTCATTAGAAATTCTTGAAGCGATTATTTAGTATCAGTCATCAAAACAGCGCTGCTAGTTACTTTTGACCGGCAACGTACTTTTCCCATGGCGCCGTCCAAAGCCCACGCTTCCGTTTAGACTAGCCTATTCATCACACAATGACCGTTCAATCAAAGCTGGGTCAACATGTTGATCACCCCAGGTACAAATCGCATCTAAGATGGGAATCAAGCTCTGCCCCTTAGCGGTCAACCGGTATTCGACATGCGGCTGAGCGGTCTTAAAATCATGCCGTTCGATTAACTCATCTTGTTCCAATTCCTTCAATTGACTCGCCAGTGTTTTATGCGATACCGCCTGAATATGGTGTTGCAAGTCAGCAAAACGACTGACTTTAACCTCAGCCAGTTCAAACAAAATCATGATTTTCCACTTACCACGAATCAACTGCATCGTGGCATCAAATTCATTTCGGTAGCGTGGCTGCGCATTTACCCGTTCTTTTAACATTATTAACTCCCTGCTCTCAATTGGTGGTTACCTAAAAGTGCGTACTTGTCGCGTTTAATCTAGCCAAGTATACTGTAAATCGTTGAAAATTCAAACGAAAACCATTATCCAAAATTACGGAGGAATTATAAGATGAAACCATTAGTCGTCATTACTGGAGCCAGTTCTGGCTTTGGTGCCGAGATCGCCAAGTTATTCGCCGCTGACAACTACCCACTGTTACTATTAGGGCGTCGCCAAGCAAAGTTAGCCGCCTTAGCTGCAAACTTCGAAAACGCCATGATCGACACAGTCGATGTGACCAACTATCACCAATTCGAAACTGCCATTCGTAAGGCCGAAGCCAAGTATGGCAAGACCGACTTACTAGTTAATAATGCGGGATTAATGTTACTAGGAAATGTTCAAAATCAGGACCCACAAGAGTGGCAAACCATGCTTAATACGAACGTGATGGGTGTTTTAAACGGCACTCAAATCGTCCTAAATGACATGCGTGACCGGGAACATGGGACGATTCTCAATATGTCATCATTAGCTGGCAAGAAAACGTTCGTCAATCACGCGGCTTACGTTGCATCCAAGTTTGGCGTCCACGGGCTATCCGAGACACTCCGTGAGGAAAATGCGCCGAAGAACGTGCGCGTCATGTTGGTAGCTCCCGGTGCAGCCGAAACTGAGCTGTTAACCCACGTTACTAGCAAGTCGGCACTGTCCGATTACGAAGCATGGAAAGCTTCCATGGGTGGCCTGACTTTGGACCCCAAGCACGTAGCTGCCACGGTCAAGTTCATGTATGACATGCCGCAAAATGTCAATATCCGTGAAGTTGACATTGCTGCCACGGCCCAAGATGCTTAACCTCAGCTCATTTGATTAAAAAAGCCACCTAACCGCACCGAGCTCTGCCGGTGCATGGCTAGGTGGCTTTTACAATTGCTCATAAGTACCCAATCAACACGCTAAAATCGGCGTTCCGATCTCCTAACATCGCTAATTTAGGAGCATTCCTCCACTGCTCATTTTTGAGCCTGAGTCAGCGCCTGCATCGTTGCCGTCTGCAAAGTTGCTAGTAATTTATGAATCGTTGTTAAGGACTCCAACTGTCCGCCCAGTAGCCATTCGCGCCAAATTGCGTATACCCCGGCACTCATGAATCTTGTCCAATACTTAAGCTGCACCGCCGTGAGCGTCCCATTTGCCATCGTTGCTTGGTAATAATTAGTCATATTAGTGTTAAAAAGTTGTTGAATAATATTTTCAAAACCACGTTGCTCAGCCAGTCGTAACGTCGGCGCAAAATCACTGAAAAATTGCCCCATCGCTAATAACTTCTGATTGGCCGGTACATGCTGCAAAACGTCCTGAAACCGCGCTGCAATCGCTGGGGCGAAGTACGCGTCTAAAAGATCTTCGAGTGTCGTAAAGTTACGGTAAAAGGCCATCCGGCTGACCCCAGCTCGTTTGACAACTTGCGTCACCGTAATCGTATCTAAATCATGAGTCCTTAATAATTGTAATAAGGCCGTGGTTAAATAAGTTTGTGAATCCTTTTTGATTGCTTGCGCGTGATTGGTCGCTGCCATAACAATTCCTCCATTCTGTCACAGATGCTCGTGATTACCTTGTATTCGTCGTGACCCCATTGTAAGATACTGGCACAGACGTTACAAGTGTAACAGTAATTCATAAATTCATTTGGAGGTAGTCCCATGCAAAAACAATTAGTCGTCGTCACTGGTGGTAGCGGTTTTATCGCCATTCATATCATTCGTCAATTATTACAACAAGGCTACGCCGTCCGCACAACGGTCCGCTCATTAGCCAAAGCACCCGTTATTAAAGAAATGCTGACCAATGGTGGTATCACCGACTTATCAGCTCTCGAAATTGTTGTGGCCGACCTGGCGCATGATGAACACTGGTCGGAAGCGATGGCCGGAGCCACTTATGCGATCGACGTCGCTTCCCCAACCCCAAAGCTCAACTTCAAAAACAAAGCTGAAATGATCCGACCAGCCGTTGACGGTGTTCGGCGGGTTCTAACTGCTAGTCGTGATGCGGGCGTTAAACGAGTCGTGTTAACGTCTGCGTACGGGGCCATCTTTGCTGGTCACAAAAATCGTACGACCCCCTACACTGAAGCTGACTGGTCTGATCTCAACTGGAAAGCAATCCATCCTTATCAAGAATCCAAGACACGTGCGGAATTAGCAGCTTGGGACTTTATTAACCATGAGGGCCGCGGGTTAGAATTAACAACGGTCAATCCCGTTGCCGTCATGGGTCCGGTGTTGTCCGCCAAATATTCACATTCCAATATTCAAATCCAACAATTCTTAGAAGGCCAAGTTAAAGCCGTTCCAAACGTTGATTCCGGTTATGTTGATGTTCGTGACGTGGCTAGTCTGCACTTGCTTGCCATGACCGCACCGCAAGCTAACGGCGAGCGTTTTCTAGCCACAACGGGTGAAACACTATCCATGCTTGACGTTGCGAATGTCTTAAGACAGGCCTTTCCAGCTTTTGCCAGTCAGCTACCAACCAAAACCATCCCCAATGCAGCGGTTAAGCTAGCCGCTAAGGCCCGACCAGAATTGCGAATGGTCGCCTCACTAGTTGGCACCTACGCGGAAACGAGCAATCATAAAGCCCAAACATTGTTGGATTGGCATCCCCGTCCCGCTGTGGAATCGATTATTGCAACCGCCCAATCCATGATTGACCTAGGAATCGTCACCAAACCATAAGCTCACTCCTACTAACACCAACTAAATACTAACCGGCAACGCCCGCAAGATTGGACTCAATATTCAACCTTGCGGGCGTTGTCGTTCGTTATCATTGCGATACTAGCCTAAACCAGATATGAGCCTACTTTTTAATTTCATCTTTATATTAAAAATACTTGCGTAAATGCCACTTACGTTTAGTCGCCAAAATAACACTAACAAATGCGTGAACGGGGATTAGGAACAAGCCCACATCGGGATTAATTAACGCGACTGTCAGAACCACTAAAAAGCCACCAAAAACGACACTTAATGCCGGACTACTCATACGATGAATGTGTGGATTTAATCTTCTAACGGCGGCTACTAGTAACTGGTAAGCCAACATCCAAACAAAACCCGTAAGAATATAAAATACTGCGGGCCATTTTGAATGCGGAAATTTAGTAATCCATGAGGCCATGAATGGAATAAAAGACTGACATAGTAACCAGAAACTATTCGCCCAAAAAACAACCCGATCGATTTTTTTGACCTGCACGAATAAATCGTGATGATTAAGCCAAATTGAAATCAATAGTGTAAATGTAATGATATAAACATAAATACTTTGCCATTCCGCAAAGAGTGCCCGCACTGAAGGAGTTTGAGGCCGCGGTAAGTCTAATACTAATAACGTTAAAACAATCGCGATAATCGCATCTGTAAATGCCTCTAATCTTGCCTTGTTCAAATAATCGTTCCTCCTTATAATCTATCATTACTCAATTTTATGATTAATACCGCTTAACTACCAATAAAGTCAATTCTGACCTTATTCAGCAATTGATCAATACACCAAGTTATAACAACCACAATTGCATCACACAAAAAAGTTCTTTCGAGACTAGTAACCGTTTCGAAAGAACCTAAACCTATTATGATCAATTAATCATCACAAGGACTATTCAAATTAAGGTAAATCATTGCCCGCTGCAAAGTAAACGTCATACCATTCCTGGCGTGTCAACGTCACATCGGTCCCCGCAATGCTCTCATCAAGGTGTTGCGGATTCATTGAACCTAAAATAACCTGCATATTGGCCGGGTGACGTAAAATCCAAGCCGTCGCAATCGCATTTTTAGTCACATGATATTGATCAGCTAATTCCTGTAATTTCGCATTCAATTCTGGAAACTTCGGATTATCAATAAAGGTCCCAGCAAACATGCCGTATTGATAGGGTGACCAAGCTTGGATCGTCATGTGGTGTAGCCGCGAATATTCGATAATTTCGCCATCATGATTAAGGCTAGCCGTATCCTGCATATTCGTGTGCAACCCAAACTGAATTGGACCGGTGTGCATGACACCAAATTGTAATTGGTTGATCATCAATTTCTGGCTGACTGCCGCTTGTAACATCTCGACTTGCATCGGGTTAAAGTTGGAAACACCGAAGTGGCGCACCTTACCAGCAGCTTGCAATTCATCAAACGCCGCGGCGACTTCGGCGGGATCCATCAGCGGATCGGGCCGGTGTAATAGAAACGAATCTAGGTAGTCCAGCTGCATCCGTTGCAAGATTTTATCGACCGTTGCACTCAAATGCTGCTTAGAAAAGTCATAGCGTTGCCCGAAGACTAGTTCACCAGAACTCTTCTCAGGATCAAGCACAATGCCACCTTTGGATTGAATAAAAAAGTCTTCTCGCTTTAAACTCGACTGTTTTAATGCCTGCCCGAAAATCCGTTCCGAATCACCGTTACCATAAATATCCGCTGAATCAATAAAGTTAATACCCCGGTCATGGACGGTCTCTAAGACGTTCGTTGCCGCATCGGTATCTAAACGAACCATCCGCATAATACCCAGCGCAACCGCAGACGCTTTGAGCTGACTAGCGCCGATTTGAATTGTCTTCATAATTGTTATCCCCTTTTCGATGAATTATAGTTAAAAACATCTGCCAACGAGACTAATAATAGTTGTTAGAGCCGACTATAAGTCAAGCGGATTTAATTATTTTTTTGCTAGTGGTCAGAATAAGCGGATAGCGCTCATTTCTGTTGGTTAATTAATCATACTTGAATGATAATTTTCAAGAATCATAGCCATACACAGCACAATCATTTTCATCCAATTACGATATATATTTAAATGGTATTAGTACTTTTCGAACCTTCTAACCTGCTCCTTAACTCCTTAACTTTCGTGAGTGAGCATTTGCAAGTCAATCCACCGTCAAATGAAATTATTCTTGTTTTTATATGATAAGAAATTATATTATCAACGTTAATTAGTAGTGGTGTTAAAAGTACCACGGCGCGCTCTGTTGCATACTGGGTAGTGACTGCCTTAAAATGGCTAGTATAAGACGAGAAGGAGGAAATTTATGGAAATCTTCTCTAAAGAAACACTCTTCTTAAATGTTCTAAACGGATTAACTGAAAAACTCAACTTCAAAAGTAGTGACTTAGTCTTTTTGAATTATGACTTTTCAAACGAGAAAATTGCTGACTTAATGAACGTTCTTTCTGAGAAACAAATCAAGCGAATTAATATAAGTCGCACAGAATTCGAAAAAATAGTCTCTTCTATCAAGCCCGACTTAAAAGCAGTTCACTCGATTTGCCAATTACTGATTGATTGCTTTATTTCTGAAGAGCGCTCTTTAGCTGTGTTTGATGATAAAGCACGTGATTCATAAATTAAGGTTTTATGCTAAATAACATTTAAAAGGAATTTCAGCATAAGCTTCAAAACCAAAATCGGATGGTAAGAATCTCTAAAGATTCTTATCATCCGATTTTTAACAGACTAATGGGTTAAAAATAAAGTGCGATTATATCTAAGACTATCCACTATTCTACTCGTAGGATCAATATTATCACCTATTGTAAATGGAACTTATGCCAAATACATTCAATAATTAGCAATAATGCAAAGAAAGCCAAAGTCCCCAGGAAATAATGAATTAACAAGGATAAATAATAATGCCAGTTATATGGCATCTGATTATATAAATCAATACCACCTTTTATCACGAAAAGTAGGATAAATTCGAAAATTAACATAAACCGATTGATATTAATAAAACTACTAATTTGTTTATGATATTGAAAATAAAATTTTCTCACGCTAGCACCTCCATCACTTATTAATTAACCACCCTTCATAATTATATCAACTGACCACCAGTCCCAGATTTTTTGTCCTAAGATTGCCATTTTCCATCCTAAACTTTTTGTCAGCGCGTTGCCAAGCATTAACAAAACCGTCCTTCGCAGTTTCAATTCAACACTGCCATTCATCAAACTCAACACAGTACTTTTAATTCACATCACTACATTCAATATTATTTCAACAAGTCCGTCTTCACCATATCAATCATTTGTGAATAAGCAATTGGTCCCGAATACTGCCAACTGCTACTGTCACCATACTGGTACAGATGGTTGTTTTTCACGGCCTTGATATTTTTCCATAGTGGGTCCTTAAATAGCGACGCACTCTTTTGACTATTCACTAAGAAAATATCATCCGCATCTAACTTAGCGAGCTTTTCTAACGAGACCGCCGACCAATCCGCCGTGGCCGACTTAGACACTTGTTTAACTAAACTTGGTTCACCCAATTGTAAATCTTGATACAGTAAGGCTCCACTGGCTGAATTGTCATTGACCATGTAGGCGGTATTATTGGTGACCCACAACACCGCCACTTTATGCTGACCAGACTTTTTCAACGCTTGTCGCGTCGTTTGGACCTGCTTGTCATACTTAGCAAGGACTTTTTTGGCCTTAGCCTGGCGATTAACCACCTTAGCCACATCAAGGAAAGTTTGGCGCCACGTTACCGTAGTCCCATTTTTGACCACATAGGTCGGGGCGATTTTATTATATTGCGCATACTTGCCATTGGCGACCGCACTACTCGTCCCCATCAAAATCAAGTCCGGTTTGGCCTTGGTCACCGCTTCATATGGTAACGAATAATCAATTAGCGGCACCCCTTTCAACTGCTTTTTCAAGTAAGCCTGCGTCCCACTACCATTTTTGACCGACCACTGCACGACCGGTTTAATGCCTAAAGCCACTAAATCATCTTCCAGATAACTCGCCACGACCCGTTTCGGATGCTTCGGCACCTTGACCTTATGCTTCAAATAATCGGTTCGTGTAACTGTCGTGCTTGTCGGCTGCTTCGCACCGCACGCCCCTAATAGTAGGCTTCCCGTTAACCCCAATACTAATCCCAATTTTACAATTTGCCACCGTTTTGTCACAACTGTCTCCACCTTTCAAGCGCTACCAAAATTATTAGTGAAAACACTATCAATTGTCAATGAAAACATTTAAGATAAGATTATTAATTGAACACTAATTATTAGTTAGCAGTTGGTTTAATAACATTTACCGATAAACGAACAAGCAAAACAAGATTGTGCACAACTAAACAAAATCAGTTAACTTATCAAGTGAATCTCCCTTGAACGCTTAACTTTAAGAAAGGAATCCTATTTGTGAATACCATTGAAGCCCAAAATATTAGTATTGGCTATGGCGACAAGGTTATCGTCGATCAGCTATCAATTACGATTCCGCATGGTCAGATTACTACGCTGATTGGCCCGAATGGTAGCGGTAAATCGACCCTCATTCGGGCCATCGCCCACCTATTGCCACCAACAACCGGTGTTATTCTACTGGATTATCAAAACATTCAACAAATCAAAAGCAAAACTTTTGCGAAAAAGATTGCAGTCTTACCACAGACGAACCAAACGGCTAACGATCTCACCGTAGAAGAACTGGTGAGTTTTGGCCGCTTACCTTATCGGCGGCCGTTAAGTGGGCTCACCACAACTGACCATCAAAAAATCGAATGGGCGCTCACTCAGGCCAGCCTCCAAGATTTACGCCAACGGCCCCTAAGTACCCTTTCTGGCGGACAACGTCAACGAGCATGGATCGCCATGGCCGTTGCTCAAGATACTGACACGATTATTTTGGATGAACCCACCACCTACTTAGATTTGACCCACCAGTTAGAAGTGATGCAACTCGTCAAAAAGCTCAACGAACAGGCCCACCGAACTATCATTATGGCATTACACGACTTGAACCACGCGGCTCGCATCTCTGACCAACTAATCGCGCTCAAGGACGGTCACGTTTTGGCCCACGGTCCCGTGTCCACCGTTATGACGGCCGCTAATTTAAAAACAATTTTCAACATTGACGCCACCCTCGTTGACTACCACGGTACCCCGCTGATTTTGACCTATAACGGCTGTCAGGAAGTGGCCCCCGCATGAAGTCAACGTCCGGATATTGGGGGTGGCTGGCACTTAGTACCGGCGTACTCATTCTCGTCATGGGGCTCAGTTTGCGATTTGGCGCTGACCAGATGCGTACGGCCACCGTCTGGCACGCCCTGACGACCACACACACCGGCAATCTTGATCAACAAATTATCCGGCACATTCGTGTGCCCCGCGTCCTTGGAGCGGCGTTGATTGGGGCCGCTCTTGCTGGTAGCGGCGCCCTAATGCAAGCAGTGACGCGTAACCCGTTAGCGGATTCAGGCTTACTGGGGATTAACGCGGGAGCGGGCTTAATACTAACGCTGTGTTTAGCCTTTTTTCCAAAGTTATCAACTTTACAAACAACTGGTTGGGCCATTATTGGCGCGGCAGCCAGTGCCGGACTGATTTTTAGTATCAGCACCGCCCGCCACGTTCAACTCGATCCTACGATTCTGGTACTCGCTGGGATTGCAATCAGTAGCCTATTAACAGCTCTGAGCGAAGGGCTGGCCCTTGTGTTGCAGCTCAAACAGGACCTCGCGTTCTGGTATTTCGGTGGCCTGGGTGCCGTCAGCTGGACACAATTAAAGTTTCTCGGTCCAGGACTAGTCTTGGGATTGCTACTGACCCTACTACTCGCACCGCAACTAAACTTAGCCTATCTTACTGACGACAATGCACAGAGTTTAGGGAAAAGTCTCCCATTACTGCGAGGCCTAGCTCTCATCTGTGCCGTCATTTTATCCGGGATCTCGGTGGCATTAGTTGGTACGATTACTTTTGTTGGCCTGATGATTCCCCACATGGCGCGTTGGTTAGTGGGCGCTAATTACCGCAATAGCATGCCATTAACGTTGATCCTTGGTGCAACACTGACGGTCGGTGCGGATTTGATTGCACGGCTAGTTAATCCGCCACATGAAACGCCCTTTGGCATCATTATCTCCTTAATCGGGGTACCGTGCTTCATCTACCTTGCACGAAAGGAGCCGATGAAAGCATGAGCCCTAATCGTCGCTTAATTATTTGGTCACTGCTCTTAACTGCTAGCATGCTCGGACTAGCGATTCTCAACCTTAGTACGGGTACAATGACCATCAGCTGGCCCGCTCTGCTGGGAATTTTAACTGGTCACGGTAATGCGACCGACATGTTAGTCTTAGTCAACTTTCGCTTACCACAGATCGTGCTCGCCATCATGGTTGGCTGGGCCCTGGCATTATCCGGTAACATCTTACAAACGGTCACGAACAATCCAATGGTCGACCCTAGTCTACTCGGAATTAATAACGGCGCTGGACTAGCCGTTATGTTACTCATTATTGGTGCAGGCACCAACGCTTCGTTAACGCTGAGTTTACCTATCGTTGCGTTAGCTGGGGCGTGGTTAAGTACGGCCCTGATTTTTTTATTAGCGAATCAGCGTCAACGAGGAATCTCGTCTAAACGCCTGTTACTGGTCGGCGTCGCCTTGTCCGGCTGTTTTTCAGCCTTAATGGTGTTGATGACACTAAAATTATCACCTGATAATTATCAATTTGTCATGAATTGGTTGGCCGGTAGTTTGTGGGGCACTGATTGGTCTTATATCGGCTGGGCGCTTCCATGGTTGGCAGTCGGTAGTGGTATTCTATTCATTCAATTACCCGTTCTCGACGCCTTTACACTCGGTACGACCACTGCCCAAACATTGGGAATCAACTTGAAACGCCAACAATTGGGATTGATTAGCGTGGCCGCCATGTTAGCCGGCGTCAGTGTCGCCATTAGTGGCGGTATCAGTTTCATTGGCCTGATTACCCCTAACCTGGCACGACGAATCGTGGGATCCCGACAACGCTATCAGCTTCCGTTAGCTGGTCTGTTAGGGAGTACGTTATTACTAGCTGCCGATACCTTAGGAAAACTAATCACCACGACCACTGAACTGCCAGCCGGCGTGCTCGTCGCATTGATTGGAGCGCCATATTTTATTTACCTGTTAGTGCGGGGGTAATAAGCCGCCCCGGCTGTACGGTTAACCATAACTTATCTATAAAAATTCAGTTGTGATTTCATTTTCAATGCCATCATAACTGAATTAATCGCGAGTATAATCAAAAATCACCATTACCGCCTTATCAATAATATGATAAAACGGTAATGGTGATTTTTTAATTCAATCGTTTTCTAAGACATTCTGATGATTAAACTTCCTGTTGTGCTGGCCGTACTAACACTTCACTAATGGCGACGTGTTTAGGCTGATCAATCGCAAATAATACCGCGTTAGCAATATCTTCCGGATTTAAAGCCAACCCTTGGCGATCGTCCGCATTCATCAGCTCACTGATACCGGCCTGAATTTGTGTATTGCCGATCGTATTGACCAACTCCGTCCGAACTGCACCTGGCGACACGATGGTTGAACGAATCCCGTGCCCCTTTTCTTCCTGCCGCAAGCCTTCCATAATAGCCCGGACCGCATACTTAGTCCCGTTATACACCGCTGATGCGGGATAAACGACGTGTCCGGCAACTGAATCCGTTGCGATAATCAAACCATCATGTTGCTTTTGCATGATTGGCAATACTTCACCAATTCCATTCAAAACCCCCATAATATTCACGTTCAACATCATCTGCCACTTATCGTATTCACGGTCACTCAGATTCCCCTGGGGCATCGTACCGGCATTATTATATAGCACATCGACACGCCCAAACTTGGAAACGGCCAAGTCGATCAAAGCGCGAACTTGTTGCCGATCTGTTACATCAGTTACTTGATAGACCGCGTTGTCACCAATCGCTTGACTCAAGGCCTGTAACCGCTCTTCTCGACGCGCTCCCAGTACAACTTTAGCGCCTTTAGCCGCTAACAACTTGGCCGTGGCGGCACCAATACCGCTGGACGCACCCGTAATAACAACCACTTTACCTTTAATACTCATCTTTATAAAACCTCCATTAATCTACTTGCTCAATTGTTTTAATCACTTTAGCAGGGACGCCGGCCACCACCGTATTTGCTGGCACTGATTTTGTCACAACTGCGCCGGCACCCACAACAGCATTTTCACCAACCGTGACGCCAGCTAATACCTTGGCACCAGCACCAATCCAGGCATTTCGTTCAATGTGAATTGGCTGAACTTCAACCGCATGCCGCTTAGCAGGATCTAACGGGTGATTAACGGATAGTAACATCGCACCCGGACCAATCAGCACGTCATCCGCTAATTCAATCCCGCCTAAATCAGTGATCTGAACATTATCATTAATAAAAACACGTTTGCCGATTTTTAAGTTCCGCCCATAGTCTGTCCACAGTGGCACGCGAATCTCGACTGAAATATCGATAGTTTGACCCGTTATCTCCGCAAGACGTTCACGAATTTCACTTGGTTCCCGGGTTACATTCAACGCTTGAATGCGGCGCTGATTAGCATCGACAATTGGCTGAATTGTTTGCAGATAATCTTGATCTAAATACTTTGCTTTGATGATGCGTTCCTCCCTTGTTAAGTTAAATTCAGTATACGAGCGTTCACTATATATGTGAAATGCTTATGTTAAATACACATTTATAGATTTAAAGCATAGAAGAGCTCTGCTGATTACGTTCTAAATCGCCAATAGCTACTGCACGTCATAATTAATTTAATGCTTGCTGTCGGGTCGACCCCATAGTTTATACTTGCGCATAATCATCGAATTGAAGGAGCGACTAACATGCAATCGAAACTAGCTGTTATTATTGGTGGGACTTCTGGCGTTGGTAAACACACCGCAATTGACCTTGCCAACCAAAACTATCATGTGATTATCGTCGGCAGTCGGGCTGACAAAGGACGACAGGCTCAAGCCGATATTAGTCAAGCAACTGGCAATCAGGCTGTCCAATTGGCTTTGGCCGATCTGAGTACCAAAACTGGTGTTCAACAATTTGCTCATCAGCTTGCAGCCATGACGGATCACATCGATATTCTACTCAATAGTATTGGTGTGATGCTACCTGAGCGACATTTATCGGCAGATGGTTATGATTTGAACCTAGTTTTAAATTACCTCACCCATTTTTGGACCATTCAAGCCTTGTTACCGTTGCTAAAGCACAGTGATCAGGCGCGCATTCTATTGGTTGGTGCCCTGCCATTCGTGATTAACCATGCTAAAGTGAGTCTTCCAGACTTTGACGCCCCGGCCACATCCAAGTACAATGCCATGACCGTCACAGCCCAGGCCACTGCTGCGCGCGTACTACTCACGTTAGCTCTCGGTGAACGCTTATCAGCAACCAACGTGACAATCAACATTTTCCACCCCGGCTATGTCCCAGATTCTAACTTTGGTGCTGGCGGTAGTTGGGTGAGTCGTTTGGCTGGTCGGATACTGGGTGAAAGTTTCTCTCGCAAAAATTCCCCGATTGGTGCATGGTTAGCTACTGCTCCCGAACTCACTCACACAAGTGGACACTTCTACGATGACCGCCTACGTCAAGTTCGGTTATCTAAGCAGTACACTCGCTCTAAGGCCAACGACTTATGGCGACTCAGTTCTCAATATTAAGGAGACGCTCGTGTTAACGTTTAAAATTCCTGAGCAACAGCATTACTTCACTACGAAGGAAGTCACCACGATTACTGGAATGACTAAAGATGCGTTACGATATTACGAGCACCTTGGCATTCTGCCTGATGTTCAGCGAAACCAATACAATTACCGTCAATATTCCCACAAAAACTTGGAAACACTCCAACTCATTAAAATATTTCGGGACTTAGATCTCGATTTAAGTCTATTGACACCAGCCCATCTAGCACTAGATGGTCAAGCAAAAGTAGTCGCTTTCAAGCAGTACCAACAAGTCATTCGGGATCGCATCCGGCATCTGGAAGCAATCGATCAGTTATTGGCAACTAAAATCGACTACTTTGAACATCAATCCATTGATACCTAAACACAACAAAAAACACTTAACAAACCCTATTCCCATTGACTTTTTGCCAATGCTAGGATGTTAAGCGTTTTTTATTATGCACAGTTAAATAAATTCATTACTTTTCATGCCGCTTACGCTTCAAACCACCAAAACCTAGCAATAATGTTGCTAGTGTTAGCCCTAGTGTTTCAGCAGCCGCTTCAGACCGCCGCGTTTCACCGGTCTGTGGCAATCGACTCGTTGTATCTGCTTGCGCCTTGTGAGCCGGCTCCGTTACCTTACTTCCCGGCTTGATGACTGCTGATGCCGGAGCTGTTTTGACAGCCTTAATGTGACTCGATACCAACGTCCTTGTCGATTTAGCTGGCGTCTGGTTGCCAGTTGTGGCTTGAACAGCCTTCACAACCGTTGCCGGCTTTATCGGCGTTGGTTTAGCAGCCGTGATTGGTTTCGTCGTTGGCTTGATTAAATCGTCTGATGTTGTCGGCTTCGTCGGTTTGGCCGGCTTAGTCGGTTTGGCTGGCTTAGTCGGTTTGGCCGGTTTCGTCGGTGTTGGGACGTCCAGCGCATATGTTAGCGTTTGGACATCATCAGCACTAGCAGCCGTGATTGCCACGGCCTGAGTGGTCGCCGTCAACGCATGGTATTTCGCAATCGTTGGCGCAGACACGGCTGTAAAGTTCAACTTGGTCGGTGCCCAGTCACGATACGTTGCCACACCGGTCACTGCATCTTTCATCCCAGAACGCGTGAACGTCAGCGTCCGGATCGTATCAGCTTGAAGCGTGTGCCCAGCCTGATCCTGATAGTGAACCGTTTGCGTGATCGTTTTGGTGAGCTGATCTGGTGCCGTAACCGCAATCTTGTTATGGGCCAAGTACACCGTATACTTCTGAACGACGCCCGCCTGATTAAAAGTAACACCCGTTGCCGGATAATCACTCCCCATCAAGACATAGCCTGCTTGGGTATACTGCGCAATCATCGTCGTTGGTTGATAATCCGCTTGCGTACCGAATCGTCCGGTTAACGTCACGCTCGTGCCCAGTTGGTAACCCGTCGTGGCATCGACATAAGTCACCGTCGCCGTTTCCAGATTTGCTTGGTAAGTAACCGTTTGTTGCGACTCAGTATCTTTGGCACTGACAGTTACACCAGCCACACGGGTTGCGTCCGGGGTGTAGCCAGCAATCATTGGCGATTCAACGACTGCGTATGCCCCCGTCAATGCTGATTCGGGTGTACGCCAATCCGTATACGTCACCACCTTTGTCACTTGGTCAAAGGTCGCCTTGCGCTCAAAACTGACCGTTTGCGTGACGGTTGGCGCCGCAGTTTGACCATCATTGTAAAGATAGGTAATGACTCGCTGAACACTAGTTGTTAAATCTTTAATTCCAGTACCAACTGGGTACTTGGGCCCTTCTGGATGAGCGGGATCAACTGGTTGACCTGGTTGACCAGGCTTAGTTGGCGTGACCGTCATCGTTTGATGTGCTAGCTTGACCGTGTATGACTTAATGACGTCATTTTGATCAAAGGTGATACCAGTCGTCGGAACATTATTCGAAACTAGTCGATAGCCCAGTTTTTCATACGCAGCAATCTGTGAAACGGGCGAATAACCATTCGTAGTGCCATAAGCACCAGTTACTACCGTCGTCGGTAGTGCTTTACCACTGGTTACATCCACAAACGCAACGGTTACGGTCTGTGATTTGGCCGTGTACGTGATTGCAATCGAGTGCGGCTTATCGTGACTAGTGACCGACGCTGCTCCGACTTCTGTAACACTGGCTTGATAACCTGTAATCGTTGGTGACGTGACCGCGGCCAATAGTGCTGACTGAGCAGGTGCCACTGTCCAGTCACCGTAAGTCAGCTGCTTACCCGTTGCCATGTCGAAAGTTGCCGTGCGATTGAACGTGACCGACTGGTTAACCGTTTCAGCCGCTGATTCACCTGACGCATATTGATACGTAATCGTCCGAACCACTGTTTGTTGCAACGAATCACGACCAGTGCCTGCCGGATATTTAGGACCGGCTGGATAATCAGCATCGATGGCCTGACCAGGTTGGCCCGGATGATCAACGGTGACCGTCACGTGCCGATGCGCTAGTGTAACCGTATAAACTTGGGTATTCTGCTTATAAATCAGTTGATCGGGCAAGTCCGAGTTAACTGGTTCATAGCCTAATTTTGCATACTTCGCAATGTCAGCAGTGACCGTATAGTCGGCAGCATCACCGTATTTCCCATTCAAATCAATATAACCTAAGACCTGGTTATCCGTAGTCCCATCGACAAATTGAACCCGGATCGTTTCAGAATTAACGCTGTATCGGACCGTTGTTTCCGTAGTCTCGCCCATGCTAGCGGGTACAGCCGCCGCGATAGTCGTTTGATCCGCCGTGTAACCAGTAATGGTCGGCGACTCAATGGCCGGATAGCTATTCACAGTGGTCGTCCAATTGCCATACGAAAGGACCGTTCCATCCACCGCATCCACCGTTGCCGTGCGCGTATACGAGACCGTTTGAAGCACATCCGCTAAGTCCGTGGGTGTGTTATCAGCATAAACGTAATGAATCGTCCGCTGACTGGTCTTCATCAAATCACTAACGGCCACGTTACCTGGCTGGTCAACCGTCGCCGTGATGGTGCCATGTTTCAGGTATACGTAGTAGGTCTGTTCAGTATCCTGATCAAAATCAAGCGGCGCTGGGACCTTATTCGAAGCTAGCACGTAGCCTAATTTTTCATACGCCGCAATGTCCTGCGCTGTCGTATAATTCGTGGGTGTGCCAAAGCTCCCACTGAGGGGAATTTGATTTAAAATCACGTTGTTCTTATCTTGATCGACGTAAACGACCTCAATCTTTTCGGTGTTCGCTAAATAGGTGTACACGACCTGCCCACCAACGTCCGCTAGAGTGCCATCGGCTTGGTAACCGGTACTTTCTGGTTGTAACGTATAACCAGTTTTGGCATGCCCAGCAGTCGTATCACTCGTGGTGTAGCTCAAATAGTCCTTAGCGGTAACGTCAGTCCCGTGCGTCGCCGTTCCGTTGGCCGTTGTTACCACGTACAGTGTCCCCGCTTTGTCGCGGTACCCATACTGATAGACAACCGTTACGGCTCCCACCGTCAACTGACCACTAGTCGAATTCGTCAATTGATAATTACTATTGGCAGCTAGCTTGGCCGTAATGGTTGTCGTGCCCGGATCAGTTAACCCTGACGTTAACGTGTAATCCAAACTTTGCCCCGCAACAACACCAGTAATGACCGGCGTAATATTTTGTTCCTGACCATTGGCCCACAGAATCGTATCCGGCAAGGTGATCGTCACGGGACGTTGAGTAATCGTCAGGGCCCCACCAACATTCACATCGCCTGCAATCAAGAAGTCCGGATTAGCAGCGGCTAAGGCTGCCATCCCGGCGCTGTTCAGCGTGACGGCGTAAGTGCCCACGTTTTGATTAATTGCAGTGGTATTAAGGTAGTCGGTACTGACTTGGTACGCCTTCGTCCCATCCATAGCCGTCGCCGCGCTATCAGCAGTCCAATCGCTTGGGGCCGTATATTCAGTTGGCAAGTACACCGTATAGCGACTTGGATCAGTCGTGGCGTTGTTATCATAGACTTTTGAAGCTGGTGCAAGCGTTATCTTGGCCGTAGTATCAGTCGTCGTTGTGACGTAGCGCTGGTAAGTGAGCGTATAGGTCCTTTGATCAGGACTATCGTAAGTTCGTGTACGCGGTATTGAGTCCGGATTCAAGTAATAATAATCGTCACCTAAAAAAGCTATCGTTTGCAATTCGCGACTAGGAACATAAGTCGTCCCCACGTTGCCGGATACTACGATAATACCTAACGATTTGCCATCTGGGGCTTGCAACATATATATATCATCGGCTTCAGCTGCCTTCAGTGTATAGGTATACAAGTAATCAGTAAAACTGCTACTTATAGTCACCGCATCCGCGACTCCTAGCGCTTTAGCTACCTTATCAATATTAGGATAGTTTTGATCTTTTAACGAATAACTACCATTATTTTCATTAGGATCATCGGTAACATATATAACCGCTGAATCAGGACTTGAGACTTGGTTGCCAATTAAGCCACTAGTCACGCCACTACTTTGAACCGCGATGGTCGGTAAGAGCGTGTACACCATTGTCTCGAAAAGACCATTACTGTAAGCAGCCGTCTGGTCGAGGTGAACCTTGAACGTTTGGCGCCCATTATAATCAGTTAACTGTGTCACCGCTAATCCCTGATAAGTCACATTATTCTTTGTCATCATCGTCTCAATGGCAGCCGTTAACGCCCCGACCGGATCAGTTGCAACCTGAATAGTGCCCCCATTACCGATCGTCGCCACTTTGAAACCAGCTGGAATAATGACATATTCTGTAAGGTTATCCACCGTCATTTCGGATTGTGCGACATTAAGGAGTGGCAGAACCAAATAAAGGCCCTGACCATACAATAAATTAATTCCTTTATCCCGCGCACTTTGAATTGACGCTACTGTTACAGGCTCATCAACACCTGCTTCAATCACATAAACACTTGCTTTAGCCCCATAATTACTAGGTGAAATAGTGACCGCATTGCTTTCTTTGACAAGTACCACACCATCACCGACATTGGTATTATTAAATACAGTGCCACTATTCAGTTGACCTAAGGTTGCCATGGCCGCGTCTGTTAATGTGATTGTATATTTACCGACAGTACTCGTATCAACGGCCGTAGAATACGTTGTATAAGAAACTGGTACTTTATACACAATCGAATCAGTCAGCTTGTCGTCATAGTGAACTTCCCAGTCACCCGGCACGCTAACGGCCCGACTGTTGACAGCAACCTGAACAGTACTGGTCGTTTTATTTACTAAAACAGTAGTTGCCCCCATCGTAATAATGTCGTGAGCAGCAATGACCAATTGGCCATTAACAATACTATCTGCTGTAAATTCATAATTAGGATTAGCTTGCTGTAATGCAGCCAAACCTTGTGCCGACAAAGCCAAAACATAGGTTCCAGCTTCAGTTGCTGTGGGGACAGCAATGTCACCACTATCACTTGCAATCGTGTAAGTCGTCTTGACCGCACCACTACTAGTTGAGTCGACTAGTGTCCATGTGCTGGGCGCATTGTACTTATCAAAGTAACCGTTTGTGACCGTTATCTGATATGAACTAGGCTTAGAATCACCATAATCAATACTTGTTGAACCAATGGTAATCGCTGCACTATGGACCGGAGCTTGCTCAATGGTTAACGTCCCCGTCACCACATTCGCGGCTGTAATATCTAAGCTATCATTGGCTTCTGCCAGTTTAGACAACCCAAACTCCGAAAATGCAATCGGGTACGTGCCGATTCCACGACCAAATTGATTCTTATCAAAGTCACTTAGGTCAATATCCGTATAAACGTTAGGATCCTTCGTAACTGCCCAATCCGTAGGCGCTTTAATCCCATCAGCTAGTGTAACCGTGTAACGATCTGGTGTCCCCGCGACCCCATCATACATCTTAGTCGTTGAACTGATCGTTGCGACAGTGGCAACGGCCGCCCGCGCCGATCTCAACTTGATCTGCGACGTACTTGTATCTGTGGCTGCAAGACTGACCGCCTTAGCCGTACCAGTTGTCTTAGTTATCTCTTTTGTTTTAACCGAATCTGATTCGATTTCAGTAGCCGCAGCACTCGCTGTTACCTTATTAGGACTCACGGCACTATCAGTCGCACCGTTGGCTGTTCGCGCAGTTTGAGCTGCACTCGTAGCCGAAACGTTTGCCGTGGCCACACTACTTGAATGACTAGTCGTCGAATTTGTCAGATCAGTCGTTGACGAGTTGGTGGCTTTTGTCCCATCAGTCGCTGAACTAAGCGTATGCTCTGCTACTGAAGATTTTGTCCGATCGTCGCTAGCCGTAGCCGCACCACTACTATTATTAGTTGTAGCGTGCACACTACTGCTATCGCTCGATTCAGTGTCCGCATTAGCCGTGTCATTTGTGTTGGTAGCTACTCTAGTGGTTAACGTCGCACTGCTACTAGCATGATCCGTCGTTTTTTCCACCTGACTCACAGGCGTACTGGTCGTATCCGCCATTGCCTGAAGTTGTACCAATCCCGTTCCCATGGTGAAAGTACTTAGACCGGCCACCAACCACAGCCTTCCCTTTTTATACATTTTATAAGTCCGTTTTTCAGTTAGTTTAGCTCGTTGCAACTGACGTTTTTGCATTTTGTTCCCCTCCAAAAGTATCGACTACCACCCTTATATTAACCATCGATATACTTCATATTAACAATAAGTATACTACTTTTATTAATTTTTCATGACATAAATATTATTTTTATCATTGCGCTGATAGTGAGTAATCGCACCATCCATTTACTGTTAGCCTAACCAAAGCATCAGCCATTACACATATTTGACACGAATCCTCTTAATTTATTATTCGTTAGGAATTTGCTCACTATAAATGAGCCATTAACAGTTACTGACACCCAATTCATACATATACGAAAAAGCCGTTTATATAAAATCAATCATTTGATTTTTATAAACAGCTTTATTGAGAAAACATTTAACTGTGCGCGTGATACTAGTTTGTAATAATTCTCGAGAGCAGTCATTATTATGTGTTACTAGGGCATAATAAAACAACTTCTAAAAACAGTACAAGCTTTTAGAAGTTGCTTTATTTGATCAGAATTATTTATCTTTCTCTGCTAACTGTTTCTCTAACGCTTTAATCTTCTTCTGTTTGCGCCAGATATACCAGATCACCAGGATAATCAATAATAACAGTAATAACCCAATCCCAATATACAACCACCAGTTAGGCCCTTGCTTCAAGACCGCCGTCTTATTCAAGGTATCCGCCTGGCCCTTTGTAATCACAAAATTCTGCTTAAATTGCCAGTGTTGCTTCTTGGAAATGACTTTCACGACGGCCGTGTATTTACCAGCTGCTAACGCTTTTTCTCCTGTCTGCAATGGCAATTTATAGATTGAATTAGGTGCCATCTGGCCGTTCGCTAACTTTTGATGGTAGACAACTTGACTGCCACCCCGATGATAAATTTTGATGTTAGTTTGTACTTTATTCAAGTAAGCCGCCGTATGGTTGACTAACGGAAAATTAATAGCATTGCGCCCATTGAGCTGTTTGACCGTAATCTTATTCATCGTCAGCTGATTGGTCGTTAGGTCTTTACTACCATGCAAAATTACAGCTTCAGTATAAGCGTATTGATTATTGACTGCCACGGCCTTTTTAGTATCAGTTGCCGTGGCCTTTTTCAAGAAAGTTATCCCACCTGCTAAAATACCTTGATAACTTTTGGCCGGCATCTTAATTTGAAACTTGACCGTCTTGACTTGCCCCTTAGCCAGCTTGACTTGTGGTTCATCAGTTGTCACTAATTTGCTAATATCATACGACAAATTCGCACTGCGATTATTCGTATGTTTGTATTCCACAACCCCATTAATATTTGTCGTGGCCTTAGCAATACCTATATTGATTGTAATGGGCGCACTAGCCGTATTATGAATTTTGACCGCAATTGTTTGTGTTTGTCGCGGTTTTAGCTTCAGATCAAAGTAAGAGAGACGCTTATCAACCTGACTGCTAGACTGGACTGGCGTGATTTCAAAACCAACGCCCTGATCAGCAGAGGCTACTTGTCCCATCATTAATAAACTAGCGACAACCGCCAATAACATTCCCAAAGATAATCGCAATCGTTTCTGCACTTTAACCCCGCCCTTTTCTCAGATTATGTATCGACATTGGCCGTAGCCAACATCGGCTAACTATTCACCCAGATTAGTTTTCTGGTGTGGCACTTAAGTTCCAAGTTAACGTGGTGGTGTACCCCTTAGCTAATTTAGTCGTTTTCCCAGGAACAGCCAGCTTAGAATCACTAAATGTCACCGTTGATGCCCCGTTACCAGTCCCATTCTTAGCAGAAGCGACGGTCCCAGCTGCACCTGGGGTCGAAGTTGTCCCCGGCGTTAACGTAGTACTGCCATTTGTCACTGCCGAATCACTCTCAGTACCCGCAACTGTCAAAGCAGCATTCGTCAGCGCTGAACCAGTCCCATTAAGAGCTGTATTGAATTGTTGCCCCTGAGCAACCGTTAAGGTCCAGCCTGCACTGGTCCCACGTAAGTCACTTACCGTAACGGTTGGTGTCGATGAAGTGGCTAAGGTGGCATCACTGGAGCTAATCGTGTTGCTACCGAAAGCTAAATTAGTATCGTCAACACTCATTGACAACGTTCCCCCAGTAAATGTCACATCACCGGTCGAAGAACCAGTCGTATCAGCATTAGCCACAACCGTTGTGGCTCCCAAAAGTCCTGCAGAAATCATTAATCCCAAAACGAATTTCTTCATTACAATACGCTTCCTTTCAAACTAAGCTGTGTTTTTAACTATGAATCACTAATTAATTATTGGCCACGGTATTATTCAAACGCCATGAAATCGTTCCTTGGTATGCGTCAGCCATGGCAGCCCCATTTGGGACTTCTAGTAGCAATCCTAAGTTGCTGGACCAATGTTCCGAAATATCAACACTTTTATGATCAGTCGTTGTCTGTGAGTAGACTTGTACGGCTACCCCAGGTGACAAGGTCATTTTTCCATCATCGGTCTGGTAATATAATGTAGCCAACAACATTTTTCCAGTGTTCGCTCCCACAAAGCCTGAACTATCGAGTTCTGCAGTCAAATTCCAGGTTGAACTTATTTGCCCATTGTTCTGAACCGCAAGTGTCTTATCCAGAGTAGGCGCATAAGTTTCAGTTGTTCCCGATATTGTATGACTGCCAAAATCGAGCATTGTTGGTGACGAATTGAAGAATAAGTTACCATCGTACACATAGGTTACTGTAATCGTCGAAGCGTCATACGTTCCAGTTGCATTAGTTGGCGTTGCATGAAGCGTATAACCATCAATCGTTTTGGCCGTTGTTTGGTAAGCATCACCCGATGTCCCGGATGACGTCTCTTCATCCGCAATTTCAACACCATCGCCGTCTACGTATTTGACAAGCACCGTTCCACTTGTCTTAACCCAGTTATAGGTCCCCGCCATGGTTGCGCCATCATAATTAGTCATTAGTTCCGCCGACGTATAGGTTGGATCATCATTGTTCCTTTGCCACGTCCCATTGTATGGTAGTTGTTTGCTTGGCTCCGGCAAGTACATCGTCTTATCATTATGAAAAGTAAAATTAGGGCCTAGTGTCAAATGCTGCAATTTTTTTGAACCATTAAAAAAATTCCCGTAACTGGCGGTAGCAGATTGAAGATCCCAGCTACGAAGATTGAGAGTTGTTAATGATGAGCAACCGCCAAACGTCCAAAAACAATTTGTAACTTTACTAGTATCCCAAGTATCAACCAGCAAACTAGTCAACCCAGAACAGTTATAAAAGGTGGAATAAAGAGTTGTTACAGAACCAGTATCCCATTTTTCAAGATTTAAAGTCGTTAAAGAACTGCAGCCTCCAAATAAAAATGACATATCCGTAACCTTACTAGTATCCCAAGTACCAACATCCAGCGTTACTACTTTAGAACAGTTTTGAAACATACTCCCCAGTGAAGTTACTTGGGAAGTGATCCATCCAGAAACGTCTAGTTGGATGACATTTTCACAATAAAAAAACATTCGAGACATGCTAGTTACCTTCGCTGTATCCCAACCACTAACATTAAGTTCAGTTGCCAAAGTACAGTACATAAAAGTAGCAGTCATATCGGTTACTCGTGCCGTATCCCAACCACTTGCGTTTATTATCTTTACTGAAGAACAACTATAAAATGTAGACGCTAGTGTTGTCACATTAGCAGTATTCCAGCGACTAACATCTAACTCAGGCAGTGAAGAACAGCCCAAAAATGTACTGTCTAAATTAGTTACTTGTGTTACATCCCAGTTACTCACATCAAGCATAGTGAGTTTTCCACACATGTAAAATGTTCTCTTAAAACTCTTTACATGACTGACATTCCAGTTCGTAGTATTTACTTTAGTTAACACGCTACACCCTTCAAACATTGATTCCATAGTAGTCACTGTTGAAAAATCGGTCTGTCCAAAATCGACTGAAGTTAACTTGCTATCACGATAAAACATAGACTGGGTACTAGTTACACCACTCATCGAAAGCTTATTTAAACCTGTGACTGTTGCTACGTTAGCGAGGCTAGCAAACAAGTATCCATAATTCGAAGCCGTTGTGACCGTAATTTCATCCGTAATCTTTATATTCGTAATCGATGAAGCATAATCATACCAAGGCGAACGTTTACCAGTTAAATCAGCAAAGCTACCACCACTAAGCGTTAACACCCCTGCGTCGTCAATGGTCCATGCTACCGTCCCAACAGTTCCAGATTCCACTGCCGTGTCTGCCGTCTCAGTGGTATCATTACCCGTCGTGGTACTAGTCGCCGACGTACTGTCAGAACTACTCGTATCAGACGTGTCTGTTGTACTCGTCACATCCGCACTCACGGCCATCACATTGGTATCAGTAACTTTGCTAATTGCGCTGCTACTCATCGTCGAAGAACTACTAGTGTCCGGCGCGGCCAGCGCCAATAACGGTGGTATTGCCATATTCAATGGCGCACTACTTCCTAAAATAATACTGATAATTACCATTAATACTTTACATATTCGCCGCACCCGACCATCCCCTTTTAATCAGCAATTCTATGTGACAGCGTAATCTTTTAACTTCAGTCATTGATAGCGCTCACATTTATAGTTGCCCTAACTAGCAATCAATAACAGTCCCAGTAGTAGAACACCTAATGCAACTAGTAACCATTGGCACACTTGCTCACTAGTCGTTGGTAACCGGCCTTACCAACGATTAGCCTGCACGGTAGTTACAATATAACGCAGGCTATTTTGGGCTTCTGATACGTACTGGCGTCTTTTTGCACCGTTTCTTAGTCATTATCGCCCTTTATCAGAGACTAACGGCTCAGCCGTTAACCTTTCATCCACAGTTTGATTATAAAAATAAATTTAATATCGCGCTGATACCCTTATTATCAACAATAGATAACAGACAGTATTGTTTCCCCTGTTTACCGTATAATTATAACATTATTATTTTATAATGGTTAAAAATTTTAACGTATTTATTGCATTTAGCCACCCCTGTTAATCCAGAAGGCTTACGTGACAGTTAGACCGAATAAACCGGATGAACACCGTTAATATTCGGCCTGATTATCACTTTCAAAAATATCCGCAAACTACACATAGCGCTTTTAATCACCCAACCTGCCTAGTTATCTAATCATTGCCAGTTGTAATAATAAATCCCACTAAATAATGCAGTTCTGCTCTCCCTTTAACTCCGAACTTATTCCAATAGAAACTATAATTAATACCATATATTTAATAATTAAATATTAAAAGGAACGACCTTTTGTTAGTTTACGACCAAAGAAGACTCGTTCATGACTCTCTTATTGGAAGACTATCAGCGGTACTTTACACAACTCAAGACCGACTTAGCCCAGCACTCACCACTATCAGCTGACGACTTTATCACGTCCAGTCAATTTAGGCCTTTACTTACTATAAATGAGCCATTAACAGTTACTGACACCCAATTCATGCATATACGGTTTTATTGAGAAAAAACATCACCTGTACTGATTTGTGTATCAGCATTCACCACTTCAATCTTGACCCGTGGTTATTTTTGGCGTATTCTGGTTCAAAGATAACCACCGGTCATTTTTAAATTAGGAGGATCCGACATGGCTAATATCTATACGCCCAGTCAAAAAGCAGCCAAGCGTCAAGCCATCATGACGGCTGCCATTAATTTATTTGCCCATAGGAGCTATCCCGAAATCACTATGCAGCAAATTGCGGAAGCCGTCGGTAGCTCTAAGGGGGCGACTTTTCGCTATTTCAAGACCAAAGAAGACTTGTTCATGACGATCTTATTGGAAGACTATCAGCAATACTTTACCCAACTCACGACCGACTTAGCCCAGCAACCACCACTATCAGCTGACGATTTTATCGCGTGGATGGCCACCCAAACTCGCCAATTAATTGAAGAACATCGCGTTCTGATTCGATTGAATGCCATTCGTGGGCCAATCCTAGAAGGCAAAGCTAACATGCAGGAAACCATCACACAACGTGAGGCCCTGTATCGCGCCAGCCAACGCTTGGGACAACAACTCGTTATCCAAACAGACCACTTATTAGACCAGTCCCAATTTAGCCACCTGTTCATTATTCAAAGTGGCATTATCAGTGGGCTCATGAATATGGCGGCTTTGACCAGCTTTAATCATCATAAATTATCCGTTGATTATCCCGACTTCGAAATTCGACTCATACCGGAGGCCCAACAACAAATTCGTTACTACTTGACCCAATATTTGAAGGAGTTTTCGCACAAATGAAACAATCCCATATCCGTAACTTCGCCATCATCGCCCACATTGATCATGGTAAATCAACGTTGGCGGATCAAATCATGGCGCTGACCCAGACCGTCAGTGCGCGTGAACAACACGCCCAATTATTAGACGATATGACCGTCGAACAGGCTCATGGTGTGACTGTCAAAGCACGTACAGTTCGGAATTACTATCAGGCCGATGATGGTCAAGAATATGAATATAACTTAATCGACACCCCTGGTCACGTTGATTTCAATTACGAAGTGGCTAAAAGCTTGGCTGCTACCGAGGGTGCCATCCTATTAGTAGACGCCACTCAGGGCGTTCAAGCGCAGACCATTGCCAATTACCGAATTGCCAAACAACGTCAATTAACCTTGATACCAGTTCTCAATAAAGTTGATCTGCCCTCTGCGGATATTGACGCTGCGTTGGCCCAATTGAACGACCTCGACTCCGCTTTCACACCCGAGCAAGTCTTGCAAATCTCCGCTAAAACCCGGCAAGGCGTGCCGGCTGTCTTGGAAGCCATCAAGCAGCGGTTACCCGCTCCCCAAGGTGACTTACACCAGCCACTGAAAGCTTTAGTCTTTGATTCGTTGTATGACCCATACCAAGGTGTCATTGCCTATGTCCGACTGATTGATGGTCAGCTCAAATCACAACAAGCACTGCGCTTAATGCAAGGACAACAGGATTTTAACGGTAAGACCATTGGTGTCTTCGCGCCTCAAATGCACCCCCAAGAATCGCTAAGCGCTGGTGACGTCGGTTACGTGGTCACTGGTATTAAAGATCCACGAAAAGTCCGTGTTGGTGATACGCTAACGGCCGTCGCCACCTCCACGCAGCGGCCGCTAGCCGGCTACCAACCAGCCAAATCAATGGTCTTCGCGGGCTTATATCCCAAGAATAATGACTATCCGGCACTGAAGGAAGCCGTTCAAAAATTGAACTTGAATGACCCGTCATTTACCTATGTTGAAGAACGATCTGAGGCGCTTGGCGTTGGCTTCCGTTGCGGATTTCTAGGGACCTTTCACCTCCAAATCATTCGTGAACGACTCCACGATGAGTACGGGGTCGACGTGCTAACAACGGCTCCTAATGTGACTTACCACGTTACACTCACCAATGGTCAGCAAGTGATCGTCAATAATCCCGTTCAGTTTCCGGCATTCAGTCTCATTAAAGAAGTGACTGAACCCTTTATGAAAGCCGAGATCACAATGCCTGCTGACAATCTAAATGCCGTCTTAAAGCTTGCGGAACAGCATAAAGGAACCTTGATCGACTTGGCAAACAGCGGGGACTTGATTGTTGCGAGTCTCAAGATACCCTTGTCAGAAATCGCCTACCACTTTTTCTCAGAACTAAAATCAGTCTCACATGGCTTTGCGAGTTTAAGCACCGCCTTTATGGCTAATGAGGTCAGTGATCTAGTCAAAGTTGAAGTTGATATCAACTATGCGCCCGTAGATGCGTTGACCTTCATCGTCCATCGTGAAGACGCCCCCAACATGACGCAGCAATTGGTCGCCAATCTGAAGACGACGGTTCCACGGCAATTATATCCCACACCCGTCCAAGCACGTGTGGAAGGTAAGGTTATCGCCCGCGTCGATGTCCCACCATTGCGTAAAAACGCTGCGGTGAACGGCGAACAACACAGCACTTCCAAAAAAGCGGCCCTACTACGGCGGCAAAGCGCTAATAAACGTCGCGCGTCCAAAAATACGATTAAGCTACCACAAAGTGTTTTCAATGCGATTTTAAGCCTTTAATCAAGTTAAAATCAGCCGCCAAAACCTGGCAGCCACCGTTGACCGCTGGCTTTCAATAAGTCGCGTGGTATTTACGCCCCTAACACGGGTCAAGTCAGTTCCTTAGCTACCACAATTGAACAATTCTCCCACTAATTCTCGATAAATCTAATGCGACCAGCCAATTAACTTACGGTGTGGCTGGTTTTTATTATGACACTCGCTGGCGAATCAGTATTTTATCCACCATCTTAATGACCATGGTTGACATCATGCACAATATCAGTCCCTGGATGAACCAAGTGGTGAGTGTCGCGAAATTCGATTCGCAAGGCCGTGTGCTGTTTCAGGTCCGTTAACACTTGCTGGTAAAGTTCTTGTTGATGCGGTATTTCAAGCAAGTCATAACTGTGAATTAATTGCTCGTGAAGGCGCTGGGCTTGTAGAAAAAACGTAAAACAATCAAAAAAATGATTATCTACGATCAACAAGTGGTACCGCCACTGATACCGTCGCAAAAAATAACGGTCAAAGTTGGCCAATAATTGCTTTGATTCTGCCAACATACTACTCACCTCACTAATGATTGGGCGGTGCTCACGCTTGATGTCCGCCCAATAGTGTAGACCGTTCTACGGCCGTCCCAGCAGACTTTTTACTATACCCCCGAATAATCGACCGGTAACCATAGCGAGTCCGAATTTGATCAATGGCGTGCTCTAGCCGGAGATTAGCCGTATGCCGGACATCATCTTCAAATAACGATAGTTGAAAGGTGTTGGGCTTACTGATTCGATTAACACGAACGCCTAAGTTACGCAAGGCGTTGCCCTGCCACCGCGTTTCAAATAAATATTGGACCGCGCGAATCAAATCATTCGTCGCGTTGGTGGGGTCCACCTTTGTCTGCGCACTCCAGCCATGCCGCCCACGTTCATCCGGGGTGGCAAAGCCGACAGAAATTCCAATTACTTCCCCCAGAACAGCGTGCTTTCGCAATCGTGTCGCGACTTGATCAGCGATTTCGAACAAGACCGTTTCGATATCCTCTCGCGTGACGTAATCACGCATCAGAACCTGGCTATTACCATAACCACGATTGTCTGCGCGCGGGACGTATCGTTTCGTCAAATCCGAGTAATCGATGCCCCAACTGTGAAAGTACAAGGCATCACCTAGCACCCCAAACTGGCGTTTTAACTGCTGACGATTGGCATGCGCTAACTCATATACTGAGTGAATTCCCATCCGTTCAAGTTTGGCCGCCGTTTTATGCCCAATCGACCAGAAATCTGTCAATTTTGGAATCTGCCAGATTGTTTCGGGAATATCCTCGTAACGCCAGTAAGCGAACCAGGGTGCTGAGACCTTGGCGGCATTATCCAGTGCTAGCTTAGCCATCAATGGGTTGGGTCCCATCCCAACCGTAGTTACGATTCCAGTGGTTTGAAAAATTTTTTCTTGAATTTGATACGCGATATCACGGTTCGTTCCAAATAACTTATGGCTATGCGTGACGTCTGCAAACAACTCGTCGATACTATAAATGAACGTATGCGCTTCATCCGTAAACTGTTGAATAATCTGACTGATCCGATAATTCAAACGCACATAATCCGCCATATGAGGTGCCGCCAATTCAATATCCATTTGTGGCTTGATCTCATACTTGCGAGTGCCGAGCTTGACATCGTAATCGCGCTTAGTATCCGGCGACGCCGCCAAGACTAAACCGCCTTGCGATTCCTCTCGCGACAGTACCGCGATTTTGGCTGCTAACGGATACTCGCCCCGCCGAATGGCTTCGGTGCTCGCAAAAAAGCTCTTACAGTCAATACACATGATATCTCGAACCGGTAATCGACTAGGATCATCCAAGGGTGTCGTCATGATCCCACCACTTTTCAGTCGTGGCCAGTCGAACTGCGCGAATATCTTCACGGTACACCGACTTTAATTGCGCGGACGGTAGTTGCAAATAAATCTGATTAGCATTAAATCCCAGCACTTGGCCACTAAATTCTGCCACGTATTGATGATGGTCCAAAACATCCAGCTGAACGAGCACTGTCGCATGCGTTTGCCAGCTCATTTGCAAAACCTGATCAATCTTATCCGCCGGCATTTCTGGTTGCACCGGGGCTTGACGGTGCTGTTGCTGTTCACTTTCAATGTAGGCGCTATGGCCCGCCAGAATCCAGCCCATCCACTTCATCATGCCGCGATCATCATATAACCACTTCTCACGGGGGACGACTCGTTCCATACTCATCACCAGTCCTTTTATATGCCATTATACGAACATACGTTCTTTTTGGCAAGTAAAACTTGGTCGGCATTAACTAAGTATTTAAAAAAAACTGCCGTTACTAGAACGGCAGCTACTTTGAAATAACGATTCAATTTAAAAGTCATACCCAATCTGATTACTAATCCACCGCACCTGTTAAATTAGTCATTACTCGCAATCTAAACGACATGGTTCAACGCGCATCATGTCAATACAGCATCAGCAATACCAGCGTTGAAATCGCTTATTGCTGGCGACTTAACAGTTAAGTACAACAATTGACCCCAAGGAAGCCCCAGTCTCTCAAAAAGGGGGTGACGCTATTTCACATCTCACCCTCATTTAAGCCTATCCCTCATTTTAACAACCTTGGCGAATAAGCACTAATCGGATACCAATTGAAAAAAATCTACTTTGATTACGCTAATTTACTTTTCCTGATGATGCCGAAATGCTTCAATCATCGTCCATGTCAGGCTCGTGTTCGTATCATTATGAGGAATTTGGTCACGCTGGAACCATTGGGCTTTCGATAGTTCGTCCGTCTCGAGCTCAATTGCCACGTTCTTATTAAGGTCCGCAAAATAGCCGGCCAGTAAGGAGTGCGATGGCGCCCACGGTTGGCTACCAAAGTAGCGAATATTATGAACTTCAAGGCCGACTTCTTCAAAGACTTCCCGGCGAACGGTATCTTCAAAGGTCTCACCGATTTCGGTATAACCTGAAATCAGTGAAAAATGATTGTAGCCGGACAAGAACTTGGTCATCAAAATTTGATCACCATTCGTCACGCCAACAATAATCGCAGGCATAATCGTCGGATAAATGGTCTGACCACACGCCGCGCACACCAGTGACCGTTCCGTAGCGCCCGGATGTAGTGGTTGGCCGCAATGCCCGCAGAACCGTTTCGTGTCATACCACCAAGCCAAGTGGGCAGCCGTCGCACTACTGAAAGCCAACCAGGCCGGTGTTAGGTCGCGGAACCCCCGCGTCGTGCCAACGGTATAGCTATCATTCGCAACCGCATCAACGTCGACCCAGAAAAAGGCCGCCTGATCGACAGCCAGCAAGTACTGATACTGGTCAGCACTAAACGCGTAATCCGCATCGACATCTTCGTACTTGGGCAAGGTTCCATCCATTAAAAGCACCTGTTGTTGACGACCAATTAAGACGTAATCGCCCGCCCGGGGTGCCCGCTGCTGATCATTCTGATTTTTTAAAACGTGTGGTTGAATATCTTGAAACATGTTGGGCCCACTTTCCTGTATAAATTCATTGATTTGAGAACAATGGTTTTATTATAACGGAGTCACCGAATTTTTACAGGCTTGCAATCTCAGCCGGTCCGTTTACTCACCGCATCGGAACTATCTCGCGGTGAGGTTAATCCTCTACTCGTCAGACTTCGCGTTCGCCTTTAACTGCTGTACCAATTTGGCTATCAACGGCCGAGACCGGTTTAATTTTAATAACGCCACGATGTCATAGCCTTGTTGCGCATCATCCGCAATCGGCAAATACGCGACTTGTTCATCATGCTCAGTTGGCACTAGCCCCGCAGGATAGAACGCCAAAGCTTGATTCAACGCAACCAACAAGTGCATCTGTTCTGCACTCGGCACTCGCCGAATCTGCTCATAGTTTTGGATAAATGGGGCACTAGCCAAAAAACTTTCTAATAAAAATGTCGAGCTTTCTGGGCTGTAATATAAAATGGGCAAAGTCGCCAACGCACTCGGTGGCAATTGTGACAACCGACTCAGTGAATTTAACCGGCTCACCCCAATCACCATTTGATTATGATAAATCGGGACAGCTGTTAACTGTGATTCTGGTGTAACGGCGGGACGGCCATAATTAATCGATAGTGCTAAATCAAGTGAACCATCAGTGACTTGCTGCGCCAGATGCTCGTTACTCCCTTGCCGAACAACGAGTTGTAGCTCCGAATGCTGCTTTAAGTCGTATAAGGCTGGTAATAGGAGCTGCTGCTCAAAGGCTGAGAAATAACCGACTCGTAAGATTTGATCAGTAGGAACATTAAATTGACGTAGCTCCGTCAAGGCCGTCGTATAGTTATTCACAATATCCTGCGCAGATGCCCAAAATAGCCGGCCCTGAGGAGTCAAGCGAATCCTGTTCTGTCCACGGTCAAATAACGTCACTTTCAATTCATTTTCTAACTGGGTCATTTGCTTTGATACCGCCCGCTGTGAACGATATTCACGGGCAGCCACTTGCTGAAAACTACCATACTGAACAACTTTTAAGAACGTCTGTAACCGGTCAAGATCCATTTTTTCAACTCCATCCGCACGATTGATTCGCCTGCCGAACCAAATTGTCTGTTTGCTAACCACCATCCCCCCGTTATGATGAGGGTGTGATAGCGGTTACTTCATTATAGTAATGGTGAATTTAGCCGTCAAATGCTCATTAGATAACAAATCAGTTTGGAGGAATTGACATGACGTTAGCAAAACATGATTCATACGATATTGTCGTCGTTGGTACCGGAGCAGCTGGAACAGCAGCAGCCTTAGAAGCCGCACAATACGGCGCGTCCGTGTTATTACTCGAAAAAGGACGCCATACTGGCGGTAGCAGTAATTACACTGAAGGCCTCTTTGCCGTCGACTCATACTTACAAAAGGCCCAAAACATCAGCGTTTCCGCCACTGACGTTTTAAAAGAAGAAGTCGACTATTCTAAATATCGCGCTGATTCTCGAATCTGGCGTCGTTACTTGGACGATAGCGCCAACACGGTGCAATGGCTTAAAGATCAAGGTGTCGAATACGAAGGCGTACAAGCAATGGGTGCCGGCGAAGCCACGTGGCATATTTATAAAGGAATGGGCCAAGCCGTCTTACATGACGCTTTACAACCACAAGCACAGAAGCTGGGGGTCGAGCTACTGACTTCCACGACCGCCACCACGCTACATCAAGCCACTGACGGTGCAATTACCGGTGTAACGATTCAAAGTGCCGCCACTAATGAGACCCAAGTCATCAATACGGCCGCAGTCATTCTTGCTACCGGTGGTTACCTCAATAACCCCGACATGATGCAGAAACTGACCCACTATGACACGCGCCGCTTAATTCCAGTTAGTTCAGGTAAAGGAACTGGTGACGGTCTTCGGCTAGCGTGGCAAGCCGGTGCACAACAATATGGCACGGGAATGGCGATGCTCTTTGGCGGTTATCTCAAAGATCCGAGCGAACCTTCCTTTAAGTACATGGCCTCCCAGATGGAAACAGCGGCCGGTCAGCAACCGTTGCTCTGGCTAAACGAACATGGGGAACGATTTGTCGATGAAGCTGTCGTTTATAACTTCTCATACGCCGGCAACGCGCTCTACACCCAAAACCAAGTATTCAGCATTCTCGACCAAGGTGTGATCAACAAAATGGCTCAGGACGGGAACTTCATGGGCTTAGGTGTTTACGTTCGGCGGGGCGAAAAAATGACGAAACTCCAGGCTGAAATCGATGCAGCCGTGGCCGCCAATAAACCATTTATTTTTAAAGCCGATACGATTGAAGCGCTGGCGACCAAAATGCACCTACCTGTTGATCAAGTCACCTACTCCATTCAAACTTACAACCAATATTGTGATAATGGTCAAGACGATGATTTCGGCAAGAATCCTGAATATCTCGTTAAAGTTTCGCAAGGTCCATTTTACGGCTTTGAACTCAATGTTGGTGCCTTTTGTACCATGGGTGGTCTCAAAGTAACCACTAATAATGAAGTTTTGGACACTGCTGGTCAACCGATCACCGGTCTATACGCTGCTGGCAACGACGCCTCTGGATTGACCGGCGACACGTATGGTCCCAACATGCCTGGAACCTGTGTTGGCTACGCCTTCTACTCTGGACGCAATTCCGGTCGGCACGCGGCGCAATACACACACCAGCAATCAATCGGTAGTCATTAGCCCCTTATTTATAAACCTATAACGACCTTCCCAGAAACTATCCGGGAAGGTCGTTTTACGCTGTCTTCACGGTGAATACGCTGATGACAGTTTCGTGACTACTAATAAGTACGCTACTCACCGCAACCTCACGAGTTAATCGGTAGCTCTGGCTTGAGCGCCATTCTTAGGCAAGTTTACCAACTTGCCTTTGCGAGCCACCAAACTTTAAAAAACAAGCATTTCAGCGCTACCAGCGTGCACTTCTTAATGTCCATCCGTTCTAACTCAGCTCCATATCAGCGTTAAGTACCGTCAAACAACGGTTTGTTCCATAATTTTGGAAAGTGCCGTCATTCAGCCATTCACAACTAAGTGCCAAGACGCTCACCAAACTAGCTAGACCCACCAAAATAATGGTGCTACACTTTAACTAATTTAGTGTGCTTATGACTAAATCAATCATCAAAAGGAGTATGATTATTTTGAACAAGCGAAAAATTATCACTAATAACCCACCAAAGTGGCACTTGATTACTGGGATTGCGGCCACGATTTTGGCTGGCGTTATTTTGACCAATCAAGACGCCTTTGCGGCCACTGATTCAACAACAACACCCACTACCACTGCGCCGACTAACCCGCTATCTGGCAGTCAAGTTACTTTAACATCGACAACTGGTAGTAGCGCAGCTGGCAGTACTACGACCAGTAGCCCTGCAGCAACCAGTACCGCAGCGATGCCCGCGAAATCAATGGCTGCTAGTGGCGCACCAATGTCGGCAATGGCTAGCACTCCAGCGGCAAGTGGTCACGCTGTCGACCCTAGTTCAAGCGTGACCGAAGTATCAAGCACCAATAACTCAGCCCCAACTTCGGCAGCCGTCGCCAGCTCGGCGACCACTAAGTATCCAACAGACACAACTGCAACGCCTAATACTAGTTCCAGTCCAACTAGTGCTGAAAGTAGTACACCCAATAAAGCTCTTAGTACAAGCCAGCAAATTAACAGTTACGGTGTAACTCATTTAACGACCCCTGCTAGCTCTGCAAGTATACCCGTACCAACTTCAGCTGCCAGTATGACGGCCGCCAAGACGGCTAGTGCCGCTGCGTCAGATGTCACTAACAGCACGGCGCCTACTAGTGTGGCGACAACTGATAGTACCGCCGAGTCAGCGTCGCTTTCGCCTTCCAGTGAGACTAGCTCAGAAAAATCAGCCGCAGCAAGCACTACAAGTACAAGCCAGACATCTAACGGTTCAGAGGTTATTCATCCAATGACGAGTGCCATTTCGAGCAGTTCGTCTGCTTCCACTAGTGGTGCTAAGATGGCAGCTAGTGCGGCAAGCGCCGCCTCAGCTAGCGTGATAACCAGTGCCGTCAATAGTATTGCCGCCAGCACGTATTCCGCCGACGCCAGTGCTGCTAGTGCTGAAAGTGCGGCGGTACCCAGCGCTTCGCATGCGACTAGTCCCGCTAGCACCGCGACTTCGGCAGCGACTACTTTTCAAATTACCAGTGCGATTAATAGCTTAGCTTCCAGTACCTATTCCGAATATGCCGAGCAAGCTAGCGCCGAAGCTGCTTCAGCGGCAACGACAGCTGAAAAGCCCGCGACTAGTGTTGGTACAGTTGTGCCGACCGCAGCGACGACGCCAACTGAATCTATTGATACTTGGATGCCGAACAAGCACCTTCAAGAAGCCGTTTTACGCGAGTTACAAGCTTTGAAACTCCCCGACCATCAGTTTAAATCTGTTAACGATATTACTAAAGATGATATGCAATTATTAACCCAATTCTATGGAGAAAACACTTATATTGATGGTCACACACCATACTCCTTGGAAGGGCTGCAATATGCGACGAACCTGAAAACTATTTGGCTCAATAACGGTCTCAACGCACTTGGCGGTTATTATAACGGCGACGTGACTGATATTTCACCATTGGCTGGTCTGACCAAATTAACTGTGCTGAATATTCAGCATAACCGTGTCAGTGATTTATCGCCGATTGCGCATTTGACAAACCTACAAGAACTGGACGTCGCTTACAACCATATTGCTGATTTGTCAGTCTTTAAAGACTTACCGAACCTCAAGACAACTACTTATCTTGGGCAGACAATTCTAGAACCGCTCGTTTATGTCGATCAAGACACGACCAGTGCAACCTTAAAGAACCGCTTTTATTTACCAAACGGGCAGCAAGCTGTCCTTAAATCGCAAGCCGCCATTTTGAAACCAGTTCAACTAACTCCTAACGGCCAATTCTACTACCGGTTCTACTTCAACGGCGCGGGAAAAGCCGTGAATGGTGACCTGAGTAACGTGGTACCCGACGGTCAAGGTGGGTTGACGTTCAATCAGCTAGTACCACAGATTCCAGGCTTCACTGGTGATGCCAACGGTCAGTTCGTCACTAACGGCGTCAGCATCAACGTTGTCCCAAATGATAAAAACTTTTATTTGGTTGCTCAAGGCTCAGATGGCAGTTCACCGGTGTTCCATGTCTTTCAGCCTTATGTATTAGCAGCCAAAGCGGCCCCAGTAACCATTCACCATGTCGATCGTAACGGTGCCGCTCTGCGCGACTCGGAAGAATTGACTGGCCTCGTTGGTGAAGATTATCAAAGCACCCCGGCTGATATTACGAACTACACCCACGTCGAGACCCAAGGCGCCCCACAAGGTACTTTCAGTGCGGAACCGCAAGCGGTCACTTACGTTTATGATAAAACAGCTGGGGCCCCTGTGACGGTCAGCTATCAGGATGAACAGGGAAAGACCCTGCAGCCAGATACGACCTGCAACGGTTTGGGCGGTGATCCATACACGACCAAGCCGCTCGAAATCGCGGGCTACGATCTCACAAAGACACCTGATAACGCGGCCGGCACGTTCACGGCTGAACCGCAGCATGTCATTTACATCTATACAAAACAAGTGCCACAGCCCGTCACCGCCAGCTATCAAGACGAAGCTGGCAAATCCTTACAACCTGATATCACCCACACTGGTGAAATCGGCGCAGCGTATGAGACTAAAGCACTGGAGATTCCGGGCTACGACTTAGTTAAGACTACCGGCAACACAACTGGTACCTTCACTAAGGAACCACAGCAAGTCACCTACATCTATACCAAGCAGATTCCACAGCCGGTGACTGCCAGTTATCAAGACGAAGATGGTAAAGCCTTACAACCTGACATCACCCACACTGGTGAAATCGGCGCAGCGTATGAGACTAAAGCGCTAGAGATTCCAGGCTACGACTTAGTTAAGACTATCGGCAACGCGACTGGTACCTTCACTAAGGAACCACAGCAAGTCACCTACATCTATACCAAGCAGATTCCACAGCCTGTCACTGCCAGCTATCAGGACGAAGCTGGCAAATCCTTACAGCCTGATATCACCCACACTGGTGAAATCGGCGCAGCGTATGAGACTAAAGCGCTGAAGATTCCAGGATATCAACTCATCAAGACACCAACTAACGCGACCGGCAGCTTTACCAAGGAACCGCAGCATGTCCTTTACGTCTATGAAAAACAAGCAGTACTGCCCGTTACCGTTAGTTATCAAGATGCGGATGGAAAACCACTTCGCGCGGATATTGTTTTAAGTGGCGACTTTGGTCAAAACTATCAAACCGAACAATTGTCAATTCCAGGCTACGTCTTCGACAAAGTTGTCGGTCCAACCAGCGGGACATTTGGCACCACCGCTCAGCACGTCGTTTACACTTACACGCCGGAATCGAGTGAGCCTGAACAACCGACGCCGGGTCCGGGGCCAGCACCTGTGCCCGAACCACAGCCGACACCAGCACCTCAGCCTGAACCAACGCCGCAACCGAGCCCGGCACCACAGCCAAACCCAGCGCCACAACCAAACCCGGCGCCGCAACCGAGTCCGGCACCACAACCAAACCCAGCGCCGCAGCCAAGTAGTTCGGCGCCGGCAAAAGCACCCGTGCCACAAAGCACTACGACTTCACAATCGGCGCCAACGACTAGTCCACAGCCAACACCGATCGCACCAGTCAGTGCTCTAGCTCAACCAGGAAAACAGCAAGCACCAGCAACAGCTGCTACGCACAATTCGGGTCAATTACCGCAAACCAGTGAGCAATCTGAACACGCCGCAACACTTGGTGGTATCCTGGCCGCTTTATTTACTGGATTAGGTTGGCTAGGACTGGCAGCTAAGTTCAAGAAACGGGAATAAATCTAATTCGACACTAATTAAGATACTAAAACGGCTACCCATACGGTGGCCGTTTTTGTTAGCACTAATTACCACCATATAACGTCTCCATCTTTTCAAAACGACTTAATTCTACGGGCTATAAATAACTTAATTTGCCAGTGTATAACGTTTCAGATTAAGCTACCACTAAGTTATAATAACCATATCGAAAGGAGATCAATCTAATGAAATATACGAAAACCAAAGCAGTATTAAATCAACTCGTTGCCGATTTGAGCCAGATGTCAATGATTATCCATCAGACGCATTGGTACATGCGTGGACCCAACTTTTTGAAGTTGCACCCCTTGATGGATGAGTTCATGGAAGAAATTGACAGCCAACTCGATGTCATTTCTGAACGGCTGATTGCGCTCGACGGCAGTCCTTACTCGACCTTAAAAGAAATGGCCGAAAACACTAAGATTCAAGACTGGCCTGGTGAATGGGACAAAACAACCCCAGAACGCCTCGCACACTTAGTTGATGGCTATCGTTACTTGGAAGACCTTTACCAACACGGCATTGAAGTATCCGATGTTGAAAAAGACTTCAGTACCCAAGATATTTTCATTGGTCTCAAAACCGCAATTGAAAAGAAAATCTGGATGATTCAGGCAGAGCTTGGGTCGGCGCCGGAAATTGATGAATAAAATAATATTATCGTAACCATCAAATCATATTTTTAATTCAAAACACCATAAACAAAGTGCACTACGATTATCCGCAGTGCACTTTGTTTATGGTGTTTTTACTAGTCCCAACAAATATTAGTTAAATCAACCCAAAGCCCGCAGCTATGCCAACGAAAATAAAAATCAAGCCAATTACAAAGGCGCTCCACAAAGCCAGCGGTGCAAAAGCGGACGTTTCAGCGTTTCCGTGCAGTTTTAACTGGCGAAAATACCGTCTCACAGCAAAAATTTGAAAACAGCCTAAGCCAGTAAACAGAAAGCCAAACACAACCCGTAAAATGATATCTGTCCTCATCATTATTCCCCCTTGCATTACCATAATGATTTTTCCTATATCGATTTAGCATAAACTGCTCTATTAAGATTGAAGTACCAATATTAAATAACCGTTAAATAATATCTACTAGCGTATTATACTGGAAACCAATTTAGTTCTGGAACTAACGGCACTTTAAAACAAGCTAACTTAGCTTAAATACTTAGTTTGAAACATTGAAAGTATTACTAACTAACTACAATATTATGAGCCAACACCTTATCCTAATTTATCAGTTAACATCATTGATAAAAGCGTGTTTAATCATAGCAAAACAACACGGTACTTGCCTATAGTCAAGATCAAATTCAACTGACAAAATTGACTATAATCCACATTTTTCCAAGTCAAACAATTCATTTTCAACAGCGATTTCAATCCAAAAACACTATCCAGTTATTTACTAATATTCATTCATATTAGTAAATAACTGGATAGTGTTTCAGCTTGTCTATATTAAAGCCTTACGATAATAGTCATCTTAAATCAACAAATAATCTATCAATTAAATGAGTCCATATACTTTTTTGCATTTATGGCAGCATGCCGACCAGAATTAACATTATGAGCACATGCCGATCCGCCTAAAGTAATGGTATATACACTTCGATATTGCATTGTGCTATCCATCCCAGAAGCATATAGACCAGGAACAGCATCGAAATTATCATTGATGACTTCAAATTTACGATTAGACGCAACTCCACCAATACCAATCAGATTCGACGGATCCAAGCGAGCAATATAGTATGGTCCTTCATCCAGCGCCACTAACATCTCCGGGTCTTTATTGAATTCTTCATCCTTACCATTAAGTGCATACAGATTATAACGTTTGATTGTCTTAACAAAAGTCTTCACTGGTAATCCCACCGATTTAGCAAGCTCGGCAAAAGTACTTGCTTTATATAACGAATTGCCTTCATTATGTTGAACTGCATCGGCCAGAATCTGATCTGCCCCATCGACACCTTTAGTAATTGAATCGTACACCTTCTGATTAAAGACTTCATAGGTGACCTTAGTAGACTTAATCGCCATCCTTTGATATAACAAATTGTCTTTCTTGACATTCTCATTAACTAGCCGCACACCATCCTGATTAACAAAGACAACCGGTCCTCCAGAAGGTAATGCCATAAATCCGTTAATTGGATCAATATATAAGTGAACGCCCTTATGTGGTAAAGCTTGAATATAATTCATCATAAACTCCGCCGATTCTGTCAGCATATCTTTAGCTCCCACAGCCATTGCCATCATATAGCCATCACCAGTGTTACTTGGCATCGAACAATAATGCAAATTCTCAGTTTGCCATCCTTGCTTAGCAATTAGCTTGGGATTATGTCCCACGCCACCAGTTGCTAATAAAGTTGCTTTAGCATTAATTGCCAGATTACCATCGGGCGTTTCCACGTACGCACCCGCTACACGCTTGCCATCATAAATAATTCCCTTTGCACTAGCATTTAAAATGAAGTTAACGCCTAGTTCATCAGCTCGTTGCTTCATATATGGTACGTATCCTTCAGAAGCAAATCCCCCTTTGAACCAATGGAATGTCGGGAAGGCACATGTTCCATGGTAATCATCAACTTTTGTTAACTGTACACCCTGCTTTAATAGCCAATCTATATTTTCAGCAGAATTATTAACTAAATCAACCCAGAATGACCCATCCGCGCGATATTGGCCTAGTTCTTGCTCGCGCGCTATAATCTCTTCCTTTTCAGCGTGAATTCCAGCGTCCTTTTGCATAGCGGTATTAATACCGAAGATTCCTTCAACACCGCCACCATTGCCTGCAACAAACCCATTCTTTTCAATGACAGTTGTTTTTATACCTTCCTCACCAGCTTGCACAGCGGCTGCCAGTCCAGAAATTCCAGCCCCAATAATTAAGAAATCCGTATCCATCCTTTTGTCAATATGTGCTGGTTTTCGGAGCCAATCCGAATACTTTTCATCTTTCTCAGCCGTAGCAGTCGAGATATTCTTGGACAAACGTTTGCCGCTCTTAAATTCATCCGGAATACCACCAGCCTGCTTAATTACTTCACTGACAGCATCCAATAAGCCTTTGCTAGAATGTGACGCACCAGTTAATGCATCAACGTCCAAAGTCTGATTATTTATGATTTGTCGAGGGATCTGAGTAAAGACTGCATCTTCAAGACTATTAGGTACAATCTCTTTTTTAGGAACAATCTGTTCAATTTTATGATTAGCCACAGTAACCTTAAGCTTAGTATCATTACCTTCATATCCCTTGGCAACTACATCATATACACCATCAGTCAGTTTATTACTCATAATTATCCTCCTTAAGTAAAGCGCTTTCATCAACATGTTCAGACTATCACGTTATTTGTACAAGTTGAAATGAAATAGTATTATCATTAATAAAGGATACTTATAAGTAGGTGTTTTATAATGAATATTGAGGATTTAAAATTATTTATAAATTTATCAGAAACATTAAGTTTTTCACAAACTGCCAAGAACTTACATGTAACACAGCCAGCAGTGACTCACACTATCAATAAACTTGAGGTAGAGTTAGGCTTTAAACTTTTCAATCGTACTAAACGTAACGTATTCCTGACCAAAAGTGGTCAATTTCTTCATGATAATATCCAATCATTATTACTAAAGTTAGACTTGACTATCGAAGGCGCCCGTACTTTCGAAGAAAAAAACTTCTCCTCACTATTGATTGGTTATACTAGTACTTATTATGAAATCAAACACTTTCCTCAACTAATTAAAGAATTTAATAAGCTGTATCCTAGCTCCCGTCTATATTTAGAGAACTTTGATCACAATGTTCTCAAGCAACATCTTTTGAGCCAACAATGTGATGTTATTTTCCCAATGCAGGATAGTATTATCAACTCAGCCGATATTCAATTTATCCCATTAATTACTGGACAATTTGCTTGTATCATTCCCACTAATAATAAATTAGCAAGTCACCATGCTGTTTCAATTAGCGATCTCAAACATGAAACAATAATCTTGTTTAATTCAAACATTTGTCCGCCACGACAATTTAAACTACAACAATTCATTAAACAAGCCTGTCCTGATGCAAATTATTTGTATTCTGATTCGGTGCTATTAAGTCATACTTTAGTTAAAGGCGGACTCGGCATTGCCATTATGGTCGACCTAGCCAGCGTTAACGACGCTAACAACTTCAAAGTCGTTCCTTTAATTTATCCCGACCATACTCCTTATATTTATGGAATGGCATTTTTAAAAACAAACCATAACCCAGCCCTTAAAGAATTCATCACTTGTGCTAAAAAGAATTTCATATAAGACACTTAATATAAGAAGTCTCAATAGAAAAGCACCAACAATGTCCCTAAAATCCGACATTGCTGGCATTTGGTTAATATCATTCTTAGTTGTTATTTCCCCTTTTCGCAAAAACCTCTTTAACCACCGTCAACGCATTCAATACCTTCGGAAAACCAACGTAAGGAATACAATGAATGCAAGTTTCCACAATTTCAGTACGACTAAGCCCAACGTTAAGGCATCCGTTGAGATGAACACGTAACTGGTCTGCTGTATCACCTTGCGTTAATAAACTAGTAATAGTAACAAGTTCACGTTGTTGCAACGATAAACCAGGACGTGTATAAATATCATTAAATGCAAATTCAAGAATTAGCTTAGCCACATCCGGTGCCACCCTATCCAAACTAGCCATTACATGATCAGCTGCTTCAGCATCCACCCGTTGTAACATGACTTTTCCATTAATTAACCTTTGCTTATTTTCCATTTCAATCAGCTCCTTCATTTGATTGATTTCTAGGTTACAACCTCGGGTGTACCCGACATCAAGCTTTATTTCAGGAGGTTTTCAAATTAATGCAAATTGGTGAATTTTCACGACAAACTGACCTAACAATCGATACGTTACGCTATTATGAAGAAGTCGGCCTGCTTCGTCCCACGCGAACTGCCGGTAATCATCGTCAATACCAGGCTAAAGATATCGACTGGGTTAATTTTTTGAAGCGTTTAAAACAAACGGGCATGTCAATTCGGAATATGCAACGCTACGCGCAATTGCGCTATATCGGTAATCAAACAATCCCTGAACGTTTGATATTACTGCAAAAACAAGAAGCACAACTTAATGACCTAATGGTAGCAACACAAGCTAACTTGGATTTTCTTCATCAGAAGATGACAACTTATCATGAAATGCAAGAATCAGACTTTGAATCCCATTAAATTATTAATATTATATTTAACTACTTGTTTTTCGTTTAGCATTGCATAAACTGCTATCCACCGTTTCTTATATCTCTTATGATTAATATCAGATTTCAATTAATCATTTGGAGGGATTATTAATGAAAAAAGCGGGGATTTTGGGACTAATCATCACTATTATCGTATTAGTACCAGTTGGTCTCGGTTTCAACTGGTACCACTCAAATTACGGAACAAAAACATACTATACTCAAATCACGACTAAAGGTGAACGTAAAACCGGGAAAGATGATTCCGGCAAGCCCTATGTCTACTACCATTACTCACAACCTGGATACAGCGAAAATGGCGTTAAGAAAGAGCTCACTTTTGATAGCGTCCTACCACGCTCACTCAAGATGCACGCTTACCTCAAAGTCGGTTATAATGACAAACGCCAACAAGTGATTAACTGGGAAAAAGTTGATCAAAAAGACATTCCCCAAGCAGCACTGAATAGAATCAATTAATTGTTAAACCCCAGCAAGTTAAAAGCTCGCTGGGGTTTTATCGTGTTCAGTCTATAACTAATCATCGATTACTATGTCGACAAACTACTGCACCTAATTAATTTGTATAATGACAATTGCCGTAAATGGTTTCTTCCTTCCATGACCAATATCTAGTATTTCAAAATCCGAGGATCAATTCTAGCTCACGGCTTTTTACTTAAGCTTATAATTGCCACTTTCAACAAAGCAAACAAATAACTATTTAAGTCTATTATTGAACAAAATATGAATTTAGTATTAATATTTTGTTAATATTTTTAACTAGTTATGATATGCTTGTTTTCGGCTGCCATAATCATTCACTCGGCCATATAATAAAATTATACTTATATTCATAACGTTTCGCCTAGTATAAGTACTCCAGGAGGAACATCGATGTCAGAAACAAAGTATTGTATTAACTGTGGAAAAGCAATTCCTACTAACGCGACCTTTTGCCCTTTTTGTGGCGCAACTCAGGACAAAGTCGCTTCCACTGAAGATCAGAACACCATTACTTCCGAGCAGCACAACACACCTAATCAACCAGAACATGTCAATATGTGGACCGCACTAAAGCTAGGAATGCGTCAAACCTTTACTTGGTCACAACGGATTACACGTCCTCAATATTGGTGGCTTTACTTAGATTTGGTCCTAATTTCCCTAGTTTTAACTATCGTACTTGGTATCAGAGCATACAGTTATCCAGCTTTTATCCTCAGCCCATTACACGTTAATGTTTTACAAACCGTGCTGTTATTGATTTTTTCAGCGCTCATGGTTTGGACTTCAGTGATGCAATTCACAGCCAGTGCGCGGCGACTCCACGACTCTAATCGGTCAGCGCATTATTTATGGTTCTATCTGCTTCCACTTGTCGGCCCCATTTTAATCATTGTTTTCCTATGCCAACGCTCTGAACCAGCTGGAAAACGTTTCGACCGTTTAGCTAGCCAACCAAAACCTTGGACACACAAATGGTGGACTTGGTGCCTGCTAGTCTTATTGACATTGGGATACGCCGCTCTCATTAACATAACGGCCCGTGATACTGCCATGGACGCCGCTCTGACGACAACTTCCAAGTCAGCTACAACTAACTCTGACGACAGTTACAGCGATAGCGACAGTGAAGAATCTAGTGATAGCACGGACTCTGACTCAGATTCAGACTCTGACAGTATCACTATTGGCGACGACGACATCGATATCGCCGATCAAAAAGCTTACAGTACCTCATTTACCGACAGTAGCTGGGCGAAATCCACATTTAAAATCGATAAAGTCACGGTCTACAAAACGGACGGCACTTATACTAGCGGTAGCGGTAATGACAAGAAAGATTTTAACGGCGTCGTAAAAGTTCACATGAGTATCCATGCTGGGCAAGATATTTCAGCCTATCCGACCCAGGCCAAACTCAGCACGAACGACGGTCAACAAGTCGAAGCCGACATGGATAGCGATGATTTTGACGGTGATTTAAACAGTGGTACCGATTCTGACGGTAACGTATACTTTATTTTATCAAAATTATCCAGCGTTAAAGACATCACTAGTATTCGCCTAAAATGGGATGCTAGTTATGATACTGACGATTATGACGACGATAACGCTTATAAGACATTTGACACAACGCTTAATTTAAACTAGTTATCAATTAATACTGGTTTATAAGCTGTTTAATCCGTCAAATCGGTGACGGCTCGTAATTAAATCACGTCCAAATATATACACACAATAAATTCCCCCATCAGCTAGATTTTCATACTAGCCTGATGGGGGGATTTATTGCTTTTAAAGTGTGCTACACTCCTGTAATTATTCTCAACTAACATTAATTAACTTTTTAAGTATTTCGCTTTATTTCGTAAGAAGCACTTCACTGCATCATCCAAGTAAAACCCATTTTCCATTGCCAAAATACTCAACCACCACACGGATTCACTAATATTTTTATTACTTTTAGCTGTTTTATTGATTAAAAGCCGTCGACTTCTGTGTATTTACTGGCTGTAATTAAGCGATAATTACCAGCATTGACTGTTAGTTCTACCCGCGCTTTACGACTTCGGATATAATAATTTTTCCCACACCTTTTGATTTCATCTGGTTGTATCAGAATACGATTGACTAAATCTTTAATTTCAACTTCACTTAAATTAACGGCTAATTTTTTATTAATACGTTGAAAGACCCGTGGTGTATAACAAATACGGGTTCTAATTAACTCAAGAATTACGGATTGTTTGCTCATTTACTGCCCTCCGACATTTAATCATGCACTTGCTTTTTAGAACGTACGTTCTTATAATTAAGGATAACATATTCGGTTCTGAAAATATATTTTCCTCTGGAGGTCAACATGAAAACTGCATTATTTCTAATGCTAGATCAATACGCAGATTGGGAAGGTTCTTATCTAGCTAGTCAATTAAATAAAAGCACTGACTGGCAAGTTAAAGCGGCTTCAACAACACCATTGGTTACGTCAATTGGTGGTTTCACCACTAAAGTTGACTATCAACTGGATCGTTTACCAACTATTGACTTATTAATCCTAATTGGTGGTAACTCTTGGAATATCAATAATTCATTATTATATTCACTAGTTCAGCAACACCTCAATGCCTCGAAACCAGTTGGCGCAATCTGTGGTGCAGTAGATTACTTAGCCCAAAACGGTTTTTTAACTGGTTATCAGCATACCGGCAATTCACTGGCGATGTGGCACAATTATCCTAACTATCAAAACTCAGCCGACTTTCATGAACAGCAAGTCATTAGCGACAAGAATCTAGTCACAGCTAATGGCACAGCGGCACTGGCATTTACTGCCGCCGTTTTACAGCTAATTCATTTTCAATCTAGTGAAGAACTAACCCGAACTATCGATCTATACCGCTTAGGATTTTACCAATACTGTCAAAAATATGGTAATCCGTTCGGCTAAGTTTTTCCAAAAACTAATCTTGTCAGTTAAAACAACGTCAACACTCGCGCCAAATTCTGCCGCATAATGCAGACACCTTCTTGGATAGATAAATCATGCGTATTAAATAAAACAATATTCCCAATAAAAGTTTCAAAGAAGAGTTGTTCATTAGCTTTCAGAATTTAAAAGCACAATTATCATTTTAGTTATGCGGTTCAAGGCCAAATGACATCGACATTCGAGCCAACTCTGGGCTCGATAGTCACTTAGTTCTACCTAAAAACGAGATCCAAGCACGTATGAAGACGTCGCTGGATCTCGTTTTTTAATTTTTGTGACGACAATTAGTGCCGTGAATAAACCGGAACATGCTCGTTCTTAACCGATTTCACTTAATTAAGCTTGGTAATCCTGATAGTCTACCGCAAAGTTCTCCAAAGCCTTCAAAGCAGGCAAGAACTTCTCTCCTAATGGGGTGAGTGAATATTCAACCTTTGGCGGCGCCGGTGGATAAACCTTGCGATTTACTAAACCGTATTCTTCAGATAACCGCAATTCCTTAGTTAAATAGGCTTGGGTCACCATGGGCATCTTACGATTGAGTTCACCAAAGCGCAAGACCCGCTGACTAAGAAAATACAGAATAACCATGCTCCATTTTCCGCGAACGACTTTTTGAACACTGGCAAATGGACAATCCAAAAAGTTTTCATCCGATACCGATTCATTCATAATATTTACTATCCCTGTTCATAATTAATCAATCGTACGACGTTAACTGATAACCACTATTATACTAAAGATTGTCCGGCCACCGTCGTTCATGATACCGTATTTGTCTAGATAGCTATTTTATTTCTTTACTAATACTAGTTTAGAACAGATTAGTGCGCGGCTGCACGCCGATTCGTGTCATTGCCCACTTCTAGTGTCTTATCTGGGTAACTGCTCGGGTAAGCGCGTCCGCTCACGATAAAACCAGCTAAACATTGGTCGTTTCCTGGTCAAAGACAATTACCCGTTTACCTTGATTACCACCCTGTTCAAAATCAAGATGGGCCTGCTTGACCGCGGCGAGCGTAAATGGGTAGGTCTGCGAAACAGTGACCCTCAACTGACCTTGCTGGTACAAGTCAAGAATAGCCTTGCGAGCCTCCTCTGAAATATCGCCAAGTGCATAGACTGCCGTAATTCCAAGTGCGGCTGCTTGTTTCTTATCTGGCACCCCGTTAACCGAAACCAAGCGGCCACCCCGTTTCACCACTTGATAACTAGCGGCTAAGGTTTGTGCGCCCGTCAAATTCACCACAAGATCAACGTCGTGAACTAATTCTGTAAAATCTTCAGTTTGATAATCAATGATTTGATCCGCACCTAGGTCTTTTAGATAAGCGTTATGCTGCGAACGAGCCGTCGTAATTACAGTTGCGCCCATGGCCTTAGCAATCTGGATTGCCATACTACCAACACCACCAGCGCCACCATGAATTAACACTTTTTGCCCGGCTTGCAAGTGACCATTCTTTATCATGGCACTCCAAGCTGTTAATGCAGTTAGGTAAAGTCCCCCGAGTGACATCAAGTCTAGCTGGTCAGGGACTTTCGATAGCGAATCATCTTGATCAAGCACGAGGTATTGCGCATACGTCCCCTGTTTAGCATAGCCCATCACATGATCACCGACCTGAAACTTGGTGACTTCAGCACCAACTTGCTCAACAATTCCAGAAAAATCGCCACCTAGCATGTGTGGCAACGTCGGCCGAAACTCCGCTGGCATCGTTGGAAACGGGCCGTACTTGCGCATCACGATATCTGGATCATTGACCCCTATCGCGGCAACTTTAATTAACACATCTTTTTCTCCTGGAACCGGCTTCGGTGCGACAACTTCTTGCAGAACATCAACTGAACCATATTCATTAACAATAATTTTTTTCATATTACTATCGCTCCATTCATTAGCTTTAAAGTATCTGCTACTATAGCTGATACTAAGGCATAATGTAAGTACCATTTTTATTAATAGGTACTATCTTTTGGGATAGATATGGGATAAATTAGCGTTTATGAGTCGTTCTTTTGTCAGAGGTTTTCAGTTTTATACGGCTACTACGCCAAGGTTGCCGATCGAGCAATAAGCAAATATAATAGCAAAGGACGATACGCTTTGTCAGCGACCTGTTGAAAATTCAAGTAATTTTCCTTAAAGCATTGCTCTCGGGACAACTTAACATGCCAAACCATTTCACAGCATGTTACGACCCTCATTTTTCCACTTAACCCAGTAATTGATTTCGCATCATATCTAATAAATCTGTTGATAACTTCTACATCATAAAAGTTATGCACTGTGGATGACTGAATTCACCACAATTATCCTCATTTCCCCTACTTATCCCCAGATACTCATGAACTTACCCACAAATAAGTCATGTTATTAACATTTACAGTCATTAGACCCAACTAATTACCGATTTGTCATCTAATTCCTTTAACTTATCCACAAGCACGCGTACAACAACTGCAACCATTCGCAAATAATTCAATTTGCCATTCTAGCCTGCACATTGACCAGCACTACCTAAACCGCAATTTCACAGTCTCAGCGCTAGCATCAGCCAACGTCGCAGCCACAATTTCTTTCGTCCAATTCATTATGAAATATCACCAGCTATCAATAAAGGCCACCCTAAACAGGCCATCAGTTAACGGCACACTTTATTGATGGCCCCTTTAGTTATACCTAATTTATGATTGGTCCGTGCCATATGACCCGGCATTAGCTTTGAGTTAGCCTGAGCTCAATTCCATGCGCTTTAAATACTCATGTTGACCTGTTATATGATGATGCTTTTAATTAGTGTATGATTAATGGATCATTAAAATTTAATTGACATTCACAGTCCTTATTATTATCATATTATAATATACAGGGCTGTCACTTAAGTCTATTTCAAATAACGTGGTGAATGTAATGGTAAAACGATACAATAGCAAAAAAATTGAACAACTGATTTACAATATTTACAAAGGTTACGGCTTTACCGAAGAAGAAAGCCAAGAAGTCGCCCACATGTTGATCTACACCGATTTGATTGGCATTGAATCCCATGGCGTCCAGCGAATGATCATGTATGACGACTTCATTCGTAACGGTAAGATTCGCGTACATAATCGGCCAGAAGTTGTTAAAGAAACCGATGTTAATGCGGTCGTTGACGCGCACTTTGGCTTAGGCCAATTGAACGGTATCTATAGCATGCGCCTAGCCATTGAAAAAGCAAAACAACACGGTATCGGTATCGTTACGACTCGTAACTCCGGTCACTATGGTATTGCAGGTTACTATGCCAACATGGCTGCCGAAGAAGGTCTGATTGGCCTGTCGTCGTGCAATTCACGTTCAGCGATGTTACCCACTCATGCTACCAAAGCATTGGTCGGCACCAACCCAATTGCCTTTGCCATGCCAGCCAACCCGAACACATTTATCTTCGACGCGGCCACAACGACGGTGCCACAAGGTAAAATTGAGGTTTATCGTAAATTAGGTAAAGATATGCCCGCATTATGGGTCGCCAAGGATGGCGAAACGCCCGTTAATAGCCATAACGATACCAAAGACTTGGATGCCCTCCGTGATTTAGATTCCAATGTTGGTTTAGCTCCATTGGGTGGCGTTACCGAAGACACCGGTAGCCACAAAGGGTTCGGTCTCGGCGTCATCGTCGAGGTTTTCACAGCAATCCTTTCAATGGGCAACACCTCCAACGAAATTACTCCGGACGACCTTTCCGTGGGCCCTTGTCAGAGCTTTGTCGCCATCGACCCTTCAATCTTTGGTGATAAGGATGCCATTATTGCTAAGTTTTCAGCTTACTTGCAAGTCATTCGCGACCTACCATCCGTTCCCGGCAAACCAGTCATCGTTGCCGGCGATAAGGAAGCTGCCGCGTATCAAGACCGGTCAGCTAACGGCATCGAGATTGATGACAAGACACTCGCAGAAGTTACCGGAATCGCCAAGCGACTAGGGATCGACTACGCGCAATATGTTGATTAACTAGTTTTGTTATTCATCTAATTTAAAAACCAGCAAATACCGATGTCCTGAATAATCAGGGACATTGGTATTTGCTGGTTTATTTTTTGACTGGCTTTATAGCGTAAGGACTCCCTGAAGACGGTTTGCCATTAACAGACAGTGTGCTCCAAAATTATTACCGGTTAGTTTTTGAGCGTTTTTCCGTTGCAACAGCAATCCCTGTTGATTGGCATGGCCCCTCTGAACCCAACCCTATCCTTATCCGAATATGCAAGATTACTCGAACTTAATAATTGATGTCTCAGTTGCAAAGCAATGGGTCTATCTGAAAGCTGGCGCTAAGCCCCTATACACAAATGCTTACCACTAATGAAAGCTCTGGGCAACCGTCCCCCAAGAAGACAATTTCATCATTTAATCCAATCCACACGCGGCCTGCATTCTCACAATGACAGCTTGAACAAAGGTGCTGACTATTGGGTCTCATCTAAGGGTCACGGCGTTTATCCTTTTCACTCAGTCTCAACGGACGCAGCAAATCATTACATTGTAAGCAAAAGAGCCAATTCACATAGTTGCATCCGCTTGTCTATTTCGGATGCTAAATGGACATACGAGAATATCAAAAAAATACGCCGTTCATATCCAGTAATAATACGAAGCACACCAGAAGCGTGACAATACACTTACCTCGTATTTTTAGAATCATATTCTATTTATTAAATCGATCTCATACTGATCAAGTTTACTACTCAAATCATCCATGTTTTTCTTAATATACTGAATAACTTGCTGATCAGTCTCCAGACTTTCCGGTATTTTCTTTGAAATCTTTTTTATAGCTGATGTTGGTATACCCAAATCAACTAGCACATTTAAATTTTCATTTGCTTGACCATTTTCTAATAAAGCCGCAAAGAAACTATAGTCTCCTGGGGTAATTCCATGACTTTTATATACATATTCTTGTATTGATTGAATAACTCCTAAATACTTGGGTATTTTATATCCTGCATCTTTTCTAAGAAATGAAAGAACAAAACTAATTGCCTTTTCTTTCCGGGTAGTATCATCTTTAAATATTTCTTTGCTTGCATAATACCTATATTGTCGAGAAATCATGCCTTTGATTGAATCACTTTCCACCCAAATCAACGATTGAGCTGCTAACCTATTCGTATAGCCTTGGGACTTAATACCTTCTAAACACTTGTAAACTAACCACAATGTATTAGACAATTCTAAATATGTGGGGACTGTTTTTTTCCAAACTAGTGCATCCCGCAAGTTTAAATAGTCATCCTCAATTTCCTGATACAGTTTTTTTTGATTTTCTACTGAAATATAGTTATTTTTGATAATCTCAATCATCTCAAAAGGAATATCCTTTTTTAGAATCTCAATTTTCTCTTGACTACTGACTTTCATATCAGAATTAGGTAAATTAATTAGTACTTCATCTGAAGCATTTGTTTGATCTACAAAAGGGACATCTATTTGAAAATTATCTTTTTGAGGCTTCTCACCGAACAAATAAATTTTACCAGTGAAATACTTTTTCATTCGTCCCGCTCTGCCAACGATATTGGAAAAGTCAAAATAATCTAATTTAATTTTTCCTTTTGTTTCATCAAAAATAAACATATTTTTTGCAGACGTATTAACGCCTTCAATCAAAGAGGTCGTCACAAACATTACTTTCAACTTTCCTTGATTAAAATATTCAAGTTGACTTGAAACAACATGCCTTGGTAGCTCACCGTTATGGACTCCTATACCATACTCGAGCACACTATTAAGCTTCCACTCCTCAGAAATATTATCACTGATCCAATCTGTTAATAATAAAGATTGCTTTGAGATGTCTCGTGTTGCATCATTTTTTAAATACTCCAAATATTCAACTGCCATTTTATACGCACGTGCTGGTGATGACACATATACCAGTGAAGGTTCTTTTTTGCTAGCCAGCATGTCAAACAATATATTCTTTTTCTCACGACTATTGTTACATCTTATTTCATTGATCTCTGTATTAACCAACGAATAGTCAGTTTTAAAAAAATAAACATCATACTTTTTCAAGAACTCTTCCGATATCGCATCAATTGTAGGTGTTAAATATAGTGACTGTACTTTATCGCCTGCTAGCACATGACTCAATGCAATATTTAAAGTTCCTTGCCGATTATCATGAGCCCTAGGGCTTACTTTATAAAATTCGTCTACAATCAAAAAATCTATTTTGGGTAAATTTTTATATTCAAGAACTCTTTCTGCCGTCAATATAAAAACATTCTTTTCTGAAGGCTGCTGCATTGTGTTCATAACCATATTATATTCAACATATTTTTGCAATTTTCTTCGAGTCTCATCTATTAAGGCTAATGTTGGTTGAATTATTAAAATGTTGTTATATACATTTCGTGCTACAATCTCCTCAATCAACAAACTTTTTCCAAAACTTGTTGGCGCACTAACAGCTATATTGCGCCCTCTACTGATATTTCGTTCAATAATTTTTTGCTTTGCATGAAAATATATTCCCGGCAGATTTTCTGACTTATACCATTCTCGTCTAATTACAGCTTGAAAGCTGATATTTTTTAAGCCTTTTGAATTAAGATATGGATAGAATCCAGCCCTTTCAATCAGATTTTCCCATATTTCTTTAGTATCATTATTTACCTTATCCCATATATCAAGCACGTGGATTAGTATCTGTCTTCCTTCTGCATTGTCTATAACTGACGATGTGTATTTTGCAAGACTAAAACTATCAGAAATATCCAGTAAACTATCTTTTTTCAAAAATTTATTTATATCCACATTTGAGCCCCCTTTAACTTTTCATGTAATTTCCGTACAAATTCTTGCTTATCCTTCACTGGAAATAGCAATAAATAAACATTCAACCGCTTTTCCCATGGATGACTACTCTTATCAGAATCCAATTTTTTCTTTAACTTTTCTGCTTCTAATATTAATTCATTATTCAATCTATTTTTAATATATTCTTCCGATACATCGTCTGGTACATTTGCAATTACATCACTAGAAAACCCAGCTAATAATGCAATATTAATATCGACTAACTTATCCAGTGTTTTAGTATTTGGTGATATTAACTTTTTTAAAAAATCCGGTGTTTCTTCATGCTCATCTTGATATCTATTTGTAATAATAGTAAATTCAGAGTCAAAAAAGTTAGTATTGAAATGTTCTGTTAGGTCTTTTGCCAATGCACTGATGGCTCTTGAACCATCTTTATATAGCTTGGCTTCACCCAGCCAAAGTTTTCTAGTATCCATATTCAAATGAACAGCATCGAATCCATGTGCTGGAAGTCCACCGCTATCTCGGAAATATATTTTTGAAATTAAAGATTGAGCTCGGCAAATTACAAGTTTAATCCGAACAAGTCCGGAATCTTTCAATGGCAGTCTGTTGATGATGTATTTTTAATGGTCGTTGATTAATTAGTTCAAGTGCTGCTAGGATCTCATCAGTCGTTACTTGGCTAAAATTGGTCTTTTTCGGGAAGAACCAGCGTAACCGTCTATTAAAATACTCATTGGAACCTCGCTCCCATGGTGAATATGGATGGCAAAAATAAACTTTGATCTGATAATCCTGTTCTAAGGCCTGATAATTGGCAAACTCTTTACCATGATCAACAGTAATGGATTTTACTTGGGGACCGAAGGCCCCCATAAACTTGCCAAAGGCGGTGTTTAGAGCCTTAGCCGTTCTATTAGGGGCTTTGATGGCCCATAGAAGTCGGGTCTTACGTTCTACGAATGTAACCAGACATGATCGTGACTCACTTCGACTAGAAAGCACCGTATCTACTTCCCAATGACCAAAAGCTAACCGTTGATTAACAGTTGTTGGCCGTTGTTCGATGGAAGTCCCACTTGTAAATTTCCCACGATTTTCGCTCACTCGGTGCTGGCGGACATTCCGATTGGGTAGATCAGTCAATTTGAAGGGGAGCCAGCCACGATTAAGCCAATTATAAATTGACGCAGTGCTCAAGTTATAAGCAGCCGCAATGGTTTCTGGTGACCAGGTTAATCGTAAGTGATTGGTAATTAAAGTCGCTAATGCTGCCGTCAGCATCGAACGACGACCGCAATTCCGCCTTTTGCGATCTGCATCTTGCTGAGCTAATTCTGGATCATAAGGTTTAACCCGGTCCAACTCATAGCTAATCGTAGCTTTGGCGACGCCTAAGGCGTCAGCCATTACTTGGTAAGATTTATTCCCCTCATTGACCAGTTGTGCTAGTGCGCCACGTTGAAAACGTGATAAAGTAGATGTACCCAAAGTAATCACTCCCTATATTGGTTGGAATTAGCTACTACCATTGTAAGTGATTGCTTTGGGCTTTTTAATTTCTGTTCGGATTAATTATAGAATTTGCCGCTCCAAAATATTCATGCAGCATATGATACAAAAGCAACTCGCCAAACTCGCCCCTTTTAAAATACTTATCTTCATTTGAGGCTTTTGAATAAAAATCTCTCGCTTCTTGAATTTCTGGTATTGCATACATTTTCTTCATGGCTTCTCGAACAATAGGCAAAATATCTCCAGTATTTTTGATTCTTTTTTTTATTTGCGTTTCACCAAAAGCAAACACTGGAATATCGTTAAATAATTCGTCTTCAAAATCTCTAACCATGGGAATAATCTGATTATCATCATTCAAATCATAGTCAATATAAAATATATGTAAATTTGAATCGTCTTCTTTTAAATGATATATATATTCTTGGGTCATATATCCTCCACTTATGGTAGCAATACTACATAAGATATATCGTAGTAAGCCTTTTTCATAAGTATATAACACATAAGAAAATAAAGCTTTCCTATTATTGACAAAAGCGTTCACTATCATCACAAGCGTATGCTTTTATAGCAAAAAAAGAATGGGTTTTGGCCAGATGATCATTCTTTCACTCAGTTAATTTTCAACCATCATTTGATCCGTTAGCAAGTCCACACGTTATCTTGCCATGCTAGTATGGCAAGATAACATGAAATACAAGTCAACAAGACATTCTTATCAGCAATCGTTAAAGTAGGCATGCTAAATTTGGACCCAATCTCTAGCTTTTTCTGTAATTGATAGTGTCTGTTTGGCATTTTGAGTCTTGGCCTCTTTTGTCATTGAATGATAACTATCCCAAGCCCCATCAACTCGAATCGTTTTGTGCAAGAAATTCAAATTTTCATATTTAAGTACGATATATTCATCAGTCTGTAATCCGGATTGCGAGATAATCAATAATGCTAAACGATTTACACCGACTAAATAATGCATTGCTAGCCTAACAAAAACTCCCTAACTTACTTGTAGTTCATTATCGACATAAGCTGCTTATCATCTGACTTAATTCGATTAAAATCTGCTGACGTTATTAATTATTCATACTTACATAATTCACTGAGTACTGCTGTTTCTTCAATAACTTAAAAGTGTTTTTACAAAGTGTAGTTGGGAGCTATCTGAACCACATCTGGTGGATTCCTTAAATCCAAGTTCTTTACAAATTTGCATAGTTTCCTCCGCTGACACACACATATTTTTATGTTGACCACTATCAGTACGAGTTACAAAGTAGTTAATCCTGTAAATTCCAACTTTTTCGGCAAAATTAACAACTCTTCTTAATAGCTGATATTGAAAACTCCTAAGCTCTGTTGGTGTTGTATCAATTCGATTGTTGATAACATCAAAGCTTATCAACCACAATTCTGGCAAACCATTTGTATCTATTCTAAAATTACCGTCTAAATACATACGACGATTTTGTGCATATCTTGTTGTAACATTCATTGCGCCATTTCGAGAATATACTTGATATTGCAAATCTACTCCAGCACTAGACATCTCATCACTTAATACTTTCAAGCGGCTTGGGCTAAATCCACGCAAATCATCATCCAAATATATCTTCATATTTGGACTCCATGTAATTAATTCATCATGCGGAACGTCCAATAGTAATCCCAACTTATGCGAAATAGTCTCCTTCATGCTGTAATGGACATCCGCTGCAATCTTATAAACTACAGCACGTGATAATCCAAACGCAGTAGCGTACTTAACAAAATCTTCCAATGGTATCTTTTTTTATCTAAAATTTCTTGTAGATGATTTGTAATGACATATTTGTCAGTTATCATACTTTACCGCCTTCTTAAGGCTACCATATCAAGCTTTAACAGGTATTTCAATACTCTGCCAATAATCTAAAACGAGAGACTATTTTGCAATCACCATTCCTACAAAATAAGCATTTTTAAACTAACTAGAGGTATAGACCAAATTTCTTGTTCTACTATAAAGTATACACTTGCTAAATATTTCAATAAAAAAGAGATAGCTTAAGACTACCTCCTTAAAGATCAATCTATTTAGTTAGCTACCGTATAATTTTCATTCACCATATACTAAATTTCAATTGTCTCAGTCAGAAGATCAGCTTTAGCACTGTATCCTATTATATTATCATCTTCCATCACAACGAAGTACTAACACCTTCATCTATGATATGTTAGAGACTGGTGTACCTTCCCTTAAAACCATTCTTCCGAAACAGACTAATCAATCCGAATCATTGCACGTTGCATAACTTCGCTTGCTGTCGTAAGAATACTCCTTTGAAAGCAATCATAAAACTTAATCCTTAGTTTTCATGATTGTAAATAGCACATACTATTAATTAACGTTTTTTACAGTTCCTTTCGCCTAACTATCAACGCGGATCCAACTATCGCAACTATTAAAACAACCAAACTAGTGACGATGTACGGTCCTACTTGGTCTATCTTGAGACTCCCGAGCGCAATGCGTTGGGCAACACCCATAAAATCAAAATATTTTAGCCATTTCCAAGTAGTCATCATTGCAACTAAGGCAATCAGTATCGGCCATAATACAATAAATACCGCTGAAACTACAATCGAATTTGATAAAACCAAGAGGATTACGCCAACACTAAAAATAACACTAATAAAAAAGCCAATCACTAGCGTCATTTCACCAAGATTACGACTGATTTCCCCGATTTCACCACCCCATAAACGATTCATAACTTTCCCCGTAATTAAGGCAGTTAAATAATAGCAAAACGTCATAACAAACACGTCTAACAAGATCATGACGTATTTCGACAAAATAAATTGTAACCTTGAAATTCCTGAAACCAATGTATTTTTATACGTCTTTTGTGAAAATTCATGTCCAATCACAATAATGAAGATTGCAATGTACAGATACAATAATACTGTCGATGACAGCGTTGCGCTTTTTAAGCCAGTCAGAATTGACCAATCACTCTTACTAAGTTCATTCATCCTGATATCGTCCGCATTAATCATAATTCCACCAACACTTTGTCCCGACGTAATCAATGCACTGAAAATCACGGTAACCAGTAATACGATGTAGATACCGAGTGTATGTAATTGTCGATAGCCATCCGCTCTAATTTGATTTAGCATGTCGTTGATCCTCCTTAGCAAGCAAGTCCGTGTAATACTGTTCCAACGATCCCTCTTGGTGGGTAAGCGCCTTCACTGCAACCCCATTTTCCACTAAAACTTGATTAACATTTGCAGCAGTGACATTATTGTCTTTAATTAAAATGCGTTGATCATCCAATACATCGAAGGGAGCATAGCCGCTCTGATCTAAGGTTTGACTCGCCAATTGAACTTTATCCACCGTAAAAATGAGTCCGGCTTGATTAGCCTCATCGAGTTCTTCCTTTGTCACTTGCTTAATCAGCTGACCATGATGAATAATACCAAATCGATTAGAAACTTGATAAAGTTCAGATAAAATATGACTTGAAATTAAAATAGTGGTATCGCGTTCTTCACTGAGCCGTTTAATTAATTGCCGAAAATCAATGATTCCGGTTGGATCAAGCCCATTAATTGGTTCATCCAAGACTAAGAAATCTGGTCGCGGTAATATCGCCAACGCTAAACCTAACCTTTGTCTTTGCCCTAAAGATAGATGTTTAGCTCTAGTCCGCTGTTTTTTTACAAGATGCACAAATTCTAGCGTTTCATCAATAATTTGCGCATCTTGTAAACCATGTTGAATGGCACAAACCTTTAAATTTTGGCGGACTGTTAAATTCGGAAAAGCTACTGGTGTCTCGATAATTGCTCCAGTGCGTCGTAACGCATAATGATAATGCTGCGCAGACTCTCCTAACAATGTGATCTGCCCTTGAGTCAAGGGGGATAATCCTGTAATTAATTTCATCAACGTTGTCTTACCAGCACCGTTTTCACCAATCAACCCGTAGACGTCCCCACGTTTCACAGTTAGGTTTACGTTCTCAAGTGCTTGATAATTACCAAAACGTTTACTAACTGCTCTAATATCTAAAATCACATCATTCATCATGATTCGATCCTCCTTCTTAATTACCACCTTTAGCTTAGTCAAGTTTTCTAAACTACAGCTATAAATAAACCTTAATAAAACCTAAATTGTCGTAAATCGAAACGTCACCTATAATTTAGTTATCAGGTTTCAATAAAGGAGTACGGACAATGGCTAAAATTCTGGTAATTGAAGATCATACAGATATCCAAGCACTACTTCATGACATTTTGAGTCCAAAACATCAAGTATTTGCAGCTTTAGATGGTATCAGTGCTCTGCAATCCTTTGCTGACCATCAGCCGGACCTAATCATCCTAGATCTAATGCTTCCAAACATTACGGGCGAAAGTGTCTTAAAAACGATTCGTAAAACTTCAAACGTTCCCATCCTTGTGTTAACCGCTATCCAAGATAAGACAAAAACCGTGGCCTTACTGCAAGCTGGAGCTAACGATTATTTAACCAAGCCATTCGACATTGATGAGTTATTGGCTCGTGTACAAGTACAATTAAGAACACCTAATTCGATTAATAATCTCAACAACAAAATTTTGTCGTTCAATGAAATTTATTTAAACGTAACTACTCATGAAATCTCCATTAACGATCACCCATTAATTTTGCCTAAAAAGGAATTTAACATTTTAAAGATATTACTTCAGCATCCACATCAAGTTTTTGAAAAAGCACAAATTTATGAGATGGTTTGGGGAGAGCCATATATTGATGCGGAAAACACCCTCAACGTTCATCTCAGCAATTTACGCATTAAAATCAACGAACTCGCTACCAATCCACAATACATGATTTCAGTTTGGGGAATCGGTATTCGGTTAATTTAATTAGGAGTCTATCATGATTAACTTTATTATCACCAGCTTAATCGTTATTATTGCAATTCTTTCAACAGTTCTAATCTTATTATTAATAGATTTACGCCGAATAAGTGCTGATTTACAGTATATCAATCAACACGAAACTAATGCTAGCGTAACTAGTAATACAAGATTTTCAGCCATCCAACAACTAACCACTGCGTTGAATGCCGTCTTGAATAAAACTCGTTTGCTTCAAAAAAATCAGTATCAAAAAGAGCATCAGATCCAGCAAATGTTGTTGAACCTGACGCACGATATTAAGACACCGCTTACGGTTGCGATTGGTTACGTTCAACTTATTCAACATCAACCGTCGATTGCAACTCCACAAACTCTAACGCGAATTGCACATAACTTGTCATCGGTAAATTATTATCTCCATTATTTAATGGACTTTAACTTACTTCAGGAAAAATCAGCCAACGTCGCTTTCAAACCAATTAACCTCTCGCATTTTTTAGAGATTGAACTCTTTAACTTTTTTGACGATTTAAACGAGAAGCATTTAACGTTAACACCAATGATTACACCAAATATTTCCATTAACACCGATGAAGTTTTAATGCGCCGAATCATTCAAAACCTAGTAGGTAATTGGTTGAAATATGCTACTGATTCCGTTTCAATCACCTTAAAACCTAGGGATAATGATCACATTTTATTAGAATTCAAAAACACAACCCGGCTACCCAAAATTGACGTTAACCAATTAACGAACCGTTTCTACACAACTGATACTGCCCGGACCACTCAAAGCGTCGGTTTGGGGTTAAGTATCGTACAATCCCTAATTACTTCGATTGGTGGCAAAATGAGTATTCAATCAGCAAACAATATCTTTACAGTTAATCTAGTTTTGAGAACTACAACACCGACACCTTGATAAGACTTCAAATATTTACTACTACCGCCTTTAGTCATACTTAGACACTGTAATTAGCCGGCAATTTGATACATTGATGGTTAGGTTAGTTCCACCTGATGCTGACGACTTCGCACGTAATAGTTCTTGCCCCGCCAATCAATATCGTCCAGGTTTGCCAAAACATTATTAACCATCGTCTTCGTAGGCGCTGCATCTTGATTTAGACCTAATTTCTTATTCACACGTTCAAAAACTAACAGCGTATAGCAAACTTTGGCTTTGATTGTTTCTAATACCTGGTTGTTCATTTGGATATTCCTCCCTGTTTCGAACATACATTCTCAATCGTTATACCAAACTAAAGGCGTATTGATAATCCGATTGATAAACTACCGTTATTAATTTTAAAGTATTTTCAGCCTTAGAGCGTGGTCTTCATCCAACTTGTACTGAAAGCCACTTCACCAGTCAACAAGTTAGCCTTGAACAAGCTCTGGTTGTCGCTGTCCTCGTCACCCATAACAACGAAGTACGCGGCACCTTCATCGACCACGTATTGGAAGCTCAGGTAGTTGCTCTTAAACCCCTATTTCCGGAACAAGCCAGTAATTCGAATCATTTCACTTGTGTTACTTCTGTTGCTTTTTCAGTCAAAACCATGAATATGTGTTTAATGGATGACTGATCTATTCAACACGGCAGTCGTTTCTATCACTTAAGTTTGAAATTAGTGCTGCTATGGATTCAGCATCTGGGGGGCATATTATGGCTTGGGGGGCGGGTGCTAATTCGGGTTTACTAGTAATCCAAACTGCTTGCCGGGCACAACCTAACATGATTCGATCATTTTCATCATTGCCAAAAGCAATATAGTGTTCAAAACCAATATTAGCCAAAGCGTGGGCCTTATTAATTCCTTGGGCAGTGATATCCAAGCTTCCTTCACCACTATGTTCAATGACGACTAGATCTAGTGTTATTAATAATCGCTTGATTCTTGCGCGTAGTACTGGAGCTAGATTTAATAAAATAACTTTAACCGGATCATTTAAAGAAGCTAATGATTGGCGTTGGGCTAATCGTTGAGGATCAAGTTGACGTAAAATTGGATTGTCAGTAGAAACTTGACTGGCATAATTCCACGTGCCATCCATAACATAATCTAAGTGGTGAATTTCTATGAGCTGCTTCAATTGTTGAACAGCAGCGGGTGGTAATGGTTGGAGAACGGATAACTTTTCTGAAACCCGGGTCATAACACCATTACCACCAATTAAGGGCTGATGCTCAAATTCTGGAATAATGGGAAGTAAGTCGCGAATTGGCCGAGCAGACGCAAAGACAACTTTATGGTGCGCTCGAATTAAATAGGTTAGTGCCTGTGTAATGGGTAGGGCGATAGTCCGACCATCAAAACTTAACGTACCATCGATATCAAAAACAAAATTCATGATTAACTCCTTAAATTAAGTGAACGCTCAATAATCTCATCTTTTGCGGGAATAGACAAAGATAATTATACGAATAATGTTGTTAAAAGGCTAGCTCTAATTTGGGTGATGGAATAAAGACCAATTTAATAACAGAAAAGACACAACAACCAGACTCGGTCATTGTGTCTCCAGAAACTTATTATTTTGAACTTACGACGTGATCTTCATCCAGCATATACTGGAAAGCAACCTCACCCGTTAACAAGTTGGCTTTAAATAAGCCTTGATTCCCATTGTTCTCGTCACCCATGACAACGAAATATGTGGCCCCTTCATCGACGACGTGCTGGAAACTCAGGTAATTACCTTTAAATCCTTGCTTCCGGAACAAGCCAATAATTCGAATCATTTCACGTTGTGTTACTTCTGTTGCTTTTTCACTCATATTTAACTATAACTCCAATTCTCTTCTTTAATCTTATTTTGCCGTTTTATTTGTTGGCTTATTGCCAGCGACCACGTAACTATCAGTTAGCGGGGTCGCCCACCAACCGTTAAATCCTAAACTCATTGACTGGGTGATTTGCAAGCCAGCGTCTTGAAAAACCTGACCGTACTCGTTGATATTGCGACCCGTATCAATGATCATGATGTGTCCACCGGGTTTGAGCACCCGAATGGCTTCCTTGACAGCATTGATTCGGGCTTGTTCATTTTTGATATTATGGATGGCAAAGCTGGACGTCACCACGTCAAAACTTGCGTCAGGAAAGTCTAACTTGGTCATATCCCCCGTTACTAAATTAACTCGATTCGTTAGTCCTAAATCATCCACGTTCTTTTGTGTTACGGTTATTTTGTTATGTGATTGGTCCCGCGACAACCACAGATCTAATCCGATTACTTTGCCAGCTGGTCCCAATTGTTGGGCGATTTTGGTCAACAGTGCTCCCCGACCGCAGCCTAAGTCTAAGACCTGACTGTCAGGTGTCAGGTTCAAGTGGCGAATCGCCTCATCAAACAGTCGGTACTTCCCCTGTGCCGTGGTGTGCAAAAATAACAACGCACCCAACAATAATATAATTCCCAGCGTCATTTCGATGCCAATCGGATAGTTCAACCGATTTACGTAGGCATGTAACACTAGCCCCACACCAAAAGCGGTGTAGATCAATAGCGCAAACGGCGCATCGACCCCGTACCTTTTGATATTCATTCAGCTTTATCCCCTTTTAAATCCCCGATTTTCGTTTCCCCCGATCAATCGTGGGGAATGGGGGCTAAGGGGGCATGCTTTAAACTTACCCGCTTAGCTCCTACTTCTTAATCACTGTTTTAACCGGTAGTGTCCATTTAGCGTCCACTACCCCTAATTCATTAATTTAACTTATCATCAGTCATTAGCGAAGAATCCCAAAGCCTTCAAGCAATCTTTCACCAAGTTTGATTATAATTTAATTCATCAAAATATTCTGATTGGTCTACTGCTTTAGTCGGCCCAATTCATCCTCAATTAACTGCGTGGCAATTCCGAACGCCTTCAAGCGTCGCTTTGCCAAAGTTAGCTGGGACTTATAGCGCTCCAGCCGTTCCTTAGCTTCAAAGGTCTTGATAACTCCCTGAATCTTATGCACGGTGGAATCAATTTGGCGTTTAGCTTCCAATAATTCAGCTTCATCATACATCGTAAAAGTCCTCCGTTGAAACCATTCATGAAACCTAAAGCTTAGTTTTCATGATCACAAGTAGCGTCCGTTTAGCGTCCATTTTGTCACTAATTACCAACCTAATCAGACGTTATCGGCACTTGGCGCCCAAAAAAGCACTCCCCTGAAAGCAGCGGAGTGCTCTAAAAATCAGTAAATAACTATTAATTATTTGCCTAACTTTTCTTTGCCTAAAACGTTCAATTTTTCGTCGAAGTCATAAACAACTGGTTCACCAGTAGCCATTTCTAAGTCCATGATGTCATCATCAGAGATGCGTTCGATGTACTTCGAAAGGGCCCGGAGTGAGTTACCGTGGGCAGCGATAATAACGTTCTTGCCGTCTAATAATTTAGGCGCAATTTCGTCTTCCCAGAAAGGCATAACGCGTTCCAAGGTAACCTTCAAGTTTTCGCCACCAGGGACGATGTTAGGGTCTAAGTCAGCGTAACGACGATCGTTAACGGCTGAACCTTCATCATCGGCACTCAATAATGGAGGTAAAACATCATAAGAACGACGCCAGATATGAACTTGGTCGTCACCGTATTTTTCAGCAGTTTCCTTCTTGTTCAATCCTTGTAATGCACCATAATGACGTTCGTTTAAACGCCAAGTCTTGGTTTCTGGAATCCAGAGTTGGTCGGATTCTTCAAGCACATAGTGCAAAGTCTTGATGGCACGAGTCAAAACTGAAGTAAAGGCGTAATCGAATTCTAAGCCTGCTTCTTTAACTTTTTGACCAGCAGCCTTAGCTTCTTCAACACCCTTTTCGCTTAAATCAACGTCAACCCAACCAGTAAATTGGTTAGATAAGTTCCATTCACTTTGACCGTGACGAATCAATACTAATTTTGCCATAGCAGTTAATGACCTCTTTCTTAAGTTATTTACTCACCCTATTTTACACTGAAAAAGCGAAAAATCAAAACAATATCAGCGCTTATTTTCAGAATCCGGGTGGAAAGTAATCGTTTTTTTCAGATTAATGTTAGGTCGCGGCCGGTGAACCGGTTTCACGCCGATGATGTCCAAAATAAAGTTAAAAATCGGTACACCGACGATCAGTCCCCAGACACCAAACAGACGCTCACTCACTAGTAATACGACAAACGTATAAAAAATGGGCAGCTCCGTGCGACTCGACATAAACTTGGGATTCAAGACATAGGCTTCTAGGGCGTGCACAACCAAAATCATTAAGAGCATATAGACCACGTAGCGCAAACCACCAACCGAATAGGCAATCAAGCTCAGCGGTACGACTGAAATAATCACCCCAGCGACTGGAATCAGGCTTAAAATAAAGATCATTAATCCCAAGCTAATCAGTTGAGGCATCTTCAAGATTGCCATGAAGGCTACCGTAATCACCGTATTGACAATCGCAATCAAGAACTGTGCTTCCAAAACAACGCCAAAGCTATTCACAAACTTTTTGGCAAAGAAATGGACATCTTGAAAGAACCAGCCAAACGTACTGGTCAAAAAGCGCTTCGTGAAGACCCGCATCTGATGATCTTCAATTGTAAAGAAGAAGCTCAAAATAAATGACAAAAAGAAGGTTAGCCCCATATTACCAATATTAGTAATATACTGGAACACAACTGAAATGCCACCCTTCAATTGTTTGAGTATATCCGATTCTTGAAAATACGATGTCACCCACGTCAACACTTGGTTAGTATCATGTGATGGGTTCTGATAAAACCGATAGACTGATTCAAACGTCAAAAAAGTTTGTTTGATCAACTGCGGTAAATAAATCGATACAGCAAAGTAAATTCCAAGAATGACTAGTGCGTAGACCACTAGGACAATGATTGCCGGTGGGATCTTCACCCACCGCCGAACTGCCCGAACTAACCGCGTCACTAAGAACGTAAAAATAAACGTTAATAAAATAATACTCATCATACTTGATGCCAAGTATAGCGTTAACACAATCAACGCCAATACGCAGGCGCGCCGCCAGCGCACATTTCGTATTAACTGTGACCAAAATTCCACAAAATCCACCCCTCTATTATCCCTTACTCCTATTCTAACGAAAAAGCGAGCTAATCAAAATCAAAAGCTTGTTATGATTCAACAAAAAATGCGTAAAGTTTATCACTAATCACTCGATAAACTTCACGCGTTCGTTTGAATTGACACTTTATTTTTCTAGGAGAACTGCATCTTTAAGCTCTCTAATCCGAGTGCCTGGTGAATAATCATTGAGGCGCCACCTAACAAGGCCGCCGATTGCACGTTCTTGGTCGCAATGATTGGAGCTTGCCGGCTTGGCGAAGTTAATTTGGCCGTACTCTCCCGAACATTAGTCAATAGTTGTGGCAAGATTTCTAGAACAGTCGTGTTCAAGACAACGACGTCCGGCGCAAACGCCGTGGAAACATTCGCAATCACTTTAGATAGATAGTAAACAAAGTCATCGAAGACCTTTGTCACTTCCGGATCATGATTGATGTAGTCATGCTTGACCGTCGTTAAATCTAATCGATCAACATGCTTGATGGCTTTCAACCGAGCCCACAAGGCTTTTTCAGAAGCATAATCATTAACTGATGCCAAGTGGTCCTCAACGTGCCGATCTTCTAACAAAGCAGTCCCCACTTCACCTGCTTCGCCTTCATGACCAGAATATAGTCGCGAATCAGCCACGATTCCCGCATGAATCTGATCGCGAACGACTACTGAAACCACGTTATCGAAAATCTCATTGTCATGGAAATCACGTTCAAAAACGGCCGTTAAGTTAGCTTTCTTTTCCAGAACTACCGGAATCCGTAGCTTATCACGTAAATACTTTGCTAGATCAAAGTGTGTTAGTCCTTTGATCGGTGTCTTGAGGATTTTATTCTCATAAATAATCCCATCCAGCGCAATGGCGACCCCCATCAGACCATGAATCGTACCATAGTCATCAACGTTCCGTAATTGATCTTCAATCAAATCAATGACATCCGTCAACGTCATATCGCTCGTCTTAAAGCTTTGAAAGTGCAAAATTTTACCGTTCAACCGTGAATACATGAGTTTGACTGCGTCAGCCGACATGTCGATGCTGGCCACAAAACCATAGTTCACGTTCAGCTCAGCCATCACTGGTTTACGACCGCCGTTTTTCGTGCTGACACCACAGCCAATTTCCTTGATGAACTGGGTCCGCAGTAGCTGATTATAAATATCTGAAACCGTCACTTTATTCAAACTCAAATTCCGTGAAATCTGGCTCCGGCTAATCGGCCCTTCGTTAATAACCTGCTGCAGAACTTGCTTTTCATTCGTACTGCGCATTACATGTTTATTAATAATCATACTGAATTTCGATGCCCACCATTGACAATCGAACTACTTTACCAAATCATGTTAATTTGGGCTGCCATTAATTCAATCCTCAACGAGCACCTTAACCCCCTAATCTGTTAATATTCTATAGCATCAAACAAAAATAGTACACAAAATAGTCAATTTTATACCCATTTTGACATATGAACGTTAAAAAAAGGCCAATACCGATATAAAATGACCGCCCCCGTAGAACCAAAATATCAAGAACGAAAACTTTCCGTCCTTACTCCTACATTCTATAACAGTTTTTATAAAAAAATCACCGATTGACACCTAAAAGTAGGTATTTTATCGATGATTGTTAAGTGGACTTCCATACTGTTATTAAATTGTTTATATTACTGCAACGACCTCGCTGCTTGCGCCAGAGACATATGTTGTAAACTGGCTTGTTGTAAAATGGCCTCGATTTGGGCATCCGTATACTGACTAGCATTAAATCCAGCTTGCGCTAGCTCCGCACGCGTTGCCTGAATCTGATCAGAGCTATAATTCATCGTTTGGGCAGCTTGCGCCAGTGAGAGGTGTTGTGCCGCTGCTCGTTGCAGAATAGCACGAATTTGGGCATCACTATAACTACTGCCGTCGAGCCCTTGCGCAGTCAACTCAGCACGAGTCGTCTGCACTTGACTGTCACCATAACTGTTGTTAGCTGCAGCTGACGAGCCCATCGAATGGTTAGCTGAGGAAGTTGATGATGAAGCAGCCGCCTGCTGTTTAGTGGCTGGCGTGCGTTGCGTTTGTTGCTGACTTCCGGTCATCCCCGTAACCGCTTGTGCCGCACTCGGGATCACCGGTGCTGAACCGGTCAATGTCTTGAGTGACGCATTATTTTGTTTCTGTAAATCCAACACATTTTTCCGAATATCCTGATAGTAACGTTGCTTAAACGCCTTATCCTGCAATAACTTAGCAATTACAACGTTAGAATCCGTAAACTCATTCGCTTTATTCAGCTCAGCAGCTTTCTGATACTGTTGTTGATAAGTCTTGCGTTTTTGTTGCACCTTTTTTATTAAGGTAAGTTGTTCTTGGGCCTGATTAATTAACGTAACTGCACCGTGCTTGGTCGTCTTAACCGTCATAAAGTCACGTTTAGCCACGTCAAATTTCCGCGCAGCCAGTGCTTCTTGACCAGCCACATAAGTCTGGGTCTGGGTTAAATACCGTTGCGACTCAGTACTACTAGCTTTCGTTCTGGTCGCATGTGTAAAACTCGTCTCCGCTAACGTATAATTCCGCTCTTGCAGTGCCCGCTCACCAGTTCGCATTTCAGCCGTGTATGAGTCTTCCTGCAGACGGTACCGCGTATATGAATAACTACCAACCCCCACAGCGATAATTACTGCAAACACGATCCACATCCATCTCTTCATCACGACACCCCCATCAACTGATTTTGTAATTAATTTATTATAACATGTTTACGAATCAGGTCGCGATTCGTTGTGCTTACAAAACTGTTTTCATAAGCGTATAATAATTAGTGTATTTTACGAAGAAAGGATCCTTATTGCAATGCTAGAAAAAACCTTTTACCACACCCTTTTAAGCCACTCATTCAATATGCCCGTCACAGTCAACTACTGGGATGGAAGTAGTGAAACTTATGGTGAAGGCACACCAGAAGTCACGGTGACTTTTAAAGAAGCCATTCCAATGCGTGAAATCACTAAGAACGCTTCAATTGCCCTTGGTGAAGCTTATATGGATGGCAAGATTGAAATTGATGGCAGTATTCAAAAATTAATTGAATCGGCCTACGAATCGGCAGAAAGTTTCTTCAACAATTCTAAGTTTAAGAAGTTCATGCCTAAACAATCTCACTCTGAAAAGAAGAGTCAACAAGACATCCAAAGCCATTACGATGTGGGTAACGACTTCTACAAGATGTGGCTTGATCCAACCATGACCTATTCTTGTGCTTACTTCAAACATGACACTGATACATTAGAAGAAGCCCAGATTCATAAGGTTCATCACATCATTCAAAAGCTCAACCCACAACCTGGCAAGACCTTACTAGACATTGGTTGCGGTTGGGGTACGCTGATGTTGACTGCCGCTAAGGAATACGGTTTAAAAGTTGTCGGGGTCACGTTATCACAAGAACAATATAACCTCGTTGCGCAACGCATCAAGGATGAAGGCCTCAGTGATGTTGCCGAAGTCCGGTTACAAGATTACCGTGAACTTGGCGACGAAACTTTCGACTACATTACCAGTGTTGGGATGTTCGAACACGTCGGTAAGGACAACTTAGCAATGTACTTTGAACGCGTTAACCACTATCTTAAAGCTGACGGTGTTGCCTTATTGCACGGCATCACCCGGCAACAAGGTGGCGCCACTAACGGTTGGTTAGATAAGTACATTTTCCCAGGTGGCTACGTTCCTGGGATGACCGAAAACTTACAACACATTGTTGACGCCGGCTTACAAGTCGCTGACGTTGAAACCCTCCGTCGCCATTACCAACGGACGACTGAAATCTGGGATAAAAACTTTAACGCTAAGCGCGCTGCCATCGAAGAAAAGATGGGCGTGCGCTTCACTCGCATGTGGGATCTCTACCTACAAGCCTGTGCCGCTTCCTTCCAGTCTGGTAACATTGACGTCATGCAGTACCTCGTAACTAAAGGTGCTTCATCACGGACCTTACCAATGACCCGGAAATACATGTATGCGGATAACCGAATCAATAAAGCTTAATTAAATTCAAAAATACCAACTATCTCGATTATTTCGAAATAGCTGGTATTTTTTTGACTATTTTTTTAGAATGGCCGACAACTAGCTTTCAGTCGCCGCCATGCGTACCCAACCCAAGATCTGATGGTAGATGAGTAACGATCCTAGGAAGAAAGCGGCCGCTAAACCGGCGGATGTTGGCAGCTTGTTAAACATATTGGCTGGTAACACTAAGGCTAATAGTGGAAAGGCATACGCTGCTGGCAATTGTAAGTTAAGCGCCCGTAACCACAAATACACAAGTGGTAAGGCAATGACCGTCGTTAATAGCCACGAAGCAATCAATAGGTGAATGCCGACCCCAATACTAGCAGCGGCCGACAATGCAAGCCACTGCTTAAGCGCGGTCGTTACCGTATATTCAGACTGTTGAGCCGCTTCAAAGAAAACGACGATCACGGGTGGGATTGCGGCCATCTGGGGCTGTCCCGCTAGCCAAACAATACCCACCCAGACAAAAACTAGGCTGATAAAGCCGAGCATCTGCCAGTGATTAGCCGAAGCTTCGGTTACCCGTGAAATTGATCGTGGTCGTTGAATCCAAGCCCCAATCATCAGGCAAATAGTCCAAAAAAAGATAGCTACGATAAAGGTCCAGTGCGTTGCATTAATGATAATTGGCAGTAAGCCAGTAGCAAAGGCTGGCGCCAAATTCGATTTTAACCCCTTCAATAATAATAGCATCAGTAATAGACCGACAAGCACTTTGAGGGCGTACGACCAAGGTAGTCGATTGACTAAGAAGCCAATAATTGCAGTTCCAGATGGTACTAAGAATAACTTTAAGGGTTGCCGAGTCCACGCCGTCTTACGATAAACCCACGTCCCGGCTGTCAGAGCACCGATTTCGGGTAAAATGATTTCCGCATCATGTTGCAATGTGGCACTCGCCACCATTAATAGAATGAAGCTCCACCCAGCTAAGTATCGCCAACCATCGCTTTGCTTTAAATCCATTTCGATAAAATATTCCTTTCTTATATTTAATTAGATATATTTATATTATCAAACGTCAACGACTAGCATTGTACCATAAATACAATCGTCTCCTCAAATAATCCTAAAAACACATCAACAGTTTTCAGGATTATTTTCAATCACTTTTCTGACCTCTAAATCAAAATTCGACTGAGTAAAGTCTTACCCAGTCGAATTCAGTCGTCGCGCCAACGCAGTCGCGACGTTATCAACACCGCAGTCAGAAAATTATGCATTTTGCATAAGCCTTTTGATAACTAAACGGTTATGCTATTTATCGTACTAGTAATTGGTTAACCAGCCTACGTACGCTAGCCATTACGGGCTAACATCCAGAATATAAAGATAGCTTCTGCCGCTCGTAACCACCACCGATATCGGTACCAGCGGGATACTGGCCAACGCCGTTTTAGCCACTGATTGGCATAGTGCGCAATCAGTGGTGCCCCGATAATCATAAAACCCTCGGTCCAAAAATCGACGCGGGCGGGCCAAGTCGTGTTATCAAAGCCAGCACCAATGGTCGCAACTACGAGCAAGATGTAGAGGCCCCACAAACTGATTTGTAAAGGTCGTTTGACTTTCGGCCACCATTGCCGGGCCTGTATTCGCCTAATCATTGATTGATGGTGCGGCCGATAATGCTCATGACCAGGTAACGCTGCTAACATTGCAGTCGCACTTTGATATCGTTGCTGTGGGTCGAGGGCCGTGGCCTTCATAATAATCGGGGCCCATGTTGAATCCTGTGTCAATGTCGTTGTATCTAAGGGCCCACTCGGCTCTTGACCAGTCAACAAACAGTTTAGAACGACCCCTAACGAATATAGATCGCTCCGTTGATCCGTTTGGGCGAAGCCATAGTTTTCAGGTGCGGCAAAGCCACTCGTGCCTAATAAACGAGTATCACTGTCTTGTTCAGCATGATATTGTCGCGCTGCGTTGACGTCAATCAAATAGTAGTGATCCCGATAACACATCACGTTACTTAGTTTAAGGTCCCGATGCACAATTTGTTGTTGCCCCAGCGCCTGTAGCGTTAGCAACAATTCTTGTGCGACGCGCACCGTCATTTCAGGGGAAAACGGTCCTTGTGTCGCCAATCGATCCGCTAGTGTTTGACCATTAATTAAGGTCTCAACACTGACAATGCAATCAGCCGCCGTTAATAATGCTTCGATCCGGGGCATTCGGGGAATCGGCTGCTGCTTCAAGCGCTGTAGAACAGGAACATTATCAGGATTTACTAGTTTAGCTACCGAAACAACCTGTTCCTTCTTGACCAGTAAGGGAAACTCACGTTGCGCAACTAATGGTCCTAGTGGTTCATAACCAGCCGCACTTAACAATTGCATTGCTTGAACAATCGGTAACACCGTGACACCCCCCTTTTTATCAAAATTACTAACTTTTATCATAACCATACTTTTGGAGGAATTACAATGTCAAAATATCAGAATAACGAAGTCACACCAGTCGCACACCAGTCGCGAACAGCCGAATTAGTTTTAGGAATTATTGGCGGTATCTTCGGTATCATTGCCGGCTTACTGGCGATGACCATCGGCGGCATCGGTAGTGCTTTAGAAACCAGCGGATCGGCTGGGGTCAGCAATCTTGGCGTTGGCTGCATTATTGTCTCTGTCCTCGCGATTATTTTAAGTGTCATGATTAATCGCAATCACGTTTTAATGGGCTGGTTGATCATCCTTTGTGGGATTCTTAACTTCGTCTTTGTCAGCTTCTTCGGGATTCTAAGCGGTCTGCTCATTGTTATTGCGGGCGGCTTAGCACTAAGAAAGTAGGTAAGCTCATGCAAAAAACGAAAGCTTGGTATCAAAAATGGTGGGCGTGGGTCCTGATTCTCCTTGGCATCTTCTTTGTCATCGGCCTCGTCAATTCTTCGCAAGACGGCAAAAACTCACAAGCAGCGACGGCCAAAAAAGCCAGTGCTAGCAAGTCCACCGCTAAGGAAACCCCGGCAAATACGATTTATAAAGTCGGGCAGACAGCCACCATCGATCACGTGCAAGTAACAGTTAATAATGTTAAAACCGCAACGACGCTCAATGATGTTCAGCCTAAAACTGGCAATCAATATTATACGGTCACCGTAACATTGAAAAATAGCGGTAGAGATAAAGTCAGCTATAACCCGTTTGACTTTAAAATCAAGGCCGCCGGTAACCAAACTAGCCTAGATGAGATCAACATTGATGAAAATAACCAATTAGATAGTGGTGACCTGACCGCTGGTGGCTCTGTCAGTGGTACCATGACTGGTCAAGCCAAAGCAGATGGGTCCGTTGAACTCATCTACAATCCCAGCTACTTCAGTGATCGGCATTTGACCTTTAAATTACAGTAGTTTCTGGTACACTAATACTAATTAAGAAGGAGTATTAGGGGGGCACTAACCGTGGTAGAACGCGCAACTAAGGAACTATTTAACGAAATCAAACATGCAAGTGAGGCCGACCAATTTATGACAAATATGGCCAATAGTTTTATTCGTACCAATCCGGCGGAATACCTCGCCGAGCTTATTCAAATCAAACACGTCACTAAAAGCCAAGTCATTCGGCGCGCTAATCTAACGCCCTCGATTGGTTACCAGTACTTCGATGGCAAGCGCCGACCTAACCGGGCTCGCATCATCGCCCTCGGATTCGGTTTTCAACTGACCCTGACCGAGCTTAACACGATGCTCAAACGAACCGGTTACGCCGTCCTGTATGCCAAGGATGAATGGGATGCTCTGGTCATCTTCGCACTTAGTCAGCGCTTTGATCTTAATCGTACTGATGAACTACTTTATCAATATGGTCTAGGTACGATTACCGACGAAGATTAGCATAGCTGCTAGCGTCCACACTAATGTTCGATGCACCTTTCAGTCAATCCACGCCAGCTAAAAGTTCGGCATAACCAGGTTTTAGAATACTAAAAGAACAGGCCCTAATGAGTTGAATGCTCATTAGGGCCTGGTTTGCTCAATCTAGGTCAAAGATAAAGATGATGGTTTCAATCAATACAATGAACGGGATGTATCGAACAAATAAGATAAAGTACCAGAAGGCCTCGTTAAAACTCACAACATTGAATCTAGTTATCCCTAGAATAATCAAACAACTAACTAGTATCAAAATTGAAAATAGCTTTTTTACCCTTAATCGTTTGCCAAACCCTGACCCCATAATTACAGCCAGCAACAGCCCACAGCTCACATACCCAGTGAGCTGATTACTATCCAGTTTAAATCCAATATGAACACCCGTCGAAAAATAAAGTGCCGCAATGTATATCAGCAAGTAAATCCCTGCAATAAGTTGAATCCGTCTGTAGATAGTCATATATCTCCCCAATTTAACAGTTCTTAAAATAAAACTATACTAAAAGAAAACCAATAAGCCAACGCTTTTTTCAGCTATGTAGCACCTGTAATTAAGCATCGTTAAAATAAAAAATCTTCAACTATAAATATTTCAATCCTGGTTGTTCAACTTTAGAACCGTGCGCAAGGCCAATTAAGAAGCTACAGTCAGGCACGCTCAACGGTACTATCTTACGCATCCACGTCCGCTCCCAAAACAGATAAGCACTGTTCCAGCTGTAGCTGGCAAATTCTTGATTATTAAATTAATAATATTCAATTTATACATTCGGGTTAACTCGTTTATAACCGAATGTAGATCGTCGAAGTGAGGCCGCTACCTTCAAAAATTTTTTTAACAATTGGACGCTTTACACCATCCAAAAAAGGCCAGACGCATGGCACCTGGCTGCTAAAGACAACTCGTAATTAAGGTGATAATGGTTTGTCCTAAACTGGCGCAATCAAATAATACCCGCCACTAAGTCCAATGAACAAGTAGATCAAATGCCGGACTGTCGTCATGGGTAGCCGCGGCAGGATTCGCGCCGCCAGCGCCGTCCCAATGACCGCACCGACCATACCAATCATAATATGGGGAAGCAAGACCGGCGTCAAAATACCGTTCAATACGCGAACTGTCGAAATATAGACCACGTCGATCAAAAAGAAGGTCTGCAAATTACCCAGGTAATCCGCAGTCGTATCGGCAAGTGATAGAAAATAAAGGGCCATCAGCGGGCCGCCAATACCGAATAACCCATTGAAGAACCCCGAAATAATCATGAAGAGTCCGGCTAACCACCACGGATAAGTCTGATTCGCCGCACGTTTACTCAGACTAAAGTACCCGGCCAACGAAACTAACAGCGCACCTAATAACCGTCGCAATAATTGCACATCTAAAACTTGACCAAGATGTACCGAATAGGCCGCCACACTGGCATAAACGATAAACGGCACAATAATCTGACGAAAGTGGATATGCTGATGATAACGCCAAACTAATGTTATGACACTAGCCGCCATGATAACGCCCGCCACGGCCGCACTTTGAGCAATCGGAAACAACTGTGGTAAAAAGATCATCATGACGATGGCCGCACCAAAGCCCGTTAAACCTTGGACCAGGCCAGCCAATAATCCGGGTAAGAAAACCAATAACCATACCATCAACGTACCCTCTTTTCATCGGACGAATTGTCAAATCAAGCGCAACTTTTTGCCGAAGAAAACTTCACTTGGACTTTTCCATCCCAAGACCTTGCGTGGACGGTTATTTAAATCTGTGACGAATGCGATAATCTCTTGGTCATTTAAATCGTTCAAATCAGTTCCTTTGGGGAAATATTCACGAATTAAACCGTTAGTATTTTCATTGGTTCCACGTTGTTGTGGTGCGTGTGGATCTGGAAAAAATACCGGTATTTCTAAAGTGTCAATGACGTCTTGATAATTGGCAAACTCAGTTCCACGATCAGGTGTAAGTGTCTTTACCCGTTCCGGTGTGACGCTATTTAATAAGTCCATCATAGCTTGTGCCACGGGTTTAGCTGCGACTTTACTTACCCGTTCCGCTAATAAATACCGTGATTTACGGTCTACCAGCGTCACCAGCGCTGAACGTCCGGTTTTACCACGCACTGTGTCACCTTCCCAGTGACCAAACCGAGTTCTATTTTCAGCCGAAAGTGGGCGGTCGTGGATTGAAAGTACATCGTTAAAACGACCACGCCGTTCCTTGATAGTTCCCTTAACTTTGCGCGTTTTACCTCGATGTCTTAATTGGCGGGCGAATCCACGGGCACCATGACTTTTACGCTTTTCACCAAGATTATTCAAAGCAATTCCACGATAAATTGTGTTGTAACTGATTTTCCAGTTACTATGCTCAAAATTTAGCCGTCCTGCGATTTGTTCTGGGGACCATTTACGATGGACGATACAATTAATGACAAATGCCCGGATATCAGTTTGCGATAAGATCCGTGGCCGTCGACTTTTCAAACGTTGACGCTCATAATTTAGTTGCGCATTAACTGCGGAATATTTAGAACGACCACCATTCCGGCTAACTTCCCGTGAAATAGTCGCTTTAGAACAACCGATGCGTTGGGCAATGGCCTGGTAAGACTGTTTTAAAGTTAGCCCAACTAGTAGGCATTCACGGTCATTTAAGGTAAGATGATGATATAGGCTCATAGTCTGAGTCCTCCTTGTAAGTAAGTTGTGGTGACTATATTTTACAAGGACTCAGGCTGTGAGTCTTCTTTTTGATCATTTGTTGCACTTCAATTGTAAATTCGTCCGTAATAAAAAAGAACCGGGTCACCCAGTTCCAACAAAATCTAAATATGAATTAGTAACACAAAAACCATGACAGAGACTAGACCAATCACCACTGATAAAGTCATTGAACGCGTGCGATAAGCCACAAATCCAACGAGAATAGCAGAAATAATCATCCCCAGATTGCCAGAAGTGATCACTGCGTACTTACTATCGATAAAGACGCTTTTTACAACTAACGCCGTGAATAGTGAGACGGGTACGAATCGCATCCATTCATTAAACCATTCTGGGATCTTCCGCTTCGTAAAGAACAGTAGCGGGAAAAAACGTGGTATGAAAGCCACACACGCACAAAAAATGACCAACCAAAAATGGTCCATACTACTCATTGAGCTGACTGATTGCATAAGAAAAACCCCTCTGTGCCCTACTTGTCAGATTCTTCCATGGCTGTTTGGCCAGTAGGATCGTGAACCTTATAGAGTAAATGACTTTCTGGCTTATGTGCCAACAAGTAACGTTCAATAAAGTAACCGGTCAACGACGCGAGTAGTGTTGATACCACTAATCCCAGCGTACTCTTCATTAAGACCAAGAAACCAATCGTTAGAACGCCAGACAAAATTGCCACTAAGATAATCAAACGGCTCTTAGTTTGCATAATTGCCATATAAATGAATAGTGCCGTCAGCGCAAAATCCACCACTTGGAGATTAATCGTCAGTGCACTACCAATCAAGCTACCAATAATATTACTTACCGTCCAAAACAACAACGAATAGTGTTCGACCATCAAGGCTTGCGATGGTTTCCAATGCTTATCCGTTGCGAACTTTAAGTAGTTGACCGCGTAATTTTCATCATTCATCGAAAATGCAAACGTAAAAATGAACGGTAACGATTGTCCCTTTAGATAGCGCGATAAGCTGGAACCTAATAAGGCGTACCGTAACTCCAAGAAAAACATCATCAAAATAATGGTTGTCATCGGTGCATTAATTGTCAGCATCGATGCAATTAAAAATTGGGCGCCACCGGAAAAGACCATTACCGAAATTAACGCCGTCAGTAGATGGTTGAACCCGGCCGCATGCAATAAAACCCCACAAGCTAACCCAATGGGAATATAGCTAAGCCCAAGTGGCATTACTGTTCGTAAGACCACTAACCAATTTGGCTCGTTCTTTTTCACCAAGAATGCCTCCAGTACCATACCAGTAAAGAATTCTAGCAACAACAGCGAACGTCAAATTACTTAGACACTCGGACTTAATTTTAACATGTTTTTTATTGCAATCCTACACCTTGTTAAGTTTTTAACTGTATGTAAGCGGCATCATAGCTATTTTTTATTTGAAATGTTGCCCCAGAATCACTAAGTCATTCGGCCGGCCGCCTAATTCAGCGACTTCTGGCAGAAACCCCCACTGTTCGTACCCAAACTTTTTGAACAGTTTAATACTTGGCAGATTGCTCGAAAACACATACGCCACGATCGCAGTCAATCCCAGCACAGGTAACTTTTTTGGAATCATCGTCATTACCTGACTCCCAACGCCTTGTCCTTGAATACTTCGATCCAAGTACATTGAAATCTCCGCCGTCTTCGCATAGGCCGCCCGACCGTAGAATGGCGATAAACTGACCCAGCCAATCACCAAATCGTCCTTGACCACCACCCACATCGGGTAATGCTCAGACGTATGGCTCAAAAACCAGTTTCGCCGCTGATCAACAGTCACCGGCTTGAGATCAGCCGTCACTTGATGGCTCGGAATCGTTTGGTTATAAATATCCACAATAATTGGCAGGTCTGACATGGTTGCCGTTCGTAATAATACACTCATAGGTGACTTTCACTCCATTCAACTTAACTACTGCTATCAGTCTTTATTATACATTTAATCGTGGATCATGCTAACAAATTCGACATAAATCGCACCGCCATTTATGCTTAGCGTACGCATTCAAGTACCAAAGAAAAGCCTGTCTTTCCAACAAAAAATCCTCTTTGAGTGGGTAAGCCAGTAATCAGGGCTCATCTACTCAAAGAGGACAATATCTTTAAAAAGTATCTCGTAGCGTTTACTAAGCTAATGCACTCACAGAATCCAATACACTAACCGCTATATTTAGTTGAACCAGCTCTTAACCCCACGCCACATCCGTACAAAGATATTCGCTTTGTCGATGGACTTCTTAGGCGTTACATTGACGGTCATGTTCTTGCTGGTCGTACCGTCAACTACCTTGATTGCTTTCTTGCTTAGGTTCAAGTTAACAGTACCGACTGTCTTACCGTTCTTAACGGGTGCTTGTAATTTGCCATCGGTTGTTGCCGACTTCTTCAAGCTGACCTTACCAGTTACGGCACTAGCATCCGTCCCGGTTGGCAAGTAAATCTTGGTTGCACCACTATTGGAAACGAGTTGCGACGTTAAGGACTTCCCATCTTGGACGTCAACGGCTTTCACGCCATTGATCTTGCCATTCTTGTTGATTGTGGTAGTCGTGTAGTTGTGGTAAACATATGACATGATTTCAGCCGTTTGAGTGAAACGTTCCGTCCCACTATCGTTAGCGGCGCCAGCATGCATGACGACCGTAATGATCCGGTTACCATTGCTAAACTTAACGGTCCCAGTGAAGGCATTCCCAGCCTTAGTGGAAGTCCCGGTCTTTAAGCCATCCACTGGCAGGGCAGAGTAATGTTTAACCAACCCTTTGAGCATATAGTTCCGGTTATCCATCTTAGTTGCTGAACTAGTGCCTTTTTCAAACCAAGCATGCGCAATGCTAGAAGTCTTTAGTACTTCGGGATAATCTGATAATAACTTTTGTGCCACGGTAGCGACGTCTTGCGCTGACATTTCATTTTCAGCACTGGACGCAACGTTACTATAACCGATCGTACTCCCAACTTCTTTGTTGGTTAACCCACTGGCGTTAATAATGGTGGCATCCGTGATTCCCCATGATTTAGCCGTTTTCCGCATCAAACTAACAAATTTATGTGGGCTCCCGGCAACCGCGTCACCTAAGGCTGTGATAGCGGCGTTAGCAGAATAGATTTCAGTCGCATTATATAATTGTCGCACTGAGTACGTCTTCGTGGATAGTAATGGCACGTTCGCGTATTCCGTGTTCTGACTCATCTTAGCGACTGCCTTGCTGACGCTGATCTTTTGATTCCAAGATAACTTGCCTTCATGAATCGCCTTAAGCACTAAATATGTACTTAACATCTTCGTCATTGATGCGATTGCCATTGGCTTACTGCTGTTCTTATCATACAGGATCTGGCCCGTCGACGCGTCAACCGCAATGGCGGCCTTCGCAGAAATCGATGGTGTGCTGGCTGCTTGGGCCTGGAGGTCAGCCCCCGCAATGCCTAAACCAGCCGTAGTAAATGTGACCGCCGCAACAAGGGCGATCATAACTTTCTTTAACTTTCCCGCAAATCTCATTTCTCAATTATCCCTTTCCTGAATGCTAGTTTTAGTTTAAATAATTATGACTGTGGAAACAAGTTAATTTATCATATTCGATTGTTTTTTTGTTAATGGGTGGTCATGTTTTACTGGCAAATGAATAACGAAGCTCGTTTGCTCGTCGTCACTCTGCGCATAAATGTAGCCACCGTGGTGTTCGACAATACTTTGCGCGATAGCTAATCCCAGGCCAGAGCCCCCGGTCGCTTTGGAACGTGATTCTTCGACCCGGTAAAAACGTTCAAATAATCGACCTAAAGATTCAGCCGGAATCCGCTGACCGTCATTAGTCACGTGGATGACGACCTCCTCACCCCGCTGCTCAGCTTGTAAGACAACATTCTTCGCGCCCGTCCCGTACTTGAATGCATTGGTAATCAAGTTGCTGAAGACCCGGCCCAACTTTTCCGCATCAGCCTCGATGTAAATCGGTTGCGTGCCGCTCTCAACTTCAATCTTCAGGTGCTTTTTATTCGCTTCCAATTCAAAGCTGGCTGCTAACTGTTCCAACATCGCCGTCAGGTTCAATCGATTGATAGCCAGGGGCGTCTCAGTTTGGCGTGACTTAGTATACTCGAAGAGGTCTTCAACCAACGACTTCATCTGTGTCGCCTTCAAATAAGCAATGTGTGCGTACTTGACTAGGTCTTCTTCCGATTGGTACTGTTTATTCTCAATCAGGCCCAGATACCCGATGATCGACGTCAACGGCGTCCGAATATCATGACTCACATTGGTAATCAAGGCATCCTTAGACCGTTCGATTTCCCGTTCTTCATCCATCGAATGAATCGCCGAATCCACCAGCGCGTTGACACTCTCGACGACCCGCTGTGTGTCACCAGTCAAATTAAAGTCGATTCGATGATCAAAGTGGCCGGCCGCAATATAATGCAACTCGCTGATAATATGCCGTAATTGCATCTGTTTGTAACGCCGAATCAGTCGCCAATACAACACGAACCCGTCCGCAATCAGCATCAACCCGATAAACAGATTTTCATAGCTCCAGAGCTGATAATTGTTGGGGCCAATGGTGATTGACCGCTTGATTTGAAAAATCCCACTCTGCAGCCCCGGATTATGCGCGATCGTACTATTAATCAGCACCACGATCGACAAGTTTAAAAGGAGTAGCAAAATTACCGTTACTACCCCTTCAAAAAACAATTCACTTTTTTCGCGTCCCGTTAATTTCAAAAGCTAACCCTCACTCTTAACGCGATTCGATCTTATAACCAACGCCCCAAACGGTCTGAATGACTTTCTCACCATCCGTGGCTTCTTCGATCTTATCCCGCAAATGACTCACGTGTACCATGACGGTCTTAGCTGAAACGATACTTTCTTGCTGCCAGACGCGTTCAAAAATATCATCGGCAGAAAAGACCCGGTTCGGATGACTCGCCAGCAAATATAAAATTCCGAATTCTAACGCGGTTAATTGAATAGCCTTACCAGTCAACGTCTTAACTTCGTGTGAATCCTTGTTGATCGTTAACGGACCGATGTCCAGAATGTCAGGCTCGGTGGTCGTCACGTTATTTTCAGAACGGCGCAGTAATGATTTGACCCGCGCCATGATTTCAAGTGGGTTGAACGGCTTGGTCACATAATCATCAGCCCCCGTGATTAGGCCCTGAATCTTGTCCATATCACCCGTCTTGGCGGATAAGACTAGAATTGGGAGTTGGGAATCCTTCCGTACTTCTTTGATAACTTCAATCCCATCCATTTCAGGCATCATGATATCCAAAATCATTAACGCAATATCTGGATTCGTATTTAATTTAGTCAAGGCTTCGCGGCCATTATAGGCACTAATTGGTTCATAGCCTTCGTTTTTAATATAAATTTCTAATAGTTGTGCAATTTCTTTGTCGTCATCGACTACTAAAATTTTCATTTTATTTTTCTCCTTAAATAATTCTATTTTTATTTTACCAAAAAAACGACCGGGCTTGGCGGTTAACGGTTGATTTTAGAGAAAACGCAACTATTCCCCGTCATTGGTGGCGCGCTGCACTAATAGCCAGGTATAATAGCCACCTACTAAAATCACCAACCCCGCTGCGACCCAAATCGTCCGTAACGTCCACCACCGTTGCAGGATGGCGGAAACAATGGCCCCCGCAGCAAAGCTCAACACTAATTCCCAATATACGAGGCCAGTGGCCAATTCCGTACGCGCGCCGGTCAACCAATAGTTTGTCAGCGCAATCGTTGCCTTTTTGAGATTGCCGGTAGAGAACACGTTATTATAGCCGTGACCAGCGATTGCCTAAAAGCAGTCGTCTGCATCGCCATCACGAACGCGAGCGGCGGGACCACCATCGCATTACTGACAGTCGCTGGTAACATACCGACCATCAAGCAAACGACGAGTTCCGCTATCAAAATTGGCAACCGCCAATAATGCGAGCGGGCTCCCAATCGATGTTCGAGTAGCCCAACTAGCGTGACACCAATAATAAAGAAAATGACCGTTACCAACTTAGTCACGACGCCTGGCAAATCGCGACGGGCCACATCAACACTTAGAAAGATCAGATTGCCCGTCTGGCCAGCCGCTAACACTCCGCCTCGCTGCATGAACGTGTATGCGTCAATAAAGCCCCCAATGAACGTCAGTCCTAGCCCAATTTCGCGCAATTGAAACAAATGGCGTGACTGAAAACGGCGCATCTACTCACCCACTTTTGCATCATTAATAAGTCCATCATAGCGCATCCACCGCTGTTGGCCTAATAAAAACGCGTATCCGGCTCTGAATCGGCTCGGATACGCGTTCTAGTTAAGCGTTCGGATTAAATTGTTTCATGGCAGCTTGTAACTCAGCCAACTTATCGGGCTGGACCATGGCTAAGAATTGTGGGATCACTTGTTGCAGTTCAGCGGTTGAAAATGTTCCGGCCGCCTGTTGCTCAAAACAACGATTCAATAGAGCTTCAGCCTCACTTTGCTTAGCCGGTAACACCCGGGCCATCAAGAAATCATGAAACTGTTTCTGACCAGCATCCATTCATCAAACTTCCCTTCGTCCAAGATGCCCATAGCCTACCATACGGCCACCGGGCTGCCTAGTAATCGGACTTATAAAATAAGGTATGCTAACCTGCTGTCAGCATACCTTATGTGTATTTATTTAGCCGTTAACTGAGTAGTTAGGCGCATTCTTAGTAATTTGGATTTCATGTGGATGTGATTCCCGCAGGCCCGCACCAGAGATTTCGACGAACTGGGCGTTTTCAATCAAGGCATCAATGTCCTTAGCACCAACGTAACCCATCCCGGAACGTAAGCCACCTAACATCTGGAAGATAATATCATTAACGCTACCCTTGAATGGCACGCGTCCTTCAACACCTTCTGGCACTAACTTGTTGGCTTCGTTGACGCCACCTTGGAAGTACCGGTCAGAAGAACCGTGGGCTTGTGACATTGCCCCAACGGAGCCCATACCGCGATAGAACTTGTACTGACGGCCATCATCAAAGACAACCTCACCAGGAGCTTCAGTCGTCCCGGCTAACATACTACCAAGCATTACGGCGTTACCACCAGCAGCGAGGGCCTTAACGATATCACCGGAATACTTGATCCCGCCATCAGCAATGATAGCTTTGCCGTATTCGCGAGCAACGCTGGCAGAATCATAAACCGCTGTTAATTGTGGCACCCCGACACCAGCGACAATCCGGGTCGTACAGATTGAACCAGGGCCAATCCCCACTTTAACAACATCAACACCAGCTTCAAATAAAGCACGCGTGCCTTCTGCCGTCGCAACGTTACCAGCAATCAATGTCTGCTTAGGGAAGTGGGCCCGAATTTCCTTGATCTTCCGAAGCACACCAGCGGAATGACCATGAGCCGTATCAATAACGATGGCGTCCGCACCAGCGGCAAATAGGGCTTCAGCCCGGTCAAAGGTATCACTAGTGACCCCAACAGCCGCAACGGCCAACAAGTGATTGTTGGCATCAACGGCAGCGTGTGGGTGATCATCATCCTTAACGACCGCTTTGATCTTCTTAACTTCTTCAGCCTGCGCTTCAATGCTTAAGTTCTTATGGATAACAGCTAAGCCACCTTGGTTGGCCATCGCGATTCCCATTGCGGATTCTGAAACAGTATCCATTCCCGCACTAATAATTGGAATATTCAGCTGTAAATTATCGGCAAGTTTAACACCTAAATTGACTTCATTCGGTAAAACATGACTTTCGGCCGGAATTAATAGTACATCATCGAACGTATAACCCTTTTTTCCAAACTTTGTATCCCAATTAGACATTGAACGTTAGCTCCTTATGTTTTTATTTTTATCTGTAAAGGTAACAAAACATCGCGATAAATGCAAGGGGTTGCGCAGATTTTCAGAAAGTTCTTATTTTAAGCCTGTAACGCCCAACCGAATGTTCCAGGTTGGGCCGAGCGTACTTCACACACAACTTTCATTCAGTCATTACATCCGTATCATCAGTTTAAAAGCTAACCAGATGAAGCACAAGCAATGACCACTCGCAATCGACAAAAAGACAAGCCAATGCACGCCATCAGCTTGTCTTTCAATCCGAGCCTAAAACATGCTCGTCGTAATATTAAAGCGCCGCTTCAACCACATCCGGGCGAAGAAGACGACGACGGCAATGATCAAGTACGCGATTCCTGGTAAGACCGGGTTCAATGGGCCTTGAATCATTGACATGGTTGTAAAGACTAGCATCCAAATGATGATAGCCAGTACTGACCACGCGATTTTCTTCCATAACGAAACTTTCTTGCCATCCTTAGCAGGCATTAAGTATTCGAATAACTTAGCAACGCCCAAACCACCAATGGCGGACGTAATCAGAATAGCGGTGATCCCGTTGGCACCAGCTGAATTCTTAGTAGCGTTCGTGCCGATGAAGCCCATGATCCCGTACATTAAGCAGAAGATCATGAATAGCATCAAGCCATTATCCAGCGCCGTGACCCAATAGTTCGCCTTTTGACGTTCTACCGGTGTCTTTTTTGGATTCACAATCTCTTCGGTCCGTTCTTGAACGGTCCCGTATAATTGACGAGCCGTGGTTCCCCGACCTTGTTCCGCTAACAATGTAGACGTCATTTCATTCAGAACTGCCGTCTTTTTCTCACCACTCAACGCTGTGGCGTCAAGGGACTTGCGCATCTGACGCATATATTCAGCATTGCGCTTCGTCAACTCAGTCGCTTCGTGAACTGGCCGTTCTGCGGCTTGGGCCTGCTTGGCCCCGGCCGCGGCGTTCCTAGGTGTCTTTGAAGTTTCGCTCTCACTCACTATACAATTGCTCCTTTCAGCTTAAACGTTGAAGCGGAATTCGACGATGTCACCATCTTGCATGACATAGTCCTTACCTTCCAAACGCAACTTACCATTTTCCTTGACCTTTGCTTCTGAACCGGCTTCATCCAAAGCATCGTAGGACATCACTTCAGCCCGAATAAATCCACGTTCAAAATCAGAGTGAATAATTCCCGCTGCTTGAGGGGCCTTAGTACCGCGTTTAAACGTCCAAGCCCGGGTTTCCTTACCACCAGCCGTGAAGAAGGTTTCCAGTCCTAATAGCTTGTAAGAAGCCCGAATCAGCTTATTCAAACCAGGTTCCTCAACGCCTTCAGCTGCTAAGAAGTCAGCCTTGTCATCATCATCCAATTCGGCGATTTCTTCTTCAGTTTCAGCAGCAACACCGATGGCTTGGGCCCCTTCTTGCTTCGCATAGTCCGCAACTACTTGGAAATACTTGGAGTTTTCTGGATCAGCCATGTCATCTTCGGCAATATTGGCCACGTACAGCACTGGCTTAGACGTTAATAAGAATAAGCCCTTGACGATTTGTTGGTCATCTTCGTTAAATTCTAGTGAACGCACGGGTTTGCCAGCTTCCAAGGCAGGCTTGATCTTTTGTAAAACGGCAAGTTCAGCCTTAGCTTCCTTGTCACTCCCCTTAGCAGCTCGTTGCACTTTAGCCAAGCGCTTATCAACGGCTTCCAAGTCTGCCAAACTCAATTCTAGGTTGATGGTTTCAATATCATCTTGTGGGTCGACTTTACCCGTCACATGGGTGATATTATCATCGTCAAAGGCCCGGACCACGTGCACGATGGCATCAACTTGGCGGATGTTTTCAAGGAACTTGTTACCAAGTCCTTCACCCTTACTAGCACCCTTGACGATCCCGGCGATATCCGTAAATTCAAAAGTCGTCGGTACGACCTTCTTTGCGGGGATAATTTCTTGAATTCGGTCTAGTCGTTTGTCGGGAACTTCAACCATCCCAACGTTGGGGTCAATCGTCGCAAATGGATAGTTGGCCATTTCGGCGCCCGCCTTCGTAATTGCGTTAAACAATGTGGATTTACCAACGTTTGGTAACCCAACGATACCTGCTGTAAGTGCCATATCGGTTATTCACTCTTCCTTTTTAAATAATTAAGCTTGATCGGCTTTGCTTTCTAATACTTTTTTGAGTTTTTTATTGAACTCACGACGCGGCATCATGACCACGTGACCACATCCCGTACATTTAATCTTAATGTCAGCGCCCATCCGGGTAATTTCCCAGCGATTGACACCACACGGATGCGCCTTTTTCATCTCGACAATATCACCTAAATCATACATGCGCAACGCCCCTTTATAAATTAATTAATTTAAATCAATACTGAGGATTTCTAAAATCCGGGTCAAATCTTCATTCGACAAGTACGGGATTTCAATCTTTCCTTGATTAGCTTTGTTCGCCTTAGTTTGAATCGAAACGGCCGTCCCGAACTTCTCTTGTAACTGTTCCTCACTCGCTCGGATATACGGTGACTTCTTGGGTGCGACTTTTTTAGCCGGTTCCTTCGTCTCGCCGTTATAACGCGCCACGATTTGTTCCAACTGCCGAACCGTCATGCTGTCCTTCACCACACGCTTCGCTAACGGTGCTAGCTTAGACTTATCCTTCAAAGACAAGAGCGTTCGAGCTTGACCCATGGACAGTTGGCCCTTTTGAATATACTGCTTGACCCCGTCTGGTAAGCCCAATAACCGCAAATAATTAGCAATATATGGTCGACTCTTACCGAGGCGCTTAGAAACTTCCGCCTGCGTCAACTTCAGCTTCTTCATCAATGAGTCGTAGGCCGCTGCTTCTTCAAGCGGAGTTAAATCTTCCCGTTGTAGATTTTCAAGCACCGCTACTTCCATCATTTGTTCTTCGGTAACATCACGGACAATGGCAGGAATGGTCGTTTGATGAGCGAGCTTCGACGCCCGAAAACGGCGTTCACCAGCAATGATTTCATATTTATTCAGCTCGGCATCCGGTTGACGGACAATGATTGGCTGGAAAACACCAGACTTTTCAATCGAGCTAGCAAGTTCCTTAAGCGCCGTCTGATCAAAAGTCCGTCGTGGTTGGTACGGATTGGCATGAATGTCCTTAAGATCTAGATCAACCACGGCCTCTTCACTAGCTGATTCGTTAACATCAGCAAACAGGGCTCCAATACCACGCCCCAGCGCCTTATTATCTTTATCTTTACTTGCCATGAGCGGCCAACACTTCCTTTGCTAGAGCTAAGTAGACTTGTGCACCTTTCGAGCGAGCGTCGTAATCGACAATCGATAGGCCGTGACTAGGTGCTTCAGATAACCGCACGTTACGGGGAATGATCGTCTTATAGACGGCATCCTTAAAGTATTTCCGGACCTCTTCGTTGACCTGGGCCCCGAGATTGGTACGGGCATCGTACATAGTCAAAAGCACGCCTTCAATTCGCAACTGTTTATTAAAATGTTTTTGTACGAGCTTGATCGTATTCAATAGCTGACTTAGTCCTTCCAAGGCATAGTATTCGCTTTGAACCGGAATCAAAATCGAATCACATGCCGTAAACGCATTAATGGTCAGCAAGCCCAACGATGGTGGACAATCAATCAAAATATAATCATAATCATCCTTCACGTCATCGATGGCATCACGCAGCCGAGTCTCCCGCGCCATCATTGGTGTCAATTCGATCTCGGCCCCGGAAAGTTGAATCGTGGCCGGAACGATATCTAGCCCCTTATGACTCGTTGGGATAATCGTTTCTTTAATGGGAACGTCATTGATTAAAACGTCATAGATTTCACGCTCGATGGTCGACTTTTGAACACCTAAACCACTGGTCGCGTTCCCTTGCGCATCCGTGTCAATTAATAAAACTTTTTGGCCTAATTCGACCAGGCTAGCCCCGAGATTAATACTCGTGGTTGTCTTGCCAACGCCACCTTTTTGGTTAGCGAGTGCAATTACGGTTCCCATAATTATTGATCACCCCTTGGTTGATTTTTTGGAATTTCAATCGTAATCCGATACCCGTCATCCGTGTTCTCTTCATGGGTCTTTACGGGTAACCCAGCATCAGTTACCATCTTAATTGATTTTTTGATCGTATTCACAGCAATTCGCGTATCACCGGTCAAGCCCCGTGCACGTTTGCGTTTGGGCTTCGGCGGCGTCTGAATCTTCGCCACGAGTTGTTCCGTTTCTTTGACCGTCAATTGATCAGCAAGCACCCATTTCAAAACCGCCGCCTGTTGATCAACAGCAAGGTTGAGTAATGCGCGACCGTGCCGTTCGCTGATCTGGCGTTGTAGTAACGCCGTCTGAACGGGCGGTGCTAACTTTAACAGTCGCAACTTATTCGCAACTAACGACTGACTCTTGCCTAATTCTTTCGCCAACGCCGATTGCGTCAACTGGTTGAGTTCCATCAGTTCCTGATAAGCCCGAGCCTCTTCGATGGCCGTCAAGTCTTGCCGTTGTAAATTCTCAATCAGCGCCATTGACGCGGTTTCACCATCATCCATCTTTTGAATGATGGCTGGCACGTCCGCCCAGTGCAGTGAAGATATGGCGCGAAACCGCCGTTCACCAGCGATGATTTCGTATTTTTGCGGTTCATACTCCCGCAAGACAATTGGTTGCAATAAGCCGTGATCCGCAATCGTCGTCGCTAATTCAGCAATACCAGCTTCATCGAAGACTTGCCGGGGTTGGAACCGGTTGGGGATAATGGCAGTGACCGGAATACGGACGATCTGTTGGTCCGTGGGGGTCGTGGCCGCCTCGGCTTTATGTTTATCACGATTAGAACCAAATAATGAAAATGCCATTGAAATTACCTCCCACCTTACATTGGCGCCGTTAACGGCTGTTTTGCTGGTGTCCCCGGCTTGCGTGGATACCGCTTCGGTGACGGCTTCTCCTTATCAATAACAATGATATGGCGTGGATCAGCGGTCACTGGCAAACTGAAAGCCTCATCCTGAACGATCTGGCCACCTAATTGTTGAACGGCGTATGTTCCCTCGGCCGTCTCCGTACGGGCATTGGCTGCTTTCAACGCAATCATCTGGCCACCGACTTTAACGAGTGGCAGGCAGAGTTCGCTCAATACTGATAAGCGCGCCACTGCGCGGGCCGTTACGACGTCATAGCTTTCCCGGTGAGCAGATTTCTTCCCGGCAAACGTTTCGGCGCGATCATGGAACGTTTGCACGCCCGTTAAACCTAATTGTTGTACCAGGTCATTCAAGAAATTGATCCGCTTATTCAATGAATCAACGATTGTCACCTGTAATTGCGGAAAGACAATTTTGAGTGGAATCGACGGGAAGCCGGCTCCAGCACCAACATCACAAATCGTGAGTGGTTGATCACGCAACGCAGGCACGTAGAATGCTGGCGTGAGTGAATCGTAAAAATGTTTGAGATAAACTTCCGGTTCCGCCGTAATCGTGGTCAGGTTAAACTGCTTATTAGTCGTGACCAATAGCTGAAAATACAGCGCAAATTGTGCCAATTGTTGATCGGTCAGCGCAATCTCATGTTGGGCTAACGCTTGCTTAAATTCTTCTGGATTCATTAGTAATAGCTCTCCTTAAAGGGGTCACATTCGTCCTCTTTTTGTGAAACAACTCAATGTTTCACGTCACCTCATAACTTTAACGTAAATAGCACTTAAAATCAATGCACAACCCCGCCGTCAAAATCGCAATAACCCTTGAAAAGTCTGCTTTTGCAGCTATCATTGATTGCTATTCTAGTTTGCAATTTTTCTAGTCGAATTCATGAACGGCCTTGAATATTTTGCCATTAAAAATATCCTCAGACTCACCGACGCCTCAATTATGCGTTAATAAAAAAAGAGGCCAGCTAAAAAGGCTGACACTCTTAGGTTTAATTCAAGATTCAATTATATCGTCGACTACCAAACGAACAGCCCAACGACACCGGCTGATAATAAGGAGACGAGGATCCCAGATAATAGCATGTAACCAACGTTCCGTGAGATCAAATCGTTCTTTTCACGGTCAACGATTCCCTTGAAGGCCCCGATAATCATCCCAATCGTTGAGAAGTTCGCGAAGGACGTTAAGAAGACCGTTAAGACTGCCCGGAAATGCGGCGCAAAATCGTTTACTTTGCTGGAAACTTCACCCATGACAACGAATTCGTTTGTGACTAATTTCGTCCCCATATATGAAGCCATCTGGAAAGCATCACTCGGGTTAAAGCCAAGTAACCATGCAAATGGGAACATGATAACCCCAAAGATGTTTTCAAGGGATAAGTTACTATTGATCAAGCCTAATAACTTATCAATTAATTTGGCTAACGCCACGAAAGCAATAACGTTAGCGGCAATAATCAAGATCAAGCGACCAGCGCCTAAGATTGAATCGCCTAAGAAAGAGAAGAATGGTTCGCGGGCTGGTTTAGCTTCCTTAACTTGTTCGTTAGCTAATTCTTCAGAACCGCTCGTTTCAGTGGTGGCAGTAGTTTCTTCAACAGCCGCACTACCAGAGATTTTCGCAATGGTATCTTCTTCCGGCTTAACATCGACCGGATTCAAGATTGCCGCCACAATGGCCGCGTTCAAGACGTTCATTGGCACCGCCGTCAAAATGAATTGACCAGGCATCATCTTAATGTAAGCCCCTAAAATTGATGCGGTCACACAACTCATTGACATCATCGCAATCGTCAAGTTTCGTTGCGCCTTCATCTGCTTCAATTGTAACTGCGAAACAGCGAGGGCTTCCGTGTTACCTAAGAACATCATTTCAACAACGAAGAATGATTCGAACTTTGGTTGACCAGTAATGTAAGCTAAGCCCCGGCCAACCCATTTGATAATCCATGGTAATACGCCAATATAGGTTAAAATATCGAATAATGGCACAATCAACAAGATTGGTAATAATGAACTAGTGACGAAGTCCATCGACTTAACGTTGACCCAACTAGCTAACGCAAAGGCGATCCCATCGTATGACACATTGACGAGCCAAGTGAAGCCATCCGCCGCCGCTTTGACCGCGTCGACACCGACTTGTGAACCCGTTAAGAACCATGCCAATAAGACTTCTAGTACTAACATGACACCAACTGAACGCCAGTTAATGGCGTGCTTTTGCTTGGAGAATAAGTAGGCAATGGCAATAAAAACCACAATCCCAATAATATTAACTACCAAGTTAAAGACCATGTGAATAATCCCTCTTCCCTATGAATGTAAGAAATATGACAAAACTACTTCTATTAATTTACCATTTAATACGCGCTTGCGGTAGCACTTTTTAAAGAAAAGCTTAAGTTCTTAATTAGGCCGTACCAATTTATTGAAAGGCCCCGTCCAGATAGTGCTGGTAACCGTGGGAAATTTAATTATACTTGCCCGATTTCATTCTAAATTTTAGTGATTCTGCCAATCAAGAGTTAAAGATTTAGGCCCATCGTGATTAACCATTAACTTATTGTGACTAGAATTAATTTATTAACTTTCCAGACTAATTTCACTCCCAGAATCGGCGCCTAACTGCGATAATGCAAAAAAAGGCGCCCGACTAATCCGTCGATGCACCTCATTCAACTGAAAATTCAGTTATTAAGTACCCCGCAACTGCGGGGTGCCCCTGCCAAGGAGTTCTATTATACCGCGTTTAGTCCGTTTGCGAACTAATTAGTTGACCTGACCACTAAATGGGGCTAAACTACGGACAATTAATGAAAGGGGGTGATGCTTTTTGAGTACCATATGTAATCTTAAAGCATCAGTCTCCGCCCTATTCGGAGCACATGACTGATACCTTTAAGGAGTCCCGACCAAATATACTTGGTCGGGACTTTTGCTGTTTAAAAGTGTATAAACAGTTGCAAGTTGACCGTGACTAGCTTACATTAAAAGTGCAGTTTATTTGGAGATATGGAGTAACGGGAAATATGAAAGCAACGACAAAACAAGTATTGACAGGTGCCGCCTGGCTCGCAATTTTGCTGGCAATGATTGGCGGTATCATGCTATGGCAACATCAAGTTCATAAAGCGAAACCGGTCACCAACGTAACCGTAACTTCGACGGAACGCATTCCGATGGTACTCTTATTAGATAACCGCTTAACTCACAACCAGGTCCAACAGTTAACGACCAACATTCAAAACAGTAGTGCCACCCAAACACTGGTCACCGCCAAAATAACTGCGACGGGAGCCGTGACATTCAAGGGACAATTGCTCAACAGTGACAACCGACCCTACATACAAGTACAACTACCCCAAAATGTTAGTTCCACCCTGCAAACGCAATTATTAAAGCAACTCTTGACCGCTGCTCAGCAGCAATTCAAATTTCGCCAGTTTAACCTTGTCAGTTATGGTCGTGGCGGCATCATTGCCACTAACTATGTCGCACACACGACAACCAGTTTATCCCCACAACACCTTGTGCTGATGGCCACCCCATTTAACGGCACCAGCCGCAAAAATAATAGTCGGCGCAAAACGACACCAGTTGCCACCAAGTCACAAACGACTACACTAGCGAAAATGATTGCGCAACGCCATACCATCGATACCAAGATACAAGTGTTGATTATTGCCGGCAAAGCCATCAAGGCTGACCAACCCTTACCACTTCAAAGTGCCCTGGCCGGTCAATCTATCTTCAAGCCAGTAGTGAAAGTCTATCGACAAAAGGTGTTGCGCTCATGGCCAACCCAATCTGGCTTACTCAACAACCACCAAATTGGCAATACGATTCAAACATTTATAAACTGATTTCACTAGCTCAATCGACCTCGCCGTCATTTTTGCTCGGCGTGCTTATCTAAAAACATCGATAGCCACCTTTCCTGACCACCAACCTGGTCTACTGGAAAAGCGGCTATTTTTAGCTCTCATGGCACAATCTAGTCGTCGGACACCTTTCGTTAATAGCAGCCAGCTGAAGTCCAGGCTTGCGACACCAATGCGCGGTCTAAACTTGCTACTGCCACAACATCTGATCCGGATACTCCTTGGTCAAAAACTGCTTAATAGCCCGGATCATGATAGCCGTCGAAGGTGCAGTCGCCTGCGTTTTGTTGGCAACCAAGGCAATTTCACGATTGTAGGGTTCGGCAAAGGAGAACGTGTTGACATCACCAGTTAGCTTCCGTAGTGCTAGTTGGGGCAAAATGCCCATGCCTAAGCCGGATTCTACCATTGAAATAATGGATTGGTCATCAATCGAGAAACGCAAAAAGTTATTCGTAACGTGGTAGTGATCCAGCGCTAGCTTGGTGTCCCGGTCATAATCGCTTTGTTGTAGAATAAAGTTCTTATCCGCAACATCATCAGTCGTGATGAATTCCCCGTTTTCTGGGATAAAATCAGCGGGCGTCACGCAATAGATTGGATCATTGATCAGCGAGTGCACCAGCAAGTTCTCATTGACTGGCATCGACGTAAACCCAATATCGATGGTCCCAATCTTAGCCCAGTTGGTTATTTCATTAAAATTACCTTGCATGACTGAAATCTTAATATCAGGATATTTATGATTAAATTCGCGAATAATTCGGGGCAACCAGTTGATACAAACACTACTGAAACCGCCGATTCGTACCGATCCAGAGTGTAATCCTTGAATGTTATCGGCGACTTGTCGCAAGTTACTTTCCGTGTTCAGGATTTCTTGAACATAGGGTAAAACCTGCCGCCCATCACTAGTAAGTTCAACGCCTGAACGGTTACGAATGAATAGCGGAAACCCCAGTTCCTTTTCTAACTGATTGATCGAATGGCTCACGGCACTTGGCGTAACGTTAAGCGTAGCAGCCGCTTGGTAGAATGTGTGTTGCGCAACGACCGTTGAAAAGACCTCATATGCGAAGTTTGCCATAATGAGTTACCTCCCTTAAGTGAATTTATTTCACTTATTATTGAAAAAGTTGAGTTTTACTAATTACAAGCTTTATTTTATCATATTGATAATCAAAGAAAACAGTTTAAGTGCAAAAAACTGAGTGGGGGAAATTTATTATGAAAAAATTATTTGCAAATCGCGTGTTAAACAATGACACTTCCGACCTCGATGAAGTCTTCAAGAATAGTGCAAACCCGGAAAACATTTCCTTCGCTGGCGGTTTTCCAGATCAGCACTTATTCCCTGACAACGACTTAAAGCAAGCTTATCGTGATGCTATCGAACACGATGGTCAAGGCATCTTCCAGTACTCATCAACTCAAGGACTACCAGCATTACGCCAAAAAATTTCGGATCGAATGGCAACTCACGCTGACGTTCAGGTTAGTGCCGACAATGTCATGATGACCCAAGGTGGCCAGCAAGCCATCGACCTCGTGGCAAAGCTCATGTTGAACCATGGAGATGCTATGGTCGTCGAAGGTCCGACTTACATGGGGGCTTTAGCCGCCTTCGACACTTACGAACCGACTTACTACGAAATTCCGGTTGATGATAATGGGATGAACATTCGTCAACTTCGCAAAACCTTGAAGGCGCATCCTGAAATCAAATTAATTTATACGATTCCTGACTTCCACAATCCAACGGGTACGACGATGAGCGCCAAGCGTCGTCAAGCGCTCGTTGCCCTTGCCAATCAGTACGACGTCATCATTTTGGAAGACAGCCCATACCGGGACCTCCGTTACAGTGGCCAAAGCATTCCAGCCATCAAGCACTATGATACTGAGGGCCGCGTCATCTTCATCTCAAGTTTCTCGAAGATTCTTTCCCCAGCATTACGAACGGGCTGGATTGTCGCTGACGACATGATCATGCACGAATTGGTCGGACTTAAATCCGCAATCGATGTTCAATCACCTAACGTCACACTTGCTGCAATCAACAGCTACCTGGATCAGCACGACATCGACGACCACGTTGCTACCATCAGCGCTTCATACCGGGTTAAACGTGACGCCATGCTAGCCGCACTCGATCAATACTTCCCACAGGATGTCCACTACACCCGTCCCAACGGGGGGTTCTTCATCTGGGTGACCCTGCCAGAAGGGATTGATGCAAAAGCTTTGCTCAATGACGTGGTTTTACCACAAGCACACGTTGCTTACGTGCCGTCCGCTTGCCAATTCGCAAGTCGCAAGGTCAAGAATGGGTTCCGGTTGAACTTCACCAGCCTGGATGTCGAGACCATTACGCTAGGGATCGAACGCCTCGGCCACATCTTACAACCAGCGCCAGTAATCGTTCCGGCCACCTCATTTGCAACCCAATTCTAACTTGACCCACTCAGCATGCGACTAATCGGAGTAATTACGATTAGTCGCATTTTTTGATGGCCGCCGCCCGCGGTAGTGAGTGTTCGTGTGACTGAACATTAGCGTTTTGTTGCTCATCAGCCATACCGAATAAGCAGCACGCTTTGTAACCATTTATACTATATTAGTTTCAAGGTCCGCGTTTGCGTTACTTTTACTGATAAAAAAGGGTTTGACAGTCCTTCTCTGATTCGCTACACTAACGCTATACTAGCCGATTATGAAATAAGCATTGGTCCGTTTGCGACACTCAATGCTTATTTTTTGTTAACAGCTTCATTTTCGGATAAACTAGGAGTGTTGTGAAAAATTTCTAGGAGTGTGAATCATGAAGTCATGGGTTAAAAAATTAGGCGTTGCAGTGCTTGGGCTAGGTTTAGCAGTAACATTGACCGCCTGTGGTAGCAATACTAGTAGCAGTTCAAAGTCTAACGACCTCGGATTGCAAAAATCGGGGACGTTGACGATTGGCTTAGAAGGCACTTTTCAACCATATAGCTACCGTAAAGATGGTAAGTTAACTGGTTTTGAAGTCGACCTCGGGAAAGCTGTTGCCAAGAAGATGGGATTAAAAGCTAAATTCGTGCCAACGAAGTTCGATTCGTTAGTAGCTGGTTTAGACACAAATAAATTCGACGTTGTCATGAATAACATGTCCGAAACGGCGGCCCGAAAGAAGAAGTATCTCTTCTCGACCCCTTACATTTATTCTAAATCACAATTAGCCGTCAAGAAGAACTCATCAATTAGTAAGATTACTGATATTAAGGGTAAGAAAGTCGCCGAGACAACGACTAGTAATAACGCAACGGATGCTAAACGTTTAGGTGCAACCATCACCCCAACTGATAGTTTCCAACAATCGATCGACCTTGTCTCACAAGGCCGCGTCGCTGGGACCATTAACTCTCGTGAATCCTTCTACGCTTACTTCAAGCAGAATCCGAAGGCTAACATTAAGTTGATTGATTCCGGCGATCACATTGCCTCACAGAAAATCGGGGCCATCGTCACTAAGCAACACCCTAAGATGCAAAAACAAATCTCGAAAGCAATCCAAGAATTACGTAAGGACGGTACGTTAAAGAAATTGTCCAATAAGTATTTTGGTGGTAACGTTACTGATAAGTAAAGCACCATTGCCCGCTGTTATGGCGGGATACATAGCACCAAATTCTAATTTGTTACAGGAGGCTCCCTATGGATTCAATCTGGCACATCATTGTCACATCAACGCCGCAAATTGCTGCAGCGGGCTTAAAATATACCATTCCGATTGCCATCATTTCATTTATTCTCGGTTTGATACTGGCGATTTTTACGGCCCTCGTCAAGATTTCGACTCGTCGTGGTTGGTTTTTAATTCTGAAAGCCATCGCTAACTTCTACGTCTGGCTCTTTCGGAGTACCCCACTACTGGTACAACTCTTTATCGTCTATTTCGGGCTTCCCTACCTTAAGATTAAAGGAATTTTCCCAAATGGGGTCCAGCTCGATCCCTGGACCGCTGGGATTGCCACTTTTTCACTGAACACCGGGGCTTACTGTGCGGAAACGATTCGCGCCGCAATTCTCTCCATTCCTCAAGGTCAGTGGGAAGCAGCCTACTCGATCGGCATGACCAAGTCACAAGTCCTCAAACGGATTATTTTGCCGCAGGCTGCGCGAGTCTCGTTACCGCCACTATCCAATAGTTTTATTAGCTTAGTCAAGGACACCTCCTTGGCCGCTTCAATTACGATTATTGAAATGTTCGAAGTCAGCCAACAAATTGCCGCTCAAAATTATCAACCGCTCGTGATGTACTCCCTAGTTGCGGCCCTATACGCAATTCTATGTACGATTCTCAGCTGGCTACAAGGCTACTTGGAAAAGCGGACGTCACGTTACTTACGGCCACTTAATTAGGAGGTTGTCGAATGATCAAATTAGAACACTTAAATAAGACGTTTGGCAATCACCAGGCGTTAACCGATATCAATACTGAATTTAAAGAACACCAGACGACCGTCATCGTTGGCCCATCGGGTTCTGGTAAATCAACCTTACTGCGGTCACTAAATTTGCTTGAACGGCCCGAACAAGGTTTATACCACTTCAATGACGAAACCATCGACTTTGCTAAACCGTTGACTAATAAAACGATTCTCAACATTCGGCGTAAAACCGGGATGGTCTTTCAAGGTTACAATTTGTTTCCCCATCTCAGCGTTGTTAAAAATGTCATGGAAGGCCCCGTGCAAGTCTTAAAGAAGGATCCCGCGACGGCTAAAAAGTCCGCGTTAGAATTGTTGGCCCGGGTCGGTTTGCAAGATAAGGCCGACGCTTACCCCGAACAATTATCCGGTGGGCAACAACAACGGGTCGCGATTGCGCGCTCGTTAGCGATGGATCCCGAATTCATCTTGTTAGATGAGCCAACTAGTGCGCTAGACCCCGAACTCGAAGCTGGTGTGCTCCGCGTGCTACTGGCCCTCGCTCAGGAAGAAGACTCCATGATTATCGTCACTCACAACATGGAATTTGCCCGCGCAGTTGCGGATAAGATCTTATTTGTTGAAGATGGCAAAATTCTGTTCGACGGAACACCTGCTGAATTCTTTAAGCAGCCAACGCAACGCATCGCCGACTTCTTAGCCGCGATGACGTTCACCACGATTTCGGACAAAGCAAACCAATAGCATTCATTTGAGTTAACGTGCATCTAACTGGAAAATCCAGTCAGGCGCACGTTTTTTTGATGAGCGTACCTCCCACGCTTTCTGAAAATGACATTTTAATTAACAAAAAATGTGATTTTGATTTGACAATTATTATATAGTCTTGTAAACTGACCTCAATATCTAAACGTTGTGATGAGATGAGTAGTGTGATTGCCACGCAAAGCGAGCCGTTGGTTGGTGTAAAACGGTCGGACAGTGACACGAAGATGGTCTCTAAATGGTATTGGTGAGCATTAGCAAGCCAGTAACGCGTCGTACCCGTTAGCGTACTGAGTGAATAACTCATTGAGCCAAGCGTTGTGCACGCGCTTGGAAACTAAGGTGGTACCACGATCAGCAGTCGTCCTTTTTCGATAAAGGACGACTTTTTTTGTCAAAAAAATATAGCTCTACGGGGGTAATCGATATGAAAAAATGGCTCAAAGCAGTAAGTTTAACAATTTTAGGACTCGCATTAACAGTAACCTTGACGGCCTGCGGTAATTCTAGCTCATCCAAAAACAGCACTTCTAGCACGAGTAGTCAGCTCAAATTGCAAAAGAGCGGCACGCTGACGATCGGGCTAGAAGGCACCTTTCAGCCTTATAGCTATCGTAAAGACGGCAAGCTGACTGGTTTTGAAGTCGACCTTGGTAAGGCCGTCGCTAAGAAGCTCGGTCTCAAGGCAAAGTTCGTCCCAACGAAATTCGACTCCTTGATTGCTGGCCTGGATGTCGACAAATACGACGTGGTCATCAACGATATCGCCGAAACTGCGCAACGTAAACAAAAATACCTCTTCTCTACGCCTTATATCTACTCCAAGTCTGAATTAGCGGTCAAAAAGAGTTCCTCGATTAACAAGATCACGGATATCAAAGGCAAGAAGGTTGCCCAAACAACGACTAGTAATAATGCGACCGATGCCAAACGCTTAGGTGCGACCGTCACACCGACCGATGGCTTTCAACAATCGATCGACCTCGTGAACCAAGGTCGCGTCGCCGGAACGATTAACTCACGAGAAGCGTTCTATGCTTACCTCAAGCAGAATCCAAAGGCCAGCTTGAAATTCATCAGTGGTGGTTCAGAAATCAAAACGCAAAAGATTGGCGCAATCGTCACTAAAAAGCACGCCAAGCTTCAAAAGCAACTGTCCAAAGCGATTCAAGAACTCCGTCAGGATGGCACCTTAAAGAAACTGTCTAATAAATACTTTGGTGGTAACGTCACGAACAAATAGCCATCGCAATCGATTTGATAGCATACCGTTGATAGTCACACAAAAAGCCCGGAAAGCCGGGCTTTTTGTGTATGTTGGCGTCTTTCAGCGACCATCTTTTTATCACTCATCATGTTGCTAAACACCATCCGGGACCATTTAACCCCTTGCCTATGTCGCGAGCCGGCCAGCTAATTCAACTGATTTGCAATATTGAATTTCATCCTGCCATGATTGACTTCCAACCACATATATTTGGTATTCTTAGACGACAAAACCTCAATGTGTGAATATTTTTGATTGTGGTTCTTCGCGATCTTTTCAGAACGACTTTGAAGTGTCGTCGCTAGTGACTGCCACGAAGCGGTCTTGCCCTGATCGACACTTTCAATAACTGGCGCTTACTTTGATATCCGCACGCGCATGGCACTACCATTCCAACTCACTTTAACCTTGCCATATTCGGCTTTATTCGCACGGATTTCTGATTGGATATTGGCCGCAACCGCGTTTGCTTCTTTAGCCTGATACAAATTAAACCCGATTTCAAAGACGATGACTAGCGCACAGACAAGTGGTGGCAACCAAAACCACCACGTCCGTATGCTCTTTTTTTGATGATGCGGCTGCTTTAAAGTCGTCGTTTCCGCGTCTTTCCGCTTATCGGCAGCAACTGTCGGTTGTCCACTGCCGCATTTTTCACAATACTGGGCACTTTAGGGAATTCGTTCACCACAAACCACACAATTCTTCATGTCCGTTTCCATAATTGCCCTCCGTCATAATATTATCGATAATAATTAACTCAGCCATGACAATTAACTGTATTAATATTTCAATATAATGATTATATATCGAAATCAGTCATTTTTCTAGGCCTTATCAGATCAGTATAGTATCACCCTTGCGTACCGGACAGCTGGTATTCGCTGAGCATCATGATTTTAAGCTTTAGTACGGGCCTATTTCAGTCACCGTTAGCAAGCACGTTTTGCGTTTACTAGTGGCTAAAAGCAGTTTACCTTTTATCATTATTTTAATATTTAAGTTTGACAGTTAGTTTCACTTCACTGTATACTACTCATTGAGCAATACTATACGACGTATAATATAGCAGGAGGGATAGCAATGGCCATTCAAATTAGTTCCGAGTTATTGGACGGGTGTGTTTTAGCCTGCCTTAAAGGCCAAGATTACTATGGTTACGCACTAACGCAGCGCTTGCAAGCCGCCATCTCGGTGTCCGAATCGACGCTCTACCCAGTGCTTCGCCGACTCAAGAAAAATGACTGGGTCACGACTTACGATCAGGCCTTTCAGGGCCGCAATCGCCGCTATTATCAAATTACGAGCGCCGGCTTGACACAACTGAGTGCGATTCAACAAGAGTGGCAAACCTATTACTTGGCCATTAACCACTTACTTCAGGGGGAGGATGAACCATGAACGACTACTTATCCAAGTTTAACGCGTTACTCGTTCAACTTACCGATGATGAACGCGACGAGGTCGTTGAATTTTATCGCGAATACTTACTAGACGCGGCAATCGCCAATTATGATGACTGCGTTGCCGAACTGGGAACGCCTAAACAATTGGCTCGGAAAGTGTTAGCCGATTATTCGATTCGCTTTAACGAAAATCTCAACGCTAATACTTCTAAACGGCAAAAATCTCAAGCAACCGTACGCACGATTTGGCTAATTGTGCTTGCTTTATTATCAACACCGATCACAATTCCCGCATTAATAGCTATTTTAGCGGTCTTCTTTGCCTTGGCCGTTACCGTCTTTGCATTCGTGATTGCAGCGGGTGCCATCTTAGTTGGCGTGACCATCCTCGCATTTGCCATGCTAACAGCCGGCATCGGTATCTTCGGCCAGTCGCTATGGGTCGCACTATTCTACCTAGGTAGCGGTCTTGCCATTATTGGCGCCGAATTATTAGTTCTACCACTATTTATCTGGTTGATTAGTCTCATTTTGCAAGGAATTGCCAAAATCGTACAAAACTTATACCACCGATTTGTTAAGAAAAACCGGGCGGAACGAGGGGGTCGGCAGCATGCGAAGGACAATTAGAGTTGGCATTATTTTATTAGTTGTTGGACTGCTTCTAATCATGTTTGGAATTGCCAATAACGGTATTCAAAGCGTCTATTGGGACCAGGGTTTTCACATTGTTCGCCATAAGACGCGGCGCTACCACGTCAGTCAGCTAAAAGATATCACGATTGCAACGGCCAACAATATTACTATTAAGCAAGGCACAGCTGCTAATATCACGGTTACCGCCACGCGCGCCTTACCAACTGTTACGACCAACAACGGTCACGTCACTGTTACTTCAACGACACACAACGCCAAAACCGTGGGCTTCATGTTCGATAACGTCGGACAATTTGCTGACACGACAATAATTACGGTGCCTAAAGGAACTACTATTCATCAAATAACCGCCAAAGCTAGTCAAAGTGGTAACGTTTCGCTGCAAAACGTCACCGTCGACCAATTGAAAGGTCTTAGTACGGATAGCGATATTAATTTAACGGATGTCAAAGTCAATCAGTCGCTGACGTTGACCGGCGATAATTTACGGTTAACTCGTGTCTCGGCGCCTAGTCTACAAATCAATAACGATCCAGATATCAGCATCACCGACAGTCATTTTACCAAGACTGCTTCAAAAATTATAACCGCTGATAGCGACATCCATCTAACCAATAATCGGTTCCAAGCCCTTAAACTAACAAGTAGCGAGGGTGATATTATGCTCAATAATAATCGCATCACTGAAAGTTTATCCGCTACAGCCAGTGACGGTGATATTCGAGCAACCGCGTCCCGAACAACCGGCATTAAAGCTAGCACTAACGATGGTGACTTGCGCATCTTCAACCACACCCTGTCCGATGGCGGTGAGTACCAGGTCAACCAGTCAGCAGCCGTGCAATACCGCCTGACGACATCTGATGGTGATATTACGGTCAGTGCGAAGTAGCCCTACTCACGCTAATTGCACCAGCATTAACTACACCATTTCAAATCTAAAACAAGCGTTCAAAACTGTCATTTTCACACAGCTTTAAACGCTTGTTTTCATTATTTGGGATTTAAAATTAGTACTTCCTGTTTATCCAGTCACACCTGGGCATTTCATCTGACAATCGTCTGCTTAAAAAGTAATGATATCAATTGCAACTAGCATTTTAAAAATGCTGCCCCCCTCATCACTTTTTATCCCATTGTGTCCGGCTCGTTTTCTAACAACCAATCCACGATATTAATCACTGGGATTCCATCAATACTTTGGATTTCGGGATAGTGACGTTGCGTAATCAACAATTTATCATAATTATCGCGTAATTGTAATAAATTATCAGTTTCGTGTGTATTATATGGAACTTCATAAGTAACCTGCACATACAAGATACGATCCACTTTACGTGCAACAAAATCAATTTCCTTAGTATTCATCTTACCAACATCAACGGTGTACCCTCGCCGCAACAATTCCATGTAAACGATATTCTCTAACTGACCCGCATAATTTCCTGGACGTCTCCCAGTTGCCGTTCGCCGCAATCCAGGATCGACGACAAAATACTTGCCAGCCGTTCGGAGATACGTTTTGCCACGAAGATCGTACTGCCGGGAACGATAAAATAAAAAGGCATCTTCCAATAATTGCAGATAATTTTCAACAGTATGGTTGCTAATTGAAATCCCCTCGCTCTTCAAAACGCCCGCGACCTTAGCCGGTTTGACTAATTGCCCGATATTATCCGCCAAAAAAGCGACCAATGCTCTTAGCGACTCGATATCACGGACTTTTGCGCGTTCAGCAACATCTTTAAGGGTTATCGTATCGTACAAACTGGACAGGATTGCATCTTTCAGTTCCACTTGACTTAACGTGACTAATGGAAAACCACCATATTTTTCATATTCTATGAATGCCTGATCAATTTCACGCGAATCAGACGTGATCTTCTTAGCCGCAAGAAACTCTTTAAACGAAAACGGATAAATCGGAATTTCGACGTAGCGCCCACTCAAAAGCGTCGCCAATTCACCGGATAACATCTTAGCATTAGAACCAGTCACAATTATGTCACAGTCATAGCTGACCCTTAAACCATTAATCACCGTCTGCCACCCATCGACCATCTGAATTTCATCAAACATCAAATATTGATGAAGTGTCTTGTCTAACTTCGGCGTCAATACCGCAATTAGTGCTTCAGCAGTTCGAACCGATAATAATTCTAGTTCTTCAAAATTCAAGTAAATGATTTGTTCATCCGCAATATCTTGTGATTTCAAATAATCACGATATAACCTTAATAATACTGACTTACCAGAACGACGGACACCGGTAATAACCTTAATTAAATCAGTATCACGGAATTGAATGAGCTTATTTAGGTATGCATCACGTTGAATCATTACAGCACCTCGCAAAATTATCACAACTCGTAATCAGCATTTAATGGAAATATACTTCCATTATATCTGGTTTGTTTTAAAAACGGAAATATACTTCCATTTTTGTCATAAAAGATCAAAAATTGCAGTATGTTTCCATTTTTCTAGTAACGGGCAACGCCCCATGCACGAACATCCGGTTTAAACGATGGTTTTTACAGTTACTTTTTAACATTCTAGCCAAAAAATATTCCAAGTCAGCATCCCTCTGACTTGGAATATTCTAATTACTGATTCAGCCTTAGTAATCGCTATAACGATGCTTGATAGACATCAAACCACGTCAATAATAGCGACACAATCAAGATACCAAGCATCGCCACCGCGTGCCACCATTTATTTCGGACAAATATCGCAATATACTCACGAATGATCGCATCCGGTAAGAAGAATCGAGCCGTCCGCGCACCAATACCATCCGCTTTTAGACCTGCTTGCTTGGCAAACATCCCGGCTCTAAAGGTATGGTAATTATTTGTGACAAAAATCGTACGTGGCTTTTTAACAGGCCCCTGCGCAATCAATTGCTTACTAAACTGCATATTTTGCAAGGTCGTCTTCGATTGCGTCTCTGCCCAGCCATCCGTTTCAGGAAGGCCATGTGCGATGGCATAGTCCAACATGGCTTGGCCTTCCGGAACCGTTTCGTCACCACCCTGACCACCTGAGAAGATCATCACGGCCCGATGATGCGTCTTGCGTTGTTGCTTCTGATAAAAGCGCAGTCCACGCATGATTCGTTGCCCTAGCAGTGGCGAGACTCGGTCACCGTCTAACAAGCCGGCTCCGAGCACAATAATATAATCTTGTCGCAGCCGGGGCCAGTTGAATTGATAAATCGTCAGCATCGTCAGATAGTTATAAAACCAAAAAGCAAGGTACAAAATGACCAGATTCGGAAATACCGTCAAAAAATAACTCACGGGCTGCGGCACATGACTACTCAACAGATTGCCTAAAAATGGCAAAATCAGAATGGCCAGTCCCAAGTACAAAGTCAGCATATTCGCCAACGTATGACTCTCATGACGCCACATGATCCACGCATTCCATAAGAGCAAGAAGGCTTGTAAGGTAAAAATCAGCCCAATCAACAGGATCAGCAACACAAACAACGTCCCACTGATAATGATCAACCAGTGGATATTGCTACCTAAAATTGTGATTGCCAGCATAAGCAAAAACGAGTAGAAAAATAGCGAAAACCAAATACCGTTACCTAGGCGAACCTTATCGCGATGATAACGCCAACCGAAAATGGCCCCAAACGTGAGTGGTACTAGCCAGCCCCAGTAAAACATCACTGGAATTGGAACCCAAACCGCTGCGTCATTCACATCAACACCCCCGCATTAAGTTTTATTTCAGCTTCCATCATAAAGGACTCCCCGCGGGACTGCAATCAGGAGTCATTACTTCAACTGTTTTTGCTCATTATAGAAATTACGGTAAGCTAAATAGCACGCAATGATTGACCCCAAACTAGTCGCTGATAAGAGCATGAACGTGACCATAATTTGATACTTAATGGCCCGTACTGGATCGACCCCTGCAAAGATCAAACCGGACATCATCCCTGGCAGACTGACTAGACCCACAGTCTTTGCCGAATCAATGGTTGGTGACATCCCTGTACGAATCGCCTCACGCACGATGGCAATCGAAGCATCGAGTAGACCAGCCCCTAACGCCAACCGTTCAAGCACCCCTTGCCGCTGGTCATGAAACTGACTATTGAGGCTGCGATAAGCCAGCCCAATTGCGACCATTGAATTCGACGCAATCATCCCAGAGATGGGAATCATTTGCGATGGCACAAACTTAATCGCACCAGATAGGACGAGAACGCCGAGTGTTACCCCCGTACTAACAAAAATGGCTAATAACGAAATAGCTAATGCATGGTCAATCCCCGGCCCCCGTTTTTTCGCATTCCAAGCCGCATTGAAGATAATGAAGCCTATCATCGCCAGCGTTAGCCACAAATTATTGACTCGGAAAATATACTTTAGCAAGTAACCCACGATAAATAGTTGTACAACAGCCCGCACGACACCAATGACGATGTCCTTATCCAAGCCAAGTTTCTGCCACAAACTAATTCCTAACGCGACGAGCACTAACATTGCCGCCAAAAATAGCGACGTATTATTAACTGCTAAATTCATGCGTGTACCTCCAATCTGCCACCAACCACTTTCGCTAATTGATCTGCCGCAGCAATCTCTGTCGCGTCATGAGTAATCATGATCGTTGTCACGTGATCCTGCTCATTTAACTGTCGTAACCAGGCGTGCACGATTTGCTTATTATTTTCATCCAAACCAGCTGTCACCTCATCTAATAACAACACTTTTGGTAAGAATAAGATGTTGCGAATCAGCGCGACCCGCTGCCGTTCACCACCGGAAAGCTCGGTAATCGGCTGATGCAGGGTTCGTTCGGACAGCCCAACATTATTTAACGCCGTTACCACTCGTTGCGTATCCATGACTTGCTTACGAATTTGGTACGGGAAAGCTAAGTTATCTGCCACCGTCTCACCAAATAACGTCGGTTGTTGGAAACAATATGAGACTTGCCGCCGATACATGATTGGGTCATAGCTTTCAATCGGCTGCCCATCAAAAATCAAGGTCCCACTTGTTTTAGAAATCATGGCCGCAATGATCCGTAATAACGTACTTTTCCCACCACCGGATGGTCCCGTCAATGTAATATGAGCCCCAGCTGGAATCTGCCAATCAACATCATGTAAAATATGTTGATCAGCGATTTGATAATTAACTTTTTCTAAACTAATCAATGAATTCATATGCCCACCCCCGATTACTAATTTAGAATCATTATAACCTGACTGTTAGGCGACTTTCAAACAATCCTCCTCAGTTATCCTGTGTCTTTCCACATGCTATAATGGAGGTTAACACAGTTCACAGAAAAACGAGGTCAAAATCAAACTTATGCCACAATCTAATCATTATTCGCACCAATCCCGATCGCACAATGATCGGCGCCGACAACAGCCGGATGAAAAAGTGCAAGCGACCGTTAACATCGGCCAGCGTTTTCCACTGACCATTCGGCGTTTAGGCATTAACGGTGAAGGTATTGGCTATTACAAACACGTCATCACCTTCGTCAAGGGCGCCCTTCCTGAAGAAGTCGTTGTCGCTGAAGTAACCGCCGTGCACCCACGTTACCTAGAAGCTAAGATTCGTAGTATTCGCAAGCCTAGTCCTGACCGGGTCGATCCCCGCGATGCCTATGCGGGCGAAGTCGGTGGTTTTGAATTAGAACACCTCGACTACCCGGCCCAATTAGCCTTTAAGCAAGATTTAATTCGCCAAGCACTCGAAAAATACCGCCCAGCTGGTTATCGACACTATGATGTTCGGCCCACTATTGGGATGACTAATCCTTATGAATACCGCAATAAAGCTCAATTTCAAGTTCGTTTAATCGATGACCACGTCGCTGCTGGCTTATATAAAGAAAATAGTCATGACCTAGTCGACTTACCGACCTGTTCGGTGCAAATGCCGGCGACAATGACAGTCATGCGTCAAGTCGTGGCTTGGCTGGAGGAACTCCAAGTACCGATTTACGATGAAGAACATAATTCTGGCATCGTCAAGACAATCGTTGTGCGTGAAGCGGCCGCCACTGGTGAAATTCAGCTGGTCTTCATCACAAATACACCCAAGTTACCGAAAAAGCATCAATTATTGATGAAAATCGCTGAAAAACTGCCAATGGTCGTGTCGGTCATGCAAAATATCAATGCTGGTAAAACTTCATTGATCTGGGGTGACCAAACAACATTACTGGCCGGCAAACCAACTATTACGGAGGAGCTAGACGGCCTAGTCTTTGATTTATCCGCTCGAGCCTTCTTTCAATTGAACCCACAGCAAACCAAGAAACTCTATCGCTTAGCACGCGAAGCTTTGAACTTAGCGCCTAACGAGACGTTGGTCGACGCTTATTCGGGTGTCGGAACGATTGGTTTATCACTAGCCGACGTGGCTAAGGAAGTTCGGGGAATGGATACCATTCCAGCAGCCGTTGCAGATGCCAATGCCAACGCCCAACGCAATCAAATCACTAATGCTCATTATGAAGTTGGTGAGGCGGAAGTCTTGTTACCGCAATGGTTAGCGAGCGGTTTTGCGCCCGATGCAATGGTCGTTGATCCACCCCGTACTGGTTTAGATAACGTCTTAATTGATGCCATCTTGCAAAGCGCACCGGAAAAACTCGTCTATATTTCATGTAACCCATCGACGCTTGCTCAGGATTTACAAGCACTTACCCGCGGATATCAAGTCGACTATATTCAATCGATCGACATGTTCCCACAAACAGCTCGTTGCGAAGCCGTCGTCCGCTTCACGAAGCGTCATTAATTTGCCACTCACTGCCAATCATATGAGGGGGAATCATCATGGCAGCTACTGATAGTCAAATTGCATTAACGATGACCTTTACGTTACGGCCACCATTCAAGACTCATTTCTTACTATTAAAAGATTACGTGGCGGATGTTCGTATCCCGGCTCGTGATGGGATGCTAACGACGATTATTGCCAAAAACATTCCACTATCACCGGCCCTGGAGCAACTAAAAACGATTTTTGATGACGTCCAAAACCCTGTTTACTGGCGCCTACACGATCAGGCCGTTCAGGAGTTCTTCAATGCGCATCCTGAGCAGCGACCGGTCCTACCACTCGATTTGCTCCAAGTCATGCTCAATACGTTATCTGCCCAAGGTCTGTCCGATCAACAATTAATGCACATCATGAAGGATGTCTTTGAGCGGCTACAAACCAATGACTTCAACGGACAGGCAGCACAGCGAATTTTGACGTCGTTGAACAATAAGTAACACGCCACCATTTATCGCTGACTTTTATAAATTAGGATTAGATAACATCAAGTTGTCTAATCCTATTTTTTCGGACATAAATCAATAGCGGTAACTAGCTAAGAGCATTCTTCAGCACATCGGTGAAACTTCATTAGTCACAGAAGCTTGCACTAATACTCGTTTTTCTTTTTCTTAGCCATTCATTCTATTCCAGCATAAGAAGATGGTCTTTTGGTTATCGGAAGCAAACTTGTTGACTTTGAAGTTACATGTGATAAGCTGATAACTGTAATTTTTATTGCTACAGCAATTTGAAAGGATGTTTTAATTATGAAATATGCCGTCACTGCCGCTACTGGTAAATTTGGTCAAAGCGCTGTTAGTACGCTGAATGCCAAAGTTGGTGCAGAAAATGTTTTAGTAATTGCTCGTAATCAGGACAAAGCTGCTCAGCTGTTTCCTGATAATCCGATTCGTATCGGGAATTACGATGATGTCGACTCAATGACGAAAGCCTTCGAGAACGTTGAACGCGTGCTCTTCGTTTCATCACAACCTGGTGGTCCCGTTGACCGGGCCACCGCTCATAAAAACGTCGTGACTGCCCTTAACGCCGCTCATGTTAAATTTGTCGCCTACACTAGTTTTCCCAACGCACAGGCAGCAGTCAGCGCCTTAGCCAATGATCATCGGGCCACCGAAAATGCCATAAAAGCGACTAATATTGCGCACAGTTTTCTTCGTAACAACTGGTATTTAGAAAACGAAATGGGCTTCTTACAAAGTGGTGCCCATAACCAAGAAACCTTGTACTGGGCTAATAATACAGCTGGCTGGGCCTTGGAACGTGAATATGCCGAAGCGGCCGCAACCGTTTTGATGGCAGATGCCCCTCAAGAAGTGTACGAATTTGCTGGGACACCCCTCACTTATGCCGCACTCGGTCAAGCACTCCAAGAAGCAACTGGCAACCAATTTAAGATTACCCAAGTCAGTCAGGATGCGTACGTGCAATCCCTTGAAACGACTGGTCTAGATCATGATACAGCTGCTTTGTTTGCTTCATTTCAAGGCCCAATCAATGATGGTGCACTGGCTGAAAAGTCGGCCGACTTAGCTCATGTCTTGGGACGTCAACCATTGGCAGCAAGTGCGGCCATTAAAGAAGTCTTAGCGCGCTAATAACGAGCTAGCTGTAAGTTTCTCTTAAATATCTTCTACAATACGAAAATAGGAAGTTCAACGAACATGGCGTTGGGCTTCCTATTTTTTAATGATTCGTAAATGGCCTTTTAATTAGCGCGTAACATCAGCAAAATACTGAGCTAAGGTTAGCTGAATACCATTATGATTATTATCAGTTGTTACTATGTTTGCTGCCTCTTTAACGGGCTGTGGCGCATTAGCCATCGCCACACCAATCCCCGCTGTCTGAAGCATCGCAACATCATTAAAGTTATCGCCAAACGCAATCGTTTCAGCAGGGGTAACTTGATCATCCTGTAATAATTTCATTAATGCGGCTGCTTTAGTTACGCCTGCCGCAACGATTTCTAAGTATGTTGCTTTCGAACGATAAACTGCTAAACCACTAAATTCATCACGGCTTAAGCGTTGTTCAATCGCCTGAATAATATCTGGATCGGCCATAATCATCATTTTGTGCACTGGCGTCGGCATCCGTTGTAACCATGCGCCCAAGTCCGTGACATGGGGTGCATAACCAATTCCCGCTGCTTCCTGCTGTTCCCACGGCCCATTAGCAGCCACCAACCAGTTATTATTCGAATAAATACTAATTGAGGCAGCTGGCCAATCATGAGCTACTACCGTTTGCACAGCTTGTGCTAGTTTGGGATCAACGGCTTGCTCCTCAAACACGGTCAGTCGATCATTCACATCAGTCGTGGCCGTTAGCGCGCCATTATAGGCAATCATGGTCGAATTGATTCCTAGTTGTTGCGCAATTCCAAACATCCCTTTAGGCGAACGTGCTGACGCTAACACCATTTGGGCACCCCGGGCCACCGCCGCTTGGACTCCCGTAATCGTGGCTGGTAATAACTGTCCCTGACTGTCGACTAGGGTCCCGTCGATGTCACTTACGATTAATTTGATCATTGATTTTCCTGCTTTCACAAAATGACTGTTTATCACAAAAAGGTCTGGGGATCCCCAGACCTGCATATCAATTACTCTTGTTTATCCTTCAATTCAAACTTAACTTTGTCCCCCACAAGTGTAACAAATAATTCCTGGTCAGGCTGAGGATCAAATGGTCCCAAGTCGACAAGGATCTGACCATTATCCGCCACTTCATATCCTTGGTAACGATCGGCAAGCAGATGATAGATTGTTTGGGCTGGTCGCATCCGCTCATCCACCTGAGCGGCCGCCGCCTTCAAGGTATAACCAGTCTGCAATAAATTACTCATCGCGGCTGCCTTGATAACCATTTTCATTGTATACACGCGAGCCTGGCCCGGCTCATCCTCGTTCTTAGGAATAATGTACCCCTTTTTTTGCCAATACCGTAGTTGTCGTGGCGAGACACCAGTCATTCTGCTTAGTTCACTAATGCCAATAGTTAATTGTCCTTTATGAAAAAGCTCACGTAAATCTGCACGCGTCCCGTTAGTCATACTGGCGACTCCTTTCCAAAGTTGCTATTGATATAAATTATAGCATGGAATTTCGTCGCAACCATTAACTCGCTTGGAATTTTCCGTGATTAATTAACTTTTCTGATAATTTGTTTGTAAGTAATCCAGCAATGACTGGGCGGGACGATCCATAATCAGCTGATAATCATCACTGACTGTGGCTAATAGTCCGCGGGCGCCACCGGCATACATCGAGGCCAACATTGGCCCCTCACCATTCTGATTGTACATATCGCTGAAGGCTTGCAAGGACACTGGTCGATACCCGATTGGTTGCCCGCTCACCTGACTAAGCACAGTAGCGAGTTCCGGCATCGTGTAAGCTCGGGACTGTGTTAACGTATAGATTCGACCACGTTGTAATAAATCAGGCGTTGTGGCGACTTTAGCAAAAGCGGCCGCACTATCTGCCTGACTGATGAAGCTGAGAGCCTGATCAGCCATTGGATAAACGACGTTGTGCCGTTCAATTAATTCTGGCAAATATGGCACTAACGGATCCGCGTAAAGCGCATTCCGGACAATCGTATAGTTAATATCACTTCCAGCTAATCGCCGGGGCACGTAACCATAAAATGCTGATAATGCAAATGGATTATTCACCTGATCGGCAATGAAACCCATGACTAGGAAATGATGCACATTCGCCTGTTGGACTGCTGCTAAGACGTTCTCAAATTCTTGGACCCGCGAATAACTATCATGACTTTTACTAGGAATATAGATCAGGACATCACTGTCTTGGAAAAATGCGCGTAACTGCTCTGGTTGCTGGTAATCAATAGCCGCAACATGCAAACCTTGTTGTTGGTATACCTGGGCCTTACTGAGTGTATGGACCCCTAAATATAATTCAATGGTGGCGACTAACGGTCTCATCGCGGCAACAATCTGTTGTCCTAAATGACCAGTGGCACCTGTAATCGCATATTTCAATTTAACTCGCCCTTTCATGTAACTTTATTAGTTACATTTAACTAAATATCGATATATTTGTCAAATAAAGCGGCCGCTTATGATATTAACGTCACCCATTGCCGCCATTAATTCGGAAACATTTCGTCGCTACATCGTTAAAATTAAATACACAGAAAGGGCTGCCCTCATTACAAGCGTAGCCCTAAGAAATGCTTTTCTAAAAATAGTTAAGCCCTAATTTGCAACCTGTTGACCAAGGTGCTTCTTTTCAGGCGCCTTCTTAACGTTTTTGACATCATTATCGGAAAAGCCAAACATCCACGTTAACGTAAAGGCGACAATCAAGTCGATAGCAGAGGCAATCAAGAAACCGTAGAAACTAAAATCAAGCCCCTTAGGATTGATGAAGGAGGTCACACCGATCAGTGACCCGGCGAAGCCCCACATGTTAACGTTAAACAGTCCGGTCAAGAAACCACCGACAGCACCACCGATACTTGCGGTAATGAATGCCCGGCCGTATTTCAGATTGATCCCGTACATTGCAGGTTCAGTAACCCCACAAAAGGCTGAGATTGTTGCTGGCCAAGCGAGTTCTTTAATATTAGCAAACTTAGACTTCAGCGCAATTGCTAAGACCGCGCCACCTTGGGCAACCATCGTTGCGGAAACAATGGCATTCAAGTAACTGTGTCCAGTTGTCGTAATATCGTTGACAACAATTGGAATAATCGCCCAGTGTAACCCGAAGATAACGAGCACTTGGTAGAAGCCACCGATAATTAAGCCAGAGATGGCTGGACTGAGTTTGTAAATCGCCACGATTCCTGCAGCCAATGCGCCAGACAAAGCGGTAATGATTGGCCCGAGGATGATAATGATGGCTCCAGAAATAATCACAACTTCAAACAACGGTACGAAGATCATCCGTAAGACTGTCGGGATGACCCGCTTGAGCCATGGTTCCAACTTACTTGCTAACCACGCCCCCGCAATCATTGGGAAAATCGAGTAGGTATAGGAAGCAACGTGAACCGGAATACCAAAGAAGTTCGCGTTGATTGCCATGCCCAATAAGTGACCCGTAACCTTTCCGGTTGTTGCCATACTAACAATTGCTGGGTATGTTAAGACCCCACCAATAATTCCCATAATAACCGGATCAGCCCCTAGCTTCTTGGCTGCGGTGAAACCCACAAATATCGGTAAGAAGTAGAAGACGGAATCACCCATCGCATTAATAATCACGTAAGTCGGCGTTGTCGCAGAGACGAGGTTGAAGTTCTTTAGTAACGACAAAATCCCCTTTAAGATCCCAGAAGCTGCCAACAACCCAATCACTGGAATCATGGATCCCGTAATAACACCAATCAAGCTGCTAAAACCGTGTTTGACCTTCTGCCACGGTGTCATTTTCTGCCACGCTAACCGGTTCGCTTCCTTCTCCATCGCAACAGCCGAAGCGTCAGCATCCCCAAAGCCTGCGCCTAGTTGACCCACGATTGCATCATACACGTCGGTCACCGCTGGCCCAATCACCACCTGGTACTGACCGCCCGCTTTCGCAACGTCGATGACACCTTTAAGGTTACGGATTGCTTCGTCGTTAGCTTGCGCTTCGTCCTTTAAGTAAAAACGAACCCGGGTAATGCAGTGAATCACACTTTTCACGTTGACTGGCCCACCAACTTGCGCAATGATTTGAGTCGCCAATTCATCGTACTTGCCGCCCTTACCCTTAACCACCGGTGCTTCGGCAACGTGTTCTTTAAGTTCAACAACAGCACCGACGACCCCGGCACGGACTTCACCCAGTTCGGGCGTTAGTTTAGTAACTATATCCGCCGTATTCGTTACGGCCATGATTACCGTGGTATCCTTGTTCGCACTAGTGATCGCCGCTAAATCCATCATGGCCACTTTATCGCCGGCCTCGACCGTATCACCAACCTGCACGTTAACTTTAAACGGTGGCCGGTCCGCTAGTTCGACCGTATCGATACCAAGATGAACTAACACTTCCAGACCATTGTTCCCCGTAAAGCCAATCGCGTGCAGACTCGCTGCAACCATCGTTACTTTACCACTGATTGGTGCAACGACCTGGCCGTCTGTCGGTTCAATGCCGAATCCTTGCCCCATCATCCCTTGTGAAAACACCGGATCGTGAACCGACTCGAGTGATACTAACTGTCCTGCAACTGGCGTTAATAAATGCACTTGCTTCATAGCGATTCTCCCCCTTTGACTAATCAATAATCGCGTTGTTAACAAACTAATTTCGGACACTGGTTGTTATAAAATCACTAATAATTGCCAATCCATCCAGTGACCAACTGTCAGGCCCTCCTAACTAATCAAGTAACGCCCTTAACAATAAAAGCGCTTTCCTTTATAAACATAATAATAGCCGCCCCTATTAAGTCGGTCAATAAAACCCGATTAAATTAAGGCGGTTCACTTGAATTTAAGAACTTATTTAATTAGTTTGCCAAACTTTGTGAAGCAAGTGTTAATCGTTGCGTTGCAAGAAAGGACCGTTCGAAATCAGCCGTCGTTTTGACCTGTTTACCGAAATCAACAATCAGTGCGTGCAACTCCCAAGCCGTCGTTAAATCATAATGCCACGCCTGCATAATCAGTTGTTGGGCCTTTAAGTAGTTGCTCGGTAACGGTTGGTTAAGCCAGCCGAATAGGCGCCGCAAATACGTGTCAATAATGATCGTTGGCTGATGAAAAACGTACATGCTAAAGTAGTCAGCCGTTTCATCGCCAATACCGCGCAGAGCGATTAGTTCACGCCGCAATTGTTCTGCTGGCAAGGCTCGCATCACGGTCAAGTCAAAATCATACTGTCCACACCACGCTGCTAAAGCTTTTAAAGTTGGAACTTTGCGCGTATAGAAGCCCGCGGGTTTGACTAAAGTCGTCAGTTCAGTATCAGTCAATGCTAGTAACCGCCGAGGCTCAAAGTCAGTGGCTGCTTTTAAATTAGCCAGTGCGTAATCCACGTTGCGCCAGTTGGTATTCTGAACGAGAATACCGCCCCAGAGAATCTCCCAAGGCGTCTCGGCAGGTGGTATTCCGGCTTGGAGCCAGTGCCGGGGCCCCATGGCAGCTAACATCTGCTGATACAGTGTCTCAATGGTCATTGTTAGCCCTCCTCACATGAATTGGTTAATGTTGAGACCAATAATTTGATCTTACAAAAAAATAGTCGTAACGGCAAAACACCAATCCGCTACAACTATTGTTTACGCTTGTTTATTAGTCATCTGCCACCGTACTGCGCTTAACAGCTAGCACAATGTCAGCCTTCCGATTTTCAGGCTTGATCTTTTCTTCAAAGTCCAATTCGGCATCCTTAAACAGGTTCTGAATCTCAGTATTAACTAACGACAAGTCGCGTGAATCCCCGGCTTGTTGGCGAATATAGACCACATATTGATCCGGTAATTCTTCAAGATCATATTCCACATCTTCGTCATTCAAAATAACATAAATCAACTTACGTTCTTTGTTCATCTGAAACTTCCCCTTATCAATTATTTTATCCGAATTAGTCGCTTGCGGCTAACTGGTGAGCAAACTTAAGGTAGTCGGCCACACAATGGTCTAACCACTCAACGACCTTATTGTCCGTAAGGTCCCCATCGGCATTCATCTTGTCCTGAACGGTCCCCAACAAGAACTCATCCCCGGGCAACACGCGCATGCTAACACCCGGTGAGTTTAGTACTTGTCGTAAATGACTTTGTGCCCGGACGGTTCCTAGAGGGCCCATCGTCGCGCCTAAAATCATGCCGGGCTTTCCAATCAAGGGCCGCTCAACACGGGACAACCAATCGATTGCATTCTCCAAAACACCGGGAACACTGTGATTGTATTCTGGCGTTACAAAAATGACGCCATCCGCGTCCATAACCGCTTGTTTGAAGGCTTGCACATCATCAGGGGCTTCTAGTTCGATATCCTGATCATAAAAAGGCAACGCGCCCAAGTTAGGAATCGTGACATCCAGTTGATCGGCATACCGTTTCTGAACAAACGTTGCTAACTTACGATTATATGAGGAACGTCGAATGCTACCGACGAGTGCGATAATCTTCATCGTGTGAAAAACTCCTTTAAGTTGTAATTACTTTTAGTATACCCCTTTTTTGGTAAATAGTCGGAACCGGTTACAAGAAACCAGCCGCTTTTCTCAAAATTTTACAATTCACAGTTGAATGTCCAGTCACACTCAGTCGGTTTGCCAGGCACAAGCCCGTGCAACCACTATCGCCGAAATTCTAATTCTGCTTGCTAGACCATTAAATTAACAAGATTGCTAATTTTCTCTTGCCGACAGTAACAACTGCCAGGCATAATAATTAGGATAGGCTACTATTTCCATCATAAGATTAATAAACATTCACAAATGTTTATTAACTTTTTTCAAAACCAAACGTCCATTGTTAGCGTGTTGAATAGAGTCTGCTATACTAATGATTAGAGAAATGATTGGGGGGTTAATCGTGTATTATCGTGGTGAAGCACTTGACTTTTTGAATATGCTACATACTGCCGGCACCGCGCCATTAATGCGTTCACGGATCGTTTTTTCCAGTCAGATCGACGTGGAGCGCTTAAAGGCTGCCGTACTCGCTTCCGCACAAATCGTACCCGAGATTTTCGGTCATTATCAAGCTGACCGTAATCGTTTCGTTGTTACTGATCAACCAGTCAACCAAGTTATTCAGGAAGTTCAAAGCCCGTATAGTCCTGAAAACACTGATTTTGATTTTACGAATAGTCCGCAACTACGGTTATTTGTCATTCATCACGGCGACTACGATGTCTTACAAGCCTTTATGAGCCACCTACTAACGGACAATCGTGGGTTTAAAGAATATCTATACTTACTGGCGCAAGCATACAATTATGGTGATCTAACAAATTTGCATAATGAACGTCGCTTACGCCCAGTTATCACGAAACTGCAACACCAATTCGCCCGGCCACACGCGCACGCACCCATTGTCACTGGGATGGTCAAGCTTCCCCACTATCCGGGAATCAATTTGCGGCACGGTGGCCACGTGATGCTCAGTAGCACGCAATTCATGCGCGTCCGACGAGTGGCCAAGGCCCAAGACGTCGGTATTAGCGAGGCCATTTTGGCGGCCTACGCTAAGGCACTCCAAGTTTTAACTGGTCATACAACCGTGACATTACCGTGCCCAATCGACCTACGCCGCTTCACGACTGAGGATTCCAACGTCACCCAAGTCGCCAATTTGACCGTCAATGTTTTTCTGACAATCAAGGTAGATATCGATGCACCCTTTAGCGAACTCGTCAGTCAAGTCCACGACTTGTTAACGGTTGAACGCACCCGGGTCGCATTCCTCTATCGGCTCAGCAACTTACAGAAGATGAACCATACGATGCCGATCGCGGTCATGCGCAAAATGACCAAGCGCTGGTTACCACAACCTGCATTACGATATACCAACTTTGGTGTTGTCGACCAGGAACGCCTTAAATTCCACGACTTGACGGTCGTCAACTGTGTCTTTTCCGGTGCCTTTCAGTGCTCACCGATTATGGAAATTGCTGCCAGTACGTTTGCCGGCACCTGTACATTGAGCTTCAATAGTACCGGGTCCGAACGTGACTATCAATTATCCATGAAGATACTGGAGAACATTCAGGCCCAACTGTTAGTGTGGGCACAAGCCGATACTCAAGTTGCCACAACTGATAGTGTGACGTTGCGCCACCAAGCATAATTAAGTTAATTTATCGGTCTCAAATACCGGCCCAAAAAAGAGGCTGTGACATAACTAGCCTCTGTATAAGTAAATGGGACGAGAAACCGAATTTTGGTTTCTCGTCCCATTTGTTTACGCCTTTGATTTTTAAAGCTGGTCCCTACCGTGACCAGTTTCATAATGTTTAACGCCAGTATTACGATTCCGGCTTCCTTGGTGACCTTGTCGAAACCTCGCACCGAGAATCGATTGAAATGTAAAGAAGCCTTCATCTTGCCAAAAACTGGCTCAACATCGATCTTACGTTGAGCGTAGATCTGACCAGTTTCTGGAGCTGAAAGTAATTCTCGTTGTTTCGATTTGAAATATTCCCAATTTTCGTTCACGGAAATCCTTTTAAGATATCCTTTTGGTGTTAGTGCCGCGGAAATTAGTTGATGATTTTCATCATACTTTTCGGCAATGTATTCTTTAAAGTCACGGGTAAAACCATACTTATCAGTCCGTTGACGATAAGCATTAAAATTAAACCGGACGTTTTGTGGATTGATAAAATAATCATCTTTTTCATGATAGTCCCAGTTCATAACCTTACGGTCATCACTTTGCCATTTTCGACTATTCTCTTTAAGCATTGTGCCGTATGGAATTAAAACGGTATGCTGACCGAATTCATCTTCCAAGTACCGATAATTACTTTCGGAACCGTATCCGGCATCGGCAACGATGGTGTGACCTAACACATTGTTGGCCTTTAAATGTTCAATAAACGGTTGTAAGGTTCGTGTGTCGGTTGGATTTTGGAAAAGCCGATATCCCGTAATGAACTGATTACTCGTGGCGATTTGAACGTTGTAGGCAGGTTTTAATTGACCGTTTTGCATCGGATCTTCCTTGACCCGCATAAAGGTGGCATCGTGATCCGTCTTAGAGTAGCTGTTACGTTGATCATAAATAGCTTGCTGTGCTTGGTGTTCACGCATTTTATCACGTCGTTTATCCAACTTACGTTTTTGTGATTTAACAGTCCGGCGTTGCTGTTTGGCTGGGTTCGGGGAAACCTGCTTAGTTGCTTCCACGGTTTCATTAAGGACCACTAAGTGATCCTCAACCTTGCTAATCATGATATCCAATAGTTCGGGAGTCAGCTCTGATCCTGCCGGAATTTCACCGACAATTTTAGCTTCATGAAGCTCGCCTAACAGGTCAACGAGTTTTTCGCGATTCATCTTGTCAAATCGTATCGTATTCTTCTTCCAAACAAAGCTATACTTGTTGGCGTCGGCTAGGATCTTAGTTCCATCAATAAATGAAACATCATCAATCATGCCATTTTGACGAAGATATTGAGTTAGTTGTGATAAGCTATCGGTTGTCAAAGTGGCCAGTTCATCAGAAATTCTAAAGCGACAAATCGTCCGGTAGGACGGAATTTGGTCGGCAATTAACCACCCAGCTGGCTTGTTTTCACGGGCAAACCGTTCAATTTTACGACTGCTGAAAATGCCATAGCTGTATGCTAAAAGGACCAGTTTTAACATGGCACCGAGGTTATATTCCCGCGGACGGCCAAACTGGTAATCATATTTTAGTTTTAAACTCTCAACAAGCTGGTTGATGTAACGAGCAGGATGATGCTCTTCTGGTTGGTAATCCAAGGCGATACTCAAAGTGGTTTGATTCATGTTATAATAATCTTGCATATTAGGAATGTCCTTTCGAGGATAATTTCGTAGAGTATCGGGTGCGACCGATGCTCTTTTTTTATTTTCTATTATATCAAAAGTAGGTCTGGAGACTTATGTCACAGCCCCTTTTTTTGTGGCTAGCGCCATTAGTCTGATTATTGTGGCCCTTGATGGCTTCACATCATTACGATAATAATGCCTAGTCAGTCAACCGCAACACTTTCAAGTAATGACTTAACTGATATATCGGTGCTCGACGCGCCAACACTGGCGGTACCTGACGAACTTCCACTGTACACCCTGCTGGCCCACTTATGGATGATTGAAAATCATAATTCTGAAAGCTCGGTCGGATGGGCACAGTCACCGCTAGCGGCCCAGTAACGCGCTGTAAGCTGATCTGAATACTAGTTAGGTGCTGGAAAGGGCTCCCCGCTAAATTACTTAAAAAGCCATCATACAGGCGCCATAGCGCCCCGGCTGAAGGCACCCAGACTGGTTGTTCAGTACCGGCTTGTAGCTTGAATCGTAGCGTGACGCACTGTCGAGTCACGGTCACTTGACTCGGTCGAACTTTTAATTGAGCGCTCGCTGCTTTTAAAGCCGTCACTTGGGCCATTGCTTGGGGAACATCGTAACTCGCCGCAAATACGGGAAACTGATCGGTGGGCGCCTGCCGCCCATCCGACCTAGTCACGAGTTGCTGGATAATCGCTACCATGGCTTCAAGTCCAAGCACGTACGCACGTTCATATTGGACTCGTTCAACTGGTAATGCTGGTACAATTAATTGCGTCATTTTACCACCTCTATCCACTTCACTTAATTATCGTTAGTTTACTCACGTCCTCAGCCCCAGTAAAGCCTTTTCAGCCATTTCGTTAATTAATTTTGTCAAAAGTTTTATCTGGTAATGTTTCTAAATTGGAATCCTTCTAAAAAGTGTGGTTTAATAAGGGTGAATATGATAAAAGGAGGTACCGCGTCGTGGCAGAAGATATGTTGACCCAAGCCTTGCAGCAATTAAAGGACCATAAGATCCGTGTAACGCCGCAACGGCAAATTATCCTTAATTATTTGATTACTCACCATAACCATCCATCCGTTGAAACCATTTATCAGGAACTGGCAACTCAATTACCTAACCTGAGCTTGGCAACGGTCTACAACACGTTGAAGCTTTTTGTCGACCTCGGCATCGTGATTGAATTACAAAACGGCGATGCTGGCACTCACTATGACTTTTTCGGTCGTCCGCATTATCACGTCGTTTGTGAGAATTGTGGTAAGATCACTGACGTTTTCGAACCCGACCTTCGCAGCGTCGAAGCCAAGGCGGCGGAACTCTCTGGGTACTTGGTTACGGGTCACAATATGGAAGTCTATGGATTATGCCCAGACTGTCAGAAACTACTCAATGTAACTAAAACAGCTGATTTAAAGCGCTTGAAATTGACGCACAGTGAATAGCACCAGTTCAATGGCAACCGGCTATTTAGCGCGCTGGTTATCCTAAAACAAAAGGAACACTTTCAGTTTTCCTGTATTAGTCCCTGTCAACCTTAAGTGGACGATCACAGCCTGAAGTGTTCCTTTTAATTTATACGATATGCTGATTTTACTGACGCTTTAATCAGCATCACAATCGGAGGACGCTTACGGAATGCCAATCAGCAATTACACGACCGGTAGCCCTCACCCCCCTGGCCGGTATTAATGTTGTGGGACTTCTTCCAGCATGCCATAGAACTGTGACTTGTCAGAGAAATCTGCCATATAGGCCCCGTTCAATCCAGCCTTTTGCCCGATTGTTCCTAAATCGATCATTAGCTTTTCTTCTTCATCTGGAAAGTGTAACCGTCCCTTAATGGCTACGCTCCGAATATAGTTTACTAGGCGATTGACTAAGGCTTCTGGGTTCTTAACCGTAGTGATTTTTTTATCGACCTGCATTAATACATCAATAATATCCAATAAGTCCCCCGACTGATCAGACCACCCACTTAATCGGACGATTAGTCCCTTAATAGCCGCTTGAGCTTGTTGCCGTAATTCTGATTCTCGCCGCATTAATAAAGTCCCCCTCTATATGATTCGGATTACCATAATAATTTCAAATTATAGGTATCTTTATATACACTTTTTATTATACACGCTTTATGATTGCATTTAAAAAAACATTCATAAACGTTCAAAAAACGCCCATCAACGTAAAAAAGTCCGAGCTTTCACCCGAACTTAACCCCACTTTAATTTACTAATTACCCTAACGTTCCTGTCCAAACGCAAAATAGAGCCATGGTCCAAATGGTTGTACAAAGGCCAATAACAACCAGCCAAGTCGATGTCCTCGGCGAAATGACTTCGCCGTCAAGACATCCGCAACCACAATTGTGGTTGCGGTAATCTCCATGGCGGCAACGGGTAACAACCGTTGCTTTAATTTACGTTTGATCCGTGGTGGCATTTGATTGTGATGACGAAATAGTCCCATATTGACGCCTCCCTTAATTATTACCAACATTATACCTTGTTAATCAAGAAAGCGCTATCTTGATTCATACCCTTGTGGGGCTCGGCCGACAAACTTAGTGTCTGGGATCGTCAATTCATCAATAACCGCTTTCCCATGCAGTAACTGGCGCGTTGTCACACCGACCTGTCCTCGATCGATTGTAATGATTTGGTAACTACTGCCCTCATGAACATAATGATGATGTGGATCATGGCAATCGATCGCATAGGCCGCAGAACCGGCCACCACATTCAGAATATTATCTCCAATCAAATAACTTGAAACAAAGTGAACGTGACCAGAGAATACGCCACCGAGATTATGGCCCCGGAGTACCGACAACAGCGCTGGCGTATTTTGTAAAATCGCATAGTGCATATTCGTCATCGTCGGCCCATCGAGGGGGTGATGCAAAAATAGAAAAGCCCGCTTTGTCGGTGCCTGTCGTAGATGTTTTCCCAACCATTGTAGCTGTTGTGGTGCCAACCAGCCTGCTTCATAACCGCTAACCTTTGAATCCAAAAAATAAAAGTCGTTGTTGCCAATCCGCATGCGACTCGCGTAGTATGGTCCCGGGTCAGCCGGCAAATACCCTTCGTAAAACGCCGCTCGCCGATCATGGTTTCCAAGGATAACTCGAACATGACAATCAAATTCAGCTTCCATCGTATGGACGATTGCGTGCAGCCGCTGATAATCGTCAGCGCTACCGTCATGAATCAAGTCCCCGGTAAAAACAATCAAATCTGGCATGGTTGGTAATCGCCGAATATCATCAATAATATTGGCAAGTTTGCCCCAGGGATCGTACTGCTGACCATGTGCCGGTACTTGGCCGCGGGGGGTTAAATGTAGATCAGAAATCTGAATAACTTGTAAAGGACGCAATTCGATTCTCCCTCTCATACTTTAATCACCAGATGGTTACCTCTAATATAGCGAGCTAACGTAAAGTTTTACCAATCTTCATATAAAGTAACTGTAAAGTTTGTGCTAACCTCTCTTTACGCACCGTTAAAAAGTGCCCCCGCAGCAACATCTTCCCCCGATAGTTCAACCATTATCCGTATCGCCCTCATTATACTGAGACCACATTATCGGCAGCGCGTGCCCAATGATTTTACTGTGAGTCTTCAGTATATCCGCATCCTATTCCGCCGTCCCCCAGAGCTAGTTGTTCTTGACCTCAGCGCTTGGCACATGCCACCCGTGTTTCATACTGGGTTAGCTAGTCTAACGCGTAATCTCATAATTTCTGGTTGACAAGCCCACCTTTTGCCGCCACCATGAAGATAAGCTTTAATAACATCACACGAATGAGGGATTATTTTGAAAAATATGTTTGTCGGGCCCCATGTGGCCCTTGCTGTTCCCCAGCCAGAAGATTTTGATGAGATCAGTGACTGGTACACTGACGCTGATTTTGTTCGTAAAATGGATACGGCGGCTGCCCGACCACTAACCGGTGAAGAACTCGAACGAACTTACCGTAACCTTGATCGGAATACCGAATACTACTTTCACGTTCATAGTTTAGAAGACGACCACTTATTAGGATTTGTCACCCTATTCAATATCGAATGGCATAACCAGGTTGCCCAATTAGCCATCGCAATCGGTGATCCAGACGAACGGGGCCATGGTTATGGTACCGAGACACTCAGCTTGATTTTGAACTACGCTTTTAACGAATTGAATCTTTACAAAGTCTGTTTGGACGTCATCGCAACAAACCCCGCCGCTATCGCCGTTTACCAGAATAGTGGCTTTGAATTTGAAGGTACCAATAAGCGTGCTATCAAGCGTGACGGACAACGAATCGACCTCTATCACATGGGTTTATTTGCGGCTGATTTCCAACCACGGGTTACTTTAAACTAATTAATCAGCTCAATTAGTTGCAGCCAATAACTTTTGCAATTATAATAGTCGCAGATTGATAGAAAGTGACCAACTGACTGTCAATCCTTAATATTCTTTAGTTTTTTCGATTATTAGCGCGTTGCTGCCATAATGCAGCTAATAATCACTTTCATTCATAGACTCCCCCAAGTCTGATGAATGGGGTTCATCAAAGCCCCCACTTTGATGTTTCCTACTCCTTGACCACTACATCCGCTGATGTGGTGGCTTTTTTATTGCCGTCTAAAAAAGCCGTCATGGGTCTGCAATCCCCACAACGGCCTGCTATTATTTTGTAATAGCCAAAACAAGCGGTTCAACAACTGCCTGTTTCGATTAGATCCAACTGGTACCCAATCTACTCACGAGTAAATTATGTGCCACCAAGATTTAATCTTCTTCCAACTCAACATTGCTGTTCGTTCGACGAGCAATGAGCCATTCCTTGACTTGAATTAAAACCCACGCGATTCCCGCTGTAAAAAGCAACAACATTAGTGTTGAAACAATAATGACGATCACAATCTGAACGCCTTCTGCCTTTAACACGTCTAACTTAGTTACTAACGCGATCCCTGATGGAATAAAAATCAAGCTGATAAACTGGACGAAAAAGTTGCTAACACCCGCTACCTGTTCAAGTTTGACCACTTTAAACGTTAACAGCAAGTATAGTAGAATCATCCCAATCAACGGTGTCGGCATTGGGAATGCGGGCCAAATCTTATTAACTAAATTAGCAATTAAACTACTAGCCAATAAAATCAAACCATAAATCACAATTTGTGTAATAAACGCGCCTTTTTTCATCGAATCCCTCCCGGACCATCTAACCTAAACCAATCAACCGCGCAAATCCTGGAACCATAAAATTAACAAGAATACCGGCAATCACAAAGGCAATCGCACCAGTTGCGCCCGCAGCCTCGCTCACTTCAATCGCTTTAGTGGCACCAACCGCATTACCGGCAATTCCGAATCCTAACCCGGCACCGAGCGGATTCTTGTGCAATTTGAACCAGCGAATAAAATGGTCGCCTAACGCGTAAATCAAAACTGAATTCAGAATGACTGCGAACGCCGCAATGGCTTGATCGCCACCCACCGACTCAGCCACCGGTAAAGCAATTGCTGTCGTTGCTGCTTGTACTAACATGGCACCTAACGCTGCATCCGTCAGACCAAGCAACCGTGAAATCCCATAGATACCAAATAATGACAGACCTAACCCAATCGCTAACGCAATCACAATGACATCCCAATGTTTCTTAAAGATATCATTACGCTTATATAGTGGCACCGCAAACGAGACGGTGGCGGGCGCCACAAACCAGAATAACCAGTCGCCGCCGACCTGGTACGCTTCATAAACTTTTTGCACGGGTGCCTTTAGAATCGACGCAATCAATACCAATAAACCAATCCCGAGCAGCATTCCAAAAAATAACGGTTGGAATAACACAAAGCGATTTGTTTTGTGATATAAATACTCGCCAATCCCATACACCAAGATCGACAGTCCGATCCCGAAAAACGGATTATTGAGAAGATAGCTCACATAAGTTCCTACTTTCTTTTAGTGAAAAGAGTGACAAAAAAGGTGCCCCATCCGGGTCTAGTCATCATTAAATGGTGGTTAGGCTCAGAACAGTGCACCAACACGGTTCTCATTTATCATTAATTAATTATAACACATCAAAGTAATTTTTAATAGTAGGTTAGTTCGTCAAATTTAATCAACTGTATAAAACATCAACGCGTAAGCGCCAACACCGGTGTGCGTCGCAATAATTGGACTAGTACGCGCAACCAGTGGCGTGACTTGTGGAACGACTTGTTGGAGAAGCTTTTCTGGCGCTTCCGCAACGCTCGGTTCGCCGACGTAAGAAATTCCAGCCGCTTCGACTCGAGTTGCATCCGCTAATTGGTCTAGGATTTGAGCCTGCGCTTTGATTAGTGCCTTTTTCCCGCGCCCCCGCGTATAAAGTTTTAATTTTCCGGCTTCTAATTCAAAGACAAATTTTAATTTAATCAAATTCGTGACCACGCCAGCCAACTTAGGGACGCGCCCACCTTTGACCAAATTGTCGAGCGTATCCACGAACAAGTAGGTCTTAGTATGCTGCCGAATGACGGTTATCTTCGCCAAAATTGTGGCCATATCCGCACCCGCGTGAGCCATCCGTGCTGCTGTCAGCACTTGAAAGGCCATCCCACGGTCAGCCGCCTGGGTATCAATAACTGTCACATCGCCACTAGCAAGCTTGGCTGCTTGGCGAGCAGCATTGACCGTCCCACTCAATGTCTCCGTCAAATGCAGTGATAATACTTGGCTACCATCCGCTGTCAATTCATCGTAGCAACTGACGAAATCACCAATTGGTGGCTGGCTAGTCGTTGGCAAGACTGGGCTGACTGCCATCTGTTGGTCAAATTCCGCGGTACTAACTGCCGTATCTGCAATCAAGTCGCCACCGAACCCCACGAGTAACGGAACCACTTTAATATTATACTGTGCAATCTCGGCTGCCGTTAATTGGACCGAGGAATCAGTGACGATTTTAATTGTCATATTTGGAAAACACCTTTCACTTAATTTGTGCTTTATTATAGCATCTCCCAAACCGAGAATCGCCACAATCGCCGGTATAACAGCGTTTTTTCACCTATATCAATTTCTGACGGTCGTCATTTCGTTATAAACTTTGTAAAAATCGTCATATTTCGTCGTGCCATGACTTAACTTTTTCGTCTGAAAATCATGCTTTTAAACTTTTCGCGTCACACTTTCTTCACGCGTCGCCGCTATACTATGTTTATAGTCATTAAGGAAATCCCAATCCTTAACGACCCCCTAACTTTAATGATTACTTCCCCAAGTAATGATGTGTGTGTACTTAATTACATTTTACCGATTTACTTCCCTTTTCCTCCGTATTTCCCCGATACGGAGGTTTTTTATTGCCTTCAAGCAGCTGTAGCCCCCGCGTGAACACCGTATTAACCATAATCATTGCCAATCCAATTTCCACTAAAAAAACGCGCCAAGGCGAGAAACAAACTTCTCAACCTTACCGCGTATCGTGGTCCTAATACTTATTTCATCTTATCGAGATCTTCTGGTGCAATAAAAAAACTGACCTGTCCCGTTTCTAAATCAACGTGCGCCTTCACTTCAACACCTTTAGGAAAAATCCAGCCTTTCCCAGTATCTAACTTTAACGGCATTTCCCCATACGTTTTGGTTCGATACGTCTTTTCCATCAGAAAACTCCTTCGCTCTTTGCCAATTACGATTAACTGGGCTAATTATATAATCTGACGTCGTTTCTCGATAGTAAAGACACTTTCCAATGGCTTTCTTCAGTAGGAATGTCACGCCAAATCTGATAGAATCGGATTAACATTAAACCACTTAGGAGGGTTCGACCTTGTTCTATTCGTTTTTTGATCCGACTTACCTATTAGTCATCATTGGACTGATCATCTCAATGGCCGCATCGGGTTACGTTAATCGGACATTTCGGCATTATGATGCCTATCGTAGTCAATCTGGTACAACCGGCACCGATGCCGCTCGCTTTATTTTAAGCCAATCTGGCATCAATGATGTTGGTGTCCAAAAGATCAGCGGGGATCTGACCGACAATTACAACGGTCAAACTAAGATTCTCAGCCTGTCAGAAGCCACAGCAGATTCAACCTCCGTGGCCGCCATCGGAGTTGCGGCTCACGAATGTGGACACGCCGTTCAAGATCACGTTAACTATTGGCCAATGCGCTTGCGGACCGCCCTCGTGCCCATCACGAACATCGGCTCAAGCTTGTCATTACCACTAATCATTATCGGCGTTTTATTAAGTTACAACCAAACACTGATTCACATTGGGATTTTGCTCTTCTCAGTGGCGTTATTGTTCCAACTTGTCACGCTTCCAGTTGAATTCAACGCCTCAAGACGCGCCCTCCAGATCTTATCTGATGGCCAAGTCTTGACGCGCGACGAAGTTCCCATGGTACGCAAAGTGCTGGTCGCAGCGGCGTTGACCTATGTTGCGGCAGCCTTGTCCACATTCTTACAATTACTACGGCTAATTATTCTATTCGGTGGTAATCGTGACGATAACTAATCACATAGCGTACCGGTAGTCAGTGGTCAACTACTACAGATCACGATCAACTTAATATCACCGCAACCTTATTTGACGAGCCCGAATTGCAGGCAAAAATAGTCATTTCAAAAGATACACACTTTTGAAATGACTATTTTCTTTTGCCCGGGCACTTAACTATGCCTGCGCCGATGCGTATCGCCACGGCTTTCTTAAGAACATTGACGATTCTTCACACTTCTTAATAAAGCCTTTCCCTTTTTTTCACGACATTCGCCATGTTCAGTCACAAATTCTTCACACAACCTCGGTATGATTACATCATAGCAATTGAGGTTAACTCAATCAGCTATAACACAACCTAAAATTTTTCATTTACTCCTCCAAAGTAATGAAATTCATAGTAACATGTGATTCCCCGTCACATGTTTACCCTACTCCTTTTTCCACCGTATTCCCCGATACGGTGGTTTTTTTGTCATTTTTTACCTGTACAAGACGCACCCGCTGGCCACTTCGACGCATCGTAGTAATCATATTTGTTGTGCTTTTAGCACCCGTCCCCCAGAATATAACTAATGATTATCCATAATTATTAGTTATCTATCTGTTAAAAAGGGGGCGTCACGGATGAAGCAAGTATCGATTGTTGGAGCTGGTATTGGCGGTTTAACCGCCGCGGTGCGCCTTCAAAAATTAGGTTATAATGTCACGATTTATGAGCAAAACGCGCAACCGGGTGGCAAAATGAACCAGATCATTAGCCAAGGGTTCACATTCGACGTGGGGCCGACGATTGTCATGATGAAAGACGTCTACGAAGAAGTCTTTCGCTTTTGCGGAGTCGATCCGCGTAACTATTTGCCATTCGAAGAAGTTCAACCTTTGATGCACCTTGTCTTTGGTGACAAAACCAGTCTAGACTTGTCACGCGATCTCCCAACATTAATTGCCGAGATTGACCGCATTGCGCCTGATGACGTCAATGGTATGTTAAATTTTTTAGCGGATATTTATCACCGGTATACCATCGCGAAACCTAATTTTTTAGAACGATCATTCCGTGACTGGCGTGACTTTTATAACCTACCCGCTCTGTATGCCGGACTACAGCTACGCACCTTCAACAATGCCTATAAGAATATTGCAAAATTTATCAAGAATGAAAATCTACGTAATTCATTAGCCTTTCAGACACTGTATATTGGCATTTCTCCCTACCAGGGCCCGTCGCTATACAACATTATTCCAATGATTGAGCTCTTCTATGGGGTCTATTTTTTAAAGGGTGGTATGTACACGGTTGTCAATAGTCTCGTTAAGTTATTCAAAGAACAAGGTGGGACGTTAAAGCTTGCCACACCAGTTCAAGAAATTATCATCAAAGATAAAGTTGCTGTCGGCATTCGTGTCAATAATCATCCGATCCACAGTGACTATGTCCTATGTAATGCTGATTTTCCAACCGCCATGACGACACTGATTCCAAATGAGCAAAATCGTGGTCAGTACACAGATCAAAAAATTGCCAAAATGGCTTATTCATGCTCATGTCTCGTCTTGTATTTAGGACTAGACAAAAAATACCCAACCGAAGCATTACACACGATCCACTTTGCACAAGATTTCAGCCAAAACGTCGCCGATCTATTTGACAACGGCAAGTTACCAGAAGATCCCTCGTATTATGTCTATGTTCCATCAAAGATGGATCCAGATTTAGCTCCCGAAAACAGCGAGGCACTCTATGTCTTAGTGCCCGTTCCTGAGCTCTCAAAGTTTAATGACTGGTCACCAACAACACTGAAGAACTATCGTCAACTAATCATTAACAAACTAAGACAAACGGCTACCTTCAGCGATATTGAACAGCATATCGTCGTCGAAAAGCAGTTTACACCGGTTGACTTCAAAGAACAGTTTGGCGCCTATAACGGAGCTACTTTCGGCTTACGACCGACGTTAAAGCAAAGTAATTATTATCGTCCCCATAACAAGTTCGACTATGCCGACCATCTTTATTTTTGTGGTAGTAGTACCCACCCTGGGGCCGGTGTTCCCATTGTTATGCAAAGTGCTAAGTTAGCCGTTAAGGAGTTGATTAAAGATGACCAAACTAATGCCTAAATTCGAACAACATCGCACTGACTTTGATTACTGTCAAACAATTACTAAAAGGTCCTCTAGCGCATTCTACACCGCCTTCTCGCAATTACCACTAGAACGCGCTTGGAGTATTTACGCCGTTTATGCTTTTTGTCGAACAGCCGACGACCTCGTTGATGTTGACCACGATATTGATGGTCTAATGGCATTGCACCAATCATTGACCGCCTTTGCCAATGGTCATGTCCCAGACCACCCCATGTGGCGCGCACTGGCCGTCGTCTTTGAGACTTATGAGATGAATCTGGACGTCTTTTTCGATATGCTTACTGGTCAAGAACAAGACGCGACTTTTAAACAACCGCAAACTCAGCAAGCACTTGAAGACTATTGCTATTACGTCGCCGGATCGGTTGGTCTGATGATTTTGCCAATGCTAACAGCTAACCCGCAATCAATTGTCAAACCAGCCGTGGAACTAGGCATCGCCATGCAACTCACCAATATTTTAAGAGATGTTGGTGAAGACTACCAACGTGGCCGCATCTACCTGCCATCAAAACTATTGGCACACTATCAACTCAAGCCGACTGACTTGCATGGCCCCCTCCCATCCGCCAACTTTATTCGGCTGTGGGAACATGAAGCACAGATTGCCATGAACAAGTACGAGGCTGCATTAACCATGATGCCACAAATTGATCCCGTCGCCCGGCCGTCGCTATTAGCCGCCACCTTGTTTTATCGTGAATTATTGCCAATCGCCCGTGAACAACACTATCCAATTCTAAGTCAGCGCGTCTTTTTGACAGCTGAACGTAAAACACAGGTCCTTAATCAAGTTAGCGCCAAAATGCATGAGCTAGCCCTTAAGGAGGCTTAATGCGACTTGAATCGGTATCCTACTTGGCACGACGAAATCTGTCCATACCGGAATATTGACCACCTGAAAACCTAATATTTTCCTGAATTCTCACTTACACTACGAATACCAAATGTTTCGGCATACTTAATACTCTGGCACAATCTGCAATGGGAACCTCTACCTACGACTTCACATGCTAACAGGATTGGATAACCGTGCTGAATAATTAAAGTAGTAATTAAAGAGTACTTCATCAACATTGTCGAAGGTTTGGCAGATTTTCTTAAAATCTAGCACTTTTAACCATCGACAATATTTAAATCCGGGCTTAATTCAGAAATCAAAAAGCCTAACAAGACTACACTCCATATGCTCTGATGTGTAGTCTTCGTTAGACTAATCATATATTTAATTAGGATTGATTCCCGTATCTGTTAAAATATTTCGATATAACTCAACGGTATCTTTATTCGCTAAGGCGCTTTCAAAGTCATCGATCAATCTGGACTATTGAATTGGCAATCGGAGTGCATGAATAACGGCTTGCTTCAGTAATTTTAAATCAGTATGCTAGCCAAAATAGAAATTGGATACTACATCTGACCTACATCATTATGGAACATATCTGGCTGAGTCCTATACCAGTGTCAAATATATTTTCATGTCTTTTTCTGAAGTTTCCTTTACTTTGTGGTCCTGAGCTTGCTGCGCCTCAACAAAATCTTTTTCAAAATTAATCATATATCCATCATTCCTCTAAACAATAATTGACCGCTGCACTAATTAAATCTGCTTATGATTTAAACTGACAGTTCTTTAACTCTGGCCGCATACTTGCAATAGAGACGTTACTTCATTACAATGCTCAATTCCGAAAATTAATTCTAAGGCCATAATTTTGTATCTCCCGTTCTATTTTGAAAGCAGCAAGTGGTAAGCACAGTTCATTAAATATAGTTGGTCTAGGAAAATTTTCATACTGATATTTAACTACACAATAATCACCATTAATTACAAGCTTCGTTTTTTCAAATGATGGTACAATGCTTACCCATTCTCCATCGTTAGTCTTCCCTTGAAATACCGGAGTACCTTTGAACTTCAATTGGCGTGATCCCTTGATATCAATTTCCAACCGATCTCGTGTCCACTGAGATACAGACGGCAAGGGTGATTGAGCTTTTTCATCCATTAAGAATCTACCAATACGTTTGCCAATTGGGGCCTTGTCCGTCGGATGAATATTATGTTTCTCACCTGTATCAATTATCGAGATTAAACGAACATTTTGTAACGTATTCGCAACTTGTAATTGCGCCTGCCGAATCATTGCCCACGCATCTCGGGGCTCGTCTGCATAACCCGGTAATTGAATTAGATTGACTAACAACGTATCGTCACCTAATTGAATACGCCATGTATTTAACAAAAGCTGTAATAATTCTGCATATAATTCCGCATGGTCAGAATCATTTTCTCCTTGATACCAAATCATTTGATCAAAAGTAAACGGTGAAACAACTGGCATCATCGTATGAAATAATCCCCCCGGTCTCAAATAACTTGTTGGTTCCATTGGCGGTGGCCATGGTGTATGACCAACGTGATCCTTTGCGTCAGACAACGACACCTCTGGATTTTCAGCTATAAATTTGGCTAATGTACGATTGTGTATTTCAACTTTCTTTTGATATTGAATCTGTTCCTGATTAAAATCAGCATTTGTTTTACCGCCAATTGCGTCATTAAATGGCTTTAGATATGCTTTAGATAGTTGAGAACTCTTCCTGAGGGATTCGCGTGGAATCCAAACTGAAGCTGATGTTCCGCCCTTATAACAGTCCACAATCCCGATAATCATATTTGGATTATTTTGTTGCATTTCCACAGCCGCATAAAATGCAATAGCTGACATATCTCCACAGTTATCTGCAGAGATTTTTTCCCATTTACCTCGACCAGCATTTTCCGGTTTAACGTGACCATCTGCTGAAACATATTCAACTTGTGGAGTCTCAAAATAATAGGCCTTTAATCTAGGAAAATTATTAAGTATCTGCTGATAGTTCAAAGTATCTTTCAAACGAAACTCAATATTGGACTGTCCAGAGAACAAATAGGTTTGTCCAAAATGCACAGTCCGGGTGCATTCCGTATCGTTACTTAATACTCTTAATAAATCATCTCCCTGTACATTAACTGCATGGAATTCAAGTGTGAATGATCCTTGTGAATTAGAGTAGGTCGCAACACATTGGTCTTTCAAAATACCGATAACTTTAACATTTGCCTCAGTAGAGCCACTAATTCGGAAAGATTTATCAAACGGCACAACCATATCATTTGTAAAAATACTACTCAGTTTTAGTCTGCCTATCATCATCCATCTTCTCCACTCGTTCATTCAGATCTACAAATTTTTCGGCAACCGTTAGCATAATGTCAGCTGCCATAAAGTGATCTTGGGAATGAATTAATAAAATTGATTTTTCAACTTGTTCTCCGTTCATTTCTGCAGTCATCCACGAAGTTTGTAAATTATGTGCTTCATGCAATGACCTTTTAGCAGCTTTTAATTGTTCATGTGCATCTCCGATTTGTCCTTTTTCCGCTTGACTCATTGCGGCAATCGACTGTGATCGAGAATCACCAGCAAAAGCAATCAATTGCATTGCTTTTTGTAACTGTTCTTCGTCCAAAATAGTTCACTCCTATTCCGCATCAAGCATCGCGCCATTGTCAGCGTTAATTTTATTATCCATCTTTACAAATGGAATGTAGATTGCCGTCGTCACAATCAAAATAACGGCTTGTACAATTACACCGTTGATATTTCCGGTATACAGAAGTCCTGAGAGCAACGTAGGTACCGTCCATGGAACATTATTTGCAATTGGTGCAATAAATCCAATCTTAGTAAAGAAATACCCAATATAGAATGCGACCGGCGTTGCACATACAAATGGAACAATGTAGAGCGGATTCATAATTATTGGTAATCCAAAAGTGATTGGTTCCGAGATGTTAAATAATGCTGGCATAATCGCAATTTTCCCGATTTTTTTGGCAGCGATTCGGTTAGAGAAGAATAGAATAGCCAAAACCGGGGCTAGTGAAAATGAACCTGATGCCGTAACTGTAAAGTTCATGAATAATGTTGAAAAGATGTGATGCGCTTGTCCTAACATGTTTTGCGTATCATTAATGTTCCAAGTTAAGCCAAAGATTGGTCCCCAAATTGACGTCGGATGAATGCCAAACCATTGAAGTAATGGCCAAGTAAACATGGCAACAAACGCAAATAATCCGGTCTTTGCAACGGCCATTGCCGGCTGTTGCAAAACAGTAAGTAATAATTCTGGTAACGTTTCAGTCGTTAAGCTAGTACTGATACCTGTAACAATGATAAAGAAAGCCATCGTAATCAAACCAGGTACTAATGATTCGAATGAACGGGCAACTGCAGGTGGAACTGATTCAGGCATCTTAATCGTAATATTACGTTGCATAAAGTAATTGTAGATAAAGACGGCAACTGCACTAATAAGTAGCGCTGCGAAGACACCCTGGGTACCGAAATAAGTAGTATCAACATAATTTAAAATATCAATTGGTTTTTTTGCACCTGTTGGCGTGTAGCTGAAATGCCAAGGCAAACAGATGAAGAAAGCACCAACGGCATATAAAACTGAAGTTAAATGCTCCTTACTTTTCGGAAAGTACTTACGTGAAAATTCATATGAGAAAATAATAACCAATAACAAAGCAAAAATGCTTAACGAACCTTCAGATACCAAACCAATCAAATTTGAAACATTCGTTAGGCCCTGCGCTAAACCAGACGCTTCCCATGCCTTCTCTGATCCTGCAATCAATTGACCAATATGGAGTCCCTGTTGACCAAAAATCAACCCGTTCGTAGGATCCAAAATAACATTTTGAATCAGTAGAGCAAACCCTGCAATCATCGTTGTTGATGCAACTAAAACGAATGAATCACGCAGTGTTAGTAGTAATTTATTTGCAGCAATTTTTCCAGCTATTCGTGTAAAATTTTGCTGAAAGTTTGACCAGGGATTTTTCTTGCTCATAATTAATTAATACCTTCCTTCTCAAGACGATCTGCAATAATTTGACCATTCATACTACCAAATTCAGAGATTGAAAGCTTAATGATCTTTTTTTGGGGATATTTTTTTACAACATCATCGTATGACCATGAAATTTGCGGTGCTAGGATGATAACATCTGCGTCATCTGCAACATCATCCATCATTCCAAAATCGTACGCTTCAACATTAATATCCTTTTCCGCTTTTGAATACACTTCCTGTAACCGTTTTCCTGCTAAGCTACTTGACATACCACCACTACAAAAAAATGCAATTTTTACTGTCATAATACATACCTCCCACAAAATATTGTTTGCGCTTACATTTGTTATTAAAACATATATTTTTAAATATGTAAATACATTTTATAATTTGTTATGACATTTCCCACAAAAAAAGGTTAACTCTAGAAGTTAACCTTTTTAATCAAGTGCAATACGCACACTATATTTATATTTACTTGTATTGATCCAACTGCAATCATAAACACCAATTGCGCCATCACTCAAATAGATTTTCTCCTGAGCCATTATTAAAGGATCTTTTTCAGTAACGTTTAGTCTGTCAGCACGTTTCTTATCTAAATGGTCAATTGAAAAATCACGATTAATATTTGTTAATTCCACACCCAATTCATCAGTTAAAAACCTAGAAATAGATGTTTTTAATGCATCCATGCGCATTCCTTGAATGTACTTAATCGGAAAGTACAATTGTTGATACGCAATTGGGATATCCTTACGCGATAGAACTCGTTCGACCACATAAACTAAGTCAAATCGATTTATTTCAAGCTTATTAGCAATTTTTTTAGTAGGTTTATCCACGGAAAAATTGACAATTTGTATTATCAAGTTATCAACATCAAACAACTCAGCCTGATTTTGATCAACCGACTTTGTTGTATTTGACTCTTTGATGAATGTCCCAGCACCTTGTACTCGATATATCAGCTCATCAGAGACTAACACATCCAATGCTTTTCTTATCGTTATCCGACTAACATTATATGCTTTAGTAAGCCGCACCTCTTGTGGTAGCTGCTGATCGTCTGAAAATTCTCCTGACAAGATTCGCTGTTTTAACTGATTAGCAATCACCATATACTTTGGCATTTCTTTCAATTACTCACCACCCTATTCATTGATAATAACATTAAGCAATGCTACCACAAGCGAATTAATATTCAAATATTTAATCGTTAGTCCGATTATTCTTATCTTAATTAAGATATATTAATGTCAATTTTATTTATATTTAATTATTAAGTAAGCAGTCAATTCGAACACATTCTATATTTACGTTCTTAAAAAGTCTTCGTATCTCTTCACTACATAGTAAATCAGCTTCTTGAATACGCGGAATACACAATGATGAATGGGTATATAGATAGTTATCGATATACCCAGGATGAAAGATAAAAAGCAGTAGCTCACCTTTCTTACGGTTCAAAATAGCTTTCTTAATAGTTTTCATAGGATTATAATCTGATTGTGATGACTCAACTATTGTTTTTAGATTAGTCTTGTTCCATTTTACTAATTTTCCAGAAAAATCTGCCGGAACAAAAGTAATATTATAATCTGCTGCAGCATCTTGACTACCTAATGAAAAATTGTCGCTCGTAACTGCATGTAAATCTAAATATTTCGGCAGAAATCCTGTAATACTACGAAATTCTTCAATTTGAGCCCCAATTTCTTTGCGTACCTCATCGCGATCTACATCGTCTTTTTTGCTCTCACGATAACTAGCAGAACTTCTAAAATGACTATCACTCACCAGTGTGTGAATGCTCTCGACTGGTAATATGGGTTTGCCTGCTGAAATGTTAGCATGTAGTCCGACACAGATTTTTTCTTCATCTTTTATTAACTGATATCCCATTCTGGCATAGAACATATTGACCATCATTCCAACATTATTAACAATTCCTTCACTTGTTGCTTTTAAAATACCGTAATTAACTCCCTCCGAGTATCCGAGGTCGTCACCACGTACAATTACTTTTATCATGGCTCATATCACCTTCTCCACTTAAGTATATAACAAATTAATTATTTGTTATATACTTAAGTGGAGGTTCTTGTTTTTTTAAAGTTAAAGAAGAAAATCCTAGCTTCCACCAGATGTTCCTTGATTCATTATTCACACTATATTAGACCTGAGAATTAACAAGCTGCTAGATACCTTTCTTATTTCCTGTCTTGAGTATTCAAACCCTCCAAAGTAGATAGAGACACAGGGCACCTCAGTCGCCTGTTCCATGACTATAAACTCAGCATTTTAACTTTCTAGCTTAAAGAGGTCACTTACTAGATCTGACAGCAAACACTGAATCTTACTGATATATTCGATACTTGCCGTTCCTTTACTTCATGCTCCGGCTGTGTAATGAAGCCATCATCAAGTAACTCTTCTCGTCCTACTAATTGCGATTTATAAGAGGTACCTTTCTCATTCTTATAAGCAAAAAAATTATTTGTTCACGTGACTTTATAATCACCTCAATCATAATCAGTACTGTTTATAAATGAGATTGTCACAAACATCATTACTGTAGAATAAACAATTGTATGAACGGTTACGGAGATTCAGTGAACTTGATTCCATAACGAGTTATTTATCTAGCAATAGGACCGCTGATTTGTACAAACAATCAAACCTGTATTTCCGTCAGCTAACCGACTAGTTCCATACATGACTGTCTCCTCAAGTTACTACACGACATGTTGTAATGTAGTCTGCAGTCTCCTAATTAGATTTTCAAACCAATTCTAGTATTAAATATTCTACTGACAGCTCTTTCAGAACTGTCGACAATTTCAAATAAAGTAATTGCTGATTTTTGAACGCAATCTGATTCATACATTGCAAGCAATTCTGCCATGTAATCAACTATATGAACCCATCAACATATTTTTATTATCAATGACACTGATTTTTATGTAATACTTTCTAGGCATTGTTTATGACCGGGGAAGACGGGTTTTGGAAATTTTAATTTTAACAGTCATATTTGTCTAGTCAATCTGTGATCCACTGAGACTCATAATCTTAAGTAAATACCGTAAGTTAAATTATTAGCAAATCCGTCCACGACGAAATATTGACCACCCACAAACAATTTTTAGTCTTTTCACCAGTCAAGTAAGCGATTTAGTTACCTTTTAACAATCAAACTACTATACTAAACATATAGTGACTGGACATCTCCTTCAGCCACTTGAACCTTTTTCATTTACTCCTCCAAAGTTAATGAAAAACAGGCTCGCTGGGGATGCCACCTAGCGACCAATGCAATCTATAGGTCATCGCCCGCCGCGATGGCCTTTTATATTACTGGAATAATATAGTTACATCTCACTTCTAATCGGCGTATCATATTGTTGAGAGATTAGAGGAGTGATATTTAATGAAAAAAGCACGCGCCGTGGCCGGGATTAGTGCCCCCGTGGCGATCTTTTCGGCCGCCCTACTTGCGAGTGAGAAGCTCTACAACTTTGCATTCAAGCGCGTTGATTACGTGCCCGAAACTTCGGCAGATAAGCAAAAATACGCCGATGCCTACTACGCTTACGTCGATTGGCTACACCGCCAGCCCATACAACAGTGGCAACTGAACGCTAATGACGAGGCCAATCACCTTGTCGCACAGTACGTTCCCGCTAAAACAACCAGCAACCGAACCGTTATTATTTCCCATGGCTACAAGGGCGATGGTGAAACGATGGCAAATTACGCTTATATGTTCCATCAAATGGGCTACAACGTCCTCTTGCCCGACGATCGCGGCCATGGGCAAAGTGCCGGCAAGTACATTAGCTTCGGCTGGCAGGATCGCCGCGACTATTTAGGCTGGATCGATAAAGTCGTCCGTATCAATGGTCGTCACACGGATATCATCCTTTTTGGTGTCAGCATGGGTGGTGCGACCGTTGAAATGATGAGCGGCGAAGACCTCCCACCACAAGTTAAGGCCATCATTGCCGATTGTGGTTATTCGAGTATCGAAGAAGAACTCGCTTACTTATTAAAGCGGCAGTTTCACTTACCAAAGTATCCGTTTGTGCCCATCGTTAGTTTTATTAACCGCCACCGCATGGGCTATTACTTAAGCGACGTCAGTTCTGTCGAACAGCTCAAACATAACCATCTACCGATTTTCTTCATTCACGGTGATAAGGATGTCTACGTCCCAAGTTGGATGCTCAAAGAAAATTATCAGGCCGCTAAGGGCCCCAAGCAGATGTGGCAGGTTCCCAACGCCACTCACGCCGAGAGTTTTTGGATCGATCCTGCCGAGTATCAACGACATGTTACAGCCTTTTTGAATCACTATGTTCCTGACAACTAAGATTCAGCGAAAAACCGTATGCGCTATTCACTGCGCATACGGTTTTTTTGACTGCTTAAACTGTTTTTATGACTGGCTAATGATCCGGGCTAAGCGGTCCGCCATCCGTTCCAGATTGGCTGGTCCCTGCGCCATTGCTTGATCTAAGGTCATGACTTGATCGACAATCGGTAAAACGGCCGTGACCCCCTGTTTGGCAAATGTTTCATTTGCACCTTTCTGCCGACCAACTAATAAATAGCAAGGCTTGCCGGCCGCTTGGGCTAACTGACTGAGCTGAATTGGCACCTTGCCCATAAAACTCTGATCGTCGACTTGGCCTTCGCCAGAGATAACTAGATCCGCTTGGGCCACTTTCATTTTAAGATTGCTCATTTCAGCTAACAATTGAAAACCAGAGCGAACGCGGGCGTGTAAAAAGTAACGTAATGCAAACCCAATACCACCGGCAGCCCCATCGCCTTCGTGGGCACTCACCGCACCAGCTGCGACCGTCATATAGTGAGCTAAAGCGGCATCGTGAGCCTGAATTTGAGCAACCGGTAATCCTTTTTGTGGGCCAAAAATCTTAGCTGCGCCGTTTTGTCCCGTTAGCGGATTCGTTACGTCCGCCGCACTGATGAACGAGACTTTCGCTAATTGTGACAACACATGTCGATCGTCTATCTTAGCGACCCGACTTAAATCAGCGCCAGTCATGGCTAGCTCCTGACCATCGGCAGCCCAAAACCGATAACCGAGCGCACGTAGGATTCCGGCACCACCGTCGACCGTGCCGCTACCGCCTAAGCCTAGAATGATCTGCCGGGCGCCACGCTCAATCGCATCTTTAATCAGTAGCCCGGTCCCATAGGTATTCGTTGCTAACGGCGTCAAGGTCGTCGTGACAAACTGGATTCCGGATGCAGCCGCAACCTCAATTACTGCCATTTTTTCAGTGGCAAAGTAGCCATACGTTGCAGTCACTGGCCGTTGTGCCAGATCCACCGTCGATGCCGTGATAGCTTGGCCACCAGCATGATTAGCCAACCACGCCGCTACGGTTCCTTCGCCACCATCGGCAATTGCAACTTGAGTAGCGGTGATTCCGTGAGCCGCAAATCGTTCAGCCACTATTCGGTTGGCCTGAACGCTCGTGATGGAATTTTTAAATGAATCAATTGCGATCAAAGCGTGCATATTAACGTCTCCCTATTGACATAATTACTTTCAGTATAATCATTACAGTCGGCGCGAGCAATTCATATCAGTTGTCAGGTTTCTTAAAACTCGTTAAGCTTAAGTTACCAAAATTTTAATGGAGGCTGATAAATCATGACAGACAAATACGATTACGATGTGTTATACATTGGTGCGGGTCACGCCACGTTTGATGGCGCCGCACCACTCGCCAAGACTGGTGTTCGCGTCGGTGTGATTGAGAGTGGTCTGATTGGGGGCACCTGCCCCAATCGTGGTTGCAACGCCAAGATCACCCTTGATGAACCTGTCAAATTAACGCGGGAAGCAACGCGCCTCAATGATATTTTGAGCAGTGCACCAACCATTAATTGGACGGCCAACGTGGCCCACAAGCAAGAGATTATTGATCCCTTACCAGCAGGCCTGACAGCTCGTTTGGAAGATGGTGGCGCCACGATCATTCATGGTCATGCCACGTTCAAGGACGCTCACACCGTTGTCGTTGATGATCAGCAAACCATTACTGCTGAAAAAATCGTTATTGCGACTGGTTTAAAGCCCCATCGTTTAGATATTCCGGGGACCAAGCTCGCCCACGATAGTAGTGATTTTATGAACCTTAAACGGTTACCACAAAGTATCGTCATCATTGGCGCAGGCTATATTGGTATGGAATTTGCCACCATCGCTAACGCGGCCGGTGCCCAAGTGACAGTCATGTTACATGGCGACCAGGCCCTCCGTGATTTTTACCAACCATTCGTTGCACAAGTGGTTGACGACTTAACCGAACGTGGGGTAACCTTCATCAAAAATGCCAACGTGCAAGCATTTACCAAACAGGATGACCAGTTCCAAGTTAGTTATGGCGACCAACAGCAATTAACGACCGACTGGATCCTAGATGCGACTGGTCGAATTCCAAACTTAGATGGCTTAGGCTTAGACCGGATTGGCATCAAATATGACCGCCACGGCGTTTATGTCAACGACCACTTGCAAACCAGCGTTCCTAACATCTATGCAGCCGGTGATGTCCTTGCCAATGACTTGCCAAAGGTTACACCTGCAGCCTACTTTGAATCCAAATACTTGATGCGTTTGTTCTCTGGTCAAACCAGTGCGCCCATTGACTATCCGGTAATTCCATCGGTCGTCTTTACTTCACCACGAATTGCGCAAGCTGGCATGAAAATACCGGCCGCTGAAAAGGCCGGATTAACCGTTAGTGATAACGATTTAGCAGATTACTGGTATTATCAAGTCTCCAAGGAACCGATTGCCGCTAGTAAACAGGTCCATGACCAAGACGGCCATCTCGTTGGCGTGACTGAAATCAGTGATCAAGCTGAAGATGCCGTCAACGCACTACTGCCGGCTATCGAATATCAATTAGACCGTGAACAAATCGACCGTTTAATCGGTATTTTCCCAACCATCGGCTACGCAGCTTGGCACCGGGCCTAAAGCAACAAATACCACCGCTTGATTAACCCCTTATTAGTAACTAGAGCCGCCAATGAGTAGGACTCATTGGCGGCTCTAGTTATGTTCGTTCCATTACTTTAGAAACCAAGTTGGGCCTGCGTATCAAGCATACTGACCATGCTATAATTGCGCCTATCTCAACGATTGAAAGGTTGGTCCTAACAATGGATGTGGATGATCAAAAATTATTTACCTTAGTAGATGCCGCTTATAATCAGCCGATTACCAATCAACCATCCGATTCCTACCGCCAAGCGCTACTGGCGAAGCTCAGCACCAGCTTTAGATAACATCTTGATACTGGAAAGTACTAGTCTGTTTTCCGTGGCTAACTTGTTCTTGCAATTTTCGAAAACATAAATATCAGTAGTGATGAAAATAAAGTCTATGGTTTTAGTGGGCCTAATGGATCTGGGAAAACACTTACTTTTAAAACGATTTTAGGCTTTGTGAAACCATCTAGTGGGCAAGTATTTGTTAATGCTAGCGTTATACGTACAGATAGTCTATTCGCTAAAGATATTGGCTTTGCACTTTCCGAATACAATTTACTTCCAAATAAAAGCGGCCTGACTAATCTTAAATTATTATCCTTACTACCTCAGACTAAAGAAGACAATGAAATTGAATTATTAGCTTATGTTGGTCTAAATCCAACAGATGACCGAAAAATAAAAGACTATTCGTTAGGTATGCGTCAGAGATTACTAATTGCGTCCGCTCTAATTGGCGATAAACCTATCTTAATGTTTGATGAACCAACTAATGCATTGGACGAAGACGGACAACAATTTATGATTAACCTGATTACAGATTTGAAAGCAAAAGGAAAAACTATTTTAGTGTCTAGTCATGATGCTATGTTTCTAAAATCAGTTAGTAATAAATTGCTTTATTTTAATGATGGTAAAGTCACTCGCGAGGAAGATCAACAATGAATAGAAAAAAAGCAATATTGTTTGGTTTAGTTATACTAATCGGGGTTACATGTTTTCTTTTTTGGCACAAAAGCAATATTGAATCTGATTATCAAGGATTTCGGATCACCACTATACATGTTAAAAAAACAAATTCGTGCCAATCTCTAAAAAATTATCTCTGCAAGTAACGGGACAACATTTGAAGAAAAATGAATACCATGCAAATGTTATTATACAAGCTAAAACTGACAACTCATTATCAATAGCTAATTGGCATTTATATGAAGGGCCATCAGTCACACCAAATCAGTTTGGCACACCTATAATTAATGGCACATCGACGCATGTCCTAAGCAAAGGAACAAATATTATTAAAGCTAATACCAATTATCAAGTAGAGCAAACAAAACACAATCTAGTAGTAGTTTCTAACTATACTCACGGAAAGTATCGTTTATTTTACTAGCCGTTAATCGCCATTTATAAAAGATTTAGGTTAATACGCGTGATTCAAGGGAGCAATTATTATGTCAAAGAATTTAGACACTCCCACCGTAAAACAACGTTTAGCATAGGCCGAACAAGAGCTGGCTAATAAGCTTGGTCATGATATGGTGACCAAGCAAGGTATGGCGACCTTTTCAGCTTATCAAAAGTTTATGCGAACAGCGAAAACTGCCGATCAGCTCCCCCTTACCAGCTGAATTGCAAGCGCAACAATTCCAGCAATAACTCGGAGAATGGACGGTTGACAATTGGGACAACAAAATTGACTACAAGACATTCTATCCCGAGTTGTTAACCTTCTTTCGCCAATTGAACACATGGAAAAAAGTGCCGGGTGCATCAGCACCAAGCACTTTGATGATTCAATTATAGTAATTTACAACCCCAACATGTCTTTAACATAAGGAAGGATTTCCTTGTAAGTCTTGTCGTTAATACGATTAACCACCCTGCCGTTACGAGATACAAAATCAAAGTTTTGTAACTGCCATAATGCGATAAATCCCCTAACACCATCTTTGGGGCCTCCGGCTAGTAGAATTGGAAAATACCGGGGGTTATTCATGTACCGCTGTGCTGTCGTAATCGGCATGGCTAGTATCATGCCCGTAGCCCGTGTGTAACTGTCAGAACTCATAACCACCATATGGCGTCTAACATTACCAGCACTCGGTGCATGTCCGCCGTATTCTTTACCAGAATGTAGTTCGGCATCCACTACAACAACATCTTTCTGCTCTGGAAATCTCATTCTTCTAGTCGTTCCTTTCCGACAGGATTCAATGGTTGTAATTCAGGGTCTTCTGTTAAGTCCTTTTGGTAGTCATACTGTAGCCAATCCGGGTTATCAAAAATATTCTTTTTGGTTGTTGGCTGATAAATAATAGAGCCATCCGATCGCTTATCAACAGAGTATTGACGGCCAACTTCATTTTTCAAATCAGCAGGAGCCGTTAAAATAAGGCTGTTGCCTGACTTTCTCAATGTCACCAGCTTGCTCATAAGTTACCACCCTTTCTCATATTCATGACTATAGTATATACTAAAATAGAACCAATGTGCATACATATGTATATACAATGAGGGCGTGCATAAAAAATGTGCCTGGCACGCCAGCACCAAGCACTTCGCTATTGATTAAGTTGTCGCTACCAAAGCCATCAACTACAAGTGAACGCTCTCCATTGCATGTCAATTCACTACGATCAAAAATATTTGATTATTGATTCAGCACTCCATGGGAACCTGTCGCGACTAATAATAAGATTAATTCATTTTGTTCTAAACGATAAATAACAATCCAGCCATCATATGTTTTGCTGTAATGACCGTACCTTGCAGGATGAAATTCACGATACCCCTGCCACTTGCCTTTTAATGCGTGGTCTTTAATCCGCTTTAGGACAGCGTCATCATGCTCAGTGATTGCCTTTAAACAAGATTTTAAAACCGCAACCGGAAAATGTTTCTTAGCTAACTTTTTCAACTGACGTTCGAATGATGCGGTTTGTTTAATTTTCATCTAACTTATCTATCCAATCGTCAAAATCACTTAATGTACCAATTGTTTTCACTTGCCCTGTTTCAGCCTCCCTCTTGGCTGCTAATGCTTCTGTAGAATCTAAGAAGCTAACTAACCGAACTTCATTGTTCGCAGCCTTGACCAAGGACAAACGAATATACTCGGAAATAGTCAATCCTTGTTTAGCCAAGTTATTTTTGGCCCGTTCACTAATATCCGCAGTTACTCGCGTTGACACAGTTTTATCCTTAATTAATTTCGTGCTCATTATATCCCTCCGTTCGTTTACCATCGTATTACATTATATACTGTTGACTCAAAATTAGCTAGTATGAATCATCGTGCCGAAATAAACTTCCCCTAATAAAAAGAGGCTGTGACATAACTAGCCTCTGTATAAGTAAATGGGACGAGAAACCGAATTTTGGTTTCTCGTCCCATTTGTTTACGCCTTTGATTTTTAAAGCCGGTCCCTACCGTGACCTGTTTCATAATGTTTAACGCCAGTATTACGATTCCGGCTTCCTTGGTGACCTTGTCGAAACCTCGCACCGAGAATCGATTGAAATGTAAAGAAGCCTTCATCTTGCCAAAAACTGGCTCAACATCGATCTTACGTTGAGCGTAGATCTGACCAGTTTCTGGAGCTGAAAGTAATTCTCGTTGTTTCGATTTGAAATATTCCCAATTTTCGTTCACGGAAATCCTTTTAAGATATCCTTTTGGTGTTAGTGCCGCGGAAATTAGTTGATGATTTTCATCATACTTTTCGGCAATGTATTCTTTAAGCATTGTGCCGTAGGGAATCAAAACGGTATGCTGACCGAATTCATCTTCCGAGTACCGATAATTACTTTCGGAACCGTATCCGGCATCGGCAACGATGGTGTGACCTAACACATTGCTGGCCTTTAAATGTTCAATAAACGGTTGTAAGGTTCGTGTGTCGGTTGGATTTTGGAAAAGCCGATATCCCGTAATGAACTGATTACTCGTGGCGATTTGAACGTTGTAGGCAGGTTTTAATTGACCGTTTTGCATCGGATCTTCCTTGACCCGCATAAAGGTGGCATCGTGATCCGTCTTAGAGTAGCTGTTACGTTGATCATAAATAGCTTGCTGTGCTTGGTGTTCACGCATTTTATCACGTCGTTTATCCAACTTACGTTTTTGTGATTTAACAGTCCGGCGTTGCTGTTTGGCTGGGTTCGGGGAAACCTGCTTAGTTGCTTCCATGGGCAAACTGTTCAATTTTACGACTGCTGAAAATGCCATAGCTGTACGCTAAAAGGACCAGTTTTAACATGGCACCGAGGTTATATTCCCGCGGACGGCCAAACTGGTAATCATATTTTAGTTTTAAACTCTCAACAAGCTGGTTGATGTAACGAGCAGAATGATGCTCTTCTGGTTGGTAATCCAAGGCGATACTCAAAGTGGTTTGATTCATGTTATAATAATCTTGCATATTAGGAATGTCCTTTCGAGGATAATTTCGTAGAGTATCGGGTGCGACCGATGCTCTTTTTTTATTTTCTCCCGGTTTGTAAAATTAAGTTAGAAATTTAAAAAGCCATTTGTGATAGACTTTTGAGTGTCAAAATCAAAAGAAAGGCTGATCACAAATGACCTATACTCATCTTACCATAGACGAACTTGCCACAATTTATTCTTTTTGGAAACTCGGTAAAAAGGCTTATCTAGTGGCCCCAGCGCTCCATCGGAGTGCTGAAACTGTGTATCGTATTTATCGGTTTCTTGACGCTGGCGGTACGATTATTGATTACCAATGCCACTATCGAAAGCATAAACAACATTGTGGGCGTAAACCAATTCAACTACGCCCTGATGAACTGGCCTATATTCAAGCCAAAACTCAAGCTGGTTGGCAACCAGATACCATTATTAATCGCCAAGAACGGGCTTTCAGCTGTGGGGTTCGAACCCTTTACCGCCTTTTCAAACGCGGTGTTTTGGGGTTGTCGACCAAAGATTTACCGATGCACGGCAAACGGCACCCTAATGGTTACATTGAACGCCGTGGGAAAGCGGGTCAATTGGGCAGGGATTTAAAGAATCGTTATCAGGACTATCCTAATTTTAATCAAGAATTCGGCCATTTAGAAGGTGACACGGTTCAAGGTAAAAACCATCAGGGTGCGGTAACCACGCTGGTTGAACGACAAACTAAGGTCGCAATTGTGCTGAATTCGCATACCAAGTCGGCACACGATGTCAATCGTAGTTTAGCAGGATGGCTTTCGAAGCTGCCACGACACCTATTTAAGTCAATTACGTTTGACAATGGTAAGGAGTTCGCCGGTTGGCGAACCATTGCTAACCAATTTGATTTAAATATTTACTTTGCCGCTGTCGGAGCACCCAATCAACGTGGTTTAAATGAGAACACCAATGGTCTGCTGCGTAAAGATGGTTTACGTCACAATCTTATTATGGACCAGCTATCAGATAGATTTGTTCAAGCAGTTGCCAGTCGACGAAACCACATCCCACGAAAAAGTTTGGGTTACCAGACACCTCTGGAAGCATTCATCAGTCAGATTACAGATGAACAGTTAAAAAATTTCTAACTTAATTTGACAATTCGGGTCTATTATATCAAAAGCAGGTCTGGAAAAATTCGAAGATTTTTCCAGACCTGCTTTGTTTCTAGAGACTTATGTCACAGCCTCTTCATCATTTTTAATTTAATCGTCTAATCCCAATCGTTTGAAAATATCATCAACGTGGCGAAGATGGTAATGATAGTCAAACGCATCATCAATCGCAGCCTGATCCAAATGTTCACGAATCTCGGCGTTACCTTCAACAAGTGGCTTGAATTGTAACTGTTCATCCCATGACTTAGCCGTCAGTGGTTGAACGAGGTCATAAGCACTTTCACGAGACATCCCCGTATCAATCAACTTGAGCAAGACCCGTTGACTGTAGATCAACCCGTAAGTCGCATCCATGTTTTGCTTCATCCGTTCTGGGAACACCGTCAGCGTCTTAATAATCTTATTGATTCGAGTTAAGATATAATCCACTAAAATCGTGGTATCTGGTAAGATGATCCGCTCCGCAGAAGAGTGGGAAATATCCCGTTCATGCCACAACGGCACATCTTCATAGGCGGTCATCATGTGGCCGCGAATAACCCGTGCCAACCCCGTCACATTCTCAGAACCGATGGGATTACGCTTGTGAGGCATTGCTGATGAGCCTTTCTGACCTTTATTAAAGAATTCTTCAACTTCATGAGTTTCAGATTTTTGCAAACCACGAATTTCGGTTGCAAACACTTCAACGCTTGTTGCAATCAAAGCCAAACTAGCAATGTATTCGGCATGTAAGTCCCGTGGTAAAACTTGCGTTGAAATTTCTTGTGCGCGCAATCCAAGTTGTTTGCAGACAAATTCTTCAACAAATGGTGGAATGTTCGCAAAAGTCCCAACGGCCCCACTGATTTTACCCGCTTCAACGCCTGTGGCCGCGTGTTCAAAACGCTCGATATCCCGATTAATTTCAGAATACCACCGGGCAATCTTCAATCCAAACGTGGTTGGTTCAGCGTGGACGCCGTGTGTCCGCCCCATTTCAACCGTATATTTATATTTTTTCGCTTGTTGTGCTAGTGTCGCCCGTAAATCTTGTAAGTCTTGGCGAATAATCGCGTTAGCCTGCTTCAACCGGTAACCTTGCGCCGTGTCAACAACGTCAGTACTGGTCAGCCCATAGTGAACCCACTTACGTTCTGCACCCAACGACTCGGAAACATCGCGCGTAAAAGCAACCACATCATGATGCGTTACGGCTTCAATCTCCGCGATCCGGTCAACATCAAACTTGGCATTCTCTCGAATTTTAGCAACATCACTTGCTGGAATCTTCCCTAATTCAGCCCAGGCCTCGTCGGCAGCAATCTCTACCTCCAGCCATGCTTGGTACTGATTTTCTAACGACCATACTTTGCCCATCGCGGGACGCGTATAACGATCAATCATTGCTAATCCTCATTTCTTTATAGGTATTCACTAACAAAACACGAACATTATTATAGCATACCCCTCGAGTAATTAATAGAGACGAACAATGAAAAAATAACGCTATTTTTCATCTCGTTTCCATATTAAGGACTTTTTTTCGAACTAATTAGCCTTAATTATGAACAATTATTTGTGCCTAAAACAAGAACATTCGGTTTTTAGGTTGCGTTTTGACGTTAAAGTTGCTATACTCTTTTTTGTTGGAGTGGTGAACGTTTAACTACTCTTTAGGATTAATTATTCATAATTAAACTATTTAATGAGGTGGAAGAATATGGCATCAGTCGTAGTAGTAGGTAGCCAGTGGGGCGATGAAGGTAAAGGAAAGATCACGGACTTTTTGAGTCAGGAAGCAGATGTGGTATCACGTTACCAAGGCGGCGATAACGCCGGCCACACCATCGTATTTAATGGGCAAACTTTCAAATTACGGCTGATTCCATCAGGGATTTTCTTCCATGATAAGTTAGCTGTCATTGGGAACGGCGTGGTCTTAAATCCCAAGTCATTAGTTGAAGAATTACAATACTTGCGGGACAAGGGCGTTAATCCTGACAACCTTAGAATCTCTAACCGGGCACACGTCATCTTGCCTTACCACATCACATTAGATGGCGCTCAAGAAAAAGCTAAAGCTGGTGGCAAGATTGGGACGACTAATAAGGGAATCGGCCCAGCCTACATGGATAAGGCTGAACGAATCGGGATTCGCGTAGCCGACCTGCTTGATAAGGACACCTTTGCGGCGTTACTCAAGCGCAACTTAGCTGAAAAGAACCAAATTATTACCAAGCTTTATGACTTAGAACCACTGAAATTTGAAGATATTTTTGATGACTATTACGCTTATGGTCAAACTTTGAAACCATTCGTCACCGATACTTCCGTTGTCATTAATGATGCGTTAGATAACGGTCAACGCGTCCTATTTGAAGGTGCTCAGGGAGTCATGCTGGATATTGACCAAGGGACTTACCCTTACGTTACTTCATCTAACCCAGTTGCCGGTGGTGTTACTATTGGGAGCGGTGTTGGCCCATCTAAAATCGATAACTGTGTTGGGGTCTTAAAAGCCTACACTTCCCGCGTCGGTGACGGCCCATTCCCAACTGAACTCTTTGACGAAGTCGGTGATTTCATTCGTGAAACGGCCCATGAATATGGGACCGTTACTAAACGTCCTCGGCGGATTGGTTGGTTCGATAGCGTTGTATTACGGCATGCTAAACGAGTTTCTGGGTTTACTCATCTTAGTTTGAACTGCTTAGACGTCTTGACGGGCTTAAAGACCATCAAGGTATGTACCGCTTATGACTTAAACGGCGAAACCATCTATCACTACCCTGCTAGTCTGAAGGAATTAGAAGCTTGCAAACCTATCTATGAAGAACTTCCTGGCTGGGACGAAGACATTACTGGCGTTAAAACCTTTGAGGAACTGCCAACTAATGCACAGAACTACTTGCGTAAATTAGAAGAACTCGTCGGCGTTAAAATTGCCACCTTCTCTGTTGGTCCCGATCGCGAACAAACTAACGTTATCGATCACAATATTTGGGGCTAATTGAACGCGACACCGTGAATTAACTTAAAGGAGTTTTGCATCATGGGCATGGAGATTTTTGATTACGAAGATATTCAACTAATTCCGAACAAGTGTGTCATTAATAGTCGTTCGGAAGCCGATACGACCGTAGAATTGGGTGGCCGTCGTTTTAAGATTCCAGTGGTGCCTGCCAATATGGCAACCGTCATCAACGACGAGATTGCCAAGTGGCTCGCCACTAACGACTACTTCTACATTATGCATCGCTTCGCCCCCGAGACCCGCCGTGCTTTTATTGAAACGATGCATGCCGCGCAACTGTACGCATCTATTTCGGTCGGTGTTAAGTCCAGCGAGTATGACTTTATCGACGACCTGGCTGCTAATCAAATCGTGCCAGAATATATCACGATTGATATCGCACATGGTCATGCTGACAGTGTCATTGCAATGATCAAGCACATCAAAGACGTCCTTCCGGATAGTTTTGTAATTGCCGGAAACGTGGCCACACCAGCCGCTGTTCGCGACCTTGAAAATGCTGGTGCCGATGCAACTAAGGTTGGCGTTGGCCCGGGTAAGGCCTGCATTACTAAAGTCAAAACGGGCTTTGGTACTGGCGGCTGGCAATTAGCTGCTGTCCGGTGGTGTGCTAAGGCCGCTCGCAAACCAATCATCGCAGACGGTGGTGTCCGGACCAATGGTGACATCGCCAAGTCGATTCGGTTCGGCGCTACGATGGTCATGATTGGCTCAATGTTGGCCGGACACCAAGAATCACCCGGCAACATTTTAAAAATCGATGGTAAGACTTATAAGCAATACTACGGTTCCGCCAGTGAAACTCAAAAAGGCGAACATAAAAACGTTGAGGGTAAACAAATGCTGGTTCCTTACCGGGGCCGCTTAGTCGACACCTTAAACGAGATGCAAGAAGACTTACAATCATCCATCTCATATGCCGGTGGCCGGGATTTAAAGGCCATTACTAAGTGCGACTATGTGGTAGTTAAAAATTCGATTTACAACGGGGACTAATTAAGTCTCACTAATACCTAAAAAAACTTGTCAGCCAATTCTGGTCTGACAGTTTTTTAGTATCCAATTCTAATTTTTGCACCCACTTTACCCTGACACCGGCAATGAAAGCGGTTATAATAAAGTTAAATCACTAATCGAGGTAATCAGACTATGGAACACAATCGGGTCTTACGACTAGAACACGGTATTAACTTCCGAGAACTAGGTGGTTATGAGAACACCGCTGGTCAGACAATCAAGTGGCAAAAGCTACTGCGTTGCGGTGGCATGTCACTACTCACTAACCGCGATCTCACCTACTTGGATAACTATGGACTCCGTTATGATATCGATCTGCGCCAAGCCAATGAAGCTGAGATGTCTCCAGACCGTTATCCCAAGAATACTAAGTATATCAACACGTCCGTCTATCCGTTCACTGATAATCGTCGCTTTGATCGCCGTTTAAAACGGCTCATCAAGCGAATGGTCGTCGATGATTCCTTCAACGCACAAACATATGCGCAAATGATTACGGATAGTCATGCCGTGAAAGTCTGGCAAAATTTATTTGCGACCCTCCTCGCCAACGACCAGCCCGACCAATCGGTACTCTTTCACTGTGCTGCTGGTAAAGACCGAACGGGGGTCGCGGGTGCGCTCATTATGACGGCCCTAGACGTCCCCCGTGAAACGATTATGCAGGACTACCTGCTCACTAACGCCGTCTTCATGGCCGCAGACAGTATGGATACCGCTACGATCATTACCAAGGCCAATGCTGGTGACCTAGCTAGCCAATTCAACGTTGCCATGGCTGTTGAAGCCGACAATGTGAAGATGGTCTTTCGGGTCTTTGACGACCTCTACGGCAATGGTATTGGTTATTTACGAGAAGTGCTTGGGTTATCCGTAGCGGATATTAATAATTTGCGCCAATTGTACTTGAACGACTAAGGAACACTAAAAAAACTGGTTTTGAAAGTCAATAACTTTCCAAAATCAGTCTTTTTTGCATCATCTATTCAATTGTTTAATTATAAAATTGGTGATAACAACCGTGAAAATGTCTGCTTGAACTTCAACCAGAATGATTGATTTTTAAAGTCTTGAACGGTAATCAAACTACTGATTTTTTGATCTTCTAAGAAAATCCGTTCCAATTCTTGTGCTAAATCAGCATCATATAAAAAGGCGTTCACTTCAAAGTTGAGCTTAAAGCTCCGGAAGTCCATATTAGCTGAGCCCACTGACGCCACCTGACCATCAATCACGATGGTCTTGGCATGAATAAAACCATTATTATAATAATAGATTTTTACACCAGCATCTGCCAGCTCCCGGGCATAGTACTGAGTTGCCCGGTAAACAAAGGCATGATCAGGTTTGTCCGGCACCATAATGCGGACGTCAACCCCTGACATCGCAGCGATTTTAATCGCATCTAATACGGAATCGTCCGGAATTAGGTATGGCGACTGAATCCATAAACGGTGTTGAGCTGTCATAATCATTTTAATATAACCCAATTTAATCTGTTGTGCATCACTGTCCGGACCACTGGAGACGATCTGTAACGAAGTATTCCCTTTAACGCGAATGACTGGGAACATATTAACGTCTGGCACGATTCGATGTTCCGCATCGGTGGCGTTCCAATCACGAATGAAACGTTCCTGCAATTCAAAAACTCCTGAACCGACGATCCGCAAATGGGTATCACGCCAGTAACCAAACTTCTTACTACGACCAAGGTACTGGTCACCAACGTTAAAACCACCGACGTAGCCGACCCGGCCATCCGTTACCACGATCTTACGGTGATCACGGAAGTTGAGACGGAAGTCCAAAATCGCTGAATGAGCACCCAAGAACGGTCGGGCATGCCCACCAAGTTCTTCTAAATGCTTAAAGAAGCTGCGGAACGTGCCCATCGACCCCCACGGATCATACAAGACACGAACGTCGACGCCCTGAGCCGCTTTCCGCTCTAATAGGTGTAATAATTCATTTCCAATCTGGTCATTATAAAATGTGTAATATTCAATATGAATATGATTCTTAGCTGCTTCAATATCTTGAAACATCGCATGGAACTTCTCATGTCCATCCGTATAAATTTTGACCCGGTTTTTACGGCTTAGTAACGCGCCATCGGAATTCAAGAATAAACTGACCATCCCACGAACCGAGCTAGTGACCGCATCTGCGGGCATCAATTCCGTTCCCAGCGCTTCACGTTGCCGCTGAATCATCTGTTCGAGTCGAATTTGCGTCTCTTTACGTAACCGGAATAACCGGTTTTTCGGTAACTTACGACCGACAAAGGCGTACGCGATAAACCCAATAATCGGCAACCAAATCAACACGAGTAACCAAGCCCAAGTAGCCGCGATGTCCCGATTGCGATCCCGGAACACGGTAATGAACGCCGCGGCCGCGTTTAAAACGATAATTGTATAGAAAATTGGCTGAATATATTGCAATGGAGGCACCCACCTAATTTTTAATGATGGTTTTATTTTACCGCAGATAGTAGTGAGATAATAATCTTTTGCGAATATAATTTTTGCATTTAATCATTAAATAGCTAATAATTATGCTTAAGGAGGGCGCGTTCAATGCTTGCAATGCTTGGAATTCACGGTCTCGGCCCCATTCGCATGTTTCACTTAACCGAACACATTGCGGGTCCGCGAGCGGCCGTTGGTATTTTACTAATTATTATTTTATTAGCGGTCGTCTACCGTTACTATCGACGACATCGTTAATAAATCAAATCTTTGAAGCAGCTGGTAAAGTCTTCCAGCTGCTTTTTCGTGGGTCTTTATCTTACGAATCGGCTTATTCAATCATTGCAGTATACCTTTGCTACCACCGGAGAAACTCATAACAAATATTTTTGACCAAGTTAAATCATCAAATAAAAAGTTGCGTTGATTAGACAATCAACACAACTCGATTCGACAACCTCTTCTGAACATCTGTTGTATGGCCTGATTGAGCTAACGCATTACCTGCCCCGTTTTTCAATATAGGCCGATAGTAAGCTAAATCATTGGCGCCACCTGGTTAAGGGCTTTTTATGAAATCGTTAGTTCACGCAAAGACTTGGCGCTTAAGGCTTGGACGTAATTCGAACGTCCCGTTGCGCTGAGTTTTTGATTGGTATCGAGATAGATTTCACCCGTCCAATGCTTGATTTTTTTAGTCGGCGGTCTGACGATTACGCGATAGACGATGGGACAATTTTTCAGGGTCATATTTTTTGATGACTGATGCAAAAACTTTTTGTATTTCTTACTTTCCGCTAATGTTTGGCTGGTTGCAAATGTGTATTCATACCAAATAATGCCGCTAAAAGGGCCGGATTCTTCCTTGATTATTGTGTTTCTCGAGACACGCACGTCATAAGGACTGCTTTTTAACATTGTTGTTAGTACAGTCCTCGCTTGATTTAACTCAATACGATTTTTAACGTACCCGTATAAACAGAAGCTACTAATAAGGATAATTGCAAAAAGCACGTAATGTGTAACGGTCTTTGCTTTAAGAAATGACGACATGACTAATGCCTCCCAACTTTATTATCTGGAAATAGTCTGGCAATGCTTTATACATTATGAATGCAGACGTACTAGTATCAATACTTTTATTACCAACACCAAACCAATCAGCTTGCTATCCCCTTTTTTGATTCAAGATCTGCCAGTCATTGCAATCACTAGCTTCGATACCAGCAACAATCAGCAGACCCAGTAGTCTACTAATTTCAAGTGGCCTTTAATATTGGTCAGGCCTTGATTTGCGTTCTCCTTTTGAATATAGCAAACGTCAAACCCATTGTCACCAACTAATGAATATCATTCGTATTTGTTAATTTTAGAATTGCAATCAAGTTTGTATTTGGAATAATAAAATTTATGCAAATGTGGTCAATAAATGTTGATATTGGAAGGCCGGAACGAATTACATCAGTCTCTCGTAGGCTGTTTTACCTGCAAGAAAATTAATTATCCAATTTGATTCATATAATCGATATCAATAAAAAAGGGTTCCAATAAGCCGCTCACTCTCTCCAGTTCTTCAGGTTGCATCAATCAAGTGGCGATTTAGTGAGCCCAAACCATATTTCCTAAGGTCCTTCAGCAATCACAAGGTAAGTTAACCTTCAGAAAAGCAATCCCCGCCATGTTCGCTATATCACCCTATTAGTAGGCGTTGAATACCGTAGCTAATTAATCACGATTAGTCAGACAATCAATAAGAAGTCGCAGGATGTCGCGCGATTGCGTCCAATTATTTGGCTTTTAGTCACTATAGCCCATCAGAATATTTATTTTGGTCGGATTGACCATCGTAACTTTGTCAAAACCGATTAAACTAAAGCTATCACATCGAAATGGGGCGATGATTATGGATTTATCACACACGCGGTTACTCCGCAAAAAAGATATCAATGCCATGTTAGCCACTTATCACAGTCCGCTCAAAAAGGAACTTAAAACATTTGACCTAACGATGCTGGGAATTGGGGCCATCATCGGGACCGGGATCTTCGTTTTAACTGGTACGGGGGCCTTGACGGCTGGTCCCGGCCTAATGATCTCATTCGTCTTAGCTGCAATTGCTTGCCTGTTTGCTTCACTCTGCTATGCTGAATTCGCTGCGATGGTGCCTGAAAGTGGGTCAGCGTACACCTATGCCTACACAACCCTCGGCGAAATTGTTGCATTCATTATCGGCTGGGACTTGATGTTGGAATACCTTTTCGCTGTCTCAACCGTTTCAGCGGGCTGGTCAGGCTACTTTCAATCATTCTTGGCGGGCTTTGGCCTCAAACTGCCCGCTGCTTTGTCGGCAGCTGCAGGTTCCGTCCCTGGTGTGACCAGCTATTTTAATCTGCCGGCCTTCACCATTATTATCCTAATTACCACTTTATTGTCTCTCGGGGTCAAAGAAACTAAACGCGTCAATAACGTCATGGTAGTGATTAAATTAGCCGTTGTTCTTTTATTCATCTTTACCGCGGTGCGCTTCATCAAACCGGCAAACTGGAGTCCGTTATTACCATTTGGCTTCAAAGGGGTCTTCGGCGCAGCCTCTAGCGTTTTCTTCGCCTTCATCGGTTTTGACGCCATTTCATCCAGCGTTGAAGAAACATTGGAACCATCCAAAACACTCCCACGTTCCATGTTACTGTCTCTTGGTATCTGTACCATTCTCTACGTGGCTGTATCAGCCATCATGACTGGCGTGGTCCCATTTGAAACGTTTGCCAAGTACATTGATCATCCGATCTCGGCCGTTCTGATTTACTCCGGTCAAAATTGGATGGCCGGAATCATTGACCTTGGCGCGATTCTTGGTATGACCACTGTAATGTTAGTCTGTCTCTACGGTCAAACTCGGATTTCCTTCTCCATGTCGCGGGATGGATTACTCCCCCATGTCTTTAGCGATATTAGCGCCAAGACCGGTGCACCACTTAAATCAACCGTCTTGTTTGGGTCGATTGCCGCAATTATGGGTGGCTTTATTCCATTAGCTGACTTAGCTGAACTGGTGAATATCGGTACTTTGACTGCCTTTACCCTAGTTTCCTTCTCCATCTTACGGTTACGTAAAACACAACCAGATCTTCGGCGTCCCTTCAAAACGCCATGGGTCCCGTTTGTACCAATCATGTCAATCATCTGTTGTGTCTTCCTACTAATCAACCTGAAGCCTGTCACTTGGATTCGCTTCGTGGTATGGTTAGCCATCGGTATGGTCGTTTACTTTGGCTATTCCGTTAAACACTCCCAGTTGAAGACAGATACAGCCACTGATGAGAAATAATTGACTAGACTAATAAATTCAAAACTAATGGGCCGTTTCATTTCAGCGTTATCAACTGGAATGAAACGGCCCATTTTTTATCCTCTAAATACGAACAACCGGATTACTTATTGTACTCAACTTGAAGTAAAGTTCACCTAACAAAACGTAAGTTGAAACTTGTTAACATGAGTAAATTTTTAGTTTGTCTGGTTAACCCCTTTTGAAAAAAGCTAGTATAGTATGAGTCACAGTTCTAATTGAAGTGGGGGTCAATAATTCATGCGTAAGCAACGGATTCAGGAACGTTCATTGATTGGCATGTTAATCACATTAGGCGTCGTGTACGGGGACATCGGAACGTCACCGCTATACGTTATGAACGCCCTGATCAATGACGCGGGGCAACTTAAGAATGCAACACCTGATTATGTTATCGGCAGTGTTTCATTAATCTTTTGGACTTTGATGCTCATTACAACGGTAAAGTACGTCCTGATTGCTTTACGCGCTGATAATCATCATGAAGGTGGCATTTTCGCCCTGTATGCACTGGTTCGTCACCGGGCCAAATGGTTAATTTTCGTCGCGTTGATTGGTGGCGCCGCTTTGTTAGCAGATGGCACCCTAACACCTGCTGTGACAGTCACATCAGCAGTTGAAGGCTTAAAGGGATTACCCAAACTGGGGGCTTTTTCCCAGTACCCGTGGCTCGTGCCTCTAACCGTTACGGTTATTTTACTGGTTCTCTTTATGATTCAAGGGTTTGGTACTGCCGTCGTTGGCCGGTCATTCGGTCCCATGATGTTGCTCTGGTTCACCGTCATCGGCATCTTCGGTCTGATCAACATCAGTCAGGCACCCGTCATTCTCAAAGCTTTCTCACCCGTTTACGCCGTACAAGTCTTATTCAATCCGGCTAATAAAATGGGAATTTTCATTCTTGGTAGTGTCTTCCTTGCAACGACCGGGGCTGAAGCGCTGTATTCTGATATGGGTCACGTTGGTAAAGCCAACATCGACGCCACTTGGCCGTTCGTATACACGACTTTGATTCTCAATTATCTTGGTCAGGGCGCGTGGATGTTAACCCATTATCAGGATGCGGCATGGCGCAATGCCACCAATGTCAATCCCTTCTATGCCATGGTTCCTGCGGGCGGTCAAATTGCAATGATTATCTTAGCCACGGCCGCAGCCATCCTTGCGTCACAGGCCTTGATCACGGGCTCTTATACCTTAGTTGACGAAGCAGTCGGTTTAAAGTTCTTACCACGTATGATTATCAAGCACCCCAGTAACGTTCGGAGCCAGATTTATATTGGTGCGATCAACTGGCTGTTATGTCTGGTCACCTTAGGAATCGTTTGGCTATTTCAAACTTCAGCTCACATGGAAGCGGCGTATGGTTTAGCCATCACCTTAACAATGTTGATGACGACCATCCTGCTTAGCCAGTGGATTCACATGAAGGGCCACCGGGCGCTGGCGCTAGCTTTATTATTCGGCTTTGGCGCACTGGAGACCGTCTTTCTAACGGCTAGTCTGACCAAGTTTATTCACGGTGGCTATTTGACCTTGGGGCTGACCCTCGTCATTTTCTTGATTATGGTCGTTTGGTTCTTTGGTAATCGCCGGCGTTTGCGTTACAACCAGGCAAATGAACAGATTAGTCTGCTAGATTATCGTAATCAATTGATCCAGCTAAGCCACGATGATCACCTGCCAGTATTTGCAACGAATTTAGTCTACTTGGCTAAGGTCGACCATCAACACCGGGTTAAACGGTCAATTCTGTACTCGATTTTAGATAAGCGGCCTAAACGCGCTAAGGTTTACTGGTTTATTACCATTAATGAAACCAACCGACCTTATGATTGTAGTTACAGCATTGACATGCTAGGCACTCGAAATATCGTGGAAGTTCAACTCAACTTAGGTTTCCGTAAATCACAGCACATTAATTTATATTTGCGCCAAATTGTCACGAACTTAATTGCAGATCACAGCATCGATCCACAATATTCCCGTTACGGAATCACACAACCTCGTCAAGTTGGCGATTTTAAATTTGTCGTTCAGAATCAGCAGATCATGGACCTTGCTAGCAACCCAACTATGGGCCAGTTCGATCGACTACTAATTGGTGGCCGCGTCCTACTACAAAACATCACCCCATCTCCTGCTATCTGGTACGGCTTAGCGTTTAGCGATGTCTTGGAAGAGACGATTCCGTTGTTCACGAAACCAGCAACGGACGCCACACTAACGAATTTGACGGTCCATCATGCCCGCACGCCACAACGGAATTCTTCAGGTCAAAAGTAACCGTTCAAAAAAACTAGGACAAAACGTCCTAGCTTTTTTTGAGTACTTATAAGTACTATGGATCAATTGAGCTAATGATCGGTACCGCTATTGACTATCCCGATTACCCTTAAGCAATAGGTCATCTTGATGATCACGAACATAAGCTTTAAACATTGGATCCGTAAAATGCCATGAATTTCGATTCTCACTAGTCAAGATGCCTAGTCTTTTAAGATCCGTGATTGCCGGGCTAAGTGAATTAAGTCCCATCGTACCATTGTTACGCAGTTCATTGACTGACTTTAAAATACCCTGAGTCGTCATAGAAGTTCGATCATCATTAGCCATCACATATAAGACATAGTTTCGAACCGTCGTTTTAGTACTGGTTTTATTTTTAGCTTTGTCGAAAAGCGATTTAAATGTCAGTTCATTAACCGCAAAAGTTTCCTGAATCGCGCCATCAATATATTGATCTTCAACAGTCCAGCTATTATCATCAAGAGTTGCGTAACCCGTTTTTTGTCCCAGCTCATGGACGACCTTTCCAATACCACTGGAAATGTATGCCGCCCGCTTGACCTGTCCTTCAGAACTAACTAAATGCGCTTTATCCCAGCCATTCTCAATAATTTTTTCACTTTCATTATCGCTTAAATACGGTACTGAAATAGTTGCTAGCCGGCTTTTCAATGATTGAACGTCGCGCCACAGTTCCTCAGCTGTTCTTGCAATTCCCACAAAAACAATTTTTGCATAAGAATCTTCATAATTAACAGCATCATCAGACATGTTTTTAGCAATCTCTGCTAATCTAATTTGCAGACTTTGCGCTTGCTCTGATAAATTTTCCATGTCATCAACTACTAAGACTGTATTCCGTTTGAATAAAATTTCTTCCAAAATGACAAAATCATCAGTCCCAATATATTGCTCGGTAACTTCTTGTTGCGTCGTTGTCCTTTGCTTTGAAGCCGCTAACGAGATCCATTGCTTAATTCCAGCCTCTAGATTCTGATGCGCTTCCGCTGTTTTGATTGTCTGCACCGAGCGAACCAAATTTAACTTATAGGCAACATTTGCAATAAAGCTTTCAATCGTTGTTGAGTTAGTCATTGAAACTCTAATATAATCAGTCGCGTACGTTTTCTTCAATTTGCTTAAATTATCTAAAACCATACTGGTCTTACCAGCACCGGTCGGGCCAAAAACTAGCACTTGCCGTCCTTGCTGTGCAAACTCTCTAAAAATTGTTCTGTCCAATGTACCACGACCAACATAATTACGAGTTGCCGGCTTACTGGGCGTAAACCATTTTGTCAACTCAGCTTCAGCCTGTTCACTATTCCATTTCATAGCTGATTCTCCATTTATTTTTATCCTATTATATCACAGAGGGCGTACTAGCAGTCGAGCTGTCGTCGAGCTAATAGTGTGCGACGATTTACTTTAATACCAATAAAAAAGAACCTAAGTCCAGCGATTAGGTTCCCACTTTTAAAACTATCTTGATGTTGCCTTTTTACTCGATATCACGCGTCGCGGCTCAGAATTCTGCACACCCAAAATGTCTAGGAAGAATGAAACAATTGGAATCCCAATGATCAAGCCCCAGGCCCCTAATAGACTTTCCATAATAATCAACGTAATAAAAGTGACAAAGACTGGTAAATCAGTCCGGTCCGCCATTAGCCGTGGATGAAGGAAATAAGACTCGAAGGCGTGAATCAAAATAACCAACACGATGATCCAGACAACCCGAATCAAGCCACCCGACGCAAACCCCAGTAAGGTTAGCGGAATCATTGAAATCAACACGCCAGCCACCGGCACTAAGCCTAAGATAAAGACAATGATCGACAACACCATGATACTTGGCATCCCAATAATCATGAATCCAATCGTCATCAAAATCGTATTGATCGTACAAATCACCAGTTGCGTTTCAATAATCCGCCCCAGAATCATAACGAATTTATGCGTTAAATAGTAAACGTTCGTGAAGAACTTTTTAAACTTCGACTGCAAGAACTGGCGGCCAAAGACCATCATTCGTCCCCGCGAAACTGCAAAGATAAAACTCAAAAAGATTGCCATTAAGACGTGCGTAAAGCCAGTTCCAACCTCACTCAGTCCCTTAATACCGGTGACGAGTAACGCCTTCCCGTTTTGAATCAATTCACTACTATGAATGGCTTGGTTGACCCATTTATCAATATTCTTATTCAATACCGGGTGATTGGTGATTGCTTTAGCCAGCATATCTGGAATGACCTTCAACTGATCGACCAGGGTAGGCGCCGCGTACGATAGCGCACCGATAAACAACGCAATCACGCCGACGTAGACCACAATGACGGCAATCCAATAAGGTAAGTGCGTTCGGAGGTTTAACCACCGACTAAGCTTAATGCCCAAATACGCAAAAATCGTCGTTAATAGAACAACTGTCGCAAACCCGCGCATTAAATAAATAATGATGATTAATAACGCCAACGTTAAGTACAAGTCAACGTCATCCCGCTTAAAAAATCGAATGATTCTATCCATAATTTGCCCCCAATCGCATGTTACTTGCATTATAGCATGACTATGGATTAATCCCGCCCACCGATTCCGGCCTTAAATTAAATTTGACATTTAAAATAATTACCAGTATGATAGGTGTCAATAATTAAAGAACGATTAAAAGATGAGTAATTGGTGTCGCTGTTCAGCGAGTATCGGGTTGGTGAAACGGTATCGGCACAACCAATGAAGATGGTCTTCTCCCTAGTTCGTTTTGGTGAGTGTCTGGTGAGCAACAAAGTAACCAGCATTAACTAAAGCCGGTTTAACAACCGTTACCCGCGTTAGCAATTGCCAATCAATTGGCAGCTGTATCGAGTAGACTAGTTCACTAGCCTAGAACTCAGGTGGTACCACGGCCCAACGTCGTCCTGAATAATGATTAATATTATTCAGGACGACGTTTTTTCGTTCCCAATAAAATTTAAGGAGTTTGATATTTAATGACAACTACAACTTTAACCGCCCCATTCCGTTTTGACGTCGTCGGCAGCCTATTGCGCCCCGCTAGTTTGAAAAAGGCCCATGAACAATTAGCCGCCGGTACCATTACGCGTGATCAAGAACTTGAAATCCAACACACTGAAATCAAACGAGTTGTCGCTGAACAAGTTAAGCTCGGGCTCAAAGCCGTGACCGATGGCGAATTTTCACGCAGCTGGTGGCACTTAGATTTCCTTTGGGGCTTAACTGGTGTTGGCAAGTACGACTACCATCAAAGCTATAAGTTCAAGGGGGACCATACCCGAACGGATAACGCTGAACTGATTGGCAAAGTCGCGTATAATCCCGACCATCCGTTCTTTGCTGCCTTTGAATACTTACAATCAATCGTTCCCGCTGGCGTACTCGCGAAACAAACGATCCCATCACCAACTATGTTATTCCGTGATAATCGGAGTGACAATTGGACCAAATTCTATGACAGCTGGGATGCCTATTTAAATGATCTCGCTCAAGCTTATCACGATACCATTCAACATTTTTATGACCTTGGGTGTCGCTATATTCAGTTAGACGATACGACGTGGGCTTTCTTAATTAGCAAACTCAATGATCCCGAAGCTGACCACGCGGCCTACACTAAGTGGGCGACCGATGCCGTTAAAGTGATCAACGCAGCATTAGCTGACCTACCGAGCGACTTGACCGTCACGACCCACATCTGCCGGGGTAACTTTAAATCCACGTACCTCTTCTCGGGCAGTTACGACGTGGTTGCACCCTACCTTGGCCAGCTTAACTATGATGGGCTGTTCTTGGAATATGATAACGAACGGGCGGGAGGCTTCGAAGCGTTAGACCAGATTTGGAACCATGATGACCACAAACGCATCGTATTAGGTCTGGTTACCTCTAAGTTTCCAGAATTGGAAAAGACCACTGTGATCAAAGAACGCCTTCAAGCTGCGACCACTAAGGTGCCATTGCGTAATCTAGCACTATCGACCCAATGTGGCTTTGCTTCAACTGAAGAAGGTAACCAGTTAACTGAGGCTCAACAGTGGGCCAAGTTGGCGTTAGTCATTGGTACGGCTAAGGAAATCTGGCCAGAAGCCTAATTACAACAACTAAAAAAGATCGAGAATCAACCGGCGTATTTCAAGCGTAATCGCTTAAAACATCAGCCAGATTCTCGATCTTTTTAGTTACCGGTTAAACCGGGTCCGCCACCGTGCCAAGCGCGGCGTCGCAGTAGCCGGTTTAGTCGCCTTAGCAGGCATGTTCAATAGAATCACACCCGTAATAATCGCCATGAATCCCAACGTTTTCAATCCCGTCAAGATTTCGCCAAACGCCCAAATTCCAATCAGGCCGGTCGCAGCTGTGCCGACTCCGGCCCAGATTGCATAACCAACACTCAGTGGGATTTTGCTCAATGCCCGTGAGAAACTAAAAATCGCTAGGCCGTATAGTAACATGCCCACAATTCCAACCAAGGGGTACTTAAATCCAGCCGATAACTTCAACAAGCTGGTCCCCGCAATTTCAACGCCAATCGCAATAACTAATTGAATCCATGCACGCATCATCATTCCCCCTTGATTTAAATGTTCAGTAAAATCGCCCCGACCACGATTGCAATTAAGCCACTCAACCGTGAACGACTGAGCCGTTCGCGGTAAACGACGACCGCTAAAATAACGGTTGCAAACGTGCCCAGTCCAGCCCACATGGCATACGTCACCCCTAACGGCAGGCGTTGCATTGCAAGCGTTACAAGGACTAACGAACTAAAATATCCAACCAACACCATTATCGTTGGTATTAAGTTCCGAAAACCGTTTGCGCGCTTTAAGAAAAAGCTCCCTAAAACTTCCATGAAAATGCCACCAAATAATAACCCGTATGCCATCTTAATCACCTCACTAAAAATTTCGTTGTCCTACTATTCTACGGAAGTTTATTTAAAAAGGCAATCAAAAGATACGCCTGGCTGATTACAGTTTGATGACAAAAATAAATCGTATTCTAGACTATGCTACAGCGATCTAGCCATTTAATTTCAAAATTATTGTTAGCTGAGTGGCGATAACTCATTCAGCTTAACGAGCGTACGCAATGGTTACGATTCGAATACCGTCCAGTTGAAAAACTTTTCGCAATAAAATGTCAATAATCAGCATTTAAGACGTCGTCCGCGATTCAAATCTCCCGCATCTAAAAAAAAGGATCAGCTCAGCAGCTGGTCCCCACAGTCATCCTTAAATATAGAAATAAATTGAGAAAAACATCAACGTGGTTCCCACCATCACGAATAGGTGCCAAATAACGTGTAAATATTTAATCCGTGGGAAACTATATAGTAATGCACCTAAGGTAAACGCAACGCCCCCGGCAACTAATAACCAGAAGCCAGTGACACCTAAATGGTCCCATAACTGCCGACCACCGGCGAGGCACATCCACCCCATCAACACATAAATGACCGTCTCGACCTTTTTCAAACGTCCGGGCCAAACAGCATTAACCGTAATCCCAGCAATCGCTAAAATCCAAATCGTTAATAAGATCGTCCAGCCCAACCAACCCTTAATCGCCAGTAGACTGTACGGCGTGTATGTCCCAGCAATCAGCACGTACACGCCACTGTGATCGAAGATACGAAAAACTTCGCGGGCGCGCGTAAAGTATAATCCGTGAAATAACGTCGAACACGTATATAGTACAAACAACGAACAACCATATATAATAAACGCCGCCCATTCGAGGGGCTGACCATCCGCATATGCCTTGAGCATCAAAAAAACAAATGCAACGATACTTAAAATAATCCCAATCCCATGAGTCACTGAGTTGAGGACTTCATTTGTTATTTGATACTGTCGCGCCGACTGTGCCATGTTAATCACCTCATATTTATTATTGACACCAGCATACCATCACATAGTGTAAATATCAATACATCTAGTTTATAAAACTAGGTAATTAACAAAAACATAACTAGTTCAAAAAATGACACTGCGAAATTAACCATTTCGCGGTGTCATGCTAAGCACAATCTTATATTCAAGCTAATCGTGCGGTCCTCTAGGCCATGTATATCTATACCAGTGCCCACTACGAACCCACAGCGCTTACCACTCATCATAACTGATCAGCGGTAACACCTATTCAACCTAATTATCGGCTTCTTCAGCGTGAGCTGCGACCTGCTGAAAAATACTAATGATATGTTTATCGGCCAGCTGGTAGTGCACGTTACGCCCATTGCGCGTTCCCACAACTAATTTTAATTGTTTGAGGACCGTTAACTGATGAGACACATTCGACTGTGTCAGGGCTAATCCCGTCGCCAGTTCACCCACACTCAGCTTAGATACGGCCAACGCGTAGATAATCCGGGCACGCGTCGGATCACCAAGTGCCTTAAAGATTGCGGTGATCCGACTCAACTCATCAGTCGGCGGCATCAGTTCAGCCAACCGTTTGACGATCATTTCATGGTCCATTTCATTTTCCATCATAAACTCCAATTTCTAATTGAGATTGTCATGTAAGCGTGTTACAATACACATGAACAGTCATTCATATGTTTGCTCATTCATATTTAAATTATAGCCATAACAAGGATAAATTCAACTAAGAAGTAGGTGATTCATATGGCACACAGCCATCAAATACAACAACAGACCAGCGCCTTCAAGATTGGGGTCGCCCTAAATACTGCCTTCATTGTCTTGGAAGCTGGCTACGGTTTTGCGAGCGGCTCACTGGCCCTAGTTGCCGATGCAGGACACAATCTCAGCGACGTCCTGGGCTTACTGATCTCCTGGCTGGCAATCTGGCTTGGACAAAAAAGCGCCAACGATAAGTACACATATGGGTACAAAAGCTCATCAATCTTGGCCGCCCTCTTCAACGCCGTCTTTTTACTAGTCGCTATCGGGGCCATTTCAGTCGAGGCCATCCAGCGCCTTAGTAATCCGGGTCCCGTCACCGAATGGGATGTCATTATCGTTGCTGCTGTTGGGGTCGTCATTAATGGCTTTACCGCATTACTCTTTATGAAGGGCCAAAAGCACGATCTCAATATTAAGGGCGCTTTTCTCCACATGGCCGCCGACGCCGGCGTCTCCATCGGCGTGGTCATTGCTGGCTTCATCATCTTGAAGACTGGCTGGTTCTGGCTAGACCCCGTTGTTTCCCTGCTAATTGCCGTCGTGATTTTGATTGGTACTTGGGGACTCTTACGAGATGCGATGAATTATTCACTAGAAGCTGTACCAAACAATGTTGACCGCCAAGCAATCGCTGATTATTTAACCAGCCAGCCCACCGTCAACCAGATTCACGATTTACACATTTGGGGCATGAGTACTACTGAAACAGCCATGACCGTCCATCTCTGTCGTTCAACATTAGCTGACAATAATGCCTTTTTGGAACAACTGAACAAGGACCTAAGCGCCCAGTTTCCACTAACTCATATCACGATTCAGATTGAACTTGGCAAGGTGGATTATGAAACAACGGATAGTTCGATTTAGTTCATCGTGAGTTAAGTTATGATACACAGCATCCAAATCGAATCTGTTTCTGTATAAACTATCTCTTCCGCCTTAAACGACCGCATGCTATTAAGCATGCGGTCGTTTTTTGTCTTACACATTTTCGTTAGTTTGAGACGCCACGGCTCACTTCCAAACTCATCAATATTGACTAGCTCGGTAAACTACGACCGTTCTCGTTGTTTTGGCTTCAAAAAGATAGCTAATACCAAACTTAATATCAGTATTGATGTGACCAGCAAGCGACCGGCCACTTCACCAATTATCGCAGCGGGGCCATCATCAACGGCATGTGCTAACTCGTTCAGATAACTCGGTACTATTGTATTGATCAGAATCTCAGCAATAAATGCAATAAACACCGTGATGACGATACCGACACGCAATTTACCTGACTTGAACCGCTGCCAATCTGAAAAATACGACAATAATACCATGGCGTTCACCAGTACTAAAAACGGTACCAAAAACGTTCGTATTCCAAACGGCCGCAAATAGTCAATGTAGCCAAGTACCAGTAACAAGAAATTGCATCGATACGAGACGACCACCCATTTTCGGCTCTTCTGATGAAGTCGTTCTGCTTCCTTATAATAAGCCAGTAAGTGATCATCCCGCATTAAATCGTCTAGCCGAACGTCATAAATATCACTCAATTGAACTAAACTGCCAACATCGGGAAAACTGTGGTCATTTTCCCAGCCTGAGATTGTTTTGCGCGATACATGTAATTGTTCGGCCACTTGCGATTGTGTCAATTGTGCGTGCTTCCTACACACTTTTAGTTTTTCAGAGAATTTCATATCAGACTTTCGACTACTCCCTCATACTTTGGTTGCCATAACGCGATTAAAAATCATGCTTTTTTACCATGACCTGATCAAAATGCACGTTCATTCGCACGCGGCTCACCTTTCTTAAAAAACAACACTTGAATTAAAAAGCCAATAGCAACAATTACAAAAACAAGATTAATCAGATTTGTGCCATTTCGCCAAAATTCGCGACCTAAGACATTACCGTTAACAATTGCTGGATAAACGTTAGCGCTTAGCAATAGTAAAACGATTGCAGCCCAGAATCTGTAGTATTTGTAGAAAACAAAATTAATCATAACCAATCACTCCTAAATGTCTTACTTATATTTGCAATTTATAATAGGTGTCTTATCAGATAAATACAACCTTCTTAAGTAAAAAAACTAGTCTGTATTTTCCAGACATGCAATTAACCCGCTCATGCTGGGCATTTAGCACAGTATAACCATCAGTCTGATGCAGTGAGCATGATTTTTGTGGATAACGCTTATTCATTCAAAATCTATGCGCCAAACGCTATACCGTTTGCTGAAACGTTATGGTACTAGAAGTAGTTATCACTAACCAGTATCCGAGTTAGTCACACTACGATGCTAATTACCAGTCACAGGTTCAACGATACCGCAACCTCAGCGATATCGTTTTTTCAAATATTCAGCATTTTTTGACGTTCGTACGTTAAATTAAGACATTAACGCACATTGCAGCACACATAACGTCATTCATTATATAATTTAAGTAATATTTATTAATTCAGATAATCTGGTTCACTTCATTCTTAGCTAACCACCTAGGAGGCACTTACATGAGCATCATCAATCGCGTTATCGGTATCATTATCACGCTTATCTTGTTATGCCAATGGTTGCTTGGCTATCAATTACCAGCTGCCATGGCGTTCTTCTTAGTGGCCTGGCTGATTGGCTTGGTAACGATGTGGCTGTTGCCAGACACGACGACCGCTAACCGCTAGTCGTGAGAGGGATACAAAATCAACTCATTCTAAAACACGTCACAAGGCCATTACAACTTGCTCTTGCGACGTGTTTTTGCTAACTTCACTATTACCTAGAAAACGGTTAGACTGGTTCTACACGCCAGCATCACCGACCATTCAAATATGTTTTTGCCGCTTACCCTCATTGTGAACTTGCGCTTCATATTGCGTTGGAACTAATAATCACACTTCCCATAACCACTCCGGATTAAAGCACCCACCTTGCTTACATTCACACATTGATACTCACAAAAATACGCAGGCATAAGCAAATAAAAAAGGCTAGCATCCGCCAGCCCAATTCTACCTAATTCAATTTAATCAATCCCGCCGCCAACAAAAACATGTGGGTGACGACTGGTCCAACGAAGGTCAAACCATGCCGGTGTAAATCCTTCGCAACGCGGGCGCCCAGGGGTGAGCGCGTCGGTAATTCATCATCGGGCGCCGGCATAATGATTGGTGTCGCATCGACAAACGCCCACAGGTAGTTGCTAAAGCTACCATACTCGGCCTGTAATTGTTGAATAGCACGCGCATCCTGAATGATTGCACGTAACTTACGACCATTGTGCATCACTTTGGGAGTCAACATCAGCCGTTCAAAATCCGGTTCGTCCAGGGCAGCTACGGCGTCTACCCGCAGCCCCGCCATATGTTGCCGCAATACTGGTAACTGACTAGCCGCGACCCGCCAGCCTAAACCCACTTGTAAGATTCCAACCACTAACAATTCAAATAAAACGTGATCATCGTACGTGGGAGTACCGAAATAAGCATCGTAGACCTTAACCCCATTCGCTGTAATATCGTCAAAATCATCCGGACTAATCATTATTCGATAACCAATAGCCATTCTCAATTCGGCCTAACAGCGTAATCAATTGCTTGGTTTCAGCCACATCGTGGACCCGGATGATCCGGCCACCCTTAAGCATCATCGCTGCTTCAGTGACCAACGTCATTGGTAACCGGTCTTCCTTCTTCAGGCCAAGCAATAGACCTAAATAACCTTTCCGTGAAATAGCCACCATCATTGGGCGTCGCAAGTAATTAAATTCATCAATGCTACGCATCATCACGTAATCCTGTTCCCCATGTGCGACTTGTGAATAGCCGATCCCCTGATCTAAAGCAATTCGTTCAATATCGATGCCATGACTCGTCAATGCTGACAGATTTTGTTCAAAGAACCCACGCATACTGCTCGTCAGATCGGTATATTCTTGGTCACGACTACTGTGCATCGTCAGTAAGCCGACGCGACTGTCAGCCATCAATTTGAGCTTGCGAGGATCGTCCGTAAAGGCGTTCACATCGTTAATAATGCTGACACCTTCTTCCAGGACGGCTTGCATGACATCATACTTATAAGTATCGACCGCTAAGACTGCTTCCGGGAAACGAGCCTTGATGGCGCGAATGTACGGCAACGTCCGGTCCAATTCAACTTGCGGCGTGACTTCCGTGAAGCCCGGCCGTGTCGTTTGACCATTAACTTCGATTACGTCAGCTCCTGCTTGTAACATGGCATCCACGTGATTCAGTACGTCATCTTTAGTCTTGTACTGGCCACCGTCGAAAAAGGAATCCGGCGTAATATTCATGATGCCATAAATCATCGGCTTCTTGGTGAGATTAAACCGGTGCTCACCCGCTTGCCAAAAAACATCATATTGTTTCATAATTTGAGTCAATTGAATTTGAGTCGTTGCTTGATCCGTAAAGACTCGCGACCATTGGTGGGTTAACTGGCGACCAGCTGTCTGGTTCAGCAAGACGGTCAACTGTTCAGGACTCGCCTGCACGACCCCATCTAATTGCTGACATAGTTGGGTTAATCGGAGTTGCTGCTCTCGATTATAATCACTAAAACGCAAAACTAATTGTTGTTGTCGTTGAACTTGGGCATTCAACGCCTGACTCGCAAAATCCGTTGCTTGTGCTAATGAACTGGTGATATCTTGTACTAACATCTACTCCACCGATCCTTCCAATTTTTAAAGTTTTGTGATTAATTTTAAGGCGGCCCGTCCCCGGTGTGTCAGCGGGATGCGCCACGTTGCTGGTAATTCGGCCAAAGTCCGACCATAGCGCGGTAGCCAGAAAATTCGGTCAAATCCCCCAGAATAGCGTCCAAATTGATAGGACGCTATGTAGCCGGTGATCGAAGCTTGTACGGCCAAGGTCCGCCCATCTGGCCAGGCAGCCGCTAACGTAGCGCGCATCACCGCTTGCCGCTCGTTGTCAGGAATATCGCGTAGGGCCGTTAAAATTTCCTGATTGCGATCAAAGCCACTGACCGCTACCCCTAAGTCGCGCGCCGTGGTCACACCTAACAAGTCTGGTAACGCGGAAATCTCTAAGCCACTATCATCTGCGATAACCGGAACCCCTAGCTGTTGCGCCCCAAAACGAGCTTTAGCAACCGCGTTATCGACATAGCTCGTCGTCGTTTCCACGGGAAATTCGAGCCGCGGCGCCACTGTCAAGTACTGACGAGCAGTCAAGCCATAGTAAGCCAAACACGTGATCAAGTCGCGGCTTTTACCAGCGTTGTTGGATGCAATCAACCAAGTCGTCGTCATTGGCTTAACCCCGGCCAACCAGCCTGTTGGAGCTCACGAATGACATAAAATGACCCCGTTACAATAATCGCACTATTACTGGTTGCTTGCTGCTGAGCTTGCGTTAACGCATCCGTGATTGTCGTTGCAGTCAATAAGTCTGGCTGTCGTTGCATCGCAGCCGTGGTCATAAAGGTGGGCGTTAATAATGCGGTCGCCGTGTCGGCCAGCTTAGTCGCGGATAACGCTCGTTCTGGATTTGCGGGCGTATTCGTAATCAGGACGTCAGCTACCGGTAATAGTTCAGCCAGCATTTTAGGGTAGGCCTTATCTTGTAAGACCCCGACGATCCAAATCAATTTACGACCAGCGAGTAATTGCTTCACACTTGCCACTAGTGCTGCCATGCCATCCGGATTATGCGCCCCATCGGCAATAATGACAGGTTGCTCCTGTAACACGGTCAACCGGCCTGGCAAGGAAACTTGTTGCAAGCCTCGGCGAACCGCACTGTTCGTCAAGTTAACTTGTTGCTGTTGTAGTACTGCAACCACAGTTAAAACCAACCGCAGATTTTGTAGCTGATAGGTGCCACTCAGTCCGACCGTTAATTGCGTCCAATCAAAAAGCTGACTGTGCGCATCAACGACGGTTTGCGTGAGTGTTTGCCCAGTCACCGTCAGTTGCGCGTGCTTAGCGGTCACTAGCCGAACACCTTGATTGAGCGCTTCGGTCTGCAAAACAGCCAGGGCTTCTGGGTGTTGGTCAGCCAATGTCACTGCTGTTGTATGGGGCTTGATGATCTTTGACTTATTTTGCGCAATCGCGGTAATCGTGGGCCCAAGAATGGCGGTATGATCGAGGGCAATCTTAGTAAATACCGTGAGTTGGGGACTGGCTAAGGCGTTAGTCGCATCATACAAGCCGCCTAAACCGGCTTCAATGACCGCCCATTGCACGTTTTGATTCCGAAACCAAACGACACTGATGAGAAAGAACCATTCAAAGATGGAGACATCGCTAGCCGTCAGTCCCATATTTTGCAGAACCGGTAGAATTTCACGATACGTATCGATAAATTCCGCTGGACTGATCCACGTCCCATTGCATTGCAGTTGTTCACGCGCATCATTAATCGCGGGGCTGCTGAAGCGGCCAACTTGATACCCTTGCGCCCGCAGGATACTGGCTAACATGGCTCCCGTAGAGCCTTTGCCATTAGTCCCAGCAATATGGATCACATGGTAATAATGGTCAGGGTGTCCAAGATGTGCCATGATTCGCCGTAATAACGGAACACGCTGATGATTATTGGCTAACATGGCTTGATTTAGTTGGGCTAATAAGTCCTGATAACGTTGTTCAATCGTCCCTGTATCCACTCAATCACCTACTTTGCGATTCGCTGTAAAAATTCTCGTTTCAAGTCTAAATCCGTCTTGAATTGACCACTGTAATAGCTACTTTCCGTATGCACACCCGGTTTGCTAACACCCCGCATCTCCATGCACATGTGCCGCGCCGTGATTGAAACAGCAATCCCAGCCGGGTCAAGAATTCGTTGTAATTCTGTTGCAATGGAAACTGTCAACCGCTCCTGAACGTTCGGCTGTTGACTGCAATAGTCAATCAAGCGAGGAATCTTACTCAAGCCAATCACTTGTTCATGCTGCGGCACATAAGCAACTTGAACCGTGCCGAAAAACGGCAAAAGGTGATGCTCACACATCGAATAGAATGGAATATCCTTAAGTAATACCATTTCAGTCGGATTCTCAACCTTGAACAGTTTATAATTATCAAATGGTGCGGCGGTCTTAGTAGCGAAAACCTCCGCATACATTCGTGCAACCCGTGCTGGGGTTTCTACTAATCCCGGTCGGTCAGGATCTTCACCAACTGCACTTAAAATCTCTCGTACCGCATGCTCAATCTTTGCTTGGTTCTTCTCATCAATCATCTAACTCACTCACATTTCTTACTTTTTTAATCCAACTCTGATCCTGATTGGCCGCAATCAATTGGGCCACTTGTGGTCCAACTAGCACATCAGTTTTGGCGATTTCAGCGGTTGGCAGCAACACAAAGTTGCGCTTAGCTGCCTGCGCATGCGGAATCGTCAGCGTCGCTGTGTTGATTTGCCGGTCGCCCCAAAAAATAATATCCAAATCAATCGTACGTGGTCCCCAGTGAACCAAGCGTTGGCGGTGGCCCGCCTGCTCAATTGTATGTAATTCATCCAATAGTTCTTCTGGTGTCAAATTAGTCGTTAAGGATACCGAAACATTGTAAAAATTGGCCTGATCACGCTTTCCCCACGGTTGAGTCTCATACCAATGAGATTCGTCAATCACGGTTACCCCATTGACGGCTCGTAATCGGCTAAGGGCTTGCTGAATATTTTGGACGCGCGGATGAATATTGGAACCAACACTCAAATAAACCCGTTCTTCCCTACTTGCCATTCGGCGTCCCCTCCACCTCAATTTCCACATCATCAAAGATTCCAGGCATTGGTACGCTATATTTACGAATTTTAATATTGATTGCATCCGCCGCGGGAAAACTTGTCAATAACGTCTGCAATAAGTGGTTAGCTAGCGATTCAATCAACTTGTATGAATGGGTCGTTACAAATTCATCGACCACGTTACGGACCGCCGCGTAATTGATGGTCTCGTGAACGTCATCGTGTTGAACCTTGGTTTCGATAGGATATTTAATGGCAATATCTAGCCCTAGTTGTTGACCATTACGCCGTTCTTCTGGAAGTACCCCGTTAAACGTGTGAAAGCGTAAATTATTAATTCGAATCATGCCCATAAGTATCCCAGCCTCTTTCTTGCTCATTTTTACTTATAATCATAGCATGAAGGACGCTCAATATGATAGTAATCAGCCAAATAACCCCATAAAAACTAGCAATCGTTCGGGAACCGAAAAAAGTGCGTTGCTAACAAACCGGTTCATCAAAAAAGACGTTGCTGGTCAAAAAACCAGTAACGCCTTTGTCTTAGTTTAAAGCAGTCGTACCCCCACCATGAACTCTAGGAATCCGTAGTCGTCCCATCATTAAAATTAATCAAATTACTGAGGTAATGGCTAGTTAGACCAGGTGTCTGCTTCACAATATAGGTGGCGAGCGGTGACTGCGTCATTTGCGTCTGAATAAAGCTCGTATTGACGATGTTCGCCAACGACAACGCGACAAAAATAACCAGATACATCACGACAAATGACACGATTCCACCCGCAACACTGTTCACTTGCTTAATAACTGGTAGCCACGTAATGCTACGTGAAACACGGCCTAACAACCGAATCACGGACCACCCTAACGAAATTAACACGAAGAAAGCGACCAGGTTAATGATCAACGTTGCCGCCACTGAAGCTTCAATTAAATGTAAATTCGTCAATAGATTACTAATCATTGTCCCTAACGGCTGATAGAGTAGTCGTGCAAACAATAGGACGACGACCGTCCCAATCAGATGCAACATTTCAATCACAAATCCGCGGTGAAACCCGCGAAAAATTGCGCTTGCTAGTAAAATTAAAATCACAATCGTAAATATCATCTGCGTGCCCCGCCTTCCGCTTTTCAGGTACGCCTATTTTACCAGCTTTCGTCAGTCAGTGCAGTGTTTTCACCTAGTCTAAACCTTATCTTAAAGACTTGACGACGACCGTTTCTTTCGGTAAAGTTAACAGTAATGGTTACGATTTAAAAAGAATGGGGTTACAATACATGGTCAACCGACGGATATGGCTTTATTTGGCAATAATACTGGGACTCAGCGGCCTATTAGCAGGCTGTCAAAGTTCGAGCACCCCCAGTAAAACGACTAACGACAAAATTAATATCATGGCTAGTCTCGACTTTTATGGTCAAACAGCTAAGGCGGTGGCAGGAAAGTATGGTCAAGTGACCTCGATTATTGATCGACCGAGCGTTGACCCCCACGACTACGAGCCGACCGTCAACACGGCTAAACAGGCTAGTAGCGCCCAATTAATCATTTACAACGGCCTCGGCTACGATGACTGGATGGAAAAGCTTACTGTCAACAAGGCCAAAGGCGCCCGGGTAATCACAGTGGGAACCGACGTGGCTCATAAAACTGACGGGGCCAACGAACACGTCTGGTACGATCCCACAACGATGCCCAAATTGGCAACTAAAATCGCAACAGAACTCAGCAAAATTCAGCCGCAGCACAAGCATTATTTTGAACAGCAGGCCCAAAAGTATCAGACCAACGCTAAGACTATAACCACTATGATCAAACAATTGAAACAGCATGCAAATAATCAGCGTGTCGCTGTCAGTGAGCCGGTCTTTGACTACTCATTGAAGGCAATCGGCTACCGAATCAGCAATACGCATTTCGCACATGCAATTGAAGAAGGTTCCGACCCATCACCTAAGGATATCCAGCAAATGCAACAAGACATCAAGCACCACCGGATTGCCTTTTTCGTTGAAAACACTCAGACCGATAGTAACTTGGTCACGAACATGGTCAAACTCGCCAGGAAATACGGTGTGCCGGTACTGAAGGTCACCGAAACGTTACCGGCCAACCAGACGTATCAAAGCTGGATGCTCAGTCAATATCGTCAATTGGCAAAGATTCAAAAAGCAACAGCCAAGTAGAAGCGCCCCGGTTAGTTGGGCCAAGTCCTGTGATTCAGTACGATCACAGTCGTGCCACGAAAAAATGGCCGCCATTCTTGATTACAAGAATGGCGGCCCTTTTGGCCTAATTACGACTAACCGACCGATTGTGCAGGCACTAATGTCTAATTAGTGGTGTTCAAAGCATATCCCACTTAACTTCAGTCATTCTCGCCTGGTAGTCAGTCACCGTGATTATTAATGCGGCTGCTTGCGCCCATCACGCAAAAGTAAGGCCAGCACGAGGCCAACCAATTCAATCCCGAGCATCATCCAGAAGACCGTATGGTACCCTTGCAAGTTCGCACGCAACGTTGAGGCTCCCGCTTGTTTCTGAGCAAGCGTCACGTTGGATAAGACCAAGGTCGCCACGGCCACACCTGCTGAACCGAGAATTTGACGAACCGTCGTAATCACAGCGGTCCCGTGTGAGATCAGTTCATCGGGTAATGAATTAGCCCCCAATGTGACGGCGGGCATCATGACAAAGGCATTCCCGCCTTCAATTAAGGCAGCCAGCAAAATCATGGTGAGCAGGTTCAACTCTGAATTGATCAGTGCTAAGATCAGCCAACCAACAACGATCATACTCATACCAAGTAACATGATTTGTTTGTATCCAATCTTCTCTGCTAGTTTCCCAGTAAGTGGGTTCAAAATACTTAGAAGCACCGCACCAGGCACCAGTGACATGCCTGAAACGAATGGCGACACCTTCAAGACACCCTGGTAATAGAGTGGGAAGATGATTGTTACGACAATCAGCGCCACGTACGAGATTGCTGTTAGGAAAATGGCTAAGTCATAATTAAATGTTTTTAAGACCCGTAGTTCCAATAACGGCGTCTCCAAGTGAAATTGGCGATAAGTAAAGTAAGCCACCGCTAGTACTGAAACCGCTAATAACAGCCAACCGAACGTCCAGTTCACATTGGGTTTACCAATCTCATTCACGACGTATAAAATCCCAGCAAAGCCCAGTAACGTCACGATTGAGAGCAAATCCAGCTTTGAAGGCTTATTGACCATCACGTCCTTGATCGTTGTGAAACTAATTAGGATCAACAAAGTTGCCACCGTGATGAAGACGGCAAACAATCCGTGCCAATCGGTAAACTTCAAAACCACACCGGAAATAATCGGGCCAGATGCTAATGCTGATCCCATGACCAACCCGGCGACACCCATCGTACTACCCCGTTTTTCCTCGGGCGTAATCGTCAGTAAAATGGATTGATACGAGGGAAACAGCACGCCAACTGCCGCCGCTTTAATTAGGCGACCGACCATCATCACACCAAAACTGGGTGCGAAATAAATAATGATTGAACCAATATCGAAAAGCACCAAAACGGCTAAGAATAATTTCTTAAACCCAATATTATTCAACAACCACGGACTGATTGGCATCATGACGACCATTGTCAACATAAAGCCGGTCGTTAACCATTGCACGGTTGAGGCCGAGATGCCAAAGTCGCGCATAAATGTTGGGTAGACCGTCGACAAGGAAGACTGACTGATCGACATGGTCCAAGTCCCAAGCAACAGCGTAAAAATGAACCAGAAGCGTCGACGCCCCGTCAACGTTACATTTTGATTAGCTGTCTGCATTCAAAACTCCTCCTTACTTTAGAACAGTTATCAACTACTAATATCCATTGTACCATTGAAACCAATGATGTACAGGCTAAAAGTCAGATTGCCAACAAAAAAGTTTGCTACACCGAATAAAGAGACGTGCACAATTAGCTTGTAACAACACCCGCGTGAATGATTGTTAAATATCCAATCTGTTAAAGCTCTAACGGACAGATTCATTAAGTCAGTTGGCCTCTAATCATCATAAAATCAGTCCCAACCAGGGCACTCCATCACACCGAAAAGCTTTGCAGCCAAACTAAAAATGGGTTGTTCAAGAATCAAATTCTTGAACAACCCATTACCTACATGTTGCATCGATATTCTTAATTTATTCAGCTAACATGGCCGCACTAACTGCCTGTAGCTGCTTCGCTTCACCAGCAGTCGGTTTAGCGGGTTTCATCTTCTTTAAGGCGATCACTGCCCGATATTGAAGTTCTGCCACATTAATATCATCACGCAAATCATAATGAGTAATTGTGACGAAGGCGGAGTTCTCGTAAATTTTTTCAACTTTAGCATAAAAATCATAATCGGTATTGCCGTTCTTTTGACATTTAACCCGATCCCCCACAGAAATCTGAGCCATAACTATCACTCCACTTCATAAAATATGATAATAACATAGCACGTAACTGCTAGAATAACAATTATTGCTCCCGAATTTACATGATTTTTACATGGTTATGACGGATACTGTCCAAATTAAATGACATTAGGCCCACGAGCCCGTATTAGCGGTTAGTAATGGCCAAGTTCGTAAACCAATACCTAGTACCTTAGACTGAGCTGAATCACTTTATCGCTTGAAACTAGCATCGATTTTTCTAACCAACCAAACGTACGCCATTTACGCCTGACTCTCAAAATCCGAACGCTACTGTCTCTCGTTTTGACAGCTCCCCCATCACTGCCAGCTACCCCCAATAAGTAGATCGTGCCGGTGATTAATAGTATGGGTTGAATTCCAAATGCGCTGATGAGTACCGGGATTCCTAATAATCCGACCCGCCGTTTGAATTTCAAAATTTAGTCTTAGTTCGCCCAGTAGGCTAATTTTTGGCAACAAAAAAAGGAATCGAATTAACGATTCCTTAGGTTGCATGGCAACGTCCTACCCTCGCAGGGAGCGATCCCCCAACTACTCTCGGCGCTAAGAAGCTTAACTTCTGTGTTCGACATGGGAACAGGTGTATCCTTCTCGCCATCGTCACCACACTATTGAGAAACTTGTGCTCTCAAAACTAGACAATATCAACTATCTTCATATGAACCGGAACACCAATTACTTGGTTAAGTCCTCGACCGATTAGTATTAGTCCGCTTCATGCGTCACCGCACTGCCACTTCTAACCTATCTACCTGATCATCTTTCAGGGGTCTTACTTCCATAAAGGAATGGGAAATCTCATCTCGAGGTGTGTTTCACACTTAGATGCTTTCAGCGTTTATCACATCCATACGTAGCTACCCAGCGATGCGCCTGGCGGCACAACTGGTACACCAGAGGTATGTCCATCCCGGTCCTCTCGTACTAAGGACAGGTCCTCTCAAATTTCCTACGCCCGCGACGGATAGGGACCGAACTGTCTCACGACGTTCTGAACCCAGCTCGCGTACCGCTTTAATGGGCGAACAGCCCAACCCTTGGGACCGACTACAGCCCCAGGATGCGATGAGCCGACATCGAGGTGCCAAACCTCCCCGTCGATGTGGACTCTTGGGGGAGATAAGCCTGTTATCCCCAGGGTAGCTTTTATCCGTTGAGCGATGGCCCTTCCATACGGTACCACCGGATCACTAAGCCCGACTTTCGTCCCTGCTCGACCTGTCTGTCTCGCAGTCAAGCTCCCTTGTGCCTTTACACTCTGCGAATGATTTCCAACCATTCTGAGGGAACCTTTGGGCGCCTCCGTTACTTTTTAGGAGGCGACCGCCCCAGTCAAACTGCCCACCTGACACTGTCTCCCACCACGATTAGTGGTGCGGGTTAGAGTGGTCATACAGCGAGGGTAGTATCCCACCAACGCCTCCACCGAAACTAGCGTTCCGGTTTCTATGGCTCCTACCTATCCTGTACAAGCTGTACAAACACTCAATATCAAGCTACAGTAAAGCTCCATGGGGTCTTTCCGTCCTGTCGCGGGTAGTCCGCATCTTCACGGACAATATAATTTCACCGAGTCTCTCGTTGAGACAGTGCCCAGATCGTTACGCCTTTCGTGCGGGTCGGAACTTACCCGACAAGGAATTTCGCTACCTTAGGACCGTTATAGTTACGGCCGCCGTTTACTGGGGCTTCAATTCTGAGCTTCGCCGAAGCTAACCCATCCTTTTAACCTTCCAGCACCGGGCAGGCGTCAGCCCCTATACGTCATCTTACGATTTTGCAGAGACCTGTGTTTTTGATAAACAGTCGCCTGGGCCTATTCACTGCGGCTGATCTTGCGATCAGCACCCCTTCTCCCGAAGTTACGGGGTCATTTTGCCGAGTTCCTTAACGAGAGTTCACTCGCTCACCTTAGGATTCTCTCCTCGACTACCTGTGTCGGTTTGCGGTACGGGTAGTTAAGTACTCACTAGAAGCTTTTCTCGGCAGTGTGACATCAGACGCTTCGCTACTAAATTTCGCTCCCCATCACAGCTTGTCCTTAAAGTGAAAAGCATTTGACTCTTCACAAGACTTACTGCTTGGACATTCTAATCCAACAGAATGCACATCTTAGCCTCCTGCGTCCCTCCATTGCTCAAACGCACTTAACTAGTACAGGAATCTCAACCTGTTATCCATCGTCTACGCCTCTCGGCCTCGACTTAGGTCCCGACTAACCCTGGGAGGACGAGCCTTCCCCAGGAAACCTTAGTCATTCGGTGGATAGGATTCTCACCTATCTTTCGCTACTCATACCGGCATTCTCACTTCTAAGCGCTCCACAAGTCCTCACGATCTTGCTTCACCGCCCTTAGAACGCTCTCCTATCACGCGACCTAATGGTCGCATCCATGGTTTCGGTAGTATGCTTAGCCCCGGTACATTTTCGGCGCAGGATCACTCGACTAGTGAGCTATTACGCACTCTTTAAATGGTGGCTGCTTCTGAGCCAACATCCTAGTTGTCTATGCAACTCCACATCCTTTTCCACTTAGCATACATTTAGGGACCTTAACTGATGGTCTGGGCTGTTCCCCTTTCGACGGTGGATCTTATCACTCATCGTCTGACTCCCGGATATGAATCAATGGCATTCGGAGTTTATCTGAATTCAGTAACCCAAGACGGGCCCCTAGTCCAAATAGTGCTCTACCTCCATGATCCTAATTCCGAGGCTAGCCCTAAAGCTATTTCGGAGAGAACCAGCTATCTCCAAGTTCGTTTGGAATTTCACCGCTATCCACACCTCATCCCAGCAATTTTCAACTTACACGGGTTCGGTCCTCCAGTGCGTTTTACCGCACCTTCAACCTGGACATGGATAGGTCACCTGGTTTCGGGTCTATAACCTCGTACTAAAATCGCCCATTTCAGACTCGCTTTCGCTACGGCTCCGACTTTTTAGTCTTAACCTTGCACGGGATCATAACTCGCCGGTTCATTCTACAAAAGGCACGCCATCACGCATTAACGCGCTCTGACTTATTGTAGGCACATGGTTTCAGGAACTATTTCACTCCCCTCCCGGGGTGCTTTTCACCTTTCCCTCACGGTACTGGTTCACTATCGGTCACTAGGTAGTATTTAGCCTTGGGAGATGGTCCTCCCGGATTCCGACGGAATTTCACGTGTTCCGCCGTACTCAGGATCCTGAACTGAGAGAATTTGATTTAATCTACTGGGCTATCACCATCTATGGCGGATTTTCCCAAATCCTTCGACTATCAAGTTCTTTGGTAACTCAAATGTTCAGTCCTACAACCCCAAAGTGCAAGCACTTTGGTTTGGGCTGTTCCCCGTTCGCTCGCCGCTACTTAGGGAATCGAAATTTCTTTATATTCCTGCTGCTAATGAGATGTTTCAGTTCACAGCGTTTACCTCCAACTAGACTATGAATTCATCTAGTGGTAACAGTTGATTAAAACTGCTGGGTTGCCCCATTCGGAAATCTCCGGATCATAGCTTACGTACAGCTCCCCGAAGCATATCGGTGTTAGTCCCGTCCTTCATCGGCTCCTAGTGCCAAGGCATTCACCATGCGCCCTTGTTAACTTAACCTCATTTACCTAACGGTAAATGCGATTAATGAGTTTAGCGATAATTAAACTTCAATAAAAAACTCAAAAAACGCGGTGTTCTCGGTTTCATTATGAAAAAATATATTTGATATTATCTAGTTTTCAAAGAACAAGTTTTGAGAGTTAAATCTCTCAAAACTAAACAAAGTTTCGACGCGTGTGTAGGTTTCCGTAATATTCCTTAGAAAGGAGGTGATCCAGCCGCAGGTTCTCCTACGGCTACCTTGTTACGACTTCACCCTAATCATCTGTCCCACCTTAGGCGGCTGGTTCCTAAAAGGTTACCCCACCGACTTTGGGTGTTACAAACTCTCATGGTGTGACGGGCGGTGTGTACAAGGCCCGGGAACGTATTCACCGCGGCATGCTGATCCGCGATTACTAGCGATTCCGACTTCATGTAGGCGAGTTGCAGCCTACAATCCGAACTGAGAATGGCTTTAAGAGATTAGCTTACTCTCGCGAGTTCGCAACTCGTTGTACCATCCATTGTAGCACGTGTGTAGCCCAGGTCATAAGGGGCATGATGATTTGACGTCATCCCCACCTTCCTCCGGTTTGTCACCGGCAGTCTCACCAGAGTGCCCAACTTAATGCTGGCAACTGATAATAAGGGTTGCGCTCGTTGCGGGACTTAACCCAACATCTCACGACACGAGCTGACGACAACCATGCACCACCTGTATCCATGTCCCCGAAGGGAACGTCTAATCTCTTAGATTTGCATAGTATGTCAAGACCTGGTAAGGTTCTTCGCGTAGCTTCGAATTAAACCACATGCTCCACCGCTTGTGCGGGCCCCCGTCAATTCCTTTGAGTTTCAGCCTTGCGGCCGTACTCCCCAGGCGGAATGCTTAATGCGTTAGCTGCAGCACTGAAGGGCGGAAACCCTCCAACACTTAGCATTCATCGTTTACGGTATGGACTACCAGGGTATCTAATCCTGTTTGCTACCCATACTTTCGAGCCTCAGCGTCAGTTACAGACCAGACAGCCGCCTTCGCCACTGGTGTTCTTCCATATATCTACGCATTTCACCGCTACACATGGAGTTCCACTGTCCTCTTCTGCACTCAAGTTTCCCAGTTTCCGATGCACTTCTTCGGTTGAGCCGAAGGCTTTCACATCAGACTTAAAAAACCGCCTGCGCTCGCTTTACGCCCAATAAATCCGGACAACGCTTGCCACCTACGTATTACCGCGGCTGCTGGCACGTAGTTAGCCGTGGCTTTCTGGTTAAATACCGTCAATACCTGAACAGTTACTCTCAGATATGTTCTTCTTTAACAACAGAGTTTTACGAGCCGAAACCCTTCTTCACTCACGCGGCGTTGCTCCATCAGACTTTCGTCCATTGTGGAAGATTCCCTACTGCTGCCTCCCGTAGGAGTTTGGGCCGTGTCTCAGTCCCAATGTGGCCGATTACCCTCTCAGGTCGGCTACGTATCATTGCCATGGTGAGCCGTTACCCCACCATCTAGCTAATACGCCGCGGGACCATCCAAAAGTGATAGCCGAAGCCATCTTTCAAGCTCGGACCATGCGGTCCAAGTTGTTATGCGGTATTAGCATCTGTTTCCAGGTGTTATCCCCCGCTTCTGGGCAGGTTTCCCACGTGTTACTCACCAGTTCGCCACTCACTCAAATGTAAATCATGATGCAAGCACCAATCAATACCAGAGTTCGTTCGACTTGCATGTATTAGGCACGCCGCCAGCGTTCGTCCTGAGCCAGGATCAAACTCTCAAATTAATGATGAGTTCTAAAAAGCTCATTTAATGTTGTACTAAAATTTATTTGCTAGCGAATTGACTTCGCAAATGTTTTGCTCTTGATTCAAAATCAAGAGACCCTACACATTTGATTCGTCGAAACTTTGTTCAGTTTTCAAAGATCTAATTCCGTGTGCTAATCGCTTAACACAACTTAATCATTATAACATCTTAATCAATATCTTGTCAACAACTTTTTTTAAGAAGTAACTTGATTAATTTGTCGTAGTTGCCGTTGCGACAACAGAAACTATCTTACCAATTACTGAAGAAATTGTCAACAACTAATTTCAATAATTATTTGGTGGTGAGATGCATCTGCCGTAGCAGCAACGTTTACTAATATACCAATTGAAGTAAAAAGTGTCAACACTTTTTCTGAATTTCTTTTTATTAATAGTCAAACCAGCTTTCTTTCTCTATACTATTTAATTAAAGGAGCGACTAAATTATGCTAGCTTGGCTACCATTCTTTTTGATTTCATTAATGTTTATTGTTCTACTATACGCTTGTACGCGATCAGCGCGCACAAATATCCAGCGTTTTAAGCAACTCAGTTTAATTGCCTTTCTCTGGGTCTTAACTGCTTTTTGCTATACACCTACCAGTTACAATTTTGGTACCCAACTCGTTATTCAATATATTCAATGGGGACCCGTTAAGCTGAACGTGATTCCTTTCCAACAACTTGACATTGAATTTTGGCTCAACGTTCTCCTCACTGTTCCATTGGGCGGTTTACTGGCATGGAATTTTCCCGACTTGCCTTGGCGTCGTTTTATTTGGTTGGGATTTCTTACGGGGCTAACACTCGAGCTGGGACAATTCATCCTTGACTGGTTGGTTAACCTCAAACGTTGGGTTGATATCGATGATGTCATCACAAATTGGGCTGGTGTCATTATCGGTGCCGCTGGTTATAAAATTGCACGTCATGTTCCCGGACTTCGCTGGTTGCAAAAATAACGTATATATAGAAGCAAAAAGCAAAATAGCGTTTGCTTAGCACCCACAAGTGCCAAACACTTCAGCGGTCTAGCTGTCATGAAATCGTAATTAAATAAGCGTCGCAGCCTTAAGTGGCTGCGACGCTTATTTAATTTAACTACTAACTATTAATGAAGCTGCCATCATCAGGATTCAAAAAACAGATCGAATACTCGCTTACGATCTTGGTTCCAGACCTGATTGTCACTAGTTGGATAAACTCGATTTGTTAACACAACCAGCCCAATTTGACGATCCAAATCAAAAGCAACTGCCGGGCCAGTAAAACCAGTATGGAAATATCGATGTCGTCCCGCACGTCGTTCCCAACCTAACGTCCGGCCATTTTCGTCATACTCGCCTAACCAGTCAAAGACATTTTCATCCAGCACCCGTTTGCCTTGATATTCACCAAAGTTTAACATCATTTCAATAAATACGGATAAATCCGTCAGCGTTGAGAACAAGCCTGCGTGACCACTCTCACCATTCAACAAAAAGGCTTTATAATCATGCACCTGTCCTTGAATCTGACCCCGCCGCGGATCAAACTCCGTCGGCACAAACCGAATCTTCGGACGATTTAAGTTATAACCCGTATTGGTCATCGCTAGTGGATAGCAAACGTGGTCTTGAATACTCCGAGCCAACGAGCCGTCAACCGCACGAATAATCCATCCCAATAAAATAAATCCCAGGTCTGAATAGACATACGTTGTCCCTGGTGCCGTGACGAGTGGCGCATCATAAACCGCTTTGATCAGATCTTCACGTTGCATCTTATCCAGGTTATCAATATCTGCCGGTAGCCCACTATTATGAAGTAACAAGTTTTTAATCGTTATTTCAGGATGAGTGAACCCAGGTAAAAACCGGGCAACCGAGTCCGTTAAATGAATCGTGTGGTCCGATAACAACTGAAAAATCCTCGTCGTGGTCCCTACAACCTTAGTTACCGATGCTAGGTCATAAATCATCGCAGGATCTAAGCCCACGGCAAACTCATCGCGGCCCTGCTTACCATGATAGTATTGATTGATACCTTTAGGGGTGATCAAGCTAAACGACGCCCCATAAATGTCGCCAGCTTCAATACAACTGTCAATATATTGTTCAATTTTTTCGAGCATCCGCATTACGCCCACCTTTCACTACATTCACTAGTTTCTGCTTATCTTCTTTATGATAACGAACTTCCTCATAAAATCAACGGCAAACGCTTTTAACACCCTCCACACCTCGTTGCACTTTTTATTAATTAACTAGTTAAACACTTGTTACATTATGGACAATATTCCACTTATATATCAAAACGAGTCTTGTTTTTAGCCGTTTTCTAAATATAATTAAGTGAATTACCAATGCCTATCTAGCTATGTAAGTACTGTTATATCAACGTTAATAGTCAACTTTTCAATAATAGATTGCAAAAAAATAACCCAAACGTGAAATAAATCACCTGAAAGCGGTTACAAATTCGCTAAAAAATGTTATGATTCAAATATAGAATTTTATCAATCATTTGATTGGATTCAAATTATGGAGGCGAGAAAATGATTACATCAGAAAAGACAACAAAACCAGCAGCTTGGAAAGGTTTCAAAGGCGGGCACTGGCAGGAAGAAATCAACATTCGTGATTTTATTCAAAATAACTTCACACAATACAATGGCGACGAAAGCTTCCTGGCCGGACCAACTGCCGCTACTAAGACCTTGAATGACAAAGTCTTAGAATTAAAGAAACAAGAACGTGCCGCTGGTGGTGTGTTGGACGCTGATACTAAAGTCGTTGCAACGATTACTTCACACGGCCCTGGTTATATTCAAAAAGATCTCGAAAAGATTGTTGGTCTCCAGACTGACAAGCCTTTGAAGCGGGCCTTCATGCCATTTGGTGGTATTCGAATGGCTGATGACGCTTTGAAATCATACGGTTATACCCCTGATGAAGAAAACGACAAGATTTTCACTGAATATCGCAAGACTCATAACCAAGGCGTCTTCGATGTTTATACTCCTGACATGCGGAAAGCACGTCACTACAAGATCATCACCGGACTACCAGATGCATACGCACGTGGCCGTCTCATTCCTGATCTTCCACGGGTCGCTGTTTATGGGATTGATCGTTTAATGGAAGACAAAGCTAATGACTTTGCCCACATTGGTGATGGTGAATTGACTGATGATGTTATTCGCCTCCGTGAAGAAGTTCAAGATCAATACCGTGCTTTAGCAGATATGAAGAAGATGGCTGCCAGTTATGGCTACGATATTAGCAAGCCTGCAACTAATGCTCAAGAAGCTATTCAATGGATGTACTTCGCTTACTTAGCTGCTATCAAGACCCAAAACGGCGCTGCAATGTCCGTTGGCCGGATTGATACAACGATGGACATCTTCATCCAACGTGACTTGGACAATGGTGTTCTGGACGAAAGCCAAGCTCAAGAATTAATTGATCAATTCGTCATGAAACTACGGATGGTTCGGTTCATTCGTACTGAAGAATACAATTCCCTCTTCTCTGGTGACCCAATCTGGGCAACCTTATCAATGTGTGGTTTAGGCGTCGACGGTCAACACCATGTGACTAAGACCGCTTTCCGGATCTTAAAGACTTTGGACAACATGGGCGCCGCACCAGAACCAAACATCACGATTTTATGGTCAGACCGCTTACCAGAAGACTTCAAACGTTACGCAACTGAAGTTTCAATCGACAGTTCAACCATTCAGTATGAAAATGATGACTTGATGCGGGTACAATGGGGTACCGATTATTATGGTATTGCTTGCTGTGTTTCCGCACAACCAATTGCTGATGGGATCCAGTACTTCGGTGCCCGGGCAAACTTAGCCAAAGCGATTCTTTATGCCATCAATGGTGGCCGCGACGAAATTGCTGGCGATCAAGTTGGCCCTGCTTACGAACCAATTACTTCAGAATACATCGATTACGACGAATTCATGAAGAAATTAGACAAGCAAATGGATTGGTTAGCTGACACTTACGTTAACTCACTGAATGCAATTCATTATATGCATGATAAGTACTACTATGAAGCTGCCCAATTAGCTTTGAAGAATACTGATCTTGATCGGACCTTTGCAACTGGGATTTCTGGCTTATCACATGCCGCGGATTCAATCTCAGCTATCAAGTATGGTCACGTTAAAGTAATTCGTGACGAACGTGGTATCGCCGTTGACTTCAAAGCCGACAATGACTACCCACGTTATGGGAACAATGACGATCGAGCTGATGACATTGCTAAATGGTTAGTCAAAGAATTATACAGCAAGATGAACACGCATCACCTCTATCGGAATGCCAAACTTTCAACTTCTGTTTTGACGATCACCTCCAACGTTGTTTACGGTAAGAACACTGGTACCACACCAAATGGCCGTCAAAAAGGCGAACCATTCTCACCAGGTGCTAACCCAGCATACGGCGCTGAAAAGAGCGGTGCGTTAGCTTCACTTCTTTCAACTGCCAAATTACCATACCGTTACGCAACTGACGGGATTTCCAACACGTTCGGCGTTACCCCTAACACGTTAGGCCATGACCTCGAATCACGGAAAGACACGTTAGTAAACATGTTAGACGGTTACATGAAGAATGATGGGATGCACTTGAACATCAACGTCTTCAATAAAGACACTCTGATTGACGCTCAGAAGCACCCTGAAGAATACCCAACATTAACGGTTCGGGTTTCTGGCTACTGTGTCTACTTCGCAGATTTGACCAAGGAACAACAAGATGACGTTATTTCACGGACATTCTTCGAATCAATGTAACATTTAATCTTTAATAGTTAAGAAGGCGAAAGGCTCATGGAAAACAAACAAGTTTCAACAACGCAAGCGGCGGCAAAGGAGCCTTTGATAGGCTACGTTCACTCCATCGAAACGTTTGGCTCCGTTGACGGACCAGGTATCCGTTACGTGGCGTTCCTCCAAGGATGCCACATGCGTTGCCAATACTGTCACAACCCTGATACTTGGAAACTCAACGTTGGCGATCAAATGACGGCCGACGAGATTCTAGAAGACGCGGCTAAATACCGGGCTTTCTGGGGCAAGACGGGTGGCATCACAGTCAGTGGTGGTGAATCACTGGTACAAATCGACTTCATCTTAGACTTGTTCGAAAAAGCCAAGGCGATGAATATCAGTACTTGTCTGGATACCTCTGGACAGCCTTTTACCCGAGAACAACCTTTCTTTGACAAGTTCGAACGTCTAATGAAGGTCACGGACATTTCGTTGGTCGACATTAAGCACATCGATTCTGCCAAACACAAGCAGTTGACCCAGTATGGGAACGAAAATATCTTGGATATGATTCAGTACATGGCCCAACACCACGATGATATGTGGATTCGTCACGTCCTGGTTCCCCAACGGACTGATTACGATGAAGACTTGAAGAAACTCGGCGATTACATTGCTAAGATTCCAAACGACGTCGTTCAAAAGGTCGAAGTATTGCCGTACCATACTCTAGGCGTTAAGAAATATCATGAAATGAAGATTAAGTACCGGCTTGAAGGAATCGAGTCTCCAACCCAAGATCGGGTGGCAAATGCTGAAAAGCTACTGCACACTGCTGATTACAACGGGTACAAGACATGGATGCCATTGCCAAAACTTTAAATCGGCATTTCTAGCATGACGAAAACACCAGCGATACGATCATCTACGGATGGTTGTGTCACTGGTGTTTTTTTGCTGGCCGGAAGTTAGTACGGTGGTACGCAAAAAAGACGTCGTAAGTCTAAACCAGCAACGTCTTTCCTTAATCATGCCCTATCCAATGGCAGCCAACCCTTGAACTGGCTGCTAACAGGTCGGCCACTAACTATGAATCCCTAGTTCCATCCGCGCTTCACGGGACATCATGCTCTCATTCCAAGCAGGTTCCCACACGATTTCAATCTCGATATTCTTAACTTCTGGTAATTTGATTAGCTCATCGTGAATATCCTTAGCCAACCATTCGGTCAAAGGACAGCCCGCAATGGTCAACGTCATGGTAATTTCAGCGGTCCCCTCCGCCGTCAATTGTGCATCATAGATCAACCCCAAGTTAACTAGATCAATTCCTAATTCAGGGTCAATGACATGTCCTAGCGCCTCGAAGGCCCGGTCTTTAAACGTTGTTGTCATCGTATCTCGTCCTTCCATACCAGCTTGAATTCACTGATTAATCGCGCAATCATCTCGTCACACAGTCGCAACTACGTTTGAATGCGCGCCGCTTAGTGCATAAAGCGCTTTCTTTCCTACTTCTATTGTACCGTATGTCCGCCCATATTCAATCAATTATTAGTCCTAATTAGTCGACTTTTCAAACAGTCGGAGAATCCACAAATCATACGACTATCCTTAAAAAAACATCGGTAAGAATCCCCGGTATATCAACGTTTAAGGCTGATGTTAATTTTCATTGCAAATTTGCGGTTGTTTTTGTTGTAAGCGCTTACCGTTTATGCTATTATACTAAGTGAGGAAAGGAATTAATCCTCGATTAGCAAAGCTTCTCAAAAGAGTTTGGCTGTCGCTGTAATGTTAGGCAGCTTGTATCACAGTTTGGGTCGTTATCGAAACCGTTTTAAGCGCCGTGAAGCGTTATCGGTCTAGCGAGTGTCGTGAGATTACGTTGGATGACTGAACGTTGACCCTTAGATAAACGATAACCGCAAAGAATTAATTGGCATTAGAATGACGAACAGGTTTTAACTAAGTTTTAGTTGGAAACAGGTGTCTCCGATGACCAGTTGTTAGTTCCACATTACCAGTTCCATTTGTAGACTCAGGTATTACAAAGTTTAAACGGAGGTGCATGTCTGTTACGAAGACATTCCCAAGTTTTAAACGCGAGTTTGACTTTCGTTAAAACCCGTCTAACGAGTCGCAATCAAGTAACAAACTTACTTTAGATCGACTATAGCAGATAGTTACAATAAATACGGGTTAGTCCGTTAGAAGTTGGACACGCGTAAAATTGAATAGCATGAAGGTGTATCATATTAACACTGAACAATTTTTCATCGCTAATCAGGATTATTCCTCATAAGTAGAACTCAAGTAGAGAAGCCTTGGGTTCTATTTTTTTGCCTTAAAATCGAACTAGTCCGTTCTCGTAACCGTTTACATATTCTTGCGAAAACCGTATACTGAATTTAATTCAAGTTGCACATTGAGGAGGACTTTAGTTTTGAAAACGATTAATTTAGGTCACAGTAATATTCAAGCTTCCAGCGTGGCGCTCGGCATCATGCGCATGGATGCCCTGAATGTCGCCCAAGCCACCAAGGTTATCGATACTGCTGCTGATTTAGGCATCAATTACGTTGATTCAGCTGATATCTACGGTGGTGGCCAATCATCGACCATCTTCGGTCAGGCGCTCAAACAGGCTCACGTGACGCGTGATCAGCTCTATATCCAGTCGAAGGGCGGCATCGTTCCTGGCAAGCGTTATGACTTCTCCAAACAACACATCCTGGCAGCCGTTGACGGCGAACTTCAACGCTTAGGGGTTGATTATCTCGACACCTTCCTCCTCCACCGACCGGACGCTTTGATGGAACCAGAAGAAGTTGCCGCCGCGTTTGACGAGTTACAGGCTAGTGGCAAAGTGCGCCACTTTGGCGTCTCTAACTTCAATCCCATGCAAGTTGACATGCTCCAAGCGGCACTAAACCAACGGCTCATCATCAACCAACTCCAATTTGGTATCATGCATACCGGTGCGATCGACTTTGGCTTACACACGAACATGCAGGACGAACGTAGTCTTAACCACGACGGCGAGATAATCGAATACTCACGGCTCCATAAGATGACGATTCAAGCCTGGTCACCTTATCAATACGGCAACTTCGCGGGGATCTTCTTAGATAATCCGAAGTTTCCAGAACTTAATAATGCCATGCAAGCACTCGCTGATGAGAAAAAGGTCACGAAATCAGCCATTGCGACCGCATGGATCCTTCGACACCCGGCTCACTTCCAAGTCATCCTTGGTACGATGAATCCGGAACATCTCGCTCAAAACGCTGCCGGGGCGGACGTTACACTTAGCCGACAGGAATGGTACGATATCTACTTTGCAGCCGGTAACGATTTACCTTAATCACGATTGACCTAACAGAATTGACAATTAGTTTGACTACCCAAACGACGACCCTAACCAGTATCGGTTCTCAGGTCGTCGTTTTTTTAGGCGCAGCTTTAACATTTTAGACGTGCTCGCCACATTTACGCGTATACTAATCCTATCAAGACTCAGGAGGTGAGCAAATGACAGCTCCTTGCACAATCTGTGAACGAATCAAGTTGATCCAAGCGCACCAGAACCCCTATTTCGTTTGCGAACTCACAACTGGTTACGTGGTCCTTGCAGACAGCCAGTATTTTGAAGGCTACACGCTCTTTTTAGCCAAACATCACGTCACCGAATTACATCATTTGCCGGCACACGAGCGGTTACGATTCCTTGAAGAGATGAGCATCGTCCAGGAAGCTTGCGCACAGGCCTTTCACGCGGACAAAATGAACATTGAATTACTTGGCAATGGTGATGCTCACGTTCATTGGCACCTGTTTCCTCGTCATAACGGGGATACGACCAACCCCGGCCCCGTCTGGTAGACACCACTAGAAACGATTTATGGTGATGACGTCAGCCAGGACACCCCCCCGTTTGGAGCGCCTAAAACGCGCGCTCAGCATCGCAATTAAAGCCACGCTCAACACTCGGAAACCAAAATTGGAAGCGTTACAGGCACTCACAAGGCCCGCTACTCGCGAAACTGACGGTAATTAGAGCAAATCAGGACGCAACCCGCCTAGTTTCTCGTGGTCGCACCCTGATTATTAATCGTAGTCAGTCTGAACTCGCAGTATACGCCGGAAAACTGCCTATTTATCCGGCCGACTATCATAAGCCCGCTTGGACTTGTAGCCAGCCTGAAAGACCGTCTTCATGACCTCAACGTGCCGCTCCTTAGTCGCTTGAGCCTTGGCCCCGAAAATAAATCGAGCCCATTCACGCTGATAACCGGGTGTCAAGGCCACAAAAAACGCCTGCAACTCAGCATCAGCCGCTAATAATTCGGTTACTGCTGGGATATCTTTTTCAAATGAACTGAGGGGTGCTGTACTCATAATCAAGCCTCCGATTTATTTTACTTAAATTTACTGTAAGAAAGGGAAAATCCCTAATTTTCAGGCTTTTATATTTCGAATTTTCACGAAATTGCGCTATCATTATAGTATAAGTTTTATTATTTGACTAATATAATCAACCATACTGCAATTCACCAAGGGGAGCCCTGCTATGCCAAAATTTGATATCACTCTTATCAGTCCTGAGCGCGCTAAAGCGATGTTGACTGAGTACAAAGAACAACGAAAGAATTCCGTCCCGCACCTGGCCCATCCCGGCCGCTACATCTTACCGGATTACAAACTAACCCGGCGCCGGGCCGCATTCAAAATTGTTAAACATACCTTTTTAACGCCCCACTACAAGTCCTACGTTGCCATGGACTCTGACAATGGCCACACACTCTGGTTTCACAATTTCGGTTCCTTAACCGAAGCGTTATTTTGGTTAGAAACCGGCCTTAAAATCAGTGATACCGACTCCCATTCTAACTACAAAGAATGGATGGCTAAGCACACTACTGAAATCGAGACTTTCAAAGACTTGCTTCGTGAACAAAAGCATAAACAGGGGCCCAAGACTAAGAAAAAAGCCAAGTAGCCGTTTTGACATTTAGAAAAGCAGCAGTCCGCGCTAGTCAGAGCGGACTGCTGCTTTTAGTTATGATCAACTATACTATTACTAACTAGGCCAGCCTAAAAGTGGCTATCCAAAAACACCTGCACCTTGCGCGCAATCACGCGATGACCAGCATCATTCGGATGCAAAGTATCCACCGAATAAATGGCTGCCTGAGCAGGAACGGCAAACGTCATCCCCGCATCATGATACAAGCTCAAATGCGGAACACCATAATCCGCAGTCACCTGGGCAATCGCTGCCTCATAATCTGCCTGCCGATATCCGAGACCATTCGTCACCGCACTAAAGCTACCCCCAAAATCCGAACCAATATGAATCGCCGAAATAAACAACTTCGGCACGGTCGGCCAATTCGTCTGCAGTCCCGTCAATAACACCGCCAACGCCCCATAAAATGTCGTTATATCGCAATCACCGTATTGCCCTAACGGCTGATCCCGACCATAGTCATTAACGCCCCCAAACACAGCAATAAAATCAGCATCCTCCGGAATATCCTGATAGCGTGCCGCCATCGCATCATAACGACTCCCAATCGTCGAACCGGATATCCCCAAATTATCGCTCCGCTCAACATCCCAATCAGCCGCCAAAATATCATGATAATGCACCGTCGCCAACTCATTATCTGCCGTAATCGAATCTCCCAACCACGCCGGCCGCTTAAAACTAACATGCCTATTGCTAATCGCCATAGCCAATCCTCCCCTTACTATCTCATCGCTATCATTCTAATCCATCCCACCTGAATTATGGTAGAAAGATGCCTTTATTTAAAGTCAACAGCCACCAGCTTAGGACCGCTGGAAACAGTTCGGGTTAGCGTAAACTTTTTTGGTTGGTTCGTCCTACACCGACCTCCAGGCATTTCTGCCAATTGCCGGAACGTGGTGGGCACAGATTTGAGCCGAAAAGCACGTCTCAAATACTGGCCTTTCACTAACCAAGCAAAGGACGCTTGCTAAGTGAAATTTCACCACTGGGCATTGTCAGAAACGCCTTCCAGTCGGGATGGTATTCGAATGGCGGACGAAGATGTACCCAATTTTTGATGAATTTGTCATTGTTTTTCATAAACAGTAATTTTGTCAGTCAACTGTCAGGATGAAAATGATATTGGGATGTCTCACTATTCCTCAATCAACATCGTAATAATTGACCATCTCGACAAAGTGGTTAATACAACTCTAACGTTTCGTTTAAAGTTCCCGTATCAAAATAGCGAACGACCAATTATACCCAGGTTAAGTGGCCGTTCATTAGCCATTCGAGCGGGTTCCCGACTGTAGGGGCTGGGTGACAATGCTCAGTAGCCAAATTATTCTTAGTCGGAAGTGATTTTCTTCCGGCTTAGAATAAGACTCGTATTTGAGATGACGCGGGTTATGCGTTAGCTCAAATCGACGTCGGCTGCGTTCCAGCAATTGGCACCCAGCCCCGGAGGTCGGAATAGGACGCGCACCGGCTGACGAACAGAAAACCAACCTTAAAAAGGCATCTTTCTACCATTATTTCAAACAGGTGGGCCAATCTTAAAAGGCTCGCATTATGGAAATTCATAATACGAGCCTAGTTTATTGATATATTTAGTTCGACTGAGTAGCGCTAATCGGCTTCTGTTTCACGTTTCCGTGCGGTGCGCCGTTCGCGTGCGTAGTCAGTTTTAGTCGTGATTTCAACGTCACGTGCTAACCGTTTCCGGCGTGCTAATTCAGCTGCTTTGGCATTGGCTTTCGCGGCTTCCTTGACTGGATCAGTCGTTAAGTCGTGATGGATCGAGTACAGTAAGACGAGCGCGACAATCGTTAATGGGAAGCCAGACATCGCACAGATGGACTGAATCGATTCAAAGCCACCAACCGTGACGAGCCCCAATGAGAAGACTAGGAAGATAACGACCCAGCTCATCCGATTGAAGCGACTTGGTTGTTCCCCTGCGGCCAGCTTTTTGCTGGTAAATGACGAGGTGATAAAGGCGAATGAAGAAACCGTCGTTGCCAAGAAGATAAAGCAAGAGAGGCAGTACAAAGCCAACATAATCATCTTCAGTGGTAACGTCGATAATACGGCAGCAATCACAGCGGCTTGCCCTTGCGTGTTCAAGATGTGAACTAAGTTAACGATGCCCATCCGTTGCAAGTATAAGGCATAACCACCCAAGATGGCGTAGAAACTGACACAACCTAATGAGCCCCATAGCAACATACCACCGAGCACCTGACGAATCGTCCGGCCCCGGGAAATCCGGGCAATGAATAAGCCCATGACTGGCATAAAGGATAACCACCAGCCCCAGTAGAAGATCGTCTGCCGTTGCATGGCCGTTGCGTGACCATTTGGTGCGGTATTCGTACTCAAAGTAATGAATTTATTGATAAACAACCCAATACTATTCGTTTCTGAGTTTAAGATATACAACGTTGGGCCAACAATTAAGACAACAATCAAGAAGCCAATCGCTAACCAAACGTGGGCGGCACTTAAGCGGCCAATCCCCTTCTTCAAGCCATTGAAAACGGCCATGGCGAAGATTACGAATAATAGGGCGAACAACCCTAACTTTAAGGTCATTGTATCGGCGATACCAGTGACGGTACTCAAAACTTTTGAAATAACGGGGATTTCCATCCCGACCGAGGTCCCAACACCACCCATAATCCCGATAATAACGAGAAAATCAATCGTGTTGCGGGCAATCTGCTTACCCTTACCAGGACCTTGGAGTACTGAAATTGCGGCACTGAGCCGCTGAACCTTGACGTGTTTAACATACATTGCATAGGCAATTGCAATCGTGGCTGGCGCAAACATCATCCACGCCATTGGTCCCCAATTAAATTGTCCCAGCATGTGCGCATAATTATATGCAGAAGTTGAAAACGGCTTGACGCCGAATGAAGGGCTTTGGAGGTACCGTAACGGGTCAACCATGCTCAACATTAAGATGCTGGCATCGATCCCGGTCGCGTAAACCATACTGCCCCAGTGATACGTTGAAAATTCTGGTTTGTCATCGGGATCACCAAGTTTGGTTTTCCCTAACTTACTAAACCCTAAGTAAATGAAAAAGATAAAAGTGATCACATATACCGACATATAAAGCCAGCTCATGTTATTTGTGAGCCAGTTCAAGATGCCACTTAAACTCGTCTCCAGCGAATGGCCCCCCATTAATAAAACAACGGAAGCCGCCGCAAAGAGCCCAATTGTTGGTAAATAGACCCACCAATCAATATTCTTACTTTTTAAAATAATAAACCTGCTACTGAGCATATACTCTCTATATTTAGATCAAATTCGTGGTTCTTCCTACCAGCAACGGTAGTCCCCACGCGTAAATTTCCGACTAGCAATCGGTACACCCCTCCGAGTTAATCCTCGGAGCACTCAGCACCCTGACTGAATCAGGTTTGACCGGCATTGTCATCCGCATTCTGTTTGTGCTAACTCAAAATCAGTAGCAGAATTTCCTTCTTTCCGTTGGTTGAATCCGGACAACGCCATACTGACAAATGATTTTTAATTGCTTAATCGACGTTGGTGTTCATCTTGTTTAGCTAGTGTTTCTATTACCATCGTGCCTTTAGCACACGACCGTCGTCACACCACGTAACGATTAATGGTTACACTGCTCTTGCTAATAGATAACCCCCTTGAATCACCAGATAAGCTCACCGCACAACTGTTAGATTAATTGCTTGGTGCACCAAAAAAGCGCTTAGTACCGGGTAACGAGTTACCACCTGCACAGCGCACGTTGGCTTATACAAATGCTGATTTCAGTATTTTCTGATATCTGATGTTCGTTTATAAGTATACTAGTATTAAATCAGAAGTAAAATCAACCATTTTGAGCCGTCGAGGCCTAACCCATCAAGGATTAGACGAGTTTTACACCCATATTTTTTCTGAAACTTTTTAAAAGTTTTCGTAATAATTAGTTTTCAGTTTAGAATCATTCTTATTTGTTTCAATTAAACCGATTTCATGTTATTCTTGTAACAAGTAAAAAAACGTTATCATCTAAAAGGAGGGGAACTGCATGCGGCACTACTATAAATTAATTTTAACGGTCAGCGTCGGTATCATTGCGGTTATTTTACAGTTTGGTTTGCACTACCAATTGGCAACACAAATCATCATTACATTAATGGGGTCACTTATGGCCTTATCAATGTTAGTTGAGATGATCAAAACCTTACGTTCAGGTAAGTACGGGGTTGATTTATTAGCAATTACGGCGATTGTGGCAACACTAGCTGTCGGCGAATATTGGGCTAGCCTTGTCGTTCTAATTATGCTCACTGGGGGTGACTCGTTAGAAGATTATGCGGCCAAACGAGCGAATACCGAATTGAAAGCCTTGCTCGATAATTCACCACGTATTGCCCACCGCTCAGTCGCCGGCCAATTAACAGATATTGCCGTTGAAGATGTCCAAATTGGTGATCAGCTAGTTGTCAAACCTGGTGAGCTAGTTCCAGTAGACGGTCACCTTATTCAAGGAACGGCACTCTTTGATGAATCTTCATTGACGGGTGAATCTAAACCAGTCGACAAGCACGTTGGCGATGACATTATGTCTGGTGCGGTCAACGGCGATAGTGCCGTTACAATGGTTGTTGATAAATTAGCCATTGATAGTCAATACCAACAGTTAGTCAAATTGGTTAAAGAATCCGAATCACGACCAGCCAAATTCGTACGGCTGGCCGATCGCTATGCAGTCCCATTCACCTTGGTAGCATACGTCATTGCCGGAGTAGCTTGGGCATTCAGCGGTGATCCCCACCGATTTGCAGAAGTCCTCGTAGTGGCTTCACCTTGCCCGCTGATTCTCGCCGCACCCGTTGCACTCGTCTCAGGGATGAGCCGAACTAGTCGGAACGGAATCGTGGTCAAAACTGGGGACATGTTGGAGAAGTTATCTACGGCTAAGTCCGCCGCGTTTGATAAGACGGGGACCATTACCAGTGGTCAATTAACAGTCAACCAAATTGTTCCTCAGCCTGGTTTTACTGCCGAACAAATCTTGCACCTCGCAGCGAGCGCTGAACAAAACTCAAGTCATATCCTGGCCCGCTCACTCGTCAAGTATGCGAGTGCCACTAGCCTCAGCCCGGCAACACAATTAGCAGAAGTAACGGGTAATGGGGTCACGGCAATGATTGAGCAGCAACAGGTCAAAGTGGGCAAACTTAAATTCGTCGCACCGACTACAACCGCCAAGCCACTTGCTACCACTGCTATCTACGTCGGCATTGATGACCAGTACGCAGGTTACATCACGTTTATCGACAATGTCCGCCCCGAAGCAGCCGCCACGCTTCAAGCACTCCACGCTGAGGGCGTTCAAAACGTCATGATGCTTACTGGTGACCAACAGGCAATTGCTGATCATATTGCCGCCGATGTCGGTATCGATACCGTTGCTGCCGACCTCCTACCCGCAGATAAGATTGCCCACTTAAAGGCTGTACCAGCGGCCGAACGCCCCGTTATCATGGTTGGTGATGGTGTTAATGACGCGCCTTCCTTGGCTGTTGCTGACGTCGGCATTGCCATGGGCGCCCATGGCTCAACTGCCGCTAGTGAATCGGCCGACGTCGTCATCTTAAAAGACGATCTCAGTCGCGTGGTCACGGCGGTGCGCATTGCTAAAGATACCATGCAAGTGGCTAAACAAGCCGTTTGGATTGGGATTGCTATCTGTACGATCTTGATGTTGATTGCCAGCACTGGTATCATTCCGGCACTCTTTGGCGCTATGCTTCAAGAAGTTGTTGATACGGTCTCAATTCTTTGGGCGCTACGTGCATTACGGGATCGGCCACAATCATCAGTCTCATCAACAACCACAACTCCCATAACAAAGGATGTGAGCTAACCATGCCAGAATGGCTCTTACGATGGGCACAATCGGCACTGACTTTTGTCGTTGTTTTAACGTTCGTTTCAGTCGTTTTACTCAACGTACCACTAAAAGAAGCAATTCTCGTTGATTTTGCTTACATGCTATTAACGCTCGCCTTCGATTGGTACCGCAGTCGGCACCATGCCTCGCGCTAATTATTCAATCTAATAGTCACTAACGATGGTTTTACCAATCATTAATCAAAAAAATCGTTCCCAGATGTCTTCTTGGGAACGATTTTTTAGTTAATGCTCAATGCTTCGGTTTAGGGTGAGACCGACCACTCGCATTCAAAGCCTACTTGGCCAACATATAACTAACTTTTACGTCGTCCATAATCGTGGCAAGTGGTACCACATCATCAAGCAAAATTGAATACCAATGTTTCTTATTCATGTGATAGCCCGGTAAATAATGTTGTCCATCAATCAGCATAGATAAGTCTTCTGGGCGCGCTCGCAAATCTAATACCGTCACAACATGTGTTGCGCCCGGCAACGCCAGTTTATCGGAAGTTACCGTCAATAATGCGCCATACCATTTGTGCGTGTCTGAGCGTCGCCAAACCGCGTTTTGTGGAAATTTAGGCCACAAGAACTCAAGATCGTCACCATAAACAGCTTTGACTTGCGCAATCAGCTTACGCTCCGGGGTCGATTGGAAGACGTCATTATCGTAACAATGCTGTTCGATGTTGTATAAAACATCTTGATAAGCCTGCGCTACTTGACCTACAAACTGACCATGGGCTTGGGATGTCAGGTGTAAAACATATACTTCACTAGTCGTCGTATCCGTTAATGTCGTGTTCAGACTGCCATCAGTGTTCAACTCGATTATCATTTCAAATTGGCCTTGCATAATTAAAGTTCGGAACTGATACTGACCATTCTGATTGGGTTCAAATCCAAACTGACTGAGTTTGCTCATATTGACCCGTTTATTCTCAAATCTAACTCTTGCCATCTGCTGCGCCTCCAACTTCATTCCCACTTATCCTGAATGTGATGCTCGACTATTGCAATCCACAAACAAGTCAACGCACTCGTTGTCGTCTGATAGCCGCTATATCATTTTATAAGTAATCACCCGTAAGGCCAATTCAATTGACCATTGCTGTGTTAGTAAGCCGACCTTTCACAACAATTGCCATTGTTCCAATCAGCCAATACTTGCGCTAAAGCTCAGCTAATCTTGAAAAGACTTCACTAACTCGTTTTTATTGTTTTTTTATACCCGTCCAGCCACAATCTATGGCACAATAGTTGATAAGTACTGGCAATTGATGACCTACTTGGTTCTTTAAACCAGCATAACACAATCATTTTGGCTCGTGGTATTAACACATACATATCGTTGGTTATGACCTGACCCTGTACCAAATATCTTTTTAGCCAGCACAGAACCATGTCTGCGCTGACCAATTTACTAAATAATAACGGAGGTCCTAATTTGAAAAAATATCGCGATTATCGTACCGCCATTGCCCGAACATTGACCATGATTCGACCTACCGATGAAGGCCTCGCCAAGGGTGCCAAAGCGATTCAGGAAATCTTAAACCTGGCGCTTGATCCTGATACCATCGTAGATTCGGATAATGCACGCATAGCTAGACTAGCCACTAGTAACTCACACAATGAGACCAGCGGCCACGCTACGCAAGCAAACGCGGAAGATTCATCATCATCCGTCAAAACAACTTCTGCACAATCCAATGGGCAAACAATCATGCAAGTAAAGCGCGATTTAAAGGGGTTTGATTTAGTCGACCCCAATGATCCGACCGGCACACCACGCTACCACTACGATGAAATTTTGGCCCGACAACTGGTGATTCACCACGATGATCAGGTCCTGTTAGAACAAAATTTACGGCAACATCGACAACCTTATATTGATAAAATCGTTAGTCACGCTACTACAGCGGATCCGATTACTGTCGCAGCATTTTTCGTTGTTCATTATCAAGACACCGATGATACTTATCACATCGAACAAGATTATAACGGCACAACCTTATCGTCGCTCAATCCGGCAATGAACGATGTTACGTTCACTAGTCAAGAAGCGCAGTATCAGCGCATCAGTAATGGTCAATTAGTCGACCTGGCTTGGTATAAGGAGCGGCCTGAGAAGGTGGTTATTCGTTACGTTCATCATAGCTCGAGTCAACCGACCTCGAATAAAGCATCCAAACCAGCTAAAAAGGCCACTGTCCACACAACTACCGTACCAGTGACGCTACGCACCTTAGACTTTGATCTGCACGAAAAAACAGTTGCCATCGTCATGGGCGACGTTGGTACGCGCCGACCACAGATTACGCAACTCATTGACGAGCACAACGGGCATACGTTATTGATTGACGCTTTTAAGCACAGTAATAGCACCAACTTCTATTACCGGCAGATTGGCCAGGCCGATCTCGTCGTCATGATTCAAAATCAGAACAAGCACGCCACTTCCAAAACGCTGAATAAAGCCGTCAAACATTACGGGATTAAAATGACGATTGCGGATGGCGGCGGCCTGCAACAGATTGAACGAGCCGTTTACCGCGGAATCGCTGATCTTCCCGCTTATGAGAGCGGCAATCCCATCAGCTACCCCCGCGTTAACAATGCTTAGTCACAGTGACCATTTTACCCACTAAAATCACAGCAAGCCCCGCAACAGCTAACCATTTTAGTTAGCTGTTGCGGGGCTTTTCTGATTTAAGCCTATTTTGACGTGCGTTTTAAACTGCATCGTTGGTCAGTTAAAAATCCGTCATCGCTTAATCTAAGCCGCCAAACGATTGTACCTCAACTGTTTGGCGTTGGTTATCCTGAATCGCAACTGGAATAAAGTCAAAGGTCGCGTAATCAAATAAGCCTCGTGCCGTTAACTTCAACGTTGGAATCACAGGTAATGTCAGAAATGATAACGTAATGAACGGATCAAAGCTCAGCGGTTGCTCGCTAATGACCGCATACGCCCGTTTAAGGTCAGCCAGCTGTTTCGCCGCCGTCGTATAGGTCGCCGCCGATAATAAGCCACCAATGGCCAGGGGCATAGTCGCTAGCACTTGTTCATCGTCAACGACCGCAATCCCCCCGTTATCCTTGGTAATCTGGTTAACCGCCCGTAAAATAGCGGCATCTGACGTCCCGACCGCCACGATATTATGAGCGTCGTGAGCCACTGTGCCGGCAATGGCGCCGTGCTTCAGTGCAAATCCATGAACTAAACCGACGCCCACTTTCCCCGTGTTATGGTGACGTTCAATAACGACCATTTTGAGCACGTCACGTTGACAATCCGCTTCAAAATTCTGCGTTGCAGCAATCGGTTGTGTTAAGTGATCCGTCTCAATATGATTCGGTTGCACCCCAATCACATTCGCCAATCCGGTCGCAACTGGCAACTGAAGGTCACTCAGTTGCGTATGGTGCTGGACACGTGTGGCAGTAAACGGCAACGGCTTCGTCGCACTTGGTAATACCCACTGCCCTCGTTTCATCGTTCGTGCAACGCTAACTTGTTCGAGATTGTCTAAGACCACCAGATCAGCCAACTGACCCGCTGATAAACTCCCGCGATCACTTAACCGATGGGCAGTCGCCCCATTGAAGCTAGCCAATGTGTAGGCCAACTCTGGGAGCATCCCACTCTGAATCGCCAAACGCACGTTATAGTCAATCGACCCTTCCGTAATCAGGTCACTAATCGTCTTGTCATCCGTACAAAAGGCAAACCGGCCCGCATTAGCTTCGGTCACCGCCCCAATCGTTGGTAAGATGTCCCGTTCAACCGTACCTTCACGTAAGAAAACGTACATGCCAGCTTTAATTCGATCCAGCGCTTCCGTCACTGTCATACATTCATGGTCAGTATCTAGTCCCGCATCACGCATCACATTGAGTTGGTGTGCATTCAAACCAGCGGCGTGACCATCCGCATGATAGCCATGCGCATAGGCATCACTAATCTTAGCCAGGATATCAGCGTCACCACGCGCCACGGCCCCGTAATCCATTACTTCCGCTAACCCCCGCACTTCTGGTTGTTGGTAAAGTGGCCGTAAATCAGCAGCGTGTAAAGTCGCGCCGTTATCATCAAAAGGCACGCAGGGAACCGATGACGGTAGCATGAAACAGACATCTAGTGGGGTTTGGCGCGCATCATCAATTAGGTACTGAATGCCAGCAATACCCGCAACATTGGCAAGTTCATGTGGATCAGTCGCAATTGTCGTGACGCCGTGCTGTAGTAAGACTTTTCCCAACTCGCTAGGTGCCACCATCGAACTCTCCATATGCACATGTGCATCGATCATGCCGGGAACGATCCACTGACCGGTCGCATCGACATGCTGGGCCGCTATGTACGGCTCGTCACGCAAGTTACTAATAATCCGGCCGTGATCGATCCACAAACTGGTGGCTTCAAATTCACGGGTATAAACGTTTAACACTTGTGCACCAGTAATCACCATTTCAACTGTCTTCGTCATCGTTATTTTCTCCTCACTAGTCAGTCTGCCTACGGAGAAAGCAAACGGGTCCACACGGCAAATTAAGCAGTGTAGACCCGTCGACTCAATTCGCTTATAGTCCAGTGTTTACGGCACTGGGTAGAAACTCGCCATCCATATCATGGCATTATATAGGCAATTAGTTGTATTGATAAATTGTTCCTTACTTTACCAGCCTTTTCAGTTACATGCAAGCCCTAATTATGATCATGATTGGTAAAATGAACCTAGGCTGGGATTTTCGGATTCATAGTGCCTGTGAACTCAGCTCATCATCTGGGCCCCAACATCGACGGCGATACGGGTTACCATTCATGTCAGTCTACCTGCACGAGGACGCTGGCTAACAGTGGTGACTAGTCCAAGCATTACACCGGTCATCTTCAGCGGCTACCAAGGCTTACCATGTGCTAGTAGTCCGTGGTACCAATGGGGAACAAGCGGAGGGACGTTTACCAAACCAGTGTCCACCCAGTCGTATTCGGCCACATTTTTTAAACGATCGACCTTAAACTTAGCATCCATTGGCTTTATCAACCGACTTACTTTTACACATTCTTTTGCTGACTATAAGTTCATTTACGTTTACAATAAAACTAAATCAGTATAAATATACATAACTATTTTTAGGAGCTGATAATTTTGATGATGATGAATAATCCGACCATGCTCTCATACATTCGTCGGGAACAGCCAGTACTAGAGCGGTTGTTAACCAATTATCCCAAACAGATTACGGCGGCCTTGACTGCCACCCCTGATCATCCACAACACTGGTTGATCCTCGCAACTGGTTCAAGACTCAACGCCGCCAACACCGCCCGCTTATACATGCAAAAGACGGCCGCCCTCCAAGTGACCATTGCCGCGGCCGACCTCTACGTCACTTATGAGGAAGCTGATCCCAGTGTCGATGTTGTTATCGGGATTTCTCTAAAAGATGATGATCCAACCATGCAAGCGGCAATCGAAAAAGCTCACACGGCCAGTCAAGCTCATGTCATTATCGTGACTAATCAAAAATCGACTGCTCTGACCGCAATGGCCGATGCAACTTGTGACTTACTAACTGGCAAAGAATCAGTGCCCTATATTACACTAAGCTTTCAAGCCATCGTGCTCACTTTAATGTTGCTTGCCGTCCGCAGTGCTGCCCTTCAAGCACGGTTAACCGAATTAGCAGTCAATCAAGAATTAGACGAGTTCAGTTTTCTGATTGAAAGCATGAATCCAACTGTTCAACGGGCGAACGACTTCTACCGTAAGTTCACTATTGATTTCACTAACGCCCCTCAATTTACAGCTATCGGTGCTAACGTCCTAGCTGGAACACTAACTGAAATGCAAGCCAAATTCACCGAAATCCTCCGGGTACCAACGCATGGTTACTCATTAGCCTCATTTACCCACGGTGGCTTTATGGGGACGCATGAAGATCACTGTCAGTTCTATCTTGAAATCAATACAGACCCGGCTGTCATGACCCAATTACAGGCCGTCAAGACGTACGAATCGCGATTAACGCCCCACATTTATACCATCAGTCTCACTGGTGACCAGCCGACCGTCAATGATGATCAAACCCTCCAGCTCGAAGCCGTTGCAGATCCGTATAAAGCCCCACTACTTGCGATTATTCCGTTCCAAGTCTTAGCTTGGTTCATTGCCAAATCACGCGGGATCAATTTGAACCATCCCATGTACGCAGATTTTCAAGCGGCTACTAAACTCAAGTAAAGATTACTAAATCAACGCAAAATGACCAGTATCGATATTCTTCGATACTGGTCATTTTAATTAATGCTCGTTTTCCGTAACTGCGTAGTACCGAATTCTCTTATGTTGACGCTGCGCATAGCCAATTTCTTGCCTAGTCCGCTCACCAATGTAGCCAGCGACATTAATGACCACTACTTCATCTGCCAAGTCGATTTTTTTCAAATGTGTCTGGCGTAAATTCTGAAGTTCAATTGGTGTTAATACTTCATCACTGAAAACTGGCTTTAAAACAATAACACCTTGTTTACCCAGAGCCAGTTCAACCGTTTCAAATACTGCCACATATTTTCTAGACCCACATAAAGTAACTATTTTAACAGTCATTCGTCAACCTTCCCTAAAGTGAACTGATCGACCAACGATTAAACCTCCGTCGCAGTCACATGCTTAGTTTTCACTGCAGTTTGCTGATTCAAGTGCGCCATACCAACACCAGTGAAACCACTGATTACCGAGATAACTGGACAAAGTAAACTGAAGAAAACAAACGGTAAGTATTGGACGGTCGGTACTCCCAGCGTCGTCGTCAGGAAGACGCCGCCAACGCCCCACGGGACTAGGTAATTGATTACCGTACCGCCATCTTCAAGGACCCGCCCCAGTGCATTTCCGGATAAGCCACCATCATTGAATGCCTGGCGAAAAGCGCGCCCTGGTAAGATAATCGAAAGAAATTGTTCACCAACAAACACGTTGACACCAATACAAGTTAATACACCCGCCAATACTAACTTGCCATCGCTATTCAAGTGCTTAGCAACCGGCGTCATAATTTGATTGATCAGTCCAAACTTGACCAACAATCCTCCTAAGGATAGCGTAACCACAATTAACGCAACCATGCTCATCATGCTGACAATTCCGCCCCGTGAAAGCAACGTATCAACACTCGTATTCCCCGTCTTCGAAACAAATCCCGTGTTAATAATGGCGGTTAACTTCGTCATTGATAGCCCAGGCTGTTCAAATAGAATCAAGCCCGCCGAAATAAAAATATTTAAAAGCATCGTTGGAATGGCTGGCATTTTAAACCCGGCACAAATGAAGACTAAGACGATTGGTAATAATGCCAAGGCTGAGATACTGAAATGACCATTTAAAACCGCAACTGTTTGATTGATCTTGGCTAAGCTTGTCTCCGTATTACTGTGCCCCAGCATAGCAAACAAGCCTAATGAAATGAGCCCGGCCGGTAGCGTGCTCCATAAGATATGTTTAATGTGCGTAAAAAGATCAGTATCCACTACGGCTGAAGCTAAATTATTGGTTTCTGATAATGGTGATAATTTATCGCCGAAGATTCCACCACTGATAATTGCACCGGCAACTAAGGCTGGATTCAGATTCATGGTCACGCCCATGCCGAAAAAGGCAATTCCGACCGTCGATGTTACCGTAAAGGCACTGCCGACCGCCGCACCGACTAGGGTACAAACAATAAAGACTGATGGCAAAAACCACTGAATATTAATGATTTTGAATCCAATCACCATGAGTGTGGGAATCGTTCCCGCCGCAATCCAAGTTGAAATCATCGCACCAATGAGAATAAAGATGAAGATTGGCACGATTCCTTTATCAATGCCCTCTTTAATCCCGGCATTAACTGCTGACCATGGAAAACCGCGCAACATCGCCCAAGCAGTGACAACGCCCATTGCGAGTAATACGGGAACTTGGGGCGATAATCCCCAACCAATCACACCCGCACTCATAATTCCGAGGACGACCAGTAAGACAATGACTGCTTCTAAGGTACTAATTTGTGGTGCTTTTGTTTTGTTCATAATTTATTACCCCTTCGATTGATAAAATTCCAGTGACGCATATTCATCATCAAAATTTTAATATCGTGCAATCCCACCACAGCGTTGATTTGTCATTATTCTCATCCTCTTCATCAAAAAAATCGTCCCCATTGTTCATATGAACAACAGGGACGATTAGACTAGTCGCGGTACCACCCAGGTTGCGGATTATTGACACTTAATCCACCACTCACTAGAAGATAACGGTTCTAGTTATTATCCGTTCAGTCGAAACTCGGTTACCGTATTTCAATCATAGTAGCTGACCGGTTCGCAGCAACCACCGGCTTCCTGACACCTACCACTATGTCTACTTGATGTAACGTTATCGTACAGTTATTAACTTGTGATTAACAATACCACCATCTTTTATCATCGTCAAGCCATTTTATAATATAATTCTCATTTTAAGATTACGACCGTGTTACAGCTCGCAAGCGCGCTTGGTGGGCAAAAGTGATGCCACCAAATAGTAACGTCCAAATAATCGCACCGATTGCACCGACAATATCAGCTTGAATGAAGAATAGACTGGCAAAAATGAGAACAAAAAAGGCAATCGTCAGTGGGCTCGTGATTCGGTACGCCGGCATCTTAAACCCATCCGCCAGATAGTCATTAGATAGCCGGTACTTCCGGTGGGCCAGCATCGCCAGCGTGTAAACAATCAGATACATATCACTAGAGATCCCGGTCACGACGGTAAAAACTGCCGTCGTTGCAGCACTTAAACTCATGATGGGGGTCACTAGCACTAGTACCGCGGACAACACGATTGCTGCTGCCGGCACACCACTTTTCGAAATCTGACCAAAGATTTGGTGCATGCGACTCGTAACTGGCATTTCAGTGGCTAGCTGATAGAAGTGACGTCCAGCTGAGAACAAACAACTATTTAGCGATGAGGCTGCCGACGTTAAGACGACAAAGTTAATGATGGCGGCCGCTGCTGGGTATCCTGCCAACTTGAAGACTTGCACAAACGGACTGCTATCGGGTGACAGTGATGTCCACGGAATAATGCCCATAATGACAATTAACGCACCAATATAAAACAACAAGATCCGCAACAAAGTTTCATTGACCGCCTTTTTGATAACGCGGTGAGGGTTCTTGGCCTCACCAATCGTTATACTGACAAATTCAATGCCCTGAAAAGCAAAGAAGACCATTGGAAATGCCGAGATAAAGTTAGCTATCCCATTGGGAAAGACCTGATAATTATGGAACAAATTGCCGATTGAAGCCTGGCCTAATGGGGTTGGGTGATGTCCCACCATCATGAAAATACCAGTGATAATCAGTGCAACGATTGCGACGATCTTAATCATCGCAAACCAGAACTCTGCTTCGCCAAATAACCGTGCAGCCGTTAAATTAACGCCCGCCAAAATTAACAGGAAGCTAATCTCAATTAGCCAGGCGGGGACATTTGGTAACCAAAATTTGACATACGTTGCCGTAGCCGTCAGCTCAGCCATACAGACAAAAATCAAACCGATCCAATAGGTCCACCCTGTAAAATGACCAACACTCGGTCCCAAATAGCGGGAAATAAACGCCACGAATGTGTGTTGGGTAGGATCAGAATAGAACATCTCACCAATTGCCCGCATCATTAAAAAGAAGAAGAAGCCCAACACCAAGTACACCCACATGACTGACGGTCCCGTCTTTGAAATCGTACTCCCTGAACCAAGAAATAATCCTGTCCCAATCGTGCCACCAATTGCAATCATTTGGACATGCCGGTTACTAAGCGCCCGGATCGTGCCATCAGCATTAGTTATTTTCATAAGATCCCTCCACAAATTTTAATGACTTTGTTGTTAAATCTTAATGTTGTGTCATTATAGCACGCTCTAGCTTTCACTTAATTGCGATTTTTAACTGTTAACCCCTGTTTTTAACGACGAATAGGTCGCAATACTTTGTTTTCTAAAGCTGTTCTTTTTATTGAAAACGTCACCAAAGCTGTAGTTGCTGCGTTTGACCGCCTAATTTGGCGCTACGAAAAAAGCCGCCCGAGCATTTACCCGAACGACCTCATTTATTTAATGCACTCATCCTGACACAATAACACTTACCACAAAAAGGCAATCATCTTGTGAGCGACACTTGGATTCTGATTCAACGCGCAATGCGCCGCCTGTTCCCCACTATAGAAAGCTTCTTGATACTGTGCTAATTTTCCGCGCAACAAGTACCGAATTGAGCGCGCTGAAGCGACACCCACAAAACCATCATTGTTATACCCCGTGTTTGTATCTCCATAGACATTGAGTAGTTTCACGTTGCCCGGAAAATTGTGGCGATACTTGAGCATTTCTGAAAAGTGCTTCGTGAAGCGACCCGGTTTAACGTCCAATTGTCGAACTGTACTTTCCGTCTGGGTGCTTAGGAAACCAGTCAGGCCATCGAATGGTCCGCCAATCGTCACGATCTTATTCAACGTTGGTAAGTGCTTGTCATGCCCATACTTCAGCGCCTGATTAACAATATCATTGGCCCCGAGGGAGTGACCGACCGCATTATAAGCCTTGACGCCATACTTTGTTTTTAGCTGGACTAGGACTTGGTGTAGCCAGTAAATCTGGGCTTTTTGTGAGGCGTGATTATCTTGAAAGACAACCTGGACCATCGGATTCTTGATGGAGTTTTTCCAGTACCCCTTAAAAGCCATCACGCCATCCTTATACACGTGCACCACTAATGCTTTTTGCGCAGCCCCCGCTTTTTCAGCTTTACGAATCAGATAGTTCGTCGAATACGCCCCACCATTGTAGCCATGTAAAAAGACCGTCGCTGTCTTTGACTGGTCATATTGATTCTTTAATATTCGTGCAGAACGCGGTGTCAATTGACTCGTTACTTTCGTAATCTTGGTATCATGATTCCGGGCCCCAACTAAAATCACAGCCGCACCGATAACAAAAACAATCAATAACAATTGAATCACCGTTCGCCAACGTTTCATCAAAATTATCTTACCCTTCATTATGTTTAACAGTCTTATTTTACGCGTTTCAATTAAAATAACCAGTCATCGTTTTCAACAATCGCCTTTTTAACCCGCACCAACGAATATTGAACCCAAATCATATTCTTTAGCCACCCATCTCGTTATAATGGACTTACTAGGTTAAATAACTAACCTACTCAAATTGTTTATTTCTGGAGGGTAACTATGGAAAAACCAACGTTTAAATATCCTGATAAGGCTGCGTATGAGTTCGTCATTCAAGCCTTAGCCGCAAAAGGGATTACTTATCATGAAATTGCGCATATCACCTACAACTTACAAACAAAATACGTCCCTAACTTAACGATTGAAGAGTGCGAAATGGAGACGCAAGAAGTACTACACAAGCGCGAACTATTGAACAATGCGATGGTTGCGTTAGAACTCGACCGACTTGCCACAGAAGGCCAGCTGAACGAACCGCTCCAATCTATTATTGCCAGTGACGCCGGCGTCTTCGGTGTTGATGAAGGCTTAGCACTTAATATGGCGAATATTTACGGCACCATCGGCGTCACTAATTATGGTTACGTGGATAAAGTTAAAGAAGGCGTCATTAAGAAGTTAGATACTGATAAGTCAGGTGTTGTTAACACGTTTATTGATGACCTAGTTGGTGCGATTGCTGCGGCCGTTGCGGCTAAAATTGCACATAAGTATGCCTAAGCATTGTATTTGCTAGTCGTTATCGCTTATAAAAATCAGCAGGCATCCTACTTCAATGCCTGTTTGCTTGAATTAGCTAGTCTGTACTGGATATGTCCGCTAAAAAACAGTTACCTCAAAATGAGGTAACTGTTTTTTGGGCTATCTTCACCACTAGATTAACCAACGCCTGCCAAATATTCTGCCTACTCCTCGACCTGACTACTGTAATTGATCCGCATAATCCCGTAAGTACGTTGTCATCGTTCGTGGTGCATGTCCCAGCACCTTTTCAGCCGTATCGGTCACACGTTTTGCGTTGCCCAATTGGGTAATCAAATACAGCATCACCATGACATTAACGTAGTCCTTTTTGATGCCCCGCTTCAACATCACGCGGCGAAACCGCCATAGACTCGGCCGATGATATGTTACCGGGTGACCAAAGGATTCAGTCATTAGCGCCGCAATTTGCTGATAAGTCAGCGCTTCTGGACCAGTCACAGTCAATTTTTGTTGTAAATATTGCGCGTCCAATAATGCCACACCCGCAATCTCGCCGATATCGCGGGTATCAATAAAACTCGTCTTCGCCCGCCCAGCTGGGATAAACAAATCGTGATTTTGCTGAATGTCGACGCGGTGCGTGGTATTCAAGTTCTGCATAAAGAAGCTCGGTTGAATGAATGTGTACGGTAACTGTAGCTGTTCGATCATCTGCTCGATTTGATGATGCGGCGTCATTGGATTATGCTCAACGCCCATCAACGAAACAAATACGACCTGCTCAATGTGGTGTGCTTGCAGGCATTTGAGAAAAGGCCACATATCTTGCTTGGGTTTAGCGAGCTGTGGTGGCCGCACGAAAAAGACCTTTTGAACACCGTGTAACGCCGCATCAAAGGTCGTTTCATCCAAAAAATCAAAACGTCGAATTTCGACGTCCGGATACGCAGCCAATAGTTGCTCGTCTTTATGTAAGTTGTGGGCACCAGCAACGACTTGCACTCCCACCTGTTGATCTAGATATTGAATTAACGGTAAGCCAATATTTCCCGTCCCACCAATCACCAGTATTTTCATTTTATTAATCGCTCCCTAGTTTTTTTAACAGTTGTCTTAAAGACTGTTTTTCAGCAGCCGTCAATTTCTGAAGCCCCGTCGCAACGACCTGATCGCTAATATGCTGGCCGGCCTGCAATTCTTGTATGCCAACTTGGGTCAAGCGTAGTAGCTTTGCCCGCTGGTCCGCTGGATTAACTTCCTGTTCAACCAATTGCTTGGCAGCTAAGCGTCGAAGAATTCCTGACATCGTCGGCCGGTCCATATCGAGAACGTGGCACAGCTGGTTGGCAGTCGGCTGTTGCGCCGTTCTTTCGACCCAAAGACTGATTTGTTGCATCACAGCCCATTGTTGAATCGTCAATCCGTTAGCAATTAGCCGTTGATTTAGCTGATAACGTAACTGTTTGGAAAACTGCATTAGTAAATAACCAATATTATCCATTTTACCCTCCACTATTTAGTTAGTATACTAACTAAATGGCTGTAATTTGTCAATTTACACACAAAACAGCACCGCTTAACTGTGCCAATCAGTTTATACTGGCAAGTAAGTAGTACTGTTTTATAATGTTTCGCCCCAAAAACACGGCATCAACTCATAAGCCGATCATTTTAAGCCATCTGATGTTCTGACATTGCTTGCATCTTGAGTACGCGCTGTTCACGTGGAATAAACATCCGAATCTCATCTTGGTTAAAGCCGCACAGAAGTCGGTGATCGTCAAAAATAATTGGCCGCCGCAATAATTGCGGTGTTTGGCTTAATACCCGAACAGCTTCGCTTAATGGCATATCTTCAATCGGTGTCGTTTTACTCAGTTGGTGATAAGCATTGGACTTAGTACTGATTAAATCATCAATGCCATTGTACGTGTACTGTAGCATGTGCTTGATTTCAGTCTCCGTTAACGGCTGTGCATTCATATTACGTTCATGAAACGGGATCCGGTGTTCGAGTAACCACCGGTGGGCCTTGCGACAACTTGCGGTACTTGGTAACACACATAAGTTTATCATAAAATTATCCCCAATCTTGCTTGCCTAACAATGCAGCCCCCATTATTGTGCACTGTAATAGTTGACGTCATTAATTAACAACATAATCATAGCAAAATTCGCAGCTAATTGCTAGCGTTTTCAAAAAATAATTAAAATAATTTGATGGGCGCAGTTTATTGCAGGCCTAATCCCAATTTCATCTATACCAATATTACGCAATTTATATTAAGCGGTTGGTAATTGACCACTATCCTTCAGGTAATCACGCAGTACCACTGCCTGATTATGTTGTTCGTCCTTGGCACCGAACAATAAGATCACATTCGTCTTCGTCAGTTGTTCAGCAACTTGACTAATAAAGCTGGCCGTCAGGGGATTCTCATCCAATTCAGCCCGGTAACGATCGACAAATTCGGGATATTTCGCCGGTTCATGATTGAACCACTTACGTAACGTGGTCGACGGGCCAATTTCCTTTACCCAATTGTCCAACTGAGCGTTAACCTTCGAAATACCCCGGGGCCACAAGCGATCTACCAACACCCGATAACCATCCGTATCAACTGGTTTCGTGTAAATCCGTTCTAATTTTAATTGCATAATGAGCACTCCTCCTATCGTACGATGCGGTAAACAATCTATGACCATTTACAATAACCTATCACATTTCATGACCATAAGTTGACTCCATTATAACGCAGGTGCCGGTATCGTTAAATCGAACCAACACTTTCCCGCAACCACATATTGATCAGTCCTCGTGACAGCCACTATCATCAATTCAGCACAAAAAAATCAGGTCCCACGAATGGCCCTGATTTTCATCACAATGAGTTGACTAACATCTTATCATGATTATGACAATCACGTTAGCCTTCACCGATCACAACTTCAACTTGGCCCCTTTTCGGCACAAAATTAATGTTATAAATCGGTTCCCGCAATACCTTTTCATATTCTTCTAAGACATCTTGTGGCAATGGCGTATGGGCGGCCAATGCGCGCATTAAGTCATCGACCGAATAAACATCTTCCATGTTAATAAAGATCCGCATATTTCCCACAACATCATTCAATAATTCTGTCAAAATCGCATTGGGCTTACCGTTACCATCTGTAACAACCACTTGATTACTGTCGACTTCTTTATGGTCTATCTTTGTTAACTTAACGATATCAAATACATTTAACATGCGCGACCCTCCGTCACAATATTGATTTGCTATATTCTACCACAACCATAGCACATCTGAAGGGTGAAAAGTATTTAATGTTGACTGAATTAATCAATTGAATAGCGTGCAAAAATTTTTTCTTGAACCTTAGGCATTGGAAGTTTCTGCCGCTCAATCAACGTAAAGGTCTGACCAGCAAAGTAGGCTAAGTCACTTAACCCAACTTGACCACTCAAACCTTGAATGGTCCACTTCTGATGCGTAAACGTATGGGTCACAGGCCGCCCGGTCAGATAATGGGCCGTTAGCTGGAGCTGATATTCACGTTTAAAATAATTTTCTACCGCCGTAACTAGTTCTTCAGGTTGGTAATCATCATCTAAGTCTAAATCTGCAATCGGAATCAAGGGAACCGTCCATAAATTAGCCAACATCCCGTTACTCGGTCGCTTCGTCATCAACCACTGATCCTGCATCTTAGCTAATACCGCCACGTAAGCAACCGGCTTGGGCCGCGGTTTCTTCGTCTTGACCGGATAGGCTAACTCATCCCCATCCAAATAAGCTTGATTAAAGCGTTTGACCGGCGAATGAGCCGTATCTGGTTGCCGCGCTGTCATGTAGCTTGAACCGAGGTCCATAATCGCCTGGTTAAAATCTCCAGGTCGCTCTTGTGAAATAATCTGACTGATTACCCGTTCAAAAACAGCGCGGGTCTGGGGCTTCGCAATATCCGCATCAATCTTGAGCAACCGGCTAAAGACGCGATAGGCATTACCATCCACAGCTGGAACTGGTTCATTGAACGCAATGCTGGCAATCGCTCCTGCAGTGTACGGGCCAATCCCAATCAACTCCGTCAGCTCAGCGGCAGTTTGAGGCCACTGTCCATCGTAATCGGTTAACAATTGTTTGGCACACCGTTGCATATTGCGGACACGTGAATAATAACCCAGGCCCTCCCACGCCTTTAACAACTGTGACTCAGGTGCGGCAGCTAGGTCCGCTACCGTTGGAAAAAGTGCCATAAAGCGCTGATAATAAGGAATCACAGTTTGAACCTGCGTCTGCTGTAACATAATTTCAGAGACCCAGACGTGGTAAGGCTCATGGTCATGTCGCCATGGTAAATCGCGGCCTTCGTGATCAAACCAATCTAATAGCGTCGTCTGAAAATCTTTAATTGTTGCCGCATCCCATTCAATCATTACTAACCCTCCAAAAAAGGCCACGAGGCTTCGTCTATCCGAAGTTCGTGACCACCTTATTTACAAATTAATCCAAAGTGTTAGCCAAATCTACGAGTGTTTTTTCGTAGTGATCCGTCACACTTTCATCCTGGAAATCGGCATTGAAAACGGCCAATGTCAAATACTCGGGGTATTTTAAGATGACCGCTGCTAGCCGCTTATTAATATCTGGATATTTTTGATCTTCATTATTCAAAATATCCAGACTCGCTTGGTAACAAACATTGGCTAAAAACAAATAATCCACAAAATAATTAAATCCTGGTTCGTTTTTTAATTCAAAATGCGCCTTCACGTCCACTGTTTCCGAAATATTCGTTAAATACTTCGTTACAATTTCTTGATACTGACGTAACAACTCCGCCTTTGCTTCTGCATGTACCGTTGCCATAAAATATCCCCACCTAATTTAATCTCTGTGAAGATTATAGCATACGGCGTAACCCCTGCTGAATGTTAGCTGCTAATCCAGCTAACTGATCGTACTGCCACTGACGCTCGGCAGTGACCGCAACCATGTCATTGGGTTGCGTTAAATTAACCAATTTAATTGCTTGGTCCGAGGCCCGCAGCGCATTTTCATCCGCATCTGCGGAAGCTACGGCCCAGCGAACGCAGTCCAGTGCCGCCGCGCCAATGGAACTCGTCGTCGTTGCACTTAACTTAGTCAATCTTGTCAGTGCCTGCCGTACCTGGTAGCCACTAACAAGATTAACTTGCCACAATTCATTAGCATCAATTGCGAGTCGCAATTGTCGATCATATTTCTGTTGGTTATCAACATACTGCAAGGCTTTCTTGGCGATAATTAACGCCCATTTAGCCAATTGTTGTTGTGAGAGTTCACCAGTCAAAGCTTCGATTTGAGCCCGTATTCCAGGGTCATCGTCAATCTCAATCTTAGGGTGACTCGGTCTAAAACCTTCCGTCATCACGCATTCCTACTTTCTTACAAATCCGACAACAAACTTACCCTATCGTTACCAATATTCAGTTCGATTGATATATCGATAGGATTAAATTGTACCAGAAATTCAGCAAAGATGTGAGTATCTGCCTCCAGATTTCATCAAAACTTTACAAACTTTTGTAACCGTTTCATTTGTTGCAAACACAATGAAACGGCGACCCACCACCAATCGTGGTAAGTCGCCGCATGAGTCATTATTGAATTTCAATATGGTGCGTATCCGCAGCCGCCTTCTTTGGCAAAGTTAACTGCAGCACACCATTTTCATACCGTGCTTCTACTTTGTCGACATCAACGTCTGGTAAAGAATATTGCCGACCAAAGCGACCGGTTTGACGTTCACTCGCGATAATATTACCATCTTTATCGCTTTCATCACTAATACTATCGCGTTTTACAGCAATCGATAATGTGCCATCCCGATACTTCAAAGCAATATCTTGTTTATCGATTCCGGGAACATCGACTTTCATCGTGTACTGATCGTCATTTTCTTTAATATCAGTCTTTAAGACCGACCCATGACTTCCCGTGTTTAAGAATGTCCGACCGAGTCCATTAACCAAATCGTCCATCTTAGTCCAATCATTCAACCGATCAAATAAATCATTGTGCCAATTCATCATATCGTTAGCCATTATGCAATCACCCTTTCAACTTGTTTACATCATTAATAATAGGCCCTTTCATCAAGATTGCAACAATTTAGCACTCTAGACACTCGAGTGCTAATTATTCGACTTGGTACGCCCGCATATCAACTGGAATCACCCGGACCATTTTATGTGGTGTAATCGTTAACGCTTGGGTCGTCCGCTTTGTAGGCCAGCGAGACTGCGGGCGATCAGCTAATTCCAAACCGACCAACATTCTGATTCGATCCAGAATATCAGGCACCCCAAATACATTATTACCCTGATTAAATGAAGTTTGGAGCATATTAATGGCAACCTGTAAGCGCTGATTATGGAAGCTAAAGGTTACTGGCACGTACACCAGATCAGTAGACGATAATTGCTCTTGTGCCAACGTCTTATCAAGCTGCGCCATAAACGCTGTAAATTGATCCATTTGCGTCACCCCCATCATTAATTACCGCTATTATACTGCAAGACTGATGTGACAGCTATTCAAATGGATGGCTGTCATAGCATTGCTAACAACCGACCATCAGTCTCCGTGCCAACTGCAATTTTGCTCGAACCAGTCAATCATCACCAGGCGATCCCGTACACTCATTTTGGACAAAATAAAAGGGCGCGACCAATGTCTCGCCCTAACTGAAGAATCACGCTAATTATTAGTTATTAGATAACTTTTTAGCATCTTCATCGATCGTTTCGAAACCGGAAACGCCACTCTTCTTCTTTGGATGCTTTGCACGTTCTTCTTCGGCTTTTTGAATCATAGCCTTTTTTTGTTCCTTGCTAAGCTTTTGTGCCATGATTATCGCCTCTTTTATCTTGGACAGCGAAGTACAACCTCGCTACAACTTCATTATAAGTCTAAATTCAAAAAGTGGCACAAATTTGCTTAACTTTTTTGAAACTGCTTACTTGCATTCTGTAATTATTAAGTTTACAGTTAAGTTGTTCAGGAGGGGATTATATGACAAAAGTATTGATCTTAGGGGCTGCGGGCCAGATTGCTCGCTTAGCCGAACAACAATTTTTAGCCAACACGACTGATAATCTGACACTTTACTTACGTAATAGTAGCCGGGTCGCGGACCAACAATCTGACCGGGTGACGATTATCGATGGTGACACGACCGATGAAGCTAAACTAACGCAGGCGATGACGGGGCAAGACATCGTTTACGCTAATCTGGCTGGTCAAAATATCAAGCAGCAGGCCGAAACAGTGTTAAAGGCAATGCATGCTAGTGGGCTCAAGCGGCTTATTTGGATCTCGACTTTGGGAATCTATGATGAAGTTCCCGGCAAGTTCGGTCAATGGAACAACGCGACGCTGGGGAGCTACCTGACGCGCTACTATGCCGCAGCCAAAGTTCTAGAAGATTCCAATCTCGACTACACAATCATTCGGCCCGCGTGGTTGACCAATAAAGACGAAATCGACTACGAAACGACCCAGCGCCATGAACCGTTCAAAGGAACTGAGGTTTCTCGTAAGAGCATCGCAGCACTCGTCGTTAAATTAGCACAAGATCCAACGGACAGTGTTCGCGCATCTTTAGGGGTTAACAAGCCTAACACTGACGGTGACAAACCCGCTTGGTATTAAGCATTGCACCTGTAAAAAACTGTAAACCGGCAAGCAGCACCGCGACAGCTAATGCCAGTGCTGCTTTTGTTGTGCCTTAATTTATGAGAAAAATGATAATATCTAGATAGTTAACTAACGATAGCTGCCGATCAATTGATCAATTTACTGATATAACTAACAACTCGTTCTCATGTTTTCTTCATCCAAAGCAGCGCTCGTAACTGCTGATAAATCGCGGGTCTTTGCAGTTGACGGTCAAAAATCCAAGTGTTAAATTATAGACTCAATTTGAAAATAACTGGCGATATTCTTCAGTTTTCAAGGAGGCTTTCACTTGAATTTAAAATGGTATGTTAAGCAATTTAATGGTCTAACCACCACCCAACTGCATGATATTTATCAACTTCGCGCCAAGACCTTTGTTAAAGAACAAGCGCGATCTTATCAGGATCCCGATGATACCGACTTGGATGCGCGACACGTATTCGCTTACGATCAAGGACAACTCGTCGCTTACGCCCGGATTTACGAGCATGCCGGCGTCGTTTCATTCGGCCGGATAACGACTGACAGTTACTATCGTGGGACCGGCCTTGGTAAACAACTCATGAATCACGTCATGGCGATTCTCAAGGTCCATTACAGTGCCGCCACCATCGAAATCGATGCCCAGACACACGCCCAGAAGTTCTACGAGAAGTTCGGGTTGATTGCTGAAGGTCAACCCTATACTGATCTAGGCGCCGAAGTCATTAAGATGCACGCCCCCGCCCGAAAACTGGTGTTAGCGTAGCACGGCTTGCCAACCATCAATATGCAAGATAACTTTAATCCACACACATTATGATTAAAGCTGCGCATCAGAATACTCAATTCTGACGCGCAGCTTTTATTTTTGGTCACTTTACAAATTACTGATATTTTTTCAACGACCGCGCTAACTAAACGCGAGCCAATTGCTCTCATTACTAAACGCTAGTGACTAATCACTAGCCGGATCACTTCGATACTGCTGCAAGATATAGATGGCAACGATCACCAACAATGAGCCAAGGATTTCGACCCACGTCACCTGTAAACCTAAGAAGATGATACTTAGCACAAAGGTCACCACTGGTTGAACGGCATCGACAATACTAACGACCGCGGACGGCGCGTACTGAAGACTATGCAATAGTGATAAGAAGGCAAAGATCGTCCCAATCAACACGATGGCGCCGATTGAAGTCACGAGCGTTGGCGTGATTTTCGGTGCCCCGACCCAAATCGGGTGATATAGATTAAAGAGGATTCCCGCGATCAATGTCCCCCAGCCGAGAATCACGACCGGCGAATTTTCAGCAACGATTTTTCGTGGTAAGACCACGTATAGGGCCGCCGTTACCCCTGAAAGGACGCCCCAAACAAGTGCATCCATCGGAATCGCCAGTTCGTGAATATTGCCCTTCGTGATTGCTAGAAACACCCCGAGCAGAGAGACCGCGAATGCAATCAGATCAGTTCGTAAGGGTAGTTCCCGTTTGAACAGCAGTGTCCCTAACACAATAAATAAGGGACTTAGGTATTGTAAGATGGTAGCGGCAGCGGCGGTTCCGCGCTCAATACTGATGTAGAAAGTATACATATTCGCCATCAATCCCATTGTCGCGTATGCGACTAATTGGCCAACCGACGCCCACGACTTAAAAACCTTGAAGATTTTGGTGCCCTGTTGCACAAATCCAATCGCTAGCAGAATGATTCCAGCGGATAACGTTCTTACAGATAGGAACCAATCAGCTGGGATAGCTTGATTTTGTGATACGAACTGCATCACCGTCCCTGAGATACCCCACAGGGTCGAAGCCAACATCGCCCACATGATGCCCTTCATATACCGGTTAGTTGTCATATTTTCCAATTTCGCTCTACCTCAATTTAATTAATGGCAATATTATACCGGGACTTAATTAAAACTCACTGAAAATCGTGCGTTGTTTTTTAGGAAGATTCAGCAATCTTTATCATAATTACGTTCTATCAGCTAAAAGCACCGCTAAACCCGAACTTTCATCACTCATTATATGTAATCACACGGAATTCACACGCCACTAAATAAAACTGGGTCGGTAACCACAGCGGTTGACCGACCCAGTTTTATTTAAATCCGTCCCTAAGTTCCTAACAATTTGTGCCCATCCTGATGCCGTTTTTACCACACCGTATCCCCATAAGACCGGTGTTTAATCGCCGACAAGTCGTGCTTAGAGCAAGCGACTTAAAAGAGCGTCCCAACGTAGTAGTGAATGAACATCGTCACGATCCCAACGAGCACGTTGCGAATCACCGCCGTCTTCACATTGCCCTTACCTAATACGGCCGATAAATATCCTGTTAAGGCCACGGCAACGGACACCGCGATAATTGTTGCCGGCCACTGCCAATGAGCCGGTGCAAACGTCATCGCGAGCAACGGGAAGACGCCTCCTGCTGACGCTGAGAATAGCGATGCAAACGCTGCATCCCAAGGATTCATATAGTGTCCTAGTTGCATATCATATTTGATGCTGACAACGGTTGCCAATGGTTTTTTAGTTAACAAATCGCGTGCAATCGCCATCGCCGTCTCTTCCGTCACGCCAAGAGTCATATAGTGGCGTTGAACAGCATGCAATTCACCCTCAAAATCCGTCTTCAGCAATTGCCGCTCCTTTTCAACCACGGCTTTTTCAGTGTCCTTCTGCGTGCTGACCGAAGCATATTCTCCTGACGCCATCGAAAAAGCACAGGCTAATAAATCAGATAATCCAGCAATAAAAATCGTGAACTGATTAGTCGTGGCGGCCGCCACACTAAACAGCACCCCCACAACGGTTAAAATACCATCATTAGAACCTAAGACACCTGCTCGTAATGAGTTTAACTTCTCATCCATCGTTTGTTTGGTCTTCTCAGACTTTGTCCTTGTCAGTTGCATAAGCTCGCTCCCCTTGACCCTTTAATTAAGCAAATAAGTGACCAATAAAGTACGTTACGATCATCGTCAATAACCCGGCAACGACGTTACGAACCATTCCGCGCCGACGATTAGCATTACCCAGCATCGCCGCAACGTATCCCGTAATCATTAATGCAATTCCGACAGCCAACACCGTTGCTACCACCTTCACCCGTGGTGGGAAAAAGGTGATCGAAACTAATGGCAAAATTGAGCCAGTGGGAAAGGCAATCATCGACGCAATACCAGCCGCATACGGACTGATGAACTGGTTCGGATTGAAACCATAGCGCTCACGCACCGTCGTAGTCAGCGCATCTTCCGCCATCATTTCCCGGGTTGCTTGTTGCGCCAACGGTTTACTGATTCCTTGATCGACATATTTTTGTACGACTAGCGACGCTTCTGCTTCATAATCATCGGCAAGTGCTGCCTTCTGCTTAGTAATCGCCATTTTTTGTGAATCTTTTTGCGTATTCACGGAGACGTATTCACCCATGGCCATTGAAATCGTCCCAGCCAACATCCCGGCTAGTCCAGATATTAAAATCGAAAAACTATTGGTGGTTGCCCCCGCAACGCCAACAACAATGCCGGCAACTGATAGAATACCATCATTCGCTCCCATGACACTTGCTCGCAAAATATTAACCCGCTGTGCCAAAGACATCCTTTTTTTCATGTTTGCCGCCTCCGTAGATACTTTATAATCATTATTACCTAGTAAATATTATATCTTTCAGAAAGAAAATGCAAGGCTTATTTGTAATCATTATCGAGTATAAGTTACGTATCCCTAAACTATAATATAGTGTACCACCATTTAATTATTAAAGTTAATTTGAATAATTATTATAGGTCATTGAAAGTGCTATTCTGCCTAGAATCAAAAAAAGCAGCACCGTTAGCATTTTATGCTAACGGTGCTGCTTTCATATTTTGACCCTAATATATTCCAACTTAGTTTGCTAACCGGAACTGTTGGGTTGTCTTTAATTCAAATTCAGTCGGTTGCGCGGCCGTCATTAAAGCTGGTGTCAATTCGACCCGCGTAATCGTCTGATCCGCGTATGGTTGCATGTAAAATGCTGGTTCATTCATGCTCATATAGGCGCGGTACTGGGTATAATCTGGCGTCCCGTTATCTTGCATCTTAACGCCCTTAGGAATCTCCACTGAGTTCAGCATGTGTGATAATGCGTTGACAGCTTCTGCATCAGTCGTTACTGCATCCGTATGTTCACGCATGAAGACCGTCCGAACGAAGCGTGCAACTGACGTATAGTCACCAGGCATTCCCAACGCCCCAGTTCCAGGACCGAAAGGATTCACCGTCATGTCACCGTATTGACGACTAGGATGAGGGCCGGGTTGTAAGTTGACGTAATTACTCAAATTCTTGAGATGCCATTCAAAATCTGGTGTGTTCGTCATGACGCCCACCGGATTCTTCATGTAGTGAACACCGTCATTTTCCAATTCTAAGACGTAAGTAGAACCACTCTTGTCACTAATGATCCAGTGTAGTGGTACCACAATATTCAATAGTGGTGCGGCGGCTTCCATCACGTTCAAGTCAGCAATCCGTTCGCCTAATTCAGCGGTGCTCTTCACGTTTCCTAAAATCCACATTAAAACTTCGTGGGGTGCCAAGTTAACCTTGCCAGCCTTAGTCTGCTGAGTAAAGTGAGCTTGTCCCGAGAAATAGAGTGCAGCAGCACTGACCCCGTGCTCATTGACACCATCGACAAAGATATAGCCATTTAAGTCACGGCCCGTTCCAACAAAGCTATACGGGCTATCAAAACCGTCCGCATTGGTAACACTGTCAAAGTGGTGATTCCGTGGGATTGCCACTGGTCGACCACCAAGTTCAAAAGCAAAGTCCATGGTGCGTGCTAAAAACTGATCACCCGCCGTGGTTTGAATCGTTAAACTAGTACACATGGGTTTCACATCCTTGATTTAAATACTATTATTCTAGCATCTAAACCCATTATAAACACACATTTGCACAAATTAATTTACGTCAATCAGTTTACCTTAGTCTTTTAATCGTAACGTCATCGCATTAATTGCCACGATTACCGTGCTTAATGACATCACTACCGCACCAAACATCGGGTTCAAAATAAAGCCGAGTGGTGCGAGAATACCAGCAGCCAAGGGGATTGTGATGACATTGTATCCAGCACCCCACCATAAATTTTGCGCCATCTTCCGGGTCGTTCGCCGGGCCAGATCCAAGAAATCGACCACATCATTTGGATTACTCTTAACGAGAACGATATCAGCAGAATCAATAGCAACGTCAGTCCCAGACCCAATGGCAACGCCAATATCTGCCCGGGCCAGACTAGGGGCATCGTTAACACCATCGCCAATCATCATAACGTGGCTACCATCAGCCTGATACTGTTGAACGAGCTTAGCCTTATCTTCAGGCAATAAACCCGCATGCACTTCTGTAATTCCGAGCTGCTTAGCAACGACTTGGGCGCTCTGCGGATTATCACCGGTTAGCATTACTGGGGTAATGTTTTGGGCCTTCAAACTATCGATCAAGTTCTTGGCTTCCGGCTTGATCTGGTCACCCTGAGCGACAAAACCTAAGACTGTCTGCTCCTGAATCAAAAAACTGACTGAGTTACCGGCACTTGCCAGTCGATTGAACGTTTGCTGGTCATAGGCTAAATTTTGTTTATCCAAGTAAGCAGCCGAAACGATCTGATACGTCTGCCCATCAATCGTGCCGCTTAACCCGACACCAGTAATCTGATGAACATCCTGACTAACCTTAGGGGTTAACTGATGTTCCTTAGCGGCAGCAAGAATTCCGACAGCTAAGGGATGACTAGAGCCATTTTCCAAACCGGCCATCATCGCCAAGACTGCGTCCGCAGTTAGCCGGTCGGCGCTACTTTGATAATCAGCGACCTTAAAGTTACCAGCTGTCAATGTCCCGGTCTTATCCATCAACGCGTAGTTCAACTTTTTGACTTGTTCCATCGCGTCCCGATTACGAATCAGTAACCCGTGGCTGGCCGCAATCGCCGTACTCCGTGCCACTACCAATGGAATTGCCAATCCTAAAGCGTGAGGACAAGCAATCACGAGCACTGTCACCGCAATTGATAGTGCTAACGCCAGATTGCCCACGAGTAACCAGACGATAAAGGCAACGATTGCAACGGTCAAGGCAGCGTAGAACAAGAGTCCAGCCACTTTATCCGCCATATTTTCTTGCGACGATTTGGCCGCCTGTGCGTCACTGACTAACTTCATGACTTGGGCTAAGTATCCGGATTCACCAGTCCCGGTGACTTTCATCTCAAACGTCCCATCACCATTGACTGAACCACCCACAACTTGATCCTTAGCGCGTTTTTCAACTAACTTAGCTTCACCAGTAACCATCGCTTCATTCACACTAGTCGCACCATTTAACACTGTGCCGTCAGCTGGAATTTGTTCACCAGCCCGGACTTGAACTTGATCACCATTAGCTAGGTCAGCAATCGCGACGTCATGAACCTGCCCATCAACTAACTTATGCGCCGTACTTGGTAACAATTTTGCGAGTTTGTCTACCGCTGAGCCCGCGTTCATGACCGTATTCATCTCGATCCAGTGGCCTAACAACATGATGACAATCAAAGTCGCTAGTTCCCAGAAGAAATCGGTCACCATTGGTTTTGCATTTAATAAGTCGTTGGCAATCACCGCATAGATACTGTAGACGTATGCCACGCTGATCCCCATCGTAATCAACGTCATCATGGCAGGCTTATGATTTTTGACCTCGGCCTTGGCACCGCTGAAGAACGGTTGCCCACCGTATAGAAACAGGATCGTACCCAAAATCGCCACGATGTAATCGGACCACGGCCGAAAAACGATTTGAAACGGCAAATTGACGCCCATCATTGGACTCATGATGACGATTGGAATTGTCAGAACTAACGAAACCCAAAATTTCAGTTTCAGATTACCCATGTGCATCATCTCACCGTTACCCATATCCATGTCACCCATGTCATCTGAATCATGGTGCGCCATGTGTTGCATATCCATGTCTTTCATAATAGCGACCTCCCCTAGTCAGACTGTCTACATCTGTAATTTATGGCTAAAGTTTACAATTGTAGACGGTAAAAGTCAAGAAAAACACTTTCTTGAAGTTTCGCCATCATTCATGGGTTTGCTGAGTACCTTATTTTGAAAACAAGTTCTTCCGTTAAACGTGCTGTGACATTACGGCTTGCAAGATTACTCCCATAATCAGTTAGCCAAGTATCTTTAAAATCATTAGCATCAAAAAAGTCATGTTCAGATTTAAAAATCCAAGCATGACATTCAGTGTTACTTCAATATTCAGTTATAACCACGTTAGCACCGCGTCCCCGGCACACAATCGCAGTCCACCATTTCTGGCGCATCCTTGGCTTTTTCAGCCAATACTGCCTGTAAAGCGGCGATATCCGTTTGACTCAATTCCGTTTGGTTAACAAGGTCCACCAACGTTTGACCAACGCGCATCTGACATAAATGACCGAAGAGGGTGCCCACGGCTTCATCCATCGATGGCTGTTCCTCAACCATTGGATAATAATTGAACGCGCGACCATTCTTTTCAGCACGTAACGCACCTTTTTTGACGAGCCGTCCAAGCAGTGTCTTGACCGTTGCTGTCTTCCATCCCATCTTATCCGCCATGATCTCAGCGACCTGACTACTCGTGACATTGCCCAACGTCCAAGCAACCCGCATGACTTCCCATTCGGCATCACTGATTTCAATTTTAGTTTGTGCTTCCAATGGTTTGACCACCCTTCGAATTAAATTAACTGTAGTTTACAACCGTAAACGTAAAAAAGCAACTATCACCCTCGCATGGTTCACCATCTAGCATAGCGCAATTTTCTTTCTAATATCAACATTGACTGCTATTAACCACTACCCAAATCATCACTAGTTAGGTTAATAACTTGATTGGCGCAAAAAAACGGCCCTAATTACTGAGCCGCAACAAAATGATCTAATAATGATGATAACGCCGCGACGCTATCTGGATAATTGCTCGGATGTTGTAATAGGTAGCTCTTAATTTTGCCGTGATACAATACCGTCGTGGCGGCTTGTCCGCTCGTCTGTAATAAACTCCGCCGAAATTCATTGAGCAACAGTTGTAACCCGCTTTGCGCTGCGTCTTGGCGCTCCAACATCAGTGCCGCACGGCTGATAGCATCGAGCACCTGCGTTTGCGTGATTTGTGATTGTGTTGACATGTTTTTCCCTCTATTTACTATAATATGCTTAAGTATACACCGTTAGTGGCACAAACAGGTATTATTTATCTGTTGAAAAACTATGTTATGCTACTAAATATTAATTATTTTAGTGACGGGGGTTCAGCATTTGAAACCAAACTCAAAACTATTACAGCGACTACGATCATGGATGCGTGGACGGTACGGTCAAAACGATACGTTAAACCGCTTTTTAAACAATCTCGCTTTACTATTGATCGTCATCAGTTTTTTCATTCGCACCGGGTGGCTACTCTTAATTGCCGTGATACTCATCGGTATTAGTTACTGGCGTTTGTTCTCTAAAAAGATTTATCAGCAAGTTGCGATCAATCGCGGCTTTCAGCGCTTTTGGTCACCGATTGTTCGCCCATTCAGCCGTTTAAAATACCAGGTCAAGCAGCATTGGCAATACCGCTTTTTCCGCTGTTCACAGTGTCACCAACGGATTCGGATTCCGCGTCATCATGGTCGCGTTCGGATAACTTGCCCCCAATGTGGACACCAATTCGAAGCTAAAGTGTAACCATCGTGCTTGGATGAAAACATAACGATTGTTGAACATAACTGATCCGCCTGCGGACCTGATTTTGCTTAGCAACCACCTATAATAGGCCACCTTAGTTTGACACTGAGGTGGCCTATTTACATACAAAAACACTATTTTAACAACCATTACGTGCTACCTTTCTCGTTCAATGAAACTACCGACAATTGCAGTCACAGACGCACTAGTTGAGTGATGGTTTTCAAACTACCGTAAATCAATCCTCTTTTTTCAGAAAAAACACTTACGAAAAAAATAATTTTCTGGTATGCTAACCCATTGTATTCAGGAAAGTGAGTGTGAACAATATAATGGATTCAGTACAAAGTAGCCCGCAAGCTAAACAACGGGCCCGCGTTCCCGTTGCCCATCCCATGCTAGCCATGATGGGGATGTTAATTGGTGGTTTTGTTGGGATGTTTAGTGAAACATCACTGAACATCGCCCTCCCCCAATTGATGGCTCAGCTACACGTGTCAACGGCAACCGTTCAGTGGTTGGTAACCGGTTACATGCTTATGATTGGGATCGTCCTTCCGCTATCGAGCTTGATCACTAAGTGGTTTACGACCCGCCAAGTGATTTTATTTGCCTTGATTGACTTCGCCGTTGGTGCAATCATTTCAGCTTCAGCGCCTGGCTTTGGCGTGTTATTATTCGGTCGAATGGTTCAAGGTATCGCAACTGGCCTAATCTTACCACTCATGTTTACCGTGGCCATGCAGATTTTTCCACCCTACAAATTAGGGGCAGCTATGGGGATGGTCGGTTTAGTCATTATGTTCGCACCGGCCGTTGGTCCAACGATTGCTGGGGCCATCTTAGGATTGGCCTCATGGCGGTGGATTTTTTGGCTCTTTATCCCATTCTTGATTATTGCCTTTCTCTTTGCCGTCACTTCACTTAAAAACATTGCAAAAGTGACCCGGCCAAAAGTGGACTTCTTATCCATCCTACTTTCAATGGTCGGCTTTGGTAGCCTGGTTGTTGGTGTTAGCCTTGCTAGTGATCAAGGTTGGGGATCGCCCGCCGTTCTAGGTGCCTTAATTTTGGGACTGGTTATTCTGGCTTGGTATGCCCATCGACAACTCACCATGGACTCGCCAATTCTGAACCTTAAGACATTCGCCATTCCTGGTTTTCGGGTTGGCGCTTGCCTCGTTATGATCAACTTTGGGATTATCTTATCGGCCATGTACTTACTCCCAATGTACATTCAAAAGGGACTGTTGATTCCCGTTGCCTTGACTGGGGTCATCATGTTACCCGGTGGCTTGATGAACGCAATTGTGTCGGCCGTCTCAGGTCGCTTATATGACTCGATTGGTGCCCGCACTCCCGCAATGCTGGGTTTCTTGATCTCAATGGTTGGCGCCCTCATGTTGGCGCTGACAACCACGCAGAGTGCAACTTGGTACGTTATTTTGGCTCACGTTATCTTAATGATTGGGGCACCATTAGCGATGTCCCCTTCACAAACGCATGGTTTAAACTCCTTGACGGGTCCGATTGCCGCCGATGGTAGTACGATCATGAACACACTACAACAAGTTGTTGGTGCCATTTCAACCGCAATTGCCACGAGTTTATTAGGCATTGGCCAAGCTTCTTACTACGCCAATGGGGGTCATCAAGCTGCTAGCGCGTTCGTTAACGGTGCCCATTACGGGTTCTACTTTACGTTTATTTTAGCGCTCGCCGGTTTGTTGCTTGCAACCCGTTTGTCTAAAAAAACGACTAACTAACTGTCATTAATCAAAACTAGTGCTGCTAATTATAAGCAGCCTAGTTTTTTTATTTTACGATCGATTATCATTCAACTGATTTGTGCCGATTCCTTACCAGCACTTGTTCCCGAATTGATGCCGGTCCAGTCAGCCAAGTCGACAGTCCGTCAATCACCGGTGCAACGCTTGGCGAACTTCCACACTAGGAATCTTGACAAATCATTGCACTTTGCGGCTTTTTAATGCACAATTAAACTGATAATACGAGGAGTCGAAAGTAATTTATGGAATTGACAATTGGTTTAATCATTGGCACCAGCATCATCCTAGCCATACTATGTGGCATACTCAGTATTTACTACTATCGCCACACCAAGAAGCTGAACGGTACGATTTGGGTGCTCATTGGTATTGCCTTTTTGTGCCTAGCTGGCTTCTTTGTTTGGGTCGTCTGGTTTGGGTTATAAACTAAACCGTGGCTCGTCGTTACTAGTAACCAATCCGAGGAGGAATCGTTCATGAACCCAGAAGACATGTTTCAGCGTTATCTCAACAAATATCAGGTCACGTATCAACATCCTGAACACGGTCTCGTTATGCTGACCTCCCCTGTCTGGCCCCAGCATCCGGAGCTCCAGCAGGCCATTCAGAGCGCGCTTCAGGGCTTAAACGGTGTCACTAGTATTACGATCAATAGTCCTGAACAATTAGTCATGCGCTATCATTCTGATCAGTTACGGCGGCTAAGTCCGCTGACCTTACTCAGCTTAGAACGCCAATTAAGCAAACAGTATCATCAGGCTGGCTATTAAACTTAAGCTAACACAAAAATGCAGGCGACCCAGTTAAAAGCGGATAGCCTGCATTTTTTAGTATCTCAATTAATAATTTAGAAAGTCACAGCCGCCATGATCTTACCCTCATCACCGCTAAAATCAACGATGTGGCGTTTTAAGTTCGCGGTCCAGGATTGACACCCGGCCTTGGCCAACTGCTTGACAGCGTCTGCTAGAGCCAACTGGCCGGCGATATATTGCTTTGCGGTTTGTTCAACTGCCGCGGCATCCTCTTCCCGAGCGACTCGGGCCGCTAAGCCATTCGTCCGCCGTTCCACAATATAACCGTTCTCGCCAAAGTACGTTGTGGCACCCGTTGCAACATCATATTGAAAATGTTGAACGCCCAAATCGGCTTCTTTTTTGGCAATCGTCGCAAAGTCCGCGTGGTCACCTAAATTATTTAATACGTCATCAATATCATTTAATTTAAACATCATGACACCCCTCGTTCTAATTTCGTTTACTTATCCATTGTAATCCAATTAGACACGTTTGGCAGGTAACGGGTAGAAAATTCGCATTAAAGCCACGTAAATAATGCCGATAAGCGCCATATCAATAAAGGTTGCACCGGTCACCGTTGCAATCCAGGCAACGTGCTTTAATAACAAGAAGATGACCACACCGAGTACCCAACATAATAGCGCAATCCAATTCACCCCATGATGATACCAATACTGCCCCTTAGAGCTCGCCAGTTCGTTGACATCATAGTGCTGACGATGCCGCCAATAGTAATCGACTAACATCACGCTGATCATCGGTCCAAGCACCATCCCAATATAATCTAGGAACGCCGTAAATGCAGCCAAAAAGCTCCCCATAACTAAAGGAATCAGTGTGACTAACGTGGCAATGATCGTCACGGCCCACAGTGCTGGTCGTAACCGAATCCGTGGGAAGATATTCGACAGCGCCGAACCAGCCGCCAATAAGTTTACCGCGTTCGCCGTCATACTCGTTAAGACAATCACCAGTAGTGCTAATACCCCCAAGCCTAGTCGACTCGCAATGGTACTCGGGTCAGAGTTATTAGGATCATAAGTTCCAGAAGTAATCGCGATACTGATCGTCGCGGCAAGCCCGATAAAGGCGAACCAGAACAAGCCGGTAAAGGCCCCTAAAAATGGCATGCCAGTCGCGCCACTCTTTTTACGCGTGAATCGTGTAAAATCAGCACCCGCTGTCACCCATGACAAGTTGAACGCCGCTAGCGTATCCATCCCAGCCCCCGCCGTCATATGTAAATGTGTCGGGGCGCGCCACGTTAACAAATCATGCACTGAGACCGTCTGAAATACGACGACCGTCTCCCATAAAACAAATAAGATGACGAGAATAATACCTAAGCGTTCAATCATCTGAACTGACCGTTGACCGACCGAAACACTCAACAAATGTAGCACACTCATGACGATAATCCCGAGGATCAGGCCTTTAGCCCCACCGGGTTTACCATAGACTGGCCAACTAACTAGGTCATGCAACAAGTAACTGACAGAAGTCGCTGCAATGAACGTGTTCACCGCTGTCCAGCCGATATACTGGGTCAAGTTCACAAAGGACGGAACGTAACTACCCCGCACACCAAAGGAACCACGAATCAAACTCATCGTCGCCGCGCCAGTCTTATACCCCATGAAGCCGACTAACGATAAACATAAATACGATAGCGTGGACGATGCTACAATCACTTTAAGCGCCGTCAATAAACCACACGCAGCCAATACACCACCAACGTACCACGTGCCATTATTGGCATTGGCGCCAATCCAAGTTGCAAACATGTCCCAATTAGACATGTGTCGGTGCTTAGGCGCCACCACTTCTATTTGATACTTTGACTCTTGCTGCACATCGTTCACCCTTTCTACAATGTTTTCCATTGTAGTTTTTTTAGTGACGCTTGGTCAAGTCTATTTAACTAAGTTAGTTAATTGCACAAAACTTAAATTCGCATTAAAATAATCTTAATAAGTTAATTAAGGAAGTGACAGATTGTGAAGGGCGCATTGACAGGCTGGCGCCGGAATCTCGCTGTTCTCTGGCTAGGAACATTTATCGCCGGAATGGGATTTTCTGAAGTCATGCCATTCTTATCATTATACGTTGGTCAAATGGGGGATTTCTCCAAAAACGAACTCACGATGTATAGTGGTATTACATACGCAGTGACTTTTTTTGTCGTCGCTGTTGTCTCACCATTATGGGGTAAACTCGCTGACCGGCGTGGTCGCAAAATCATGCTGCTGCGCTCTTCGCTTGGGATGGCCTTTGTTATCGGTGCAATGGGGTTTGTCCACAACATCTGGATGCTTATTCTACTTCGGTTCTTACAAGGCCTGTGTGCCGGCTATATTCCCAATGCCAGTGCCCTGATTGCTACCGAGACGCCGAAGGAAAATAGTGGGACCGCAATCGGTATCCTAACGACCGGTTACGTGTCTGGTAACTTGATTGGCCCGATTCTCGGTGGTGTGCTCGCCCAGGTCTTCTCGATTCGTTTGACTTTCATCATCACCGGAATTTTGCTACTGATCGTCTTCGTATTGAGTCTGACACTCGTCCACGAAAGCTTCAAACCCAGCGACACGCCGATTGCTAAACGTGATGGCAGTCTACTCAGCCAATTCAAAAATCCAACCTTGATTATCACCCTGCTCGTCTCCACGATGATTATTCAAATGGGGAACAATTCCATCACGCCCATTATTAGTCTGTATGTCAAAGAACTGATGCATAACGTTGGCCCAATCACCGTCGTTGCGGGAATCATTGCCGCATTACCCGGCATCTCGACACTACTATCGGCACCGCGACTCGGCCGGCTCGGTGATCACCGGGGAGCTGACCGTATCCTCGTCTTTGGCTTCGTCTTCGCCATTTTGATGTACTTCCCACAAGGCTTCGTCTCCAGTGTGTGGGCATTAGGGCTATTGCGCTTCATGATTGGGATCTCTGACGGGGCCCTCTTTCCAACGGTGCAAACATTATTATCCAAAAATACCCCCCGCGAGTTAACCGGCACTATTTTCAGTTGGAACCAATCTTTCCAAGCGGCTGGCAGCATGCTCGGTTCCCTACTTGGGGGCGCCGTCTCCGGCTGGTTCGATTACAACGGTGTCTTTATCTTCACCGCCTTGTCATTACTGCTCAACTTCATCGGCGTACTGATTTTTATTCCAAGTATGCGGCACCCATTTGCCAAACACTCGGTTGATTAACCGCGCTATTTATCACGTTCAAAAGCTATCAGCTTAGTCCCGACGGTCGAACTAGACCGCGACCGGCTGACAAACACTAATCCGACTAGCGTATCTTAACCATAATCAAGGCCACCAATCAGCTATTGTTGATTGGTGGCCTTGATTAGTTATGCAATTGCGTTATCGTTTACTTCAAATATTTCGCCATGAACTGACTTACTTTTTGTTGATATAGTTGCGGATAACGTGTATATGATTCCGCGTGCCCAGCTCCTGGAACCACCCATAGTTGCTTGGATTTCACCGTCGTAGCGTGATAGTTCTGATATACCATCTTCGTAGGGACAAAAGTATCCTTAGCACCATGAATAAAGAAGATCGGCAATTTATTCTTCTTGAGCTGGTTTACTGAACTAGCCGTCATGAAGTTGAAGTGGGCCTTCGCCTGGGCCACCCAGCTCGCCGTATACAGCAACGGAAACTTCGGTAAGTGATACAGTTGATTCAACTCATATCCCAATTCATCACCAACACTGGTATAGCCACAATCTTCAATAATCGCTTTAACTTGTGACGGGAGTTTCTCGCCACTCATCATCATGACGGTCGCACCGCCCATTGAAACCCCAAAGAGTCCAATCTGACTATTTTGACCGACGCGACGAATCACCTGTCGCGTCCACTTTAGATAGTCCAACCGGTCAGGCCAACCAAAACCGTAGTAGTCCCCCTGACTCTGACCATTGCCCCGATCATCTGGCGCCAGCACGTTATATCCTTGGCGATGCCACAATCGAATATAGCTCGCCATCTGCTCCTTGTTGCCCATGTAACCGTGCGCCACAATAATCGTTTTGTTGGTCCGGTGCGCAGCTGGTACGTAGTCCGCAACTAACTTCAAATGATCCGTTGCGGACGTCTCATGCCAGGTCTGCTTGTTGACCCGTTTCAGCCACGCTTGGTTCTGCTTCAACTTACTTTTACTCTTACTAGAACTGTGGTTCAAAACTTTCGGGGTGGGTTCAAATGCAAAGTGATATAAATAAAAACTACCGCCCGCGACCCCGATGACGATTACGGTCAAAAATGCAATGAGCGCAATCGTCCATTTTTTGCGTGTTGTCATATTCTCTTTCTCTCTTTCATACCTAAGCTCTTCTCCTAAACCTAATTCGCTTCAGTTCAAATACGCTACAAATAGCCATAGCGATACTAGCAAACGCTATTCTCAAACATGCGATTATCGCAACTCAATCCGTCAATTCATTAAGCGTCCGAATCGTTAATAAGTGCGCCGCCACCGTTTGCGCCGCTAATTGAATTGCCCGTGCCAACGGGTCAACCGTCGATAAGACAACCGGTTGTCCAGCAAGCCCAGACTCAAATGCTTGCCGAAACTGTTGGTATCGTGGCTCAATCTGACGCGAATCACGAATCTGCAAAATCGCTTTACTAATTACTGGCAATGAAAAATCAGTCTTCAAAATTGAAACGACCAACACCGCCACAATCTGATTTCGGGTATACCGATGTCCAACCGGCCGACTGAAAAAATGTTGTTTCACGTAACTATTAATCATCGTCTTCGTTACGGCAGGCAACCCCAGCGGCTGAATCGTTTCATTAACAAGTTGCAACAACTGTTCCATATAAACGGGCACCGCAGGCAATTCTTCCCACGAAAGTAAATAATTGCTAGTTAATCCAAATTCCGCCATCATCCAATCCTCCTCACTACCCTATTTAATTTAGCCCAATTTAGATTTTAATTCAACAATATCTAATCATCACCCTATTATAAATAGAATTATAATCTATATATCTGTTCTGCTAATTATTAGTCGCATCAAAAATTATTAAACGGTGCTTGTTTTGTAATCTCAAAAGCAGCCAGCTTAGGCCCGCTGGAAACAGTTCGGGTTAGCGTAAATCTGCTTAGTTTGTTCGTCCTACACCGACCTCCAGGCATTTCTGCCAATTGCCGGAACGTGGTGGGCACAGATTTAAGCCGAAGCCCACGTCTTAAATACTGGCCTTTCACTAACCAAGCACAAGACGCTTGCTAAGTGAAATTTCACCACTGGGCATTGTCAGAAATGCCTTCCAGTCGGGATGGTATTCGAATGGCTGACGAAGATGTACCCAACTTTTGATGAGTTTGTCATTGTTCTTCATAAACAGTAATTTTATTAATCAACTGTTAGGTCGCAAAGATATTGGGGTAGCTCGCTAATTCGGAATTACTATAGTAATAATAGAACGCCTCAACAAAGTGGTTAGGGTAACCCTAATGTCTCGCTCAAAGTTCCCGTATCAAAATAGCCAACGACCAATTGCACCAAGTTAAGTGGCCGTTCATCTGCCATTCGAGCGGCTTACCGACCGGAGGGGCTGGGTGACAATGCTCAGTAGCCAAATTATTCTTAGTCGGAAGTGATTTTCTTCCGGCTTAGAATAAGACTCGTATTTGAGATGACGCGGGTTGTGCGTTAGCTCAAATCGACGTCGGCTTACGTTCCAGCAATTGTCACCCAGCCCCGGAGGTCGGAATAGAACGCGCATCGGCGGACGAACAGCAATCCCAAAATAAGCACCGTTTAATAATGATTTACGCCAAATCAAGGCTTGAAAGCCACCCCATGTTTCCGCTAAAATAGGCTTATCAAAATTTTGTTATCCAGAAAGGAAATCATTATGAATAACGTTTACCTAGCTGCACCGTTTTTTGACGAGGCTCAGAAGGAACGCATCCAACAAGTGAAGTCGGCGCTATTGGCTAACCCGACGATCAATCCGGATGGAATCTTCATTCCAGAAGAACATCAATTTGAAGAAGAACCTTTTGGTAGTCGGGCTTGGCAACAATACGTCTACGCATCTGATATGCGTCAAGTTCATCGGGCTGATGTCGTTGTCGCCATTCTTGACTTCGACATGACTAGTGCAACCAATGAACCAGATTCTGGCACGATGTTTGAAATCGGTGCGGCCGTGGCTGAAAAGACACCCGTCATCGTCGTTCAGTTTGATGCAAATAAAGAACTCAACTTAATGATTGCCCAAGGATTGACGGCCTATTTCGATGCTAGTAAAGATGGTCTAAAAGAATTATCTGCCTACAATTGTGATGACTTACGTTCTAAGCCCGCTCACCGGCCAGTATTTTAAGCACACAACTTAATGACACGAAAAAATGCTGCTTGCAAACGAATAACGTTTGTAAGCAGCATTTTAACTAACTTGAATTGATTATTCTTATTCAGCGGTATTCACGACTAAGCGTGACTGTCGCCGTGCCTGCCAGCGCTTGTTGAGTTCCAGTACGACTGTTGGAATCAGCGTGGCTACTAGCACCGTTAACCAGCCTAACGCGGGTAGTGTCACTAAGCTGAAGAAACTACGGAACGGTGGGATCACTGCAATTGCCAAGACCACTAGAATTCCTAACAGCAATCCTCGGTTCAGCATCGGATTACGCGTCATGCTTGACCAGCTGAGTGGTCGGCGATCCTTGATTGCATAGATGTCGATCATTGATCCTAATGCTAATACTAGAAAGACCATCGTCATCCCGACTGGGGCTTGACCATTTGTTAAGCCAAAGCGGCCAAATGCGTAAATTCCGAGGGTTAGTACGGTAAAGGTCGCTGCCCGGATAAACAACCGTTGACCAAGGCCCCGAGCTAAAATACTTTCGTCATTGGCTACTGGTGGTTGTTGCATGGCTTGGGGTTCACCTGGCTCTTGGCTAATAAAGAATCCTGGGATCCCATCAGCAAGTACGTTAATAATCAGCAATTGTTCTGCTAACAGTGGCGCCCCCCAACCGAAGAGGACGGCACCTACCATCAAGAAGATTTGTGCAAAGTTGACACCTACCAAGAATTCAACGGCTTTAATGATATTCTGATAAACTGTCCGGCCTTCCTTAACTGCTGCCATGATCGTCGCAAAATTATCATCCGTTAACACCATGTCAGCGGCTTCCTTAGATACTTCGGTACCCGTAATTCCCATTGCAATCCCAACATCCGCCGCCTTCAATGCCGGCGCATCATTGACACCATCACCGGTCATCGCAACCGTCTTACCAAGACTTTGCCAAGCCTGAACGATTCTGATCTTGTCACTCGGCGAAACCCGGGCGTATACTGCAATCTGTTCAATCTGAGCCGTCAATTCTTCATCGCTCAATTGGCGTAACTCATCACCGCTAATTGCTTGCAGCTCAGGGGTCAAAATGCCAATTTCCTCAGCGATAGCCTTCGCAGTAACCAAATGATCTCCCGTGATCATAACTGGAAAAATACCCGCCTGTTTGGCTGCTCGAATGGCCGGAATCACTTCTGGTCGTGGTGGATCAATCAAACCAATCAATCCTGCCAATTGGAGGTCAGCTGTCAGGTCGTCCCAGTCAGTAGTTTGGACATCCGCGGGAATGATGCGATAGCCAACAGCTAACACGCGCAGCGCCGCTTGTCCAAATTCATCGTGGGCCACTTGTCCAGCGGCTAGGCTCGCTTGGTCAGGCTTCAGTGGTAACCGATCCCATGCCCCTTTGACGATAACTAACCGTTGACCATGCGCTAATTCATGCACCGTCGTCATCATCTTCTTAGTCGAATCAAACGGGTCTTCCGCAATTCGCGGGGCCGCTTCTTCCAAGCTGGGCCGGTCTAAATCATGCTGAGCCAGCCATCGTATAACGGCTAGTTCGGTGGCGTCCCCAATGGCTTGTTCTTCACCATCAACGTGGTTGATCTCGGCATTCGTCGCCAGGCCCAAGTAACGCATCAATGTTTGTCCCGCTGATGGCAAGGGCTGTTCGGTCGTCATAATGCCCGTGGTCGGCGTCCAATATTTTGTAATTGTCATTCGATTTTGCGTCAAGGTTCCGGTCTTGTCAGACGCGATTACATCGACACTCCCAATCGTTTCAACGGCGCTAACTCGGCGCATGATAGCATTTCTGTCTGCCATCCGTCGAACACCGTGTGAAAGACTGATGGTCACGATGATCGGCAGAGTCTCTGGCACGGCCGCGACCGCTAATGAAACCCCAATCATCAAGCTATCGGCCAAACCTTGGTTTTGCACCCAAACACTCAGCGCAAAAATCGTAATACCACCTAAGACGGCAAATGTCGTTAACCAGCTTGATAGCCGATTAAGCCGCCCCTGTAATGGTGTGGCCCGTTGCTTCGTCTTGTTCAACAAACCTGCAATTTGACCTAACTCTGTGGCCATTCCGGTCGTTAAGACCTGAATCAATGCGGTACCAGCTGTAACGGCCGTTCCTGCATACACTTGACAGTCATCGTCCAGCTCACCGGTATCTTGATAAACACTTTTTTCAACGGCTTCACTTTCACCTGTCAAGACTGCCTCATCAACGGCTAAGTTCGTGGCCTCTAACACGACTGCGTCGGCTGGAACCTGATCACCCGCTTTTAGTAGCACTAAATCACCGGGAACGATTTCTGGTGCCGCAATCGTTTGTACCTTCCCATCCCGTCGAACATTAGCTGTGGGTAAACTCATTGACTTCAGTGCCGCCAACGACTTTTCTGCGGACGCTTCTTGGTACAAACCAATACAGACATTAATAACTAAAATGGCGCCAATCACAATGGTCTTTGTCCAGCCCCCATTCTGGGCAAGCGCCAAGTACGTGGCTAAACCAACTGCAAATAATAACACTAGCGATGAAACGTCGCTCATATGTTGCCAAATTTTACGCCATAACGGTACGGGGCGCGCAGCCACTAATTCATTTTTGCCGAATTTAGTTAGCTGGGTCGTCACCGCTGCGGTCGTTAAACCGGACTCGGGGGTAGGTTTGAATGGTGCATTCTGATAATTCTGCATCGTTTATTCCTCCGTAATTCGATTATCGTTGTCATTCGTCACTATTAATGATAGCGGAAACATTTTGTCGTTTTACGTGCAAATTGTGAAAAAGTCGTGAAGATTAGAACGTACAATTGAAGCATCCATTAAACATTAACCACAGGTCATCATCAAAAAACTGTTCAATTTATGACTAAAATCAAGTTACCAGCCATGAATATTGTTATAATAGAACACAAATATTCCTTGGAGGCACGTTATGAAAATCAAATTAATCTCAACTAGTGATGTGCACGGTTACCTCGCGCCAACTGACTACAGTCGTCGTGATAACATCGCACCATTTAGTCTTAGTCGTGCCGCTACTGTTATTCATCAACTGTCACGTGAAGATACGGCTGATGTCTGGCCAATCGTGATTGATAATGGCGACTACGTACAGGGATCACCGTTGACCTATTTCATTGCTCGCCACCACCAAGAAGCTGCACCGTTATACTCGCGCCTTGCAAATTGCAACCACGTTCAAGCCGGTATTTTCGGTAACCATGAATTCAACTACGGGCTCGACTACCTCGACCTGTGTGAATCAAGCCGCCAATATCCGATGCTGGCCGCTAATATTCATGATGACCTGCACCGCACCTTATTCTCCAAACCATATACGATTCTGGAACGCGCCGGAGTTAAAGTAGCAATTTTGGGACTAACGACGCAATTCGTTGCCCACTGGGAACAACCACATCACATTGCTGGCCTGCACTTTGAGGACGTGGTTGCAACTGCTAAACATTGGGTGCCCAAATTGCGCCAACTGGCTGACGTCGTTGTCATCGCCTACCACGGTGGTCTTGAACGCGATCCCCAAACTGACCGTCCAACCGAACGCATGAATGGTGAAAACCGAGGTTCCGCACTATTAGCTGAAGTACCCGGCATTGATGCCATGATTACTGGCCACCAGCATCGACAATTAGCCGTTACGGTTCACGGTGTTCCCGTGACACAACCTGGTATGAAGGGTACTAATGTTGCTATGATTACCCTTGAGCTCGACCGCAATCATCAAGTGACGACCAGTCATCCGGAAATCTATCCGGTCGCAGATGCCACCCCCAATACCCAGGTAATGCAACTAGTTGGACCAATCAATGACCAGATGGAAGACTGGTTAGACACACCACTTGGCCAAATTAACGGCAATATGCTCGTACACGATCATCTTCAAGCACGGCTGCATAATCATCCTTACATCGATTTTATTAATCGCGTTGAAATGGCCGCAACCGGTACCGATATTGCCGCAACAGCATTATTTAATGACGACGTACCAGGCCTCAAGCAACACGTGACGATGCGGGAAGTCATGAACAGTTACGTCTACCCAAACAAACTTGCCGTTGAAGCCATTACTGGTGCTGATTTACGCGCCGCTCTTGAACGTTGTGCGAGTTACTTTCTCCTCCAAGACGGTCACGTTCGGGTCAATCCCGAGTTCATGCATCCTAAGTTGCGCCACTATGTCTATGATATTTACAGTGGCATCGACTATACTTTCGACCTTACCAAACCTTTTGGTCAACGTGTCGTTCAACTCGATTATCATGGGGCCCCAGTCACCGCTGACCAAAAATTAACGGTCACTCTGAATCATTACCGCGCTGGTGGCGGTGGGAATTACCCAATGTATCAAACAGCTAAGATTATCCGGCGCTTACCTACTGATATGACCGTATTAATTGCCGACTACTTTGCGCAACATCCCGTCGTCAACGCTACCCAGCCGACTAATTTTCAAGTTCACTATTAAAGAATTACACGACAAAATCCGCCCAAACATTAACCATTTGAGCGGATTTTTGCATACTTGCGTTTATTTACATGATCATATCGTAACCAGCCTCGTTGAACCATGCCTGTTAACCCTGTCAATTAGGCTCATAACAGCACTGACCAGAAGCTGTATCCTCCTTACAAGCATCTCACAAACCCCGTATGGCAATCAGACTATCCCCGTCACACCAGCTGCAACCCCCACATTAAGAATCCCATGGTCAGCGGCGCAATGACCGTACTTAACATTTGCGTCGCCACATACTCATCTGGTGCCAAGTGATTTTGGACGGCCAACATGGTCGCGATGGTGGCAGTGGGGATTGCGAGTGTCAAGACAACTAACTGTTGGTTACCTAATGACACACCCAGACTGGCCATGATTCCCCAAACGAGCACCGGCAAGCCTAAATTTTTCAGTAGCACGTTTAAGACAACCATGCGCGTCAGTCGCCACGGTCTGGCCGTTAACAGCAGCCCCAGCGCAAATAACGCCACGCCCCCAGCTGCTTGTCCCAACTCCGTAAAATTCGTTAGCCAAGCACTGGGCAAGCGCAATCCGGCTAGATTTAAGAGAAAGGCACTGATTGGCGCCCACACGACTGGTTGCCGACTTGCACTGCACACTTTCTGCCAACCAGCTCGCCAACGTTGCTCAGGAGCCGCCCCACCCGCCAGCGTTAACAGTAACACGCTCAGCGGCACTTGTACCAAGTTCATATACAGGCCGCCCAACGCGACCAATAAAACACTGATTTTACCAAAAACTACGAGTAAGACGGAAACACCCATGAACGGAATTGAAGGACTGGCAATCACTAGCGCTCGTAACGTCCCCGTTTCTAGTTGCTGATGGAAACAGCACTGGCTCACAATGACAATAACCATGCCGCCCAGCATGCCTAGCGCCAGCCACAGTGCGACCGCGGAGTTTTGAATAATGGTGGCACGTTTCAATGACAAGATTCCTCCGAAAAGACTTAACGGCAAAGCGTAATGCATGACTAACTGAATCAAAATATCACTGGTCGTTGGCGCAAATTGATGCCGTCGCCCCGCAAATACGCCTAATCCCACCGTCACAACAATTGGTAAAATTGCTAATATCAGTAACATTCACAGGCCCCCAGATTTAATAATAAAACTGAGTGTACCATAGTCCCATCGCCGTGATAGTCAGGTTACTAGCCAATAACCGGGCATTTTATGACGTTTCATTAGTCTGATTAAGGGCCGACCTCATATTATTAAGCGGCCGCGCCACGCTTTTTACGATAACAACGAATTTTCTAATTTAACTAGCTGACTTTGACAATTAGGTGATTGGCCAAATAAAAAGGATGCTGCCAGTGGCTGCATCCTTAATAACGATGAAATTTAGAAATTAACTTGATCAGGATCATTAGCTAACCCGGCAACACCGTGGAAACCATCAATGACCTTCATATCATCATCGCTGAGTTCGAAATCAAATAATTCCGTGTTTTGTTCAATCCGATCCGCATGAACTGACTTTGGTAATGGCAAGAAACCGTGTTGTAATGACCAACGTAGCACAACTTGGGCAACGCTCTTATCATACTTATCAGCCAACGTCTTCAATTCTGGGATACTGAAGATCTTACCAGTACCTAATGGACTGTACGCTTCTGATAAAATGTCATGTTTGCGGTTGTAGGCCACGACTTCATCTTCCATATCACTAGGATTGAGGAAGATTTGGTTAACGGCTGGCACAACCTTGGCCGTCTTAAGCAGCGCGTCTAAATGCTTTGGACGGAAGTTAGAAACCCCGATAGCCCGTGCTTTACGTGCCGTGTAAGCTTCTTCCATTGCCCGCCAAGTATCGGCGTTCAATTGTTCCCAATTGTCGCGCATTGCGGCTGGGTTTGGCCAGTGGATCAAGTAGAGGTCCACATAATCCAAACCTAACTTAGCCAACGAAGTATCCAGCGCCTTCTTGGCAGCGTCATAGCCATGGTCGGCATTCCATAATTTGGTCGTGACGAATAGGTCTTCACGGGCCACACCACTATCGGCAATAGCTTTACCAACACTTTCCTCGTTACCATAGGCCGCCGCCGTGTCAATGTGACGGTAACCGGCCTTTAATGCGGCTAATACGGAATCGTAAGCAACCTGACCATCAGGTGTTTGCCACGTTCCAAAACCAACAATCGGAATCTTAGTGCCGTTATTTAACGTGTACGTATCGGTGAGTTTAGTCAATGCAGTCATCGAAAATGCCTCCAAAAATTTATTTGTTAAGATAATTCTACCCATAACCGACCACTTCCGGCAAACATTCTGTTCCAAACTAATGACGATACGCAAAATTCGTGAGAAAATATAAACATTCTGATGTGGGAGGGGTTTTGATGAGCGATACGGCAGTTATGTTAAAAACCACGTTATTGGCCGGCGCCATTTTGCTAGAAAATGGGGCTGAAATCAAACGAGTTGAAGACACGATGCAACGAATTGCAACCAACGCGGGCTACCCTGACGCGCAGGTCTTCGTACTGTTAACAGGGATTACCGTCTCCTTGCCGGAAAATGCCACTAGCGAAGTGCGAGCAATCCATAATCGGGGTATGGACCTCGAAAAAGTGGATCAGGTCAACAGCCTGTCACGGCAGTTTGCTAATCACGATATCGATTTAATTGAATTTGCCGCAGCCCTCGAACGGGTCAACCAAGCCGTACCGACCTTCCCATTCAGCTGGTTATGTCTAGCGGCCGTTGTCGTTAGTGTGCCGTTGATGGTCGCCTTTACCGGGCGGACAACCCCTGCCGACTTGATTACTTGTGGGCTAGCTGGGTTGGCTGGTTTTGCTGCCTTTTATTGGATCAATCGGCTGGGATCAATTCGGTTTCTCAGCGAATTTATGGGCGCTTTTATTATTGGTCTAATTACCCTACTCGGCTTTTATCTCACTAACGGTCATTATCATCCCGACGCCATCATTATTGGCGCTGTGATGCCATTAGTGCCAGGTGTCGCCATTACTAATGCTGTCCGTGACACAATGACGGGTAACTTACTGAGTGGTCCTGCCCGCGCTGTAGAGGCCGTTTTATCCGCGTGTGCGATTGGTGTTGGTATCGCACTGACTTCATTTTTCTACTAAAGGAGGCGTGACATGCTACATTGGCTCTTAACAACCGGTTTATTTCAAATTATCTTAGCTTACTTAGCTACGGCTGGTTTTGGGGTACTTCTCAATATTCCGCGTCGCGCCGTTAACCTCAGTGGTTGGGTGGGTGCTGCTGGCTGGTTTACGTATGAGGTCCTCTATCACATCCTGCCATTAGGAATCGACGCCAAACTTGCGATTGGTAACCTCGTCGCAGCTATCGTGATTGGCGTCGCTAGTGGTATGGCCGCACGCTACAAACGAATGCCGATGATCATCTTTAATATTCCTAGTCTGGTCCCACTGGTTCCTGGTGGCCAGTCTTATCGAGTCGTTCGTAACTTGGTCACTGGTCAACCAGACTTGGCCTACCAGTACTTTGTACAAGTTGTCATTATTGCTGGCGTGATTGCAATTGGCTTTCTCGTCGCTGAATTTATCAATCGCATTACTTTACACTTTGTTTAATCAGGAAGATCAGCTAGTGCATCTTTGTCGGTTAGCAAAATGACACCACGTTATCTTGATTTGCAGCTGCTAGACTTCTTAATGATTAGCAAAAAAATAGATAACGCCTTTTACTAAGTACTTACAATAAAAGTAAGTTAATAGGTCTAATATAGTTCAAATTGTGGGCTTATAAGCCTGCAACATTTACAATAATAATTGTATTTAACCTGCGATTTTCTAATTTGGAGGGAGAAAAGCTCCATTTATTATTTAGATACTGACAAAATAAGCTTAGAGGAAAAGAAAATACCCTTGGTACGATTGGTATAAAATTATGACCTTCATTAATATTTTTCAAAACTGTAAATTCAATTAAAATACTGCCTAATTACGATTCTACAGCTGCGATTTCAATGTGATTGCGAAGCCTTAAAAGGTAGTATACGAGGAGAATATTACAATGAATACTAAGTCTAATCATCTCATCGAATGGCTGCTCACCTTATTATTAATAGTCTCAATTCTGATAAATGTTGGTTGGTTTATTTTTCGATATGGCGGTCATTACTACTACATGAAAATATCGAGTAGTACCGGAACTTCCCCAATTACACTACCGGTCAATGTCCCAGCTACTGGGTATCAATACCAAGGACTAGCAACTAATTCTAAGGGCGAAAAAAAGTATCTTCATTTTAATACAGTTGCTGCTGATCCAGCCCCATTCAAACGCGGACAAATTGTCAGAATCACATTCAATCAAAGGTACGGCGTAACCAACTATAAATTAGTTCATCGGTAACACGATTACTTCAAAAAAGCCGTCATAACGATTGGTCTATCACTTATCCAATCGTTATGACGGTCCATCCATTACTAGAATGATATAATCTAAAAAGTCAGCAACTAATTTATAGTCGCTGACTTTATTTATTCATGATATTTGCGGCAACAAGCTTAGCCAAAAGTGACGCTTCTAGTATTTAATGAATCAACGTAAAGTAGCCAATCACAAGTACCCCCAGGACAATTCGGTACCAACCGAACGCCTTGAAGTCGTTTTTCTTGATGTAATCCAACAAGAAACGAATCGACAAGTAAGCGACTACGAAGGACACGATCACCCCAACGGCTAAGACTGCTCCTTGCAAACCAGCTAAAGAACCACCGTGAGCAAAGAATTTCACAAGCTTCAATAATGACGCCCCAAACATTGTTGGAATTGCCATGAAGAATGAAAACTCAGTTGCGACGTAGCGTGAAGTTCCAATCAAGATAGCCCCCAAAATGGTTGCACCGGAACGTGAAGTCCCTGGAATCAATGAAAGCAACTGGAAACACCCAATGAACAATGCCGTCGTATAAGGTAACGTTTGTAGATTAGCGAAGCGGGGTGTTAAGCGCTTATTATGATTTTCAATCACAATGAATAGGACCCCATAAATAATCAACGTGGCAGAAACGACCGCCCAATTCATTAAATGTTCGTCCATCCAATCATTTAACGGTAGTCCCACAATCACTGATGGAATGACCGCTAATAACACCTTACTCCAGAGAACCCAAGTATTTCGCTTTTCCGTGGTATCCTTGCGTGGTGACAACGGGTTTAGTTTATGGAAATACAGGACAACGACCGCCATGATCGCCCCTAATTGAATCACGACGTTGAACATATCCGTAAACTGCGTGGACTGTTGCATCTTGATAAATTCGTCAACTAGGACTAAATGCCCCGTTGAACTAATTGGTAAGAATTCAGTAATCCCTTCAACGATCCCCAAGATTACCGCTTTAAAAATATCTAACACAATGGATTCCTTTCTTGTTGGCAACGATTATCGCTTGATAATCCCAATACATAAAGATTTACGACCATCCCCGATGGCCGCCATATCAACATTATAGCAAGCAGTTATCCAAGATAGTAGCGTCCATGTGTATTTTTTTGGTAAAGATTAATTTGTCAGCGCTACCAACGCCGTACTAAATGCATTTTGTGTTTGGTCATCAAAACAAACAATCGTGATTGTCTGAACCGTGTGGGCCGTTGTCTGCGCGGTTGCTTGTAACGTTTTTAACGCTAACGGCGCTGCAATCGATAGCGGAAAGTGATAGACGCCGGTACTGATTGACGGAAAAGCAACCGTTTGACAATGATTCTCAGCGGCCAAATTCAGACTGTTGCGATAACTATTCGCTAACAATTGTAATTCGTTATGTTGCCCACCTTGCCAAACGGGGCCTGGCGTGTGAATGACATACTTCGCCGGTAGTCGAAAGCCCGGCGTAATCTTGCCTTCGCCAGTTGCACAACCGTGTAATGGGCGACAGGCCGCCAGTAACTCCGGTCCCGCTGCCCGATGAATGGCACCATCGACGCCGCCACCACCAAGCAAACTCGTATTGGCCGCATTAACAATTGCATCAACGGTCATTTTGGTAATATCACCGTGAATGACTTTAATCTCAACCATCTTAAACTGCCCCCATAATCAGATTAACGCTCGTTTGAGCCTGTTGTTTTAGCTGTGCCCCACTAGGATCCTGTTTTGCCAATAGCTGAATGCCGCTGCGAACCTGCATTAAACTTGCTGCAGCCTCAGCGACCGTGGTCGGTAAGGTTTTAGCCTGCGGTGAAAGTAAACCGACGAGTCGGGTCTGTAAATCAGCATAGATCGTTTGCAATTGGGCCATCAAGGACGCATCCTGCGACCCAATCTCGGCCATCAGGTTCACCATCAAACATCCTGCGGGCCACCGTTCACTCTGAAACGGTAGTCGCAAACAAGCCGCAATTAAAGCGGGCAATGGCGTTTGCCGCGCCCGCTCGCGTTGAATCAACTGATCCAATTGTTCGTCCAACGTACTTTGGTAGCGCTCAAGGCATCGTCGTAATGCGACGCGCTTGTTATGATACTGACGATAGAATTGGGTGCGTGATAACCGGCTAACAGTAAGCAAATCGTCAACCGTCGTTTGATAATAACCACCTTGCCAAAACTGAATCATCATTGCCGTTTCAACTGCAGATACATCCTTAACAGCCATGCTAAAACCTCCTGAAACTGACGTGCCATCTTAATCAGCTACTAAATATTGAATACCGCGAATAATCGACCATAGATAGCTTGCTACCGCAACCAGACCAAATACGGCTAGTAATACCACCGCCAACCAGCCACTATTCGCTAAATTATTCATATAGATGCCGCTCACACCTAAAATGACGAGCAACGTAATTCCTAAGATTGTCGGCAGTAAATGGAGCCAAAAGGCCCGTCCCGCTACTCGATGAGCCTCTGGATTAGTACTCGTTAATAGCCAAACAATTAGTGGGAATAAAACTGGTAAGAATAAAATGCTTAAATAACTCAATGCGTTAATCACTCGATTTTGTGTCATCGTCCTAACCTCCCCCGGTATTTATTCCGAGTATAGCGAAAGTCTGGTACTTCGGCAAATAATAAACAAATTGTTAAAATACTTAGGACTCTCCCAAGGTTACGCCCCGAATGTTAACTTACAATCACGGTCTGCTATAATAATGACATAACCTAACCTTGCAATCGTTAGTTGCCACTGTACAACCCGGGAGCGAACGGTTCACGTTGGGATTTAGATGCATTAGTTAAGATGCGGAGGAAAAGAAAATGACGAAACGAATGAGTTTCAAATTTAAATGGGTCGCCCTCGTTGCCACCCTGATCGTTGGGCTTGGCGGCTGGCAAGCCCTTGCGCACGCTGACAGTAGTAGCGACGAACCAATTGTCACATTAGGCAGTAGCCTGACTAGTAGTCAAAAGACCGGGACAATCAACACATTGACGGCCAGTTTGAACGGTGCCGATTATCAAACACTGACCGTTAACGGCGATACCCTAGTCAAATACCTCAATCCGGCTGGTGAAAGTTTTACAAGTACCTCGGGTGTGTGGTCCAGCGCGATGATTCAAAAGACAAGTTCTGGTTCCGGAATTAATGTTAAAATTCTAGATTATAACGGCAGTAATAATATCACCACCATTACGGCTAACCAATATAAAAATGCGGCACTGACAGCCGGAATTACCGATGCCAATATTTACGTGACGTCGGCTACCCCAATCGACGGTTCAGGCGCGCTAGCTGGTGTGTACGCGGCGTACGCTAAATCTGGTAATAGCTTGAATACGAAGCAAGTGACCGCTGCCCAGGACGAATTGAGTACACTCAGCGGCATCACCCAAGCGAATAAGAGCAAGGACGGCTATACCGATTCCCAGTTAAATAATGCCGTGGCCGGTGCTAAAAAGGAAATGGCTCAAAAGGGGAGCAGTATTACCAAGAACGAAATCACGACCATCGTGAACCAACAGATTACCAATAACAATTTAACGAACGTCATTACCAATAATCAAAAAACTGAAATTATTAATTTACTTGTTAAGATCCGTGACTCTGGTGCGTTAGACTCTTCAAGCTTCAAGACCCAGGCTAACTCACTGATGAAGAACATTCAGTCCAATGCGAAGGGCGTCTTCAGTAAGCTCAACACCAAGGAAAACCAGAACTTACTTCAAAAGATGTGGAGCGCCATCGTGAACTTCTTCAGTTCTATCTTTAAATCAATCTTTGGCTAAGTATTAATGACTTAATGAATGCCGCTAACATGAAGGCACAGCATGATAGCCGTTGTAGGAATCTTTAGCTCCTGCAACGGCTTTTTGATGGCAAATTTTTCTATTGCAACAACGATAAGCAGTCACTAGTATCCTGCTCAACTGGCTGTGACCCATCTTTAGTTCAGCCAATAACAACCAACAAACAGTCCAGTGACTTAAGCCACCCTGAGCACACCCCGCTGATAATATGACCAAAATAGCAGTTATCCAGTTAACCCATCGTTCGTGGTGATTATACAACGATGTAAGCGATATTATTTTTGTGCTTATATACTGAGCGGGCAAGTTTACCAGTACAAACTCGGATTAAGTCGGGTTGCGAATTATTAAAAATCAATTAATCGGTTACAGTCCTTCTCCTTCACACGCTTCATCTTTATCCGCTCAGACCCCATAAACACTAGCAAAAAAGTTGCTTCAAGAATGTTATTCACATTCTTGAAGCAACTTTTTTAGCATCAATCATCAAATATCAACCCGACTCTCAGCGCCGAGTAAGATGCACCAACTATGTGCACCGGGTGATTGGCTTCAAACTACTTAAGCTTCGGCCCGTTTCAAATCCGTATCAGCATAGGTCGTCTTCTTGGTTTGCTTGCTAGCATTTTCGTTAACAAACTTATCCATGAATTCTTCTACTAAGTTCAGCGTCTGATACTGTTTTGCTAAACTAAAACTTTGACGCCATTCCCGGTTGCGTTGAACCAATTCAGTAAAGACTTCATGTTCGATCCGAGCGCCTTCTGGTGTTAACTTCAACACTTTGTTACGACGATCATGATCTTCAGCTTCCTGATATAAGTAATCTTTCCGTAATAAGCGACCAATCAAGCGTGAGATTGCAGAGCGCGTCACACCGTGGCTTTCAGCGATATCCATCAAACGGATTTTGCCCTTTGCTTCAGCGATATCATATAGAATATAAAACTCATCTAAAGTAATTCCATGTTCCGTTGCAGGTTCAGCAAACATATCTGATAAGTTCTTGAAACCATGCAAATACATGTGGCTAAAGCGATTAAAAAATTCCATATCTTCATTCATTGTTCCAGTCTCCCTTTCACTAGTCGAATTATCATTAAATTCCCAATCATAATTCGCCCCATACTTTTATAAATAAATTAGTAAGCGTCGTTTATCATTTCCCCGCTTTAAAGTGTACTAGTATATTTTACGAAATACAAGTAATTTAGATTACTTTAATATTAAATTTTTATTTCAGTACTCAAGTCGAGGGTTGCGTGCTTATGCAGATAGGTGATGAATTCCTGATAATAATAATCCGTATTATATTTAGCCGTACTCAGATAAATTTGGTCAATTTTCTCAGTATTCTCGCCTAATAACAAGTAAAACGCTTGGTCGATATTCTCTGCAATCATACCCACACTAGCTCTTAAAATTTTACGCTTGAAGAATACGGCCATGCCACCAGATAACGCGAAGTTCAGCGCGTATCTAATCATGGCAGCCTCGCCTTCTACACCAATCGCTTCTAGCCAGTCTAGTGTCACAAGCACCATTTCGGTCGTCAATTCCGGACTCTCAAAAATGTCTTTAATGAAGTGTTCCATGGTTGGATTCTCATCTAACATTCGCAAGACAAAGCTCATCTGAATCATCGTCCGCTGGTATGAGGACAGCATGGTCAGCTGTTCATTGCTATAGATAAAGGCACTCAGCGTCAATTCATTCAGCATCGTACTTAATAAAACGATCTTCTTCGGGAAGTAGTGTTGTAACAACGACTTGCTGATATCACAGGCAATGGCGATGTCCTTCATCTGAACATTCGCATAACCCTGTTCGGAAAATAAGCGAAACGCCGTATTAACAATCTCCATTCGCCGTTGCGTGTTCCTTCTTCGTGGCAAGAAAGATGCCCCCTATCACTGATTTTAAATCATTCTCTTTTAATAAACTATACTAATATAGCTTTGAACGCAAGTGATAATTTAATCGGAAAGTTAATCAATAACACCCTTAACTATATTAATGATCACTATTTATCAATAAAATCCCCAAGCGCCATGAGCGACAAGTTGCCCCAAAATTAGGACAATTACAGTCTTTAGTGGCTAAAAACAGGACTGACCGTTCATTAGCGAAAAAGAAAACGCTTTCTTATACAAAAGTTTGTGCTAAAATTAACTTATTAACTTGCAGGGAGGCTACAACATGAGCACTAAAAATTCTTATCAATTAGCTGATATTGGTCGTCATAATCCAATCTTTTCACAGATCCGTTCCACCGTCGAAACGGCCTTTTACGGTAACAATATGCACCACGTTGATAATGTCGCTGACGCATACCACCGCGCTACCAAGGACCCCGGAACCGTTATTACGGACCTCCCAATCTATCGCGCAACAGACTTAGGCTTACCAGCTAATGCCAAAATGTTGATTGCCAATACGGGTAAGGTCGTTGGCCGGACCGCACAAGCACGCCGGATTCTAGGCAACCCCGGCGTTAGCGAGGCGGACATGGCTGGTCGCTTACGCCAGGCACTATTCGCTAGCGCGCACAAGGACTTCATCAAGACGGACGTGCTGGTTGGACTAGATGAAGACTTCATCGTGCGGGCCCACCTCGCGATTCCAGATGGGTTTGCCAATAATCTGCTCTCTTACATGCTTAACTTCCAGCCCATCACCGCGGCTTATCAAAAAATGTTCGATCAGTCCGTTGCTTATCCAGAAGGCGACATTTACATTTACGCCGACCCTACTTATCATGATCCCGATTATCCAGACGGCCTGGCTATTTTTGATCCGCAACATAATACGGCCGCCATTCTGGGGATGCCTTACTTTGGTGAGCTAAAGAAATCGACTTTGACCTTAGCTTGGTCGATTGCTCATCGCCACGGTTTCGTTGCTTGTCACGGCGGCTTGAAAGCTTTCCACTTTAAGGACAAGCAGGATCAAGTCTTCGCCATGTTCGGGTTATCAGGTTCCGGTAAATCGACACTGACCCACGCTAAACACGGCTATAAATACGATATCACCGTCCTCCACGACGACGCCTTTGTCATCAATCGCAAGGATGGTAGTTCCGTGGCGCTCGAGCCTTCTTACTTTGACAAAACCAATGACTATCCAATGACCTCCGATGAGACCAAGTATTTTATGACGATCCAAAACGTCGGCGTCACCTTAGACGATCAGGGTCGCAAGGTCCTCGTCACTGAAGATCTGCGCAACGGTAACGGCCGGACGATCAAGTCACGGTACGCTTCAACTAACCGGGTTGATAAGGAAGCAGCTCCCCTCAATGCAATCTTCTGGATTATGAAAGACGATAGCTTGCCACCCGTGATCAAAGTAGATGATCCCGTATTAGCAGCAACATTCGGCGCCACTTTAGCGACCAAACGGAGCTCGGCCGAAAACATTATTGGTGACGTCGACCGCAATGCCTTAGTGATCGAACCATTTGCCAATCCATTTAGGGTCTATCCCCTCTCGGAAGATTACCATGATTTCAAGGCCCTCTTTGAAGAACGCCATTTAGATTGCTACCTATTGAACACCGGCTTCTTCGGCGACAAGAAGATTCCTAAGGAAATTACCTTGGGCGCGCTGGAAGCCATTGTCAACGATACGACCGAGTGGGAGTCATTCGCGGGTTTGGACCACATGCAAAACCTAAAGTTAGCTGATTTCCCAGTTGATTATACCAATGCCGACTATCGTAACTTGGTTGCGACTCGGTTGGGGATTCGGGCAAACTTCGTTGATCAATATCAACACAATAACAATGATCGGCTTCCCCATGAGATTACTGACATTCTGGTCCACCTACAAGATCAATTAAAACAACCAATTACAAAATAGCATGGCATTCGTTCCCCGCTCCAGACCAATTAAGGTTATAATAAAACTAGCAGGTATATGGCACTGAACTTTTACGAATTCTAAAAATCGGGGTGAGGAGCATGGAACTACCATTAAGTCAATTATCAGAAAAGCTCATCAGTTTTGAACGCGAGCACCATCTTACAGATAACGATCTTGCGTTTGGCAGTCAATTATCAGTTGAACGGATTCACAACATTAAATCTGGTGAAGCAACGCCAACTCAAGAAGAACTGCAACTGTTGAAGAAATTCATGAATAGCAAAGCCAAAGCTTAACTGCTAGTTCAGCGATAAAGCCTAATTGGGGCAAAGATCCTCACTAAAAACTGGTCGTCCATTCGACCAGTTTTTTTGTGGTCTACCATCCGGATTGCGTTTTAATTTACCCTGTTATCACCTCGTGCTATACTCGGCACAACTTATAAAGATAAGGGTGACCAACATGGCAATGTTATACGGTAAACACAATCATGAAGCTGAAGAATACTTGGAACCAGTCTTTGGTGCGCCTTCTGAACAACATGATCTTCCTAAGTATCGGTTACCAAAGCATTCATTATCCCCTCGAGAAGCCGATCGCTTAGTTCGTGATGAATTATTAGATGAAGGCAATTCACGACTGAACCTAGCAACCTTTTGTCAGACCTATATGGAACCCGAAGCCGTTGAATTAATGAAAGATACGTTGGCTAAAAATGCCATCGACAAATCTGAGTACCCCCGCACGGCTGAGATCGAAAATCGGTGTGTGAACATCATTGCCAATCTGTGGCACGCACCTAGTGACGAACACTTTACGGGTACCTCTACGATTGGCTCCTCTGAAGCTTGTATGTTAGGCAGTTTAGCAATGAAATTCGCCTGGCGTAAACGCGCTCAAGCGGCAGGTTTAGATCTGAATGCCCATCGACCTAACCTTGTTATTTCGGCGGGCTATCAAGTTTGCTGGGAAAAGTTTTGTGTCTACTGGGACGTTGACATGCACGTGGTCCCAATGGATGAGCAACATATGGCGCTGGATATTGACCACGTCTTAGACTACGTGGACGAATACACAATTGGTATCGTCGGTATCATGGGCATCACTTATACCGGTCAATATGACGACCTAGCCGCACTCGATAAGGTCGTTACTCACTACAATCATCAGCATCCCAAATTACCAGTCTACATTCACGTTGACGCAGCGTCAGGTGGCTTCTATACCCCATTTATTGAGCCGCAACTCATCTGGGACTTCCGGTTGGCTAACGTCGTTTCGATCAACGCCTCCGGGCACAAGTACGGTTTAGTTTATCCCGGGGTCGGCTGGGTCGTTTGGCGTGATCGTCAGTTTTTACCGCCAGAATTAGTCTTCAAAGTTAGTTATTTAGGTGGGGAGTTGCCGACAATGGCAATCAACTTCTCACATAGTGCAGCCCAGCTCATTGGACAATACTATAATTTCATTCGCTTTGGTATGGACGGTTACCGCGAGATTCAAACAAAGACTCATGATGTTGCCCGCTACCTGGCAGCCGCTCTGGATAAAGTTGGTGAGTTTAAGATGATCAATAACGGACACCAACTCCCCCTGATTTGTTACCAACTAGCCCCGCGCGAAAATCGTGAATGGACCCTTTATGATTTATCGGATCGCCTATTAATGAACGGTTGGCAAGTACCAACGTATCCTTTACCTGCTAATCTGGAACAACAAGTCATCCAACGAATCGTCGTTCGGGCTGACTTTGGCATGAATATGGCCCACGATTTCATGGATGACCTGACCAAGGCTGTCCATGACTTAAACCAAGCTCATATCGTCTATCATCACGACGCGGCACCTAAGAAATACGGATTCACGCACTGAATCATCGCGTGATTTTGATAAAATAGTTAAACTTCAGAAAATAATTATTATCACTCGTGTATACAAAAAATAGCATCATCCAGATTCTGACGAACCGGGATGATGCTATTTATCCATTTAAAGGATATTAATTACATGTGGATAGCAAAGCTTGGTGTGTAGTAAGCTGTGCTCTTAATTGAAACAGTTTCACCATAAGTTGGTGAAGCGATGTATTGGCCACCGCCTAAGTAAATCCCAACGTGGTAAGGTGCTGAATCAGAACCCCAGAAAATCAAGTCGCCAGCTTGTGCTTGGCTGAATGATACGTGAGTACCAATCGTTGCTTGGGCATAAGTAGTCCGACCAATTGAACGACCAACCTTAGCAAAGGCAGCTTGCGTGAATGCAGAGCAATCCATTTGTTCGTAAGGTGTGCCAATGAAAGTCTTGCCAGCAGCAATTACTGAACTGTATGATGCAGTTGAACTAGTTGTTGCTGAAGCACGGTAGGCTGTTGCAGTAGCAGTCGTTGTTGATGAACTGTTCGTTGTTGTGTTACTTGCAGTTGAGCTAGCTTGTGAACTCGTTGAAGTAGCAGCTGATTGCGTGCTAGTAGACGATGCTACTGAAGTTGAGCTTTGTGATGCTTGTGAAGCTGAACTTTGGCTAGCAGAGCTTTGTGAAGTTGCTGAACTAGTTACAGCACTTGAACTAGCTTGTGAAACTACTGAACTCGTTGAAGCACTTGAAGTTACACTGCTTGCACTAGCAGTTGAAGTACTACTCGATTGCGCAGCTACTGAGCTACTTGATACTGCTTGGCTCGTACTACTTGCACTAGTAGTTGAACTAGCAGCTTGTGAACTCGTTGAAGTTGCAGCACTAGTCGACTTGGCACTGCTTGCACTAGCAGCGGTCTTCTTAGCCGTAACCTTTTCACCGGTCTTAACACCAGGAATATTGATGGTCTTACCAGCAATAATCATATTAGGATTGCTTAAACCATTAGCTTCAGCAATCTTGTCAACAGAAACATTGTACTTTTGTGCGTATGCCCAAACAGTGTCCCCTGCTTTGATTGTCATTGAATCGGCATTGGCAACTGCTTGACTAGTAACTAACATACCAGCTAAAGCAGCAGTTCCTAACATCACTTGTTTAATATTTACTTTCACTTTAATAATGATCACTCCAAAAAGAATGTCACGTATGTACTTCAAGCCAACGTCTATACTACTCAATTTGTGTTACATACCAATACCAGCAAAATAACAATATGTTACGAAAGTTACAAAACCGTAACAATAATTAGCCATCGTAACATTTCCGCGCTGAAACCCTATCATACCGGCATCGTTTTATTACTAAAATTTGAGACCATTTAGCAACTTTGACGAAAAAAAGTTATTTTTATTTTAAAAAGCCGAATTTCCAGTGACAATTCCTGGAAATTCGGTTAAATTTCAATTTAATTACGACCAAACGTTCGGTTAATTTGGACTATTTAGATATTCGTTGGCGATGATGCGTTCGCGGTAATCCTAATAGCCATCGAATATCATTACCCGTAAAGTTCAACTTCAAGAATTCGCCACTTTGTCCCTGTTGATACATGGTCGGTAATACCTGGTCTTGCAACTTGATCACTTGTTGTGCGATCTCTTCGTCAAATAAATATTGCCGTGTCGCAGCAGCAATTTCACCAACAGTAAAAATCTGAGCAGCGTTAGCAAATATCTGCTCTTTGCTCAGCGCCAACTGGGCTTGTTTAAACTGGGCGTAGGACTGATCCAAGACTTGGCCTGCTTGAGTTTCCAATGCGGTTACTGTGGTCATGATGCGCACCTCCTAAATTTATCCCTATTGTAACCGCCACCGCTGACTTTGACCACGCTAAACCATGCTTTTTAAATAAAATTTGCTATACTAAAATGACAAAGGGGAAATTAACTTGACGAATACAGACAATCGTTATTATCAACCAACCGACATCAAAGATGCACTTCAAACAATTCAAAAATTATTTAATACTTATACCGATGCCCCATTAACACCCGAATTAATGACTTACCATCAAAAATTAGTTAATCAGTTAGCTACTAATTTATTACCACTAGCACAACAACAACATGACAAATTACGGATCACCCAAATTAATTCAATGATGGCCGTTATGCAAGATTGGCTAAAATTAAGGCTGAATGGTCAAGTCTTCGGCGGCAAAATGCAACACTTCAAGTTTGTCAGCAACCAAAAAGCACAGTACAAACGACGAGTGCATAAAATTCGTGGCAATCAAAATCATCGTGCTAGTCGCCATTGATGACCAAACTAGACTTGCACGACTAGCATTTTGCGGTATACTAAAAGTGTATTGGGCCCTTAGCTCAGTTGGGAGAGCGCCTGCTTCGCATGCAGGAGGTCGTCGGTTCAAATCCGGTAGGGTCCATATTAGTGTTTTCCGGAACTAATAAATGCTGTCAAACCAGTATTTTCTATAAATCCTGATTGACTCTATTTATCCATAATTAGATAACATGGAAAGCATCGGAGATAACATCAGAATATAATCCGTTGACTGACAGGCGTTTACCGTTACCCGGTGATTGGGTGGCGGTTATTTTTTGCCTTGACTACTTAGCCTAACAATTATAACCAATAATTCAGCAACTTTGTATAAACAACTTAGGAGAGGTACCTGTATGATAAATAAACTTACACAGTCGTCATTATTTAAAAAAGAAATACAAAGATTTCATAACAATATTCATTTCAATTTAATGGTTAAATTTTCATTTAGCTTCTTCCTGAGTAACATACTCTTCTTTGCGTTGATATATTTTAGGACCGATGGGAGGGGATACAGAAAGGAGCACCCCCTCATATTTCTAACCGATCCTATGCTCTCTGTTTGGCATTCTATATTAGTATTATTAGTTCTAGGAATATCATTATTATCCTTAGCAATCAATTTTGCTCCTGAAGAAAAATTTAAAATTGACCTTAAGAGACTATTTCAATACATACTATTTTGGATCATGACACTTTCAATTATAGAAATATTGGTCACGCCAAAACTATTAAGTAGCGGTAATAATTTTGGCTTAACCTACATCGTTTTAATCCTACAATCATATGTACTGGTATCAGTTATCGTTCTATGCGTAAAACATATTTGGAAGTGGATGTTAGACGATGAAAACCGAATCATAGACAGCAGATTAAAAATTATTCGAACCATCATATTAACGATTATTGGATGGTTTGTCGTTAATAAAATATGAACATGTATACAAATCATTAATTAATCTCTCAGCATTGAATTTTAATCACTTATCATAGTAGGATCCAGAACACTTTTAATGCTGGTGGGCTGATGTAAGAGCTATCTTAAACGGATGGTTTTTTATTTTATATGGATCATGCTTAAAAAGCGTTGTTATATATGACTAAAAACATTTTTTCCTTATGATAGCTAGATAAATTAGATTTTGCCTTATATAGCTGTTATAATGTACTTGCGATTAGAATTGAACATTGGAGACACCGATACCCCCAACTATTGCCGTAGTTGAGGGTATTTTTTACGCTTATGTACTAAATGGGTGTATTAGATGTTGCCTAGCCAGCCTACTTCTTGTCTTTACGATCTAACCACTTTGAAAACAAAGCGGTTAAAACAGCTACAATAAGCGGGGCGATTAGCGAATTGAACAATAGAGACACCTCCCATCCGTTACACGGTATAGGTAGGCAACTTCTATATTATCCAGTGTTGCTAGGGTAATTGCAAATTTCTCTGGTCAAATTGACTAAAACGCACTTTCTAAATTCATTAAATCACGCTGTACATCAATGGGGGCAAGAGTTTCAGGTGTCTTTGAAAATGATTAATTCCATTTTATATTGCTAGAAAACATCTGCGCAAAATTGCGCACATCTTTAAATATATGGCTTTGTAAAATCTGTCCAAAACTGAACACATCTTTACTGTTCAGATTGAATGATGAAACTCCTCAAGTTCAATTATCTCCGCTACAATCAACGATAGCCTACCTTTTTTCATCCACTTTCGTTTTTTTTATCAGGTATCTACAAGGCCATTTTGACATACACTGCCAGCGCTATATAGTTTATAAACCATATAGTCCGAACACTTAGTGCAAACTTGGCCTTAACAAATTAATCAAAAGTGTAGCTTCTCTTACCATGAGGGGCATACTGATTCAAACTGGTGGAAAAGTCACAATAAGTTTCAATCACCCGAAAATTCGGGGCATTACAATATTCACATGCTATTACCTAATACACGGCCCAACCCCGTCTTTTTCTAACTGTATCTCATGCATTTAAAACGTCTTTTTTTGATTGAATCCAAGGTCGTTTAAAACGACTTCGGATCGCGTCCTTTGAAAAGACCTATTTTCGTTATGAGTACAAGCCCTCACGATTAAACAAATGGCTGTGAGCCATCCATTACAAACACCGATAATTCCAACTGACTAATCCGTTCAAGTATTAATATACTTGTAATAGCCGTCTAAATGTCTCAAACTATCCCTTGCTAAAAACGATGATTTACAAGTTACTTAGTAATTACACAGATATTTAATTACAATTATCTGCAATTAGGACAGATAAAGTTTCATTTTTGTTAAAGTATTAGTGGGTCCTGTGAGCTATAGCTCACAGGACCCACTAATACAGTTTCAAATTTAAAACTAGCTTTGCGCTTATTTGCTAATCATTATTACTCATGTTCTAATACCACGTTAGTTTGGCCGCCTACCCCTGATGCTGCGAATGTCGTCATTATTCATACCCGCCGCTTGCCTTTATTTGACGCTACCCGTATCACCATGTACGCTAACAATATCAAACAATTTATGGAGGAAATATACCATGCCAATCAATCCCAATCGCGCCCAAGATGTCTGGAAAGATGTCGGTGAACACGTTCAATTTACCGTTCTTCAATTAAATCGGCAGAATCAGCAACACGACCGGGAAGTCTTTCAGGAATTTGCAGATCGGTCACAAGCCATCATTCGCTCATTACGCATCCGGGACGCCAAACCTGAAACTGGTACCCAATTAAAAGTTAGCATCGGCATCAGTAGCGCCGCTTGGGATTACCTGTTTCCTGGCGCACCCAAACCTAAAGAATTAGAAACCTACACCACCTTAAGTGGACCCAAATACACCATGCCAGCAACACCTGGCGACCTCTTTTTCCACATTCGCGCCAGCAACGAAGCAGTCGTCTACGAATGTCAAACGCAGTTCCAGCGGGTCTTAGCGCCAATCACGACCGTCCTCGATGAGACGAAGGGCTTTCGTTACTTCGAGGGCCGGGCCATCATTGGCTTTATCGACGGTACGGAAGCGCCGGCCGTAGAAGATGCCGCTGATTATGCCTTAGTTGGTGACGAAGATCCCCAGTTCATCAACGGCTCTTACGCCTTTGCACAGAAATGGCAACATGATATGCCCGTGTGGGAACATATGCACACCGAAGATCAGGAAAAAGCCGTGGGCCGTGAAAAATTCAGCGACTTCGAGTTAGAAGACGAAGACAAGTTTAAGAATGCTCACAACGTTGCTTCAAAATTGGAAATTGATGGTGTCGAACAAAAAATCGTTCGGATGAATGTCCCGTACTCCAATCCAGCAGCTGGTAACACAGGGACCTACTTCATTGGTTATGCCCGTCACTGGACGGTTACCAAAGGCATGCTGCAAAACATGGTCGACCAAAGTGACTTTTTACTAACTTTCTCAACTTTACTATCCGGACAAGCGTTCTTCATCCCATCACGTGACCTGTTCGCTCAAATTGCAGATGATGATTTTTAAGCTATTACTAGCGTACTCGTTTTGACGTTAAGGCTTCGACTAGGAACACGCTGTCAAAAAAGGCAGTCTTGATTGGTACTTAATACATACCGATTGAGACTGCCTTTATGTTGTTTTAACTTTAGTTTAACGGTTTATTCACGAACAATATTGACAACAGCGAACTCAATCTCGTGGCTTTATATTGATTATCATTCCTTTTCACGGTAACTGGCAACCAACATCTGCTATAGTAGTAAGTAAAGCAACTATCAGGAGGTATCATTTATGGCAAATCGCTATTTACATAATGTCCAAGGTTTGTTCGACACCATCGCGCCGAACTATGATCGGATGAATAACATCATCAGTCTCGGAACGCATCGTCATTGGCGCAAGCAAACGATGGCCCAAATCCATTTAGCGCCTAACGCCCATGTTCTCGACCTCTGTTGTGGTACGGGTGATTGGACGATCGCGCTGGCTAAAGAATTACAGGCACCCGGTGAAGTCATCGGATTAGACTTTTCAGCCCCAATGTTAAAACTGGCACAACAAAAAGTGACCCAGCAACAGGTTGCCGATCGGGTCTGGTTGCGCCGCGGCAATGCGATGCATCTTCCGTTTAAGGACAACACCTTTGACCTCGTCACGATTGGCTTCGGACTCCGCAACTTGCCTGATAAAGCCCAAGCTTTAACTGAAATTTATCGCGTACTAAAACCGGGGGCTCGCTTAGTCTGCTTAGAGACGTCTCAACCCGATCAGCCATTGATTAAACCGGTCTGGCAGTGGTATTTCACAAAAGTAGTCCCACTATTCGGGCGCTTATTCGCCCATCAATATCAGGAATATTCCTATTTACAGGAAACCACTCGTCACTTTGCAAGCTACCAACAGTTAGCAACGATGTTTCAGCAAGCAGGCTTTCAAAATGTTCACTTCCAACGGTTCAACTTTGGGGCCGCAGCGGCTCACTTTGGGACTAAGGAGGCCAAGTAATTGGACGAACTGACCGCTTTCAATCAATGTCTGGCTTGGTTGACACACACCACCGCCTTGCCTGAGCACCTCGATGGCCTGGTCCTTTGTGGCAACAGCCTCCCAGCAACAGCCACTGCAGCGGGCCAGTTAGCCCAAGACTATCAATTACCACTACTCATTATTGCGGGCGGCATCGGCCACGCCACTAAGTATTTGCGGCAAAACTTAAACCTGCCAAAATCTCAAGCTAGTGAGGCTGAGTTGATGGCGACGCTTGTTCGAACGACTGGCTATCAAGGTAGTATCCGCCTCGATAAGACTTCTACCAATACTGGTAGCAATGCCACGCATGCCCGCGCGTTAGCCCCCACCGATTGGCGCCACGTCCTACTCGTACAAGACCCGTTACTCGCGCGGCGGACTACCCTAACGTTCTCAGCCAATTGGCCCAATGCCAACTTTATTCGCTATGCGCCGGCGACCTTGCAATTAAACCAGCTACAACCAATGCAATTTACGCCAACCACAGCATTAGCTGGCTGGCAACCCGCTTATTTCACTGAACTCTTACTCGGTGAATTTCAACGCCTAGTGGATACCCCCACCGGTTATGGCCCCCGTGGTCAGGGCTTCATCGCCCACGTGGATATTCCCGAAAAGGTGCTCGCTGCGGCCCGGTATTTACAGTCGCAATCACTACACCGCCAGCGGTAACGTTTATTTTTAAAATCTAGTAGTGCCACCAAAAAATCCCGTTTCACTGTAGCAGAACATCGCGACAGTAAAACGGGATTTTTATAAGATTAATTGGTTACGATTTAAAAACATCTGGATACTGTGTTCGCAACGCTTGTGCTGTTAATTCGCCCGCCATCCGGGAACCGGCTAAATCTAAATGCACCCCGTCTGTGGTACTGAGTTGCCAAGTCGCCGTTTCAATGAGTTGCAATTGCATAAATTCGGCCACGACCGCGCGAATAATCGCTGCAAAATTCTGATTAAACGGGATCATTACAGCAAGCCGGCTATTCGGGTAAAGCGTCTGCACCTGATTAAGAAAGCGGCGCAAAACTACCGTGAACGTCGTATCATCCGTATGCCGATCATTAGTACCAACATTAATCACAACTAAATCCGTGGGTACTGGTTGCCACGTCGTTTTACTATCCACGGCTGTTAAAACCTCCGGCAGTACCGGTACGCCACCAGTTCCTGGTTTACTGAGACCAACGGCACTATAAGCAATGCGGACATTCCGTGCATTCAACAAGTCACTCGCAACCGCCGCATAGTTGGCTTCCGCGCGATAATCTTCGGCAGGGTTCTTACCCATGACCCAGCAGCCGGCCGTCAGTGAATCCCCAATCCACGTCACACTGTGTCGGCCTAACCGAACTGGCTGTAACTCACCATCTGTCGTCAGGGCTTTCACTGCAAAACCTTGATTGCCATCCCACACACGGTCCTCATCAGTATTACCACTCAAAACTACCCGTACCACGTGAGGCCGACCATCCAGTGTCAACCATAGGGGGTCATTCGTCACCGCCTGCCGTTGAAAAGGCAAGCCATCAATCTGAATCGCCACCCAACTCGGTAGCTCATACGCCAACGGCAAGAATGTCAACCGCACAAAACTAGCATCAGTGACTTGAAAATCGATTTCAGCACCCAAATTAGTGCTATACATCACGTCTCGATCCGCAATTTGCTTGACCGCCCAACGCCCCTGAAAATATGCCGGCATCAAGGGTTGATTGGCCTGCGTTATTTGATAATCCACGTTTTTCCCCTCCTATACCTCTTGTATACTCAAACTTGATCATCCTACCTATTCTTCCGTTAACTTGTCATGAAACATGATTAAAACATGCCATTTTTTAAATTCAAAAGCAGCTAGCTTAGACCCACTGGAAACAGTTCGGGTTAGCGTAAACCTGCTTAGTTCGTTCGTCCTACGCCGACTTCCAGGCATTTCTGCCAATTGCCGGAACGTGGTGGGCACAGATTTAAGCCGAAGCCCACGTCTTAAATACTGGCCTTTCACTAACCAAGCACAAGACGCTTGCTAAATGAAATTTCACCACTGGGCATTGTCAGAAACGCCTTCCAGTCGGGACAGTATTCGAATGGCAGACGGTGAGGTACCCAACTTTTGATGGACTTATCATTGTTCTTCATAAACAGTAATTTTGTCGAGCAACTGTCAGGTAGAAAGTAACATTTTGATAGCTCACTATTTCGAAATCACTATAGTAATAATAGAACGTCTCGACAAAGTGGTTAATGTAACCTTAAAGTCTCGTTTAAAATTCCATTATCAAAATAGCCAACGACAAATTGTACCAAGTTAGGTGGCCGTTCATCAGCCATTCGAGCGGGTTCCCGACTGTAGGGGCTGGGTGACAATGCTCAGTAGCCAAATTATTCTTAGTCGGAAGTGCCTTTCTTCCGGCTTAGAATAAGACTCGTATTTGAGATGACGCGGGTTGTGCGTTAGCTCAAATCGACGTCGGCTTACGTTCCAGCAATTGTCACCCAGCCCCGGAGGTCGGAATAGGACGCTCACCGGCTGACGAACAGTAAGCCAACTAAATGGCATGTTTTAATCATAATCACTGCCAGCAATCAGCAGTCAATCTGGAATTAATACTGTTATTTTACAAAACTTGACGCCTATCAAGTTGCCATCAAGCTGAACTCACTATACTAGGGTCATCAAATCAAATAAGGAGTTGCAAATTATGAAATTCCAATTATTTCTCACTAAACATACGAATCAAATTACATTAGTTACGGGGATTCTGATTGTCCTTGGGATGCTCAGTAAATATCTCTTACAATTTACGCTCGGTTACCAAGTCATTTTAGCAGTTGCTTCAATTATTGCCGTCATTCCGATTGCGGTTCGTGCTTGGAGCGCACTTCGGAACAAAGTTTTCAGTATTGAACTGTTAGTTAGTATCGCAGTGATTGGGGCATTCATTATTGGTGAATTCAACGAATCCGCAATCGTTACTTTCCTCTTCTTGTTTGGCTCCTATCTCGAAAGCAAGACCTTGCAGAAGACGCGGACCGCAATCAAAGGCTTGACTGACATGTCACCAACTACCGCAACTTTAGTTACTGATGATGGCACCGAAGAAGTCGACGTTGATGATGTGGACGAAGGTGACGTTGTCCTAGTTAAAACTGGGAGTCAGGTTCCCGTTGACGGGATTGTTGTTGAAGGTAACGGCTACCTTAACGAAGCCTCAATTACGGGTGAAGCACGCCAAATCAACAAGCAACTCAAGGACTCGGTTTACTCCGGAACAATGGTTGAAAATGGCTATCTGAAGATCAAAGCGACTCAGGTTGGCGACGACACGACTTTTGCCAAAATTATTGAATTGGTTGAAGAAGCTCAAGATACCAAGTCCAAAGCTGAAAAGTTCATCGACCGCTTTGCTCAATATTATACGCCTGCCGTCCTCGTTTTAGCAGTCTTAGTCTTCGCCTTCTCCCGTGACTTCCGCTTAGCAATCACGGTACTGGTTCTCGGTTGCCCAGGTGCCTTAGTTATCGGCGCCCCAGTGTCAAACGTTGCCGGAATCGGGAATGGTGCCAAGCGTGGTATCCTGATCAAGGGTGGTGAAGTCGTCGATACTTTTGCCAAAGTCGATACCCTGGTCTTCGATAAGACCGGTACTTTAACGGAAGGTAACACTGCCGTTACAACCATGCACACTTACACAAACAATGCGGATAATCAACTAGCTCTCGCTGCCGCTATTGAGGGCGTTTCCGACCATCCGTTAGGCCAAGCAATCGTCAGTTATGCCGACCAGCAGTCAGCGGGGGTCGCTCCCGTCCTAGATGACACTGAAACCGTTAAGGGTCAAGGGATTTGTGCACAAGTCGGTCAACAAGAAGTTGTCATTGGTAATCAAAAAATGTTGACGGCTCATAATATCAAACTAAATCCTACTCAACTCAAAGATCTCAATGATTTACAAGCTGGTGGTCAATCAACCGTTATCATGGCAGTCGACGGACAAGTTCAACTCATCTTCGGGATTGCCGATACGATTCGTCCAGGCGTGAAGGATTCCCTCGCCGCATTAAAAGCCCAAGGAATCAAGAAACTCGTTATGTTAACTGGAGACAATGAACTCACCGCTCAAGCCGTTGCCAACGAATTGAACCTAGATGAAGTTCACGCCAACCTCTTGCCAGAAGAAAAAGTCGAATACGTTAAGAAACTAAAAGCAGCCGGTAACACGGTCGCCTTTATTGGAGATGGCATCAACGACAGTCCTTCAATCGCTAACGCCGATATCGGAATCGCAATGGGTAGTGGGACTGACGTTGCCATCGACACATCCGATGTCGTCTTGATGCAATCAAACTTCCCCGCATTAGTACACGCCCACGGTCTCGCCAAGAAAACTGTCTTGAACACTCGTGAAAACATCTTCATCGCCATTGCCACCGTGGCCTTCCTACTGATTGGGCTAATCTTCGGTTATATCTACATGGCCAGTGGGATGTTTGTCCATGAGGCTAGTATCTTAGTCGTTATCTTCAATGCTATGCGGTTAATCAATTTCCAAACCAAGTTCGACAAACACCAACCAACTAAAAACATTCAAGCAGCCACAGCTTAATCAAGTCTCCCCAACTTGGTTACAGGCCTAGCAACCAATAACGGTCCGCCGACTAGTCTTCCCCAGCTAGTCGGCGGACCGTTTTATCATATTGCAATCAAAAATGATAGACCAATAATAATTTCATAAATACGCTCGGTTAATTAATTGCGATTATAAACCAAAAAAGATCTTATAAATCCAAATTCCAATAACGGCACCAACAATTGGGGCAACCACGGGAACCCAACTATATTCCCAGTGAGAACCACCCTTGTTCGGTACTGGTAATAGTGCGTGTACTAACCGTGGTCCCAAGTCACGGGCCGGATTTAGGGCCGGACCGGTTGGACCGCCTAACGAAATAACCATGGCAGCAATCAAAAGTCCAACGCCAATATTGGCGATATCGATATTTTGATGAAAAAACATCCCGCGATATAATCCCATGGCACCAAAAATCAGGACTGCGGTTCCTACCATTTCCGTAACAAAACCGTTTAACTGACTGTTCGCATGATCACTAGTTGCAAACGTCCCTAAGACCGCCTCATTATCAGTCGTTTGCCGATAATAGGGCCAGTACAGTGCCAAAATCAAGCATTGGCCTGCGATTGCTCCTAGAAATTGCCAGATTAAGTAAGGCGCAACGTGCGCCCAGGGAAAGATTCCAATCACGGCTTGCCCAATCGTAATCGCGGGGTTTAAATGGTTACCAGAAATCGAGCCAAACATCATGGCTGGGAGCATGACCCCCAGTCCATATCCCGATGCAACCAGGAGCCATCCTCCATTGGCGAGTCCTGGATCATCGTTACCAGTCGTGTTCTTCAGGAACGCGTTAGCGACAGCACCATTACCTAGTAGTACTAGTATCAGCGTGCCAAAAAATTCAGCGGCGTAGCGTGCTTCCCATGAACCTGTCATCTGTAAATCCTCCTCGTAAGGTACCGAGCATCTATGATAATTTGAAGATACCAGATAAAACTGTTTATGTAAACGCTTTATTTTGCTTAAATAAGCGGTTTCTAATAATTCAACATAATTCTACCAGATACCCTGGGTTGTATAATTATGAAGCGCTAGTATAACGCGCTCGCGTCAACATGAGATCTTCAACGTTAATGCTCGCGATCACAACTAGTGGATTCTCAGGAGACGCTAGCTTCCACAACGAATCGTTATTATCTAATCACCCAATACATCAGTCCTTTTTAAATCCCTCCACGGCCAGAAGCAGAACACTTGCTCGTATATACCCATGAGGGTATATTATTTAGTGACAAATACTTACTAAAGGAGTCAGCTAAAATGATTAAAGAAATACATGATCAAGATTTTGCCAAAGAAACAGATACTGGTATCGCCGTTATTGATTTTCGCGCGGACTGGTGCCCACCATGTCGCATGATGGACCCAATTCTTAAGTCCCTTTCTGAAGACCCCGCTTACAAGGACCAGGTCAACTTCGTTTCATTGAACATTGACCATGACCAAGCTACGGCCAGTCAATTCCAAGTTCAAGGAATTCCAACCTTCCTGATTAAGAAAGATGGCCAAGTCGTCAGTCACATGGTCGGAGCACGTCCTAAGTCTGATTTTGAAACCGAACTCAAAAAAGTACTTGCCTAATTACGAAGGGGGCATCATGAATCATGGCAACTACTGAAGAATATGTCACTAGCAAGCAGATCAAGACCCGGCTGAAACGCTCGGCTGGTCAACTGGACGGCGTTTTACGTATGATGGACGAAAATCGTCCTTGCGAAGATGTCTTAGTTCAACTTTCAGCAGTGAAATCAAGTATCGACAAGGCCATGAAACTCGTCATCGCCCGTAATATTAATAATTGTGTAGATGCGATGACCACGGCTGATGTTCAGAATCTTGAACACTCCTTGGATCTACTGCTAAAAACCAAATAACGCCAAAAAAGACGGTGTCGCCAATCTCAGTTGGTTATACCGTCTTTTTAGTGCCAGTTGACTCAGTTAAGCACCGTATCTGTCAGGCAACTTATCGAGTCAATCTTTCCAATCGCCCTTTTTCCAGTCATCATGATTCCAATCATCTTTTTTCCAGTCATCGTCGTCATCACTGTGGGACTGCTCGGCATCCTTGGGCGCTCGTTTTGCTCGCTTCAACAGTACCGCCGTTGAAATCACCGTTACGAACCCAGTCGCAATAATAAAGACAAATGTCCACATCACAATGTCGCTAATCGCCATCTCGGGGCCCTCCCATATAATTTAATTGTCGTTAGTATAGCGCAGGCCCGTTGTAATAGCAAAAACGCCCTGGATAGTTTGCCCACACAATCGCTATCCAGAGCGTTTAATTCTTCAGCGACAACGACCTAATCGTCGTCATCCTCATCTTCTTCATCCAAACCAGTTCGAGCATCGTTACCAAGATAAGCTTGTAATTCCCGAATATTGCGATTGTTACTGCCACGATAAGCAACTAACCAAGCCGCCAGCGCCGGCCGGGTTTCTTTTTCAGCAAGCTTGATAGCCCGGTCAACGAATAGGTTTTCCGTATCAAAATCCTTGATTGTTGCGGCCACGAGTTCATCAGCAGATTGATACTTGAAAGCCCCATTTTCTTCCAACATGGAATACTTGGTTAATTCAGCCGTTGTGGAAGATGGCTTCTGGTTTTCATCTAGGAGTAATTCGCCTAATTCAGCAAACTGACGGACATTCTGATCTAACAAACGTTGATATGCTGTCCGCAATGCCAATGATTGTGGTCCTTTAACGTACCACTTCACTTGGGTCAACTTAACGTAAGCAACCATTAAGTTAGATAAAATGTGATTCGTCATTGCGCCCGCTGTTGGGACATGGTGATCAATGTCACTCTGTTTTAATTCCGCTGCGTATTGTTCGTCGATCGTTAGTTCACTCATCGTTTATTCCTCCTACTTAACCTTGACGTTTTCAACTTCGTAACCAAGTCCGGTAACAACTTGTGCCAAATCATCGGCATTCGTCACTTCAGGATCAAAGTTAGCCTTGACCTTGCTGGCATTGAATAGCACCTTAACATTTTCAACGCCGTCATGGTTAGCAACGGCCTTTTCGATCTTGGTCATGCATGATGGGCAAGTCAACGTTCCTAATTGCATAATAATTTTCATAATCAATTACCTCCGTGTCGTTCATTTGATGGTTCTATCATAACCGGATTTGATTGACCAGAACTTGACGGCCGTCAAGAAATTCAAAAAAGTTTTACGCTACAATATAGTTATTAAAACAGTAGGAAATTTAAAACGCCAAACCCTATCTACCAAGCAAAATCTGTTATAGTTAGGGTGAATTTATTCAGGAGGTGGGCCTTATGGCAGAACATGAATGTGTGCAGTTAGTCCCAATTTTTAGCGAACTCGGTAGTGAACAATTAGATACCATCGAATCGATCGTTCGTCACCACCACTATCCAGCCGGCAGCACTTTATTTGGTGCTGACGATCCACTGGATTCACTGATGATTGTTGCCAATGGGCAGGTTAAAGTCTATCAGCTAGCTGCCAATGGTCGCGAGCAGTTACTATATCTATTACAAACTGGTGATATCGATGGCGAAGCTGCCTTATTTGAAAATCAACGGCGAACCTCATTCGGTGAAGCCTTAGTACCGACGGATGTTTGCAGTATTCGCCGTTCAGACTTTCAAGACTTGATGCAAAAATATCCCAGTATCAGCATCAACGTCTTAAACGTCTTTGGCAAACGTCTCAGTCAACTGGAGCGTCAAACAACCAGCACGGCCACTGAATCCGTCGAAGCCCGTTTAGCGAACTATATCACTGAAACAGCGGCAGCGCTCAAAACCGACACGTTTAAACTACCATTAAAGAAAAAGGACCTGGCGACGTTCCTCGGCACCACCCCTGAAAGCATTAGCCGTAAGCTCGCCTTATTCGAGCGTCAAGGCCTAATTACGCAAAAGCCTGGCAAGATCATCGAAATTAACGATGCCGACCAGCTATTATTAACTGAATAATGACTACTAATTAAATCATCCCTAATCCCCCGGATGACTAGCGAAATCACCGTTAGTCATCCGGGGGCTTTTACGTCAACCATCACACTGCCTCATAAGTTGATTTACAGGCACTAACAGCTCCTGCATGCCGATAATTCAGAAGTAATCTCGCCCTTTACATTAACATTCACAACCCATCCGCTACTGATTCGGGACTATTAAGATGATTAGTATCATTTTTTACTGAGTCGGTACCAGATGATACCACTGAGAATAATCTAAGGTATAATTAACTTAGTATTAGAAAATTTATTAGGGAGTGGATTTAATGGCAACCATTAATCAAGCAGCAGTAAAACAAGATCTCTACGATGCCGTCAACGGCGAGTGGCTCAAAACCGCCGTCATTCCGGATGACCATTCTTCAACCGGGGGCTTTATGGACTTAGTTGATGCCATTGAAAAAACGTTAATACATGACTTTGATGCAATGGCGGCGGGAACAGTTACCCCCGACGATCCTCAGCTAACCGAATTCATTAAGTTTTACCGCTTAGCTAAAGATTTCGACCAACGCAATGCCAATGGTGCGGAACCAATTCTGCCGTGTCTCAAGCAAATTGATAGTTTAAGCGACTTTGCTGACTTACAACAACGGATGCCCGATTGGATCTACGACGGCCTCCCATTACCATTCAGCTTGGATGTCGACGCTGATATGAAAAATACCAAGGTCAACGCCTTATTTGCCCAAGCACCTGGGACTATCTTGCCCGACAAGACATACTACGACGAAGGCAACCAGGCCGGCCCTAAGTTACTAGCAATTTACGCTAAAATGATGACCGAACTGTTGCAAAAAACTGGTTACGAAAAGGACGAAGCACAAAAAATCGTTGATGACACGCTGCAATTCGATCGTTTGATCGTTCCGTGGGTCAAATCTGCTGAAGAATCGGCTGATTACAGTAAGATGTATAACCCTCGCAAATTCAACGATTTCGTCAACACTAGTCGTTATTTAGACTTAGCCGCCATCACCTACTCCGTCATCGATGGTAATCCCGACCTCGTCATCTTGCCAGAACCCGCCTTCTTCGATCACTTTAACGAAGTGGTCAATCCCGATAACTTCAGTTTGATGAAGAACTGGATGAAAGCCAAGCTCGTTCAACGGTACAGCGGTTACCTCAGCGACGATATGCGGGTCTTAGCCACGACTTATTCACGGGCATTGTCTGGTCAAAAAGAACCGCGGAACCAGGCTAAGAGTGCCTACTATCTAGCTACCGGAACTTTTGATCAAGTCGTTGGACTCTATTACGGCCACAAGTATTTTGGTGAAGCGGCCAAAGCGGACGTTCATCAGATGGTCGAAAAGATGATTGCCGTCTACAAACGCCGGTTGCAAGCGAACACTTGGCTCAGCGCAGATACGCGTGCTAAAGCCGTGACCAAGCTTGATAAACTCGGCATTCAAGTCGGTTACCCTGATAAATTAGAAACGATTTACACGAAATTCAAGACGCACACGCCCGAACAAGGTGGCAACGTATTGAGCAACGTCCTCCACTTTAACCGTTTGGCACGCCAAGACATGTTCTCAAAGTGGGGCAAAGCCACTGATCGGACCCGCTGGGAAATGAGTGCGGACACCGTCAATGCTTACTACCACCCATTTATGAACATTATTGTCTTTCCAGCTGCTATCCTACAAGCACCTTTCTACAGCCTAGAACAATCTTCTAGTGCTAACTATGGTGGTATCGGTGCGGTTATCGCTCATGAAATCTCGCACGCTTTTGACAACAATGGTGCCCTATTCGATGAATTCGGTAACTTGCATAATTGGTGGACCGAGGAAGATTCCGCTCACTTCAAGGAACTTGCCAAGTCCATGATCAGTGAATTCGACGGCTTAGACTTTGCTGGCGCGAAAGTTAACGGAACGTTGACCGTATCCGAAAACATCGCCGACGCTGGGGGCTTAAGTTGCGCGGAAGAAGCCGCTAAGGGCGAAGATGACGTTGATTTGAGTGCATTCTTCACTAACTGGGCCATGGTTTGGCGTATGAAGGCCACGACTGAATACATGCAACTCTTACTTTCAATCGACGTCCACGCTCCAGCTAAGCTCCGAGCAAACGTACAACCTAAGAACTTAGATGATTTCTACACAACCTTCGACATTCAACCCGACGATGCCATGTATTGGGCACCAGATAAGCGGGTCAAAATCTGGTAAAAAACTTTAATCAATGAACACTAAGACCGACTAACAAGCTATTGCACCGCTTGTTAGTCGGCCTTTTATCTGTTTCATCATTATGGGTCTTATTCATTCAAATTACACGTTAGTATATTACAATAGAACTGTCGTCTGATACCGTTACATCGTTATTGGACTGTGACCCAGTCTCAATCACGACTGTACCGCAAATCACACCAGCAGACGTGTTATTAGCCGACCTAACGCCATTTTCAGCGGGGCCCATCAACAAGCAACCCCAGTCCACTTGACGCTTAAATCGGCATATTTGGGCACTGGTAACCATCGAAAACAACTAGCATTAACTATGATTAAAACGTGCCGGTTAGGTGGATTGCTGTTCGTCAGCCGATGTGCGTCCTATTCCGACCTCCGGGGCTGGGTGACAATTGCTGGAACGTAAGCCGACGTCGATTTGAGCCCGTGCACAAACCGCCCGGTCTCAAATACGAGTCTTATTCTTAGCCGGAAGAAAATCACTTCCAGCTAAGAATAATTTGACTACTGAGCATTGTCACCCAGCCCCTCCAGTCGGGAAGCCGCTCGAATGGCTGATGAACGACCACTTAACTTGGTACAATTTGTCGTTGGCTATTTTGATAATGGAACTTTAAACAAGACGTTAGGGTTACATTAATCACTTTGTCGAAACGTTCGATTATTACTATGGTGATTACAAAATAGTGAGCTATCACAAGATCTTTTTCAGTCTGACAGTTGATTGACAAAATTGCTGTTTATGAAGAACAACAACCAATTCATCAAAAGTTGGGTACATCGCCGTCCGCCATTCGAATACTATCTCGACTGGAAGGCGTTTCTGCCAATGCTCAGCGGTGAAATTCCACTTAGCAAGCGTCTTTGGCTTGGTTAGTGGAAGACCAGTATTTAAGACGTGGTCTTCGGCTTAAATCTGTGTCCACCGCGTTCCAGCAATTGGCAGAAATGCCTGGAAGTCGGCGTAGGACGAACTAACTAAGCAAGTTTACGCTAACTCGAACTGTTTCCAGCGAACCTAAGCCGGCTGATTTTGAACTCAAAAAATGGCACGTTTTAATCATGATTCATAACGGTTTAACTAGTACAATAGGAATTACTAAATATTCATGACACATTTTAAAGGAGGCACTATGTCACAATTTGAAAAGTATCATCCCATTCTGACGCCGCACTATACGTTTGATTGGCTAACAAAGGTGCGCGTTATCGACGTTTTCAACTTGTATCAGACCAGCAATGCGACGGCCACTATGGAAACAACCGCTGCACAAATTAACCACACTATGCGTGAGATTTTTCATGACCACCAGCTTGTTTGGGGCGTAACGGATCGAGACACGAACGCGTTCGTCGGTCAGGTCGGCTTTGCCCCAATCGATACGGCTAAGCATGAAGCAACTCTCAGTGTTGACCTGACTGCTACTTATCAGCAAGTAACTACGCTCAGGGAAATCTTAGAACGGTTGGTGGCATTTGGTACCGTTGAGTTAAAGCTGAACCGCCTCACATTGATTTTACCAAAGCGCGATGACCTAATGGCACAAATACTGGCTGGCCTTAACTTTAGTACCACCGACCACTTAACATTCAATTATCACCAATAAACAAATAACGCGATGCTACCTTCATGAAGCAAGGTAAGCATCGCGTTATTTTAACTTATTATTCAGTGACAGCTTCGGCCGCATGGGCAATCGCTGCTTGACCAAGTAAGTTCAAATAGTTAAATGGCCGGTCGTAAATTGGTTGGAAGAACATATCTACGAACCCTAAGTCGTCAATGGTATTGTGATTTTGAATCATCACTGAAATCACATTGGCTGATTGCGAAACGTCATGTTCACTCATGAATTGTGCACCCAGAATTTCGCGAGTTTCAGGATTGTAAACCAATTGCATTAAAACAGGCTTAGTGGTTGGCATAAATTCTGGCCGGTAGTTGTCTTCAAAAGTGACAGCGGCTGCCGGAACATTTTCGGCCTGTGCATGTTCTAGGGTCATCCCAGATGAAACGATGGTTTGGCCGAACAACATTAACCCAGAAGTTGATTGTGTCCCCATGTACTTCCGCGTTGGCTTGAAGATGTTCAAACCAACTAAGGTTCCTTGGCGAACCGCATTCGTTGCTAATGGGATATAGGCATCTTTCTTGGTTGGGTTGTAATGAACCGCAACTGAGTCACCAGCACCGTAAATATCTGGATCAGAAGTTTGCATGTAGTCATTAGTCTTGATTGAGCCGTTGGCGTTCATATCGACCTTACCCTTGAGTAAGCCGGTGTTTGGCCGGAAGCCAACACAAAGAATCGCCATGTCGGCTGTGTAGCTGCCCTTGTCAGTCTTGACCGTAACTTCTTTACCATCATCACTGAAGCCTTGCACCATTTGATTCAAAGCCATCTTGATACCGTGATCAACAAAGTCTTGTTCAACCCGGTCAGTGAATTCTTTGTCTAAGTATTTATTTAAAATCCGTGGTAAACCATCAATTAGTGTGACTTCCTTACCTTGCTTCTGGTAAGCTTCAACTAATTCGGTACCGATATAGCCGCCACCAATCACAATGACCCGCTTAGCTGGCTTGGCCGCTTCCCATAAGTTCTGAGCATGCGTCCAGTTCTTGCATAAGTAAACGTTAGGGCTATCGATGCCATCAATTGGTGGAATAACAGGCCATGAACCAGTAGTAACAACTAACTTGTCATAGTGATCAGTCTTAGATTCACCAGTCTTTAAGTCAGTAACCGTGATTTCATGTTTGTCAGTATTCACATCCGTCACATCATGTTGCATATGAACAGTTGCGCCTAACTTAGCTAACTGTTCAGGACTGGAATAAAATAGGCCTTGAGGATCAGCAACTTGGCCGCCAAGGTAAAGTGCGATCCCACAGGATAGGAACGAGACATTGTCATTTCTTTCATAAATCGTCACTTCAGTATCTGGATTTGATGCTAAAATCTGATTAACGGCAGCAGTGCCGGCATGGGTACAACCAATTACAATAACTTTCATTTTTAAATCGCTCCTTAAATGTGTTTATATTCACAATCATGCTTGTGCAACATGTATTTGGTAACAATTACATTGTACTAAAGTAAAAAGAAAACGCAACCAAAAACACGTAAAAAGTGTAAATACTTCACTAATCACACGATAAATAAATGCCTTGATTACAACGTTCTCAGTCATTCAGGCTGATTATTCATTCACTTAACTGTGGTAATTAAAATTATTATTATCTTTAACCATTATGGCTAATAACTAGAAAGCAAAAGCACTCACAATCTTGCGTGTGAGTGCTTTTGCTTCTCTTATACCAACCCGATCATTACTTAGGTGCATCTGTTAACGTCCACGTAATATCCCCCGTGTAAGAACCCGGAGTAGCTCCCGCATTGCTTTGATATAAAATGCCTGACTTATTCGTCCAGTCTGCCAAGACATCATAATCATCGTTATCACTAGTAGCCGTGTGACTGTCAATCACCGTACCCGCAGAATTCAGCGTGGTCGTCTGCTCGCCGTCGCGGAAAATCACGTCGCCCGCCAAATTCTGACCACCGGTTGTTTTAAAATTAGTCGCACTAGCTTGTAGTTGCCAACTAGAGCCCTTACCACGACTATCCCGTACAACTAGTTGCCAATCGTCTTCCCGGTCTGTCGTTTGAGCCGAACCATCTAAAGTAATGGTTTTAAACGTGCTGCTTTTGGCAACCGTCTTAAAACCAAGTTCACCTGCAGTAACAATAATCTGCGCTTTATCAACTGGTGAGACGTTCTCGTAACGGTCAGATGCCCATAGTTCAATCTCATTATCATCACCGACGTGTAAATCCTCTGCTTTGACCTTGTAGTAGAAGTAACCTTGTTCGTCATCATCCGACATTTGAACCGTTGGCATTTCCTTGCCATTAAGCGTTGGGTGTAGTGTCACTTGACCGTTAGTTAATTGTTCCGAATCCTCGGCCGCAACAATCCCTCTGATCGACACGTCTTCACCATTAGAAACGGTATACGGACTATTGCGGATCCTCAGATCTAGTGGCTGATCGACCGTAATCATGTAATCCGGTGCTTCCGCCGTAGTTTCAAACACCTTATTTTTAAATGTCGCGGTGGTTGCCGTGGTCTGTTCATTGACGACAACGTTATCGGCCGTCCCATTAAGCGTAATCGTCGCGGTCGGTTGGCTCACCGATACTGCTTTATCTAGTGTATAGTCAACCTTAGTATCACTACTCGTTGGCGCCGTCAAAGCCTGATCACTACCATCCGCATACGTTACCTTGGCACTGTCAAACGCAATATGTTGCGGTAGATTGAGTTCAGCCGTAATGTTATCCCAGTCAATTTGACCGCCTTGGTACGTCAATTGATAGTCATACTGAACTTTATGTTTGGCTTTGAGCTGGCCACCCATCTTGATTTCGCGATTCTTGGTCTTATCCGTAACCTTAACCGCCGCCTGCACATCAACTAAGTTCGGCGCACTTTCGATCACGACCATGTTGTTACCAGAATTACTACCAGTGGCGCCCATGAATCCCCAGCGAACCAGGCCATCACTACTGTTGAATTGGCTAGTATCTAACACTTCACTCTGAGTAAAGCCGCTACCCGTCGCCGACCCATCTGGATTGATGTCATTATAAGTGTACGTCATCGTTTTAGTCGCCGCATGCCAGTCCATCACCAGGTGGTGCCACTTGCTATCTCCTAATGACATATTCGTCACTAGGTTGGTATGTTTTTGCGTAAAGTAGTACCGGGTTGACCAAATTATCCCGGTAACGTCTAAACTCCTGACAGACTGATTTTCATACTGACTAGCCAGCCCAGGATACCCGGTCGCAATGTGTTGTTTCTTAATACCATCATCAAACGAATCACCCTTACCAGCATTACTATAGCTAGTTGAAGTATTGGTATAGGTATCAAACTCTAAGGCCCAACTATTTTGGATGGCCGTTTTCGCAAATTCTTCGCCGTCCTTCAATTTATTATCCGTATCAACACCCCAAACACCGAGTGTCTCACCAATAATGCTGGACGAACTGACTTGTGCGGATGCAGCAGTACCATTTGGATCATTTTGTAAGACAAAAGCCATCCCATCGCCGGCCTTACTAGTACTCGTGGATGTTCCCAAATACACCCACATTTTAAACGTAGCATCTTTATTTAAATCTAGGCGATTGGCGTCGTTCGACCAAAAGCCACCCATTTGCTTCTTGCCGTTAATAACCTGAACGGCCTGCGTATTTGGCGAGCTTGCATTGGTCACATTCCCAATATTCGCACTATTACTAATGCCACTACTGAATGCTGCTGGTAGCGTAAAGAGTTTATCCAACTGATTCAGGCCAGACGGTGCCGTTGCCAACGTCGCTTCGTCAGCAGCCTGAATTTGGGCGGTCCCGGCCCATAATCCCATTAATGCAGTTAATGCAACTAGTATTTGTTTCGGTCCCTTCCACATGTTGAAAACTCCTCTCGCTAGTTAGTCCTGACGACGGCGGTTTTTCAATAGTAGCCAGATAATTGCGCCTAATAGGACAATAATCAGTGCGCCCAACGCAACAAACCACCAGAAATAGTTCGATTGTTTTTCTGTAACAGCTGTATCATTTAAAGTCTGAGCTTCTTTATCAGTAATGGTAAAGTTCTTTGTAAATTGCCACTTACCCTTATCAGCCGTTGCCGTTAAATGTAAAGTGTACTTGCCCGCCTTCAATTGTTGCGTCCCGTCACCAACTGCAAAGTCAAAATTACTATTTGGCGCCATTGACATATTTTCCTTAGTCGTCGTCAATAATTTCTTAGATGAACCTGCCTTAGTCACATAGCTCTTGATCTTTAAGCCATGCATAATAACGGGCTGGTTGTTTTGCAGATTAGCCGTGACGTAATTACGATAGTTACGTTGCTTGGCTTTGACCGCGTGCAACTTCATGACGGGTTTGATCGCACTTGGATCAGTTTCACGTAACTGCAAGCCAATCACGTACGCATATTGATTATTGATGGCCATACCACTACTAGATTGCTTCGCCTTGGTACTGAGTTCCTGGATGATATTGATACCACCCAGCGCCACGCCCGCAAACTTTTTCTCGGGTACCGTCAATTTAATAGTGACTTTTTTGCTTGACTTAGCGGGAACGGTCACGACCTGTGACTTTGAAAGTGCTGTCTTGATATTAAACTTCAAGGAATCATCGGCCTTGGCTTTTGCCTGGCTATAATCGATGATACCGTTGTTATTCGTGACCGCCAGATTAGGCGATACCGTGTATCGATGTTCTTTACTATCACTATTTTTAATGGTTAAGTTGAGATCCTGTGTTTGCCCTGGTGTGACCTTTAAGTCAAAATAGGACACTTTTTGATTAATTTGGTTATCAGGCAAATCCGCCTGAACCGTGTAATTGAGGTCATCCGCTCGAGCAGTCATTGTCAAACCTGCCATAACGAGACCCACAACAGCGATTAACTGCCAAAATATTTTTTTCATAGGCTTTACCCTTCCTTTATTCAACGGTAAGTGACGAGCTATGTATGACTGAAGCTGCCATTCGTTACAAGTAGCAGCTTCACATCAAATCATTTAATTAACTAGGTGCGTTCGTTAATGACCAAGCCAGCGTACCCGTGTAGTCGCCGGCACGCAATTGGCGATCATGGACTTCGAGTTCCGTGGGTACCTGCCCGCGATTCAGAACGACCAGCCAAGTACCTAGACCAGTATTAGGCGGGGCAATCACGACATTATTCGCTAAACCAGCAACTAATTCACCAGTATTAATAACGTTAGGTGTAGTACTAACATTGCCGGCACCGGGCCGTAATTGAACTGCACCTAATTTTAAAGACGTCGTTAAGGTCTGCTGACCACTTTGCAATAAGCTTGGCGTGACCTGTAACGTCCACCCAGCAGCCGTGGCGCGGCGATCAGTTATTTGAATCATCGCCCGCTCATTCTTGGCAGTCGTCTTAATCGGCCCACCCGCGGTCGTAATCGCATTGAATTTCAAATTACTGACGAAATCAATGGTTAACTTTCCCCGTGAGCCCGTACCAGCGACATTGCCTTCATCGACCGGATCACCCGGGTATGGTTTACTAGGATCATCAGGGTCGACCGGAGAAACTGCATTGTCATCATCCGAAGGGGTCATTTCTACCTGCACCTGTGACTGTGTCGTTGCAGCTTGCGTTGCGATAAACCAGCCCCAGTTACTAATGATGAGACAACCTATCACAGTCATTAATAACCGACCTGTTACCAACAATCCCTTTTTCATCGGTCACACCTCAGTTCTCCTCTGGCACATTAACTGGTTAGCTAGGGGCGTTACCTAATGTCCATGTCAAGGTTGAAGTGTAAGCGCCAGCCGCGTTACCAGCAGGGATCAATAGGCTAACTTCATTGGTCGCATACTTACTCGTAAACTTACCGATTCCTTCATTAGCTTCTGCGTCCATGATAATTTGATCTTGGTCAGTGATAGCCACTTTATAAGCTTTTGCTTTAGAGATGTTATTAGCATCATCCGCCGTTGCATTAACTTGTGCAAAAGTTAACGCGGCGCCCCGTAATTCACGAGTATCATCTGCATTCATGAACTTCGAGCCTTTAACATGTACTATCCACCCGCCAGTATTCCCGGGGTTAGTCACCTTTAAGTCGCCAGTAACACTTCTAGCTTCATAGGTTTTACTGTCATTAGTGATTTTTTCGGTCCCAAAGCTAACACCGGGTGCTTGATCCAAGGTAATATCTTTATTAGTGTCATCCTGGATTAATTCAACTTCAGCTTTGGTCGATGTCTCCGTATCTGCAGCTTGACCAACAAGTGGTAATCCTGCCATTAGTGTCATGCCTGCAACGAGAGTTCCGAGATATTTTTTCATTTTGGTTGCTCCTTTATTGTTTGACGGTTGCGCCACCAGATTAGAATTAATAATATTAACAAACTAAGTCCACATACGCCGATACCGAACAGAATCCATTGCTGGGTCCCATTCATTTGCGGTAATACACCTTGTAACGGACCCGCAATTTTATCAGCCGCTCCATTGTCACCTGAATTAGCAGTGACCGTTACGTGGTAAGTGCCTGATTGCGTATCAGCCACTAGTGGTAACTTGATTAGCTGACTGATACCGAAGTCTTGAAAGCTACTCATCCAATTAATACGATCACATCCTTTCCAGATATCGACTTGAATTTATCATCATTATTAATGCTTGTTACTAATAGTGAATCGTTGTGAGTAACCCTATCAGCAACGAAAATATATCATGGTTTTGGAATCGCTGTCAATTGATGACGCCCCTTAACTATTGAATAAAATCCCCTTTTTAACGGACTTCTGTGCCATTTTTAATATTATGGTGATTACAAATATTTTAATATAAACTACTGAAATCAGTTTAATCGCAAGCTTTCCCGCTGCTTTCATTTGTTGAATCAGAGACAACTAGTTGGTACCCTCAACTAAACAAGTCGTCAACATTATATTATCGTTAGAGTTTAATGAGGCTGCTCATAAGTTAAAAATTTTGATAATTATAAATATTAAATTCCTATATATATTTAGAATATCGTTGTAACAACGGGCTATTACATAAATTATCTTCAATTTATAAAATTATGTAATCGATTTAATGTGGAAATCTTTTATCAGTTTTAAAGTGATACAGAATCAACTAATTAAAATCGGCTTTAAAAACAGTAAAAGGCCCCTAATCAAACAATTTTCAACGTTAATATGTATTAACCAAACAATGAAGTGCGCTGTGGTATACTTAAAACACTTATTTTTAACCAGAAAGGCGGTTCGAATCATGCCCGCTAAAAAGACATTCCAAGACGACCAAGTTATCGAAAAAATCATGCACTTATTTTGGCAACAAGGCTATTATCATACTTCTATGGACGAAATCGTAACAACTAGCGGCGTCAAGAAGCAAAGCTTATATAACGCTATCGGGGACAAGCACACCCTTTACCTGCGTGCACTCCAGCGCTATCACCAACAAACTTTAATGCGCTGTACCCAAGCAATGCAGCGCTTAGAGCAGGATGGCGCCGCCCCCTTAGCTATCCTGAGTATGCTCTTTAGCCACGATTTAACGACATCCGAACAACCAGCCGGTGACCTAATGGCTAACGCCGTCGCTGAATTTGGTACTACTGATACTGATGTTCAGCAAGCCGTCAGTTGGTTTTACGACGACTACCTGACCCTCATGGCTGCGGTCATCCTCAAAGGCCAAGCTAATGAGCAAATTATCAATAATCAGTCCAGTATGACACTAGCTCAGGCACTGCTAGAAGCCCGTATTGGCCTTCAAACGCGACTCCGTCAAGGCAGTCAGCCAGATATTCAAGCGCAGCAACAAGCCTGGATGGCTTTTCTAGCACGTCGTTGAACCTAAAGCAGTTAATCAGCGCATAAAATAAGCAAGCTTCTCCCGAACACTTTGGGAAAAGCTTGCTTTATTTTTTCATCTATATAAGTCACAGTCATACTTTTGGGTCATAACTAGCGATTGACTTATAAATATTTTTGCACTAACCAGTGCTGTGCTGAACTCGTCAATTGACTACCATAATGTTGTCGCAACCGTTGTACACCCGCGTAATGGTCAAATTCAAATTGACTTGTCAGCGTCTCACTAGCTAGCAACGCCTTAGCAAACTGTAAATCGTCAATCGTAATCTGTTGTCGGTAAGCCAAGTCTTCATCAGCCATGATTCGTTGCCATTGATCCGTTAAGATGGCACTGGCCCGCTGATAACGCCGGTCATGGGTCAACAACGATTGCATATCATCTGGATTAAGTGGTGTGCCCATACTATTCATCCTCCAAGTTCAAGTTAACCACGTGACCGATTGCTGGTTCAATCGACAACCGGTCTTCAGCCCGCGCTAACAACCAGATCACATTCGTAAAGCGGTGCGATTCAACATGCCGTTCACCCCGGCCGTCCGTTAAAATCAGCGCTAAGGTCGTCGCATTCGTCTTGTGGTGGGCCAGTAAATCATCAAAGATGCTTTGATATACGGTCCCACCGCCACCACGGCGCGTAAAGCGAATCTGTTGTGGTAGGCTTACTTGATACGTTTGACCAGGTTGAACGATTGCATCAAACGACTTAACGGCGATCGTCGTTGCGAGCAACCGGGTCAACGCGGCGACCTGCGCCAATAATCGTTGCAACGTCAGGTCACTGATTGAACCCGAATTATCGACATACACTTGCAAGTCTAAGCGCGTATCACCAATTTGACCGGGTAATTCCATCCGCGCGGGTTGCCGTCGATTAAAGCGCGCGTGCGAGGCTTTCTTACCACTCGGAATCTGACCAAGTCCCCGAACCAATAATTGGTGCCAATCAAGCTGGGCTGGCTGCGTCATTACAGTGAGCTGAGCGCGCACGTTGCCCGCCACTAACCCTCGGCCTGCTTCATTCGTCTGTTGCCAGGCATCCTTCGCCAACTGTCGTAACCGGGCAGTTGCCAGATTAGGATTCGTTAACTGTCCAGGAGCTGACCAGCCACCGGGATCATCGATCAACTGTTGCGACTGGTGGTCGCCAGACCCTGTTGCGCGCTGGTGCTGATCCTTATTCTGCGAAGTGGCTGTTGGCGCGCCACTGGGCTGAGATTGCGACCGTGACTGCCGCTGCAATAATTTTAAATAACGGCCAGAATCTGCTCGTTGTGGTAACTGCTCATCGACTAATGGTTGGACAGTCATCAAGCTGACGGCGTCGTTAGGCAAGCCGTCGACGTACTGATTAACGGCCAGGTCAGTTGCTAACGTCACCAGCTCTGGTCGCTGCTTGACTTGCTCACGATACCGAACGGGATGTTGCCAGACGACGTGCAAGGCCACGTGTTTTAAACCCGCCTGTAAGTAAGAAAACTGGGGAAAAGCCTGCGCAATCGCGGCCGGCGCGTATTGTAAGACCAGCTGATTATTCTGCCAAGCTAAGGTAAACGGCGTCGTTAACGCGGGATTCAGCTGTCTGGGGAGCCGAGTCAGCAACTCGCCATAAAATTGATCAGTCGCGAGTAACTCAATGATAGCGCGATCAATCATGGTTGCGCCCGCCTGGACCGTATTGACCGTTGGCGTTACTAACATCGCTTGTTGCCAGCGCGTGTACTCATTGGCATTGTTAATCATGATAGCTCACTACCTTCTTACTGATTTGACCAGCTAGCGACCTGCTGCAAATACTGATACAAAGCGGTCACATACGGACTCTGCTTGGCAACATTTACTGTATATAATTGCTTCAATAAGTCGCGTTCATGGCCGATTTGTTGAACCAATGCAAACTGACCATCTTGACTGAGAGTTTGCAGGAGTTGCATGAACCGACCGGCATGCTGATCATCCGTCAAGGGGTACGTGGTGGTTAAAGCTAAGCAGCTTGCCAAAACCGTCCGCTTTTGAACTTCATTCATCGCCGTAAACTGCTTAAGAATCGGTGCCGGCACCACGGCCCCCACCGGTTGACTGTCATAAATCATCGCCGGTGTCAGGTGAATGGCTTGTTGCTCCAAGAATTGCTCGAAGACGAGCCCCAACTCAGTGCCAACGTCTCCTTGAAAGATGTCCAATGCCACGGCCGTTTGTTGATCCGCAGGCAGTTTTTCAATTTCATATAAGTTCGCTGAAACACGCGCCCATGCCCGCGGAGTCGCCGTTAAATCAGCCTGGACATCAGCCTGATTGAGCCGCGTGACGTCTTCGCTAATAAACTGCTGGACGAGCGGATGAATGTTTGGTCGCTGCAGGCGCTCATCCATTTGGTTGGCCCAAGCAAGCCAGTCCGCTGCGTCCGCTCGCATCACCAGGCGTACGGTTCGATCTTTGATAGCTGCATCGCCGGCAGTAACGCCATAAGTACTACTTTCGAATCCAGTCATACTTGCATCTGGATTTTCGGCAATGACCAATTGCACCTGTTCTGGTAATTTCAACGTGTTGATCGTCCGTTGTAAGACTAGATTCATTAATTCACTTTGAACGGCCTGGGTGCCCCGGTTGAATTCGTCTAAGAACCATAGAATCGGTTGCTGCGGATGCTGTTCAGCATACTGAATAATTTCAATCAACGTGTGTGCATAGCCAAATTGTACATCAGCTAACTGGCCATAGCGCTTCGTTTGTATAAATGAGTCGCTCGTTAGGGGCGGGACGGGAATCGCTAAATCCCCCTTCTCGGACAGACTCACAACGGTCGTGTACAGTTGTGCGCCCATCCGCTTAGCAACTTCGGCTACCAACGCCGACTTTCCAATCCCGGCTTCACCAACAATGTTCGGCACGTTCCCGGCTTTTAAAACGACCGGAACCGCTGTTAATAGGGCTTGATATGATAACGCCATTAATTAAACCTTCCTTTACTGTTCCACGTGAAACAAAATTGAGTTATTTTCAAATAATATCATCTTACTCGTCTTAACCATTATAAAACAGAAGCCACCATTATCGGCAATTAGCGTTCACGGCAATGTTAGGTCACTCGCCAATCATACTGACTGCCATTAATAATGACCGGTTAAAAACAAAACTTTTATTTAGCCTAATTCAAACGGCTCAGAAATGCCATCAATCACTGTTGTACCAGCCATTAAACGATATCATGACCATTAACATAATTATAAAAATCTTATCAGAAATATTCACTAATTGAACAAATTCCGTCGTTTTCACGAGCAGGTATTGTAAAATAGGTTAGGTTAGCAATTATTCAAAAAGGGAGTGTGCAACTATGCGCAAGTATCTCGCCGAATTTCTCGGCACATTTATGTTAGTTTTCTTAGGGACTGCAACCGTTGTGATTGCTAAAGGTGACGTCCTCGCTATTGGGTTAGCCTTCGGGTTAGCAATCACCGTTTCTGCCTATGCCTTTGGTGGTATTTCTGGTGGTCACTTTAACCCCGCCGTTACGACTGCGATGTTGATCAACCGTCGAATCGATGCCGCCGATGCGATCGGCTACATCATCGCCCAAATCATTGGGGCCATCGTTGCTTCCGCAGCCGTTAAGTCATTTGTCAGTGCACTAGGCTTATCTGCAACGTCACTTGGTCAAACTGATTTTCCAAAAATCGGCAGTGGTATGGCCTTCTTTGTAGAAGCACTAGTCACGTTCTTATTCTTAATGGTTATCCTGAACGTTACTAGCAAGGACCATGGTAACGCAGACTTTGCTGGCTTGACCATTGGGGTGACCTTAGCGTTCTTGATCATTGTCGCCCTCAACTTAACGGGTGGTTCTTTGAACCCTGCCCGTTCAATCGGCCCCGCGATCTTTGCCGGTGGTAGTGCGTTATCACATCTCTGGGTCTACATTTTAGCACCAGAAGTCGGCGCCATCTTGGCCGCATTCTGTGCCCGGATCATGGGGTCAGAAGACTAGTCCGCAATTAGTCGTTGCGTTATTAACCCCGATTAATTGATAATAGAATATAATTATTAAAACAGCGATATTGTGATGATTTTATGGCTTGGAATCATCACCGTATCGCTGTTTTTCGTCTGCTTAAATTTTAAGAAATATCAGTTGAACAGATCCACATTGCGCAACTTTTCGTAACACACGGTCCTGTGCGCAGTAATTGGCGCCCCACCGTCACTTTCACTTGCGCCGCCAATGCGTGTACCAGGAATGAAGCGTTCCGATCAAGAGGCCAATAATGACGACAACTGCGGACACATAACCAAAAATACCAATGTTTGTGATCCAGCTATTATCAGGATGGCTTTGAACTAGTAGTGATGATCCAACAATCAGCGCTGCCAGAATAACGGACAGTACAATCTTATTGACCATCGAATCAATCCGATCAATAAACATCTTGCGGTGTGCAAAGACCAAGTTGACCCGCGTCTGACCATTCTCAAACGTATCTAGAGCTGATAATAAGCGTGACGGAATCTTCGGGGCATCACGCAGGCTTTGAAGGCTAGCCAACATGCCATCTTCCAGTTCATTGCGCCAATTAAAATTCTCGCGGATGTACTTGCGCGCAAACGGCCGCGCCACGTCCATCATTGATAAGGTTGGGTCGAGCGTCTCCACAATACCTTCGATCGTTCCAAACGCCTTACCTAACATGGTAACCGCTGGATTCATTTGAATATTATTACTGCGACAAACCTTGACCATTTCAAACAACAAGCCTTGAAAATCAATGTCGCCCAGTCCCGAATTATAATACTGACTTAAAAATGGTGCTAACTCACTAAAGAACGCTTCTTCATCAACCACGCCAGTTCGGTTTGAAATCGCTAAGATTGCTTTGCCGACTTGATGGGTATCTTCGGTTGTCACTGCCACGACAACATTAGCAATTCCTGCCATCAAAGCTGGACTGATCTCACCCATCATGCCAAAATCCAGATAAACTAACCGGTATGGTGGTAACTGCCGTTTGCCGATTTTTCCAGCATGCTTAGGAACCGTATCATGATACCCGATATCATCCGGCTGCAATTCTCGCAACAGGATATTCCCGGGATGGGGATCGGCGTGAAAGAAACCGTCCTCAAAGACTTGCTTCAAGAAGTTTTGGACCAAGACGTGAGCTAAATAACGGCGCTCGTCATCATACTGGTGATTTCCATCTTCATCGGCCGCAAGCATTTGCGCCATAAAATGCTGAATCGTCGTTCCCGGCATGTATTGATTAACCAGTACCTTTTGCGTACTGTACTTTGCATAAACCCGGGGCACCCGAATGATATCGTCCGTATTATTCAATCGGTAAAACCGCGACCCGTTTTTCACCTCAATACTGGTATCCAATTCGTTGAATAGTGACCGTTTGATTTCGCCGACCATTTCGCGCAAATCAACGACTGAGGACTCTGGAATATACCGCAACAACGGTAACGCCCGCTCAAATAACGAGATATCTAGGGCGACTTCCGCGTCAATACCCGGATGTTGTACCTTCACGACGACCTTCTGCCCGTTGAGTAGCGTCGCATGGTGCGTCTGACCCATCGATGCTGACGCAAACGGCTGCTCATCAAACTGGGCGAACATCTCGTCGATTGGTTTGCCCGTCTGCTGTTCGATCGTCTGCTTGACCACGCTAAAGTCATCAGCCCGGACGTTGTTCTGCAACTTTTTAAACTCGTTCGCAAATTCCGGCTTAACGATATCCGTTCGTGAAGAAAGAATCTGACCGATTTTAATAAACGTTGGCCCGAGTTCTTCAAACGCCGCGCGCACCTGGTCGGGATTTTTCTGCCGGGCAAGGTTACTCAAAACGTTATAGCGCCGCAAGACACTGACAATCGTCCGAAAACGGGTATGGCGATTTTGATTGACTTGCCATTGGGGCTTTTCCTCATTGCTGTTGGTCATCAGCGGTTCCTCCTCACAAATTTCCTTGTTACAGCTATTATCCATCTTTATTTACGAATCCGCACTAGCTAACTAACTTTTTTTGAAAAAAGATTGACAAATGTTGATGGCGGTTGTAAATTAGAACCACATTAGAAATCGATTAACAAACACGCCGATGAACAAAGTAAACCTTCTGTGAATGCCTAGAGAGTGTCAGTTTGGTGCAATGACATCATGACCAGATCGTTGAAAATCAGTTCTGAGTGGCAGTGACGAGCTTAAGGTTAGTTGCTGTTGGTTGCTCCCATTATTGAGCCGAAGTATCGCAGGTGGCCGGCCACTTGCCGTACTTTTTGAGGTGACTCGTCGTAAGGCGGTCACAAAGCTAAGGTGGTAACACGTGTTCAAGCGTCCTGGTTTCTGAGTCTAACTCAGATATCAGGACGTTTTTTAGTTAATCGCAACTTTGACATGCCCGATGATCTACGCTTCATCGGCTTGATTAAATAAAGGAGTGCTGATTCTATGCTAAATCGAGTTCAAAAGAGAAATTTGACCAAACGTGATTACGTCACCTTAAGTTCCATGATTTTCGCCTTATTCTTTGGGGCCGGCAACCTTATCTTCCCACTTCACTTGGGTCAACTAGCGGGCGGTCACTGGGGCACTGCCGCGGTCGGCTTTCTCGTCACGGCCGTCCTATTACCCTTACTATCCGTCTTAGCCGTCTGCGTCACGAAGTCCAAGGGGGTCTATGACATTGGTAAACCACTAGGCGCAACCTTTGCCGTGGTCTTCATGGTTCTCATCCACTTTACGATTGGCCCCTTCTTTGGAACACCACGGACGGCCACCGTATCGTTCACCGTTGGTCTGGCACCGTTTTTCCCAGCAAAGTATCAATCACTCGCATTACTGCTCTTTTCCGCCGCATTCTTCGGACTCGCCTACTACCTGTCCGTTGAGCAGAGCAAAATCATGGCTCGGGTCGGCAAATTATTAAATCCATTATTTTTGCTATTATTAGTCGCCATCTTTGCCGTCGCTTTCAGCAGTCCGCTAGCTCATGCCGGTAGCACCAGTGCAACTGCTGCCTATCGGACCGCGGGTTTTACCAATGGTTTCTTGCAAGGCTACAACACGATGGACGCCTTAGCTGGGTTGGCGTTAGGCGTCACCATCGTCACTGCCGTTAACTTCATGGGCCAAACCGACCCGAACAAAGCCGCGTGGGTGACCGCCCGAGCTGGCTTCTTCTCAATGGCCTTTGAAGGCTTGATCTACGTACTCTTAATCTTGTTAGGCGCGCAATCGTTAGGTCAATTCAAATTATCCGATAACGGCGGGGTCGCCTTTGACCAAATCGTTAACCACTACATGGGTAGTGTCGGACAAGCCATTTTAGCCGTGTTGATCATTACCACTTGTTTGACCACTGCTATCGGGCTCGTCGCCGCCTTCGCTCAGGACTTCCATAAGCACTTCGGTTTCTTGAGTTACAAAGCCTGGTTGAGAATCACGTGTCTCGCCTCATTTTTAACTGCTAATGTGGGCTTAAACCAGATCATTGCCTGGTCCACCCCCGTTCTGATGTTCCTCTACCCGTTAGCCATGGCACTGATCTTCTTATCGATCCTTTCGCCACTCTTCCACAAGTCAAGTGTCGTCTACGTTTGGGTCGTCGTCTTCACCGTCGTCCCCGCCGTCTTTGACATGGTCGCCGCTTTCCCCGCCGTCGTTAGCCAAAGTGCTTTCGGTCAAGCAATGGCGCATGTCCAAAGCTTCTTACCACTTGCCAGCAGCGGGATGGATTGGTTAGTCCCTGCACTGTTTGGTGCCGTCTTTGGCGCGGCCCACTACTTGCTATTACAGCGGGCAAAAGCCAGCGCTGGCATGGAAGTACCGATGAAACGCTAACCGGTACCGTACTTTTTGAACAGTTTAATGAATGCTAAATAAGCACTGCCCACTATTATGTGAGCAGTGCTTATTTGATACCTCAAGTCTAACACGAACGATTATCGCAATGAGTCAGTGTTGTCATGACCGACAACGACAAGCTATTTGAATGTGACTTTCATTGCTGATTGACCATGCTGTACTTCTGTTGACCAAGCTTCAGTGTGTGCTGTAACGCGACCGGGTTGTGTAAAGAAAGTCACAACCACATCGTCATAACCACTCTGTTTGATCAGATCACGATCAAAGGTCATCAGTAAATCACCAGCGTGTACGACTTGCCCATCTTGATAATAAGTCGTAAAGCCAGCACCACGGAGGTTAACCGTCCCGATCCCCACGTGAATAATTGTTTCAAGACCGTCAGCTGACACGATTCCTAATGTATGTTTAGTTGAGAACGTAAACCGAATCGTCCCATCGAATGGCGCGTAGAGGCGACCATCACTTGGCCGAATGGCGAAACCAACTCCTGGTAAGCCTTGTGGTTGTGCGGCACTTTTGACATCCGCTAATGCGAGCGGTTGACCGCTTACTGGTGCTAAGATTTCAGTGGTCAGCGTGTCAGATGCAGGCGTTACCGCAACATCCGCTGCTTCCCCGGTTGCTAATTTGGCCTGTAACTCTTCAACAATTTCGGCATGTTTCTTTTCGGTAATGGTTACTTTAAATGTAAAGACTAACAATGACAAGATCGCACATGCTAACGGCAAGTAAAACGCTAAGAGTTCAAACGTATGAATATTACTTGCAGTCATATCGGCGGCCGTTGCACTACCAGTCATACCAGCAACCAAAGCAATGGCACCGACGATACCGTTAGAAAAGGCACCCGTAATTTTGTCGAGCATCGGCCGAACGGCAAGCACCACCGCTTCATTACGATTGCCATTCTTCAATTGACCGTATTCAATAGCATCGGTCATCGATAGGACCGTGACTAATTGGGCAAAGTTAATATTGAAAAGCACTAATCCGATAATCAATAGGGTCAAATTCGTCTGCGCAACAATAAAGATAATATAGGCTAAAATCATTGAGCATTGACCGAGTGCAAAGAGCACTTTCCGTGGAATAAACCGGTTCAAGATTGGATATAGTGGTGACGTCACAAAACCGATCACAGTTGCGACCGCCCCAGCAATCCAAAATTCACCAGGTTTACCAATCACGAATTTAAAAAGATAGAATAGGACCCCGTTGGTTGTCACGTATGCTAATGAATAGAATAAGTAACCCAGACTGACCCACATAATTTGGTCATTCTTGATAATGCCCATAAAGACACCTTTGATCGTCGTCTTTTGTTTGGCTGCTTCCCGAATCGCATTGTGCTTCTCACTGGTTCCAAAGGCGACAAATAGTGCGGAAATGACTGCCACAATACCGACAATAACGGCAAACGCTAGCCAGCCTTGTGGACCTTGGGTATGCTTACCAGTTGCGATAAAGGTAAAGTACGTGGTAATCGGTACAACGACCATCGTCAGGCCGTTCCAACCGATCGTCCCAGTAAAACTGCCAAGCGCCGTGAAAATCCCCCGGGCATGACTATCTTCACTAATCGCTGGAACCATGCCCCAATACGAGACATCTGTTAACGAATAGAAGACATCCAGGATAATAAATAAAATCACAAAAACAATTGCAAATAAAATCCAGTTTACCTTTGCTAATCCAAAGATTCCTGAGAAAATAACGACTAATAAGACCGAACTGATAATACTCCCAATTACTTGCCAAGGCTTAAACTTACCCCAACGTGTTTCCGTATTATCAACAATATTACCTAAGATTGGATCGACAACGACTTCCGCTAAGCGAATCACCACCACCAGTCCTGTGATTAAACCAATCAACCGATTGGCGATAGCCGGTGCAACGCCACTAAACATCCCGCTAGTGACAAAGACGATAAAATAAGTACTCAACGCACCATAGAATGCCGAGTGTCCTAAGTTACCTAATCCAAAGGCAACGCCTTCATTAATTTGATGCCATGATAACTTTTTCTTGGTTACTGGTTGTTGTTCAACATTTTGTGCCATTAATTTCACCCCACTTAATTATTTATTCATCATATAGACTTGAACACCATAGCTGGCCAAGTCTTGCTTGCCACTGACCACTTGATTCTCAAAAATCTGCCGTAACGGCACTTCAAGTGTCACCGTCGTTGGTCGATGACTAAAATTGATCACGAAGTAATAGCGCGTCGTCGCATTCTCTCTAACTTGAATACTTACCTTGGCATTCGCTTTGATCACTGGCAAGGCCGGTTTAAGTTCCAAGCTTGTGGCAAGCCGTTCATAGAAAGCATCCAAGAAGTCAGTATCGGTCCGCGCAGCCAAATAATACGCCGCTCCCTGGCCCAATTGATTGACCGTTACGGCCGGCGTTCCAGCATAAAAGTCTTTTTGATACGTGCCGAGGACTTGTGCCGTTGTCGTCTCAACTACATCACAATAATCATTCACTTGATACGCTTGGTGATAAGCAGTCAACGCATTATGTTGTTGCGGATATAATGTGTCAGTTTCCTGAACTTTAATCCCGTAAGTTGCTTCTAAGTCAGCCAAACCATCACCTTGATAGGCTAAGAAATTACGATCGACAACACCCGTAATATAGGTGCCAATCAGATGCCCGCCCTGTTGCACATATGCTTTAAGCTTAGTTGCAAACTGGGCGCTCATCATGAAGTGCATCGGATCAATCACCAAGTCATAGGCCGTCAAATCATCAGTAGTCGCAATAATTTCAACTGGAATATCATGTTTCCAGAAATACTGGTAATGTTCTTGAATCGTGCGCCAGTACTTTTTAGTTTCGTTAGCGTAGTTGCGGGCATCATCTAACCCCCACATGTTGTCATAATCAAAGACAATCGCGACTTTAGCTGCAGTTCTGGTTGTTCCATGCGCGGCTTGTAAGCTTTGTAAGTCCTGACCAACTTTTTGAACGTCCTTAAATGCCCGCGTATTTGAGCCACGATGGTTGGCAATGACGGCGCCATGAAACATTTCAGAAGCTCCTAATGATTGATGTAGTTGGAAATACAAAACTGAGTCGGCGCCATGGGCAACCTGTTGCAAGCTCCCCATTTCGTGCATACCTGGTCGTTTGGCACGATTATATGGGTGCCAATTAACCTGTGACGGTGTGCTTTCCATAATCAAGTAGTTATCATGCTTGAGGCTCCGCATCACGTCATTCATCAAAGCTGTTTTCATGGCCAAGTGGTCCGTACTTTCGTAACCATTACTCCAATTAGGATATGAATCCCAACTCACAATATCGACATGCTTCGCAAACTTCTGATAATCCAAATCATAAAAGACGTGTGATTCTGATGGGTTGCCACCCATAAAATTAGCTGTCACAGGGATATTAGGTGTCAGCGCTCGTAACGGTTTGATCTCATTGTCAAAAAAGTCGATCGTCCGGTCTGTTACAAAACGATGCCAATCCAGGTTAAGTCCCATTACATTCGTATCACCCAGCGGCGACGGTGCCTGAACCTGATCCCAACTTGTATAATCGTGACTCCAAAAAGCACCACAGTAAGCATGGTTCAAATTGGCTAACGTTTGATACTTCTTTTGAACCCACTGACGAAAGGCCTGCTGGCACAAGTCACAGTAACAAGCACCGCCATATTCATTAGAGATATGCCATAGCAGCAGGCTTGGGCGTTGACCGTAACGTTCCGCCAACTTCTGATTAATCATTTGAACCTTTTCTCGGTAAACTGGCGATGTGTAACAGTGATTATGGCGCTCGCCAAATTGATTTCGCTGTCCGTGTTCATTGACACGTAATACTTCTGGATATTTCTCAGCTAACCACCGTGGCCGAGCCCCGCTTGGCGTCGACAAAATGATCTTAGTCCCTTGAGCCTCGGCACGATCGAAAATTTGATCTAACCAGCTAAAATCATACTGCCCCTCAGCAGGCTCCAACTTGTCCCAGGCAAAGATTCCCAACGTTACCGTATTTAACTTAGCGGTCTTAAACGCTTTAAAATCCTGCTTAATCACGTCGGGTTGATCGAGCCACTGGTCCGGATTATAATCACCACCGTGCAAAAATTCTGTTGTCTTTAATGGATTGGACATTCAAACGCACCCTCACTTCTATCAACTTAATTACGCTTTAACAGCTCTTATGATAAGCGCTTTCATTTGTGAATGTAACCCGTTTTACTAAAATAATTACTAAATATCGGTAAACACTATTTACGTTTTGTTTATATTCATTACTGCTTTTATTAGCGATAATGAAAGCGTATTATTATAAGTGAAGCTTTTTAACTCTGGTAATCATCTGTTTAGTAACTTGTTTGTTGAAAGGAGTCTTCCACTGTGCCGACTATTCGTGAAATTGCCGCTAAAGCGGGCTATTCACCGGCAACCGTCTCACGGCTGTTGAATAATGATCCGTCATTTTCAATCTCGGATCATGCTCGCAAAAAAATACTACAAACTGCTCAAAACTTGAATTACGAACAACCAAACACCACTCACGGCCTTGCCTATCAGATAGCTACAATCTTCGCTGTCCAACCAAAACAAGAACTTGAAGATATTTATTTCAGTAATTTGCGTCAGAGTCTCGTTGAACACGGAAAACAGGCTAATTTAAAGCTCACCTTTTATCCGGATATCGACCACATTCCCCACGACATCGACGGTGTGATGGCAGTTGGCGAATTCGATTCTGATGCGCTCCATAAATTGCGCCAGCTAACACCCCACAGAATCTTCGTTGATTCCAATCCAGACCCGCATCACTTCAATTCGGTACAGCCTAACCTCCAAGCAATTACCGAACAAGCCATCGATCAATTGATAGCCGCAGGTGACACGCCCATTGGTCTCATTAACGGCGGCTACTGGAATAAAGATCAACAAGTCACCCATCAACAAGATCCGCGTCAAAAATACTTTGAAAGTCGACTACGCGAGTTACAACTATTTGATTCGCGGTTTCTATTCATCGGTGGTGAATTCTCCGTTGCAAGTGGCTATCGCTTGGGACAACAAGTCGTGCAATCGTTGAGTAAACAAGCATTGCCCAAAGGGTTCTTAGTCGGTTCAGATCCGTTGGCCGTGGGTGTCTTACAGGCTTTCAATGAAAACAAAATCACAGTCCCCACTGATACCGCAATTATTAGTATTAACGATATCGACATTGCGCGCTACGTTTCACCACCATTGACGACTTTCCACATTGACACAGACGACTTAGCCGCACAGGCTATCACAACATTGAAAGATACGATTATTTTTGACCGTCCACAGAAGCGCATGGTATTAGTTGATGCTAAATTAATTTATCGGAAAAGTTTTGTGAAACCGACGAATAAATCATAATCATACCAATTAAAAAACACAGTTTAAGTGAATTTAATACTAAAAAATCGGGCAAACGACTAAGTCATTTGCCTGATTTTTTACCAATTTCAACTTGTCATATCGTATATTATCATTACTCATACTTTTATTTCAAAACTTCCAGGAACACCTGTGCCATCATCTCAGCATCATCTTGAATTGACGCTTGCATGTAAGCGTCCTGCTGTTCCTGGGTGTAATGAATGTCAAAACCATGTTGCCAAGCCAAGACCTCAGTAAACAGCCGTGTCGTGCGGCCGTTACCTTCCCGAAACGGATGAAACATGTTGATTTCGGTGACAACTTGCCCTAAAGCCTGTGCAACTTGTTCCCGGTCATCCGGTAACAGCGCAAAATTGTCGAGTTGGCGTTGAATATCTATCTCAGCATTACCAAATAAAGCCACCGGGTGAAAAAACGTCACCACGCCATTCGCAGTCTTGTTGAAATCAACTTCGCGATAGTGACCGGCCCAGTCGTAAATTTCACCGAGCAAAAACCCATTGATCAATTTTAGCTCTCCAATTTGACGTCCTGTCAATTGATGAGAGTCTGGCAGAAGATAGTGATGGCGGGATAATTGCTGTTGCCGTTGCGTACTCACTTTGTACTCAATTTTCTGCAAAGTAGCCGCTTCAGTAATGCCTAAGCGATTTTTCAAAATACCGTTTGGTTGTAGGTAGTCCGCCCATACCTTTCTCATTCGGCTTTACGATTGGTCGAAGTACGTATTCTTGCTAGCATCTCTTGTGCGCTAATCGGCCCTTCGTCATAGAAACGACGAGCGTCTTGAACATCTTCCTTAGTCGGCTCAAAACCCTCATACATATTGCTGATAATTGCATTCATGGTCGCCCGGTATTCCTCTTGATTCCGAAACTGCACACCCATGATGGTGAACTTCTGATCATCGTGTTCTAAATACATAATCGTATTCTCCTCCTCGAGGTTTGTCAGTGCGGTATACACCGCATCGTCCGTAGCCAAAATCTGAATCAAACGTACCGCGGTGCCACTTGGTTGGTAGTCCGCTTGTTCCCAGTGCTGCACCGTTCTAACCGAGGTGTTGAGTAACTTTGCCAGCTTTGCCTGACTAATTTGGTAATGTTGCCGAATCTCCTTAAGGATTGTGGCAGTTGTTTTCATCTTCATCACCTCACTCATAATTATACCCTTGAAGGGTACAATTGTCGTTATTATGGCCTCACACCTTAGCAAAACAGATCAACTAATCAGAAAGCAGTGGCATGACCGATCAATCCCAACTAGTGCCCCATCAAAGTTATGCCCCGCTTGTTAACAATCGGGTGGCACATTAATTAATTACAATATTTCTGCCAAATTTCACGAACACTCGCTGATTTCATTTAGTGCTTTCACGTTCTACCAACGTCGTCCCCAGTTCAATGCGCTGGGCTGCTTGACGATCATCTTGGAATCGGCTCACCAACAAATCGATGGCCGTCTTTCCCATCAGTTCAGTCTCAACATTGACCGAACTAATCTCTGGATACACATATTCGGCCAGCGTCGTGTTATTGAAGCTAAACAACTTGACCCGCTGTGGCACAGCAATATCAGCTTGTTGTAACGCTTTGAGCGCACCGGCTGCCATCGGATCATTAGCGATAAAGAAGGCGTGTGGTAAGCGGTCACCTAACATTTCAATGGCCCGTTTCATCATCAGATAACCAGATTGACTAGTGTAATCACCAGCTAATACATACTCAGCATGATAGGCATGATGCCGCTGCAACGCCTGTTCAAAGCTTTGCTGACGTTGATTGGGAATCTCCACCTGCTGATCAGTGGACCACTCTTTGCCATAAATCATGCCGATATCTTGGATACCACGCCGCCAAAAATAATCAACGACGCGGTTAGTAGCAAACGTAAAATCAGTCACCACACTGCTGAATCCCTGAGCAAACTGATCGTCATCAACAAAAACAAGCTGGTTTGACAAACGACTCAACTGTTGTACTTGATCAGGGCTAAATTTCCCCACCGCCACGATTGCATCAATATCATCACCGACCTGATTTAAATTATTCTGGAAGATACTCGTCGTCGTAAAACCACACACTTGAGCTTGATGCTCAATTCCTTTACGAATCGCTAAATAATATAAATCATCATGTTCTTGAGTCTTAGAATACCACTGAATCACAGCGATATTTTTCCGCATTAGCGCCTTGACGTGCTGACGTTTACGCTTACTGTACCGCAGCTCGCCAGCAATCGTAAACACGCGCTTGCGTGTCTGCTCGCTCACTGATAGTGTCTTGTCATAATTTAAGACCCGCGATACCGTCGCTAATGAGACATCTGCTCGTTGCGCAATATCTTTTAACGTTACGGCCATCGTCATTCCTCTTTTCTCTTAATTAGCACTGAATAACAAACGTGGGCCAACTGGGCGCAACACCATTTACCAATCATGAATCGTCGGTAAATCGCGTCTGCAACACCCCGTTGCCCCACGTCTTTATTTGATTAACAACTTAATCGTACATTGCTGCGACAAAACGATCAAAGGCTGTCTCACCAGCGTCATCCCACTTAAAGACCCCAGCGTCAGCCAGAACCCGGGCAAAGACGTTGCCGACCGCCGTATCAATAACAGTCGTCACGTTGTCAGCGGTGATGGTATTAGTGGCCTTCAATTGATCAGCCCATGCTTGATGCATCGCGACCATTTGATTAGGCTGATCCAACAAGTATTTGCCGACTTCAGCTAATTCAGTCTTCAACCGGGCTGGTAAAATGGCCCGTCCCATCACTTCAATCAAGCCAATATTTTCTTTCTTGATATGTTGAACATCCTGATGTGGATGGAAGATGCCATCTGGAAATTCAGCAGACGTCTGATTATCACGCAAAACGATATCTAATACGTAGTCATCGCCAACTTTGCGTGCAATCGGTGTCGTTGTGTGATGACGTGTGCCATCCGTATAAGCCCGAACATCCACACTCTCGTCCGAATAATTCTTCCACGTCTCATGAATCTTCACAGCGGCATCCGTTAATGCAACCAAGTCCTGACTCGTCAGCCGAATCGTCGACATTGGCCATTTAACGATCCCAGCCTTAACACCCGCGATACCTAAGTCAATCGTGCGTGCAATTGGCGCTTTCATCATTGGAAATTCGTGCCGACCACCTTGGTAATGCTCGTGTGACAGCATTGAACCACCAACAATTGGCAAGTCCGCATTACTGCCCACAAAGTAATGTGGAAATTGCTGAACAATTTCAAGTAAGTTGGTAAAAGTTTGCCGGTTAATGACCATTGGCCGGTGCTCTTGATCCAAGAAAATCGAGTGTTCATTAAAGTAAGCATATGGAGAATATTGGAAACCCCAAGTATTGCCGCCAAGGGTTAAGCGAATAATTCGGTGATTGCTCCGTGCTGGGTAACCGAGCCGGCCTAGATAGCCTTCATTCTGCATACATAGTTGACAGAGTGGATAGCCATCTTGCGGTTGGTTGCGCGCTGCCGCAATCGCCTTAGGATCCTTTTCAGGCTTCGATAAGTTGATGGTAATCTCTAAGTCACCAAATGGCGTTTTTGCTGGAAATACCACGTTTTTCGCAATGGCCCGCGTCTTGATATAATCATTAGCTTTGCTTAAGTTAAAGAAATAGTCGGTTGCCGTTTGCGGACTAACCTGATACTTATCCCAAAAACGTTGGTTTAATACAGATGGTAACGGGGTCACAAGATCCATCAATTGATCCGCTAAGATATCTTCATCCGATTGGGTCGCTTCGATCTTGCCATTTTGAATCGCCGTTTTAACCAAGGCATCGGTTAAACTCGTTAATTGGTCATCGCTTGCCGCGATCGGATCACCCTCGCCGACCAAACCAAGAACCCGGTTATGCACATAGATTCGGTCTAATTCAGTATATTGCGAAGGCGACGCAATCACCGCCGTGACAAATTGATCTAAACTCGTCATTATGCTTGGCCTCCCCGATCATCATAGCCAGCCGGATGACTTTCTTTCCAAGTCCAAGCCGTCTTGATAATTTCTTTCACATCATCATACTGCGGCGTCCAGCCTAAAACGGTGCGCGCCTTGTCACTAGCGGCAACCAATGTACTTGGGTCACCAGCGCGGCGTGGTGCCATAACTGCTGGGATTGGCTTACCAGTGACTTCGCGAGCAGCGTCTAGCATTTGTTTGTTGGAGAAGCCCGTGGAAGAGCCCAAGTTAAACGCATCGCTATCGTGGCCCTGCTTCAGATATTCCAAAGCTAAGATGTGCGCGTCGGCTAAGTCGACCACGTGAACATAGTCCCGAACATTGGTCCCATCCGGAGTTGGATAGTCGTCACCGAAGATCTGTAATTGATCCCGTTCACCAGCAGCGACTTGTAAAATGATTGGGACGAGATGTGTTTCTGGTGCGTGATCTTCGCCGATGCTACCATCAGGCTTAGCCCCCGCCACGTTGAAGTAACGTAAGGCCACGAACTTAATCCCGTAAGCCACATCTGACCAGTGCATGATCTTTTCCATCGCTAATTTGCTTTCACCGTATGGGTTAGTTGGCACTTGTGGATCCGATTCCTTGATTGGCACCTGCTTAGGTTCACCGTAAGTTGCTGCGGTCGATGAGAAGACGATCTTCTTCACATCGTGCTTAGCCATCACTTCAAGCAACTTAACCATCCCTGCCGTGTTGTTATCAAAGTACTTGAGCGGATCCTTCATCGATTCAGGAACAACTGAGAAAGCTGCAAAATGAATGACACCTTCAACGTTTTCTTGGTCAAACACGGTATTCATGAACGCCGTATCCCGGACATCACCTTCATAAAAACGCGCGTGTTCATTGACCGCTGCCCGGTGCCCCGTGACCAAGTTATCAACAACCGCCACGTCATACCCCTTTGCAACCAACCGATCAACTGCGTGTGAACCGATGTAGCCGGCACCACCTAAAACTAAAACTGCCATTCTAATTCCTCCTCAATATTTCTCAATGCTTACTGCTAATTTGTATTTTAAATCAATTCTTTTATTAAAGTTCCTTAGGGCCGTCTGCGATTTCAGCAATGTAGAAATCAGCGTCGTAACCAATCGTGTCGCGATAAACTTTACCGACGTTTTCCTTAAAGGCATCAACTTGGTCCTTATCAACGATGGCAATACCACAGCCACCAAAGCCAGCGCCAGTCATCCGCGCACCAAGCACGCCTGGTTGTTTCCAAGCTGTTTCGGCTAATGTATCCAGTTCTTTCCCAGTCACTTCATAGTCAAAGTGTAGTGAAACGTGGGAAGCCGTCACTAATTCGCCAAAGGTCGTTAAATCATCGTCAGCCAAGGCCTTAGTTGCGCGAATGGCCCGTTGATTTTCGAAAACAGCATGGCGGGCGCGTTTGATCAAGGTTTCATCATTGATTAAGTAGGCCGCTTCGTCAAACTGGTCGTTAGTTAAATCGCCAAGTGATTTGATGTCCAACTTAGTTTGTAAGCGGCGTAATGCTTCTTCACATTCAGAGCGGCGTTCATTATATTTTGAATCCGCCAATTCGCGCCGTTTGTTCGTATTCATGATAACGATTACGTTGTTGCCTAACTTTACGGGTGCATAAGAATAGTCCATGGTGTTGGTATCAAGTAAAATTGCTTGGTCCTTTTTACCCATTCCAACAGCAAATTGATCCATGATCCCGGAGTTAACACCAACATAGTTGTTTTCACACTTTTGACCGATCTTAACAAGATCTAATTGACTAATACCGAGATTAAAGCCGGTATTTAACATGATACCCGTTAATAATTCGATTGATGCAGATGATGATAATCCAGCACCATCAGGCATGTTGCCATGGACGTAGAAATCAAAACCATGATCGAACTTAACGCCGGTCTTCGCGATTTCGTCCATCATTCCCTTAGGATAATTTGTCCAACCAGCGGCTTTGTCGTACGACAGGTCGTTGATGTCAAACGTGACGATCCCAGCATCTGGAATGTTAGCTGAGTACATCCGTACCGTCGTATCTGTCCGGGGTGCATAAACACCATATGTCCCGATTGTAATCGCACATGGGAAAACATGGCCCCCGTTATAATCAGTATGTTCACCAATCAAGTTGATTCGACCAGGTGAGAAAAAGACCCGTTCTGGCTTGGTGTCAAAGGCTTCTGTAAACTCCTGTTTTAAGTCGCTAGTATTCATGAAAAATCCCTCCGTAAATTGTTTTACTAAAATTTTATTAGTTTGACTATAATGCTTTTTTGGGTTGTTGTCAACACCCTATCAATCCTTTAATAGCAATTTTGGTAACGCTTTATAGAGTTTTGATATTTTCAACTTTGCTTTCCAGCATAGCCCTTTATCCTTTCTGATAGCCACCGCCATTTAGTTAAATTTTAACTAAAACGACATATACAAATTTAATAATTTGTTTTATTATGAATGTAAGCGTTTTTATTATGTAACTTTGAAAGGAGCTTCCTCATGCAAGCTAATCTTCAATGGTTAGATGACCCAGAAGTCTTCCGGGTCAACCAATTACCTGCACATAGTGATCACCATTATTATCACGACACAGCAGAATTCAAAACGGGTAGTCGCTTCATCAAGAGTCTCAATGGCGCTTGGCGTTTTAACTTCGCCAAGACACCGGCTGAACGCCCAGTTGATTTTTATCAACCCGATTTCGATGCAACCGACTTTGATACGATTCAGGTTCCCGGTCATATTGAACTAGCCGGCTATGGTCAAATTCAATACATTAACACGCTATACCCATGGGAAGGTAAAATTTACCGTCGCCCACCGTATACCCTCAATCAAGATCAATTAACACCAGGCCTATTCAGTGACGCTGCGGACAACACCGTCGGCTCGTACCTCAAAACCTTCGATCTCGACGATGCTTTTAAAGGGCAACGGATTATCATTCAGTTCCAAGGGGTAGAAGAAGCCCTGTACGTCTGGTTAAATGGCCACTTTGTTGGCTACGCTGAAGATAGTTTCACCCCTTCAGAATTCGATTTGACACCGTATATTCAGGACCAAGGTAACGTTTTAGCGGTTCGGGTCTACAAACGCAGTACTGCTGCCTTTATTGAAGACCAAGATATGTTCCGCTTCTCTGGTATTTTCCGCGATGTCAATTTACTGGCAGAACCTGCTAGTCACATTACTGATTTAGACATCCGCCCAGTTCCGAATGCCAATCTTAAAAGTGGCGAGCTCAACGTCACTACTAAAGTAACCGGTGAATCAGCCACTCTTGCGCTGACCGTTAAAGACCATGATGGGCAAGTACTGACGAGCCAAACGCAAACCGGTAGCGGCAGCGTAACCTTTGATACCATGTTATTTGACCAACTGCACTTGTGGTCACCAGAAACACCGTATCTCTATCAATTGACAATTGAAGTTTACGATGCTGATCATCAACTCTTGGAAGTCGTCCCGTATCAATTCGGGTTCCGGACGGTCGAATTGCGTGATGATAAAGTCATTTACGTCAACAATAAACGGTTGGTGATCAACGGGGTTAACCGGCACGAATGGAACGCCCACACTGGTCGCGTTATCAGTATGGCCGATATGCGCGCTGATATCCAAACCATGTTAGCTAACAATATCAATGCCGATCGGACCTGCCATTATCCTGATCAATTACCTTGGTATCAATTATGTGACGAGGCCGGTATCTACCTAATGGCCGAAAATAACCTCGAATCGCATGGATCATGGCAAAAGATGGGTGCTATCGAACCTTCTTACAATGTTCCTGGCGATAATCCACACTGGTTAGCAGCGGTGATCGACCGGGCCCGTTCAAACTACGAATGGTTTAAAAACCACCCATCGATCATCTTCTGGTCACTTGGCAATGAATCGTATGCCGGCGAAGATATCGCGGCGATGCAGACTTTCTATAAAGAACACGATGATTCACGACTCGTCCACTACGAAGGTGTTGTCCACACACCAGAATTAAAAGATCGCATTTCTGATGTTGAAAGTCGGATGTACGAAAAGCCCCAAAATATTGTAGCTTACTTGGAAGATAACCCAACCAAACCTTTCCTAGATTGTGAATATATGCATGACATGGGGAATTCTCTTGGCGGTATGCAATCATATAATGATTTGATCGACAAGTACCCGATGTATCAAGGTGGTTTTATTTGGGACTTTATTGATCAAGCGCTCTTTGTTCATGACCCAATTACCGACCAAGACGTGCTCCGGTATGGCGGTGATTTCGACGAACGCCACTCCGATTATGAATTCTCCGGTGACGGCTTAATGTTTGCCGACCGGACGCCAAAACCAGCAATGCAAGAGGTGAAATATTATTATGGCTTACACAAATAATCAATTACACGTTATTTACGGCGACGGGAGTTTAGGACTACAGGGGGCTAATTTCCACTACCTCTTTAGCTATGAACGTGGCGGACTTGAATCACTCGTCGTCAACGACAAAGAGTGGCTCTACCGCACGCCTACGCCCATCTTTTGGCGGGCAACAACCGATAATGATCACGGTAGCGGCTTTTCAGTCAAATCCGCACAGTGGTACGATGCCGATAAATTCTCAACTTGTCAAGATATCGAATTGACGGTTGACGACCAACCAGTCACACCGTTACCAATTGCACCACTCAATAACAAGTACACGGATCACGAAGTTGCCACGAAAGTTTCACTGGCTTACCACTTCGTTACTACGACCGTTCCTAGTACCATCGTCACAGTGACTTATACGGTGACAGCAGACGGTCAGATCAATATCGCCACCCATTATAGCGGTCAGTCTGATTTGCCAGAGCTACCCGCATTTGGTCTGCGGTTTATCATGCCAACTACCGCGACCGGCTTCGACTATACCGGTTTGTCCGGTGAGACTTATCCTGACCGGCTGGCTGGCGCAACACACGGGCAATTCCACGTTGACAGTCTGCCAGTCACACCATACTTGGTCCCACAAGAATGCGGCATGCACATGCAAACTGAACAAGTGACAGTAACGCGATCAACAACACAAAATAACGCTGACCACGACAACACACCATTCAGTTTGACATTTAGCCAAGCCGATGCCCCATTCGCCTTCAGCTGCCTTCCCTATACCGCCGCTGAACTAGAAAACGCAACACACATGGAAGAATTACCATTAGCACGGCGAACGGTCTTATCAATCTACGGTGCCGTTCGTGGGGTCGGTGGCATTGATAGTTGGGGAACGGACGTAGAAGCCCCATATCATATCCCCGCTGATCAAGACATTGACTTCAGCTTTAACATTCATTTCTAAAAATTAATTTGATTTCAAAAGAACGCTCCGGCAAGTTATATGCCAGAGCGTTCTTTTGGATTAACGATAATCAAGTTTTAATATGCTTAACGGCTGAGCTTAGTCCTTAGCCTTGAAGTAATGTACCTGCGCCGTAAAGTCACTAGTTTGAACGGGAGTCGTGTAGAGTCCTAGTTGCATCAATTCATCGCCACCGTACATTTTATTTGTGTCGGTCTCAACGTAGGTCTGCTGAGGGTCTAATCCCGCTAACTTCGTAATATGCGGTTCTGGTTGAACTGCACCTAAAATAACGAAGGTGAACAGCAAGGCTTCTTTCTGATCCGGACTAACAAACATCCACGCGACCGTATTAGATTCAAACGGGCTCTCTAATCGATAGAAGGTCCCGTATTGAACTAACTCACGGTGCTGCTTATAGAAGGCGACCTGCGCTTTAACGGCCTGCTTGTCCGCATCACTTAGTTGGGCCGCGTCCAGTTCATAGCCCAAGGTACCACTCATTGCCACAGCACCACGCATCTTCATCGACGTCGACCGTCCTAACAATTCATCCGGGCTCGTCCCAACATGGGCGGTAATTGCAGAAATTGGATAAACGAGTGAAGTCCCATATTGAATTTTGAGCCGTTCAATCGGGTCATTATTATCTGATGGCCAACTCTGTGGCATATAATACATTAAACCAGCATCAAAGCGGCCACCACCGCCAGAGCAGCCTTCAAATAAGATCTGTGGATAGCGTTTTGTTAAACGCTCCATCAAGTCATATACACCTAAGATAAAGCGGTGGCTAGTCTCACCTTCATGAGCTGAATCGCTATGTGGCGAATAGACTTCCGTTAAATTGCGGTTCATATCCCACTTGATATAATCAATGGGCACCTTATCAAGAACTGCGGTCATTTGTTCAAAAATATTGTCGACAACATCCGGTTGGCTGAAATCAAGCACGTATTCGTTCCGCGATAACGTTCGACCACGATCCGGTACGCCTAGCACCCAGTCAGGATGGGCCCGATAGAGTTCGGAATCAGCCGAAATATTTTCTGGCTCGAACCAAAGTCCGAACCGCATCCCTTTATCATGGGTCCGTTTGCTAATATCCGCTAAGCCTCCTGGTAACTTGTTCCGATTAACAAACCAGTCACCTAGCGAACTATTATCATCATTTCGATGACCGAACCAACCGTCATCCAGCACAAACATTTCGATACCCAGTGGTGCTGCAGCATCCAAGATTGATTGAATCTTGTCCGCATCAAACTCAAAGTAAGTAGCTTCCCAATTGTTGATCAAGATCGGCCGGAGATCGTGCTTGTAACGACTGCGCGCCACGCGATCACGCAATAAATCATGGTAGGTTTGCGACATACCATTAAGCCCCGTCGTCGAGTATACCATTGCAACCTCAGGCGTTTGGAAACTAGCACCGGCCGCCAATCGCCAGTCGAAATTATATTCATTGATTCCCATAGTCAAGCGCGTCTGACCAATTGGGTCCCGTTCTAAACTAATCTGGTGGTTACCTGAATAAATTAGCAATGCACCAAGGACATTGCCTTGAAATTCATTAGTATTCGGATCAGCTAGCGCCACAAAAGGATTCATATGATGAGAACTAGCACCCCGGCGACTTTCAAACTGAGTTACACCTCGATGGAGCCGTTCACGACTAAGCTGGCGCTCACGCGCATAGCTTCCAGGTAACGAAATGGCATCTAATGGTTGGGTTGGCAGGTCCATCTGCATCGAAGCCACTTTTTCTAAGTCGACAGCTTGCTCACTGTGATTAATCAACCGAACGCTACGCGTGATAACTGGCCGATCCCGATAAATCGTGTAGGCTAATTCGAGTGTCACGCCTAATGTGGCATCTCGCAACGTCACAATCAAAGTTTGGGCTTCATCCTCATCTTCGACATAAGTTTGTGGCAAGCCCTTAAGTTCCGGCTTACCGGCTTCCATCCGGCAGTCTTGATAACGAAAATCAACTGTTCGAGCACCATTGGCCGCGCGAATAATCGCGGCGGGTTGCCGATAATCACCGGTGTTATTGCCACCGTATTCCTGTGGCAAATCATCCTTGGAATAGCTTCGATCAGTCGTATTCGGTAAATTTCCTGAGAACCCCCGATCAATCCGGGGATACTGACGCTCGCCATGATAACCCCGAACCCGTGGGCCAAAGTACAAGTGGGCTAGTACGTTTCCCGTCTCCACGCCTAGAATATACGAGATTTGATCGTTATGCAGGTGAAAGACAAGTTGTTCTTCATCAATGTCAATTAAAGTCTGCTGCAACGTTACTGCCATAGTAAAATCTTCCCTTCGCTATTAGCTTTTTCTATTTCAGTTCACAAAAAGAGCTATTAATGGCTCGCGTCATTAATAGCTCTCCTCGTAAAGAAACTATGCTTGATCCGGTAAGCCGACATTCGATAATTGTAAGACATCTTCATCATCTTGTACGGTGGTTCCTGAATCTTTAAGATACGTAAATTCGGGCATATCTTTATAGTTTGTAATAACGACCATAACGGTATCATCCAAGCCAGCCTTTTCAATTGCTGGTTGCCAGAATTCAATTAATTCTTGCCCTTGTGTGACATGGTCGCCCTTCTCAACGTACTGAACAAATCCAGTCCCACGCATCTTAACGGTACCAATCCCAATATGAATTAGCGTTAAAATACCGGTGTCAGAGCGTAATCCAATCGCATGGCGAGTCGGGAAGGTTGCAACAACTTCACCATCAAATGGTGCGACAACGCGACCATCCGTTGGTTTAATGGCGAAACCTTTACCCATACTACCGTTTGCGAAGGCTTCGTCAGCAACATCTTTCAAACTGATCAGTTCCCCGGCAACAGGATCTTGATAAACCGTCGTCTTGGCATCGGCTTCCGCTTCAACTTCAGCAGGAGTTTCATCGGTTTCCAAGTGAGTTGACCATGTTTTTTCAAGTTCATCAACGATTTGTGCATGCATCTTTTCATCCAACTTAACCTTCTTGAAGAAGATGAATGTCCCAATCAAAATCATAGCAGCAGGTACACCGAACATCATTAACTTGAAGATGGCAGCGCCATGGCTAGTCACATCACCAGCAGTGGCACCAGCTGTCATCCCAGCCCAAACAGCAGTTAAACCAACGACACCGTTAGAAATCGCACCGCCTAATTTATCAAGTAAAGGCCGAACGGATAAGGTTAAAGATTCGTCACGATGACCAAACTTCAACTGCCCATATTCAACAGAATCACTCAAAACCATCAAAACAACTAAGAAAATTAATGGTTGTGGAATGTAAAATAATACGGCCGCTGTTAAGATCATTGGTAATGACTGACCAGCAAAGGCAAACATGATCAGTGAAATCATCATAATAACAACTGCTAAGAAGAACACTTTACGACGACTAACCTTCTTTGCTAATGGTGGGAAGGCCAATACGGCAAAAATCCCAATAATCGCATTTAGCGAACCTAATAGTGTAAACTTCGAGGCGTCACCCAAAATATAGGTGAAGTAGTAAAGTTCTAGTGAGTTCGTAATGGCAATCCCTGCCGTGTAGATCCCATACATCAATGATAACCACATCAATTGATCGTTACGGGCTAACACTTTGAAGACTTCCTTGAAGCTAGTCTTTTCAGTGTTCTTACGCAATTCAGAATCATTTTCTTTGGTTCCAAGTGCAACAACTAAGGCAGAAATCAAAGCGATTGCGGCAATAATGATCCCAAATGCCATCCAACCACGGTTGTCACCTTGACCACTGTTAGACTTAACAGAAAACATTAAGACGATTGGCATAACGATAACCCCAACGATGTTGGCACCAATGTTAGAGCCAACCCGGGCGTATGTCGCCGTCTTTTCACGTTCTGCTGAGTCAAATGAGATTGCTGGAATCATTGACCAAAAACCAACATCTTTAAACGAATAGAAAATATCCATTGTAATGTATAAAATTGCAAAAATAATTAAATATAGAATCGGGTTTGAGGTATTTAATCCGCCTAAACTCGTGAATAAAAGTGCTAAAACGACGGAACCTATAATCCCACCAATGACAATCCATGGTTTAAAGTGGCCCCACCGAGAATTAGTATTATCAATGGCATTCCCGATCAAAGGATCAATTGCTAGTTCCACGAACCGCAAACCTGCAATAATCATGGTGATCCAAGCAATCATTTGTGTTCCTTGAGCCCCACTACTCTTATCGAACAAGTGGGAGGTCACAAACATAATAAAATAAGTTGATAAAGTGGCATAGAAGGCATCGTGCCCAAACGCCCCAAACGAATAAGCAAGTCGCGATGTTATTTTACGACCTTTACTCTGCTTTGTCTCTGCATCCATAATCTCGCCTCACATCTTCCTTGAATAATTTACAAGTTTAAATGTAATCGTTTTCAGAAGTAATGTCAATGATTTTTAGTAAAATTTGTTCAAAAGTTTTATCTATACCGCTTTTGATTAGGACCTGCTAATGCGCCTATCGACACTGATTGCCCGCTTTCCAAGGGCTTAAGCAGTATAGTACTCATTATCTTACCAATGATCATCGTTTTACTAATCACGGTATTAATCAGATGCTCGGGACTTTGTTAACTAAATTAAACATTGTTTACTCATACGTTTACAAAAAAGGCGCCAGGCAGAACTCGCCTGACACCTCAACTAGTATTAATTTAACCGTTCATATTGGTACCGAATCGTATGCGTCACTGGTGCTCCTGGACGTAACACAATATCACCAAAATCAGGATGATTGATTGCATCAGGAAGTGTCTGGGCTTCCGTCGCTAACGCATTATATTGATGCGCGTCTTCCTTATCAGCATCAAACGGATTAGCCGTGAAGATAATAAGACTATTGCGATCTGAATAAATTTTTACTTGGCGCTTATCATCAGTATCCCCAACGATAGCAATTGGTTCTGCCGCACTTGGGGCAACTTCATACGCATCGTCAAATTCAATGCCACCATTCTCAGTCTTCAGCTGGTCTAATGCCTTTTCAACTGGTTGTGCCTGGTTAAAGTCATACGCTGTGCCTTTAACTGCTAATTTCTTACCAGTTGGGACTTTTTCATCATCAAATTCCAAGTGAGCTGCACTCGTAATCTGTAATTTTTGTTGGGCCAAACTGGTCCGATCATCAGTTGTGTTCCAATAAACGTGATTAGTTGGATTAAAGAGGGTTGCTGCATCAGTATCACCGGTAAATGCAATGGATACTTGATCCTGATTATCTAATGTAAACTTGATAGCGACATCCATATTTCCCGGGTAATTATCATCACTGGCGTTGATATGCTTCTTCAAAGTCACACTGACACTATCATTGGTTTGGCTAAAAGCACCTTCAAAGTTCAGCGTGTTAAAACCATGATTCCCGCCGTGTAGCGAATGGGTTTGTTCGTTCATATCAACTTGATAGGATTGATCATCGATTTTGAACTTAGCGCCGCCAATCCGGCCAGCAACCCGACCAATTGATTGACATAGGCAGTATCCCACTCGTTGATAGTCAGTCATGTTATCAAGGCCCCAAATCAAGGGATGTTCAACGCCGTCTTCATTGACGACGAATTCTTGCCACGTCCCACCATAACTAAGGACCGAGATACGAGTTTGATGGTCATTGACCAGCGTATAACGCATTACATCTTGACCATCTAGTTGGTCAAACACCGTTTTTTTAGTTTCCAAAATCATGCACCTCCGTGTTATTTAAACCGCTTTCATTTAGAAGTATACCAGAATTTCTTGAAGTTGAGTAAAACTTTTAGTTAAAATACTAAAAGAACGATCTGGTTTCTATCCCAGATCGCCCTTCACTACTTGGAACTTGCTCGCTCAACCAGATTAGTACCCAGCTCAACCCGTTGTGTCGTTGTTCGCCCTGCTAGTCGACTGATGACCAAATTAACTGCGGTCGCCCCCATTAACTCAGTATCTACGTTAACTGCGCTTAATTCGGGATAAACGAATGTCGCCAGCGAAGTATTGTTAAAGCTAAATAGCTTCACTCGTTCTGGCACCTGGATGCCACTAGCTTGCAACGCTTTAAGCGCACCTGCCGCCATCGGATCATTTGCCACAAAAAAGGCTCCTGGTAGTTGATCTCCCAACTTACGAATGGCTTTTTGCATCATTTTAAACCCAGATTCACTAGTATAATCGCCCTTAAAAACGAACTTAGGATCAAACGCATGCCGTCGTTCCATCGCGGCCCGAAAACCTAGCATGCGTCGATCAACTACCGCTAACTGATGGTCGGTTGTCATTTCTTGACCGTGAATAAAGCCAATATGATGAAAGTTGCGTTGCCAAAAATAATCGACAACTTTTTCTGTGGCCAACCGAAAATCAGTAATGACACTATCAAAACCAGCATCAAACTGATCATCATCTACGAATACTAAGTTGTCAGTTACTGATGCCAAGTCCTTGACTTGTGGCTCGCTGAACTTTCCAACTGCAATCACTGCATCTACGTCTGGTCCCAATTCTTGTAAATTATTTTGGAAGATCCGAGTCACTTCAAACTGATTATCCTGTCCACGACGTTCAATCCCCATCCGGACTGACATATAATATAAATCATCTTGTTCCTTAGATTCCGAATACCATTGAACAATCGCAAGTCGCTTGCGCGCCGTCGTGACAGTATGCCGTTTATTTTTTGAATACTGTAATGCTTCTGCTGCATCTAGGATTCGTTGGCGCGTTGTATCACTAACAGACAATGACTGATCTTTGTTTAACACGCGCGATACCGTTGCCAATGATACGCCAACTTTATTTGCAATATCTTTTAGCGTCGCCGCCATGAATTGGCCCCCTTAAGTTCAAACTAATTCTTACTACCATCTAAAGTCGCTATCGCATGATTTATTTGCAAATTATTTTAATTTTCAAGTATTGCGCCGAACTTCAACGCATAATCGTGATAACTATCATGTAAAACTTTATCATTAATTGTGAAAATTGGCGAATTTAAACACTAATTTATTTAGTAAAGGCCCTACTGTGCGTGCAAATCTGTAAAATTATGTTATTATTAACTTAACTATTAGGTACAGAAAGGGCCATATCCTCGGATATGGCCCTTTCTTTTGCGGCTCTATAACATTGACTATAGCGAATTGTGCAAACGCTATGAACGACCAGCATTCCAATCAATTGCCGGTTGTTCGGTAAGAATCTGTTCAATCGTTGCTAATTCTGATTCGCTAAATTCCAGCTTTTCCAACGCCGCAACGTTATTGACCACCTGTTCTGGCCGACTAGCGCCAATCAGAACACATGCTAAGGCTGGTTGACGTAGGTTCCACGCCAGAGCCATTTGAGCTAAGCTTTGCTTCCGTTGTTGTGCGACTTCATTTAAGCGTTTCACCGTCGCTAGTGTTTGTTCCACCTGAACTGGACTCAAGAATGGGATCGTTTGTTTATTGGCCCGTGAATCTGTCGTGATTCCATGCAGATACTTGTCCGTCAATAACCCCTGTGATAGTGAGCTAAAGCCAACCGCCGCCTTATGAGTTGCTTGTAGAACGGGGAACAAGTCCTGTTCCACCTGTCGATTAAACATATTATAGCGTGGTTGGTGAATAATGTATGGGGTTCCTAATGATTCAAATATCTTGGTCATAGCAGCCGTCTGCTTGCCATTATAATTTGAAATGCCTACATACAATGTCTTACCCTGCCGTACTAGCTGATCAAGCGCAGTGGCCGTCTCCTCCATTGGTGTTTCAGGATCAGGACGGTGACTATAAAAAATATCAAAGTAGTCTAAACCAGTTCGCTGCAGACACTGATCAGCACTGGCAATAATACTTTTTCGTGACCCCCAATTGCCATATGGTCCCGGCCACATCACATAGCCGGCTTTACTAGCAATGACCATTTCGTCACGGTATGGCCGCATATCGGTAGCCATAATACGACCAAAATTAGTTTCTGCACTGCCGGGCTCCGGGCCATAGTTATTGGCTAAGTCGTAGTAGGTAATTCCCAAATCAAAAGCTTGATGAATGATTGCCTTTTGATTAGCGATCGGATCAACGCTTCCAAAATTATTCCAAAGACCTAGTCCGATTGCTGACAGCTTCAAACCACTATTGCCTACTCGATTATAAATCATATGGTCATAGCGCTTCTGGCTTGCTTGATACATATTAAACACCCTCTCGTTATTCGTTCCTAGCTAAAGTTACCGCTTTCATTAGTAAAAAGCAACGCCTGGTTTTACCATGCTACCTCCGCTAAGATTATTGAGATATCGAACACTCTCGCTTGATAATTTATATATATCAATTACAATATATTATTAGAATATAAACGTAAAGGAGTACTTATTATGGACCCTAAATTTATTGAAGTTATCAAAGACACGACCCCCGCAACCATCGTTACAGTCAACGCCACACCAGCACACGTCGTCAACACCTGGAGTCATTATATGCAACTTATCGATGATCATACCCTATTGATCCCATCGGCTGGCATGCACTCAATTGAGGCCGATTTTGCTACCGACAACCACATTACAATTGCTGTCGGTAGTTACAAGGTTCCCGGCACAACTGGTACTGGCTGTGGTTTCCACATTCATGGTACCGGCAAGTTTGAAATTAGTGGCGCTTATTTCGATCAAATGCATACTAAGTTTGATTGGATTCGCGCGACCCTGGTTGTCACAATCAACGATGTGGAACAAAAGATTTAACAACTAAAATCTAGACTAAAAGAACGTACACGAGTTGTGTACGTTCTTTTAGTCTAGACAGTAGTTAATTCGTCACTGTCTTCTTAGATGCTAATTCAAGCCCCTCTAAAAAGTGCCCAAAGCACTGCTTCAAGAAGTGTTCACTACCGTCATCATTCAGATGATCGTTCTCATCAAACTTATTGCCGGCTTGCGGTAACATGAACTCGTTACCAGGCATAACTTTGGCATCCACACCTGGTGAGTCCAAGATCTGCCGTAAGTTCATCTGCGCACGCACCGTGCCCTGAATCCCTAACGAAGTCCCAACAATCATTACTGGTTTGTCTTTGAATGGATGTTCTGCACAGGACAACCATTCAATGGCACTCTTCAAAGCAGCTGGAATCGAATGATCGTATTCTGGCACGCCAAAGACGACACCATCAGCGGCTTCGATCTTCGCAGCTAACGCTTTGACACTTGCTGGTTCCCGATCCATATCATCTTCATTGAACAGTGGTAAATCTTTGATTTCACAAATCTCAAAATTAACTTGCGTTTCAAATAATTCTTTCATGGCATACAACAACTTACGGTTATATGATTTTGAAGCGTTAGTCCCCACAATGGCCACGATATTGGCTTCGTCATCGCCCGCGGTTGCTTGCCGCTGAGCGTTTTCGCTAGCTGCGGCGCCGGCAACGTAACCTGATGAAATCCCCCAAGTATTCATCATACTTGGCATTGAATCATGTCCGTTAGCGCCGCCGATAATTTCCCCAGCACCAAAGTAATTAGCTACCGGTGCATTTTTAGTCGTTACCAATTGCAAGTTATCAGCATCGACACTATAGCCACCTAAAGTCGTCGCAAAGCGATCACGTTGTTCAATGATGTAGAATGTCTCACCTTCAAATTGGTGCAAGTACTTCGGATCACGGCCGAAATCATGATCATGACCATCTTGAACATAGCCTTGATAATTTTTGACCGTCTGGACTAATTCATCAACCGCAATTCCGGCCTGCTTAGCAGCACTTTCCAAAGAACCCTTAACAAATACTGGCCGCTTGCCCTTGTTCTCGAAGAAGCTCTTAATTTCTTCTGGTGTGAAATCATGCAAGATCAGCAAGTCGTAAACTTTCTTCCAAGTCCGTTCATCCATGACTAAGTAAGCAACTTTATCTGCTTGCTTAAGGATGGCATTCCGGAAAGTCGTATAAACATTTGATTCGTTAACGATTCGATCACCCTTAGAGTTAACGTAAATTGCACCCATATCAGTCGCCTGTTTCGACGCGTACGTGGTCAATTTTGCAACGCCCGGTTCCACCTCAACACCATGTGGATACAGCTTGTACCAACCTAAATCATGCGTCTGTAGATCTAAATCACCATTAAATTGATAGGCATCCCCAGTGGAAGTCATTGGGCCATAATAATCAATGCCTTCACTCTCAGCACCACGCATCTTTTGGTTAGCACCATGACCACCCGCAGCAAGCACAACTGAACGCGCCTTGATGTTGACTGTTTGGTCCTTTTGAGCAGCGATTACACCGCGTAACTGCTTATCGTTGTCCAACATAAGCTTCTCGACTCGGGTATCCAACATAATTTGACCACCCGCAGCGGCAAACGCCTTCGAAACTTTTTGAATGAATTCATAGCTACTTGCTGAAAGTAATTCAATCTGCCGGTTTATCGAATGTTCTGGCGTTTGCGTCTGTGCTTTTTGATAATGCAAATCTGCAAACTTACTAATAAAATCAATAGCTGGGCCAATGTTATGCACCATTAAGTCGGTCAAGGCTGGATAGTTCGTCTCCAAGCTTTCACGTGCAACATCTTGTGCCAACATTTCTGGCGTATCATGATTATTATCAAAAATTTGCGCAGCAACATCTGAACCAGTGCCAACAACGTTAGATCCATTCAGGATCGTCGCACCACCAAGATAGCCGTTCTTTTCAACTAAGATAACCTTCTGCCCCATTGTTAACGCCCGACAGCCAGCGACTAAGCCCGCTTCTCCGCCACCAATAATGAGCACGTCGGTCCGCAAGTTTTGCGTCTTGGGGGCTTTTTTCTTAGGAACTGGCTGCACATCAACACCAGCATCGGTTACAGCCTTATCTGCCGACTTAAGCAACGCTTGGGTCATCACCGTTGCACCACTAATTGTGTCAACATTGAATGATTGTTCCGTAATGATATTTTGTTTCAATTTATCAATGACTTGGTTAAAGATCCCCGACGTTTCGGAATGCTTTAATATTTTCAAATCCTCAATCTTATTATCTTGCACATCAACTTCATAATTGATAATACCGTTGTGGCCCATTGCTTGGCCGGTAATTTGTTTTTTACTCAATAGTAAACACTCCTTTGCGTCGCGGCGTTAAGCCACTGGTAACTGTTACCTGTTGTTCATGATCAATAAAAATTGCTTCCGTATGTGGTAACTGTTCGATTAGTTGACGACCACGGCTTGGCCCTTCAAAGTAGGCCACCGTTGATAATACTTCAGCTAATTCTGACCGTTCAGTTATAATCGACACCTGATCAACTTGATTTTCAACCGGATAACCGGTTCGCGGATCAAGGATATGGTGATAACGGTGATTGCCAATCTTAAAATATCGTTCGAAGATACCTGACGTCACTACCGTTCTGGCTGGCATTTCGACCTGTAGCGCTGGATAACCACGTGGCGTTTCAGGCGCTTGAATGCCAACTTGCCACCGCTGATTATCGGTGAGCGGATTGGCACCTAATAGCTTAACGTTACCACCGAGATTAACAATGGCGCTGGTAATGCCAGACTGCTGCAACTGCTTAACGACCTGATCGGCAAAATACCCCTTGGCAATCGCACCAAGATCTAATTGCATGCCAGATTGACGCAAGTAGATACTCGATTGGGCTTCATCTAGGATAACTTCGTGCGTATCTAACAAGGCCAATCGCTGCTTGATTTCCTTGGCTGCGGGTACTTGATGCCCACCAAACCCAATCTTCCACAGTTTAACTAACGGTCCAATTAGCACATTAAAACTATCCGCATATTGCTTTGTATACTTAATGGCATCCGACACTAGTTGAAAGCATTCAGTGCTAACCAAAACTGGATGAATACCGGCATATTGATTGATCGCAGCTAATTCTGAATCGGCACGATTGACAGAAAAGACACCATCCATCCGCTGCAAGTAATCATAGACCGCTTCGACTGCTAACTGATTCGGCTCAAATAATGTCAGCGAGATGACGGTTCCCATCATCGTAAATTGTGAAACATACTTTTTTTGTGTCCCAATCATCACTCTGACCTCACGATTTCTTTCAGTTATGCCTTAATTTAACTTCAGATCTTCCAATTCCGGCCGTAAATTTTCAAGTGCAATTTGCCCAGGTGCCGAAGCCGCCCCGACCGTTGCAAATGATAAACAAGAGCCGAACACTTCACCAGCAAGCCGTGACACTTTTCCTAAGTCACCCATCGACATTGTGATTACTGGCTGTGGTAGTGTTTGGCGTGCAATATTAGTCGCTGTCAGTAATGTTAAGACATCCTCCACCGATTGTGGCATCACAGCCATCTTAGCAACGTCAGCACCATAATCGACCATACTAGTCAGTCGCTTAACGATCTCAGCAACCGCCGGCGTTTTATCAAAATCATGATTACTCATGATCACAACTACTTGATGCTCATGAGCTGCTGCAACAATTTGCTTAACAGCTTGTTCGTCATGGTAACGTTCAACATCTAATGCATCCGTGAACCCACCATCTAAGACCGTCTCACACAGTTTAAAATACTCAGTATCTGATAGTGCTAATTCGCCGCCTTCACCTTTAGTTCGGAAAGTAGTTAATAAGGCAATATCACCTAAAGCCTGACGAAGTTGCTGACCGGCCGATTTCAACTGTTCTGGATTAGTTACATCCTTGAAAAAATCAATTCGCCATTCAACGACATCTGGCTGTGCAGCTAAAATCGGTGTCGTCGCTGCTAAAATATCATTAATCGTCGTTCCTGTGATAGGCACTGCCAACTTAGGTCGACCACTACCAAGTTCAATATTTCGTAGCTTTATCGCTGGTTGCATCTTAACTTGCCTCCTGTCATCAATTATTTATCCTGATCATCACTAAACAGAATCTGATGAATGTAATCAACTGGCATGTCTTCGCCAGTCCACAGCTTAAAGGCTGCTGCACCTTGTTCAAGCATCATACCTAAACCATTGTAAACATGCTTTAATCCTGCTTGACGAGCTACCTTCATTAATTTAGTCGTTCGTGGTGCATATACTGTATCAAACACAATTTGGTCTGAGCTGAACCAACTAGGATCGTCCACAAGCGTCTTATCTTCAAGTGGTTTCATTCCAACACCTGTCGAATCAGTATAGATATAAGAGCTTTGGATTTCCCGTTTGAAATCATCACGATCTTCTAATGAGTGTAAAGTGGCGTGACAGTCGGTCTGCTCATTAATTAGTTTAACGTTCCGTTCGGCATTTGCCCATGTTTCATCGTGCATATTAAAAATAGATATTTCTTTGACACCATCCAATGCAGCCTGCACTGCGATCGCAGTCCCGGCACCACCAGCACCAGCTAGCGTCATTTTATGTTCGCGAATATCCAAGCCTTCATCCGCGAGCGCTTTCATAAATCCGATGCCATCAGTCGTATAACCTGTTAAAACACCATCATCATTAACAATTGTATTAACCGCACCCACCATTTTAGCTGCTGGATCAAGCTTATCAAGCAATGGAATCACTTTTTGCTTGTTTGGCATTGAAATATTGGAGCCACGCATATCAAGTGTTCTGATTGACTCAATTGCACTTGGCAGCGTTTCATTCGTCACTTCAAATGCTAAGTAAGCGTAATTTAGTCCTAATTTAGCAAAAGCATTGTTATGCATAGTTGGGGACATTGAATGACGAATTGGATACGCCATTAAACCAATCAGTAAAGTATGCCCATCAATTCGTTCTGCCATGAAAAACCACTCCTAAATATTATTTTTATCTGTTTGTTACTCAATTCACTTGTTATGTTAGCAAATTAGTTTAATATAATAAATATGGATGAGTTGTTTAAATCATCAAAGTTATCTATGAGTAAAGGAGCATTCCTCATGAATTTAAGACATTTAGTTTTTTTCAAAGAGCTAGCTCGAACACAACATATGGCAAAGGCTGCCGAAAACTTAGGTATCTCACAGCCTTCGTTGAGTTATGCCATCAAAAAACTCGAACACGAATTGGGTGTTCCACTTTTTGAAGCAGATGGCCGTAATATCAAGTTAACATCAATTGGCGGTGTTTATTTGAAATACGTCACTGCTACTTTAAATGATTTATCACAAGGCAACGAACTCGTCAAACAACTTATGGATCCAGATACCGGTCATGTTAAATTAGGATTTACCTACACCCTTGGACAGCAACTAGTTCCTGAGTTACTGTCCCATTTCAAAAATCAAAGCGAAAATCAAGCAATTACTTTTGAGCTTGGTCAAGGAAACTCCGGTGTGCTCCTGCAAGCACTAGCCGATGAAAAATACGACATCGTTCTAGCCTCTAACGTCGATAGACTGGGTGAGCAGCTAACTGCCCATCTCTTTGACTTTATCCCACTAGTTCAACAAGAAATTGTTGCAGTTGTTCCAAATGATCATCCCGCGGTACAAAAAAATCCGCTACACGTTGAAGACCTAGCACCTTATCCAATGATCTTATTTTCACAGAATAGCGGCTTGCGACCATTAATCGACCAAATCCTATCAGCAGCCCACGTTCAGCCCAAGGTAGCTTATGAAGTAGAAGAAGATCATACTATGGCTGGGTTTGTTCGTTACAATATGGGTGTTGCGTTAATGCCCTACTTACCACTTTTAAATCCCGAGCGTGTTCAAATCAAACACTTAGCTGATCAGCCATTACAACATCAAATTTACTTAGTCGTTCGTCGCAGTGGTTTTATTACACCTGCCGTCCACCGTTTCCAAGAGTTTATTCGCAGTTATTGTTGGCAACATTACACTAATCAAGAACGATCAATCTAAAAATTGCGCCTTTATTGAAGGCGCAATTTTTAATTAACTTTCAACACCGGAAGCAGCCGACGTACGTGTTGACCGACCACCATGTTTCACAATCAATGCTAAACCAACCCCAATTAACGTAATCACAATGTTCATTAGAATTATCATCCGTGGCGCATCAGCACCGGTAACTTTTGTCAAGTATGCCGCAGCTGATAATACAGCATAATTAGCCACGCTTGAGGCAATCATTACAAGGGATGTCGCTAGACCTTTACTATCTGGAAAGAAACCAATGGTCGTAGAGGTCGCCAATTGTAGTACCCCACCAGCAGCAGCGTAACCAATAACAAAACTACCAATATAGAGAATGACTGGATTATTAATGAAATAACATAACATTAACATGACGATTGAAATACTTGGATATAGTACTAATACGGTCGTCTCTTTCAGCCCCATATGGATAAACTGAGCAGTTAATAAGACCGCTACCGTTGCACCAACCGCATAAAATGATTGCAGGATACTGGGGTCTTTGATTCCGTAACTAGCTCCTAGCTCTTGATTGCAATTCAACCAAATCATAAACGTCGCTGAACTAGTAAAACCAATTAAAATTGATGCAATCGCAGCTGGTGTGAAACGATGCTTCGGTTTGTCAGTAGTCGTTTTAGCCTCAGCAGTTGCTTTATCTTGCTTAGGAAATGGTAAAACCAGAACTAAGATTGCATCAGCAATCATTAAAATTCCACACCCGATAAAAATGACTCGATATGACATTTGAGCACTAGCAACCAAACCAATAACGAACGGCAATACAAACTGAGCAACCGTTATGGCAAACTTTGTAAATAGATTTGCAATTGAGGCCGATTTAGGAAAGATTTCCATCACACTTGGTGACACACAGGTATCCAAGAACGAATTAGCAATCCCGTTAATAATACCAATAGCATACGCCCACCACATGCTGTGAACTGTGATCATCCCAAAAAAGAATACGGCGTACAACGCAATTCCAATGAAACCACTGATACGACGCCCAATCCTATCAGAGACTGGACCAGCAAATGGGTAAGCAATCAGCCGTCCCAGACCATAGGCAGCAATGACAGAAACTACCATACTAACATCAATGGTTCCGTTAGCCAGCGTGGATGCGCCCCACGCCTTTGCAAACTCAGTTTTATACTGTCCCATTATTGAAGAGGCAATTCCTAAAATAAAGTAAGCAAAGTACAATGCCAATGCTGTTACATAATATTTACGGTTTGAATTTGTGTTACTTGTCATCTTAACGTCCCCCATCATCTGAGAAGAACCGTTGCGTTACTTCTTCAACGGGCATTTCTTGGCCTGTGTACAATTTGAACGCTGCGGCACCTTGCCAAACCAGCATCCCCTTACCGCCAATTGTTTTGCTTCCATGTTCAGCTGCATCTGCTAACATTTTTGTGGTAACAGGATTATAAACAGTATCTGTCACAACTAAATCAGAACGAAAAACGGTCATATCCTTAATATTAGTTTGTTCAACATTCGGTGCCATACCGGCCTTGGTTGCGTTAGCCAAAATATCACTTTGTGCAATTGCTTGTGTCAAGACTTCCTGGTCATTAATATCGCCTACAGTAACTTGGCATGCGGGAACTTTATCCATGATCTTTTGAGCCGTTAACTCAGCATTTTGATAAAACGAGTCCTTAGGATTAAAGATATGAATCGCCTGAGTGCCATCTAGTGCCATTTGAACGGCAATTGCTGTAGCAGCACCACCAGCACCTAACACCGTAAGGCGCTTTCCCTGTGGGTCAACACCATGCTGGCGTAGATTTTCAACATAGCCCGCACCGTCCGTATTATGACCAACTAACACGCCATCATTATTGACAATCGTATTCACAGCACCGATTAATTCTGCAGCTGGTGACAATTCATCAACTAATTCTGCAGCAACCTTTTTACAAGGCATCGTTACGTTAGCACCACGCATATTTAAAACGCGCATTTTAGTTAACGCACTGGCCATTTCATCAGCCTGAATGTCAAAAGCCAGGTATGCATCATTAATACCTGCCTTTTCAAAACTGTAGTTATACATTGCTGGTGAGCCTGAATGGCCAACCGGCGAGCCGAAAAGGCCTAGCATAGTTGTGTGTCCATCAATTCGTGCTTCCATCTTTTTATTGCCCCTTTCTAATGCTGCTTAGCTGCTTGACGTGCCTCGTAGGCTTGATATTCGGCCGTTGGCATAGCCTTACCTGTAAAGAGTGTGTATGCTGCATCACCTTGCCACAATAACATGCCTTTCCCCGGCGCTACCGTGCATCCTAATGCCTCGGCGTCTTCAATTAACTTGGTCTTTAGGGGGTTGTAAACAGTATCCGCAACAACCAAGTCTGAACGTAAATAGCTTGGATCGACTAATGATTGACCGTCCAGCGGCTTCATACCAACAATAGTAGCGTTAACCAGAATATCAGCCTTCTCAATCTCAGCTTTTAACTTGTCTTGGTCTTCTAGATGATAGACGTTAACGTCGACTTCTGGCTTTGCTTCCTTAATCTTCTTTTGAGTATTTTCGGCATTCGCATAAAAGTCGTCCTCACGGTTAAAAATAGCCAATGATTTAGCACCATCTAATGCACATTGAACTTGTAGCGCCGTAGCAGCACCACCAGCACCAATCACGACTAGCTTTTTACCAGCAATATCTACACCGTTCTCTTTCAGATTGCGTACAAAACCAATGCCATCCGTAATATGACCTGTCAACTTACCATTATCGTTAACAATGACATTAATAGCCCCCACAATCTTTGCGGCCGGTGACAACTCATCAACAAGTGTTGCTGCAACGCCCTTACATGGCATCGTTACGTTGCTACCGCGAACCTTAAATAATCGTAATGCATCAATCGCTTCTGGCATTTGTGCTTTTTTAACATCAAAAGCTAAATATGCATAGTCTAATCCTTGCTCTTGAAAGCTAAAGTTATACATTGCCGGTGAACCTGAATGACCTACTGGAGAGCCGAGTAAGGTAAATAAACCAGTGGTACCTGAAATTCGTTTTTCCATAATTGTTATCTCCTCTTAATTAATAAAGAAAGAGACCGAGACAGTCGTCCCAGTCTCATCCACGAGTTCATGTAACTGAATTAATTTCTATTTTTTCGCTGGTTGATGATGATCAATCGCGTATTGACGACGACCACCTGGCTTTGGAATCATGTCAGAAATCATCATATTCAAACCACCATCAACGGTCACTTCACCACCATTAGTGTAGTCAGAACGGTCACTAGCCATGAATAAGACCGTATTAGCAATATCATCCAAAGTCCCAATGCGGCGACTAGCCACTAACCGCTCACGGCCCTCTTCAACTTTAGGATCACTGTAAAAGTTCTCAGATAACGGCGTCTTAACCAGACAAGGTAAGACACAGTTACTCCGAACACCATACTGTCCCCATTCAGCAGCCATTTGCTTAGACATCATATTAACCGCTGCTTTAGTTGTACTATAGGCCCCACTATATGTTTCAGGATAACGTGACGCTACGGTTGAGATGTGTACCATCGCACCATGTTTCTGTTGAATCATGACGCGACTAAACCGTTGTGACATTAAGAAGTAACCCGTTAAGTTAACATTCAAGGCAGCTTGCCATTCATCCAAACGCAAGTCTTCAAGTGGTGAGAAGCGTAAAATAGCAGCCGTATTAACTAGCACATCGACTTCACCAAACTTATCAGTCACGGCCTTAACAGCAGCATCAACTTCCTCTTCGTTAGTCGTATTGCACTTAACGGCCAACGTTTCAACGCCATACTTTTCTGTCAATTTCTTTGCGTACGCTTCGGTTTTATCCGCAATCATATCAATCAAGACAATTTTGGCACCCTGCTTAGCAAACTCTTCACAGAACTTGGTACCCATACCACCAACAGCACCCGTAATTGCAACAACTTTATCCGTTAATCCTAACCAATTATTATTCATTAATAATCACTCCTTATAATCAAATATCTAAGCTTGAACTGGGTCTTTTAAAATTTCAGGCCACGCTTCCTTTAAAACAGACACAGTCTGCTTATAGGTGTAATCCGCAACGTAATCAATACCCTTAGCCATGTATTGATCAGAGATTACTTCGACACCAATCACCTTAGGATCAACACCTGCATCTTTTATCATCTTGACAAACCCAGCGGTATCCAAATCACCAGCACCTGGAGCCAACCGATCATGCATTGATTCATCCCGTAAGATAGAATCAGCATATGGCCGAGTATATGCATCATCAATTTGAATTGAAATAACCCGCTTTGCTTGTTCCTCGGTCAACAAGTCATATGGTTGGTTGGCTCGTACCCAATGCCACATATCTAGTAACATATATACATTGTCACAGTTGGCTTTTTGCATAATCTTCCAAGTCTTGTCCAAGTTAGATAAGCCACTGTAAGGCATTGGTTCCAATGCAATAATTAAATCACCCGCCCGGGCTGCTAATTCTTGTAACTTCTTTGCTGTATAGTCAATATCATAATCTTCCATCAATCCGGTATTAATATGCTTTACACCAAATAATTCACACATATGGAAGCAAGCCTGTTCCTTATATTTTTGTTCGTATGTGCGCGTTGCTTCACACCACTGAACAATATATTCGACTTCGGTGCAACGAATATTATACTTATCCAAAATAGCGAGAATATCATCGTCCGTTAAACCTTCGTTCAAGGCATCCACGTAAGTTTCAGCGCGTAACCCAATGCCATCGTAACCAGCAGCACTAGCCGCTTTGCAACGATCTTCAAATGTACATTGATCACCAAGTGTCCAGGAACTAATTGTAATTGGATGTGATTTTGTCATAATAATTTCCTCCAAATAGTGGATTCGACACATGCATGTTTTGTGATTCACATAATTTATTTTACAAGTTAAATGTAATCGCTATCACTCGACTCGTCCAATTGCTTTTAGTTGGGGCTATCCATAGCCAAAAGTTATTAATTCTGTTATATTAACCGTAGTTGTTAACTTTTGAGTATCAATCGTTACCCGTCAGAATGAACTTCGGGAGGTTATTTCTATCATGAATTTGGATCATTTACGATACTTCGTCGCATTATCAAGAACTGAAAACTATACACAAACTGCCAAGCTGTTACATATTACACAACCAAGTTTAACTAAAGCCATACACTCCTTAGAAGCAGAATTGAACATTGATCTCTTTCAAAAAGCCGGACGTAGTGTTACTTTAACTCCTGCTGGTAAGGTTTTCGCTAGTGATGTCGAATCCGCACTCCTACTACTCGACAAAAGTGTGACTAATATTAAACGTTTTGATAAACAAAAAGCCCCCATTCGTATTGCCGCACTCCGAACACTAAGTATTAAGTGGTTGCCAGATATTGCCCAGCGTTTTCTTCAACTAAGCCCCCATGCCGCTGTCCAATTTCAATTCAACACTGATACTGGCCTGTCCCCAGATATTCTGAACGGTTTACGTAACAACAAATATGATGTTGCTTTTTGCTCAAAGATGGATCACTTTAGCGATATCGAGTTTTTTCCCGTCGCTGAACAAACTATGGTTTGCATCACACCAACTACACACCCACTGGCAAACCGCTCCAGTATCAATTTGGCAGAAACATTAGCCTATCCCCAAATCACTTTTTCGCAACGCAGTGGACTTCATCCAATTATGCAAAAACTATTTAACGACTGTGGCGGTCAACCCATTAGTGCATATGCCGTAGAAGAAGATCAGGCCATCGCCGGTTTAGTGGCCAGCGGTTTTGGAATTGCCGTTGTACCTAATATGTCTATTCTTCAAACCATGCCAGTCAAGATTATTCCATTGTCATTTCCAACATGGCAACGAATTTTGTACATGGGTACCCTTAAGCACCGTACACCTCAACCCGCTGTTGAAGAGTTCATCACCTTCGTTCGTGATCAAAGCAAAACACTCTCTGTTAACAATATTTAACTCTGAACCAATAAAATCGCATTCGATTAATAGCTTCTAGCTATCGATTGAATGCGATTTTGTTATTAGACACTTCTCGAGACCGTGTTAAAATTTGAAGTGAATCAACGATTGTGAATTTAGTATCAATTAAAAATATTAATAATTATAAACCGTTTACTTGATTGATTTTTCAACATTTATATTGGATATTAAAAATGCCATTTTTGTTGCTTATAACGTTTAAAAATGCACACTTTGTGAAAATAAGAATTGGTGGGTGATACTATGGAACTTAAAGAAAAGCAGGATATAACCATGAAACATAAGACATATTTACCATTAGCTGCCGGAATTTATTTAAATTATGCTATTTTAGGAATGGCTACTATTATTGTGTCTCAATACGGGACTCAATTCCAAGCACTATGGCACACTGATGTTAAAGGGCTCTCAACTGTCATTGCAATGATTGGAATTGGCCGCTTATTGACAATTCTCATTGCGGGTTATCTTTCTGATCGCTTGGGGCGTAAAGGAACTATGTTAATCGGTATGATTGCGCAAATCCTATTCCTTATGGGCCTGTTCTTTAGTACCAACCTCATCAGTGCTTGTATCGCCGCACTCTTTATGGGCGCGACCAATTCCTTTGGTGATACAGCGAGTTATCCAGCACTCACAGATGCTTTCCAAGAGCAAGCTGCTAGCATGAACTCGTTAGTAAAAGCAGCCATGTCTCTTGCACAATTCGTTCTACCATTCATTGTTGCCGCTCAGCCAAATGCCCAAATCACACTAGTCGTCATGGTAGTTGTGATGGTTTTGGATATCATCTTAATTGGACTTGCTAGCTTCGCACCACAAACATTAACTCAAAAACACACTAAAATTAGCGACGAACCAAAAACAACCATCAAGCCCAGTGGTAATCAACCTTCGATGTTAATTGATGGTAGTTTGCTAATAATTGTTGGTTTTACGCTTTCATTTACATTCTACATTTTCTCTCAATACGCACCAAACTTCGGTAGTAGCGTCTTAAAGTTGGGACTAAACAGCTCTAAATCACTAATTTCATGGTATGCCATGGCCTCACTAGTATCTGTTTTTATTACCTCTTCATTAGTGACCCGCATTAAGCCAATCAAGTTGATCTTTGTTTACACACTGATTTCGTTCCTAGCATTACTCCAAATGGTAGTTATCCCTAGTGCTGACGGTGCTCGGTTAACTGCCATTGCAATTGGCTTCTTCGCAGCCGGAGGTATTTGGCAATTAGGATTAACTCTACTAAGCCAATACTTTCCAGCTGAGAAAGGCAAGGTGACTGGCTACTATAGTTTTGCTACCGCACTGACATTCTTTGTCGGTCCATTAGTCTCCAGCTTCATCATCGACGACACAGCTGTCAGCGTTCTACACGTTTTCGAAATCGATACGGGCGTGACGCTACTCAGTCTTGTAATCGTTATCATTTTAATGATTCGGAATCGCAAGTTTTCTATGTAAAACAGCATAAAAATTAGTAAAATGGCTATAGATTGAGGAACTTGATTGCTCAATCTGTAGCCATTTTACTATTCAATAATATCGTTAATCTCATAGTGCCAACTTCACACCTGACAAACCACTCACCGACTAACACTCACCAAGATCTGCACCACCACCATCAAAGTCGCCAGAATATCCAACACCCAGCTACTCCACACATAGTAGTTCTCCATTGGCCGATATTTTTGGCGGGTTACCTTGAGATTTTTTTCATATAACCGGTTGAAGAAGATAAATAGCCAGATAAAGAACCACAGAATCAGGCAAAAGACGGGATAAATGAAGATATTGCTCTTGATTCCCCACGGCGTCAGACTGGTGACAGCGGTTGGCACGTAGACACGATTAGGTAGTAGTGGATATGCGATAATTGCCAATAATAGCGGTAATAACGCTAATCCCGTCTGCCGCCACAAATTATAGTGGCCGTGCTCATCTTTAACATTAAACATTGCGCCAACCTCCCTTAATTAACCAGTGCATCGCAAATGGTAATTGATGATTCCAGAGCCGCCAATCATGGTGACCCGGTTGTAACTGCCATTCAAACTGGTCTTTAAACACAGCCGCCAACTGTGGCTTGAAGGCTTCATCCATTGACCGTAACATATCTTGATCACCCGTCGCCATTAGCACACGTAACGTTCCCCAGTTTGTCGGTTGTTGTACCAAATAAGACAAATCCGCTGGCGTCCCTTGCATCTGTGCTGGTGAGAAAGCCAGCTCAAGGTCTGGCATAATTGCCGATTGTTCCACGTGAAACCTTTTGAGAGCCGTCACCGGTGATAGTGCCGCGACAGCCGCAAACCGCTTCGGATAGGTAAAGGCATAACGTAATGCCCCATAGCCACCCATGGAGTTCCCCAACAAATAATTGTCTTCCGGTCGTGCCGACAACGGGAAGATATAACGCATTCGTGTTGGTAACTCGTGGGTCAAGTAATCCCAATAGCGTGGACCATGGACCATATTCGTATAAAATCCCCGCCCCGTTTCCGGCATGACGACCGCTACTCGGTATTGCGTTGCCAGTAGTTCGATTTCCGTTCGCCGTAACCACGACGTTGCGTCCCCACCTAAGCCATGCAACAGCCACACAGTTGGAAGTTGCTGTTCACCACTACTGTAGTCTGGTAAAATTTGTCCGACCGCGTTCACTGGTTCCGGCAAGATAACTTGGACTTGCACTGACTGTCGTAACACGTTGGAATAAAAGTTATTGCTATGAATTGACATTGTGTGCCACTCCTCTCTTTATGCATCGATCATCGAATTCGGTTAGGATCTACCGACTTGGAATCACTAGTTAGCGCCAGCCCAAAATAGTTAGGCAACATGTAACTAACGGTATATTCCAGCGTTTCTTCCCCTTGAAATACCCACCGTTCGATCTTAATCACCATCGTATCCAGACTCACGTGCAAATAATCCGCAATTCGTTGATTAGGAACGCAGGTCGCCGCATATTCTTGCTCAAAGGGCTGGCGTGATAAATCAAGCTGCGCATGTTTCCTAATTAGTGCATAAATCGAATGTACGGCCCGTAACTTCTTCATTGCTGTGGCAGGAATCAGCGTCGCCAAATACCACGACTGCGAAAATTCAAATGGTGCGTATCTAATTTCGCGTAATCGCTCTAAATACCAGGTTGTCGATTCAGCCGTAAACTTAGACCGTGTTGGTAGTGGCGTCGTCTGATTGGCCACTAAGATTGCAACCTGTTCCTCATCAACATCGTATGTATGGGTATCCGTAATTCGTACCGCAGTCCCCCGATTAAATTTGGAAACAAAGCTGCCCTTACCCTGAATACGATAAATATAACCCTGATCGGCTAACATATTCAGTACCCGCACGACTGTCGTGGAACTGACTTGATACTTCTTCCGTAGCTCACTCTCGCTATAAAACGGATCATTCTTTCGAAAATGGTTCGTGTTCAATTCCAGAATCAAGGCACTTAAAATGGTTTGATAAATTGGTTCTTTACGACTCATGGCTGCCCCCCTTATTATTAACTTAATACATTAAATGTCTATACTTAATCAAAATTTACCCATGTCAATTAACTAACAACAATGAAAGCGTTAACTATACTGTTATATTATGCTATACTCACTCATGAAATCAAGTTAATGTGTTAACTCAAATCAAAAAGGGAGGACTTAATTCAACACTAACTTGTCATTACTAATTTGTTAAGGAGATGAATGAATTATGGATAATTCACGTACGTGGAAAGATAAGACGATTGATGTCATGAGTAAGATCGCAGCCAACCGTTATTTACGTGCTATTCGAGACGGAATGGCCGTCATTATTCCAGTTACCATCGTTGGCTCATTCTTTACGATCGTCACGCAACTACCTATTACTGCTTGGACAAACTTTATTAAACCTTATGCCGCTGGTTTAGCAATTCCAATTAATTTTTCAATGGGGTTTATGGCTATTTACGCCGCGTTTGCCATTGCAGGTCGGTTAGCTGAAGATTATCACTTCGACCATATTTCAACCGGGGTCGTCTCAGTGATGGTCTTTCTATTGCTGGCAGTTAAACCAATTACGACCACCCCAGCAGCTTTCAAAGCGTTAGGACTAAAGGCCGCTGCCACCGTGGTGCCGCTAACACACTTCGGGGCTGCGGGGTTATTTACAGCAATGCTCGCTGGGATTTTAACGGCCGAAGTGACTCGGATCTGCCGCGACCATCACCTCGTCATTACATTACCAGATGGAGTCCCACCGGCTGTTGCAGCCTCATTCTCAGCTTTGATTCCCGCGACTTTCTTAATCGTTGGTGCTTGGGTCATTCACGTTGGTTTGAACTTTGACGTTAATGCTTTCCTACAATGGGTCTTCAGCCCATTAGCCTACTTTGGTCGTGACAATTTACTTTCAGTTATCGTACCAATCCTCTTAACTGATATTGTTTGGCTATTCGGGATTCACGGTGCTGCTTTAGCCACCCCAATCTTCTGGCCATTATGGTATCCAAACCTGAACGATAACTTAGCTGCCATTTCCAAAGGTGCAACTGCTGCAACGGTTCCTCACTTCATGACTGAACAATTTTTCCAATGGTTCGTCTACATTGGTGGTGCTGGGGCAACACTGTCTCTCTGTATCTTATTAGCATTTTTCTCTAAGTCCGCTTACGGTAAAACAATTGGACGGGTTACCATTATCCCAGGGATCTTCAACATCAACGAACCCGTTATCTTTGGGGTTCCAATTGTCATGAACCCATACTTTGCAATCCCATTTGTCCTCGCACCGTTAACCATGGGGATTATCACTTGGGCTGCAACTGTTCTACATCTCGTTAGTCGGACAGTAGCTTTAGTTCCATGGACATTACCAGGACCAATTGGGGCGTTGATGACCACTGCTTGGGACTGGCGAGCAGCCGTTCTATGTATTATTAATATTATTGTGGCCACCTTTATCTATTACCCATTCTTCAAGATTTGGGATCGTAACCAATTGAAGGCTGAACAGGACGCTGCTAAAGCCGATGCTGAAAAAGCAGCTCAAGCAGCCGTTGCCGAATAATAGCTTGCACAAAAATCACACGAATTTGTCATTACGGTATGCTTGAACTAAGGACCACTTTCAATGAACATGATTGCTTATTTGCTGACAATCGGTCTGACTTTAGCGCCAACCGTAATTAGCCATTATGATCATGATTCTGGGAGGACTGCTGCATTGGCCGCAGTCCTCTTTGTACATATTCTAAGAAACGAGGGAAAACGATTGAAATCTAATATTAACCAACTTACTACTGAGGGTCGTAACCCTGCCAGTAACGACTTAGACGAAATGTCGATCCTAGCAATTGCCCAGTTAATGAATCAAGAAGATGCTAAAGTCAGTCAAAGCATCACACCCGAACTACCACAAATTGCCGCTGCTATTGCCCTTATCGTCACTGCCTTTAAAGCTAACGGCCGCTTAATTTACATGGGCGCTGGTACTAGCGGTCGCCTAGGCGTTTTAGACGCTGCTGAATGTGTCCCAACATTTGGTACTGAACCAGAGATGGTTCAAGGACTCATTGCTGGCGGGGATCAAGCTATGACGGTCGCCGTTGAAGGTGCTGAGGATAATCCTAATTTAGGCGCACAAGACTTGAAAGATCTGGCCTTAACTGCTAATGATGCCGTGGTCGGCCTGGCAGCAAGTGGTCGCACACCTTACGTTATCGGTGCACTGGACTACGCACAAAAAATCGGTGCGGCAACAATCAGTCTAGCCTGCAATAATCAGGCACTAATCAGTCAACACGCTCAGGTTGCCATCGAAGTAACCCCCGGCCCTGAAGTTCTCGCTGGTTCAACCCGTTTGAAAGCCGGCACAGCAGAAAAGATGGTTCTTAACATGCTATCGACAATTTCGATGGCCAAGATCGGCAAAGTTTACCATAACTTGATGGTGGACGTTAAACCAACTAACGAAAAACTCGTGATTCGCGCGAAACACATGATCGAACTGGCCACCGGCGTTTCTGCCGATGAAGCCAGTGAACTATTCACTGCCGCTCATCAGAACGTTAAGACAGCGATTGTCATGAACTTGGTTGGCGTCTCTGTCAGCGACGCCGAGCAGCGTTTACAGCGCGCACACGGTGTCGTTCGTGACGCACTCGCACTGCAATGAGGAGGCCTAAAATGACATATTTAATCGGCGTTGACTGTGGTGGCACGCACATCGTTGGTCAAACTTGGACGACAGCCCCCGAGCATCTGGTCCAAAGCGTTACGGGTGGCCCTGGTAACGTTGTCCTAGACTACTCTGCTGCCGTTACTAACTTAACCACCGTCTTAGACCAGCTCACTGCTACAATTCCAGCTGATCAGCTTGGGTTGATTTTAATCGGAATTGCTGGCATTGAAACTGCTGGCCGAGCTGATCAGGTCCAACAAACCATCACCCAACGTTACCACGCTAATACCCAGGTCATAAGCGATGCAAAACTAGCCCTACTGAACGGTCTTGCAGGAGCAGACGGCGCCTTAGTGATTGCCGGTACGGGCTCGGTCGTTTACGGCCGCCAAGCCGGGAAATTTCTGCGCGTTGGCGGCTGGGGTTACGTTTTAGGTGACGAAGGCAGTGCCTACGACATTAGCAAGCGGGCACTTAAACAGGTTCTGACCCAGACTGATAACGGTCAAACTAGTCAACTAACAGCTCCCCTATTGGCACAACTTAAAGTTACCGATGTTGCTGCCGCCGTCCAGAAATTTTACGCTCAAGATCGACAAACTAACGCTCAATTAGCACAGTTAATCGCCAAACTGGCCGAGCAACAAAATTCTGAAGCCATCACGGTATTAGTCACGTCAGCCCAAGCACTGGCACAACAAGTCGTTACCTTATATCAGCGGTTTGCAGAGTCCCGGCCACAACGGGTCGCCCTCTCTGGTTCCGTTTTACAACACAATCGCCTGGTCCGCGACACGTTAACGACGACAGTGCATCAGTCAATACCAACAATTGCATTTAACGATATTACAACTAACAACGCCCACGCCGTCATCTATTGGCACCGGTGGACTCAGGAGGAAATTAATTCATGACAATGCGTCAACTAGGTTTATCCATTTATCCCGATCATAGCGACTTTGAAGAAAACGCCGCTTATCTCAAATTAGGCCAACACTACGGCTTCACTCGAATTTTTATGAGCATGCTGGAAGTATCTGGTACGGTCGCCGAAACCAAAGCTAAGTACCAGAAAATCATTGACGTTGGAAATCAGTTGGGTTACCAAACGATTTTGGACGTTTCACCACGGATTTTTAAACAACTAGGAATTTCCTATAAAGATCTAAAGTTCTTCGCTGATTTACACGTCGCCGGTATTCGACTAGATGAGGGTTTCGATGGCGCGACCGAGGCGCTGCTCTCATATAATCCGTACGGTCTGATTATCGAGCTTAATATGAGTAATGACGTCGATTATCTGAATAATATTCTCAGCTACCAAGCAAACGTCCCATTTATTTATGGCTGCCATAATTTCTATCCCCAAGTTGGCACCGCGCTACCTTATGACTTTTTCGTTAAGTGTAGCGAACGTTTTCGCAAGTTCGGTATTCACACCGCTGCTTTCGTAGCCAGTCAGGTTGGTACGATGGGGCCATGGAACGTCAACGATGGTCTGCCAACATTAGAAGCTGATCGGCGCTTACCAATCGCCGTCCAAGCCAAGCATCTCTTCGCTTCCGGACTAATCGACGATGTAATTATCGGTAACGCTTATGCGAGTGAAGCCGAACTGGCCGCATTATCAGCAATCAATCGGTACCAAGTACAATTTCACATTGAATTTGAAGCTCAGACGAATGCGATCGAAAGAACCATTGCCTTGACCCCACAACATTTTCGCCGTGGCGATATTAACCCAAATGTCATCCGTTCAACCATGCCCCGTGTGACCTACAAGGAAACGCCCAACAGTCCACACGATAATGATGTGGAATTTCAGCGTGGCGACGTATTAGTAGGCAACGACAACTTCGGCATTTATAAAAATGAATTGCAAATCGTCTTACAACCCCACTGTGAACCCCGAAAGAATCGGATTGGTCAGATTGCACCTGAGGAACTGTTACTGCTCGACTTTATTAAACCTTGGAGTAAATTCCGGTTTGTGGATTGAAATTAAGTTTCCTGTTAAAGAATCATAAAATCCGCTCGAAGTTTGGAGAAGACTTCGGGCAGATTTTTGGTCTATGTGCGATCAAGCCATTGATACTCTACTGATTTGATCATTTTTAAAATACTAAACTTACCGGCTTCTTCGCTTTGATTAATTAGATAATATGTGGCTCGTCCCTTGTAAACTAATTTTTCAAATTTAAATCAAATTCAAGGATGCGTATAAAATATGCATCGGCAAGAAGATCTTTTGAATCTCAAATATAAATCAAAAGAATTGACAGATTTACAAAAGTGAATCACAACACTGATTGATGCCTAATCACTCACGATTACTATTCGGTAATGGTTCTGCATGCTCACGAAACTGGACTGGTGAGAAGCCTGTCTTCTTACGAAATAACCGACTAAAGTAATGTGGATCTTCATACCCGACTTTATTAGCAATCGCTGTTACCGTGTATTGTAATGTTAAATTACGAAGCAACTCTTGTGCTTTTTGAATCCGATACTCTATTAAATATTCAGAAAATGTTCGGCCATATGTCTGTTTAAGTTGCCTGCTCAAATACCCCTCATTTACAAATAACGCACTTGCAACCTGACTTAGTGAAAGACCCTTTTCAGAATAATGCGTCTCGATATAATCTTTAACATTCATCGCTAGACTACGGGAAGTACCTTCATCCACAACCGTACGTTTATCGGTTATTAAGCATTGCTGGAACGCAATCATCAATTTTTTCAAATCAGATCGTGGGATTGGTTTTAATAAATAATCTAGAACCTTCAACTTAATAGCGCGACGTGCAAAATCAAAATCATCAAAACCACTTATAATGACAATTAGCATATCAGGGTAACGTCGATTAATCAGTTCAATTAAATCTAATCCATTCATATCTCCAAGGTTGATATCAACTAACGCAGCTGAAACCGCATGTTGATCTATATAACTTAACGCTTGATGCCCCCCACTGGCAGTTATTATCTCATCAAATGGCGATTGAATTGACTTTAAATATCCCGCCAAGCCACAACGTAATGCTTTTTCATCATCAATAATCAGCAATCTCTTCATCACAGTTCACCCCCATGTTCAATGGATTCTTCAACCAACGGTAATATTACCCTGACAGTAGTCTGGCGCCTCGTACTACTAAAATCGAGTCGTGCTTGACCATTGTAGATCAACTGTAATCGGTGTCGAATATTATAAATACCGTAACTATTTTTTCCCGCTTGATAGCTCCCGTCATTGAGTTTTTGGACCAGCTTCGCCGACATGGGCTGCCCATTATTGCTGACCGTTAATTGTAATCGTGTTGGCGATATTAATGCACCGCCGATTCGCAATTCATTATTACCATTTGGACTACATCGTAAACCGTGATTAATGGCATTCTCAACCAGCGGCTGTAAAATAAAATGCATGACGGGTTGATCCATCAGGCCGTCATCAATATCAATTGATAGTTGATGTAACTTTGGAAAACGAATCGCCTGAATCTTAAAATAACTCTGGACATGGGTGATTTCATTTCTTAGCGTTGTATACTCACATCCATGGTTAAGTCCCTTCCGGAAAAAAATACTTAAGTTTTCAATCATCGTAATTGCAGTATCCGTATCACCACCTAAAATCTGCCATTGAATTGTATCCAATGTGTTATATAAAAAATGTGGCTGAATCTGCGCTTGCAATACTTGAATAGTCGCCTCGCGATATTTAGTCTCATTTTCATAAACGCGATCTAAGGTCTGATTAAAGGTCGTCGCCAAGGTTTGAATCTCTTGGGGACCTTCAACCACTGCTCGAATATCATGGCCGCCGATTTGAATTTGATTCATTGTTCGAGTTAAGTTTTCAATCGGTCGTACAATTTGTCGTAATAATAAAACTAATAACAATCCTAATAAGGCGATTACGACTAAAACGATAATCAATAATAATCGAATGAGTTGTTGTGTATTTTCTCGTAGCTCTTTCTTCTGTACAACATAATTCACCTTCCACCGTGGCAACTGTTCCAGCTTGGTCGTGAGCAGTAGTTCACGTTGCGGATTAATTCGTGGAGAATCAGTATCACCACCTAATAACATCCCAGTACCGTCATAGATTGATAGCTCATGTGCAAGGGCCTCCACCTTTGCTAACGGAATTGCAGCCGCAACATAAGCCGTATGATCCGCTAGTGGTCGTGCCAACCGATATAAAATAATAACAATCGACTGATGATCTTCCTTGGAAGTTAGCAAGTTACTAACCGTATATCCTCGTTGAGGATAACGTTGCATTTCTCGATAGTACGACCGTTGTTGGACAGAAAAGCTTGGATGAGAATTGGAATAAGAAATTCCGTCACGTGATACGAGTCGAATCGAAACATAATTGTGCTTATCAAATTTCGTAAGCGCTTTAGTTTCTTTGAATAATTGTTGCCGATTATAATCGTGTTGTGCCGGCAAATTAGCAAGCAACCTCAGTTCCGATAATCGTTCTCCAAACCAGCTATCAATTTGGTTTCCACGCTCGTCAACCATTTGTTGTGTCATTTTTGTATTAATCGGCATGATATTTCGAGCCAATTCCATACGCATGGCACCATAAATCGTACCGATAAGTGTTACCGATATTAATATAAATAACCAAACAATTTGTTTCTTAATTGAATACATCCTAATTCCCCCATCACTATCCAAGCTCCGTGGTTCTATCATCTTTCACTTGTACATTATTTCACTATTTAGTTATAAAAGTCCACCTTATCTCCTAAAAGTCCAACGTCTAAAATACAATTAACACGTATACTAACACTATTAAATATCTATTTCGGAGGTCTTAGTATGAAAAAGAGATGGTGGGGTATCATTTTCACAATTGTCTCAATTTTCTTCTTAACAGCTTGTTCAGCAAGTGATAAGTCGCAAACTGTTAATGGGACCGGCACTGGAAAACACGGCAATATCAAGGTAGCAGTTACCTTTAAGGGGGACTCTATTAAAGATATCAAAGTTCTCAAGCAGAACGAAAACAAAGTGTTATCTAAGCCGGTATATAGCCAGTTGAAAGATACGATTGTCGCAAAAAATTCAACTGGTGTGGATGTTGTAAGTGGTTCCACAGCAACTAGTAAAGGGTATATTGCTGCGGTCAATGATGCAGTTAAAAAAGCAGGAATTTCACTCCCGGTTTGTAAAATTAAGTTAGAAATTTAAAAAGCCATTTGTGATAGACTTTTGAGTGTCAAAATCAAAAGAAAGGCTGATCACAAATGACCTATACTCATCTTACCATAGACGAACTTGCCACAATTTATTCTTTTTGGAAACTCGGTAAAAAGGCTTATCTAGTGGCCCCAGCGCTCCATCGGAGTGCTGAAACTGTGTATCGTATTTATCGGTTTCTTGACGCTGGCGGTACGATTATTGATTACCAATGCCACTATCGAAAGCATAAACAACATTGTGGGCGTAAACCAATTCAACTACGCCCTGATGAACTGGCCTATATTCAAGCCAAAACTCAAGCTGGTTGGCAACCAGATACCATTATTAATCGCCAAGAACGGGCTTTCAGCTGTGGGGTTCGAACCCTTTACCGCCTTTTCAAACGCGGTGTTTTGGGGTTGTCGACCAAAGATTTACCGATGCACGGCAAACGGCACCCTAATGGTTACATTGAACGCCGTGGGAAAGCGGGTCAATTGGGCAGGGATTTAAAGAATCGTTATCAGGACTATCCTAATTTTAATCAAGAATTCGGCCATTTAGAAGGTGACACGGTTCAAGGTAAAAACCATCAGGGTGCGGTAACCACGCTGGTTGAACGACAAACTAAGGTCGCAATTGTGCTGAATTCGCATACCAAGTCGGCACACGATGTCAATCGTAGTTTAGCAGGATGGCTTTCGAAGCTGCCACGACACCTATTTAAGTCAATTACGTTTGACAATGGTAAGGAGTTCGCCGGTTGGCGAACCATTGCTAACCAATTTGATTTAAATATTTACTTTGCCGCTGTCGGAGCACCCAATCAACGTGGTTTAAATGAGAACACCAATGGTCTGCTGCGTAAAGATGGTTTACGTCACAATCTTATTATGGACCAGCTATCAGATAGATTTGTTCAAGCAGTTGCCAGTCGACGAAACCACATCCCACGAAAAAGTTTGGGTTACCAGACACCTCTGGAAGCATTCATCAGTCAGATTACAGATGAACAGTTAAAAAATTTCTAACTTAATTTGACAATTCGGGACTCAAAAAAGTAAAAGCAAAAACGAGCACTACGGAACCTAAGATTGCTAAAACCAATAATTATGATGTTGTCGTTGTAGGTTCCGGCGGTGGAGGGTTTGCAGCCGCAATCGAAGCAAAACAAGCCGGTAAGAAGGTTGCAATTATTGAAAAGATGCCGACAGTTGGTGGTAATACCTTAATATCTGGCGGTGAAATGAACGCACCTGGTAACTGGGTTCAAAAAAGGCTCGGTATTAAGGGTGATTCTGTAGCAAGCTACTATAAAGATACAATGAAGGGTGGAGACAACCTTGGTGACCCAGCAATGGTTCACATTCTCGCCAATAACGCTTTGGGATCAGCCAAGTGGCTCCGTGATGATATTCACGTCAAGTTTTTAAACGATCAACTATTTCAATTTGGTGGCCACAGTTACAAAAGAGCACTGATTCCAGTTGGACATACTGGTCAGGAATTAGTCACCAAGTTAAACGCTAAAGCCAAATCCTTAAATATCCCAATTTACGTCAATATGAGAGCCAAATCTTTAATTAAAAAAGATGGACGAATTACCGGCGTTAAAGCACAGTACCAGGGTAAACGAAACATTACTTTTAAAGCTAAAAATGCCGTTATCTTAACAACTGGCGGTTTCGGTTCAAACGTTAAGATGCGTACTAAATACAATAAAGAGTTTGATAAACGCTATAAGTCCACCGATACAGCCGGAACAACCGGAGACGGTATCATCATGGCCCAACAAGCCGGAGCCAAGCTTACTAATATGAAATACATTCAGACCTACCCGATTGCTAGTCCGAAAACCGGTATGATTTCATTACTAGCTGATACTCGGTTCGATGGTGCAATCTTAGTTAATCAAAAAGGGCAACGCTTTGTCGAAGAACTTGAACGTCGCGACGTTATCTCAAAAGCCATCCTAAAACAACCTGGTGGCTATACGTATCAGATTTGGAACGACAAAATCGATGGTATTTCAAAAACAAAAGCCGCTCATAAGGCGGAATACAATGAGTTAATCAAAGAACACCTACTCTATAAAGCAGACACAATCGATGAATTAGCAAAAGATGTTAATATGGATCCTGCTGCTTTAAAAGCAACAATTACCAAAGTCAACAGATATGCCAAAACAGGCAACGATAAAGACTTTCATCACCGCGCTGGCCTAGTATCCTTAGCTAAAGGGCCCTACTATATTGAAAAGGCCGTGCCATCTGTTCATCATACAATGGGTGGCTTAGTGATCAATAAACAGACTCAAGTCCTCAACACTGATGGTCAAACCATCCCTGGATTATACGCTGCTGGCGAACTAACTGGCGTTATTCAAGGTTCAAATCGCCTTGGTGGTAACGCGATCGCTGATATTATCACCTTTGGACGCATTGCAGGTAAAACGGTTGGTAAGCTTTAGTTTGTTACCACAATCTGTATTATTTTAAACAAATGGGATGGAAAGCTGAATTCAGTTTCCCATCCCATTTGTTTAAAGGCTTCAAAAGGCCACGAAAATCATAATCTATCTGGCCCTATTATTTGTAACAACGGCGCCAACCTTTCAATCAACAAAGCTAAATTCTGTTTGCCCTCGCGAATCGCACTTTCTAAATCAGTGACTTGCTGAACTAAAGAGAAAGCCGTTGTAAAACCGGCTGTCTGTAGCTCTGGCACTGTTAATTTAATGTTACCAGCAACACAAAGACATGGCTTATGAAAGCGTTGCGCTCTTTGGGCAACCTGAACAGGTAATTTACCATGTAATGATTGTTGGTCCAATTGTCCTTCACCAGTAATTACAATATCGGCGGCAGCGATTTTATCATCAAGTTGTGCCACATGACTCATCAGCTGAAAACCTGGCATTGTAGTTGCACCTAATAATCGTAAAGCGAATCCAATACCACCAGCGGCACCATCACCGACCAACCGTCCCTGATACGTTGGATCTACTTGTTGCGAAAAATACTGAAACCAGAGTTCAAAATGCTTCAAATCTAATTCAGTCAGGCCTTTTTGTGGACCGAACATCTGCACCGCGCCACTAGCCCCCGTCAAATAACTATCAACATCCGTACAAGCAATCAATTGTACATTTTCAGTCGCAATGTTAGATAAATCAACATGGTCAATTAACGCTAAGCTGCCAATCACTGCTGGTAATAATTGATGATAACTATCATAAAATTTGGCCCCTAGAACACCCATTAACCCAATGCCTGCATCCGTTGTTCCCGTACCACCAAGGCCCACAATAACTTTTGTTGCACCATGTTTTATTGCAGCCATAATTAGCTCACCAGTACCAGCAGAACTAGTAGTCACGGGGTCAACAAAGCCCAAATCAGTTTTCACCGATTGTATTCCTGAAGCCATTGCAGCATCAATTACGGCGATGTGTTTTGTCGGGACATAGGCATACTTTGCGTCAATTACTTTGCCACAAGGATCATGTACCATCACCGTTTCCCAATGACCATCTTCTTGATTGGCTAAAAAGGCCGCACTAGTACCTTCACCACCGTCAGCCAATGTCACACCAGTGCTTTGAACGCCGTAGTGGTTAAACACTCGTATTGCAACCGTTGCGGCTTCAGCACTACTAAACGACCCTTTAAACGAATCAATCGCAACAAGTACTTTCATTGACTATACCTCAACCACTAATGTCACCACCTGGTTAGGTTTTAATATTGCCTGATTATTAACAGATTGTTCCGCTAAATTTAGCTGGTTGATTGACTTAGGCAATGGAATATCTTGCTCAGTCGCGTTAAAACATCTTAACAAGGCCTTAGAATTATCTTCACTAACCTTAATAACGGATACAGTTGCCGCTGCTGGCACAGGTAACGAAAGTTCATATTCTTGTGCTAATGATACTTTTGCTGGATTTAAATGCATGGCCTCAAATGGAATTTGGTTATAGGACACCGTTGGAGTCAAGTATTCTTTTGCCATATTAGCAACGTTGGCATCAGCTAACGGTTGTGGATTGATTCGGATACCAAAATCCAACGTAATCTGCCCTAGCATCTCACCATCAGGCGTTGCAGCATGAATCCCTGATGGCCGTCCAGGGCGTCGAACTAAGTCGGACTTACCCAGCCAGTTAACACTTCGAAACATCGTCATCGCAATAATTGATTCCTGTACGATCTCATATTCTCGCGAACTATTTGTAAATACTGATACTGTTTGGTGATCACTCAAACTAACGTTAGTTAAGAAGGGATAGATTTCATCTGGTCGTTCATCCCAGTGATCTTGTTGCCATACGTTCAGCATCGGGTCATGTACCGGACGCTTGATCATACCAAATTGGTTGTCTGCTACTGACTCAGTGGCAACAATATTCGTGGGAACTAAGACTCTAGTACGCTGATCCTTAACGCCATTATTAATTTTAGCAACTACCTGCAATGTTCGACTAGCTTTAGCAATGGTAACAATGAATTTCACCGTCATTGCTTTCTTTGCCGAATTCGATGCGACACGGTTATTCAAATCCTTCGGCAACATCAGTGTATAACTAATCGTTGCCTGATAACTTAAGGGACGTTCATCAATTTGAATATTAGCGTTCTCAACTACATCTGCTGAATAAATTGGTTTATCGCCACGCAATGGCGAAAAATCGTATTCATCACCATCATCTGCTTGATTTTCAACGTTTAACACTCGTTCATACGTTTGTTGTGATGCTTTATCAAAGATTGTCATTGCCCCATTATTATTAAAAATAATATGGTAAGCATCAGTCTCAACCGTTTTAGCTGACTTCGTATCTGCCAATAGTGGTTGTTCCATTGGTACAATGGTAAAAGTTTCATATCCCCACTGTTTTTGCGACCAATTCAATTCAATAGTAAATTGGTTAAAGGGCTCATAGTCTCCATGTGCAACAATTTGCCGATCAATCAGCCCGGCGTCAATCTTTTCACGTTTAATCACGTGAAAAGGAATTACGTGATTTTGTGCATCATGAATCTGAAAACCACTAGCTTTAGTTACTATCTTCGCTTGAACATAATGACTTTCACGGTTTGGCAACAAATTAAAGAGTGTCAGTTTGTCCTTGTCTGAGTTAACCTTAACTGCCATCGTAATTTTACGCTTATAAAAATCAATTAACATATCAACACGCTCTTCAGCAACCAAATAACGACCTAAGATCTCCCGGTTTACCTTATCGGAGACACAACCCCCGATACTATCATGCGCATGATTTTTCATTAACTCTTTCCAAATAAGTTCAATTAAACCATGTTGGTATGGAATACCACATCGGTAGGCCAATGTTGCCAACGGTTCCAAAATATTTGTGATTTTACTTTCAATTCGGGCATTGTAGGCTTTCAAATCCATTCTTACCGAATAAATACTACGATGAATTCGACCATTTTTGCCATCTAGCATTTCACCGCTGACAGTTGGTAAATCAGGCTGTTTCTGAATGGCATCGAAGAACTTTTCATACGTACTCAATGAGAAGCGACGGTCCGGATACAGTCGATTCAATAACTCAATAACTTCTTTAATATTTTCCTGAATCGGCATTTGGTCATGCCCATTGGGAATTAATTCATCTTGACCATTTGCACGCTCATCTAGTACATTTAAAATTTTATCCATCCGCTTTTTCAGTGCTTCAGCATCATTTTCTAAATACTTACCAGCTGCATATCCCAGCGGAAAGTTGGCAGTTAAGACTTCTGAACCATCGTCAGATTGCCATTTGAATTCAGAACTTTCCGTTCCTTTACGATTCGAAAGACCTCGCCAGAATAATGAGCGCCGAATACCAAATTGATTAAGAAGCATCGGCGTTTGTGCACTCTGTCCAAATGAATCTGGAACATATCCAATCATCATCGGCTTGCCCAACTGACGACTATCTTTCATTCCATATAGTAAGTTTCTCGTCATGGACTCTGCACCGATAATCGCTTCATCCGTTTGGGTATACCAAGGACCAACCTTCAAGCGGCCAGCCTGCACAAGTCGCTTAACGCGATCAATATTATCTGGTTTAGCCGCAAAGTAATCTTCTAAAATTGCAGTCTGACCGTCCAAAACATATGCAGGGTAATCAGGATGTTGCTCTAGCATATCCATAATCTCATCCATATTGTTAACTAGCAATACTTGTGACTCTTCTGTAGAAAAATACCATTCCCGGTCCCAGTGCATGTGAGGGACAATGTGAATCTTATTTGGTTTCAATATAAAAACTCCCTTTTAATCCCGTGCCATTTTTTTATTTAATTTCTGCTTACGTAACAAAATTAATAAGATTGTTGAAATCAACGCCCCCAATAATGCGGCTCCTAACCAGATCAGGGGGTTCATTAACCCGCCAATACCGCCTTTTAATAAGAACATTGAGAAAATTCCAGCCCCCGGAACATTCAGCCCGATTGCATAGTAAGCAACGATTCCTCCCGTGACCACTGATCCGACAATAAACGACCCGATTGCTCGAATTGGATCTGCCATAGCAAACGGAATTGCCCCTTCAGTAATACCAGCTAAGCCCAAAATCCAGGTTTGATTTCCCACTTGTCGTTCTTCATCTGTAAACAAGTCTTTTCGTAATAAACAAGCAGCTGAGATGGAGAACGCACTCACCATCTTGACTGAGGCAAATACACAGTAAGGTACAAAATTACCATTGGCCATTGCGCCAAGACAAAATGCGTAGGCCGCTTTATTGACCGGACCACCCAAGTCAAATGAGACCATACCACCGATTACAGCTCCTAGTAGTAAGGCATTAGCACCGGCCAGACCGTTAAGCCAATTAATCAGGGCTTGATTTAACCAGGCAACCGGCTGCCCAACAACAAAGAGCATTAGTACTGCTACAATCAGTGTTCCAATAACCGGATAAACCCAAAAAGTAATCACGCCAGCAAACGCACCGTCACTATGAATATGCTTTTTCATCCACTTCATTAGATAGCCGGCAAGCAATCCAGCCAACATACCACCTAAGAAGCCACTCGCAATAGTGTTTGCCGCCAAACCACCTGCAAATCCTGGCCCAAGTGCTGGCTTGTCAGCGATTGAATATGCCATATAGGCCGACAGTACAGGAACCATCAGTGTCCCTAACATATTACTTCCTAGAGTCTTTAGAATAGCTAGCCAACTCTTCGGATCATTGATCATGCTTTGAAGCCCAAAACCTTGGGCAATCATAACAGCAATTGCAGAAATCATCCCACCAGCAATAATAATCGGAATAATATATGAAATACCAGTTAACACTGAATCCTTGATCTCAGTCCAAACACTGGTCCGATCATCAATTGGTTCATCGTCAATTTTCGACTGATTTTCTGGATGATAATCATGGGCCTTATTAAGAATTTTATCTAAAACAGCATCAGCATTTTTAATCGGTTCGGCAACCGGGACGTCAACCATCGGTAAACCTTTAAAGCGTTCAAGATCCTTAAGCCGTACATCGTGGGCCAGAATCACCCCACTCGCGCGCTTGATCTGATTCATAGTGATTCGATCTTCAACCCCTTTAGCCCCCTGCTTCTCAACATGAATTTCAATGTTACGTGCAGCTGCAGCCTTGTTTAAAGATTCTGCGGCCATATACGTATGTGCAATACCAGCTGCACAGGCTGTAATTGCCACTAAGGATTGTTCCGTTGTTGCAACTACCTTTGAATCACCATTATTTTCTAACCCTACTCGTGCTCCTAATAATTGAAAGAGCTCACCGGCTGTGCTTGCCGTCATTAATTGATTTCGATAATCAACATCAGCTAAACGAGTGGCTAATTCCGATAGAATATCCAAATGCGTAGTCCCCGCCTCAGCTGTTGGAATAGCCAGCAGAAAAATCAACTGAACCTGATTGTTCGGTTGCAGGCTTTCATAGTCACTAACCGGTGCAGCGGTCTTAAGTACGGTAAACGCCGCTTGTTTAACTGTATCTGACTTGCCATGTGGAATGGCAATACCATTTTCAAGCCCAGTGACTGACTCAGATTCACGTTCATAAATTGCTTTTAAAAAGGCTTCTTTGGATGTGATTTTCCCTGCTTGATAGAGTTTCTCAGTCAAAAAGCTAAATGCTTCCTGCTTAGTGGTAATGTCCTTACCAACCGTGATCAAGTCCAGCGATGTCGCTTTGGTTAAGTCCATTTTAGTTTCCTCCTTTTATTTCAGAGTTATCGTACCACCAGCGTTGTAACCGCATTCAATTATTGAAATAAATAAACACCATCTGCAACGCAAGACGGTGTTTTGTGTATTTTTACACATAATTTCTAAAATATCGGTCAAATAGTGCCTTCATAATAATAAATAACGGCGTTTTATCAGTTAAATTATATCCACGCCAAGTTTTCGGTTCCGAATAACTGTATAACGCAATACTTGCTAAACTGGCTAATGAATTAACTTGCAATCCTGTCAATGAAATAATTTTTTGCCGATTCCGACGTGCTGCTTGGGCAACCCGTAAAGTCTGTAATGTTTCCCCGCTTTGACTGATACAGAAAACAACCAGATTGGAGTCGTTCTCAATCTCATAAATAATTTGATTTTCATAAGTGACGAACTGGGTCTTTTGGTCTACCGCATTAAAAATATCAGCAAAATTTTGTGCAACATAAGCCGTTTCTCCAACTGCAAAGAAAAGATTCTTTTTAGCCGTCATTAGTGCTTCAATAGCCGTGTCCTCACGATGTTCATCAATCAAATCAAAGTTGCGGTTGATTATCGCTTGCTGCAATGATTGTTCAGATTCTCGCTGATCATTTGCATGACCATCTCGTAGTGATAGCTTTAACGCGACAAAACCGTCGTAACTTAATTTCTTACATAATCGGGTAATCGCATTAGGTGCAACATATGTCTTTGACGCCAGTTTACTAATTGACATGTGACTAACCGTCTCTTGATTGGCCTTAATGTAACTAATAATTGCTTCCTCAGTTTCATTAAGTTTATATTCAGCATTTAGTACCCGCTGATCAAAAGTAATCATAGCTAGTCCCCCAATCAGATCGTTATTGAGATAAAACACTTATATCAATAATAATCATATAGTTTAAATATAGTGATAGCCTACCATACAGATAGTTATTCTCAAAATATGAAGCGATCTTCAGCCCATCTATTTTGAAACATGTTAGTTAGAAAAAAGTGCTAAGACTATTTAAAATTGAAATAGTCTTAGCACTTTTAGTTTAATCCAACTTATCAAAGCAAATCTCTGAAATTCACATGCTATTTTAAACTGGGTGGATGCTAACAGTATCATTTCCCATCAGTTGATCACACCAGCGGCAAGTCAGTTCTTATACCACGTAAATCCACCGTCATTAACCAATTAAGCTAGATCTTCACCATTAGATTTAATGACCTTCTGATACCAGTAGAATGAATCTTTCTTATAGCGTTTCAGACTTCCTTTGCCGGCATCATCCTGGTCAACATAAATAAAACCATATCGCTTGGACATCTCTGAGGTAGAAAAACTAATCAAATCGATTGGCCCCCACATCGTATAGCCCATTAGTTGTACGCCATCCTGAACTGCAGCTTTCATTTGCGCAATATGTTTACGTAAATAGTCAATTCGATACGTATCATGCACTTGTTGATCAGTTGTTAATTGATCTAGAGCGCCTAGCCCATTTTCAACAACAAATAATGGCTTACGATAGCGATCCCACATCTCATTCAGTGTCACTCGCAACCCCACCGGATCAATTTGCCAACCCCAATCGGATTCCTCAAGGTAAGGATTACGACCACCAGTAGCCATATTACCGTTCACTTGTTCAGGCGCATCAGCTTGAGTTACCGTTGTCATATAGTAACTAAAACTAATAAAGTCAACCGGATACTTCGCTAAAATCTTCTGATCATCTGGTGCCATTTGAAGTTGAATATCATTCTCTGCAAAAAAACGATTCATGAATTCTGGATATTCCCCCCGAGCTTGAACATCCGTGAAGAATAAGTTCTTATCGTCTTCCACTTGAGCAGCCTGAACATCTGCAGGATTAGGTGTCGCTGGGTAAGTTTGCATTCTTGCCAGCATTGACCCAATCTTAGCATCCGGGTCAATAGCATGTAATTGTTTGGTAGCCAGTGCACTAGCGATAAATTGATGGTGCAGCGCTTGGTAACGTAACTGCATCTGATCATGCGCCGAATTCTCAGTATCAACAGCTCCAGTGGCATGAAACCCCCAAGTTCCGGTATTAATTTCATTAAAAGTTAAATAGTACGGAACGCGACCTTTAAAATGTTTAAAAACAACTTCAGTAAACCGATTAAAATCGGCAATGGTTGCCCGGCTGGCCCACCCATTTTGCTTAAGCGTTAATCCAATGGGCATTTCATAATGTGACAGTGTAACTAATGGTTGAATGTGATAGCGTCGTAATTCATCAATGACTCGATCATAGAAAGCAAGTCCGTCTGAATTTGGCTTGAGTTCATCACCTTTTGGAAATAATCGCGACCAAGCAATAGAGAAACGATAAACTTTAAATCCCATCTCAGCAAATAGTTTGATATCTTCTTTGTAATGATGATAAAAATCAACACCTCGACGCTTAGGATACATTGTATCAGTTTGATCATCTAGCGCCGTTTGAATTGAAGATATCGTTACATCATCCATTGACATATGCTTGCGATCCGTCGTTTTTTTCACTACTTCTGCCGTTGTCAGGCCTTTACCTGCTTCATTCCAGGCACCTTCAACTTGATTAGCTGCTGTCGCTCCGCCCCACAAAAAGTCTTTAGGGAACGTTTTAGGATAAGTTGGTTTATACATTAGCTGGTGCTCCTTCCATGATCTCCTTAGGTTGTAATTCTAAAATCCAATTATCACTAGCCTCCGTCGCATCAGTTGGCTTGACCATTTGATAGTCAGCCGTATTCGTAATAATGACCATGACAGTTGTATCGTAACCAGCCGTTTTGATCTTATCCACATCAAATTTAGTTAATAAATCACCACGTTTGACTACTTGGTTTTGCTTAACCATTGTTTCGAAGTATTGACCATTTAATTGAACCGTATTAATACCAATGTGAATCAGAATTTCAGCACCACTATTGGCCGTAATTCCAATCGCATGACCAGTGGGATATACTGCCGTAATTGTCCCATCAACGGGCGCTGTGACCGTCCCTTTATTTGGAACAATGGCTAAGCCTTTGCCCATTGCTTCAGACGCAAATACTTCGTCATGAACACTAGTCAATGGAATAATTGTCCCTTCAACCGGAGCCATTACTGTGTTATCACTTTGATCACTTACTACTGAGTGATCAGCCTGCTGTTGACGAGCGAATCCAAAGAAGTACGTTAAGATCGCACCACCTAAGAATGCTACAATCAATCCAATGACTTCACCCATAAACCCATGTCCTAGAAAAGTTGGTACCGCTAATAAGCTAGGGAGTGTAAATGAGCTAGCGTGCGTACCAGCGGCGCCAATAATTGCACCACCAAGGGCACCACCCACAACGGCACAATAGAATGGTCGTTTTAACTTAAGCGTTACCCCGTAAATCGTCGGTTCGGTAATTCCAAACAATGCTGTGACAAAAGAAGACCCTGCTAATGCTTTCATTTTTTGATCTCGTGACTTCAAAAAAACAGCTAACGCAGCACCAGCCTGTGATAATACGGCCGCACTAAGAATTGGTAACAACGGGTCATAACCCATCTTAGCAATATTATTCATCATCAACGGTACGAACGTCCAATGTACACCAAAGATAACAAAGACTTGCCAGAAGGCACCCATGATAACACCAGCACCAATTGGCATGAAGTTATAAATTGCCATAACACCACTTGCTAATCCATTACCAATGAGTCCCCCAATTGGGCCGACAACTAACAGCGTCAATGGCACCATGATAATTAATGAAAAGAGGGGCGTGAAAATATTCCGAATTGCCGCTGGAAATAGCTTGTCCAGTACTGGCTCTAAATACGACAATACCCAAACTGCCAGCAGAATTGGGATAACCGTTGACGTGTATGTTGTTGGAACCACCGGAATACCAAAGAAATGTAGTGTTGTTGAATTCGTCATAACAGTTACTAAAGTTGGGTATAGCAGAGCTGCACCAAGTGACACCGCTACAAATTGGTTAACCTTCAACTGCTTAGCAGCAGTAAATGCTAGAAAAACAGGTAAAAAGTAAAAAATAGCATCACCAGCAGAATACCAAATCTTATAAGCCCCACTAGTCGTTGACATCCAATTAAAAGCAACCGCTAAAGCTAGCAACCCTTTCAAAATACCAGCACCAGCCAAAGCACCTAAAAACGGCGTAAAGATTCCGGAGATAAAAGCAATAAACCGATTAATGATGTTTTGCTTTTCACCCGTATCTTCCGTTGTAGTAGCTGCATCAGCCGCCGTATCAGGATTTGCTAATCCTGCTAAATCTGCTAAAACGGCAAAGACCTGCGCCACAGCATTACCAATAACAACTTGATACTGGCCCGCGCTTTGAACAACCGTAATGACACCATCTAAGTTTTCAATCGCCTCAGTATTCGCTTTGTCCGTTGACTTTAAGTTGAAACGTAGTCTGGTCGCACAGTGCCATGCTTTGCTAATATTATCTTTTCCACCAATATTGGTAAGAATTGATTGTGCTAATTCTGAATAATCCATACACTTTTTCCTCCCTTTATAAAACGACAAAAACCCAAGTAGGCCCGTTATCAACACTAAAAACACAGGTTGACTGGTTGCTACTTGGGTTTTGCCTAATCGAATAGTTACAATCCCAAAAATATTATTGATTCTCGTTCAACATCCGCTGAATGTGCATGATTAAGTAAATACGCTCATTCACCGAAACAGTCTGTTCCGTCGACTTCTTCACAAAAACAGCGATTTTTTGGACACAGGCAAAGGCTCGGGGGTATTGCTTAGATAAATGTTCAAATAAGAAATCATCATCTGCCCCTTGGGATTGATCAGGTCGTTTCAGCGTTAAACGCTCCGCAAAAAAGCGTAGATGAACTAAAAATCGTTGCAAACTAACACTCTCATCTGGCATCGTTAATGACAGCTGATACTTAACAATATTCAAAATATCATTAATCAGCTTAGTCATTGCAAGTGTTTGATCAGTGTTAGAGTCAGCCATACTATTCTCAACAAACTTCATTGCAATAAATCCAGCTTCATCTTCCAACAACGTCACATCAAAATGCTTTTTAATCAGTGCCAATGCTTGCATACCGACTTGAAACTCACGGTGATAAATTCGCTTAGTTTCCCACAAGATTTCATTATGAATATCCATCTGATGGTGGTGCCGATAGACAGCAAAGTGAATATGGTCAGTCAATGAAATCAACAAATAAACATTAAAAGTCGTTTGCAATTGTTGTTCTGCCAACTCAATAATTTGCGAAGCAACTTCAAAATATTCCGGTTCAATATCTGCCATCAAGCTTTGGAAATTACTAATCCAATTATCTCCTTCTGGCGTATAAATCTTAGTAATCTGTTGTTGCTCAACATCGTCACCAGTATGCTTTTTGAACCCGATTCCTTTACCAATTAAGACAACTTCCCGTCCATTTTTTTCAGCCAATAGGACGTTATTATTAAAAACCTTTTTGATTCGCATGCGCACGCTCCTCGACTCTCATACCTAAATAAAGAAAAAAACCTAATAACCCACTGCATCCGTGCTATCAATCACGAATACAATCGATTAATTAGGTTTTGCCCACTAGCTAATGTTAGCGGTAACAATCCTTATTTACAATTAGCTAGTATAGCGGTTTCGGAAAACGATTGCAAGCGTTAAATGTCAATTTCTATCATCTCAGCAATGATATATTGCTGTCAGATATCACTAATTGCATTTCAACTATTCAGATTTCTCCGCTAACCCATTATGCTTAATCACATCTTGATACCAGTAGAACGACTTCTTGGGATAGCGAGCTAACGTCCCGTGGCCCTGATCATCTAGGTCCACGTAAATAAAGCCATACCGCTTACTCATCTCGCCAGTTGATGCACTAACAAGGTCGATGCAACCCCATGGTGTGTAGCCCATCAAATCGACGCCATCATCAATGGCACCAGCCATCGCTTCAATATGTTGCTTCAAATAATCAATGCGATAATCATCTTCAACATAGAAATTCTTATCAGGTTTATCAATCGCACCTAGGCCATTTTCAACCACAAACAACGGTTTCTGATAGCGATCATATAGCTCATTTAACGCAATCCGTAACCCGGTTGGGTCAATCTGCCAACCCCAGTCACTCGCCTTCAAAAATGGATTCTTGACGCCGCCCATCAGGTTACCAGCAACAGTGTCGGTTACACTACCAGTGGTTTCCACCGCGCTCGACATATAATAACTAAACCCAATATAATCAACTGGATATTGTTGTAGTAATGCCAAGTCGCCATCCGTGGTCTCCAGATCATCAAAGGTCAGATCATATTCAGCCAGCAGTCGCTTGGTATAGGTCGGATAAGCTCCACGTACTTGAACATCCGCACAGAAGAAGTTGAAATCTTGATTATGGTGCAAATTAGCCAGCTGGTTAACTGGGTTCGAATTATAAGCATAACTAGTGGCATAGAGAATCATACAGCCAACCTGAATATCGTCGCGCAATTCGTGGGCGATTTTGACTGCCTTAGCACTGGCCACAAACTGATTGTGCCATGCCTGAAAAACGTTCTTTTTGTCATTAGCACCCGTCGATGGCACTAATCCTTGGCCCATCACTGGAAAATGTGCTGCACTATTGATTTCGTTGAAGGTCATCCAGTACTTAACCTTTGAAGCATAACGCGTTAAGATGGTCCGCGCGAAAGTTTCGTAGAATTCAATCAAATACCGGTTCTTCCAGCCACCATACCGTTTGGCCAAGTTCAATGGCAATTCATAATGTGAGATTGTAATCACTGGTTCAATATTATTAGCCAAGCATTCGTCAATCACATCATCATAAAACTTTAATCCGGCTTCGTTAGGTTGCGTTTCATCACCGTTTGGAAAAATTCGTGACCATGCAATTGAGAAACGGTAACACTTGAAACCCATTTCGGCAAACAGTGCAATATCTTCTTTGTAATGATGATAGAAATCAATACCTTCATGGTTTGGATAGGTATACTTATCTGTATCGATTGTCCAGTCAAAATCTGGTTGACTAACGATTTTAAATCGGTCTTTGCCACCTGGTAACGCATCCGCAATCGATAAGCCACGACCACCTTCTTGGTAGCCACCCTCTAACTGGTTGGCAGCAGTCGCGCCGCCCCATAGAAATCCTTCTGGGAACTCTGACATTTAATCAACACCCTTTCTAGTTAGCTAATAATGATAGCCCTTACAACAAGTATAATCAATCATTGGTCTGAATATCAATTATTAATAACTATTCCAAATCTTCCCCATTCGAAGCAATTACTTTCTTATACCAGTCAAATGAGTCTTTCTTCATCCGCTTCAAACTACCATTACCTTCATCATCTTGATCGACATAGATGAAGCCATACCGCTTAGACATTTCGGAGGTACCGGCACTAATGACATCAATGCAACCCCAGGTCGTGTAGCCCATCAAATCAACACCATCCTTGACTGCTTCTTTCATCTGTTCAATATGTTGACGTAAGTAGTCAATCCGATAATCATCATGAATCTTACCATCGGCGCTGATTTCATCTTCGGCACCCAAGCCGTTCTCAACAACGAATAATGGTACTCGATAACGATCCCAGAACTCGTTCAAGGTAATCCGTAAACCAACTGGGTCAATCTGCCAGCCCCAGGCACTGGATTTCAAGTATGGATTTTTACCACCCATTGATAAGTTACCACTGGCTTGTTCAACATCATCAGTCGCCGAAGTAATCGTCGTCATATAGTAACTAAAACTTAAGTAATCGACCTTGCCTTCAGCTAACAATTGTTCATCGCCAGCTTCCATCGTTAATTCAATCCCGTTTTCTGCAAAGTACCGGTTCATATATTCTGGATATTCACCACGTACCTGTACGTCAGTAAAGAACAAATTCAATTGATCTTGCAATTGGGCCGCCCGAACATCAGCTGGATTAGGCGTATTGGCATAAGTTTGCATCCGCGCAAGCATTGAGCCAATTTGGGCCTCAGGATCAATCTCGTGACACTGCTTAACTGCAATTGCACTTGCAACAAACTCATGATGTAGCGCTTGGTAGCGTAATTGCATTTGATCATGTAAGCTTAGATCACTATCAATTGCACCAGTACCAGTAAATCCCCAAGTTGAAGCGTTAATTTCATTGAAAGTTAGCCAGTACTTCACAACACCCTTATAGCGTTTGAATAGCACTTCAGTATAGCGAGTGAAATCTGCAATTGTCTTGCGACTTGCCCAGCCATTATTCGTTAATGTTAGGTTTAATGGCATTTCATAGTGGGAGATGGTCACTAGGGGCTCAATACCATACTTGTGACATTCAGCAAAAACATTGTCATAAAACTTCAAACCAGCTTCATTAGGTTCAGTTTCATCACCTTTAGGAAAAATCCGAGCCCATGCTAAGGATAGGCGATATACCTTGAAGCCCATTTCCGCGAATAGCTTAATGTCTTCCTTGTAGTGATGATAGAAGTCGACGCCACGGCGCTTAGGATAAAGCTTATCCGTTTGATCATCAATGGCAGCTTGGACACTCTCTTTAGTAACCTCGTTCATCGACATTACTTTGCGGTCAGTAGCCTTCTGAACAACTTCAGCAGTTGTTAGGCCCTTCCCATCAACGTTCCAACCCCCTTCAACTTGGTTGGCAGCAGTCGCGCCGCCCCACAAAAAGTTCTTTGGAAAGCCAGTTGGCATTGTTTTTGAATACATAATTGAAAACTCCCTTTAATTAGTTTAATTGTAATAATGGTTCAGTTGCATTAACTTCCGTAGCAGCTGGAAAAGCCAGTTTAACGTCATGATAGTTCTTAGAATTAGTCACAACCATTGGCGTTGTAACGGGATACCCTGCCGCCTTAATCGCTTCAATATCAAACTTCACTAGCGGCTGACCAGCTTTGACCGTCTCGCCCTTTTGAACTAGCGTTTCAAAACCTTTGCCCTCTAATTCGACAGTATCCATTCCAATATGCATCAAGATTTCAGCACCATCTGTTGTGTTTAAACCAACGGCATGTCCAGTTGGGAACACGAGTGCTACTTCGCCGTCAGCTGGAGCGTATAAGACACCATCAGTTGGTTCGATTGCAACACCTTTGCCCATTGCACCTGATGAGAAGACCTCATCCTTAACTTCACTTAGTGGGATGATTTGGCCCGTTTCGGGGCTACTTAACTTAGTGGCCGCATTGTAAGTGACGTTTGGTTCTACTTTAGTTGCTGCACCAGTTGGTGTCGTTTCTACTGAAACACCACCGACAATGACTGGATCAGCAGTTGCCGCAGTTTCTACGACCTTAGTTTGCTTGTCATTACTATCAACACTCTTGTAACCAAATAACATTTGTAGGGCAAAACCAAGGACTGCAGCAATGGCCATCGCAATAATTAAGCCATATACAGAGCCGTCTACCCCAGTTTTAGAATTAATCGCAGCTGGGATTGAGAATAATCCCATACCGCCCATCATATACATTTTTGTACCTGCAAAACCAATAATACCGCCACCAATTGAAGCGGCCACACAACTCAGAATAAATGGGCGCTTACGTGGCAATGTTAACCCATAAATGGCAGGCTCCGTAACACCGAAAATACCGGAGATAAAGGCTGGTAAAGCAATACCGCGTGTCTTTTGATTTTTCGTTTGTAATAGAATGCCTAATACAACTCCAGTTTGGGCAAACGAAGCGGCTAATGATAATCCTAAAATAGGGTCAAAGCCTTGTGAGGCTAGGTTGGCCATCATAACAGCTACGAACCCCCAGTGAACACCAAAGATAACGAAAACTTGCCAGAAAGCACCCATCACAAGCCCAGCAACGATCGGACTGAAGTTATAGATTGCAACACACACTGTTGAAATACCATCACTTAACCAACTTGCAACTGGTCCAATAATTAAAAAGGTAATCGGCACTGCAATTAATAACGTAATAAATGGGACTAAGAACGTCTTAACTACCGTTGGCACGATTCGTTTTGCAAATGCCTGAACTTTAGATGCAAACCAAACGGCCAAGATAATTGGAATTACTGAAGAAGTATAGCTCATCATCACAACCGGAATACCTAAGAAAGTCGCGTGAATCTGTGATTCAAAGATACTACCACTGAACAACGTGCTTAATACTGTCTTACTGCTGTTCAAAGCGACAATACTTGGATAGCAAAGCGCCATCCCAATCGCCATTCCGACAAATTGATCAACATGAAACTTTTTGGCTGCTGTCAATCCCAAAACAATTGGTAGGAAATAGAAGAAACCATCACCGATCGAGTAGAGAATCTTGTATGTTCCTGAATTCTCTGACAACCAATTGAACGCGACAAACATCGCAACGAACCCTTTGATCATCCCAGCCGCACATAAAACACCTAACATCGGCGTAAAAATACCAGAAATCAAATCGATGAACCGGTCAAAGATACTCATCTTTTCCCCGTCTTCATAATCATCAGGTACACTACCACCATCGGCAAAACCACCGACGCGAATGAGCGTTTCATAAACGTCTGCAACTTCATTTCCAATGACTACTTGGTACTGACCACCGGACTGAACAACTGTAATAACACCATCTGTATCTTTTAATTCATCAGTATGGGTAGCGCTTTCATCTTTGAGCTTAAACCGCAACCGGGTTGTGCAGTGAACCACGCTCTTAACATTATCCTTACCGCCAACTCCGGCGATAATCTTTTTACTTAAATCTTCATAAGCCATCATTGTTCCTCCTCATTTATCTATAAATCAATAATTGCAATTTGAGTAAACAAAAACCCAAATGTCCTTTCTTCAAACCACGCCACTAGGGCCCTAGTGACTGCTGCTCTCAAGAAAAGATATTTGGGTTAATGCCTGCATAACCAGTAACACACCGTTAATAATCTTATTTATTCACTTTTTTGTCGGTGGGTGACGCGCCAGATGTGAAGGGTCAAATAGACTTTGTCATCCGGCTCTAGTCGCCAGCCAGCCTTACTTTGTAAAAATGTATCGATCCGTTCCACTGTTGCATAGGCATGCGCATATTTTACTTGCATCAACTGCAGTAATGACTGATCTAATTCACTGCCAGTTCCATTACTGCGGCTAACGCGTTGCACCATTAGCGCACGTAAATGCGCAATGAAACGATTGTAATTGAAGGACTCTGGGTCCAGATGCATCTGGTATTGATATTGCACGATATCAATGATGCCACTGATCAATTTCGTGATTTTAATCGTTTCCTGCAACTTGGAACCATCTGAACCAGCATTGATGAAATGATAAGTCATAAAAACCACTTCACTTTTAGGAAGGATCACGTCCGCCGTCACATTAATTAAATCGACCGCTTGACTGGCTGCGTGAAACTCCTTAGGAAACAATTTTTTAACTTCCCAACGGACTGTGCCGTTATCGACATCGATTCCATCATTGGCTCGCTTCAACGCAAAATCAATGTGGTCTGCAAGCACAAAGTACTGATAATCACTAAAACTGACCTTCAACAGCGGCTCCACTAGGTGAACCACCTTTGTTGTAATCACAAACGATTGGGGTTTTAAATCTTGAAAAGCGTCAATATCAACATTCTGTTTCAAAGTTGCCACAAAACGCCGCTGAATTTTCTGATCATCAATCTGATCACCCTGATGCTTACCAAAGCCTACGCCATTACCAATTACAATCCATTCAACATCCTGATCGTCCACCACTAAAGCGGCATTATTATTGAAGTTCTTTAGAAATTTCACCACTCACGCCTCCTGGATTTTCAAACAAAAAACCTACTTAAAGAGTATCACATCTCACTGAAGAGACTGTGAATACAGATATGAGTAGGTTTATGCCTGATCGAATCAGTAACACGCTTTAATTTATGTTGATTATCATAGCAACTTTTGTAAGCGGTGTCAACGATTTATAAATAATTTTTTTGTGCTTATCCGTTATATAATTCGCTATTCTTTTTTGCCATTCGCTATGTCAGCCCGTGAAACTTCACAAGTTCTTCCATCAATGGTTACTGTTAATGGCGATCCATCAATGACCTGGACCTGAGTAGACCCTTGTGCCAATTTAACTTCTAGCACCCGACCACGAAAGCGTAGTCGATAACTTAGGTGGGCAATTTGTGTTGGCAGGTGATTGGTAACGTGTAGCGTTCCATCAGCGACATACATCCCAGCAAATCCATACGTTAATCCCAACCAACTACCGCCCAGGTTTGCTTCATGAAGCCCATCTTTGGCATTACCTTGTAGATCAACCAAATCCATTAACGATGTATCCATATAATAACTGAACGCCTTATCATGATCACCTAGTCGGCTCGCCAAAATACTGAAAATCGATCGTGATAAAGAGGAATCATGCGTCGTAATTGGTTCATAGTACTCGTAATCTCGCCGCAATTGTTCCAGTGATTGATCTTCTGGAAACAACATTTCCGCTAATAACGTATCTGCCTGCTTGTTGACCCGGTGACGATAGATCATGAGCGGGTGATAATGTAACAACAATGGATATTGTGTTGCTGCCGTCGTCGCAAAGGGCCACACCGGCATCTTCGGTGAATCATCATCTTGTGCGGTGACTTGCTGTTCTTGATCATACGGTAAGTACATATTCGTGCTTGCCTTTGTGAACTGCGCTTGCTCATCAGCATCACCGTCAATATAATGATTTTCCAGTAGCCAAGCGGCAAAGGCCATATTTTCCTTAGCCATCCGATTCGTGTAGTAATTATTATCTACTAAGGCGGTATATTCATCTGGCCCCGTCACTTTGTATAAGCAGAACTGCGACCGACCGTCACGCTGTTGCCAGCTACCAAACTGCAACCAGAAGCGTGCGGTTTCTAGCACAACCGCCGCACCCTGTTCCCGCAAGAAGTCCTGATCATTAGTGACATCAAAGTATAACTTAACCGTATGCGCAATGTCCGCATTGATGTGATATTGCGCAGTGCCAGCAGGAAAATAAGCACTCGCTTCTTCACCATTAATCGTTCGCCATGCGTACAACGCGCCCCGAGTCACGCCCAGGCTCCGCGCCCGTTCTCGAGCTTGTGGCAAGATACTAAACCGATAATGCAACAGTTGTTTAGCGATTTGTGGCTGCGTATAGATGAAGAACGGTAACATATACATCTCAGTATCCCAGAAGTAATGGCCTTCATATCCCGGTCCAGTAATTCCTTTAGCTGCAATGTTCGTTAGCCCGTTACGACCAGCTGATTGAAATAACTGGAACAAGTTATATTGAATCCCAGTTTGTAACTTTTTATCACTAATTTGCACTTGCGACTGTTGCCAAAAGTCCGTTAAAATCTGCCGATTACGAGCCACAATATCGTTGGTCCAACCCGTTATCTTATCCGGCAGCGCTTGATTAATTTCACTGATTTGACGCGTAAACGACCAGCTCAGCGTTGTCTGTACTTCGATGGTACCACTGCCATGAAAACCGGCATGATCGCCATATACTTCAAAGCCTGTCGGAAAGCTGGTCAACCAATCCCGTTGCGTTATTTGTTGGTGTGTTGAAGCTACCAACGTCTGCCACTCTATTTGCTGCTGACGATCAACTGGTATAAATTGGTTGGTTAACCCAGATTGTCGTTGCGCCACTCGCGGATCGTCCGCGTCCGCCGTCGTCGCAGTTACATCATGAATAATCGGCCGCGTGAACCGCAACGTCCCCGTATAATCAAGCGAAGTCAGTTCGTAGTTCAAGAATAGTTGATGCGAATTATCCAACGCAATCATTGATTTAACGACCAGTTCAAAATGATGGTGGTCGGAGGTAACAATCTGAAACTTTTCCGTTAATACGCCCGTATCAAAATCAAGCACGGCATCGTCGACCGTCATATCCCAGTCACCAGGAATCTCAGAACTTGTCTTCTCAGTTGCAAAGTCTAAGTACCGCGGGCTTGTTAATGAAATAATCGTTTGATGATTTTTCGCATATCCATAGGCACTTTCTCCATATGTGATTGGATTCGTCGCATAATAGCCATTGATGAGCATCACTGGTAGTGTTGCTTGTTGATTACCTGTAAACGGTACTGAGTCCCGAACACCCATGTGACCATCACCCAAGGCAAAAATCGTCTCCAGATACTGCCGATTCGTCGTTGCCACATCTTTTAATGTTAACTTATCAATTTGCATAGTCTCCCCCACTTTCGACTTCATTTGCTGTAGTATAACATCTGAAATAAAGCGATTTCATCGATTTAAGAACCACTTTGGTGCTTTTCGCATGAAACAATCGCTTAGTACCGACAATATACTAACGTTAATAAAGCTAAATTTAAAGTAACTGAATAAGCTCACTGTAACTAAAAAAATTCGCTAGCCTGACAATCAAGTTCCCGATTGTCAAGCTAACGAAGCTAAAACTACTGCTTACACTTTAATAGTTGCAACACTCTCACGTTCAACCAATGTGACTGGGACTAACCGCGTGGCAGATTTTCCAACCAAACAATTAACACTTTCAATACCAATCTGGACAAAATTCTGGGTAACACTTGTCAACGCAGGAGTCGCAATATCGCAGATGAGCGTTCCATCAATGCTGACAACAGAAAGCGCCCCAGGTAGCTTCACATTACTCTCCTGAGCAGCCTTCTGTAACCCGGCCGCCGTCATATCACTAGCTGCAACAACCCCAGTAATGCCCAATTCTTGATAAGCATTAAAAACATTGTAACCAGCCTGGTAACTATAATCTCCGGGTTGCACCCACTCAGCTTGCCCATGAATCGAATAATCTTTTAATGCCGCTTGATACCCAGCAAGCCGTTGACTACCTGTATGATAATGGTCGATTCCGGCTAGGCCAATTGTTCGATGACCATGCGAAATTAAATACTCTGTCGCCAAATAGGCTGCCTGATAATTGTCAGAGCTAACAGATTTGACGCGTTCATCTGCAAGATTGATCGAAACAAAGCAAAACGATGTCTTTGATTCTGTTAATAATTGTAAGTCTGCTTTATCTGGTTCAATCGCCATTAACAAAATACCTGAAACAGTACGTTCCAAAGCGGTCACAATTGCTTGATGTTGTAACTCGGTATTCCGATTACCAGCATATAGAATAATAACCTGTAACCCGATCTCAGTCGCGCGCTGTTGAATACCATCAATAATTCCATTTGAAAAATTCGTGGGCGTGACATTGACGATAACGGCAATTACGTCCGTCTTCTTTTTAACTAATTCCATGGCTAGTGTATTTTTCCGATAGCCAAGATCCTTAGCAACTTTTAATATACGCTCCTGAGTCTTGTCGCTATATGTACCTTGTTTTTTCGCCAACACCCGTGACACTGTAGCAATTGAAAAGCCAGTTTTAGCGGCAATATCTTTGATTGTTGGCTTCATTTTTCCAGCTCCCCTCCGACTTAAATTAATTATAGCGCTAAAAGCCGGTAAAATCACCGTTGTTAGCGTAAACGTTTACTTTATTGTCAAAACAGTATTGTAAACGTTTACGTTAAGTGCTAGTATTGCCCTGTCGAAAAGTGATTAACTTTTAAGGAGATGGATTCTCATGAACCAACCTGCAGTACACTCGAATAAACCAATCGCTGATGTTTCCAGTAAGCCTAAGACATCCACTATTGCTAATTCGCTGCCCAACCTCCCATTAAAAACCATCTTTGCAATTACCTTTGGTTTTTGTGGGGTTAATATGGCCTTCTCATTACAATCATCACAGATGAGCCGGATTTTCCAGACCATTGGCGCTGATCCGACCAAACTAGGACTCTTCTTCATTCTGCCACCATTGGCTGGATTATTCGTCCAGCCACTAGTCGGCAAATATTCTGATCGAACTTGGACGCGTTTCGGTCGTAGAATGCCCTACTTACTATTCAGCGCACCATTAGCGGCGCTGGTCATGGTGTTATTACCAAATGCTGGTTCATTCGGCTTCGGCTACGCTTCAACTGCTGCATTACTATTTGGTGCTATTGCTATCTTATTTATGGATTTATCAAGTAATGTTTGCATGCAACCGTTCCGCATGATTATTGGGGATATGGTTAATGAAAATCAGAAGGACAAAGCGTGGTCTTGGCAACAAGCTTTCAGTAACTTAGGAGGCGTACTTGCTACTATTCTACCGTTCGTTCTAACTTACTTTGGCGTTGCGAATACGGCACAAAAAGGCGTTGTTCCCCTTTCTGTAAGAATTGCGTTTTATATTGGTGCCATTATTTTATTAGGCATCTCAGCATATACTATTCATACGGTTAAGGAATATGATCCTGACACGTACGCACTTTATCATCATATCGATCCTGAACAACATAAGCACACCAAACCTATTTGGCAATTAGTAAAAGAAGCCCCGAAAGCTTTCTGGGAAGTTGCCCTCGTTCAACTATTTGCCTGGATTGGTATTCAATATATGTGGACTTATACTACTGGTGCTATCGCCGAAAACGTTTGGCACACAACTAATGCTGCTTCGGCTGGCTATCAAGCTGCCGGTAATTGGTATGGAATCTTGACCTTCATTCAATCAATGGCCGCCGTTCTATATGGTTTCTTAGTTCTTTCACGGACTAATCCATACAAGCGAAAGTTTTGGTATCGCTTTGGCTTAGCTAGCTTCGCAGTTGGCCTCGTTTGGGTATTCTTCATTCACAACCAGTACCTATTAATTGCACCATTCTGTTTAATCGGTATCGGCTTCTTTACGGTGCACGTCGAACCCTTTAATATCTTTACTTCTTCACTAGATGGTGCCAATGAAGGCTCATATATTGGAATTTTTAACGGTACGATTTGCTTGCCACAAATTCTCGCATCCGTTGCCAGCTTCATGGTCTTTAAATTCGTTGGTAATTCGATGCCTGGAATGATGCTTATTGCTGGTATCTCAATGTTCATCGCGGTACTTGCCATTAGTATTATTAAGCAAGACAAGCCTCAAGAAGATTTGTCAGAGAATCCAACTAAATAAAAGTCATTTTACTAAGGAGTGTTTTTTAATATGAGTGCATTACCAAGTTACACACAGAACGGCCAAACGATTACGTTTGCTTTCGCCCAACCATTACAATTAACTATTGTTACGCCGGAAATCATCCGCGTCTTTATTAATCGCGGTGAGCAAGGTGAATCCTATGCAATTGAGGGTCATAAAATTCAGGCGACTGATTTCACTATTGAAAGTGCTAGTGATCATTACATTATCCGGACATCAGCTTTAACGATTCACCTCGATTCCGAACGGCATCTTGATACCTTTGATAAAGATGGCAATGCTTTGATTACCGATTATCGTGGTGAACGCATTCACTTGAAAGGTGTCGACAAAGTCCATGAACGATTAGTTGAGGCAGAAGGCCATTCAGTGACTAAGGCACCTACTAAATCTGATCAAGGTTACTACGAAATCATTAAATCGCTAGCACCTGATGAATATCTTTATGGACTTGGTGACAAGACCGGATATCTAAACAAACGTGGTTTTGCCTATGATAATTGGAACGTTGATAACCCCGCTCCCCAGCTGGAGATCCTACCTAATATTTACAAGTCAATCCCAGTGATGTTGGGGCTAAAAAATGGACATCCTTACGGTATCTTCTTCGACAATACCTACCAGAGCCATTTAGATATGGGTAAGGAAAGCAACCATTACTACTTTTATTCAGCTGTCCAAGGTAACCTCGACTACTACATTATTGGTGGTACCACGTTAAAAGACATTGTCACCAATTACACCTACTTAACTGGTCGAACGCCACTACCTCAAAAGTGGACGCTCGGTTATCAACAATCACGGTGGGGGTACAGTGCTAGTCAAGAAGAAGTGCAAGCAATTGCAGATAGCCTTGCAAAGTACGACTTACCATGCGATGCGATTCACTTTGACGTCGATTACATGGATGGTTATCGGGTCTTCACCTGGGACAAGGATAAATACCAGGGTAATCCCAAGAAGTTTATTACCAAGTTGAACCAACAGGGGCTAAAGGTTATTCCAATCATCGATCCCGGTGTTAAACAAGATTCTGACTATCACATTTATGCCGAGGGTCTTAAAAAAGGCTATTTCGTTAAATCTGCTGACGGTGATGTCTATATTAATAAAGTATGGCCAGGTAACGCTGCTTTTCCAGACTTTGGTCGTCCAGAAGTTCGTCAGTGGTGGGCTAACAACGGTAAATTTTTAACTGATTTAGGTGTCGCTGGTATTTGGATTGATATGAACGAACCCGCTACGTTTGAAGGTCCAATTCCAGATGACGCGGTCTTTAATGACCAAGACACGCCTTCAACACATAAGAAGATGCATAACGTTTATGGCCATAATATGGCTAAAGCAACCTACACCGGACTAAAAGAGCAAACTGGCAACCGACCATTTGTTATCACACGGGCAGCTTACGCCGGAACTCAGAAATACTCGACTGTATGGACCGGTGATAATCGCAGTATGTGGCCACATATCCAAATGATGATTCCACAACTCTGCAACTTAGGTTTAAGTGGTTTTAGTTTTACTGGAACTGACATTGGTGGCTTTGCCTCAGATACGACATCTGAATTACTGACACGGTGGATTGAAGGGGCAATTTTCAGTCCACTGTTACGGAACCATGCAGCATTAGGGACTCGCCAACAAGAACCATGGGCATTTGGCGAGCCAACATTAAACATTTATCGCAAGTATCTCAAATTGCGTTATCGTCTGATTCCTTATCTATACGATTTATTTGCTAAGGAAACCAAAACTGGCTTACCAATCATGCGTCCCGTTGTCTTAAACTACGATCAGGACCCTCGTGTACGCGACTTGAATGACGAATACATGGTTGGTGACGACATACTAGTTGCCCCCGTTGTTCAAAAATCTCAATTTAAGCGGTTAGTTTATTTACCAGCTGGGAACTGGATTGACTTTTGGAACGGTGCTGAGTATGCCGGCAATCAGGATATTGTAGTCGATACTCCACTCGACAAACTACCATTATTTGTAAAACAAAACACCATTTTGCCATGGGGACCCGCTGTTAGCCACATTAGCGATGAGCCGTTGAAAGCGATGACGTTTAGAGTATTTGGTACTCAAGGGACCTACCAACATTATCAAGATAATGGGCGTGACTTTAAGTATCAATCGGGTGAATGGAACAATTACACAATTACCGTTGATCACAACAAGGTTAATGTGCAGCTCACTCATCACGGTTATCAACCAGTTTATCAGCAGATCACGGTTGAATTGTCTGATCACATTGTTAAACTCACTTACGATAATGACAGTAGCTGTTATCGAGAATAGTAGCTTAATATTTTAATCCTTAACTTTAATAAACACCTTAGGATACCAATCACTCCTAAGGTGTTTATTATTTCAATTACTATTGTATATATTAACGTGCTCTTTTCCTAAATAAACTTGTCAGTAATATCTTAATGTCTATCCAGTCGCTCAAATTAATCCCCTTATTCAAAACATGATCATATAAAATTTGGTAAAAATGTATTTTAGTAGGTATTTCAAGCATCTCATAAATATTATGTTTTCTATCAATTAAACCCAACTTACCATCGAGTTTAACATGATAACTTATATCATCTAGTGTCATATTAACAGCAATGCCAGCCATTGGAACTTACTCTGAAAAAAGTGATACATAAAAGAGGAAATCAACTGATAAATAAACTGACTTCCTCTTTTAACCAATTTTAACTATTACAGTAGTGGCTTTTAGTTAACTGCATAGTATTGTGCTTCTGATCGTAATGGATAAGAAATTAATTCAGTCGTATCCAAGTGCTCATGGTTTAAATTGACACTGTTAATTTGACTATTGTCATAAGTTCTATAGTAATAAACTCCCTTGTCCATATCACAACAAGAAGAATAGATTGTATATTCGTACTCTCCGTCAGTAACTTCACATAGCCCTTTTTGTTGTTCTACAGACCCTAGTATATGGAAAAACTGACTAACACTGCCACTCTCTGTCTGCATCGGCAACGAGTTTAATTTAGTAAAAGCGGCTCTGACAAATCTAGACATTGAGGACAAGTCTCCAGGTAATCCTAGTCCGCCCATTCCTCTACTATAACTATCTAAATCCACTTTTTCCGAAAAACTATTTTGAGGTGTGCTATTTGATAAGGCACGATAGTTGTTCAAATTAAATAATTGGTAGTCAAAATTAGGATTGTTTGTTAACACACCTACTGGATTGTCGTAAATTTTTAGTCCTTCTTTAACACTTTCAATAACTATCGATTCCTGTTTATCAGCAACCAACCAATGTAGCGGTGATAATGGTAATTGTTCACTAAAATTAATATTAACCAAGTTTAGTTTTTGTATGTTCTTTTTCACTTCTCTAACACTTGAAAATTGTCCCAATAACCAAGGAATTAATTCAAATGGTGTGATATTAACTTTATCAGCATCATATTTTTTATAATCAGCATAACCTGCAAAATTTAATCCCGCAATACACAAGCCTTGTTCATTCATCGCATCGTAGTAAAGTGGATAGCTTTCTACATCAGCAGTAATTCCAATTATTGCATAATGGTGATCTAAGTTCTCCACCTTACGAAATACTAGTGGATATTTTCTAGGCGTAATCGTAACCATTTCATTGTATGAAATTTCATAATCGAAATTTCTACCGAAGTAATTATTATAAGATTGATAAGTTATGGCAGTACACATAACTAGTAATCCTCCTCGAAAATAATATTTAGATTTGATAAGTCAATAAGCTTACATCTTTTTAGTATAATATCGTTGCTGAAAAAATAAAGCTTTTTTCATAAAATCATCTCTAAAATAATTTAATCTATTCCAAACACTTTAAGAGCCAATAATCAATTGTAACCCTTATAACCGATATAACAATGCTTTTATACCTGCTTATCCTTACCTCGTGATTGCTTCAATAACTATGGCAACCCCATCATGTTCATTATCGACAGTTATTTCATCAGCCACTTGCTTCACTTCAGGAATAGCGTTGCCCATCGCTACTCCATGTCCTGCAAACTTAATCATGCTCAAATCATTAGCTTCATCACCAATTGCCATCACGTTGGCAGCAGTCAAACTTAACTTTTCACAGAGTACTTGCAAAGCGTTGCCCTTACTAACACCATTAGCGTTAGCCTCGTAATAAAATGGTGCACTTTTCGTGAAAGTAACCTGCTTTTTCAACGGTTCAAATAGTTTTTGCTGCTTAATGGCAGCGTCTAAAACTTCGGGTTCATCAACGTACATCGATTTAATCAGTTTAATATTCCGCATCTCTTCTGGCGTCCGATATGAGATACCCATTGAAACGAGATTAGCTTCATAGAGTGTATAATCATCAATATTACGGTCAGCCGTATACAGCCGATCCTCAGATACCGCGTGAAAATGCAAGCGTAACTTACGTGCTAGGGCTTCCAAGTCAATATAATCTTCATAACTAATCGGTCGTTCATCAATCAGTTCGCCACTAGTTGTGTAGGTTGCAGCACCGCCAAAACATACAACGTATTGATCATCTTGAGCATCGAGTTCCAACTCCTGCAACAATGCTTTAACACCTGTTAATGGCCGTCCCGTGCAGATAACCACTTTAATCTTCTTTTCCTTCGCCATTTTAATCGCTTGCTTGACTCGCAATGTCACCTGCTTTTTTGAATTAACTAGTGTGCCATCGATATCAATCGCAATCATCTTAATATTTTCCATCATAGCCATCCTCATTCTTTATCGAACACGAAATAGAAACCGAGCAACGCCCCGTTTCTATTTCTTCAATAATTATTTTAATTTCAGATAAGTATTCACAACATTAGTTACATTAAAGCCATACTTATCAAGTACCAAGTCACCAGGTGCCGAAGTTCCGAAGCGATCCACACCGATCTTAGCACCATGATCGCCAGCATACTGATCCCAGCCAAATGTTGATCCAGCTTCGATTGTCACTCTTCTTGTAACCACACTTGGGAGTACACTATCGCGATATTCCGGTGATTGTTGCGCAAACCGATCAAAACTTGGAATTGAAACGACCGCGACATCTTGATTATGCCTTGCTAACTGGGCTTTGGCCTCCAATGCTAAATTAACTTCAGAACCAGTTGCAATTAGTAAACCATCTGGTGTTACTTTTTTAGCAGCGCTGACCACATAACCACCCTTCTCAACACCAGCAAAGGCCGTATCAACTGATACAGGTAAAGTCTTCAAGGCTTGTCGACTCAATACCAGAACGGTCGGTTTATCAGTTGTTTTCAGTGCTTGCTCCCACGCAGCTGAAGTCTCATTACCATCAGCTGGCCGAATCACTTGTACGTTTGGCATGCATCGTAAACTAGCCAATTGTTCAATCGGTTCGTGGGTTGGCCCATCCTCGCCGACCGCAATTGAATCATGCGTTAAGACGTAGATAACCGGTGCGTGTTGTAGTGCAGACAAACGGACTGCCGCACGTAAGTAATCAGTGAAGACAAAGAATGTTCCCCCGAATACCCGAGTGCCGCCATGTAATACAATTCCGTTCATCGCAGCCGCCATGCCAAATTCACGTACGCCGAACCAGATATTACGACCATCGTAGGATTCTGGCTGAAAGTCTTTGGCACTCGTAATCATGGTCTTATTAGAACCGGATAAGTCCGCAGCGCCACCCCAGATAAAGGAAATAGACTTTGCTAATGCGTTAATTGCCTTTGAGCTGGCTGCCCGACTAGCTAGCGCATCATCTGGCTGATAGTGTGGTAAAACTTCATTTAGCTCGGCTGGAATTTCACCTTTAAAAGCTGCTTTGAATTCGCGTGACCGTTCTGGATATTCGGCTTCATAGGATTCAAACAACCGTTGCCACTTTTGCTCAGCTTGTGCACCTTTTTCCTGAATTGTCGCTTTAAACCGGTCTGAGACAGCTGATGGCACTTCAAAATCCGAGTAATTCCAGCCATATACTTTTTCAGCTGCTTTAATGCCATCCGCACCAATTGGGTTACCATGAACAGCATTAGTCCCTTGTTTAGGTGCGCCATAGCCAATCACCGTTTTCACTTCAATCAATGAAGGACGATCAGTTGTCTTCTTTGCGAGTTCGATTGCCGCGTCAATTGCATCAAGATCATTCCCATCTTCAACCACTAAATGTTGCCAGCCATATGCTTTAAAGCGATCGCCAACATTTTCCGTAAAGGCCTGAGATGTCTTGCCATCTAATGAAATGCCGTTCGAATCGTAAAGTGCAATTAACTTTCCCAGCTTAAGATGTCCGGCTAATGATCCAGCCTCGTGCGAAATTCCTTCCATTAAGTCGCCATCACCGACAATTGTATAAGTGTAATGATCAACAATTGGAAAATTAGGTCGGTTATATTGGGCAGCTAGATGTGCCTCCGCCATTGCCATTCCAACGGCCATACCGAAGCCTTGTCCCAACGGACCAGTAGTTACTTCAACGCCATCGGTATGTCCATACTCTGGATGCCCCGGGGTCCGACTGTCCCACTGCCGAAAGTGCTTAAGATCATCAATCGAAACATCATATCCAGCTAAATGTAACAGGCTGTATAACATAGCTGAACCATGTCCAGCTGAAAGAATGAAACGATCACGATTAACCCAATCCATGTGCGTTTGTGGGTTGACTTTTAGATGTTTTGTCCATAACACGTAGGCCATAGGTGCGGCCCCCATCGGTAACCCTGGATGTCCGGAATTTGCTTTTTGAATTGCTTCGATACTTAACGTTCGAATAGTATTAACACCTAGTTCGTCAACTTTATCAAACATTATTCTTACCTCCTAAGCCGTTGTTACAATTAATTTTGTGCTGCTTGAAATGCCACCCAATCTGCTGCAAAGCTTTGTAAACCTTTGTCCGTTAATGGATGAGACCATAACTTACCGAAAACTGTGGCCGGAATGGTAGCAATATCAGCACCTGCCAACGCAGCTTCTTGAACATGTTGTGGCCCCCGAACACTGGCAGCGATAATTTCCGTCTTGAATCCATAAGTATCCAAAACTTGACGTAAATCCTTAACTAGCTGAATTCCATTGCCACCAATATCATCAAGACGTCCTAAAAATGGTGAAATGTAAGTAGCACCGGCCTTTGCCGCTAATAAGCCTTGCGAAACTGAGAATACAAGGGTCACATTTGTTTTAATGCCCTCACCACTTAATACTTTGACCGCCTTAAGTCCTTCTTCAGTCATCGGAATCTTCACCACAATATTTGAAGCCCACTTAACTTCATTGCGAGCCTGGGCAATCATCTCTTCGGCCTTGGTTGCCGTTACCTCAGCGGATACTGGACCTGATACAATCTGCGTAATTTCTTTGATAACGGTTTCAAAATCACGACCTTCACGTGACACCAACGTTGGATTTGTTGTTACTCCATCTACTAAACCAAGTTCCGCGAAATGTTTAATATCTTTAGTATTCGCAGTATCTAAGAAAAATTTCATGATTAGATTTATCTCCTTTATTATTAGTTTTCATAAATTATTGAAAGTAGTACTCATAATTACTGATTACTTAGTTCCATCAGTCATCCGTTTAGCACGCCGGGTAAGAAAAACACTGCAAAGAATCACAATAATTGTGAACAAGATAATTCCTGTAATAACTGCTACACTTCCGTAACTCCCTAATTTTCCTAACAAGATTCCTGGAACCAAATAGTCGGTATCTGCAAACGTCGAAGCTGCTAATTTCAAGTTTCCCAAAACTGGTAAGATAAACAAGGGCAACCAACTGATCAACAAACTATTTACTGTAGCACCGATGATTGCACCACGCCGACCACCAGTAGAATTACCATAAATTGCTGCAGCAGCACCACAGAAAAAGTGCCCCACTACACCTGGAATAATAACAGTAGTTCCTAGCGCAATCATGATAAACATACTTAGCGTCCCAACAATGAAACTGACAAAGAATCCTAATAAAACTGCATTTGGTGCGTATGGGAAAATAATCGGAACGTCTAATGCAGGCTTAGAATTAGGAACCAACTTGGTCGCAATACCTTGAAAAGCTGGCACAATTTCGGCCAAAATCATCCGAACACCTTGTAAAACAACCACGAAACCGGCAGCAAATGTTCCTGCTTGTACTAATGCATAAACAATATAATTAGTCCCACCACTCAATTTCGATTCAATGTAAGCTGGACCTGTCACAATCGCCAAAATGATGTAAACAATACCCATTAAAATCGTAATTGAAACTGTCGAATCACGCAGAAAGCCCAAACTCTTAGGGATTTCTAGATCCTCTGTAGACTTTTCTGCATTACCAAACCATTTACCCATCAATCCTGAGAGCGCATAGCCAATGTTACCCGTGTGTCCCATAGCAACATCATCGCCACCCGTGATTTTACGCATAAATGGTTGTGTCAATGCTGGTGTTACCGTTAATAATGTCCCTTCAAATAGACCACCAAGTACAATCGTTTGCCAACCCGCGCCAATGTTAGCGCTTACCAATATAACTGCAGTTAAACAAGAAACATATAACATTGCTTGCCCTGTCAAGAAGATATACTTAAAGCGAGTAAAACGAGCTAATAAAATATTAACAATCATCCCAACTAACATAATTAGTGCTGTTGTTGAGCCGTATTTAACCAGGGCAATTGCAACAACTGCTTCATTACTAGGAACAACTCCTTGAACATGTAACGCAAACTTAAACATGGAAGCAAAGGGTGACAATGCATTTTGAAGAATTCCGGCACCACCAGTTAAGACTAAGAAACCGGCAAAGGTCTTAATAGTTCCTTGAACAACTTCCGTACTTTTCTTTTTTTGAAGTAGTAGCCCTAACATCGCAATTAGCGCTACTAAAATAGACGGTTGGGTCACAATACCAACAAATAAGTTCAAAACAGTCTTCATGTGATTCTCCTCCTTTTCAGCGGCTAATCATGTTCAATATTTTCTTGATCCAAAATTGTATTGACATGGTTCCGGACTTCTTGCTTATCAATCAAGCTTTTTAGTAACACAACCTTATTCTCAGGAATACTTCCTAATGCACTTTGAAGCGTTGATTCAACAAAGAAGTAATCTGCTGAATCAGCGCCAACGCTCCCAACATCAGAATGATCCACTTGGATATCTTCTTTAACATTCTCGTCCTTTAAAATACTCTGAATGTTCATCTGAACCATAAAACTACTTCCCAGACCACTTTGACAAACAGCTAAAAATTTCATAATAGTACCCTCCTATTTTTGTAATTCTTGCTCATGTGCAATAACTTCTAAAATATCAACTTCACTAGTTGCATTTAACATAGCTGTCACCGCCGACTCATCGGTTAACAACTCCATTAACTCTTTAATAACGGCTAAATGGCTGTTATTATCTACCGCGGCCAATACGAACCATAAATTGATGGGGTGTTCATCATTGACTAGACTAATGCTATGATTTGTTTTTAAGATAGATAATCCGATTTCATGGACGTTACCCGCTGGTCTAGAATGTGCGAGCGCGATTTGTGGCCCGATATTGATGTACGGTCCTTCTGATTCCACCACATTGAGCATTTCCTGGACGTATCCATCTTCAATCGTCTTATTATTAATTAATGGTTCCGCAGCTAATTCAATTGCTTGCTTCCAATCTAGCCCTGTTCCTTCTGATACTTGCACAGTCTGTTTATTCAATAAATCCAACAGCATTTTTATTCATCCTCCTTTCTTGATATCGCTATCTATCTGACAATGACCAGTATAAACTTGAATAATAGCGCCACAAGTGCAACAATGTTTTTGAGAATAGTGCAACTTTGGTACTTTGATACCTTAATGCTTTAATTTTTTAGTAGACTTAATACAGGGAGGATACTGAATTGCGTGTAAATTTCAGCAAACGAAAACATGGTAATGAATTATTAGAAATTCTATTAACGTCATCGGGCTACACCACAGCTAACTTCTTACAACAACATCTACATATCTCGCGTCGTAGCCTATTCTATCTAATAAATAAAGTAAACGATGAGCTTGATCAGCATGCAGAATTTCCGATTACTAATGTTAAAAAACTAGGATATTACCTTCCAACTGACACGATCAAATTTCTGCATAAAATGACAGAAAAAGAAACCTCTAGCAAGATCATGACCAACAATGCTAAGCAACGCCAACTACTAATTGCATTTAGTATCCTCAACACTAGTGGTTGCTCGTTAGCGGACCTAACTTACCAATTTAATATTTCTAAGAACACAGTTATTAGAGATATCAAAGTACTACACTCACAACTAGCGCTATATCATTTACAAATCACCAATACAGAATCCGGTAAAATAATCACGGGTTCCCCGACAGCAGTTCGTAAATGGGTGTACGATCATGCTACTCAACTGAAGACACTCATTGAACAAACTAGGCAGGCTACCATTAAGCCCACTACCATAAACGACCAGATTAAACTCTTTGAAAGAATAACTGGAAAATATTTAACCGACGATGCAAGTATCACAATTCGGCTATTTTTATATTGGTACTTAACTAACATTAGAGACTGTAATAACCAACTAAGTGATGTTATATCCGCACAAACCGACTTAACGCTGGATCACATTTGGGCTAAAAGTTTTTTGAACGATTATCATATCGATAACTCTAATGAGGTTGACTACTTAGTCAAGTTGATCAATTCTAGTCAATTTGCTCATGTCAATTGGAATGACGACTTGATTCAAAAGTTAAAACCATTCTCAGTTCGAATGATTTCTAGTTTCAACCACCTCTCTGGCGCACATGTTTCAATCAAGTCGATTAGTGACAGTTTAACGGTTCACTTGCTTTCAACCTACTATCGTGCTCAATATAATATGCCATTTGAATACCCTGACTTAAAAAGTATTCAACAGCATTATCACCACACTTTTGAAATCACTCGTAAAGTCGTCGTACCATTTGAACAATATATTCATCACACACTTTCTGATGATGAAATCGCATTAATTGCCATTTACTTTGGTGGTGCTATTCGTGAGCAAAAAACAAGCACCCCAACACAAAATGAAGTACTTGTCGTTTGTTCTAGTGGCATCGGTACCAGTCGTCTATTGCTTCAACAACTAGAAAGCCGTTACCGCGGTATTCATTTTTCTAGTCCAATGAATGTGCTTCAATACGAAAATTCAGATCTAAGTAATGTTCAGCTTGTCATCAGTACAATCAAATTGAACACCCAGCGCAACATACCAATAACTACCGTATCTGCTTTTCCTTCTGAGTTGGAGTGGAAGATCATCGATAATGCTATTATTAAGGCCGGGTTGGCAACTTCTGACACACTCAAGTTATTTAATGTGGATACACTATTGGATATTGTAGGCAACTACGCTATGATAAGAAATCCTATGGGTCTGAAACTCGCACTGAACGACTATTTGACCCAGCTAACTCAGGAACCACTATTAGCCGCACCCCAAGAAAATTTATCAGAATTAATCAAGCTACTGCCGCCAGAACATGTTGGTTTTCTAAATCACCAAAAATCTTGGAAGCAGGCGGTGCGTACAGCACTATCCCCCCTACTTGAAGACTATAGTGTTGAAAAAAATTATATCGATCAGATCATTCATTTAACTGAAAGTAACGGACCATACATGGTTATTGGGTCAGGCGTTATGTTGGCGCACGCTGCTCCACGTGATGGCGTTAATAATCTCGGTGCTACTTTCTTTTTACTTGATAAGCCGCTACCTGTTATGACAAATCAAAAAATGGTCCATGTAATTATTGGTCTAGCCCCCATAGATTACGAGAAGCATCTATCATTCATCAGTGACTTGATGACACAATTACAACAAAAGGATTGGTTAACTAATCTGTATCATTTGAATAATAAAAGGGACTTATTCAGATATTTGTATAAAGATAACTAGCTCGTCTTCATTTCATTTATTAATGTATCTAAAAGCAGAAGCCAAGAAACGAAAGTTGCTATCTTGGCCTCTGCTTTTAGAGTTAAAAAGGATTTTTTATTATTAAATAATGCGCTCTTTCCAGTCTAATCTCATTTACTTACTGAACTATTCCAACGATATCATTCGGGGTCTTAGCTTGATATTTCGCATTATTAAAATCGACATTCGGTAATGCTCCCCATTTAGCAACTACAAAATCAACGCCTGCATTCTTTGAAGCCTGCATATCAAAGATACTATCACCAACATACAACGTCCTTTCACGTGCTAAGTTAAATCTCTCTAATGTGTAGGTAATCGGCTCTCCACTTGGCTTTGGATTTTTAGTTAAATCAGCAGTAGTCACAATTGGCATCTTTGCGATAATCGGAAAATGACTGACTTCTTTATCAAATTGAACACGATCCTTAGATGTAACCACTCCCACTGTGAGATTCATTGCCAATAAATCATCTAACATTTGTTCAACTCCCACAAAATACGTTAGTTCATTCATATTCTCGTTAAATTCAATTAGATATCTGGCTAATACATTCTGCCAATTTTGAACACCAAATTCTCTCAGGATCATCTCACCGGGCTGGCCAATTCTCTTACGATATTCTTCAATTGGCATATCAACACCCTCGCGAACTGCCCCCTCCTTCAATAACTTAGCAATTAAGTCCGCTGAATTAATCAAGGTATTATCAATATCGAACAAGATATTTTGATACTTCATAAAGAACCCCCCCTGCTCCCAAAAAAGAGCACCAAGATAAATATCTCGATGCTCTAGTTAAGGAGGTTATAATTTTAATAATCTGTCATTCAACTACAATTGGTTTAATCAGCTAAATCTGGATCATTAGGATTAGAAGCAATCATAACTTTAAGTTCTTTACCAGCCATCATTGCATCAAAAGCGTCACGCCAATGTTCAAGATCAAAGACCTTCGTAATCATCGCATCCTGATTAATAGCACCCTTACTTTCAAGATGTAAGGCAATTGGCCAATCATAAGGATTTTGTGAACGAGAACCCCGATAGGTAATTTCATGCTGAATAATTGAGCGTTCATCCAATTCATTCATTGGCTTTGCAAAAAGACCAACTTGTTGGAAAGTTCCACCTTTACGAATCAATGGTAAGGCAGCATTAACAGCTGGCGTTGCACCCGAACAGTCATATACTTTGGTAACACCAACACCATCTGTCGCATCCATTACGACCTTGGCCAAGTCTTCTTTTTGAGTATCTACAATGATGTCGGCACCCAATTCTTTAGCAATTTGTAAACGATCAGCATCCTTAGTAATCCCAGAAACAATGACAAAAGCACCAATTTCTTTGGCAATTTGTAATGAGAGTAACCCCATTGGTCCTGGTCCCATAATTAATAAAGTATCATGTAAAGTAAATGGCGTCTTTTGATACATAGCGTGAACACATGATGCTAAAGGTTCTGACATTGCAGCCATTTTGTAGGAAACATTATCCGGCAAAATGTGAGCGCTTTCTTCGCGAGTCAAAACATAGTTGGCCATTGAACCATTGGCTTTAGTCCCAATTCCTTCACGGTTAGGACATAAGTTATATTCCTTATCTTGACAATAGACACAAGTCTCATCAGTTGCAAATGTCGTTTCACTAGTAACGCGATCACCAGGTTTTAAGGTGGTAACATCAGGACCTACTTTAACAACTTTACCTGAGAATTCATGGCCTAAAACAAGTGGTGTTACTGCATTGGCATACTGGCCTTTAAATGTATGGATATCCGTCCCACAAATTCCAGTATAAGCAACCTTCAATAATACTTTATCCCCAGTTACTTCAGGAATTGGAATTTGTTTCAATTCCATATTGTCATAGCCAGATTCCGTCTTAACAACGGCCTCCATAGTTTTAGCACCCTTTAATTCATCGGTTTCAGTTGTTTTTACAGTATCCATAATTCATTTTCCTTTCTACGGATAATCTTTTAATTAAATAACGGCTGTACTAACTGTGATAATTTCAAAATTAACCAGTTCAAGACATTACCACCCGTATCCAAGTTGGTAACTTCTGACGCACCCTTAGGAAAGGCAACAATCCCGTGCATCATTGAAGTTAACGTTGGACCAAAGTCTGTTGCCATCAGCAATGCAAATACCATCACGATAGTAGCAGAGAGTACAGAGTGGACGATATTACCCTTACGACTAGGAACAATCAAAGCAGCGAAGAATGGAATCGTTGCTAAATCACCGAATGGTAATACCCGGTTACCAGGTAAAATAATGGCTAAGAATAACGTAATTGGTACCATTAGTAGTCCAGTTGCCAAAGTAGCTGGTGAACCAGTTGAAAGAGCAGCATCCATCCCTAAGTAAATCTTTCGATTGCCATACTTCTCTTGAAGTAATTTTTGCGCACCTTCTTGGATTGGGATTAAGCCCTCCATTAAAATCTTGACCATCCGTGGCATTAAGAACATAACACCACCCATTGACATACCAAGTTTTAGAATGTTTGGTACACTATAACCACCTAAAGCAGCTAATAACATCCCAATCACGATCCCCATAACCATGGGTTCGCCAAAGACACCAAAACGCTTTTGAATCGTTTGTGGATCAACATCCCATTTTTTGATACCAGGGATTTTGCTGACAACCCATCCAATTGGAATACCAAGTAAGCCATACGCTGCAGCAGAACCAGTTGGAAAGCTAATCCCATCCAAGCCATAAAACTCAGCGACTTTTGGCGCAGTTTTATCAGCAATAATTAAGACAGCGATTTCATAGATAATCCCACAAAGAATTGCAAACCACCAGTTTTTCGTCACCACATAAGCCGTAGCTGCGGCCGCAATCATGTGCCAGTAATTCCAAATATCGATATCAAGTGTTTTAGTAAGATTTAACAAAATTAAACCAACGTTAACGACTAAAATAATTGGAATCATGATAGCTGAGATTGGTTGTGCCCATGTCCCAGCAGAAACGGCAGGCCATCCGGCATCAATAATCGTCAAATGAAACCCAAATCGCTTGACCATCGCCTGCGCAGCAGGACCAACACTAGTTGTCAACAAATTAATGACCAGGTTAATCCCAATCATACCGATACCAACAGTAATCCCAGATGTGAGTGCCTTACCCGGTTTAACCCTAAAGATTAACCCAACAATAAAGATAATAATGGGAAGCATAACGCTGGGGCCAACATTAATGATGCTTTGTACAACATCAGATAATACTTTCATGATGCATCCTCCTGCTTAAAACCTAGCTCCTTATTATTGTGCTTGAATTTCACGTGCTTTAGTTAAAATTTCATCTTGCAACTTATCCACACCAAGCCCCGTTAAAAATCCCATTGCTTTAATTGCTGGAATCTTGTATTCAGTAGGTAATACAGTCGTTGAAATCAACATATCTGCGTCATCCTGTTTAGATGCGGCTTCAGCAATCTTAATTTGAATCAAGTTTGCATCAATATTGTTCTCGGCAAACAAATCTTCAACCTTCTTCATAACAACCGTTGAAGTGGCAATTCCGGCACCGCAAGCTACTAATACGTTTAATTTTTTCATGATAATTTCTCCTATTTCTTCTATTATTTTTATTTGCTTAATAGCTGATGAACTTGATTAGCGTTATCAGCGTTTTCCAAAGAACTTACTAATGAATCATCTTGAATAATAGTCATTAATGCTTGAAGCATATCTAACTGAGCATGGGGCTTATTTAGACCAAGAACAAAAACTAATTTAGCATCAACCTTTTGTTCTGGATCGTCCATCCGACTAAATTTGATTGGCTCATCATTAACAACTACAGCAACGAACTCTTGGTTGATCGTATCCGCATCGGTATGTGGTATCGCCACACCCCGATGTTCTAATTGCAAACCAGTCGGAAAAGTTCCTTCTCGTTTGATAATCTTTGGTAAGAATTGATCAGTCACAAACCCATCTTCCTTGGCCTTCGCATTAATTGCTGTAAATAACTCCTTCGAGGTTTTAAAAGAGGTGTGTAGAAAAATGAGCTGATCTCTTAAATAATCGCTTACTTCGACAAGGTTCTCACTCAAAATAAGTCGCTCCTTTCATGTTTTATATAAATGTAATCGCTTTCAACAATTAAAATTGTATCATTTTGCAATACTTTTGCAATACTTTTCTTTAAAAAAGTTTTTAACACCCGTTTGCAAAGAGTACTTTGCAACGACATAAGCGTTCGCAAAAGCAAGTTAATTATCTCACAAAGTTAGACATAACACTCTGTTAAGCGCTTACATGTAAAGGATTTAGATAGAGATTTCAATCACTTTACAAAATTAGATTGCAAACAATTGCCAAACATGTGCTATGATTACTACCGAAAAATAAATTTTATTTTTACAAGGAGGCCACCTCATATGGAAGTTATGCAGCGCCAAAAGTATATTTTAGATCAATTAAACCAACGCGGTACCATTAGAATCGCTGAAATTAGCAAGGAAATTAATGTTTCTCGTGAGACTATCCGTAAAGATATTTACAACCTTGATAAACAAGGACTAGTGCAGGCAATTCGCGGTGGTGCTACTACCCCGCAAAGTGTCAACGAGACAAAGTATGGTAAGCGTAGACACGAAGCAGTTGCTGAAAAAAATGAAATTGCCACCAATGCACTACGCTTAATTCATGATGGGGAGTCAATTTTTCTTGATTACGGTACAACTGCTTTTCAAATCGCCGAAGAAATTAAACATAGCCATCTAACCAATCTAACCGTTATCACCAACTCTACTTTCGTTCTCAACTCGCTACAGTTTGTTAAAAATATTCAAATTGTACTCTTGGGCGGAACAATGCGGACTAGTGAAGGTTCTTTGTCCGGGCCAATCACACTTGCCAATATCAATAATATCTATGCCGACATTGGTTTCTTTGGCTGTGGCGGCGTCAACCTTCAAGCAGGAATCACCAACCACTATATAGAAGAAGTGGAAGTTTCCAAAAAGATGATGTCTCATTGTCGAATGAAAGTTATCTTAGCTGATCACACTAAATTCGAAAAAAATGCACTTTACAAGACAGCCGACGTTAATGATGTGGATGTTATCATCACCGATGAACAATTGGACACTCAGATTGCCAAACAAATTCGCTTAGCCGACATCTCATTAATTAGTGGCAAATAAAAAAAGACGATTGGGGGAAAACCATGCCCCTAACCGTCTTTCTTACTTTTAAATGCCAGGTTCTTAAATTATTTTGCCAATTTCACCTTGACTTTACGATTGAAACCGTTATCATAATAACCGTAATGATAAACAAAACAAAAGTTTGCAAAGGAGTTGCAAAATAATGAGTGAAGCAATTAAATCCAAAACAGTTGATTACTCTTCTGATGAATATCTAAAACGCGTTGATGAATATTGGCGTGCTGCTAACTACATCTCAGTTGGTCAACTCTATCTACTAAACAACCCGTTACTTCGGGAACCACTAAAGGCGACCGACGTGAAAGTTCATCCAATCGGCCATTGGGGCACGATTGCTGGTCAAAACTTCATTTATGCCCATTTAAACCGGGCAATCAATAAGTATGGCTTGAACATGTTCTACATTGAAGGTCCTGGTCATGGTGGCCAAGTAATGGTTTCTAACTCCTACTTAGATGGCACCTATACGGAAACGTATCCTAAAATTACCCAAGACAAAGCTGGGATGAAGCGCTTATTCAAGCAATTTTCATTCCCAGGCGGGGTTGCTTCCCATGCCGATCCTAAGACGCCTGGTTCGATTCATGAAGGTGGCGAACTTGGCTACTCAATCTTGCATGGTGCTGGTGCGGTACTAGATAATCCAGGTTTAATTGCTGCTACCGTTGTTGGTGATGGTGAATCTGAAACTGGCCCATTGGCAACTTCTTGGCAAGTTAACAAGTTCCTTAACCCGATTACAGACGGGACAGTCTTACCAATCTTGAACTTAAACGGCTTCAAGATTTCTAACCCAACAGTTCTTTCACGTGAATCACATGAAGAACTTGAAGACTACTTTAAAGGTCTAGGCTGGGATCCACACTTTGTTGAAGGTACAGACCCTGCCAAGATGCATAAAATCATGGCTGAAGAATTGGATAAAGTCATTGAAGAAATCCACGCAATTCGTAAGAACGCCAAGGATAACAATGATGAATCTCGTCCTAAGTGGCCAATGATTGTTTTCCGGGCACCTAAGGGCTGGACTGGTCCTAAGAGTTGGGACGGCGAACCAATTGAAGGTTCATTCCGGGCTCACCAAATTCCAATTCCTGTCGATCGCAATCACATGGAACACGCCGACAAATTAGTTGACTGGCTCAAATCATACAAACCAGAAGAATTATTTGATGAAAATGGTACTTTAAAACCAGAAATTGCCGCAATCATCCCTGAAGGCCAAGCTCGTATGGCTGCTAACCCCGTCACTAACGGTGGTAAGTTAACTAAAGACTTAATTACACCAAATATCGATGATTATGCTTTGGACAACAAGGATCACGGTAAAGAAGACGGTTCAGATATGACTGAACTTGGTAAGTATATCCGTGATTTGATTGAGTTGAACAAAGACAACAAGAACTTCCGTGGCTGGGGGCCTGACGAAACCTTATCTAACAAACTAGGCGCTGCTTTTGAAGATACCAAGCGTCAGTGGATGGAACCAATCCACGAACCTAATGATGCTTTATTAGCACCTCAAGGCCGGATTATTGACTCCATGTTGTCAGAACACATGGATGAAGGAATGTTGGAAGCTTACAATTTAACCGGACGTTACGGTTTCTTTGCAAGTTATGAATCATTCCTGCGTGTTGTGGATTCAATGTTAACCCAGCATTTCAAGTGGTTACGGAATTCTCACGAAGAAACCCCTTGGCGGGCTGATGTGCCTTCACTGAATGTGATTGCATCATCAACGGCCTTCCAACAAGATCACAATGGTTACTCTCACCAAGATCCAGGTATCATTTCACACTTGGCTGAAAAGAAGACCGAATATGTTCGCGCCTATCTTCCAGGTGATGCCAACACCTTGATTGCAACCTTTGATAAGGCTATCCAAAGCAAACAATTGATTAATTTAATCATTGCCAGCAAGCACCCTCGTCCACAATGGTTCACAATGGACGAAGCTAAGCGCTTAGTTCGTGATGGCCTTGGTGTTGTTGATTGGGCAAGTACTGACCATGGTGAAGAACCCGACGTTGTCTTCGCAACTGCCGGCTCTGAACCAACGACTGAAAGCTTAGCTGCCGTATCAATCTTGCATGCACGCTTCCCTGAAATGAAGATTCGCTTCATTAACGTTGTTGATCTTCTGAAGCTGAAGAAAGACGACCCTCGTGGTTTATCAGATGCTGAATTTGATGCTTTCTTCACTAAGGACAAACCAGTTATCTTTGCTTATCATGCATACGACGACTTAGTAAAGACCATCTTCTTCGATCGCCATAACCATAATTTACACGTTCATGGTTACCGCGAAGAAGGCGACATTACCACGCCATTCGACATGCGTGTTCGCAACGAACTCGATCGTTTCCACTTAGTCAAAGCTGCCTTATTAGCAACGCCAGCTTATGCCGAAAAGGGTGCTCATGTCATCCAAGAGATGAACAGCATTTTAGACAAGCATCATGACTATATCCGTGCTGAAGGTACCGATATTCCAGAAGTTGAAAACTGGAAATGGACTGCATTGAAGTAGAACGATAACCATGTCTAAATCGTATTCATAAGAAATGAAAGAAGCTATACCAACAGTTGTGTTGGTATAGCTTCTTTCATTTCTGATCTATTTCTATTTGGCAAAAACTATGCTATTGTAGCGTTAGCATAAGGAAATCATGATAGGAGCCAAATCTATGAGTATCGTAACTACTGTCGAAGAATCGTATCCGACACTCTCACGACAAGAACGCAAAGTCGCCTTAAAGGTCATTCAAGAGCCGAAAGAAGTCCAAAAAATGACGATTTCTAGTCTGGCTAAGAACGTTCACGTTAGTAATGCGACCATTACCCGCTTTGTTAAAAAAATGGGCTGTGCAAATTTTTACGCCTTCAAACTTCAATTAGCTGAAGGAGCAGTTACTCCCGTGACGCCTGCTGGTAAAAAAGACACCGTTGCGGATCAAGTCTATAGCTACTACAAAAAAATTCTGAGTGGGACTTGGGAACGTCTGTCTCCTGATGATCTTCACGCTGCTGTTAGTTTAATCTCTAACGCTCGCCGGGTCTATCTATACGGGTTGGGCAGTTCGGGCTATACCGCACAGGAAATGACGCAGCGATTGATTAGAATGGGGATCGCCGCCTTCTCAATGACTGACACTCATATCATGTACATTAGTGGTGGCATTATGCAACCTGGTGATGTCATCTTGGCTATCTCACTTACTGGCGCTACAGCGGAAGTCAACGATTCAGTTGCATTAGCTAAGAAAAAGGATGCCAAGGTCATTGCAATTACGTCTGATGAACGCAGTCGCTTAGCGGAACTAAGTGACCTTACGATTCTCGTAAAAAACAGTAAATTCGTCAACAACTCGCGCTTTGTGAACTCACAATTTGCCATTACCTACGCTCTTGATATTATCGCCGCCATGCTATTAGAGAATGCGAAGTATCGTGATCGAATGAATCATACAATCGATTTAATCACAGATAATAAACTTGGTAAACGCTAAAAAAACTACTATCAAGAGTTCAACCAATCTTGATGGTAGTTTTTTCGATTTATCTCTGCGCAATTTGTGGGTATCGCTGCAATATGTCAACTTCAGTTCGATTAAGTGCATGGTCAGCGCACAGGATAATCGCTGCACTATCTGGATTATGATGATAAAAGTGACTATTTTTGACAGTAAACAAAACGCTATACTGATTCGCTAGCCGCATATAGCGCCCCATGATATCCATATCTAATTGACCGTTCAACAAAAGCTGATAGTCTCTTGGTTGCCGCAATACCGGCACTAGTACTGACGTAAAGTCATACCTCAGAGCCTGCTTAAATGAAATCTGAAGTTCAACCCGTTCGTAAAAGGTCCCTAAATAACGGTGTTGTTCATCTGGATGTAGATCCGGTACACCAAACATTCCATTTTGCAAACGAGTACCCAATACTTCCTCATTATCTTGCATTCGTCACTCCTATTTAAAGTCCACTTGCGTCAAATCTAACATTTCACTCAACCAACTTAGCACTAACGGAACCCAGTTCGCCGCACGTGGCTCAATATCTTCTGGGTAATTATATCGACTAGTTTCAACTGTACTCAAGCACAGACCGTGTTTTCCATGTGTAAATGTATGAATATCATACTCGACATGATGCCTAGCTAGTGCTTCTGCGTACAATAAACTATTCATTGTTGGCACTACCGCATCCGCACAAGTATTCCATAAAAACGTTGGCGGTGTCTGATCAGTAACTAGGTTCTGACTAGCCCAATATTGTTCATCTGGACTAATTTTAAAGGCCTCTTCTCGACTTTTCGGAAAACCTGCCGCCAAGTCGATAACCGGGTAACCTAAGACCTGCAAGCGTGACGTCAATGGGCTATCACCAAAGCCGTGAGTTTTGAGGTACTCAGTGTTATTCCCCATCGCGTTAGTTAATGCTGCGACGTGACTGCCCGCCGAGAAGCCCATCAAAATCGTCTTATTCGCATCACCATAATGTGGTGGTCCTTGAGTTTTAGCATACTTTAAGGCAGTCAAACCGACATCAATTGCGTTGGGATAAACTGGCCCGCGATCCAATAGATTGTATTCCACTACCATTGTCTGATAGCCCTGTGCACTAAAAGCCAAAGCAATCGGTTCTGCTTCACGCTCTGTCATTTGAATAAATCCACTGCCCGGAAAAATTAGAAGGATTGGCCATCTCCGAGGATCATAATCCATTTTAAGTTGGTCTTTCCAATAGCAGGTTAATTTAAATTCAAAATGTTGCGGCGTCATTAATCTCAATTGCTCATATCTCATTTTCACACCCCCCTAAATTTCAGTACTATTCTTGCTAGCATATAATGTACGTAACCAGCCCAATGCCATTGGAAACCAGTTTTGAACCCGTGGGACCACATCTTCAGGGTGATGATAGCGAGAATCAGCTAAATCACCAAATGCCAATCCGTGGACACCGGCTGCATAGATATGGCTCTCAAATGGAACATTATGCTCACCTAGCGCTGCTAAATAGACCAGACTATTCACAACTGGAACAAGCTCATCAGTCCGCGTTGCCCAAATGAAAGTCGGCGGTGTTTGACTCGTGACTAACTCTTGCGCATGCCAGTAAGATTCATCCGTAGTCACAGCCATCATCTCATGCTGACTAGTTGGAAAACCCATTGTCAGATCAATCACCGGATAGCTTAAAATTTGCGCAAATGGTACTAGCTTTGTCTCTTCAAAGCCATGATTATTTAAGAATTCTGATTGAGCGCCAAGCGCTGTCATCACGGCTACCAAATGTCCCCCCGCCGAAAAGCCACTGACAACAACATGATCAGAATCAGCATTCAACTCCTGCGCATGCCGTTTAACGTAGCTTAATGCCGCTAATCCAATCGTGGCAGCTGTTGGATAAAACGGGCCATCCGACGTAAGATTATACTTCACTACGGCCGCCTGGTAACCCTTTGCAATAAATTTAAGTGCTACAGCTTCAACTTCCCGCTCAGAGTAGCCCGCAAAGCCCCCGCCAGGAAAAATCAACGCTAATGGCCACTGTCGATCATCCCGAAATAGCGTGAATTGATCATGTTGATAGATCCACATCGTAAATGGCTGTCCTTCGGGCGTTTTTAAAGCTAGTGTGCGTATCTCCATTTCCATAACCTCCTTAAAATCTGTGTCAATAACTTGCCTTGAAACAGATTGAGCACAAAATCTCGACTATCCTCATGTGAAGACAATCGAGATTTCAGATTTACGTCTACATCTTGTCCTAAACATCATGGGTTAGACTAATAACCAAGCGATATTAATACAAGATCGTCGGACATTTTAATTCTTCTTCACGTATGTTTCATTAATTGTTGAAACAGTCAATCCAGTCACATCATGATTACCACCTGGGAAGAGCAGGCTAACAACGTAGCTCAAAACAAAAGCTGAAATGAAGGCAACGCAAGCAACCAATAATGAAGAGATGTTTAATGATTGTACCCAGAAGGACAAGCCGACACTTAACACTAGTCCGGTTAACACCCCAACCGTATTAGCACGCTTCGTAAAGATCCCAACAGCGAAGATTCCGGCAATTGGCACACCAAAGATACCAGTGACCGACAAGAATAAGTTCCAAATCTGTGAAGCGTTACCCATCAACAGATAAATCGCAACGGCTAATCCTAACACGCCTGCAATGATAATGATTCCCCGAGCCAAGGTAACATCATTACTATTTTTGAACTTATCGTTAAAGAAACGTTGTTTAAAGTCTGTAATTACACACGAGGAGATCGCGTTGAGACTAGAAGCAATCGTTGATTGCGCGGCCGCAAAGATTCCAGCAATCACTAATCCTGCAACCCCAGCTGGCATTTGGGTAATGACAAAATATGGTACCACCGCACTCGTATTGAATCCTGCTGGCAAGGCAGCTGTGTGTTGATAGAAACTGTAAAGAATCGTACCCATTCCAAAAAATAATGGAATGGTAATCAATGCTAACCAGCCATTAGTGTACATAGATTTATTAGTATCTTTAATCGTAGCTGTCGTCTGATAACGTTGTACAACATCTTGACTACCAGTATATTGATACAAACTATTAAAGATTTGACCAGCTAAGATCAACGGCACAAACTTAGATAGATCGCCAATATTAAAGTCGTTACCAGAGATAAACTTATGATTGGTAACGACATCGTTAACCACCGTACCGAAACCACCCTTGATATAAAAGATTCCTAAAACACAAATTAACAGAGCACTACCAAGAAGCAAGAATCCTTGAATAACATCGCTCCAAATAACTCCTTCAATCCCCCCTAAGAATGTATAGAGAATGCAAAGGCCACCGACAACACAGGCAATTAGAATTGGATTGATGTTTGAAACCGATGTAATAGCAATAATCGGTAAATAGATGACAATGGCCACCCGGCTGATATGATAAAGTACGAACAGCAAACTACTAATGGCCCGCATGACTGGGCTAAACCGTTCTTCCAAGTATTCATAAGCTGTCGTTACTTTCAATTTGCGGAAAAATGGAATGTAGAATTTAACTAAAATTGGAATAATAATTAGAATCGAAAAACTTCCGATAGCGTATGCCCAGTCACTCAAAAATGCTTGTTCTGGAGTTGACATAAAGGTAATTGCGCTTAAAGTAGTTGCGTAAATACTGAACCCCGCCGCCCAAGCAGGAATATGCCCTTCTGCTTTGAAAAATGAATCCGTGTTTTTACTAGCTTTTCTGGTAAAATAAGCTCCGACACCTAGCATTGCCAATAAGTATGCTCCTAAGACAACCCAATTCAGAACTCCAAATCCAACTTTACTCATGATTTCGCCTCGCTTGTTTTATTTAAACTAATATGTGATACAGCTCGTTTACCATGTTGAATAAATGTTTTAAGCATTGATGGCGCAATAAGTGTCGCCATAACAGTCACCACAATCATTGCCGTATAGTGATTATGATCGATTAAGCCCGCCGAGACAGCGACATTCGCGACAACCAGTGCCATCTCACCTCTTGAAACCATTCCGGCGCCCACAATATTGGCCTCATTCCAGGTCAATCCAAACAATTTACCACCAATGGCACCACCAATTTGCTTGCCTAAAATCGCAAGCACTAGTAACAATCCGATAAAGACTAGATCGTTTTGCATTCCCTTAAAGGTAATTTCAAGACCAATGCTGACAAAGAATGCTGGAATAAAGACGGCATACCCAATTGGTTCAACCTTAGCAACAAGTTGCGCCTTAAAGCGTGTTTCTGAAATCGCTAACCCTGCAATATACGCACCCAAGACATCGCTCATTCCTAACTTAACGGCTAAGAACGAAAAACCAAAACAGAGCACCATCGCCGCTGTCGTAATATTCTCAGATGCATTAACCTTATTGAATCCCCTCAGGAAGAGTGGGACAAACCACTTAGCAAGTGCGACTGCAACGACGAAGAACAGTACTTTCGGCACAACCATTGCCACAAGCGATTGGTTGTGCGCACTAGCAGTACCAAACAGGCTTGTGCTGATTCCCAATAACACCACACAGATAATGTCGTCCGCTACGGCCGCGCCTAGAATAATCGCACCTTCGCGTGTATTTAAATAATCCATTTCTTTCAATACTTGAACGGTAATGCTTACAGAAGTTGCACTCAAAATAAGCCCAAGAAAAATTGAAGTGGTCAGCGAGAAATCGAACATTCCCATACAAAGTAGTACGGCCGATGCCGTTGGAAAAATGACTCCCAATGTCGCAACAGTTAAAGCTGGCTTCCAGTAACGAAAAAGCAATTTCAAATCGCCCTCTAGACCAGCGATAAACATTAAAATAATGACTCCAATTTCGGCAAAGTACTGAATGAAAGTGCTATACGTTAAGATATGAAATACTGCGGGTCCCGCTAAAATTCCGACTAATAGTTCCCCAATCACACTTGGCAAGTTAAAGGTAGCCGCAATATGCGCACCTAACTTTGTCAGTAATAAGATTAAAACTAATTGCAAAAGATAGTTCATATTATTGAACCTCGCTAACTTAATGCTTGTTTAACCAAATCAATCTGTCCCGATAAATCTGCAGCTGCAATATTATATTCCAGAAATACTGGGATTTCGGGTGACAACTGACCTAATAGACTGTGCCAATCCGTTGCCCCTTGTCCCAACATCACCGTTGTTTGATCCTTGATATCCTTCAAATGAAATACGGTGATTGCTGACTTCAATGCTGCAAAGGCTGGTTCAGGCTGTTGATCAATCCAATACCAGTTTCCGGAATCGAAAGTGTACCCTAATGTCAACTTTTGTGACTTAACCCAAGCAACATCTGACTCAAATGTCGCCAAATCACCATTCGCATTAGGTTGGTTCTCGATCGTAACTTGTATGGAGGTAGTTGCTAACAGCTGAGTTAGCGCTTCCAAGTCATGTGCTTGCAATGTTGGTTGCACACCAAAGCTATACTTCAATGATTTGATATGATACTTAGTTGCCAGTTCTAGATTTGTCACTAGACTTGCGTTATAGCCATCACTGCTAAACAGTTCCTCTGGAACCGAATAATAGAGATCCCAATGTTGTTTCTCACAAAGCTGACTGATTGCTAACAGTTCCGCCGATCGCGTCTCGGGTTTGAAGAATTCACCGCGAACTTCAACTGCACTAACATCAGAACGAGTTACTAATGTTTTTAGGCACTCCAGTTGAGTGGCTCCTGCCTGAACTTGTGACTCATAAATTGCGGTGTTAATTCCGATCTTCATGATTTAGTCCACCCTTCACTGATTTCAAAATAAAAAACCGCTACTTAAAATCTTGCAAACGTGCTTAGAAAACTGGGCGTTAACACTCAGTAAGCACTGCTTGCACTATTTTTTAGTAGCGGTTGAACTGTTCGAATGATTATTACGTTATCAATTTATCACATAATCCGATAATTGTAAACGCTTTCTTTTCAAATAAAAATAATTATCGTGTTAATAACCCTGCCATCGCTCCGTATAACTGGGCTTTATCGGCTAATTCAGCCGTGGTAATTTTTGTTTTAATTAAGTCTGGCTGTAATAACAGCTTCAACGCATTATTCAGTAAATCAACCAAATATTGCCCCTGTAATGATACTGCACCACCGATCAAGAGAATGTCGGGATCAAACAATAATAGGATTGATGCTAATCCCGTCGCAACTTCTGCTGCCCAATCATTAATGATGGCGACATACGGGACCGTACCACGCTTAGCTTCTTCAAACGCATCCTTAACACTCATCTGATATTTTGCTAATTGATGCTCAAGCGTTAATGTTGATGCTCGCTGTTCATAATTTGTCTTGGTAAGGGGGTCATACAATGTATAACCAATCGAATTGGCTGTCGCATGGGCACCCGTCATAAGCCGACCATCTTCGACATACGCACCCCCAATCCCCGTACCCAGTGCCACGCAATATGCAGAAGTTGCGCCCTTGGCACCACCTGCTAATTGTTCGCCTAGCAAAGCCGCATCAACATCGTTAACAACAAATACTGGTAGACTAGTTTGCGCCATTAAAGCGGCTTTAATTGGTGTTCCCTGATAATCTGAGATCGTTGGCCCTGCGTATTGAATCGCACCATCTGCACCCACAATTCCCGCTGTACTAACGCCAATCCCAGCTAACGAATACTCTGCTTGGTAGTCCCTTGTTACACGCTGTAGTTGCTTTAAGATCAGGCCATCATGATTATGCTCAGTCAGGCACTTACCCTCATGACTTAGATGTAATGCTTCGTCAATGAGACCGTACTTAATGGTCGTTCCCCCGATATCAAATACTAAATATTGTGTTGTCATAATTATCATCCTTGCCTTATTATTTGGTCGAATCGTTAAGATGAACGGCCTAACAATACCACAATAATTATTTTTTTATCAACTAAAAAAGAAATTTAATATCAGTAAAATAACGATCGCGTAAGCGTTTTCGGTACATAATGATAATAATTACCAAAATATCCTATTGTAATAATTTTTATTAGAAACTATAGTATTTCCTGTAAGCGGTTGAATTTTGAGATGATTATTACAAATCCATCAAAAAATAAATTTTAAGGAGTTTTACACTTATGAGTAAAAAACTATTATATGCAGCACAAATGACGGCCTTCGACAAAGACGGTAACATTAATTTAGATGGCATCCGTGCTCTCGTTCGCTACAACATTGACGTCAATAAAGTTGACGGCTTATATGTTTGCGGTAGTACTGGTGAAGCCTTCATGCTGAATACCGATGAAAAGAAACAAGTCATGAAGACCGTCTATGACGAAGCAAACGGTGCGATTGACTTGGTTGCCCAAGTTGGCTCACTAAATCTAAAAGAAGCAAAGGAACTCGCTAAGTTTGCGACTGATCTTGGCTATCCGAAATTATCAGCCGTAACACCGTTCTATTACAACTTTACTTTTGAACAAATCAAAGACTACTACAACGAAATCCTTAAAGATGTTGATAACAAATTATTAATCTATTCCATCCCTGCTTTAACTGGGGTTGCCTTAACAACCGATCAATTTGCAGAACTCTTTGAAAATCCAAAGATCATCGGAATCAAGTACACCAACGCGGACTTTTACTTACTTGAACGGGTACGTAATGCCTTTCCAGATAAACTCATCTTATCTGGATTTGACGAAATGCTCTTACCTGCCCTTGCACTGAATGTCGACGGTTGCATTGGCTCAACATATAACTTAAATGCACCACGTGTTCGTGAAGAAATGGACGCCTTTGACGCTGGCGATATTGACAAAGCACGTCAACTACAAAACATCAGTAACGATATGATTACTGATTTAATTGCTAACGATATCTACCCAACGCTTAAATTAGTCATGAAACATATGGGGGTTGATGCCGGCTACGTCAAGAAACCAATGAGCCATCCAACCCCTGAAATGGAAGCTGGAGCTAAGGCAATTTACGAAAAATACTTCAAGAACTAATCTAATTTATACAAGTAGAAAGCGGTCTTTTTTATGAAAAATACATTCTTAAATACAGTTAAGGGCTCATTAATTATCTCGTGTCAGGCGTTACCTAATGAACCACTGCATAGTTCATTTATTATGTCACGAATGGCCCTTGCCGCTAAGGAAGCTGGGGCCGCGGGTATTCGCGCTAATTCCGTTGTTGATATTCAGGCCATTCAAGACGAAGTTGATCTACCGCTCATTGGTTTAAGCAAAGTCGACTATCCCGACTCACCTGTTTACATCACGCCAACAATCAAAGAGATGCGGGCCGTTGCTGCTACGGGCTGTGCCGTAGTTGCCTGCGATGTCACGGGTCAGCCGCGTCCTAACGGTGAAAAAGTGGCGGAGATTGTGGCCACCATGCGAACAGAATTCCCTGATACCCTCTTAATGGCTGATACTGATACCATCGAGAACGTCAAAGTAGCGGATAAGTTAGGCTTTGATATTATTGGGACCACGATGCACGGCTACACACCAGCCACGACTGGTGCCAACATTGCTGATAATGACTTCGCCTACTTAAAGGAAGTCCTCCAAGCCACATCACGCCCTGTTATCGCTGAAGGTAAGGTGGATACGCCCGAGAAGATGAAACGTTGCCTTGACTTAGGCTGTCACGCGGTCGTTGTCGGGGGCGCCATCACCCGGCCACTCGAAATCGCACAACGCTTCATTAGCGCCTTATAATCGTATATATTAACAACAAAGCCAGTCGTACGGTTGCTTAAACCGCCGACTGGCTTTATTGTTCGCTGCACTATCATTGTTAGCAATCCAAAGTGCTAACCTTATTTTTAGTATACACCTTACGATTGTTCCTGCAGGGCGCCTACTAGATCATTGGTAGCTGGTGGATTAGCCAATAAATCTCTGACATCATCAAGGTCCACCTTAACGTTCCAGATCAAGACTCCCGCCAACTTATTCTCATCGATGAAGTAGACAATTGTCCCGTGAGCTCGTTTATCAAAAATCGTTTGTAATTCCGGATCAATGTTGCCAATAGCTTGCCAAGAAATATCAAAAATCATTGAATAGAAATAGGGCGTATGTTGATAGTTTACGTGTGCCCCCGCCATATTACGACCTACCAATTCGCCAGATAAGCGCGCATGATCAACGTGTTCGATCCGTTGACGACCTAAAATCCGGTCCGGGTAAGAGGCAATATCACCGGCAGACCAAATCGCCGGGTCACTGGTTTGAAGGTATTCGTTGACTTTGACCCCGCCATCAGCCAGGTCTAAGCCGCTTTCCTCAATTAGACTGATTCGTGGTGTCACACCTAATCCGATAATAATCGTGTCAGCTGGCACCTTGGTACCATCCTTCGTCAAGACCATCAACTGGTCACCCTCGCGCTGATAAGATTCGACTAACTGACCGCTTAAGAGTTGCGCCCCGTTCTTCTTGAAAGTTTCTTCATATTCAGCCCGGATTTCTTCAGGGAACTTCCCTGATCCAAGTGAGTCTTCAGGGAAGATCATCGTGACGTTAGTCTTATTTTGTGTCAACGAGGAAGCCAATTCCGTCCCCACGTAGCCACCACCGATAATCACCACGCGCTTGTTAGCGCCACTAAATTTCCGCAACTTCCGATAATCAGACCACTGTCTGAACACCAACACGTGGGGGTCTTCTGGGCCTTGAATTTTCCGTGGCTCACCACCAGTCGCAACTAACAATTGCTGATAATAAATCACTTCACCATCATCCAATGTGATTGTCTTTGCCTGCCGCGCAATCTTCGTTACCGTTGTTTTGAACTTGAACGTGACGTTTGCGTAATCTTCAGCACCGATTCGAATGTTTTCCTCAGTGAATTCATCATCTAACCATAACTTTTTACTTAAGGCCGGCCGTTCGTACGGAACATCTGCTTCCTGTGACACTACTAGAATGGCGCCACTTGGATCTTCTTGTCGAATTCCTTTAATTGCGTAACCGGCTACCATCCCACCACCAACAATGACGTATGGGTAACTATTATCACCATTTGTTGCACTCATCGTATCGCCTCCATTAGTATTCTTACTTATCATCATTATAATATAGCGACTGTCTGTCCGCCAAAAGCACGCTCTAAGTGGGCCCAGATAACTTCATTAAATTCTGAGAACGCTTAGTTCAAGCCACGAACACAGTCGTTCACAATTATTGAATGGCCCAGCCCAAAGTGGTACGTTTAAATTGTACACAATTAATATTGTTAATGAAAGGGAAGTGCGTTACTATGGCAAACAATCAGAAACCTGAATTGACGACGGCCGCTGGACAACCATGGGCTAACAACCAGCATTCACAAACTGCAGGCGACCGCGGTCCCGTCCTTTTACAAGACTATGATCTCTTAGAAAAATTAGCTCATTTTGACCGTGAACGGATTCCAGAACGAGTCGTCCATGCCAAAGGTGCCGGTGCGAAGGGCTTCTTTGAACTTGAGAATGACATGCATCAGTATACAAAGGCCGACCTCTTCAACGGCATTGGTAAACAGACACCCGTCATTCTGCGTTTCTCCCAAGTTGCAGGCGAAAAGGGCTACCCCGATACGGTTCGCGACGTTCGTGGCTTTGCCTTGAAATTTTACACCCAAGCCGGTAATTACGATATTGTCGGCAATAACACACCCGTCTTTTTCATTAATGATCCCTTGAAATTCCCTGATTTTATTCATTCACAAAAACGCGACCCTCAAACCAATCGTCGAACTCAAAACATGCAATGGGACTTCTGGGCGCACTCACCCGAATCGTTGCACCAAGTCACTTACCTGATGGGAGATCGTGGTCTGCCAGCCTCCTACCGTACCATGAACGGTTACGGCTCCCATACTTTTAAATGGGTAAACCAAGATAACCAGCAGTTCTGGGTCAAATATCACTTCATTTCAGACCAAGGCGTTAAAAATATGACGGCGGAAGCCGCTGAGAAAGCAATGATCCAAAACATTGATTATCTGCAAGATGACTTATATGATGCCATTGAGAAGCACAATTACCCGTCATGGACATTGTATGTTCAAATCATGCCATATGAAGAGGGACGCAATTATCGATGGGATATCTTTGATGTCACTAAAGTCATCTCACACAAAGATTATCCCCTAATCAAAGTCGGCAAGTTGACCCTAAACGAAAACCCAACGAACAACTTTACCGATATTGAAGAAGCGGCCATGTCACCGGCCAACTTAGTACCAGGAATTGAAGTCTCGCCTGACAAACTATTACAAGGACGGTTATTCTCATACAAAGACGCCCAGCGCTACCGCCTCGGTGCCAACTTTGAGGATCTCCCAGTCAACCAACCCGTCATCCCCGTCCATAATTATGAACGAGACGGTTTTATGAAAGCTAACAACCAGGGCGCAGCTGTGAACTACGAACCCAACTCTCAGCGTGGCCCCCAAGAAATTCCTGACGCAACAGTTTCACCAGACCAATTCAACGGAACTACTGGGGCCCGACCTTACCACTATCAAGTCGATTACACCTCACAAGCTGGTGATCTTTATCGCTTAATGACGCCAGCAGAACAGGACCGCCTGATTACGACAATCAGTGAATCGCTCGGTCAAGTAACGCTTCCCGGAGTCAAAGCGCTAGAAATCAAACAGTTCTATGCGGCCGATGCGTCATTCGGAACGCGGGTGGCAACGGCGCTAGGACTGGACATTGAGGCGATACTCAAATCATAACTATCTCAAAAAAACATGATAATCAATTTCACAACAAGTGCGCGTCTGAAGTTAAAGCTTCAGACGCGCACTTGTTGTATGTCTATATTCGACTAATCTGACCTAGCAAACGGTTAGTTGCCTACTCAGCGACAATTCGAATTGTACTACCAACTCTAAAATCAGGATAATCGCCCTGCTCAACATATAACGTCCCAGGCAATTTAGCCTCCTTTGCACCCGTAAAACTAATAGCCGTATGGCCTAATCTTCCAAGGTTAGTCTGGACTTCGCCACCAACTGCTGTAATTTGATAGACTTGATTGTCGACTTCAAGTTTCATTCCTGCTGTGATTTGCTCACTTATTGGGACAACTTCAATAATAAAGCAAGAAGGCCGTAATGCGTCTGGAGCTTCATCACCAAATAATACTGCCATGCCAATCGATTTAAAATCAGCAGATTCCGCACCTATTTCTAAGACCTTTGTTGAAAAGATAATTCTCTCTTTTGTCATCATACAATACACCTCAAACCTTCTAAAAATTTATTTTGAATATAATCCAAAACTTGCAATCCAAGCAATAAAGACCCGCGGAACGCCGTTGATAAACCGACTATATAACACTGATGGCACCCCAACTTCAACCGTCTTAGAATCAGCCTCAGCTAGTCCTAAGCCAACTGGAATAAAGTCACAACCATTTTGCGTGTTAATCGCGAATAATGCTGGTAATGCATACTGTGGTGGAATATTACCTTTCCCGATTTCAACGCCAATCAAGGTCCCGATAACTTGACCGATAACTGCGCCTGGCCCAAGCAATGGAGATAAGAATGGTAATGAGCAAATAAATCCTAAAACCATCAAGCCCCAGACATTGCCTGCTAACGGCTCCATGACACTGGCAAAAACCTTACCAATTCCAGAGCCATTAATAATCCCAATAATTAATGCCACAAATGCCATAAATGGAATAATAGTATTAATAACTGTTTGAACAGCATCTTTTGCGGCCTGATTAAACGTCGAAACGACTCGCCCAGCACCAATCCCAATCTTAGTTAAGATCCCAGGATTTTTTGTTTGTGCTGTTAGTGTCTTTGTATTATCGAATTTCGTATCGTCATCTACATTCTCAAATTGGTTAGCGCTTTCATTTTGACTGTCAGAAAATTGCTCCCCCTCAGATGTTACCAACATAATCTGATCAACATCTACATTGGAAACATAATTAGCTTCATTCATAAATTGCGCTAAGGGACCGCTCTTACCAGTCGGTAATACGTTAATTGTTTTGATACCCTTCTTGGGATAAATTCCACACCTTAATGTCCCACCACAGTCTACAACCGCTAATGCTGTTTCTTCATCAGGAATTGACGTCTTAAAGCCATCAACAGCTTCCATTCCTGTCAACTTAGCAATCTTATCAACAATTGCTGGTTTATTACCTCCAGTGACATAAACAAATTTATGCTTCGTGATAGTTGGTGTAATAATTAGCGGGCCGCCCCAGCCACCAGAGCCTTTAACAACTTTGATACTATGATATTCCTTTGCCATGATCTCGTTCCTCACTCTCTCAATTAGCCGTTAAATTCAACTTTCTTGGACAAGGTAATCCCTTGTTGTTTGCAAACATAGGCCGTTGTAAAATCGGTAATCCAACCACCAATAAAGTTCATTACCAGACCAACTAATAGATATCGAATCGCCAAATCCATCGTATTCAATCCTAATTTCTGAACCCCTTGCGCAATCCCTAGCCAAATGAAGTACTCAGAAGGATTGATATGTGGGAATACCCCATTACTAGTATGGCAAAATTGCGCTATTGAGGCATACCAGCTAGGTTTATAGTATTCTGGCAAGAATCGTCCCATCGAGTGTGCCATGGGATTACCAAGCATAAATGCCGAAACAAACGGTAAAATTAAATAGCGGGTTACAGGATTCTTTGACGAAGCTCTGGCCAACTTGGCCATCTTCTTGTCACCAACAAAGGCAATAATCGCGTTCATCAAGACTAACAGTAATAGTACAACAGGAATAATTGATGTCATCCATCCAATTAATGTCTTACCACCGCTCTGAAACAGCCCCATAAAGCCCGAGGCCAAATCTGTAACTACTTTCATAGTATTAATGCTCCTTTACGTTCACTTGTTTTTTTCGCAAATTTGCTAAACCTTTATAATAAATAGATTTCAGCTTTTCAATCATTGGTAGGCTCCAAATTTTGACACTACCATCGAAATCTTGTGGCGTTAGCTGATTTGCTTTGTAATTTAAATAGTTCTTATAGGCATCCAATAGACAAACTCGCGTTAGCTTATCGAATTGTTTTAATTGCTGGTATGAAGCAGCAATTTCCGCAATATTTTTCTGCCGCAGTTGATGCAATTCCCTAAACTTTGCAAAAATCGTAACACCCTTCATCATTTGAGCCTCTAGGATTGTGCCATCATCCTTTATCGCTAATAGAATTAGTGTCCCCGACCGCAACTTTTTGGGATTCTTGCCAATCGCAACTGGCGCCAGTACTCGTAATTGATGAAAGGTTTTAGAAAAATTCTTAATTTGTCTTAGTCCAAGGAGACCTTGTAATAGAAACGCACTGACTAGAATCACGCCAAAATAAATTAACATTAAATCGCCTCCATCAACTGATTTAACCCTTGATTTTCATCATAATTTTTCAAATTATTGTAAATATTGCTGTTAGCTGTGATACTACGAATTAGATCATATACTTGTGCTAATATTTTGCTTAACGTTGCATCCAATTTATACGGAATTGCGACCAAAAAAACCACGTTTACCTTTTGATTATCGAATACTACCGGTTTTTCAAACACTCCTACTGTTACAAGAATTCGATTTAGTCCAGATTTATCAATAACATGTGGCAATGCAACCCCATCACCAAAAATACTACTTGATTGTTGCTCTCGATTAAGCCAAGCTTGCATAAAATCTGGTGTCAGTTGACCATGTTGAATCTCTTGAGTAATTAATTTTTTCACTCCAGTGACGTAGGTCTCCTGTTCATCAAACTGCGTGACATCAAATCGACACTGTCCCTGATTAACAGCTTCATCAACCAACGAAATTTGAAGACGTTCACGTAACGTTCCTTGATTAAAAATAGAATTCAACCGAATAATAGGCGCGTGGTTGATTAATTCATTATCTGTCAAAAAACTGTTTGAAAAGATCAATAAATATTTTTCTGGACTCTGTTCCAATTCACGAATCGAGTTAAAAACATCAATCTGCAAATCATCATCTAACATTTCTTTCAATTTCTCAGAAATAAACTTTTTCATACTAGTATTAATGGGCTCAACTAGTGCTACCCGATGAATAATTGGCGCTGCCATGTATTCTTCAAGCTCCATCTGAAAATAGACCGTTAAATAACCAACTTCCTGGAAACGAATCCGAATATTCAACTTAGTAGCAATAGTTGATAATGTTAATTGCGCTAACTCCGTCGAAACTGGATACTTACTTAGCATGTCTACCGAGATAAATCCTTCTGACTTAACATCAAAAATAGCCCGATTAATGAGAAATAATAAATGATAGCGCAACTCCATCAACAACCGTTTAAAGTCCAAATTCACGTCTAATTTTTGCTTAAGGATTGGAAAAACCGACTGCATTAAATCCTCAACTTTGACCAATCCCACTTGAACTAACTGACTATCATCCTTCGGTAGCTTTCTGATATTTAGTGGGTATGAAATAAACTCCCATTCGCTAGTGCTTAACGAGCTACCAATTATCTCAGTAACTAGATTCCGCAATGACACCATCGTTACGTCACTAAGGAGTGGATGATAGTTATTAATATGATCACTGATTTGAATATTATATTTACGTAACCAATTAATAACCGCAATATTTCTTTTAACCATGGTCAAAGTATCATTATTATGATCAATATTTTTCACAAGGTTAAGCAATTTGGCATCTGTCGCTTTATCCCAAGTTGCTTCCAGTTCGTAGTATTTTCCAACTAAAGTTCGTGTAATTACTGCATACATATAATCATGTTCAACAGCCAAATGAATCCCACGATTAGTTTTTGTCTCAATTCTGACTTGGTAATAATCAAGCTGTTGTTTGAGCGCTTTTAAATCCTTATTGATAGTGCCGCGACTCACAGCCAACGATTCTGCCAAATCATCCAGAATAACGTAATCCGTGATTTGCTGTAACAATTCTTTTAAAATCGTTGCTTGTCGCTTTGAGGGATCATTAAAATCCAAATCTTTTTTCAAAAAATTAGTTTGTAGCTTAGCCATGGCAGAATAATTATTGATAACTAGGTAAAACTTAGCTTGATTAACGTTAATTTTTGCAATACCCACCAAATAATCATTGATTGCACGAATATTCTTGGTAATTGTGACTCTCGAAACAGAGAAATGGGATTGTAATTCTCTTAGTGTCAATGCATCATTATTAATAAAAAAGTTTAATATTTCAAAACTTTGCCTATCCATTGCCTCACCATGCCCCCAACTAAAATTTAAAGGTTATCCGCGGCTTTTGCCTCCCGCAACGTTAATCGTAACCCCAGTAACGTAACTGGCACGTTCTGATAGTAGATAGTTAACTGTATCAGCAACTTCCGATAATTTTCCACTCCGGCCAAGAGGTGTTGTTGACGTACTCTTATAACCCGCCCGAATGTCATCAACAGTTTTATGCCGGGTATAAGCCAGTGCCTCTTCATAAGAGCGTGTTCTTAATCCTGTAGCTTCCATAATACCTGGCGCGACACCAACGACCCGAATATTATGTTCACCTAATTCTTTAGCCCACGAACGAGTGAACCCATTAATCGCTCCCTTAGTTGCTGAATAAACACTCTGTCCCTGTGAGCCTTCAAGTCCAGCTTCTGAAGACATATTAACAATAACCCCGTACTGTTGCTTCTCGAATTGATGGGTAACTGCCTGCGATACAAGGAAGACGCTTTTCACGTTCACGGCAAACATTTTCGCAAAATCCGATTCTGCGAATTCATACTTGCCGTGGGGATTCTTGGCATCAGCCAATAAACGTGGCAAATTGATACCAGCATTGTTTACTAGCCCGTCAATTTTTCCTTGCTCATCAACAACCTTTGCAACCAGCCGATTAACCGCTTCCGCATCTGTGACGTTGGTTTCAACAAAGTGTAAATTATCATTTTGCAGATCACTTTGATTGAGGTCAGCATTATAAACAATCGCCCCGTTATTCAACAATTCAGTTACAATTGCTTTGCCAATCCCGGATGAGCCCCCAGTAACAACGTATACCTTACCCGAAATATTAATCCATGAATTATTCATCAAAATCGCTCCTTAATCATTTCTTTTCTTCACAGATAAATATATACGAAAGCGCATACATTATTAATGCACTCTTTTTTCATTGGCTTTTTAAATTAATAGACTAATGATTCATCAAACATTTAGATGTCTGATATAAACTATAAATATTATGCCGAATTATTTTCATTATCGCCATATCATAAAGCAAATTTTGTAATCGACCATTGTAATCAATAACCGTAAAAATAGAGTCGCTTTAAAGAAGCGTATAACTCCTTCAAAGCGACTCTATTAAATAGTCTTATAAGCCATATTAATTTGTTTTAGATCGTCACCGTAACGGCCGCTGCCGCAATAATCAGTATCAGTCCACCAATCGTGACCCACATTTCTTTGGTAGTCTTCTTTTGGCCTAAGAACCAAATACCGGTTAACGTTGCCAATACAACGGAGGTTTGTGAAAGAATAAAGCCGGTTGCTAATCCGTTCATATTTGGTTGCGCAGAGATTAAGTAAGTCAACGCCGCAAACGCGAAGAAGAAACCTGAGATGATGTGCGTGTATGACACCCCTTCAACGAGGGCTAACTTTTCACCTCGTGATGCTAAGAACAGGGCATATACGATCGAAACAATAACCATCCCAATTGCTTGGGGAACGAAGGCTTCCTCCCCACCAATATTGGTTGCTTGGGGCGCAGCCGAATAAGCCCAGTACCCGATTTCACCAACTGCTAACCAGATAACAGCTTGGCGTAAGGTCCGGGCGTTACCTGCATCCTTATGTTCAGACCACACTGTTAGCCAGGCACCAATGATAATTCCAACTAAGGCTAGGCCACCCAAGACCTTGTCCATTGCCCCAGGCCAGTCACCTAAGGCGAAGACGCCCCACAGTGATGCGCCCAGCAGCTGGAAGGCCGTCGTAATTGGCATTGCTCGTGAAGAACCAACCATCGTAAACACTTTAAATGTCACGATTTGGGCACTTGCCCAACCGATCCCTGATAGAATTGAAAACCAGAGATTCATGCCGCTTGGAAAAGCAATCCCTTGCACCCATGCATAAATCAGCGCAAAGATTAACGTTCCAATAGTTGAACCCAAGATCTGATTAACAGGCCGACCACCAATTTTCGACGCAATCGTGGGGTAAAGTCCCCAACCAAGTAACGGCCCTAAGCCAATTAGTAAAGCGGTAGTATTCATTCCAATCCCTCCATTAATCACCAACTACTTTAAAAAGTAACGCCACTTTCCAATAGAATATTTGAATAAGGTGTCATTTCACCAGTCCGAACAAAGGCCTTGCAGTCAGCCAAGTCCTTCTTCATTTCTTCATGTGGAATGAAGGTAATTGGGGTGTCTGGTAAGCGCTTCTTGATGGCCGTCAACATCTTAGGATTTTGAACTTTAATTTCTTCTGCCAAATAGATTCGTTGTACTTCAAGCTCTTCCAAGACGTTATTCAAGACTTGCATAAAACTAGGAATACCATTATCAACGGCTAAATCGATTTTTTCAGTTGAACTTGGTACTGGCATGCCAGCATCACCAATACTCAACTTATCGAAATGGCCCATCGTTGCAATAACTCGTGACAAATCTGAATTAATAACTTTTGTTTTTTTCATAATTATTTACCCTCCGCGGCTGTAATTTCATTTTTATAAGGAATTGATGGTTGCGCACCGAAGCGTTGTACGGCAATCGATGACGCCCGGTTACCATAGCGAATCGCATCTTCAAGATTACTAAAATCTTTATTTAACACACTACTCATCGCGCCAATAAACGTATCTCCAGCTGAGGTCGTATCCACGGCTTCGACTTTAAAGGCTGGTACGATACCATGGCGCCCATCGATATCATAAAACGCACCCTTACTACCAATCGTAATGATAACAGCTGAAATACCGAGGGCGTGTAACGCAGCGGACGCCTTTAACATGCTGGCTTCATCCGTGATGGCGATTCCGGTCAAAGTTTCCGTTTCCGTCTCATTTGGTACGATCATGTCGGTAACTGCTAAGAGTTCAGCGGGGACTTTTTCCATGGCTGGCGCGGGATTCAAGATTGTTCTTACGCCAGCAGCCTGTGCAATTTTAAAGGCTTCGACCGTACTGTCGACAGCGCTTTCAAATTGAGCAACTACAAAATCGCTAGCTTCAATGATATCGCGATGGGCTTCAACGTCTGCTGGCGTAAAGGCCATGTTGGCACCACCATGAATCATAATTTGGTTTTCACCGGCATCATCAACCGTGACGTAGGCTTGACCTGTTGATTGGTTGGTCATCTTTGTGATCCCTGCCAAGTTGATCTTTTCTTGCGTCAGTAAATCAAGCATGGTTTTACCAGCCGCATCATCACCAACTGCGCCAATAAAGTGGGTCTTAGCACCAGAACGTTGCGCTGCGACGGCTTGGTTCGCGCCCTTACCACCACCGGCAGAAAAGATTTCCTTAGTGTGAATCGTTTCGCCAGGCTTTGGCATGTTTTCAACCCGAATCGTCCGGTCTAAGTTGATACTCCCAATAACGGTTACCGTATTCATAATGGTCCCTCCAAATAGTTAAATTGATCTGAATTTAGTTTTTATTAAAACGTTTTAATAACTCGCAAAAAATATAACACATCTGAATAATTAATTCAAATGTGCCGTCGAATTTCTTTCAATTAATTTAACTGGTAAGTGGTGTTCTTCCCATGGTTGCTGCGGATTAGCAATACGGTCGAGTAACTGGTTGGCCGTCGTTTGCCCCAACTCAAAAATCGGCTGTGCGATGGTTGTGAGCTGTGGCGCGACGTATTGGCACATTTCGACATCGTCATAGCCAATGACACTGTAATCATCCGGTATCCGTTTACCATGTTCAGCCATGCCTAAGTATACACCGAATGCGATTTCGTCATTGACTGCAAAGATCCCCGTAACCCCAGTCGCCAAAATTTCCGGAACAACTTGGCGACCACCCACTTTAGAAAGCGGCGTCGCGATGACATGTACCGCTGTCCGCGGATACACACTATAAAAACCACTAAGCCGCTTTTGGACATTGGCTGACGGTTTTGCTGGAATAAGAACGGCGACTTGCCGGTGTCCCAAATCTTTTAAGTGTTGAGCAGCTTGCCGCCCCCCATCATAGTCATCAGTCAACACAGAATCACTGAACCCTTCGGCGCGCTTTTGGTCTAAGACGATAAATGGGTGACCCTTTTGCCGTAGAATATCATTAATCGCATTATTGGAAACGGCCGAACTTGCGATAATAAAGCCATCCACACCCCGGCGGCTGAGTTCATCCAAATAGACGCGTTCTTTGTCTTCATCCAGATCAGCATTACACAACATCGTGATGAAATTTTGCTGATACAAGACATTTTCAATGCCTCGAAGTAGCTCACCAAAAAAGGGATTCCGGATATCAGGCACAAGGACCCCAATTGTTTTGCTGGTCTTCTTAATCATCCGCTGAGCAAAGTAATCGGGCTCATAATTTAATTCATCCCGGGCCGCTTCCACCTTAGCAACCGTCGCCGCACTAAACTTATCACCATGCCCGTTTAAAATTTGTGACACGGTCGCAATTGAGCGTTCTGCAAGGCGCGCAACATCTTTGATTGTGACTGCCTTATTTTTCATGGGCTTCTCCTCCGTAAAATTAACTCTTGCATTATTGTAGCCTAGAACGCCGAATTTTCCTAACCGAATCTCAAAAATATTTAGTACACCTATAAGTATATCTATATAGTGTGCAAGCCGATAATTTATCCATATCAAGTCTTCATTTCTCCTCCTCTGAAAACAAACAGTAAAAACTTTCCAGGTAGTTATTCTAAAACCACATGACAAAAAAGCCCGCGCTCATCATGAGCGCGGGCTCCCTTAATTCACAAAGGGCTATTTTTCAGTACCTTGGCCGTCCCATTCACGTTCAATAATCGCCTTTAATTCACTGATCAAAGGTTCGCGTGGGTTAGCGGTCGTGCATTGGTCTTCATAGGCCAATTCGGCTAATTCGTCGACGGTGGCGTCAAAGTGCTTCTTTTCGACCCGGTTGGCTTTCAAGGACAAGGTCACATCCATTGAATGAGCCAAATCAATGTAGGCTTTAACTAAGCTTTCTTTGAGTTCTTCGTCAGTCTTGCCTGGTAACCCTAAGGCCCGGGCAATGTTGGCATAGTCGGCTAAGGCAGTATTGTGGTTGTACTTCGGCCACATTGCTAGCTTCGTTGGGATTTCAGCATTGTAACGAACGACTTGCGGATAAGTGATCGCAATTGCCAATCCGTGTGGTAAGTTGAATTCCCCGCCTAATTTATGGGCAATCGAGTGGTTGATACCCAAGAAGGCATTGGCAAAGGCCATCCCAGCTAACGTTGAAGCATTGTGCATCTTCTCACGAGCCATCTTGTCGCCATCATAAGAAGCTTTCAAGTACTTGAAGGCTAATTGCAAGGCTTGAATTGACCAGCCGCGTGTGAAGTCAGAAGCCATCGTTGAAACGTAGGCTTCGGTTGCGTGGGTAATCACGTCGAGACCCGTCCAAGCCGTCGTTCGCTTTGGCACCGTTTCAACAAACTGTGAGTCAACGATCGCAATATCTGGTTGCATTGCGTAGTCCGTAATCGGGTACTTGACGTGCGTCTTGGAGTCCGTAATAACCGCGTATGGCGTTACTTCAGAACCAGTCCCAGAAGTCGTTGGAATCCCAATATAAGTTACTTTTTCAGATACTGGTACTTTGTACGTCCGCTTCCGGATATCCAAGAACTTCTGTTTAGCACCTAAGAAGGAAGCTTCTGGGTGTTCATAGAAGAGCCACATCCCCTTAGCGGCGTCCATTGCAGAACCACCACCGAGTGCAATGATTGTATCTGGCTTAAAGGCCTTCATCCGGGCAACCCCTTTGTAGACCGTGTCAGTCGACGGGTTCGGTTCAACTTCTGAGAAGATGTCGATATCAACCGGATCAGTCCGCTTGTTCAAGACCGCCGTTACGCGGTCAGCATACCCAAATTCAACCATCCCAGGATCACAAACTAGGAAAACCTTCTTAATCCCGGCCATGTGTTCCAAGTAGCGAACGGAATTGCGTTCGAAGTAGACTTTGGGAGGCATTTTGACCCATTGCATGTTATTACGCCGTTTTGCCACAGTTTTGATATTAATCAGATCCATATCCGTAACGTTATGAGAAATCGAGTTGCCACCATATGATCCCGTGCCCAGAGTTAATGAAGGCGCCATGTTATTGTAGATGTTACCTAACCCACCAACTGAAGATGGCGTGTTAACTAAGATCCGGCAAGCTGGCATTTGTAGGCCAAATTCTTTGACCAACGCATCATCGGTCGTATGAATCCCAGCAGTATGGCCTAAACCACCATAGTGAAGTAATTCATTAGCCCGCTTGAAGGCCGCTTCATGTGAGTCTGCTTTGTAAACGGTCAGAACTGGTGATAATTTTTCGCCGGATAGTGGGTACTTGATACCGACACCGTTAATCTCCGCAATCAAGACCCGGCAATCCTTAGCGACATCTTTCAACCCAGCCATTTGTGCGATTTGATAAGCAGTCTTACCAGCAACTGGACCACGAACTGTGTGCCGGTTAGGATCAATGACAGCATCACTCAAGGCTTGAACATCTTTAGGTTTAACGTAGTAGCAACCTAAGCGAATAAATTCAGCTTTAACTTCAGCATAAATTTCTTTGTCAATAATGGCACTATTTTCAGAAGCACAAATCATCCCATTATCAAACGTCTTCGATAAAACAATATCGTTAACCGCCTGCTTAATGTCAGCTGTTTTTTCAACATAAGTTGGACCGTTACCAGGACCAACACCCAGTGCTGGTTTACCTGATGAGTAAGCGGCCGTCACCATACTTGGACCACCGGTAGCTAAGATTGTCGCAACATCCGTATGGTGCATCAAGGCGTCGGTTGCTTCAATGCTTGGGTGTTCGATGTATAAAACAGCATCAGCTGGACCACCAGCAGCTTTAATCGCTTCCCGCATCACATCAGCAGCCGCAGAACTACATTTCTGAGCTTGAGGATGGAAACCAAAGACGATCGTGTTACGACCTTTTAATGAAATCAACGTCTTGAAAACCGTTGTTGAAGTTGGATTCGTTACGGGTGTAACCCCGGCTACGATACCAACTGGTTCAGCAATTTCCATTAGTTGCTCTTCATCGTCTTCTTTAATGACGCCGACTGTCTTATCATGGCGCATGCTGTTCCAGATATATTCGCTGGCGTAGATGTTCTTAATCGCCTTATCTTCAACAACACCCCGACCGGTTTCCTCAACCGCCAACTTGGCTAACTTCATATGATTGTCCAGTGCGGCAACCGCAACCTTTTCACATAAATCATCGATTTGTGCTTGGGTATATGACTTCAAAATAGCTAATGCTTTCTTAGAACGTTGAACTAATTGATCAACTTCGTCAGTAACTTTGCTTGTTTGATTTTTTTCTGTCTTAATCATGAAGTGCTTCCTCCGTTCAATTCCTTTGTGAATTAATTTACAAACTTCATTATAGCCGTCCTTGCTCATAATGCAACAATAAATCTAAAAAATATTTAATAACGTCAAAATGGCAAGCTTATAAACGCCTATATATCAGTACTTACGTCCAATATAAAAATCCCAATCGTTAAGTTCATTAATGAACAATTGAAACCAAAAAACAACCGCAAGCTCCTCATTAGCCATGATGAGCTTGCGGTTGTTAAAATTTCATCAGCTTGGATCTTAATCCCTGTCCCGAGTCTTGATTACCGAACAACGATAACTGAAATAGGTGCTTTTCGGGCTAAACGCGGACCAATTGCCCCAGCAATCTTAGAATGTGGAAATTCGGTATCGGCACCGGTCACTAATAGATCTGGTTTAAATTCTGGAATAACTTGCTCTAAAATGACGTCATCCACATCACCGCCTTCATAGACAAGCGGCTCTACTTGATTAACGCCTCGTTGTTCAGCAAGCTGAACATACTCGGCAACAACATCTTCAACGTGTTTCCGTTTAGCCTGGATCTTCGACGGTGTTAATGAATCAAAGATATTGATATCTTCGCTTTCCAGCACCGAACAAATTCCCAACGGAACATCATAGTCGTGGGCCAAAGTCGTTGCGTATCGAAACGCACGTTCTGAAGAGGTATTATCGTCCTCATCAACGGTTAGTAAAATTCGCCGATAGACAAGTGGCTCTTGCATTTTTTGATTTTCCATAGTTAATCTCCTCATTGAAGTGAATTGATATTGACCACTGCCATTATACCAGTTTCAGAATTCAAACGGGACCATTTCTCACACGACTCAATCATAAGCCGTTTTCTATCAAACAGCGCTCTCAATAATTAAGAGTAGCTTTTAACGTACGATTCCAGCCACCAGTTAGCGTGACACCACTATCCCCATTACTCCGGTAAGGCTTTCAACGTCTGCTTCAACCAATTCACATAGTAGTCTTCTCGTCCGATCGCATGTTGTAAGATCAAATAGTGACCATAATGTTGCTTAGCAGCTTTAGCTTGCGGGAAAACGGTCGCCAATCGCTGTTGTAAGTGTGCTAACTTAGCTGTGTGCAGGGTGAGCTGTTCCTGTAACATCGCTAGTAGGCGTGGATCACGATCCGTTTGAATAAAGTATAGTTTTAAAATAAATTCATCTTTCGCAGCGGTTAAGTCTGGTGTACCGACACTGATCCACTCATGTAATAGCTGCCGACCAGTTGCGGTGATGTGGTAGAGTTTCTTCTCAAGTTTTACGCCACTGACCGTAATTTCATGCGTGACGTAACCTTGTTCTTCTAGTCGCTTCAATTGCGGATAAATCTGACTATGCTGCGCTTGCCAGAATTCACCGATCTCGTCATCAAAGGCTTTAGTTAGATCATAGCCCGTTAATGGTTGCTGGTTTAATAACCCTAGAATAATAAATTGTAACTTGTTTTTTTGCGCCATTGGAAATTCCTCCTTGACGATTCCTTGATAACAGTATACACTAACCTTGTTGTTTAAAACATGTAATAAATTACATGATTAAAATGACACATTAGATATAAGGAAGGTAATTCTAATGACAAAAACTTTTAAAACACTTGATGACTTTCTCGGTACTCACTTTATCTACACTTATGATAATGGCTGGGAATACGAGTGGTACGCCAAGAACGACCACACCGTTGATTACCGAATCCATGGTGGGATGGTCGCCGGTCGTTGGGTCACTGATCAAAAAGCTGACATCGTCATGTTGACCGAAGGCATTTACAAAATTTCTTGGACCGAACCAACTGGGACTGACGTTGCACTAGACTTCATGCCGAACGAGAAGAAGCTACACGGTACCATCTTCTTCCCAAAGTGGGTTGAAGAACATCCTGAAATCACCGTTACTTACCAAAACGAACACATCGATTTAATGGAACAATCTCGTGAGAAGTACGCCACTTATCCAAAATTAGTTGTGCCTGAATTCGCCAATATTACTTACATGGGCGACGCCGGCCAAAACAATGAAGACGTGATCAGTGAAGCGCCTTACAAGGAAATGCCGAACGATATTCGCAACGGCAAGTACTTTGATGAAAACTACCATCGCGTAAACAAGTAATGTTTCACGTGAAACATTGTGCTGTAAAAATTGGATAATTAACCGTCTACGCCCCATTTAAAGATGACTAATTATCTTAGAAACGCTAAAGTACAATAACACTCAAAAAGGCCTTCATAAATGCTATGGCATTTATGAAGGCTTTTCACATTGCTAACTCATTTAGGCTTCCGTTACATCCAGTGCAACCTGTCCCAGACCGGCGTCAAAGTCAGCCTGCCAGTGTCCCGTGGTCAAATGTGGTGGTAATACAAACGTTCCTGAGGAGACGCGTTGACCAGCCGTCAGCGTTTTGCCCTGAGCCGCAAGCTTGCCGACTAACCACTTCAATGACTCAAGCGGATTCCCCAACACTTCACTCGCCTGACCAGTTTTAACCGTTTCCCCATCATGGACTAGCGTACACTTTGGCGTTGCCACTGCGTCAGCTGAAGCAAATAACTCGGCAGTCTCCCGTTCAGTCCCATATACCACTAGCCCACCGACTGCGGCGTCCGCGACTACTAAATTTTTAGGTAAATCGGGGAACCAGTCAGCAAAACGTGAATCTGGCAATTCAAGTCCCGGCGCAACGGTCGTTTTTTGCCATAAATCGGTCAATGAATCACTGGTTGACAGGCCTTCTTTAGCCTTAAAGACCAACTCAACTTCGACGAGTGGGTCCATTAATTGCCCGCGTCGAACCGTGGTTGGTGCCGCCAAGAAGTGATCCGCAACCTGGGCACCGTACAGCGGTGTGTGCGCATCAAACATCTTTTGGGTTTCCGCACTCGTTAGCGAGACCTTGTAGCCACCAACTGGCTGCTGCTTTAAGGCCGTTAATGCGGCTTGGACTCGATACGCAGCGTCTTCGTCAGCGACACTACTTGTAAAATCAGCCATTGTTAACGCATGCTGAGTCTGATAGGCCGTAAATAGTTGTTGTGCAACTTGAGTTTCTGTTTCTGTGGTGGTAGTTGTCATGATAAAACCTCCATTATGTGTTTGTGGTTACTGTTAGCCTACTATGTGTTTGTAATGCGGCGTGTTGCCCTCATCACAATTAATCCAGTTGTCGCTTCATTATTGGGACGTATTCAGTACGCCAACTTAATCACACCGGCGCCTGAAATACGAATTGTTAAGACTACGGGTCATAAATACCAATCAGGTTAAAACTATGTGTGCTTAAACGTATAAATTGCAAGTTACTAAAACTATGTGTTAATCGATACACGTGGTATCGTATGTGATTGGCCCGAAGTACTCAGTATTGCTATGTGTTTGGATTTCTTGGTTGACCTATGTGTTACTCGAGGAGCAAGTCCCCGTGCGACTAGTTACCATTGCCCACACTTGTTGGTAACTAGCCACCTGAATGTCCGATTCCATACTCCTCACCACCTTTAAATGAATAAAAAACGTCCTTTAACTAACTCCTACGAGTTAATTAAAGGACGTCCAGAACGGGTTACCACCTTTATTCGCGACTACTTCACAATAGTCACCTTAGTACGTACAGCAATTGCGATACGCCGGTACTTTAATGGGTACCATCCAGCACCATCTCCACGAATTTCGAGGCGCAACTCCAAGGTGATCTATGTTAAGTGGTATTGACTGCCTTGCACCAATCCGCAGCTCGCTAACTAACCAGCTTAGCACCGTTCCTTATCACGGTTTTTAATCTAAATTTAATTAATGATTAGATTCTAGCGCCAGATTATCACGATGTCAACCTTAAAATTAAAAATAAATTAGATTAATTAAATTTTCGTTCATTAGCCGTGACATCCACTAATGCCACGTACTGTTCAGTATGCGTGTCACGCAACGTATAATTTGGCGGGAGCGCGTCCGCATCAGCTTTAACAATTTGAAACCCGACTTGCGCATAAAATCGCAGCGCATTTTCGTTGGCCATCACACACTTCAACGTGAGTGGTTCGGTTGCATACTGGCGCATTTCTGTCAGTAGCCGCTCACCGACTTTCAAGTGGCGGAAATCTGGGGCCACAAAAAGCAGATGAATGAAGTTAGCCAGCCGGTACAATGAACAAAAGCCAGCCCGCTGACCATCAATCCACGCGACCAGCACGAATTCGCCACGACTGTCGTTGTTAAAGTCTTGTAGTTGTGGATCAGTGACCCATGGAAAATCTTGCTGGCGGTCCACTAAATAAATTTCAGCTAACGCTGCTTGATCCGCGGCCGTTGCCGGTTTAATCTCAATTCGTTTGGTCATCCTGCGCCCTCCCCCATTTAATGATTCTCATTATGACGTTAGTTGTTGAGAATTTCAAACATTAATCGCCTTAATCTATTCGTCAAAGCTAGCTTTCAACTACTGACAAGCGTTATAATGTTAGGCAATACTTTCACCAAATGAAAGCGGGGGAAAAATGAAAACCGCAATTGTAACGGATAGCGCAAGCTACCTCTCAGCGGCCGATGTTAAAAAGTATCATATTCACGTCGTCCCAATTACTGTTATTTTTGGTCACCAAACCTACTTAGAAAACGTCGAAATAACGTCCAAAGAATTTTATGAACGAATGCGTACCGCGCCTGAGTTACCAACGACCACTCAGATTACCCTTGGTCAGATGCAAACGACTTACGATCAGCTGGCAGAAGCGGGTTACGATGCTGTGATCAGTATCCATCTTTCTTCTGGCATTACCAGCTTTATTACTAATCTCGAAAGTTACCTGCCGAACGTGACCAACATCAAGGTCTATCCGTTCGATTCACTAATTACGGCTGGCGGCGAAGCTTACATGGTCTTGTTAGCTGCTAAGCTGGTCGCTGAAGGATACTCACCCGAACAAGTCATTGCCCAGCTCGAAAAGATTCGCGAGACCACCGGCGTATATTTTGTTGTCGATAATCTCAGTCACTTGGTTCGGACTGGTCGGCTCTCAAACGCTTCTGGACTCGTTGGCAACCTCTTACGCATTAAACCCGTTCTGACCTTTCAAGATGGCAAGATCGTCGCTATTCAAAAAGAACGAACGATGCGGCGGGCATACGCAGCCATCAAAGCCAAGCTGGCTGCTGAGATTGCTGCCGTTGACTATCCACTTCGCGTCACAATCGAAAATGGCAACAATCCGAAACTCCAAGCCGAATGGACAGCTGACTTGAAGGCTAGCTTTCCTGATCTCACCATCGATGAAGGCGAGATTGGTCCCGTCGTTGGGGTTCACGTTGGAGAAGGCGTCATGGGACTGATTTGGGCCCGTGACTGGGAAAAGTGGTCCGTTTAAGTTAACGACCACTAACCTCGATAACTTATAATGACAATCAAAAACAACTTTTGTCCCTCGCATCAAGCTGAGGCCAAAAGTTGTTTTTTTCAGTGTCTTATTTTCGTTTTTTACCTTTTTTCTTTTTCTTACCCTTTTTCTGCTTTGCATTAGGCTGTTCGGTCGATTTAGCGATCAACTTTCGTGCCTTCTTGATCAACTTAGCCCGTTGCTTAGTATCCAATTGTTCCCACAAGGTCATTAGTTCAGAGTCAACGGCGGGGGTTGGCGTAACCGCCACTGGAATCGGTACCGCTTCGGGGGTTGCCGCCGTTGCAATGTCAGTCGTGCCTAACAACCAATCTGGCGACACGTTCAGTACCGTTGCTAACGCCGTGACCTTATCATGTTTTGCCACGTACTTACTGCTTAACCATTGACTGATTGATGAACGGCCAATTCCCGTTTGTTTAGCTAACTGAGCAGATGTTATGTTCGCTTGTTGCATCGCTTCTTTTAATCGTTCTGCAAATATTCCCATCACATTACCCTCCTAGTGCAGCGGATCCCATGCGGGTAACCGCTGTGCACGTTCATTAAGCAGTGCCTGAAATTCTGGTGCCAAGAAACGCTTGTGAACAACTACTTCATAGACGTACTCATCGAACCAATCCTGGCTCATCACGAAGTACCCCTGATCCCCTACTTGCCCACCCCAACTATTTTCGACCTTCCACTTAGTTGGCGTATCGGCCACTAAGTCAACGCCGGTTAACGTCATGGCGTGGCTAACCTCACCTTCACCCGTTAATAGCCGTTGTGCCTTAGTCAGATGATCATTGGTTCCGAATAACTTGCCAGTTTCAAATAAATGGGCATCCAAGTACCCCGTCTTCCGATCCATCTGTCGCAATACGTCGTTACCAAACCAAACCGTTTCACCAGCCTGTAACTGTTGCACAGCAACGTCCGTCAGCACACCCATATCAAGGTTCAAAAATTCGATGGGCTTGCCACCAATCACGTTATCCTCGTCGGGCAGACTATAAAGTCGATTAAACGGCTTATCCGGTGAATTAGTAACGACCACGTAATCATCCAGATCAGTTTCAAAGTAGTCGCGATAGAATTGCTGGGGCGTCAAATTAGCCGTGCGATGATACTGTTGCTCATCATCACGATATTCCAAATCAAAGCTCATCGGTGGTTCACCAAATGAGTACGCTGTCATCCGATAGACCGCTTGCAACATTGATTTCTCGAGTGATTGTAGCTCAGCCTCACTTGCACCATCCATCACGAATTGCCGGAGTTTTAAGCCATCTTTACGAAGTTGCCGTGATAAACTGGCTTGAAACGCCGTCGTATTATCAGTGTTGAATGACTCTGGCATCACACTAGCCGGAACGACGCCATACTTTTGAACTAAGCTGGCCGCCATCGCCCACTGACCACCATCTTCACCCGGATTAGCAAATAAGAACTGAACGAGCCGGTCATCGATTGGCTGACGCGCCGTTTGCTCAACATTCCGATAAAAGATATTAGCCCGTTCAATCTTATCCCAGAAAAATAAATAGTTTTGTGACAACTCAAAATCCTTGACGTGATAGCGGGTCGCAAACTTATGCCGGAGCGTGTTTAATAATGAAAACTCCCAGCAACGACCGCTGTGCTTCTGATTACTGACCTTACCCGTTGGAACTTCGACAGAAAAAGTCCGTGCTAAGCGACTCGCAGCTTGATTATCAAAGCTTGCAGCCTCAATCCCATTCCTCGTAATCGCTCGTGTCAATACTGGTGCCATTCGATCCTGTGCATGCGTTGTCCGTAAAGCGGCAAGTGCATCCTGTGTTAGTTCAGTTGCCATATTTACCAGCCTCCATCGTGATACTTGTCATTATTTTAGGCTTATTGACCATTAAATTCAATTTAGATGCTACATTTTGTTTGCTTTTCTGAACAAAATTAGTCACTTTAACTACCCGATGTTGTTCGTCCTGTGAAGAATGACTAATCGAGCTAGTTCGCCCACCTTTCAGCACGTGAATGCAAAAAAAAGCGCGCTCACTAAAACGAGTCGCGCTTGCTTCTATTCAGTAACTAATCGAATTAATATTGTGGCGCTTGGTTTTACTCGAGTCCCAAAACGGCACTTTGACCACGCCTAACACTTTGTTGGCCGGGACAAATCCCCAGTAACGACTATCATTTGACACCGACCGATGATCACCCAACACAAAGTATGAATTCTTAGGGACCTTAGTCGTTTTCAGATTCCAACTATACCGATTCTCTAGCGTACTTAGATCCCAATTTGTCGTTCCTTGCGTCCGCTCATATTGACTGATGAATTTCTGCGGGACAAGTTTCCCATTGACATAGAGTCGACCATCTTCAGATTTAACTGTATCGCCAGGCATTCCGATAACGCGTTTGACATATTTGACTGTCTTGGAGCGTGCGTCTGGGTCAACCTGATAGGCGTTGAAAACAATAACACTGAGGTGCCGAATCTTAGCCGTCTTAACCACGGCGACGCGCTCATTGTCATCTAAGTTAGGTTCCATTGACGGTCCGTCCACCCGCACCATCGTAAAAATAAAGTGCCGGATTACCATGGCAACGAGTAACCCCACCACGATTGGTAGTACCCAGCTCATAATACTCTTAAAAGTTTTCATCAAACGTTCTCCCTTACCCCGCTCTAACTTCCAATCATTATAGTCCAATCAGCCCGGCTTGTCTGGTATTGGTGACCTGTATTTACAAAATTATAATCGAATACATCCAGCCCAACTGAGCTGATCGTTAATATCCATTTATCTCAGAACGACCAGGGACCGGTTAGTATCGATCAACCAAAATAAGCCGGCCCCTTAGCGATTGCTAAAAGGTCGGCTTATGAAGTTGCCGTATTCACGATTTAACCCACGCTTGCTTGGCTAACCGCTTCTCAGTATGCTAGCCGACGTGACTGCCAATTAGTCTTTAACTTTGGCAATTCGCCCCTGCTGAATATAAACACTCAGAATCGCAATATCAGCGGGATTAACACCACTGATCCGTGAAGCTTGCGCGATGGTTGTCGGTTGAATCTTCTTCAGCTTCTGATGTGCCTCAGTTGCCAACCCGTCGATTGCATCGTAATCGATCCGGTCTGGAATCTTTTTGGCTTCCATCTTCTTCAACCGGTCGACACGTTCCTCCGCTTTTTGGATATAACCGGCATACTTGATCTGAATTTCAACTTGTTCAATAATATGCCGTTCTAGTGGTTCGGGGGCTGCTGGGATAAATTTCATTAAGTCAGCGTATTGTACTTCTGGCCGCTTTAAGAAATCTGCTGCCAACACACCGTCCTTCAATTCACCAGAGTTATGCGCACGTAAGAACGCGTTGACCTCATCATTAGGTTTGATTCTGATTTTGCCTAATCGGTCAAGTTCATCCTTGATTGCTTGGCGCTTAGCCTCAAATGCCGCATACCGTTCATCATCGATCAAGCCCAACTCACGGCCCTTATCTGTCAATCGTAAGTCAGCATTATCGTGCCGTAAGATCAACCGATATTCGGCACGACTCGTTAGTAAACGATAAGGTTCATTGGTGCCCTTGGTAACTAAGTCATCAATCATGACCCCAATATAAGCGTCGCTACGCTTCAAGGTGAACTGACCGCGATCAAGAGCCCGTAAACCAGCGTTGATACCGGCAATTAGTCCTTGCCCAGCGGCTTCTTCATAACCCGAAGTCCCGTTCGTTTGACCAGCCGTATAAAGGTTCTTGACCAGTTTGGTTTCCAACGTTGCCTTTAATTGGTAAGGGGCCACCACGTCATATTCAATGGCATAACCTGGCCGCATCATTTCAGCGTCTTCGAGACCCTTAATGGAATGTAGAATCCGCTGTTGCACTTCTTCCGGCATCGACGTTGAAAGGCCCTGTACGTACCATTCATCCGTATTCCGACCTTCTGGTTCCAAGAACAGTTGGTGTCGTTTCTTATCTGCGAATCGCACGATCTTATCTTCGATCGATGGGCAGTACCGTGGCCCGACCCCTTCAATCACACCCGTAAACATTGGTGCTCGATCAAGGTTCTCACGAATGATCTTATGAGTCGTCTCATTCGTATAAGTTAACCAGCAAGATAATTGATGCTTTAGATCAATGTAGTCAGCATCTTTCGTTTCAAAACTAAAATGATGTGGTTCAGGATCGCCAGGTTGTTCTTCCGTCACACTGTAATCGATCGTATTACCATCGACTCGTGGTGGTGTCCCGGTCTTAAACCGTTCCAAGTTAAATCCAAGTCGTTCCAGATCGCCAGATAACTTCATCGCTGGTTGCGAGTTATTGGGACCCGAAGAATACATGAGCTCACCAATGATGATCTTACCGCGAGCCGCAGTCCCAGTTGTCAAAACAACGCTCTTGGCACTATAGCGCGCGCCCGTATTCGTGATGACACCCTTGCAGACGCCATCTTCAACGATCAAACCGTCGACGATTCCTTGCCGTAAAGTTAAGTTGGGTTCCCGTTCGATGGTGTGCTTCATCTCAGCATGGTAAGCATGCTTATCAGCTTGGGCCCGCAACGCCCGAACAGCTGGGCCTTTACCCGTATTGAGCATCCGCATCTGAACGTACGTCTTATCAATATTACGACCCATTTCACCGCCCAAAGCGTCAATCTCACGAACAACGATCCCCTTAGCTGGACCGCCCACCGATGGATTACATGGCATAAAGGCCACCATGTCTAGGTTGATCGTCATTAAGAGCGTCCGGTTACCCATCCGGGCAGCGGCTAATGCCGCTTCAGAACCGGCATGGCCAGCACCAACGACGATGACATCATAGTCGCGGCCTGGGTACTGCTTTACTTCTGTCATTACAATTTCCTCCTACCACTACTTACCCAGACAGAACTGACTAAATAGCTGGTCTAATAATTCATCTTCATAGCTATCCCCGGTAATTTGACCAAGGAATTCCCAGCAACGGGTCATATCGATTTGAACCAAATCAACTGGCATACCTGCCGCAAGCCCCGTTTGAACATCTTGTAGCGCTTGCTTAGCTTGATTTAACAAACCGATGTGGCGCGCGTTGGTCACCATCACGTTATTCTGGCTACTTTCGATCCCCTCGTTGAAGAACATCTTAGCAATCCGTTGTTCAAGTTGCGTGACACCACTTTGTTGTAAGACCGACATACTTAAAACGTCGCTCAAGTCGACTAGTTGCGCTAATTCAGCTTGATCAAGCTGGGCAGGTAAATCAGTCTTGTTCAAGATAACGATTCGTTTTGACTGGTCCGTTTCTTGCAACAACTCCCGATCTTCGGCCGTCAATGGCTGGCTATTATCCAGTACTAGTAAGACTAAGTCCGCGGCTCCGATGGCTTTGCGGCTCCGCTCAACCCCAATCTTTTCAACCTTATCTTCAGTGTCCCGAATTCCTGCCGTATCGACGAGTTTCAATGGCACTCCACGAACATTGACGTATTCTTCAATCACATCGCGGGTCGTCCCGGCAACATCCGTCACAATAGCTTTGTCTTCATGCAACAGGTGGTTCAGCAGACTGGATTTACCGACATTGGGACGCCCAATGATCGCCGTTGCCAAACCTTCGCGTAAGACCTTACCTTGCTTAGCCGTCGCTAACAGTTGATTAATGCTTTGGGCGACCTCGGTAGCCTTCTCCTTCAGCATCTTGGTGGTCATTGTTTCAACCGCGTCATACTCTGGATAATCAATATTGACCTCCACTTGGGCTAACACGTCCAAAATATCTTGCCGTAAATGTCGGATCAACTTAGATAAATCACCATCTAATTGGTTTAGAGCGACTTTCATAGACTTATCCGTCTTAGCACGAATCAGATCCATGACTGCTTCCGCCTGTGACAAGTCCAGCCGACCGTTCAAGAATGCCCGTTTAGTGAACTCACCAGGTTCCGCCATTCGCGCACCGTGGCTCAAGATCAATTGTAGAATTTCATTCGTCGCCACGAGTCCCCCGTGACAGTTGATTTCAACCACGTCTTCGCGCGTATAGGTTTTAGGGGCGCGCATCACGGTCGCCATGACTTCATCGACTTCCTGATGGGTATCAGGATCAACAATATGGCCATAGTTGATCGTGTGGGATTGCACCCGACTGAGATCCTTACCTTTAAAAATCTGGGTCACTACGTTAAACGTTTGGTCCCCACTAATCCGAATAATTGAAATACCACCCTCACCAGGCGGCGTTGAAATTGCCGCGATCGTGTCAAATTCTGTGGTCGTTGGCATACCATCATGTCCTTTCTTGTCAGCGTTTCATCGCCTAATACCATACCAAATTTACTTACAATTAGTTAATAATATGTCCTAAAATGCAGAAAAAAAGCGCCTAGTCCACGCCACCTTAAAGCGTGGATAAAGCACTTTGACTACTTTATCTAAAAGATAAGAATGATTAACACCTACTATAATAGCTCACCCGGAGTTTGTCAAACGCCTGTTTGCGTTACTTTGAATAAACTATTTACGAATCGCGACAACCACGGCCCGGTGCGGATCGCGGCCTTCTGAAAATGTCGTCACATGGTGATTATTCGCTAACTCAGCGTGAATTAATTTCCGTTCAAACGACGGCATCGGGTCCAAGAAAACTTGTTTGCCCGTCGCAATCACTTCTCGAGCCGTACTTTCGGCTAACCGCTTAAGTGTCGCGGTCCGGCGTTCCCGGTAATCATCCACATCCAGCACCACGTTCACGTGTGACGCACCGTGATGATTCATATAAACTTGCGCCAAATCCTGCAGTGCATTGATCGTTCGGCCGTGCTTGCCAATCAGCAAACCCTGCTTAGCCGTATCGAAGTTCAATGTCGCATAGCGGTTGCCGAAGTCGACGTCAAGATCCGCCGTGACACCTAACTCTTTGACCACCGCAAGCAAGTAATCACACAGCGCCCGCACTGCGGTCTCGTTAGCTGCTTGGCGCGCCGCAATTTCAGCGGGTGTCCGCGGCGTCTGGCTCTGATCAGTAGTCACTGTTTTAGTTTTACTAGTGGTCACCGGTTTAGCTCGGTCAGTATCATCGATAACCGGGCCGGTAGTAACCGCAACCGATGCGGGTTTAGCCACGTTTTTCGCCTTGCTAGTCGCTGCTTTTGCGGCACTAGTCGTAGCCTGACTGGTTGGTGCGGGCTTTGGTGCACGCATGGTTGGCTGCGGCATAGTCGGTGCTGTCGTTGATTCAGCAGCCGCTGACTGTTGCGCTGTCGCCGTAGCAGAAGTCGGCGTCGTTGCAGGTGCTGCGGAGGCTGGCACCACCGTTAGCCGTACTTGGGCGGGTTGCTTACCTAGTCCTAGAAATCCTTTTTTTGCTTCAGCGATAACTTCAACTTCAACTTGATCGCGTGTTCGGTGCAGTTGTTTTAGACCAGCCGCAATTGCGGCCGCGACGGTATTACCTTCAAATACTGTCATGCTTGAATCCTCCTCGTTAAAAATCCTGCTTTCATTATAGCATTACCATTCGCCATGCGAACATCTGAGTATGAACACTTAATGAACCCTTACAACGATTAGGACTTCGACCGTTCTACCGCCCCGGCAAACTCAGACTAGCCAAACCTAGTGCTTATTATGTCAATAACCAACCTGATCATGGCCCGTTTAGAGACGTGACCCACATGCTGCCTATGCTGAGGTGTGTATTTACTAATTGCCACTCGCGACCGTATCAAAGTTGCTTTTAAACTCAATAAAACCGATTTTCCAGTCCGTAATGGCTAAAAAATCGGTTTTATTATGCTAATAATCTAAGTATTTTTAGCTGACTAATTCTGACCTACTGGTTTGTTACTAGACCAGACCACTATCAAATTCAAGCCAGGAACAGTCCGCCTTTCAGTACGTGACTGATCATATGACAAATCAAGGCTACCCACACTTAGCCCTGATTCTCAATAAGCCGGACTACCCGACCTGCCGCACGGGAACTTGCTCGTCAATGCTGGTCGTCTTGGCTGCTTGATGAACTTGAACACCATGTTGGAAGACATCCTTATCGTGCTGAATGACTCGAATATCTTCGATTGGGTTGGCGGTCATTGCAATAAAGTCTGCAAATTTGCCAGCGGAAATCGTCCCGTATTCATCCGCAACATGCATCGCACGGGCGCAGTTGATCGTAGCCGTATCGATAGCTTGTGCAGGCGTCATACCCGCCTTATCGACATAGAGCTGCATTTCGTATGCTGATTCATCTTCAAAGCCATTATAAGGCGTTCCAGCATCCGTCCCCATCGCGATGGGAATACCAGCCGCCGCGGCTTTAGTGATACTTGCAAAGTGCTTCTTGATGTTGACGATCACCTTTTCACGCGCCCATGCCGGCACGGTCTTCTCGCCATATTTATAAATAGCATACATCGCATTCATTGTCGGTACGATCACGGTGCCGTGTTGCCGCATCATCTCAATTGTCTCATCATCAATATCAAAGGCGTGTTCGACAGTATCGACGCCGGCTTGAACCGCTTCTTT